>CAVSCE010000014.1:0-336218 GCA_963726375.1 uncultured Chloroflexia bacterium | reverse complement strand
CCTGTGAATGAAGCTCTGAGTATAATTTTCACAATGCTCTGTTCGGCGGCTTTCCTCGTTGGAGTTGTCGGCGCGGTTATTATGTTCATTCGCAATCGACGGCAGAGCGAAAGGAAAGTATGAAATGGCTGCCCAACAAAGCGTTCTCAGAAACCAAAGTAATCACGAGCGCCATTGAGATCATCATCAGACGTGCCAGTTCAAGCAGATTTCTCTTTGAATATCAAGCGCAAAGGCTAAAAACCTTTCAAGCAGTTAAAATGCAAACAAGGCATCTTCAATGTGAGGATGCCTTTTCTCATCACCAGCTTTGACATTCAGGTAGGAATTAGTTGGAAGCCTAACTTCGCCGCCTTCTTCTTCATGGCTGCATCTTCCTTCGTGGTGAGTCCGCTCGGCTGTCGAGAACAGGAAGAGCCGCAAGAGGGTCTAAATGAAAATCCAGCGACTCCATGGGTAGGTGTCTGTGATATATTTGAACTGGAGAATTGAAATGACAAAAACTATCTATGGCGTGCTTTTCGCTTTGCTAATGATAGCGGTTGTCGTTAGCGTGGATTTACTTTTCTTCAAGAATCACTTCTGGGGACGGCTGATGGCGAATATCGGCATTGTTTTGGTTTTTCTAGCCTTCTATTTGAAATTCCTAAAGAACTCGTGAATTTGATTTTGAACCATCGAAAGTCGTATAACACGTAGTTGGCTAAGGAACGCATAAGAAACTAACGAATGATATTACCCAAGAAGCGAGACCCCAGATTTATCACCATACGCCGCGGAGGGACGCTCACAAAATCCGGCCATCGGTTGCTCGCCCTGTGGGCCGCAACGTGTGCTGAACATGTCCTGCACCTGTTCGAGTCGACGCAACCTTCAGACCCGCGGCCTCTCATGCGATCGCTCAAGCTCGGGCATGGGTGCGCGGCGAAATCACGATGACGCAAGCCCGAACTGCTGCTGGTCACGCCATGGAGCAGCCAGAGAGTTGCGCGGAGCGGCAAGAGAGGCGGCATATGCAGCCGGACAGGCTGCGGCAGTGGCACATGTTGCGGCACATGAGTTAGGTGCAGCCGCCTATGCAATCAAGGCTGCACGGGCAGCCGTCGTTGAGAGTGAACGGGACAAGGCAGGTCGCTTGGAGTGTCAATGGCAACGTGAGCAGCTCCGGATGTGATTCGCGATCTTGTTCTGGACGATCAGCGGTTGCGAAACGAAATCTGCTGGTTCGTATTCGATTGCTGACCGGGCAACCCAGCACACTGCATCTCCCCAACTTCAAATCATGAAAAAGTTTGGACGCTCAATGGCGAACTTGCTTATTGAGACTAAAGGTCAAAAGAAAAACTTCGCAAGCTGGAAGATGTGTTCTGATAAATCAATGAGCCGCCCATCGATGAGCAGAAGCTGTCAAGGGGCGAAAAAATATTCTGAAATGAAAAGGCTTGGGAAAGTCGCAACTTTTCCCAAGCCTTTTATCTTCCATGATGATTGGTTGTTTCACTTGGATCGAGCCTGTCGAAACCAAAAAGGGAATGCTCCGTCATCCCCGAAAATTAAGTTTATACTTCACCCGAGGCAGTGACCCCCATTCCTTTTTCCCAAATCCAAGCTTGGGATTTGGGAAAAAGGAATGAAAAGTATTTATGAAAATTAGCACCAGCGAATAAATATGCTAAAACAGCTTGAAAAAAGCAGTTCACTTTTCTGGATACTAACAGGCATTGCTTTTGTAGTCTGTATAGGCATCGTTGATATTGTCACAGGCAGTGAGCTTGCTTTTTCGGTTTTCTATTTGATCCCCATTGTTATAGTCACATGGTTCTCTGGAAAAACCCCTGGGCTTATTATCAGCGGCGCCAGTGCCGTCATGTGGTTCATCGCCGATGATTTGGCTGGACAATCCTACTCACAGCCTCTAATTCGTTATTGGAATACTATCGTACGTTTGGGTTTTTTTGTTTTAGTGACACTTCTTTTGCCGGCTTTGAAGGCGCTGGAAAGTGAAAAGAATTTGGCCCGCACCGATTACCTGACCGGTATTCCAAATCGACGTCACTTTTTTGAATTGGCACAAACAGAACTGGATCGTTCGCAAAGATACAAACACCCCATCACCGTCGCCTATATCGACCTGGAACTTTAAAACTGTAAATGACCAATGGGCTCTATAAAACCGGCGATAAGCTTCTATGTGCTGTAGTTGACCGGGTAAAGAGCCAATTGCGAAGTACGGATATCATTGCACGGTTGGGCGGAGATGAATTCGTAATACTTTTACCCGAAACAGACCAGGATGCGGCAAAGCTGGCTATTTATAAAATTCAAAATGCCCTTACCGATGAAATGCGGCTAAACCCCCGAGGCGGACGCTCTCACACCTGGGGATGAAGCGGGCTCTTCCTGGTGTAGCCTATCTGGCAGACCAGGCTGGCGTTCCGATCGTCCCTGTTGGGATCATGGGCACCCATGATGATTTTTTTAAGGAAGCGATAAAAGGCCACCGCCAGCACCTTGAGATGCGGATCGGCAAGCCGCTTTATCTGCCACCCATCCAGACCAAAGGGGAAGCCAGGCGGGCTGAACGCCAGCATCACGCAGATCTGATCATGGAGAAAATTGCAGAGCTGCTGCCTCCAGAATATCACGGCTATTATGCAAAAAAAGAAGTTTATGAGCCTTTCACACAGAAATCTTCCGTCGAATAAAAAAGGGTTGGACCATGGAGAAAGCCGATCAAAGTTCGCAATTCAAGCAAACTGGATCTTACGTCCATTCTAAATATGAGATCAGGCGAAATTTCTCGCGCTTTGTTTTGCGTCTTTTTATACCTTTATTAGTAAAAATCAACTCTGTTACAGGTCAGGAGAATATCCCGAAGACCGGACCTGTTATTCTGATGATCAACCATATCGCGTTCATCGATCCTATAATCATCATGCCGTTCACCGGCAGGAATATTGTCCCTCTGGCAAAGATTGAGGTATACGATTACCCGATCGTTGGGATCGTCCCACGATTTTATGGCGTTATCCCAGTACGCCGCGAAGAATTTGACCGCAGGGCAATCCAAAAATCTCTCGAAGTTTCCGCGCTGGTGAAATCATCCTCGTTGCACCAGAAGGGACGCGTGCGGACCAAAGCTGAAAGAAGGGAAAGAAGGCATCGCGATCTCGCCAGTCGAAGCGGCGCGGTGATCGTGCCCACAGCCGTAGATGGGACAATAGGATTCCCTGCATTACGTTTCAGCTCGCGTTGGCGCGGATCGGGCGTCCAAATTCACTTCGGAACCCCTTTTCGATACCGGCAGGAATACCGTCGTGCCAGCGGAGAACAGCTCCGCACTATGACTACCGAGGCGATGTACCAGCTTTCCAGCTATTTGACGCCTGAAAGGCGTGGGTACTATGGAATCTTGGATCAAACATCGACTGAGACGATCGAGCTTCTGTCAATTCAGCAGTGATTTCTGTTGCAGGCGCATGCTGACCCATTATGCTATAATCATTTTAGCTAAACTGG
This sequence comes from uncultured Chloroflexia bacterium, assembly GCA_963726375.1. Lineage (GTDB taxonomy): Bacteria > Chloroflexota > Anaerolineae > Anaerolineales > UBA4823 > UTCFX2. The sequence goes on along the minus strand of CAVSCE010000014.1, from coordinate 332,699 downwards.
CATAAAAAATGCATCTGGTTTTCTTATGGATCCTGTTTTCACGCTGATCTCGCCATCGCCAGACATTGTTTTCCCGCATGGGTGGGTTGGATGGTTAGGATTTTTTGGCCTTTCAGCCGTGACTTTAATCCTGCTTTGGAAATTTCGGACTTATAACCTCCCGCGTACCCCTCACCGGCTGACCTTTTTCTTCCTGCTGCTGGCACTCACGCTATTCACCAGCCTTTTCATCGGAATCCAGATGGAATTTGGCGATGCTTCGGCGGTTTCCACCGGCTTCATTGAGCCACCAGCACCTACAGTAATGTTCTTTTCTACCATTCCCTGGGTAATTGCCGCAGGTTTGCTGGGACCACTCGCAGCCGCTGCGCTTGCTTTTGTCGGCGGTTTCTTTACGAGCCTCTTTCAAACCCACAGCATTTTTACACCGCTGGAATTGAGCCTGCTCGCGATAATTTTCAGCTTTGCAGTTCGCCAGAAATACCGTACAACTTCATACCAGCTTTTGCGTCATCCATTGGCTGCTGCAGCTCTTCACGGCAATTATTTTCCCAATAATTCACTTTTTTGTACTGATGTGTACCTCCGCAGGCAGCCTGGTCACCCGCCTGGATTATTCCCTGCAGAGCTGGATGGGGACATCGATTGCAGTCGGAATCGAGTTGATGATCGGTGGCTTGCTGGCTGAAGTGTTGATGCTGGCTGCCCCAACCCGCTGGGTAGAACCAGGTCCACTCGTTCCATCGCCGTCAGAAAGAAGCCTGCAGAGACGCTTCACTGTAAGCATGGCGCCGCTTGCCCTGGCACTGCTCCTGGCCTTGATGATTGGCAATTGGATCGTTGCCGGTCAGGCAGCTCAGGATTTGATCTATGATAGGATGGCCAGCGCTGCATTGGCTGCCGCACATAGTGTCCCAAACTTCGTACTGACCGGCCAAAATTTAGCGACACAGATTTCTACTAATCCAGGACTCTGTAGTGATGACCCCATCTTTCTGTCAGGTTTGCTGGAGAAGGAAATTAAAAATGTCACATTCTTCAGCCAGCTGTCTATCATCGGTAAAGATGGAAACCTGATCGTCAGCTACCCCACGATCAGCAATGTTGGCGCTCAGGCGCCATAGAGGAACAGGTTGGGATTGAAAATGCTCTGACAAACAAGGACATGTCGTTCCAGACTTTTTCGATACCTCCAGTTGATGACCAGGCGACCGCACAGATTTCCTTCATGGCTACAATCTTTGATAAGGATCTTCAGCCGCAGCGAGTTTAATCGGCCGCACCGTCCTGGAAGACAATCCCTTTTTTCAACCAATCTCCTCCAGCCTGGAAGCGATGATCGGGAGTGATGATATCGGGATGCTGCTGGATGAAAAAGGTCGCATCCTCATCCACCCCGATCCAAACATGGTGATGACGAATTACATGGGGAATACCAGCGAGCAGCCATTTGAGGACAAGCAAAGAATACCTGGCGGTTCCCGTATGATGGTTTATTACCAGCCTGCTGTAGGGAGCGATTGGGCCATCGTGATCATGGTGCCGATGTACAGAGCCCAGGAGTTCGCCCTCCAGATTGCGACACCCTTGATGGCGATGATCATCGTCTTCTCAATTCTAGCCATGATCATCCTTCGATTTGGGTTGAAAATGGTCACTTCTTCACTTCACACCCTCACTCAAGAAGCCGGGAGGATCACTCAGGGCAAGCTCAACCAACCCCTTCCTGTGGATGGAGTGGATGAAGTCGGTCAGCTCCGCCGCGCTTTTGAGCAGATGCGAGTGAGCCTGAAAGGACGCCTGGACGATCTTAATCGCCTTCTTCTGGTCAGCCAGGGTGTCGCTTCAAGCCTGGAAATGTCAGAAGCCGTTCAGCCAATTTTGGAATTGGCCCTGGCGACCGGCGCCAGCTCGGTCCGGATCTTATTGGCTCCCAGCATAATGAGCGACCTGAACAGTGCATCACCCATTCCATTAAGCTTTGGATTAGGGCCATCTCAAGTCCTTTACCGTGATCTGGATGAACAAATCCTGGCCCTGACTCGCCAACAAGACCGATTAGTGCTCTCAAATTTAAATCGTCCCCGACTGATAAACCACCTGCCAGGCGCGCCACATCCCGAATTACTGATGGCTGTGGCCCTGCGTCACGAAAACCTTTATTACGGGACACTCTGGATAGCATTTGATAAGCCGCATACGTTTTCAGAAGAGGAAGTCCGATTTATGGTCACGCTGGGCGGGCAAGCAGCTCTGGCGGCAGCAAATGCGCGCCTGTTCCTGACGGCAGAGATCGGCCGACAGCGGCTGGAGTTGATCCTTACATCAAATCCCGATCCGGTCCTGGTCACAGACCAACAAGACCATCTCCTTCTCACCAATCCAGCTGCCTGGCAGGTATTGGGATTAAGCATGGAAGAAGTCTCGCATAATCCCCTGATCACCAAAGTGATCAAAGAACCCGAGCTGGTTAATTTGCTGCGTTCATCCAGCGCAGAACGGCAATCGATTGAGATCACCCTGCCCGGCGGTCGAATTTTCATGGCGTCCGCCACCCCGGTGCTTGCCGAAGGTCAGCGTGTAGGCCGGGTTTGCGTGCTGCGCGACGTCACTCATTTCAAGGAGTTGGACGCACTAAAATCAGATTTTGTCTCCACAGTAAGTCACGACCTGCGTTCACCACTCACCCTGATGCGGGGTTACGCAACCATGTTAGATATGGTCGGACCGCTCAACGATCAGCAGACAAATTATGTCCAGAAAATTGTGACCGGTGTCGAAAGCATGTCGCGGCTGATCAACAACCTCCTGGACCTGGGCAGAATTGATTCAGGGGTTGGACTCCAGCTGGAGATGGTCAACGTTCCAGAAGTTGTGGAGCGGGTGATCAGCTCTCTCCAGCTCCAGGCCGCCCAAAAAAGGATCCAGCTTACAACCGAATTTCCTGAAAAACCTCTCCCGCAGATAGAAGCCGACCAGGCTCTGCTCCAACAGGCGCTGCACAACCTGGTTGAGAACGCGATCAAGTACACACGCCCTGAAGGGAAAGTGCACCTGCTCTTGCGCGTTCAACCCATTGGCGTCGTATTTGAAGTCATCGATAACGGTTACGGAATCTCCCCGATGGATCAACCCCGCCTTTTTGAAAAATTCTATCGCGGCGCGCAGACGGGATCGCGCGATCAGCGCGGCACCGGGCTTGGACTTGCGATCGTAAAGTCGATCGCTGAGAGACACGGCGGACGGGTATGGGCCGAAAGCCAGCTTGGAAAAGGTAGCTCATTCTACCTGGCCATTCCGCCGCGGCAAGATAATCCATTGATCCAGGGAAAGAATTAGATTTGAACCGCCTGGATTAGACTTTTCTTAGCGAAATAATCCTCTCTTGACTTTCAAACCTGTTTTTTGATATAATTCAAAGTCTGGCAAAAGGTCAGTTCACGCAGTTTTTCATCACGGCGTGATATTCGATTGAAAAAGAGGTGCGGCGTAGAAAACGCCCAGACGATCTGTACCGGGATCGTCAGTTATCAAATCAGTCCGTTTCACTCGACCGTTTTGCAGGTCTTCGAACGGGCTTTTCTAACGCATTCGGGCAGCATAGAAGCCTTGTATCGACGCAAGATTGTCAACCTGTATCGATTATTCACTGTTCGGATATCAGCATAACTGATTTTACGAATTATTCTCGCCCCAATCATTCGCGATTTATCCCAGCGAGGAGGCAACTCAACTGTGGAAACTAAAGGACTAACAGCACTGCGCATCAGCCTGGCTTCACCAGAGACCATCCGCTCCTGGTCCTACGGAGAAGTGTTGAAACCAGAGACGATCAACTATCGCCGTCTCCGCCCTGAAAAAGACGGGCTGTTCTGTGAAGCCATCTTCGGGCCGACCCGAGACTGGCAGTGTTATTGTGGAAAATATAAAAATATCCGATATAAAGGCATCACCTGCGACAAATGCGGTGTTGAGGTGACACGCTCGTCTGTTCGCCGTGAACGGATGGGGCATATTGAGCTTTCCGCTCCAGTAGCTCATGTTTGGTACACCCGGAGAATCCCTTCATATCTTGGATTGCTGTTGGATATTTCGCGCCGAAACCTGGACCGTGTGCTCTACTTTGCCCAATATGTGGTCACATACGTGGATGAAGACGCCCGTGTGAAGGCTCTTAAACGCCTCGAAGACAAGATCACGGTAACCGAGCGCGAGCAGGCTACCCGGATCAATAATCGGATTGCCGAAGTGAAGGCCAACCGGGACCGCAGCCTCAATGAGCTGAAGGAACGCCAGGCAAAGCTCGAAACACAGTATACCGAGCAAATCGCGGAGCAGCTCGAGCCGATTATCGACGCCGGCAAGCGCCTGGAGGATAACCTCCAGGAGCTGCTCAACACCGTCGTTAAGACCGCAATCCACTTCCCGGACACCGACGAGGTGATCATTGAGGAAAACGAGAAAGTGACCAAGGGCCATCTCTCAAAAGTCCAGCAGGTTGTCAAAGCCCGTCTGGATGAGATTGAAGAGAACCTGAAGGACCAGAAACAGCGCGAATTGGACCATGTCCAAATGGAACGAGATAAAATTCGCGCCGAAGCCGATTTAGAGATGGAAAACCTGCGCGGACAGCTGGACGATCAATCGGTTGCCGTTCGCGACGAAAATTCCCGCATGCGCGATGAGCTTCTTGAGCTTCGCCCGCTCACTTTCTACGGCGAAACTCGACTGCGCGAGCTGAAATCGCGTTGGGGACAGGTGTTCCGCGCGGATATGGGTGCAGAAGCCTTCTATGATATCCTCCGTCGGCTGGATCTCGATAAGCTTGCCCAGGAGCTCTGGCATGAAGTCCGGACTTCGCGCAGCAAGCAAAAAAGGAAAAAAGCCACCAAGCGTTTGAAAGTCGTCGAAGCATTCCGGCGCTCGGGCAACCGTCCCGAATGGATGGTCCTGACCGTTTTGCCCGTGATTCCTCCAGACTTGCGCCCCATGGTTCAGCTTGACGGCGGCCGTTTTGCAACCTCTGATTTGAACGACCTCTACCGGCGAGTGATCAACCGGAATAACCGCCTCAAACGATTGCTTGAGCTGGGCGCTCCGGACGTCATCGTCCGAAATGAAAAGCGCATGCTCCAGGAAGCAGTTGACTCGCTTATCGATAATTCCCAACGAGGCAAAGCCCTCTCCCGCCGCGGTCGGCGTGAGCTGAAATCACTCAGCGATATGCTCAAAGGAAAGAAAGGCCGTTTCCGCCGCAATCTACTTGGTAAGCGTGTGGACTACTCCGGCCGTTCGGTGATTGTTGTCGGTCCAAAGCTCAAGCTCTACCAATGTGGTCTGCCCAAGACGATGGCGCTTGAGTTGTACCGGCCATTCGTCATCTCCCGCCTGGTCTCGCACAATTATGCTGCGAATGTGAAAGGCGCCCGTCGTTTCATCGAGCGCAATCGCCCTGAAGTTTGGGAAGTCCTTGAAGAGGTTATCAAAGAACGCCCGGTATTGCTCAATCGTGCCCCGACCTTGCATCGCCTGGGTATCCAGGCATTCGAGCCTGTCTTAATCGAGGGAAGTGCGATACAGCTTCACCCGCTGGTGACGACCGCCTTCAACGCAGACTTTGATGGCGACCAGATGGCTGTCCATGTCCCTCTTTCTCAAAAGGCCGTCTGGGAAGCCCGGCAGCTGATGCTCTCATCTCGCAACCTGCTGAAACCGGCCGATGGCGAACCGATCATCAGCCCATCCAAGGATATGGTCCTGGGTGTGTACTACCTGACAAAATCAGATCAGCTCAGCCACAAGGGCGATGGTCGGGTATTCGCTGATATGGATGAAGCCGAGCTCGCCTACCGCCTGGATCAAACCGACATACATGCCAACGTCCGACTTCTCGCAGAAACCTGGTATGACGATCTGCACAACCGCCTTCCCATGTCCGAGCAGCGGCTGATTGAGACAACTGTCGGCAGGGTCCTCTTCAATCGCGCCCTGCCCAGGACAATTCAATTCGTCAATTCGACCCTGGACAAAGGTGGTTTGAAAGACCTGATGGCAAGCCTCTATGAAGTCAGTGGTGAAGAGAACACGCCGGACATTGCAGATGCGATTAAAGACATTGGTTTTGAATATGCAACCCGATCCGGCTATTCGCTTGCTGTATCTGACATCACCGTCCCCGAAGAAAAAGTCGAAATCATCAACAAGGCACTTGCAGAGCAAGAAACTGTCCAGCGTGATTTCCGCCGCGGCCTGCTGACAGATAATGAGCAGAACGAACGGGTAATCGATATCTGGCAGCGGACGACCACCCAGGTGGCCGACGCCGTCAGGCGCCGAATGGATCCGCATGGAAACCTGGCTGCGCAGGCGATCTCCGGCGCGACGAAAGGCGGTTTTGGTCCGATCTCGCAGCTCGCTGGAATGCGCGGCCTGATGGCCGACCCTTCCGGGCGCATCATTCCTCTGCCAATCCGTTCGAACTTCAGAGAAGGCTTGAATGCTCTCGAATACTTCATTTCAACACACGGCGCTCGTAAAGGTCTGGCGGATACTGCCCTGAGAACCGCTGACGCCGGTTATTTGACTCGGCGGCTGGTGGATGTCGCTCAAGATGTAATCATCAATGATGATGATTGCGATACGTATGAAGGTGTCTGGATCCGCAGCAGCGACGACGTGGCCGGTCAATCCATGAGCGTCCGGCTCTACGGTCGGCTTGTTGCAGAAAATATTATCGATCCAACGACAGGCGAGATCCTGGCTGAAAGAAATGATGTGCTCGATCACGATCTGGTTCGCAGGGTTGTGACAGCAGAGATCAAGGATATCAAAGTTCGTTCTCCGCTTACATGCGAGCTCAATCACGGTATTTGCGCCCGCTGTTATGGGTTGGACCTGGGTCGCGGAAAGATGGTCGAAGTAGGATCGGCCGTCGGGATCGTCGCCGCCCAATCGATCGGAGAGCCTGGAACACAGCTCACCCTGCGTACTTTCCACACTGGCGGTGTTGCGGCCGGTGGAGATATTACAACCGGTCTGCCTCGCGTGGAAGAGCTGTTTGAAGCCCGAAGAATGCCGAAGGGTGAAGCAGTCGTCTCTGAGATCAGCGGTCACGTTCATGTCATCCAATCCGATCGCTACTCAGATTTGCGCCTGGCGCATGTCGACCAAACCGAGATGATCAGCGACGAATATAATATCCCAGAAGCCTGGCAGATCGCAGTCGAAGACGGCGGTGAGGCAAGCCAGGGTGATGTTCTGGCTTTTCTGGGTGAAGAAGCTAAAATCACCGCTCAAAACTCAGGCCGGATACGCCTCGAGTTCAGGCAGTGCTGGCGAAGGTTCGACCAGCTCGGTCAAAGTGTTCGTCTCATACGAAAGCCGTCAGGAAGCATCTTACGAAATCCCGAGCACAGCTCGAATGGTCGTCCGGGATGGTGATCATGTCGAAGCCGGCCAGCCTTTAACCGAAGGCTCGCTCAATCCACACCGAATCCTGCGGATTCAGGGACGGCAAGGCTGCCAGATGTACCTGCTCAACGAGGTCCAGAAGGTATATCGATCGCAAGGTCAAAATATCAATGATAAGCATTTTGAAGTCGTCATCCGCAAGATGATCTCAAAGGTCCAGGTGACCCGACCCGGAGACACCAATTATCTTCCGGGTGATCTGGTGGATTTCCTTGAGCTCAAGCGTGTCAATGACCAGCTCTTAAGCGAAGGCAAACGGCCAGCGAAGTTTGTGGAAATCCTTTTAGGGATCACCAAGGCGTCGTTAAGCACCGATTCATTCCTGTCTGCATCATCCTTCCAGCACACCATCAAGGTTCTGGCAGGTGCAGCAATTGCGTCGACTGAAGATCCGCTGTTTGGCCTGAAAGAGAACGTGATCATCGGTAAGCTGATCCCGGCCGGAACTGGTTTTGTACGCGGAAGATTTGCAACGCTGAACGATATCGAACGACCAGAACCGAGCATCTATGCCGATTTAAGCTATGATTTAGACGGTCTATCGGACCTGGAATTTGATTTCTCGGATTAACAAATACAGGAGAGATTGAGTATGCCAGAGAGAAAAGCAAAGGCAACCTGGGAAGGGAGCTTAAGAGAAGGCCGCGGTACGATTCAATTCGGTGGTGGTCTCTTCGAAGGCCCCTACACATTCTCGTCGCGCTTTGAAGAAGGCACCGGTACAAATCCCGAAGAGCTAATCGGCGCGGCTCATGCAGGCTGTTATTCTATGGCGTTGAGCGCAGATCTCGGTCGCTCCGGATTCACACCTAGAAAAATCGTCACCCATGCAACTGTGTTCCTGGGAAAAATTGACGGGAAATCCCGCATCACACGCGTCCATTTAGACACCGAAGCGGATATCCCTGAAATCGACCGGGAGACATTTCTAAGAATTGCAGAAGATGCCCGTGCAGGCTGCCCGGTCTCAAACGCCCTGACCGGCGTAGAGATCACCCTGGATGCAAGGCTGATCTGAATCGGTCGAAAACTTGATCGAACAGATTCTGGCTCAATACGCGAAGATCTAATCGGCGGGATTTCAAGAGACAGGGTTTGCCTGCTCTGAAATCCCGCTTTGCTTTGGACCAGGAACTCAAATTGCGAATAAAACGTCAATAAATCATATGAAAAAAAGCTCAACCCCCATTTCTAAGGTGACAAAGCACACGGAGTCGCCAGAACAAAAACCCGCAGGTCAAACCCGCTCGAAAAGACAAAATAATGTCTTCCGATTTTTGCTTTGGATTCTGATTTTTGGTGCGGTCGTTACCCTCTCGCTGGTCGGCGGAGCATTCGGCGGCTACCAGGCTGGGACGATCAGCCATCATGGGACGGCAACATCCATGGCAAAATCCAGCCTGGACGACCAGTTCGTCCTTGCTGCTCAGGACCTGGATCAAGGCCATTTTCAAGTCGCCTACCAGCGCCTGGAATATATCATCTCTCAAGATCCATCTTACCCGGGTGCAACTGACCTGATGGCAAAAACCATGGCGATCATCTACGCGACTGCGACACCGACGATCGCTCCAGCTACAATTACAGCAACACCCACCCGGGACCTTCGCCCGGTTGAAGATCTATTTCAATCGGCCAAATCGCTGTTTTCTGGTCAAAGCTGGACAGAAGCGATTGACACGCTCGCCTCACTCCGTAAAGAAGATCTGGAATTTAATACGGCCAGGGTCGATGGAATGCTGTTTATGGCGCTGCGAATGCGCGGCTTTGATAAGATCTGGAAAAATGGGGATTTAAACGGGGGCATTTACGACCTGGCCCTGGCTGGAAGATTTGGTCCGCTCGATGCCCAGGCGCATTCAGCTCGAGAGCTGGCACGGCTCTATTTGATTGGCTCAAGCTTCTGGGAGGTTGACCCCGCCCAGGCAGTACAGTATTTCAGCCAGGTTGCCGCTGCCGCACCCAACCTTCAAGATGCATCCGGGTGGACCGCCAGCGCGCGCTATCTCGCCGTTTTGGTCCAATACGGAGATAAGTTGGCAGCAAACAGCGATTGGTGCGCGGCGCAGGAGCAGTATGAGCTTGCTCTCTCCATGGGAGCAGACGCCGCGCTTCAGGAGACGGTCCGAAATGCCGCACTGCAGTGCTCTCCACCCAGCGTTACTCCCAGCGCATCGCCAACAGCTACTGTTTTTACCCCGGTGGAGACAACGCCCTCGCCGACCTACCCGGTCGATATTTCACCAACCCCACCAACTGAGGTTCAACCAACGCTGACCCCAACCATTCCGGATATCGTCCCAACCGACACTACGTCACCGCCGACAAATACACCTGAGCCGCCAACCAGTACGCCTGAACCGCCTTCGACTACGGAATCAGTCGCCCCATATCCGCCTCAGGGTCCACCTGCTCTTGAACAATAATAGGCAGGAAGAATAGAACATATGATAGACCATAAACAGAGAAAGAAAACTTTTCCAAAAACAATCAAAGGTCTTTTAATTGGGGCCTTATTTCTGATCCTGGCTTGCGGTTTATCCGCGGGAGCATTCATGATCACACGCCAGCCTGACCTTGAGCATGGCCAGCGGAGGCGGACTTGGATTTAATCTCGACGCCTCCTCAACCACTCCGCGTGTGGATGCTCAGGGAACCCCCTTACCACCCTCATCCAGCGAATTGTCCGGATCGGATCCGCTCCTTGCTGGCGCAACCCTGACTCCCTGGGATGGAGCAGGGCGGGTGACCGTCTTGCTGCTCGGCCTGGATTTTCGCGATTGGGAGGCGCAGTCTGATGCATCTCGCAGCGATACGATGATCCTGCTCACGCTCGATCCGCAGACAAAAACTGCCGGCATTTTATCCATCCCTCGCGATCTCTGGGTCGCAATCCCTGGCTTCCAGCATGGGAAGATCAACACTGCCTATTATTTGGGCGACTTTTACGAGCTGCCTGGAGGCGGTCCAGCTTTAGCAGTAAAGACAGTTGAGACTTTTCTCGGAGTCCCGGTCAATTATTTCGCCCAGATCGATTTCGGGGCTTTTGTGAATTTCATAGATGAGATCGGTGGGGTGAAAATCGATGTGCCCGCTGAGATCAAGATCGACTTGCTCGGTACCGGTCCCAAGACAAAGAAGAAGCTTAACCCTGGCGTGCAGGTTCTGCCCGGCGAGTGGGCGCTGGCCTACGCGCGCACCCGCTACACCGAAAACGGTGACTTTGATCGGGCTCGCCGACAGCAGCAGGTGATCATGGCGATTCGCAACCAGATCCTGAGTTTCGATATGCTTCCGAAGCTCGTGGAAAAAGCGCCTGCCCTTTACAGCCAGCTTGCCTCAGGCATCCGCACAAATCTATCTCTTGATGAGCTGATCAAATTAGCAGTTCTGGCGAAAGATGTCCAGGAAGGGAATATCAAGCGCGGTGTGATCGATAAGGACAACGTATTCTTCGGCAATTCTCCGGACGGGCTCTCAATTTTAATCCCTATCCCGGATGACATCATCAACTTGCGCGACGAGATTTTCGCATCATCCGGCAGCGTTGGGCCGCAGACCCCGGGAAATGACGCAGAAAAAATGAAATCCGAAGCGGCTCGGATAATGATATATAACGGTAGCGGCGACTCTGCCTTAGGAGACCGAACAGCTGAATATCTGCGCAGCCAGGGAGCAAATATCATTCAGGTAGCCCCTGCCAGTGAGTCCTACGCTGCATCGACCATGACGGATCACACCGGCAATCCCTTCGCACTTAAATTCCTTGGGGACTTGATGCGGATCGCTCCGGGAAAAATCGTGATCCAGTTCGACCCAAATGCAGCTGCCGATATCGAGCTCTACCTTGGGAGTGATTGGGCAGCCAATAACTCCCTGCCGTGATGTACCTGGAGAATAGTCCTATTCGAGGTGTGCCATGTGTGGTCGTTTTACCCTGATTGCCGATCCAAATGATCTTCGTGAAGCTTTCCCATTCATAAATATCCCCATACCACCTCAGCCGCGTTACAATGTTGCCCCCACCCAGCCTGTCGCAGTGATCCCAAACGATGGAAAAAACACCCTGGACCATTATGTCTGGGGTCTGATACCTTCGTGGGCAAAAGAACCGTCGATTGGAAGTCGAATGATCAATGCCAGGAGTGAAACGCTGATCGAAAAGCCATCATTTCGCAGCGCGTTCCGCCGCCGCCGCTGCCTGATCCCAGCGAGCGGATTCTATGAATGGCAGCCGTCTAAAGAGCAAAAAAGCAAGACGCCGGTGTACATCCAGCTAAAAACAGGCAAACCGTTTGCATTTGCTGGTTTGTGGGAACGGTGGGATTCGCCGGAGGGCTCAACGATCCTTTCCTGCACGATCATCACCACAGAACCGAACGAGCTCCTTGCGAGCATCCATAACCGGATGCCCGTGATCCTACCCCCCCAGGCCTACCCACTCTGGCTGGATCCTGGTGAGCCGCCTGTACCGGCGTTAATGGATTTGCTGAAACCGTATCCTGCCGATGAGATGCGCGCCTATCCTGTCTCAAAGCTTGTCAACAGCCCGGCAAACGACCAGCCGGCACTGATCAAGCCGCAGGTAGAATTTCAACCCTTCTGTTGTAATCCCATCAACTCTTGACAGAATGAAAAATCGGAATAGAATGAATATGAACGAACGTTCGCTCATATCATAACTCCCTTTCAGGAATCCAGATGACCTTCGCTGAGCCTGCCCGCAGAGAGAACACCCGAGAAGAGATCATCCTTGCCGCTTACAACCTGTTTCTTGAAAATGGGTATCACGGCACATCGATGCGTCAGATTGCTCAAAGGGCAGGAATCGCATTAGGCGGAATCTACAATCACTTCGCCAGCAAAGAAGAAATCTTCACGACCATATTTCTGAAAAGACATCCTTATCATGAGATTTTTTCAGAATTGATCGAAGCACAGGGTGACAGCCTGGAGGCTCTGATGGTTGATGCTGCCCACCGGCTTGAGAAAAACATCCCTGGCAGGCCAGACGATTTCCTGAAGCTGCTGTTTATCGAAATGGTTGAGTTCAAAGCTCAGCATATCCCCCAGTTTTACCAGGAAATATTTCCTCAAATCACGATCCTTGGAGCGCGTTTCTTCTCATCAAGAGCTGAGATTCGCGATCTCCTCCTTTGATCAACCTGCGCGCCTTTTTGGGCCTGATCATCTCATATTTTATGATGGAGTGGCTGCTTGGCGAGCAGCTCCCACCTGAATCGCGCCAACACACGCTGGAACATTTTGTCGATATATTCCTGCACGGCATCCTGAAACCGGAGAATCCATGAAGACCCGCTTGATCTCTATCATCCGAAAAGAGTTCATCCAGCTCTTTCGCGATAAACGCCTTCTCGCTCTGATCATGATCCTCCCGCTGGTGCAGATGATTCTGCTTGGCTATGCCTTTAATAATGACATCCGCAATATGCCCATGGCTGTCTTTGACCAGAGCCGCAGCGCTGAAAGTCGGCGCCTCCTGGAGGATTACCAGTCTTCCGATTATTTCCAGCTGAAATATACTGTTCGATCGGATGCTGAGCTTCGCCAGCTGATAGAAAACGGACAGGCTGCCGTCGCGCTCGTCATCCCCCCCGATTATCCCGCCCAGCTGTACAGGAGCCAGGCCAAGGTCGCATTGATCCTTGACGGTTCTGACGCATCCAGGGCTTCAACAGCCCTTTCTGCCGCCCAGCTTATCGCACAGAACCACGCTACCGAGCTGCTCCTCGAAAAAATGACCCAAACCGGTTTAACCAGCGGCTTCAGGCGCCTGTCGAGCTGCGAACCAACGTCTGGTACAACCCGGATATGGTTTCTTCTTACTTTATGATCCCAGGAGTAATTGGAATGATTCTGTTCGCAATTACCGCGATCCTCACAGCCACAGCTGTTGTGCGCGAACGCGAGCGCGGTACGATCGAACAGCTTATCGTCACCCCGATCCGCCCATGGGAGCTGATCGTTGGAAAGATATCCCCTTACGTCTTTATGAGCCTGCTCGCTACATTTGAAGTTATCGCGATGGGGCATTTGTGGTTTGGGGTGCCGGTGCGCGGTTCTCTGATCCTGATCGCCCTGCTTTCGACCCTGTTTTTGCTCTCAGGGCTGGGCATCGGCCTCTTCGCTTCTACTGTAGCCAACACGCAGCAGGAAGCGATGCTTACGGTGTTCATGACCCTTTTACCGGGGATTTTCCTGGCTGGATTTCTTTTTCCTATTGATAATATGCCCGGCTGGCTTCAAGCAATCTCATATTTGATCCCATTGCGCTATTTCTTAAGGATCATCCGCGTCTTGCTGCTCAAAGGCGCTGGGCTTTCATCCATCCAGGGGGATGTAGTTGCGATGGTTCTCTTTGGTGTTGGGATAATGGCTGCGGCAGCCAGACGTTTCCGCAAGACTCTGGATTAATGATCCATATTTATCGGAGGATTTCATGAAATCGATACCCCCTCGCAAGCGAATCATCATCCTTCTGGCAGTTCTGGTTGTGACAGCAGCCGTCATTTTTTTTATCCGCGAACGCACCAGGGATAATTCCCCTTTGATGGCTTCCGGGACCGTGGAAGCCGAGCAGATCACACTGGCTCCCGAGCTTACCGGCAAGGTGATAGAAATTCTGACCGAAAAAGGCCAATCTGTGAAACAGGGTGAGCCGCTCCTTCGCCTCGACAGCCAGCTGCTTCAAGCGCAGCGCGACGGTGCGCAGGCGGCGTTGGAAACCGCTCGGGCAAACCTTGCGACCGCACAGGCAGGTTTAGCAAGCGCCGAGACAGCTGAAAAATCTGCCCGGGTTGGGCTGGAGGCTGCCAGGGCTGCCGCCGAAGCCGAACGGCTGCCGGTATTGAAGGCTCTCGATGATCTTAACATCAACGCGCCGGCAGCCCGCGGCGAAGCGGCCCGGACGGTCGCTTCTGCCAACCGCGCCGTGCGCGACGCTGAATACACGCTGTTTAACTATAACGTCTCTTCGCTCCAAAAGGACCTCTCCCCTTCTGAAGGTCTTTCATTAACCCTTAAGCTCCTCAATGAAGCGCGCGCAGCTTTCGAGCCTTATCGCTATGAATCCGAATACGATGACAGGCGAGAAGAATTGAAAGAAGCCCTGGACGAAGCGCAAAGCGAATATGACAGCGCAGTTCGTCGGATAGAGCTTGAAGCAGCATTGGAAGCAGCCCAATCCAGGCTGCGCAAGGCCGAAGATGACCTGTCCAGGCTTCAAAACGGACCTAATCCTCAGGAAGTGGCGATCCTGGAAGCTCGGCTTGCCGCTATCGATGCTGCGCCGAGGCAGGCGGAAACTGGGGTCGAATCCGCACAGGTTGGAATTGAGACAGCCCGATCGCGCCTGGCTGCGGCGGAATCTGCCCTCGTCCAGGCGAATGCCGCGTTGGAGGTGACCGATGTGCAGTTAGCCAGGCTGACATTGGCATCCCCAATCGACGGAGTCGTGCTGACCCGGATTGCTGAAATCGGCGAGGTGGTTCAGGCGGGGGGTGCAGTCATGACCATCGGAAAACTCTCCCCGCTGAAAATCGTAGTTTACCTGCCTGAAGATCGCTATGGTGAAGTCATGCTTGGAGGAAAAGCCCGATTAACCGTGGACTCGTACCCCGGAGAGGATTTTCAAGCTGTGATCACATCGATTGCCGATCAAGCCGAATTCACCCCTCGCAATGTCCAGACAGCCGAAGGTCGGCGTAACACTGTTTTTGCGATCGAGCTCACCGTGGAAAATCCAAATCTCAAGCTGAAGCCCGGCATGCCCGCTGACGTGACTTTCGATCAAGAATAGCTGGACTACCATCAGAAAAAACCCGTGGAACCAGTTCGTATGATCAACGCTCACCACCTGACGAAGTCTTTTGGTCAAAACATTGCAGTTAATGATTTGAGCCTGCAGGTCGCGGCAGGAGAAATCTACGGACTGGTTGGTCCCGATGGAGCAGGTAAAACGACAACCATCCGGCTACTCTGCGGGGCAATGCGTCCAGATCAAGGTGAAATCAGCCGGAAATCTTTCAGATCAAAAATTTGGAAATCACAGGAATCGCGAGCCAACCCCCTGAAAATCCCACACCCGCAAACTCAGCGCCAGCCCCGCAGATCGAAATCTGCGGTTACAACATGCTGGTTCAGACCAATCAAGCCCGAGCCCAAATCGGCTATCTGCCGCAGCGGTTTTCCCTTTACGAGGACCTGACCGTGCTCGAGAACCTGCGTTTTTTTGCCGAAGTGCGCGGTTTGCCGGCAAACGAATGGCAACCGCGCTGCATGGAAATCTTAAGTTTTGTAGGATTAGATGGTTTCCTCGACCGTCGGGCGGGTCATCTTTCGGGAGGGATGAAGCAAAAGCTGGGCCTGGCAGCCGCGCTGGCTCACCGCCCGCGTCTTCTCTTGCTCGATGAGCCGACCACTGGGGTAGACCCTGTCACGCGCCAGGATTTCTGGCAGCTGATCATCAGGCTGGTCAGCGGATCGGATCAGGGTAATCACCAGGTTTCCGTGCTGGTGAGCACCCCCTACATGGACGAAGCAGCGCGCTGCACCCGGCTCGGCTTCATGCGCGAGGGACACTTGCTGGTCGATGGAATCCCATCCAGGCTGCTGAGCCGCCTGGATGGGCGAATCCTGGAGCTGCGCGGCTGTCCCCTCGGCGTATTGCGCACAGCGGCAGCCTCCACGGAAGGGATCGAGGACGCCAGGATGTTTGGCGATCGCATTCATATTCGGACAGCCTCTGGATTTGGATGTCGAACTCGAAAACCGGCTGCGAGCTCGTGCGGCAGCCGAAGGAGCCGAAATCACCTCGCTGCGCCCGATCCGACCTCAGCTGGAAGACGTCTTCATCTCGCTGGTCCAATGACCTGACCAGGGTGTCGCCCTTCTATTAACGAAAACTATTTTGACAGGATCTCGATGAATCAGGAAGTCATCACTGCAGAATGGATTAACCCGCCGTTTTGGAAGCTTCACCGCCGTTGACAACGTCAGCTTTTCCATCCATGCTGGTGAGGTGGTAGGCTACCTGGGCCCAAACGGTTCTGGAAAGACGACCACGATCCGGATGCTCCTGGGTTTGCTGACCCCCACCGAAGGCCGTGCCAGCGTTTTAGGGTTTGATGTGGTTCAAGAATTGGAGATGGTGCGCGCTCGTGTTGGATATATGTCCCAGAAATTTGGACTGTATCACGACCTGACTGTGCGCGAAAACCTTGCTTTTTACGCAGGATTATACGGCCAACGTTCACGCTCCCGGATTGATGAAGTATTGGAGCTGGTTGGACTTCACGACCTTTCTGAAAAAATCGCGGGGACCTTTCCACTGGCTGGCGGCAGCGTCTTGGTCTTGGGACAGCGATTGTGCATCGACCTCAGCTGCTCTTTCTCGACGAGCCAACCAGCGGCGTAGATCCGATGGCGCGGCGCGCTTTCTGGGACCTGATCTACGCGCTGGTCTCAGAGGGTGTCACCGTGATGGTGACCACTCATTATATGGACGAAGCCGAGTACTGCGGTCGGGTCGGGATCATGCAGAAAGGAAAGCTGTTGGCGATGGATTTGCCTTCGACGCTCAAAACAGGCGTCCTGCCAGGGCAGGCCTGGGACGTCTCATTCGATGAAGAAGTCATCCTCGATAATAACCTTCAGGTCACAGGTACTTCCCGGCTTTTATCTGCGCTCGGCGTGATAGAAGAAATCCCAGGAGTTCACAGGGTTGGCCTGGCTGGTGACCATCTCCGGGTGATAACCGCCGCCGACCTGTCTGGCGAACAGATTCTGCAAATCCTCAGGGATAACGGCATATCAGGAGCACAGTTTATCCAGGTCGAGCCAACCCTGGAGGATGTCTTCCTGGCGTTAACCAGGGAAAGCCTCTAGAGCGAGACTACTCCACCCCGGGTTACGTTCAACAGATCAATCGAACCGGATTGATTACCCGAGACCTGCTGCGCCTTTCGGCAGATCTCCAGAGCATACTCTCCCAACTCTCGCTCGCTTACACTCCCATCCGATTCCAGCATTGCCCGCAGCAGCGGTTCAGTCCCCGAATACCGCAGGTTCACGCGCACCATCCCAGGAAGTTGGAGCGTATTCGCTTCAAGTACGTCCAGCTCAGCTCCGGCTTAGTCGCGCACCGGGACTGACCTGAGCGGAAGCGATGATCTGCGGGGTCTTGCCCACGCCGGCAGCCAGGCTCTCAAGTGTCTCTTCACCCGATTCGCAGCCAGGCGCATATTACGTACAATGCGCTGCGGATCCCGTCTCCGGTCGGATGGTCGTCATTAACGATCAAAATATGGCCGGCTTGCTCGCCTCCGAGCCCGATCAATCCTTCACCCTGGTGAACATCCCGCAGCTCGAATATCTGATCAGCTACAAATTTATCGCCAACCGGGGTCTCATACATCTGGATGCCAGCGTGCTCGAGATGGTTCTTCAAGCCGCTGTTGCGCATCACCGTCGTCACGACCGCGTTGCCGAGCAGCTGCCTGCGGTTCTGGAAATAGTGAGCCAGAATGCCAAGCATGTGGTCCCCATCAACATAGGCTGCCGGTTTTATCGACAAAGACCACCCGATCTGCATCGCCGTCAAAAGCCAACCCAAACTGGGCATCATGGTGTTCAATAAGCAGGTGCATCTCTTTCAACGAGCGCCGCACATGCTCCGAACCGGCATTCACGTTGATATTCATCCCATCTGGCGATGCGTGGATCACCACCACATTCGCACCCATGCGGCTGAAGACTTCAGGCGCAATGAACGACGCTGCTCCATTGGCACAATCCATCACCAGCTTGACCCCATCCAGGTTCATATTGGGATGCTCTGAAAGCAAGTCGCGGATGTAAAGCTCCTGGAACGCAGTTCCATTGTGGAGCTTGCCGATATTTGGATGGAGTTTAAAGAAATGTTGGTCTTTTTGAGCCAGCTCGATGCGCGCCTCGATCGCCTGTTCCAGCGCTTCCGGCAGCTTTCTCCCAGACTCGTGGAAGAATTTAATCCCGTTCTGATCGGCCGGGTTATGCGAAGCAGAAATCATAATTCCGGCGTCTGCATTCAGATGGCGTACCAGCCAGGATACTCCTGGTGTCGGGATGACTCCTGTATTCACCATGTGGACTCCGCTGGATATCATTCCAGCACCGAGTGCTTCCTGAAGCATCTCACCAGAGCTTCGGGTGTCTCGGCCGATCACGATCGTGGCATCACGCTTATCGCCCCGAATTACTTCGCCAGCTGCCCGCCCAAGCGCCAGCGCAAACTCCGGGATCATCGGTGATTTCACCAACCAGGCCGCGGATTTCATCCGTGCCGAACCATTTTGCCATGAGATTCTCCTGAATAAACTGGCGGAATTATACCTGAATTAGGACAGGTCAGAGTTGCTGACCTCACAGATTTATTATTTGATGATTGGATCGGGTTGCCAGGTGGATTTGGCGGCCAGATATTCTTGAGTTCAAGCCGGGGAAAACAGATTAGAATAGGTCAGCGTGTTCTGAACAGGTTGGATCAAGGTGCATTGGATGGAGGGCAGAAATGGATGTGAAACGTATCATTGTGATCGTCCTTGACGGAGTAGGAGCTGGAGAAGCTCCAGACGCAGCTGAATATGGAGATGTAGGCAGCAATTCGCTCGGCAATACCGACCGGGTTGTCGGCGGGCTCAAGCTCCCGCATATGGGGGCGATCGGGCTGGGATACATCACGCCGATGCAGGGTGTTCCGCCTGCCCTTCACCCCACGGGTGCATATGGAAAAATGTCGCCCCGCTCAGCCGGAAAAGACACGATCTCCGGCCATTGGGAGATGATGGGCGTGATCCTCGATCAGCCGTTGCGCACCTATCCGGACGGCTTTCCAGTCGAAGTGATTGCTGAGTTCGAGCGCCGCATCGGGCGCGGCACCATCGGCAACTACCCTGCTTCCGGGACGGAGATCATCAAAGAGCTCGGCATGGAGCACATCAAAACCGGAAAGCCGATCGTTTACACATCTGCCGACAGCGTATTCCAGATTGCCGCCAATGAAGCGATTATCCCGATCGCAGACCAGTATTGGATGTGCCTGCAGGCTCGCGAGATGCTCACCGGCGAGCACGCCGTCGGACGGGTTATCGCCCGTCCATTTATCGGCACATCTCCCGAGAATTTCAAGCGCACCGAGCGCCGGCGCGACTACCCCCTCCTCCCGCCGGTGAAAACCATCCTCCAGAAGGCCGTCGAAGCCGGGTTAGAGGTGTGCTCGGTCGGCAAAATCGACGATATCATGGCACACACCGGGATCACCCGCTCAAAACATTCGCTCAATAACGCCGAAGCGATCCAGGGGACCCTCGACTTTCTCGAAGGCGACTTTAAAGGGGTGATCTTCACCAATTTGATCGAGTTCGACATGACGTACGGGCACCGCAACGATGCGGCCGGGTATGCCGCCGCTCTGAGCAGGGTAGATGAAGCCGTTCCGGGGCTCCAGAAGAAGCTGCGCCCCGCAGATATTGCCATGTTCGTCGCCGACCATGGGGTCGACCCCACCACCCCCAGCACCGACCACTCGCGTGAGTGCTCACCGCTTCTCGTCTTTGGTCAGTCAGTAAAACCTGGAGTTCATTTGGGTATCCGCAAAACATTCAGCGACGTAGGGGCAACGATCGCCGAAGCCTTCGGCCTCGAACCGCCGCTTGCAGGAGAAAGCTTCCTAAAACTATTGGCTAAGACCTAAGCCGCTTCAGCCAGCTTGAATGCTGCAGCCACCATCTCTCGCGCCTGGGCCTGAATCTCTCGCAAGTGATCCGCACTCACCAGGCTCTCAGCGTAAATCTTATAGACATCTTCTGTCCCAGACGGACGGGCAGCGAACCAGCCGTTTGATGTAGTGACTTTTAAACCGCCAATAGGGGCATCGTTTCCAGGCGCTCGAGTTAGCTTTGCGGTAATTGGATCCCCTGCCAGCGTCTTCGCCTGGATGCTCTCTGGCGACAGGCTGGTCAACACGGCTTTCTGAGCCGCATTGGCTGGCTCGTCAATTCGGGCATAGTAGCTGGTTCCGAACTCCGCTTCCAGGCGGCGGTAGCATACCCCAGGATCGACCCCCATCACTGCTGCGATCTCTGCCGCAAGCAGGTTCAGGATGATCCCGTCCTTGTCAGTCGTCCAGACTTCGCCGTCCATCCTGCAGGAAGGAAGCTCCTGCGCTTTCCTCGCCGCCGAAGCCAAACGCTCCGCTGAACAGGCCGTCCACAAACCATTTAAATCCCACAGGCGTCTCGCAGACTCTCCGTCCGATGCTTTGGGCTACCTTATCGATCATCAAGCTTGAGACCAGGGTCTTCCCGACCTGTGCGTCTGGTTTCCAACCGGGGCGGTGAGTGAACAGGTACCAGATCGCAGCCGCCAGATAATGGTTCGGGTTCATCAGCCCTTCGCTGGGTGTAACAATGCCGTGCCTGTCCACATCTGGATCATTGCCGAAAGCAATATCAAAGCGGTCCTTCATCTCGATTAGCCGGGCCATCGCATATCGCGACGAGCAGTCCATCCGGATTTTTCCGTCCCAATCCAGCGACATGAACGCTAAAGTTGGGTCTACAAAACGGTTTACGACTTCCAGGTCAAGATGATATCGCTCAGCAATCCGGTCCCAGTAATAAACTGCCGCGCCTCCCATCGGATCAACCCCGATCTTGACACCTGCCGATGATACTGCCTTTAAGTCAACGACGCTGCCGAGATCGGCCACATAAGGTCGAAGAAAATCATATTCCTCGACTTCTTCCGACGCGATCGCTTTTTTATAATTTAGCCGGCGAACGCCCTGCAGGTTAGTTTCAATAAGCTCATTTGCCCGTGATTGGAGGGCTCTCGTTGTATCCGCGTCGGCCGGGCCAGCTTCCGGAGGATTGTACTTAAGACCACCGTCCGAAGGTGGGTTGTGGGATGGCGTAATCACAACGCCGTCGGAAAGACCTGTCGTTCGTCCCCGGTTGTAAGTCAGAATGGCGTGAGAGATCACCGGTGTTGGAGTGTAGCCCAATCCGACTCTGGTATCGGACACGGACTCCGTTGGCAGCGAACACCTCGATCGCAGTGGCATGCGCTGCTTCAGATAGCGCGTGCGTATCCATGCCGATAAAAAGCGGTCCGTCAATCCCGCGGGATTTTCTGTGCTCGCAGATCGCCTGGCATGTCGCCAGGATATGGTCTTCGTTAAAACTCTGCTCGAGCGATGTGCCGCGGTGACCAGATGTGCCAAATGAGACCCGCTGAGCCTGGATTTTAGAATCCGGCTTTAATGTGAAATAGCTGGAAATCAGCCGCGGCACATTGATCAATTTTTCCTTTGGTGCGGGTTTACCCGCCATCTCATGCACTGCCATAGATCTTCTCCCCAATGATTGACCGTAAATTCAACCCAATCGGATAGTTTTCGAAAGCTCAGCAATATATACCGGGCTGCTCCCGCAGCACGAACCCACCACCCGGGCACCCTGATCAATAAATTCTGCCATCCTGCGGCCGAACTCAAACGGTTCAACGTCGTAAACCGTCTCTCCCCGGATCAGTTTTGGCATTCCGGCATTCGGCTTTGCGATCAAAATCGCCTCAGGGAGAGCTTCGCGGATCTGGCTCAGCACATTTGGGACCATTTCCAGCCCCTCTCCGCAGTTGGCCCCGATCGCCGTCAGTCCAAGCGGCCAGAGCTCGAGGGCAGCCTGTTTGGCGGTCACCCCCATCATGGTGCGTCCCCGCCGGCCAAAACTCAGCGAACAGAACACCGGCAGCCCGGTAGCTTCGATTGCGCCCTCGACTGCTGCCTTCGCCTCGTTCAAGTCGCTCATTGTCTCAACCCAGATCGCATCGACGCCGCCATCTGCAAGCGCCCTCGCCTGCTCCAGGAAAGAAGCCCTCGCCTCTTCGAAGGTCAGGGGACCCATCGGCCTCATCAGCTCTCCAGTTGGACCAATATCTCCAGCAATGAAAGCTTTCCCTGCAGAGGCCTGGCGGGCAAGCCTGGCAGCAGCCTGATTTAATTCACTTGTACGTCCAGAAAGCCCAAACTTCTTCAGCTTGACCGAGGAACCGCCAAAAGTATTGGTTAAAATGATCTGCGAGCCAGCATCAAGATAAGCGCGATGGAGCGCCAGGATCTTTTCGGGCTCTTCCACATTCCATAACTCGGGAGTCATCCCGCAGGAAGACCGGCAGCCATCAGCATTGTCCCGGTTGCGCCGTCAGCGATCAAGATTTTCCCGGCTGCCAGGAACTCATGCAGCTTCATCTCCATAAAAGATGTCCTTTCATTCAAGAATGCTCACAAAAATGCAATTTTCACCTGACCATCGGAAATTCTAACACAAGCAAAAATTTATGGGAAACATGATGGTCAGAGGATCATGTTATGATCCTTTATCTGGAGCCCGCGCATATGGCAGATTTACATCCATTCGAACCCGGATACCTCAGGCTGATCCATACCAGCGAGCTGGCAAAACGCGTCCAAACAGCCTTCCAGCGTCTGGAGGACTGCGACCTGTGCCCATGGAAGTGCCGTGTTAACCGGGGAATTCGGCAAGCTGGGGATCTGCAGGACCGGCAAGCTTGCCCGCCTGAGCAGCTACTGCCAGCATATGGGGGAAGAGAAACCGCTGAGCGGATGGCGAGGATCGGGAACGATCTTTTTCGCAGGCTGCAATATGCGCTGCCAGTTCTGCCAGAACCACGAGATCAGCCAGACAAATGCCGGCGAACCAGTTGAGCCCGAAGGCCTGGCCGCCGTCATGCTTGAGCTGCAGGCCATTGGCTGCCATAACATTAACCTGGTCTCACCCACTCACGTCGTCCCACAGATCTTGGCGGCGGTTCTGATCGCAGCCCGGTCTGGTCTGATCCTTCCGCTCGTTTTCAATACCGGCGGTTATGATTTGATTGAGACGCTTAAGCTTTTGGACGGTGTGATCGATATCTACATGCCAGACATGAAGTATTCCAGCCATCAGATCGGGCGGGTTTATTCAAAAACGCCCAATTACCCCTTGTTTAATCGAGCTGCGGTTCTGGAGATGCACCGTCAGGTGGGTGATTTGCAGATTGATGATCACGGGCTTGCTGTGCGCGGCCTGCTGGTGCGGCACCTGGTCCTCCCGAATGGCCTGGCAGGGACCGAGCAGGTTGTCCGCTTCCTCACCGAAGAAGTTTCATCCAATACCTATCTGAACCTGATGAACCAGTACCATCCGGATTTTATGGTCAAGAAATACCCGAATCAGTTCGGCAAGCTCGCCCGTCCGATCAAGTCATCGGAGTACCTGGCTGCCCTCCAGGCCGCGTTAGAGGCTGGCTTGCGCAGGCTGGAGATGGATTGAAAAACCTCGATTTATCTAGGGGATCGGCTTAGAGCACAGGGGTAATATCCAGGATCAGCTGCTTCGCGATCTCAGCCACCTCCGGTGGGAACGGACGCGCTTTTCGCTCCAGCGCATCGATATGCACCCCGGTGATTACTGTTGTTGCAGCGAGCTCCCCGTTTTCATCGTTCGTCATCTCGTGATAAAAGCGGATTTGCTTTGAATGGATCTCCAGGATTGCTGTCCGGATGCTGAGCAGGCCGCCGGCTCGCAGTTCCCTGCGGTAGGAGATGTTTTGGCGAACGGCGGCTACTCCGCTGTGGTTCGCGCGGATATACAATGGAGTCAGGCCAATCGCAGCAAACATCTGCCAGGTAGCCTCATCGAATTTTCCCACATAATACATCACGTTCATATGTTCCATATGGTCGCATTGTTGAGGATACACAACGCCCCGATAAGTGAGCAGCCATTCACCCATGCCTGCCTCGTTCTCACCGCTCCAGCAGCAGCAGGACCCCTGCCGCGGCAGCCAGAACCCCCAGGATCAATCCAGATTGTGGGATTTCGATCTTCAACAGCGGGATCAAGCCGCTGAGCAGCAAGTAAAACGCCAGCAGAATGACCGCCCACTTTCCGCCCAGCTTCACTCTGGAAAAGCTCAGCAGCAGCAAGATTCCCGCTGCAGCAGCCAGAACACCCAGGATCAAATCAGCAGATGGAAGATCCAGGTTAAGCAGCGGGAAAAGCCCTGAAACGATCAGCCATATCGAGAGAAGCAGCACGCCTAATTTACGCATCAATCGCCTCCAAGCTCAGGATACAATTACTGGGACTGATTGTACCAAGAACACCGGGCTTTTCCTGTCATCTCAGGAAGTATCAAGCAAATAAGACCAGGTTTCTCCCGTTACCAACCCTGCTCTTTCAAAGAAACGGCTGTGGTAGAATGAATTTACGCCTCGCTAAGTTCTGACTGTACATTGTGTTTTCAATATTTCGGTGTTACAGGATTCAAAGAACTGGGTATAACTGCATTTTTTAGTCAAATCAGGAGAAAAAAGTGGACATAGGCAAATCACTCGCGTATGCATTTGAAGATGATCGTTGGTTAAATAAGCTTGGGATTGGGGCACTTGTCTCATTAGTGCCTATTTTAAATTTCGCCTGGGTAGGATATTACATCGATATCATGCGAAATGTGTTGGACGGCCAGACCGCTCCTCTACCCGAATGGCACGATCTGGGAAAGAATTTCAAAGACGGCCTGCTCGTCACGATCGCAGCTTTTCTTTACACTCTCCCAGGCCTGCTTTTTCTCATCCTGCCGATCGGGATCATGGTCATCCCTGCCCTTATTCAGGACTCCGACATCCAGGGTGGGATCGCGGCAGTCACGACCCTGACAGGATTGGTTCTGATCTGCTGTGTTGGGCTCTACTTCCTGCTCTTTAGTTTCGTCTTCCCGGCTGTTCAGCTCCGCTTTGCCCAGATCGGCACGTTCAGATCATGTTTTGACTTCAGGGAGGTCATCAAGATGATCTCAACTCAGATCGGGGATTATCTGGTTTGCTGGCTGACAACGCTGGCCGCTGGATTGGTCATCGGCGTTGTGCTGATGATGGTCAGCCTGTTTGTTGGTTGGATCCCATGTCTGGGACAGATCATTGTGTGGGTATTTTCTTTGATTGCCGGTGTTTGGGCAAGCACAGTGTACGCCCACATTTTCGGTCAGTTTGGCCTCAGGCTCTCAGCAGAACCTGTGGAGCTGATCCAACCGCAAGAGATTTCAGGCTGAAAAATATTCGCAAGTCTATCGACTTAAGAATTTTGCATGTTGCAACCGTTGATTATTCCAGGGATTAGAATTATGATTTCCCAGCGCTATTTTATTCTTTAGACGATGGGTTGTTCATGTGAAGAACGCGAACATTCTTATTGCTGGTGATTTTAAACCTATTTTAAATTCACTTTCATCCATCCTCTCCGCCAACGGCTGCCAGGTTAGCGAAGCAATGGATGGGCAGACGGCTCTTTTGACTGCCCGCCGTTTGTCGCCGGATCTAATCCTCCTCGATGTCCATTTATCCGGGATCAGTAGTTATGATCTCTGCCGGGAGCTTAAGAGCCGCGAGGCCACCTGTCAGATACCTGTGATCTTTTTTAGCTCATCGCATGAGATTGTGGACAAAGTCCCCGGGTTTTCTGCTGGAGGATCTGACCATATCACCTGGCCGTTTCAAACGGATGATCTCCTGGCACGAATCTCTGCCCATCTGGCGCTCCGCAGATCTGGATCCTCCGCTGAAATCGTCGCTGCAGACGGTAACTTATCGCATGTGCCCCTGGATAATCCGTCAGCAGCAGGAGATCCGATTGAGAATTTCTCAGATAATGATGCGCTTATAGACCAGCTCCGAGAGCAGGTTGAGCTGACGCGCGAGATTTTGGATACAATTCCTGAGGGTGTGGTGCTTCTCGACGGTACCGGGCGGGTAATCCAGGCAAACCTTACCGCAAAAACCGACCTGGAATCTCTCCTGGGGATTTGCGAAGGCGGTTCGATTACCCAGTTTGGAACCAAGAAAATATCTGAGCTGCTGGCTCCACCGCCTGAAGGCTTGTTCCACGAAGTGACGATCGATTCACGCATCTTTGAGATTATCTCCCGGTCGACAGCTTCATGCAGTACAGATCAGCGTTGGGTTATGAGCCTGCGAGATGTGACGCGCGCCAGGGAATTAGAGTTCTCACAGCCACCAGCAGGAGCGTATGGCAGCAGTCGGACAGCTCGCCGCCGGTATCGCTCACGATTTCAACAATATCCTCGCGGTGATCATCTTGTACAGCGACATGGCGCTCGGGATGCCGGACCTTAACTCTCTGCTGCGAGAGCGCATTTTAGCGATCTCCCAGCAATCCAAAAGAGCGAAGGAATTGATCCAGCAAATCCTCGATTTCAGCCGTCGGACGATGCTGGAACGCCGCCCGATAGACTTGCTGCCTTTCCTGAAGGAACAGGTAAAGCTCCTCAAGCGGACCCTTCCGGAGAATATCCGCATTGAGCTGGGGGTTGAGAACACGTCTTATGTCGTCAATGCGGACCCGACCCGGGTGCAGCAAGCGATAATGAACCTGGCGTTTAATGCTCGCGATGTGATGCCCGATGGCGGACGGCTGTCGATTCGTCTCGACCGACCTGACCCATACGAACGAATCCATTGCGTGGCTTGTGGATGGATCACAGAAGGCGATTGGATCCGAATCCAGATCTCGGATACCGGCGCAGGAATTCCACAAGAAGTCCTTCCACACATCTTCGAGCCTTTCTTCACGACAAAATCGCACGGGTTAGGGACCGGCCTGGGACTCTCGCAGGTATTTGGCATTGTTGAGACTCACAATGGCCATATGAATGTCCATACTTCCCAGAAGACAGGGACTACCTTCACACTTTTCTTACCTGCTTTACAGGCCAGGAAATATATCGAATATGCAACCGATCCCTCCTTTATTCGCGGAAACCGTCAGATGATCCTGGTTGTAGAAGATGAGCCGGCGACATGCCAGGCTTTGAGCGACAGTTTGAGCCTGATGAATTACCAGGTTGCCTGCACCTCAAACGGAACTGAGGCTATGGCCTATCTTAATGCTCATCCCGGCGAAGTAGCGCTGGTGTTAAGCGACGTTGTAATGCCGCAAATGGGCGGGATAGCTTTGCTCCAGGCAATTCGCCAGGCAGGAGTCAAAATCCCTGTGATTCTTATGACCGGTCATCCACTTCAAAATGAGCTGGACAATTTATTGGAAAATGGGCTGACAGCATGGTTTTTCAAGCCACCCAGGCTCAAGCACCTCGCAATGCTGATCGGAGAGACCTTGCGCGAGCAACCTGAAAGCAGGCTCGCCAATTAGATTGATTTTTTAACTGAAATTATGTCTTGCGATTGACCCCTCTCTATTATTCTCCAGCTTTCCTGCAGTGATGTTTGTGATCACTTTCAATAAGCGTCTGCATGAACTTTTACCAGAGCATGCTATAATTTTGCATGAATTTCTGCCAAAGGAGACCAAATATGTATGACAGAGAGAGGCTGGAAGCACTGCGGCAGGCTGAAGAGAAATGGGCGGAGTCAACTTTAAAAAGCAACCTGGCAAGCATGCCAGAAAGACAGCGTAAATTCATCACCACCTCATCCGAGCCTGTTCAAAACTTATACACCCCGTTGGATATCGCAGAGCTGGATTATCTCGATGATCTCGGGATGCCAGGTGAATATCCATATACACGTGGTATCCATCCCAGCCTGCACCGCAGCCGTTTATGGACCATGCGCATGTTTGCCGGTTTCGGATCTGCTGAAGAGACCAACGCCCGTTTTCATTACCTGCTCGAAAATGGACAGACCGGTCTTTCCATCGCCTTCGACCTGCCCACACTGATGGGATATGACACTGACTCTCCTGAAGCGCTCGGGGAATTTGGTAAATGCGGGGTGGCGGTATCATCCTTGAAGGATATGGAAGTTCTGCTTTCGGGCATTCCGGTGGAAAAGGTGTCCACAAGCATGACGATCAACTCACCGGCGGCTGTAATTTGGGCAATGTACATTGCCGCCGCAGAACAACAGGGCGTAAGACCAGATCAGCTGCGCGGGACGCTGCAGAACGATATCCTGAAGGAGTATATCGCCCAGAAAGAATATATATTTCCTCCCGAGCCCTCGATGCGGTTGGTCGTCGATACCATCGAATACGGGACGCGTTTCCTGCCGCAGTGGAACACGATCAGCATCTCGGGTTACCATATCCGGGAAGCTGGCTCTACAGCCGCCCAGGAGCTTGCCTTCACCCTTGCCGACGGGATGGAGTATGTTCGCTGGGGAATTGAGCGCGGCCTGGATGTAGATGATTTCGCCCCTCGGCTTTCGTTCTTCTTCAATGCCCATAATGATTTCTTCGAAGAGATCGCGAAATACCGGGCGGCGCGCCGGATCTGGAGCAAAGCCATGCGTGAGACATTTGGCGCAAAGAATCCCCGCTCCTGGCTGATGCGTTTCCATACGCAGACTGCCGGGGTGTCACTCACCGCCCAACAACCAGAGAACAACATCGTCCGGGTGGCGATCCAGGCTCTGGCCGCCGTGCTGGGGGGGACTCAATCGCTGCATACGAACTCTATGGACGAGGCTCTGGCGCTTCCATCTGAAGCAGCTGTCACGATCGCCCTCCGTACACAACAGGTGATTGCCGAAGAATCGGGTGTCTCGAATACCGTTGATCCGCTGGGCGGCTCTTTCTTCCTGGAATGCCTGACCAACCGGATCGAATCCCAGGCCTCAGAGTATTTTCGCCGGATCGAAGAGCTTGGGGGCGTACTTCCAGGGATCGAGAAAGGCTTCTTCCAAAGCGAAATCTCCGACGCAGCCTACCGCTACCAGCGTGAAATCGACGAAGGAGTTCGCCGGATCGTGGGTGTGAATGCGCATGCCGATCCAAAACCGATTTCCATCCCGATTCTGGAAATGGATCCAGATGGTCACAAAAGGCAAACGGAACGGCTTGTCAACCTTCGGGCTGCCCGCGACCCTGGGCGGTTTGGACAGGCGTTGGATCGCTTGCGGATCGCATGCCAGGGTACCGAGAACACGATGCCCTTCATCCTGGATGCTGTCAGAGCCTATGCCACCCTGGGTGAAATCATTCAGATCATGAAGACAACTTTTGGTGTGTACGAAGAGCCAAACTGGTTATAGACAAGAAAACATTACCTGACTTTTCGGGGCTGGGTTGCTCAACAACTTAAAATCCAAGTGTCAGGAAAAGGGTGTAAAATATGGCTCTGTTTTTTTAATAAGAAATCGACTGGAATAATTTTTTACGATCATTCGTGGAGGTTTTATTATGGCAAATCCAAAGGTTAAAGGCACAATCGGAATTCTTACTGGGGGCGGCGATGTCCCCGGTTTAAATCCTGCAATCCGGGCAGTGACCATCCGGGCTATTCGGGAGGGCTATAAAGTCATCGGTATAAGAAAGGGTTGGGCCGGGCTGGTGAACATGGTCCGCGATCCAAAAGCGGATAACAGCGATTTCTACCAGGTCCTCGACGATACAGTCGTCCGGAAAGCCGGGCGTACGGGCGGAACATTTTTACACTCCTCGCGAACCAACCCTACAAATGTCATCCGGGCTGACGTCCCCGACCACTTGAAAGATCAATATTCTGAAGAAAAAAACAACTTGCTCCCCGAGGTTTTAAAAAACCTGGATTTCCTCGGAATCGAATACCTGATCCCGATCGGCGGTGACGATACGCTCAGCGTTGGCGTCCGCCTGTACCAGGAAGGTTTCAAAGTCGTCGCAATTCCCAAGACAATGGACAATGATGTCCCCGGAACAGACTACTGCATTGGCTTCAGCACCTGTATCACTCGAACGATCTCTCTCGCCAACAGCCTGCGCACATCCGCCGGCTCGCACGAGCGCTTCCTGGTCGTCGAAGTATTCGGACGTTATGCCGGTTTCACTGCAATGCTGCCCACCATGGCCGGAGCTGCCGACCGCTGCGTGATCCCCGAACACCGTTTCGATATGGATCATCTCACGGAGCTGCTTGTTTATGATCGAAACAACAACCCCAGCAAATACTCCGTCGTGCTGGTTTCAGAAGGGGCGATGTTCACTGGCGGTGAGATGATATTCTCCGACAGCACCACCGATGCATTCGGTCATGCCAAGCTGGGAGGGATCGGCGACCTGGTTTCCTCAGAACTGAAAACCCGCTCTGAGAAATTCAACAAAGGGAAACCGATCAATGTCATTAATCAGAAGTTAGGGTATATGGTCCGCGGTGGGGATCCCGATGCGATCGACTCAATTGTGCCGATGGCTTATGGGAACATGGCGCTGGACCTGATCCTCAAAGGCATCCACGGACGGCTGGTGGTTTTGCGAAACGGTCGGTATGACAACATGCCCATCGATGTGGTTACCAGCACCAAAAAAGTGGTCAATGTGAAGCGCTATTACAACGTCGATCGGCTCCGCCCGCAGTTCCAGAGCTTCGAAATGAACCCGCTTTTCATCATGACCAGCGAAGGCTAACCTGTAGAAACCATTTTGCAGATCAAATGCTGTGAATTGGTTTTTCATGAGATCAAAAAGCCGCTCCCCGGGGCGGCTTTTTAGGAAGTCATTAGGACCGTGGTTCAAACCGAGCTGATCGAACAGGCAAAGCTGCTCATCCAGAGATTGGAAAAAATTTCCGTTGATTCGATCTGGTCGCGTCGGTCCAGCGGGCATCGCGGTGCGCTGTTGAAATGGGTCGAACGCGCGGAGCTGCAGAACGAGACATTGGACGAATCAGAGCTGCTCCTCTTAGAAACCCTGATTTCCGCAGGTTTTCACTATCTTGAAAAAGCTGCCCGTGAACGTTTCCCTTGATCTTTGAGTTTTAAAAACAAGCACCTGGCAGACAGGAGTTCTCCTTCTGCCAGGTGTCTCATTCGTTGTGCGCTCGATTTTCGGATCGGCTGATGCGCTTCCAGTTATCGACTGTAAGCATCACCATCCCGCTGTCTTCTGAGCAATCAAATGTATGCTCACAGCAGGTGTCAGATTCCCCTACTTGCAGTATCCGTAGTTATTATAGGTGCAGGGGTAATAGGGAGGATAAGTTCCGGGATATACATTGCTGGCATAGTCAGTATTGCTAAACCACTGATCCTGTTGGAAGACCTTTCCATTTTTCTTTTCCTGGATCACCCGAATGGCCAGCTGTTGTACATTGTCAAACTCGGCAGAGATATCGAATATAACCTCAAACTGACCACCCTTGCCCGAGTCGATATCTGGCAGGTCCTTCCATACCATGCCGTTGCCCGATTTCTTGCCCATTTTGGCCTTGAACAGCACGTTGCTCGGGAAATTCTTCGTATGGATCGTTACCGTCTCGTTTTTCTCTACTTTGCCAACGACAAAGCTCCAATTCCCGCCATAAGGCGAGGTATAGCTAGGAGGATAGTAGGTTGGGGGTTGATAGGGAGGAGGATTATAGGTCGGTGGATAATATCCATAGCCGCCAGTCTGAATGCACAGTACCTGTCCAGGAAAGATCTTATACATCGGCCCAGGGATATGATTAATCTGAGCCAAATGCGGCCAGTAAGCACCGTACCAGCGCGCAATGCTTGAAAGAGTGTCGCCATGGCGGACCGTATGGTAGGCTGAACACCCTGATGCCTGTGCAGGTGAAGCCGACATCCCTGTCCCGACTAGCAGCGTGACAACCATCAAAATCATCATGATCAATCGCAAACGAATTGACATTGCAGTCCTCCTGATCGCGAACGAATTTCCTGCTTGATCCAGAAATCGGCAGCAAGATTGCTCTGATTAGATTATAGTATGAATAACTGCTTTTTTCTATGTATGCTTAACGGTATTGAGAGGACTTTTGCGCAAAATTTACGGATTTTTTATTGATATCCTTTTTCCAGGAAAAATATTGCATCTTGAAAAAACTTTTGGATTCGGGATGCCGGTGATATGAGACCTGCCCCAGGTTTCATATCACCGGCTGCTTGCGCATCAGCCCATTTTAAAGAAGCTGGTCAGCTTCATTGCCAGGTTTAAGTCACCTGACAGTTTAAGTTTCCCCGTCATGAAATACTGCATTCCATTTGCCCTTCCTAACAGCACATCCGCGAAATCGCGTCCGTCTGCGGTGAGGGTCACAACTGGCTCGTCCGCGATGCCCTCGGCGACTTTGCATTTTCCATTTCCGATCGTGATGATATAATCCCCCGCTTCTTCTCCTGTCAGCCGGTATTGGATGACAGCTTCCACTCCTTCGGCTACATCCGGGATGAAAGCCTTTTCATGGTTGAAGATAAGCTGCTTGACAGTGTATTCGGTCATATCGGTTTCTCCTTGTTAGTGTCTTTGTCAATCTAAATTTTCAAATATCCCGGCGGCGCCCATCCCGCCGCCGATGCACATGCTGACCATCCCAAATTGGATATTGCGCCGTTTCATTTCAAAAATCAATTGAGTGGTCAGCTTTGCTCCTGTGCAGCCAAGAGGATGTCCTAACGCGATCGCACCGCCGTTTACGTTCGTGATCTCTGGATCCAATCCCAGCTCGCGGATCACCGCCAGGCTTTGAGCAGCAAAGGCTTCATTAAGCTCGATCAGCCCAATCTCTTTTAGCGGCATACCAGCCAGCTTGAGGGCTTTTGGAATCGCAACAATCGGGCCAATTCCCATGATTTCTGGCGGGACGCCGCCTACTGCATAAGCTATGAACCTTGCCAGTGGTTTTAGACCAAGCGCCTCTGCCTTCGCCCTGGACATGATGATTACCCCAGCAGCCCCATCTGACATCTGGGATGAGTTGCCAGCAGTGACTGTGCCCCCTTCTTTGAACGCTGGTTTCAATTTTGCCAGGGACTCCAGGCTTGAGTTCGGCTCGCGGTCCCTCATCCCGCTTGAATACAAAGGTCTTCGCTACCTTATGCCCGTTTCCTCCCGGTTCCACGATGGTCACTTCAACCGGGGCAATTTCCGGATCGAACCGTCCGGATTTAACAGCGGCTGCTGCGCGCCGGTGTGAATTCAGCGAAAAGGCGTCCTGATCCTGGCGGGACACTCCATATTTCGCGGCCACATTTTCGGCCGTCAATCCCATACTGGTGAAGGCCTGCGGGAAATTCTCCGCCAGGTACGGCATCGGGGCAAATTTATAACCCGTCATCGGGACCATGCTCATCGACTCGGTCCCGCCGGCAATCACCATTTGAAGCTGCCCGGCCATGATTCCAAACGCGGCATGGGCGATGCTCTGCATTCCCGACGAGCAAAACCGGTTGATCGTTTCTGCCGGCACAAGATCCGGCAGGCCTGCTCGCAGCCCCACCATTCTTGCTATATTCATCCCTTGTTCGCCCTCAGGGAAGGCGCAGCCGAGGATCAGATCGTCGATCTCGGCTGGTACGACCGCTGGAGCCCGCTTAAGCAGCTCGCGGATCACGACCGCTGCTGTTTCATCCGGACGCACGGTCGCCAGGCTGCCGCGCTTTGCCTTTCCCACCGCCGTACGCGCTGCAGCTACAATGACAGGTTCACGTGAAGGATCATTCATAGTCATCCTCAACTCTCCTTTATTCCCAGGTCTGGATAATGGATTCCTGCTCCATAGTCGTCAATTCCGCAAGATTTTGCCGGACTGGAGGAAACTCCACATTCGCTGCTGGGTCTTTTCCGTCCCGCACAATGAGAGGAAAGCCTCGCGCTCCAGGTCCAGGATATACTGCTCATCAACCCAGGCTGGGCTGCTGATGTCGCCGCCTGTCATCACGCTGGCAAGCTTGCCTGCGATGACCATCTCATGCTCAGTGATATACCCTCCCTCTTTCATCATGTAGATTCCCACCTGCATGGCTGCCAGCGCATCTCGCCCGGCTGCGTAAATCTTTTCGGGCAGCGGTGGATGGTAGCCAGTGGCAGCCAGGTGGAGGACTTCCTTCTTAGCCTCGCTCAGCAGCAGCTCGCGGTTCATCACCACCCGATCGCTCGGACCGAGGATGCCCAGCTGGCGTGCTTCCTCTGCGCTGGTGGAGACCTTTGCCAGACCGATCTGTTCGAAAATCCTCTGGAGGATAGGCAGCGGCTCGACGCCCTTGGTTCGCATCGCCGGGTTAAGGACCCGCCGAAGCATCTCTTTGGTCCCGCTTCCAGCCGGGATTATGCCCATCCCAATTTCAACCAGGCCGGAATAAAGCTCAACGCTGGCGACAATCCGTGCCGAGCTCATGATCACTTCGGCCCCGCCGCCCAACGCCAGCCCACCCGGCGCTGCGACGATCGGGCGTGGGAAGTAGCGCACTTTCATCAAGATATCCTGCATATCTTTGACCAATACTTCGAGCTGATCCCACTGCCCGCTCTGGGCATGCATCACCACCGGGAAGACATTCGCCCCTGCGCTGAAGTTGTCCGACTTATCCGCCAGGATCATCCCATCAAAATCCGTCTCCAATCGCTTCAGTCCCTCCAGGAACATCGCAAATACGTCCCGGTCCAGGGTGCCCATCTTGGTTTGCAGCTCGACGCATGCGACGCCGTCTCCAAGGTCAAAAAGGCTTGCTCCCAGATTCTTCTTGATTACTTTTCCAGCAGCCTTAAGCTCAGGCAGAACAATCAAGCTCCCTCGGCGAGGAATTGGGACATACCCTCTTTCTCCAGGATGGTAGACGCCTGCTTTAAAGCCATCGCGGTATTCATAAAAAGTCGCACAACCGTGAGCGATCATTTCATAAACCCAGGGAGCTGCGGGAAAACCTGCCTCGACCATAGCCGGAAGCGTATCGGCGACCCCAAGCATGTCCCAGGTTTCGAAGGGTCCGGCTTCGCGCCCAAATCCCCAGCGCATCGCATCGTCCATTGGCTTTGCCGTGTCGGCGATCTCTGGAATGCGCTCTGAAGCATACGCCAGGCTTTGGTAGGTCAAGGCTCGAACCAGCTGCCCGGCTCGATCTTCTGACCCAAGCAGGATTTTTAGCCTTTCGGAGAGCTTTTCAATATCCTTGA
Source organism: uncultured Chloroflexia bacterium (assembly GCA_963726375.1). Lineage (GTDB taxonomy): Bacteria > Chloroflexota > Anaerolineae > Anaerolineales > UBA4823 > UTCFX2. Next base: position 297,264 of record CAVSCE010000014.1, on the reverse strand, counting down.
CTTTTCCAAGCGAATCGAACTTGACTTTTTGAGCCGGCTCATACTCGAGTGTTGAAAGGTTTAAGCTCCAGAATTCCTTGTGCCCATCCTCAAAGCGTTTTTCTTTATAAAAACCTTCCTTCGTTTTCCCACCTAAGGAGCCGCGCCCAACCAGGGTCGAAATCAGATTGTTCACCCGCTCGGACTTTAAATAGTGCAAAGCATGTTCGTCGTGTGGGATCTCCGGAGCCAGGTTTTTTCCAACATGCTCCCAGACGTCGATCCCAACCAGGTCGATCAGCCTGAACGTGGCAGTTTTTGGATTGCCAATCGGCGGGCCGGTGATTGCATCAACCTCGTCCACGCTGTAACCCTGTTCCAGGATCGTGTCGAGGGCAAATGCCGCGCTCCCAAAAGCCAGCCGGTTTGCGATGAAATTCGGCGTGTCTTTGCAAGGGACAATCCCCTTCCCCAGCCTGAATTCACAAAAACGGCTGATCGCTTCGACCACATCGGGGCTTGTGTCATTCGTCGGGATGATCTCCAAAAGCTTGAGGTAGCGCGGCGGATTGAAGAAATGCGTCCCAAGGAAATGGCTGCGAAGGCTTTCAGACATCCCCTCGACAATCGAACCGACCGGAATCCCCGAGGTATTGGTGCTCACGATCGCAGTCGGTTTGCGCACCGCCTCGATCCGCTCCATAAGCTGTCGCTTTATCTTTAGGTTTTCAATGATCACCTCGATCACCCAATCCGCCGTCTGGATCGAAGAGAAGTCATCTTCAAGATTCCCGATCTCGACCCGGGCAGCATGATCGGAAGTGATAAAGCTCGCCGGACGGGATTTCAATGCCCGATCCAGGCCTTCGCGGACGATCCGGTTGCGCACTGACCGGTCGTTCAGCGTCAGACCCTGTTTGGATTCGTCCTTAGTTAACTCCCTTGGGATGACATCCAACAAGGTCACCTGGATGCCGGCATTTGCCAGGTGAGCAGCGATCCCGCCGCCCATGGTGCCGGCCCCAATGACAACTACACGAAAGATAGGGTACTGCATGTGACCTCCTCTGAGCTTGGTTGCACTTGTATCATAGAGAAAGCGGCATTCAATTCATGGCAATATTCTCAGCCATCCTGTTATGATCGAGCTGTACTTATAGGGGGATTTATCCTGCGCAGATAATCATCATCTGCCAGGACATCTTCATGCGGTATCAGAAAGGGTCCATCAGAGGAAGTTTGTCAAATCCTCTGAGCTCCGAAAAAGAGTGTGTTGGCTTTAGGTTTCGTGATTAGGAACGCATTGCGTTGATGTTCGTCATGGTTCAACGGGCTCATACACCATGAAGTCTTTGAAAACAATCTCGGCTCCAGCGGTCTTCCGGTTTCCTACACCCAGACCAATCGCCCCACCGGTAAACGTCTGGTCGTCCACCGATGCCATCTGGACACCGTTCACCCATAAGGTGAGCTTTCCGGCTCCACACTCTGCCCGAATTTGGTTCTCAGCCCCTGCCATCCGCACCGTGCCGCTCGTATCCATTCCCTCTTTCAAAAAGCGGATCTGTCCTGCTTGCTTCAATGCGATCCCATACCAGCCGTCAACGCCGATGCCTAACAGATAATAGTTGCCGCCGTTGGCAAAATGGCAGATCACCCCATAGTAGCTGTCCGTAGGGCCGGAGACTCGCATTCCTGTGACATCCACCCGAACATTTGTGAATTCACCCTTGCGCACGCTGAAAACGATATCGTTTTCGACATCGCTGGAAATCATATAGCCGCCCATCGAGTATTGCAGGCGGTAGGAGTTGGTTTTCTCCGTGATCCACGAACCAGATTTCAAATCATCCTGGTAAACCAGGTTCCAGGCTGGCTCTGGGGTAAATGTCGGTGTTGGTGAGAAGTCCGGCGTGGGCGTGTTGGTCGGCTGAGGAACATCTGTCGGACGCGGTGTTTTCGTCGGTAAAGGCGTCGATGTCGGCGGCAGGGTTTCGGTCGGCTCTGGGGGACTTGTCGGTGAGGAGGTTGGATTGGATGCTTCCTCAACCATTTCCTCTGTCACAGCTGGAGGCAGCGCATTTTGGGTCAGCGCTGCGGTGATCGTCTCGGCTGCCTGGGTATATTCCAGGTCAGAAACTCCGGTTGGTGACGGCTGACCAGTAAAACCACTGCAGCTGGATAGAAGAAGAGCTGACGTCAGAAGGAGCGTCAACGCAGGGAGGATAGATCGAGCGCGCATTCTTGTTCTCCTGTATCACTGATTTTCCGCTGAGCCGGGAGCACTGCCTGGTATTTTGATCAGAACTTTATCAACCCGCAAGCCGTCCATGTCCACGATCTCAAAAGAGTAACCGCCCCATTCGAAAATTTCTCCAGTCGTTGGGATTTTTCCCATTTGACTCATCACAAATCCACCCAGGGTTTCGAAATGACCTCGATCGTAGTCCGCCATTTCCTCGATCTGGAAGGCTTCCATAAACTCATCGACTGGAAGCATTCCATCAACCAGCCAGGATTGGTCAGCCCTGCGGTAGATTTGACCTTCACCCGCCCTGTCTTGGGCAGGCAAATCGCCAACAATCGCCTCGAGTATATCACGAATGGTCAATAATCCTTGCACACCCCCATACTCATCAATCACGATCACCAGCTCAGGTTCGGCGGTTTTGAAGATCTCCAAAACTGAGATTGCAGCGGTATTTTCGGGTACGTAGACCGGCTCAGTCATGCAGGTCTCCAATCGGGGCTGATTTCCGTCCAGGAGGCAATCTAAAAGGTTTTTTGCAGCGGCCACGCCGATCACATGGTCCAGGCTCCCTTGCGCCACAGGAAACTTGGAATGCCTGCTGGCTGCAATTTTGCGGAGGTTGACATCCATTGGATCGTCCAGATCCAGCCAGTCGATTTCTGTCCGGGGCGTGATTAACGCACCGACTCGCCTGTCGCCTAGCCGCAGGACACCTGCCATTAAATCCTATTTCTTCCGTTTGATCCTGTTCTATGAACCACTGGTCGGTCTTTTTAAACCGGCAAAGTGGGTTGTTAAGGTTCCAATGGTTTGATCTTGATCTTAATTTTCTGGTCTCAGCGCAGGTCTCGACCCGAATAATCCAGGATCTGTCTCGCTACGATCAGCCGGTTGATCTGACCGGTTCCTTCATAGATATCGCTGATCTTTGCATCCCGGAACCATTTTTCTAAAAGGTATTCCCGGCTGAAGCCAAGCGGACCGAGCAGCTCGACAGCGCGCTGAGTGATCCGGGTAACGATATCGCCTGCCCTGACTTTCGACATGGAGGCTTCCTTAGAATTTGGCAGCCGGTTATCAGCCATCCAGACTGCCTTGATCACCAGCAGCCAGGCCGAGCGCAGCTGCACTTCCATGTCGATGACCTCTCGCTCGATGTTCGTCATCTTCTGGCGCGGCAGCCCGTAGCGAATCTCGACCCCATTCTTCGCCAGGATAGCTTTCAATTCTTCAAGGGCGGCGCGGGCTACGCCCACAGCAGTTGCTCCAATCAGCGGGCGCGTGGCATCAAATGTCGCCATCGCCCCTTTGAAGCCTTTGGTCGTCGGATCCTTGACCACCTCGGCGCTGCCCAGCATATTTTCAAAGGGAACACGTGCATCCTGAAGCACGATCGAAGCTGTATCGCTGACCCGGATGCCTAATTTATGTTCCAGTTTCGTCACCGAGACACCCGGCGTGCCAGCAGGGACGACAAACGCCCGCATCCCGGCGCGGCCGGCGCTGGGGTCGATTGTCGCCCATACGACCACGAAACCGTCGCTTTCGCAAAGCGATTTCTGCCCGGCAGTGACAAAGATTTTTTCGCCATTCAGGACCCACTCATTTGTCCCAGGATCGAGCACAGCCGTGGCTCGAATTGCCGACGTATCCGAGCCAGCGCAAGATTCGGTCATCGCCATCGCCCCAAAGGTCGGCTTATCGCTTCGAAAACGCGCCAGAAATTTAGCCTTTTGCTCCGGTGTTCCGGCGGCTTCCACAGCCGCTGCGCCTAATCCCCCACCCGGTGTAACCAGGTACATGCCGACATCCCCCCAGGACAGCCTCTCAAGCATGAATGCCAGCTGCTGGTAGCCGATCCGCGGGCGTTCCTTGCCTTCGGCATCAACTTTCTTTTTCTCATCGGCAGGCGCCAGGCTCCCCGCGCCAGTCTGCCGCATCGCCATATGCATGAAGTTGATGTAATCCCAGGGGATTTCATGCTCGTGCTCGTCGAAATAGCGCGACTTCGGGCGCATCATATTTACCGCCACAGTCTCAAGCGCGGTGTCCATCATCTGGATCGGTTTGGGAGCTTCAAAATCAATCATTTTTTACTCCTTTTCTTGTCAATTAATTCCAGCCTGCAGCGCTAGATGATCGCCAATCCGTTCATGGAAGCGATGCCGCGCCCGTTGCGCATCCATAGTTCCACCGGGTGCTCGCGGATATAGCCGTGACCGCCCAACGCCTGCACGGCGCGGTCAGTCACCATCATCGCCATATCCATTGCCCCGCTCAACGCCAGGTAGGCGCCTTTGGCTGCCTCCGGTTTACCTGTGTCAATCATCCAGGCTGCTTCCCATACCAGCAGGCGGATCGACTCGATCTCGGTTGCCATCTCTGCCAGCATAAAAGCAATTGCCTGTTTTTGCGCTACTTTCATCCCGAACACATCGCGGTCTTTTGTATAATCAATCGCGTAATCCAGCGCGGCGCGCTGAAATCCCAACCGCCATCGCAGCCAGCGCTATCTGCATCGAGGCCAGCAGCGGTTTGAAATCATGGCCATCCGGACCGCCGAGCCTGTCTTCTGCCGGGACATGTACATCAATCAGGCGCACCGAAAAAAGCGGCAGGGCATGGATGCCCAACGTCTTCTGCCGCTCGCCGATCTCAACACCTGGAGTTCCTTTTCGAAGGATAAATCCCTGGGTAAGATCCCCCAGCCGGGCGTATACGATCATCGCTTCGGCCTTGTCAGCGTAGGGGACAAAGGTCTTCTCGCCGTTCAAGATATATTCGTCTCCCTGTTGGAATGCAGTCGTCCGAAGCTCGTTCGGGTCAAAGTCGAATGCCGGTTCAATCAATGCCGAAGTGTAAGGCATCCAGGGTCCTTCGACGATCTCCGGCAGGTAGGTCTGCCTTTGTGCTTCGCTGCCTGCCAGGGCAATCGGCAGCGCAAACAGTCCAGGGGTCATTACGCCCAGCGCACCGGCCAGATCTCCGTATGCCATCTCCTCGGCTGCAAGCACGCCAGTAACCGCGGAGTGCTCTCCAAATCCGCCGTACTGCTCCGGGATCGAAGCCTGTAAGTAGCCAAGCTCCCAGCCCTTTTGGATCAGTTTATCCGGCAGCACGGCCTCCTCCTCGACGTCTCTCATCTTTGCGCGCAGGTCATTAGCTGCATAGCGCTTGACGGCGTCGATCAGCATCTGTTGTTCTTCGGTTGGATCGAAAGAATACATGGTCTCATCTCCTGTTAGGCCTTCATCGCATGAGCCTGGATAATTTCCAGGTCAAACCATCGCATATCCGAACCCAAATCCATCCAGTTTGTTTTCTTCGATGTGCGGCAAACATCGATATCGAACCGGCGCAGGTGAAAATCCGCTTTCCAGCTCCTTTAAATTCTCAATGAGCAGCAAGCCGCGCTGGTCCAGGAATTCCACATGCGCGCCTGCCTCTTCGATTGCCAGCAGCACATTATAGCCGTGCGTATTTCCAAACATCGCCAGGGATACTTCCTCGATCGTGTGCGGCTCACTCACCAAATCCAGGGTTAACCCCAGTCGTTCTTGATGGACCCGACGAATTTCATCGATCCGGCTTCTCAGGTGCACGATGGGTTCCCTGTGACCCGGCAGTGCCATGGAGATATCCCCTGCCCAGGCGCTCAGGCTCTCCAAAGATTTAAGATAGTGGCTAAGACCGGTGAACTGAGTCAGGATTTCAGGCGACTGGTGGGGGGAAATTTCCATGAGCACGTGATCTCCGCAGAACAAAAAGTCGTCCAGGCGGATGACGACGTGTCCGGCGCAGTGCCCGGGTGTGTGTAGCATCTCAAAAGGTCCGAGCCTCATCCCGGCTGCTTCGAAGGTAAAATCGACCTGGACAGAGCGGTAGATGCTCTTGGTTATCTTATAGAGGTTGATTAAATTCTGGCGGCGGTCAGCCGGAACCCCCGCTTCGACCAGATAGCCTTCCAGACGGCGAGCAACCATCGTCAGCCGCTCATCATAATTGGTCAGGTTGCGCAGATCAAGCTCGTGGATCCCCAACCGTGCCTGGGTCTGCGGGCGCAGCGCGGTCAGTCCGCCAAAATGATCGATATGACCGTGCGTGATCAGGATATGCGTCAGGTCCGAGTACCCCAACGGCTGGCCAATCATCCTGGAAATCTGCGAAAAACCGTCCGCCAGGTGCTGGTTGGACGAGCCAAAACCTGAGCCGGCGTCGATCAGCACCTTCCAGCTGGACCGCCCTGCTTCCACCAGCACCAGGTAGGCATAACCCCACATGCCCGGGAACACCAGGAGTGGGATCTGAAAGATCCTTGCTCCTCCCGAGGTTTCATAAATTCTGACTGGTTCCGGTTCCTCTGGTCGGTCCATCATTCATCTCAACGCTTGAACAGCCCGTTCAGGAATACGTTTGCATACTGGTCGGCAACCATCATCGAGTTTTCAAGCCCATCGGGGCGGTACCATGTGATCGTCCAGTTCATCGCCCCTAAAAGCGCCCGACCCGTCATCGCAGGATCGGTGTTTGCAAAAACGCCCTGCTCGATCCCTGAACGGATCAGGTCTCGCCACAAACCTTCAAAGCGATCGCGCCTCGGCACATGATGAGCATGCAGCTCAGGCCGCAGCGAGCGATGTTCAAGCAGCAGGACTGCCGAGAGATCCCGGTGGTCCAGCATGGTTTGCAGGTAGCACTGGATCGCCTGGCGGAGCATTTCGTCCGGCAAGAGTGGACGAGCCATCACTTCCTCCATGTTCGCGATCAGCATGTCCAGGGCGCGGTCCAGGACATCGACCAGGATCTGCTGTTTGCTCGAGACGTGATGGTAAAGGCTGGCTTTTTGCAGGTTAACCAGCCTGGGCGATATCCTGCATCGAAGTGGCGTGAAAACCCTTTTCGCTGAAGATCTGTGCTGCTGCAGACAGGATCTCATCGCGCGTCATGCTGACTCCCTACCGACCGGTCGGTAGTTATAGAATAGCAAAAAAATACCCTCATGTCAAGCACGATTTACCCAACTCGCCGATTTTATCGATCCGAATCCTTAAACACTGCAATCTCATCGAATTCCATTCATCATTCCAGATAAGTTATAATGATTTTTCGTTCAATTAGAATTCTGCTGTACCTGAAAGCGAGCATGAATATGAACTCATCATACAGCCTCACCGGGAAAGCCGCTGGACTCTATCTTGGTCTGGATCCGCATTCTCTAATCACTACAGCCCAGGAGAAGGTCATAGTAACATTTGCAGGTTTTGAAGGCGACCGCCACGCTGGCCTTACCCATAAATCCGACGGCCGCACGCCCCATTATCCGCGCGGCACCGAGATCCACAACGATCGCCAGGTCTCGATTGTTTCTGTCGAGGAGCTGGACGCCGCTGCACGCGCGATCGAAGTCCCAGAAATCCGGGCCGAATGGTTGGGCGCAAATTTGCTTATCGAAGGAATCCCTAACCTCACCCATCTCCCCTCCCGGACCCGCTTGTTTTTCTCCGGCGGTGTAACCCTCGTCGTCGAATCCAAAAATCTTCCCTGCCAGCATACCGGAAAAATCGTCCAGGATCATTACAACCTTCCAGGTCTCCAGGAACGATTTATCAAGGAATTTATGCACTTGCGAGGCATCGTCGCTACGGTTGAGCTGCCGGGAATCATCCGGGTTGGAGAGACCTCAGAGCTGAGGTCGCTCCTCAATTTCTGTACACTCCCGATCGACCAAAATTCGACTGAGCAGGTTCAATTCACATTGATTTAAGAAAAACCAGCCCAAAACACCGAGATTCCGATCAGCCAGGTTGTTGCTGCCTGGTGGCCGTTGGCCGCGAGCTGGTTGCTGATGAGTCTGGAAGGTCCGGCGATAAGCGCTGTAATGGCTCGCCTCGCCTATCCGGAGATCAACATGGCGGCCTACAGCGGGGTGGTCTTCCCGCTCGCGCTGATCATCGAGTCACCGATCATCATGCTGCTGGCCGCATCGACTGCCCTGAGCAAAGATTGGGCATCCTACCGGCTGATCCGCCGCTTTATGATGACCGCTGGAGCCCTGCTGACTCTGCTTCACATTCTGATCGCATTCACGCCGCTCTATTATTTCGTTGTCGAAGATATCATGGGGGCCAAGCCGCAGATCGTTGAGCCGGCCCGAATCGGATTAATGATCATGCTCCCGTGGACCTGGTCGATTGCCTACCGCCGTTTCAACCAGGGTGTGCTGATCCGCACCGGACATTCCAGGTCCGTCGGGTTAGGGACAGTCGTCCGGTTGAGCGCTAATCTTCTCGTCCTGGCGATCGGTTATTCGGTCGGTTCGATCCCCGGCATTGTCGTCGGCTCGAGCGCGGTCGCCTGCGGCGTGATGAGCGAAGCCGCATATATCCGGCTGATCATCCACCCTGTGCTGAACAGGGATATCAAACCGGCGCCGGCCGTAGACCCGCCGCTGACCTGGGCAGCATTTTGGGCTTTCTATACACCGCTTGTGTTGACTTCGCTTCTGTCGCTGCTTGCTAACCCGATCGGCAGCGCAGCGATGAACCGGATGCCGCTGGCAATCGAGTCTCTCGCAGTCTGGCTGGTCGTCTCAGGCCTGATCTTCATGCTGCGCAGCCTGGGGATAGCATATAACGAAGTCGTCGTGTCTTTTCTGGACCGGAATGGCTCTTATAAAAGCCTGAACCGCTTTGCTTCCGTGCTGATTCTATCCTCGACTGCAGGGCTGTTCCTGATTACAGCTACTCCATTATCAAGGTTCTGGTTCCAGGAAATCTTTGCGCTCCGCCCCGAGCTGAGCATAATGGGTCAGCGGGCGCTGTGGATTGCCCTGCCGCTTCCAGCGCTGACCGTTCTGCAGAGCTGGTATCAAGGTGCGATCCTTCACGACGGTCGCACCCGGGCCATTACGAAGTCGGTCTTGATCTACCTTCTCACCAGCCTGATCGTGCTCGGCTTTGGAGTTGCGTTCACCCAGGTCCCCGGGCTGTATTTCGGCGTACTTGCCCTTACCCTGAGCGTTGCAACCCAGACCATCTGGCTCTGGCTGCGCTCGCGCAGCGTGTTAAGGGATTTGAAACTGGGTCAGATCCAGGAAAGCACACCATCATTGGAGGCAGCTGCATGATCAAAACGGATTGGATCGATTGGTGGAAAGCTGCCAGGCTTATGCTTCTCTCCCGGTCGCTCGACCGGCTGGAAGTTGAGCAGCTGACGCCGCAAGGCAAGGTCAAATACCAGTTTTCTGCCAGCGGACACGAGCTGGCCCAGGTCCTGCTCGGCCTTTCACTCGATTCACCCGCACGACGCCGCCACAGTCTACTACCGCTCGCGACCGCTGCTGCTGGCCAGCGGTCTGACGCCAGTCGAAGCGCTCGCCGCCGGGTTAGCCCGCTCCGGCAGCCCCACTCAGGGGAGAGACGTCGGAGTGATGTTCAACCTGCCTGCCCGCACCGGCGCAACAATCCTGCCGGCCTCGGGTAACGTCGGGGCCCAGTATACGCCCGCAGCCGGTTGGGCTCAGGCAATCCAATACCGTACAGGTGTGCTCGGCGAGGCGGATTGGGCCGGGGCAATCGCAGTCGCCTGCGGTGGTGAAGGCAGCACTGCTGCCAACGGCTTCTGGGCGGCCTTGAACATCGCCTCAACCCTGAAACTCCCGATGATCTTCTTCATCGAGAACAACTGCTACGGGCTTTCCGTCCCGGCCGACCTGCAGACACCCGGTGGGAACGTCGCCGCAAACCTGGCCTGCTATGCCAGTCTGAAAATCCTGGAAGGTGATGGGACTGATCCGCAGCAGACCGCAGATTTAATCCGCACGGCGGTCGATCATGTCCGCAGCGGTCTTGGTCCCTGTCTGCTTCAATTGTATGTCGTCCGATTGACCGGGCATACTTTCATCGATGACCAGTCCTACAAGCCCGAAGCCGAAAAGGCCGAGGAAGCGCAGCGCGACCCGCTCCTGCAGTTGAAATCTTTCCTGGACGACGATGCGCGCTGGGATGAGCTCGAGACGGAAATCCAGCGCGAGCTTCAAGCCGCACTCTCTGAAGCCGAAGCCCTACCTGAACCAAATCCCGCCGATGTCCGCCGCCACCTGTTCTTTGAAGGAGAGACTCCTACCCGGGGTGGGCTGCGTCCTGATTCCTTCCAAATCCCACCTGGTCGAGGCTTCGCCTCAGCCTGAAGGTCCGCGCATCAACCTGGTTGACGCCGTCCGGCGGACGCTGGAAGTCGAGATGTCGCTCAATCCCAGGCTGCTTGTCTTTGGGGAGGACGTTGGCGTGAAAGGCGGCGTGCACGGCGCGACGCTGGACATGCAGGCACATTTCGGCGCCGAGCGCGTCTTCGACACCTCGCTCAACGAGGACGGCATCATCGGCCGCGCCGCCGGGCTGGCGCTCGCCGGCCTGCTCCCTGTCCCCGAGATCCAGTTCCGCAAGTACGCCGACCCTGCCCACGAGCAGCTCAGCGACCTGGGCACGCTCCGCTGGCGAACCGCGAATCGCTTCGCCGCCCCGCTCGTCGTCCGCATCCCGGTCGGCTTTGGCAAAAAGACCGGCGACCCCTGGCACAGCGTCACCGCCGAGGCTGTCTTCGCTCACACCCTTGGCTGGCGGATCGCGTTCCCGAGCAACGCTGCGGATGCGGTCGGCCTGCTGCGGACCGCGCTGCGCGGCGACGACCCGACTTTCTTCTTCGAGCACCGCGCCCTGCTCGATACCCGTGAGGGACGCCAACCCTACCCCGGCGATGGATACTGCCTGCCTTTTGGGAAAGCAGCCGCATTGACCGACGGTTCCGAGCTGACCGTCGTGAGCTGGGGTGCCCTGGTCCACCGCTGCCTGGAAGCCGCTGCGGCGTTCTCAGGCCGCATCCGCCTGCTCGATTTGCGGACGATCATCCCCTGGGACCAGGAAGCCGTCCTGGAAAGCGTCCGCGCTACAGGCAAGGTCCTCATCGTCCACGAGGACTTCCTTACCGCCGGTTTTGGTGCCGAGATCGCAGCGGTCATCGCAAGCCAGGCATTCACAGACCTGGACGCCCCGGTCAAGCGGCTGGCGGTGCCCGACGTACCGATCCCCTACAACCTCGCGCTGATGGAAGCAGTCCTCCCGTCGGTGGAAAGTATCCGCACAGAAATGGAGCGGCTGCTGGCGTATTGATCGATTTTCCTGCTTTTTCATTCACTATTTTCAAGAACCAGCAATAAAGCCATTTCCATTGACATATCCTTCCACCGTGATAAAATCAGCGCAATATGTTCAGCCTGAAAGCGATGCTCCGCTCTCGTCCTCTGCCCCCCACTTCTCAGCGAGAAGGATGGGAGCAATGGGTTTGGACAGCAGGATAGATTTTCAGGCGCCGTAGAATCCACAGATAGTTTGCTCAAACAGCCCTCCTTCTCGGAGGGCTGTTTTAATTAATTTGACTCGAAAGGAAGACATCATGCATGCGAAGTTAAAACCTGCTATCAAGAAAGTGGTACTTGCCTACTCTGGCGGGCTGGACACCTCCGTGATCGTCCCATGGCTTAAAGAGAACTACGGCTGCGAGGTCATCTGCTTCTGCGCGAATGTCGGTCAGGGTGACGAAGACCTCTCGAAGCTGGAGGCAAAGGCGATTAACAGCGGCGCCAGCCAGCTCATCGTTCACGACATGCGCGAGGAATTTGCCAGCGATTACCTGTTTCCAATGCTCAAGATGGGGGCGGTGTACGAGCACAAATACCTGCTCGGGACATCGGTCGCGCGTCCGCTGATCGCCAAGCACCTGGTGGATGTCGCTCACCAGGTTGGAGCAGATGCGGTGGCTCACGGCGCGACCGGCAAAGGCAACGACCAGGTTCGTTTCGAGCTGACCGTGATGGCGCTTGATCCGCGCCTGAAAATTATCGCTCCCTGGCGTGAATGGGACATCCGTTCGCGCGAAGACGCGATTGCATACGCCGCTGCGCACAATGTGCCGGTGACTGCCACGATCAAATCGATTTACAGCCGTGACTCGAACCTCTGGCACATCTCGCACGAGGGCGGTTTGCTCGAAGACCCGTGGAACGAGCCGGAAGAGGGGATGTACCAGATCAGCGCCTCGCCAGAGAGCTCCCCGGACGAGCCGGAACATGTCGAAATCGAGTTCGAGAGCGGCACACCAATTGCGGTTAACGGCCAAAAGCTCTCTCCCGCCAAAATTGTTGAGACGCTCAACGAGATTGGCGGAAGAAACGGCATCGGCCGGGTCGACCTGGTGGAGAACCGCCTGGTCGGTATGAAATCGCACGGAGTCTATGAAACTCCTGGTGGGACGATCTTACTCTATGCCCACCGGGAGCTGGAATCGCTGGTGCTCGACCGCGAAACAATGCATTTCAAGCAGACAGCCGCAATCAAATACGCCGAGCTCACCTACAACGGCTTGTGGTTCACCCCGCTGCGCGAAGCTTTAGACGCTTTCGTCAACGCAACTCAGGGACCTGTAACCGGCATTGTCCGATTGAAGCTCTATAAAGGCAGCATCATCAGTGCCGGGTGCAAGAGCCCTTTCAGCCTCTATCGTGAGGACTTTGCCACCTTCGGGCAGGAAGATGTATATGATCAAAGCCACGCCGAAGGATTTATCCGGCTTTACGGATTAAGCCTCATGGTGCGCGCCTTGAACGGCCTCCCTATCTCTGGATTGGAAATGCCCAAGCCGGACTATTCCAGGTTTAAACGTGATTGATAGGACCTTGAATACTGAAATCAGAACCAAAGATCAATTCGAGGAAAGGAGAACCTATGACCCTCTGGAGCGGACGTTTCTCATCCGGGCTTGCCGATAATGCATGGGCTTTAAACTCATCGCTATCATTCGACCGGCGGCTGGCAGCCCAGGATGTGCGCGGCAGTATCGCCTGGGCTGAGGTGCTGTTGCAAGCGGGAGTTCTTTCCGAGGCCGAACACATCGAGATCCTGAACGGATTGAATAAAATTGCGGCAGAGTTTGATAACCAGGTTTTTTTGTTTATACAGACTGACGAGGACATTCATACTGCTGTCGAGCGGCGGTTAGGCGAGCTGATCGGCGCAGCTTCTGGAAAACTGCACACCGGGCGCAGCCGCAATGACCAGGTGGCAACCGATTTCCGCTTGTGGATGCTGGACGCGCTGCCGGTCCTGGATCATGAGGTTTGCCGGCTTCAAAGTACTTTTATCGACGTCGCCGAGCGTTATCCAAAAGTTTTGATGCCTGGTTACACCCACCTTCAGCGCGCCCAGCCCATCCTGTTCGCCCACTGGCTGATGAGCTTCTTTTGGATGCTCCAGCGCGACCGTGAGCGCCTGGGTGATCTGCAGCATCGGGTTGCGGTAATGCCGTTGGGCAGCGGCGCATTGGCTGGAACCTCTTTCGATATCGATCGCGATGCCCTGGCAGCAGCGCTGGGTTTTGAGTCCCCAGCCCAAAACAGCCTGGACGCGGTTTCCGATCGTGATTTTGCTGCCGAATTTCTGTTCTGTGCCGCGATGACTGGTGTGCACCTGAGCAAATTATCCGAATCGATGATTCTCTTTACCACCACCGAGTTCGGCTACTTCGAGCTTGCCGATGCTTACTCGACTGGCTCCAGCTTAATGCCGCAGAAGAAAAATGCAGATATCTTTGAGCTAACCCGCGCCAAAGCAGGCGTGCTCATCGGAACGCTGACGGGTTTGATGACAACGCTCAAAGGGCTGCCTTCCACCTATGACAAAGACCTGCAAGAAGATAAAGTCCCTGTTTTTCTTGCAACAGATACCTTGATGTCTGTCCTTCCAGTCCTTGCTGGCGCGATAGAAACAATGAGCGTTAATGGAGAAATTATGATGGCGGCAATCGATACATCGATGCTGGCGACAGATTTAGCCGACTACCTCGTTCAACAGGGGGTCCCATTCCGGGAGGCGCATGCTGCTGTTGGCAGAGCGGTCCGTCTTGCTGCTGAGAAAGGCATCAGCCTGAAGCAATTTGTCGCAAACGAATGGAGGACCATTGGGGAGCTTGAGACAGATCTGGAACGCATCTTTGATCCATTCAAGATCGAGCAAACGGCACGGAGGGATCGGGGGGACATCTCCCGAATCGGTCCAGGTGCAGATTCAGGCTGCCAAATCCCTCATCAAAAAGAAATAAATGGCGCCACTGTCGCATTCGTGAGTTCGATCAAAGCCCGCACCGGCAGACGGATATTCAGGTCGCGCTGCCCGCCTGAGATGTAGATCTCAGAAAAAAGCTCAGCAGATTCTTCGACCACGACTTGAAAACCTCGTTGGAGCAGCGCGAGCGGTGAAATCCCCCCCGTCAGCAGACCTGTCAGCTGTTCGGCTTCACGCTGAGTTGGCAGGGACAGCTTCTTTTCGCCTACCGCAGCCGCCAGCGCTTTCAAATCCACCTCATATGGGCCGGGCGTCACTGCCAGGATCGGCTTTCCTTTTCCTTCCCGGACGACGACAATCGTCTTGAAAACTTGTTCCGGAGGTGCGCCCAGGATTCTTGCTGCTTCCAACGCGCTGACCTTCTCGCCCGGCAGCTCAAAAGCTGAATAAGGGATATTTCTGGCATCCAGCAAACGGGTGACGTTATTGGGTTTCATCTTTTTTGAAGCGGCAGGCGCAGCGTAAAGACAGCGCCGCCCTGGGGGTGGTTTTCCGCTGTCAGCGTACCGCCGTGCGCTTCAGCCAGGTTGCGGGCGATTGCCAGCCCCAGCCCGCTGCCCCCGCCAGACCGGCTGCGCGCCCGATCTGCCCGGTAAAAACGCTCGAAAACATACGGCAGCGCATCTGCGGGGATTCCCGGACCGCTGTCGCGCAGGCTGGCTGACACGTCATCCCTTCCAGGCGTGATCTTCACAATAATCTCTCCACCATCCGGCGAATATCGCAGCGCGTTCGAGATCAGATTGTTTAAGAATCTGCTCGACCCGGAAAGGATCTGCGGAGATGATCATGGGACGGTCTGCTGAAGTGTTGCGCTCAACCCGCAGGTTCACATGCAGGAGATCCGCCTGCGGTCGAAAGCGTTCGACAAGCTTCTCAACAAGCCCACCAAAATCGACCGCCACCTTTTCCAGGTTCAGTTCACCGGCATCTGCGAGTGCCAGCGTCCGCAGATCATCCACCAGCCGGGTCAGAAGCAAGTTTTGATCCAGGATCGGTCCCAGCGCATCAGGCGTGAGCGGGTAGACGCCATCCTGTAAAGCCTCCAGGTTTGCTCTCTGGACAGCCAGCGGATTGCGCAGCTCGTGGGCGATATCCGCCGTCATCGACCGGCGGCTTTCCTGCGACTTTTGAAGTGAGTCGGCCATCCGATTAAGAGCCTCCCCCAGCACGGACAGCTCTTCACCGCCTTTTACATTCACCCTCTGCGAAAGGTCTCCTTCTCCGAGCCGCCTTGCAGCACCGGTCAGCTCGCGTACCGGGCGCATTAAGCTGTACGATAATAAGATCGAAAGCAGCAGCGAAAGCGCCAGGGCGATTAATCCAGCGGCAAGCGCAGCGTTTGTTAACCGGTTGACCAGGAAGCGCTCCTCCCTGAGATTGAAAACCATCCCGCCCTCTGCCAGGAGGTAGCCAACTGTGCGCCCGTTTACCTGGAGCAGGATCGAATCCGCTTTTTCAACGCGTGAGAGCTTCCCTTGAAGATCTGCCCCGCTGGAGTCAGCGACAAACCATCCATCCGAATCCGCAAGGCGCAGGCGCTGTGCCATCATCGCGCTGTTTCCACCCATCATCCCCTGGCCGCGATTCCGCCTGGCCGTTTCAATCAGCTTTTCCGCGCCGTCCCACGTTCGGTTCACCCGGTAATAGTCCTCCAGCTGCTGCACCAGGCCTCCCTGTCCGATCATCCCGCCACGGTACATAAAAGCCCTCACTGCGGTTGTTGTATTTTGACGCGCAACAACCATCACCCCTATCACTGAAACCAGGGCTACCAGGGCAAAAGACAGAAAAAGTCGCAGCCTCATTTCTATCTATCCTGCCGGGCGGATGAAACGGTATCCCACCCCAAAAATGGTCTCGATATACTGCGGATTCTTCGGATCAGGTTCCAGCTTTGCGCGTAGGTTCTTGATATGTGCGTCGATCGTGCGCTCGTAACCTTCAAATGCTGTCCCCTGAGCTGCCTCAAGCAGCTGGAGTTGGCTGAATGCCCTTCCAGGCTGAGCAGCGAGTGCTGAGAGCAGGTTGAACTCGGTGGGGGTGAGGTCTAATAAGTCGCCGCCCCGCTGCACGGTATGGCCTTCCAGGTCGATTACCAGGTCGCTGATCCGCAGCACTGCAGGAGCAAGCGGGGTGGCAGCGCTGCGCCTGAGCAGCGCCCGCACCCTGGCGACTACCAGCTTTGGCGAAAACGGCTTGGTGATGTAATCGTCCGCGCCCAGCTCAAGCCCGATCAGCTGGTCCGATTCTTCGACCCGGGCAGTCAGCATAATGATCGGTGTGCTTGACTTGCGTCGAATCTCGCGGGCGACATCCAGGCCGTCCATACCCCGGCAAATTCAAATCCAGCAGCACCAGGTCAGGGCGTTTATGCTCCCAAATTGAGAGACCGCTGTCGCCGCGGCCTGCTGACAGCACCACAAAACCGGCATTTTCCAAATAAGAGCGCAGCACTTTTACCAGTTCTGGCTCGTCTTCTATGATCAAAATCGTCGACATGAATGACCCATCCCATGGATCCAGCTTAGTTTAATTATACTCTTTGAAGAATTTCTCAGCATTCAGGGATCATCCCGACCCTTCATAAATATGCTGGTTAAAAAGGCCGAACCCCAGCAGGGGTTCGGCATCACAACTACTTTTCACAAACCACTATAAACCGTAAGATGTTGGGTTTTGGGTTGGTGGAGCTCCAGGGTTACTCCAGCGGCCGCCGCGCCCGACCAAAGCCGCCCATTCCCGGACAATTTCCAAAACCACCCTGCTCCAGCCGATTTTCCATCCGGTTGAGCATCCACTCCGCCTGCGCCTGCGTGATTACACCAGCTGTGACCATCTCGGAGATCGCCGTCTTGCGGGCTTCTACCATCACAGTCTGGAACTCTTCAGCGCTCAAACCCTTCTCTTCGGCGAACTGCCACATCGTCTTGCCCTCAGAGAACGCAGCTTCTAATTCTTCTTCAGTAACACCCATGGCTTTTGCCAGGGCTTTTTCCATGTACTCGTGCATCGGACCAAAACCACTGGCTGACCGCATGCCGAACATCCCGCGACCCATTTTCCCAGGTCCCATCATTCCAGGACCATAGGGTGTTTGAGGGGTGGATGGATTCGGAGTTTGGGCATAAGCGACCCCTGCAAGACCGAACCCGGCAGCAAGGATGATAACCAGCGCACCAATTAGAATTTTTGTCTTCATCATATACTCTCCTATACTAGAGATCTTATTTTTCTTGACTAAAAACGTCTGTTCTTGCGAACTGTCCAGATCATAACCCGAAATTGTGAAGAAGTTGTGAAGAAGGATCGAAGGTCCGATGAAGATTCGGCCTTTCCTGGATCAAAAATCGATCTACTGCTCTTCTCCGGACAATAAACGGATCTTCTCCCACGGTTTGAGGCTGCTTTCTTCAGCCAGCAGGGCGCGCATTTGATACATCTCATCCCGCAGCGCGGCAGCTTTTTCGAATTCCAGGTTCTTCGCGGCCTCTTTCATCTGCTTTTCCAGCTCGGCAGCGATCTGCCGCAGCTCGAGCTTGGGCATCCGGCTCTCGCCTCGAACGCGGTAATCGCCTCGTGGTTCTGCAACCGCTTTGACCGAAAGCTGATCAGTCAGGTCGCGGACTGCCTTGAAAATCCCAACGGGTTGAATTCCGTGCGCCTCGTTATAAGCGACCTGTTTCGCCCGCCGGCGGTTGGTCTCATCAATCGCACGCCGCATTGAGTCGGTATATTTATCAGCGTACATGATCACCCGACCTTCCACGTGGCGCGCTGCCCGCCCGATCGTCTGGATCAGCGCTGTATCCGAGCGCAAAAAACCTTCCTTGTCTGCATCCAGAATCGCGACCAGCGAAACTTCCGGCAGGTCCAGGCCCTCTCTGAGCAGGTTGATGCCAACAATAACGTCAAACACACCCAGGCGTAAATCTCGCAAAATCCCAATCCGCTCCAGTGTGTCGATCTCCGAATGCAGATAATGTACCTTGATCCCAAGCTCCATCAGGTAGTCGGACAGTTTTTCTGCCATCCGCTTTGTCAGCGTAGTCACAAGCACCCTTTGGCTTTTTTCAACTCGCAGGCGGATTTCTTTTATCAGGTCATCAACCTGACCTTCGATGGGTCGGACTTCAACTTCCGGGTCAACCAATCCGGTCGGGCGGATGATTTGTTCGACGACCTGGTCGGCGCGCTCCAGCTCGTATGGACCGGGTGTCGCCGAGGTGTAAATCGCATAACCCATCCGGGATCTCAAACTCATCAAATGTCAGCGGGCGGTTGTCCATTGCAGACGGCAGGCGAAAACCATATTCCACCAGGGTCTTCTTGCGAGAACGATCCCCGTTGTACATCCCACGAATCTGGGGGACAGTCATATGCGATTCGTCAATCACAAGCAGATAATCGCTGGGCAGGTAGTCCATCATCGTCCAGGGCGCGGATCCTTCCTGGCGTTGATCCATGTGCCGCGAGTAATTTTCGATCCCCGCGCAGTAACCTACTTCACGAAGCATCTCAAGATCGTAGCTTGTTCGGCTCTCCAGGCGTTGTGCTTCAAGCAGTTTTTGTTCGGACCGGAATCTGGCAAGCTGCTGAGAGAGCTCATCTTCGATATCACAGATCGCCTGTTTTAGCTTGTCTTCATCAGTGATGAAATGCCGGGCTGGATAAATCGCCGCCGTTTTAAGTTCCCGACGAAGCTCTCCAGTAATGCTGTCAAATTCGATGATCCGCTCAACTTCATCGCCGAAAAATGTAATCCGGAAGCCAAGCTTATCCTGGTACGCAGGCAGCACATCCAGGCTGTCGCCGCGCACCCGGAAGGTCCCCGGTCGCAAGTCCAGGTCGTTGCGTTCATAATGACCTTCGATCAGCTGCCGCAGAAGCGCATTCCGTCGATAGACATTTCCGCTTTCGAGATTGATAACGACCCTGCCATAGGCTTCCGGATTGCCGATGCCGTAAATGCATGAGACAGATGCAACAATGACCACATCCCGCCTTGAGATTAATGCAGTCGTGGCAGCGAGGCGAAGTCTCTCGATTTCTTCATTAATGTCCGATTCTTTTTCAATATAAAGGTCATGCCTGGGCACATAAGCTTCCGGCTGGTAATAATCGTAATAAGATACAAAATATTCGACTGCGTTATTCGGAAAGAACTCTTTGAATTCGGCATAAAGCTGGGCGGCCAGCGTTTTATTGTGCGCCATCACCAATGCCGGCTTCTGGACTTGCTCGATCAGTGAGGCGATCGCGAAGGTCTTCCCGGTGCCGGTCGCTCCAAGCAACACCTGGTCATGATATCCTTTATCGATACCGTCGACTAGCTGGCGGATTGCTTCTGGCTGGTCGCCAGTTGGTTGGTAGGGAGCATGCAGTTCGAAATCCATTCGTTTACTCCTGAAATCCGGGTCAGGAGTGGATTATACCTCGAAGGCGATCCCAAACGAGCTGGTGCTCGCTTCGTACTCGGGTCTTTGCCGCCCCGTTCGATTGACGATTGTTTCGAAGAATAGTATGATGGTCTTACCAGGTCGGTCGGGCGATTGCTGCAGGGCTGCGCAAGCAGATTTGTAGAGGAAAGTCCGCACTCCAAAGAGCGCGATGCCGGGTAACACCCGGGGCGGGGATCGATTACCTGCCGGATCGGGCCACAGAGACATATCGCTGGCAGTACGCCAGCAAGGGTGAAAAGGTGGTGTAAGAGACCACCGGCGTCTCTGGCAACAGAGGCGGCCAGGCAACCCCCATCGGGAGCAAGGCCAAACAGGGACGATTGGGCGCATGCCCACCGAGGCTGCTCGCCTCGGTCAGTCCCGGGTAGGCCGCACGAGCCGGGCGGAGACGTCCAGCCAAGATAGATGATCGCCGGGGCAGCATCGGTCTTTGACCGGACCTGCCTTACAGAATGCGGCTTATAGACCGGCCTGGGAATGTATAAATCGCTTCCTTTTGTTCTCCTCCTGATTTAAGTATTTATTGAATTCTTCTCATCTCTTAATGTCAGCCATGATTGACGCAATCGATATATCAGGATATAATAGATATAATATATCCATATATAGGAGGAATCATGGCAACTCAGTCCTGGCAGAAAAGTATTACAATTACTGACCCCCCCGCGTTCGCCAACTTATTTGGGAATACTCGTTGGGCATGGCTTTGGCTGATCATGCGTGTTTATGTCGGGTATACCTGGCTCACATCCGGTTGGGGAAAACTGAGCAATCCTGGATGGGTGGGAACAGGGGAGGCCTTGCAAGCTTTTTGGCTGCGAGCGGTGGCAATCCCTGAACCACCGGCTCGTCCGGCCATTGCGTTTGATTGGTATCGGGCATTCCTTCAAGCCCTGTTAGATAGCGGCAGCTACACCTGGTTCTCGAAGCTGATTGTCGCTGGAGAGATTCTGATTGGTGTCGCGCTGGTCCTCGGCGCGTTTACGGGGATCGCAGCTTTCCTGGGCGGCTTCATGAACTGGAATTTCATGATGGCCGGAAGCGCGAGCATTAATCCTGTTTTATTTACCTTATCGATTTTGATTATTCTTGCCTGGAAGATCGCAGGTTGGTGGGGTTTAGACCGATGGCTGCTTCAATGGCTGGGTACACCCTGGCGTCCGGGCAGAATATTTCTCAAGGAATAACCTTAGATTGTCATGATCAATTCAAACCGCGATATCGTCTCTTGCTCCCGACCAAGCAAGATTGAGATAATCCCAACAATCCCCCACAGGCTCGCAGCCAGGATAACCTGCCAGACAAGTCCCTGGTTGAACGAGGTTTGCGGGCTCAACGTCAACAACCAGCCGGTGTAGCTCGCATGCATTAGCTGAGCCAGGAACAGGCTCTTCGTGTTGCTGAAGACCCAGGTCATTAAAATGCGGTAGGCGGAAAGCGGCAGCAGCCAGAAAAGCAAGAAAGATGCCAGCCATCCCCACCCCATCGTAGAAATATTTCCGGAAAAATCGGCCATCATGTGCCAGAGTGCCCACATCATCCCTAAAATGAAACCCGATTTGAATACAGAATACTTCTTCAGCAGACGTGGGACTGCAAAACCCGTCCAGCCAATCTCCTCAAATAAACCTGCGATCAGCCCGATCACCAATCCAACCGGCTGAAAGCGCGCTGCATACACAGGATTGACGACCAGGCTCAAGAAAGAGAATATTCCTGACGCCAGGACCGGAACTGTCAGCAGGCCAATTGCATACCAACCCAATCCAATCTTCCAGGTTTTCTGCCGCGACCATAATTCTCGCCATCCGCTCCGACCTTGCAGGTATCGCAGTAAGAAAAGGCTGCTCATACTCGGTCCGAGGATCATCAGCAGGAACATGATCATCACATTCCGAGTCTGGGACATGATCTCGAAATTAAAATCGTTTACGGCAAGCAAACATAGAATCCCACCCCAGGTGATCCCGTACGCCAGCAAGAAGAAACTCGTAAGCGGCCGCCGTTCGACGATGGTTTTTACTTTCATAGTGAATGAACCTCCGGTTTTTCCTTCTCAGATCACATGGATAATTCTAATCCGGCATCCGAAAAATTCCTCAGCCAGATCAAATTACTTTTCTTAAAATTTTCCGCCTCTCGAAAAAAAGATATCGTTTGGGTCAAGGTATAATATCGGAATGGATTTCAGGCTTCATGAATAAACAGTCCAACCTTGAAGAATACATCGAAGAAGTGATCCTGAAGGACGGCACGCCGATTAATCTGCGCCCGATCCGCCCGGACGATGCGCCGCGCCTCCAGCAAACTTTCTCCATGCTCTCCCCAGAGACAATTTACATGCGCTTTCTTTCGGCAGCCAAAGGGCTGAGCGACAAGCAGGCTCGTTTTTTGGCAGAGGTCGATTATCAAGACCGGATGGCGATTGTCGGCACGATTCAGGAGGAAGGAGAAGAAAGGATCATCGGTGTTGCGCGTTATGGGGTGCTCGGGGATCACTCCACTGGACTGGCTGAAGTGGCTGTCGTCGTGCGGGATGATTATCAAAAGCGCGGACTTGGGAAGCTCACAATGCACCGACTGGCGCGATATGCCCAGGAACAAGGCCTGAAGGCATTTGTCGCAAACGTTCACACCTCAAATAAACCTGTGCTGAGCTTTGTTCAGCACAGCGGTTTGCAGTTTGATAAGAAGATGGTCGAACCGGGCGTATGGGAAATCCGCATCTTGCTTTCCCCCGTTTAAAGTTCATCCAGCTCATCTGAATCTCTCTCGACCAGCACCTCGCGCTCTCGCCCGCCGCCAACGGCTGGGCCAATCATGCCCAGATCTTCCAATTCATCGATCAGGCGAGCCGCCCTTGGGTAGCCGATATGCAAACGGCGCTGGAGAAGTGAGGCGCTTGCCCGCTGGCTGTTCTTGACAACTTCGATCGCACGCTCCACCAGGTTGTCCCGATCAGCGAGCATCAGCTCCTGAGCTATGGTTCCCTCCCAGGGTGGTGTTTCCGCTTCTTCTTGAGCAGGTTCCACCCAGTTTCGCTGCCAGAACGTGATCGCTTTCTCTACCTCGGTATCGCTGACCATGACGCCTTGCAATCTGACCGGACCGGATGCTTCCGGAGGCAGAAAGAGCATGTCGCCGCGTCCGAGCAGGGTTTCTGCTCCATTAACATCTAATATGACCCGCGAATCGATTGAAGAAGCCACCGTGAAAGCAATTCTCGCCGGGAAATTTGCCTTGATCAGACCGGTAACCACCTCTGTCCCCGGGCGCTGGGTCGCGACAACCAGGTGGATGCCGGTCGCGCGCGCCATCTGTGCCAGGCGGACAAGATTGTGCTCTGTCTGGTCAGGCGCAGACATCATCAGGTCTGCCAGCTCGTCGATCATCACGACGATGTGCGGGATAGGACGCTCGCCCCTGCGCCGACGGATTTTCCGGTTGTAGGAGTCAATATTGCGCGATCGGGAAGCCTCCAGCACTTTATAGCGCCTTTCCATCTCAACCACCGTCCAGCGCAGTACACCCAGGATTCTTTCTAATTCCGTCTCAACTTTTCCGTAGAGATGCGGCAAGCCGTTGAATCGCACGAGCTCAACCATCTTGGGATCAATCATCACCAGGCGGAGGTCCTCCGGTGTGTTGTTCATCACCAGGCAAGTGGTGAGCGCTGCAATACATACCGATTTTCCCGAGCCGGTTGTACCGGCAATCAGCAGGTGGGGCATGCGAGCCAGGTCGGCGATATAAGGCTGGCCGGACACATCCCTTCCGAGCGCGATTGCCAGTGGAGAATTGGTTTTATGGAAGTTTTCTGAATCAAGCAGCGGCCGCAAGCGGACGATCGTCGACCGCGCGTTGGGCACTTCAATTCCCACATAAGGTCTCCCAGGGACTGGGGCTTCAATTCGCAGGCGCTCCGCCGCGAGAGCCAGTGTCAGGTCCCGGCTGAGACCGGCGATCTGAGCAACCCGGACTTTCTGCCTGGCGGCATCGCTTTCGCCGTTCTTCTCTTTTTCCAGATATCCCGGTTCAACGGCGAATTGGGTTACCGTCGGACCTACGCGAAAGCCGACGACCTTCGCTGGAATGCCAAATTCCGAGAGGGTTTTTTCGATCATCCCGGCGGTCAGGTTGATGTTCCGCTCGTCAGGCCGGTTGAACTGCTCATTAACCAGAAGATCGAGGCCAGGCAGCCGGTCATCCCGAGGAAGCGGTTCTGTAACGGCCTGCTCATCGGGTTCAAAATGGAAGCTCTTGCGAAATTGTGGCGGTAGAGCGATCTTGCGGTGGGCTGCTGCGGTCGAAGAGGCTGATGTGTCTGCATTGAGAAGGGGCGCCTCGCTGACGATTGGCCCCGGATCGAGCATCCCGCTGCTCTTTGGGGACGATGAGGCCGGCAGACTTCTCGCCCATTGGCGGATCAGAGCCAGCCATCCTGCGCCCGCGAGCAATGAAAATATGAAAACAAGTGCAAAAAAAACGGCTGTGATCACAGGAGAGGATAGACCGATGGGGTCTAAAAGCAGCTGCATGATCGTCGCCAGCCCCCACCCAATTCTCCCGCCGTCGAGCCCGGATTCCGCCCGCACCAGATCCATTCCGCCCAGTACGGCAAGCAGCGCCATAGAGCTGAAAGCAGCCGCTTCAAGCGCAAATAGCCGCTGCCAGAATACTGAAGCAACCTTGGTATGTTTCGGATCTCGCCGAAGAAGCCATAAACCGAGAAGTCCGCAGCCAATCACAAACCAGACCGCCCCCCATCCGAACCACAGCCTTAAAAATTGACTCCACCAGTCGAGCAATCCGCCTGCCCAGGCAGGCAGAAAAAGTCCCACCACCGTCATCACGCCCACGGCGAGCAGCAGGATCGCCGCAATATCACGCCAGTAGCGCTCAAAACGGGCCAGGAAGTCAAGGAATCCGGATGCATGACCTGGCTGTGTATCCGCAGGAATTGGAGCCGTGGAAGGTTTAGAGCTGGGCATTAGAATGATTATAGCATTGAGGAGTCTTTATGAATCTGGCGTTCACGAAAAGGCTTTTTACCTCTTTCGCTCATTAACCAGCCTCTTCCTTCGCTTTATGGGTGGAGCTGCCCGTCTCACTGCGTGTGGCGAGATAAATCCCTGCCAGCGTGAGTGCCGCGCCGATCAGCGTAAGAGCAGTGATCTGCTCATCAAGCAAAAAATAAGCCAGGATTGATGAACTGACCGGCTCGCCTAAAACTGCGATTGAGACGTAAGCCGCAGAGAGATAGGCCAGTGCCCAGTTGTAAGAAGTGTGCCCGAGGAGCTGCGGTACAAGGGCCAAGGCCAGCAGCCACAGATAGGTCATAGAAGAAAAGCCAAATAAAGGCAGTCCGGCAGCGATCGCACTCAAGCGTCAAAACAATTGCCGCAATCCCGTATACGACAAAGATATAGCTTAACAGCGATACCTGCTTCCGCAGGCGGCGGCCGATAATCAGGTATCCTGCCGCGGCAACTGCCCCAACCAGCGCCAGCAGATCGCCGATGAATGCCCTGCCCCGGATAAATGTTCCCACATCCGGGCAGCTTAGCCCCGATGTTGTCCAGATACATGTATCACTTAATCCGACAACAGCCCCACCGATCAGCGCCAGGGCTAAACCGGCCACCATCGAGCGCGAAAGCGGCTCTTTGAGCGTGATCGGCGAGAGTAAAGCAACCCAAAGTGGTGCAGTCGAGACCAGCACGACCGAGCTCGCCACTGAAGTGTATGCCAGTGAGGTGATCCAGGACGCAAAATGAACTGCGAGGAATGCTCCCGAGAGTGCGGCAAGCCCGCGCTCTGACCAGGGCAGGGACGCAAGCTCGCCTCTTCTGCGCGTAAGCGCGATCGGAGCCAGGACGAGCGTCGCGAGTGAAAGCCGCCAGGCAGCAATTGCCAGCGAATCTGCCTCGCTTTGGGCGTAGCGAATGAAGATGGAAGAAGCTGAGACAGCCAGGATGCCAAATCCAAGCACAAGTACCGGTGGTGCAAATGGGCGGCTCATCTCGCCCATTATAAAGGTTTTATTGGGTCGGTTGAGGAATGTGGGCGATCACTTTTCCAGAAACCCAAAGGTTTGGGATCGGTCCAAAATGACGGCTGTCAGTGCTTTCGGGGTGGCTGCCTACCACAAACAATTCCAATCCATCTGGTGAAATCCCTTCCACCTTTTTAATCATCTGACCGTAAACAGGATGTCGGAAAATGATAATATCCCCTTCTTTCAACCGTGAAAAAATGAAGGGGCGCCGGAGAACGATGACATAATCCCCTTCCTTAAAAAAAGGTGACAGGCTTTCACCTGCCACCTTGACGATCCTGATCATGCAATGACCGGGTAAACCAGCTCGACTGGCGGATTATATGGAGATTTAGCCCGACGAGTAGCAATGTTCTTGGTCGCCCAGAACATTTCAGCAAACTTGTTGATGGCTTCGACAAGGTCGAGGGCTGCCTGCCGGTCGGTCGACTGGCGGCACTTCGAGCCAAGCTGCATGATCTGATGCGTGACGCCATTCAGCTCAGGGAATTTCTCCAGGTGCGGAGCCTTGATGTAATCGCCCCAGATGACCCGGATCTCATGTTTGGCCTTTTCAGCGTGTTCTTCCTTGACCTCGATATAGCGAGCCAGGCTGTTGTGGTAGTCCTTCCCTTTTTCGCCGCCCTTGCTTTCAAGGTCAGCCATCAAGTCCATCATTCGAATGACGGTCACTGCCGCAATCTGAGCAGTGATTGGATCATAAATTCCGCATGGGATATCGCAGTGTGCCTTAGCACTCTCGAAACCTAATTTCCTATCCAAAGTTGCTGCAAGCTGATAGATCATAATTTCCTCCTGAATACATGAAATGAAAGGGATAAGAGAAACTGCGGATATCGATTGCGATTAATAACCGCATCTCCCCAACAATCCGAACCGATGCTGTCATCATACATATAAAGACATAACTTGTCAAGATTCGGCGGATAAAGCTTTACATAATTCTTATACTTTAGATTGCTTGACAAAGGGGGAATGGAAGGCTACAATTTTCTAAATCTGATATTCGATTATCTTGAGTAGCAGAATTACGAACTTTGAAAAATTAACAAATCAAATTCTATAGGAGGCTCGAATTATGACCCATATCATCACAAGTTTATGTCTTCGAGATTCAGGCTGCGTGGATGTCTGCCCGGTGGAATGCATCGTCCCCGGAAAACCGATCGCCGACTGGCCCTGGTATTACATAGACCCCGACACCTGCATCGATTGCGGGGCATGCATCCCGGAATGCCCTTATGAAGCCATTTTCCCCGAAGATGAAGTCCCATCCGCATACACCGCGAAGGGCGGCGAATTTATCAGCAGGCTCGGTTTGACTGGCCATTATGAGGGCACCAATCATCACGGCGACGCTGTTGTTCTCGATTGTGTTAAACAGCTTGCGGCTGGTGAAGTGGTGGACCTGACCGAGGATATCGCAAAGAACGGCGAGTACTACGCCAAAGGCGCCGGTTATAAAGCTTTAGAAATGTGATTAGCTGAAGCATCTAAAGACAGCTGCGGGCAGAAATTGCCCGCAGTTTTTAGTTTGCTTCCAATATCAGTTTTCCAGCACCCAGATCCACGGTTATCGTCAGGGTAGGACCTCCACCGCCTAGGACATAAATATTCCCTTCCTTTTCCCATTTACTTGATGCTTCCACATCCATCATTTTGCCTGAAGTGATCACCTTCACCGATCTCTCCTCTGGGAAGCTGAGAGCCACCTGGCTGAAACCCAACTCGATCGTGACAACGCCATCGCGTTTCAGATCTCCTGAAAAATCCAGCCTGTAGTCGCCCGCACCGCTGCGAAAGATCATTGTCGAAAAATTGGCATTTGCCAGGCCGGAGAGCTGGACGTTGGAAGCTCCAGTCTGGTAGCGCAGGCTGACCATTTCAACCAGATTCGGCGCTGAGAAGCGCAGGTGAGTGTTCGCTGCGCCGTCGACCACATCCAAAGTTTTCAACGCAAGGCCGCCCAGGTCAAGATCCCCATCATACGCGCCTGCATTGATTTTCAGGTTCATCAGCTGGCTGCCCAGTTCGAGGTCCCAGTTGTTTTCAAGTTCGTTTCCCAGGTTCGGGATGCCTTCTATTTTTAGATCGCCTGTGGAAATCTGGACTTCGCTGCCTTCGACCTTAATGATGGGCTTTAAATCAGGGGCATTATATTCCGCCGTCCCGTTAACCAGCGCTGCTCCTTCTCCAGGCCTGATCTGGAGCTTTCCAGCTCCAAAATTCATCCCCAGATTAACCTCCTCAAAATCGGGCGGCTCGATGAGAATTTGTTCCGTCTGTACGGGTCCTGTCACGATCCGATCCACCGGCAGATCGATGCTGATTCCGCAAGCGATCGAGGCGAATGCAAGCCCCACAATTGCGATTAGTAAGGGTTTCCGAGTCATGATCCACCTCCATTCCAGTTCCTCTGGCATTGCTGTAAGAATAGGGTTATACAGTCATTAAGACTTCTGATTATTCCAGTAATACCTATACGTGAATGGGGCGCTTAAAAGTTGCTTTGATGGATATCTCTGCAATGTAATGATTGCCAGCCTAATTCACGAAAGGTTCCTGAATGATCAGGAGGCTTCAGGTTTTAGTTTCCCCAACAATGAAATTATCAACCCATAGAAAGCATATACCAGCCCGATAAACAGCAGGAAAAACTTTACCAGCGCGCAGGCTCGAGCGATTTCCGGCCAAGGAGAGACGACATTTCCGATTAAGACCATCCAGAGAGCCAGGTTTTCTACCGCGTCAAACCCTGCCGCAGCCAATACCCCTGCAGCAAAAAGCTTGGATTGCTTATGAAACGGCCAGCCTTCCTCTTGCAGCACCTGACCGGCAGCCAGGCAGCCCAGGATCACAGCCGCAGCATAGGAGATCATAAACAAATAATCAAATCCGAGGCTGAAAGCAGCATGCAGCTGAGCATTTGGATTCCATGAGGATAGGATCTGTTGCGCCCGCTCGGGTGTCCCAGCCAGCTCAAATGCAACGATCCCTGAAGGGGCAACCGGTGTATTAAGCGGTCGGCTGACCGCACTGATCCCTATAAAGACAAGCAGTGCAGCCCCGCAGCTGATCCATAACAATCTGCTCCTGACTTTCTGAGTTTGATTATGGGATGCGCGCATTCTGGATTTCTCCTTTATTTGCCTTTAGAGTATCGCTTCCGAGAGAACATTCTTTCCAGGAGTATGCCATATTTCCAAAATTGGGACAATCTGGTTTCCAGATTGCGATCTCCCTTGCAGGTTATAAGAAACTGAGGCACAATAGCAGTCAAATATCAGGAGGCGAAAAATGTCTGAAAATCCAAAACCCGAAGAAAGCCTGGTCGGAGAATTTCGCAGGCTTGGATTGAATCTGGTCTCTGCTTTGCAGGCTGCCTGGGAGACGCCCGAGCGAAAACGATTTCAAGATGAAATGGCACAAGGCCTGAACGATATTGGGCAGACGATAAATCGTGAAGCGGAAAAACTGGCGAGCAGCTCAACCGGAAAACAAATCAAGACGGAAGTTGAACAAATCGGAGAGAAAATCCGCAGCACAGAAACGCAGGAAAAAGTCCGCTCCGAGCTGCTGAAAGCTCTGCAGACTGCAAACAATGAAATCCAGGGCGTGATTGACCGTTGGTCGGCCAAAGAAGCCGGAACCACTCCCGGAGAGACAAATTCGACGGATAAGCCTGCTTCTTAAGTGCTCGCGTTTGCTTGCGAAGGGCGAACGTTTTACCGCAAACATCCGGTCGTTTCTACTGCTTGACAGTCTTTCCCGCATGCGATAGGATTGCCCGATATCGCTCCAGCCTGAAGGCTTCAGGCAGCGGTCGGCATCTTATTATTGGGCGTTCGAACAGCCAAGTTTCGAGCAATACCAGAGTTGGTTAAGTAAGAAAGGCTTGTAATAACCTGTGGAACAAGTTGAGAATAAGAAGGTCAACAAACGTGGGTCAACGCTGACCGACCAGATGCGCGTTATCTTTAAAAGTACCCTGGATCCCATTGCAGGATTTCTGAACCGCCTGGGATTGATGCCTAATACCATGACGATCCTTGGTCTGGTCGGGAACTGCATCGGGGCGCTGATGATCGCCACCGGAAGAATCCAGATCGGAGGGCTGATCGTCTTGCTGATGGGGCCAGTCGACGCGCTGGATGGATCGATGGCGCGTCTGCGCGGCATGGCGGGTAAATTTGGCGCGTTCGTGGATTCGGTGACCGACCGCTATTCCGAGCTGGTCATCCTGATGGGGCTGCTTTACTATTTTTCACAAAAAGGCGACACGACCGCAGTCCTGCTGGTCTATATCTCAGCAGCTGGTTCGGTGTTGGTATCCTACGTGCGTGCGCGAGCGCAATCCCTCGGATGGGATACAAAAAAAGGGATCCTCACTCGAATGGAGCGCTATCTGGTCTTGGCTCCGGCGCTGATCTTGAATTACCCGATTGTCGGTATGTGGATTCTGGCAGTATTGTCCAATATTACAGCAATTCAGAGGATCCTTGACATCCGCCGTCAGGCTCGCCAGGACGCAGAAAATAATCCTGAGATGGGAGAGAAATAACTATGCCGATGGGTTTCCAGGTGGGTCCGCTCTACGTTCATTTTTACGGCATCATCTTGATGATTGGCGCGCTTGCAGGCGGTTGGTTAGCCAGCGTTGAGGCGCGCAGGCGCGGCTACGATCCAGAAATCGTCTGGGATGGGCTGATTTGGGTCTTGATTGGAGGGATTTTAGGATCCAGGATCTGGCACATCCTCACCCCTCCCCAATCCATGGTCGACCAAGGTATCACAGCGGGATGGTATCTGACCCATCCTCTCGACGCCATCGCGATCTGGCGCGGCGGGCTCGGCATCCCTGGGGCAGTAATCGGCGGTATCATTGCTTTGTACCTTTTTTGCCGCCGGCGGAAGCTACCCTTTTTGGTTTTTGCTGACATCGCAGTGCCTGGCCTGGCGCTTGGTCAGGCGATTGGGCGCTGGGGAAATTACGTCAACCAGGAGGTTTACGGCTCACCGACAACCCTGCCGTGGGCCATTCGGATCGATCCCCAGTACAGGCTCCCTGATTTCGCGGCAATCGAGACTTACCATCCTCTCTTTCTGTACGAATCGCTCTGGAGCCTGGGTAATCTGGCTGTGCTCCTTATCCTCGGTCGGAAATACAATGACCGGCTTCGATCCGGGGATCTGCTGCTGGTCTACCTGATCATTTACCCGGTGGGACGATTCTTCCTTGAGTTCCTCAGGCTCGATTCGGCTTATGTAGGTGGAATCAACGCCAACCAGACGTTAATGGCTGCCGTGGCGATTATTTCTGCAGGGCTGCTGATCTGGAGGCACCGCCAACCCATCCCGGTCGCCGTTGAAACGGCACCCGAAGAGGCCGCTCCAGATAATGTGGAGCCATAACCCTTCGATTTCCTGATAAAAATAAAAAAACCGAAAAGTCGTCGTGATTTTTCGGTTTTTTTTATTCGGAATAGTTCGGCTTTTACCAACCCTGGATAAAAGGCAGCCATTCCTCATTCTCGCGCAGGTGGCGCGAAAAGAGATAGAGGGCAGAGGATGGAGGCTCTTGCGGTGGGCGGAGCAGGCGCATCTGTGCTTGCTCTGCTGTCCGACCGCCTTTGTGGTGGTTGCAGGTCGGGCAAGCCGCGACCAGGTTATCCCAGACATGTCTGCCGCCCAGCCGGCGCGGGATCACATGGTCGATCGTAAGGTATGGGACCGTCTTGCCGCAATACTGGCATGTAAATTCGTCCCTGCGCAGAATTTCACGCTTGGTCAGACGGACCGATAACCGCGGCCGCTTGACCATCTTGTCCAGCCGGATGATGGATGGTTTTGGATACATCGCCCTGACAGTCCGAATCTCCCCGCGGCCGTTTAATACAAGACTGGCCTTACTGTTCAGGATCAGTCCAAGCGCCCGTCGTGTGGTGCACACGTTTATGGGCTCAAAGTTGGCGTTGAGAACCAGGACGGGTTCATGCATAAGGTCCTCGCAAACTTCCGGAATTATAGCATGCCTGTGATTTCTCTAGATTAAAGTGTTTCCGCTTTGTTATACCTCCCGGAACACTTATTATCCTTTATAATTTAGGGTTATGGAGAGAGAAACCCTCATGGAGGGTGAAATCCTCATGGGGTAAACTCATGCCGAGCGAATCATATTTTCCTGAGAGGCTCCCCAGGCGCGGAGAGATCGTCGCCTGGTCGCTCTCCGCGGTTGCACTTGCTGCCTGGCTGCTCCTTTCCAGCCTTGGCGAGCAGATCTCAATCGTTTTCAGGCTGTTTACCATTTTTATTTTCCTCTCGTCCCTGGCGATCAGCCTCGGAAATTGGATGGATCGTCAAACCCGGTTGGTCCTGGATGAAAAGGGGATATCCTTTGAAAACGGCTTGCGCAAAGTAACCCTGAGTTGGAGTGATATCCGCCTGGTCGAGGTGATCCCATCCTCTTGGGGTGATAAAGTGCGCGTTCTCGCAGGGACTGCCCATTTCGACTTCCGTACATTAGGCGAAGTTCGCCAGCATGGTGAGGTGAAGGGGCGGATGGGATTTTCAGAGGGAGATCTGATTCTGAATAAAATCCTTCTGAATGCTGGTCTGAAAGAAAATAAAAGCCCGGGAAACAACCGCTATTATTCGACGACGAAGTGAAACCACTCTGCGGCGAGCAGTGCGCGCCCTCCCGCAGAGGGCGCTTTTTTATGCATGAGCTATTATCAATATTATCTGGAGGTGTTGCATGGCAAATCGAGTCATGACGATTGACGAGCAGGTTGAATACCTGATGCAGGGGACCGAATACGGCGACGAAACGCTGAAACAAACGATGGCCGACGAGCTGCGCCAGCGGCTGATCGAAGCGCAAAAAGAAAACAGACCGCTGCGGATTTATTGCGGCTTCGATCCGCGCACCAGCGATTTGCACCTGGGCCATACGGTCCCAATGCGCAAGCTGCGCCAGTTCCAGGAGCTGGGCCATGAAGTTACCTTCCTCATCGGAAACTACACATCATTGATAGGCGACCCATCCGACAAGGATCGCCTCCGCCCATTGCTCTCGCCTGCAGAGGTCGAGAAGAACGGCCAGACTTATGCCGAGCAGGCCTACAAAGTCCTCGACCCCGAGCAGACCCTCATCCGTCACAACGCCGATTGGCTCTCGAAGCTGACCTTTGCCGACCTGATCCAGCTTGCTTCGAACTTCACCCTCCAGCAATTTATCACCCGCGAGAATTTCAAGCTGCGGTGGGAGCATGGGGATCCGATCTATCTGCATGAGACATTTTACGCGATCATGCAGGGCTACGATGCCTATGCGATGCGCTCGGATGTGCAGGTTGGCGGCACCGATCAGCTGTTTAACATCATCACCGCAGCCCGCAAGCTGATGACCTCCATGGGTGAAAAGCCGAATATTGGCGTCATCCTGGGCATCCTTCCCGGCACAGACGGCGAAGTCAAGATGAGCAAATCGCTCGGCAACCACATCCCGCTGCTTTCAACACCAGCCGATATGTACGGAAAAGTGATGAGCGTACCTGACAAAGCGATGGGTTCGTTCTTCCGGCTGGTAACCCGCTGGACGCCGCCGGAGATCCACGAATTGGAAAGCGGAATGGCTGATGGGCGCTTGCACCCACGCGATGTCAAGATGAAGCTCGCCCATGAGATCGTCTCGATTTATTACTCCCCCGAAGATGCCGATGAGGCAGAGCAGGCTTTTGTGCGGATTTTCCAGCAAGGCGACCTGCCGGAAGCGATGGATGAGTTTACGACTTCTGCCGGACAAACCGTCCTGGATGTGCTTGTGTCTTCCGGATTGGTGAGCAGTAAAAGTGAAGGCCGCCGGATGGTGGATCAGCATGCCGTTCGGCTTGACGGAGCCGTGCTGAGCGACCCAACCGGGCTATTCCCCCATCCAGGCGTTCTCCAGGTTGGAAAGCGGCGCTATCTCAGGGTAAAGTAGGGTTTCCATCAATATACTGCACGCTCCTGAAGTCTTCCGAATATGTTTTTGGGGATGAATAAGGACAGAATAAACGGCAGGCTGGTTACATTTGCCTGCCGTTTCGGATTAAGGCGATAGCATCTCCCGGGCGATCTGTTCCGCCAGCCCTGGTTCTTCAGCCTCGATCGCAAGCGCAATCGCCAGAGGAACGCCTTGCGATCCTGGCAAGGCCCCGCCCAGCAGCCAGGTCACCGGGCTGCCTTGATCCCGTGAGACCACTTCCACAGCCTGCCAATAAGCCTTTCCAGGAACGGCGTATTTGCCAGCCAATCGCTGCGCCTCCTCAGAGCTGAATACGCGCCCGGGCGAAGACAGCGCTGCCAGCGGTGTCCAACCCTTCTCTGGGTCGTCCACTGCCATGGTAAGCTGCGGCGCAGGTCGGATGCCGTCTGCAGTGACCGCTGCAGCTGCGAGCGCCATCTGAAGCGGGCTGTAACCATCCAGAGAGTCGGGTTCTCCTTCCAGGTCACCGGTTTCCAATCGAAGCCGGGGCGTCGGTGCAACGCCCAGATCTCCAATCCCATTAGGGAATAGAGCATCCAACCCGCCCGCTGGATAGCGCCCAAATGTCGCCCGATTAAGCAGGGGCGAATCTGGATCGACGACCAACGCTGGCCAATCTTTTTCAAGCCTGTTTGAATCAAAATCCGGGTGCGAAGCCATTGCCAGGATCTCGCCGCTTGCGGCGTTTAGCAGCACCAGCGCGCCTTTCTGACCTTCCAGCAGCTCATCCGCCCGGCGCTGAAGGTCGAGATCAACTGCCAGGCGTACATCCAATCCTGGCGGCGGCTGTCCGTTGATCAGCTGGTCCCATAGGACCTGCGTATATGAGTTGCCCTCCAGCCCACGCAGGATTTTATCGAGCGCTGCTTCCAGCCCGGATTGGCCGTAAGTGGGATTTGTGTAACCAACAATGCTGCTCAGCGCCGGGTAATTTGTCTGGCGGTTGATCTCGCCGATCTCCCCGGATGATTCTACGATCGGATCGAGATTTCGATCCAGGATCGCGCCGCGCCGGACGTAGCGGTCGCTCACAGCCCGGCGGGGGTTGTCTGTCCTGCTGAGCAGGTCCGGGCTGCGTCCGACCGCCCACCAGCCAGCAGCGGCCGCAGAAACCAGGATGCCGGCTTCCAAAACCAGGGCAAGCTGCAAATATGGCTTTGGCTCAAAGCCAGCGGACCGCTCCCGCACAGGCTTGCTGATGATCAGCAGCAGCGCCAGTGCAGCCATCGAAACCAGCAGGGATGAGCCCCCATAAGAGACAAACGGGAGCGTGATCCCCGTCAGCGGCAGCACACGCAGCGTCCCGGTGATGATCAGCAGGCTCTGACCAACCAGGTAGGTGACCAGTCCCGCTGCCAGGTAGCGCCGGTAGCTGTCTGGACTTCGGATTGCGGTCAGCAGCCCGCGCCCGCAGATCAGCCCAATCAAGCCAAGCATTCCGAGCACGCCGATCAACCCGCTTTGCTCGGCGACTGCGGCAAAAACCAGGTCTGAATGGGCAACCGGGACGAGATGAGGGCTTCCAAGACCTGGACCGCGCCCGACCACCCCGCCGCTCGCAACTGCCATCAGCGATTGAACGATCTGAAAGGCCCCCCCGCTGGGATCCTGCCAGGGATCCAACCAGGCCTGGATTCGGACGCTTGCCACATCATAGACCAGGTTTCCGATCAGCGCTGCAGCCAGGAACCCCAATCCAGCATAAATTAAAGCTCGCCTGCGCTGCGAAGCAACATAAATAATCGCCGCATAACAAAACAAAAAGACGGAAGCCGTACCCAGATCACGCTGGATCGCCAGAAGCGCAATCGCGAGCCCGATCATCAAGAGGGTTGTGGCTACCAGGGGAAGCAGCGCCTCAACAGGTTTCTCGCCTCTGGCAGGCGTTCCTAACGAAAGCAGCATACGCCGGTCAGCCATTTCTGCCGCCAGGTAGGCGATCAACAGCAGCTTGAGCGGTTCTGAAGGCTGCAGATATATTCCGCAGCATCCCAACCACATCCGCGGCCCATAACCCAGCGGATTCACCCCCAACCACAAGGTCAGCGCGACCAGCAGCAGGCTCCCAGACAGCCAGACAGTTTTATAACGACGCAGGAACCCCAGGTCGGAGGGCAGGCGCAGCGCCGCAATCATGATCCCCCCGCAGACCGCCAGCCAGAACGTCTGGCGCAGCCCAAATTCTGGCTGCAGGCTCCAAACAGTCAGCAGGCCCCAGCCGCTCAAGAGCGCCGCTGTTGGCAGCAGGAATGGATCCCGCCCCGGCAGCCACCGGGTGGTTTGGCGGTGGGCAATCGAAAATACTGCAATCCAGACAGCTGCCCCTGACCAGTGGTCCCAACGTACGGCTCCTGCTGCCCCTCGGTTCAGCACCACCGCTGAAAGGCTGAGCGCGGCCGAATAGCCGAGCAGCAAACAGGCCTGCGATGATCAGCAAAATGGCCTGGATTCTATCGATGCGGGCAAGCCGCGTATTCTGGATTGAAATCCATATTTTCAGTAATCCGCAGGAGATGGAAGCCTGTGGCTCTTTCGCTTCCTTTCCTACTCTCTGATGTACTTTCCCACCAGCAAGTCGAGCTTCTTCCTTGTCTCTGCCGGGATGCGCTTTGGATCCGTGATCAGCGCACTGCCGAGCGCCTCTTTGCAGCTGCACTCGCGATTCGGCTGCCAGGATCGGGCCAGGTTTCGCACCGCCTGCTGCGCAACCTGTGTGTTGCGGTTCAGGATATCGATGACCATTTCAACGGTTACAGGGTCTTCGCTGATATGCCAGACGTCGTAATCGGTCACGTGAGCCATCACCGCGTAGCAGATTTCGGCTTCACGCGCCAGGAATGCCTCGGGAGAGGTCGTCATCCCGATCAGCGCCATGCCCCATGAGCGAAAAACGTTCGACTCCGCTCTGGTTGAAAAGCGCGGCCCTTCGATGGTGATCATCGCTCCACCCTGATGATGGATCGCCTCGGTTTCCTCGACTGCCCTGGCAAGAATCTGTGAGAAATCGGCGCAGAACGGATCGGCGACGCTGATATGCGCGACCAGGCCCTCGCCGAAAAACGTGCGGATCCGCCCGCGGGTGAAATCGAACAGCTGGTCAGGGATGACGATCTCGCCCGGGATGTAATCCTCGCGCAGCGAGCCGCAGGCGCTGATGCTGACGATCCGCTCCACCCCTAAAGATTTCAGGGCGAATATATTCGCCCGATAATTGACTTCGCTGGGCGTGATGTGATGGCCGATCCCGTGTCTGGCCAGGAATGCGACCCGTAATCCTTCGAGCTCGCCGACCACAACGGGTGCGCTCGGACGCCCAAAGGGCGTGTCCAGATCGTGCTCCTCAGAGTTCTTCAGGCCGGGCATTGCATACAGCCCGGAACCGCCAATCACCGCCAGCCTGGGATTTGAATCCATCATTTTCTCCATTGAGCTGATCTTCGATTTCTTTGAGTGCTTCGTGTTTCAATCTTCACGCTCTATTTTATTCAATGTCTTTTGAGCCTTGGCATATCGATCATAAAATCTCATCCTCATCTTCCGGCGCCAGTGCCCCGCTGACCTCGACGCCCAGTGCCACCCCACCTAAGCCTAGCTCATCACCGCTTGCCAGCGCCATCGCGGTCGAGATCCGCTCTCCGTTGACAAATGTCCCGTTTCGTGAATGCAGGTCCTCCACCCACCACTGCCCGCTGCGGTAAACCAGGCGGGCATGCCGGGCCGAGATCGAAGCGTCGTCCAGCTGCAGGTCGCTCCCCGGCTGTCGACCAATCCCCACCTCCGGGCGGGAAAAGTGGAAGACGTTCGGCGGCTCGCCCGCTTGTGTCAATGTGATCGTAGGGAGCTCAGATTCCGCTTGTTTATCGGATTGTCGGCGCAGCGAAGTCCAGATCAACCAGAGCGCCCAGCCGAGGAAGGCATACAGCGCTGCAGCGATCAAGATCCGCAGAATCAGAAAAATGATTTCCACTTCACTCACCGTCGAATGGAGTGAGCAGCTCCTGGGTTTCGCTCAGCTCGGGGAAATCCTGCCCGAAGACGATCGGGACCCCCGCCAGCGAGATCACGTCGCCCGGGTGGAGCACCTTCTGGGTGATCCGCTCGCCGTTCACATAAGTCCCGCCGCTCGAGTCCAGGTCGAAAAGGATGAACTGTTTGTGTGCCAGCCGGATTTGAGCGTGCGTCCGTGAGATCCGCGCGTCGTCGATCACCAGCTGGTTATCCGGCCTGCGGCCCAGGTTGACCACCGCTTGATCGAGCGGGAAGGTCCGCATCCCATCCACGATCAGGAAACCGCCAGCCGGGACTTCATAGTCGGTTTCCAGAGGCATCGCCACGTCGGTCGTCTGCGAGATGCCCATCTCGTCCATCGGCGCTGCGAAGACCTCGCCGGGGGCCAGCCGGGCGTCGCCTTCGACCACCAGGAACGGGCGCTCCGGGAAGCGGATGCCCTGCTCGGCTCCTGCGGTTCGAAGCGCGGATTCCAGGTCACCCAGCCAGCGCCGGCCTCGCAAGAGGTCCAGCTCCCTCGGGCAGACGAGCAGCTTCAGCTGCTCCGGCGCGACCAGCGAGCCGTCCGCATCGACGCGCAGCCCAGCTCGGACCGCCGCCATCAGCCTCGGCGCCAGCCGCTCGGATATCCGCGCCCCCGGGAACAGCCGGTCCGCTGCGCCTTCAACGAACACCTGCAGTCGTGATTCGATCAAGAGGAGTCTGTCTTCGAAGAGTCCCATATTTGAGGAGCTATTATAGGTGTAAGCGAGGGAATGGGCAAGAGGCGCAAGTGCAATCATCATCGTCACCAGCAAGTATCAAGTGCGTTAGGCTCCAAAGCAAAACGGGAAATGAAAATGGTAAACCACAGAAGTCAGCTGCTTGTTGTATTCCGCCTGCTGTTAGCTGCCCACTGTGTCTTGATGTTGGCTGGATTAGGGGTGTGAGAGCCTGATAGACACG
Source organism: uncultured Chloroflexia bacterium (assembly GCA_963726375.1). Classification (GTDB taxonomy): domain Bacteria; phylum Chloroflexota; class Anaerolineae; order Anaerolineales; family UBA4823; genus UTCFX2. The sequence goes on along the minus strand of CAVSCE010000014.1, from coordinate 258,362 downwards.
AGGTGGGATAAGTGGGTCAATTGTGGGAATAATAAAAATGCCCACCAATTTTGGGACAGACACGGAAAAACCTGAGGGATGGTCATAGATGGATATTTCTTATATAATGGAGATTGGAGAAGAAATCCAGTGTCTGGGTAGGCCATCTTAGCGGGGAGAATCCTTGCCATCGCGACCGCCAGCTGCCTCAGCATTTCAGGCTGCCAGCGCAGGGCATGGCGGTAAGGAGGCAAATGAACGGTTATCCAATATCGAAAAAATGAAGATTTGGCTGTTGGTCGTGTGCCTGTGCACATGGGTCTGCTTGTCCCATCGTCGGCCCGCAAGCAACGTCTTACGTGGTGAACACCCTTGCGGACACGAGCGGCAGCTCCTGTAGCCTGCTGCACTGCTCGCTGCGGGATGCCGATCAATGCCGCAAATGATTCCCCGGCGCGGATACGTCACCTTCAGTACGAGCGGCACGATCCATCTGGGCAGCACCTTGCCGCAGGTTTCGGTGCCGTGGGGGACGCTGACGATCGACGGGGGGGATGATATCGTCATCGACGGCGGAGGCAATTATCGGCTGATGAGCGTCGCGGCGCTCCGCTGACCCTAAAAAACCTGACACTGCTGAATGGGCGCATCCTGAACAGCGGGGCAGGCGTCTACAGCAGCGGCACGCTGACCCTGGAAAACACCACCGTGGAGAACTGCAACGCCCTGACCCACGGCGGGGCGATCTACAGCCTCGGCAGCCTGACCATCATCGATTTCCGATTTTATTGGCAACAGCACGGATGATTTCAACGGCGGGGCGATCTATATCTACAAAGGCACCGCGGTGGTCAGCGGCAGCCACTTTCAGGGGAATGTCGCCACCTTTTCGGGCGGAGCGATCTACAACCGCTACCACGCCGAGTATCAGGGCGGAGACCTGACCGTCACGGACACCGATTTCCTCCAGAATTATGCCTTTGGCGGCAGCGGCGGGGCGATCGCCAACGAAATGCCTGGCTGTTGCGGATTCGGTCTTCGGGTTCAACCGCGCCGAAGACGGCGGGGGCGGGCTTTCTAATCTTTTTGGAGGCAGTCATTCACCGTTTCCGATAGCGTGTTCAGCCTCAATGAAGCCCATGTTGGGCAGCGGCGGAGCTGTCTACGTGCAAAATACCGCCAATCCACTTCATGGGGCGATCCGGGCAGCACTCTGACGTTCAACTACGCATATCTGGATGGGGCGGCGTTTATGTCAATGATGGCTTAGTGGGTTTGTCGCGTTCCAGCCTGACCGGGAACCATGCTTATCGCAGCGGCGGCGGAGTTTTCAATATGAACGGCGATGTGACCCTTTATGCTGTCACGGTTGAAAACAACGACGCCGACCAGGATGGGGGCGGTTCATATAATCTCGAAGCAATGACGATCCTTCACAGCACGATCTCGGGCAACGAAGCGGCTTTCATGGGGGGCGGGGTCTACCAGGGAGATAGCCCCGTGGTCTCCTTGATCGAGAACAGCACGCTTTACGACAACGAAGCTAACCAGGGCGGCGGGATTTACGGCCGCGGCGACCTCAAGGTGATCAACGTCACGCTGAGCGCAAACTCGGCCGCGGCTGGCGAAGGCGGTGGGATGAACACCAACAGCGACACCAGCATTTATAACAGCATCGTCGCTAACAGCCCAAGCGGCGGGAACTGCAAGACCACCGCTTTCCCGTCCAACTGGGGCAACAATATCGACAGCGGGACCACCTGCGGCTTTGGCACGCTGCACGATTCGCACAGCAGCACCAACCCGCTGCTCGGCCCGCTGAAGGACAACGGCGGATGGACGAAGACGATGATGCCCCAGCCTGGCAGCCTGGCGATCGACGGCGTGACCTACAACCCTCCAAACTCTGGTCCGGAAGACGATCAGCGCTCCTATCCGCGCCCGTACGGGCGTTTGATGATGTCGGGGCAGTCGAAGCGTATTTCCAATTAGCACTGCCCATCATCTGCCGATGATCTGGCATGGGTAAGGATGCAGCCCGGCTCGGAGCCGAGCAGCTGGCCGATAAGGTGGTCCAGATTTTTGACACGATGACCCTCTCGGGTGGGGAGCGCTTCCCGCGCTGGCCGCCGTCCAGGGGCTGCGCTCGCTCACGCATCCAGCACCCCGCCTCATCAAGCGTGATGACATCGCCGCCTGGTTCACCACCCGTACTGGGTGTTCAGTAACAGATCAACACATCCCAACTCGGCAGGATCAGGTTCGGCTGGGCTATCGTATAAGGCTTGAACGTCGATTTGGCTAATTTTCGTTTCATACCCCCTATCGAATCTCATTCTTCGCTTCATGCGAAGAGGGCTGCCCTTCTTTTTGGACAGCCCCAACAACTTACAGCCTGTATGATATAATTAACTTCAGGGTAACCTTAAAGGAAACTGTAGAAAAGGGATAAACCTGCGGATAACAGCCTGGAGACATAAAAAAGAGAACCGATGCGGAATAGCTTACCTAAAAACGAGTAGGTTACAAGCGGGTGTAGCCAAGTGGTAAGGCAGTAGCTTCCCAAGCTACCATTCGTGGGTCCGAATCCCATCACCCGCTCCTTACATTTTATAAATGCTTGCAGAAATGCAAGCGTTTTTTGTTTTCTTTCATTTTCCACGATGTTAAAATCCCATCACAATGATTCCAGAGCCGAGCCAGTCCTCCATCCTCTACATCGAGGACAATCCCGAAAACCGCCTGCTCGTCAAGCGCGTCCTGCTCGCCGAAGGTTATTCCGTCCTCGAAGCTGCCAGCGCCACCGACGCTCTGACCGTGCTGGCCAGCTGCACCCCGGAGTTGATCCTGATGGACATCAACATGCCGGATGTGGACGGATACACCTTGACCGCCCGGATTAAGGCACAGCCCAATCTCGCCCGCACCCCGATCGTCGCCCTCACCGCGAACGTGATGAAAGGCGACCGCGAGCGCTCCCTCCAGGCTGGCTGCGACGGCTACATTCACAAGCCTATCGATGTCGACGCCCTCCCCCATCAGGTGGCCCAATTTCTTTCAGTGCGCCAGGCTTGATCCCCGAGGCAGATGTGGACACGATCGAAACATTTTCCACCCCGGCCCCCGTCGCTGCCCCGAGTACAGCTCGGGGGGTCGTCCCGCAAGGAGCGACCGTGCTCGTCGTTGAAGACAACGTCTCAAATTTCGTGCTGATCGCCAGGCTGCTCGGATATATGGGTGTCCACTGTGAATGGAAAACCTCTGGATACGAGGTCGTCGAATACGCTGACAGCCTGCCCCGCCTGGACCTGATCCTGCTGGACATCCGCCTGCCGTATGAAGACGGATTTGCCGCCCTTCAAAAAATCCGCCGCTCCCCCTCCTTGAAAAGCGCAGCGCGTCGTCGCCGTCACTGCCGAAGCCAGTCCAGACCAGCTCCGCCGCGCCCGTGAAGCCAGCTTTGACGGCTTTATCGGCAAGCCCCTGAACCCTGATCGTTTCCCAGAACAGATTTGCCGGGTGCTTGTCGGTGAGCCTGTCTGGGAGCTAAGCTAATTGTAAGGGATACTTACTCTCATTTCTGCAAGAAATCCCCCATTTTTTACAATTGGGATGCATAATCCAATAGATTATCAAAATATTATGTAAGGCGTGGGCGCAGAACCCAACCTTCCGCGCCTCCCTATCCATAACAGGCTTTCGGGAGAGGATCCTGATGTCCGTAGCTGCCAGCACCCACAACATATCATTACGCCGCCTGACCGGGCAGCTTGCCCTGGTGATCCTGCCGGTTTCAGCCCCGCCGCTGATCTGTCTGGCCTGGCTGGCTTATGAGTACTCGCGGACCTGGAAACAGCAGCCCTCCATCGGCTTCTCCCGCCTGGCGCTCGCCCTGCTGGGTCTGGCAATCCTATTCGCAGTGCTGACCGCCTGGCTGACTTCCCGCCAGCTAACCCTCCCTCTCGCAAAGGTCTCAGCGGCGATGCATGCATTGATGTCCGGCGAGCTGGATCAGAGGCTGCCTCTTCCGGATAAGCCAGTGCTTGACGATATATTCAGGCTGTACAACCAGCTGGCTGATGAATACCGGTCGACCTACCAATCCGCCACGCTGCACACCACCGGCGAACGCGAGCAAAGTTCTGGACTCTCAACCTCCGAAAGCGCCGTGCTGCTCTATCAGGCGGGGAGCAGGATCAGCCTTTCCGAAACCGAAGAGGAAGCGCTGAACAGCGCCTGCCGCGCCCTGGAACAGGCTTGCACTCCAGCGGTCATTCTGATCGCAGCCACCTCTGAGCCGTCCAGCCCAATGCAGATGTTCTCCAGTCCCAGCCGGCCCCAGAACCCTGCCGAAAACAGCGTGACATTTTCTTTCGAAACCAGCAAGCTCGTTACGTTCTTTAAACGCGGAAACGCTCTGATCATCAGAGATCCGGCTTCAGCCCAGCTCCCCCAACCCTTGTTGGAGCTCCAGCAGCTGATCAGCTCCAATCCAGCTGCCTTTCTCCCGGTCCTGCGCGCAGGGAATTTACGCGCGTTGCTCCTCCTGGGCCTGCCGTCAAGCCAGCAGGCTGTTGTCGACCCGTTTTCTGAAAATAACCTTGCACCTTATAAGAACCTGATCGAAATGCTTGCGGTCAGCATCGAGCGAATCCGCATCCAGGCTCAGACAAGGCGGCAGCTTGAAGAGCTGCGCTCTTTCTGGAACGTCAGCCAGGTGATTTCGTTGGAGACTGAAACGGGTCCGCTCTTCCGCACGATCCATCAACAGGCTGAACGAGTGATGGGCGAGCTGAGCTCGTTTGCAATTGCGCTCTACGACGCTCCCTCAGGCTCCATCCGCATCCCCTACATGATCGAGGACGGTCAGAAGCTCGATATAGCTCCCTTTCCGCTCGGAGAGGGATTGACATCCATCCTGGTGCGGACCAGGAAGCCGCTCCTTCTGGATGAGGATGTCGAAAACAAATCCAGGGCGCTGGGCGCCAAGGTCCAGGGACAGCCAGCCAAATCCTGGTTGGGCGTGCCAATGCTCTACAGCGGTGAAGTAGTCGGCGCAATCATCGTCCAGGATACCCAGCAGGAGAAACGCTTCAACGAAGAGGACATTCGCCTGCTCTCAACCCTGGCCTCGCAGGCTGCGGTTGTCGTGCGGAACGCCCGCCTCCTCGAAGGCACGCGCCGGCAGGCCCAGCAGGAGCGCCAGCTGAACGAGATCACTGCACATATCCGTCGATCCGCGGATATCCAATCGATCTTAAAGACGACTGCCAGCGAGCTGGGGACAGCGTTGGGAGTCCGGCGCGCTCATATCCAGCTCGGACTCGAAGCTGAGGGAATGCAGTCCACAGAAAGAAGCGGATAAATGAAGCTCTCAATTTTTAATCTTCACCGACCCGCGCTGTCTTCGCTGGAGCAGGCCGCTCAAACACCCGACGGCGCCTCCACGCCCCAGGCTCAAAGCCCTGTGCAAGCCCAGGACGCAGGATTCCTGCTCACCTTTCAGCTTCGCCGCAAGCTGTTAAACAGGCTGCTTTCGATCACGATTGTCCTGGGCGGAATTATTTTCCTGCTGCTCTTTCCGCTGCTGGTCGAAGCCAACAATTGGTTGGCGCTTGTATTCTTCAGCCTGGTGCTGCTGGGGATGATCGGACTGCGGTTTGTGCTTTCCATTCCATACTCCACCCGCGCCGCCGGATTCCTGGGTTTGCTCTCGGCTGCGGCTTGCTTCCTGATCGCAAACAAGAGCCTTGCTGGAAACGGACAGCTGCTTCTGCTGCTCATCCCTCTGCTGGCCATCCTGCTGATTGGAGAAGGTCGCTCCGCTCGCCCGGCCAGAGTCATCCTGCTCACCCTTGCCATCTTGCTGCTATCCGCGACTGCCTTGCTCACCTTCCGGGCCTACCTGCCAAGCTTTGACCCTGGCATCCAAACCTACGTCTGGATGATCACCGGGTTTGGATTTGGCCTGATTGTGATCGCCGGCTCGCTGGCTTTCAATGCCCACCAGCGCAGCCTCGAGGCTGGTCTGGATGAGAAAGAGAAGGGTATTACGGCCTTCGCTGAAGAAAATGCACAGCTGGCAAGCTCGGCCGCACAAAGCAATCAGGCTTTGGAACACCGCCTGCTTCAGATACGCACTGCAGCTGAGATCAATGGGACCGTCAGCAGCACATTAGAGCTGGATCGGCTTCTCTCGCAGGTATGTGATCTGGTTTGCGAGCGTTTTGGCTATTACTACGTCGGTGTTTTCTTGATTCCCCCGGGTTCGGAAGAGGCAGTCCTGGCGTCCGGCACCGGTGAAGCCGGTCGGCGGATGGTTGCTGCAGGTCACCGGCTGCAAGTCGGCGGGGATTTTATGATTGGCTGGGCGACAGCCAACCTCCAACCGCGCATCGCCCTCGATATCAACCGTGAAGATGGCCTGACAAGCGTCGTCCGGTTTAATAACCCTTATCTTCCGGATACGCGCTCCGAGCTGGCGTTGCCAATCATCAGCAAGCAGTCAGTCCTCGGCGCTTTGACTATTCAATCCACGGTAGAAGCTGCCTTCGACCAGGATGACATCACTGTGCTGCAAAGCATCGCTTCCAGCCTGGCGAATGCGATCGAAAATGCCAGGCTTTTTGGGCAGATTCAGTCCAACCTTATGGAAATTTCAACCCTGCACCGTCAATACCTCCGCCGCGAATGGATCCAGGTGCTCGAAGCCCAGGGGCCACAGCAATACAGCTTCAATTCAAGATCTGATCTGGATGCGAATGCGTCACCGGCACAGCTGGTCGAGATACCTGTTCGACTGCGTGATCAACAGATCGGGATTTTAACCCTCGAGCCAGACCCAACCAGGCCTGTTGGATCGGATGAGCTGGCCTTGATTGAGTCGGTGGTCAGCCAGGCCGCCTTTGCATTGGAAAATGCCCGCCTGTTGGAAAGGACTCGCCAACGCGCCGATTGAGAAAACCTGGCCGCAAACATTTCAACGAAAATCTGGTCGTCCAGCGATATTGACACCATCCTGCGGACCACTTTTAATGGCGCTGGGCAGCTCACTCGATGCGTCCCAGGGCTCAATTGAGATATGGCCGGGGATATTCTCATCAACACCCTCCACCCCATCTGTTGATAATTTTGAAACGTTAAGCACAGGGGAGTTCGCATGAATTCTTCGCCTGAAAAAATCCATCGAAGTTCCCTCCGATCGCCCGGAGAACCCAGGCGAACAGGGAGCTTGCAGCTCAGGCTGACGTTGTTGGCATTGGTCATTTCAATCCCCCTGCTTGGCTTGACGACCTACATATTAACTGATCAAACTCGGGTAGGCCTTACCGAAGCTGCCAACCAGACGCTGAGCGCCTCGAACGACTCGATCAATCAGGCGATGGCGCTCTGGCTCGATTACAACTCACGTGCGCTCAAAACATTCGTCACGAATCCAAACGTAGCAGCGATGAACACGCTTTGGCAAAAACCGCTGCTCCGCGAGATGGCTGAAAACTATCCCTATATGACCCTGGTCAGCACGTCGGACGTCAACGGTGTTAACAAGACGCGCAGCGACGATAAGCCCTTTGAGATATCCGCTGATCGTTACTGGTTCCAGAATGCGGTTAACGGCGCACCAATTACTTATGAAACCCTGCTTGTGCCGGGCCAAAAACACCCCGAGCTGGTCGTTTCCATGCCCATTCAAAAACCTGATGGTGAGGTTGTGGGGGTCGGGATGTTCACGGCGAGTCTCGATCAGATTTTTAATTGGGTTGAAGCAGTTCAGCTCGGCCGCGGCGGAAGCTCCTTTGTGATCGACCAGCGCAACATCATGGTCGCCCATTCAGATCCAGCCGCACCCATTCTTGGCAAATATGAGCGGGCACCCTGCTGTAAAAGCCCTTCGTTCGGGCGTAGCCGGGGCATTTGCCTTCACGGATAAAGAGGGTGAGCGCTCACAATCATATCTGAGCGTACTTCCAAACGGTTGGGGAGTCATCACACTGCAAACCGATGCGGGCCTCTTAGCACCTGTCCGCCAGTTCGAGAAGCTTGCACTGATCGGGCTTTTAATCAGCACTACATTGATCACGCTGCTGTCCTGGTCGACAATTCGCCGGGCGCTTCGACCGGTCCAGGAGCTGACGGAAACTGCTGCTGCGATCAGTCAGGGAGACCTGAACCGTAGAGCAGAAGTCACGAGCCGCGATGAAATCGGCATCCTGGCCAGGGCATTCAACGGGATGACCGACCAGCTTAGTTCTTTGATCGCCACGCTGGAAGGTCGTGTTGCCGAACGTACCAGGGCGCTCGAAAGCCGCCTCAACCAGCTCCAGGTAGCCGCGCAGGTCGCTGGCGAGGCAGCTGGCATTCGCGAGTCCCAGCTTCTCCTTCAAAATGTGACCCGCTTGATTTCTGAGCGGTTTGGATATGACCATACCGGGATATTTATCGTCGAACAGCCCGGGCAAACGGATCCAGCTGCTTCGATTGAACCTCAACCGGGATATGCGGTCTTGCGAGCCGCTTCCTCGGAAGGCGGCCGGAAAATGCTGGAGCGCGGTCATAGACTTCTGATTGGTCGCCAGGGGATTGTCGGCTTTGTCGCTGCGAGCGGCATGCCTCGTATCGCGTTGGACGTAGGCAGCGACGCGGTGTTCTTTAACAACCCCGATCTGCCCCTCACCCGATCTGAGCTTGCCCTCCCCTTGAAGGTCCAGGATAAAGTAATCGGCGTCTTGGATGTTCAATCGAACCAGGAGTTTGCTTTTTCAGAAGAAGACAGCTCAATTCTACAAATCCTGGCCGACCAGGTGGCTCTGGCAATTCAAAATGCCCGCCTGCTTGCAGAAAGCCAGCAAGCTCTTCATGAGCTGGAAACCCTCTACGCGCAAAAACTCCAGTCCGGCTGGCGAAAACGTACGGCAAACCAGGCTCTTTGTTATGTCCTCGATCATCGCGGCGTCAGCAGGCGTCCATCACAAATTCCAGAACCAGTATTGGCGTGCGCACAGCCTTCGGCGGATCAAGAGTTGGAGGAAGTCGTGCCGATCTCATTGCGCGGCCATCAGATTGGTGCCCTGAGGCTTCGTCGAGGTCTTGAAAGTCCAGGCTGGTCGCAAGAAGAAAGAGATTTAATCCAGTCGGCGGCTGGACAGCTTGCCCTTTCACTGGAAAATGCCCGCTTGATGGATGAGATCCGCGGCCAGGCTCAGCAGGAAGAGCTGATTAACCAGGTCGTCGCCCGCACTCAAGCCTCACTGAGCCTGCAAACGGTCATGCAAACGGCTGTCGAGGAAATTGGCAGGCTGTTTCCCGTTTCGAAAATCCAGATCCGTCTCGCCTCAAATCCTCAAGGCGTTGGTTCGAGTACTTCGTTGGGTGGTCCAGACAACCCCCCAAAAAATGGGGCAAAGAATTCAGGCAATGGCTCAAAACATGCTGCAGCACTTGAGAGGGGCAGATGAAAGCTGAAGAAATAACGAATCCAGTCCCCGTGTTGATCAGGTTTCCTCGTTTCTTGTCCTCGATTGAACGGCGCCTGTCGCTGCTGCTGTCGATCATCATGCTGGTCCTGATTTCAGTGGGTGGTCTAAGTCTCTGGCTTTCATCGAACGTGGAGCGCAGCACCCGGACCATGCTTTCCACCTTCGAACAAATGGATCAGCCATCCAATTCTTCCAATTTCCAGGCTGTGCTTGCAGGTCAGGCTGAAAAAATGAACCAGGTCAACGCGCTGGTCCGGCTTTTTTCGATTGCCGGGATTTGCACAGGAATAGCCATTTCATTAATTATCCTTTGGGGAGCTCGCCGGTCTGTTTTTTCCAGGCTCTCGCGCTGACAGCCGAAATCGAACAAATCTCACGGACGAACATCCTGACCGGCAAAAGTATTTATATCCTGCAATCACAGCAGGATGAGATTGGCCGAATATCCCGGGCGCTGGGTCAGATGGTTGAATTCATCTCCGAGGCATTTTCACGCTCAGAAACCCAAATACAGGAGCGCACGGCCAGCCTTCAGCGCCGTTCAGTCCAGCTTGATGTGGCTTCCCAGGTCGCGAGAGAGATCGCTGCTGCTCGTGACCTGGAAACCTTGCTTTATCAGGCTGTCAATGCGATCCGCGACCAGTTCAGTTTTTATCACGCCGGTATTTTCCTGATCGACTTTGGAGGTGAATATGCCATCTTACGGGCAGCCACCGGTCAGGCCGGACAGGAGATGCTCGCCCGGGGTCACCGGCTTAAGATTGGGGAAGTGGGAGTGGTTGGTCATGTTGCTCAGACTGGAGAACCGCGCGTTGCGACGGATGTCAGCCAGGATCAAGTCCACTTCAAGAACCCCCTCCTGCCGGAAACGCGCTCCGAGGCTGCCTTGCCTCTCAAATCTGCAGGGAAGGTCATCGGAATCCTGGACGTGCAAAGCACAGAACCAGACGCCTTTGATAGTGAAAGCATGTCTACCTTTCAGCTCATGTCAGACCAGCTTACCGTTGCCATCCAGAATACCCGCTTGTTTGAGGAAAGCCAGAAGAATTTTGAAAAACTAAGATCGACCTATGGGGTCATCAATCGACAGGCCTGGGATCAAATGCTTCAGACCACCCGGCTGACCGGTTTTGAATATGATGGGTTAGAAGCTCGACCAATTTATAAATCCCTTAGCCCAGGGAAAGCTGAAAAAGACTCTGAGCATATCCAGGACAAAAAACCGGTCCAAGTATCCATAAATGCTCGAGGTGACCAGATCGGTGAGCTGAACATCTGGCCGGATCAGACCGAGATATCCGAAACCGATCTCCAGCTTATAAACAGGATCTGCAATCGTCTTGGCCAGACCCTGGAAACTGCCCGGCTCTTTGAGAACGCCCAACGCCTGGCCGCGCGAGCAGCAAATCAACCGGATAACTTCTGAAATCCGCAGTTCGAATAATCTGGAGACCATCCTGCAAAAAACCATCCGTGAAGTTGGGAAATCATTGGGAGCCTCGCGCTCGTTTATCCAGGTCGGAGGAATTTTGGGGCAGGTTGAACCTGAATCAGTGGAACAGGCTGGACCGGACTTCGACAATTCAGCCGGTGGAAGCGCCGGAGCTCCAGGTCCAGAAATCCGAATTGGCTCGAATGGACGCCACCCTCACCAGGAAGCAGCAGGTTGATGATGGATGAAGTGACTGATCGCTCAGCATTCAAACCCACCTGGAACAAATCCAGCATCCGCAATCAATTATTAGGTTTAGCACTGGGCGCAATTCTGATCGCTATCCTTGTGACTACTCTGGTTGCATTTGACCTGGCAGGCGCCGTGATCCGCCAGGCTCAGCAAACCAGCAGTCAGAGCCTCCGTTCTCAGGCTGAAACCTATCTCGTCCAGATCAATAAATCGATCGCAGATCAGAATAATTTGGTCCTGGACCGGGCAGTAAAGGATGTTCAGGCTGCCGCTGAAACCGCCGCGGCCAATTTTAATGGCGATCTGCCATCGGGATACTGGACAGGAGAGACCCACCTCGTCGCTGGTCCGGAAGGACAGATGTTGAACGGAGAAAGCGATATCACCAGCGTCTTCATCCCCAACATGCAGCCGCCCAGCACAGCGCTGAATCGTGATGTCGAGCTGAGCGGTTATCTGGATCTTGTTTTGCCAGGGATCATGAACAATAATCCAAACGCGGCCGCGATCTATTTCGGTTCGGAAAATAATTTGACTCGATACTATCCGAATATCATGCTGGGTCAGATCGTTCCTGCTGATTTTCAGGTCACCCAACGACCCTGGTACCTTTCAGCGCTAAAAACGAACTCAACACTGACCAGTCCAGTTCCTGTCTGGTCGCCCGTCTATCAGGACGCCACAGGATTGGGTATGGTCACTACAATCGCCATTCCTGTCCTTGATTTATCCGGTCGGCGGATCGGCGTTGTCGGTTTGGATTTGACGCTGGATGAGATCAGCAGGAATATTGCGGCAGCGCGTTTCTTGAAAAGTGGTTATTCCTTCCTTGTGGACGAAAAAGGCGGCGCGATTGTGCTTCCATTGGAAGGATACCAGGATCTGCTTGGACGCCTCCCTATGGAAAACGAATACGCCCCGGATTTGACCCAAACTTCCATTGGCAGTTTCAGTGGATTAGTTGCCCGTATGTTGAATGGCGAAAATGGATTTGAGGTCATGAAGGTCGGCGGCGATGAGCTTTTCCTCGCATTTTCACCGATCGAGAGCACCGGCTGGAGCCTGGGAAGCGTCGTCCCATCCGCGGATGTTCTTCAAGCCGTGACAGCGCTGGAGCAGGATATGCGCCAGGCTACCCGCAAAGTATTGCTCCAGCGAGTAGTGCCAATAAGCATCCTCATTTCACTTGGATTGCTGTTGGTCACATTCTTGCTGACAAATCGACTGGTCAATCCGATCAGGCTCCTGGCAAAAGAAGCAGAGCAATTCGGCGCCGGCAAGCGAAATCTGCAGATCCCGGACCAACGCGCCGATGAGATCGGCTTGCTCGCCCGCACGCTGAACCGCATGTCAGCCCAAATCAACGAATCATTTGAGCAGCTTGAAGCGCGCGTTGCTGAACGGACTCAGCAGCTTGAAAAACGCACTCACCAGCTCGAGACCGCTGCAGAGATCGCGAGCGACATCACAATCGCCGAAGATTTACAATCTCTTCTGAAACAAGCTGTCACCCTGATCCAGGAGCGGTTCAACTATTATTATTCTGGTATTTTCCTGCTGGACGAGACTGGCGAAACCGCCTTCCTGAGGGCCGCCAGTGGAGAACAGGGAGAGAAATTGCTGCAGCGCGGCGTCCGCCTGCGCGTCGGCCAGCAGGGCATCGTCGGCTATGTCACTCAGTTCGGTCAGGCTCGTATTGCCGGCGACGTGCACAAGGATGAGGCTTACCTGGCTGACCCGCTCCTCCCGGATGCCGCGCTCTGAAGCCGTAATCCCACTGCTCACCAGCGGTCGAACAACGTCATCGGGAAACTCAGAACCGCGCGCTGTAATAGGTGCCCTCGATGTGCAAAGCATCGAAGCAGATGCTTTCTCTGCAGCCGACCTGTCAGTGCTCCAGGTCCTTGCAGATCAGCTGGCCGTCGCCATCCAAAATACCAGGCTGGTCGACCAGCTTCAAAAAACCCTGGATGAGCTCTCAATTTTTACCCGGCAGGGCGTTGAGGATGCCTGGAGACGTGTTTCTTCTCAAGCCGGAGAAATGGCTTTCGAATACGACCGCCTCGAAATCAAATCTGCTCGCCCTTTCTCCTTGCTTCCTGTCTCTGACGAAGCTCCGAATCGTCGTGTCATACCTATCCGTCTGCGCGAACAGCTGATCGGATTTATCGGCATAGAAAGCGATGAACCGGACCGAACCTGGACAGAAGATGAAATTTCCGTTCTGAGCGCAGCTGCCGAACATGCTGCCCTGACCATCGAGAATGCGCGCCTGTTGGCAGAAAGTCAGCAAAAAGGCAGCCCGCGAAAAGCTGAGCGGCGAGATCACTGCCCGCATCCGTTCTACGCTCGATGTGGAAACCGTCATCCGAACTGCGATGAGCGAGATCGCTGATCGCATGGAGCTCGCCAGGGTCGAAGTCCAGCTTGACCCTGCCAGCCTTTCTGCCTACCCGCCAAAACCTCGGGGAGGGAATGGTCATCATGACTGATGTGATCACGAATCCAAACCAGTTTCACTCAATAAAGAGCTGGACCGCTGCAGCCCGCAGCTTTTTAGCGCCACCGCAGTACATAGATGAAGACCGCGGCCGCGTGGCTGCCCTGCTGCACACAATCCTGATGATCATGATCACCGCGACGCTGCTTGGTTTCTTTGCGATGATCAACCATCCAAATCCCTTGATTGTGGCATCGGCGCTCTTATTGCTGCTGTTTGTAGAGCTCATCACCTTTGCACTGCTGCGCCGGAAAAAAGAGAGGCTTTCTGCATTAATCCTTGTCAGCGGCTTGTGGTTGTCATTTGTTTCATTGGCAGCCATCAGCGAAGGGCTGGCAAATTCTGCATTTTTTGGCCTGGTTTTGGTCGTTACAATTGCCGGCCTCACCCTTGGCGGTCGCGCAGGATTGATCTTCGCTGGATTGAGCGGGCTTGCAGGTCTGGGACTGATGATCGGCAAGGCAAACAACCTGCTGCCCAACGGGCTGATTGCGTTCGAGACTTTCTCGTTTTGGGCGCTTGCGACCGTGATCCTTTTAGCATCCGCCGGCATGATCCAGCTGGCAACAAACGGCTTGAAGCAGGCCTCTGACCGGGCAAAAGCAAACGAGGACCTCCAGTTAGAGGCAAACCGTGAGCTGCAGCTCGTCCAGGCGAACCTGGAACAGCTCATCCAATCGCGGACACGCGACCTCCAGAACCGCTCGAGATACCTTCAGGCGACCATTGAAGTGAGCCGGGTTGCCTCCGCGCTGCTGGATGATGATACGCTGATGAATCAAGCCGTCGACCGGATCCAAAGCCAGTTCGACCTTTATTATGTTGGATTGTTCTTGCTCGATTCGTCGCGCGAATGGGCTGTCCTTCGTTCTGGAACGGGTGAAGCCGGAAAAGCCATGCTTGCCCGCGGCCACCGCATTCGGGTTGGGGCGGGGATGGTCGGTTGGAGCATCGCAAACGCTCAACCCAGGATCGCCTCTGAGATCGAAGAGGATTCAGTTCGTCTGGCAACGCCGGAACTCCCGCAAACCCGCTCGGAAGCAGCTTTCCCGCTCCGCGCCCGTGGCCAGGTGATTGGCGCCCTCACCATTCAAAGCGCTGTCCCCGAAGCCTTTGGTGAGACCGAAATCTCAACCTTTCAGACGCTGGCAGACCAGATTGCTATCGCCTTGGAAAATGCCCGTTTGTTCGCGGAAAGCCGCCAGGACCTCCAAAAGGCTCAGCTCACCGCGCAGGAGATCACCAGCAAAGCCTGGAATGCGTACCTTAAAGGCGCCGCCGATCTGTACTTCCACTACGACAAAGGTCAGATCACCACTGCCGCCGCGGATAACGAGCACCATTCCAGCAAGCTCTCGCTGCCCATACCGCTGCGCGACCAGTCCTTAGGAAAAATCCATTTCCAAAAAGGGGATTCCACACCCTGGGCGGAAGAAGAAGTCGCAATGCTTTCTTCGATCGTTGAACAGATTGGGATCGCATTGGACAGCGCCCGATTGTATCAGGAGACTCACCGGCGGGCAGAGCGCGAGCGCTTGACTGGAGTGATCACCGCAAGATTCCGCCAGACGAACAATCCTCAGGAAATTCTGCAAACTGCTGTGGTCGATCTTTGTAAAGCGCTCCAGGCTGACAGAGCCAGCCTGTACCTTAAAACTCCTGAAGCAGAGATAAAAATCGCTTCCGATGATCTTCAAAATAACGGGTAACATTATGGAGAAACGATTATCACGAAGCGGAGGAATGCAGATGGAGAACAGCAAGAATTATCAATCCGATTGGGATTCTGAAAAACAGGGACCGCGCAGCTCAAACGCGCCTCGAATGGAACCCTCCAGTCAGACCGATGACCAGACGCCCGGCAGTGGAGAAACGCGCCTCTTGATCCCAAAATCAGAAAGCCTGAAGACAGCAGGCTGCGCCACGAAATCCCCGCTTATCATTGCAGTGGCCAATCAAAAAGGCGGCGTTGCGAAGACCACCACCGTGGTCTCTCTCGGCGGAGCCCTTACTCAACTCGGGAGTGAGGTGCTTCTGATCGATCTTGATGCCCAGGCGAATTTAACTCTTGCGCTCGGGAAGGATCCAAATCGGGTGCGAGGCTCAATCACGGATGTGCTTTTTCATTCTGCCACCCTGTTAAGCGTCAGCCGCGAGACCTCCATTCCAGGTCTGGACCTGGTGCCGTCGAATACAGGCATGGAGCTCGCGGAGCGCTTTTTGCCGGTCCGAAAGGATTATGAAACCATCCTTCGCCGGACTATTGTGGAAGAGCTCCGCCGTCCTGATTCAGAAATTCCCAACGAATATTGCTCCCACCAGAGTATCCTACGAGCGAAATTTTCCCGTCATTCAATACGACTACGTCCTGCTTGACTGCCCGCCTTATATCGGAGCTGTCACGCTGAATGCCCTTATTGCAGCCGATTTGCTGATTATCCCAACACAATCCGAATTCTATTCAGCCCACGCCCTGCGCACAATGATGACGACAATTCGGCAGGTCCGCGCTCAGCACAATCCGGAGCTCGTCTACCGGATTCTCATCACCATGCAGGATAACCGAAACCGGATCCATCGCGAAATCCGCGAACAGATCTACAAAACCTTTGGCGAGGGTGTGTTTTCGACGATCATCCAGATAGACACAAGACTGCGAGAGAGCTCGATCGATGGGAAGCCAATCATGTACGCTAACCCTCGCACTCGCAGTGCGCTGCAGTACCACGCCCTGGCTGAGGAGATCATTGCCTATGTCCATTGATCCAGAATCTTCTGACTTACCGGCTTCAATAGGCTTGCCCGGCCAGGTGGTCGCGGGTCTCAAACCGCCATCCCCTCTCCCCAGGTCTTCCACGCGCAGAAAAAAGGCGCACATTCAACCGCATATCCGGTTGGTTGAGCTTTTTTCCACCCTGGATGAAACCATTTATTCAACCAGCAATTCTGAGGTTGACCGGGGAGACCCTCAGTCCAATCGACATCATCATCCAGAGCCGGATTCCGATCAGAAATATCAATCCATAGATTCCTGGTTTGTTTCAGATGAGCCCCTGGAATCACCGGTATTGCCTGCAGACCCTTTCAATGATCCAGCTCAGCCTGGAGCGCATCCTTGCTCGACTCCTCAATCTGTGCTTCGCGTTGGTCGTCCATTTAAACCGGAGGCGGCAGCAATATCCAGTTCCGCACAGGCAGCATCAGACCAGCCTTCTATCCTGTTAGAAATATTGGATGACGATCCTGACCGCCGCTGGAGCGAAGATGAGCTCCTTATGGTCGAACAGGTCACTGACCAGCTCACGATTGCGCTCGAAAACGCCCGTCTCTTTGAAGAGACCAGGCAAGCCCGTGATGCGTTGGAAGTCAGCGTCCGCTATCAAAAATGCGTCTCAGATGCGGTATCCATCCTTTCTGAGCGAGGAATCTCGGCTCTCTCAGATGTGCTCCAGCTGCTCGGTGTAGCCTCACAGGCCAGCAGGGTCTATTATCTGGAAACCCAGGTAGATTACCGCGGGCCATCCTGGAAGCTGGTCTCCGAATGGCGGATGCCTGACCAGGCTTCGTTGATGGCAAATCCAGCTTTGGGCGAGCGGACCGCTGATTGGTTGAAATCCTGGTTGAAGCGGCTGGAGGAACAAGGTTTTATCTCCGAAATCGCCAGCAGCGCCTCCATTGAAGCCCGCAGCTTGTTTGATTCGCTGGGAGTCCAATCGATCCTTCATTTTCTGGTCGCCAGAGGCCATGAAGCTCCTGGATGCGTTGTTTTTGAGCAGGCCGATGTGGAGCGAGTCTGGACAGAAGACGAGATTGCAGTCCTGCAGACGGCAGCCTCGGCGCTCTCGAATACAATTGTTCGAGAAAACCTGTTCAATCAGCTCCAGGTGAACCTGTCTGAAACGGATGCACAGTATCAGGCCAGCGCGCAGTTGAACTCCGCTGGCAGCCCCACCGAAATTCTCACGATCCTGCGTCGGTTTTCGATTTTAGGCAACATCAATGCTACGCGGGTTTCCATCCATGTCTTCGACAGACCCTGGACTTGTCAGGAAAAGCCTGGCTGGTTGACCGAGCTGGCAAGCTGGTCTGTTGGGATAAACGACGACTCGATCATGGATCGTCTTCAGATCAGTGAGTGGACCAATATAGAGGCTTTGTTAGGCGCCGAGCAGCCGACCCTGATCTTCGATCTGCCTGGAGACCCACGCCTTGATCCCTCTGTCCGATCGCTCTTTGCTGATACGTTCGGCGCGAAGAGCCTGCTCTTCATTCCACTGAACGTTTCTGGACGGTGGATTGGCGAGATTATCGCCCTCTTTAGTCCGACCACCGGTTTCAGCGAAAGAGAGATTCGCCGTCTGGTGTCTCTCTCCGGTCAGGCAGCGATCGCGGTCGAAAGCCTGCGCCTGCTTGATGAAACCAAAAAACGAAACGAAGAGCTGCTCGCGATGAACCAGATGACCAGCGCAGTCAGCCGCACCCTCAATCTGGATGAAGTGCTTGGGGAGATCCTCGAGAAGGTGCTCGCGATCATGGATTATGAGAGCGGCTTGATTTCGTATATTGATCCCGCCAGCGGCGACCTGGTGCTGGCCGTGCATCAAAACTTGCCTCAAACGCTCGTCGAACGCCTGAACCAAAATGGGCTGAAAGGCACGCCATGCGATCTGGTCTTTCAGAGCTGCCGCACGATCGCCGTGCCTGATATTACCCATCTGCCTGAAGACGTTCTTGGAGTGGCATCTCTGCTGCCGCCAGCCTGGCCGCACGACGGAGTCAAGCCGGCATTTACCGGTTTGTTATCTTTGGGCTTCCGATCCTATCTGGGCGTTCCGCTTTCATCAAAAGGGAGGCCTCTCGGAACGGTATGCGTTTTCAGTAAGCTCGACAGGCAGGTTCCATCAGTCCGAATCGCTCTCATCGAATTGATCGGCCAGCAGGTAGGCGTCGCGATTGAAAACGCCCGCCTCTTCCAAAAAACTCAATCTGCACTGAGTGAAACCGAAGCCTTATACCAGGCCAGCTCAGAATTAAACGGTGTCCAAAATTTTGATGAGATCTTGCTCTCTCTCAGTCGCCAGACAGTCCTTGGAAAAGCCGATCAGCTTCTCAGCATCATCCTCTTTGAGCACCCCTGGGTGATCCGCCTTGAGAAGGGTAAAACAGGACCGCTTCCCGCCTTGCAGGACACAAAACGACCAGAATGGCTGATCCCAATCGCGCATAAAACCAGCCTGCCATCAGAAGTGCTCCTGGAACGTTACGAGCTCCGTCGATTCCCGGCCAACCGGTTGTTGTCGGCCAGCGAGCCAACCATTATCGAAGATGTCTCATCCGATCAACGGCTGGACGAAGCGGTCCGTAAGCTTTTCAAGCAAGATTTCCAGGCTCAAACTGTGATTTTTGTTCCGCTTTTTGTTGGCAGCCAGTGGATTGGGTTCCTTTTTGGCGCTTTTTCAACCATCACCCATTTTTCTAACGATGAGATCCGCCGCCTGACAGCTCTCTCCAGCCAGTCCGCAATCGCAATCCAAAACATTCGCCTGCTCGATGAAAGCCGCCGTCGGGCGAGTCAGCTCCAGACGGCAGCCGAGATCGCCCGGGATACTTCCGGCACGCTGGCCCTCGACAGCCTGCTTCAGCGGACGATTAGCCTGATCTCAGAACGCTTCGGTTTCTATCACGCTTCTATCTTTCTGCTCGATGAGGCAGGCAGCGAAGCGGTTGTTCGAGAATCAACTGGATCTGCAGGCGAAGAGATGAAACGCAGTGCGCACCACCTGGCTGTAGGTGGTCGATCCCTGATCGGTCAGGTCACCGGAACAGGAAAACCTCTGGTCCTGAACGACATCAATACCGAGCAAGCCCGCCAGATTCACCTGCCAAACCCTTTGCTCCCCTTGACCCGGGCCGAGCTTGGTATTCCGCTTAAAATCGGCGAGCGTGTGATTGGCGCTCTCGACGTCCAGTCCAATCGAGCCAATTCGTTCACCGACGACGATATCTCCGTCCTGCAAATTCTTACCGACCAGATCGCCGTCGCTGTGGACAATGCCCGCTCCTATGAAGTAGCCCAGACCGCCGTCGCAGAAATTCGCGAAGCAGACCGTCTCAAGTCCCAATTCCTTGCCAATATGAGCCACGAGCTGCGCACTCCGCTGAATTCGATCATCGGTTTCTCACGCGTGATCCTCAAAGGCATTGACGGACCTGTCAGCGAGCAGCAAAACCAGGATCTTACTGCCATCTATAACTCCGGCCAGCACTTGCTCGGATTAATAAATGACGTGCTCGACCTCTCCCGAATCGAAGCCGGCAAAATGGATCTGGCTTTTGAAAGGAACATCAACCTCGCGGAAATCATTCGCAGTGTGATGTCCACGACGATCGGTCTGATAAAGGATAAACCGATCCGGCTCGAACAGCACATCGATCCGGATCTCCCGCTGGTGTCCGCAGATCCCATGAAGATCCGGCAGGTCTTGCTCAACCTGCTCTCGAACGCAGCAAAATTCACAGAAAGGGGCAGTATTATTGTCGAAGCATCCCGCACTTGCAGCCAGGAAGGTGATCCGCAGGTGCTGATCCGAGTGATCGACACCGGACCCGGTATCGCCCAAATAGACCAGGCCAGGCTCTTCCAGCCATTTTCTCAGGTCGACGGCTCACTCACCCGGAAAACAGGAGGCTCTGGCCTTGGCTTGTCGATCAGCTCTCACCTTATCCGCCTGCACAACGGTCAGATTGGTTTAGACAGCGAGATTGGCAAGGGAAGCACTTTTTATATTGTCCTGCCTGTGGACCAGCCGGAAAAATCTGCATTCCTGCTTAAATCTGCGCCAGAAACACCTTCGGTTCTGGATAGTGCAGATGTCGAAATCTCTGCCGAGTCCAAAAAACCACTTCAGCATCCATCGATTGGAAATCAAACCGTCCCCTCTGTTTATAGCTCAGGCAGCCTCAACCCGCAAAGCCCTTCAACCAGTCCTTTGTTAATCCTGGCTGTTGATAGTGATCCCCAGGTCATCGACCTTTACAAACGCTACCTTGCTGGTTCCGGCTGCACGGTCATCTCATTAACAAAATTAGAGCAGGCGGTCACAGTTGCACGCGGCGTCCAGCCCTTTGCGATCACCCTGGATATCGCCATGAGCGCCAACGGAAAATCTGGGGGCACTGGACCTCTGAGCCTTTCAAAAAGAAATGGCAACGGCTCTATAAACGGGATGAAGGTCCTGAAAGAGTTGAAGAAAGATCCCGGAACTCGCCGCATCCCGGTGATTGTCTGTTCCATGTCTGCCCTGCAGGAGCAGGCATATGAGCTCGGCGCTGCCGATTATCTGCTCAAGCCTATCCTCGAGGAAGAATTGGTACAGGCTGTCCGACGTCTGAAAGAATTGGACACATAAGCAAGCTGCTATGAACACCCTTGCGGTTTTTGCCGAATGCCTCGACTGCGGGCATCGCTCCCCTTTCACTCTCTCGCTGACGGTTTGTCCATCCTGTCAGGGGGGTTGGCTGGAAGCGCGTTATGAGCTGAATTCGATCGCCAGCTCCCTGCCCGAATTGGTGCACTCCCGACCGTTCGACCTCTGGCGGTATCGCGAGGTCCTCCCAGTCGGCGCGCTTAATCCTGATCTTTGCATGGGCGAAGGCGGCACACCTTTAATCCACGCCGCCAACCTCGGATTGATGCTCGGCCTTCCTAATCTTTATATCAAAGATGAACGCCAGGGTCCAACTTCATCCTTCAAAGATCGCCAGGCTGCAGTATGTATTGCAGCTCTTAAAGAAGCCGGCATCAATGAGATTGTCCTCTCGTCGACTGGTAATGTCGCGATCGCATTCTCTGCATATGCTGCCCGAGCCGGTATCAAATGTTGGGCCTTCCTGACCAGCCTTGTCCCTGCGGAGAAGATGCGCGAGACAGCGATTTACGGCACGCAGGTCGTCAAGGTCACGGCATCCTACGACCAGGCCAAAGCAGTGGCCGCAGAATATGCCCGCCAGCGCGGGCTTTACCTGGAGCGCGGAGCGCGCTCGATCCCTTCCGTCGAAGCGATGAAGACGATCGCCTACGAGATTTCCGAGCAGCTTGGTCAGCAGAACATGAGCCCCCATACAACCCCATGGGCAGCCCCGGACTGGTATTTCCAGGCAGTCAGCGGTGGACTTGGCCCTCTGGGCGTCCAAAAAGGCTTCAATGAGCTGCTGCAGATGGGCCTGATCCAGCATTTGCCCGCGATCGCTTGCGTTCAAACCGAAGGATGCGCTCCGATGGTCCACGCATTTCGATCTGGATTGGAAAAGGCTGAACCGGTCGTTTCCCCGCGCACCCACATCGCCACGCTCTCCACGGGCGATCCTGGGCGCACGTATACCTTGCTGTTTCAGAGGATGAAGGCCGGTGGCGGAGGGATTTTTGAAAGCGTTACCGATGAGGAGACCTATCGGACGATGCATGTCCTGGCTCAGCTGGAAGGTCTTTCAGTCGAGCCGGCTGCTGCCGTCGCCTTCTCTGGTTAATCAAGCTGGCTCGGCTTGGCCTGGTCCGACCCGAGCAGGTGATCGTCGTCAACTGCACCGGTCACACCATGCCTATCGAGCGCGATATCCTCGGTGAAGGGTGGAGTTGAGATGTTGCTCTTCCTGTTGGCGCTTCCGCAGGAGCAGCTACGGAGCAGGAAGGCCTGCTGGCTGCGCTCAGTCGGGTGACTCCCGACCGCTTCTCACACGTATTAATAGTGGACGATACCGAAGACGCCCGCCGTCTGATCCGCCGGATCCTGCAATCACAGGGCAGCTATACCATTTCCGAAGCAGATGACGGCATCCGAGCCCTCGAGTCAGCCCGTGTTGATCCGCCCGATCTGATCTTGCTCGACCTGATGCTGCCAGGAATGGACGGCTTTGCCGTGCTCGATGCGCTGAAATCCGACCCCAGCACAGCTTCGATCCCCGTGATCGTCGTAACCGCCAAGTCGCTTACCAGCGAGGAGAAGCAGCCGTCTGGACGGACGGATCCAATCCCTGATGCAGAAAGGCGAGTTCATGAGCGACGACCTCCTCCAGGAAGTGGACTCGCTGTTAAGATAAGCGGATTGTCTTCCTTCTATGGGTACTCTTCGCACCGTAAACAAAGGGGTCAACGCTGCCCTCAGCTCGGCCTTTTTCCTTGGGCTCGCGCCGGTATTCGGCCGTCAGGCTATTTTGCTGGGCATTCCATCCGTAGCCGTGGTCGCATTCCGAACGACATTCGCCGCCCTCCTGCTCCTCGTGCTGATGCTGCTGTTCTTCCGCCGCTACCTGTACATCTACCCGGCCGGTCTTCTGGGCTGCCTGCTTGCAGGCCTGATTAATGGGACTGGCTCTCTCTTTTATTACTATGCCCTCAGCCGGATCAACGCGAACCTGGGCCAGGCGCTTTACGCCCTCTACCCGCTTTTCCTGGTCATCTGGCTTTCGTTGGACCATCAAAGACCAGGCAAGCTCACGCTGTTCCGGCTCGGATTGGTGCTCCCGGCCGTGTTTTTGCTCGTCAAAGCCGAAAGCGGAGAGATCGATCCTGTTGGGGTCGGAGCGATGCTGGTCGCTGCCCTGTTGTATGCCCTTCACCTCCCGATTAATCAGCGCGTCCTCTTTGACATGCCCCCTCAGACGGTCACGCTTTACACTTTGCTGGCAATGAGCGCGGTTGTCCTGCCGGCTTTCCTGTTTTCCGAAGGCGGATTGGATGGCCTTGTGCAGCAGCTCTCTGCAGCCAGTCCCGCGAATTTGCTCGAGATCGCTGTACCGCTGCTCGGACTCATGTTGGTGACTTTCTTTGCGCGGCTGATGCTCTTCACCGGCGTCAAGCACCTGGGCGGCATGCAGACCGCCTTACTTGGCCTGAGCGAGCTGATCGTCACGTTGGTTTTTTCTTTCATCTTGTTAGATGAGTTTTTCACAACCGGGCAGTGGTTGGGTGCAGCGCTGTTAATATTCAGCCTTGCGCTGGTTGGATTGGAACGACCGGCGATCCACCCGACCTCCTCCGGTGGCTTCCTGAGGTGGCTGCGCCCGGCAAACCTGTCCGTCGACCCCCACCGCCTCCAGGATTAAATCAAATCAGCGTGCTGCTCCCCTCTGCAGACCTGACCTGCGGATGATCGCAAGCTGTCTGTTGGTAGAGCTCAGCGACCTGCCGGGCAATATTCTCCCAGGCGTATTCGCGTGCCACCTCCAGCGCCTGCTCCCCCATCTTCCGGCGCAGCTCGGGATCGCAAAGGATTTTGGAAAGCCGGCTTGCCAGCTCCATCGGGTCATCGACAGGTACGGTGTAGCCCGTCACCCCATCCTGCACCAGGAATGCCAGCCCGCCCACCTGCGAAGCCACCACCGGCGTCCCGCAGGCCATCGCCTCCAGTGCCACCATCCCAAACGACTCATAATGCGATGGGACGACCACAACTTCCGCGGCGGAATAATAATACGGCAGCGTATCCTGGCTGCGCTTGCCCAGGAATGTGACCAGGTCATTCAACCCGGCCTGTTCAGTCATCGTCTGCAGCCGCTGCATCTCCTCGCTGCGGTTCTCCGTTCCGGCTTCCGGGTCTCCCCCGATCACCACAAGGCAGACGTAAGTTTTTTCCTGCTGGAGCAGTTTGATAGCCTGGATCAGGATATCGATCCCTTTCAGCGGCTCGATCCGCCCGACAAACAGCAGGATCGATTCGCAAGGTGGCACGCCGATGACTTCCTTGGCCTCGTCGATCGGGATCGGGTAAAAATGGCTGATATCCACCCCGGGTGGGATGATCCTGATCTTGCGCGTGTCCGCCTGGTAAAGCCATTGCAGCTGAGCCAGCTCAGCCGGCGTTGCTGCCACAATCCGGTCCGCCTTTTGCAGCACGTCTCTCTCCCCTTTCAGCCGGTAATCCCCTTCCACCTCTGCCGGTGAGCGCGCCACGCGCTGCTTCATCACGCCCAGGGTGTGGAACATATGGATCACCGGCACATCCCAATAGGTTTTCAGCTCCAGCGCAGCGACCCCAGACATCCAGTAATGGCTGTGGATCAGATCGTACCGCAGGCCCTTTGCAGAAGCGAACTCACGGATCCCGCCCACGAAATCCGGCAGGTAGCCAGCCAGCTCCTCTTTCTCGAGCGGCGTTTCTGGCCCGGCCGGCACGTGCACGACCCGGTTGCCGTAGCCCAGGTCGTGCAGCACGTGCGGGACGTGCTCGTCCTGCGAGCGCGTGAACACATCCACGTGAATGCCTTGCGCGCCCAGGTGGCGCGTCAGCTCTCGCACGTAAACGTTCATGCCGCCGGTATCCTTGCCGCCCAGCGTCGCCAGCGGGCAGGTATGGTATGAAAGCATCGCGATCCGCACGTTGCACCTTGTCTTTCCGGCTCATCTTATGTATAATGACGTCCGCTCAGGCGCCACCGTAGCTCAGCCGGCAGAGCAGCCGCTTCGTAAGCGGCGGGTCAAGGGTTCGATTCCCTTCGGTGGCTCTCTGAGGGCTGACCCTATGGCTGTCCATAGGGTCTTCTTTTATCCCTTTACCAGGCATTCATCAGTCAAAATACCATAAATGCCTGTTCTTCGCAATGGACATTCTAATTTTTTAGAATGCCATTTTTAATCTGTTGTGGCTCCCGTCATGTTTCGGGATTATGATTAAGTCAGTGACAGCATCGATCTGAAAACCATCTCCGGAGGCCGAATCGATGGATTCCAACTTCTTATATACCGAGCTCGCAGCCTGGTGGCCGCTTCTTTCCGATCCTGCCGATTATGCCGAAGAAGCGGGCATCTACAAGCACGCTTTCCTTTCCCATTGCCACCCTCCCCCCATCACGCTGCTGGAGCTGGGTTCGGGCGGCGGCAACAACGCCTCTCATCTCAAGCAGGCATTCAAGCTCACGCTCGTCGACCGCTCCCTCGAGAT
Organism: uncultured Chloroflexia bacterium; assembly: GCA_963726375.1. Taxonomy (GTDB): domain Bacteria; phylum Chloroflexota; class Anaerolineae; order Anaerolineales; family UBA4823; genus UTCFX2. Next base: position 232,787 of record CAVSCE010000014.1, on the reverse strand, counting down.
GCTGGATGTCAGCCGAAAGCTGAACCCGGAATGCGCCCACATCCAGGGGGACATGCGCACCGTCCGGCTCGGACGGGAATTTGACCTCGTCTTCATCCATGACGCGATCGCCTACATGTCCACCAGGGCGGACCTGCGGCAGGCCCTGACGACCGCCTATGTCCACTGCCGATCCGGTGGTGCGGCGCTGTTTGTCCCGGATTACACGGTCGAAAACTTCAAGCCGTACGCAGATCACGGCGGGCATGATCTTGGCGACAGGGGATTGCGCTATCTGGAATGGGTGATCGACCCCGACCCGAGCGACGAGATGTACATCTCTAATATGGTCTACCTCATGCGTGAAGGCTCAACCCTCCGCCAATCCCCCGTCGACGAGCACCGCCTCGGCCTATTCCCCGAGCAGGTCTGGCTCGATCTGATTCAAGAAGTCGGTTTCAACCCTCTCAAGCTGCCGTACGATCACAGTGACTTCGAAAAGGGGACGCATTTTATGTTTATGGGATTGAAAAAGCAATAAGTACAAGGTTTTAGATTTGCAGGGTGATTTCCCAGAATTCAATGCAAAATCTCCTGGTTTGCCCGATCCGCCTCCTCAAAGACCTTCGCCACCTCCCTCTTCATCTCCGGCGTCGTGCTCGGCGAATAGGGGATGAACTTCACCAGGTCGCGCGCCTGCCGCAGCAGGTCTTTCACCTGGGCGACGTACGAAAAATCATACTTGCTCCCCCCTCCGGGATCGGCAGTCGCGCGCCTTCTGGATCAGCGCTCTCGCCTTAACGATCCGTTCCGCAGCCGGGATCAGCTTTGACATGCTCCTCCTCTGTAGCGCAAGCTGTTACTTGCGCAATTTACCGCTCTGCGCAGCGAGTTTGCACTTCACGGCTTGTAGCGCAAGCTGTTAGCTTGCGCACGAGTTTCACCGGCTTGTAGCGCAAGCTGTTAGCTTGCGTGTGAATACTCGTCCTCATGTCGCTCAAAGTGTAGCGCAAGCATGTGTGTGAGCAATCAACCCCTCCCCGCGGGGAAAACCGCTGGCGCGCGATGATCATAACATGGAACTGCGGTCCACCTCCCATGCACATGTGGAAAACTGCGCCCCGTGGCTCCATAGTTATCTCTGGCGAATAGGTCCACCCACACACGAATAGGGAACATTTGTGTCCATTCGAGATATTCATGGTTTCCCCCGGTCGATTCCCACGTGCGGGGAAAACTCATTGAGGTGGTCGACAAGGCAGTTTACGGAAATGGAGAGCCCGGCATAGGGGAATGCCTCCGGGACCTGAACAAGCACATGACTTCCATAGAGACCCTCGAGAAGCAATGCCGGATCGGTGAAGCGGTCGAGCTGATCGATGACATCGCTAAGCGGCATGCTAAAAAAGAAGATGAGATCGCCAAGAAGGTCGACGGTGACGGTCAGATCGTCGGCTGTGAAACTCCCAAAGACGCCCTGCGACATCAGCCATCGGCCAGCCCTCTGGCCATCTTCCGTCAGCTTGACCGGGCCGTTCTCGTAGGGAAAGTCATGGGTCAAGCCAAGGGTGACGCCCTTCTTGACGGCCTAACCCCACGCCATATTCCCGTAGTACTTCTGGCCTTCGTACTCGATCGGATCGGCGAGCTCGTCCATCGTCGGCCGCCTATTGTCCTGGCCGACCCATTCGATCAAGACCACATCTTCGTCAGGGTACAGCTCAGCCATCGGGATGTTTCGGTAGGACACTTCCTCGATCAGGTAGCCAAAGCGGTCGAGGACTTTGATATTGACATGGTTATTCAACTTTGAATACATTTGGGCTCCTTTGCATAATCAAGTCTGAATAAAACAAAAACCGACCTCCCGGCCGGTTGAATTCCCACAAATTGATTGGTGAGGAATTAGAAATATATTTGAACCCGGTTTCTACGTCTCCCAACCATTATTTCTATTTAAACCAGGCTGGGAAAACCATTTCCAATGTCCAATTTTATGAAATGGATCACAGAAAATGATGCAAAATAGAGGAAATTATGCTAAAGTTAAGTGAGTTCAGCCACAATCATTATCCCTCTGGGGTGAAAATGTTGGGAAATTTTATTCGACGTGGAATTTGGGTAGCAAATAATCAACTGGGTTCGAAAACGGAACTGGAACAGGAGATAGAGAGCAATGCGCCGATTTCTAACGAGTTGCATGATTATCATTCTCACTCTGACCATTTCCACTGGCCCTGGGCTTGCAGAAGTTTCGTCTCCAAACTACTGGGCTAACTGGTTTTCTATTCATCCTGAAACCAAAGCTGTCCCAGGCGCTCAGGTGACTGCGGTCTGGGCAAATACGGCTCATCTGGATTTATTCATGACCGGCAGCGATGGTGTTGTGCGGAGCACCTGGTGGGAAGCTGCACCCAGTTGGCAGCCGTGGTTCTCTATCCATTCGGAGGTCAAAGCTGCCCCGGGAGCTCCCGTAACGGCGGTGTGGTCCAATGCGAATCACCTGGACTTGTTCATGACTGGAAGCGATGGAACCGTTTGGAGCACCTGGTGGGAAGCCGCTCCCGGTTGGCACGCGTGGTTCTCTATCCATTCGGAGGTCAAAGCTGCCCCAGGCACTCGCGTAACCGCGGTGTGGGCCAGCTCCACTCACCTGGACTTATTCATGTCCGGCAGCGATGGGACGGTATGGAGCACCTGGTGGGAGGCTTCCACCGGGTATCATACGTGGTTCAGCATCCGCCCAGAAGTCAAAGCCAAACCCGGCGCTCCCATAACTGCCGTGTGGGCCAGCGCGACTCATCTGGACCTATTTATGACCGATAGTTTAGGGACTGTATGGAGCACCTGGGTGGAACCTGGCGCTGGCTATCATACCTGGTTCAGCATCCACCCCGAGGTCAAGGCAAACCCGGGTGCTGGCGTAACGGCTGTATGGTCCACATCAACCCATCTAGACCTGTTCATGACCGGTAGCGATGGGACCGTGTGGAGCACCTGGTGGGAAGCCAGCCCCGGCTATCATACGTGGTTCAGCATTCATCCGGAAATCAAGATGGCTCCTGGCGCAATGGTGACCGCCCTATGGTCGAACCCCAATCACCTCGATCTGTTCTCCACGGCCAGCAACGGAGCGGTTTATACCACCTGGTGGGAAGCTACTCCTAGCTGGCAGTCATGGGGCAGCATCCCTCCCGGAAATCCCGCTGCTCCTGGTGCACCAGTCACAGCGCATTGGTCCAACCCCAGCCATCTGGATTTATTTATCACTGGTCCGGATGGCACGGTCTACAGCACCTATTTCGATACCGCCGATTCGCCAAAATGGGGTCTCCTGGCCAACCCCGGTTTTGACGGTAATATCGTAAAAACAGTCTATTTCTTTGCAGGGGATTGGAGGCATAGTGACCTGCCCCAATTTTATGAGTATCAACCCACTCCAAATGACTCGCTTTACACGATCCATCCATCCGACGCCAGGAATCTGGGTTGGTCAGAATCCACTGCTAACCAGGCATATACAGTGGATCAAATGGTCAATGCTGGCACCAATGTCGTGACCATGTCATTCTGGGGACAGCGCGGTCTGGATCGCTGGGCATTTTGGGCGCCCATGCAAACCTCGACCTACGCCCATGACGAGTTATTTAATACTGCTATCTCTCGCAACATTTTAATCATGCCAGCTATCGAATTGGGGAACGCCACGACTTGTTACGGCGGTAATTCCCCTGCTTTTGAGTTTGCTTCAGATTTTCCAGGAACCCAAACAAATCCCTCTCCAATGCTGGTCACCCAGATCGAAGATTTGGTCACCCGCTATATCACTGCCCCTGCCAACTCCAACTGGCCTTCTAAATGGGCGCAAATTTACGACCGCAATGGGATTAAACGTTACGCAATCAACATCTTGCATGTCGCCTCCAATCAGGTGGCGGCTTCGGATAATATCACTTTCGCCAGCGGTTTTGATTGGGTTGCTGATAAGGTGTACCAAGACAAACAGGTCCTGGTCGGGTTCACACTTGACTTGCTGCCAGTTCCTACCAGTGTGCCTAAAGGGGACTGCACACAAACAAGGATCGAGGATACATATACGGCCAACGCAGCTACTACCGGCCCCTATCTCCGCTTATCATCGTCAATCCTGGCAGTTCAAGGTTTTATTCCCGAAATATACTCAAGTGCCACGTCTGATACAGACCTGGAAGCTGTGAAAGCGAGCTACCAACAGCTTTGGAAAAGCGCCGGCATACCGGTTTATCTGGATGTTGACCCAGGATACGATGCACATATTGTCTTTCCGGGTTCGAAAGCCTGGGGAAATAACGCTGCATGGCGACTTGCGTTGAGTAAACTGCGCACAGTTGATATCAAAGGAATAGCATATAACACCTGGAATGGTTACACTGAAGGTTATGCCGCAGTGCCTACCACGGAATATGGCAATGTGGATTACCAGTGGCTAACCGAATTATTTAAAGGCATCATGCCAAGCCTTCAAAATTTAGCCCAGTCCATTTATGTCTTACAACGCCAGCAGGCTGTATTAAAAGCAACGATAACCAGCGGCGATAGCCCATTAAGCTTCCAATGGTTCCAGGGGTTTTCAGGACAGACGGGTGTCCCGATCTCCGATGGCAAATCGGATACCTATACGACTCCACCTGTCACGCAAACCCTCCATTATTGGGTTCGCGTGAGCAACATGGCTGGCAGTATCGACAGTCCAACCTTCACTGTGTCGACATATATTCCAAAATTCAACTACCTGCCTATAGTACGAAATAATTAAAACCACGTGGAATGCACATCTTATATATTGGGGGATCATCTGAGCTCGACCAGCGTCACGGCAGATAGCCTTGGCGCAAAGGGTAAAAAGAAGTAGGTTAGGTTGAGGGCGGTCGCCTCACAAATTGTTACACAATTGTGACCGCCCTCAACCCAACTTCCTCAAATTGCTTGGTGAGGAATTAGGAATTTATTAGAACCCGGTTTCTACGCCACCCATTCAGTAAAGGAAAGGCACAAGAAGGGGGTATACTGTCGGTATTGGACAAAATGAGGCTATTAATGCCGATTTTTCATCATTTTGGGAGACAAAATCGCTGTTTCCTGACTTGTGGGCTTGATTAATAATGGATCGTAAACAGGTTGTGATTTTCATCCATTGGGTTAAAGAAATGATGTTAAATTTATGACAAGATTGTCAAAATCATCACCCTTTGAGGTGAAAATGTTGGTCGGATTTATTCAACGTGGAATCTCGGTAATAATTTACGAGTTGGCTTTGATATAGCTGCCTTAGCAATTCGTCCTGGAGATTAAAGCATAAGGTATACCGGTTGTTTTTGGGAGGCTTGAGTAGAGTAAAAAGCAAAGGAAGGGATGATGAAGACAAGCAGCGCTCACCTGTCTTACCGGTTGGTTGCCACAATTATTTTATTGATTGTGTTGGTCTCCTGTTCCAAGCCTGCTGCGACACCCACGATACCGCCTTCCATCACTCCTGTGACGCCTTCTCCTGAGGCAGCTACAGCGCTCCCGGCTGAGATCAATGAAATCGTTCAAGTTGGGAAATACAGAATGCCAGTACACTGCCGGGGGCAGGGCGAGCCAACCATCATCCTGGAGAATGGGGATGGTTTTACCCCCTGGTCTGAAGCTTCGCTGAAAAGATTTGAGAGCCTGGGGCGGGTTTGTTTTTATCGACGCGCTGGATACCTCGGCGAGCTTCCCGAAGTGCGTACGGTCAAGGATCAAGTACATGATCTGCACCAGCTCTTATCTATCATAGGAGAACATAGCCCCTATGTTTTGGTGGGAGTGTCACGAGCCGGATTGCATCTATTAGTGTTCACTCACGAGTACCCGGAGGAAGTGGCGGGATTGGTTTTTCTTGAAGCCCAACCTCCCACTTTTTTTTCTCTGCTCAAGGAGAGGCTCGGGCAGGAGAAACCGGACGATCCGGATTGGATCAAAGAATTTCGCAATGACCTTACAGCCGGTTGGGTGCGGTCCATGGAAAAGATCGATATCCTGGCAAGCGTCGATCAGGCAATGGAAGTGACCAGCCTGGGAGACCGCCCGATGGTGGTTCTGGTGGCAGGCAATGAAGTCGTCGGGGGCGATGAATGGGAGAAGATTTTCGCAAATCCTCAGCGTAAATTTCAAATTGCGTTAAGTCAGCTTTCGACAAGCTAAATCGAAATTGTGCCGGATATTTCTCATGAAACGATCATTTTCTCCAGCGCGGTGGATAAAGCCGTCGAAGAAGTGGTTCAGGCGGTTAAGCGAGCGCTAGACTAGACTTTCGATAACCCGTTTTTGATTTATCATTGGTGGATAAGAACACCGCCCCCCTATGACGAACCAACTTCCACTCTCCTAACCTCGCTTCCCGCGACCTGGGAATTTGCCTGGGCGAATTGCAGTATTTTATAACTTTGCCTACAAATCCGCACACAGAGGATTAAGAAAGAAAGAGTATTTTTTTCATCCTGCTATAGGAGGGTCTTGTTAATGGCTACTACGAGCGAGAAGTTATTGCCAATAATTATATATAAAGGACTGTCGGAACATATTTATTGGTTTGTTATTGTGAGAGTTGGGATGGAAGAACTATGAAGAACTGCGACCGCAAATTGATCTTCCGATTTCGTAAGATTTGCCCATGAGCAACTGTGCACACAAGTTTCGAAGAGAGCGTTAGCGTCAAGCCACATTACCCCTGTTCAAATTGGTGTACCAGATTGAAACACAATTTTGTCAATAGGTACAAAAAAGCCCTGTAATTGCCATTTTCGGCACTATTAGCAGAAATTTTGGCAATGGCTAAACCGTATAACGGCAAAAAGCAATGGCTCGCCCATTTGCCCCGCATTCGCCCTAAGGGAATCGGCCCCAACTCGTCTGTGTTTAGCTTGGATTTGGCTGTAGTTTGGTAAAAACGGCATCTTGAGGTCGAAGTATCTCATGCGACCTTTATAGGCTATCTATGAAACTTTATCAGCTGAGCCGGCCGATCCAGGCTTATGAGTCGGCCGATCTTCTCGATATCAGAAGATCAAACTTGGGAGTACTTTGTCCCGGCGTTGTCCGTAGTTGGCTGCATCTCCAGGCGTGCAGGGGGCGGAGCCCCTTGCGTACTGCGGGTTGCATGCAAGCGCCTTCGAAACGTGATCCCTGTTGCATTCCAGTGAACGGGAAGAGAAAGTCCGAGAGAGGGAAGGGGAATGTTAGAACCTAACTTGCAAAGCACGGCCTTAGTGGGTTAGAGCCCGCCCTTCCTTCACTCGGGAATGTGAGAGGCGCCGCCCCGGTCGCGTGGTTTGCGACGGGGCGAGCGCCTTCGTAAGACCTCCGCGTAACCAGGAGCCAGCCGGTTTCCTGGCGATCTTTTGCGAAGCTTGCGGCATAAAAAAAGCCAGCCAGATACCCTTTGTTATCAGGGTACCTGGCTAGCCTAAACCTTTTCTTCCTGTAGTCGCTGTCCTTCAAGCGGCTACCTGTAGTCGCTGTCTCCCAGGCGGCTACCTGAGTCGTCTGTCTCCCAGGCGACTATCTGTGATTACGCCGTTCGAGCAGCCTGCTCTTACGATCGGCCGCAATCCGCAGCTGCTCCAATTCATCATGCGTCATGTATCCCTGTACCTGTACGCCCAAAGTCTCAGCCATCCCAAGAGCTTCTGCCTTCTGGGAATTGCTATCACAATACGATTTCAAATGGCTGATGTTAACAGGCAGTCTCTGCTCAGGCCTCTACCACTTAAGTTCAGCAAGGCGCGTATGTTATAAACCCTTATCAGCAGTAGAGCCCTTGCAAGCATTTCTATATAGAACATATGTGCTATAATACCCTCATATCCTCCAAACCCCCCTGGCCTCCCCGGCGCCCAGCCCGGCAACACCAACGCCCTCAAGCACGGCTTCTACTCCCGCCGCTTCAACAAGTGCGAGCTCCTCCACCTCGAAGCCTTCTCCCTCAAATGCCTCGAAGACGAGATTGCACTCCTCCGCCTCGTCGAGCATTTCTCCCCTGGCTGTGCGATTTCTGACCTTGATCGAGTTTGTCCCCAGGCGCAAGCTCAAACAAAACCAGGAGAAACTGGTCGGCCTGATTGAAAACAACCCCAAGAAGGGGATCGATAACCCGACCACCGAAAGTTTGCTGAAAATGTTCGATAACATTACCCTGACCATTGTGCAGTTTCCCGGCCAAACCATTCGACACCTGCCTGCTCTGACGGCTCTGCAAACTCGCATCCTGGAGTTGCTCGGTCTGTCTGCGGCTGTTTACACTCGCTTGGCCGATAATTGAGAAAAGTCACAATATTTTCAGCGAATGGATTGTATGAGTTAAAATGTACTTGTTCATTCCGATAATTCGATCACTTGTGGAAACTTATTGTGCTTGATTTAGTGGAGAGCACAAAAATTCACCATAGGAGTGTTGCGCTGTGAAAAACTCCAATCATACCGAGAGTCCCAAGCAGCAGCTGTTTCGTGAGATGGTAATGGGCACCCTGGTTTTCTCTGTGGTGCTGGGGTTCTTCGAAGACTATACGGATATTCTCAACACTTGGTCTTACTCGACGACTTTTTTTGTTGCCATTGTTATGCAAATCCTGACATATCTCACGTTTTGGTTGAAGTCTTTGGTAGTTAAATACTTCAAAGGAAAAGAAGGAAAGAAATATCAGGCAGCTCTTGTTTTTGGCGTATGGCTGATTCTGTTTTTGTCCAAATTTGTCTTTTTAGCAGTGATTGACTATATATTTGGCGGCTCGGCAGAGATAAGCGGGTTCGTTGGGATATTGATTATCCTCATCACAATGACGCTATCAAAAGATTTAATTGATATCGTGTACTCGAAGCTAGCATAAGGAAATGTCCCGGGTCATTCTGAAATAATTCCATAGAGCAGTGCGCCTCCGCCACCATACAATATCGACTGGTTTGGATGGTATGCGTAAGGTGGGATTCCATCCCACCGGCATATGCAGCTGCGGATGCTTGCATTACAACGGCCGGCGGGTACGGATACCTGCCCTACAAAAGCTGATTCCCATTAATCTGGTCCACGGGACCGTGACCGGAGCATGCGGCGTGGCAGCCGGCGTATGGCGCTTGCCCATCCGGCTGCTGAAATATACCTGGTATTCCTCTCCAGGGCTCACATCGAAATCGCGATAGATGGTTGATTTACAATCTGGGTCTGGAGGATACCTGGTGGCGCCGTAATGGTAATCCTCCGGCCGCGTGAATAAGGTTGGCATAAAAGACGTAAGTTCCCGGCGCCTCCAGGGTCAAAACAAGCGGGGCAGATGTCGGCAGGATCACGCCGCCGTGCGAGCCTGAGGAATACGGCTGGGAGTAGCTCTTACCGGTGGTCACTTCCAGGGCGTAAACGGTCAGCGAGAATCCCGAACCGCATCCAGCGGGCGGTCTGGCTGTCCATTTAGACCATCCTCCAATCCCCATTTCTCCTTCTAGAAATAGAACATATGTGCTATAATACCCTCATGCCCTCCAAATCCTCCTCCCCCAGACCTCGCCGCTCCTCCAAACCCCCCGGCCTCCCCGGCGCCCAGCCCGGCAACACCAACGCCCTCAAGCACGGCTTCTACTCCCGCCGCTTCAACAAGCGCGAGCTCGCCGACCTCGAGATGGCCTCCATAAAAAGCCTCGAAGACGAGATCGCCCTCCTCCGCCTCTTCTCCCGCCGCCTCGTCGAGCATTACTCCCCCGGCTGCGACCTCTACGACACCGCCTACATCCTCCGCGTCCTCTGCTTCTCCTCCTCCTGCATCAACCGCATGCTCAAAACCCAGAGCCTGCTCGCCTCACACCCCAAGCAGGAAAAATTTGAAGAAGCCTTCGAGCAGGCCCTCGACCAGGCGCTTAAAGAGCTGGGCATCGATGAAAATTGGCTGAATTCCTCCTCCTCGCCGGATGCCCGTGAGACCTGACCCCTCCCCCCGGAACTTAAAGTCATTGCGAGGGTCTTTCCGAACCTGTCCACGTTTGGCCCTCGACTATCCACCTCATCGTTCTTCGAGGACGTTCTATGTGGAGCAATCTCGTTCTTTTCGAAGCAATCTCCTTCTTTCCCCTTTTCCACAAAGCCTGCTTACCCGATTCCTCTTCGTTTTTTTGAGGGACGAATGGTTTCGAGCCCAGGCCGTCCCTCAATTTGGTGGTTTGAGGTCGCCCAATCCAGTATAATAAAGCCCATGCACCATCGCACCGTTCCCCTCGTCATCGGGATCGCCGGCGGCTCCGGCTCCGGCAAGACCACCCTCGCCCACCTCGTCCTCGACCGGGTCGGCCCCGAGCGGATCGCCTACCTCCCCCACGACGCCTATTACAAAGACCTGCGCGACCTGCCCGACCAACCAGCGCATCGACGATCAACTTCGACCACCCCGATTCGCTCGACACCGCCGCTGCTCATCCAGCATGTCAGGCAGCTGAGGGCCGGGCTGCCGGTCGACCTGCCCGTCTACGACTTCAAGACCCACACCCGCACCGACCAGACCGAGCGGATCGAGCCGCGCCCGGTGATCATGGTCGAAGGGCATCCTGATCTTTGGCGACCCGGATCTGCGCAAGCTGCTCGATGTCAAGATTTTTGTCGATACCGACTCCGACATCCGCTTCATCCGCCGCCTGGAGCGCGACATCGCCGAGCGCGGCCGGACGACCGAGATGGTCGTCCACCAGTACCTCTCCACCGTCCGCCCCATGCACATGGAGTTTGTCGAGCCTTCCAAACGCTATGCCGATGTGATCGTCCCCGAAGGCGGGCTGAACACCGTCGCGATGGAGATGGTAGCCGCCCGCTCTGGAAGCCTTGCTGCAGGAAGACGCACCGGAACACCTCCCCCATACCCTGAAAGGAAAATAATCCATGCCAGATCAATCCAAGCAGTGGTCGAAACCGCCCGAAATGGCACCTCGACCTCAAAAAGAACTACTCCGCCATCCTTCACACCGACAAAGGCGATATCACCATCGATCTCTTCTGCCGACAAAGTCCCCGACACGGTCAACAACTTCGTCTTCCTGGCCCGCGAGGGCTTTTACGACGGCACGATCTTCCACCGCGTCATCAACGATTTCATGGTCCAGGGCGGCGATCCCACCGGCACCGGCGCGCGGCGGCCCCGGCTACCAGTTCAACGACGAGTTCGACCCAGCCCTCGCGCCACGACAAGCCCGGCATGCTCTCCATGGCCAACGCCGGCCCCAACACCAACGGCTCCCAGTTCTTCATCACCCACGTCCCCACCCCCTGGCTGGACGGCAAACACAGCGTCTTCGGGCAGGTCACCGAAGGGATGGATGTGCTGATGTCCATCCCAGCCCGCGACCCTCAGCGTGTCGGTTCCCCTGCTGTGAAGTTGACCTCTGTCGAAATCCTCGAGGTCTGACCTGGCGGAATCGCCCCATGACCTCGGAACGGCGTCTGACGATCCTGCGGCTGGTTTCATTCTGTTTTGTCGTCGGGATCGTCGTCGCCATCTTTGTCTTCCGCGATGAAATCCGGCACCTCTATCGGTTCGGCTATGCCGGCGTGTTCCTGGCGACGCTGATCTCGAATGCCACTGTCTTTATCCCCGTCCCGGGAGTGATGCTGGTATTTACGCTGGGCGCTGTCTTCCATCCGATCCCGACCGCGATCTTTGCCGGTCTGGGCGCGGCCACCGGGGAGCTTTCCGGCTACCTGCTTGGCTTCAGCGGGCAAGGCCTGCTGGAACGATCGGGGCGATATCAACGCTTCTATGCCTGGCTGGTGGATCACCGCAAGCTGAGCGATCTTGCAATTTTCGGCTTGGCGATCCTCCCAAACCCGTTCTTTGACCTGGCTGGCGTCGCTGCCGGATCGTTAAAAATCCCGGTCTTCAGGTTCTGGGTTTTCTGCGCCCTCGGCAGCATCATAAAAATGCTCGTATTTGCATATGCGGGTTACGCGACCTTAAATATCCTCTTTAATAAATAATCGTGAGCTGGACCAAAACAGCAAAGGAAGATCACCTGTGACAGACAATTTCTTGAAAACTGACCAATATCTTGAACTCCACCTGGACGAGAGCATCGCCGAGCTCAGCCGTCTGGTTGCCCAACCAAGCGTCGGGGCCCAGAATTGGGGGATCGCTGAATGTGCTGACCTCGTCGCCGAGATGCTCCGCCGAAGGGGCTTTCTGGTCGAGATCATGGCTACCGGCGGAGCACCCATCGTTTATGCCGAACGAGACGGCCGCAGTCAAAAAACCCTCCTGATATATAACCATTATGACGTCCAACCTGCCGAGCCGCTCGAGCTCTGGGACAGCCCCCCTTTTGAGCCCTCCTTGCGTGATGGCAAGCTGTACGGGCGCGGGGTGAGCGACGATAAAGGCCAGCTGGTTGCCCGACTCTTCGCGATCGACGCGATGCTCTCCACGGATGGTGAGCTCCCTTGCACTGTCAAATTCGTCATCGAAGGCGAAGAGGAAACCAGCTCCGCCCATCTCCATGATTTCGTCCTTCAAAACCGGGATCGCCTGGCGGCAGATGCGTGCATCTGGGAATTCGGCGGCGTCGACCATCAGGAAACCCCCATGCAGTACCTGGGCTTGCGCGGCATCTGCTATGTCGAGCTGACCGTCGAATCCCTTTCCACCGATGCGCATTCCGGGTTGGGCGGCTCGATTTTCCCAAACGCCGCCTGGAGGCTGATTTGGGCTTTGAATTCGCTCAAAGGTCCGGATGAGCGCATCCGAATTGCTGGATTTTATGAGGATGTTCGCCCTCCCAGCGCCCGCGACCGCGAGCTGATGGGGGCTCTCCCGGAGGTCGCGGATGAATACCGCCAGCGCTATGGAGTAAAGGAGTTCATCAAAGGGCTCACGGGCGGCGCTGAGCTCCAGATCGAAGAAGTATTCGTCCCGACCTGCACAATCTGCGGTCTGACATCCGGATACCAGGGTCCGGGCTCAAAGACAGTCCTGCCGGCGCGCGCCTCGGCTAAGGTCGATTTTCGGCTTGTGCCCGACCAGCGCCCAGCCCAGATCCTTCGGCTGCTCCGCCGTCACCTCGACGAACACGGCTTCGGCGATGTGCAGATCACAGATCTGGGCGGAGATATACCTGCACGCACAGATCCCGACCATCCCTTCGTCCACTTAGTTGCCCGGACTGCCGAGCCAGTCTACGGCAAGCCGATGCAGCTTGTCCCCATGGTCGGGGGATCGGGACCAAACTATCCGTTCATCCATGACCTGAATTTGCCTGTTGTCTCCGCCGGCGCCGGCTACCCGGGCACGCTGGCTCACGCCCCCAACGAAAATCTTCGCCTGGATTTGTATCTCAAGCACGCCAAACACATGGTCCGAATCATGAAGGAGTTTGCCTGAAATCCTCTAAGTTGTATATAAAAAACGACGCCATGCAGGTGACCTGCTGCCTGCATGGTGGCTGGAATTTTATATCAACCCCATCTGGGTTGCTTTGCTGACCGCTTCCGCCCGGTTGGAGGCTTCGAGCTTCTCCAGGATGTGGCGAACGTGCGTCTTGACGGTGTTATCAGAAATGAAAAGCTCTTCGGCGATCTGGTTGGTTGTTTTTCCCTGGGCAAGGCAGATCAATACCTCCAGCTCTCGAGAGCTCAACCCGCCCTCGGCAGCTTGGATCTTTTCATCTGAAGGGGCTGCCTCCAAATCCTGGCCCATCACCTCAGTCCTTTGGACTTCCACGTCATGGTACACCAGCAAAATCGCCTTGCGCAGGTCTTCTGGCTCAGCATCTTTCAAGATAGTTCCATCCGCCTCAGCGGTTATCGCTCCGTGATAATCATCCTTCCAAGACGTCAACATGATTACCCGGGTCGAGCCGCCCTGCACCACACCTTTGATCGCGCCAACATCTATTCCGCTCAACCCCGGAAAATTCACATCCAGCAAGACGATGTCCGGCTTCATCCGGCGAATGACCTCCAACGCCCCCTGCCCGTCCCCTGCCTCGCCGACAACCAGGAACTCTTCCATTTGGCTCAGCTGTTTGATCAGCCCGGCCCGGAAAAGCGCGTGATCATCCACGATAGCGAGCCGCACTTTATCCATCAGACCGTCTCCTCGAGTCTGGACAGGAGCAAATTCAGCCGATGCACAAATCGAATCCGAGCCAGCAGCATGAACAGCGTGCCCTCAAAAAAACAGTTGAAGGGCCATCGTGATCCCAGGCAGTGCCAGGAAATCCTGTTTACCTTATCCATAATGCCCATTTTACCCTAGAAAACCCCCTCAGATTCTGAAGCTTGCAGCGGTGTAAACTCCCCCTTATGTCAAAAAAACTCGAGACTTGTCAGATAATTCCATCCATAAAGAAATTTAAAAAAACTGGTCATCAGGAGGAATCCAAAAGCGGGCCGTTCAGCCCGCTTGATAAAACGCCTGAAAGTTGCACAATCAAAATGAGCAGATGTTTTAAGCCTGAGCTTTCAGCGCTCCCAAAACTTCCTGGCTGTGCTCGGCAGGTTTTACATTCTCAAAAACCTTAACGATCGTCCCATCAGCATCAATCAGAAAAGTCGTTCGGAAGACACCGTCATACTCTCGACCCATGTATTTCTTTCGACCCCATACGCCGTAAAGCTCGCAGACCTGATGCGTTTCATCTGCCAAAAGGGTGAAGGGAAGCGAAAACTTCTCCTTGAACTTTGTGTGCTTCTTCGGCGAATCCGGGCTTACACCAAGGATCGTGACCCCGGATTTCTGATATTGGCTGTAGTCGTCTCGAAAATTACACGCTTCGGTCGTGCACCCAGGAGTATCATCTTTAGGATAAAAGTATAGCAAAACCGGCATTCCTCGATATTCGCTCAAAGAACGCTGTTTTCCATTCTCGTCAGGTAAAGCAAAATCTGGGGCAGGGATTCCAGCCTTAATCGGCATATTTTCTCCTTTTGTTATTCATGCAGTTGTCTGTTTTAGATAAACAAACCGGCTTTCTTGAGAGCAGCCTCAAGCGATTCGATCGTGGCGGGTTTAATAATTATTAATAGAGCTCCGGTTTTCCGCATTTTGGTTTCTGTCTCGGGCTGATCATCATTGGTGATGAAGATGAAAGGCACATTATCGAGATGTGGAAACCGCCGAAAATACGACATGACTTCAAAGCCATCCACCCCCGGCATGCTGATATCCAGGAAAATGATATCTGGCGTTTGATCTTTCAGCACCATCATGGCTTCTCGCGGTCCATAAGCAGGGCGCGCATCGACACCTAAGAAGGAAAGCATGCTGCAGATCATATTTGCTGATTCGCGGTGATCGTCGATTACAAGCGCATTGGTCATGGTTCAACTCACATCGGCAACAATTGTCCCCATTCGCGAGATATCGTAACCGGGCAGTGCTGCTATCGCCTGGCGGACCTCTGGATCATCTAATACCTCAAAAAACGGGGTGAGAAGCGGGCTGTTGAAAAATTGTGTTGGGATCACCAGCTCATAGTTTTCTAGAAAGAGCGGAATGAAATCCAGGTCCAGCGCCTGTGCTGCGGCAGCGATCCCCAAACCGCAATCAGCTCTTCCGGAGGAGATGGCAGCTGCGACTGCCAGGTGGGTATATTCTTCTTGATTGTAACCCCGGATCGCTTGCGCGGCAACCCCTTGAGCCTCCAGATGATAATCAAGCAGAACGCGCGTTCCTGCCCCGCGCTGGCGGTTGATAAAAACGACATCTGGTCGTGCAAGATCTTTCAGGTCAAAGATCCGCTTGGGATTTTGGCGAGGGACCAGCAGCCCCTGAGTCCGCCCAACCAGGGCGACTACTCTGACCGGGACATCCGGCAGGTACTCACGAATATAAGTCAGGTTATACTCACCGGTTTTGGGATCCAGAAGGTGCGAGCCTGCCAGGTGAGCCTCCTTCCGGCGCAGCGCCACGAGCCCGCCCAGGCTGCCCACATTTGCAGATGCAAGCCGTCGATCGCGCTTCGCAAGGGATTGGGCAATCACATCCAGGGTCATATCGTGCGAGCCAATTGCGAAGATCGTCTTATTCAGGTCGTTCGTCGAGCGATAAAGGCGGACGTCCACCTTTGCGCCTGCAGGCAATCCCTGGGAACCGCGCGGCAGGATCGCAATACCATCCGCTCGAACGAGCGATGTAATCACACCAGATCCTCGCGCCAGCGGGGCAGCGAGAAGCTGATCGCCAACGGTACCCACTGCCATCCGCAGGTAATCGTCATCTCCTCCCGGTGATGTTACTTTGCGCGTTAAGGTTGCGCTGACAATCACCGGTTGGTTGGGTGGACGGCCAAGCCACCTTGCCAGAAGCGGCTCGACGAAGATTTCAGACGTCAGCGCTGCTGAGACTGGATAGCCCGGCACCCCAATGATCGGCTTTTTCGTGATTGTTTTTGCTAACTCATCCTCATCCAGGTGGATCATACCGAGGATGACCGGGTGTCCTGGGCGCACCGCCACCCCATGGACCAACAGCTCGCCCAACTGCTGGACAACTTGAGCAGAGAAATCCTCTGACCCGGCTGACGAACCGGCGTTAAGCAAAATCAGGTCAAAATCAGCGGCAGCCTTCTTCACTGTATTTCGGATTTCAGCAAGATAGTCCGATGTGATCGGAAACCGAACCGCCATTCCACCCCAGTCATTCACCTGCCCGGCCAGGACGATCGAATTAAATTCGATAATATCTCCTGCCTTGACTGGTGCTCCGACAGGGACCAGCTCGGTTCCTGTTGGGAGGATCGCGACACGCGGTTTGCGAGATACTTTCACCTCGAAATGACCGCATGCCGCGATGGCCCCTAAATCCACCGGCCTTAAAGTGTGACCCGAAGGCAGCACAAGCTGAGTGGCAATGATATCCTCTCCCAACGGTCGAACATGGCTCCAGGGTGTAACAGCAGCCCTGAACCGGATCGCATGGGTCTGGCGCGGATTCGCTGAAATGGAGCCGTCTTCATTTAAGGGTTCAATGTTCTCGATCGGGATAACCGCATCGGCCCAATCTGGCAAAGGGTCGCCAGTATCCAGGTAAGCAGCGCTTTGCTCTCCTTCGCAGCACCACAAATCAGGAAGACTGGCTCATTGGGCAATGCTCCTTCGGTCGCAGCAGAGCGGACAGCAAAACCATCCATCGCAGAAGCATGATAATGAGGTGATGAGATCTTTGCCACGACCGGTTCGGCCAGGACTCTTCCCACCGCGTGTTCATCCAGTGGGATCAACTCCACACCCAGGCAGCCCCAAAAACCGGATTCACGCAGCGCCGCTTCAAAACGAGCCTGAGCTTCTGGCAGGGGAATATCATGCAGATAGACTGACATCATGGATCACCAAAAATCCCTCCTGGACGAGTGCCTGAACAGCCCGGTCCAACACATCTTCTTTAACAAGAAAATAGTCCGTCTCAAATGTTGAAAGGACAAAAATACTCACACCGGCAAGATATAATGGCTCAGAAATCGCAGCAATCACTCCGACCAGTCCAAAATCAAGCGGTCCCTGCACTTTGAATAGCCGCCAACCACGCTCAGCATTAATCTCTGGTGGGACAAAACGTTCCGAACAGACCACCGTCAGCTCGTCTGGAGTCTGCAAGAATGCCAGCATCTGGCCTGGGCGAGCCCAATCCGGTTGTTCGGCATTGGATGCAAGTCGGGAAACAGCAATCCGTTCTGGTAATAAAATCAGGGGGAGATCCTTCGGAGTGTTCATAATGGATAAACCTCAACAAGGTCTCCTGCACTCAGTCCCGTAGCGTCCGGTGGAATCCGAAGCAGTCCATCAGCCCGAACCAGGGTGAAGATCAGGTTGCTCTTTCCAAATACAGGCTCAGCCATAGTTCCATCTGGGGTCCCCTTCAACCGAACCGGGACCCAATCTTCTCTCCCTGCTTGGGATGAGAGATTCAAACTCAGACGAGCAGGAAGGCGCGCTCTTAATCCATTTGAGCGCAGCCCTTGCAAAGCTTCCAGGATAGGGATGACAAAAAGCTTGGCGATCACAAGTGCGCTGACCGGATTTCCGGGAAGTCCAATGACAGGTTTTCCATCGCAGACTGCCAGGATCGTGGGTTTTCCAGGTCGAACGTTAACCCCATGCGTGAGCACACCAGGGCTACCAAGTGAATGGATCACCTGGGAAGTCAGGTCCCGGGCGCTTGCCGAGGACCCTGCGGTAATGACGACCATCTCGCAGGTCTGCAGCGCTTTGACCGCCAGCGCTTGCAAGGAGTCCAATAGGTCCGGGGATACTCCGAAGCGGATAGCTTCGCCGCCGAATTCCTCCACCAATGCACTCAAGGAATAGGAGTTAACGTCTCGCACCTGACCGGGAGAAAGTGGAAGATTGGGTGGAATGACTTCATCGCCGCTGCTGATCAATCCAACTCTCGGTTTTCGGATCACTTTTAGGCGGATGATCCCAAGCGCCATCAATCCGCCGATTTCCGCCGGGCGTAATCGGACTCCGAGCAGCAATGACTTCCTCTCCGTCTGCAACATCCTCGCCAATTTTCAAGGTGTTCTCACCCACTGCTACCGCGCGCAGAACTTCCACCTCATTCGTTTTAGCGATCTGGGTGTGCTCGACCATGACCACGGCATCTGCCTCGTTTGGAAGCATCCCACCGGTATGGATCAAAGCAGACTCTCCAGGATGCAGGCGAGAATTTGCGTCAGCCCCCATTGGCACTTCACCGACAATTTGCAGATAGGCTGGGAGCAAATCGCTTGCTCCATATGTATCTGCCGCACGGACAGCATAACCATCAACGGTAGAACGAGTAAAGGATGGAAGGGGATACCCGGCAGTTATTGGTTCGGCAGTTACCCGACCTAAGGATCGGATCGTCTCAATTTCTTCAACCTCCAGCCTGGGAGAAAGGAGCGCAAGTGTGCCTGCAAGAGCAAGTTCAGGAGGGAGCAGTTCAAGAAATTCAGTCATATCGTTTGTCCATAAATTCGGCTGATAAACGGAATGAGTAATTTAGTTTGTCCAAAATGCATAGGCTTGCAGGTAAGCGGTTAATGCAAAAAGCGCCAGAGCTCCGATCGTCAGCGCATTCCAGTTTGGTTTTTGACCATTGGCGATATTGCGCATCTGCCAGATCTGGAATAAACCGACTGGCAGCGACAGCAGACCAGCAACCATCGCAAACCACGGCAAACCAAACAGTCGAGCCAGAAGCAAGATCAGAAAGGAAGTCAGTATCAACACATTATGCAAGCTCATACCTGACTGCCATCCCAGTCGAACCATCAGGGTCCGTTTTTCAAACTTTAAATCATTGGCGTAATCCGGGAGTTCGAAGGCAAGCAGCATCGCCAGCATCAGCGCGGCCAGTGGAAAACCTGTCATCGCCAACAAGCGATGCACTTCGCCCGTTTGAAGAAGAAATGCGAAGGTCGGTAGCATGAAAGCGATCATGAAAGTGACAAGGATCTCTCCATAACCCGTCGCCACCAATCGAACTGGTGGAGTCGAATAGAAGAATGCCCCCAGAAATGCCAGCACCATGATCCATAACGATTCAGGACCGGGATTAGTATAAGAAATCAGAAGCACTGTGATGGATGCCAGGATCGCCATCGAAGTAAGCGCTGCCATTAGAGCAATCCGGCGCGGCAGCTTTTCCGGCCCAATCGCCCCGCTGCCACCGGTTAGAATTGTCCGGTTTTGATTTGCCTGATCCGCTTCAGCGTCATAATATTCATTTAGGTAATGGACGCTAAGTTGAATCAAAATAACCCAGAGCTGACCTAACAGAAAGGCACCCCAAGCAATCGTAGCGCCCAGGTAATGAGCCAGCCCCGCACCAAGGGCGTACATCAAAATCCCTCCGGCCAGGAAAATCGGGCGAGATAGTCGGATAAATAAACCCAGAGATCTCATCATTTCTGCTAGACGTTTTGTATCATGCAAAGTCTGCGAATATCCCGCTGGTGGATCTGATTGTGGAGGTAGATCATTTTGATGATCTCTTCCAGCGGGACAACTCCCAAATATGGGTGGCGGCCCAACCTTTCTAAATCCTCCGCTGTCATATCAGCAACAAGTTGGGCATTCGACCGCCTGTGTTTTTCATATTGGTCGAGCAGATCCGTCAGGTTTCCAGATACTTTTTCGTTTACTTCGAGTTCGTTAAACTGATCGAGGTCGAATTCCTCAGGTGCACCACCTCCTCCAGTCAACACATCCCTGATCAAGCGCCCAAATTCGCGTTCAGCAGACACAAAATGGGCCAATATTTTATGGACTGACCAGGCTGAGCCGTCCGCGTAAACCAGAAGCTCATACTGCTCCGGAGTGAGTTGGCGAAAGAATTCTAATGACTTTTTTCCCTCCAGGACGAGTCGGTCTGCAAGCAGTTCAGGGGATTTACGCATGGGATTCACACAAAGAACTCCTGCTATTTCTCAACCGGATAATTTGCCGCCAGCCAGGCATCCAACCCGCCTGATAAAGGGGTGACTTTGCTGTAACCATTTTCTCGAAGTGTTTGCGCTACACGAGCGCTGGTTTCTTCAGAAGGTCAGGTGCAGTAGGGTATGATCCAGGCATTCGGATCCAATTCGTCCAAACGGGCGGAAACCTCGACTTCAGTCATTGACAGAGCTCCAGGGATATGCCCGGACGAAAAATAAGGTTCTCCGCGAGTATCGATAAACACAGCCTGGTTCAGGTTGTACGCAGCTTTGGCATCGCCCAATCGAACGCGCGGGATATCCGGGTACGGAATCCGAGGGGACGAAACAGTTGCAGGCAATTCCGCTGCGGTCGTGGACGTCTTTGGAGATGAACGAATGACCCATATGACCGATCCTAACATTAATAATATCCCCATCCCAACCAAAAGTAGTGGAACGAGGGACGTACGATCCTTTGGTGATGACATTATTCCTCCAACAAAAATTCTGACACGCTTGTAAGCGGCAGGATCGCAAAAATCATACCATAACCTCCCATAGGCGCCGTTAATAGGGTGGTTAAATGATCGGGAAAAAATAAGAAACAGCAGACCTTTTCGAAACCAACTTGCCATATTCTGCAGAACAGGCTCGATTTCCAGGAATGCCTGTCAGTTCTCAAAAGCGAACAGGCGCAGCGCATTTGCGACCACGAGCAGCGTCGCACCCTCATGGAAGAAAACCGTCATCCCCATCTCAATTGTCCCTGAAAGACTTAAGTATGCCAGAATTAAAATCGAGGCCAGCGAGATGACCAGGTTTTGAAGTGTGATAAGCTGAACGGCCCGTCCCAGGCGGATGGAGAATGGTAGTTTCGAAAGATCGGGAGCCATAAGCGCAACATCCGCAGCCTCCAAAGCAAGGTCATTTTTTGCGCTTCCTAATGCGATCCCAACAGTCGCCTGAGCCAGCGCAGGTGCATCATTCACGCCGTCTCCTACCATCCCAACATATCGGTAAGAATCGATTAAATCCCGTATGACATCCAGTTTATCTTCCGGTAACAATCCAGCCTTAAAATCAATAAGACCAGCCTGCTGCGCTATTTGACTGGCTGCACGCGGATTATCGCCAGAAAGCATCACTTTTCGCTGCAATCCCAGCCGAGTAAGTTCTTTCAACACATCCTTGGATTCGGGTCGGATCGCATCTGCAAGGGCGATCAAGCCAAGAGTCTGGTCCTTCGTCCCCACCAGCATGACCGACTTGCCCTGATCCTCAAGTTCCAGGATCGGTCCACGAAGTCGTTCCGGAACATCAAGCTCCAGCTCTTCTAGCAGCTTGAGCCCGCCTACCCATACTGGCTGCCCGTTGATCTGCGCCCGCAGACCGCGACCTGTCAGGTTTTCTACCATTTCTGCCGGCAAATCCATAATTCCCAGTTCATTTGCTCGGGCTGAGACCGCCTGAGCAAATGGGTGGTTGGAACGGCTTTCGATCGCAGCAGCCATTGCGAGCAGCTGGTCCTGAGTTGTTCCAGGCATGACGATCACATCTGTCACCCGTGGTTCACCTAGCGTTAGCGTGCCGGTCTTATCGAAAGCGATCGCACGAATACGACCAAGGTTTTCTAGGTGAACGCCGCCTTTGACCAGAACGCCGTGACGGGCTGCCTGAGCAATCCCAGAAAGCATCGCAGAAGGGGTGCCGAGGGCAAGCGCACACGGAGAAGCAGCGACCAGGAAAGAGACTGCTCGCACAAACGCTTGCTCAAAAGGCTCACCATTCCATACAGGTACCAGAAGCAGTAAAAAGAACACAACCATTACGACCGGCACAAAAACCCTGGTGAAGCGATCTACCCAGAGCTGGGTCGGCGACTGGGCAGCCTGCGCCTGTTCGACAACCTTCATCACTCTTTGAAGCGTGCTGTCCTTTGCCAGCCGCCGAACTGCGAATCTCTAGCGTACCATCGAGATTCAACGAGCCAGCCAGCACATCCTCGCCCGGGGTTTTCTCAACCGGGATCGATTCGCCCGTCAAAGGCGCCTGGTTGATAAAGGAATGTCCCTTAATGACCTCGCCGTCAACAGGTAATCTTTCCCCCGGACGTACAATCACGATATCATCCAGGGTCAGCTTCTCGACCCGAACAAGCTCATCCTGCCCGTCCTGTTGGACCACCGCCCAACGAGGGGCAATATTCGCAAGACTGCGGACCGCATTGCGCGCCCGATCCAGGGCGCGATTCTGAAGCGCCTGTCCAAGCGCGAAGAGGAAAATCAGCAAAGCACCTTCAGCCAATTTCCCCAGGGCAGCGGCGCCCAGAGCAGCCGCGAACATCAACGTATCGGTATCTAGTTCCCGCTTGCGGAGAGAGTGAACTGTTGCTCTTCCTACGTCATATCCTGCCGGGAGATAAGCCGCGATAAGCAGCAGAGTAGCCGACTGCTCTGAAAACCACCCTTCTTTTCCCCCAAACAAGCCCAGGAACAGCAGAAGTCCTGATGCAAGGCAGAAAATAAGCTCTCGATTGAGTAGCAGCCACCGCATGAATGGTGAAGGGATTGGATCGTACCCCATCTGCCAAATCCGCTTCTCTATCGCCGCTTTTCGAATCCGCTGCGGATCGTATTTTACCTTTACCATTTGATCGCCTAAATCCGCATCCACTTCAAAAATACCTTCCAACCGGCTCAGGCGGTGCTCCAGGACTAGCTCGCAATCCGAACAGTCCATCCCATCAACATTGATGCTGACTGTGTTAATAATGGCTTCCATGCTAAATTCTCTATCGCTCCCACTTCTGGATTCAACCTTACTAAGTGAATCCATCAGCTATCGAGGCTTAACCTTGAATTGTATATTCAATTAGCTGTGTAATACATGATCCAGAGCCACGTTGGAACAGGTCGGCGATGTGATCATCATCCAGCGAATAATAAACCTGACGACCAACTTTATGCGCCTTCACAAGGCGGATCTGCCGTAATCCCCGCAGATGATGTGAGACCGCCGATTCGCTGATCCCAACAATTTCCGCAATCGCTCCAACATGATGCTCTGATGCTTTCAGGGCATAGATGATCCGAATCCGGCTTGGATCGCTCAACGCGGAGAATATCTCCGCCATGCGCACAGCAGTCCGGTCATCTAGAGTTGCTTCCGCAGCCATATTAAGGTAAAGTTCTCGTATATCTGAATTAACATCTGAATATATGCTCATGTATTCAAGTATATCAGCACTGACTGTATGCTGTCAAGCAAATCACCTGCACAGGATTATGACAAAAAGTTGAGTGATCAAGGATATAAATCACTTCAAAGATTTATTCTGAATGATTATATTTAGACAATTCCAGATATACATTTATGCATATAAGTTGCGCTATGCGCGGATGAAATTCAATGGAACCTGCCCATTTACTCGAAGAAGTCAGCCTCCTGCATGCAGATATTTGTTCTGCATTGGCAGACCCAACCCGGATTATGCTAATTTACACGATCGCCGAAAATCCCTGCAATGTCGGCGAGCTGGCAGCTCAATTAGGCATCAGTCAACCAGCTGCATCTCGCCATTTAAAAATCTTGCGCGAACGAGGTCTTGTCAAATCAATCCGGCTTGGTCCTAATGTCCAATACAACCTGACCGATCCCCGCCTTTTAGAAGCTTTGGACCTGCTCCGTCTGATCTTACGGGACCGGATCGCATATCGGGCAAGCATCATGGAAAGCGAATAAGATTTTTCTATAAAATTAGGAGGCGCATATGCAAATTCGAAAGCTCGGAATTCTTCTGCCGATCGGACTGGGCATTCTGCTCCTGATAGGCATGGTCCTGCTGCTGCCGGCATCCTCAGCCGATGCGCAGTGTGGATCACAGGCTTCATCCTGTAAGAACTGCCACGAAACTCAGGGCAAAGATCCAGTTAATTCCGATGGTACTGGCTGGCATACCGGCCATGCGTTTGGCGATTTCTGTTATATCTGCCATGCCGGGAACAACCAGAGCATGGACCAGGAGCAGGCACATGCAGGCATGGTAGATCCGTTGTCCGATGTGAATGCAGCTTGCGCGAGTTGCCATCCTGCTGACTTAACGGAACAGGGCAAATGTATATGCGGCTGCACTTGGTGTCGAAGTTGGAACAGGCGGGGGAACGACCGAATGAGCCACCGGCATCCAGCAACCCACAAAGCGGTGAGCCAGTGGCAAATCCTCCAGCCGAGCCAGCAGCACCAGCCATGGTCGTTCCATCCGAAGCAGTGGTCGATTACAACCAGATTTATGAAGAGACCGTGCTTGGGGAAAATACGATCAACTGGGGTAATGTCATCTTATGGTTGATCATCCTGGCCGTGGCCGTTGGTGGTGGATTCTTCATATACTGGAATGAACGCCGTCAACGAGGTCTGCCGCTTCGATCTGCCAAACCGAAAACCGGAATAAAAGCCAGCGAGGCGCCTGTTGTGGAAGGGTATTCGACTGAAGTATCCGGCTTGCTGCCGCTTATCGCCCAACTCAATCCAGCCGGGCTTCATTCCTTGAGAAAAATCCTGGCGAATCCTGACCAGGCTAATGTGCTGCTCCACAGCATGGCTCAGCTGGATCCTGAGCTCATCCGCCGGCTGCGCGGCCTGGATCGAGATTCGCGTGCCTTGTTGTTAGCAGTCACTGGCGATTAATTAGAAATTAAGATACCTCAACCTGAAAAAGAGAATTCGGAGAGAAACATGAACTGGTTGAAAACTCAACTCCAAAAAGAACTCTGGTCGCCCTATGTGGCAGGCATCCTGCTGGGTATCGTCGGCGTCCTGGCCGTCTGGCTCAGCGACAGCCTGCTGGGCGCCTCCGGGCGCGTTCGAAAATCTGGCCGGGATGATCGGCAAAGCAGTCGCGCCCAGTCGCTTTTAATATCATGTATTTCAACTTCATCATGCCGGCCGGATCACCTGGGGCGTGATCCTGCTGGTCGGGATCTTCTTTGGCGGGATGCTGGGCGCCATTTCCAGCAGAACCTGGAAAGTGCGCGTCGGAATGGCGATGAACAGTGGAAGCAGGATCTTTGGGCCGCAGACCTGGAAGCGCTGGGTGATCGGTTTTCTCGGCGCCATCATGCTGGAATACGGCGCGGGCATTGCCGGCGGCTGCACCAGCGGGCTGGCGATTTCCGGCGGGATGCTGCTTGCCCCGGCAGCCTTTCTGTTCATTGCCGGGATGTTCGCCTCCGGCATCCTCACCGCCTTGTTATTTATCGCAAGAATTATTAACTCGGAGAGGTTTTCAGGAGAACCGAATGGCTAATTATATCATTGCTCTGATCCTCGGCGTGCTCTTTGGCTTTTCGTTGAATAAAGCCGGGCTGACCAGATATAACAAGATCGTCAATGTCTTCCGCTTCACCGATATGGCCGTGCTGAAGTTCATGATGACCGCCCTGGTGGTCTCGATGAGCGGGCTGTACATCCTGCGCGGCCTGGGCTGATCACCTTCCCGCGTATCCCCGCGACTTATATCGTCGGGAACCTGGTCGGCGGGCTGATCTTCGGCGTCGGCATGGCCCTCACCGGTTACTGACCGGGCACCTGCGCCGCCGGGAGCGGCGAAGGAAAACTTGATTATTTGATCCCTGGTTTCTTGGGTTTCTTGACCGGCGCAGTGATCTTTGGGCTGACCTACCAGCAGGTGTTCCCTCAGATCCAGAAGCTCGCCAACTATCGGCAACGTGGTGATGCCCGACCTGTGGAACCTGAACCCTTACCTGCTTATCGTGCTCTTTGGACTGATCACCATCTGCTGCTGTTCTATCTGATCGACCGGGCTGGGATGCAGCGTAAGAAAGATTAACGCACGCCGATCAGCTAATCAGGCACGACCAGATTTATAATGAAAGGCACCAATATGCCAAAATCGATACTTACAAGACGTGATTTTCTCAAGCTGGCGGGGTGCCGCCGGCAGCGGCAGCGGTTGGCCAGTTTCATCCCTCCACGAGCGGCCCAGGCTGCCAGGACGATGGCCAGCCAGGACCCAAATGGCGACGGTTATATCCCGACCATGTGCGAGATGTGCGTCTGGCGCTGCGGGGTGCTGGCCAAGGTCGAAGAAGGACAGGGTTGTCAAGCTGGAAGGCAATCCCGATCATCCGCACTCGAGAGGCAAGCTGTGCGCGCGGGGCCAGTCGGGCCTGATGAATACCTACGATCCCGACCGGGTGTCTGACTCCGCTGATCCGGGTCGGCAAACGCGGCGAAGGCCAGTTCCGCAGGCATCCTGGGAAGAAGCGCTGGACCTGGTCGCCGAGAAGATGCTGGAGATCAAAGCAGAATTATGGCCCGGAAGCGATGGTCTTCTCCTCCACCCATAACCTCTGCCAGATCCAGTTTGAAAACCTGCTTTACGGCTTTGGATCGCCCAACTATGGCACGCAGCGCAGCCTGTGTTTCAATGCCATGATCGTCGCCAACCTGATGACCTACGGCATGGAAGAACCTGGCCGCGATTACAGCCAGGTCAAATACATCCTGCTGACCGGCCGGAACCTGATGGAGGCCATCTCCACCTCCGAAACATCTGACCTGGTCGATGCGATCGCCCGCGGCGCAAAGGTGGTCTATCTCGACCCGCGCTTTACCAAGACCGCCTCCAAAGCATCCGAATGGTGCCCAATCCGCCCGGGCACCGACCTGGCTTTCCATCTGGCGTTGATCAACGTGATCGTTTCCGAAAACCGCTACAATGCAGAGTTCGTCAGCAAGTACACCATTGGCTTTGATCAGCTGGCCGATTCGATTAATGCAATACACCCCGGAATGGGCTGCGCCGATCACCGGCATCCACGCCGAAACGATCCGGCGCATCGCCCAGGAATTCAGCGATGCCGGTCCCAATGCCCTGGCTCACAATGGCTGGCGCACATCCAACTTCATCAACTCTTTCCACACCGAACGCGCCATCACCATCCTGAATGCCCTGGTCGGCAACTGGGGGACGACGATGTTCCCCGCTGCCGGTGAGGAGAGCGGCGCGCTGGGCAGCCCCCTCAACCGCCCTACCCGCGCATCTCCGCCCTGCGGCTGGACGGCGTGCCCTGGAAATATCCCTTTGTCCCGCTGAAATTGGGCGTCTTCCAGGAAGCTGCGCGATGCGATCCTAAGAGGCGCACCCTACCAGGCGCATGGCTGGTTTATCTCCCGTCAGAACCCGGTCCTGTCCCTGCCCGACCGCAAAAGACGCTTGGAAGCCTTTGGCAAGATGGACTTCATCGCCACGATGGATATCATCATGAATGATACCGCCTGGTTCTCGGATGTCGTCCTGCCCGAAGCCTCCTACCTGGAACGCTATGACCCGCTCCTCCCGGTCGGGGACAAGGTCTTTATCCGCCAGCCGGTCATCGAGCCGCAAGGCGAAGCCAAATCGGCCTTATGGATTTATAAGGAGCTCGGTAAACGGCTCGGCCTGGGCGATTACTTCCAATATAAGGACGAAGAGATTACATTCACCAGCAGCTCGCCCCTCTAGGCGCTTCTCTCGAGGAGCTCAGCAGCATGGTTATGTTGAGCTGCCGGAAGGCGAGAAAGATGTCTACCAATGGAACACATCCAGTGGAAAAATCGAAATTTACTCGACCACACTCGAAAGCCGGAAGTTTGACCCGATTGCCCAAATGGGAAGAACCCCCTCAGCCCAAACCAGGGATGTTCTATCTGTCTGACCGGCAAAGTCGGCCAGCACACCCAGTTCGGCACCCAGAACAACCAGCTGCTTCACAAATACCAGGATGAGCCGCGGCTTTGGATGCACCCGCAGTCTGCCCAGGCTCTCGGTCTGATCGACTGGGATCTGGTCGAAGCAACCAGCGAAGTGGGAAGCGTGCGCGTCTTGCTCAAAGTCACCGAGGCCATCCGCCCCGACTGCGTCTATATGACCCCTGGCTTCGGACATCTGTCAAAGGGATTACGGACTGCCTTTAATGTCGGAGCTTCGTCATCGGAGCTGCATGTCACTTATGTCGACCCGATCAGCGGCGGCCAGGCCCTCAGTCAGACCTTTGTGTCCGTGAAGAAAGTCTGAACCGCAGCAATTCACCGGCTCAATGGAGAACGTATGGCTTATAAACCTCATTACGCATTTGTGATCGACGTTTCCCGCTGCATCGACTGCCGGGCATGCCTGGTGGCTTGCAGCGTGGAAAACGAAGTCCCGATGAACCATACCCGCATATGGGTTCAGGATCAGGGAATTCAAGGGGAGTTTCCGAACCTGAAGCGCAGTTTTGTACCCTACAACTGCATGCACTGCGATAATCCACCCTGTACCGAAGTATGTGTCAGCGGGGCAACCTGGAAAGATGCTCAAACCGGTCTTGTACTTGTCGATCAAAAAGCCTGCATCGGCTGCGGTTTCTGCGTCGATGCCTGCCCGTACGGCGCCCGATACACTAACGAGAAGCTTGGTGTTGTGGACAAGTGCAATGCCTGCTGCCAACGGCTGCAAGTTGGCTTGGAACCTGCCTGCGTGGCAACCTGCCTGGGCGGTTCACGCCTGTTTGGCGACCTGAACGATCCGGAATCAAAAGCTAGTCTGGCGCTTAAAAAACGCCAGCGCTATCGTTCGCCTGGATTATGAAAAAGATGGGAAAGACACCGATCCTAATATTTTCTATATCAATATGCCTGATACAGAAACCCTTCTTCTTCCTGGCGATGAACGCCAGCCTCAAGTCTCACAATCAGGCGAGGTCCCACATGATCCGAAATACAGTATAGCCGAGACTGGTTGGAAGAAAGTGCTTGCGCCGCTGATTGGCGTCGGGGTGGGGGCGGTCTTCCTGGTGCAGGCAACTTATTTCACAAAACAGCTGATCGAAGGCGAGAAAGAGTTCGAGGATTGAAGATGAGCGAACATAAGACATATTCCTGTTGAAGAGCGCAGGCGGCTGCGCCAGAAGATGTACAAAAAACACAACCTGGCAAACATCCTGACGCACTGGTTTAATGTTGGAATGTGGCTGCTCCTACTGCCGACCGGGATCGCGATCATCAGCTCGCCGCGCCTGGGATTAGCCCGGTCTGGATGCAGGAATTCTTCCGAAATATCTTCGGCAGCACAGCAAACCTCATTACATTCCACTATTCCATCGGATTGTTCTGGATCTTTATCCTGTCCTTCAACATCTTGATCGGTTTTCGAAAATACTTTGTCCCATTTGCCGCCTCTCGGATGCTGTTGGACAAAGACGACATCGATTGGCTCAAAGTAAAGCCGATCCAGATGCTAGGATTTAAGCAAGATAAGGAGCTGCCCCTCAGGATGCCTATAATGCCGGGCAAAAAATATACATGTACATTGTCATCCTTGGGACGCTCGGAATCATGAGCAGTGGGATCGTGATGACCTTCCACGAATACTTTCCAAAGGTTTTAAAGCAGTTTGCCCAACCCCTGCATTGGGTCTCTGTTTTCTCCATCGTTGCAGGCTTGCTGATCCATGTGTACATGGGTGCGGTTTTCCCTGAGGAAAAGGAAGCTTTCTTCTCCATGTTCAGCGGAAAAGTCTCGGCCTGGTATGCCCATTCGCATCATGAGAAGTGGTATAACGAAAAGCTCAAAGAAGAGATGGAGTGGGAAGATAACGTGACCGCTGAGTACCTGAAATCTATCGAAGACGAATTGCGCGGCTGCTGATCCTCAACCATCTTAAAAAGCACACAAAAAATCTAATTTCCATTCATCGGGGGGTTTGCTTTTTTTCAAAACAAATCCCCCGATCTCATTTGACTTTATCCTGTAAACGTTATAAAATATCTATGTGGTTGTGATAAACATCACAAGAAAAGATGTCCTGGCCGTCAATCCATCATTCCCGATACTAAGGCCAGTTTTCCTTTCTATCGAACTTTTTTAATTCACCAACAAAGAAGTCTGGACGCCAAAATGGCAGTTGAATCCGAGAGATGCCAGAAGGCGAGAACATTCACAAGCAAGCACCTTTTCTGAAAGATAAGCTGGCGACTCGTTTGCCCAATCCTGTTTTCTCCATGATATGGCTGGCTGCAGGTTAGATGCATCAAAAGGAAAGGGAAAAAGCTGGTCCGATGAACCGCTTCGTGATTGCTGACCCAAAACGTTGTGTCGCTTGTTATGCTTGCGTCGCCGGATGTGTTGAAAACCACCGCAAAGCCGGCTTGCAAGCTTTCCAAGATTGTATCTGACTTACACCCAGACCGGCACGATGCCAATCCAATGCCGGCATTGTGAAGAACCCAACTGTGCGGCGGTTTGCCCGGTACACGCAATCTCTCCAATCGACCGTTCGATCCAAATCAATGAAAGCCTGTGCATCGGCTGCAAGATGTGCGCCCTGGCATGTCCATTCGGCGTCATCATCGCAGGCGGTACTCCGATTCCATCACTCGAATTTAATATTGGTCAATATACCTATATGAACACACCTTTTCAAACCGGACCGATGACTTTGCGAGAGCTGGGGCTTGATGACCAGCTTTCGCTGTTGAACTGGGAAGCAGGTCGAAAAACCGTCGCAGTCAAATGCGACCTGTGTTATTTCAGCGATGATGGTCCAGCCTGCGTCATCGCCTGCCCGCATAAGGCCCTGCGCCTGGTCGATGATGAGATGATCGAGAATACAGCCTTGGTGCAAGAGATGAAAGAAATGTCCATATCTGCATTCACCGAATCTTGAGAGAACTTGGTCATGAGTGGCTCTGCAGAAGAGGAAAATGCATGAACGCAATCCAACTCCTACTGCTTTCGGTGCTCATTTTTGGGTTGGGTGGTCTTGCCTCGCTGCTCTTGAATAGAATCCAGTCGCTCTGCCCGCCTGGTCTCAGGGATAACCGGGATGTTGGGCTCTGTGATCGGGTTGATAGCTGCAGTCGCTGCCGTCCTGACCAAATCCAGCGAGATGCGCACTGCCCGTCCCGCTTCCCTTCGGAGCATTTCGTCTTGGAAATCGACGGGCTCTCCGCTCTGATGGTCGGTCTAATAGCCGTGATCGGCTTCGCAGCCAGCCTGTATTCGATCTCTTATCTGGAAAAATATGAGCATCGCAGCCTTGGTGTACTGGGGTTCTTCACAAATATCTTCATCGCTACGATGCTGCTGGTCGTGACCGTTGCCAACGGCTTCTACTTCCTGTTGTTTTGGGAAATGATGACGCTGGCGTCCTACTTTTTGATCATTTTTGAAATTGAAAAGAAGGAGGCCATTCGAGCGGGTTATCTATATATGCTTGTGGCACATGCTGGCGGTTTCTCATCATGATTTCATTTCATCATCCTATTCTTGAATACTGGCAGCTTTCGATTTTTCGATATTTCGCCAGGCACAACTTTCTCCGGCATTCGGAGCCTGGTATTTTTGCTGGCTTTTATTGGCTTTGGGGCAAAAGCCGGGATGGTCCCGCTTCACATCTGGATGCCGTCGGCTTACGCTGCCGCACCATCGCATGCAACCGCCTTGATGTCAAGCGTCATGAAAAAAACCGCGATCTACGGCATCTTGAGGGTTTGCGTAGATTTTCTAGGAGCTTCCATCCTCTGGTGGGGTCTGCTTGTGATGTTCATTGGCGCCATCTCAGCGGTTGTTGGAGTGCTTTTCGCCCTGACCGAACGAGACCTCAAGCGAATGCTGGCATATTCCAGCGTCGAAAATGTTGGGATTATATTGCTGGGAATTGGGACCGGGATGGTCGGTCTGGCCGAAAATCTGCCGGTTGTTGCCCTGCTGGGTTTTTTGGCTGCTCTCTACCATGTTGTCAATCATTCCTTCTTCAAAGCGCTGCTTTTCCTGGACTTCAGGTTCGGTGAGCTTCAGCACCAACACAAGGGATCTGAACCAAATGGGAGGTCTGTGCAAGGAAGATGCCCTGGACAGCTTTGGCGTTTCTTACTGGCGCATTGGCCGTGTCGGCAATCCCACCCTTGAATGGTTTTGTCAGCGAGTGGTTCACCTACCATTCCTTCTTTGCTGCAAGCGGCAGCCAGGATTTTGCAGTACGGATCTTTGCCCCGCTCGGGGCGGTTTTTCTCGCCTTCGCTGGAGCACTGGCAGCGATGTGCTTTATCAAAGCTTATGGCGGCGCATTCACGGGTCCGGCCCACAGCGTAGTCGGCTGCTCAGGCTGAAGAAGCTCCGGGTGGGATGGTAGCCAGCTTAATCATCCTGGCAGTAGGATGCCTTCTCCTGGGAATTGGCGCTCCCCTGGTGGCGCCGTTTTTGGCCGATATCGCAGCAAGCATCCCTGCCGTCGCCAGCCTGCACTGTGGCCAACTCTGCTGTGGGTTTTTCCAGTCGAAACCAGCCAGGCAATCCTCTCCACTCCGCTCATCGCCATCCTGCTGCTGGGACTGCTGACTATTACCTTTGATCCTCGTCGCTGTATATAAAGGCAACAAAGCCGGCCGAAGGTTCGTGGATGACCCCTGGGCATGCGGTTATGGGTATTCCTCCCAGATGTCCGTCTCAGCCAGCAGCTTTGATCAGCCGTTGAAGGGCATGTTCCGATCCAATCTACACGTTTAGAGAGGCAGTTCGCAGGCCCATTAAAAAGCATCGCCGATTGGTCAGGAAGCGCCAGGAGCTCGATTGCTCGTTCCGAACCTTTCATTGAACGTGTGATTACAACACCAATCGCCTGGATAGTGGGTACCCTGGGCAAACATATCCAGGCGCTCCAAATGGGCGATATCCGGCTGTACTGCTTCTATATCGTATTTACGCTGGCAGTTCTCCTGATTGTCATTTTTAGATAGGAGAAAACCATGACTACTGCAAGCATGATCATAATCGGATTGATCCAGGCCTTGCTGCTCCTGCTGGTTGCCCCGCTGTTTTCAGGCTTTTCCCGCGTCTTGAGAGCAAAAATGCACAATCGGCGCGGGCCCAGCATCTTCCAGAATTATCGCGACCTTGCCAAGCTGATGAAACGGCAGGAAGTGGTTTCCAGACAGACCGGTTGGGTGTTTCGAGCTACTCCTTACATCATGATGGTTTCGATGCTTCTGATTGTGATGATCGTCCCGGTATTCACTACCCAATCCCCGTTCGGATGGGTTGGCGATCTCATCCTGGTCGTCTATTTATTTGCGCTGGGCAGGTTCTTTTTCGCCTTATCCGGACTTGAAACAGGCAGCACCTTTGGAGGGATAGGCGCCAGGCGCGAACTGCTGCTCTCGGTCCTGATCGAGCCCATTATTCTACTGGTGCTTTTTGTGATGGCGCTTCTCGCTGGATCAACCAACCTGGGAACGATCAGCACCAAGATCGCGACTGGCCAAACTCCATATTACACTTCCGTCTGGCTTGGGATGCTGGCATTCGCATTCGGGGCCTTCGCAGAAATGGGTAAGCTCCCCTTTGACGTTGCGGAGGCGGAGCAAGAGCTGCAAGAAGGCCCGCTAACTGAGTACTCCGGAACATCGCTCGCGATAATGAAATGGGGGTTGTATCTCAAACAAGTCGTTGTGGTCGCTCTTTTTCTGGCTGTTTTCTTGCCGTTTGGGAGTATGACGGAGTTTTCCTTACCCTCTGCATTGCTGGCGGTAGTCGCCTTCTTCTTGAAAGCGACCTTCTTTTTTGTCCTGATTGCGATTATTGAGAATTCGATGGCGCGCATCCGTTACATGAAAGTCTCAACCGTAACCTGGGCAGCGCTTGGCGCTGCCGTCCTGTCGTTTGTTTTCTACCTGGCTAACGTATAGGTGAGGAGGAACAGGATATGTTCGGATTTGTCCTTGCCAGCATATTAGTCCCTTTTTTGGGAGGTGTCTTGATCCTGGTGACGCCTCGGGACCGGGTGAAATTATTCAGCCAGATTGTGGCTTTCCTGGCTTTCCTGGCCAGTTTGATTGTGCTGATCCAATTGGCGTTCAATGGGAAAACCGCATCGGTCGTAGAGTTGCTTTATCTGGGGGATATCCTGGTATTTGGAGTCACGATCGATAAGCTCAGCACATTGATCGGCCTTGCGGTGATCCTGGTCGGTTTTCTGATCGTCGTATACTCGACCGGATACTTAAGCCCTCAAAACCGGGAGCACCCAGAACACAAGATCGAGCGCCGTTATTATTTCTTCCTCTTGCTTTTCATCGGCTCAATGGCCGGGTTGGTCTACTCATCGACGATGATCTCGCTGCTCATTTTCTTTGAGCTCACCGGCGTGTGTTCATGGGGTTTGATTGGATATTATGATGACGAGAAAGCGCGCAAATCCGCTTTCAAGGCGATCATCGTCACTCAGGTAGCTTCCCTGGGTTTGTACGTTGCCACCGCAGCCTTTTTTGGCTATTCAGGCACTTTTGACCTGCGCTGCGCTGGCAAATCTGACCGATACAGCCAAAACCATCATCTTAGTGGGAGTCTTGATCGCAGCCTGGGGTAAATCAGCTCAGATACCTTTCCATTTCTGGCTGCCGGATGCAATGGTTGCGCCGACACCGATCAGTTCTTATCTTCACGCCGCTTCGATGGTCAAAGTTGGAGTTTACATCTTTGCCCGCTGCCTGCTTTCCGCCGGTAATGTACCAAATGTAATTGGATATATCGGTGCGGTGATGGCTGCGATCACCATGATCTACGGCTTCCTGATGTATTTCCCACAGAAAGATATGAAGAGGCTGCTGGCCTATTCGACGATCACCCAGCTTTCCTATATCTTTCTGGCGCTCTCACTTTCAATTTTCGGGTCTTCACTGGCATTCAATGGAGCCGTGGCACATATCTTTAACCACGCTTTTGCAAAAGGGCTTTTCTTCCTGGTCGCTGGTGCGCTCAGTTTTAGCGCAGGAACAAAAATGCTGCCGGCGCTGCGGGGAATCATGACGAAAATGCCGCTGGTAGGTGTTAGCTTTGCGTTCGCGACGCTCGCAATCGTCGGCGTCCCGCCGTTCAATTGCTTTTTCAGCAAATTCAGCATGATTGCTGGAGGTTTTCAAGCGGCGCATTCAGATCCGCTGTTGATGCTCTGTAGTGATCATCGTGGTTCTGGAGACCTTGGGAAGCTTCGCCTGGCTCTTCTGGGTCTTCGGCATATCCGTCTCAGGAGAACCCTCTCCAGAAATCGCCGGAGCGACCAGCCTTGCCACCGTCCATGCAGTGGGTGCTTGGGAACGCTGGCTGTTCTGACCCTGGTCTCGGGATATCTTGCAGCGTCCTGGATGGGTTAGCTGAGAAGGGGTAACAGGAGGCAAGGATGGATAGTGTCAATCTTGTCAACAGCTTGAGCGGATTATTGATCCTCACATCGCTTCTAGTGATCGAGGTCAAGCAGGCGCGCTGGTCCGCCATCATGTACAGCCTGCAGTCCTTGGTTCTGGTTCTCATCTTTCTGGCCCTGGCTTATACACCAAAGCCGAGCAGCTTTATTGGTGGGCTGCAAGCGCCTTTATTACAAAAGTGATCCTGGTCCCGCTGGGTCCTTTATCGGGCGATGTCCCGGGTCAGCGAAATCTGAAATGCCCACGCAATGCATCTGGGACCGGCAGCTTCATTTATATTGGCCGCATTTGCAGTTGCCGTCTCCTTCATTGTCGTCGACCAAATCACTCTCCAGGAAGCTGCCCCTTTCAAACCTGCCCTGGCAATATCGATGGCGCATTTCTTCTTTGGGGAGCTGTGCATCCTGACCCAGCGAAATCTCTTTAAGCAGGTGCTTGGTTTCTGTTTGATGGAAAATGGTTCGCACCTGACTTTGGCGATCCTGGCATACAGCGCCCCAGAGCTGGTGGAAATCGGGATTGCGACCGACGCTGTCTTTGGTGTCATCATCATGGTCGTGCTGGGCAATCAAATTTACAGAAACCTGCACACGCTGGATGTTGCCGAATTGAACACGCTGAAAGGATAAGGAGATAAAGGATGGAAGCCTCTTATCTGATCTGGCTATTGCTCATCCCCTTGATCCTTTCCTTGCTGGCTTTTGCGACCCGCTGGCTGAAGCGCGACACCCGACCGGTTGTCGAGGCGCTACACATCCTCAGCATCACTCTTGTGCTGGTATTTTCCATCTATACTGTCATAGATGTGCATCGCCGTCGGGACAGCTACTGTCACCTGGAGGCTGGCTTCATGTGGATGCGCTGGCGGCGGTCTTTCTGCTCATCATCGGCGTGGTTGGCTTTCTGGCGGGCATCTACTCGATTGGCTATACCCGCCATGACCTGGAGACCGGCGAGTTTGATCTCAATCGGCTGACAGTTTACTACGGCCTTTTTAACCTGTTCCTGTTCACGATGCTCCTGGTCGTGACCGCGAACAATATCTTCATGATGTGGGTTGCAGTCGAGGCCACAACCCTCGGCTCTGCGTTCCTGGTCGGGATTTACCAGCACCGTTCGTCGCTGGAGGCAGCCTGGAAATATATCATCATCTGTACCGTCGGGGTTGCATTCGGTCTCTATGGGACCGTGCTGGTCTATTCGGATGCCGTGAATGTCAAGCAAATTCCAGAAGAAGCAGCCTTGTGGACGGGGATCCTGAAGAATGCCCGGGCGCTCGACCCCACCATGATCAAAATGGCGTTCGTGTTCATCCTGATCGGCTTCGGGACGAAAGCCGGCCTCTTCCCCATGCACGCCTGGCTGCCCGATGCCCACAGCGAAGCGCCAAGCCCGATC
This sequence comes from uncultured Chloroflexia bacterium, assembly GCA_963726375.1. GTDB lineage: Bacteria > Chloroflexota > Anaerolineae > Anaerolineales > UBA4823 > UTCFX2. Next base: position 195,741 of record CAVSCE010000014.1, on the reverse strand, counting down.
AGCGCGATGCTTTCTGCGTGTGCTGCTCAACTGCGCTCTGCTGGTCGTCATCCGCTTTGCGATCATCACCGATCAGGTGGTCAGCATGGATTTTACCCAGACCCTATTTATGATTTTTGGTATGCTTTCGGTCGCCGCGGCCGCATTTTTTCATGTTTGTCCAGCGAGATATCAAACGCCTGCTGGCGTATTCCAGCATGGAGAATATCGGCTGATCGTGCTGGCGTTTGGGATCGGAAGCCCGGTCGCAATCTTTGCTGGCCTGCTGCACGCGGTGAACCACAGCCTGGTTAAGTCACTCATGTTCTGCACCTCCGGAAATATCCTGATGAAATATCGCTCCCGCAACCTGGATCAGGTGAAAGGCATGCTGCAGGTGATCCCAGGTGACCAGCATGCTGCTGCTCGTCGGAGCGCTGGCGCTGGTCGGCTCGCCCCCATTCAACATTTTTATCAGCAAATTCCTGATCATCACCAGCGGGCTTGGCGCTGGTTATATCTGGCTGATGATCCTGTGCCTGCTGCTCCTGACAATCATTTTTGCGGCTTTCTTCCGGGTGATCGCCTCGACAATATTTGGTGAAAAACCTGAAGGCATGCAGAAAGGGGAATTCGGCTGGCTCACACTTGTCCCGCCAGCGCTGCTGGTGGTGCTTATCCTGATCCTGGGCGTATACCTGCCGCCTCAATTGAGTGACGTTGTTGAATGAAGCATCGGGAGTGGTCGCTACCAGCAATCCTTCTCCATGCTGCAAGACTTGGTGGCGTCGAAGGTCTTTGCTGGATTGGCAGGAGCGAGAGGTTTGATCTCATATGTCCTGAACTCGCTGCACTGAGATTTGGTTCATGGTCAGATTTGGATAGCTTGAAGGATTTGTAGATACAGGAGAACATCAAATGACGGTATTGACAGAAGAGCGACCCAAAATCGGCAAAAAATACGTCGAGGCTTTGCGCGCCCGTTTTGGCAGTTCGATCCTGGATGAATCCTGGCAGGCAGCAGACCAGGTGACGGTCACGGTTGACCTGAACAGCCTGCCCGATATCGTCGAAAACCTGTATTACCAGCAGGGCGGATGGCTCGCCTCAGTGGCAGGAAACGATGAGCGACCCCTTAATGGCCAGTTCGCACTTTATTACATCCTCTCGGTCGAAGGGCAACCCAGGAGACGGGATCCGCGGAGCCAGAGAAAGCCTATATAGTCGTCCGGGCGGAAATCCCGCCTCACAAACCAGAATTCCCGGCAGTCACTCCAAGAGTCCCAGCCGCGATCTGGTACGAGCGAGAAGTGCGGGATATGTTCGGCCTCCAACCAGTCGGGTTGCCGGATGAACGCCGCCTGGTTCTGCCAGACGATTGGCCGGAAGATCTTCTATCCCCTGCGAAAAGATGCCATGGATTACCGCTTCCGCCCTGAGCCAACCACTGAAGATGAGACATACGAGTTTATCAATGTTGGAGGCGAGGAGATTGTCCAAATCCCGCTCGGCCCATTGCATATCACCTCCGATGAGCCTGGCCATTTCCGGCTTGTATGTTGATGGCGAGCACATTGTCGACGCCGACTATCGCCTTTTTTATGTCCACCGGGGCATGGAGAAGCTGGCCGAGACACGCATGAACTATGACCAGGTCACCTTCCTGGCCGACCGGATCTGCGGGATATGCGGATATGCCCACAATGTGGCTTATGCCAATTCAATCGAGTGCGCCCTGGAGATCGAGGTTCCAGAGCGGGCGCATTATATCCGCACAATCTTGCTGGAAGTGGAGCGCCTTCACAGCCATCTTCTGAACCTGGGCCTGGCCTGCCATTTCATTGGTTTTGATACCGGCTTCATGCATTTCTTCCGGGTGCGCGAAAAGACCATGAAAATGGCTGAGCTGCTGACCGGGGCGCGCAAGACCTATGGGATGAACCTGATCGGTGGTGTCCGGCGCGATATCCTGAAAGAAGAGCGCACCCAGGTCCTGCAGTGGATCACCGAGGTGCGTCAGGAAGTTTCCAGGCTTGTTGGCATCCTGCTGGAAACGACCCAATCTTGAGCAGCGCACGGCAAATATCGGCCGCCTGGAGCACCAGGTGGCGAGAGATTACAGTCCGGTTGGACCGACCCTGAGAGGCTCAGATTTCGCCAGCGGACATCCGCGTGATCCATCCCTACTGCGCCTACGATCGGGTACCCTGGAAACCTATCGCCAAGGACGGCTGCGACGTGCTTGCACGCACGCTGATCCGAGCCGAGGAATTTTTCCAATCGCTCGAGATGGTGGAGCGCTGCCTGGATATCATGCCCGAAGGGCCGATTCTGACCGAAGGCTTCGACTATAAACCCTACAAGTTTGCTTTAGGATATGTGGAAGCGCCGCGCGGGGAAGATATCCACTGGAGCATGTTGGGCGATAATCAAAAGATATACCGCTGGAAATGCCGGGCATCAAGCTATAACAACTGGCCTCCGCTGCGCTATATGCTGCGCGGAAACACCATTTCGGATGCCCCTTTGATCGTGGCAAGCATCGACCCATGCTATTCGTGCACGGAACGCGTGACGGTGATCGATGTCCGCAAGAAGATGGTCACCCTGGTGCCATATAAAGAAATGGAACGCTACTGCCGGGAACGCAAAGATTCGCCCTTGAAGTCGCGCAACATTGGCAAGCATCCCGGCAAAGTAACCTGGTGAGTGGGTTGATCCCGCTCGAGGAGACTGGCCTATGCTGAAACTGCTTAGAGAAGTCCTGAAAGTTGGCGAAGCCACGCTGCTTTATCCATTTGTACCTGCGGAAGTCATGCCAGGATTTCGTGGAAAACCTCACCACGATCCGAAGCTCTGCATCGCCTGTGCGGCTTGCGCTATCGCCTGCCCGGCGAATGCGTTGGAGTTGACCAACGATCTTGACCAAGGGATCCGAACCTGGTCCCTGTTCATGGGGTTGTGCATCTACTGCGCGCGCTGCGAAGAGGTTTGTCCGACGGGTGCGATCAAGCTCAGCCAGGATTTTGAACTGGCAGTGATGAATCGAGAGGACCTCTTTGAACGAGTCAGATTACAGGCTTGCAGCTTGCCAGAAATGCGGGAAGTATTTTGCACCCGCCAAGGAAATCAATTATATGTTTGCGTTGATGCAGCAAAGCCAGTCTTCCGGCAAAAGCCTGGAGAGCGCCCGGCCTCTGCTCGAAATTTGCCCGGAATGCAAACGCGAGAACGATATCCCAAAACTGGTAAGCCTTTTCAGGAGGCAGTCGGATGTCGAGTAATAATGGACATCGCCAACAGATCGAAGGAAGCCGCTATGCCATCAATTGAAGATCCGCAAGCCGGCCAGCTTAAGGGCGCACTTGCTGAAAGATATCCAGCGTTCGATCTATGTCTATCGGGTGGATTGCGGAGGCTGCAATGGCTGCGAAATCGAGATTTTTGCAGCAATCACCCCGATTTTTGACGTCGAACGCTTTGGGATCAAGGTGGTCTCCTCGCCGCGCCATGCAGATATCCTGGTTTACACCGGCTCGATGACCCGCTCGATGCGTATCCCGGCATTGCGGGCATATCACGCCGCCCCTGATCCAAAGATCTGCGTGGCTTATGGGGCGTGCGGGTGCGCCGGAGGCATTTTCCACGACCTGTACTGTGTCTGGGGTGGGGCAGATAAGATCATCCCTATCGATGTTTATATCCCTGGCTGCCCGCCAACTCCACCGGCAACGGTATACGGATTTGCGATGGCTTTGGGGATCCTAGGCCAAAAGTTGAAAGCCAGCTATACCATTCAAGGCGAGGGCGAGCATGTGTTGCCGCGCCACCCAGGGATTCCGCTCGAATTGAGAGTCGGCATCGAGAGGGAGGCAAGGCGCATGGCAGGCTACTGGCACGGGAATCAGATCGCCGAATCATTTCTCAATATAATGACGCCTGGCAACCCACAGCAAACCGAACAGGACATGCAGGTATTTCTTAACGAGCAGGATGATCCCGCGGCTGACTGAGATCATTGCCCGCTTGAAAGTCTCTACCATAAGCAATATGGAGCAGTCTGATCGATGAGCGAACGGGCTGTTTTCTATCAGCTGACGCATAAATTCGTCAATAATGATGCATACATCCCTGAGAACGCTCAGCAAGTGATGTATTATTCCCTGGCGATCGGACATCATGTGGGTGTGATGGATTGTTTCAAAAGCCTGATGGAAATACCTCTCGACGAATTATCGGGACTGGATGAGCCAGGCTTCCTGAAGGAAACGGTCGGCATAAATTAGAAGGCGTGCTCAAGTGGGGCGAGATCGAGATCAACTCCAGCCATGCCGGGGAAATTCTGCCTGCCCTGGATGCCGGGCTTCCAGAAATGACCGATCAGGAAGCGGATTGGACACATACACTGATCCAGTTGTTTCGAGAACATGAAAGATAGAACCAGCCCTTTACTTGATGGTCAGAAAGCGGGCATGAAGAAGAAGCTGGTGTTTACCGTTGGGAATGGGATGATGGGAGACGACGCAGCCGGCCCGCTGCTCGCAGAGAAACTTCGTCGCATGCCCCTGTGAAGGACTGGGATGTTTTGGATGGCGGATCGGCGCCAGAAAATCTGCTTTTTCCGGGTCCGGGAGATCGTCTCCGGATTTTGTGCTGATCGTGGATGCCAGCAGACATGGACCTGGAGCCCGGCGAAATCCGGGAGAATCGATGTCGGAGAAGATCAATGATCCATTTTTTATCACCACACACTCCTGCCGCTCTCGTATCTGATCGAATCCTTGGCAGAGTTTGTGACAGAGGTGAAAATGATCGGGATCCAGCCGGATGTCGTCGCATTTGGTTTCCCGATCTCCGCTTCTGTCGAGCAGGCGGTGGACGTCAGTCTATGATCGTTTGAAACTAGGCAGCTGGGAATGGACCGCAGTTTAATCAATCGTCTCAACAGCCAGAGAGGTACGCCTGAGCAAATCTGCCTGCGCATTGAGTTCCTCGCACGGCTGCATTAAAAACTCCCACGATGTCAAAGCATGAGCGGAAGATAGCCAATGACCGCGATCCAATCACTCGAGGACCTCGAGAAATTCAAGCAAGATGTGATTCTGATAAGCAAACCCGGCTTTCTCAAGCTGGGATTGATCCAGGTTGTCGTCAGCATGGGCAGCTGCGGGATTGCAGCCGGCGCATCAGCAGACTTATGATGCCGTCCTGAAGCAGATTGAGAGCGAGCTGCAAAATATAAGTCTTTCGAAGACAGGCTGCATCGGCCTCTGCAGTGATGAGCCGATACTCCAGGTGATTACAAGCGACGGACAAAAAACAACCTATGGTCATGTGACTCCGGATAGTCGCTCGAAAGGATCTTCCGCGAACATATCCTGGATGGCAAAATCGTCCGGGAGCATCAGATCGTGATTAATAGCTCTTTCAATTACCAGGCGACAGCTCTTGAAGAACCTGTTCAGGAGCAGACGATATGAATTCACAAATAGCGAATTAGACATCGTCCGTGTAGTAGAAGATGCAGTTCGAAGAATATGGGGCTTCGTGCGAGGCATTAGTCCCGATCTTGAGCGAGGTCAACCAGGTTTTGGATACATCCCGACCGAAGCGATCCCAGAAATCCGCCGGCGGATCAACCAACCGGAGAAGGCATCGTTCCTGGGCGACAGCCATCTTTTTTCTGTTGCCAGCTTCTACCAGATGTTTTCGCTCAAGAAGCTTGGCAGGCATGTCATCCGCTTTTGTGTCAGCGCCCCGTGCCATGTGATGGGCGGGCATCCAGCCCTTAAAGTGATCCAGGATGAACTTGGGGATCAAAATTGGAGAGACGACCTCAGATAAAAAATGGTCGTTGATCGAGACAAGCTGCCTGGGTATTTGCGCAGTTGGGCCGGTTTGCATCGTCGATGGAGATGTCTATGGGAACCTCACACCTGAAAAAATTCATGAAATCCTTTCGCGCTATGAATAGGGCTACCGATTTGCAACCAGCAACGCAGTCTGCGAGGAGAGGTTGAGTATGAGTGCTATTCGTTGGATGGTTCTGGTTTCAAGCGATCCGAACAGCCTGGAGCGCGGTGCAGATGCCGTTTCCAGCAATTTATAGAGAGATCGAAATCGGCTGGCCTGGCCGACGAAGTGTCTCTGCAGACGATCGCGAATGTTGGCAGCCGCACCGATCTGCCGCTCGTGATCGTCTATCCGGATGCGACAGTCTATGGACCCATCCGAACGTTACCGATGTGCATCTGCTTGTCGCAGAGCACCTGATGAAAGGCAAGATCGTCCCGGGATTGCTTGCGATGATGCACGAGCCAATCCCTGAGATCGCCTGGTTGAACAAGCGAAAAGGCGCCTTCCCGCCCAAAAACGCATCGTGCTGGAGCGAGCCGGGATTGTGGACCCCGAAAGCCTGGAAGATTATATATTGCATGATGGCTATATCGCTTTAGGAAAGGCGCTGACAAAGATGAGCCCCGCGGATGTCATCACCAAGGTGGATAAAGCCGGTCTGCAAGGTCGCGGCGGAGCAGGCTTTCCCAACCGGCCGCAAATGGAGCTTTGTAGTCAGCGCTCCTGGCAAACCCAAGTATGTCATCTGCAACGCCGATGAGAGCGAGCCGGGTACCTTTAAAGATCGGCTGATCCTAGAAGGCGATCCTTTCAGCATCATTGAAGCGCTCACGATCGCAGGTTATGCGGTTGGCGCACGATGAAGGCTATATTTACATCCGAGGCGAATATCCGCTGGCTTATCAGCGCCTGGAATTACGCCATCAAACAGTCCAAGGAGCACGGATTATTAGGACAAAAGATCTTCGGGACAAATTTTAATTTTGAGATCCACCTCCATGCCGGTGCGGGGGCATATATTTGCGGTGAAGAGACGGCACTGATCAAGTCGATCGAAGGCAAGCGCGGCATGCCGCGCGCCCGTCCACCCTACCCACCTACATTTGGGCTTTTCGGAAGACCGACAGTGGTCAATAACGTCGAAACACTGGCGAATGTCCCGCCGATCATCCGCAATGGGGCAGATTGGTATCACCAGTTCGGATCCCCAAAGAGCGTCGGCACAAAAGTGTATACGATCCTCGGGAATGTCAATTTTACCGGTTTGATTGAAGTACCAATGGGGATCACGTTGCGGGAAGTGATCGATATCTATGGGCAAGGGGATGAAAAACGGTGCAAAGCTTAAGCTCGTCCAGACCGGCGGCTCCAGCGGCTCAATTGTGCCTGCCAGCCTGGAGGATACACCTATGGATTTCGAATCATTTCGCGCAGGCCGGAGCTTCCTTGGGTTCGGGCGCGCTGCTCGTTTGTGATGAGAATACCTGCGTTGTCGACCTGGCAAAAGTGATCATGCACTTTTTCCGGTTCGAATCCTGCGGAAAATGCACGCCCTGCCGGATTGGCACTCAGCGTGCATATGAGATCATTGACCGGATTTCACACGGACAGGCTGATCTGGAGGACCTCGACGTGCTGCAGGATCTTTGCGAAATATGTCAGAAGTGTCGAACTGCGGCCTTGGGCAAACCGCTTCCACAGCAATCATGGACATCCTGAAGCATTTTCGCCAGGAAGTGGAAGAGCATATCGTTTCGCATGTCTGCCCATTGGGTGTTTGTCCAATTCTGGAACCTGCATATGCCTGAAGATTCCACTTGCCAGGCGTGATGATTGGATCGAAGTATGCCGATACGAGATGAGGAGAATAATCAATGATCAGTATTACGATCAATGGTAAATCTCTGGAAGTCAGCGAAAACATGACTGTGTTTCAGGCAGCTGAACAGGCCGGGATCACCATTCCTACGCTGTGCTACCACAAAGACCTGACTCCATTTGGAGGCTGCCGCCTGTGCGTGGTCGAAATCCAGGGTTCACGCCTTCCGGCGACTTCCTGCACTATGCCGGTCTCACGAGGAATGATCGTGCAAACGGAGACCCCGAAGTTGATCCGGTACCGCCGCTTTATCCTGGAATCGCTGCTGTCTAAATACTATGATGCCGGCTATACTCGCTCGAACGGCAAAACCGGGCTGGCTGCGGATACTCAATTTGCCCGATTGGGCCAGATTTTATGGGATCGATATTGAAATCATGCGATGGCCAGGAAGCCGTCTGTGAAAGTTGACAGCGATCCCAATCCTTTTGTCTGGGTCGATATGAATAAATGCATCCAATGCACCCGCTGCATCAGGGCCTGCGGCGAAGTTCAGGGGCGTTTCGTCTGGGGGCTATGGCTTATCGCGGCTATACCTGCCAGATCGTGCCGGGATCGGATACGACGATGCTTCAGGCGCGCTGTGAATCGTGCGGCGCCTGCGTGGCTTACTGCCCAACTGGCGCTTTGGACAATAAGATGTCCGTCAGCCTGGGCAAGCCCGAACCGGATTGGTCACGACAACCTGTTCGTACTGTGGGGTAGGCTGCCAGCTCGATCTGAATATCAAGGATGATGTGCCCGGCGGTCGAGTATTCCGGGTCACCTCCAATCCAAATGCTCCGGTAAATGGGATGCATCTTTGTATTAAAGGCCGCTACGGCTACGAATTTCATTCACAGCCCCAGACGGCTGGAGAAACCCCGACTGCGAAAATATCTCCTGGACGGGACCTCTCGCCCGAAAAACCGGGGAGCCTGGGTCGAGGTCGATTGGGACACAGCTCTGGATACCACGGCTCATCTCCTGCAGCAAACTCGAGAAAAGCATGGAGCGATAAGATTGGACTGTCTGAGCTCGGGAAGGAACCTGAACGAAGAAAATTACCTGATGAACAAGTTCGCCCGTCAGGTTCTTGGAACGAATAATATCGACACCTGCACCCACCTGTATCATCCCGGCACAGTGGCTGGGCTGAATGAGGTCTTAGGTTTACACTCGCAGTCAAATTCGCTGGACGATGTAGCAAACTTTGCCCGCTCGATGCTGATTATTGGCTCAAATACGACCGAAGAACATCCAGTTTTTGGAGCAAAGATCCGTCAGGCAGTCCTCCGCCGGGAGTGCAAGCTGGTAGTAGCCCATCCGGATTTCATTAACATTTCCGAATATGCCACACTTCGGCTGATCCATAAATACGGTTCGGATGCTACGCTGATTCATCGGGATTATCCAGGTCATCTTGAAAAATGGCTGGGAAGACCGCAATTTTATCGAAAACCACACCCAGGATTTTAGTGAGTTCAAGAAATCGATTGAAAAATACTCTCCCGCTTATGTAGCCGAACTGACCGGTGTTCCGGAAGAAGCCATTACGAAAGCTGCCGAAATCCTGACAACGTACCGCCCAATGGCAGTCATATGGGGGGTAGACCTGGCAAAATCCGAATCTGGGAAGGCCAGCGTGATCGCATTGGCAAAACTGCAGATGATCCTGGGCAACCTTGGTCAACCCGGAGGCGGGCTGATCCCGCTGCGCACCCAAAACAACTCACAGGGCGCCTGCGATATGGGGGGCATCCTGCACATGTTCCCAGGATATCAGCCAATTGAGGATCCGGATGCCCGCGAAAAGTTCGAAGTCATCTTGGGGTGTTAACCTGCCTGGTAAAAGCAGGCTTGAGTGCCGTAGAGATGATCGCGGCTGCAGAAAAACGCGATCTGAAAGCATTATTTATTCTCGGAGAAGATCTGGTCAGCTTCCGCCCCTGACAGCCCACGGGTTCGACGAAGCCTGGAAGCATGCGATCTCATCATTCTGCAGACGATGACCGATTTAGAGACAGCCGTTTATGCTGATATCTTATTGCCAGGGACGAGCTTCGCAGAAAAAACAGGGACCTTCACCAATACCGAGCGTCGGATCCAGATGGTCCACCAGGCGATTTCGCCGCTTGGCGATTCTCGCCCAGACTGGCAGATTTTAGTTGAGCTTGCCAGCCGAATAAAACCGGCAGATACACTTTCTTCGGCTAAATTTTCTGGATGGGATTATCATGATACTTCGGAAATCATGGCGGAGATTGCAGCTCTGACGCCAATTTACCACGGGATTTCTCATGCCAGGTTAGAACAGTCGGCCCGTCTGCAGTGGCCGGTCGAATCAACTAGACCACCCGGGAACGCCAATCCTTTTGACAGTTCCTTTTCAGCCGGGAAATTTTATCGCCTGAGAGGCCGGTTTTATTTCTTCTGGCTTTCAACCCAGGCAGCAGCCAGTTGCACCCGGGTGTCCATCAGGCGGTCTCTCAGCGCGAACCGATGACTTCCCTCATAAAGATATACCCCAGGCGGCAATCTTCCTCGATCAGCTCGCGCAAGCGCAGGTCCGTCAAATTTGATAAAATTGCATGGCTGTGCGGTCCTCGCGGTTGCTTTATAGGTATACGGCTCAACAACTGCGCTCAATCCAAAAATCTCGCGCGGGTGGACCGCACCCACAAGCAAATCTTTTGTCAGACTGGGGTAATAGGTATCGAAGGTCTTTTGATAGAGATCAATATACCCTTCAATAAGGAAAAAAAGAGCATTGGAAGGTTGTTTCTCCTCAAAAAGCGTGATTCCTTGAGGAACTTCTTCTTCGTCAGCAATTTCGGCAAGAGCTTTACAGCGCTCTTCGTCAAAAAGTCCGAAGAAGGCTAACCGGTGCAATCGATCAGGATTGATCATCAAAGGCCTCCGTATGGATTTTGCATTGACTGATTATAAGTATAATACTGGAATTTTCTGAATGCAACAAGATGTTGCCCTTTATACCCACTATTTCTGGTAACCTTCTTCGTACGTACAGGCTTGAACGCCTTTCAGGCGAGAAAAATTGCCCATTTTTTGAATAGCGTCTGGTAAAATCAGGCAAGAGGATTCCATGATTTCCTCGGCATATTCGAAAATTCATATTCCGGCGCAACGATCGGGGAATCTGTCCCAAAGCGGCACGGATAAAGAACCGCCGGCGGGTTTCGATGATTATTTCTGATCTTAAAAACTAATGAAGGAGACATAATGTACAAAAAGCTGTTTATCCCTGGACCAACCCATGTCCGCGAGGAAATCCTTCAGGCCCAGACTGTTCCAATGATCGGGCACAGGGCAAAGGAATATTCCGATTTGCAGGCGGCTGTTACCCCTAAGCTGCAGCAGTTGCTCTATACTAACCAGAGGGTTTACTTGTTCGCCAGCTCTTCTACTGGCGTGATGGAAGGTTCAATCCGCCAAGCCTGTTTGAATAGGACCTTAACGACCGTCTGCGGGGCATTCTCCAAGCGCTGGCACGAAATCGTCGTGGACAACGGCATCCCCTGCGACAAGCTAGAAGTCCCTTCTGGTCAATCGACCACTGTTGACCTGGTGGACGAAGCGCTCAGCAAGGGTAATTACGATGCAATCACCTTGACGATGAACGAAACAGCTACGGGTGTGATGAACCCGATTGAAGACATCGCTGCGATGATCCATAAGAAGTATCCAGATGTGATTATCCAGGTCGATGCTGTGAGCTGCATGTCCGGTGTAAAAATCGAGTTTGACGCCTGGGGTCTGGATGTGTGTTTTGCCGGGACGCAGAAGTGTTTCGCGCTGCCACCCGGTTTAACTGTATGTGCTGTGAGTGATCGCGCCCGTGCCAAGGCGCTTACCGTTCCAAACCGCGGCCACTATTTCGCCTGGAGCATGATGGATAAATCCTACGAGAAATCACAAACTCCAGCGACTCCAGCGATCAGCTTGATCCAGGCGCTCAACGTCCAGATGGACGCGATGATCGCTGAAGGTTTTGAAAACCGTTTTGCGCGCCACCTGGAAATGGCAGAATTTACCCGCACCTGGGCTCGCAAGAACTTCCGGCTGTATGGTGATGAGCGCTACCTGTCGAACACCGTCACAAACGTGGAAAATACTCGCGGCATTAACGTAGGAGACTTGAATAAAGAGCTGGCAAAGCGCGGAGCGATGATCTCCAACGGCTATGGCGACCTGAAGGATAAGTGCTTCCGAATTGCACATATGGGCGACTTGACGCTTGCAGATATGAAATGGGTAACCGCTCAGATTGACGAGATATTGGAGTTGTGAGACATGAAAATCTTGGTCTGCGATAAAACAGAATCAACATCCATTGAGCGAATGCGTAGCGCGGGACTGACCGTTGACGTACGCGACGACATCAGCCCGGAAGAGCTTAATACTGTCCTGAAAGACTACGATGGCATGGTTGTGCGCAGCCGAACAAAAGTCCGCGCCCCGCTGATCGACCTCGCCCCAAATCTGAAAGTTATTGTGCGCGGCGGCGTTGGATTGGACACAATCGATGCAGAATACGCCCGATCAAAAGGCATCACAGTGATGAATACACCGCTTTCCAGCTCTGCCTCGGTCGCCGAGCTGGTGATCGGATATATGTTTGCGCTGGCACGCTCGATTGTCGTCTCCACGAACTCGATGAAAGCCGGGAAGTGGGAAAAGAAGAAATTCGAAGGGGACGAGATTGCCGGGAAGACGCTGGGAATTGTCGGTATCGGGAACATCGGAAAAGAGGTTGCCAAACGCGCGCTGGCGCTAGGGATGAATGTGGTCGCATATGATCCCTATGTAAACGCTCCGGAAGACGTAAAAGAGATGAGCCTCGATGATCTCCTGGCCTGCTCGGATTACATTACCTTTCACTTGCCCCTCACTACAGAGTCACGCAATATGATCAGTGCTGATGCGTTTGCAAAAATGAAACCCGGCGTCCGGATCATCAACTGCGCCCGAGGAGGGATTGTAGACGAAGATGCGCTGTTTGACGCCCTGGTGAGCGGGCATATTGCTGGGGCAGCACTAGACGTCTTCGCGCAGGAACCCTGCGAAGGCCATAAGCTCTTCACCCTGGAGCAGGTGATCGGCTCACCCCACATCGGCGCCGCCACCCGGGAAGCCCAAAAGCGCATCGGCGCGGAGGTTGCGGACAAATTGATCGATTTTTATCACAAGTCAAGCTGACCGCCGCTGGCATGCAGATCATGAGAACTTACGAGCAAATCGGGGTGCAAATCCCTAAGATTTATCTACCCAAAGCCGGGATTGACCTGACAAAGTGGGCGGTTGTTGCTTGCGACCAATTCACCTCAGAGCCAGAATACTGGGAGCGGGTGCAGCAGATCGTCGGAGACGTCCCCTCCACGCTCAACCTTGTGCTGCCGGAGATTTTCCTGGGGACACCAGAAGAAGCTGAGAAGACTGCAACTGTTAACATTCGAATGCGAGAGTACCTGGCGGACGGCCTGCTCATCCCTTATGAAGGAGTATTCTACCTCGAGAGGCGGTTTGGGCAAAAATGCCGGAGGGGCATCATGCTGTGCCTCGATCTGGAAAAGTACGACTTTCATAAAGGTTCTCAAAGCCTGATCCGGGCTACTGAGGGGACGATCGTCGAAAGGCTGCCACCCAGGATAAAAATCCGTGAAAATGCATCCCTGGAAATTCCGCATATCATCGTCCTGATCGATGATCCAGACCGCACGGTAATAGAGCCTCTCCAGTCCCTGGCAGCCAGCAGCAGCGACCAGCTGGTTCAGCGTTACGATTTCGAGCTGATGCTCGGCAGCGGTCATCTGACCGGCTATCAGGTCGTCGATCCTAAGGTCGAGCTGGAGTTGATCAAGGCACTGGAAGCGCTGTCCTTGCCGAACAGCTTTCAGCAGAAGTATGGAGTTGGAACCGATCAAAACGTTTTCCTCTTCGCAATGGGGGACGGCAACCACTCGCTTGCGACAGCAAAAAGCATCTGGGAGAAGACCAAATCCCAGGCTGGGATGGACCATCCTGCCCGATATGCGCTTGTCGAGGTTGAAAACGTCCACGATGAAAGTCTGGAGTTTGAACCCATCCACCGGGTGATTTTCAACCTCAATAGAGATATTTTCCAGGAGCTGCAAACTTATTTTGGGTCGGCACTTCGTTTTAATCCTCACGACGACCTGCAGGCGGTGATTGATACGGTCGATCATTGGCGCGGGAAGGGGCAGGCTTTTGGGATGATATCCGCAACAGGGACAGGCGTCGTGGAAATTGTTAATCCCGGCTCGAACCTGGCAGTTGGTAGCCTTCAGGGTTTCCTTGACGCATTTATGAGGGAAGGAAGCGCGGAGAAGATCGACTATGTTCATGGTCAGGACCCGGTTCACCGGCTGGGTTCGCTCCCAGGGAACGTCGGCTTCTACCTGCCAGGAATGGACAAGCATGATTTGTTCAAGACAGTGATCCTGGACGGCGCGCTCCGCGCAAGACCTTTTCGATGGGCGAGGCTCAGGAGAAGCGGTTCTACATGGAAAGCCGAAAGATTGTTCAAGATTGAGCGAGTATAAATATTTTTCGATGATTCCAGCAGGACAGGCTTAAAGCCTATCCTGCTTTTTTTTACGAGATAACCTTCATTCTTTGTTAGAATAATATGCTTCAAAAGCTGCTTATCCGGATCTAATTCTTGGCAAACACCCTGACCAAATCTATGCGCCTCAAGATTGGCGGATTATTTTCAGATCGAGAATATCTTCATGACCTGAGTCGTTTTGCTCTGCCAATCGCAGTTCAGAATTTGCTCATGTCTTCGCTCAACATGGTTGCAGTCGTGATGATCGGTCAGCTGGGCGACACGCCTGTTGCAGCGGTCGGTTTAGCCAACCAGGTCTTCTTCCTGCTTCAGCTGGTGCTATATGGAATCAATACTGGTTGTGCGATTTTTATTGCCCAGCTTTGGGGAAAACAGGATGTGCCAAATATCCGGAAAGTGTTTAGCCTGGCCCTGATGATGGGTTTTTCTGCGGCAGCCCTCTTCTTTGGGATTGCCCGCTTAGCCCCCAGCTTTGTGCTCGGAATTTACTCGAAAGATCCTGCAGTCGTTGCGCTGGGAAGTGAGTACCTGCGGATTTTTTGCCCTGCATACCTGTTTTTCGCAATCAGCTTTGGATTTGCGATCGCCTTGCGCAGCATTGGTCGAGTACGGGTTCCAATGTTCATCAGCACCTTTGCCCTCGGTTTTAATATCTTGCTCAGCTATTTATTGATCTTTGGCAAGCTCGGGCTGCCGTCGATGGGGGTGGCAGGTGCGGCGCTTGCCGGACTGGTTGCTCGCATCCTGGAATTCTGCTTATTTCTCGGATTTGTTTACCTGCGCCAGCTGCCAATTGCGCTTCGCCTGAGGGACTTCCTCAGCCTGGACATCAGTTTCATCGGACGGGTCTTCAAGCCGATCCTTCCAGTAATTCTCAATGAGACGTTTTGGTCGCTCGGGATCAGCGCCTACTACGTAGTCTACGCCCGGATTGGAACGGAGTTCGATCGCGGCGATGAACATCTCTGCCACGATTGAAAACCTGTCTCTGGTGCTGATTTTTGGGATTGCCAACGGAACAGCCATCATGGTGGGCAACCGGATTGGCTCAGGGGAGGAGAAGCGCGCCTACCAGTACGCAGTGCGGTCGTATGCTCTGGTTATCGCCGTGGGCATCTTGATCGGCGGTCTGCTGTTGCTCTTCACACCAGAAATCTTAAGCCTGTACAAAGTCTCTCCGCAAGTCATCGAATACGCCCAGAAGGTGCTAACCATTCTCGCACTGATGTTGTGGGTGCGCGGAACGAACGCATTAATTATTGTCGGAATTCTGCGCAGCGGCGGCGATACGCTCTTCTCTTTCATCCTGGATGGGCTGGTCATTTGGATTGTCGGCGTTCCAATTGCGTTTTACACTGCTTTCGTGCTGGACTGGCCGGTTTATTTGGTTTACCTGGGTATCCTTTCCGAAGAAGTGGTTAAATTCATCATCGGCAGCTGGCGTGTTTTCTCAAAGAGATGGATCCACAATATGACCCAGACTGTATAATGGTCGCGTCATGCGCCCTTCCTTCTTTCATCACCTCCACCGACCCACCATTCCTGCTCTTCATGAATGAATATGTCACGATTAGTCTTGTTCAGCTCCGCTTTTCTCTTCCTTCTCGCCCTGCTCATGGCAGCGTGGCATCATGTTCGCGGACCTGAACCGATCTCATTGGTACCGGCTCTGACTGGTCAAGTCGAATACTGCCTGACCTGTCATGCCGGGTTGGCGGAGATCAGCCCCTCCCATCCAATTGAGACGTTTCGGCTGCGTCCGCTGTCATGGAGGGGAGAGGTTGGCGCTGCAGGCAGACCTGGCCCACAGCACGATGCGCGGCGGGCGAAATCCTTCCGACTTTTCTGCTGTCGAGGCTTCCTGCGGTGGTGTAGCCTGCCATAGCGGAAATTTGCAGGAAGGGCGCGACCACATCCAGCGATCCATGCGCAGCGTCCAGGGTACTTATGCCGGGGCGATTGCCAGCATCCGATTTACCTTTGGCGCCCAACCTGACCTGAATGCGCTAATGGGCACATATGCAGTCCAGAATCCTGATTTCCAGCCTGGAGATCCAGGCGTACCGGCGTTGGCAGCTTTTGACCCAACACAGGAGACCATCCCCTCGGTCCAGGATTTTGCATCCAACTGTCTGTACTGCCACCTGGATATAGAGCCGCCGGCGATGGGTCAATTCGTTTCGGATGAAACAAAAGTAACAGTTGAAAAGCTTCCTGCTTCTGAGCTGCCGTCACCTGAATTTTCCCGTTTTACGGGCTGTGCAGCCTGCCACACTCCCACCGCCGGTGGGAGTTTAGACCGCTCGATCCACAAGTTAACAACCTCGATAGCCTATACGCAGTGCAACACCTGCCACAACCGCGGCAATTATGATCTCCGCAGCATGAGCTTCATCCCAAGACCGGATAATCCCACCAGTCGGGTGGAGGACTACTACCAACCAATAAGCCAGTTTGTCCGCTGTGAATGGACTCTAGATTGCGTGGACTGTCATACTCGCCATGAAGCTATGGGAGACGGATTTATTTATGGGAGTAAAAAAGAAGCCCAGAATACCCGCTGCTTTACCTGTCACGGCACGATCAATTCTCGCCCGCTGACCAGAACCATCGAAAATCAGGATGACCTGGCTCTGCGCCTGGCGTTCTTAAACCCGGTCATCAACCTGAAAGTCGGCGATACGATTTTAATCACCGAGAAGGGAGAGCCAATTTGGAACGCGCGCTTGCTTGCAGATGGAACCTATGAATTGTTTGCCAAAGCGACTGGCAAGCGTTTCACCTTCAAACCGGTCATGGGAACGGGCTGCCTGCAAAAGCCGGAGGACCAATCCTCGAGCGACTGCCATCCATGCCACGCTGTAAGCAATAATTAAACTTCCTTATCAAGCCTTCTATCCTATTGCAAAGCTTGTCTGGCCGAAAACCTTCTGGCGCTGATAAGCTGGCTCTGCTCCGCGCACCATATGACGGTTCGATTTGACTCGCTTGAATCCGTAGTTGGTAAACAAAGCAGAGGCGTCCTTGTTCTTATCTGGAACAACCGCGTAGAGTTTTTCTGAGTATTCGAGTGAAAGCACATGCTGCAGCAATCGCTCAGCATCCTCTTGCCGGCAGGCTGCCCATGGTCCCAATCTTGATCCCTGAATGAAACAATAACCTGTTATTTGCCCTGCTTCATTTCGCGTCATAAACGCGCTGTTCGGGTCATTTACTAACAGAGATCGGAAGACCCTTTCCCGATTACCCGGAAAGATCTGGGTGTCCATTTCCGCCAATTCCGGAAGCTCTTCGAGGCGGATTGAAATTACCCTGAACTGGGGAGAAGGTTTCTCGCTTGAAACCTCCCGTCCGTAAACCCAGGTCAGGTCGCGCTCTGAAAAACCCATTTGCAGATAGAGTGGGAATCCTTTTTCAGTCGCATCCAGCATGATCGTCGGTATACCCTGGTCGTCCAACCAGGAAACTACATACTCCATAAGGCAGCGCCCAATCTTCTTCCCCTGGTGTTCGGGTAGTACAGCCAGCATACCGATATAAGCTGAGTTCGTATAACTGACCGTACCGACCATGCCCGTGGCCTCACCAGATTGTTCTGCCAGGAACCAGCCGTCCGGCTGGATGGTCAGATATCGGCGTAGATCTACAAGTCGACTTTCTTTGATTCCGAAAGCCGCCATGTTGATTCTGTCTGCCACCTCAAGATCAGCCGGGATCAGCGGCCTGATCAAAAAACCATTTGACATGGATTATTTTCGAAAATAGTTGGAGATGAAGAACCAGACGTTGGCAGGCCGTTCCGCGAGCCGGCGCATGTAATAAGGGTACCACTCCGTCCCGTACGGCACATAAACACGCACAGGATACCCTTCCTCAACGATCTGCTCTTGCAGATCGCGGCGGATGCCGTGAAGCATTTGAAACTCGATTGCGGCAGCAGGCAGTCCCTTTTCTCTGGCATATTTTTTCGCAAGGACGATTCGCTGTGGATCATGTGAGGCAATCGCCGGCAGCGGAGGCGTTCGCCCATCCGGGCTGAGTCTAGGAGATCCCTGCAGAAGCGCGGCGTCCACCAGTTTCTCGGTTAACCGGTCATAATTGGCGTCTACATCTTTCTTCTCAGGAAATGCCACTGTGGGGATTCTTTATATGCACCCTTGCATAATCTGATGCGCACGCCTTCGCCAGCGATTTGCTGCACGTCTTCGGCACTTCGGTACAGATAGGATTGGATCACGACGCCCGTGTTAGAAAATCCTTCCGAATGCATCTTATTCAAGAGGCCAATTGTAGCTTCTGTACAGGTTGCGTCTTCCATATCAATCCGGATGAAATTGCCGCAATCCCTGGCAGCATTCAATACCCGCCTTAAATTCTCAGCACAGACATCTTCTCCCAGCGTGAGTCCAATCTGGGTGAGCTTGATTGAGATATTCGCTCGTACTCCGGAATCCTGGATCGCATCGATTGCCTTCAGAATGTCATCAACAGCACGAGATGCTTCCCCAATGTTGGTCGTGTTTTCACCGAGATGGTCCAGTGTGGCATTAATCCCCTTTGCATTCAAAAGCTGGATAGTGCGAATAGCGTCTTCCAGTTTCTCTCCCGCGACAAAACGCGAGGCTGCACGCCATGCCAGACCCCAGCCCGTGACCATCTTTCGCGCCCAGACCGCCTTGGAAAGATAAATGAATATTGCACGAAGCATACGCGGATCCCCAGGTTTCCTGCAATTGGTTGATATCTAATTCTAGCACTCTGATCATTAAAACTCATCTCGCGTACGTCACACCATATGATTGACAAATGGCATGTTTTTTGCAATGATTCGATTGGATCGGGTAAAAGGCGACCCGGTCTATTGGCACAAATATTGCAACAGAGTATAATGACATCCGTTTGATTGAGGTATCGATTATGCTCTTACAAACTCAAAACCCATCCTTGCGCCCGCTCACCACAGCTCATTTAGCTCAAACGATGACGTTATTGGTACTCACCAGCGATGAGCTGCGCCAGAAGATTGATGCAACACTGGCTTCGAATCCTGCTCTGGAGCTGCTCGAAGAATCGCGCTGTCCTCACTGCCGTCGGATCTTGCCTCCATCCGGACCATGTCCTTCATGCAGCGCCCCGCACAAAATTGGCGAAGCTGAACCCATCGTCTTTGTATCTCCCCGGCAAGATTTCGCCCCCCCTCGCAAACATCTCTCCACAGACGACCTGCCTTCTGAAGAATGGACTGCCGCCGAAGAGGACCTGCCCACTTATGTGCTGCGCCAGATCGCCCCAGAGATCGCACCCGAAGACCGCGCCCTCGCCGCCCATCTCCTGACTTGCCTGAATGAAGATGGTCTGCTGAGTGTGACCCTATCTGAGATCGCCCGATATCATCACGTCTCGCTTGGGCGCGTTCAATCTGTTCAAAGGTTAATTCAACGCTCCGACCCTCTCGGAGTTGGATCTTCTTCGCCCCAGGAAGCCTTAAAAGTCCAGCTTGAAGTGCTTTCAGAAACCCGACCCGTGCCGAAGCTGGCAATCACAGCGATTGAGCATGGGATGGACCTTTTAAGCCGCAGGGCTTATACCGAACTCAGCCGGCTCCTTCATATCCCAACAGCCCAGGCGATCAAGCTGGCCGCATTTATCAGCGAAAACCTCAATCCTTTTCCCGCCCGCGCCCATTGGGGCGATTTTCAGCAAAGTGCCGAACGAATCCATACCTATCAGGATCCTGATATTGTCATTTCAAAGCTCAATGAAAAACCAGATTTACCGCTTGTCGTGGAGGTGATCTCGCCGTACGCTGGCTCGTTGCGCGTTAATCCGCTTTTCCGCGAAGCAATCGCTCAGGCTCCTGTCGAAAAAGCTGCAGAATGGCAGGCCGAGCTGGAGGAAGCTGTCCTACTTGTAAAATGCCTCCAGCAGCGAAACAACACGCTTGTTCGGCTGATGCGCAGGCTGGTCTCCCTTCAGCGGCACTTCATCCTGGAAGGGGATGCATATCTTTCTCCGGTCACGCGTGCCCGGCTGGCAGATGAGCTGCAGGTCCATGAGTCCACAATTTCACGCGTGGTATCGGGAAAAGCGGTACAATTGCCGAACAAAAAAATCATTCCGCTTTCCAAATGGTTTGACCGCAGTTTGAATATCCGCACTGCCTTGATGCAAATCATCGCTGCGGAAAGTGAACCGCTGAGCGATACCCAGATTGCCGAACGATTGGAAGAAAAAGGTTTCAATATTGCCAGGCGGACGGTTGCCAAATACCGCTCGATCGAGGGAATTTTACCCGCTCGGTTTCGCCAACCCGCTTTGACCGCAATGCAAAATGAGTGAGGGAGCCGGCTTTTCCAGAATAATTCCATGGTTTAAGGGTGATTCCCGCACAAGCGAATTAGCAGACTTCCTGGACTCGCTCCCTCAAGCCGCGTTATTGACCGATACCCAAAACTGGGTGATCGCACATGCTAATCCCGCATTTTTATCCACTTACGGTTTTTCCCAGGCTGAATTGATTGGGACAAGAGCCCATAAACTGTTCGCTGATTGGAATGACGACAGCACCGATCGCTTATCACCCGACCACGATGAGATAAAAAGGCTGGTCCGCCGCGATCAAACTCAAATCAACATCAAGCTGCACGTTGCTCAGATCGTCAACAATCCCAAATACGCAATGCTCATCCTGAAACCCTCCGAGACCGCGACCACTGCGATGGATTACGGAATGCGGTCTTCTATCTGGCAAAAGATTTAGGAGTTGATTGTCTTGACAGATCTGCCCGATCTTCAAGATGCGTTGTTGAAAGTCCTTTCTGTTGCTGCTGAGCTGTCCGGTGCTGATATCCTCACGGTGTACCGGTTATGCGAAGGCAGCCCTGAAATCCAGCGCCTTGCCAGTTTTGGTGACGAGTTCCGTCCTCCCAGAATTGCTGAGTATGCAGGATCTGCTCTCACTTAATCAACCTCAGTTGTGGGAAACCGGCAAATACCCTGTCTGCGGCTTGCACCGCTCGGTCCGCACATCTGGGATACGCTACCTGGCTTCCGCACCAATTGGTCAAAATACAGCACTCGTCGGGCTGATTCTGATCGGCGGAAGGCGCGGTCAGCCATCATCATCGATTCTCGATCTCGCCCAGCTGTTATCGACCGTGCTGGAATTGATTTTCCAAAATCACATCCAACATTCAAATATCCACAAGGAGCTCAGCGATCGGGCGCTGCAGACAAACAGGCTTTCAACGATTGCAGACCGTGTTCAGGAAGGAGTTGTCCAGCTCACGCCTGATCTCGTGATCCGGAGTTTAAATCCCCAGATGGAACAGTCCCTTGGATATTTCAGCCGCGAGGTAGCCGGTCAACCCATCGAAAAGGTATTAATCGGAACAGATCAAATCCTCCCAGCGCTAATTCTGGCGCAAAAGGGGGACCCTGTTTATCAGCTCAAAGATATCAACCTGTTCCGTCGAAATGGAGAGTTGTTTCAGGCGGAGGTACGGATATTTCCGGTTCTGAATGGTGATCAGATCGACGAAATTCTGATCTTCATCCAGGATTTGAGCGAAATGGAAAAGATCAGAAGCCACTCCATGGAACTCGAAAACCGTGCCCTGCTAGGTGAGCTAATGGCGGTTTTCGCACATGAGGTCCGCAATCCGATCAACAACATCAGCACAAATCTGCAGCTCATGGCAGTGAGCCTGAAACCAGATGACCCCGAACAGGCGCCAATCTCAAGGATGCAGCAGGATTGCGATCGACTGGAGGAGCTGATCAAATCTGTACTGGCCTTCTCAAAACCGCAGGAATATGCCATGGAGCCGTTAGAGTTGGGCTTGCTTTTGCAGCGTCTGTTAGATAGGCTGCGACGACGCATTTCCACTCAAAAAATCGAGACTGACCTTCAGGTGGAGCCGGGTTGTCCTCTGGTCTCTGGAAATGCGCGCGCCCTGGAGCAAGTATTTTACAACCTGATGAATAATGCAGTCCAGGCTATGGGTGAGAATGGTGGATTGTTAAGCCTAAAGGTCCAGGAAGTCCCATCGGAAGAAGGAACCCCAATGGTCGAAGTTTTCGTTGCGGATACTGGTCCGGGTATTCCAAAAGAAGTCCAGGATCGGGTTTTTCAACCCTTCTTCACTACTAAACAATCCGGTACCGGCCTCGGGCTTGCTATTTCAAAGAGAATCCTGCATGCACACAAGGGAAATATCCGCTTATCCAGCTTTCCAGGCGGGACCATTTTCCACATCTTACTGCCAGCTGTCAGACCACCGGAGAAAGAATAATGAGCGGAACAATATTGATCGTCGATGACGAGGAACACGCCCGAATTGCTATCAGCGAGTTCTTTACCCTGCGCGGGTATGAAACCCATGGAGTTTCAACATTGGCCGAGGCGCGCGACCACCTTCGCCAGGGCAGGGCAGACGTCATCCTGCTGGACGTTCAGTTACCCGACGGGTACGGGCCGAATCTGCTGGCTGAAACTGCTGGGATGCCATGGCGCCCACCCATCATCCTGATCACAGCGCATGGCGACATTGATATGGCTGTTGAAGCAATGAAAAATGGCGCTTTTGACTTCATCCAAAAGCCTATCTCGCTGACGCATCTGGAAAATTCGATCCATCGGGCGCTGGAAATCGTAGCAATGCGCCGCGAGCTGAACCATCTGCGTCAATCTCAACAGGACAGTGGAGACTTCGTAATCGGAAATACTCCTAAGATGAAAACCCTTGTGGTAGCGGCTCAACGCGCTGCGGAAGCATCCGTTTCAGTCCTGATAACTGGCGAAACAGGTACCGGCAAAGATGTGCTTGCCAAGGCAATTCACCGTTGGGGACCGAGGGCAAACAAGCAGCTTATCCCGATCAATAGCGCTGCAATCCAAAGCACCGTGCTGGAGTCGGAGCTTTTCGGATACGAGGCTGGCGCTTTCACAAGTGCAGAAAAAAGAAAGCTCGGGCTGATGGAAGTGGCGGATAATGGTGTGCTTTTTCTCGATGAGATCGCCGCAACTCCGATCGACATTCAAGCAAAGCTTTTGCGGGCAATCGAAGAGCAGTCTTTTATGCGCGTGGGAGGGACGAACATGATACATGTAGACGTGCAAGTTATCGCCGCCTCCAACCGCTCTTTGCCCAAACTCATCGAACAAGGCACATTTCGAGAAGATCTTTATTACCGCCTGAAGGTCCTGGATCTGCATGTCCCCCCGCTGCGCGATCGAAAAGAGGACATCCCTGAGCTTGTTGGTCTGTTCATCCGCCGCAACAATCAAAAATTCGGGATGAACGTCAATGATATTACACCGCGCGCAATGAATGCCATGATGACGCACGAATGGCCAGGCAACATCCGCGAACTGCGTAACGTCATCGAACGGGCGATGTTATTCTGCGATGAAGCAAGTATTGACCTGCCTCATCTGCCGGGTGAATTTTCCTGAGTTATTGGGGATCCCAGATTACAAAAATATCTGCAAAGCATACTCTGAGCCCAGAAATATCCTTGTAGCAAGCTTTGAAAGGCACGATTGTGCCGTTCAAAGCCTTTATTTCGGGCAGGAGAACGCTGGTTTGGCCGTTCCAACCGGTAGGCGGCATTTCTACGACTTGTTCACCCCCATCCGGCATACTTACAGTTAATTCAATCTTCTTATTGATTAATGGTTTCCCGTCTTCGACCACCCAAACCTCAATTTTCTGGCCCTTCTGCTGGTCTACCACCAGGGAACGCTGCCAGATTCGGATTTCAATCTCACGGTCTGCGCCTGTCGATTTTGGATCATCATTTTCCAACCCAACCGGACTAGCTGGAGGTGCGGGGAGCGAAGAAGCAGGTTCCGGACTTTCATTAGGCTGTGGAGCAGTCTCGGGAGAAGAAGTCGGAGAGATTTCAACCAGCGGCACGGTGTCAGATTCTGGTGCTTCCGGCGTTGAGATCTCAGATTCTTGCTTGGTGGTTGGTTGATAGTAAAGCACACGGTAAGCATATCCCAACGGCTCAGGCCGAACGCGTGCGTCTTCTGTAGCCGATGGGTCGTACATTAAACATAAATATTGAAAACATTGATGGTATATCTGGTCTTCAAGGTGCCTGTAATGGGTAATCGGCGGTCCAAATAGCGTGATATCCCCATGTTTTTCGATGTATTCATAAAATAACACGGGAATTTCGTAGCCGTTACCACCATCAACCGTGTAAAAGTAGCGGTCAGGCGCCCCAGCCCGGGGAAGGGGTGCGTCTACCGGTATATCCAATTTTTCACTGAGGGGACGAAGCTGGATTTCTTCAGGATTCGCTTGGTTATCCGCAACAAGGACGACATTTTCTAAGATCTGCTCCCATTTCCCATCATCCGTCTGGTAAGCGTCTGCCAGCGCAAAACCAGTAAAATCTGCGCCTAAATTGCGGACGAAGCTATCAAATGCAGGATCGATATAACTGGAAATGTCGATCGCAGATTGATCTGCAGTCTGCTCATAACTGCAATTTTTCCCGCAAGCCCAGATTCCATATGCCAGCAGACGTACTTGAGCAGACCCTTCGATGGTATAAAAACCAAGGTTTTCGAACAGCTGCTCCTTTCGCTGGCGGATGAGGTTATAACGCGGCTCGGTGAGCGGTTTCCCGACTACATTGGCTCCCAGTTTTTGATAAAGCGGGTAGAACTCCGGGGCTATTGTATGCCCAAAGACGTAGTGCACCTCTGGGTCGTCAGGAGGAGCCACCGCTGGCTCCTGAACTCCCATCTCAAGGCCAAGGGGAGCCAGGCGATACAGGCTCATTGTCGGAGCATCTTCATCGTAAATAAATTTTCCCGCTTCAAAAAACTGGGTTGTAATATTCTCATCGATTTGGGACGGCGAGATTGGAACACCGAATACATCTTTGCCACCCCAAACCTTATAGGCTTCTTCAAACATCGGGTCGATATCGAAATGGATGGAGGATTGGTCTCGGGACGGGATAGGGGAATTCGAACAGCCAGTGCTGAGTACCGCGAAAGCACACAATACAAAGAGAATATTTATTTTCCCCACCGTATTGACGGCCTGGTCCCGCAGCATCAAGATTTTCCCCTCAATGATTGACTAATGAAATCTTTGATTTCAACAATCTCCCAAAAGAAAGACAGGGGAGAAATTTTTGTTTACTTTTTTTCAGCCAGCAGCCAATTTCTGCTGCAAGGACTCTCATTATAGTCCAATTAGACCAATTTTTCAATATTTCTATCGGCTCTATCGATGAAAATGGTATAAAACTTGTAACTCTTGCTCGTGATGTATGCCAGCGATCAACTTCTGGATTGGGACACGGCTGGCTTCATCCGGAACGTGATCTCAGAATTGGCCTAACCTGATCCGCCAGCGCTGCTGACTGCCGGGCTGCGGTAACGCGAGGTGCGTTTCGGCGAAGTCATCCGAGATCCCAACGGGGTGGTTTTTGGCCTCATCAACGATACTTGCTTCCTTGGTCCATTGATCAATTTTGACGGGCAGAGACTTCTGCTCGATAACAAGCTGCGAGTTCTCCAACAGTCGTTTGGACGAGGTAACCTCCCTGATAAAGCACCACGTTTCCGATATCCGTGGTCAGCTGCTTCATGTCTTCGATCGGTATGCGCAAACCAATCTGGCTCAGGCACCAGACTGCCATCCCTCGCGTCTGAGAGTCAGTTCCTTTCAGACAGGATTGAATCAATTCAAGAACCGGGTCTGCCAGGTTGGGTCTGCCTGATCCAATCCGACCAATCGCCCAAAGCGTTCCGGCGCGAAATCGAGGGGCGTCTTCTGGCTCCATGTCCAATAAATAAATCAGCGGCGAGACGAATTCGTCAAATTGACCTCGACACTGAAAGAGGATTTCACCGATTGCTTCCGGGGCGCGCCAGCCAATAGCCCCGGATTCATCGTTCACCAGCCAGAAAAGCCGGCGCAGGTGAACGCGGACCAGCTCAGGGTCTCGATCAGCAATCCGGCGTGCGGCAGCACCCAGCGAATCGACTGCGCGCCAACCGATCAGATCATCCGGGTGGTACAAGAGCGCTGTCAGCCTGCTGAGCAGGCGGGGATTGCAGTCCGCCAGAGCAGCAACCTGATCCATCTGGCCTTCCTCGAGCAAATGGAATAGTTCGGCTTTCAACTGTGCAGAATCTGTCTGGCTCATCCTGACCATTCAACGTTCATCTTCAAACGCCGTACAGGTAGTAGCACGTACGGCATCCTTCCGGAGCCGGGGAGAAAAAATTGTCTGCAGCTGTTCCTCCTAACATGAGGTCGATTGCTGCCTGGTTTTCTCTCCGCAGCCGGTTTTCAAAAAATCGCCGAAACTGATGGTAAGCAGGTTTATCCCAGATGTCCCCCAGAGTTTCCATGCGGATATCTCCAAAACGCTGGCATGGCGCATTCACGCGCTCGCCATTAAAATAGCGCTTCTCTGCATAGCAGAGGGTGATGCAAGGTGAAACGAAGCCCTCCCAATTCACGAAAACGCTGTGCAGCGGATTGTGCTCGCATACAGCCACCTCTTCTGGATGAAGATTATAAAACCGCAGCCCTATCCCATGTTTCCGGGCACGTTGGCGCGCATCCATGAGAGCGGCTTGGATTTCAACTGCTGGTTCTCCGTCGTGGGAGAAGAACCGGCGCTGGTCGTCACCATCTTTCAGGATCACATCCAGGTTTTTCGCTACAACCTGCTCGACCCCCAGCTCGTGAGCCAGATCGATGAAATCCGGCAGCTCTTGGTAGTTTTGCTGCTCACCGATCATCATCACAAAAACCATCAGCATTCGTGGAGTCTGGCTCTTTCGCCTTAATTTATTATCTCGCAGACCGGAAATATTATCGATCACATCCTGGAAATGCCCTCCGCGCCGGATTTTCTGGTATAGATCAGCGGAAGCTGCATCGACAGAGAATGAAATCCAATCCTGTCCGATATCCAGTAGTTCTTCCGAAAGCTTAGAAGTGAGCTGTGTGCCGTTCGTGCTGTAACCCACGACGCAGCCGGATTCTTTTATTTTCCTGACCATATCGTTCAGGTGCGGATTTCGCAACGGCTCCCCACCCCCCGTGAGATCGATATTTTCAGCCATTGGAAAATTCGGTGCGATGCGCATGAAGGTGTCCCAGGTCATGATCGCCCCTTTTGGGCGGATTTCACTCCATGGGCACATCACACAATCCAAATAGCAATCCAATGCCGGCTCAATTTGGATTAATCGGAATTTTCTAGGTGGATTCTTTTGGAATGCCTGGCTGATCATCTTGAACATGGTTTTAGAGCCTATCTATTTGGCGGAGTTCTCAAAACGATTATAATCAAGTTCTGAAGGCAACACAGGAGTAAGTCGTGGCTGCGAAGAAAAATGTCTCAAAGAAGAAAATCCAGAGCAAAGAGCCGAAACCGGCCTGGCAGAATATCATCCTTTCACTCACCCTTGTTCCGCTGGTAATTGGCGTCTTGTTAATAATCGCCTGGGCTGCAGATTGGGATTGGGTCGGTTCTCTGGAAAACCAGATTTATATCGGCATTTTATTTTTACTGTTCAGCTTTTCAATTTCTAATCTGGTTCAGCGCCGCTGGCTGCTGTTTGCAGGATGGGCTTTGCTATTAATGGCTGACCTGATTTTTCTGCTTGTGATCGAACGGACTGCTCAAATTTTCGCTGGTGTAATTGGATTGGCTGGCATTTTGATCATTTCATATCATTTCTTCAGGCAGATCGGCCAAAACTCTGCTTCAAGATGATGATCCGGTAATTTATTTTTCCATACCCAGGGGGAATCTGCGCTCGGTCACTGTCCTTGCAGCTAAGAATTTACTTAGATTGGCTTAAGACCATTCATATATCTCTCATTCACCAAACCAACTAGAATCAAACACAGGAAATCTTTCCTGTCCTGAAAAGTCTATAAATTATCTTGATTCTACCGGGAGGGATGAAGGCTGGATGATAAATGTAGCTGGTTCATTCCAATCATCCGAAGAATCGATTCCTCTCAGAGGGAGGTGCTTCAAAGACCTGATCTTCTCTAAAGCTCAGGGATCGGGACCTGGATGGCCGAACCTTGCGCTGAATTCCACCAATACCATCCAAAAATCAAATTACCCCCACATTTATTATCTCGATTTCCAATAATCAGGAGAAAATGCCATGAAAGCAATAAACGAAGATTGGCTTGCCACAATTCTCGCGTTCGTGATAATCATCCTGGCGATGATCGGTGTTATTGCACCCACCTGGATGGCCTTTTAGGAATCCACAGGAAGATGAGGATAAACTGACATGGCTACAAATAACGTAAAACAAACTCAGTCGGATAATTTGACCGTTCAATTCATTGTCGGCTTTGCCGTCGTTATCGTGCTTGCCTTCGTCGCTCGCTGGTTGAAAATGCAGGTTTACGGTGTTGAAAATATCGGCCTGGGTATCCCGGGTAAAGCACTGGAGTATCCTCTGTGGGCAGCATTAATTGGCTTAATCTTCAACTGGATTTTTAAGGCTGTCAAGGTGTACGATTTCCTCAAGCCCGGCTTCCGCACCGAGCTCTTCCTGAAGATCGGTCTTGTTCTTTTAGGCGCAACGATAAGCTTCAAGGTAATCGTCACGGCCGCTTTCGGCGCAATCCTCCAGGGTGTGATCATGGTGACCGCGGTCTACTTTTTCTGCTGGTGGCTTAGCGGCAAGTTCGGCCTGCCCGACACACTGCGGGCGGTCATGTCCACTGCCGTTTCCATCTGCGGTGTCTCTGCTGCGATTGCGGCAGCCGGCTCGGTGGCAGCAAAGAAAGAGGAGATCACCTACATCACTACCCTGGTGATCATCACCGCCTTACCCTTGATGATCATCGCTCCGATGATCGCAACCTCGTTGAATTTGCCCAAGAAGTTGCCGGCGCATTCTTCGGCGGTAACGTCGATACCACTGCAGCAGTCGTCGGCGCCGGCACGATCTATGGTGAAACCGCTCAGAAAATCGCGACGATCGTCAAGTCAACTCAGAACGTCCTGATCGGCCTGGTAGCCTTCCTGCTTGCGCTCTATTTCTCCACCGTCGTCGAAGGCAAAGGAAAAACCCAGCGCTTCGATCATCTGGAAGCGTTTCCCGAAATTCGTCCTGGGCTTCATCGTTGCTTCCTTGCTGTTCACCTTCGGATGGATCAGCAAAGACGCCAGCAAGGCAATTGCGGCGGTGAAAGATTGGGCATTCTGCCTGGCTTTTGTCTGCATGGGCCTCGAGCTCTCAGTTGGCTCGATTAAGGAAGATGGGCTGGTCGCCGATCATCGTATACCTGATCGTGACAGTCTTCAACACCGTACTGGCCCTGATTGTTTCCTATATCATCTTCGGTTTTCTGTTCCCGCCCAGTTTATAGCTCAGTTCTCGGGTCTTTTTTTGTGAGATCATCTGAATAATAAAAGTCCTTTCAAAAAACATTCTGCTATCGGCCGTTCTCGAAGGTAGGGCACGGGAGGGAAAGCGTTCGTTGTGATCCAACCGCTTTCCCTCTTCCTGCAAAGAGAAGATCACAAGGAGGTGTGCAACATGGCAAAAGAAAACGATCCTGAAACCCCCTTGCTGGACCAGCTTGAAGAAGGCCCCTGGCCCAGTTTTGTAACTGAAATGAAGCGGGCAGCGGAAAAAAACGAATCTGCCCATGATCTGCTGCGCCAGTTGGAGCGATCCTATGAAGATCAAATCGGCCATTGGAAGCATGGCGGCATCGTTGGCGTGCAGGGCTATGGCGGCGGCGTTATTGGCCGCTACTCCGACCTGCCCGGAAGAATTTCCAAATGTCGCCGAATTCCATACCTTCCGCGTCAATATGCCCTCGGGTTGGTTTTATACGACCGATAAACTGCGCCAGCTTTGCGATGTCTGGGACAAGCACGGCAGTGGCCTGACGAATATGCACGGCGCAACCGGCGATATCATCCTGCTTGGCGCCCCAACCAGCGCCTTGCAGCCCTGTTTCGACGACCTGGCGGAGATCGGTTTTGACCTGGGTGGATCAGGCAGCGACATGCGCACGCCGAGCTGCCTGTGTAGGGCCAGCGCGCTGTGAGTATGCCTGTATCGATACGCTCGAACTGCTTCACAACATTACATTGGAATTCCAGGACGAGCTCCACCGCCCGATGTTCCCGTATAAATCCAAGATCAAAATTTCCGGCTGCCCGAATGACTGTGTGGCCTCGGTGCCTCGTTCCGATATCGCCATCGTTGGCACCTGGCGAGATGCCATCCGGATCAATCCGGCCGAAGCAGCCCAATATGCGAACAACGGGAGTGGACATCCAGTCCGAGGTAGTTGACCTGTGCCCCACCGGCTGCATGCATTGGGATGCAGGCGACAAAGACTCTGAAGATCGATGACGGAGAATGCAACCGCTGTATGCACTGTATCAACATCATGCCAAAGGCTCTGCGGGTCGGTAAAGATCGAGGCGCCACCCTTCTGGTTGGCGGAAAAGCCCCGATCGTGCACGGCGCGCTGCTCTCCTGGGTTATCGTTCCATTTATCAAAATGGAGCCGCCCTATGACGAAATCAAGGACCTGATCCGCAAGATCTGGGATTGGTGGGATGAGAACGGAAAGATGCGCGAGCGCCTCGGCGAGCTGATCAACCGCATGGGTATGCGCGCATTCTTGAAAGCGATTGATCTTCCGCCTGTGCCGCAGATGATCCGAGCCCCGCGTGCCAATCCCTATTACTTCTGGGACCCTGAGGAGGTGAAATGATGGACCCGCACCGATTTTGGACCTCCTTATTACAAAGATATGCTGCCGCCTGTCATTCAGAATAATTACGGGCAGTGGCTCTACCATGAACGCGTCAAACCCGGTGTGCTCAGGCATGTTGCTGAGTCAGGCGAAGAGATCTATACCGTCGGGTCGGCTCAGCCCGCCTGGTCAGCACCGATTGGATCCGGGATGTCTGTGAAATCGCCGACAAGTTCTGCGGAGGTCATCTTGCGCTTCACCAGCCGGCATAATCTCGAGTTCCTGGTTTCAGATAAGGACACAGGTCGAGCCGTTGATAGCATCACCTGAAGGCAAATGGTTTTTCCGTCGGTGGTACCGGTCACGCAATCAGCAATCCAGTTCATACACAGGGTTGGATCCACTGCCATACCCCTGCCACAGACGCCTCCGGGATTGTCAAATCAGTGATGGACGACCTTACGAATACTTCGTGGATATGAAACTGCCGGCTTACTGCCGCATTTCGCTGGCCTGCTGCTTGAATATGTGCGGTGCTGTCCACTGCTCAGATATCGCCATCCTGGGCATCCACCGCAAACCGCCCAAAATCAACGATGATCTTGTCCGCGCCAAGTGCGAAATTCCGAACGTGATCGCAGCCTGCCCAACCGGCGCCATCCGGCCCGACCCAAAAAACAAGTCCCTGGTAGTCAACGAAGCAAAATGCATGTACTGCGGCAACTGCTATACCATGTGCCCCGGAATGCCGGTCGCTGACCCGGTCGGCGACGGCGTTTCGATCTGGGTGGGCGGTAAGATATCCAGCGCCCGGACTCCGCCAAAATTCTCGCGCCTGGTGATCCCATTTCTGCCCAATAATCCGCCGCGCTGGCCGGAAGTAACCGATGCAGTGCGCAATATTGTTGAGACCTGGGCGAGCCATGCTCATAAGCACGAGCGCATGGGTGAATGGATTGACCGCATTGGTTGGGAGCGATTCTTTACGTTGACCGGTATCCAGTTCTCCGTCCAACTCATCGACGACTTCACGCTGGCATCTGAAACATTCCGGTCGACGCCCACGTTCAAGTGGTAAAAGGGATGTCATAATGACTGACGAAGTGACCGATGAACTGAAAGAACAGATCGTTGATTTCTTCAAGCAGAAGAATAAAATGCTCACCAGCCGGGACGTTGCGAATGGGCTGGGAATTGGAGAATCAAGTCGCCAAGAAAGCGCTCTCCGATCTGGTGAACGAAGGCACTCTGGAGTTCACTTCCTTCGGCGGCGCAACGTTTATCAAGCTCCCGGATGCCTAACCTATTCAGGAACCGATTTCTGTCAGAAACCGGTTCCTGACCCGGTAATTCAATAATTGGAGGTCAGTATATGTCCGTAATTGATGTTAATGGAGTTCAATTTGAAGTCGATGAAGATGGCTTCATCCAGGAACCCGATAAATGGAGCGAGGCACTGGCAGAAGTGATCGCCAAGACCGAGGACGTCCCCGAGCTGACCGAAGACCATTGGAAGGTCATCAACTACCTGCGCGATTATTATCAAGCAATTCGGGATCGCGCCGATGATCCGCAAGCTCTGCAAAGAAACCGGATTCCCACTTAAGGACATCTACGAAATGTTCCCCAGCGGGCCGGCAAAGGGCGCCTGCAAGATTGCCGGACTTCCCAAACCGACTGGCTGTGTCTGATCCAGTCCTGGTGATTTTAAACAGACTATCGAACCATTAACAGAGGTGAATTTTACTGGTAGGGGTCGGGGGCAGGGCATTGTTATTCTATCCTGATCCCTGACCCCTACCATGTTAATCATATTTGAGGCAATCTTCATGGATAGTAATGCTGTCGTGTGGGATCTTTTCTCGGTTTTTCTCACCGGGTTTTCCTATTTCGCGATTCTTGCCTTCATGCTTGGACTGCTGGGCAAGCTGTTCGGCTACCTGCGCACACCCATGCCCTGGCCCGAGGTCGTAACCCCCGCCCCGGAAAACGAAGGCGGGGTGCTGCTGCGCATGGCTGGAGATGCCTTGATCTTTCCCAACTTGTTTAAAGCCGACCGGCTGCTCTGGCTCGGTGCCTGGATTTTTCATTTCGCCCTCGGCGCAATTTTGTTTCGTCATTTTCGATATTTTACATACCCTGTCCCAGGATTGGTCCTTTATATGGAGACAGTCGCGTTGGCTTTTGGCTACGTGTTCAGCGCGACGATCCTTTTCCTGCTCTGGCGTCGATTAGCCCTTCCTCGCAGCCTTTACATTTCAAATATTCCTGATTATTTCGCCCTGGCCTTGTTGGGACTGATTGCAGGGACCGGCATCCTGGTAAGCTATTGGCTGCATGTTAACATCGTAGATGTTAAAGCCTTTACGCTGGGGTTGCTGACTTTCAGCCCGGTCGAACCGCCGAAACATCCGTTGTTTCTGGTCCATTATTTCCTGGTGCTTATGCTGATGATCTACTTCCCATCCAGCAAGCTGCTGCACGCCGGGGGAATCTTCTTCAGCCCGTCGCGCAACCAGCCTTACCAGGTCCAAAAACGCGGTAAGCGCTATATTAATCCCTGGGACCAGGCAGCAGGTGATTAATCTGACCTTTCAGGTCGCAGTCATGCCTATCCTGAACTGATTATTGGAGTACAACCATTGGCGAAATTCGATGAGACCCCAATCGTAAAAGACCCGGCAAAGGACGGCATCCTGGCTGCTCCAGAGCTGCGTGAGCATGCTTCCAGAGAGGTTCATTGCTACCCAAGCAAGCCAAAAGACACCAGTATGATCGATCTCCCGACCGAGCGCGTGTCTGATTGGCAGGAAAAGGCAGTCGCCAAGCTCGGCGAGCTCTTGAACAAGAACAAGGCGCTTCGGGTCTACATGGACATCTGCGTGCGCTGTGGCGCCTGCACCGATAAATGCCAGTTTTACCTGGGAACGGGCGACCCGCAGAACTTCCCGGTCGCCCGGGCCGAGCTGCTCCGCCAGGTCTACCGGCGCTATTTTACGCCGGCGGGGCAGCTTCCGGCCGAATTGGGCGGATGGGCGGAACTCGATGATCAGATGCTGAATAAGTGGTACACCTATTTCTACCAGTGCTCGGAGTGCCGGCGCTGCTCAGTCTTCTGCCCATATGGGATTGATACTGCCGAGATCACCATGGCTGCGCGCGAAATCATGTGCAGCATCGGTGTTTCCACCAAATATGTGACTGAAGTGGTTGCGAAGGTCTACGAGCGCGGCAACAACCTGGGCATTCCTCCTGCAGCATGGAAGGACAACTGCGAATTTCTGGAGCAAGATGTCGAGGAAGAGATCGGGAAGCCGATCCGCTTCCCGGTCGATGACGAAGGTGCAGATGTGCTGCTGGTCCCCCCTTCTGCGGATAATTTCGCCAATGTGGACACGATGATCGGATATGGAAGTCCTGTTCCACTACCTGGGTATTCGCTGGACGACCAGCACATACTGCAACGAAGGCGGAAATTTTGGCCTTTTCTTGAACTACCAGAACCTAAAGAAGGTGAACCGTCGGATCATCGATGCGGCGCGCATGCTGGGGGTCAAGACGATCATTTGGGGCGAGTGCGGACATGCCTGGCGCGGCGGCATCCTGACACCGACGTTGAACGGACCCATGGATATGTTCGATCCGCCTTACCCCTACCACATCAGCCAGTTCATGGTCGATATGCTGCGCAAGGGCGCATTTAAAGGTCGGCTGGATAAATCTGCCAATGATGAGTACCTTGTCACCTATCACGATCCATGCAATCCTGCTCGTGCAGGTCAGCTTATCGAGGAGCCGCGCGAAATCCTGCGCGCCTGTGTCAACCGCTTTGTTGAGATGCCGGCGAACACCATCCGTGAAAAAACCTTCTGCTGCGGAGCTGGAGGGGGTATGCTGACCGACGAGCTCATGCCCGTCCGGATGGCTGGCGGTAAACCGCGCGCCCTGGCGGTAAAACACTCCAAGGCAAATTATCTGGCGACCATCTGCGCGATCTGCAAAGCCCAGCTTCCGGAATCAATGCATTATTGGGATGTGCCGGTTAAAGTCGGCGGTGTGATCGACCTATTCACGAAGGCGTTAATCCTTTGATCAGGGACCCAGAAGTTTGAGGATACCGATGAGAAAAGCTGCTCTGATTTTCGCTGTGTTGATCCTGCTTACCCTGATTGTGGGTTTTTACCCCAACCCGGTGGAAAAGCCAGAAAAAGACGGCCCAGGACCCTTGTCAGTTTATATCTCGCCTCGTTATGCGGCTCCTGAGACCCACAATCCGCTGGACTACTGGCGGACTCATCATAAAGATGTCGTCAACCGTGGTGACATATCCAAAGCCGACTGCCAGTACTGCCATCAAGTCGAACGCTCGTGCAATAACTGCCACAGCTATGCCGGCATCGGCGCTGTCGAAATCGAAATCCCATGAGATCCACAAGATGAGCGAAGACATCACAACCAAACCCCCAGCACCCGGCTTTCCGTCCGCCTTCAGCTCCCGACGGCAGTTTATCCAGCTCGGCCTAGCTGCATTGGGCGCTGCCTGGCTGGGCACTCTGGTTCAAACCAGAATCTTCCCAGCACAAAATGCCATCCAGGAAGCAGATCCGGTCCAATTCAAATTATCTGAGCTTCCTGTCGGGGGTCAAAAAGCAGTGGAATACGGCGGTACTTCGGTATTGGTGATCCGCACACCAGAAAGCATCCGGGCATTCTCTCTAATTTGCACGCATTTGGGCTGCACCGTAGAGTGGCAGGCGGAGAACAAGGAATTTTACTGCCCCTGTCATGATGGCCGTTTCGATGAATTTGGTGAAGTGATTGCCGGGCCTCCGCCGGTTCCGCTGGAGCAAATTCCAGTGAAAGTCGAAGCGGATATGGTGATCGTCGGCGAGACTTCTTGATGAAAAAGGCGTTTTTTGATACGAACTTCGTATTGAGCTTCAAATGGAGATGCGGATGAAACCATCTAGGTTCTTCCTATTTTTTCTGGCACTCCTTTTCGGAATGGCAGCCGCGCTTGTCGCCTATCCGAAGGCGGTAAGTGCCCTTCCCGAATATTCAGCTCAGACCGGTGAGCCATGCGCAACCTGCCACCTCAGCCCATCGGGTGGAGGGCCGCGTGGGCCGCGCGGTCAGGCCTGGGTCGGCGATGGTAAACCGGGGGTCGTTCCTTCATTGACCGACTCGCTGGATATCCTTGGAATAAAGCTGGACGTTGACCCGCAGGATTTCCTTGCTGGAGACCAGCCGATTCCCGTTGCTCAAACGCTGAAGCTTGAAGTCCAGGAGGCCAGAGAAATCCATTCCTGGTTGAGTGATTTCGATGGAAATTAGCGAGATGGATAATCAAGAAAACAATAACCAGAAATCCGGTGAAAATTTCCAGCGGCGTGATTTCTTAAAGGTTGGGACTGCTGCAGCTGTGCTGGGAGCCACAGCATTCGCTCTCAAACAGGGGATCAGAAATGGTTCTGGCATAGGGATGACGGGGTCAGCGTTAGGTGATGCCGAAATGATCGCAAAGACGACCTGCGCCCTTTGCCCATCCGGCTGCGGCCTGGATGTCCGGGTGGCTTCCGGGAAAGCTGTGAAAGTCGAAGGAAATCCGCTGCATCCGCTTAATCAGGGGGTCTGCTGCCTGAGGGCTCAAGCCTCTCTCGAGATGCTCTACAGTCCGGAGCGTATCAAGCACCCGCGGGTCCAGACGGGTGCCCGCGGTTCTGGTGATTGGCAGGAGATATCCTGGGAAGAAGCACTTGGAAATGTCGTCGAAAAACTCGCCGCTCTTCGAGAAAAAGGACAGCCTCACACCGTCGCGCTAATGCATGGAGAATTGCGCGGGCAGATGCGTGGTTTGGTCAATCAATTCATGCAGGCTTATGGTTCTCCAAATATCATCTCACAAGCCAGCCTTGGAGAGCAGTCCGTCCGTCAGGCGATGTTCTTGACCCAGGGGATCAACGGCCTCCCTGTCTACGACCTGAACAATGCCAACTATGTGATGACTTTTGGCGGCGATCTGCTCGAATCAAACCGAAACGTCATCGTATATTTGGGCGCGGCTGCATTTATGCGCCGCGGACGACCGCAGCGAGGAAAAATAGTCGCCGTAAACCCACGCATGGCTCTAACCGGGATCAAAGCCGATGAGTGGATCCCGATTCGACCCGGCACCTACGCGGCATTGGCTCTGGGGATGGCAAATGTAATCCTCAACAGCAGCCTGCATGATTCGAATTTCGTGCGCGACTTCACCTTCGGTTTTGAGGATTTTGAAGATGAAGACGGCAACACCCATATGGGCTACAAACACCTCGTGCTCGAACAATATACCCTCGAACGAGCTTCAAGCATCTGCGGTGTGCCGACAGAGACGATTGCCCGGCTGGCAGGTGAATTTGCGACAAACAGACCTGCTGTTGCGGTGATGCCGAACGAGCCGGGTGCGCTGAACAGCGGGAACAGCCTCTACACCGCCATGGCAGTCCACGCCTTGAATGCCCTGGTAGGCTCGATTGACATCGCCGGAGGCGTGCTCACCCAGCGCTTTGCCCCAATGAAGGACTGGCCCGGTTATCAGCAGGATGAGATATCTCTGAATGGACTGAGCCATGGCCGTATCGATGGCGCAGGATCGCTTGGATTCCCGCTTGCAGGGTCAGCTTATCAAAATGTTGCAGACAATATCCTGGCTGATCAACCATATCCAATTCAAGCGCTTATACTTTTAGATACCAATCCGGTTTTTGAGCTGCCAGACGGCGGGCGGTTTGCACAGGCTCTTATGAAGGTCCCATTCGTCGTCAGCTTTTCGTCCATTTTAGACGAGAGCGCCGCACATTCGGACTTGATTTTACCTGCGAGCACATTCCTTGAAATTTGGGGCGATGATTACATGGAAGGTGTCGGTTATGCAGGCATCTCTTTGAGAAAGCCAGTCGTCGATCAAATCCTTGACACGCGCAACCCTGGCGATGTGTGGATTGAGCTCGCAGCGAAGTTAGGCGGTTCAACTGCCGAAGCGCTGCCGTGGCCGGATTACAAAGCCTTGGTCGAGTATCGACTTTCAGGCGCTCCTCTGGAGTGGGATAAGTTAGAAGCAAACGGTTGCTGGTCAGAAATGGTGTATTTCAACGCCGAGCCTGGCAGCACTGCATGGGCAAACGTTGTTGGGCGCGACCGCCTGAAAGCTCCCAAAGACGGCCGCTATGACCTCTTCTCCAGAGAGCTCTATTCGCTTCGTGATTATCAGAAGAACGGCGACATCGCATTTCTCCCCCACTTTGAGTTATCAGCTGTCCTCGAAGGCGACAGCTCGCTGGTTCAGGAATATCCATTTTTACTGGTTACTCAATCGCTCATAACCCAGTCCTCCATTTGGCAGGGAATCATCCCCTCACTTCAAGAATGCTACGGCCTGCAGAACAACGTCAAATGGTCCAGCTGGGTCGAAATCAATCCAGCAACTGCTGAAGCACTTGAAATTACGAACGGCGACCTCGTACTGGGTGGAATCGCCAGCGGGAAGGTTGCAGGTCTCCGTCCAGATTTATCCTGGACTTTGGCCGGGGGTAGTGTTCATGCCGTCCGGACAGGGACACCGCACAAACATTCGTTGGGGTCGAAACTCCACCAAAGATCTGACCGTTGGAGTTAATCCGAATCGGCTCGTCCTGAGCGGAAGTGAGCTCCAGAGCGGTCAGGCAGTGACCAGCCCAGTTCGGGTAAAAATAGTTCGGTCGGAAGAATAACAGGAATATCACGGATGAATTTGCCGGTCTGGAAATATCTTTTTGGAGGTTGGTATGCCCCGCTGGGGAATGGTTATCGATCTGGATAAATGCTTTGCCTGCCAGAGCTGCACCGTAGCATGCCGGATGGAAAACAACACGCCGGTCGCGGGCCCTGCTGAATCAGAGCTTGGCAGAACGATCCTTTGGAACGAAGTCCTGCAGTTTGTCGAAGGCGAATACCCGCATGCGGTCGTCACCTTGATCCCTCGGCCGTGCATGCACTGCGACAACCCGCCCTGCACGCATGTCTGTCCTGTCCGGGCAACTTATATTAACGATGAAGGGATCGTCGTGATCGACTACAACCGCTGCATCGGCTGCCGCATGTGCACGGTCGCCTGTCCCTACACCATCCGCTATTTCAACTGGTATGCGCCTGAATGGCCGGAAGGGCTGCAATCCCACCTGAATCCGGACCCCGAGGTCGCGCCTCGGCCCCGAGGCGTGGTGGAAAAATGCACCTTCTGCATCCAGCGCCTGCGAAAAGCGCGCAATTCTGCCGCAGCCAGCGGGCGATCATTCCAGGCGACTGATTACATCCCGGCCTGCGTCCAGACCTGCACAGGCCATGCCCGCTATTTTGGGGACCTGGACGACCCGAACAGCCTGGTCACAAAACTTGCTCACAGCC
Organism: uncultured Chloroflexia bacterium; assembly: GCA_963726375.1. GTDB lineage: Bacteria > Chloroflexota > Anaerolineae > Anaerolineales > UBA4823 > UTCFX2. The sequence goes on along the minus strand of CAVSCE010000014.1, from coordinate 156,269 downwards.
CGCGCGCTTTTCGTCTGCAGGAAGAATTGGGTACCGAGCCAAAGGTTTATTACTTGAAACAGGGTTGAGAGAGAGCCATGCATCCAGAGAATAAAAACGAAGCCGTCATCCTGGCGCCAATCCGTAAACCCAATATGGTTGACAGCCTGATATGGATAATCCTGGGTGGTATTGTCTTATTAGGCATTGGCGCCTGGATCCGCCAATATGTTCTGGGATTGGGCGTCACCGGGTTGAACCGCCCGGTGTATTGGGGTGTATATATCACCAACTTTGTTTTCTTTATCGGCCTGGCGCATTCCGGTACGTTCATCTCTGCAATCCTGCGCATCGCCGGGCAAGGCTGGCGCAAGCCGCTCACTCGCGCCGCAGAAGCCATCACGATCTTCAGCCTGCCCTTCGGCGCTATCGCGATCTTCGTGGACCTGGGTCGGCCGGAGCGGATCCTGAACGTAATTTTGTACGGCCGATATCAATCACCGATCCTGTGGGATTTCACAGCAGTAGGCTTATATTTCATGTCCAGCATCGTCTTTTTCTACCTGTCTTTGCTGCCGGATATAGCCCTGTTACGCGACCGTCTGACTACTCTCCCAAGATGGCAAAAGCGGATGTACGAAATCCTCGCGCTTGGTTGGAAGGGGAATCCCGAGCAATTCCACCGGCTTGAGAAAGTGCTGGATGGGATGGCGATCTTCATGACCATGCTCGTCGTCACTGTGCATACCGTGGTATCGTGGATGTTCGGGATGACTCTCCAACCAGGCTGGCACACAGCATTGATCGGGCCGTTTTTTCTACTTGGAGCGATCCTTTCCGGCACGGCTGCCGTGGTTATCGTGCTTTCCATCCTCCGAAAAACCTATCATTTTGAAAAAGTACTTACTATCAACCTGTTTAATTCGCTCCGAAAGCTTTTAATCACCTTTACGCTGGGCTGGATTTACATGATCATCGCCGAGTACCTCACTGCAGGTTACGGCAACATGAAAGAGGAGATGGTCATCCTGAAGGATAAATTCACGGGAACTTATGCGTTGATGTTCTGGGGAATGGTGCTGCTGGTGTTCGTCCTGCCTTTGTTTATTTACGTTTTCAAAGGGAAAAACCATATCGGCTGGATGGTCGCCGCCTCGATCCTGATCAATGTTGGGATGTGGATCGAGCGCTTTATCGTGATCGTCCCTTCCGAGGTCAGCCCGCGCATCCTCACCGTAAATGGGCAGGCTGTGTATCGACCTACGCTCACTGAAGCGCTGATCACGGCAGCATTCTTTGCCGGAATGCTGCTGTTGTATTTCCTTTTCACTCGCTTTTTCCCAATAATCCCGATCTGGGAAACTGCCGATGCCGTCCCAGAGCAGGCAGAGGCGCAGATTGAGCCTCAGCCTGCCGCCGCGGGAGATTAATCGAGGAAAGGTTTTCGTCGATGGACCTTGGACAATTGGGGTATGCATTTATCAACACCGCCGGGATCGGCGGAATCGTCGTCATGACCGTCTATATCACAGCATTGATAATTTATTACTTTTTAACTCGCTGGATCCTGCAGGGTGGAAGGGTAAAAAATAAAGAATGAAAAAACGCTTTTCGCTCTTTATAATCCCCTTGATCCTCTTTTCCCTGGTGAGCGCAGGATTTTTCATTGAAGTTAATATCACCAGCGCGAGCGAAAGTGGTGCACAGGCAGCTCAGGAAATTGCTCCCCTTGAGCTGCCTATGCTGCCTGCCAATTATTGTGTAAGCTGTCATGCCCCTGACGATCCATACCTGAACGATCCGACCGCCTGGCGGGGGGAATCGCCCGGAACATGATCAGCCCATGCCCGGCCTCTATCCGGCTACGGGAAGAGATTTATTACACTGAACGGATGTTGCTTGCGATCGATCGCGGCAAAGCTGCCCTCAACAGCAGTGCCGCTGCGTCCATTGACAGTCGCCAGGCCAAATCAGTCGATGCCTACTCACGACTGCTGGATGCCCCGATCCAAAGCCTGGACGCGTTCGTAGCTGAGGCTCAGGCGCTTCGGTATCAATTGGGCAAGACCCAGACTCAGATCAACCAGCTGATGGATGCTGAAAAACGTCAGCGCGCATTGTTCTACAGCTTGCTTGTGACCGTTATCTTGCTGATTTCTCTTGGCTGGGGTTTCTACAATACCCGCAAATACAGGGCAGGCGCTTCGCGCTCAAAACGGTTGACTTTTTATCTGATGAGTGGATTATTCTTGCTGCTAGTATTTAGCCTCTTCATGCTCCCGCTTTTCAGAGAAGTTGTCCAGGATACGGTTAATCCTACAACCGAGGAGCAGGCTGTAGCCACCGCTCTGGATACTGCGACGCGGACGGCGGCGGCTGCCGGGCGGGCTGACGCACGTGCCTGGATGTTCAGCCAGATCGGCGCCGAATGGGACGCTCTAGACAAGGAAATGGGCCTTCAAGCGCTGGAAACCTCCCTTCAGGCCGCGTCCGAAACCGAGCATAATTCGGCTGCACTCTGGGGTGAGGCTGTCAATGTGCTCGAAGCCGCAGCAAGCAATCCCGCCAATCTAGAGAAAGCGAGTTTAATCGCCGCAGAGTTGAATTCCACTCGCGGGCGAGCCTGGGATCTGGGATTGATCGGCGCAGAATGGGCGCCAGTGGATTCAACGAAAGCAGATGAGATCTTCTTTAGCGCCTATCAAAGTCTGATGCCGGAGCAGGGGATCTACCGCGACCTGGATTTGCGCAGGGTAGCCGTCGCCTGGGCAAAAACTAATCCGCAAGCAGCGTTAGAGGCAGTTATGGAAGTAAGGGATCCGGCACTGCGCGCCTGGGGGTTGCGCGACATTTCGACGATAACCGGTAATAAAGATCTGCTGGATAGGGCGCTGGAAGCTGCCAGGCAGATCACTGATCCGATTCAGCGCGCTCTGGGGATAAGCAAAATTGCCGCCGCCAGCCTGTCAAACGAGCTGTTTGCAGAAGCACTGGAAACCCTGAATGGATATGCCGGCCCAGAGCTTGCTTACGCGCTTTCAGAGGTGGCTGCTGACTCCGGCGATACCCGGCTGGCCGGGCAAATCGATCCGGCTTATCCCGAAGCGCGCACCCTTGCTCTGTTAAAATCGGCGATTACCCTGGAGCCTGGGAAACTGCATCTCAAATCCAGGATCCATACGAGCAGGCCCGCGCCCAGGGTGCGATTGCCTCGGGTTGGGCGGTTGAAGATGAAGAACAAACCGCTCGTGCTGCCGAGAGCATCCAGGTCCCGGTTCTGCGCGAAAGAGCTTTGCGTGATGTCATAAAGACGACAGGAAATGCGTCACTTGTAGAAAACCTGAGCCTCGCTTATTATCAGGTGCAGGCGCTTACAGGACTGGATCAATACCAATCCGCCTGGGACCTTGCCGAAAATCTGAAAGATCCATATCCGCTGGTAGAACTTGGCGCTGCCTGGGCAGAGATAGATCCGAACTCAGCCGTTCAAACACTGGATCTGCTGGAGCGCGAAGAGGATAAAGCGGTTGTGCTGCGGGAGTTAGCTTCAGCTACGGGCGATCCGGACTTCTTCCAGCGGGCGTTGGGGATGGCAAAAGCCGCCCGGGTTCGCGGTGATGCTCTTGCTCCAGCACGGGCATCGCTCGAATTAGCCCTGGAGTTTATTACATCCATTCCAGAAAATGCCCTGGCTGCGCTGGAACAAGCGCTGGAAGTCACTGAGAATATTGCGATTGAATAAAGGTATTTTGATTTATTGTTATTGAAAGGACGAGGATATGGATTTATTAAGTTTTACCCGTTGGATCGCAATAGCCGGAATTGTAATAGGTCTGTTTGGACTGCTGGTCAGGATTCGCAAAATCATGGCTCAACCGTTCAAAAAGGACCTGTCACGACCACAAGGTTCTTCCGGTCGCGGCGTCTTGTACGCCTTCACGTTGGGAATGGCTCCGTGGGAAAAAGAAAGCACCCGAATTCATTGGGCGTCTTACTTCCGGGGGATTTTCTTTCATGTAGGAATCTTCGCTGCGTTTGCACTTGTATTGATTTCCCCCTGGCTGCAGTCGCTTCCACAACAACTGGTCTGGCTGGGAATGGCGCTGACCGGGCTTGGAGCCGTGTTTGGTTTCGCGGGCATCTTTATACGCATGTCCGGAGAAAATGAACGGGCGATAAGCCTGCCCGACGATTATTTCTCCGTATTCCTGACGTCTTTGTTTATCGCGCTGGCTTTTGTGGTGCTGATCTGGCCGGGTTGGCTGCCTGTATTCTATATTGTGACGGCGGTTCTATGTATCTATGTCCCGTACGGAAAAATCCGGCATTGTGCATATTTCTTTTACTCGAAATTCTTCTTTGGGAAGAATTTTGGTCATCGTGGTGTGCTGGGCCAACCTAAAGGTAAATATTCGGAGTGAGGGTTTCAATGGTGGATGAGAAATTTTCGGATGAACGTTTTCAGCTCACCGACGAAAAAGCGGCTTTGGCGTTGGATGTCCTTCGCCAGCGGTTGAACCGCCAGCTGGAATCAGCATTAGAGGTGTGCGTTCGCTGTGGATTATGCGCAGACTCCTGTCATTATTACGTTGCCAATCCAAAACCAGAATACATCCCGGCATATCGGGCAGAACAGGTACGCAAAATATACCGCTCCCTTTTCGATCCTGTTGGGAAGATCAGCCCCGGGTGGGTAGGCGCTGCTGAGCTGGATCAGGAGATGGTTGAAAGGCTGCTATATACCGCCTTCGGTAGCTGTACCATGTGTGGGCGCTGCGTGATTAACTGCCCGATGGGGGTCGATACTCGTCAGATCATCAGGACTGCGCGCGCGATGCTGACCGCCATAGACATGACCCCGGAAGGATTGAAAGCTACCGTCAACATCCACCTTCAAGAAGGCAACAACATGGGTGTGAGCGAAGAGGACTTTGTCGAGACGGTGAAATGGATGGAGGAGGAGCTGCAGGCTGAGCTAAATGATCCAACCATCACCATCCCGATTAACAAGCCCAGGTCGCATCTCGTCTATACATTTAATCCTCGGGAAGTGAAATACTTCCCCTACCTGATCCAGGCTGCTGCAAAGATTTATAACGCAGCGGGTGAAAACTGGACATTGAGCACAGAAAGCTGGGATGCTACAAACTACGGGCTGTTTTCAGGAGATGACGTTGCGTCTGCGAAGATTGCCAGCAACTTAGAGAAAGCCGTCAATCACCTCGGCGCAGATATGCTGGTTATGGCAGAATGTGGGCATGGTTTTCGCTCACAGCGCTGGGAAGGTGAGAACTGGGTCGGTCACCCATATACTTTCCCGGTTAAGAGCTTCGTCGAGATTCAGGCCGAATACATTCAGCAAGGCCGAATTAAGCTCGATCCAAACGTAAACAGCAAGAGAGTAACTTATCACGATCCGTGCAATCAAGCCCGCCAGGGAGGTATCATCGACGAGCCGCGCTACATTCTACGCCGCACAGTGAAAGATTTCGTTGAGATGGAGCCTCACGGAGTGGACAACTTCTGCTGTGGAGGCGGCGGAGGGATGCTCTCAATGACCGAGTTTGCAAAAGACCGGATCGCGGCTGGAAAAGTTAAAGCGGACCAGATCACTTCCACAGGGGCAGAAATTATTGCGACTTCCTGCCACAACTGCCTCGACCAGCTTGATGAGATCAAGCGTCATTATAAGCTCAAAGTGAAAATCCAAAATTTGAGTGAGCTGGTGGCGGCAGCCATAATCTGGCCGAGTCCATCGGGTAAATAATAGCCCTATTCTTTTGGAGGCAATACCTATGTACATGATTACCGTTGATATCGAAAAATGCGCCGGTTGCGGCGATTGCGTTGAAAACTGCCCGAATGAGCTCTTCTCGCTCATCGAAGAAGACGGCAAGAAGATCGCAGTCGTTTCCGGAGACCCCGATGATTGCATTGGATGTCTTTCCTGCGAAGCCGGTTGTGAAGAGGGAGCAATTACCGTAACTGAGCTTTAACATGCAAGCGATATCAGCTGGACCCGGTAATATTCCACGCATCATGATCGCCGCTCCGCAGGGGCGTAGCGGTAAGACGACGGTATCACTGGGAATATGCGCATCTCTGGTAAAACGAGGGTTGCGGGTCCAGGCTTTTAAAAAGGGGCCGGATTACATCGATCCTTCCTGGCTGAGTGCAGCTTGCGGGAAAGACTGCCGCAGTCTCGACTCGTTTTTCCTATCCAACCCTGACGACCTCAAACAAGCTTTTCTGAAAGGATCACAAGGGGCGAATTTCATTCTGATCGAAGGCAATCACGGCCTTTACGATTCGATCGATTTGGATGGCCAGGGCAGCAGCGCAGCGACAGCAAGAACTCTTCATGCACCGGTGATCCTGGTGATCAACGCGGCGCGCATGTCGCGCAGCGCAGCAGCCATGGTCCATGGATATCAAACATTCGAGCCGGATACTCCAATCAGGGCGGTTATCTTGAACAATGTTGCCCAAGCCCGCCACGAAGAAAAGCTTCGCCAGGCAATCGAAACATATTGCCGCATACCCGTGCTTGGGGCACTGCCGCGCAGCGATCGTTTGAAGATCCCCGATCGACACCTCGGATTGGTGCCGCACGGGGAATCTGCTGACCTGCCCGCTGCGATCGAAGCCTGTCGCCGAGAGGTGGAGGCTAACGTGGATTTGAATGCGTTGGTAGAGATCGCCAATCAGTCTCCACCCCTGGCATCCAGAGTGGTTACCCAGGCTATCCGTTCCGTACGAGCCAGTACAGATCGTGTACGGTTGGGCGTGATCCGCGACCGCGCCTTCAGCTTTTACTACCCGGAAAACCTGGAAGCCCTCGAGGAAGCTGGGGCGGATTTGTTTTTCATCGACGCTCTGCACAACTGCCGTCTGCCAGCCATCGATGGCCTGGTTATCGGGGGTGGCTTCCCTGAATTGTTTTTGGAGCAGCTTTCAGCCAATCAATCCCTGCGCAAAGAGCTCAAGGAAAAAGCAGCCGCTGGTTTGCCGATTTATGCAGAATGCGGCGGTTTGATGTACCTCGCCCGGCGAATCCACTGGGGCAGCCAATCGGCGGAGATGGTCGGTGCGCTCCCAATCGAAGTGGAAATGACCGACCAACCTCAGGGCCACGGTTATGTACAGGCATACTGCGATGCCAATAATCCTTTCTTCCCAATTGGCACAACAGTGCGTGGGCACGAGTTCCATCATTCTCGGATCATAAATGTGGCTGATGTCCGGATCACTGTTCTGCGGCTGGATCGCGGCGCCGGAATGGGAGCGAAACGCGATGGGCTGGTTTCTCAGAACATCCTCGCCTGCTATACACATCTTCATGCTGAGGCAACTGCAACCTGGGCTCCTGCAGTGGTGAAAGCGGCTAAATTATTCCGAACGAGGGCCGTTAATGGCTAATAATCAAAATAAGCTGGATTCGATCCTGTTGGTAGGGTTAAACCACCACACAACTCCAGTCGAAGTGCGTGAAAAATTCGCCATTCACCCCGAACTTCTCCAGGAGGCACTTAAAGACCTTCAGAGGACATGTTCAGATCACAATGCGGAGTTTGTGTTGCTTTCAACCTGCAATCGGACAGAAATTTATACCTATTCTTCCGATCTGCTTCAAATCCGTTCGCGGATTTTTTACTATCTGGCTGACTACGCTCACCTCCCGTTGGAAACGCTGGAACGCAGCTGTTCAGTCCACCAGGGAAGACTGGCAGCTCAGCATTTACTGCAAGTAGCCGCCGGGTTGGATTCGCTTGTGATCGGAGAGAATGAGATTCTTGGACAGGTTCGAAGCGGATTCGAAGCCGCACTTTCAGCCGGGACAGCAGGTACGCACCTCTCAGCCTTGTTTCGAGCTGCGCTGCAGACTGGTAAACGAGTTCGGAATGAAACCGAGATCAGCTGCGATAGGCTTTCGGTTGCTTCTGTGGTGGTTGAGCTGGCACATGAGATTCTCGGCTCACTCAACGGTCGGACCACGCTGCTGGTTGGCGCCGGTAAGATCAGCTCGCTGGCAGCTCGTGCCATGCGTGAATCAGGATTGCACTGCATCCTGATTGCCAACCGAACTTATGAGCGCGCCCAAATGCTGGCTGCTTCGCTTAGCGGCGAGGCTGTCCATTTCGACAAGTTGCCTGAGAGCCTTATCCGGGCGGATGTCGTAATTACATCCACTGGAGCCCCGCACATCGTTTTGCATGCCGCAGCCGTGGAGCGGGCAATGTCAGCCCGCCCGGAACGCCCTCTGCTTGTCGCCGATCTAGCAGTACCACGCAACGCCGACCCGTGTATTGCGGAAATCCCCGGAGTGCGGCTCGTGGATATCGATGACCTCGAAGATCTTGTCCTGAAACGCCACCCGCTGCCGATTGCTGTGAGCCGGCGGGTCGAAGCAATCATTTCTAAGGAGCTCGAATGCTTTCAGGGATGGATCGAAGCGAGGCGCCATTCTGATCTGATTTGTGCTTTGAACCGCCATGCCGATGCGATCGTGCAGGCTCAGCTCAAGAAAACTCTCCGGAAGCTGAGTGATCTGACGCCTGAACAGCAAGAGTCAATCGAGATCATGGGCAGCGCGATCGCGAGTTCAAATTCTCCATCGTCCGATCCTCGAGCTGAAAGAAACGCAGGATTTTGAACTTTCCCGAGACCTGGAAAAGATCATCCCAATCTTATTTGAACTGGATGAATAATCCAGACTGAAACAATAGTTCAGAAGTTCAAGGCTCATAGCAGCATCGAAAGCCGGTATCGTCACTGCGATGCATGGGAGCAGCCCAACCCCGATAGGCGCAGCGGCTGGTCGGTCTGCCCTCCCGCCAGGATCCGCCGCGGATGACGGTTTTTCCAGCGCCGGCTTCTTGAGATGTTGAGCGCATCGTCCCGCCGGTCTCATAGAATTTCGGAAACAATGCTGGCGATTCGAGCTCGTATAGGTACTCCTCGCGACCATCGTCAGGATGATATGGATATTTTCCAAACAATGATCCTGTCCACTGCTGAACATTGCCAGCCATTTCAGCGAGACCGAAGGGGCTGTCGCCAGACGGGGAAAAATATCCTACAGGTGATGTGCCTCCAAATTTTGATTCTGATATATTCGCCCGCCCATCTTCCCAAGAATTCCCCCACGGATAAATTCGCGGCTCGGTGCCGCGCGCTGCCTTCTCCCATTCAGGCTCGCTTGGCAGACGAAGGGGCAACCCCGTGACCTCCCTGCCCCATCGGCAAAAAGCCACCGCATCCAGGAATGAGACCCCAACGACAGGGTGATCCGCCTTCTCTACAGGGTAATTCCCTTCCTCCCAGAAAAGTGGGTACCGATGACCCGTAGCCTTCATAAAAACTGCATATTGGCTGTTCGTCACAGGAAAACGCATCAAGTAATAATCCGATATAAATAATTCGTGCTGGGGTATTTCATCATCATTCGTCTTGGAGTTGGCGGAGAGACGGCTCCCAATAACAAATTTTCCAGCTGGGATGAGCACAAACTGAAGATCCAATTCTTGCACCATGCAATGCTCCTCTTTCAAGATGAAGTAAGACCAAAAAGCTGATGTGCATTGACGTATTGTAAAAGCTCAATGCTGTTGTGCAGATTTAGTTTTCTCATCAGGCTGCTGCGGTGGACCGACACGGTTTTAGGGCTGATCCCAAGCAGGAGTCCAATCTCCTTATTGCTTTTTCCCAGGATGAGCTGTTCCAACACCTGTTTTTCCCTCGAAGTCAGATGGGGGCTATTAGGCGTTTCTTCCCCGAGCGATGCATATCCTTCTAGCACCTGTTTGTGGATGCTTGCCTCAAGGTAAGCTCCTTCATTATAAACTTGATGAATGGCTGTAATCACCTCGCGGCCGCCAGAACGCTTCAGCACATAACCGGAGGCTCCCGCCTGAAGTAATGGGGCAATATATTCCCGATTGTCGTGCTGGGTCAAAATGATGATCTTGACCTCAGGCGACTCCTGTTTTATCAAGCGAGTAGCTTCCAGTCCATTCATCTCTGGCATGGCAATGTCCAATAAGACGATATCTGGTCGGTAAAGGCGCGTTTTTGCGCATGCCTCAATACCGTTGGACGCTTCAGCGATCACCCGGATATCTCCCTGTCTTTCCAATAAGGAACGGATCCCTTCCCGTAAAATTGCGTGGTCATCGGCGACTAATACCGTGATTTCAGTCATTAACCTTCCCTCTCGATTGGGCTGGGATGCAGATCCTCAGGCGAGTCCCTGAACCAGGTGACGTCTCGACGTCAAGATCCCCACCTAACAGCTCCAGGCGCTCCTGCATCCCCAGCAATCCCATCCCGCGGATGGAATCTTGTGCCAGCTCAAGCTCTGCCAGATCAAATCCAACCCCATCATCTTCGATTACTAACCGGAGGTCTGTCTCTATGATCTGTAATTCGATCTTTACATTTCGAGCAGCTGCATGACGGGCAATATTAACGATCGCTTCCTGGACAATCCGGAAAAGAGCGGTCTCCATCTCTGCAGGCAGACGTTGATGTGGAGTCATCGCTTCAACCAAGACCCGCACCCCTTTTAGTTGTAATCGAGATTCAGCAAACCAGCGGATCGAAGGAATTAAACCGAGATGATCCAACATCGAGGGCCTCAGGTCAAAGATCAGCTTGTGAACTCCATCCAAGGTATGCTGAACAAGATCATGCATTCCCTCCAGGCGTCTGTATATCTCTGGAATTGGTTTGAGCTCAAGGCTTTCCTCAACGAAAAAGAGCAGTGCGGTTAGCGATTGGCTGGTGTCGTCATGAAGCTCTCGGGCTATCCGTTTCCGCTCCTCTTCCTGGGCATTAATCGCCTTCATAAATAATTCGCCGCGCGTTCTTTCTTTTGCCTGAACTTCCGCATACAATCGAGCATTTTCTATCGCCACAGCTATTTGACTGCCAATGGCTGTGAGTAGCTCTTGCTCCTGGTGAGAAAATTCCTTCGGTCGGTGCGTTCCTATGCACATGCTCCCTAAGACGCTGCCTTTTGAGGTCAAAGGAACGTGGACAAGCGTGCTTAAGCCCTCTCGGCGCAAGGCATTTGCCCGGCGGGTGCGGTAATGCTTTAGATTTGGGACAACGACGATTTTTCCATGATCCATCACACCACCGCAAGATCCATCCAGCATTCCAAACTCAGCAGCAAACCGAGCCGCTTCTTCCGAAAGCCCTTGATAAGCCATGAGGATCAGCATTCCCTGCACTTCTTCTTGCAGGAAAATCGCGCCAACATCAATCTCGGTCAATTTCAATACTGCTTCTAGAGATCGGTTGAGGATATCTTCCAGATCAAGCGAATGGTTTACCGTCATCGAAACCGCATTGAGGATGGATAGCTGCTGATTTCGCTGGAAAAGCGAATCAGAGATCTCTTTTTGATTAGTCACATCCCGAGTTAGGGCAACCACCCGATTAATTTTCCCATCCGGGTCGCGCAAGGGAGATGCGCTTATTTCCTTATAGACCTTCTTCCCATTTTCTGGATCAGTGATCTCCTGCGTGATGCGAACAGTTCGCCCCGTCAGAACAACCGAAGAAATCGGGCAATCGTAATTCGGCGGTTCACATGGCTCGCCGTGGTGACAAACCCGGCTGCAATAAAGCCCATCAACAGCACTGACATCCAAATGCTTTTCTTTAACTGATTGATTGATAAGCTGAACCGAATTATCCTGAACATTGACAACCATGAGCTCATCGCTGAGTGCATCGATGATCGCCCGCAGATCATCACGCGCAGCCTGGGCCTCAACCTGAGCAGACAGTGCTGCCTGGGTCCGTTCGCGAACTCGCCCATCCAACTCGCGGTTCAAAGCAGTCACTTCTTCCATGGATTGTTTCAGCTGCCTGCGCATCATGCCAAAACTCTCTGCCAGATCACCAATCTCATCTCTGCGCCGGCCCCGTCCATAAATCCAACCAAGGGAAGGGAGTACGATTGGGGTGTTCAGATCCCCTTGAGCGATCCGTTCAGTCGCTTCTTTGAGCATCTGAACCGGTTGGATCACGCTGTTCGTCGTCACCCATACCAGGAACAGCGCCCCCAGAACCGTGATGATGCCTAAAAGCAAGGTCTGTACAAGCAAGCGGTTGACGGGAGAAAAAAGTTCGCTGGCCTTCTGCCGCACAATTACACCCCAGGGGGCTTCACTCAAAGGGGCAAAAGCGACCACCTCGTCTGTATATTCATCTTCATCACCTTCAACACAACCCAGACAGGTTTCTACATCAGGTATGCCTGCAACAAAAAAGCGGTCCCAGATCCGATTAATGATTTTGTCCGCTTGCTTCTTGAGGATTTCGAGCTGAGCAGTACCCGCCCGGTTGAATTTATCACATCCAGCTTGCCAGTATCCCCCAGGTTATAGGCATCCATTAAGGGAGAAAATTCAGTGGCTTTAAGATCTAAGGATGCCAGCAGGAAACCGATCGGGTGCCCGTTTTCATCCTTAACCATCAGGTGAACCACTGTCTTCCCGCTGGCATCCGCCATCGAATGTAGTCCTGATGGTCCCTGGACATCCTCGGTTTCATATTCATCCCAGAGAACAGCCAGGTCTGCAGCTGAGAAATCTAATTCCGGTGAGCCAGCTGATGCAATCAGGGCTCCATCCGGATTGATCAGCCGGAGGCTCGTGATAGCAGGGGAAAGTTGTCTGAGTGCATCATCCAGTAATTTCCCCCACTCGGTCGTTTCGAAAGATGCGCTTCGGATGTTTTCTCTTCCACCCAAAATAGTCAGCTCGCTCTGGATTTGTCGAAGGGATAAATCCAGGCTCGCTGCGCTAAGTCGGGCAAGCATCATCCGATCACCCATGATCTTTTGGGTAGTCTGGCGAGCTGAAGAGACGCTGAGAAAGAGGAATATCGCGATCAACCCGAGCAGGCCTACCTCTACCATTAATCCCATCTTGGCTCGCAATCCAATATTCGTCCAACGCTGTTCAAGCAGCCGATTAATAATCCCCCTCAAGCGTTCTCTCCAGCTGCCCAGGCTGACACTGATGTCGGTCATTTCATCACTCCTGTTCTGCGGGCATCTGGTTGGATTTTTCTATTATCTATGGGCGGAATACAAGCAAAAAACCACCAGCAAACCGCCTCATAGGTTAGAACGATATCAATTCCAGCCAGTTTGGATCTTTCAGTCATGGAGTTATGCTGCATTCAACCAACGCATCGACGAGACCATCTACGCTATGGATGGATGCTGTGATCTTTGGGTGCAGGCCAATATTTTTGACTTCTTTTTCCGTCGTCGGACCGATGCAGGCAATCTGCACCTTTTCGAGCGCCTGCCGGACCTGAGCTTCATCAACTTCGGCTTTCATCATCTCAAACAGGCCGCGAACTGCTGAGGGGCTGAAAAAAGTCAGCCAGTCAATTTTCCAGTTCAATAGCTGCTCGAGAATTTCTGGTTCCATCTTAGCCGGTTCAACTGAATACGCAGTTACCGTCTCAACCTTCGCCTGGCGATTTTTCAGAGCCTGCACAAGTTCTGGCGTACCGATTTGAGAGCGCGGCAGTAAAATGCTTTTTCCAGCCAGGTCGTCTGCTTCATCTACCCAATCCAACCCGGTAAAGCGGACAGGGGTAAGATCTGCTTTCAGATGATATCCTGCCAGAGTCCGGTTGGTCGCTTCACCAACGGCGCCCAATCGAGCCCCTGCGAGTAAACGCAGATCATATCCCAGCTCTTGGGTGCGGTCCAGGAATGCCTGAACTGCGCTGGCGCTGGTAAAAACAATCCAATCCCAGCCAGGACCAGTTTCCAGCTTTCGGATAGCTTGATCCAGGTCTGCAGGGTCTCGAGCGGGGATGATCCGAAAAGCGGGTTGCTCCAGCACATGCGCGCCGAGATTTCTTAGTTTTTCACTGAACGCGTCCCGGGTGCGCGCTTCGGCGGTCGGGTGTTTACGATGCTCAGCCCTGAAAGAGGCCTTTTTGTGAATCCTTCGAACCAGCTGAGTTTTTCTCGAAGCTGCACAACCTCACCCACGACGATAATCGACGGTGGTTGGATGCTCGTGGAGCATTCCAGGATGTCGGACAATGTCCCGGTGATTACTTTTTGAGCAGACAATGTGCCTTGTTCAATAATAGCAACCGGCGTCTCCGGTGAGCGGCCGTGGGAAAGGAGCGAATGAATTATCGCAGGCAGATTTCGCACTCCCATTAAGAAGATCAGCGTATCTGCATCCAACCCGGCGTGAACAAGATTTTCAGGATTGCTCATACTCTCTGAGCGCTGGCCTGCGATGATCGTCAGGCTGCCCGGCTACATTCCGATGGGTAACCGGGATGCCGGCATACGCCGGAGCAGCGATGGCGCTGGAGACGCCGGGGACGATTTCATATCGAATTCCTGCTTCTACTAAAGCCAGGGCTTCTTCCCCGCCGCGTCCGAACACAAAAGGATCTCCGCCTTTCAAGCGGACTACCAGCCGACCCATTTTTGCCTGCTCAATCAAGATTTGGTTGATTTGGCTTTGGGGCACCTGATGATGGTCGGGCTGCTTGCCGACATCAATCCATTCAGCTCGGGGAGCGTAACTCAGCAGTTCACGGTTTACCAGCCTGTCGTAAACCACAACATCCGCCCGGGCCAAGGGTCTCAACCCCGCGCAGGGTGATCAAACCCGGATCCCCGGGACCTGCGCCAACCAGGACAACCAAACCACTCCGGCTTTGCGTCTGATTTGTAGAAAACTCGCTCATTCACGAACCTCCACCAGAGAGGCGATCAGCTGGATTGCTCGCTGACGGGCAGCATCCATTCCCTTTTCTTGCAGGATTTCCAATAAATCTGAATCAACCAGGGTTAGGGCAGCTTGCAGGCGCGGCTCTCCAGGAGCAAAATTCTTTTGAAGCTCCGGGCGAAGTTCGCCGAGCAGCATCGCAAGCCTGCCATATTCTGGTCCGATCATCTTCTCAAGCCGCTCGCGCAGCCGGCGAGCCAGCGCCGGGCTTGAACCGCCTGTGCTGATCGCAATTTTTATTTCCCCCCGCTCCAGGACTGCCGGGATGATGAAATTACACCGTTTGGGATCATCGACCACATTGATCAGGCAGCTGCGCTGCTGGGCTTCCTCCCAGACAGCCTGGTTGATCTGGAAATCATCCGTAGCGGCAATCACCAGAAAAGCGCCTTCAAGATCGCCCTGCCTGTACTCTCTGTGCAGAAATGTGACCCTGGATGACGGATCAGTCAAAAAGGGAAAGTCCGAGCAGAATTCCGGGCTGATCGATGTCAGGATCGCGCCAGCTTCCAATAAAGCCTGTGCTTTGCGTGCTGCAACTTTTCCTCCTCCAATGATCACGGCACGCATCCGCTCCAGCCCAACCAGACAGATCGGGTAGGTCAGCATGGTTCAGTTGTACCATGAATGTTATACTATCGTCAAATGACAGATATCCTATCAGTCTGATGATATCTGGAATGATAAATTTTGGCTGGAGTATGAATTATGGCATTTCCTGTCAGCCGTCCCCGCCGCCTGCGCGCATCTGATGGGTTGAGGAGGATGGTCAGCGAGACGAAATTAACCCCTGAAGACCTCATCTACCCGCTGTTCGTCTGTCACGGAAACAAGTTGCGCCGCCCAGTCAGCTCGATGCCGGGAATTTTCCAGCTTTCGCTGGACCATGCAGTCCAGGAAGCAAAAGAAGCCTTCGAGCTGGGTATCCCGGCTGTGATTCTCTTTGGAATACCTGCAGCGAAGGATCCCAACGGCAGCGAAAATTTTTCGCCGGATGGGATCGTACAGCAAGCAGTAGCTGCGATTAAAAACATCCTGCCCGATTTGGTCACGATCGTCGATCTTTGCATGTGCGAATATACCGACCACGGTCACTGTGGGGTGGTCCGGGACGGCAAGATCGACAATGACGCAACGCTGGAGATCCTCGGCAGAGCTGCATTGTCCTATGCCAGGGCTGGCGCGGACTTGATCGCCCCCTCCGGGATGATGGATGGGATGGTGAAGGCAATCCGCTCCGCATTGGACACAGGTGGCTTCATTGAGGTTGGAATTTTGTCCTACGCGGTCAAATACGCCAGCGCTTTTTATGGGCCTTTCAGAGAAGCAGCCGAAGGCGCCCCAAAATTTGGCGACCGCAAATGCCACCAGATGAACCCGGCAAACAGCCGGGAGGCATTGCGTGAGTTGGCTTTCGATATCGAAGAGGGTGCGGATATCGTGATGATCAAGCCCGCTCTGCCTTATCTGGATATCGTCTGGCAAGCCCGGCAAGCCTGCAGCCTGCCAATTGCGGCTTTCAACGTGAGTGGCGAATATGCGATGATCAAAGCCGCCGCTGCAAACGGTTGGATCGACGAGCAGCGGTCCGTGATTGAGCTTCTCACAAGCATCCGCCGCGCCGGTGCCGACATGATTGTCACTTACCATGCGAAAGATGCCGCACGCTGGCTGAGAGAAAGATGATTTTTCGTTTTGCAACGCGCACATCTGCACTCGCCCGCCAACAGACCCTTTCAGTCATCCAGGCTTTACAAAAAGCCTGGCCAGAGCTTGAGTTCAGCGAGCACTTAATCACCACCCGCGGCGACCGTGAGCTCAATCGCCCGCTCCCGGAGATCGGCGGTAAAGGGCTTTTCACACAAGAGCTTGAAGAAGCCATCCTTTCAACCATCGTGGATGCAGCCGTTCATTCATCGAAGGATTTACCGGTCGGGGATTCCCCAGGTCTGACGGTCGGTGCATTTCCCCAACGCCAGGAAGTCCGAGATGTGCTGATTTCTGCTGCGGGTTATAGGCTGGATACGCTTCCGGAAGGCGCTCGAGTTGGGACTTCCAGCCCCCGCCGGACCGCTCAGTTGCTCTCGGTCCGACCGGATTTACGGATCCAGCTTCTGCGCGGAAACATCGACACCCGGCTGCGCAAAGCTGAAGAGGGTCTCTACGATGCGATCGTGCTGGCGGGTGCAGGCTTGATCCGGCTCGGGAAAGCAGAGGCAGCCTCAGAATGGCTGTCGCTCGAGCGTATGCTGCCAGCTCCAGGCCAGGGTGCGTTGGCTGTTCAATGTCGGGTTGACGACCGACAATTTCTTAAATTCCTTGAAGCAATCGATGATTCGGCCACGCGGCGGACAGTTGAAGCCGAACGCGCCTTTCTCGCCGGGCTTGGCGGCGGCTGCGCGATCCCTGTTGCAGCCTATGCAGTCTTGACCGGTGATGGGCTGATCCTGCTTAAAGGGCTGGTCGCATCAAGTGACGGTAGGGTCGTCCATCGTATCGAAGGGCTTGGATCTGATCCCGCCCGCCTCGGCAGTGAGCTGGCTGGAGAGATCCTGACCAGAGGCGCATCCCAGCTGCTCGGGAAATAGGCTCTTGTTCTGAAAATATCGAGGGTGCATGCAGACTTCACGTTCCAACCAGTTATTCGAAAGGGCTCAAGCAATCTTGCCCGGAGGTGTCAGCTCTCCGGTCCGCGCTTTTCGGGCAGTTGGAGGTCATCCGCTTTTCATAGACCACGGTGAAGGCGCTTATCTGATCGATGTGGACGGTAACCGATTTATCGATTATGTTCTTTCGTGGGGTCCGCTGATTTTGGGGCACGCCCATCCTCGGGTTGTGCAGGCGATCCAGGAAACCGCATCAAGAGGTTCCAGCTTTGGCGCACCCACTTCTCTGGAGCTGGATCTGGCAGAGCTGGTGATGGAGTTCATGCCGGGAATTGAGCTTTTACGCTTTGTGAATTCGGGGACAGAAGCAACAATGAGCGCGCTGCGGCTGGCGCGCGCCTTCACCAATCGGGACAAGATCGTCAAGTTTGCAGGATGCTACCACGGCCACGCCGACATGCTGCTGGTACAGGCTGGGTCAGGCGTCGCTACCCTGGGATTGCCCGATTCCCCCGGCGTCCCGGCTGCGACAGTTCAGGACACATTGGTTGCACGCTTTAACGACCTGGCCTCCGTTCAAGAGCTGTTCAAGCGCTTTCCCGATTCGATTGCTGCCGTGATCGTCGAGCCGGTCGCCGGGAATATGGGCGTCGTGCTGCCGCAGGCTGGTTTCCTGGAAGGCTTGCGCGATCTGACCATGAGATTTGGGGCAGTTTTGATTTTCGATGAAGTGATGACCGGTTTTCGCGTCCATCCAGGCGGAGCGCAGGCTTTGTTCGGGATACAGCCAGACCTGACCACGCTCGGGAAGGTGATCGGCGGCGGGCTGCCGGTCGGTGCGTACGGCGGCCGCCGGGAGATCATGCAGCTAGTTTCCCCTGCTGGACCGGTTTACCAGGCCGGGACGCTTTCTGGGAACCCGTTGGCAATGGCCGCAGGGCTCGCGGTGTTAAAATGCCTGAAAGAACCAGGAACCTGGTCGCGCCTGGAGGAATACAGCGCAGCCCTTGCAGCGGGGCTGAGATCAGTTGCGCGAAAGTGCGGGGTTACGGTTCAGCAGGCGCGCGCCGGGACAATGTTCACGACATTCTTCACAGGACAGCTACCTCTGGATTGGCAAAGCGTCCGGAGCTGCGATACAGGTCAATACGGTCGTTTCTTTCATGGCATGCTCCAGCAGGGTGTTTACCTAGCCCCGTCGCAATTTGAAGCTGGATTCCTGTCAACAGCCCATGGGGAAGATGAAATTGAAACCTCACTGGTCGCGGCGCACAAGGTCTTCAGTGCCCTCTAAATAAAGTGGCTTTTTCGACCCGCACCTGAAGGAGTCTTGGTGGACTTCAAGTCTCCCTTTTTTATGATGATTTCCTCGCTGAAACCGTCAGGCTGTAAACCTTCACGCCGCTCACAAATCCAGCCTGATCGCTGCGGCGAATTTTGATCTCATCGAAGCCTGCCTGGGAAATCAGATTCGCGTATTCGGCTTCAGGAAGCGCTCCATATATGCAGCCCCCCCAATTCTTCGGATCGGTCTGATATTCCGCCGGGAATGACCGGTCTGTAACCATATCGCTGATCTCCAGCCGGCCTCCAGGCTTTAAGGCGCGCCCGGCCTCCTGGAAAACGGCGCCTTTATCCTCGCACAGGTTGATCACACAGTTCGAAAGGATCGCATCAACACTACCATCTGCGACCGGCAGCTCTTCTGCTCTACCCTGCCGGAATTCGACATTCTGTTAATCCAGATTTTTCCGCAAGCCGGCGGGCACGCGCCAACATTTCCGGTGTCATATCGACGCCTATCACAAAGCCGTCAGGTCCGACATGCTTTGCCGCCAGAAAAACATCCAGCCCACCGCCGCTGCCAATATCCAGCACGGTCTCACCCGGATGCAGATTGGCGATCGCGACGGGATTTCCGCAGCCCAGGGCGAAATCCGCTGCTTCTGATGGTACTGAGGTGCGCTGCTCTATGGTGTAGCCCTTCGAAAAAATATCCTCACCTACGCTTTCAAGCGAGATCATCTGGACCCCACAGCAGTCAGCTGAGTCCTTCCCTGTAGTGCAGCAGCTGCTGGAATCCTCCGCCAGGCTGCCGTAATGCTCCTGAACTGCATCCCTGACTTCACGAAGACGAGATGCACCGACCGCCACAAATACAGAAATCTGCGCATGGCGCTGGTCTTCCGGCATTTCTGCCGTATCGTTTGCATCGGCGCAGCAATTATGGCCGGTGCAGTCTACGATCACGTTCACCAATCCAGCCTCGCGGAACCATGCTCGCACCTGGCTGCGCTCAAAGCCTTGCCAGACGTCCGCCATTTCAGTTTTCATCCATTCATTGGTATGCCCATCCAGGTCGGTGATTACCAGGCGTCCCCCTGGTCTGAGCAAGCGCATCATTTCACGGATTGCTTTCAAAGGGTCAGGACAATGGTGCAGGTACATATTTGCAAAAACTGCATCCATGCTGGCATCCGGCAGCGGGATCGACAGGCCATCCGCCTGGTGAAATTCGATGTTTTCAAAAGCCTGCAGGTTCTTGCGGGCTTCCTCCAGCATCTCCCAGGAACCGTCGATCACATGCACCATGCGGACTGACGGCGCAAGCCCGGCGCTGATGAAACCCGTCCCGGCGCCTACATCCGCAACAACCATCTCTGGATGCAAGTAAGCCTTTGCGATCGCAGCATCTCGTACATCTTCAGAATAAAAACCGGCGCGAACCGAATCCCAAGCTCCTGCAATCTGGGAGAAATAGCGGCTTGCTTCAGGTGTCATGCTCATTGGGTATCTCCTCTAGATGTTTTCCAGAAATTAAAATTGAATATATTTATCACACAGCTGGTGTTGTTTGATTATTCACGGGCAGCAGTTCGGGAGCCAGCTTTCAATCTGGTCTTTCAACCAGCGCAGGTTCTGCGCGTCCAGGCAGTAGCAGGTCGCCGGACCTTCGATATCTCCCCGGATCAGACCTGCTTCTTTGAGCACCTTGAGATGCTGGCTGACGGTGGACTGGGCCAGCGGGGTGGTTTCGACGATCTCGGCTGTAATGCACATCTGGCGGTCGGCCAGCGTCTCAACGATTTGAAAGCGGATCGGATTTCCCAGCGCCTTTAACATCTTTGCCAGGCGCTGCTTCTCAGAAGTCATCTCAAAAGCAAGATTTCCTGCCATCCCTTCTCCTTATATCGTATATTTACGATTATATCGTAATTATACGATATAAATGCTTGATGTCAAGAGGTCAAATGCCCGGTAATAACCGAAAGATCAAGATCCATTCAAGAAAAATTAGTAATTTCAGGAATATTGGCGAAGCAGAGCTGGGATCGCCTCGACGATCTGGTCGCGCACGCGGCGGAAGGACTCCAGGACCTGCTCATCCGACCCTGTCGCCTGGGCGGGGTCCGGAAAACTACGGTGGACGCGCACGCCCTGCCCTAACCAAAGCGGGCATTCCTCCGCAGCCGAATCGCATACCGTCACCACAAGGTCAAACGGGGTCGTGCGAAATTCATCCGCAGACTTCGAGCGGCCTTGATGCAGGATTCCAATTTCTTTAAGCGCTGTGGTTGCTTTCGGGTGGACGTAGCCGGTTGGTTTCGTCCCGGCGCTGACTGCGACCCACTCATCACTCATCTTTGCGTTGACAATCGCCTCCGCCATCTGGCTTCGAGCCGAGTTGCCAGTGCACAGAAAAAGCACATTCTTTACCGTCATGAATTTCCTTTCAAGGTTCAATCAATAACGATACCGGACAGTGATCAGAACCCAGCACATCGTCGTGGATGGTCGAATCCATAATTTTCGATTTCAAACGACTCCGAGACCAGGAAATAATCCAACCTCCAGCCGATCCCACGCTGGCGAGCGTTTAAGCGGTAGGTCCACCAGGTGTACTGAACCCGGTCTGGATAGCGCTTCCGGTAGACATCCACAAAGCTGTGCTCAAGGTAGCGGTCGATCCAGGCCCGTTCTTCCGGTAAGAATCCAGAAACCTGCTCGTTTTCCTTTGGATTTTTCAGGTCAATCGGTCGGTGTGCGGTGTTAAAATCCCCGCATAGGACGATCCGCTCGCCGTTTGCGTGTAGTTCGTCGCAGATCTCAAGCAGATGGGCATAGAAATCCAGCTTATACGGGACACGATCCAGGCTGTGACCGCCGTTCGGAAAATAGATATTGAAAAGCAAGAAATCCTGGAATCGGTACCTGATCACTCGCCCTTCGCCGTCAAAAACCGGGGCATCCAGGCCGATGTTCACTTCCAACGGAGGGCGGCGGGAGAATAAAGCCACACCACTGTATCCAGCCCGGCTGGCAGGGTTCCAGGTGACTGAAGGAAATATCTTTTCAATCCGCTCGATTGCCTCCAGACCGATCTGGTTTGGAAAGGCCCGAACTTCCTGCAGGCAGAGCACATCCATTCGCTCCTGCTCGACCCACTCCAACATGCCTTTCCCCAATGCAGCCCGTAATCCATTCACATTCCATGTAGTGATCTTCATCTTGCTGGAATCCTTTATTTAAGTTTTTGGATGGAAATATCTCGGTCGAGTTCATATTTTCGGGCAAGAGCGCATCGTCCAACGCCTCCTTGCTCAAGTAGCCTTTCTCCAGCACGATCTCATAAACAGATCGACCGCTTTCCAGCGCCATTCGAGCGATCTCTGCGCTCTTTTCGTACCCAAGACAGTGGGTTGAGAGCAGTCACAAGACCGATGCTGTTTTCTACCTGTCGGCGGCAATATTCGCGGTTGGCAGTAATCCCATCAATGCACTTCTCTGCCAGAGTTCTGCAGGCCCGACCAAGCATATCCATTGAGCGGAACAGGTTGAAAGCGATCACTGGCTCGAAAGCATTCAGCTCAAGCTGCCCGGCCTCTGCAGCCAGGGTTACCGTAATATCATTGCCGATCACCTCGAACGCGACCTGGTTGACCACCTCCGGGATGACCGGATTCACTTTTCCTGGCATGATGGATGAGCCCGGCGCTGCTGCTGGAAGGTTGATCTCTCCAAGCCCGGCCCTCGGACCTGAAGATATCAGCCGCAGGTCGTTGCAGATCTTCGAAAGCTTTACGGCGACTCGCTTAAGAACACCTGAAAGCTGGACATAAGCCCCGGCATCTTGAGTTGCTTCGATCAGGTTCGCCGCACCGACAAGAGGTACGCCTGAAAGGCGGCTCAGAATCTCTACCACCAGGCTGGCGTAATCCGGGTGCGCGTTCAGACCGGTCCCGATCGCGGTTGCCCCCATATTGACCTCGCGAATCAGCGCCTGCGCCTCAGTCAGGCGCAGGATGTCCTCCCCCACCATGACCGAATAGGCTTCGAATTCCTGACCCAGCGTCATCGGTACGGCGTCCTGGAGCTGCGTCCGGCCCATCTTGAGCACATCTGCGAATTCGACCCCTTTTTGGTGCAGGGCTCTTTGCAGCCCTTCCATCTCCCTGCGCAGCCCATCCAGCTTCAAGCTTAAGGTCAAACGCAGTGCGGTCGGATAAACGTCATTGGTTGATTGGGACAGGTTGACATGGTTCAGCGGGTGCAGCAGATCATATTGACCCTTGTCGTGTCCCAGGATTTCCAGGGCCCGGTTGGCGATAACCTCATTTGCGTTCATATTTGTGGAAGTACCTGCCCCACCCTGGATGACATCGACGATAAACTCGCTGTGCAGTTTTCCGGCCAGGATTTCGTCGCATGCAGCCTCGATCGCCGCAGCCAGTTTCGGCTCGATCAGCCCAAGTTGTTCGTTCGCCAGCGCGGCCGCCTTTTTTATATAGGCAAGTGCGTGGATCAATCGCGGGTAGTGCGAGATAGGAATCCCGGTGATCGCGTAATTTTCTGATGCCCTCAGGGTTTGAATCCCATAATATGCTTCTTTTGGAACATCTCGCTCGCCCAGCGAGTCGTGTTCTCGCCGTATTTTCCTCATGGACTTCTGCACTCCACCATCATTCATAAAATCTTGTCCTTTTCAAAAATCAAACTCCTTCCCCTTCAGGCGTGGAGGTTAATCATCACTTTGAGTCAAATGTGCTATGCCTTCGTGTCGGACTCAGGCATCCAACGCGCTGTCAGGACAAGGTTTCCGCTGGCCTGAGGGTCAAACGGGATGTCTGACATGCTGCCGTAGGCAGTTATCTGGCTGAAACCTGCTGCCATCAATGCCGATACAAGCTCATTTTTCTGCTGCGGGTAGAGCCGAGTGCTGTCGATCTTCTGCTGCCAGTTTTGTCCTTTCTGGCGGGCCAGCGTGACCACGTGAAATGTGAGCAGGTTATCCGGATCAAAATCGTAAAAACGCAGGAATATCCATTCTTGAGACCCAGTCTCGTGTGCTTCTGGAGGCATCCAGCGCTCGCGTCGAGCCAGGACTGCATCGAAGTTCCGATTTTGGATCAATAGCAAACCGCCAGGGCGAAGGCAGGCCGCAAAATCATCCAGCGCATCTTTAAGATCAGCATCGGTCAGCAAATGAGGAAGTGAGTTGCCAAGACAGAGCAGCGCGTCAACTTTCGGAAAACCGGCTTTTCAATTCTCCAAATCCAGCCGTTTGGAAGTTAACATCTAAAGAAGCCTTATGGGCATTTTCGATTGCCTTGGCGATCATCCCGGCGCTTAATCCGACCCCGAAACCGCGTAACCGCGCCGGGCCAGCTCGATTGCATGCATCCCGGTGCTGCAGGCGGCATCCAACACCCGCATCGTCCGTCCAACCGGGGCAACCGATCGAAGCTGGCTTTCTAGGAATGGCATTTCAAAAGCGAGCCGGTTCGGCCAATTGACAAACCGGTCGTAATCCACGCTTAACCAGTCATACATTTGCATGGGTAGGATTGCCTTTCAATATCTCAAAACCCACCATCCGACCAGAATTTTCATCCCAGAGCCTCAAGCGCAGAGAGCGAAGGCTGGAAAGCAAGGTTAGCGGGCGCACGTGAAACTCCGGGTTATCGCGGTAGCAGGCTGGCAGCAGGTAGTTCGGAATGCGCGCATTAAATGGTGGATATGGTGGAAACCGATATTTCCGCTGAACCACTGCAGCACCGCCGGGAGCTCGTAAAACGAGCTGCCGTTTAATCCAGCCTGGAAGAAATCCCACTGCTCGTGCCGCTTCCAATACGTGCCTTCAAAATTGTGCTGAACATAAAAGAGCCAGACCCCAACAGCAGACGCTACCAGCATCACAGGAACCTGGATCAACAAATAAGCCCGCCAGCCGATCAGCACAACCGCTACACAGATCAATCCAGCCAAAGCCAGGTCCGTCCAAAAAACACTCCAGCGCTCGCGCCGTCCGGAGCCAGGTCGCGGGAAGCGGTGGAACAGTACGAAGACCAGAAATGACCCGATCGTAAACATCACCAGCGGGCTGCGCGTAATCCGGTAAACAACGCGCTTCCAACGCGGCAGGTCCAAATATTCTTGGACGGTGAGGGTTTGCACGTCGCCCACCCCACGCCGATCCAGATCGCCAGCCGTTGCATGGTGCACTGCATGGTCGTGGCGCCAGTGATGGTACGGTGTGAAGGCAAACAGCCCCGTGATTACCCCGGTTATTTCATTTGCCTTGCGCGATTTGAAGAAAGATCCGTGTCCGCAATCATGGAAAATAATGAAAATCCGGACTGTAAACCCGGCAGCCAGCACCGCCAGCGCCAGGGTCAGCACATATGAGACCTTCAGGCTGAGCACCATCAGATACCAGAGCAATAGATAGGGGAGTATCGAATTCACAAGCTGCCAGAGGCTGCGCCATAAATCAGGCTGCTGGTAATGTGCCAGGATTTGCTTGATTTGTTTTCGATTCTCAAGTTCATCTTTCGATGGGTTCATTTCACCTCCATTTTTTAATCTTGTTCACCTCTAATAAAGATCAGATTAACCCCGGATATTTGCAGCCAGGAAGTCGCTGTACCCTCCCGGGTAGCTTATCAGCTGGCTGGAACTCAATAACCAGAAGCCTGTCAACAACCCGATCCAGGAAATAGCGGTCGTGCGAGATGACGAGCACAGAACCAACAAAATCTGACAGCGAATTTTCCAGTACTTCTGCTGAAGCGATATCCAGGTTGTTCGTCGGTTCATCCAGGAGCAAGAAGTTCGCCCCGGATAGCACGAGCAGCGCCAGCTGCAGTCGGCTGCGCTCCCCACCGGAAAGCTTGTCGACATTCTGAGTGGCCTGTTCGTAGGTGAACAGGTACCGGATGAGGAATGCAACCGCTGCCGATTCGCTCATGTTGCTGGCATAGCGCACGGTATCGATCAAGCTCTGGTTAAAATCCAGGGTTTCGTGCTCCTGGGCATAATAGCCGGTCTTGATGCTTGGGCCTAACAGGATCTCACCAGCATCAGGGACATCCCACCCGAGGATCATCCTCAGCAGGACAGATTTGCCAGAACCATTTGGACCGATCAACCCCACCCGCTCGCCGTGCCGGATGACCAGATCTGCATTTTGCAGAAGTACTCGCTGCTCGAACGATTTTGATAATCTGCGCAGTTCCAGCACTTTGTTCGATCCCCGCCACCCATTCAGCTGCAAATCCATCCTTCGGCGCTCGATCGCAGGGCGGTCAATCTTTTCCATCTTATCAAGCCGGGTCTGCATTGCCCTGGCACGCGATGTAAATTTTGGGTTGTCGTAGATTTTGCCCCACAGCGCAAGCCGTTTGATCGATGCCTGGAGGCGGGAAACTTCATGCTGTTGGACCTGAAAGAGTTCCTCCTGGCGTGCAAGGCGATGTTCTTTTTCCAGGATATATGTAGAATAGTCGCCCGTGAAAGGTGTCAACTTCCCATCTTCTATCTCTGCGATGTGAGTAACCACAGCATCCAGCAGATAGCGGTCGTGTGAGACGATCACAACCGCGCCCGGATAGTTCTGGATTAATTCCTCGAGGTAGCGCTTCCCCGGCAGGTCTAGGTGGTTGTCCGGCTCATCAAGCAGCAGGACTTCTGGTGATAATAACAGCAAAGCAGCCAAGCCAACCAGTTTTTTTTGCCCGCCTGAGAGCAGGCCAAGCGGCTTATCGATATCACCCGGTGGTAATCCAAGCTTATATAGCAGCTCCCGGACCCGATCCGGGTAGCTTTCTCCACCATAATGAGCATATTCTTCCAGTAAAGATTGCTGTGCAGCCAAAGCACGTTCTAATATGAGCGGATTCCCGAAAACTTCCGGCTTTCCCAGGCTGGATTCAACTCGCTCCAGCTCGGCTTCAATTGCGCCCGGACGCGGGTTCCCTGCCAGAGCAGCTTCATAGGCACTCTGCTCAAGGTCAAATTCCGGCTGCTGGGGCAGGTATCCGACCGTGACGCCGCGAGCGCACCACTCTACCGCCTGGCTCTGCCGAATATTCACCAACGATCGTCTTCAGAAGCGAGGATTTTCCAGACCCATTCGGCCCAATCAGACCGATGCGCTGGTCTTGCTGAATCTCCCAATTAAGCTGGCGAAAAATCGTCTTTGCGCCGAGGATCAGGGTTATGTTAAAAAGCTGGATCGATATCATCTAACTCAGTGAATGCCGGCCGACCGAAGCGCGCTGGATATGTCTTCGGCGATCATCTTGCGCTTGCTCTTCTCGATAAAAAAGCTCGGACCCGCCTGCAAATAAGACGGGAAAGCACGCTTCCCGCGAAAAGTATATTCCCCACCACGGATTTTATAGGTCGCTCCAGCAGGGATCGGGCGCGGCTCGCCCGATCGTTTCGCGATGGCATTCACCGCCTGGATTGCGACATCACCCATCAGCAGAAAAGCCAAAACGTTAGGAAAAAGATCAAGCTCTTTCTCCAGGATCTTCGAGCATTCAATGACAGTGGATCGCTGGATAGCATATCCGGTTTTAGCGCATTTAACGGCATGGGTCAGGTAAACGCCCATTTTCAGGATATCCTGAAATGAGCTCACTGCCGCGTTGGCGTCTTGAAAAGCTTGAAGGGTGGTTTGTTGAATGAGAGATGCTGCCGGAGTAAAATAACCTTCGGACGGGTTGAGCGGTGCGGCTTCCGAGATCATTACGATCGAGACTTTTTCCACCTCGAGATCAAAATCAGGGATCGAGAAGCCCTCATGACGGACGTCCAGGCACGGAAAATGCTCACATGAAATCACTTCATTTACGCGCATCGCTCTCCTCCCGTTCTACTCCAAGTTGGAAATCCAGCCATATTTCGAATCGAATTTTCCATTCCTGATTGAAACTCAGGATTCTATCAATAGTTGGAAGTAAACTACCAATCAAATTATAACCAAATAATCTGGTAAGGCTGGCTGAGTCTGGCAGGAAAGCCAGCGTGTTTCTTTACAACGCCCCCACTCTTATTTCCCGGACCGGTAATCACGAAAAAGAGCGGTTTCGTTTGCATGGTATAAACGAAACCGCTCTTCTAAAGCCGATTAGCGGGGAGGACAGGATTCGAACCTGCGGCTGAGATTTTATGTCCCAGCAACCGCTTAGCAGGCGGCCCCAATCGACCACTCTGGCACCTCCCCAGGCGGAAGAATTCTACCATATCCAGTGTTTCGACGCAACAAACTCAGCAGATTCTCGGCAGCATCTCCCCCGAGAGCCGGTCCACGATTCGCGTGCTCCCCAGCCGGGTCTTCATCATCACCCGGCCTGGCTGGTCTGCAACTGCTCGTCCAACCTGCACGGTGCTTTCTCCATAGCGCGTATTTCGCATGACGACCAGTGCTTTTTCCGCATCCTGCGAGGCGACCAGTACGATCAGCTTTCCTTCGTTCGCTACATAGAGCGGGTCGAAACCAAGGACCTCGCAAGCCGCTGCCACGGCTGGGCGGACCGGGATTGACTCCTCGGTCAGCAGGATCCCAACCTTCGACTGCACGGCGATCTCGTTCAGGCTGGTTGCCAGACCGCCGCGGGTTGGGTCGCGCAGCACATGGATATCTACACCAGATTCCATCAAGGCTCGAACCAATCCATTCAATGGCGCAACATCGCTCTGCACATCGATTTCGAAGCCCAGGTCGCCTCGCGCTGCCAAAACCGCGATCCCATGGTCGCCAATCGGTCCGGAAATCAGAACTGCATCTCCCGGCACCGCCTGTGCGCCGCCAATTGTCCGCTCGCCGCGGATGACCCCCAGCCCTGATGTGCTGATATACAACCCATCCGCCTTTCCGCGCTGGACCACCTTGGTATCTCCTGCAACTATCGTGACACCTGCCTCCTGGGCAGCTTCCATCATCGAATGCACCACCCGTTCGAGAATGGCCATCTCAAGCCCTTCTTCCAGGATAAAGCCTGCGGTCAGCACCATAGGAACAGCCCCTAACATTGAGACATCGTTCACGGTTCCGCAAACTGCCAGTCGGCCAATATCCCCTCCAGGGAAGAAGAGCGGGGCGACTACGTGCAAATCGACGCTGAATGCAAGCCTTCCTCCGCCCAGACAAACTGCCGCGGCATCGTTCCCCTCTCTCAATGCCGGATTATCAAAATGCGGCAGGAACAGCCGGGTGATCAGGTCGTGCGTCATCTTCCCGCCGCTCCCGTGACCCATAACAATCCGGTCATCATGCGGTAAAGGGATCGGGCAAACCGGACCTTCTGCAAGCATCATCCAGATTCCTCATTCTACTGCAGGTCAATCCTGCTCGTTGCGTTTATACCGGTAATAAGCCGCACATGCGCCTTCTGCAGAGACCATTGGTGCGCCGAGCGGTCTCTCGGGTGTGCACTGCATCCCAAACGCCTGACAATCCGCCTGGTTTTTTCAAGCCTTGCAGGACCTGGCCTGCAATACACAGCGGAGATTCCTGCGCCCGAATCTGGCCGACATCGAAGCGCTGTTCGGCGTCAAATTCAGCCAGCTCGGAGCGCAGCCGCCAACCGCTGTTCGGGATCATGCCAATCCCCCGCCACTGCCGATCGCAAGCGTCAAAGGTCTGCTCGATTGCACGCTGAGCAGGCCTGTTGCCCTCATAATTTACCAGTCGGGGATATGCATTCTCCACTTCGATCCTGCCTGCTTCGAGCATCTGCAAGGTTTGAAGGATCCCCTGCAGGATATCGAGCGGTTCAAAACCGGTTACAGCCATCGGCACGCCGTACTGTTCAGCCAGTGGGGGGTATTCCCAGTAGCCCATGACCGAGCAAACATGACCCGCCAGCAGAAACCCCTGCACCCTGCACTCCGGCGAGCCTAAGATCGCATCCATCGCCGGTGGGACGCGCACTTGCGATACTAAGACGCTGTAATTTCTCAATCCAAGCGCCCTGGCCTGCAGAACGCTCATCGCGTTTGCCGGTGCAGTCGTTTCAAAGCCGATCGCGAAGAAGACCACCTGCTTGTTCGGATTCTGCTGGGCGAGCTTCAAAGCGTCAAGCGGGGAATAAACCACGCGCACATCTCCGCCCATCGCACGGACGGTGAAAAGATCGCTCGCTGTCCCAGGCACACGCAGCATATCTCCATACGAAGAAAAAATCACATCTGGAAGAGATGCAATCGCCAGAGCGCGGTCGATCTGCTCCAGCGGTGTGACGCAAACCGGACAGCCCGGTCCGTGGACCAGCTCGATCTCCGCTGGAAGCAGCTGGTCGATCCCATATCGCATCATCGCGTGGGTTTGCCCACCGCAAATTTCCATCAGTACCCAGGGACGGGTGATCGTCCGGCTGATCTCTTCCAATAATCCGCGCCCCAGGCTCGGCGTCGCGGTATTCATCCAGGAACTTCATCCGGCTGCCTCTGGACCAAACTCATCGTCAAAGCCGCCGATTTCACGAAACAGCGCCAGGGTCTCCAGCGCCTCTTGCTCATCGATCTTCTCCAGCGCAAAACCGACATGGATCACGGTATAGTCGCCAATCTCAGCATCCGGGATATATGCCAGGCATGCTTCGCGAGTCACACCGCCAAAATCGACCTGTCCCATTTTTAAGCCATCCCGTTCAAAAATACTGATTATCTTCCCAGGTACACCTAAACACATCTCACACACTCCTGAATCACTGCTTCAGCCGCGCCATCGCGACCATTACCTGTCCAAGCGAAAGACCTCCATCGTTGGTAGGGACCTGCCGGTGAATGTAGATTTCAAAACCCGCTTCCTGGAGCAGCCCGACTGTCAGGGTCAGCAGGAAAGCATTTTGCCAGACGCCCCCGCTCAGAGCGACCTGATTTAAACCGTGCATCCGCCGCAGGTCCGTACAGAGATCGCGGACCATCACGGCAACGCTGCTGTGGAAGCGAGCTGCGAGCACTGGACTCGCCACCCCCCGGCGCTGGTCGGAGACGAGCTGCCGGAACAGCGGTGTAGGATCGATAGACTCCCCTTCTCGATCGAAAGGATAATAACCGGGTTCTCGCACCATCGGCAATGGCTTCCATCTCAATCGCAGCCTGTGCTTCATAATTCACACTCTGCCTGATCCCGATCAGCGCCGCGGCGGCGTCAAACAGCCGCCCCATGCTGGATGTCAGAGGGGCATTTATTTTCGTTTGAAGCTGGCGGCTTAACGCTTCGAGGGCTGGAATCCCGTGATCCTGTCGAGCCAAGGCATACTTAACAGGCGGAAGGTCCTGCTCCCACTCGATCCCGGCTGTCTGAAGCCAGGCAAGCGCCACGCGCCAGGGCTCTCGCACGGCTCTATCTCCGCCCGCTAACGGGATATATGCAAGATGAGCTGCACGCTGTGAAGCCGTTAAGATCAGCCAGCAGGAATTCCCCCCCCAGATGGCGCCATCGTCGCCGTAACCCGTGCCGTCAAAAGACACCCCGATCACCTTGTCCGCCTTCAGCCCGTTCTCAGCCATGCAGGCGGCAATATGGGCATGGTGGTGCTGCACGCCAATTGCCGGGATGTCCTTCGCTCTCAGCTCGAGCCAGGGCATAGCGTGTGGCCAGGTAATCGGGATGCAAATCGTAGCCAATCGCTTCCGGTTTAATCCGAAAAAGGCGCTCGTAATGCGCCACGCCCTGCTCGAAGGAAGCCAGCGTCTCGAGATTCTCTAAATCGCCTATGTGGTGGCTGAGGAACGCATACCGGCCGCGGGTCAGGCAGAAGGTGTTTTTCAGCTCTGCACCGGCTCCTAGCAGCGCGGGAGCATCACAGGATAATCGGACAGGACCTGGAGCATAACCGCGCGCCCGCCTGAGAGGGTATACCGCAGAATTTCGCTTTGACTTTCAACTCGGTGCGCGTGGCAGGGAACATCCGTACGACCGAATCGTCGCAGCGTATATGGATATCACGATCATGCATCAAGAAGGCGTCTGCAAGCTTATTCAGACGTTGTCTGGCATCATCATTTTCTGTGCAGATCGGCTCCTCGCTTAAATTTCCGCTGGTCATCACCAGAGCTGGCAGGTCAAAGACCGGCTGGGATTGGTCCGGATTGGCAAACAGCAGGTAGTGCAGCGGTGTATACGGCAGCATCACACCCAGCGTTTGCTGTCCCGGAGCAACCAGGGGAGAAATCGGCGACTCAGATCGCCGGCGAACGATCACGATCGAGCGCTCCCGCTGCTCCAGCAGACCGCGTTCGATCGGGCTGAGCAGGCAGTGGGTCTCGATCGCTTCGATATTTGCCATCATCAGCGCAAAAGGCTTATCCACCCGCAGCTTTCGACTTCGCAGCTCGTTAACAGCATCCTGATTGGTCGCATCGCAGGCCAGGTGAAACCCTCCCAACCCCTTAACTGCCAGGATTGCGCCCGCCTGAAGCATCTCTCGCGCCTGACGTAGAGCCAGATCACCTTTTACAGGCGCTTCACCGTCAGACCCATACTCAAGCCAGACCTGCGGACCGCAGCGCGGGCAGGCCACCGGTTGGGCGTGAAATCGCCTGTCAAGCGGGTTTTGATATTCAGCAGCACACGCTGGGCATAGCTTGAAACCAGCCATCGTGGTTTTTGGGCGGTCATATGGGATATCACGGATGATTGTGAAGCGCGGCCCGCAGTTAGTGCAGTTAATGAAAGGATAGCGGTAGCGCCGATCTTGAGGGTCAAAAAGCTCCCTCAGGCAGTCTTCGCAGATGCTCACATCCGGGGAAATGGGGATGAATTCGGATGGTTCGGATTCCGATTGGAAGATCTCGAAGTTTTGAAAACCGTTTGGGGCTTTCCAGGTGATTGAGACGTCATCGATTTGCGCCAGCGCCGGCGCCTCGCTGCTCAGCGCAAGGATAAACTTTTCCAGCTCCGGGCGAGGCCCATCCAGCTCGATGTCCACGCCTGCAGATGTATTTCGCACCCATCCGGAACAGCCCGTGCGTACGGCAAGGCTGTAAACGAATGGGCGGAAACCGACCCCCTGGACGATCCCGCTGACGTGGATTCGAACTCCTTCTTGCTTCATAGATTTTTCCACGCCTGGGAGCGGGTATCCTTAATGCTTTCCTCGCAACTCCGCCGCCTGAGATGCCAGCCATTCGAACCACGCATCCAACCCCTCTCCCGTGCGGCAGGAGAGCGGAAAAGTCACCAGACCCGGGTTCAGCATCTCAACCCCGCGCCGGAAATAGTCCATATCGAATGGGACGTAAGGCAGCAGGTCGGTTTTATTAATCACCAGTGCATCCACGCCGCGATAGACCCCCGGATATTTATAGGGCTTGTCGTCGCCTTCCGGAACCGAGGCGATCAAGATATTCTTGTGAGTCCCCAGCCTGAAATTAGCCGGGCAGATCAGGTTGCCGACGTTCTCGACGATCAGCAGGTCGATTTCAGCCAGATCAAACTGCGGCAGCGCAGCCTGAAACATGACCGCATCAAGATGGCAGTTCCCGCCGGTGTTCACCTGCACCGCCGGCACACCCCTGGCGCTGACTTTATCCGCATCGATCGTCACCGCGGCAGTATCGCCTTCGACTACTGCCAGACGCATCCGGGGAGCCAGCGATTCGATTGTTCGCAGGATCAGGCTGGTTTTTCCCGCGCCAGGAGACGCCATAACATTTAATCGCGAAAACTCCTGATCTATCCAGAAGACGGCGGTTCTCTTGAGCAAGGTGGTCATTGGCGCTCAAAATATGTTCGATAACTGAGATACTATGCGGCATCGAAACCTCAAAACAGGCTGACTTCATTCCACCTGGATTGATTCAAGATAAAATTCTTCACCGGAGACAACTTTGATCTGCTCACTTCCACAGCTTGAGCATGCAAAGTCTTCCGCCCCCGGCGTATAACGAGCCCCACATGACTGGCAAAGCAGTTCGAGCGGCAGTCGTCGGAAATGAAGGCTGGCGCCTTCGGCGATCGTATTCTCACTGATTATATCCCAATAGAACTGGACCGAATCGTCGACGATCGTCGCAAGCTGGCCGATCACCAGGTTCAGGTCGGTTACCCGCTTCGCCTCGGCTTGTCCGGCATGGCGAAGCGCGATCTCGAGGATGCTTTCGGTGACGGATAACTCGTGCATGTCTGTCGGATCTCGAACCTTCCAGAAAAAAAGAATACCCTGCATTTTATCGCAAAATTCAGGGTATTCCGGTGCTTTGAAATTAACCTTTATTCATCACCAAATTCCAGGAAACAGGCGGTAGCGGACCCGCTCTGAATATCTTTGTAACCAGGCAGCTCAGCAAGCAGCATTCTGTCTTCGTATCTCGTACGGACGATTAATGCCAGCGCAGCCCCAATGCCTGGAATAACCGCCCACAGCGAGCTCAGCATCAATGGCACACCGAGATGCAGCAGAATCGTACCCAGATAACCAGGATGGCGGATAAATCGATAAGGTCCGCTTGAAACGACCGCATGCTGCCGGTCAGACTGAATGCGCACCGTCGCAACAAAAAAGGCGTTCGATGCCATCGCCCAGACAAGCAAGAAGTCGTACCCGAATATTGCCGCGGCGAGCCCAAGCATCTGCAAATACAACGGCAGCTGCGGGGTCAAACCCAGGCGTTGATCCAGACCGGCGATGACATATTCGGCGATCATCATCACCCCCATGATATTCCAGCAGGGCCTGTCCCATTTTGGGGTTATCGGCATGAGGGCGGGCGCGCTCGGCGAGCATCTCAGGATGGACAGGAAGGATCAGGACGGCAGTCGCAATCGACCAGGAAATGTATATGCCCGATAAAGCCCAACCCATCCACCAATCCCAGCTTCCCGGCGATCCCAAACAGAAGCACGATCTAGATCAAATTGCCGATCGTTTCACGTACCATCCAGCGTACGGCGCCTTTCCGACTCTGCGTCCTGGATTCATGCGCTGCACTCCTGTTTACTGAAATATGATTACCGCCGTCCATCGCTAAAGCTGGCTTTCTCGCAGCCTCCCCAGCGATCGCTGAGCTGCAGACCTGCAAGCCTGGTCATCAGGTCAACCTCAACATGCCAGGCAAACCGAAGTTCATCAGGGATAAAAGCGATACCCCTTTTCACGAAGGACAATTGCCTGCCTGTTTATCTGCTGATTTACCGGATCGAAGTGATGAGCGATATCCAAGCCGGACCTCGTCCTGATAGATTTTCACCATTTGACATCTCATTACAAAATTGAAGCCGTCTGAACCGATGATTAATTTCCGTCATTTTCCTCTTGAAGAATATCCCGAGCAGCACACCATTGATGATTAACACAAGCCAATTAATCGAAATGATCGTTATTTCAAAACGATCCTGCCTGTCCAATCCATAAAGCGCCGAGAAAACCCCCAAAGAAAGGATCGCCAGGATAAAACCGATGATAAATGTCCACCGGACCGCAGCTTCCAGCCGGTTTCTGCGGTCAAACACGTGGGCCATGAATAAAAATGAAAGGCTCATCACCAGGTAACCCAATTCCTCAATGCGATGAATACCCCATGCGGATTGTATTGGATCAACATCGCCAGACCTTCGTCTCGCCGCTCATCAGGCTGATTGGAATGATCGAAAATTGAAGAAAATAATCGCTCAACAATATATCCTGCCGCGATTACGGCGAACACCAATCCAATCTGGCTGAATATCTTCTTCTGTGAAGGAGCAGAAGCATGGATTCGAAACCATAAACACCAGATAGATTAGCACCAGCAGCATCGCCAGAGGCATCCACACGAAAATCCTTTGGGAACTGCGAAACGGTATCCAGATAGGGATAATCGACGCATTCTCCGACGCAGTTCGCACCCGGAAATCGGCACTGCGGTGATCGCAAAACCGAAGGTCAGCACGGTTATTCCTACGGTCAAGAGGGCTGAATAATACCCCACCCGGTTTGTGTTCGCCGGAGCTAATTCGAAAATATTGTCTAAATCTTGCTTGGCAGCCAATATTGACTTCTTTCCATTCTATTCTTCATCGTCGCCGGATGCGATCGCATCCAAGAATAATTCCTACTTGTTTCGAATTTCTCAATCGAAATCACGCGTCTTTTCTGGCATTTTCGCTAAGAACTCTTCAATTCTGGGTTTTACATCTCCTGGGATAGTGCCATATCCAATTCAGAAAATCCAGGTCAACTTTTTCTCTGCATCCTTCCGCCAGCTCTGGGCGGGTCTCCCCTCTGTATATCATCAGTCGTTTGAAAACTCTCCATAAGCAGAACAATCGGCTTCGATCGAGAAATATCACCGCGTCCGCGGCTTTTATCCGGAGCTCTAAGGAGCTGGTGTAGTTCCCATCCATCACCCATCGCTCGCGTTCCAACAGCTCCTTGACTTTGTCCGTCCATTCATCATCCGGTGTAGCCACCCAGTTTGGCTGCCAGTAGTAAGAATCCAGGTGAATTACTTCGATATCCAGCAGCTCGCCAATTTTCCTTGCCAGGGTTGACTTGCCCGAACCGGCAGATCCCAAAACGATGATCTTATCCATCCTGTTTTCCACTATTCCTGCATCCATCCTTTCATCCCTGCAGGATGATCAGTATGATTAATATTCCGATCATCCAAGAAACCTTTTCAAAACCCGGCACACCGCCAGGCTTACCCAGAGCTTTGTCTCTCGAGATTTTTGCGTCTCTTTTTCCTTTTCCCCTGGCTTTGCATAGGACGATCTCCACAACCCATTTTCCTCCTGGTGATGGATAAACCACTTCAGAGCCTGCTGGATTTGTCGATCATCCCTTGGCAGCCCGATCAGGGAAAGCGAATCCATCGCTGCTAAGAGGTTGTTCCACCAAAAAGGGTGCTCAAACCGCAGCCAGTAGCTCGCAGACTGATAAGATGTATACGCGTCCGGCTGAAAAAACCTGGATTTCAACAGATATTGCAGCCCGAGCTGCCTCTTCAGATCGCCTGTATTACGGATGCACGGCAAAGGCGCGCGAAGACCATCCCCGTCCAGTTGTGAGAGAACGGTTTTGAGCGGTCCGGTTCAAGCGGATCGGCGTATTCGCTGGTCAGTCGGTATTGGGTTTCCCGGTCCAGCTTGTGGGTCAGGATCGGGATCGTCCAGCCGCCATCGTCTTGCCGCATCCCAAGCAGCCATTGAAATGCCTTTTCAGTCCGCGGATCATCCGCATACCCCGCCTGAATGAGCAGCGCCAGGATGGCGCCAGAGTAATAGGTCGCGTACTGGTTGGCCAGAAAGCCTCGGAAATCCCCATCCAGGGTCTGGCACGAAAACAGGAACTCGGCGGCTTTTTCAGCCTGCGGATGCTCGCGGGTAAACCCATACCGTTCAACCAAGAATTTGAACTGCCGCCATGTTTCGATGAGTTGGTAATTGATCGCCGGATGTTTCTGCTCACCAGCTCGAGGCCAGGCTCCATTCGCCAGCTGCTTCTTCAGGATTTGCTGGGCTGCCGGCAGTCTCCAAAGACGCTGAATTGAGCCGGCATCTTCCCCCTGACAGGTCTCGGCGTACAAAGAAAATGAGCGCTTCATCTCCAGAAGACAGAAGGGGCGGCAAAGGATCGAAAATTAATCGCTTTTGCCAGTTGTTCACAGCTTGCCTCACTTCGATGATCATTCACAAGGCCTGCCAGCTCGTCCAATCGAAAT
This sequence comes from uncultured Chloroflexia bacterium, assembly GCA_963726375.1. Taxonomy (GTDB): domain Bacteria; phylum Chloroflexota; class Anaerolineae; order Anaerolineales; family UBA4823; genus UTCFX2. The sequence goes on along the minus strand of CAVSCE010000014.1, from coordinate 118,957 downwards.
GATCGCTTGCCCGGTTCAGGTTTGAAAGAATTCATGGAAATATGATACAAAAGTAATTTAGTCTCCGCATACTATTTCTGAAGAAAGTATTTTTTTAGTGGCAATCTCAGCCTGCGATCCTTCACAGAATAGCTCGGAAAATCATCATTTTGTCGCAGGTTCAATTATATCCATTTGTTGACAGCCAAATCCATGGGAGTCTTGAAAGGCGGCAGCTGTATTATTCTACTCGAGGTCCACAAGGGTATGCGGCACGTAAGCATTGATACCACTATGATTTACGTCCATGAGCAGGATAGATTGAGCAATCCGGGGGGAGCGCATTTCATAAACTATGGTGAGTGAGTGAGTTATTGACAAGCACTCCAAAGCCCCCTATTTCTGCAATTTGCTAAAATGTTCGAGTTGGGCAAATAGCTGACAGAATATGTGGTCAGAACCATAACTTGAAGAATAGGCATATTCTTCTACTAATTAATCAGCATTGACAAAAATGCGAGAACCTCGTAGAAAGAGGTCCCCCGATCGGAGGATTTCAGATTTCAGTGGGCAACCATTGGTAAGTAAATGTCATATTGGTATTCATCAATGGTTGTTTGTATATTGGTGACGGAATAGGTGCTGATATTCCCCGCGTTATCGCGAGCGCTGGAGCCCGGAAGTAGTATGTGTGATTCTCTTCACCTGTGAAGTCCGCTGTTTGCGCTGTTGTACCGGAAATCCAATCCGTCCAAGAGCCACTTTCATCTTTATATTGAATGTCATAATTCATAATACCACTGGTTGCATCGCTCCCGCTCCAGGAGACCGGGAAAGTGGAACTTGTCTGGTAGAAGTTCAATGGGGTTACGGTGGCTCCAGGGGCGATTATATCATATCAATTGTGCCTGTTACAACAGTAGCAATTTGACTGTTATTGTCTCGCAGTCGCAAATAAATTGGGATATCTGTACCTTCGCTACCGAAATTCCATGTAGTGTTGATTGTCTCTCCTGGCGAAGCGGCAATCCAATCACCCCAGCTAATCATGTCTCTACTTAGTGCGGCTGCGTTGAGAACTGCGTCAGAGGTATTTCCATGGAACTGTAAGGCGGTTGTCTGAGTAGTAAGCCATCCTGAGGAAGTATCAATGTACCTGTAAATGTGTTACTAGGTTCGAATGCACCAATTTCTGCGCTTCTGAGAGGGTTTCCACTTCTATGGCCTCAAGCTACAAGCAATTTTCCATCATTCAATAAGGTGACAGTATGAAATCCATGTGTTTCAATCATATTAGACATGAGTATTCCATGTTTCTGTGGAAGGGTTGAATAACTCGGCACAATATCCGCAACCTCCCCCAGTTAATAGCACCATCCCATTGGATAATAATGTACCAGTGTTACTGGCCCACTCATTACTTGCACTACCAGTAATACTCCATGTTTCTGTTGTGGATTATAAAGCTCAGCACTGTATAAATTACCTCCGGTTACCAGAACTTTTCCGAATTTGATAGTAGGATGGTTGTACATTCTCCTCGAGGAAAATTCATATTGTCTGTGACACTCCAGAATTATGTGGATGGGTCATATAACTCGGCAGTATTTGGCTGCCCAATCCCATTTCCTCCAGCTACCAAAACATTTCCATTATCCAATAAAATGGCGGAATGCACATATCTGGCTATATTCATATTGTCTGATAGAGTAAATATTAATGTCTCGGGGATATATTTTGAGCCTGTAAATTCATTAGTCGGCGGTCCGCCCTAAGGTGTAGCAGTCCCGGAAGAAGTTGGATATACAGTCACTAGACATATGATAGCAAATGCACATGCTTGTCGGAATATTTTCATTTTGGCCCTGTCCTCTCATATTCCTAAAGCTCATTATATCAAGGGTTATTTCGGACAGAGGGCTTATTAAGTCTCTCAAATACTATTCATTTTTTAGAGCTCCCCTGAAAAAACGAGAGGAGTAAATTTTCCGAATAACCTCCTCAATTGACCGATTGTTTAATATAATCAGACCAATCCAACACCCGAGGTCTGAGCCATGTTCAAGAAAAACAAACGCCATATACAACCTCCTCTGATCAGCGAAGTATCCCAACTGCCCGAAAAGCAGTTCCACCGCTTGGAGCAATCCTGGGCAGGAGTTTTTTATCGGGAAGTCTTCTCTCGACTGGATGAAAGTGTTTTTTCCTGCCTTTATTCTGACCTACCTTCACGTCCGAATATTCCGGTCAATGTGTTGGTAGGTTTGGAATTCATGAAGTCCGGATTTGGCTGGAGTGATGAGCAGTTGTATGACGAATTTCTTTACAATGTGCAGGTTCGCTATGCCCTGGGGTATCATGAATTGGGGGTAGGTGAGTTTGAATTACGTACGTTGTACAACTTTCGCCAACGCTTGAGCCAGTATATGCAGAAAGAAGGGGTCAATCTACTCGAGCAAGCCTTTGAACAGATCACCGATGAGCAATTGGCCAAATTTCAGTTGAAGACTGGCGAGCAGCGCATGGACAGCACCCAAATTGCCAGTAATATACGCCAGCATGGTCGCTTGCAGTTGCTGGTTGAAGTGCTCCAACGGGTTCCAAGAATGTTGAGCGAGGCCGACCAGGCTCGCTATGCTGAACTATTGAAGCCCTTTATGCACGGTCACCCGGGCTGGTATGTTTATCGGATGAAGCTGTCTGAGTTCCCAGTGCACATTCAACGGGTGGGTTTGGTGATGCACCAATTGTTATCAGAACTGAAGCCGAACTATGCCCAGCACAAGGAATTTCAGGTTCTGGAACGCGTATTTGGGAGCACTACCGTTTGGAAAAATCCGGAGTGGTCCCCAAGGCTCAGAAAGAGCTGGGGGCATGCAGTCTGCAATCCCCGGATGATTGGGAAGCCACCATCCGGGAAGTCGGTTGCGGATTGAAGCAAGGCTATGTGGCTAATTTGGCCGAAACCTGCGATCCGGATAATCCATTCCAGTTGATTACCAAAATCCAGGTAGCACCTAATAGCGTGGATGATGGCAAACTCTTGTTGCAGGCGTTACCAGAATTGGCTGAACGAACCGATCTGGAGAAGCTCTATACCGATGGTGGCTATGGTGGTGCAGAGCTAGATCAGTCCCTGACAGATAAAGGCATCGCTTTGTTCCAAACTGGGATCCGTGGGAAGAAACTTTAAATCCGGACAAGCTGAGTTTTTATCATTTTTTCCATTCATCAAGATGAGACGCGGTCAACCCACTCAAATGACCTGCCCTTATGGGCAGATCGCTCCGGTTGAGGTAGGTAGCCAGAAGAAAGGCTATGTGGCCAATTTTCCCTCATATTTGCGAGACCTGCCCGTTTCATCAGGCTCGGATAATGCCCGACCCGCTTTCGTAAGCGAAAACAATTTTACGGTCTGTACTTCATGCCTCAAAAAAGCTGCTTGCCTTACGGCGAGAACGTAGCAAGTTCTTCCAAAAAACGAAACAGAACCCACGGGCGGCTGTTGAAGCCACTGTTCGGGCGGTCAAACTTTCCTTCCCGAAGGGAAAGTTGCCTGTGCGAGGCAGGTTTCGCATGTTTCTACATGATGATCGGTTCAGCAGTCCTGTAATAATGTACGACAAATCCAACGAAATTGGGTATAAGAACCAAGAAAATTTCCCAGAACCTATTTATTTCCTTCGTTGCACAAGTGATTCTGTCTCAATATGCGCATTTTGACTACTGTCGGGCTCCTAAAACCTTACTTCTTGCAGGGGAATCTTTTTTATAATATCGTGTATCATCATGATACAAATAAGTTGGGCTGGCAAGTGTGGAATCACTCCCAGCCCGTGACCGTCAGTGGCGACGGCAAGCGCAAGTGTAACATACCTGAAGCCCTGGCGGTGAGAACTTTCCAGGGTTTCAATTTCCTGGTGAACCTTAAAAGAATACAATGAATTACCACAACTGTCATCATAAAAAACGGTATTTTGTATCCAAAATGATACCGCCATATATGGGGGGAAGTGCCAATAAACCGCCCTAATTACCAGCGGAGGGAGAGGGATTCGAACCCCCGGTGGGTTGCCCCACAACTGTTTTCAAGACAGTCGCCTTAGACCGCTCGGCCATCCCTCCTTTCATTTCCATTATTTTACCCCCAGAAGCGCAGGCGATTTTACCATAAGACGGGAGCCTCTGCTATACTTGCTTTCTGAAGGGCTTCTCCATGTCTCGAATTTCTCGCGCCTCGCTGATCATCGCCTTCTTCTTCGGGATCGATAAGATCCTGGGATTGGTCAGACAGGTGCTTTTCAACCGCACTTTTGGGCCTGTCGAGCGGGATATTTTCTTCGTCTCAAACAACATCCCCGACCTGCTTTCAGCACTGATCTCCGGCGGCGCGCTTGCTGTCGCCCTGATCCCCGTCCTGACCGACACCTCGAAAAAGAAGACCGTCGGGCAGCCTGGGCGCTTTTCTCACGCATCCTGAACCTGGCTTTCCTCATCACTGCCGGGATCTCCCTGGCTGATCATCCTCTTCGCAGAGCCCCTCGTCAGGAAAGTCATCGCACCCGGATTTGCCGATCCCGAGCGCTGGGCGCTGACCGCCGAGCTGATGCGCCTGGACCTGCTCGCGATCCTGATCTTTTCGATCAGCGGGCTGGTGATGGCCGGGCTGCAGGCGAACCAGCACTTTCTCACACCCGCGATGGCTCCGGCGATGTACAACCTGGGCCAGATCGCCGGGATCCTGCTGTTTGCGCCGCGTTTTGGGATCTATGGGATGGTCTACGGGGTCATCCTGGGAGCGCTGCTGCACCTCGGCGTTCAGATCCCAGCCTTGCTGCGGTACGGTTTTCGCTGGTCGCCAGGGGTTGCAGTCTGCGCGATCCATCGTGTCCAGCAGGTGCTAAGATTAATGGGACCGCGGCTGCTCTCGATGCTCTGCCTGCATTTCTATTTCCTGGCTCGCGACCGGTTTGCATCCTTCTACCAGGAAGGCGGCGTCTCGGCGCTCAACAACGGCTGGTTTATCATGCAGTTGCCGGAAACCCTGATCGGGACTTCGATCGCGATCGCCCTGCTGCCTTCGCTTTCCGAGCTGGTCACTCGCGGGGATTATAACCGAATTCCGCCAGACGATCAACCGCGCCCTGAAAGCAATGCTGGCCTTCACGCTGCCGGCCGCGGCCGTCCTGGCCGTGACGATCCGCCCATTCATCGAGATCGTCTTCGATTTTGGCCCCGTCGAGACGGAGATGGCGGTCTGGGCGACGCGCGCCTTCCTGCTCGGGCTTACTAGCCACTGCTGGCTGGAAGTGGGAGTGCGTTCCTGGTATGCCAAACAGAACGCTCTGATCCCTCTGCTGGGGTCTGTGATCCAGCTATTACTTTTCATCCCTTTGGCATTGTCCCTATCCCGTTCCATCGGGCACGCCGGCCTGGCGCTGGCAGACACGCTGGCATTCACCAGCCAGGCCTTGCTGCTTTTACTCCTGCTCAACCGCCAGCATCCCGGTATGCTCCGTGTAGGGAACACGCTCTTTCGATCCTTGATCGCCGCACTTCTGGGCGCTGGGTTTGCATTGGCGATCCTGCAGCTGCCGCTCCCATCACTCCAGTCCGCCGGTCTGGCGCTGCTTGCCGGCGGATTGGTCTCTCTGCCTTTGATCATCCCGGAGCTCAAGATGATGATCCGACTTTAGATTTCGAATTATGAAAAAGGATTGCGAAAACCTATGACCAGGCTTGTACATATGATGATGCTTTTCAGCATGGCCTTCTTCCCGCTGGCAATCAGGCGGCATGCCCCTGCCTGGCAATCCAGGGTAGATCCTTCGGTTATCGAGCAAGCTGCCGAAGGACCTGTCGAGTTTATCGTCTTCCTGAAGGAGCAGGCCGATTTAAGCGGGATCGACAGCAGCTGGACAAAAGCAGAGAAGGGCGAGTATGTCTACCAGAAACTGACTGAACTCGCTCTCTACAGTCAACAACCCATACTTTCTGCCCTTCAGGACCTGGAAAAGACCAGCCAGACCCCCATCGAACACCGCGAGTTTTGGGTAGCCAACGCGATCTGGGTTCGCGCTGACCCCAAGATCCTCCAAACTCTTGCAGAGCGCAGAGAGATAGCCCATATCTTTGCCAACCCCCATGTCCTTTTGGATGTGCAGGAGACACCAGCTTCTCCGACTGGTCCGGCCTCGCCCCAGGCGATCGAAGCAAATATTCTAAAAACGCGCGCTCCTCTTGCATGGGGGCAGGGTTACACCGGGCAGGGCGCGATCATCGGAGGCCAGGATACCGGTTACGATTGGGACCATCCGGCGCTGATCGAGAAATATCGAGGCTGGGACGGCAGCAGCGCGGACCACAGCTACAGCTGGCACGATGCAATTCATACGAATGATGGGCACACGGCTGCAGGCAACCCCTGCGGATTCAATTCACCGGTCCCATGCGACGACGGCTCGCATGGGACGCACACGATGGGTACGATGGTCGGCGACGACGGGCTGGGAAATCAGATCGGGATGGCCCCGGGTGCGCGCTGGATCGGCTGCCGCAACATGGAGCAGGGCTGGGGGACACCTGCTTCATACATGGAATGCTACCAGTGGTTTATCGCCCCAACTGACTCAAGTAACTTAAACCCCCGCCCGGACCTGGCGCCGGATGTGATTAATAACTCCTGGGCTTGCACCTACGATGAAGGCTGTGTTGACCCGCTTGTCCTCAAGACCACCGTCGAGAACGTGCGCGCAGCAGGAATCCTCACCGTGCACTCGGCTGGAAATAAAGGATCCAGCTGCAATACGATTGATGAGCCTGCGACCATCTACGATGCCTCATTCTCGGTAGGGGCAACCGATCTGAATGATAACATCCTTGGCTTCAGCAGCCGAGGACCTGTTTCTGTGGATGGCAGTTTCCGGCCAAAGCCGGATGTGAGCGCGCCCGGCTACTACCTGCGCTCCAGCGTCCCAAGCGATCCTGGAGAAAATCTATATGGAAGCAAACAGGGCACGAGCATGGCTGCTCCGCACGTCGCCGGGTTGGCGGCACTGTTGATTTCCGCAAAACCGGAGCTCGCAGGACAGGTGGATCTGATCGAAGAGATCATCACCCACAGCGCGGTCCCGCTTTCGACTGCCCAGACCTGCGGCGGTGTTCCGGGAAGTCAGATCCCTAATAACACCTACGGCTGGGGACGAATTGACGCGGCCAACGCGGTCGATCTTCTGCTCAAGGAAATGAGGATATCAAAAATAGCCTCGGATGAAAGCTACGACCCAGACCAGGTAATCACGTATACTTTGGAAGTTGAGACATCCTACCTCTACAATCTCACGAGCAATTTAGTGGTTACAGATGTGATCCCCGCCAACACGACCTTTATCACCGCCACGCTGCCCCATACAAAAATTGGCGACACGGTGGTTTGGGAAATCGCGCAGATCGATCCTGGAGAGAGCGTCCAATTAAAGCTGGTCGTCCAGGTATCGGGTTCCGCCGCAGACCCGATTTTCAATCAAGATTATTCAGCAAGCGCAATTGATTTCGGGAGGGTTTTTGGGGGAGCCAGTCATGATCGACCGGGCGATCTATTATTATTACCCCTGGATCTCCCAACATTAAAATGGGATAGTTTCCACCTCCAGAACGATCCCGGGCACACCAGCCCCCGGGGAATTGGAAGGAAAAATCGACAATTAATAAGTTTTGGGAGGTAGAGCAGCAGAATTAGCAAAACAAAGGCGCTGCAGGTTTACTTTCTGCAGCGCCTGAAAACTATCAGCCTTCCTTTTCGTAAGGTATGCCGTCAGCCGCCGGGACGTGACCGCGACCGACTACGCCAGCCAGGACAACCATCGTCGCGATATACGGCGCCATCAGCAAGAACTGGGAGGGGATTTTCGAGCCCAGGATCGCCAACCGGGAGGCGAATAAGTCTGCAAATCCGAAAAGCAAACCCGCCCCAAAGCACCCAAACGGCATATAGTTGCCGAAGATCATCGCTGCCAGGGAGATAAAGCCGCGTCCAGCCGTCATTACCTCGTCAAACCGGCCGACCGAGCCGAGCGTGAAATACGCTCCTGCAAACCCTGCCATCATGGCGCCCAGGAGCACGGCCATGTAGCGTGTACGGAAGACGTTGATCCCCAGTGTATCTGCAGCACGCGGGTGCTCGCCCACCGAGCGCATCCGCAAACCCCAGCGGGTGAAAAATAATCCGATATGGATCAGGATCATAAAAGCGAACATCGAATAGACAAAGATATTATTATTGAACAAAATTGGCCCAATGAAGGGGATATTCACAAGCCCAGGAATATCGAACGCTTTAAAGGTCCCGGGATTGTTCAACGCCTGATTTGACTGCATAAATTTGGCCGAAATATAGGAAGTCATCCCGGTGGCAAAGATGTTGATCGCCGTGCCGGAGATGATCTGGTTGGTTTTATATTTGATAGAGAGAACGCCGTGAACAAGACCTAAAAGCGCCGCAGCCAAGACTGCAGCAAATAAACCGATCCACAGGTTGCCGGTGACGCTGGCCACCAGCGCAGCCACCATCGCGCCCATCAGCATCATGCCTTCGATTGCGATGTTGATCACACCTGCCCGCTCGCAAAGCAATCCAGACAGCGCCCCCAGGGTGAGCGGGACCGCCTTGGAAAGGGTGGTATTCATCAAGCCGGCCAGGTTCAGCGATTTCCCCGCTGCCGCCCATGTCAGAAATGCGAAAATGAAAAATCCTGCAACAAGCCCCAGCACAAGTGTTGTATGCTTCTTAAAGCCTTCTGGAAGTACCAGCTGGGAGAAACCCAGCACAGCGCAGATCACCGCCAGGATATTCAACGTGACCTTAGTAGGGAGGAGTAGATCAGAAATGGTTGCTTTCGTTCCTCCCGGCGTCAACCCAAACTTAGTGACAGCTTCAGGATCCATCTCCCGGGCAAAGAAAAACCAGATCGCGATACCTGCTGCCAGAAATATGATGCCCATCACCCACTTTCGGGTGGGAGAGACGATTTCAACTTGCCGTCTTAATGCTGTGGTCGTCATGATCAGTCTCCTCCCCAGGTGCCGACAAAGAGCCCTTCTTCACCGTATGCAGGCGCTTTCAACCGGTAAATTGTCCGGATGATGGCTGGCGCGGCGATGAACACCAGGATGAATGCTTGCAGCACTGAGATGATGTCGATAGGGATGCCTGCCTTCAGCTGCATGTTCGTGGCTCCGTTCCGAAGGAAGCCGAACAGCAGCGATGCCAATACAACTCCAAGTGGATGGCTTTTCCCAAGCAGAGCCAGCGCGATGCTGTCAAAACCGTAGCCGGATGAAAAAGCCATCGCCAGGTTGTAATTGACCCCCAGGACTTCGTTCGCCCCGGCCATCCCTGCCAGAGCGCCGGAGAGCGACATCCCCAACATGATGATGAAAGGCACGATCATCCCGGCATATTTCGCCGCATTCGGGTTTGATCCGACTGCACGAAGCTCAAATCCCCACTTCGTTTTGAACAAGAACCAGTAAACCAGCCATGCGACAATTAATGCTACAAAAAAGCCGAAATGAAAACGGATCGGATCGCCAAAAAAGCGCATGAGCTTGGCTGACTCGGCGATTGTCGGGCTGATAGGATTTGCAGAGTCCGGACGCTTCATCGGTCCGGTCAGCAGCCAATCACTCAATCGAAAGGCGATGTAATTCATCATGATCGTGTTGATCACTTCATGCCCCCCGGTCTTGGCCTTCAACCAGCCGGGGATGAAGCCCCAGATCCCGCCTCCCATCGCGCCCGCCAGGAAAGCCAGCGGTAAATGAAGCAGCGCCGGCAGGCCTGTGATCGAGTAACCGACGAACGCGCTGAAGATCGCGCCGATAAATATCTGGCCCTCGACGCCGATATTGAACAGCCCAGCCCGGAAACCAAGCGCAACCGCCAGACCTCCAAAGATATACGGTGTGGCCGCGACCAAGCTTTCAAAGAACGGGTAGAAAGCCTTTCGGATCGCAACCGCATCTCCGCTCTGGAGTGCAGCTATGATCCGGACAGGGTCGCCAAAAGCTCCTGTGAAGAGCGCTGAATACGATACGGCCACCACTCGCCAGCCTTCTGCAAGGCCCGTAAGAGGTGAAACGCGCCAGCCAGCATAGAATTCCGGACTGGTAAGCATAATAATGATCGCGCCTAATACCAGTCCGCTGAAAATTGCCAGGACTGGTATTGCCAGGGTCTGCAGAATTCTTCCAGAACGGGAAGACCGCTTTGGGCCTTCTCCTCTGGCTTCTTTCAGCAGCTCCTCCTGGAAGACCGCGGCGGCATTCTTTTCAGGTTCTTTCTTTGGTGTTTTCTCCACTTCACTCATGGATTGGAGCCCTCGTTTTTTGGAGATGAACTTTTAGATCGCTTCAGGGTGAACGCCGGCCATCAGCAAGCCCACCCCTTCTTTTGTTGCTGTTTCGGCAGGGAGGATTGCCACGATCTTTCCACGGTACATCACAGCAATCCGATCTGATAATCCCATAATCTCATCCAGCTCGGAAGACACCAGCAAAACTGCACAGCCCTCGTCTCTTTTGTCTATGATCCTTGAATGAATGAACTCCACCGATCCAACGTCCAACCCTCGGGTAGGCTGAGAAGCGATCAGAAGCTTGATTGGGCGGTAGAACTCCCGGGCAATAATCACCTTCTGCTGGTTGCCTCCGGAGAGGTCGCCCACCGAGGTCATAGAGCTTGGGGTGCGGACATCAAACTCTTTGACCAGCGCATCGGCATGCTCAAGGATCTGCTGCCCGTCCAGGACAACACCTTTTACAAATGGTTTTTGATAATAGGTGTTCAGGATGAAATTATCCGCGATTGGGAAGGAAAGAACAAGCCCATCGCGCTGACGGTCTTCCGGGATATGGGCGCTGAGCAATTCGGTAATCTTGCGCGGGCTGGCATTGGAGATTTCTTCTCCAAGCAGGACGGCTTTCCCGGATTGTGATTTGCGCAGTCCAGTGAGAGCCTCAACCAGTTCGGTCTGCCCGTTGCCCTGCACGCCAGCGATCCCCAACACTTCCCCCGCCCGAACATCGAAGGATATTCCGTCAACCGCGACCTGCTTTCGCTCATCCAGAACAAACAGATCCTCTACTTTGAGCACCGTCTCACCTGGCTTGGACGTGGTTTTTTCCACTTCGAGCAGAACTGCCCTTCCGACCATCATTTCGGCCAGCTTGTTCTGATCGGCATCCTCAGGAAGCGTTGAGCCAATCACCTTCCCACGCCGGATCACTGTGATTCGATCTGCGGCATCCAGTACCTCGCGCAGTTTATGGGTGATGAAGATGATCGATTTTCCCTTCTCGGTGAGCGATTTCATGATTTTGAAAAGCTCATCAGCTTCTTGCGGTGTCAGCACTGCAGTCGGCTCATCAAGGATCAGGATATCCGCCTCTCGGTAGAGCAGCTTGATGATCTCAACCCGCTGCTGCACGCCGACCGGAAGGTCCTTCACAAACGCGTCAGGGTCGACCTCCAGGTTATATTGGTCGGAAATCTGGCGAATTTTTTGCGCCGCTTCTGACCTGTTCAGGATACCCCCAAAACGGGTGCTCTCTTCCCCTAACATCACATTTTCTGTCACTGTGAAAACCGGCACCAGCATGAAATGTTGATGAACCATACCGATCCCAGCAGCAATCGCATCGCTTGGGGAATGGACCTCAATCTTTTGGCCTCTTACCAGGATTTCACCTTCATCCTGCTGGTACAGCCCATAGAGAATGTTCATCAAGGTGGTCTTGCCGGCGCCGTTTTCCCCCAATAATGCGTGGATCTCGCCTTCGCCGAGTGTCAGGTCAATGTGATCATTCGCCAAAACGCCAGGGAAGCGTTTGGTGATACCGCGGAGTTCAAGAATAGGTATCATAGGTCTCTTGTTTGCTCCGATCGCAAAGGGATAGATTAATTTGTTCTCACATTTTACCACGCCCCCGAGATTGCTGCCCAGCTAACCGGACGATTCACCTGGGATGAGAGGGACAATCGAGCCTTTCGGTGCTGGATCATCGCGCGATCTCCGGTCTGCGGATCCACGCCGGTATCAATCGCTCCGGCTAGCAAATCTGCCAGGGTTTGTTCCACAAGCCGCTGGCGTCCAGTGCTGAGCAGCGCAGGATTTACATCTGTCAAAGCAATTGGAGCCGTTACCACGCTCCCGCCTTCACCGTTCAATAATTTTGGCCAGACGGTTTGAATCGCGCTCGCAAGGTCGACCTGGATAGATGCTGCCCAATTCGATTGCAGCCCAACATCAGGCATCTCACTCCCGATCAACACAACTCCCGCCTGGGCCAGATATTCCAGCAGAAAGTTGTCGCTCAAAGAAGGATCGATGTAGACCGTCTTAACCCCATTTGCAATCAGCTGGTCGGCAGCAGCCTGCTGCTCAGCCTGTCCTGGGGTTCCGGTCATTTCCACGGAGAATGGATATTGAACGAAGGGAGGGTAAATAGGTCGGCATAAACCGCAGAAGAAAATCGAGCCGTTGATGAAGCCCAGCCTTGCAGATTTTCCAGGAATCGAGTCCCCCCTGCCGATGACGCCCACTCGCCAATCTGGAGTAATTAAGGCAGCAAGGTACCCAGCCAGAAAACCCTGCTGGTCCGGACTGCCCGCGCCCGTCTCTAAGACACTGAGGTTTTGGCCTGGCTGAATGCCTTCCAATCCAACAGCCAGAAACTGCACCCTTGGGTTGGCTGCAGCCAGGTTGGCAATTCCCGGATCGGGGGGGACCGCAGCCAATATCCGGACGTCTGGATCTAGCTCAAGCTGAGTAAGTTCCGAAGTAGTCACAAACGAAAGACCCGATCCAGCCGCGAGCTCGCTCAACTCAGCCTGAACCGTGGAAGTCAGCCCTGGATCGTTCCCCTCCAGAGCAAGAAGGACAGCTTTTTTTGCTTCAACTGTAGGGCTTGGCTCGGGTGTGACCGCTGCTGCCGTTGGAGCTGCGATCACGGCAGCCAGATTCCACGGGGATCTTAGTAACCGCAGCAGCCTTCGAGCCACAACCCGAAAAGACTAACCCAACCAGCAAGTAGGTAATAAAAATCCATGGTTTTAACAGCTTATCATATTGCATTGGAGTACAGGTCACATTCTCTCTTTGATCTAAATGCCTGACCTATTTTACACGAGTTGAACGGGTTATAATAGCCTGGTGATTGAATTGAACAACCCGGATCGAGTCCTGGTTTCGCTGGAACATCTAGTTTGCGACTTTAAATGAATTTTTCCTCTTCAGAACAGCACCCTGATGATCCTGAGGTTATGCCTCCCGCTCGCCGGCGTCGAGCCCAGCGTCTGCTGGCGCCTCCGAACAGCGATGAACGGGCAGCCTTTCTGGATGAGATGGCCCATCGAGCTTCACCGTCCTTCGACTTCTTCCTGATGTCGCTGGTTGCCGGTGTGCTGCTCTCGCTGGGTCTTCTGCTCGACACGCTGGCCCTGCTCATCCTTGGGGCAGCGCTCGCGCCGATGATGGCGCCGGTGATCGGCATTTCACTGGGGACGATTGTCGGTTCGACGCGATTGTTCTGGAACAGCCTGGTCGGTTTTCTAATTGGCTGCTTTATCGTGCTGTTAGCGGGTTGGGCTGTCGGCGCTTTCGGTCAACCCTGGATTTCGGAGACTCTTTACCTCTCCCAGCTGCATGCCCAGGTTTCCTTGCCAAATTTCCTTGTTCTGGCTGTGAGCGCTGTACTCGCTTCGGCTGCATTAGTCAAAATGGAAAGCCCGCAGGATCGGATCCGCTGTGCCTTGCCGAGCGCTGCTCTGGCTTACGAATTGTATATGCCTTTAGCCGTTGCCGGCTTTGGCTTCGGCGCAAAAATCCCCCATCTTTTCCCGGATGGATTGGTTGTTTTTGCCCTGCACCTGTCCGCAGCCGCCTTATTAGGAGCAATCACCCTCGCCATTTTAGGCTTTCGCCCGCTGACTCTATTCGGTTATACCTTGGGCGGCGTCTTGATGCTGCTCGGTCTGATCATCGTCATTGGGCTTTTGGGTGCAGGGGCCGTGATGGGAACCGGGATGGGTTTACCGACGCCAACCCCGTCGCTGACGCCGACCCTGACGCTGACACCAACATTCACCCTGACACCCGCCCCTCCAACTGCCACGCTCACCCCAACTCTTACTCCATCGTTGACTCCAACCATCACAACCACACCCACTTGGACCCCAACCCCGCTGCTCGGCGTGATCCGGACGGATATCTCCGAAGGAGCGCGAATTCGAGCCGAACCGAATGGTGATACCATCGGCTTCCTGGCAAATAATGTTTTGGTGGTGATCTTGCCCGAGTCGCGGGAGATCGATGGGATTTATTGGACCCGTGTTCAGACGCAGGATGGTCTGCAGGGTTGGATTGTTCAATCGCTCCTGGTTAGCGTCACTCCAACTCCTGGCCTCCAACCCTGAAAGATAATTACCAACGAAACGCCCAATCGCCCCCTGATTTCGTCTAAATAATCCAGCCTTCAGCGGTCCTGGGTGGGCAAATAATCCGGTGTGAATGCGCCTGGCAGCAGTTCGGAAATGCTGAGTTCCTGGATCAGTCGGCCCTGGTCATCAGCAATCAAGACAATCGTTTCCAGGCCGAATTCAGCCAGCACCTGCCGGCAAGAACCGCAAGGTGATCCGCCATTTGCAGTGACAACTGCAACGGCTGAGAACTGCCTTTCACCCGCCGAAACCGCTTTAAAGACTGCAACCCTTTCCGCGCAGATTGTGGCGGGGTAAGCCGCGTTTTCAATATTCACGCCATCGTAGATCCGCCCGGACATCGTTAGCAGTGCGGCGCCGACTGGATAATTGGAATAAGGGACATAAGCCCAGCGCCGGGCTTCTATCGCAGTTTGTATCAAAATCTCGCGCATCTCATTCGTCAGCACGATCTTTCTCCTCACCTTCCTCTGGTTTTTTAGGTTGGGACCAGCGCGCTCCCACTTTCTTGATCCGCCGCCCGGTTACCTGTTCAACAGTCAGGATCAGCTCACCTGACTGCACTTTTTCACCAAGGATAGGAACATGCCCAAGCTGGTGATAGATATATCCACCTAACGAATCGGCTTCTTCGCTGGAAAGGCCAGCGCCGATGATCTCGTTGAAATCGTCCAGGTCGATCCTTCCCAGAAACAGATAGCTTCCGTCCGACAGTTCCTGATACGGAGCTTCTTCAGCAACATCATATTCGTCCTGGATTTCACCCAGTATCTCTTCAACGATATCCTCAAGCGTGACCAGTCCAGCAACTCCGCCGTACTCATCGACAACAATCGCGAGGTGTATGCGCTGGCTTTGCATCTCAGCGAGCAGCTCGTCAACTTTCTTGGCTTCAGGCACAAAATATGCAGGGCGGAGCAGGCTTCGAAGCGAGTGGGCTTCTGTGTCCTCGCGAACCAGCGCGCAGCAGCTCTTTAGTGTAGAGCAGTCCTAATGTGTTATCTACATTATCTTCATAGATCGGGACGCGCGAATGACCGGATGCCAGCATCGAATCGACAGCATCGAGTAGCGGGGTATTAACGTCCATCGCCTGCATATCAATCCGTGGCACCATGATCTCGCGCGCAAGTGTGTCTCGCAGCTCAAAGATCGAGTAGATCATCCGCCGCTCTTCCTGTTCGATTACGCCGTCTTCCTGTCCAGCATCCACGAGCGTCTTCAGCTCATCCTCTGTGACTGCGCTAGGAAGCATTTCCGCTGCGTTCTGTGCATCGTTCGTTAGCCCCAGGGGTGCAAGCGGGACGCTCAATAAGGTCATCCACACTCGCACAAAAGTCGTCAGCTTCACTGCCCAGGATTCGGGGGCACGCGAAACGATCCGTTCGACCAGCCACTCAAACCAGAAAACAAGCAGTGCCGCGATGAAAAGGGCCAGCCCGCCGAGAATCAACAAGTATTCTGTCGGTCGCAAACTGACCAGGTACAATATCAGACCTGCCAGCACAAACCTGGCAAATACCACCAGCAAGTTCAGGCTGGCGCGCAGCTTTAGCAGCTGCGGCAGCAATTTCAGCGTAGGGTTGATTTTATCCCCTGCAAATTCTCGCTGCGCAAGCAGACGGGCATGCGAAATTTGCAGAAAGCTCATCCTGGCTCCGATTGCAGTCAGGTCCACTGCCAGAACCAGGACACCAAAAAGGATTACAAAAAAGGTGCTAATCACTTTTTCCAAGCTTCCGGATGGCGCGCGCCGGAACGCCTACTGCCAGAGTATAAGGAGGGATATCCCTGGTTACGACAGACCCGGCTCCGGTCCGAGCTCCCTCTCCAATCTTTACGGGCGCAACCAGCATCGTATCGCTGCCGATGAATACCCCTGCACCAATCTCGGTCGAGTTCTTTTTTTCGCCATCAAAATTACAGGTGACCGTTCCGGCGCCGATATTGACATCTTCACCAATCTGGGCGTCACCAATATACGAAAAATGGCCCATCTTGACTCCTGGTCCTAGCTTTGAATTCTTGACCTCGCCAAAATTTCCCATGTGAACACCCTTTGACAGGTACGCGCCGCTGCGCAGGTGGGCATACGGCCCAATGGTTACCTGGTCCTCCAGAAAGGCTTTATGGACGACTGACTCGAAGATAATGCAGTTGTCTCCTATCTGGCTTTCCTCAATGAAGGTGTGCGGTCCTAGCGTGCAGTCCGAACCTATGTTTGACCCGCCTTTTAAATATGTATCCGGCCAGATGACTGTATCCTGACCGATTGTGACATCCGATTCGATGTAGGTCCTTGCCGGATCTATCAGCGTCACACCTGCCAGCATCCACTTGCGGTTGATCCGTTCTCGAAGCACAGCTTCTGCCTCTGCCAGGTGGATGCGGGTGTTAATCCCAATCCCTTCCGCTGGGTCATCCAGCAGGATTGCCTGGACCATGCCCCCTTCAGATGCTGCGATCCCAACCGCATCGGTCAGATAGTACTCGCCTTTTGGCGAAATCGGAATCCGATTCAGGACATCCCAAAGCCAATCTGAGCGAAAACAATACACACCCGGATTAAGCTCAGTCACGGCAAGCTGATCCGGCGAAGCCTGTGCTTCTTCAACAATCGACTGGACAAATCCTCGTCCATCGCGGATGACCCTGCCAAAACCGCGCGGATCTGTCCGATCATCGTCATCATCGTCAGCGGTCCGGAATGCCGTGACTGCGCCGCGACGATCCGATCTATCGTCTCGGAGGTGACCAGCGGCATATCGCCGTAAGTCACCAGGACCAGGTCAGATTCGCCTTTCAGGATCGATTTGGCCTGTTGAACAGCATGAGCTGTACCGAGCTGCTGAGGCTGGATGGCAAATTCAACCTGATTTTGAAAGGCAGAGCGGATTTCCGCAGCGCCGTGTCCTACCACGATCACAGGTTTCACTGACGGCTCGCGCTGCACTGCATCGATCGCATACTGCAGCATTGGCCGTCCTAACACTGGGTGGAGGACCTTCGGCAGCTTTGACCGCATTCGTGTACCCTGACCAGCCGCCAGGATGACCGCCCTTACTCTCATAACACGATACTCCTCGGCGAATAAAAACGAGCATCACACCACGCGCCCGGGCTTGTGAAGCTCGTTAAGTCGCCTCTCCTATGGATTGACCTGGCTGGGGCGCCCGGATTCGAACCAGGATATACGGATTTAAAGTCCGCTGTGCTACCGTTGCACCACGCCCCAATCCCGCTGTCTAAAAGCCTCCATGCGTTCAGCCGGAGAGCAAGTGGTCGAAATTGTAACATAATCTCCGGCGGACTGACAATGGAACATCGCATCGGACTGGGTATAAATTTTTTCTTCAAAGACAAATTTATTGAATTTATTTGATGCTAAAGTGCAATCAGGTTACAAGCTACCAGGTGTCCTGCCTCAACTTCCACCAACCGCGGCTCGATCTCTTGACAATCTTGCACTGCAACAGGACAGCGCGGGTGAAACCGGCAGCCAGGAGGAGGATTGATCGGGCTGGGTACATCCCCCTGCAGGATGATCCGTTCCCGCCGAAAGGTCGGATCGGGGATCGGGATCGCAGACATCAGCGCCTTCGTATAGGGATGGAGTGGAGAGTGAAACAGCTTCTCGCGGCTGGCCAGCTCGACCAGCTTGCCGAGGTACATCACCGCGACCCGGTCCGATATATGCTCGATTACGCTCAGATTATGAGCGATGAAGAGGTAAGTGAGCTTGAATTCGGATTGCAGATCCTTTAAGACATTTAAAACTTGCGATTGAATTGACACATCCAGGGCAGAGACAGGTTCGTCAGCGATCACAAACCTGGGACGCAGGGTCAGGGCGCGCGCAATCCCAATTCGTTGGCGCTGACCGCCGGAGAATTCATGCGGATAGCGGCGGGCGTGGTATTCCTCGAGCCCCACTTTCTGTAGCGTTTCCAAGACCACCGCCTGCTGTTCTTGCCTGGATCCGATCCGATGGATGCGAAGCCCTTCGGCAATCGATTCGCCGACCGGCAGATGCGGATCGAGCGAGGCGTATGGGTCCTGGAAAATGATCTGCATCTGCCGGCGCATGGATTTTAGCGCTTTACCGCGAAATGCAGCAGGTCTACACCATCAAATAACACTTTACCGGAGCTCGGTTCGATCAAGCGCAGCATCGCCCGTCCAACGGTCGTCTTCCCGCAGCCCGACTCGCCGACCAGACCCAGTGTTTCCCCTTCGTGGATTTCAAAACTCACCCGATCAACGGCCTGCACCTGACCAATCGTGCGAAGCATCAGCCCACCTCGCACCGGGAAATTCACCGTCAATTGCGAAACCTGAACAAGCGGCTTTACTGGACTCAGTGTTTTATTCATGACGCTTACCATACCTGGTAATCCTGGCAGTGCAGTAAATCGATGATTTAATCCGCTCGTAGAGGAGCGCTGTGAGTTTCACTGCTCAAATACAGCCAGCAGCGCACAAAATGTCCCCCCTGGATCCCTGCCAGATCCGGTTCTTCCCGGGTGCAAATCTCGAGGTCGAATTCCAATCGCTTTTGGCAGCGTGAGGCAAATTTGCACCCTTCTGGTAAATCGATCAGATCTGGGACGCTGCCGGGAATCACTTCAAGCCGATCTTTTACTCTTCCCAGCACCGGAATCGATGCAATCAAGCCCAATGTATACGGATGAAGCGGTCTTTCAAATAGCGTCCTGACGTCCGTTTGCTCGACGATCCGTCCGGCATACATCACGGCTACATTGTCCGCCATTTCTGCAATCACACCCAGGTCGTGGGTGATCAGGATAACCGCAGCCTTTAATTCGCTTCGGAGTTCGCGGATCAGATCCAGGATCTGAGCCTGGATGGTCACATCTAAGGCGGTCGTAGGCTCATCTGCGATCAAGAGTTCAGGTTTTAATGCGAGAGCCATCGCGATCATCACCCGCTGTGCCTGTCCACCGGATAGCTGGTGGGGATAGGCAAGCGCCTTTGTCTCCGCGTCGGGGATACCCACCTGACTAAGCAAATCCATCGCTCTAGGCCAGATCTTCCCATCTCTCCCCTGTCCGTGAATCCGCAGGACCTCTGCGATCTGATCACCAATCTTAAAAACCGGGTTCAGGCTGGTTTTTGGCTGTTGGAAGATCATCGAGATTCGATCGCCTCGAATTCTCGTGATCTCTTTTTCAGTCATTTTTATGAGGTCCTGACCGTTGAACAAGACGGAGCCGCTGAGGATCTTCCCGGGCGGCTCGATCAGCCGCATGATCGAAAACGACGTCACGCTTTTCCCGCAACCGGATTTACCAACCAGTCCAAGGATTTCTCCCCGCTGCACTGAAAAATCCACCCCGTCCACAGCCTTGACTATCCCCGCTTCGGTGTAGAAATAAGTCTTCAATCCCTGGACTTCCAGGATGTTCTGGTCAGGGTTAAAGGGCGGCAATTCCTGCATTTTCACTTCCTACCCAACCTTTCGTCGCCAGGGTAATTAAGAGGATTAAGGATTGCAGCTTTCGGCTTCGCTGAAGCCTTCAATGTTCCACAAATCGCTGTCAGCTGAAGGGTTTAAATCCAGGCCGCAAAGGCCATGGCGCGCCGCAGCTTCACGAGCATGTAAAAACAATGGCAGCGCTGGGAGCTCTTCAGCAAAAACCGATTGAGCCAGGTAATGCGCCGCCTTGTACTCCGGTTGTTCCGGCATGGTAGCCAGCGCCCGCAGACAAGCCCGGTCAAAATCAGGGCTGCTGTAGCCGCTTAGGTTCGCCCCGCCCCAGCCCTGGGGAAATTCCGGATACGGCCCCGGTATTTCTTGAGTTGTGTATAAGAAACAGGGAGGCTGCCACGATCCCATCCAGCTGAACTGGCTCAGCGTAAAATTCCGACCGAAGAGCGGGGCTTGTGTGCCGGTGGAAAAAAGCTGTTCTTTTGGGTATCCACTCACGGTAACGGCCATCCCGCATTGGGCCAGCGAATCACGCACCATCTCGGCGATCCTCAGCTGGGTTGTCTCGTCTGTAGTCAGTAATGTAAACTCAAGCGGAGTCCCATCCTGGATCCCGGCTGCCCCGCTCGCTCTGCGCGCTGTTGCGGGGTTTGCATCTTCATCGAGCCACCCGATCGATTCGAGCAAGGCGTTCGCAGCGTTGGGATCGAAGGGATAACGCCTTTGATCGGGGTTAAAAAGCGGGTGGTCGGATGGGATATAGCTGTCTATTCCCAACAAGAGGCCTGGGTCCAGCTCAGCGATTATCTTCTGGCGGTCCACACAGAGCGCTGCCGCCTGACGCATCTCCTTGACTTGAAATACCGGCAGCGCTGCCGGATCGCGCGAATGAATCGCAAAGTCCAGGTGCTCCCACGCCGTGCCTGCCTGTTGGATCAAAACCAGCTTTTCGGCAGCGTCTGGCTTCCTGTAGGGCGACTTGCTGGGCATCCAAATCGATCGTCTCGTCCAGATACGTCACACGATCCCGCAAGCAGGTCAGAGACCGCTTGATCCGGCGAAGGGATGAAGCGAAAGATTAATGTCTGAAAAGCAGGCAGGCCTTCACTGCTGCGGAAGTAACCAGGGTTGCGGCTCAATGCAATCCGGTCACCCGAGATCCATTCATCAATCTTATACGCACCCCATCCAAGCGGCTTGCGGCTTGACTCATCTGCGGTTAAAAGCTCTTCAGCGCTAAATTCGCTCCAAGCCTGGCGCGGGAGTGGGCTGAAAAAGCTGTTTAGATAGCCTGAGGTTCTGTAACCTGGAATGCTGCGCCATTCAACTGTCGTTTCGTCCAAAGCCCGATAAGATCGGGTTCGTGCAATCAAGTCCGCCCGCGCCCGAGGATAGAGGCTCTTCGCTACTTCAAAGGAGTACTGGGAATCGTCTGCTGTCAGCGCGCTGCCGTCCGCCCAGGTCAATCCAGGCTTAAGCTTGAAGCGTACAACCTGCTGGTCGACCTGGACTGGCTCGCTCCCGCTGTAGCTGATCGCACAGGCTGGATCGGAACACCCGCTGGGCAAATAGGAGACTCCTTCACCCAATAAGGTTATGATCCCGCGGCTGTCCACAAGCGATTCGCCAGAGCTCACGCTGACCGGTTCAAAAATTACTCCGCCAGCTCCGACGCTGGGGATTGCCTCCAGTATTACCGGTTGAGGCTGGTAATCCACGATATCTACTGGACCATCGTAGATCGCCTGGCGAATGCTACGAGCAGCCTGCGAGCCATCACCGTACAGGAACAGCGAGGTGGGCTCCTGGCCCATGCAGACTGTCAATGAGCTCGCCGGGGTCTTTGTTGCTGGACCCGCTCGGAGCAGTAGCTTGCTCTGCCGGTGCTGCAGTATTTTGGGCTGGGGATTCGTCTCTTATAGGCCGGTAATTGCACCTCGCCGCGGACAGAATCAACAGGATGGAGAAACAAACCATCCCAAGACGGGTAAATTTTGACTTTCGGATCAGCATAGGAGGCTTAGTTTGCCTGCCAGCGATTGGTCGCTAGCAAGAAGGACCAGCTGTTTGATTGGGTGAATGGGCTGAAGGCCTGCCAATGACGTTGATTGTAATACTGCTCTCCCGGCGATGCCCAGCGGTTAGCGAAGGAGGCCAGGTATCTCGAAAAAGAGCTTGAATCATGACAAGTATGGACCGAACCCGCCGAATCCAGTAATCTTGCCTTTCCATCGGCTGGAGGTCGTTTTCTTGCCGCCCAGTTCTTCAGAAAGCGGCTGATGTAGAAATCCATTTCATCGCCCATTTTGCACCATTCAGGGCCTTTCAAATCCAAAATCCGTAAGGTTATCCTTTTCAGCCATCGCTCCGAGCCCCAGCTCCTTCTTCAGGGCGATCCGGCCATAATGAAGGCGTGACTTTACGGTCCCAACCGGAATCTCGAGGATCTCGCCAATCTCACAGATCGAGAGGTCATTAAGATAATATAAAACAACGACAACCCGCTGTGATAACTGCAAACCAGAAACTGCCCTCTGCAAGCGGTCCCAATCATCCAGCTTTTCGACTGCTTCCTGAGGCAGGTTTTTGCTCGTACCCGCCACCCACTCGGCCAGGTTCTCCAGCGGTTTGAACCAGCGCTGGTCGCGCTTCACCCAGGTATACGCAAGGTTGGTCGTCATCCTGTAAAGCCAGGGCTGCAGCGGCCGCTGCCGGTCAATCCGGTTCGCAAATCGGAACATGCGCAGGAAAACATCCTGCAGCAGGTCGCTGGCAGCGTCATAGTCACCGGTGATCGCCAACGCTGTCCGAAAGACCAGCTGGCGGTAGCGGTCGTACAGGTGGCCTAACGCCTCCAGGCTGCCATCCTGAAGCTGCTTGATGAGTTCCGAATCACCCAATACTTCTGCCATCGTTCCGCATTCGCAATTTACCAGCCTGCCCGGATAAAGAGCTAAAATAACTATACCATGAATTCTCAGCCTGCCTGTCTGATAAAAATAAGCCAGGGTAAAGCAAAAAACTCAATCCTGATGCATCAACAAATAATTCCAGCTTGTACCCAACCTCCAAAGTGGCATTTAAAAATTGGCGGCGCAAGCGCCGCCAATAGATATGAAACACCGAAGAACAATCCTCTGGATTGTTTTTCGAAATTATCGGCCGCGGCGCAGGCGTGGATCCATGATGTCTCGCAGCGCATCGCCGACCAGGTTCCAACCCAGGCGTGAACAGGATCATCGCCATGGCCGGGAAGACCACGATCCACCAGTATGTCGCCAGCGAAGGGATCCAGTTGCGGGCGAATGCGATCATCTGCCCCCAGTCGGCATAGCCGACTTCGGTGCCGATCCCCAGGAAGCTCAAGGCGGCGAAAGAGATCACATCCGCGCCGATGTTCATCGAAGCCAGGATCATGGTGGGATAGATCGCGTTCGGGATGACGTGCTTGAGGATGATCCGCCGGTCTTTCACCCCGATGACGCGCGACGCCATGATATAGTCGCGCTCGCGCACCGAAAGGATATCGCCGCGGATGATCCGGGCGTAGCCCATCCAGCCAAAGGCAGATCATCGCAATCAACGGCGGCCAGATCCCCTTTCCGATGACGGGGGTCAGGATCGCGGAAAGGGTCAGAGCAGCCAGTAAATAGGGGAACGCCATGAAGATTTCGGTGATGCGCATCAGGACATTGTCCACCTTGCCGCCGTAAAAGGCGGATAGGCTCCCGACGATGATCCCGATGGTCAGGGTACATGATCTCGACCATCAAACCAACCTTCAATGCGGTTCGCGATCCCCATACCACGCCGTAGAAAAGGTCATACTGCCCGCTGGTCGTCCCAAAAAGATGAGTCCATTCTTCCTTGCCGACCAGTGCAAACCAGAACGGCTCATCCGGAGGGCGGGTTTTCCACTCAGCGCCGGGAGGTTTCGGGACCGGGCCAAAACCATCGCGTGGGGTCATGAAAGGTTCGCGCTTGTTAGTCGGATGGGATAATCCACGGCGCAAATATGGCAATCAGAAAAAACATAATATCAGAGAGATGCCAACCACCGAAAGCGGGTTGGATATAATACCTTTAAGAATCCGGTAATTCTCCGGGCCGAGCGCTCGTTCCAGCCAGCCGATCTTGCGTTCCGGAAGATCGTCCAGGTAGCTGGATTTTGGAACCGACTGGCTGTCGAGGGGTTTCCGTGACAGTTGTCATCGATCAATCTCCATCCGTCATAATTCAATACTGATATCTGAGCTAAGGTTAATCCAGGCGGACGCGTGGATCGAGGAACGCGTACATCACATCGACGACCAGGTTGGCAACGATCAAGATCAACCCAGAAAGCAGCGTGAAGGAAAGCACGGCAATCACATCCAGCTGGGCGGCCGCTTCGCCGGCAGCCTGGCCGATCCCCGGGAAATTGAAAACCGTTTCGGTAAGCACCGCGCCGCCCAACAGGCCAGCCACCGTGAAGCCGCCCAGGGTGGCGACCGGGATCAGGGCATTCGGCCGGGCGTGCCCGTTGATCACATCTCTCTCTTTCAAGCCCTTTGGCGCGGGCCGTGACGACGTATTCCTGGCGCAGGGTTTCGAGCATCGAAGAGCGGGTCACCCGCAGATAGGTCGCCCAGGAGATCGTCGAAAGCACGATGACCGGCAAGACCAGGTGGCGCAGGGCATCCAGGAAGATGTCCACCCGTCCATTCAGCAGCGAATCGACCGTGATCAGTTTGCGTATATTCGGTATATGCGGGTGACATGATCACCTTGTTCGCCCAGTCGGAAATTCGCCCGGGCGGGAACCACCCCAGCTTTGCATAGAAGATCATCAGCATCAGCAACGCAAAGATAAAGCTGGGCAAAGAATGGCCGAGAATTGCGAACACCCTTCGCCGCCTGGTCTATAAATTTGTTGTGGTTCACCGCCGCGGCGATGCCCATATACACTCCAATAAAAATGATCGGCAGGATCGTGTAGAGAGCCAGCTCAACGGTTGCAGGGAAGCGCCGCTTGATCAGGTCTATCACCGGCTCTGAAGCGCTGCGCGAGTAGCCAAAATCACCGCGCAGAAGCCCGCCGACGGTTTCCCCCGATGATCGGATCTTTTTGCCCAACCAGCCAGTGCCAGTACTGCACGTAGATCGGGTCATCCAACCCATAGCGCTTGATGATCCCCGCCATGGCATACTCGTTTTTCGGGATATCACGCACGTAGAGCGCTGAGCGTTCTTCCGGGCTCAAAAATTGGAGCATCCCAAAAATCAGCGCGGTCACCCCAAACAGGATGAGCGGCATGATCAGCAACCGACGGATAATGTAATTCGTCATTCGCGACTCTCCCTTGTCATTTCGCCATTTTCAAATGCCATTACAAAAAGATCACCGGGTAAATAATGAATGAATAATTCCTATCGAATATTGATGATGAGTGCCGATGAATATGTTTGCCTTTACGGTTTGAGACTCGCACAATCTCAGCGAAACAAATTCCTCAAATAAAAACGCTGTTTATTAAGAATTGACCAGCCGTTCTGGTTTCCACTTATGCTTGCGGTTTTTTTGCTATTATTTGATCATCTTTTTCATGGAGGCAGGCAATTGCCTGCCTCCATGAATAACTATTTGTACTAGTTCTGCTGCTGCGATTTACTGCTTGGACAGCGAGTAGTACCAGGTTCCGGGGTAGATCGGGTTGGAATACCACCCGTTGACCCAGCGCTGCTGGTAGCGGCGGCCGGTGGCGACAAACAGCGGGATCGTATGAGCCTGCTGATACCACAGGTCGTTGAACTCGTGGTAGATCTCGGCGCGCTTGTCAGGATCGGTCTCGGCAACTGCACGGCCGATGATCTCACCGTACTGGTCCTTCAGCTCCTGGGGCAGGCCCTGGCGTCCACCGTACGTGCCGGTGGTGTAGGGGACAACCCAGTTGTGCGGGTCGTGGATGTCTTCCAGCCAGCCGCTGAAGAACACAGGCAGTTTCTTGGCGCGCTGGTTGCGCAGGAAGGTCGGCCACGGCAGGCCGGTGACCTCGACCACGAACAGCTCGTTTACAGCTGCGAGCTCGGTCTGCAGGATCTGGCCGGCGGTCTGGCGGGCAGTGTTGCCCGTGTTGTAGGCTGCAGTGAAGCGGAAGCCAAGGTCCCAAAGCGAGATGTCGCCATCATCAGCAGGGACGAAGCCATCGCCTTCGGCTTTCCACTTGGAGAGCTGGAATTCCGCTGCGCATTTCTCCGGGTCGTAATCGTAGAACATCCCGTCTTCCTGGTAGCCGATCATGCCGGGGAGCATGACGTTGATCGAGCGGACGCCCTCACCGAGCATGACGTCATCGACGTAGCTCTGGTAGTTGAAGCAGGAGGCCATTGCCCAGGCGGACGTGCGGGTCGGTGAAGAAGTTCACCGGGATGCCGTCGCCGTCCAGCTTGCCAGAACCGATGAAGTTGTTGCCGCCATCGGCGTTCAATTCCTGAGCCATGAAGAAGTCGGTGCGGGTGATGCTCTCAAGGCCTTTGATTACTATTAGCGGTTTCTCGGGATCGACTTCCTGGCAGTCATCTGTCGTAAGCTGGCACTCGACACCAACCAGAGTGTCCATCTGCGGCCAATCCGCCATCGAGCCCGCGGCGATCGAAGTCTGCATCGCCGGCTTCCAGCATCGCGAAGCGGGTGCTGAACTCGTCGATCGACTTCTTGATCACGGTCTTGAGCGCCGGCGCGCCGGTCGGCGCGCCTTCCCAGGCGGGTTCTGTCATCCAGTAATCTTCGTTGGCAACCAGGACGATCTCTTCACCGGGGGTCCAGTGGTCCAGCTTGAAGGGGCCGGTGCCGTTTTCGCCGCGACCGATTGCGGTCTCGTTGATCTGTTCGGAGGTCTTGCCGTAGAAGTTCTGCCAGGTGGCGCAGTCGCCGTCCCAGCCGCCGTTCGCAGAGATCCAGGCCTTGGAGGTCACAGCGCCCCACGAGTTAGCAATCGTCGGGAGGAAAGGCGCAAAGGGCTGAGCCAGCGTGAAGACGACGGTTCCGGCTGCGTTATCTGCAACAACTGCAGCTTTCACTTTTTCGCAGACTTCGAGCAGGAGCGCAGGATCTGCAGCAGCCAGGGCTGCCGGGTCATCCACCATCGCTCCGGATGGATCAACCAGCTCTGCGATATCAGCCAGGCCGATGCCGAAGAATGGTTCCATCAGCATCCACTGAGGCGAGGCGCTGCCGCCCTGCATCAGGTTGCGCTGGAAGGTGTAGGCGACGTCCTCAGGGGTCATCTCAGTCCCGTCGTGGAACTTGACGCCCTTGCGGATGTTGAAGGTGTAGGTCAGCCCATCAGCCGAGATCAAGCCGTTCTCAGCGCTTGGGACTTCCAGGGCGAGCCAGGGCACGAAACCGTTCGGATTCTCTTTGTCGTAGAAAATCAGCGAGTCGTGCGTGTTCTGGATGATCTCGCCGCCGGCGGTCTCATAGGTGAGGGCCGGGTCGATCGTCTCAGCATCGCCAAATGTAGCGGCGGTGTAGGTCGTCGGATCGGCCGATTTGATATTCAGCTTGCGGCTACAACGGGTTCAGGGGTGGCGGTGACGATAACCGTCTCGCCTTCCTGAATGACTTCCACGGTCTTGACGACTTCAACAGTCTTGACCACTTCCGCCGGGGCTGCTGGAGCGCAGGCTGCCAGCACCATGCTCGCCATGATTAACAGCGAGACCACAAAAAACAGTTTGTTACGCATATTTCTTCTCCTCATAAGAATAGGTTTGAAGTTGTTGACCAATCCATTTAAGCTGCCAATCTTTCATTATCCAGTTCGACGATCTCACCTCCTTCCAAATGGTTGTTGGTCTTCTGCCTTAAGCCTTTTGCCTTTAGCTTTTAGCAATTAGCTTTTAGCAGTTCGAAAAAGTAGTTCATTCAACCCTTTTTGCCAACTGCTAACTGCTAACTGCTAACCGCTAACCGCCAGCCACCAACAACGAATAACTAAAAACCAAAAACTGGTAACTACACCAGATGACATGCCACCCAATGCCCCGAGCTGATCTCGCGCCAGACAGGAACCTGTTCGGCGCAGATATTTTCGGCCAGAGGGCAGCGGGTTCGAAAACGACAGCCGGAAGGCGGGTTGACCGGGCTGGGAACATCCCCTTCCAGGATGATCCGCTTCCGTTTTTCCTCGACAAATGGGTCTGGAACAGGTACGGCCGAAAGCAGCGCCTGGGTATAGGGATGGAGCGGGTGTTCGTAAAGCTCACCACGGTCCGCCAGCTCGGCCAGAATTCCCAGATACATCACCGCGACCCGGTTGCTGATATGGCGGACCATCGAGAGGTCGTGGGCGATAAAAAGATAGGTCAATCCCAGTTTTTCCTGGAGCTCTTCGAGCAGGTTGATCACCTGCGCCTGGATTGAAACATCCAGGGCCGAGATCGGCTCGTCGCAGACGATGAAATCCGGGTTTAATGCCAGGGCGCGCGCAAGCCCGATCCGCTGGCGCTGGCCGCCGGAAAACTCATGCGGATAGCGCGACGCAAAACCGGGGTTGAGCCGCACGGTATCTAATAGCTGGTTCACCCGGTCTTCGATCTGTTTGCTCTTCATGATCCCATGCACCAGCAGCGGCTCGCCAACAATCTCGCGGATGGTCATGCGCGGGTTCAGGCTGGCATACGGGTCCTGAAAAATCATCTGCATTTTCTGGCGCATCTGGCGCAGGTCTTCGCCTTTCATCTTCGCCAGATCCGAATCTTCAAAATAAACGTGTCCAGAAGTAGGTCGGTAGAGCTGGAGGATCGTGCGCCCGGCTGTGGATTTTCCACACCCAGATTCGCCCACCAGACCAAACGTCTCGCCCGGGAAGATCTCAAAAGAAATCCCATCCACTGCGTGAACCACGCCCACCTGGCGCTGAAAGACACCCGCCATGATGGGGAAATGTTTCACCAGCTGATCCACGCGCAGCAGGGCTTTGTGATTGTCATCAGACATTGCGCGCTCTCCCTTCCTGGACGTCCCACCAGCAGGCAGCCTGGTGATTGACGCCTACGTCCATCAGCGGTGGGTTCTCCACACAGCGGTCAAAGACATACGGGCAGCGAGGACTGAAGGGACAGGCTACAGGCGCTTCTAATAACAGCGGGGGCAAACCCGGGATAACATTTAATTTTTCCTTTTCGCCCCGGTCCAACCTCGGCAGGCTGCGCAGCAGGCCGAGAGTGTATGGATGGGTCGGATTGGTATACAGCTCCTTGACCGGAGATTCCTCAATGATATAACCGGCATACATCACCAGCACGCGCTGGGCCATTCCGGCGACCACTCCCAGGTCGTGGGTGATCCAGATTACTGCCATCCCAAGCTCATCGCGCAGCTTTTTAACCAGGTCGATGATCTGGGCTTGTATGGTCACATCAAGCGCTGTGGTAGGCTCGTCAGCGATCAGGATTTGCGGGTTGCAGGCCAGGGCCATCGCGATCATCACCCGCTGGCGCATACCGCCTGAGAACTGGTGCGGGTACTGGACCAGCCGTTTTTCCGCCTCCGGGATGCCGACCAAACGGAGCAGCTCGACCACCCTCTCGTCGGCGTCTTTCTTAGTCATCCCCAGATGGAGCATCAGCGGCTCCGAGACCTGCTTGCCGATCGTCAGAACCGGGTTGAGCGAAGTCATCGGATCCTGAAAGATCATCGCGATCTGCGCGCCTCGCACCGAACGGATCTCGTCTGGAGACAGGTGTAAAAGGTCATTATCGTGAAAAAGCGCTTTGCCGTTTACAATTCTGCCGGGGGGCATAGGGATCAGCTGCAAGATCGAGAGCATCGTGACGCTTTTACCGCATCCGCTTTCGCCCACAACCCCCAGGGTTTCGCTTTCGGCCAGGTCAAAACTAACCCCGTTCAGGGCGTAGACTGTGCCCTCCGGCGTGCTGAATCTTGTTACCAGGTCTTCAACTTTTAGAATATTTTGGCGACCATTGCTGGAACTCATTCAGGGCAATTCTCCTAATTCTCAAAAAAGCTGTTTACCTTTTTTCTATCCAGGGTAACACAAAATTCAATCTGGTTAAAATATACTCACCAGACTGCTTAAAGGTTCACGGGTATCCCCTATTGGTCAATATGATTCCGTCAATAAACGCAGATCGAAATATATAGCTTTGTAAGATTACCATTCCCAAACTGTTTGTGAAAAGTATATCATTAAATTTATGAGCATAAATTATAAGAGGGATTAACCCTGTGTCAATCACGGCTTTGACCCATTATCCGATCTCACTTTATCTCCAAAACGCAGGCGCAAGTAGGACTGATAACGCTCGGGTTGGATTCTGCCTTCAGACACCGCCTTGAGTACGGCGCACCCTGGCTCATGGACATGCGTGCAGTCGCTGAAGGAACAATGCGCGACCAGATCCCGGATTTCCGGCAGATAGGCATCTACCTCTTCAGGAGCCATATCCCACAGCGCCAGCGCCTTCAATCCTGGTGTATCCGCCACATAACCGCCGCCTATCAGCGGGAAAAGCTCGCGCACGACCGTCGTATGGCGTCCCTTGCTGGTCGCCCGGCTGACTTGACGAACCTGCAGACCCAGATTGGGTTGGATCACATTCAATAGGCTCGATTTTCCTACTCCGGAAGGACCGGTGAGTAAAGAGATTTTACCGATGAGCCGTTCTCTGAACTGCTCAATTCCTGACCCCGTGCGGATTGAAGTATAAATCACCGGGTATCCGAGCGGCGGGTATCGCCCAAAAAGCGCCTCCGCCTGCTCCTGTCCTACGAGGTCCGTCTTGTTGGCCACGATAACCGCCGGAACCCCATTTCTCTCAGCAATCACCAGAAATCGATCCAGCATCCCAAATCGCGGAACAGGTGTTGCACAGGAAAACACAAGGACGATTTCATCCAGATTGGCAATTAACACCTGCTGGTATTCTCCCTGCGGGTTGGGCGCCATGCGGCTGAACTTGGATTTGCGCGGCTCGATAGCCTCAATCACACCCGAATCCTGCTCGAGGGGCGAAAACCTCACTCGATCTCCAACCGCAACGATGTCCCCTTCTCGACGGCCTTTCATCAGCCTGCCGCGCAGACGGCAGGTGTACAGTCCGGACTCATTTTGCACCGTAAAGAAACCCGATTGGGAACGAATTACCAGGCCATCCATGGGTTGATCAGGGAACTGACGGGGTGACCGGTACCGGGATGGGTGTGCCCTCTGAGTTCAGGGTCGTTGTGATCGGGACATTGAAAGATGACTCCCACTTATAGAGACTTTGCGGCTGGCCGTAAAAATACAGTTCTAAAATCCGCCGAAAAACTGGCGCAGCAAAATCCGAGCCCTCGCCCACGTTCTCTATCAGCACAACACCTGCGATATCTGGCTTATCCGGGCGTTCTGCATCCGTATAACCAGCGAACCAGGCATGCGGTGCGCCGTTCGGCGATTGGGCGGTGCCCGTTTTTCCCGCCAGCGGAACATCCAGCCCGGTGAAAACATGGAAGGCAGTACCCTGTGGCTTGCTGTTCCGGATTACCCCAATCATCGCCTGCTGGAGTACTTCAAGCGCTTCGGGTGCCAGCGGAAGCTTCGCCACAGCTTCTGGTTTGAACTTTAACACGGGTGTTTCTCCGGAAGCTGTAACTTTTTCGATTACCTGAGGGCGGTATAGCGTGCCTCCGTTTCCAACCGCAGCTGCGAAATTCGCAACCTGAAGTGGAGTCACAAGCACATCCCCCTGTCCAATCGCCATATTTACCGCATCCACCGGGCTTTCAGGATCTGGAATCTGACCGGGAGCCTCATCTAACCCAACAATACCTGTTGGGCTTCCAAGCCCAAATCCACGCGCCATTTCAGAGACTGCAGAAGTCAGCCCCTGGTTGAAAAGATCGAGCCCAATATGCCAGAAAAATGGGTTGCAAGAGCGCATCAATCCCTGTGAAAGGGTAAGCAGACCGCTGGGCATCGTATTCCCGTATTTTTGGTAGTATTCGTACGTCCAGTCGTTCAATCTCGCTCCAGGCAGCTCATCAAAAAAGTAACCGCATTGGTATGTCGTGTCGGCTGTATACAGCCCACTTTTAAGAGCGGCTGCCATCGTGATGATTTTGAAAACTGAGCCAAGGGGATACTGTCCCTGTGTTGCCCGGTTGAGCATCGGTCGGTCAGGATCGCTGCCAATCGCAAAGCTCAGCTGGGTGCTGTTGTAATGGATCGGCTCAAACAGGTTTGGATCAAATCCCGGCGATGAAACCATCACTAACACCCGGCCGGTATCTCGTTCAAGGAAGACAATCGCCCCACGGAAGCCAGCCATAGCCTTCTCTGCAGCTAGCTGGAAGTCCCGCTCAATCGTCGTATAAATCGCCTGTGAAGGCTGCCCATCGGATTCAGCCAGCCTCGTCACGGGCTGTCCCTGGGCGTTATACACATACAATGCTCCGCCGCGCTTTCCGGAGAGATAAGCTTCTCCCCATTTTTCGATCCCGCTTCGCCCGACCCGTTCATCCTGCTGGTAGCCTCTGCGTTTGTACTCATCCACCTCTTCGGGTTGGATGGCGCTAACATAACCGATCACATGTGGAGCGGTCCCGCCGTCGATATAATAGCGCGAACTTATAGGGCTGCAGCCTGATCCCTTCCAGCTCAGAGAGAGTGCTGTATTGACTGGAGATGACCTCACCTGAAACCTCTCCAATCGGGATGTACCAGTCTGCTCCTGAGGGGGCGCTTTCATAAAGTGTTCGGATTGTCCCGGTATCTACTCCAGTAATTTCTGAAATCGTCTCGAAAATCTCGTCTGCTTTGGTCGGGTCCACCCGGTCCGGCAGCAGGCCTACTGCAGTTGAATCTGCCTGGGCAACCAGAGCCTGCCCGTTTCGATCATAGATATTTGCCCGGGCAGGAATATATCCACTCCGGTTCATCACCAGATAATTGCTGCCCTTCAATTCGGGCAGCACGAGTGAATCATCCCATTCGATCCGCCATTCAGAGCTTTCCAGGCGAAGGTTCATCACCGTTTCCCGGCTGATATCGCCAACCAGCACGCTGTGAAGCGTTACTCGATAGCGCACCTGAGCGGAGTCGGGATTCACCATCACAGACAGGATTTCAGTATCCACTCCATCGAGTGCTGATTCAACCGCGATGCTCTGATAATGGTTCTTAAACTCCTCCAGAGTGATGGCATCCTGGCTCAGAGATGTGAGCAGCGGATACATCGTCTGGATATCATCTCGCTTCCAGGCATCAAGGTATTTCAGCGCAGCGGTCGACACCGCATCTGTATTTGCCTCTTTTGAATAGAGAAGGGCTCTCGTTGGGGTTGCGGCTGGACTTGTCCCATCCAGAAAACCAGGCTTCATGACCGAACAGCCTGGAAGAATCAAGATGATTGCCAATGAAAGCAGGATCAGCTGTTTCATATTTGCTGTGCCTGAAGGTAAACCTCGCAGGGATAATCCAGAGTTTGCAGACAACTTCGGGTGATCTCCCGGATCGGCGGGCTGCCAAACTTCTCCAGCAGCCGAGCAGCATGACAGACCGGCAGCCCCATCACATTTGCATAACAGCCCTGCAAGTTTTGTACCGGTTTAAATTCTGGATGTTGAATAGCATATGCCCCTGCCTTATCAAGTGGATCCCCGGTTGAGACGTATCTGCTGATTTCTTCATCGCTGTAATCACGCATGGGGACTTCAGTCACGACCAGGGTGCTCTGGATTATATCGTCTCCGCAGTGCAGCAGTGCCAGACCCGTATAAACGAAGTGATTTCGCCCGCGCAGCTGAAGAAGCATCGCTTCTGCCTCAGCCGAATCGGCTGGTTTTCCGAGGATCACAAATTTTGGGGGTTGTCCAATGTGGGGATCAATCTGGCTTTGACCAAAATCGATCACTGCCGTGTCCGCAGCAAGAATGAGAGTGTCCTCAGGCAAGAGCTCACAGCTCGAATCACGTACTGCTATGGCCTTCTGCTGCGCCAATCGCAGGACATAGTCAACCGGCGGTTCCCCAGGGAGCACAGCTTCATTAACCTCAGGAGCGATAGCCACAAAATCCCATCCCCCCAGACTTAGCAATTGCTTGCGGCGCGGCGAATTAGAAGCCAGGATCAACATCAGGTGTCTATTTTAACACACTCCTCTCGAACGCCTTCCTACCTGGATATGGAGATCATTAGAAACACATCTTGACGAACTTCCCTCTGTAGCGTACCATCAAGGCAAGATGGATCGCGGAGGGGACCATGGAAGAGTTAAAACAGCGGATTATTCTGGAGGGGAAGAACCTTGGAAACGGCATCCTTAAAGTCGATGGTTTCATCAACCATCAGGTTGACCCTCAACTAATGGATCTGTGTGGGCGTGAGTTTGCCCGCCGATTTCAAAACCTGAAGGCGACAAAAGTGCTAACAGCCGAAATTTCTGGGATCGCACCTGCTGTTATGACAGCAAAGCACCTGGATCTGCCTGTGGTTTATGCTCGCAAGCATAAGCCGATTACGATGCCTGATCAAGTATTTCTAACCCTCTCGCCTTCCCATACAAAAGGGCGAATGGTTGAGCTGATCATCTCACCAGAATATCTCGGCGGCGGCGAGCGAGTGTTGATTATTGACGACTTTCTGGCCAGCGGAGCGACAATCCTCGGGCTCGTGCGCCTTGCAAGCACAGCAGGCGCTGAAATCATCGGGGTTGGCGCGCTGATCGAAAAAACCTTCGAAGGCGGCCGGCTTGCCCTGGCTCATCTGGGGATTCCCATCGAAGCCCTGGTGCAAATCCACTCAATGGACTCGGGCCAGATTTTGTTTGCTGATTAGCAGCCCGCGAATGAAAGAAAATTCGGATTTTCCATGACCGGCGCGATCGCTATCCTGGATTTTGGTTCTCAATACGCCCAATTGATCGCCAGAAAAGTGCGCGAAGCCCGCGTCTATTGCGAGCTCTTCCCCTGGGATGCCCCGGCCGAGGAAGTGATGAGGCTCCAGCCGTGCGGTTTTATCCTCTCAGGAGGGCCGGACTCAGTATATGAACAGAATGCACCTCAAATCCCGCCTTATTTACTGCGAAGTGGCTTGCCAGTCCTGGGGATATGTTATGGGATGCAAGCTCTCACCTCCGCACTGGGAGGACTTGTCGACGCCTCTTCCAGACGCGAGTATGGATCAGCCTGGCTAGAGACGATCCTCGATAATCCTCTGATCCCGGTTGGGATTCAGAAAGTGTGGATGTCGCACGGTGATCGGATTGAGACACCTCCTCCAGGTTTTTCGATCCTGTCCCGCAGCAGCA
This sequence comes from uncultured Chloroflexia bacterium, assembly GCA_963726375.1. Classification (GTDB taxonomy): domain Bacteria; phylum Chloroflexota; class Anaerolineae; order Anaerolineales; family UBA4823; genus UTCFX2. Next base: position 83,738 of record CAVSCE010000014.1, on the reverse strand, counting down.
GCTCTCCTTGTGCCTTCATGGGAGACGAACAGAGGCGCTATTATGGGTTGCAGTTCCATCCCGAGGTCAATCACACCCCTGGCGGAAATGAGATCCTGCGCCAATTCGTGATAGACGTCTGCCAGGCAAAACCCAATTGGACGCCTGATTCCATCATCGCAGCCTGCTTAAACCGCATCCGCAATCAGGTAGGCCAGCAGGCCGTGCTCTCTGCAGTGAGCGGCGGTGTCGATTCAAGCGTTGCTTCAGTCCTGGTCCAGCAGGCGGTCGGCGACCAGCTGACAGCCGTTTTCGTGGACAACGGCATGCTTCGCCTCGATGAAGCCCCTCAGGTGCAAGTCGTCCTTCAACAACAGCTCGGGGTTAAGCTGATTTCCGTTAATGCCGAAGCGCAGTTCCTCCAGGCGCTGCGTGGGATCACTGCTCCGGAAGAAAAACGCAAAGTCATCGGAGAGCTGTTCATCCAAATCTTCGAAGATCAGGCAAAAAAGCTTGGTGCTCCCCGCTTTCTCGTACAGGGTACGATTTATCCAGATGTAGTCGAATCCAGCGCTCCTGACCGGAAACACGCCCACAAAATCAAAACCCATCATAACGTAGGCGGTCTGCCAGAAAAATTGTCCTTTGAGCTGGTTGAGCCGCTGAGGTACCTCTTTAAGGACGAAGTACGCCTGGTGGGCGAAACGCTGGGACTGCCAACTGAGATGGTTTGGCGGCAGCCTTTTCCCGGTCCCGGGTTGGCCGTCCGCTGCCTGGGCGAGGTCACTGCCGGACGCCTTGAACGGCTCCGCCAGGCCGACGCAATCTTTACCGGTGAGCTGGTCGACGCCGGCTTACTGCAGAGCTCCAGTGGAGCTCAGACTGCCTTGCGTACAGCTCAGGCTTTTGCCGTTCTGCTCCCGGTCCAATCGGTCGGTGTAATGGGCGACAAGCGCACATACCATGAAGTCGTCGCGCTGCGGGCTGTATCGACTGAGGATTTCATGACCGCTGATTGGGTCCGAATCCCGGAGGATTTACTCGCACGCATCGCTAACCGGATTGTAAATGAAGTTCCAAACGTCAACCGGGTGGTTTATGATATCAGCAGCAAACCACCAGCGACGATCGAATGGGAATAACCCACGCAACTGTGCTAAAATCTCGCTATGCGCCTTTGCGTAAACAGTTATTGGATCTTGATTTCCTGCTTGATTTTTCTTTCAGCACCTGCGATTGCTCAATCCAGCCTCACCGTCCGGATCGGCGCGCCGGAAACCGATACTTATCCACAGATCAGCGCCTATCTGAGCGTCCAGGATTCTCAAGGGCAGTTCGTTCACAATCTCCAATCCGAAAACCTGACCGTCGTGGAGCAAGGAAATAACCTGCCAGTCGAAACGCTTGAAGCATTGCATCCAGGCGTTCAGGTGGTCATCGCGATCAATCCAGGTCCAGCGTTTGCAATCCGCAATTTTCAGGCGGTTTCACGCTTTGATTTGGTTAAGGCTGCCCTCAGCGACTGGGTAAAAAGCCGCGCAGGAACCACAACCGACGATTTAAGCCTTCTGATCACTGGCGGTCAATCCATCAGCCATGTCTCGGACCCGGCAAAATGGCTGAGCGGGCTTGAAGCGGATACAGTCGATCCTCGCACTGCTCAACCGTCTATTGATACCCTCGCTCGCGCCATCGCTTTAGCGTCTGATCCGACCCTGCGCCCTGGTATGGGACGAGCCGTTCTTTTTATCACGTCCTCAATTGATGGAAATATCGAACAGGCCATCCAGGATCTTTCAAACCAGGCTCGCCAGAACGATATCACCGTTCACGTCTGGCTGGTCGCTTCAAGCGGCGCTCTGATAACCCGCTCGGCAGAGCAGCTCAGTGCAATCTCTGGCGCGACCGGAGGTCAAGTCTTCAATTTCAGCGGAGAAGAGACCCTCCCCACCCCAGAAGCCTTCCTTGATCCAGAACGCCAGATATACCGTTTCTCTTACCAATCCAGGGCTGGAATGAGCACAGAGAACGAGTTCTTTGTGCTGGTCAGCTTAGGCGAAGAACAAGTACAGTCGAATCCATTGACCTTTCAGGTTGAGCTTCTGCCTCCCGAGCCTGCTTTCATCTCCCCACCGATCCTGATCGAGCGAACAGAAACCATCCAGGCTGATGGTTCCCACACTTCCAGCCCGGACGATAGACCATCCAGCCGCGATTTCTTGGAACCTAAGGAGGTCGGTCTGCAAGTCGTCTTCGACTTCCCAGACGGTCGAAAACGAGAATTGGTCAGCAGCACCTTGATCGTCGATAATCAGATTGCAGCGGAAAACACTTCTGCCCCATTTGACCAGTTTATCTGGAGTCTGGACCCCTATCTTGAGAGCGGCGTTCATCAGATCCAGGTTCAGGTTACCGATGTGCTGGGGCTGAGCGGAAAAAGCATCGTGGTCCCGGTTGAGGTCGCAGTCGAGCAGCTGGATGCAGACCCATCGTTCATCCTGAGGAAAAACCTGCCTGCCGTCTCATTAATCCTGGTGGTCTTGGCTGGATCGCTACTTTTTCTCGTCCTGGTTTTAGGGGGACGACTCCGTCCCAGGTCGCAACATCTGGCTCAAAGCAAGCTAAAGGCAGACCCTCTCAATCATCTTCATATCGAGGGTGAGGACAGCGCGGTTAATAGCCGCCAGGGCTGGATGAGCCGCCGGCATCATCCCAATCAACCGGTTGTTCCAGATGCACTTGCTTACTTTCAACGCGTTGAAGAGGGCAAATCTGACCCCAGCGGACTTCCAATCCCAATCTTTTCTGCTGAAACCACTCTGGGCAGCGATCCAACCCAGGCCACCCTGGTAATCGATGATCCTTGCATCGAGCCTCGCCATGCTCGCCTGATCTGCTCTGCTCAAAAGGAGATCATGCTGGTTGACCTCGGAACAATCGCTGGAACCTGGGTGAACTACACTCCGGTTGGCCCCGGGGGGACTGTTCTCCAAAACGGCGACCTCGTGCATTTTGGCCGGATTGGTTTTCGATTTACTCGCCGTGAGCCTGACCATGTGCTCAAACCATCAATAACCATAAATAGTCCATCTTCCTATGTCGTTCAAACACATCAGATTGACAATGAGTCGGAGGACCCTGCTCTATGATCCCAGCCGAACGCGCCCATTTGAAAGCTCATGCCATCACTCACCCCGGGATGAGTGGTAAAAACAACGAAGACCGTTATGCCGTCGCTGCCTTCCGCACCGAAGGAGAGCGACCAGTCCCAGTGTTGTTTGCAATCATCTCTGATGGAATTGGGGGACACCGGGCCGGCGAAATCGCTTCAGAAATGGTCGTCGAGACAGTCAGTCAGGCGGTCGCCCAAAGTAATGCTGGCCAGCCTGTGCAAACGCTGCGTGAAGCGATCATGCGCTCAAGCCAGCAGATTCTTGTCCAGGCAGAGAGCGATCCCGAAAAGAAAGGGATGGGAGCAACCTGCGCCTGCGCATTGATCATTGACGACCGGCTTTACATCGCTTATGTCGGCGATTTACGGACTTATCTGCTGCGAAATGGAGAAATCCATCAGCTCTCGATCGACCATACCTGGATCCAGGAAGCGATTGACGTCGGCATCCTGGAACCCGATCAGGGCAAAGACCATCCGAACGCTCACGTGATCCGGCGTTACCTGGGATCCAAGCAGCCGGTTGAACCGGACACTCGCCTGCGGTTGACTCCCGGAGAGGACAACAACCGAGCGGAGGCAAATCAGGGCTTGCACTTACGCCCGAACGATCGGATCTTACTCTGCTCCGACGGCCTCACCGATTTGGTGAATGACAGGGAAATAAATTCTGCTCTCCTCGAGGACGATCAGGAGAAAGCCCTTCAAACATTGGTCGATCTCGCAAACCATCGCGGCGGGCATGACAATATCACCATAGTCAGCCTGCGCGTGCCAGAATCGATGCCGGAGGCTACCCAGCCAATATCTGTCTCTGAATTACCTCCCCCTAAGAAGAAGCGATCGGGTCTGCTGATAGCAATTGTTGCGCTGCTCGTTTTGTTGCTTCTGCTTGCAGCCGGTGGGACTTATATCATCCTGGGTGATTCGATCAGCCCACAGCCAACTTCTGCCTCATCCCCCCAGCCTGGGATCACCGAACCAGTCATCCAGCCATCGCAGCAGCCCACCCCATCGATCTTTCTATCCCCAACGTCCGCTGAGGCATCTGCTGTACCGGCGTCGAACACTCCAAAGATTGAGACCAGTCCAGTCGGCACAGTTTCTCCCATGGTCTCGGTGACTTTCTGGCCGACAAACACGCTGGTGCCGTAATCAGGTTTGTATTTCGTCTCAAATATGAAAGTATCGATCTAAAGAAGGCTGGCTGACAGCCTGGCAATTGGCGCGTGCTGCATCTCCCCCAACGAATTTCGAAAATTTTTTAGATCGCTTGCAGCTTCACGTCACGGCATTGCTGCGTAAAAGATCTGGTTTCCCAAAGCCAGGTAAAGGTAGTGCCTGGTCGTATTGATCGCAAACGCGGTCGCGTCGCGGTCTGGCAGCGGATTTTCTGGGAGGTATTCTTTCTGAAAGGCCAGGTTCCGAAGGCTGAAATGAAAAAAAGCCTGGGTTTTCGGCTCAAGAAGAAAAAGAGAAGGGTCCGGCGGCGGTGTGGACAGCATTTGCGTAAAAGGCGTTGGCGGGACGACCGGCATATTCTCCCTTCCTGGTCGACGATCTATATAAGGTTGGATCGCACAGCGAGTCGGTGCGACGACAAGCGTATTTCGCACGCACAGCATCATGCTGCCGTTCGACTGGAGCAAATAAAGGTCATCCCGGTCCACCAGCATGTCAATGACTTCCTTCAATGGAGGAATTTCTTCGTCAAAGAAAAGCGTCGGCTGTTCTGTGAAAATGCCCCTCCAGTAAATCCACACGCCGTTTGATGGCAGATCGAGTGCGTAGAAATCACCCTGGTCAAGCGAAGCTTCCAGGATGTCTCCCCAACCTTCCCCTTCCGCAGGTTTTTCAAGCTTCTGAGCGATTGGAATCTGGTTGGGCTGGCAGAAAAGCACATTTCCAGACGGATCAATCCCTAACAGCTTTGCAGACGGCTCGTAACCTGCCGGCCAGGCGAGTATCTCGACAATCTTATTTATCGTGATCTCGCCGTAATTACCTGGAGAGCATTGGAACGAATGATCGATTTCATAACCCTGGTCGGTCAGCGCTGCCCGTACAACGCCTCCAGACTCGTTGTCCAGCATATATAGCTCATCATCAAATGCCGCCATTTGAATGATGTGGGTGGCTACGGGCAGCCCACCTGCGATTGCAGAAACATAGTTCACTCTGCGCACAAAATCCAGTCCATCCAGCTCTGTCCGAACCTGTGCCTGCAAAGATTGAACTTCGGCCAGTTCCTCCGGCGAGGCTGTAAAGGTTTCGGCTTTTTTAAGCAAAGTATACGCCGTTCCCAAAGCAGACCGTTTAACTCCCAGGTCAGACTGCTCCATCGCCTGACTGGCCGCCTGACCTGCCTGAGAGGAGAGCAGCTCGAATTGTGCTGTCCGTCCAAGCCGGAAATAGACCACACTTGCCGCGCTGACGATCACCACTGGAACCGCCAGTGCGATCAAAGCCATCACACTGGATGGGATGCTCAGGATTAACTCGTCTGGAAGTATCCTCTCGAGGAGAGTTTTCAACCCTGACTTAAGTTTCAGCCAGCTTCTCCCGATCCAAATCCGGAAACCTGAGAAGGGTCTCTTTTTAGATTCCGGAGGAACCGGGTTCCGGACGTCAGCCGGTTGGGTTTCTCGCGGTAATACCCCCTCTTCCGGCACTTTTAGAACCGGTGCAGGAGCCACAGGAAGCTGATCGATGCTTGAGTCTGCGGATGGTACTGCGGCAACGATATTACTCTCCGCATCCGGCTTGAAAGCGGAAGCCGGCTCAGTTTGGAGTGCAGGCGCCGGTCTGGGTCCAGTTTCCTCCTGCCGTCTGGAAGGTTTCTCAGCGGTAGGACCAGTAGGCCGCAAAAGAATAAATTTACCTTTGCCCTGCCTGGCTTGCAGTGCGACCGCGTTCAAATCCATGGATGTTTGCTGAAAAAGCTTTCGGCGCAGGCTCTCCGGACCCTGTCCGTGAAAGCTAGAAAGTAATCCGAGGCTCCATTCTGGAGCCGGCGTCGCAGACAGCAGCAGCGTGTCGTTCGATTTAAGATCTGCCTGTGCAAAACTTAGCGCCGCATTGCGGCTTATACCCAACCCGGGTCCAGAAGTTTCCGGAGAATTGAATGACGCCGCGCCATCTGCGCTTATCAGGTAAACATGAAGAGGTCCAGATTGAGCAATGGTCAGCCTGCCTTCGCGCAGCACGACCTGCGCCAGGTGAGCCACCCCCTGGCGGCTTGCTCCCAGAGCGCGGTTGCGCTCCAGCAGGATCGCGTTGAGCTCATCAGCAGTTTTTCGCAGTCCGGCAGTTACCGATCCAGGGGTTTTGTAGTACAGCTTCGCAAGATCCGACAATGCCTTGTCACGCTGATCCGGCGGCAGCGAAGCATTTCCTTCGAATACCAGGTACAGCACCAGGCGATCCTGTTCGCGGCCGCGCGCCGTACGACGGGGGGGCTCCATGAAGAAAAGACCTAGTAGGTCCGGGACTTCGCGCCCGCCGAGGCGGGCAATGGGGAGAAGATTCAGATCAAGAACTGCACTCATGCAAGTATTCCCAACACCCTGGCTGTCATGAATGAAATTATACTGGTAAAATGCTGCTTAAGTCGAAAACATCCAGGGTCGCCATGCCAATCCAAGTATTCCAGGACTTTACCGAAGCCGAAACGATCTCAGAGCAGTGGAATGAGCTGCTTAGCTGCTGTAGTGCAAGTCACGTGCCGTTTTTGCGATTCGAATACCAAAAAACCTGGTGGAAAACACTGGGTGGGGGAGAATGGTCGGACGGCACGCTGTTCATCGTGGCCGTTTCCCGCCCAGATGGCGAGCTGATCGGCATTGCCCCATTGTTTTTTACGCATAATAGTGAAGGCGAGCCTGCTCTGATGCTGATAGGAAGCTTCGAGATTTCCGATTATCTGGATTTCATCGTCCGCACGCCCGATCTTCCTGAATTTGCACATGTGCTGCTCGGCTTTCTTGCCGGATTGGAGGATCCTGCCTGGAGTGTTTTAGACCTCTATAATATCCCGGAGACATCTCCTACGCTGCAGGCCTTGAAGGAAGCTGCCATCCAATTCGGCTGGACCTTCAATCAGCAGCAGCTCCAACCGTGCCCGGCGATCCCGCTTCCAGGCGATTGGGAAGCCTACCTTCTTCAGATTGACAAGAAGCAGCGCCACGAAATCCGCCGGAAAATGCGCCGCGCCGAAGAAAACATACCACCGGTGCGCTGGTATATCGTCGATCACGAATCCGGCCTGGATTCTGAGATCGATGAGTTCTTTTCCCTGATGGCTCAAGATCCAGAAAAAGACCGCTTCTTGACAGGACCAATGCGAACCCAAATGCGCCAGATCATCCAAACTGCTTTTCAGTCCGGATGGCTTCAGCTGGCTTTCCTCGAGGTCGGAGGCGTGAAGGCGGCTGGCTACCTGAACTTTGATTACGCCGGGCACATCTGGGTCTACAATTCCGGTCTGAATTTCAATTTTCGCGAGCTTTCTGCAGGTTGGGTGCTGTTAGGTCATCTGCTGAAATGGGCAAATGAACAGGGACGCAGCTCCTTCGATTTCATGCGCGGCTCTGAAGATTATAAATACCGTTTTGGGGGAGTCGATCGATTTGTGGTCAGGGTGCGGCTGACAAAGCCTCAATAAACAGGGCGTGGAAATCCATTTCCATTCAGCTGGACCTTCTCCGGCTGATCGGTCCAAATTCCTGCGATGCGGTCCCCGCATTTTGGACAGGTCCCTTTCGGCGTGATCCGATAAGATTCGATCACATATGAGTAGCGTTCGATGAGTTTCGTCCGGCAGTTCGGGCATATCGTCGTCTCATATTCACCCACCCGGCCTGGGATATTACCTGCATAAACATAGTTCAATCCGGCCTCCTGTCCAATCTCAGCTGCCCGCAGGAGAGTGCGCGCTGAAGTGGGCGGTGGATCGGTCATTTTATAATCGGGGTGAAAAGCCGTTACATGCCAGGGAATATCTGCAGAGATCGAAGCAATGTACCTGGCGGCGTCCATTAGCTCATCCGTGCTGTCATTGAAACCTGGGACAATAAGCGTGACCACTTCTACCCATAATCCTAGATTTTGAGCCAGCTGGATGGTTTCGAGCACTTTTTTGAGCTCGCCTCCCAGCCTGTGATAATGGCGTTCTTGCATCGTCTTCAGATCCACTTTATAGGCCGAAAGGTGCGGGCGTAGATACGCCAGCGCCTCGGGAGTCGCATTGCCGTTGGAGATATAGGCGCATCTCAGCCCAGATTGCACAGCAAGGCGGAAGATGCCCACTGCCCATTCGGTTGTGATCAGCGGTTCATTATAAGATGAAGCGATAACGCTTGCACCCCTGCGGATTGCTGTCTCCACCACCTGCTCTGGAGCGATCCTCCGCACCAGTGACACCGCAGCATCAGACTCAGGATCGCGCAGAGCCTGGGAGGTCAGGTGGTTCTGGCAGTACGAACAGTGAAAATCGCAGCCCAGCATCCCAAACGTCAGCGCTTCTGCACCAGGCAGGACATGGAAGAACGGCTTTTTCTCAATTGGATCGACCTGCAGAGCAGCAACATATCCCCAGGGAACAAACAAGCTCCCTTCACGGTTAAAACGCACCTGGCAGATGCCGCGCCGACCTTCGCGGATCAGGCAGCGGTGACCGCAGGCAAAACAGCGCAGCGCTCGGTCATCAAGCTTTTGATAAAGCTCACCTTCAACAGTTAACAAATCCAGCACGTCGGCTGTAGATGTCATCTCTCACACTCCTTTGTTTAATCCCCCGATCTTCCAACCGCCTCCTGCGCCGTTTTGGCTGCAATAAAGATCCAATCAGCCGTTCGAACACCATGGATGACTCCGGTTATTTCTCAATTATAATCAAAATTATGTTGACGGTTGTCATCCAGGCTGGCGGCGAATCACGCCGAATGGGTCAAGATAAAGGCCTGGTCCTTTTTCTGGGCAGACCATTGGTCTATAGGGCGATCCAAAATTTGCAGCCGATTTCGGATGAGATGATCGTCACGACCAACCACCCAGAATCCTACAGCTTCCTGGGTCTGCCCCTTTTTCCTGATTTGATCCCGGGGCGCGGCGCGCTTGGAGGTCTTTTAACTGCATTAAGCGCGGCTAGCGAGCCGCTCGTGGCGGTAGTCGCCTGCGACATGCCGTTCGTCAGCGCCGAATTGCTGGCTGCAGAACGAGACATGCTGGTCAAAACCGGTGCAGATGCTGTGATACCCTTATTGGAAGGCGGTATGGAGCCGTTTCATTCAGTTTACCGCCGTGAAACCTGTCTGCCCCTGGTTCAAGCCGCAGTCGAAGCGGACTGCTGGCGCGCGGACGCCTGGTTTCGCCAGGCAAGAATTGTCCTGATGGGCGAAGCAGAGATCAGAACGTACGATCCTCAGCTGCGAAGTTTTTCCAACATCAATACCCCCGAGGAGCTTCGCCAGGCCGAAAACCTGGCGAGGGCAGGGTAAATTGACCTAAAATACCATTTATGAGTGCTTTTTTCTCATGTAAAACAGGCTTTGAATTCCGATAAAGATCAATGTGAGCAAACCCACACCAATCCGGGTCCACCACGAACTCAAGGTGCCATTAAACTGGAGGATGGATACGATGGTGCCGTTGATCAAGACCCCAAACAGGGTACCAATTACAGTCCCTACACCGCCGGTCAACAGCGTACCGCCGATCACTACGGATGCAATCGCATCCAGCTCCATCCCTGGCGCGTAACCCCCATATCCCGAAAGCAGCGAAATGCTCCAGACAATCCCTGCCAGGGCGGAACAAAAACCGCTGAAGGCATATACCATGATTTTTGTACGCCCAACCGACAGACCCATCAACCTGGCAGATTGTTCATTATTTCCAATCGCATAGATTGTACGGCCAAAGCGGGTGAAGAAAGATAAATAAAATACAACCAGCAACATCAACGGGCCGATCAGAGAAGGGATATATACGTATGCTTTTTCGAAGAAAGGAATGGGAATTTTCGTCAATGCCAGCAGACGGTAGGTTGGATTTTGAATGGGTAAACCTTCAAGCGTGATGATATACGCCATACCTCGGGCAAAAAACATGCCCATCAAGGTCACAATGAAGGGCTCCACTTTCACGAAGTGGATAATACAACCCAAGGTGAACCCAAATGCGATTCCCATTAACAACATCAATGGCATCACGACTGCAGGGCTTGTGCCTTTTGCAAGCAGTGCGGCTGAGGCGGCCGAGGTCAGTGCAATCATGCCTGCTACGGAAAGATCTATCCCTTTGGTAATGATCACTAAAGTCATTCCAATCGAGACAATCAGCAGGCTGGCCGTGTTGATAAACAGGTTAAAAAACACCTGTGGTTTTTGCATCGCAGGATACAACCGGCCACCGATCCAGTAGACCAGAATAAATATCCCTATGGTGGTCAGCAAGGGACCATTTTTTAGCAAGAAATGTTTAATCCGTTGCACTATGTCTGGACCCTTTCCGTTCATAAAATTTATTTAGAAATCGGCGGGTGTAATCAGAATAAAGCAGGATTACCACCAGGACAAGCACAGCTCTTCCAGCCAATAAGGCGTTGGCTGGTACTCCAAAGGTATACATGGTGATCGTAAATGTCCAGATAATGAGGGCTCCGATCACACTCGCTAATAGGGAAAAACGCCCGCCCGTCATCAGATTCCCGCCGATGACAACTGCTAGAATTGCGTCCAGTTCATAATTGAGGCCGTTGTTATTTCCGTCTGCGCTGTGGACATAGGAACTGAGTATCAGACCAGCGATAGCAGCGCAAAATCCGCAGAAGACATAAACAAACAATTTGATATTCTTTTCGCTGATCCCGCTGTAATACGTGGCTTTTGCATTGATCCCCACCGATTCGATAAACAAGCCAATCGAAGTTTTTCGAGTCAGGAACCAGGCGAAGGTTAATACAATTGCAACAATATAAATAGATACTGGCAGCCCAAATATAAATCCATTTCCAAACCAGAAGTAGGGGGTGTAATAGATGGTCATGATTTGACCGTTGGTGATCAGCTGCGCGATTCCACGACCTGCCACCATGAGGATAAGGGTCGCAACCATTGGCTGGATTCTTGCTCTCGACACCAGAAGCCCATTCCACAAACCGCAGAGAGTGCCAGCCGCCAGAGTTGCCAGGATAATCAACGGCAAAGGGGTATTCGTAGTATTTGCGGTCAGAATATCATTCGTGATCAATTCGTTGCCCAGTGCGGGATTAATCAATACCGCGCCCATGGCAGCTGAGATGGCAATCACGGCACCAACGGATAGGTCAATACCTCCGGTTGCAATCACCATGGTCATTCCAATCGCTACCAGCATTAAAGGAGCTGAATTGTTAAATACATCAATCAAGTTCCCATAAAGATGACCGTCCAGAATTCCAATTTTGAAGAAACCGGGCGCAAAAATGGCATCCGTAACGAGAATCAAACCCATCGCAACCAGGGGCCAGAATAAACGGCTTTCACGAATGCGTTTGAGCAAGGGATCTTTGGTTTTCATAAATTTCCTGCCATTGTTTGAATAATCGTCTGATCATCCACGTCACCAGAGTATTCAGCAGCCTTCTTACGGTCCCGCATAACAATAATCCGATGGCTGGTTCGTAAGACTTCTTCTAATTCGGAGGAAATAAATACACAAGATTTGCCTTCTTCGGCCAGGTCCAGCACCATTTTTTGGATTTCCGCTTTTGCGCCTACGTCAATGCCGCGTGTGGGCTCATCCAGAATCAAAATCTGTGGATCTGTCGCAAGCCAGCGTGCCAGGATGACTTTTTGTTGATTGCCGCCGCTCAAATTCCTGACCAGTTGATCCGGCGAAGGAGTGCTGATCCCCAAAAGTTGAATATATTTATCGGCGATTTCATATTGTTTCGGAGTGCTCAGAAATTTGAACCAACCATATCGGGCTTGTAGGGCTAAAATGATATTTTCACGAATGGTCAAATCGCCCAAAATCCCTTCTGCTTTTCGGTCTTCTGGGCACAAGGCAAGCCCATTTTTAAGGGATTCCAAAGGTGAAAAATGATTGACCTTCATCTCATTCAGGATGAGTGTGCCACTATCAGGCGTATCAATCCCAAAAGTCAAGTTGGCCATTTCAGTCCGCCCGGAGCCTAACAGGCCGGCAATCCCAACCACTTCGTTGGCAAAGAGTTCCATATCAAACGGTTCAAGAGAACCTGCGCGTCCCAACCCCTTTGCATCGAGCACGCGTTGTTTACTTTCCTTTTGTTCACCTGCAAATTTGGCTTTTGAGACCTTGTCAAGATCGGTGATGCTGCGACCCAGCATCTTGGCAATCAGCTCGACGCGTGGCAAGGAATCCGTGCTGTAGGTGCCAACCAGCTTTCCATTCCGCAGTACTGTGATCCGGTCAGAGACCTGATATACCTGGTCAAGAAAATGAGTGATAAAAATAACACCGATACCTTCGCCTTTTAATTTCTTCATCACCTCAAATAGCTGGTTTGCTTCATTGACATCCAGGCTTGAAGTGGGTTCATCGAGTATAAGAATTTTGGCGGATGTGAATTCAAGGGAACGGGCAATAGCTACCATTTGTTGAATGGCAACCGAATAATTGCCTAATGGTTCAGTTACATCAACTTCGATATCTAACCTTTTCAAAGCCCCTTTTGCCGAGGCGTTCATCTTTTTCCAGTAAATACCGCCGAATCGATGAGGCTCATGGCCAAGCATAATATTCTCAGCGACGGAAATATTCGTGCACAGGTTAATTTCTTGATAAACAGTGCTGATTCCAAGCTCCTGGGAATGCTGAGGAGATCTCACTTGAATGAGTTTCCCGTCCAATTCAATCGAGCCAGTATCAGGGTGTTCCACCCCAGTCAGAACCTTAATAAGGGTGGATTTTCCAGCTCCATTTTCACCAATCAGGGCATGAATCTCGCCTCTTTTCAAGGCAAAGTCAACATTCTCCAATGCAACCACACCCGGAAATGTCTTGGATATGCCGTTCATGGTTAAGATGTAATCTTTATCTTGTGTCATTGGATCTACCCCTGAGTAAGGGTCTTGTGATCGAATTTTAGAGAAGCGGCGCTGAACGACGCCGCTTCTCATTATAAAACTTTTAGCTGTGAATTGTCACGAGCATTCTGAACACTCTGACGCAACCTGGATGACTTAGTACTTTCGGGTTGGCAGAAGTTCGGCAGCGTTGTCCGGGTAGTAAGTGCTCTCGTCCGTGAGAGCTTCCTTGACGATTTCTTGACCGTTCATGAGTTTGAGGGCCAGGTCCATAACCTGTGGACCGAGCAGCGGATTGCATTCGACATCTGCCTGCAGCCAGCCATCGATCATCAGTTGGAAACCACCACGCGTGCCATCGACGGAGACCATCTTAAGATCACCAGGCTTGATGCCGGCAGCTTTGATGGCTTCAACAGCACCAATCGCCATATCATCATTGTGGAAGAACACACCGTCGATCTGTCCGGCATATTTCTTCAAGAAGGCTTCCATGACGGGCTTGCCTTCTGCACGGGTGAAGTTGCCTGTTTGGGAATCAAGGATTTTGATGTTAGGATTGAGATCTTCGCGGAAGCCCTTGGCGCGGCCGACTGCAGCGCCTGAGCCCGTGGTGCCAGAGAGCTCAAGGATGTTTCCGCCATTGGGGAGCATCTTATTGAATTCTGCGGCAGCGCGTTTGCCTTCGAGGACCATATCAGAGCCGATATGCGATGCATACATGGATGGATCTGCTGTGACCGAGCGGTCGACGATGATGATCGGGATATTGGCATCCTTGACTTCCTGAAGAACCGCATCCCAGCCGGTTTCAACCACTGGAGGCAGCGCTATGGCATTCACACCCTGCTGGATGCAGGCCCGAATCGCAGAGATCTGGTTTTCCTGTTTCTGCTGGGCATCTGAGAAGATCAATTTGACGCCCAATTTTTCGGCGGTCTCTTTGAATGAAGCAGAATTGGCAGTTCGCCAGTCACTTTCTGCGCCAAGCTGAGGATAGCAGAGTACCATATCCTTGTAGGTGCAGTTTGGCGCGCAAGCGGCCTGGCCAAACACTGCTGCGGCGGCGGGAGCCTCTGCAGCAGGTGCTTCTGCCTTAGGAGCTTCTACGGCGGGTGCTGGGGTGGCGGCTGGCGCACAGGATACCAGCATGATTGTAATAATGATGAGCAGCGAAAAAAGTTTGCTAATGCGGTACATTTTCTTTTCTCTCCTTGCCGGGTAAGTTTCCCGGCTGACCGGCTGAAGCAAGTTTTCTTGCTTACAGTCGATCGATCCTTCTCCTCTTGGGAGTTAATGGGAGGTGTTTGGGCTAACCATGAACCGCCTTTTCCACCTTTTGTTATACAAGAAACTATTAGAAGTCATTTCCTCTCGCCTGAAGCGCTAGCCCGAAGATTTCAATCATCGAGCATGTGCTTCTTCTGAGGATCGACCCAAAATAACGTCTTTTTTCACCTCCTTGGATGCAGTGAGCTCTGGCGCACGATTAATGTCGGTGTCAGCATGATGGACATAGGCTCGATGGTTTCGTGCTCTTGCCAGGCAGACTCGATAATTTTTATTACAGTTTCGACAGTCACTTTGCCCAGGTTGTATTGGTCTTGCTGGATAGTAGACAATGGAGGCCAAAAATAAGCCGATTCAGCGATATTATCAAAACCTACCACTCCGAACTGCTCAGGAATCTTCAAACCATACTGACAGGCGACCTGCATCACGCTCAGCGCCATCTGGTCATTGGCTACGAAAATGGCATCCATCTCTGGATACTGCTTTAATAGCTCTCATGAATGCAGGAGCCCCGCTCGCAGAAGACCAGTTCCCTTCGACCCAATGGTTGTCCTTGACCTCGAGCCCAGCTTCTTGCAGCACATCTTTCCAGGCTGCCTTACGCTGGCGTGCTTCCCACCAATCCATTGGGCCGGATAAATGCCCGATGTGCCGGTATCCCTGCTCGAACAGATGAGCCACCGCCATTCGCCCGCCCAGGTAGTTGTTGATCGAAACCACAGAAATTCTTTGGCGGGGCTCCATCGTCAGATAAACGATCGGAATTTCACTATCCAAGGAGAGCTGGTTAACCCAATTACGATTTTCTCCAACCTCTGGAACAGCCCAGATAATTCCATCTACATGGTGAGCGATGAGGCCCTGGATAATTGGCACGATGGTGTTGGCATCGAAAATGGAAAGCTCTTTGAGGAGAAGAGAGTAGCCGCCTTCTTCTGCGGCGGCTGTGATCCCGCTCAATGTGCGGGAAGGTCCAATGTACTTCAGCCCGGCTGTCACTACCCCCAGGGTATAACTGCGCTGCTGGATCAGGCTGCGAGCGAGTGCGCTGGGTTGGTAGCCTAGATTTTCAACTACATCTTGAACTCGTTTGCGCGTTGCTGGCGAGACATCCGGGCGGCTGTTGATTACCCGGCTGACTGTCTGCGTGGAGACCCCCGCCGCTGCAGCCACTTCCTTGATCGTTCGCCGTCCTGACCTGGGTAAGATCATCGCTTACGCTCTCGGCACCGCTCCTGTTATCGTTATCGTTATCGTTATCGTTTTCCCGTTACCGATAACATTAATATAGCATGAATTCTTATCAGTGTCAATAGGCTTTACTCAATCTGACCGCCAAATCCGGACCGTCAATCCTGTGGGAAAACATTCCAGCAGCAGTTTGAACACTCGCATCCCTGACCCGACTGGACTGGCTCAGATGAATGATGTAGAATTCCCTTCTGATGAGCTTTCCAACATTTTCCACCGGAGGAGCTCTTCCAGTGTGAAGGAGCAGAAAAGTGGATTCGCATATTCTTATTGTCGGCAGCATTAATAATGGATCTGGTCGTCACTGCTCCGCGCAATCCAGAAGTCGGCGAAACAATCCTCGGGAATGATTTTCACACTTATCCAGGTGGTAAAGGGGCAAACCAATCTGTTGCAGCAGCCCGGCTAGGCGGACAGGTTAAATTGATCGGCTGTCTCGGGCGCGACTCATTCGGGGAAATCCTTCGGAACGAAATCACAGCAAACGGCGTTGACGATAACTGGATCAAGAACGACCCGGATGCGGCTACGGGTGTGGCTTTGATCACGATTGGAGCTGAAGGTCAGAACACAATTGTCGTCGCCGCTGGGGCAAACAACCGGTTAACGCCTCAAGACATCATTAATTCAGAAAACGCCTTTGTTAACGCTTCTATGCTTATCGTGCAGCTCGAAGTCCCCCTGGATGCAATTCGAACCGCAGTCCATTTGGCATACCGGCATTCTGTAAAAGTAATCCTTAATCCAGCCCCGGCTCCCAAACTCTCATTGAACGATGAGTTGGTCACGGGTGTGGATTATCTGATCCCAAACCAGACTGAGCTGGCTCTGCTTGCTGGAGGCGGATCGATCAGAGAACAGGCGGATAAGCTTCACAAGGCAGGTGTAAGAAATTTGATCGTCACCTTAGGCAAAGGTGGGGTGCTGTTAGTGACCGAAAACCGGCAGCAGCATTTCCCCGCTTTTCCAGTTATCGCTGTGGACACCACTGCGGCCGGCGACGCTTTCATGGGCGCTTTTGCGGTTGCCCTCAGCGAAGGGCTGGACCTCTCAGGAGCAATCCACTGGGGAAACGCAGCTGGCGCGCTCGCCGCTACCCGTCGCGGAGCTCAACCGTCGCTGCCCACCCGCAAAGAACTCGTCAATTTCCTGCAGTTACAGAATATGTAGTCTGCCCGGCAACGAATTACATCAAATTTCTATTCAGCTGTTCATCGAAACAAATTGTGGAGATCTGAATGACAGGTTATTACAGCCGAGGCTACTCCGGGTCAGACGATCTGGAGGAGATGTTAATACTGCTGCCCAGGAGTAGAGAGAAAATCCGAATAGCCGATTTCCCCAGCGAAGCTGACTATCTTGAGATGCTGTGGATCCCCTCAATCCAAAAGAACACTCGTTTGTGGTCGGATGCCAATCGCCGTCTGATCGCCTTTGCTCTGGTGGACAGCTACAGCAACTTGTTATTTGAGGTCGAAAAAACCATCTCAGATCCAGCCTTGATTGACGAGATAATCTCATGGGGTGAAGAATGCCTTAAGGAGCTCCCGCCAAAATGATAATGATGATGAGAACTTGAGCCTCGATGCAAGCTGCTGGGAGGATGACCAGAAGCGCATCGAAATCCTGGAACAGCATGGTTTTGTGAGACAGCCCATTCATTCGCTCCACCTGGAGTGCTCGTTATCCAATCAGATCCCTGTTCCAGAAATTCCCTCGGGTTTTACGATCCGGCCATCGAAAGGGCTGGACGAAGCGGAAGAATGGGTGCACCTTCATCGGGCAGCCTGGGGCACTGAGCACATGACCATCGAGGAACGAACGGCCATCCTCAACGGACCAGACTATGATCCGCAACTGGACCTGGTTACCGCCGCTCCAGATGGAACGCTGGTCGCTTACTGCCTGTGTCAGATCCATCGAGACGAAAACCTGAGATCTGGACGAAACGAAGGTTGGACGGATCCGGTCGCCACCCACCCCGATTATCAGCGTCGCGGTCTGGCCCGCGCCTTGCTTTTGACTGGAATGCGGTTGTTAAAAGACCGCGGCATCGATACGGCGGTCATGGGAACCAGCAGCGAGAACGGGAAGATGCTAAGAACCGCGCTCTCTCTAGGATTTCAAATCGTATCGAAAAAAATTTGGTTCTCTAAATCCGTCTGAAACGATGCCTGACTGCAGAAAAAACCCGGGTGTGATTGGGATTGAGAAAAACTTCCCAGGTATTCACGCCTTTTCTGCTGAGATTTTTCGAAGCGCTTCCCCCAGTTTGAGCACTTCTTCGACAGTATTATAGTGGACAGGACCTACTCGAAGCATCCCGCCTTTATCCTCTAAATCCAGCCGGGTTGTGACCTCCAGGGCATAATAATTACCATCCCAGGTGTAAATCCGTTCTTTGGCCAGCCGCTCGGCTAGATCTCGCGGATACCAGCCCTTCAATGTGAACGAAAAAGTTGGGACGCGCTCATCCAGGCGACGCGTATCGCGTAGCCCGTAAAGAGTCGCTCCCGGGGTGTCCTGCAGCATGTTCATCACCGCCCGATTGATATCATATTCATATGCGCGGATTGCGGCGAGAGCCTGCTTCAGGCGAAGGCGGCGGCCCTGGTATCGGTCCGCATATTTCCGGCGCTGGTCTTCACCAAAATTGGCTCCCAGCCACTCGAAATATTCCACTGCACCGAGCACACCGGCGATACCTTCATGGTTCTGGGTGCCAGTCTCGAACTTGTCTGGCAGGCTGTCAGAAGCAGGGCGCACTTTATAAGCTTTCAATTCTTCCAATAGTTCCTGTCGTCCGTAGAGAATCCCTGCATGCGGTCCAAAGAATTTGTAAGACGAACACACCAGGAAATCGCAGCCTAAATCCTGGACATCGATCGGGCCGTGGGCAGCATATTGGACAGCATCCACATAAACCAGCGCTCCAGCCGCATGGGCCATCTCCACGATCTTCTTAACCGGGTTGATCGTGCCAAGCGCGTTCGAAGCATAGCCTACTGCCACCAGGCGCGGTTGGCCTTCCAGGGCTTTTTCCATTTCCTCCAGGTTCAGGGTCCCATCCTCAGGATGGAAATCAACCCAGCGTACCCGAATGCCGCGGTCCTTCGCTGCCAGCACCCACGGGGTGATATTGGCGTCGTGATCCAGTCGGGTTAGAACAATTTCGTCTGTCAGGTTCCATTCACGTGAAATCGACCGGCTGATGTGAAATGTCAGCGTGGTCATATTGTTCCCAAAAATGATCTCTTCCGGGCGGGGTGCGTTGAGCAGATCCGCCATCGCCTCATGAGCTTCGATGCAAAACCGCATCCGATTCGATGCTTGTGGTGAACGCGCCGCCATGATTGGCATTGTGGTGCGTCAGATAGCCCACGATCCGGTCCAGCGATTTTCGGGCGATCTGCGTCCCGCCGGGATTATCGAAGTAAATAACTGGTCTGGAAAGGGTTGGAAACTGATCGCGGATGATCGAAAGGTCGAGTGTCATGAAGCATCTCCTGTTAAACCGGGTGGAAATCGTGCATTAAATGCTTGACGCCAGAGTGAGGGGGGCACCCTGGCGTCAAGCGATCGAGATTATATCATAAGTGCTTAATAGCGCAAGGGTCTATTTAATAGGTGCCCCAGGCGGGAGTCGAACCCACAACCTCGGCCTTAGGAGAGCCTCGCTCTATCCTTTGAGCTACTGGGGCTGATCGATTAATTATAGCATACACCCGAAAGGCCTCTTTGATCCCAGCGCTGCTGGGTGTTAAGGATAGGAACAAAAAATGCGCACAATGCCGGTAAAGAGGATTGTGCGCATTTAATTTCTTGGATTTCTCTAGTCGATCTTCCCCGTCGCAATCACCTTTTTAACCTCGCCAATCGCCCGGGTAACCTGGATCTCGCGTGGGCAGGCATCCGTGCAGTTGAAAATCGTATGGCAGCGGTAAACTCCGAACTGGCTGTTTAAGATCCGCAGCCGCTCCGCAGCGCCTCGATCCCGGCTGTCAAAGATAAACCGGTGCGCCGCCACAATCGCAGCAGGTCCAACGTATTCCTCGCTCGCCCAGAATGACGGGCAGGAAGTCGTACAGCACGCGCACAGGATGCACTTGGTCGTGTCGTCAAATCGCTCGCGGTCCTCCACGCTCTGCAGTCGCTCTTGTTTAGGCTCAGGCTCTTCATTGATCAGGTAGGGGTGGATAGACCTGTAATGCTCGAAGAACGGCTCCATGTCCACGATCAGGTCCTTGATGACTCGCATCCCCAGGATCGGTTCGACATGAATCTTAGAGCCTCCCAGGTCCTTGACCAGGATCTTGCAAGCCAGCCGGTTGCGCCCATTGATCCGCATCGCATCAGATCCGCAGATCCCGTGAGCGCAGGAACGCCGAAAAGAAAGCGTTCCATCGAAATTGCCTTTTACAAATTCGAGCAGGTCCAAAACCCGATCTGTGGGTTCAGCCTCCACTTTGAAAGAGTCATAATGCGGCTTTTTATCTGCTTCAGGGTTGTAGCGGAATATCTTCAGGGTGATTTCCATCGCAGCATCCTTTCTGCTAGTAAACGCGTTCCTTCGGCTGGTAGCGGGTGATCACGACCGGTTTATAGCTCAATTCGATTTCACCGTCTTTCGCCCATGCCAGGGTGTGTTTCAACCAGTTGACGTCGTCCCGTTTAGGATAATCTTCCCTGGCGTGGCCGCCGCGGCTCTCCTGGCGCGCCAGAGCCGAGACCGTTGTGACCTCCGCAAGCGCCAGCAGGTTCCCCAGCTCCCAGATATTAAGCAGCTCGGTGTTGAATGTCTTCCCCAGGTCGGGCTTACGCACATTTTTTATCCGGTCTCTCAGCTCCCGCACCTTCGATAGGGCTTTTTCCATGCCCTCAGCGGTGCGAAAGACCCCTACCTCATCGAACATGACAGATTTCATCTCATTGCCGATCAAATAGGATTTCTCGTCGCCGTTGCTATTCAAGATCGGCTCCAGCTGCTGGCGGGCAAACTCCGTCGGATCCGCCGGGAGCGTCTGGAAGGAGGCGCCGTTAGCATATTCCGCAGCTCGCAGACCGGCATATTTTCCAAATACGATCAAATCCAGCAGCGAGTTCGTCCCCAGGCGGTTCGCCCCATGAACCGAGACGCAGGCGCATTCACCGGCAGCATAAAGCCCCGGCAGGACGGTGTTCTCCGTATCAATCACCACTTCGCCATACTTATTGGTCGGGATGCCGCCCATCGCATAGTGCGCCGTCGGCTGGATGGGCATCAGCTGGGAGACCGGGTCCACGCCCAGGTAGGTTCGGGCAAAATCAACGATGTCCGGCAGCTTGGCGAGCAGCTCTTCACCAGTGACAACGTAGGGGGATCCGTCCAGGCGCTTGCGCCCATCGGCTGCAGCGTATTTATTGACTGTCTCAGGCCGCATATCCAGGTAGATGTAGCGTTTACCGCCGATACCTCTCCCTTCGCGCATTTCCAGGTACATCGCCCGGCTGACCACATCGCGGGAAGCCAGGTCTTTTACCGTCGGCGCGTAGCGTTCCATAAAGCGCTCGCCCTTATCATTGATCAAAACCCCGCCTTCGCCGCGCACCCCCTCGGTGATCAGGATTCCCAGCCGGTAAATACCGGTCGGATGGAACTGAAAAAATTCCATGTCCTCGAGCGGGAACCCGCGGCGGTAAAGGATCGATGGGCCGTCCCCCGTGAAGGAATAGGCATTCGAGGTGATTTCCCAGATGCGACCATGACCGCCGGTGGCAAAGATGACCGCTTTTGCTTGGAAAACGTGCATTTCTCCAGTCGCCAGCTCGAGCGCCACAATCCCGGCTGCAGCCCCATTCTCGACCAACACATCCAGCGCTTGAAATTCGTCAAAGAAATTGACTTCGTTCTTTATGCATTGTTGGTACAGGGTCTGCAGGATCATATGTCCGGTCCGATCCGCGGCATAGCAGGCCCGGTTTACCGGTTTTCCGGTGATATTATTCGTATGCCCTCCGAACGGGCGCTGGGCTATCCGGCCATCTGGAGTGCGTGAGAACGGCAGGCCCATGTGCTCCAGCTCATAGACAGCAGAAACCGCTTCATAGCACATGAACTCGATCGCATCCTGGTCTCCCAGGTAATCGCTGCCCTTAACGGTATCAAAGGTGTGCCATTCCGGCCGATCCTCGCCTTCATTTGCCAGCGCCGCACCCACCCCCCCCTGCGCCGTTCCGGTGTGTGAGCGGGTGGGATAAAGCTTGCTGATCACCGCAGTATTTGCGGTTTTTGAAGCATAAAGGCAGCCATCAATCCAGCGCCGCCGGCTCCCACCACAATAACATCAAATTGATGAGTCTTGGTCATGTTTTCACTCCTACTTTCACGATGCCAGAATGACGTATACGCCAATGATCAATAAGAATAGCCAGAGCAAAAAGATTGCCCCGCGCAGCAGCACGCGCCCCCAGGATCCACCGAGATAATCTTCAATAACAACCCTGAGGCCGTTCATCCCATGCGTCACGCCGAAGAAAACTGCCATGATTTGCATTACCTGCCACCAGGCGTTGGCCCAGCCCTGCGTGACATCTGGGATATTTGTGTTGACTACATGGTTGGGGTTTTGAAAGAACGTCCAGCGCGCCAGTGCACCGACATCGACCTGGCTTCGAGCGCCCATGAAAAACGCAGCTGTGAGGCCAAAAAACCTAAAAGGAGCAGCACCAGACCGGATATTCGGGTAAAAAGCCACATCAGATATTCAAATGAAAAGCCAATTTGTGGAGCTGGTCGAGAGCGCATAGGATTCTCCTCTTTTTCGATTGCGTTCTAACCGCTTTGAAGCTGATTCATGATCATGATGATCGTGATCATCGCGTAGAGCGGGATGAATACCGCCCATTGAATCCAGGTTGCCTCTCGCTGGTATTCCAGCAATTTAGGACTTAGGTCTAGAATGATGATTCGCAGACCATTCAAAGCATGGAACATGACAATGAAGATCACCAAAAATTGGAAATAGATCGATTCATAAACGGTATTGACGGTTGTTGCCAGGTCGCTCCCGAGCTGTTGCATGAAAAATGACGCAAGAACGTGCAAGCCTACAAACAAGACGATCGCCAGACCGCTGATGCGGTGGAGACTCCAGGCGAGCATCGGTCCGCCACCCCGATATTTTATGCCCTTCAGCCCGACATTTCTTCGTAGAGCCACGCGCGCCTCCTCTTTTTGAGATTGCTGTTCGATTGAATAAAGAAGTGCTGTATTTCACATATTATACTAACGAATAAATCCGTTCTGCTTGAAAGACTTGAATTTCGTTCTCAAGACGGGTAAAATCCATTATCGTGATCGTCCCCACCTTTTAGATTTATCTGGACCACCAACCAGGCAGTCTTTCGTTGGCCGGAGGAGAAATGGATGGAAAATAAATCCCACCTTACTCGAAATGACTTTGTTAAAGGCGTTGTGGTATTATTGGGTTCGATTATGGGGGCGGTGATAGTCCTGCCTGCAATCGGGTATGTTCTCGCTCCAGCTTTGAAGAAAACTTCATCCGACGCCTGGATCCCGCTGGGTCCTCTGGATTCCTATCCGATCGGAACACCGACAACCTTCAACTTTACCCGCACAAAAGTTAACGGCTGGGAAAAGACGACAAATAGTTACGGCGTTTATGTTCTGCGCAAGGACGAAACGGACACGACCGTCTTTTCCAATGTATGCACGCATTTAAGCTGCCGGGTGATCTGGAACGAGGAACCCAGGCAGTACATCTGCCCCTGTCACGACGGCCGTTTTGGGATTAACGGAGAAATCATCAGCGGTCCTCAGCCGCGCCCACTAGACACTTACGAGACGAAAGTTGAAGAAGGCAATCTATTCATTCATTATGTGGAAGGTTAGCTATGACAACCAAAGTACTGGTCTGGCTCGATGAACGACTCGGATTGCAGACGATCTATGACACTGTGTTGGACCGAAAGGTCCCGAAAGTAAATTGGTGGTTCACCCTGGGGAGCGCCAGCGCGATCCTGTTTGCGTTCCAGGGAATTACCGGGATGTTCCTGACCATCTACTATGTTCCATCCCCAGACCAGGCTTACGACAGCATCCAATACATTATGAACGGAGTAACATTTGGTTGGCTGATCCGCGGCATCCATCACTGGGGTGCATCACTGATGGTGATCGTCGTTTTTATCCACATGCTGCGAACGTTTTATTATGCAGCATATAAATACCCGCGCGAGTTCACCTGGATTACAGGTGTTGTCCTGCTCTTTGCAACCCTAGGGATGGGATTTACCGGATATCTCCTGCCCTGGAACCAGCGAGCGTATTGGGCAACAACTGTAGGAACTGAAATCGCCGGCACCGTCCCACTGATCGGCCCATTCCTTGCGAATGTGCTGCGTGGCGGTACCGACTTGAGCGCAGTGACACTGACCCGCTTCTTTTCCGCCCATATCTGGTTTCTGCCAGCATTGATCGGGGCCATGATTGGCGTGCACATCTATATGGTTATCCGACTGGGGATATCCCATATCCCAGACCTGGATGAATAAGGGGAGAGGAGCACCGCTGTGAACGAAGAGCAGAAACAAAGTTACCTGGATAAGCATAAAATAGCCAAGGAAAAAGGCGAAAAGTTTTTCCCAGATGTAATTTACAAGGATTTGCTCGTCTCCTTCGCCTTCTTTGTCATCCTGGTGATGCTGGCGACTTTCGTTGGGGTTGCAAATGAGCCGAAGGCTGATCCCAGCGACAGCAGCTATATCCCTCGCCCGGAATGGTATTTTTTATTCCTTTTCGAGATGTTGAAGTTTTTCCCCGGGGCGGTCGAGTGGATCGGCACATTTCTCATCCCCACCCTCGCAGTGCTGCTGCTGATCCTGCTTCCTTTCATCGACCGCAGCCCGGACCGCCATATCAGCAAGCGTAAACTTCCGGTTGCAATCATGGCTGCAGTTGTGCTGGGCATGGTCGGGCTCACCATCCGGGCAGTGGCCACGACACCCCCACAAGAAGAGACCGCCAGCGCAGCAGCCTCACTGAGTGAGAGTATCCTGATTGGACAGGACCTTTATTCCATCCACTGTGTTGAGTGTCATGGAGCTGATGGCGAAGGTGGGGAAATTAAGGGTGTCGAAGGGCTGGAAGGATATATCATGAAGCCGATCTCCTCTCAGGACGAGATGTACACCCGATCCGACCAGACCTTCTTTGAAGTGATCAATTATGGCCAACCGAGCCTGGGAATGCCGCCTTTCGGAAAAGCCTACAGCGGCGAATTAGGGATCGGTGATATCGAAGCGGTCGTGGATTTCATGCGCTACACCTGGGATGACCGGGCAGAGATCCCCCAGGAAGTTGTCCAGGCTTCGGCGCTGCCGGCGCTCGGTGAAAATGAAGTCCCATCGTATGATGTCCATATTGAACCGCTGGTCAAACGGTACTGTGTATCCTGCCACCGGCCTGGCAAAAAGAACAACAACAACTTGATGCGCACTTATGAAGAGATCATGACCACGGGCGACAATGCCCCCAACGTGATCCCCGGCGACCTGAACAGCAACTTGATCCGGATGATCAATCGGGAAGAGATCGAAGCCGGTGGACCGATGCCGCCAACCAAAGCCCTCAAGCCGGAGGTCGTCGATATCTTCACCCGCTGGGTTGCCGGCGGTGCACTTAGGACCTCAGAAGAAGCAGCAGCTGCATCACCCGGAGCAGTCCCCCCGCCAGGTGCTGTGTTAACAATAACATTGACTGCTCCCCTTACTTCCCCGATAACTGCAACACTCTCTTCGCCTGGGTCGACGCCGATTCCTTGAGCTGCTGCATCGTCGACCTTTTTACGTCTTCAATTACTTTTGCAAGAAAAAAGCCCTCCTTCTTCAGGGGGGCTTTTTGAACGGGCAATTGTGTCGGTCGCAAAAAAATTGGTCGTTAGCTCATCTTTGCGATGACCGCATCGCCGAACTCGGAGCATTTCAGCAATGTCGCCTGGTCCATCAGACGGTGAAAATCATAGGTAACGGTCTTGGCAGTAATCGCCCCATCCATCCCTTTAATCACCAGGTCGGCTGCTTCGTCCCAACCCATGTAGCGAAGCATCATCTCTCCTGATAATATTACCGAACCCGGGTTCACCATATCCTTGTCCGCATATTTAGGCGCAGTTCCGTGGGTGGCTTCGAACACCGCATGACCGGTCGTGTAGTTGATGTTGCCGCCCGGCGCGATCCCAATCCCGCCCACCTGGGCTGCCAGAGCGTCGGAGAGGTAATCACCGTTCAGGTTCATGGTCGCCAGCACGTCAAATTCGCGTGCCCGGGTGATCGTCTGCTGAAAAACGATATCCGCAATGACGTCTTTGATCAGAAGCCGACCGCTTTTAAGCGCAGCATCCTGTTCGGCGTTGGCAGCATCTTCACCTTTTTCGGCCTTTGTCCGCTCCCACTGAGCCCAGGTATAGACTTGATCGCCGAACTCCTTCTCGGCAATCTCGTAGCCCCAAATCCGAAATGCACCTTCTGTGAACTTCATGATATTTCCTTTATGGACCAGGGTAACATTTCGGCGGTGGTTATCCAAAGCCCAGCGGATGGCAGCTCGAACCAGGCGTGCCGTACCTTCTGCTGAAACCGGCTTAATCCCAATCCCAGAAGTATTCGGAAACCTAATTTTCAAATACTCCTGGGGAAAATATTGCTTCAGCAGTGCCTTGAATTGAATATTTTCCGGTGTGCCGTTTTCAAACTCGATTCCAGTGTAAATATCCTCCGTGTTCTCACGAAAGACGACCATATCGACATACTCGGGATTTTTCACTGGCGAAGGAACCCCGCTGAAGTAGCGCACCGGCCGCTGGCACACATAAAGGTCCAGCGCCTTTCTCAAGGCAACGTTCAATGACCGAATCCCACCTCCAATTGGGGTGGTCAGCGGGCCTTTAATCCCAATCAGGAATTCTTTGAAAGCCTGCACAGTCTCGTCTGGAAGCCAAGAGCCATAATTCTGGAAAGCCTTTTCCCCGGCAAAGACCTCCATCCATTCGATCGAGCGCTCTCCTCGGTATGCTTTTTGGACTGCGGCATCCAGAACACGAACAGACGCCCTCCAGATATCCCGCCCGGTGCCGTCACCCTCGACAAACGGGATCACAGGGTGATTGGGGACCTTTAGCTTGCCTGCTGAAATAGTGATCTTTTCGCCGTTTTGGGGGACTTTTACAAATTGATAATCCATAATTGCTCTTCTCCGTCATCATAAAACTGTTCCCAAAATTTCCTGCAAAGGTAAATCATATTCACCCTGCATACTCCCATTTAGATGCATTATAGCAAAGAAAGGTGACCGCAATCCCCTTACCTGAACTGTCTGGTGAAAATCCGCCTTGTAAAAGTCGAATAGAGGTGCTAAACTTAAGCCCAAGTGTTATGAGTACCTTGTCTGATCAATCGCCAGGCCTGTTCGACCAGGTTTGGATCATAATCGGGTTATGGCGGCGGGGTGGTTTTCCCCGCCACACAAATGCGCCCAGACGTACGTTAGATTTCGATCCGCCGGATAAGACGGGATAACTATCTGAACGTTTTTGCGTTCGTTTAACTTCCCGGAAGGCTGGTGGATCCAAGCGGCTTTTCGGGAAGTTTTTTATCTGTATCAAGGAAGAAAATAATGAACGAAGAGAAATCGAACGACGGCGACCCTTTGAGTAAGCCGAGTAAACCACCCTGACTCCTATAATCTTCCAGGGCAGTTGCCCTTATAAAGGAGCGAACAATGATCGAAATCTTCAAAAGCGAAGCGAATGAGCTGAAAAGGCTTTCAAGCCCGGTTACCGGCTCCTGGATCAATCTGACCAACCCCACCCCTGAGGAAATCGCTCAAATCAGCGCCCTCGGAATCCCATCTGACTATTTAACCTATCCACTAGACCTTGACGAACGCGCCCGAACGGAGCGCGAAAACGGCGAGCTGCTCATCGTGCTCCGCATCCCATACTATCAGGGGGCTGCGTCTGATATCCCTTATACTTCCATTCCTCTTGGAATTATCGTCAACGATCAATGGATCATAACGGTCTGCAAGCTCGAGAATGAGATCATCCGTGAAGTGATCGACCGCCGCATGAAAGACCTTGTCACAGCGAAGAGGCTGCGTTTTGTCCTTCGCCTGCTGATGATCACTGCATCGCGGTACCTTCTCCACCTGCGGGAGATCACCAAGCGGGTGGATATCCTCGAAGACGAGCTGCAGCAGTCCACGCGGAACAAAGAAGTCCTCGAGCTGCTGAAGTACCAGAAGAGCCTGACCTATCTTCACAACAGCACTTAAATCCAATGAGCTGATGATAGAACGGCTGCGCCGCAGCCGGCTGTTTGAGACATACCCTGAAGATGAAGACTCTGCTCGAAGATGTCCTGACCGAGAACCAGCAGGCGATTGAAATGACCAATATCACCAGCAACATTTTGAGCAGCATGATGGACGCCTTCGCCTCGATCATCTCAAACAACCTGAATGCTGTGATGAAATTCCTGGCTTCGATCACGATCTTACTCAGCTTTCCAACGATGATCGCCAGTTTCTTCGGGATGAATGTCCACGTGCCTCTGGAGGACAATCTGTTTGCCTTTATCTTCATCATCGCCTTTGCGTTCATGATCGTCGGGGTTGTGGTTTACGTTTTTTGGAAGCGCGATTGGTTCTGATTTATACAATCAAACGACAAATCGGCCGCCGGAATGAGAACCTCATTTCCTGCGGCTTTTTATTTTATTCGATCAACCAGTGGGTGGTGAAAATGAAAGCTCAGGCGGTGGATCGGGCTGGGGCCAGATTTCTCAAGGGCAGCCTGATGTTCCTTCGTCCCATAACCCTTGTTCCGCACAAATCCATAGCCGGGATAGCAAGTATCCAATTTGCGCATTTTGGCGTCTCTGGCAGTTTTTGCAAGGATCGATGCCGCTGCGATGGTCAGCGAGCGGGCGTCTCCTTTGATGATCGGTGTCTGCGGGATATCGATATTGGGGAGTTCGATGTAATCCACCAGAAGGTGCTGCGGAGCCATCGAGAGCTGCTCGATCGCCCGAGAGACAGCCAGCCGGACAGCCGGGGCGATCCCGAACTCATCAATCTCCCGGCTTTCGGCGAAACCAACAGCACAGCCGACTGCAACTTCCATCAGGCAATCTCTCCAATATTCTCGTTCTTTGGGGGTCATTTGCTTGGAATCGCGCACTCCCACAAGCCGGTCTGCGATCAGCAGATCGGCAGGCAGGACCGCAACTGCTGCGGCAACCGGTCCTGCTAACGCGCCTCGGCCTGCTTCATCGACCCCCCCCACCCAATTCATGCCTGCAGACCACAGTTCGGCTTCAAAGCTCAAATCTGGCCGCACAGGTATCAAGTCAGGGTCAAGTTTTCGCATTCAGACCCTTATATAACCCTCTGCGGTCGTTGCGGCGAATGCTGAGAATATCAATGACCATCCGGAACGTGTCTTTTACAATCGAAAGCTTGCTTTCAGGATCGAAAAACCAGGGAATAGGCAGCTCTTTTATCTTGTATCCGCCTCGGCGGGCAAGATAAAGGATTTCGATATCAAAGGACCAGCCTGCTAATGTCTGCTGGCTGAATAGGCCCTCTGCTGCACGGCTGCTGAAGCATTTAAATCCGCACTGGGTATCATTCAAACCCGGCAGCGCCATGATCCTGATAATCCAATTAATCACCCTGCCGCCAAGATGGCGGTAGAATGGCTCGCCGATTCGCCGGGAGCCGGGAGCTTCTCGCGAGGCAATCACCACATCATAACCTTCCTGCTCTGGAGGAAAAAAACGCGGGATTTCAGTCACCGGCATCGATAGATCGGCATCGCACATCATGCGGTATTCGCCGCAGGCTTCGAGCATTCCGCGTTTGACGGCCAGCCCTTTGCCGCGCAAGCCTTCATGGATCGCCCTAAAACCGGGGTTTTGAGCTGCGAATTCCTGGCTGATCTCGAGCGTTCGATCCCGGCTGCCATTCTCCACAACAAGCACCTCAACAGAGATCGATTGCTGCTGGATAAAATCCCTGACCTGAGCCAGAGTTGCCGGCAAACGTTGTTCCTCATTATAGGCAGGGATTATGATCGATAAGTATGGCGCTTCCAACGATCCGTCCCTTGGTTCATGTGATGATCACGACGACGATCACCAGCAAGAGCAGAATGATCACATTCGCGACCAGCAAGATCGCTAACAGAGTCCACTGCCGGCGTGAAAATGGCAGCTTGCTTGAAAGACTTTGAATAAATCCGGGTTCCGCGCTGCTGATCTCCGTAATCCGCGATGGCTCAGCTGGTTTCTTAGGTGCTGTCAGCTCGCTCATCGAATATTGATCGTGAATCTCGCCAGAAGGAAAAAGCAGCTCTTGTGTTGTAACACCCAACAGCGCTGTCACAATTTGCTCAATTGAATTCGCATCAAGCAAGCCAGGAGCGGTCCAGATTGTATTGATGAACCGCTCAAGCCCATCTATCAGCACAATCCTGACAGCAGGCTTTTCGGTCTGAACATGCGCGCCTGGATCCGAAAAATATAGGACCGCTTCAACCTGCGGGCATTGAATCCCCTGCCTGTTCAGTACTTCTCTTAATACTGCTGTTCTTCTGAGAGAAGATGTGATCGGATTAGGCCGAATTGGCCTGAAACCCCCGGTCTTACCATCCAAACCTGCCCAGCTGCTTTCACGGGCGTAAAAAACACCTTTTTCATTGGAATGAAAAATAACCCAAATCCCTGCAGGACCAACCAGGATATATGGTATCGGTTCGTCCACCCCATCCAACCGAACCGCACAGAGCAGTGTGAAACGATGATCTAGCACACGATTTAACGCCTCTGCAAATTCCTCCTGCTGAGGCGATCTCTTAATTGATAATCCGAGCTTTTGAATGACTTCTTTACTGGAGCTGGTTTTTTGATGCTCCAGTTTTTGTTGACCGTACGTATAAACTTTCATTTAGATGACCGGTACACGATCCAGGTGATCCTGGATTGCACTGTTATCGCCGGAGACGAGCACATCACGCCCATCCGCCTGGATGACCCTCAACGGCTGATCGATCTCAAAGGTGCTTGCTAGAAGTTCTATTCGCTTCCCTGTAAACAGCGCCTTGCCCGATTTTAGCTGGTCGATCAGCGCCTGGCGGTCGAGCATGACTCGATCGGTGTAGGTCGGGCCTCGCCGCAGATAGGCCCGCGCCCAACGAAGATTCCCTTCCGGGCCGAAATGCACAGCCTCGATTATGCCATCCACTTTTTTTTTCGCCATGGATGCCCTCCAGCTTGAACAAATCGCAGATTAAAATCTTGCGTAGTGCGTATTCTCATGAGATACGCCCTACGCAATTGATCATCAGTCGGGGCGGGCGGACTCGAACCGCCGACCCCCGCGTCCCAAACGCGGTGCGCTGCCGAACTGCGCTACACCCCGGCGGATGTGAGTATAATGCGAAGTACCGTGAATAGTCAAGGACAATTAAAATCAATGTTTCCAATTCTTTACCACACTCATCACAGCATGCACCAGGAAGACCTCCCCTTCTGGTTGAAACTCGCCCAATCCTTTCCTGCACCTGTTTTGGAATTGGGCTGCGGCACAGGCAGGGTGCTGGTCCCTCTGCTTCAAGCCGGGCATCAAGCTTTCGGTCTGGACCGCGATATGGGGATGCTGAAACTGCTGAAAGATTCTCTGTTTAATATCCCTGCTGTTGGAAATCGGATTTTTCAAGCCGATTTCACTGCATTTAACCTGGACCTCCGCTTTGGTCTGATCATCCTGACGTGCAACACGTACAGCACATTAAATCGGGACCAGCGCTCCCGGCTTCTGAAGCGAGTCAAGGCTCATTTGAGGCCGGATGGCATCTTTGCTGCAAGCATGCCCAATCCTGCCCTCCTTCAAAGCATGCCTCGCCGCAGCAATCCAGGAGGTCGAGGATGCCTTTCCTCATCCGCTGGACGGTGAGCCAGTCCAGGTCAGCAGCGAATGGAGGCGAGATGCGGAGACCTTTCGCCTCACCTGGCATTATGATCACCTTCTGCCTCATGGAAAAGTAGATCGATTATCTGTTGAAGTGGTCCATCATCTCACCGGTTCTGAAGAGCACCTCTCAGAAATCCGTTCAACTGACCTCAATCCAATTAAGCTGTTGGGCGAGTATGACGGCTCAGATTATTCTTCCGATTCAACCCAGTTGATCATGCTGATTTCACGGGCAGAATAAAAAAGCTCTTCGGCTGCGGATACTGCAGAACCGAAGAGCTCGATGATTCGCCGTGTAGATTTAATAACGCAGGATTGCCCCGATCTTGTCAAACCCTTCGGTAAATTGAACCGGATGGAGGACTTCCACATCTCCACCCGTCCTCATGACAGTACCCACACCCAGCTCGACTACGTCGGTAATTTGTTCAGCCTTTCCGCTGCAAAATGAGCAGCTTTGCATCGGCTCAACGGAAATATAACCACAGGTTGTACAGCGAAATCCTGGTTCTCGTAAACCTTCGTAAATCAGCAGGGTTTGCACCCTGCCCTCGCGAATCGCATCCAAAGTCTGCTGCAATCCGACCACACCGCCTTTCCCTTTTGCCGAGCTGGTGACTACCTTTTGAACTAGCTGAGCCTCACGCTGCCTCTCAGCCCCTTCAGCAACCTGCATCGCCCGTTGAAGAACCTCGGAATGACTCGCAACCATGCTGATTGGAAAGGATCCAATAAAAAGACTCTGCCAGGCCTTCGGCAGCAGATTTCGAAACAGCGCCACATTGTCATCCGTCCCCCGATTAATATCCTGCGGATGTTCTTTTCGGCAAAAAAGTGGTTCGCAAATTCTACCGCATCCCGCATATTCCTCTCAGTGGCTTCCTCGACATAATCAGTTTGTCCGGCGCTCCCACCTCTGCGTCCGGTTGCTTGTGATCCGCCTCCGCGTTTGGTGTGCCGGATGCTTTCGCCAAGCATGCCATCTTGCTCTTGGAGCTCTCCCAGATGGAAGTGAAAAAAGCGTGCCCCCTGTTTATCAACCAGTACGACCCCATAACCGCCGTACAGAGTCCAGAAGATCTGCCAGCGGTTTTACGTGAGGTCGGTCCGATTCCCGGACCCTGCTCCGGAGCGGGATTGCCAGGGCATAACTCCGGAAAAAGCTATTGCTCGCACAGGAGAAAATCGCAAGGCTTTTCCCAGACCAATCATATTCGTGTTCCATGAATTGATAGATCGCTTCAACATCATCCACCAGCGCCACATCCTTCAGCATGCTGCGCAGCCTGAGACGGTAGAAATCGGCATTCCCCTCCATCGGATCCGTATTCAAATAGACGCTCAGGACAGGATGACCAGGCTGATAATGCAACAGCTCTTGCACATTTTGATCTGTTATCATTCTAGCCTCCTCAAAAAATGTGGTTTGTTTTCCCCAAGATTTGCTAATCCTATTGTATAGGGTTCGACCTGTATAAGTCAAGCAGTTCATGAAAGATTTAGGAAATTCTAACCCCTGGCCTGTCACCCGCACATTCAACACTCCCTCCACTTTTTCGGCAACCATGCTATGATTATTCTTTATGAGCACCTCAGCCAGTATCAGACTGCTTGCGAAGCATGATCCTCACCGGCGATAAGCATATGCCAACGAATTCGAATCTTGCTCGTAGCCCCTCTGGACGATACAAACAATCAGATCGACCATTCGGTTCTTTCCTCGGCTGGTTATGAAGTCAACCTGACGGCTGATTTCGACCGTATTGATCCGCTCATCCACAGTTTTCAACCGGATCTGGTAATCCTCGGTGAAAAATCCGCTGGTTCTGCTACCTTCAGCAGCTTCAGGTTTCTCATCCAGCGCTATCCTTTCATTCCATTCGTCTTAGTCCCAGAGACACATACTACCGAACGGATGGCTGATGCCATTCAAGCTGGATTTTGCGGATATATCCAGCACCCAGGACAGTCGGACGAGCTCCTGAAATCAGTTCAATCAGCGCTCGAGCGCCGCCAGCAATGGATAAACCATTCCCACCAGATTTCGAGGCGAGATACAAAATCCCTACAACGCAGGGTGGATGGACTCGAATCAGTTGAACGAGTCGGTCGGCAAGTAACCTCAATTCTGGACCTGGACAGCGTCCTGTCCGCGATCGTCTGCGCCGCTGTTGAGCTCTCCGGCGCAGAAGAGGGCAGCCTGCTCCTGGTTGATGAAGATAGTGGAGAGCTTTTCATCCGGGCCAGCCAGAATTTTCAGGATGATTTCATCAAGAAATTCCGACTTCCTATCCGGGATTCGCTCGCAGGACAGGTGCTTCTCACCGGCAAACCCCTGCTCATCGATACTCAGAAACCCAAAAAAATAAAAACCGAATATCTCGTCCACACCTTGATCTATATGCCAATCAAGCTGCAAGAACGAGTGATCGGCATCCTGGAAGTCGATAACCGTCTGAGCGGGAAACCATTTTCGGATTACCATACGTCTTTGCTTTCAGCACTTTCGGATTATGCGGCAGTCGCGATTGAAAACGCCAGCCTGTATGCCCGCAGCGAAGAAGAGCGCAGGAAGCTGGACGCCATCCTGATGGGGATTGAGGATGGAGTGATCGTCACCGGACCTGACGGTCGGATCATTTTAACCAATCTGAAAGCCAGGCAGGTCTTCAACCTGCAGGAAGCAGGCCTGGTAGGAAAAAATCTCTTCGATTTGAATCTGCATCAAGAGTTATACGACGTGCTTAAAAACGAAAAACCGGGCTCTCCTACCCGGCTGGAGCTGTCCTTCGAAAGTGGAATGGTGTTCAATACCCAGATCACCCCCATTGAAGGGATCGGGCTTGTGATCATCATGCAAGATATCACTCATCTCAAGCAGCTTGACCAGGTCAAGACTGACTTTGTAAACACAGTTTCGCATGATATCCGGTCACCCCTTACGGCGATCCTCGGATACGTCGAGCTCATCGAACGGGTTGGTCCTGTGACGCAGCAGCAAAAGGAGTTTATCCAGCGTGTCCAGCTCAGCGTGCACAGTATCACTGCTCTGATCAACGACCTTCTGGAATTGGGCCGGATTGAAGCCGGTTTCGATACGCGCAAAGAAAAAATCCCATTTTCACCCATCGCCTATTATGCGATCGACAGCCTGAGGAACCGGGCGGCTGAGAAATCCGTTCGGCTGAAGATCGAAGTCCCTGAGGAATTTCCAGAAGTGCTGGTGAATCCGCTTCGCCTGCGCCAGATGACGTCGATCTTGCTTGCCAATGCCATTAAAGTATCCAGCCCTGGAGGCGAAGTGCGAGTTCACGCCCGGGCTGAAGCCGGTCAGATTATCTTGCAGGTTTCAGATGATGGTCCAGGCATCCACCTGGCGGACCAGCCTTATATATTTGACAAGTTCTTTAAGCCAAGCAATATCCCCACCGACGCCGCAGATACAGGTCTGGGATTGGCAATCGTTAAATCGATCGTCGACAATCACCAGGGTAGAATTCTGGGTGGACTTAACCCTGGGACATGGATCAACATTTACAGTAGTTCTTCCGATTGCAACCCCGTTGTCGTGAGATAGCGTTTGATCTGGCGCATTTATTCATTTTTTCTGACATCATAAATTTGTCGAATGGAGCGGATGGGCAGGTATCTTGAGGCTCTAAAAGCCCATGCGATGGATTAAGACAAGCCCCCGTCCAGGCATTATGGTAAACCTGACGGGGGCTTTCGCCAAAGGAGGAAACAGCGATGAGCAGCTATATTGATCCCCTGAAATCTAGACCTATCATACCGAAAGAGTGGGTTCGATGTTATTGTCAAAAATCATTGATTTGGCATGATATTGTTCATTGATTTTGTGAGGATTATCACAATTATTCCAGAATATTGTTCTCAATGCCGCGCTCGAGCCAACCGGAGCCGGGTGTTTTCCTTCTGGAGCCATGCCCCGTGGAGAGAATCCAGCTCCATGCTTAATTTCATCCAATCCGGTACGATTAAAACTAGCCCACTGGCCCTCGGTGAGAACATCGCCTTCGGCAGAAACAACCGCATCAGGATTGGGTTTAGCGGAAAACCTCGCAGTTCAACCACCAAAACCGTCTTACCATAAAAGGGCTCAAGGTATGTTCGCTGTGACCAGCTCAGCTCTTCCGGCGGAAAGAGCTGTTGGATCAGCACCGGGTGAATGCTCCGCATTCGACGGTAAGCAACCCTAAAGGTCAGAAATGGCGTCGAGATTTTGAGAAAGCTCGTCCTGGCCTGTACATATGCAAAATAGCGCCCTGAGAAAGCGAGCACACAGATCGTTGCAGCGATCAGCGCACTCGTGAGAAGCCAGACATCACTGCTAATTCCAAGAAATCCAGATTTTCGGACCAGACTCCAGCGGGACGCAGCCGCCAGGACAATGGACAGCACCAATGTATATTTCCAGACCCGATCTATTGTGCGTCGGTAAGTAAGGAGGGGATGGCGCGAACCAGCTGGCGATCTCATTGTCCACCTACCTCCGGATCTTTGTGTTCACTTGAAAATGGCAACGTAAACCAGAATGTGCTGCCCTTTCCAACCACGCTGTGAAAACCTATCTCACCATCCATCAGCTCAACAATCCGCTTCGAGACATTCAATCCGAGACCCCAGCCCTGTTCATCGCGCACTGCCGGGTCGTCCGATCGAAAGAATTGGGAAAACAAGCACTCCTGGTCTTTCGGGCTGATCCCAATCCCATTGTCAGATATTTCAATCCGAGCTTTACCTGCATCCTGTTTCGCTCGCAGCAAAATCGTCCCCCCATTCGGGGTATATTTGCTGGCATTACTGATTAGATTCGTCAGAACCTGAACAACCCTGTTGGGATCCGCGTGAATTTCCGGTAAATCCTCGGAGATATCGATCAGGCAGGTTTGATCCTTCTCATTGAGCCTGGGAAGAAGCCTGTGGTATGTCTCTTGCGCATAAGTGCATAAAGCAATCGGGGCGACATTTAAATTCAGGCGACCGGTTTCGATCCGCGAGATATCAGACAGGTCGGAAACCAGTGCAGACATCCGATCCACATTGCTTTGGATCACTTGAAGGAATTCAATCTGTTCTTGGGTAACCGCGCCTGCGGCTCCCTGGCGAATCAGCTCCGCATACCCCTTGATCGACGTCATCGGGACTCGCAGCTCATGGGTTACCACCGCGACGAACTGGGATTTTGCCTGGTTTGCGTTCTGAACAGCCTGGTAAAGCCTGGCATTTTCTATGGATGCCGCTGCTCGACTGCTTAGATGACTTAAAAACGCTCTTCAGATAAACTGAAAGCCTGAGGTCGGTCTATCACAATGACGCCCAGCAGCCGACCGCTGTGCAGAACTGGCACGACCATCCGAACCATGTCGTCATTTTCTCGCATCCCGCTGTGAGGGGCAAGGTCTTCAACCACTTGACCAACTAGAGGGTCCGCGGCAGGTTCAAAATCCGGCGGGAAGCACTCCAGACTGGAAACTCCTCCACCCCCATCGCGAAAAAGCAGCACCCAGGCTTTGCTCGCCCGTCCAACCTCGATCACCCGTGTGCGCGTGATCTCCAGTACATGACCGTAATCCAAACGCTGGTTCAAATCACGATCCAATCGAGCCAGGGTCTCCAATTCTTCGACACGCTGCGCAAGCTCCTGGTCGGTGCGTTCATAAAGCCTGGCATTTTCGATCGCGACCGCCGCCTGGGCTGCAAAAACGTTCAAAAGCTCAAGGTCTGCCGGAGTAAATAGACCTGTCGCAGCTCGATTATCGACAAATATTGCCCCTATCGGCAGACCACGCACGAGCAGCGGTGCGCACAATATTGAGCGTAGCGCATAAAGAGTCACAGACTCGCTATGATGAAATCGCGGATCTGAAAGTGCGTCCGTTGTAAGCACGCCCTTTCCACTCTTCAGCACCTTATTGACGACCGTCCCGCTGATTTCCATATCCTTTGGAAGCAGAGTTCTCTGGTCGTAGTTCCGGGCGGCGCGCAGCTCCCAGCTGTCGCGATCGTTCTCCAGCAATACCAGAAAGCCTCGTTCTGCCTGGACCAGGTGAATTACGGCATCCATCACTTGAGTCAGCACTTCATCAACATCCAGCGAATTTCCCAGGGTGTGGGAAACGCGGAACAAAGCTTCAAGCCGTTTCTGTTCGCGATCCATCTTTGGATCATCGGGGGTAAGGATCATGTCGTTTAACTTTTCCTGCAAGATATCCTTCCTTTGAAGCTCAACGGCTGTCAGTATAGCTCTTACAGCGTTTCACGGACATATTTCCAACGGTCCTATTACTAATTGCCCTGTGAAATAAAGGAATTTCAGGCGATTAATCAACCTGCCGGTTCAGACGGAAGGTTGATCAGCATGGTCAGGAGGACAGGCTGAAGTTTGGTTCGTCATCTGATTCCAATCACAGTACATTTGCAGGGGACATTCGGAACAGCGCGGCCGGCGCGCCTGGCAGATCTCCCTGCCAAGCCGGATCAAATTCAAGTGAAGTGTGAAATAGGTCTCTGGTGGAAATAAAGCTTCCAGGTAATCATGAGACTGGTCCGCCGACAACCGCTCAGGACGCAAACCCAGCCGTCCAGTTACGCGGTGGATATGCGTATCAACCGGAAATGCTGGCTTGTCAAGCGAGAACAACAGCACTATCGCAGCTGTTTTTGGACCCACCCCTTTGAAAGACATCAACCAGGACCGCGCCTCTTCAACCGGGAGTTCGGCAAGGAAATCAAGGCTGAGGGAACCGCGCTGCTCGGTGATTTCAAGCAGCACTTGCTGGATGCGGGGTCCTTTTTGGTTGGCCAGTCCTGCCGGTCGGATTGCATCGATGACCTCGGCGCTTCTGGCGTCCCGAACTGCTTCCCAGGTGGGAAATGCCGCCCTCAGCCTCTTTAAACGCACGGTCACGGTTGTTGTCATTGGTGTTTTGCGAAAGGATCGTCGATACCAATTCATCCAGCGGCGGGAGCGGATCACGCCACTCCGGATAGCCAAAATGCTGCAGCAGCATTTCATGGATTTCTATTGCACGTTCTTCCAGGCTCATTGCAGGCGACATGCTGTCCACAGCTCAGGCAAATATCAATTGAAAGTTCGGATAAGCATGCCCAACCGCAATTCCCCGCCAGTTTCGCACCGTATGCTCAGGTCCGAAATCCTTCAGCTCGTCCATTTCAGCCTGTGAAAGTGCACCAAGCTGGCGTAGGACTTCCATCGCAACCGCTGTTCGGGCTTTTTTTCGGTCGTCGCCATCAGAAATTTTCAGTGCAATCCCGACGGCAGGAGACCCTTTTCCCATCGCATCAGGCATCAAGCCGATTCCCTGAAAAGCCTCAGCCCCGCCTTTGGAAACGATCTTTCCGCCTG
Organism: uncultured Chloroflexia bacterium; assembly: GCA_963726375.1. Classification (GTDB taxonomy): domain Bacteria; phylum Chloroflexota; class Anaerolineae; order Anaerolineales; family UBA4823; genus UTCFX2. Next base: position 44,574 of record CAVSCE010000014.1, on the reverse strand, counting down.
CTGCCTGCATCAGGCGCGTGTCGAATTGTCCCGGACCACCGACCATCTCTGGATGAGCACGCATTGCTTCCGTGATTTCCCGGCAGGCTGCCGCTCGTCTTGCAGGTTGGACTGCTCCGGCCTGCGGATCCATCAGGCGGGCATACCCCTGAGCCGCATTGCGCAGAGGAACTGCAAAATTAGGCGCCGAACAGCCGTCGATTCCCAACCCGACCTGATCCACGCGCACGCCGCACATTTCAGCGAAGACGCCTAGAATTTCCCTCTGGAGGGGGTGAGCGGGATCAATATATTCGAGGTTTTCGGGGAATTCTCTCGCCTCGCTGCTTTTTTAAACGCAGGGATGCAAGCATCCCGCTGTGCTTTCCAGAGCAGTTGTGCCGGTTTGACGTGACCACCTCTTTGCTTTCATGCATCCGTTTCACAGTTGCCGGATCATAAGGCTCATGAACACCGCACAGCAGCTCCGATTTCAGAAATCCCGGTTTTTTCCTGGATCGAGCGCACCGTTGCCAGGTGCTCGTCTGTCCCGGAGTGAGACGCGCACAAAATCGCCCTCTCAGCCATGCTCAGGCGAAAAGCCTCTGGACCGCCGTTCTCAAAAAAAGGGAGTGCCTGGAACGGTTTAGCGGTTGAACGCAAAAATGTCACTGCACCCGGGTCCCCATACCAGGCCAGCAAGTCGCCTGCGGCATCTACGACTGCAATCGCGCCGAAATGAACCGATTTAATCGTGTCTCCGCGAGTCAGCTCATAAACCGGAGCAAAGGGAGATTTTGAAAACGAGGCCGAGATCAGAGAGGTCATTGTTCATCATCCTCAATCTCAGGCTGGCCGATGACATTCGCTGGCCGGAACCGCCGGGCATAAAACTGGTGCAGCCCGTGGCGCAGCCGGACCTGGTAGAGTTCTCGAAGCTTGCCCTGAGCAGGATATTTTGGTAGTAGCTTGGCTGCAATTTCCTGGGTATTTTCGGGCAGGGCGTTCTTGGCTCCCAATCGGTTTATTTGCTCGTCGATATCCTTTAATAGCTTAACGAGGGCACGAATATCCTCTGGTTTCACCAGCCCACCACGCCCGCTCACAATCGTATAGTCCGAATACGAATTCTGCAGTATGTCCAGGCTTGCCAACCATACTGGCAAATCGGCTTGAGCCAGAAATGGCGGCTGGTTCAGCAAGATAGCATCGCCCACAAAGACAGTTTTTGCATCCGGGATTCTCACCCAAATCGAGCCGGGGGTTGGTCCGGGCTGGTGCTCAAGGACGATCTCAGGGCCGCCCCAATGCATGGACATTCGTTCTGTGAAGGTGATATCCGGTGAAGCCCAGCGCATCCCGATCGATTCGGTATAAGTTTCCCAGATCGAGCCCGTTTCAACGCTCAAACCCTTAAAAATCGTCGGTCGGTTGCGAAAGACCTGAGCAGATTTCTGATGCGCCAGGATCGTACACTCCAGCGAGCGGGTGCCCAGCGTGCGGTCTGGATGCGCATCGAGGCTGACCAGCATCCGGTTGGAACCGCCGCGGTAATTATTGATTGTAGCGCGCCAGGAACGAGCGTCCTCCGCCCTCAACGGCGCATCAATCGCAATGATCCCATACGAATAGACCAATGCTCCTACCGTCACCCCTAAATAAGAGTCTTCAAAATAGATGCCTTGTGTTATTTGCTGCATAATCTTCTCAATTTCCTATCTATATTCGGGCTTATTCAGCTGACGGCGGGGATTGTGAACACAAACCGAGTGCCCTGACCGGGTTTGTTTTCAACCCATATGTTGCCGCCATGTCCCTGCACCGCAAGCCGGCAGTAGGCAAGCCCTAAACCAAGACCCCGCGGAGAACCTGTCGTTTTCAGCCGGGTGAACTTCTCGAATATCCACTCCTGGTCCGCCTGCGGGATTCCAGGACCCGAGTCGCTCACTTTAAACAGGACCATCCCGCTTTCAAGCTGAGCGCTGAGATGGATTTTACCCTTTGCTGGCGAAAATTTCACTGCATTCTCTAATAGATTGATCAGAATCCTGCGGATCATATCTCCATCCGCAAAAATTGGTGGCAAATCGGGTTCGAATTCCCAGGTCACCAGCTGATCTTTATTCTTTGCACCTGGGAGGACGGCATCGATTGCGTCCGAGATCAGAGCAGGAACATTCGTTTGCTGGCGGTTTCCAATGACCTGCCCTACCTCCAGCTGGCTGATATCCAGCAGGGAATTTGTCAGGCGTTGGATCCTTTCAGTTGAGCGGAGCGCGATGGATAACAAATTTTGAACGGCCTCATCTTCTTCCGTTGGGAACATCGATGAAAGGACATCCAGGCTGGATACAATATTGGCCAGAGGAGACCGCAGATCATGATACACCATCGCTACCAGGTCCTCTCGGATGCGGTCCAGGTCTTTTCGCTCGCTGATATCACGGATGATCCATTGGAGATTGGACTCAGCTCCAGTCTGGATTTTACGAGCATATACCTGGATCGGGATCTTGCGGCTCCCTGCCGAGTTCAGGATTGACTCATAATTGACCATCTCACCCTTGCTGAGGCGCAGGAAATTGGAGCCAAATTCTTCCAGATCTGCTGCATGCAGATCGCAGATATTTTGACCCAGGAGTTCCTGCGGAGCGATGCCAAGGATATTTTCAGCCTGGTGGTTCACTTCAATAATCCGGCCATCTCGTTCGGTGATCAGGATCGAGTTGATGCTGTCTTGAAAAAGCTCGCGATAACGCCGGTGAGCGGTTTGAAGGCTTTCGTACAGATGAGCGTTGCGGATTGCCGTCCCTGCCTGATCGGCAATTGCTTTGACCAGCTCCAGGTGTGAAGGCATGAAGAAGCCCGGGTGTGGGTGGACAAGCGTGATCACCCCGGCCAATCGCTCGCGAGCCAGGATCGGCGCACTGACAGCGGATTTTGGCCCGGTTCTGTCAGCTGCATCATCTGGCCTATGCAGCCAGCGGGGATCCCGGCTGGTGTCCTGGATCAGCACCGCCTCGCACTGGCGGGCAACCCAGCCCGCCAGACCGCGTTCATAGGTTGAGCGCAGCTGTAGGGCAGCCTGATCATGCTGATGACCCAGCATTGAAAATGCCATCTCCGCCGGTTCACCTTGCTCGTCAATGACGATAATGCTTCCGCTGATCGCCCCGACATTGTTCATCGAAAGCTGCAGGACGCGATCGAGCACCGTCTGCAAATCGGGGGCGGCTGCCACTTCTCTCCCCACGTTATACAGCAGCTCAAGGGCAGCCTGGTTTGTTTCTCTGCCCTTCTCAATTTCATCCATAACGACACACAAAATTCACGATCCAGGGGTGGAGGCGGGCGACCAGAAACATAAATCAGAGTATAGCATACCGGGTTCTAGACAGGGTTTTCAAAACAGCAAACCTTCAACCTGCCTGCCGCAAGCGAGAACCATTTGGCAGCTCGAGCATAAGCGCTTCCAGGATCAGGCGCGGATTTACATTCTGGTCCAGGAGTGCCACCGAACGCTCAACCGTACCGACCAGCCTGCTGGCTTCCTGTAACTGGAGACCAGACGCAATCATCTCTATCGACTCTATCCAGTCAATATTTGTTATCGGCGCGGCAGCCCCCGACGAACGCAGGAAAACATCGCGCCAGAAGGAAAGCCACGTCAACAGCCTCACGCGCAGTCTGGATTTATCCTTCGAAAGAGCCTCAGCTCGAATGAACCGTTCTCGATAGCTGGCTGTCAGCAGCTCGGAGAGCTCGTTCAAACACTCTGTTCGCTCTTCCATTAGAACAGGTAAATTGGAAAGCCGAACCGCAAGCCCGGGTTTGCCTCCTGAGACATGGGCTGCGAGGCAAGCCTGCTCATGGGTTAAACGGAACCGCTGCTGAAGCGCTGTCTCGATTTGTCCGTACGGGATCGGGCGGAGTCGGATTGCTTCACAGCGCGATACCACCGTTGGGAGCAAATTCTCCGGGCTGTCGGCGGTCAGCAGAAGGATCACCTGCGGTGAAGGCTCTTCAAGCGTCTTCAACAGCGCGTTCATTGCGCTTGGATTGGCTTCTTCAAAACGCAGCAGCAAAGCCACTCGATAATTGGCTTCGTATGGATGCAGAGAGAGGCTGTGCTGCAGCTCACGGATCTGTTCGACCTTCAACGTCCCGCCCTCTTTTTCGGCCTGAACGATAAAAAGGTCAGCATGCTGCTGGTTCTCGATCTGGCGGCAAATCCTGCAGGTCCGGCAGGGCGCGCCGGATTTGCCGGGTTGAGTGCAGTTCAGTGCCTGCGCCAATCGGAGCGCTAGAGTCCTCCGCCCCACTCCAGGTGGTCCGCTGATTAAGAAAGCGTGCCCAACCTGGCCGCGTTGGATCCGCTTTTCCAGCAGCTCAACCGCCCATTCATGTCCGATCAAGTCCCAGCTCATCAAGAAAGATTGTAGCGCATTGGTTGCGGATTGGCAACTCCCGTAACCCCATCTGACCGCTGTGCTATAATGCTTTTCTGTATTTAGACCTGAAAACTGGGAAAAACAAAGCGTGGATTGGAATGAGAAGTTAAACATCCAGCAGCAGCAAGCCGTAAAGGCTGGATTGGGCCCTGTTTTAGTCCTTGCCGGACCAGGGTCCGGGAAGACGCGCGTCCTGACCAACCGGATCGCCTACCTGATCGGTTCGCTTGGCGTCCGGCCATACAATATCCTTGCGGTCACCTTTACAAATAAAGCCGCCCGGGAAATGGAAGCCCGGGTTCTGGATCTGGTCGGCGAGAACCTCAGCGGGCTGACCCTGGGAACCTTCCACGCCAACTGCGCCAGGATCCTGCGCCGCTGGGCTGACAGCCTGCCGTTCCAATCGAATTTCGTGATCTTCGACCAGGACGACCAGTACCACCTGGTCAAGGGTGCTATCGCTGAGCTGAACCTGGATGAAAAACGCTATCGTCCTGCCGGAGTCCTCGCCGCGATCTCCAACGCCAAAAACGAGCTGGTCCTCCCGGACGATTACCCTTCGCAGAATTACCGCGACGAAGTAGTTCAGCGCATATACCGGCGCTACCAGGAAATGTTATTGGCGAACAATGCCCTGGATTTCGATGACCTTCTGCTCTGGACAGCCTACCTGCTGGCAGAAAACCCTGCCGCTCGCGATTACTACTCTCGAAAATTTGAACACATCCTGGTCGACGAGTTCCAGGATACGAACATGGCTCAGTACCAGCTGGTCCGCAGCCTGGCTTCGTTCCACAGGAACATCTTCGTCGTGGGTGATGCCGACCAGTCGATCTACCGCTGGCGCGGCGCAGATTACCGCAACGTGCTGCGCTTCCGCGAGGATTTCCCGGAAGCCCAGGTGATCCTGTTGGAACAGAATTACCGCTCGAAACAATCCATCCTTGACCTGGCGACTGTGGTCATCGACCGAAACACGCAGCGCACCCCCAAGCGCCTGTTTTCCGAGCTGGGCCAGGGTCAGAAACCGATCCTCTTTGAGGCTTCCGACGACCGCGTAGAAGCTGCTTTTGTCGTGGATGTGATCCGCAAGCTGATCCGGGAAGAGCATTCCGATCCGGGTTTTTTCGCGGTAATGTACCGGACGAATGCCCAATCACGCTTGCTCGAAGAAGCGTTTCTGCAGGCCGGGATGCCGTACAGGCTGGTCGGGGCGCAGCGTTTCTACGGTCGCAAAGAAATCAAGGATGTGATCGCATATCTGCGCATGGTCCACAATCCGAGCGACGAGCTCAGCCTGAACCGGGCAATCAATACCCCCCCGCGTGGCATTGGGAATAAAACCTACCTCGCACTCAAGACCGGTGCGCAGCGCGAAAAACTCCCTCCAGGAAAATTCCTGCTCCAGCTGGCAGGCGGGGAATATCCAGAAGTAGTGGAGGCTTTTGGAGGCCGGGCAAAACAAGCCCTGTTGAGCTTTGCAGCCCAGCTCGCAAGCTGGACAGCACTTAAAGAGCAGCTCCCGCCGCTGGCTCTGATGGACCGGGTTCTGAGCGACATCGATCTCCATTCTTTCGTGGATGACGGCACCGATGATGGTCACGACCGTTGGGAAAACGTGCTTGAGCTCAGGCGTCTCGCAGCTGAATACCAGGATCTGGGGTTGGTCGCCTTCCTCGAGCAGATCGCCCTGGTTTCCGATCAGGACACCCTGGAAGGGAACGGGAGCGCGCCCACCCTCCTTACCTTGCATGCAGCCAAAGGATTGGAGTTTCCAGTCGTGTTCATCACCGGCTTGAACGACGGCCTGCTGCCGCACAGCCGCTCGTTCGATGATCCTGAAGCGATGCAGGAGGAGCGCCGGTTGTTTTATGTAGGCATCACCCGGGCAAAAGACCAGCTCTTTCTAACCTTTTCTCAGAACCGCTCTGCTTATGGATACGGGGATCCATGCAGGACCTTCCCGCTACCTGGACGACATCCCCTATGACCTGATCGACGAGCTGCAGCCCGCCCGCCCGCAAAAACGGTCTGCCAGTCCGATTTCTCCTCGCCCGGAGCGCTGGGAAAGCGTCCTGACGCCCATAGGAAAACCGCAGGATCGCGCGTAATCAGCCCGCCGTCCAACAGCAGTATGCACCCGGGATGCGGGTCGAGCACCCCGTCTGGGGTGAGGGAATGGTGCTCAACAGCCGGCTCCAGGATGGGGATGAGATCGTCGATGTATTTTTTGCGGAGCTGGGGCTCAAACATCTGGCGGCCTCGCTCGCCAGACTCGAGATTAAGTCTTAGGTTATAATCCTCAGCGCAATGCCTGTCCTTGACCGTGAATCCCTGGAATTAATCAGCCGCAGCGCCGAACAGACCCGCCGCGCCGGCATGCGCCTGGGAGCCCTTCTCCTACCGGGTGATCTGATCTGTCTCTCCGGCGACCTGGGTTCGGGAAAAACCACCCTTGTCCAGGGTATTGCTGCCGGATGGGGTTCGCTTGACCCCACTTCCAGCCCCACATTCGTCCTGGTAAACGTGTACCGCCGTCCAGAAGCAGATGTCCTTTTTCATATGGATGCATATCGCTTGAACAGTGCGCATGAAGCAGTAGACCTGGACATCGAATCGATGCTTGAGCGTGGGCCTCTGGTGGTTGAATGGGCAGACCGGATTGAGAAGATTTTACCCTCAGAGCGCCTGTGGGTTAAACTGCAGTGGGTGGACGAAGATCAGCGTGACCTGGTTTTTTCCGCACGGGGCAGGCGCTATGCTGGTTTGATCAGCCATTTACGCCGGCGTTTTTATGGAGTGGAATCCTGATGCGCTCTTCGTCCTCTATCCTGCTGGCGATTGATACATCTACCCGAACGATCGGCCTGGCTCTATATGACGGCGTCCAGGTCCTGTGTGAAGTCAACCTGGACCAGCATGGATTTCCACACCGTCGAGCTCGCGCCTGCAGTGGAAGAGGCGCTGAAAAAGGTAAACCTGATCCCAGCCGGGATCGGTGCGCTGGCGGTTGCCCTGGGTCCGGGCTCGTTCACTGGCTTAAGGATCGGCCTCGCTTTGGTCAAGGGGATGGCTCTTGTCCACCATGTTCCGATACTTGGAATCCCCACGCTGGATATCCTGGCCATCGCACAGCCAGTTGCAGATCTGCCCCTGGTAGCTGTGCTGCGAGCCGGCAGAGGCCGCCTGGCTGTTGGTTGGTATAAACCCGAAAGCCAGTCCTGGCGCATGGAGCGGGACATTGAAGTCTGCACTCCCCAGCAGCTGATTGGAAAAATAAGCCAGCCCAGCCTGCTCTGCGGCGAGCTCAGCAGCGAAGAACGCGAGCTCTTCCATCAGGCGCGCCCAGATCTTGTGCTCGCATCTCCTGCCCAATCCCTTCGCCGTCCGGGTTTCCTGGCAGAGCTCGCCTGGAAACGGTGGAAAGCCGGGAAGATCGATGATCCTGCCAGCCTTTCCCCTGTTTATCTGCATTACAACGATCCAATTCCTGAATGAACGACCATTCCGGTGCTGGCATCAACCGTGTGCTCATTCGGTCTATGCAGGTCGAAGACCTCTCTGCTGTGCGAGAAATAGACCAACTTTCTTTCAGCCTGCCCTGGCCAGAAAGCGCCTTCGCATACGAGCTGCACGAAAATCCAGGCTCCTTACTCTGGGTAGCAGAAGCAATTGACTCAATCGGTGCAGCCGTGATCGTCGGGATGATCGTAGTCTGGTTGATCGTAGATGAAACCCATATTGCGACAATTGCGGTTCACCCAGATTATCGTGGTCAGGGGATCTCAAAAGAGCTGATGAAAGCTGCTCTTAACGAGACCATCCGCAGAGGCTTCAACATCGCCACGCTGGAGGTTCGGGCGAACAACAAAACCGCCCAAAACCTTTATCGGCGGTTTGGGTTTGAAATCGTCGGCGGACGCCCGCGCTACTACCGGGATAATAATGAAGATGCACTGATCATGACCGTAAAAGGTCTGGATCTGCAATACCTGGATTGGATGAATGCAAACCTGTAATCCCTGGGTTCAGGAGAAATGATATGACGCCAGAAGAAGTCCTCAAAGAAGTCGCCGGTCAGGTCTCTGCCTGCACCCGCTGCCCGCTTCACCATACGCGCAAGCACTCTGTCCCCGGAGAAGGCCGGGCACAGGCCGAAATCATGTTCATTGGCGAAGGCCCTGGTTTCCACGAAAACGAGCAGGGCCGTCCATTTGTTGGAGCGGCTGGTAAATATCTTGATGAGCTGCTTGCTGGAATCGGGATGCGCCGTGCGGATGTGTTCATTACAAACGTCGTGAAATGCCGCCCGCCCGGCAACCGCGATCCGGAACCCGGCGAGATTCAAGCCTGCAGCGCCTATCTGGACAGGCAAATCCAGGCAATCAACCCGGAAGTCATCGTTACGCTGGGACGCTTTTCAATGGCTCGCTACATGCCTGATGTAAAGATCAGCTCGGTTCACGGCAAAGCGAAGAAAGTAGATGATCGCCTCGTGGTGGCGATGTATCACCCGGCTGCTGCGCTGCACCAACCTTCCTTGAAATCAGCCATCGAACAGGATTTCTCGCGTCTGCCCGAGCTGATCGCCAAATCGATTCAGAACCAGGAAACTTCACCGCAACCACCCAAGGAGAAATCGGATCCAAAACAGCTCTCCCTCTTCTAAACCGGCCTGGCTGTTCCGAATAACCGTGAATCTTTTTAAAAACCTGTATAACCGGCTGCCGGAAAACTACCGGATCGGGATCCGCAAATGGATCCCGGATCCCTTGCTGCGCTTTTATGCCCGCAAGAATACGGATGTCTACCTGATTTCGTATCCAAAGTGTGGTAGGACCTGGCTGCGGATGATGATCGCTAAAGCCATCGTCAGCCACTATGGATTGCCAGAAACCGAGGAAAACTTGCTTCTGCGTTGGAAGGACAGACCCCATCCGGATGTTCCCAGGATCACGGTGATCCATGACGACCGGCCGATGCTGAAGACCCCGGATGAGCTGGAAACCTCAAAAAAAGGATATTGCGGCAAGCGCGTTATTTTTCTCGTCCGCGACCCGCGCGATGTGATCGTCTCCAGCTACTTCGAGATGAAAAACCGCGGCCGTATGTTTGGTAAAAATCCTTACGAAAAACACCAGGCGGTCTTTCAAGGCAGCTTATCGGAATTCATCCACAGTGAACACGGTGGGTTCAGCACCATCCTGCGCTACTATAACATCTGGGCTGAAAACCGGGATATCCCTGATGGCTTTCTTTTGGTGCGGTACGAGGACCTGAAAACCGACACGCAAGCCCAGCTCCGCAGAATTTTCGATTTCATGAAAATGGAATCGATCCCGGATGAGCGCCTTGCTGAAGCTGTCGATTTTGCCGCCTTCGAAAATATGAGGAAAATGGAAGCTGGAGGAAAGTTCAACAGCGGCATCCTCAAGCCGGCGGATCAGGCCGATCAAGAAACATATAAAACCCGCAGGGGAAAAGTGAGGGGTTATCTTGAGTATCTTTCAGAAGATGAGATCGCCAGTCTGAATGCTCAGATGCAGCAAACCCTTTCGCCGTACTTTGGTTATTAAACCCTGTTAGAATCTTATTTCCAAACTTATTATCGAGGACCAAAATAATGTCTGAAACAATAAAACAAAATCTTTTGAATAAGTTCCGCATGCATAATGCCAGCGTCTCGATCCTTGGACTTGGTTACGTGGGTCTGCCTCTGGCTGTCGCGTGCGCTGAAGCCGGTTTCAAAGTGGTCGGGATTGATCCTGATCAGCGTAAAGTGGACACCATCCGAAAATGTGAAAGCCACATCCAGGACATCACGAACGAGCAAATCGAGCGCCTGGTTAAATCCGGTTATCTCGAGGCTACCACGGATTTTTCCGCTCTCTCGAAAGCCGATGCAGTGAGCATCTGTGTGCCAACGCCTCTTCGAAAGACCGGCGATCCAGATCTCTCATTCATTCTGAGTGCTTCCGAAGAGCTGGCGAAATATATGCATCCCGGTATGGTGGTTGTGCTTGAGTCCACGACTTACCCCGGGACTACGCGTGAGATCCTGCTCCCAAAACTTGGCGATGAAAAGGGGTTGAAAGTGGGAGAGGACTTTTTCCTCGCGTTCTCACCAGAGCGCGTCGACCCTGGACGCAAGGATTGGACAACATTGAACACGCCCAAGGTGATCGGTGGAATCACTCCCGATTGCTCGGAAGTTGCCTCGGCCTGGTATTCGGAAGCCCTTAAGACCGTGGTTCCGGTTTCATCCGCCGAAGTCGCTGAAATGGCTAAGCTGCTGGAAAACACCTTTCGGATGATCAACATCGGTCTGGTAAACGAGATGGCCATGATGTGCGAGAAGTTGGGGGTGGATGTTTGGGAGGTGATCGATGCCGCAGCCACCAAACCATTTGGCTTTATGAAATTCACGCCGGGACCCGGTCTGGGCGGCCACTGCATCCCAATCGATCCGCTCTACCTGTCCTGGAAGCTGCGCGCCCTGAATTACACAGCCCGTTTTATCGAGCTGGCTTCTGAAATCAACACCGGGATGCCGCGCTATGTGGTTGGAAAGGTCCAGGACGCATTAAACGAGCATGGAAAAGCCCTGAAGGGCAGCCGGACTCTTGTCCTGGGTGCAGCCTACAAACCGGACATCGACGACCTGCGCGAATCACCCGCCCTGGATGTGATCGGTTTGTTGGGACAAAAAGGCGCATCGGTCTCGTACCATGATCCCTATATCCCAAGCCTGCGGCACGATGGGATCAATTTGGACAGCGTCCCCGACCTGATGCAGGCAGTAGCCCAGGCAGACTGCGTCGTGATCGTCACAAATCATAAAACGTATGATTACCAGGCGTTATTGCGCGAATCCAAATTGATCGTAGACACCCGAAATGCGCTGGGTGCAGCCGGACGCGGCAATCCGAAAGTAGTCCGGCTTTAATCGTCCCAAAAAGCTGCCTGGGAAACCCGAATGGTCACCCTTTTTCGGGTCTGGACAGAATAAGCAAAATTATTTGCCTTAAAGGCAGGCAGATGAAAAAGAGGAAAAGATGGCAAACTACCTGGTCACCGGCGCTGCGGGTTTCATCGGCTCTCGGGTTGCAGAGTTGCTGCTCGAAGCCGGCCACCTCGTCATCGGCTGCGATAACCTCAATGACGCCTACGACGTCCGGATGAAGCTCTGGCGGCTCGAATCCTTAAAGAAGCAGCCGCAGTTTGTCTTCCACCCGCTGGATATCAGCCAGCGCCTTGGTCTTTCCAGCGTAAATCAGACAGGCGATGGCAGGGAGGTTTCTCTGGATGCCGTCATAAACCTGGCTGCACGAGCCGGCGTCAGGTCTTCTGTGCTCGATCCGTGGATTTACTATGAAACAAACCTGACCGGTACGCTCAATCTTCTGGATCTCTGCCGTCAGTTGGGTGTTCCAAAATTCATCCTGGCTTCCACTTCCAGCGTCTACGGCAATAATGCCCCGCTGCCCACTCCAGAAAGCGCGAGCAGTGATTTTCCACTCCAGCCGTATGCCGCCAGCAAGAAAGCCGCAGAGGCGCTTTGCCATGCCTACCACTATCTTCATGGCATCGATGTGACCATTTTTCGCTACTTTACTGTTTATGGTCCAGCCGGACGGCCGGATATGTCGATTTTCCGGTTTACCCAGTGGATTTTTGAAGAAAGGCCGCTGCAGCTATACGGGGATGGCGAGCAATCCCGCGGTTTTACCTTTATCGACGACATCGCTCGAGGCACGATCCTCGGTTTGAGACCGCTTGGCTACGAAATCATCAATCTGGGTGGGCACGAGACCATCACGATCAATGCATTGATCCAGATGCTTGAACAAAAGATCGGTAAGCAAGCGTTCATCCAGCGCTATCCTGCAGTCCCGGCGGATATGCTTTCCAATTGGGCAGATGTCCAAAAGGCAAGGCAGCGGATCGGATGGAAACCCCAGGTATCCCTGGAACAGGGCCTGTCGCGTCTGATCGAATGGTACGAGAGAGAACGGAGCTGGGCAAGCCAGATTGCAACGTCCTGAGCCGGCTCTCACCCAATTCTTCGTCAAACGACGACTTTCCATGGGTATTTATTCAGGATGAACCCAGGATCGATTAAAACCTGGCTCGAGCGGAAGCTCAGCCGCCTGGTTGGGAACGAGCTGGTCCGCCGGATGATCAAGAATTCCGGATTTCTTTTCGGCACCACCGGGATATCTGCCGCTCTGAGCATGCTGCAGGGGATACTTTCAGCCCGGCTCCTCGGCGCGGCCGGGTTCGGCGCCCTCGGCACGATCACGCTGTTTACCAGCGTGATCAATAATTTTGTATCATTTCGTATGGGGGAGCTGGTTGTTAAGTTCGTCGGCCATTTCACAGAGCAGGACGACCCGCGTTCCGCTGCCGCGGTATTCAAGCTTGCCGCGCTGTTTGAGATCGTCGCTTCCTTCGTCGCTTTCGGTTTGATCGTGTTGCTCGCTCCGCTGGGTGCAGAATACCTCACCAAAGACCCCGCCATGGCGCCGTTGTTTGTGCTGTATGGACTTGTCGTGCTGGTAAACCTGATTGCCGAAAGCTCTACGGGCTTGATGCAGATCTACGACCGGTTCGGGCGGTTAGCCGGACTTGGAATTGTCCAAAGCGTTGTGACTCTGACATTGATTACCATTGCCTATCTGATGCAGAGCGGTCTTACAGGCATCCTGGTCGCCTATCTGGCCGGAAAAGCGGTTGGCGCACTCGCCATCTCAGGCGCGGCGCTGCTCGAAGCTACCCGCCGCTGGGGCAGAGGCTGGTGGCGCATCCCGATTTCAGCAGTTCGCTCGAGCTGGAACGAGTTGGCCCATTTTGCGTTCAGCACGAACATCAGCGCTTCGATCAGCCTGCTGACAAAAGACAGCGAGCTGCTTTGGGTTTCACTGCTACGCGGCCCAACTGAGGCAGGTTATTACAAGCTGGCGCTGGCGCTCGCCAACATGGTGCAGATGCCCGTGGAGCCGCTCCCTCAGGCGACTTACCCCGAGCTGTCTCGCCAGGTAGCTCGTTCGGAATGGGCTAACCTGCGTTATTTGCTCCGCCAGGGTTCTCTTCTTGCCGGCGCTTATTCTGTGCTTGCGACCGTGTTCCTGGTGATATTTGGACAGCTGATCATCCGGCTGCTCTATTCACCCGAGTTTCTGCCGACATACCCGGCTCTGGTCATCCTGCTCGCTGGTCTCTTAGTGGCCAACACCTTCTACTGGCGCCGGATTGCCCTGCTGGCGCTGGGAAGAGCCGATTTCCCGGCCAAGGTCAACGGGGTCCTGGCAGCCATTAAGATCGGTGCGACGTTCGCATTCGTACCGCGCTATGGCTACCTGGTCAGCGCAGCGCTGTTAGCGGGATTCTATTGGGCTGGATCCTTAATTTCGGTCCTGAAAATTCGCTCGCTGATCGCCCAACGCGAGCAGCTGGAGACCTCTGCGGCTTGAGGAACGCATGAAAATCGCGATCGTCGCTCCTACCGAAATCCCGGCTCGCCGCGCTAACACCCTTCAGGTGATGAAAATGGCCCAGGCGCTGACTGTCCAGGGTCATGAGGTGGACCTGGCAGCGCCGGCATCCCATCCGGCTCCAGAGCAGACCTGGGAGAGCCTGGCCAGGCATTATGGCCTCCATCATCCATTTGCGATCACCTGGCTGCCGTCGAATCCATCCCTGCGCCGCTACGACTACAGCTGGCGAGCTGTGCGCCGGGCCCACCGCCAGAACGCTGACCTGGTCTACACCCGCCTGCCCCAGGCCGCTGCGCTCTCGAGCCAGCTCGGAATCCCAACGATCCTTGAAGTACACGACCTGCCTCAAGGGGTCGCCGGCCCGTTGCTTTTCCGACTGTTCCTGGGAGGCAAGGGCGCCTGCAGGCTGGCAGTAATCACCCAGGCGCTCGTAAATGATCTGGAACAGCGATTTAAAATAGGGCTGCATTCACCCCTTGCGGTAGTTGCTCCAGATGGGGTGGATCTGGAACGCTACGACCAGCTGCCCATCCCGCGGATTGCCCGGCTGAGGATCAAGCAGGATCTGCCTGAAATCCTGGCCAGGCTGGATCCTGATGCATTCACCGTCGGTTATACAGGGCATCTCTACCCCGGCCGCGGCAGCGGGCTGCTGCTGCAGCTGGCTGAACACCTCCCCCAGGTAGCCTTCTTGATCGTGGGAGGAGAACCTGCCCAGGTCGAGTTAGCCAGGGCAGAGGCAATAAACAAAGGGTTGGACAACCTCTACCTGACGGGTTTCGTCCCCAACGCCGACCTGCCGGTCTTTCAAGCTGCTTGCGATGTGCTGCTGATGCCTTACCAGCAGAAAGTGGAAGCATCGTCCGGAGGCGACATCTCTCGCTACCTCAGCCCAATGAAGCTCTTTGAATATCTGGCTTGCGAGCGGCCGATCATTTCCAGCAGCCTGCCCGTCTTGGGTGAAATTCTGAACCCTCAGAACGCGATCCTCATTCCGCTCGACCAGCCAGAGAGCTGGGTTTCGGCAATCAGCCGGCTGAAAGGCGATCCAGAACTGCGTCAGCGCCTTGCCCTTCAAGCCAGATCGGACGCCAGCCGCTATACCTGGGAACAACGCTCCAAGAAGATCCTCGCCGGATTGGAGCTTCCGGAGGCATTAACCGGCTTTCCCAAAGCATGAGATAATCAAGCCTCTGGATCAAAATGTCGCAGATCGAAAACAGCTCCTCATCCAAATATAACACGGCTCATAATGCCGCTCTGGCCGTCTGTGCTCTGGCAGCTCTGGTTGTTGTTTCCTTTGGTCTGGCGTTGATTGAAAATCAGTTCAGCTCGATCGCAGGATGGACTTCGTATTTCTGGGTTTCGCTGATCAGCCTGGGAGTGCTGCTGGGAGTCTGGCGCTCAATGGAGAAAGAGCAGCCGCCGCGCTGGCTGTTCTATTTGGTCGTTGCAGCTGCGCTGCTGCGCCTCGCCGCGGGCGTCTTCTGGTCCTTCAGCCTGCCGAGATGGGGGCATGCCACACCCGCTGAACAGGGCGGCTATATCATGGGAGATGCCGCCGGTCGCGATCTGGCTGCCTGGAAGCTTGCGCAGTCAGATTCATCGCTGCTGAGTTCATTCCAAAACAACCGCAAAGTAGACCAATACGGCGGCCTGCTCTTCATCAGCGCCCTGATCTACCGCTATTTAGGCGCTGATTTCCACCAACCATGGCTGGTTGTGCTGCTGGGGGCGTTGTTTTCCGGATTGGCTGTGCTCTTCGTCTGGGCATTCACCCGCCGAATCTGGGATGATTCTGCTGCCAGGATCGCGGCCTGGGCGATGTTCCTCTATCCTGAGGCTGTTCTGCTGGGCAGCTCACAGATGCGCGAGGCGTTCACCATCCCGCTGGCTGCTGCATCTTTTTATGGATTAGCCCGTTATCGCGACGATCACTCTCCAACCAGCCTGGCATGGATGCTTGTCCCGGTTTTATTCGCCGCCTTTTTCTCGCCGCTCTCGGCTGCGATGCTGCTTGGCGGCCTGGCGCTTGCCGGTTTGTTTCTGATCCGCTTCGGATCATCCAAATCCGTCCAGAGGCGCTGGTTCTGGCTGATCCTGGGCCTGCTGCTGGTCGTGGGTCTGGCAGGGCTGTGGTTTGTGCTGCGCGAAGTCGTCCCGGCGCGCATCACCAATCCAATCGCGATGCTTAGCTGGTGGTTGCGAAAATCTGCCAGCTTCCAGGCCTATCTCAGCGAGCATGCCTCCGGCTGGATGCAGAAAATCTTCGACTTCACCCCTGATTGGACACACCTGCCAATGCTGATCGCATATGGCGTGGTGCAGCCGTTTCTACCCGCCGCGCTGATCGCCGGCAGCGAGGCGCCGATCTGGCGCTTCGTCGCAGTCTGGCGCTCCCTCGGCTGGACGCTGCTGCTTGCGTTTCTGGTCTATGCGCCGTTTCACGCTTTCCGCCGCAAGGAAGGTCAGAACCTGATTTCGGGCGTTCGCGCTGGCGGTCTGGGTGGTTATCCTGGTGGCAGCCTTTCGAGGTGGAAGCGATATGTGGGACAATCCTCGCTACCGGGCGATCTTTGCCGGGATCCAGGTCGCATTATCCGCCCGGATTTGGGTCGAAATCCAACAATCCCGCGATCCCTGGCTGCGGCGCGCCCTGCTGCTGGCCGGCGCAGTTCTGGTCTGGTTTTTACCATGGTACCTTCAGCGCTATTATTCGATCGGCTGGCCTGTGAACAACCCCTTCATCATCCTTGCGCTGGGGATCAGCACCGGTGCGCTGCTCATCCTGGCCGACTGGTATCGAACGACCAGACACAAGAAACCTCCCAGCAGCTCCTGAATCGGGTTTGGAGTCGAAAAGAATTTAGTCTCATCGAAGGCTTCCTACGATGGCCAGGTACCTCAGCGAGCAAGATTGAAGCAGGTATAATAATAGAGTCTGGTCTCCAATCCAATTCAAAGCCTGGTAAATGATTATGCCTGATGAAAATCGACTGAACTTATCGATCATTGTTCCGGTTTACAACGAGGCCGAAAGTCTGACGCTTCTGCACGAGCAGATCCACCTCGCCGTCGATCCGGTCGCCGGATTGAGCTGGGAAGTCGTATATGTCGATGACGGCAGCCGTGATGAAAGCGCTAAAGTGCTCGAAACGCTGGCTTTCGGAGACCCAAACCATACCTCCGTGGTGTTCTTCCGTCGGAATTTTGGGCAAACTGCTGCAATCGCAGCCGGCATTGACAATGCGCGCGGTGAAGTCATCGTACTGATGGATGCCGATCTGCAGAACGATCCTGCAGATATCCCACGAATGCTGGACTTGATTCAGCAGGGCTATGACGTGGTGAGCGGCTGGCGCGAAAAACGCCAGGACACCTTTCTCAACCGCGTCCTTCCCTCCCGAATTGCCAACTGGCTGATCTCAACTGTCACAGGCGTCCATTTGCACGACTACGGCTGCACGCTGAAGGCCTACCGTCGGGAAGTGCTTACTGGATTTCGGCTTTACGGCGAGATGCATCGCTTCATCCCGGCCTACGCCAACTCCGTCGGTGCCAGGATGATAGAGCTCCCGGTCCGCCACCATCCCCGTCGTTATGGCCAGACAAAGTACGGCCTCACCCGGACGATGAAGGTCATCCTGGACCTGTTCACCGTAAAATTCCTGATCAGCTACGCCAATAAGCCAATTTACCTGTTCGGGGGAACGGGGATCGTCTTGATCCTTATCAGCCTGGCTACGCTGCTCTTCCTGCTCATCCGCCGGGTATTTTTCGACATCTCCGTAACAGGTTCGCCGTTCTTCTCCACCAGCATGATGATCCTGATCCTGGGATTCCAGTCGATCTTGATGGGACTGATCGCAGAGCTGCTGGTCCGCACGTATCATGAGTCTCAACAAAAACCTACCTACACGATCCGCAAACAAATATTCCCTCAAAATGGGCTGGACTCTAAGTAATGGGTAGCCCTGAGCTTTCCAACCGGTTTAATCCAAAGAATAAAGAAGGGCCCGAAACATGACCGACCAGGGCGATAGTGGATCGGTCCAACCCTCAAGGCAGAGCGCCCTGCGCATCATCGGGACGCTGGTTGCCCTGGTCTTGCTCGTATATTTACTAAGCCAGCAGGGATGGGAACAGATCTGGGCAGCTATTCGGTAGCATCCCGCTCTGGCGTTTCGGGTTGGCGTTCCTGCTGATGCTGGTCTCTCGATTCGCAATTTCCATGCGCTGGTATACCTTGCTGCACTCCGCCCGGCTCGAAATCACTTTCTGGCAGACCTTGAAGATCACATTTGCTGGGCTCTTTGCGACGAACTTCCTGCCTACCACGATCGGTGGAGACGTTGTCCGGCTTGCTGGCGCGATCCGCTTTCGACTGGATGCGGCCATCAGCACAGCTTCATTGATCGCTGACCGCCTGGTTGGGATGACCGGCATGGCAATGGTGCTTCCGTTCAGCATTCCTGCGCTGCTTAATCTCCAGGTTGATCAGGAATTGGGCGCGAGCTCACCCTTATTGTTTTCGACCATTTTTTCTTTTCAATGGCTTGAAGCAATTCGCAGAAAAATCTCGAAGGCTTTCAAGGATCTTTTCCAATCTCTGGCCTTCTGGTTGAAGAACCCCGCTGCGCTTGTGCGCTCGTTAGGTTATTCCTGGGTTCATATGATCTGCTTCTTCCTGATTCTGCAGGTATTGCTTGGCGGCGTCGGTGAGCAAATCCCCTTATGGACCATTGCAGGGCTGTACAGCCTGGTCTATTTTGTCACCTTGATCCCGATATCGATCAATGGGTATGGGCTGCAGGAAATTTCGATGACCTTGATATTTTCGAACCTGGGGAGAGCATCGCTGAGCAGCGGTCTTACTGTCGCACTCCTTTTCCGCACGATAACCATGCTGGCCAGTCTCCCCGGCGCATTTTTTTTACCGGAATTTTTAACCTCCCACAACAAGCCAGAAACCAGGGATCAGGTCAACGGACCGGCAAGCTGAAAGCGATGCCTTCCACTGCCGTACATAGGATTTTCGATGCGTTTTATTGAAAACACTGCCCAATTTTTCAGCAGATTTTCACGGTGGAACTTGCTGTTCTTTGGGATCTCGGCTGGCGCTGTCCCGGTGATGGCGTTTGTCATCAACTTGCCCATCTTCCATCAGGCGCTCCCTCGCCTGGGTGCATTCGGGTTGGCAGTTGGATTGGGCGCAATATTCCTCAGAGCGTATTTTTTATCCCAAAGAGCCAGCCTTTCGCTCGGATGGGGGACCAGCCTGGCAAGTTCGCTGCTGGGCTCTGCCAGCCTTTACCTGGTCCTCTCCTACATCCCTGAAATCTCGAGCTATCCGTATACGCTTACGTGGTCAGAAGCCAGCCGTTATTATTATGCCTCGCTGTATTTCTCCGAGCGCATCTATGGGATCCAGACGCCTCCGACTGTCCTGCACCCCAGCCGGTATTTACTGCAGGCGGTGCCCTTCTTACTGCCCGATTCTCCGATCTGGCTCCACCGGGCCTGGCAGGTACTGCTGTGGATCGTCATGCCAACGATCGCATCTGTCCTTTTGGCCCGCCGCCTGAAGATCGTGCCGGGCCTGCAGCGCTGGTTGTTCGTGGCGGCTGCGTACCTGGTCTGGATGGTCGGCCCCGTGTACTATCACCTGCTTGTCCCGGTGATCATCGTGATCTGGGGCTTTCATATCCAGTTCGATCCGCTCGCCCAGAAGGCGGCTCGCAGTTTCTGCGCTGGCTGTCTTCGCCGCTTCAGCTTGGGCTGGGGTCAGCAGGGTGAACTGGTACCCTGTCCCGGGATTGATGGCATCAGTCTTAATCTTGATAGAAGAGCCCATCGTATCAGGCGCTCTCCGCCATAAATTTTCATACATTCTCAGGCTGGCCGGATGGGCCATTTTTGGAGCTGCAACGGCCTTCCTCGCCCAGGTCGGGTACATTCTATGGTCAGGGAATTCCGTTGAGCAGTTTACAACCAGTTTTTCCTCCAGCTTGCTCTGGCACCGCCTGCTGCCCAACGCGACCTATCCGCCTGGGCTGCTCCTGGCAATTCTAATCGTCTCTCTACCGATGGTAGGGGTGATCTGGGCTCGGATTTTTGACCATCCTGCTGGAAAAGTCGCCTGGCGACGTTTTCACCCGCTCCGCCTGTT
The DNA here is from genome assembly GCA_963726375.1 of uncultured Chloroflexia bacterium. Lineage (GTDB taxonomy): Bacteria > Chloroflexota > Anaerolineae > Anaerolineales > UBA4823 > UTCFX2. The sequence continues at coordinate 24,478 of CAVSCE010000014.1, read as the reverse complement.
GGGGTTGGCGGGAATCCTGCTGATCTTCTTCCTCGGTGGGATGGTCGTTAGCGTGAAGATCGGCGGCGGCAGCAACCTGCATAATCTGGATGCCTATCTGACATTTCTGTTGATCATCTCTGCCTATTTCTATTACCGTCAGGTTGCCGAAGAGCCAGATTTCCAGTTTTCGACCGCTGAGAACCTGGCTGACCAGCCTTCCTCAACAGCAAGGTTTTCTCCTCAGCTTATATTGCATCTCGCACTGACTTTCGGATTGATTATTTATTCAGCATCCGTTCTCCTGACCCATGTGCCCGCATCTGCATCCCCCGATCCTGGATCGATCCAGGAAAACCTGAACGAGCTTGCCGGTCCGGTCTACCGGGCGGTCCAGGAAGGTGGAGAAGTCCTTTTCCTTTCCAACCGCCAGCTTTTAACCTTCAAAAACTTACAGGTCCCGCTTGTCCCGGAATATGAGCGGGTTTTCCTGATGGAAGCAGCCATGGCAAACGATCCAGACTACCTGGGACGCCTCTACCAGGAGCTCATCGACCACCGCTTTGCCCTGATCGTCAGCGAGCCGCTCTCTCGAGAGCTGAAGGATCCCAGATCGGATTTTGGAGCCGAAAACAACGCCTGGGTGGAAAACATATCGCGCCACATCCTGTGCAATTACACCCCGATCAAGACCCTGAGGGAAGTCCAGCTCCAGATTCTGGCTCCAGCCCAAAAACCGAAGAAGAACTGCCCGTAGACCCGAGCCTGCCCATGTACTGGAGCCGAACTGGAAGTTTTTGGGACTTGTTGAGCTGGCTGACCATCAGCATATTATGCTGGGCTGGCGGCTGGCTGCTTTGCGCTTCCATCTTCCGAATCCGCATCCGCGAACAGCTGTTTGTCGGCTTGGGGGCAGGATTGGTTCTGCTGACCTTCTTTGGCAATCTGTTCGCCCAATTCACTGCGCTGCCCATTGCTTTTTGGACATCTGCAGCGCTGATCTTACTGTCTGGATTGGCAAGTGCCTGGCGTTTAAAATATCCATGGCGGCATCCCATTTCGGAATTCCTGGACTGGAGGCAGATCCTTGGATTTGGCGGATGCTTTCTGCTTTTTCTTGCAATCAACCGCGGGCTGGCGCTTTTTGACGATTATTCAAACCTGCCGCTGGTCTCCATCCTCGCGACCGGCGATGTACCGCCCCATTTTCACTTAGATCCATCGCAGATCACCTACTACCATTACGGGCTGCATATCCTGGCCGCCGGGTTGATGCGGATCGGCGGTTTCTATCCCTGGAGCGCCCTGGATATTTATAAAGCTCTGAGCATCTCTCTGACAATCATCCTGGCTTTGCTCTGGTTCCGGCGCTGGATGAAAGGATCAGCCGCCTTGCTCTGGGCAGGAATGCTGGTCTTGTTTGCAGGGGGGACGCGCTGGCTGCTGCTGTTGATCCCGGAGTTGGGCTTGCGCGAGATGAGCCGAAATGTGCAGTTGATCGGCTCGGGGATCCAAAACGCATCTGACCTCTATATCGCCCTGATCGGGCCATGGAGCGCCCAAGGCGATGGCCCGATCCCATTCCCATTCGCCTTTGTCAACGGTATCAATCCTCCGCTTTCGATGTCCATGGGCGGAGGGGCGGCGATGTTCAATATGGGGCTTTTCCTGCTGCTGATCATTGCTCGCCGGCGCTGGAGCCCGCTTCAAGGTCTTATCTTTGGTTTGCTGATCTCCGTCCAGGCGCTGTACTCAGAGACCATGTTTGCGATCATCTGGGCTGGGATTGCCCTGGCGATCCTCCTCCGCAGCTGGCTCGACCGCTCTCTAAAACCGGCGGTCGAATGGGTCTGGACCCTGCTCCCCGGCGTGTTTCTGGTTCCTTTCATGGGCGGCAACCTGTCCGCGCCGTTTCAGCAGTGGCTGGGCAGGACGCTTGGCGAAAGCGCCGCGGGGCTGGTCACCGTCCCGCAGATCGGCTTGCGCTGGCCTCCGGCAGTCCTTTCCGCACATCTCGGAGAGCTGTACCTGGCAGATCCAGCAAATTTGCTGATTGCGCTTGCTGAAATTGGACCGATGCTGCTTCTTGCACCTATCGCTCTCTGGGAGGCTCGCGGCAGCCTGCGCTCGCACAAGCTGCTGATGGCCGGGCTCGGCCTGATGGCCCTCGTCAGCGCTTTCCTGCCGCTGCTGGTCCGGTTTGTCGGCCGCGACAGGGATATCACCCGCCTGCTCGGTTCTGCGCTGATGGTCTGGCTTGTCATAACGATGCCTTACCTCTGGCTGGCGCTCCAGCGCGGCCGCCCGGCTGCCAAAGTTGCTGTCATTGCGTTCACAATCCTATCGGTTTTTTCGGGGATCGCATTATTTTCGACTCAGCTGATCTCGATTGCTCAAACCCAGGCTTCATATTATGTAGATGATGTTGACGCCTGGATGAGCCGGGATTACTGGAACCAGCTCGATCCAGGGGCATGGATCTTGGACCCGGTTCACCCTTACCGACCCGCAGCCCTGTTCGGCCGGACTGCCGGCCCTGCCTATCTGGATTTTCATATCCCACTCCAGAATTTTATCACCCTGGCTAAAGAGCTTGATCCGAAGAAGATCTCGAGCGCGGGGTACAGCTATCTCTACCTGAATAGAAAAACTTGGAGAGAGCTTGCGCCGTCCCAAAAAGCGGCTTTTGAAAATCCTTGCGTTCAGCTTGTCAAACAGACAGAAAACGAGATCGGCGATTTTCGACGCTTGTACGAGATCTCCAGCTGTAAATTCCAACCCTGAAGCCCATAACATACCGTTAACGAAATATTCCTTGACCTTTTCCTTTCCCGGATTATAATTCAACATCTGAATATTGGAATTTCCGATGCTAACTGAGAACTCTCTCCGACCGCGAGCTGATCCTGCTCGAAGAAATCGAACACGACCCGGATGTCTCCCAGGCGACGCTGGCAGCCCAGCTGGGCGTGGCAGTGGGTACGGTCAACTGGCATCTCAAGCGCCTGGTCTCCAAAGGGTATGTCAAGGTCAAGCGCCTCCAGCGCCGCAAGCTCCGCTACATTATCACACCGGAAGGCTTGGCATTCCGCGCCTACCTGGCAGTCAATTATATCGAGACATCCATGCGGCTTTATCGAAAGACGCGGCTGCGCGTCCGCGAGCTGCTTGGGCAGGTCCGATCTTCCGGTTTCACCCAGGTTATGATCGATGGCGATGGCGACATTGGCGACATCTGTCGGCTTACCTGTCTGGAGGAAGGCGTGAAGGTCGTCGACTTCATACCGCCGAATCAGGGTAGTGGGCTGCCTGTTTTGGAAGTGCAGGGCACAAAAGTCCTCTTGCGGATGGAAAAATGAGGAGAATGATGGAATCGAACAATTTTTGGGTGAATCGCCGGGTGTGCGTGACTGGAGGGGCAGGGTTCCTGGGTTCTTTTGTCGTGGAGGGGCTCCGTAAGCACGGGGCAAGCCAGATATTTGTCCCTCAAATCGAGGAGTATGACCTGGTCCAAAAAACGGATATCCTGCGCATGTTAGAGGATTCCCGCCCGGACATCATCCTCCACCTGGCTGCGTTGGTTGGCGGCATCGGCGCAAACCGCCTCCGCCCGGCTGAATTCTTCTACAGCAACCTGATGATGGGCGTCCAGCTTATTCACGAGGCCTGGCAAAGCGGGGTCGGCAAAGTAGTCGCGGTCGGCACGATCTGTGCATACCCGAAACACACTCCCGTTCCATTCAAGGAGGAGAACTTATGGGACGGCTACCCGGAAGAGACTAACGCCCCCTACGGGCTGGCGAAGAAGATGCTGCTGGTCCAGGCGCAGGCGTACCGCCAGCAGTACGGCTTTAATGTGATTTTTCCGCTCCCGGTCAATTTATATGGGCCGAGGGATAATTTTGATCTTGAAACCTCACACGTGATCCCTGCGATGATCCGGAAATTCGTCGCCGCGAAAGAGCAGGGCGATCCGCAGGTCGTTCTCTGGGGAGATGGCTCGCCGACGCGCGAGTTCCTCTATGTCGAGGACGCTGCCGAAGGGCTGTTGTTGGCTGCAGAGCGCTACGACGGTCCTGAGCCTTTTAACCTCGGCTCCGGAGTAGAGATCCAGATCAAGAACCTTGCCGAAATCATCGCTGGGCTGACCGGTTTTGAAGGCCGGATTGTCTGGGACACTAGCAAACCAAATGGTCAGCCGCGGCGGGCGCTCGATACAAGCCGGGCGGAAAAATTCTTCGGTTTTCGGGCTCAAACGCCTTTTGAAATAGGGTTGAGACGAACGATTGATTGGTATCTTGAGCACCGCGATCTCGCCGCCCAGGGTTAGATCAGGAAATTAGTGCTCTTATGTCTGTCAATAATGGATTAGCAGTCCCCCCACACACCCATCCAGACGAGTGGTCGCTGGTGATCCGTCCCCAGCGCAGCTTGCTGGATTTGCGCCTGGGCGAGCTGTGGCAGTACCGGGATTTGGTCGCTTTGTTCGTCCGCCGCGACTTCGTCTCGGTGTACAAACAGACGATCTTAGGCCCGCTCTGGTACCTGATCCAGCCCATCCTGACGACCGTGATCTTCACGCTGATTTTCGGACGGATCGCCAAACTCTCGACCGATGGGCTGCCCCAGTTTTTGTTCTACCTGTCGGGGATCGTCGTGTGGAGCTACTTTGCCGAATGTTTGACAAAAACCTCAACGACCTTCATCGCAAACGCCCCACTCTTCGGCAAAGTATATTTTCCCCGGTTGGTGATCCCGATCTCGGTCCTGATCTCAAACTTGATCGCGTTCTCGATCCAGTTTGTGCTCTTCTTAGGCTTCACGGCGTATTACTACTTCATCGGCGCCGATGTTCAACCTAACATTTGGATCCTGCTAACACCGGTCCTGATCATCTTGATGGCTGGTTTAGGCTTGGGTTTCGGGATCATCGTTTCGTCGCTCACCACCCGCTACCGCGATTTGCGTTTCCTGGTCACATTCGGGGTCCAGCTCTGGATGTACATCACCCCGGTCATCTACCCGGTCTCAAGCATCCCAGAACGATTTCAACCACTGATCCAGGCAAACCCTCTCACCCCGATCGTTGAGGCCTTCCGCTACGCTTATCTCGGCAGCGGGACGGTCAACCTGGTAAATCTGCTCTACAGCGCTGGCTGCATGATCGTCGTCCTCTCCGTGGGCATCGTTCTCTTCAACCGGATCGAAGCAACTTTCATGGACACGGTATAGTGGGTGAGCTCAGATGGCAACCGCGATAAGTATCGAGAACCTGAGCAAGGAATACAGATTGGGCCAGATCAGCGGTGGGACGCTGCGCGAAGACTTGAGCCGCTGGTGGGCGCGCCAGCGCGGTCTGCCCGACCCCTACCTGAAAATCGGCCAGGAAGACAATGGAAACCGCCAGGGAGAGCAAATCTGGGCGCTGCAGGATATCAACCTCGAAATCGAGCAGGGTCGGGTTCTCGGCATCATCGGCCGCAACGGCGCCGGGAAGAGCACGCTTCTGAAGATCCTATCGCGGATTACCGCCCCAACTTCCGGTGAGGTCAAGATCAAGGGGCGCGTCGCCAGTCTGCTGGAAGTGGGCACAGGCTTCCATCCAGAGCTGACTGGTCGGGAGAACATATTCTTGAACGGCGCGATCTTAGGCATGAACCAGCGAGAAATCGAGCGCAAGTTTGATGAGATCGTTGAGTTCTCGGAAGTGCAGAAATTCATCGATACGCCTGTCAAACGCTATTCCAGCGGCATGTACGTCCGGCTCGCCTTTGCCGTTGCTGCCCATCTGGAACCGGAAATCCTGGTCGTGGACGAAGTCCTGGCCGTGGGAGACGCCGAATTTCAGCGTAAATGTCTGGGGAAGATGAGCGACGTGGCTCGCGCCGGCCGCACCGTCCTGTTTGTCAGCCACAATATGTCCGCTGTGATGCGCCTGACCGAAGAGACGGTCGTTTTGAACCGCGGACGTCTGGCTTTCCATGATAAGACCACCCAGGCGGTGGATTTTTACATGTCATCTGGCCTCGCACAGGTTGGAGAGCGCCGCTGGGAGCCAGGTGAAATCCCGGCCAGCGCAGCTCCTTTTCAACCGCGCCTGCTGCGAATTTGCGATTTACGCGGGCAGATCACCGAAAGCGTCCGCTCGACCGAGCCGCTGACAATCGAATTCCACTACCGGCTCGAGGCGCCGATCACCGGGCTGCGCATCGGGCTTTACCTTCAAACCGGACGGGGCGAGATGGTCTTGACAAGCTTTGACACCGACGAGGCTTCTCATTATGAAGCCCACCGGGTCCGCCAGGCGGGCGACTACATCAGCCGCTGCGAGCTCCCAGGGGATTTTCTAAACGAAGGCCGCTACTTGCTCGGCGTCAATGCCAGCTCATACCTGATTCAGCGCTATTTTCAGGAAGAGCAGGCGATTGCTTTCACAGTAGACGCAACTGGAGCCCCGGGTTCGCACTGGCTCGAGCTCCGCCATGGCCCAATCAGGCCGCGGCTGGCGTGGGAAATCGTTCCGGATCGAGGTCGGTTAATGAATAATCGCCGGATGGTTAAAAATCTCCTCGCCGAGCTCCCACTCACCGCCGAAATCTACTGGCAGCTCTTCCAGCACGGCCGCCCGGTGGCGCGCAGCTTCTCCCTGCGTCGGACGCAGAAGAATCTCCCGGATTGGTGCGCCCAGGCGCAGCGCGCTCTGCTGAAATCCGCTCCAGCAGCCAGCAGCAGCGCAGAGTCTGGCTTTTCTGCACGCTGCGATACTGGATCGAGCACGGCGCTTTGCTCGGGACAGCGCTGTCAGGTCTGGGCCACCAGGTTACCCTGAGCTATATGCCGTACCCCAGCTTTGACCGCCCGATCTCCTGGTTCGACGTCCGCCGAAATAATCTCTATGCCCGGGATGTGCTCAAAGAAGCATCGGCAGTCATGCGGCCTCTGTCTCTGCTCGACGTAAAAAAACCAGCCGTCGAAAACCTCCCGTCTGCCCTGCGGCAGGCGATCAGCGAAGTCAGCCTGCGCGACGTCCAATACACCCTTCAAATCGAGGAAGTTGAGGTCGATAACCCATCTTCACGCTCCGGGCAGCTCTACCGTCTGCGCCAGGAACGCAACCTTCTCGCCGCCGCGGCAGCCTTCAGCTGGATCCAATCGCTGCCCCTCGAACAGCGACCCGAGGTGCTGCTCACCCCGAATGGCAGCATCCTAGAGATGGGCGCAATTTTTGAGACCGCACGCTATCTCGAGATTCCCGCAGTCACATACGAGTTCGGCGAACAGCGCGGCCGGATCTGGCTGGCGCGCAACAGCCAGGTAATGCTTCAGGAGACGAACGACCTCTGGGATGCGCGCTGTGAGCAACCGCTCACAGCAAGTCAGTGGGAGCAGATCCAGACCCTCTATGCCTCCCGCCAGGACGGCAGACTCTACGAAAACTTCGCCCGCCTCTGGCAAGGCCTTCCAAGCCAGGGCGGCGAGCAAGTCCGCCAGGAATTAAGCCTCGATCCCAGGCCGATCGTTCTGCTGGCCGCCAATGTCATTGGAGACAGCCTGACCCTTGGGCGTCAGATATTCAGCAAGGATATGACCGAATGGCTTCAGCGCAGCGTACAGTATTTCGCCGGTCGGAGCGATGCCCAGCTGCTCGTTCGGATTCACCCTGGCGAGCGCTATCTTAAAGGACCTTCGGTCGCCGAAGTAGTGAAAGCTGCTCTTCCTCAGATTCCAGATCACATCCGCCTGATCGAAGCCGACGCACCGGTTAATACCTACGACCTGGTCGAGATCGCTGACCTGGGGTTGGCGTATACCACCACGGTCGGGATGGAGATGGCGATGAGCGCTGTCCCGGTAATTTTGGGCGGCAGGACCCATTACCGCGGCAAGGGGTTTACGCTGGATCCAAACGGGTGGGATGAAAACTATTAGGCTCATCGAACAAGGGCTGCGCAACCCGGGAGACAACCGCCTGTCTCGCGAGCAGGTTGAGCTGGCCTGGAATTATGCATATCGATTCTTTTTCGAATATCCCTGCCCGTTCCCCTGGCACCTGCTCGATTTCTGGGATGAGCTGGAAGCATGGCCTGTGAGCCGCCTCCTTTCCAGCGAAGGCATGGATGCCTTTGCCGCGACATTCGACCAGCTGGTCGGTGAACCGCGCAGATATGAGGCCTTCGAAAACGAGGAGATCAAGGCGCGATGACTGAAGTAAAACAGGACGTTCGCCAGTTCTACGATGAGGTCGGCTGGAAGCTGGTTGGCGAGGATGTCTACCAGAACGCTCGCTACGAGGACCTGCGGCCGGTTTCCCGGCGTTATATCCACGACTGCCACATGCGAGTCGCCCGCCATCTTCAGCCGGAAGGCCGTTTCCTGCTGGACGCCGGTTCGGGACCGGTTCAGTATCCTGAATACCTCCAGTATTCAGCCGGCTACATTCGCCGAGTTTGCGCCGATATTTCTATCACAGCTTTGAAAGAAGCGCGCCGCCGGTTGGGCGACCGCGGCCTTTATGTCGTCGCCGATATCGCAAACCTGCCGTTCAAACCGGAGGCGTTTGATGGCTTTGTCTCACTTCATACCATCCACCATCTCCCCGAAAAGGAGCACCTGAAAGCATTCGACGAGCTCCACCGGGTGCTCGCCCTGGGGAGCAGCGGGGTTGTCGTGAACGGCTGGGCCAGCTCGCGGTTGATGAATGCTTTCGATCCGCTCGTTCGGGCTGCCAACACGCTCCGCTATTTTTTGGAGCGCCGGGGCGGAAATAGCCTGAAGGGTTCTGGAGACCCGCAGGGTTTATCAGCTGAACCACGCAAGCAAAAGAAAACAAACGAAAAAGGCGGTACGCCAAAGGGCACATTTACCAGCAAACACGATGCGGCCTGGATCAAAGCCGAGGTCGGCGCCCGAATGCCGGTCCAGATCCTGGTCTGGCGCAGCGTCACCGTGCGCTTCATGCGAGCGCTGATCCATCCTGGGTTAGGCGGGCGGTTCTGGTTGAGCCTGCTTTTCCGCCTGGAAGAACGTTTTCCTCAATACTTCGGCGTGAATGGAAAATACGCGCTGATCGTGATCCATAAAGAAGATAAGGCTGGCGAATCATAAATGGACTGGAATGACAAAGTCGTCCTCGTGACCGGTGGGACCGGATCATTTGGCAAGAAATTTATTGAGGTCATGCTGGCAGAATACCACCCCGCCAAGCTGATCGTCTTCAGCCGCGACGAGCTGAAACAGCATGAAATGCGCGTGGCCGGCTTCGACCATCCCAGCCTGCGCTATTTCATCGGAGACGTGCGCGACCAGGACAGGTTGAAGCGCGCCATGCACGGCGTGAACATCGTGATCCATGCCGCCGCGCTCAAGCAGGTACCCGCCTGCGAATATAACCCGCTGGAAGCGATCAAGACCAACATCCTCGGCAGCAGCAACGTGATTGAAGCAGCCCTGGATGCAGGCGTTGAAAAGGTCATGGCCTTAAGCACCGATAAGGCTGTTAACCCGGTCAACCTGTACGGCGCGACCAAACTGGCTGCCGAAAAGCTCTTCGTCCAGAGCAATGCTTATGCCGCCGGGACCTCAACCCGCTTCAGCTGCGTCCGCTACGGAAACGTCGTCGGCAGCCGCGGCAGCGTGATCCCAATTTTCATCAAGCAGCGTTCAGCCGGCAAGCTGACCATCACCGACGAGCGGATGACCCGCTTCTGGCTGACGCTGGAGCAAGGCGTACATTTTGTGATCCACTGCACTGAGGAGATGTGCGGCGGTGAAGTCTTCGTCCCCAAAATCCCATCGACCCGGATCGTCGACCTGGCCAGGTTGATCGCTCCTGAAGCGGAGATTGAAGTGATCGGCATCCGCCCGGGCGAAAAGCTCCACGAAGTCCTGATTAACGAAGACGAAGCCCGCTCAACCCTGGAGCGTGACGATCTGTTCGTGGTCACGCCGTCAACCCCCTTGTGGCAGCGCGACCTGTTATACGAAGGCAGCCCTCTGCCAGAAGGATTCCGCTATGCCAGCGATACCAATCCAGTCTGGCTGACCGTGGAGCAGATTCGAGATTATGTTGCGCCGTTCGAATCGAACGGCTTGCAAGCGAATTGATCGACATTTAACAATCCAAACCCGGAGGGCAGGTCGTGCGGAAACTCCGCATCCTGATCACAGGAGCCAGCGGCTTGCTCGGGTTGAATACGGCGCTCGAAGCGGCGGAAAACTGGCGGCTGCCGGGATGGTCCAGACCAGGGATCATCGCCCAGGTCAACAACCGCCCGCTCAAACCAACGTTCTTCGAGACCATTCAGGCCGATCTGCTGGCCCCCGGAGCCGTGCGCAGCCTGCTGGATCGCACCCGTCCTGATTGGGTGATCCACTGTGCAGCGTTGGCGGACATCGACGCCTGCGAGAGAGATCCGCAGCAGGCGCGAGAATTGAATAGCGAAGTACCACAAATTCTGGCTATGCATGTCGCCAGGAGCGGAGCGCGCCTGCTGCATGTTTCCACCGATGCGGTCTTCGACGGCAGGCGGGGTGATTACAAAGAAACCGACCGACCCAACCCGCTGAGCGTCTACGCCCGCACCAAGCTGGAAGGCGAGCTGGCAGTTGCCAGTGCAAACCCGGACGCAATCATCGCCCGCGTCAACCTGTTCGGCTGGAGCATTTCCGGGAAGCGCAGCCTGGCGGAGTTTTTCTTCAACAATCTGAGCCTCGGCTAAAACCTGCATGGGATTCACGGATGTGTTCTTCTGTCCGATGCTGGTCAATGACCTGGGGGCGTTGTTTTTCAAGATGCTGGATGCCGGGTTGAGCGGCCTCTACCATGCGGTCGGGAGCGATTGCATCAGCAAATACGAGTTCGGGCGCCGTCTAGCGCGCACTTTCGGCTTCGATGAAGACCTGGTCATTCCAACTTCTGTTTTCGATTCTGGGCTGCTCGCTGCTCGCTCGCCTAATCTGACGCTGAACACTCAAAAGCTCAGCCAGGCGCTGGGAGAGCCGCTCCCAGGACTTTCTGCAGGCCTTAAAAAGCTGTTCACACAGTATCAAGCAGGTTATCCGCAGAAACTCAGGCATCTGCTCGAACCTTCTTGAAGGAAAAAACTTACTCGGGAGGATGGCATGGAAATACGGATCGGCAATCGTCTGATCGGGCCGCAGCAGCCCGCTTATTTCATCGCAGATGTCGCTGCGAACCATGATGGCGACCTGGAGCGGGCCAAACTGCTCATCCGCCTGGCAAAAGAAGCTGGCGCCGATGCAGCCAAATTCCAAAATTTTCGCGCTCCGAAGATCGTCTCCGACTACGGCTTTCGGAACATGAGCGGGCAGGTCTCGCACCAGGCATCCTGGAAAAAATCTGTCTTCGAGGTCTACCAATCGGCTTCAATCCCGTTCGAATGGTCGCAAGAGCTGAAAGAGGAATGCGACCGGGTTGGATTGGATTACTTCTCGGCTCCGTACGATTTCGAGTTGATCGATATGCTGGATCCCTATGTGCTGATGTACAAGGCCGGCTCCGGAGAGATCGACTGGCTGGAGGCTTTAGTGCGGATGGCGAGCAAAGGCAAACCCTTCTTCGTCGCCACCGGTGCCTCCTCGATTGGCGAGGTCCAGCGTGCGGTCCATGCAATCTTGAAGATCAACAAGCAGCTTGTGCTGATGCAGTGCAACACCAACTACACAGCCAGCCCTGGCAACTACGACCACCTGCACATCAACGTGCTCAAGACCTATGCCGCGATGTTCCCGGATGTCGTCCTCGGACTTTCCGACCACACCCATGCTCTGGCGCCCGTGCTGGCCGCTGTGACTTTGGGTGCTCGGGTGATCGAGCGCCACTTCACCGACAACAACGACCGCGAAGGGCCGGACCATAAGTTTGCGATGAACCCGCAAAGTTGGGCAAACATGGTAGCAGAGACCCGAATCCTGGAACGCGCCCTGGGCTCGCCCGACAAGTTCATCGCCCAAAACGAGTTTGACACGGCTGTGGTCCAGCGCCGCTGCCTCCGCGCCGCTCGCGAGATCCAGGCTGGCGAAGTGTTCACTCGCGAGATGATCGACGTGCTCCGGCCGGCGACCCCGGGAGCGATCAAACCCGACGAAATCGAATCCGTGGTCGGGACTGTTGCCCTGCACGATATGCCGATGGGTAAAGAGCTGAGGTGGACGGACTTAGGTTAGTATGCGCTTGCTCTATTTCTCCCGCGATTACACCACCCACGACCACCGCTTTTTATCAGCGCTCGCAAAGACAGATCTGCAGACCTCCTACCTGCGCCTCGAACAGCACGGACATACGCTCGAGGAGCGTACCCTCCCGCCGGAGATCGAGATCGTCCAGTGGAGCGGCGGGAACGCGCCTGCCCGGTTCAAGGACGGAGGTCGGCTGCTGATCGACCTGAAACGCGTCATCCGCCGCACCCAACCCGATTTGATCCTGGCCGGCCCGCTGCAGCGCTGCGCCCTCCTGGTCGCGCTCAGCGGATTCAAACCGCTTGTCAGCATGTCCTGGGGCTACGACCTGCTCCAGGACGCCCACCGCAGCCCGGCGTGGGCCTGGGCAACCCGCTACACCTTGCAGCGCTCCTCAGCGCTGGTCGGCGACTGTGAGACTATTCGAAACCTGGCAGTCTCCTTTGGGATGAGGAACGATCGGATCGTAACCTTCCCATGGGGAATCGACCTGCAGCATTTCACCCCTGGTGGAAATAGAAACCCTGCAGACCAGGGGATCAGACCCTTCACGCTGCTTTCCACGCGCTGGCTGGGAGCCAATCTACGGGGTCGATCTGATCGCCCGGGCATTTGTGATCGCAGCCGCGGCTCGACCCGAGCTTCGACTGGTCATGTTGGGGAACGGCTCGCTGGCCGCACAGCTGCGTCAGACCTTCGGGCGAGCTGGTCTCGATCCATCTGCCTTGGACCTGAAACCTTCTCAGAGCACAGGCAGGGTGATGTTCCCCGGTCAGGCAGGTTATGCCGATCTGCCGCGCTACTATCGGTCTGCCGACCTGTATTTATCCGCAAGCCACAGCGATGGAAGTTCGATCTCGCTGCTCGAAGCAATGGCCTGCGGGTGTCCCGTCCTGGTCTCGGACATCCCCGGTAATCGCGAATGGGTAAGCCAGGGCAAGAACGGCTGGCTTTTCCCGGATGGCGACCCCCAGGCGCTTGCTCAGAGGATCGTAGAGGCCATTGACCAGCGCAGTCAGCTGGCAGAGATGGGGGTTCACGCCCGGCAAATCGCCGAAGCACGTGCCGACTGGCGGGAAAATTTTCCGCTGCTCTTGCGTGCATTTGAGATCGCCCAGAAGCCATCCAGGGTTCAGTAAGATCCTATGAACTTTCCAACGACCGCAATCATTCAAGCCCGGATGGGATCTAGCCGCCTGCCCGGAAAGGTGATGCTCGAGATAGCAGGCCAGCCGATGCTGGTCCGGGTTGTTGAGCGCTCCAGGCGCGCCGCCAGATTGGATCAGGTAGTCGTCGCCACAACCATCGACCCGTCTGACGATCCGGTCGCCGAGCTGTGTGAAAAGCGCGGCTACAACGTCTTCCGAGGCAGCGTGTTTGACGTGCTTGACCGGTATTACCAGGCTGCAAGTCGTTTCGAGGCCGGTTTGATCGTCCGCCTCACGGCAGACTGCCCGCTGATCGACCCGGATGTGATCGACCGGACGGTAGAAGCGTTCTCCGGGAACATCCAACCTGAAGACGTATTATTGTCAAGATCTGGACCCATCCATCTATTTCAAAATTCGAATTTAGAAGTTCGCAATCCATTTCCTTTCGATTTTGCCGCAAACCGCCTGCCCCCGCCCTGGGGCCGGACCTACCCTATCGGCCTGGATGCTGAAGTGTGCACTTTTACCGGCCTGGAAACAGCCTGGCGGGAAGCAAGGGAGCCGCACCAGCGCGAGCATGTGATGCCCTTCTTTTACGATCACCTGGAGCGGTTCCGGGTTCTGCTTGTCAACGATGAGCGGGACTTCGGCTCGTTGCGCTGGACCGTCGATACCCCGGCCGACCTGGAGCTGGTCCGCCAGGTTTACGCCAGCTTCCGTGGTCGAGAGGATTTCTCCTGGCTCGAGACTCTCGCCTTGTTCGAGCGTCATCCTGAGCTGACTCAGATCAACGCAGGTGTCGCAGCAAAACACTACCTTCAGGTCGATGACCGCCAGGATGAAGCAGCCAGCTAACATGCCATGACATTTCTGACCATTTTCTCCGCCCCAAAACCATTCACCAATCCACACATCGCAGTGATCCAGCGCAACGGCATTCAATCCTGGCAGCGCCTGGGCGAAGACGCAGACGTCTATCTTGTGGGTCAGGAAGAAGGGATGGCTGAGGTCGCCGGCGAGTATCATGTCCCACTGCTGGCAGACGTCCGCCGCAACGAATCGGGCACACCGCTCGTGAGCTCGATCTTTGATCTGGCTCGCCGCGCCAGCGCCAGCGAATTGATGGCTTATGTGAACGGCGATATCCTGCTCCTGCCCGACATCGTCCAGGCTTCGCGCCAGATCTTAGCTGAGCTCCCTGCCCGGCCTTTCCTGCTGATCGGACAGCGCTGGGATCTGGATGTGACCGATCTTCTGGATTTTTCAGCAGGGTGGGATCTGCGCCTCCTGGACCGCGTCCATCAATCCGGCCAGCTCCACGCTCCAGCCGGGAGTGATTATTTTGTTTTCCCGCGTTCGGCGTTCGCCGATATGCCCGATTTTGCGATCGGTCGTGCCGGTTGGGACAACTGGATGATATTTCACGCTCGAGAACAGGGTTGGCCGGTGATCGACGGGACGCCGTCTGTGATGGTGATCCACCAGAGCCACGACTACAGCCATCTTCCTGGAGGGCAACCCCATTACAACCTGGCCGAAAGCCAGCACAACATGCAGATCGGCGGCGGACTGAAGCACATGTACATGGTCCTCGACGCAGACCGCCAGCTGATCGGTGGGAAGGTCCGTCGTCCCCGGATCACATCGTTGAGGCTCATCCGCTCCTTGGAGCGCAGGTTGATGCCTGAGAGCGGCGAGCTGCGCGGGCTGCGCGGCACGCTCACCCGCCGCCTGCGCAAGCTCCGCAGAAGGATCGGGCGCGAAGTATGACCCGGATCGGGATTAACCCTGCGCGCGGCAAACAGAGTGATTACCGACCTGCCCGCATCACCCTGGCAGTTGTCACTTATATTCCCTCGCTGGAGGGTTATTTCGAGAACAGGCTTGAGGTCCTCAAACTCTGCCTCGCCAGCCTTCAGGCGCATACCGCTCCTCCGCACGACCTGTTCATATTCGACAACGGCAGCTGCAATCCAGTGACCGAATACCTGGTCTCGCTCCGCAACGTCGGCCGGGTGGACTGCCTGCTGCTCTCTCAGCGCAACCTCGGCAAGATCGACGCACTCAAGGTGCTGTTCAGCGCTGCGCCGGGCGAGCTGATCGCCTATAACGACGACGATATCCTCTTCTATCCCGGCTGGCTGGAAGCTCATCTGGAGGTGATGGAGAGCTTCCCAAAGGTGGGGATGGTCAGCGGCATCCCTGTTCGAAATGCTGCGGGGCACGCTTTCCAGAGCCTCGAGCAGCTCGCATCCCAGGCATCTCCCGACATACAGGTCTTACGCGAACGCCGCATCCCTGATGATTGGGAAGCCGATTGGGCTATGAGCACCGGCCGTGATCTACAGTCGCATCTTCAGGCCACTCGGGAACAGGTCGACCTGGTGCTCCGGGCGGAGCATGGCGGCAGGGTCGAAGCAATCGGTGGCGCCAACCATTTCCAATTTGTTGCTCCGAAGGAGATCATCCTGCAGGCCTTGCCGGATGAATGGACGGGCAAGCTGATGGGGTCGATGATCGAGTTGGACCAGGCTGTCGACCGGCTTGGTTATTTGCGCCTTTCCACCGTCCAGCGCTTCACCCGCCATTTGGGCAACAATCTTTCTGATGAAGTGCGCCGCGAAACTGCTTCGCTTGGGCTTATTGCCCCCGAGGGGAGACCGGTCCCTTCGAAAAGAATGAATTCTCGGCAAAAGCACTGGGTTCTGCGCCTCCCCGGCAGCCGCAGAGCCTTATCAGCCCTGTATAAGCGTCTTTTCGATATTCTCTATAAATGAAATCTTCGATGATCGATCTCAGCAAGCTGCGAGACCATCCGCTTTTCATCTGCGGGCATCCCAAAGCCGGCACCAGCCTTGCCCGCGCCGTCTTTGACTCGCATCCCCAGTTAGTGGTTTTTCCTGAGGAGACGTCCTTCTTTCGCCGCTTTCTTCCCCAAGCGGAAGGGCTGGATCTCGAAGGACAGCTTAGGTTGGCGGAAAAACTGCTGATCCACATTTTTCTCTGGAATCAAGAGAATCCGCCTCCGGACCAGGACGGCTTCCCAGATCGCGACTATTCTGCAATCCCATACGAGCAAGTCCGAATGGCAATGCGCGTATATGCCAGCCAATCTCACCGCAACGCCGGTGATATCCTCAGCGCGGCAATCCTCGCGTACGGTCAGGTCAGCGGCCAGGTTGGGATCCAATCTCGCTGGTGGGTTGAAAAGACCCCCTACAACGAGTATTTTGCCGGAAGGATTTTCGAGTGGTGGCCCGAGGCGCGCTGCATCCATATCCTGCGCGACCCGCGCGACAACTTTGCTTCGTACAGCCGGAAGCACCCCGATTGGAGCCCGGAATTCTTCGCATCCAACTGGGCACGCTCTACAAAAACCGGACTGGATAACTGCCAGCGCTATGGATCGAAGCGCTATTTCATTATCCGTTATGAAGACCTCGCCTGCGCTCCTCAGGAGCAGCTGGCAAAGCTGAGCAGTTTCCTGGGGATCGACTGGGATGCTTCGCTCGCCGCACCGACCCGCGCCGGCGAGCAGTGGCGCGGGAATTCGATGTTTACCGACCAGTTTCAGGAGATCAGCGCCGCACCGGTCTCCCGCTGGAAAGGAAAACTCTCACCGATCGACGTCGCAGTAATTGAGCAGAAAGTTGGCAGTTTGATGGCCTCTTTTGGATATGATTGCGAAGCGCTTGCTCCGGGCGGCATACCTCGCAGGCTCGCCGCCCGCTGGCGCTGGCTCATCTGGCCGGTCCGCAGGCGGCTCCGCAGCCAGGCTAAGTCTCAGCATGAATGACCAGATACGGATAAGATGACACAACCAATCAAGGGACGACTGTTCAATGCATACCGCGCCCTGCGCGGGTTTGAAGCCAAAAAACCTGCCGGAAGGGAAATTCCTTCGATCTCTTCGGAGGAGGTCACCGAGGCGAAAAGTTTCTTCCCGCTCCAAAAATTCTTTATCTTTGGGCATGCCCGTTCCGGCACTACGATGCTGACCCGGCTGATCCGCCTGCATCCTGAAGTGTACTGCAGCTACCAGGCTCACTTTTTCACACGCCAGCCGCTCCTCGAATCGCTCGTGCGCGATCCTGAGGTCGGCGAATGGCTGACCCGAAACAGCAACCACTGGAACCGGGGCGGCGACCTCTCGCCGGTTGTGCTGCGAGCTGCCGCAGATTTCATCCTGGAGCGTGAAGCCCGATCGGCAGGCAAGCGGATCGTGGGTGACAAAAGCCCCAACAGCCTGATAGACGGCGAATCCGTCCGCCTGCTTCATAAAGTTTATCCTGATGCCCGCCTGATTTATATCATCCGAGATGGGCGCGATGCAGTCATTTCTCATCGCTTCCAGGCCTTCATCGATAAACCCCAGCACCTGACAAAAGAGGACCTGCGCATCCGGGCAAATTATATTGAAGACCCGGAAGCGTTTCTGCACGGCAAGCGCTCAATCTTCACAGAGGGCGGCCTGCGCCGCGCTGCCGAAGGTTGGGTTCGCAATGTGACCGAGACAAGTCAGCTCGGAGAGCAGCTTTTCACTGGACAGTTCCATTCGCTTCGCTACGAAGACCTGCTTGAGAACCCGCTTGGCGAGTTGGTGAAGCTTTGGGGTTTCCTCGGCGCAGCACCCGCCGATTCCGAGCTTTCATCAGCTGTATCGGCTGAAATGAGCCGCAACCCGGACGCCGAATGGCAGCAGCAGAAGGCAAATGAAATTGCCCGGCCGCTTCAAAAAGGCAAGCGCGGGAATTGGACTGAAATCCTTACGCCGAATGACCGAGGCATCTTCTCCAAGATCGCCGGCGGAACGCTGCAGGCCTATGGTTACCCGTTGGGGGACGGTTGAAGATCCTGATTGCGGGACTCGGCTCTATCGGCCGCCGGCATTTCCGCAACCTGCTCGAGCTGGGCGAGCGAGATATCATCCTTTACCGCACAATGCGCAGCACGCTCTCGGATGACGAGCTTTCCGATTTTCCGGTTGAGACCGACCTGGCAGCTGCCCTCGCACACTGCCCGGAGGCTGCGATTGTTTCCAACCCGACTGCCCTGCACCTGGAAGTCGCCATCCCGGCTGCCCGGGCCGGCTGCCATCTGATGTTGGAAAAGCCCATCTCAGATTCCCTGACAGGTCTGGAAGAGCTGCGACTGGCTGCACAAGTCCATGGCTGCAGGATCCTGGTCGGATATCATTACCGCTTCCATCCCGGCCTGCAGCGGATCAAGGCGCTGCTCGAAGAAGTCTGCGGTAGGTCGGCCGCTGTCCATCCATGCCCAATGGGGCGAGTACCTGCCCGGTTGGCACCCTTGGGAGGACTACCGCCAGGGGTACAGCGCCCGCAAGGACCTGGGAGGCGGCGTCATCTTGACCTTGAGCCACCCGCTCGATTACTTGCGCTGGCTGTTCGGCGACGTCCAATCGCTGTGGGCCTTCAGCGGGAAAATCGGGGAGCTTGAGCTGGGAGCCGAAGATACAGCCGAGATCGGCCTGAAGTTCAAGAGCGGCTCGCTGGGCAGCCTGCACCTGGATTACAACCAGCGGCCTCCATCCCATCGGCTGGAAGCTGTCTGCACCCAGGGGACTGTGCGGTGGGACAATGCAGAGGGCACGGTCAGCATCTTTCGGGCCGATGCCGGCGCTTGGCAGGTCGAGCCGCCGCCCGCTGGTTTTTCCAGGAACGATCTGTACCTTGACGAAATGCGCCACTTTCTGCAGGTCTGCCGGGGCGAATCCGAACCGCTCTGCAGCCTGGAGGATGGGGCTAAGGCGCTGGAATTGGCGATTGCCGCACAGACATCCCAGGCATTGGGTCAGCTAATCAATCTATAAAAAACTGCTATAATAGCGCTTCGTCTTTCCAAAGAAATATGTCCATGAGCTTCCCTGCAAAGCGAAAGGATTTTCTAGATCCTTCGGGTTGAGGCTGTAAAAAAGATCTTATTATCAATCAAGGAGATTCCCATTCATGTCAGTCAACAAACAAAATGACACGCCGATCAGTCCTTACGGCGGCAAACTTGTAGACCTGGTCGTCACCGGTGAAGAGCGCGAAGAACTGGTCGCTCGCTCATCCAAGCTGCCTTCTATCCAGATTTCTGCTCGCTCGCTATGCGATCTGGAGCTGTTAGCTACAGGCGCATTCTCGCCTCTTGACCGATTCATGAGCCACAGCGATTACGAGCGCGTGCTCACAGAAATGCGCCTGAAGAACGGCCTGCTTTTCCCTATTCCGGTCGCCCTGCCGCTGGATGAAAACGCCCTGCCAAAGTGGGGCGAGGCGATCACCCTTAGCGATGCCCGCAACAATACGCTTGCCATCATGCAGATTGAAGATATTTTTCACTACGATCCGATGCGCGAGTGCCGCCTGGTGCTGGGGACCAACGACCCAAAGCATCCGATGGTCTCAGAGATGGTGCGCTGGGGTAAGGTATACGTCACCGGTGAAATTAAAGTCATCAACCTGCCGATGTATTATGATTTTGTAGATCTGCGCCGCACTCCGGGCGAAGTCCGCGAGCGGTTGGAGGAAATGGGCAATAAGAACGTCGTTGCATTCCAGACCCGCAACCCGATGCACCGTATTCATGAAGAATTGACCAAGCGCGCCGCTGATGCCATTGGCGGCAGCCTGCTGATCCACCCGGTGGTTGGGATGACCAAACCAGGCGATGTGGACCACTTCACCCGGGTGCGCGTTTATCGCGCCCTGGCAGAAAACTACTATGATGCGAAGAAGACGCTTCTCAGCCTGTTCCCGTTGGCAATGCGCATGGCCGGCCCAGCGCGAGGCCATCTGGCATGCGATCATCCGCCGCAACTACGGCGCCAACCACCTGATCATCGGCCGCGATCACGCCGGTCCCGGGATCGACAGCCAGGGCAAGCCCTTCTACGGCCCCTATGAAGCTCAGACGATGATGGCCCAGTACGCCGACGAGATCGGCGTTCAGCCAGTTGAGTTCAAGGAGTTGGTCTATCTGGCTGATGACGAGCGCTATGAAGAAGTGAACAAAGTCCCTGAAGGCAAGCGGGTGTTCTCAATCTCCGGCACCCAGGTGCGCGATGACTACCTGGCCAAAGGAAAGCTGCTCCCCGAGTGGTTTACCCGTCGCGAGACCGCTGAAATCCTTCAGCAGATGTACCCGCCGCGCCACAAACAGGGCTGCTGCATCTGGTTCACCGGGCTTAGCGGTTCCGGAAAATCAACAACAGCCGAAATCCTTACCTCGCTGCTGCTCGAACGCGGCCGCCAGGTTACGATCCTGGATGGCGACGTCGTGCGCACCCACCTTTCGAAAGGGCTTGGGTTCTCACGCGAAGACCGGGATACAAACATCCTGCGCATCGGATACGTCGCCGGCGAGATCGCCCGCCACGGCGGTACAGTCATCTGCGCCGCAATCAGCCCCTACCGGGCGACCCGGAACGAAGCCCGCAGAATGGTCGGCGAAAACTTCATAGAAGTATTCGTCGATACCCCGATCGATGTTTGCGAGCTGCGCGATGTCAAAGGGATGTACGCCCGAGCCCGCCGAGGCCAGATCACCGGTTTCACCGGAGTTGACGACCCCTACGAAGAGCCCGTCAACCCGGAGATCACGCTGAATACCGTGAGCTTCACCGCCGGTGAGAATGCCCACAAGATCATCACATATCTTGAAGAAGCAGGGCTGATCCTGCCGAATGGGCATATCAACCCCAAAAAAGCAGACGGCGAAACTGCTTAACTTCAAAGCCGTTCAAATGGAGAAAACCAGGCCCAAATATCTTCCATTCCTTCCGGGATGGTCATAGCCTCCTGGTTGATTATGGATCCCCGAAACTATGGCAGGTTTTCACGAGCGAATCCATCGCTGTGAAAACCTGCCGAGAATATAGAATGTCTGAGCCTCACAAAAAGCTGCCAAAATTATTCGAGTTGAACGGCCGGGTTGCCCTGGTCACCGGGGGGGCCGGTCTGCTCGGCGCCGAGTTCTGCCGGACGCTGGCGGAGGCTGGCGCAGCCGTTGTTATTGCCGACATCGATCAGCAAACCGCGAATTCCCTGGCAGAAAGCATCTCCAGGGCTGGATCTTCTGCACTCGCGGTCCAGGGAGATATTACCCGGCCTGAAGATGTCCGGCGCCTGATCAATTCGACCCTAAAGGAATTTGACCGGCTGGATATCCTGGTAAACAGCGCCGCCCTCGACCCAAAATTCGACCCCCAGCATACCCAACCCGGCGTGCGCAGTCCCGTCTCCGGGGCTTTCGAAGACTTCCCACTCGAAGCCTGGAACCAGGCTCTCTCGGTCAACCTGACCGGGGCTTTCCTCTGTTGCTCAGGCTGCCGCTGCACCCATGCTGCATCAGGGCGGAGGCGTAATCATCAACATTTCCTCCATTTACGGCGTAACTGGCCCGGATCAGCGGATCTATCAGCAACCCGGAAATCCACCTCAATATAAACCGGTCTATTACTCCGTCACCAAGGCTGGCTTACTTGGCCTGACCCGCTACCTGGCTTCCTATTATTCTGGTAAAAATATCCGGGTGAACGCGCTGACTCCAGGCGGTGTTTACAACGGTCATGACGACGCCTTTGTTCAAGCTTATTCAGCCCGCTCCATCCTCGGGCGCATGGCTGAGAAAGACGAGCTGAACGGAGCGCTGCTCTTCCTGGCCTCCGAAGCATCTGCATATATGACGGGTGCGAACTTGATCGTCGACGGCGGGTGGACGGCCTGGTAATGGGTGAATTTCAGTTCCGCTTCCAGGAGAATCGATGACCGAAGTGCTGGCGCTCATCCCGGCTCGCGGCGGTTCAAAGAGCATCCCTCGCAAGAATATTCTCCCGTTCGCCGGTTTTCCGCTCATCGCTTTCAGCATTGCCGCCGGCCTGGCCTCTGAGACCGTCAACCGGGTGATCGTCTCCACCGATGATGAAGAGATCGCCGGATTTTCCCGTCGCTATGGGGCTGAGACGCCGTTCATCCGTCCGGCGCATCTTGCCGAAGACAGCACGCCGGATCTGCCCGTCTTCCAGCACGCACTGGAATGGCTTCAGGAGAATGAGGCTTATCAGCCCGATATCGTCGTCCAGCTCCGCCCTACCTCCCCTCTTCGTCAGGGTGTGGCACATCGATCAGGCGGTCCACCGCCTGCTGGAACACCCCGAGGCGGATGCGGTTCGGACCGTATGTGCTCCGTTCCAAAATCCATACAAAATGTGGCGGATCGGGGAGGACGGGCTGATGAAGCCGCTGATCCAGACCGAATACCGCGAGCCGTACAACATGCCGCGCCAGCTCTTACCGGACGTCTACTGGCAGACGGGCTACGTGGACGCCGTCTGGAGCGACACGATCCTGCTTAAAAACTCTATGACCGGTGATGCCGTCCTGCCGCTGGTCATCCCACCCAACGACTGGATCGATATCGATTCTGCCGATGACTGGCGCCGAGCCGAACGCTTGCTCGAGGGGGGCGAAATCAGCTTTGACGATCTCGGTTTTCAGGTCCTCGAAACCGGATCCAAACGGAAATAATTGGAGGTCCAAATGCCCTTGATAAAAATTGGAGACCGCCTGGTTGGCGATGGACAGCCGACCTATGTAATCGCCGAGATCGGTGTGAACCACAATGGTTTTCTCGACCTTGCGCTCAAGCTGATCGATGTCGCTGTCGAAGCCGGCGCAGATGCGGTTAAATTCCAAAAGCGCAACCTGGAAAAAGTCTATGCCAGGAAATACCTGGACAATGCCAACTCAGGCGAAAAGACGCTGCGTTATCTGCTCCCAATCCTTCAGCAGGTGGAGCTGACCAACGCTGCTTTCTATACAATCGCAGACCACTGCCGCGCCCAAGGGATCACCTTCCTGTGCTCTGCATTCGACACCGACAGCGCCGATTTCCTGGATGGGCTTGATGTGCCGGCATTTAAAGTTGCTTCCGCCGACCTGACAAATCTTCCGCTGCTTAACCACCTGGCGTCAAAGGGCAAACCGCTGTTGCTCTCAACGGGTATGTCGCATATGCACGAAGTGGAAATCACGGTCGATTTTCTGAAGCAGAAAGGCGTCGATTTTGCCCTGCTCCACTGCAACAGCACCTATCCGGCGGCGTTTGAAGATATCAACCTGCGCTTCATGAACCAGCTCCGCAGATTCAACGTGCCGGTGGGTTACTCGGGACACGAACGAGGCATCGCCGTCTCTACCGCTGCGGCCGTGATGGGCGCCAGCATTCTTGAACGCCACCTGACCCTGGATCGGACAATGGACGGCCCCGATCACGCCGCCAGCCTGGAACCACAAGGTTTTACAAAAATGGTGCGCGATATCCATCAGGTAACGATCGCGATGGGCACGGGGGAGGAGAAATTTATCTCGCGCGGCGAAATCCTGAACCGCGAAGTCCTCGGCAAGAGCCTGGTCGCAGCAAAACGAATCTTGCCTGGGGAGACGATCACTTCCGACAAGGTCGCTGTGAAAAGCCCGGCATTAGGACTCTCGCCCCAGAATTACACTCGACTGCTCGGAAGGGTCGTCCAGCGGGAGATCGAAGTAGATGAGCCTTTCCTGGACCGCGACCTGGGGATCACCTTCTCCCTGGAAGCCCAGCAGATGCTCCCGATGGAGTACGGCTTCACAGTTCGCTTCCGGGATTTCGAAGAATTGCTCCAGTATCACCCCCACATGCTTGAGTTCCATTTCACCGACCAGGATCTGGATGAGGCATACCCTGGCATCGATTTTTCGGCGAGCTCGTCCCAGCCGCTTAAGCTGGTGGTTCACGCCCCAGAATTCTGGGAGCGCTCGCTGGTGGACCTCTGCACCCTGGATGAGCGCCAGCGGGTCGCCTCTCGGGAGCTTCTTCAGAAGACGATCGATCTGACCCGCACAATCGCCCCGTACTTCGTTGGCGTCCCAAAGGTCGTCATCCACCCGGGCGCGATGAGCCTGGATCACCCCATCCGCGATCGTAAGGCGCTTTACGACAACCTGCGCCGCTCCGTCCAGGAGCTGGATCCGGCTGGCGTCGAATTGCTTCTTGAAAACCTGCCGCCGCACCCCTGGTATTTCGGTGGGCAGTGGCTGACCAATGCGTTTATGGATGCCGTCGAAATCCGCGATTTCCTCGATCCGCTCGGCCTGAAGTTCTGT
>CAVSCE010000013.1:242500-344435 GCA_963726375.1 uncultured Chloroflexia bacterium | reverse complement strand
GAACAGGCCATCGCCGCTTCGGAAGAAGCGCAGGGCCATTTCGAGGCGGCCCGCGCCGCCATCGAGACCGCCACCCGCTTCGAGCGCGAGAAGCGCGAGGGCCACCGCGCCGCCGTCTCCGCCGTCGACTTCGCGCGCCGCGCGCTGACCCAGCATGAGCGCCAGGTGTCCGAGCGACTGGCCCAGACCAGTGCCCTGGACGAAGCCCAGCGCCGCATCGAGGAAGCCCTCGAGGAAGCGCGCGCCCGGCTCGAGGAAGCCACCGCCGAGGCCGCCGAGCTGCCGGTGCTCGACGATCTGCAGGTCGAGTTGAACGACCTCCGCAATACGGTGAACAGCGAGCGCGCCGCCTATGCCGAGGCCCGCGCCACGCATGACGGCCTGGAGCGCGAGGCCCGCGCCCGCACCGACCGCATCCGCGCCATCGAGGCGGAAATCGCCCAGTGGACGTCGCGCGCCGCGCGCGCCAACGAGCAGATCGAGCAGCTGACCGCGCGCGCCGAGGAAACCCGCGCCGCCATCATCGAGCTTTCCGAGCTGCCGCAGCTGCTGGCGGACCGCCGCCTGAAGCTGATGAACACGCTGGCCGAGGCCGAGCAGGAAAAGAAGGCCGCCTCCGACGCGCTGCAGACCGCCGAGAACGACGTGCGCCAGGCCGACCAGGAACTGCGCGCCGTGCAGGAGCTGCTGTCCGCCGCGCGCGAGGAACATGCCCGCCTGGGCGCCCGCCTCGAAGCCAGCACCGAGCGGCTTGCCGAATGCGAGCAGCGCATCACCGAGGCGCTCAACTGCGCACCCGACGAGGTGATCTCCACCACCGGCCTCGACCCCGAGCAGCTGATGGAGTGGCATGACATCGAGCGCAAGCTGCAGGGCCTGCGCGAGGACCGCGAGCGGCTGGGCGGCGTCAACCTGCGCGCCGACGAAGAGGCCGAGGAAGTGGCCAAGCAGCTCGAGGGCCTCATCAAGGAACGCGACGACCTGATCCAGGCCATCAACAAGCTGCGCGGCGGCATTTCGAGCCTCAACCGCGAGGGCCGCCAGCGCCTGCTCGACGCCTTCGGCACGGTGAACCAGAAGTTCGGCGAACTCTTCACCACGCTGTTCGGCGGCGGCAAGGCGGAACTGCAGCTGATCGAATCGGACGACCCGCTGGAAGCCGGCCTCGAGCTGATCGCCAACCCGCCCGGCAAGAAGCCGACGACGCTGTCGCTGCTCTCGGGCGGCGAGCAGACGCTGACCGCCATGGCGCTGATCTTCGCGGTGTTCCTCACCAACCCCTCGCCGATCTGCGTGCTCGACGAAGTCGACGCGCCGCTCGACGACCACAACGTGGAACGCTTCTGCAACCTGCTGGACGCGATGCTGGAGCGCACCGAGACGCGCTTCCTGATCATCACCCACCACGCGCTCACCATGGCCCGCATGCACCGCCTGTTCGGCGTGACCATGCTGGAACGCGGCGTCTCGCAGCTGGTGTCGGTGAACCTCGCCGAGGCCGAGACGCTGGTGGACGAGAAGTCGGCGGCGTAAGTGCCGTCGATGAACGTCGTCTTCGACATCGGCAATGTGCTGGTCCACTGGGAGCCGCGCGCGCTCTATCGCAAGATCTTCGCGACGGAGGACGAGGTGGAGTGGTTCATCGCCAATGTCTGCACCCACGACTGGAACATGGAGCAGGACCTCGGCCGCAGCTTTGCCGAAGCCGTGACGAGGCGAGCGCGCGCTTTCCCCAGCATGCCGAGGCGATCGCCGCCTATGACCTGCGCTGGCACGAGACGGTGCTCGGGCCGATCGACGGCAGCGTGAGATCCTGGAGGAGCTCCAGCGCGCGCGGCACGCCGCTCTATGCCATCACCAACTTCAACCAGGACAAGTTCAAGGAGACGCTGGAGCGCTTCCCCTTCCTGGCGCGTTCCGCGACATCGTGGTTTCGGGCGACGAGCGGGTGATCAAGCCCGACCCGGCGATCTACCGCCTGCTGCTGGAGCGTAACGGCCTCGCGGCGGCGTCCTGCGTGTTCATCGACGACAGCGCTGAAGAACGTCAAGGGTGCGGAGGCCGTGGGCATGAAGGGCATCCACTTCACCGGGCCGGAGGCGCTGCGGGCGGAGCTGGTCGCGGATGGGGCTGCTGTCGAGGCCTCGCCTTGCCTCCTCACCCGACAAGGCGGGCGATCCGGCAACCTGGGGGCCGCAACGAAGATGCGGGAATGCCCGGGCTGGTGAGCGATTGAAGGCCCGGCGGTGCAGAGATCGCCGTCTGGCCCGGCTTCTGCTTCACTTCAGCGATCTTCTTCTGACCGTCCTTTGTCTCGGCGCCAGTTGGCAGTTCCTCGTAGCCGGCGTCCCTTAGTTCGCCCTGCTCATAGACGCGGGCGCGACGTGATTGACGGCCTTGGCATGCGGGCTTTATCCGATGACCGGGTAGAGTCCCCGATGGCGCTGTCGTAATCTGCGCCCTGATTGGAGAAGCGCATTGAGACAAGTCTCGACGTAGCCGGCCTCAGCTTGATCGAGGCGCGTGTATCGGCGACTGGCGCCATCATCGTCACCCTTGTCGTCATAGCGCATTGCCACGGTTGCAATAGGCGACGGCCAGCGCATCGTTGTGTCGTCTTGCCGCCGTCGATAAGCGTGGCTGCAGCCCTCATGATGTCTCCGCCCGTCACTGTTGCAGTCGGCAACTTGCGCCGCGAGCCCTGCGCGCCGGAGCGCGCCGAGGCGGCGACGGCAAGGCAAACGTGGTGGCGCGCATGAATCGATTCCTTCGCCGTCGAGGCCGCGTATTCACACGGCTTATACGCTATGGCAGAGATTGCCCGGCACGTGGCACGGAAGATGGCGACACTGGACCGGACGCAGGTGCCGGGCAGCGGACCCGCCGCGCCCCGGCGAGACGCCCGCCGCGAGCCGAAAGAACGCGGGAGGCCACAGCCTCGGCAACCGGGCTTTGCGGCGCCGCACTGCGGCGCGAATCGACGCAGCCCATTCCAGAGGTAAATACCTTTTTATAATCAATTACTTAAAAGCCAAATCCATTTCTTGACACAATTTCGGCCCGCAACTATGGTGCGCCCGCTTTGGAAGGGAAGAATTTCCGAGCGCGCCCGCCGTTTGTCTGGAGGTCTGTCATATGACGAAATCTGGCAACAAGGGGCCGAAACAGGGTTCTTCCGATCCCGAGCTGGGCGACCTCTCGGCACGTCTCAAGGAGCTTTCCGGCCGCATCGCGGCGGAGCGCTCGGAGATTGCCGAAAGTGCGAAGCCGCCGGCGAGCATGCAGAGCACCTCGGACTATGCGAGGGGCTACAGGCTCATCAGCGAATTCGCCGCCGGAACGCTGGTCGGCGGCCTCATCGGCTACGGCATCGACTGGCTGTTCGGGACGTTGCCCTTCGGCCTGATCATTTTCCTGCTCCTGGGGTTTGGAGCCGGCTTCCTGAACCTGGCCCGCGCGGCCAACAGGGTGCCCCCGGCCCAGGAACGCCTGAATGCGAACCCGCCGCCCAAAGCGGCCTCTGATGATGACGACGACGAAGAGGACTGACCTTGGCCAACCCCATCGATCCGATCCATCAGTTCCGGTTGCATGACCTCGCCGGCCCCTGGAACATTGCGGGCTACGAGATCAGCTTCACCAACTCGTCGCTGTTCATGGGCATCATCGTGGCCTTCGTCACGCTGTTCCTGCTGATCTCGGCGGCGCGCGGCGCGCTGGTGCCGGGCCGCCTGCAGTCGATCGGCGAACTGTGGTACGAGTTCATCCACAACATGGTGCGTAACGTGCTGGGCCATGAGGGCAAGGCCTTCTTCCCGCTGGTCTTCACCATCTTCTCCTTCGTGCTCGTCGCCAACATGCTCGGCATGTTCCCGTATTTCTTCACCGTGACGAGCCACGTGGTGGTCACCGCCACGCTCGCCGTCTTCGTGATCGCGCTGGTCGTCGTCGTCGGCATCGCCAAGCACGGGCTGGGCTGGTTCAAGCTGTTCGTGCCGTCGGGCGTGCCGATGGTGATCCTGCCCTTCATCTCGGTGATCGAGATCATCTCGTTCCTGTCGCGCCCGGTGAGCCTCGGCCTGCGTCTGTTCGGCAACATGCTGGCCGGCCACATCGTGCTGAAGGTGTTCGCGGGCTTCGTGGTGCTGCTGGCCTCGATGGGCATCGGCGGCATCATCGGCTCGATCGCGCCGCTCGGCATGGCGGTGGCGCTGACGGCTCTCGAATTCCTGGTCGCGTTCCTGCAGGCCTTCGTCTTCGCCATCCTGACCTGCGTCTATCTCAACGACGCGCTGCATACCCATCACTAAGCCTTCAACATCAACATCCATACAAAACTCAAGGAGAGACTAATGGATCCGCTCGCAGCTAAGTACATCGGCGCCGGCATTGCTTGCATCGGCATGGGTGGCGCCGGTATCGGCGTGGGCCACATCTTCGGCAACTTCCTGTCGGGTGCGCTCCGCAACCCCGCCGCTGCCGCTGCCCAGTTCACCAACGCCCTGATCGGCGCGGCCCTGGCCGAAGGCCTCGGCATCTTCTCGCTGGTCGTCGCACTCCTCCTGCTGTTCGCCGTCTAATCCTTCACGGCAAACCGAACGGAAGCCTGGCGGGCCTGAACATCCGCACAGGCTTCCCCTTTTGAGGCTCAAGACATGTCGCAATCGACACTCGTCGTCGCCCAGGCCACCACCACCGAAGCCCCTGCCCCGGCAGCGGGCGAGGAAGGGTGCGGCCACGGCCACCACCGAGGGCACGGGCGCGGAAGGCGGCCACGGCGGCTTCCCGCCGATGGACGCGCATTCCTTCCCCTCCCAGATCTTCTGGCTGGTGATCTTCTTCGCGCTGCTCTACCTGCTGATGAGCAAGGTGGCGCTGCCGCGCATGGCAGCGGTGCTGACCAACCGCCACAAGGCCATCGAGAGCGACCTCTCGAAGGCCTCGGCGCTGAAGCACGAGACCGAGGCGGCGATCCAGCACTACGAGAAGTCGCTGGCCGATGCCCGCGCCAATGCGCAGGGGATCGCCACCGAGACGCGCACCAAGATCACGGCCGAAATCGAGACCGAGCGCTCGGCCCTCGAGAAGACCCTGTCGGCGAAGCTCGCCGAGGCCGACTCCC
The DNA here is from genome assembly GCA_963726375.1 of uncultured Chloroflexia bacterium. Taxonomy (GTDB): domain Bacteria; phylum Chloroflexota; class Anaerolineae; order Anaerolineales; family UBA4823; genus UTCFX2. The sequence goes on along the minus strand of CAVSCE010000013.1, from coordinate 339,313 downwards.
GCATCTCCGCCACCAAGGCGAAGGCCATGCAGGACGTCAACGAGGTTGCCGCCGAAACCGCCGCCGAGATCGTCTCGGCGCTGACCGGCGCGACGGTGAGCAAGGAACAGGCCGCCAAGGCCATCGCCGGGCTCAAGGGCTAAGGGAGAAGAACGATGCATTTCGACGCAACATTCTTCGCCCTGGTGGCGCTGATCATCTTCCTCGCCATCGCCGCCTATGCCGGCGCCTTCAAGAAGCATGGCCGCCGGCCTCGACAACCGCGCGGAGCGGATCCGCAAGGAACTCGAGCACGCAACGCAGCTCCGCAAGGACGCCGAAGCGCTTCTCGCCGAATACAAGCAGAAGCGCCTCGACGCCGAGAAGGAGGCTGCCTCCATCATCTCCGCCGCCAAGGCCGATGCCGAGGAGTTCGCCGCCGAGACGCGCCGCAAGCTGACCGAGTCGCTGGAGCGCCGCTCCCAGCCAGGCCGAGCAGAAGATCGCCCAGGCGGAAGCCGCCGCGATCAAGGACGTGCGCAACGTGGCGACCGACCTCGCCATCGCCGCCTCCCACCACCTTGCCGCCGAAGCGGCCAAGGGTGCCAAGGGCGCCGACCTCATCGCCTCGTCCATCGAAGCGGTGAAGAACCGGCTGAACTGAGGTTCACCTCAGGACGATTTGAAAAGCCCGGCCGAGAGGCCGGGCTTTTTGTTTGGGCGGTGTGCCCCGTTCTCTCGATCGCGTCACCCCGGCGAAAGCCGGGGCCCAGCTTCGGGCCGCGGCCCCGTGGAAAGCTGGATCCCGGCTTTCGCCGGGAAGACGGCATCAGGGGGTGCGCTTCTCTCACGCCGGCTTCGTCGCCGCGAAGAACATGCGGCAGGTGAGGAAGTAGTATTCGCCGCTCTCGCCCAGCGCGCGCTGCTCCTCGGCCCAGGCGGCGAGCTCGTCCGCCGGCAGGCTGTTCTGGCGGGTGATATAGGCCGTGATGAAGGGCATGATGCGGCAGCTGTAGCTGTCGTCCTTCCAGCCGTGATTGAGGATGGGATAGGGCGTCACCGCGCCCAGCGCGAAGCCCGCGCCGCGCAGGTGGCGGGCGAGCGTGCGCGGCAGCGCGCTGTTGGTGCAATGGGGCGCGAAGGCCGCGAGCACGCGCTGCATGCGGGCGGGATCGCGCGAGTACCAGGCGATGGCATCCCAGTCGGTGGCCACGAGCAGTGCCCGGCCGCCCGGCTTCAGCACGCGGAAGGCCTCGCGGCAGAAGGCATCGATGTCGGGCACGTATTCCGCCACCTGCACGCTGACGACGACGTCATAGGAGGCGTCCGCCTCGTCCGAGCTTCGTGGCATCGCCCGTGGCGAAGCTGACCCAGCTTTCAGGGTTCCGCGCGGCGGCGCGCGCCACCATGACCGGCGAAATGTCGATGCCGCGCACCTGGCCCTGGGGTCCCACGGCAGCCGCCATGTCGGTGCACAGGAAGCCGGGGCCGCTGCCGATGTCGAGCACCTTCTCGCCCGGCTTCAGGCCGAGCAGTGCCATGGTGTGGGCGCGCTGGGCCACGATGTCGGGGCCGAGATAGATCTCCTCCAGCTGCTTCGCTGGTCGCCTCGTCGTACTGAAGTGTGGACATGCCGCCGCCCTCCGTTCCGCCGAGCGCATATTCTGCCCGCCGGGCGGGAAACTTCGCAAGGGTGCCGCAGGTTGACACTCCGGCGCCTGCACGTTCTAAGCGCGTGAAGGAGGGCACACAGCATGATGAAACTCATTCGCACGACGGTGACGGGGGCGGTGGTCTTCCTGCTGCCCATCGGCATCCTCGCGTTCTTCGTGGGCAAGATCCTCACCGCCGCGCAGAAGGTGGTGGAGCCGATCTCGGAGCAGCTGCCGGTGAAGACCGTGGCGGGGGTCAGTGCGGCGATCCTCGTGGCGCTCTTCGGCATCATCGCCGTCAGCTTCCTGGCCGGATTCTTCGCGCAGAGCCGCGCCGCGCGCGGCGCGGTGGAGAAGATCGAGACGCATTTTCTCGGCCGCCTGCCGGTCTATGGCCTGCTCAAGTCGCTGAGCAACGAGGTGGTCGCACCGGGCGAGACGTCGGACCACCCGGTGGTGCTGGTGCGCTTCGACGACGCCTGGCAGGTGGGCATCCTGATGGGGTCCACGCTGGAGGGAACCCACAGCGTGGTGTTCATGATGGATTCGCCGACGCCTCAGGCGGGCGCGGTGATGATCGTCGAGGCCGAACGGGTGCGGGTGACGGATATTCCGCTCACCAAGGCCTTCGCCGCGCTGTCCTCGCGGGGGTTCGGGCTGGGGGAGATGGTGGAGATGCCAGTCTCGCCAACTTGAGGACCCACTGCATCAAGGCAACACCCGTCATTCACCTTGCCCCGGCTTGACCGGGGCATCCTTTCTGGCGGCCACGAAAAAGGACGCCCGGGTCAAGCCCGGGCGAGGTGAGGTGTGAGCGTGAAGGCGGCAGGCGTGAGCGACGCCCTACTCCGCCGCCTCCATGTAATTCGCCATGGGCGGGCAGGTGCAGACGAGGTTCCTGTCGCCAAAGACGTTGTCGACGCGCGCCACCGGCGGCCAGTACTTGTCGTTCGGATAGCCCTTCAAGGGGAAGAAGGCCTTCTCCTTCGAGTAGGGGTGCTTCCAGTCGCCCAGCAGCAGGCGGTGGGTGTGGGGCGCGTTCTTCAGCACGTTGTCGAGCTTGTCGGCCTTGCCCTCCTCCACCTCGGCGATCTCCTTGCGGATCTCGATCATGGCATCGCAGAAGCGGTCGAGCTCGCGCTTCCCTTCCGACTCGGTGGGCTCGATCATCAGCGTGTCGGGCACCGGGAAGGACATGGTGGGGGCGTGGAAGCCATAGTCGACGAGGCGCTTGGCCACGTCCTCGACCGAGAGGCCGGTGCGTTCCTTCAGCCACCTGAGGTCGATGATGCATTCATGCGCCACGAAGCCGCCGGGACCCTTGTAGAGCACCGGGAAATGCGGATCGAGCCGCCGCGCCATGTAGTTGGCGTTGAGGATCGCCATCATCGTCGCCCGCTTCAGCCCCTCGCCGCCCATCATGGCGATGTAGGTCCATGAGATCGGCAGGATCGAGGCCGAGCCCCAGGGTGCAGCCGAGACAGCACCCTGGCTCTGGTCGCGGCCCGCCGCGGGGTTGACGCCGGTGACCACGCCATGGCCGGGCAGGAAGGGTGCCAGATGCGCCTTGACGCCGATGGGACCGACACCCGGCCCGCCGCCGCCATGCGGGATGCAGAAGGTCTTGTGCAGGTTCATGTGGCAGACGTCGGCGCCGAGCTCGGCCGGGCGCACGAGCCCGACCTGGGCATTGAGGTTGGCGCCGTCGAGATAGACCTGACCGCCATTGGCATGGACGGTGTCGCAGATTTCCTTGATCGCCGTCTCGAACACGCCATGGGTCGAGGGATAGGTGATCATCAGGGCGGCGAGGTGGTCCTTGTGCTCGGCGGCCTTCTTCTTCAGGTCGGCGACGTCGACGTTGCCATGCTCGTCGCAGGCCACGACGACGACCTTCATGCCCGCCATGACGGCGGAGGCCGGGTTGGTGCCATGGGCCGAGACGGGGATGAGGCAGACGTCGCGCTGAGCTTCACCGCGCGCGGCGTGATAGCCGCGGATGGCGAGCAGGCCCGCATATTCGCCCTGGCTGCCGGCATTGGGCTGCAGCGACACGGCGTCGAAGCCGGTGATCTCCGCCAGCATCTCCTCCAGCTCCTCGAAGAGCTGCTGGTAGCCCTGCGCCTGTTCGAGGGGGGCGAAGGGATGCAGCATGGAGAAGCTGCGCCAGGTGACGGGGATCATCTCCGTCGTGGCGTTGAGCTTCATGGTGCAGGAACCCAGCGGAATCATCGCCTGGTCGAGCGCCACGTCCTTCACCTGCAGGTGGCGGAGGTAGCGCAGCATCTCGGTTTCCGAATGATACATCGAGAACACCGGGTGGGTGAGGTAGCACGAGGTCCGGCGCAGTGGCTCCGGGATCGTCTCCTTCACCTTGGCGTCGACGGCGTCGATCGAGATGCGCTCCAGCGCATCGGTCTTGAACACGCTCAGCAGCCGTTCCAGCTCCTGCCGGCGCACCGACTGGTCGAAGGAGATGCCGAGGTGATCGGAATCGACGAAGCGCAGGTTGATGCGCTGTTCCTTGGCCCTGGCCCACAGCGCATGCGCGCGGCCGGGGGCATGGATGGTGACCGTGTCGAAGAACGACTTCGTCACCACCTCGTAGCCGAAGCCTGTCACCGCGGCGGCGAAGATTTCCGCCATGCGGTGGGTGCGCTCGGCCATCTTCCGGATGCCCTTCGGCCCGTTGTAGACGGCGAACATGGCGGCGATGACGGCGAGGAGCACCTGTGCCGTGCAGATGTTGCTCGTCGCCTTCTCGCGGCGGATGTGCTGCTCGCGCGTCTGCAGCGCCATGCGCAGCGCACGGTGGCCCTCGGCATCGACCGAGACGCCGATGACGCGGCCCGGCATGGCGCGCTTGTATTCGTCCTTGGTGGCGAAGAAGGCGGCATGCGGGCCGCCATAGCCCATGGGCACGCCGAAGCGCTGGGCCGAGCCGATGGCGATGTCGGCGCCCAGTTCACCGGGCGGCGTCAACAGCGCCAGGGCGAGAAGGTCGGTCGCCATGATGGCCAGCGCACCGGCACCATGGAGCTTTGCGATCACGCCGCGGAAATCGCGCACCTCGCCCGAGGAGCCGGGATAGGAGAGGAGTGCGGCGAAGACGGTCTCGGGCTTCAGGTCCTTCATCGGGTCGCCGATGACGACGTCATAGCCAAAGGACCGCGCGCGCGTCTCGATCACGCCAATTGTCTGCGGGTGCGTGTCGCGATCGACGAAGAAACAGTTGGCCGTGGTCTTCACCACGCGCTTCGCCATGCTCATCGCCTCGGCCGCCGCGGTGCTCTCGTCGAGCAGCGAGGCATTGGCGATTTCGAGGCCGGTCATGTCGATGATCATCTGCTGGAAGTTCAGCAACGCCTCGAGGCGGCCCTGGCTCACCTCCGCCTGGTAGGGCGTGTAGGCGGTGTACCAGCCGGGGTTCTCCAGCACGTTGCGCAGGATGACCTTGGGCGTGATGGTGCCGTAGTAGCCCATGCCGATCATCGAGACGAAGACGTCGTTCCGCTCCGCCATGGTGCGGAGATAGGAGAGTGCGGTGCGCTCCGGCATCGCCTTCTTGAGTTCGAGCGGCCGCTTGGTGCGGATGTTCTCCGGCACCACGCGGGCGATGAAGTCCTCGAGCGAGGCGGCGCCGAGGCTCTTCAGCATCTCGGCGGTGTCGGCCTGGTCGGGACCGATGTGACGGGCAATGAAATTGGCGCCGGGTTCGAGCTCGGCGAATGTCGGGCGGGAGGCCATGATGCTTATCCGTTCACCAGCTTGTCGTAGGCAGCCTTGTCCATCAGCGCGTCGAGTTCCGACGGGTTGGACAGCTTCACCTTCATGAACCATGCGCAGCCTTCGGCCTCGCGGTTGACGAGGGCCGGGTCGCCCTCGAGTTCCTTGTTCACCTCGACCACTTCACCGGACACCGGCACGTAGACTTCGCTCGCGGCCTTGACGCTTTCGACGACGGCGGCCTGGTCATGGGCCGCGACCTTCTTGCCGATGGCGGGGAGCTCGATGAAGACCACGTCGCCCAGCTGCTCCTGGGCGTGGTTGGTGATGCCGATGGTGGCGATGCCGTTCTCGACGATCACCCACTCATGGTCCTTGCTGTACTTGGCAGTCATGTGGAGAGGCTCCTAGCGTTTGAAGCGGTTGGGAATGAAGGGAAGAGTGACGATCGCGGCCGGCATCGGCTGCCCGCGCACGACGAGATTGATTTTCGTTCCGGGCTGTGACGAAGCGGTCTCGACATAGCCCATGGCGACGGGTCCATTGACCGAGGGGCCGAAGCCGCCCGAGGTCACCTTGCCGATCTCGCGGCCCGACATATCGGTGATGACCGTGCCGTCGCGCGCCGGCGCCCGGCCCTCGGGCTTGATGCCGACGCGTTTCCGCGCCGTGCCGTTCGCCAGCTCCTTCTGAACCCGCGCAGCGCCGATGAAGCCGCCTTCCGTGCGGCGGCGCTTCTGGATCGACCAGACGAGATCGGCCTCGACGGGCGAGATCGCCTCGTCGAGCTCATGGCCATAGAGGCAGAGGCCGCCTTCCAGCCGCAGCGAATCGCGCGCCCCGAGGCCCACCGGCTTCACCAGCGGATCGGAGAGCAGCAGAGCCCACAGCTTCGGCGCATCGGCATTCGACACCGAGATCTCGAAGCCGTCCTCGCCGGTATAGCCCGAGCGCGAGACATGGGCCTTGATGCCGCCGATCTCGACGTCGGCATAATGCATGAAGGCGATGTCCTTCACTGCAGGCGCGAGCTTCGCCAGCGCCTCCTCCGCCTTCGGGCCCTGCAGGGCCATCAGCGAGAGATCGTCGCGGCGCGTGAGCTTGACGCTTGGCGGAAGGTGCTGCTGCATCCAGCCGTAATCATGCTCCTTGCGGCCGGCGTTGACGACGACGTAGAGCGTGCCGTCCTTTTCGTGCCGCGTGATCATCAGGTCGTCCAGCGTGCCGCCCTGCTCGTTGAGGAACTGCGAATAGCGCTGCTGGCGCGGCTTGAGGCTGAGGAGGTCGGCGGGCACCAGCGCTTCCATGGCCTTGGCCACGGCTTCGAAGCCCGCACCCTCGATCAGGCACTGGCCCATGTGGGAGACGTCGAAGAGGCCGGCGTTCTGCCGCGTCCAGTTGTGCTCGGCGATGATGCCGGCGGGATATTGCACAGGCATGTCATAGCCGGCGAAGGGCACCATGCGGGCGCCGAGCTTCACGTGCTCATCGTACAGGGATGTTCGTTTGGGAGCGTCATCGCTCATGAGAGTCAGGTCTCCGGACAAGGATTGGCCAGACCCGGCGAGACCGGATCTGCCCCCTCTGTACGAGACCTGAGAGATTTCGCATCCGGGTTCCGGATGCTTGCTCCTTCGGTGAGCGGACCATGTCAGTGGGTCCGCTGCTCTCCAGAGTTCGACCTTACGCCCTGCCGGTCCTTTTGCCTGAGAGTTTCCGGGGCGGTTGCTCCTTCGGCGCCGGTGTGACCCGGTCTCTTCCGCACAGGGCGCTGTGCTGAACAGGTTGTAGGCTAGGCCGTTCCACACCCAAGTCAAGCAGCCCTGACGTCAGACCTGCTCTGTGGAAAAGACACCGGGCAGCGACACCTCCAGCAGTTCCAGATCGGCGGAGGGCGTGGAATAGCGCGTCCTGAGGCCGGGCGGAATCACGAAGGCATCGCCCGCCGACAGGGTGAAGGGTTCCTTGCCCTCGCCCTCCAGCACCATGCTGCCCTTCATCACGAAGCTGAACAGGATGTCGCCGTGATGCACTGTCCAGCGGGTCTCCCCGCCAACGGGCCGGACCACCATGACGGAGGCCACACCTTTGGTGTTGCCATTGATGGTCGTGTCCCGCGCCACGAAGCCCGGCAGGCGGAACGGCCTGAACTCTCCCGTTGCCCCAACATTGTGGACGAAGCGCTGGCCCTGCCATTCGCGCTCGGGCCTGAGTTCCGCCGTGGGCAGCACCATCTCATGGTCGATCTCGGTCACGTGCTCGGCGGGAACGCCGATCTCGATCACCTCGATGCCGTCGCTCGCCTCCAGCACGCGGTGGCGGATTTCGGGGGGCTGGATGAAGCAGTCGCCCGGGTGCAGCCGGATGGGTCCGCCCTGATCCTCGTAGACCACGTCGACCCAGCCCCGGATGCAGAAGATCAGCTGGAAGCCCACCTTGTGGAAATGCACCATGTCCGGCACCGGCCCGCCATCCGGAATGCGGATGTGGGACGCAATCATCGCGCCGCCCAGACGTGACGGCACGAGATCGCGGTAGAGCATGCCGGCCCGGCCGATCACCCAGGGCGCCTGGTCGGCCAGCCGCCGCACCACGAAGGCGTGCTCGGTCTTGGGCAGCACCAGCGGCGGGTCAAGCTCGTCGATCTCGATTCGGGTGCCATTGGGGGCGGCGAGCTGGCGCTGGCCTCCGGCGAAACCGTCCGGATCCCCGGTGAGAATCCGCAGCGTGCCGGGGGCCTCTGTGGCGCCCTTCTCGATCCGCAGTCTCAGGCCATGGCCCGACAGCACCGCGACCTCCGGATTGTCGGCTGGATAGATCATGTCCAGCCGCATCTTCAGGGTCTTGGTGAAGAAGGTGAGGTCGTCACGGAGTTCGCGGGTGGGCAGGCGGATCTCGGCGCGTGTTTCGGACATTGGAGGATTGAGCAGGGCCCCTGCCCAGCCGTCAAGCGCTGGCGCCTGCCGGGGGCTCGATCACCGGGTAGCCGAAGCAGGCGAAATCCGCGGCGAAGAGCCTGTTGATGCGCGCCAGAGCCGAGGCGTCCAGCCTCCCGGCATGGCGGTACTGGCCGGGCGCGGCTGCTGCCGGCAGCTTCGAGACATTGCTGCTGTCCTGCGTCGCGCCCGGCAGATCGAATTCCCGGCAAAGCCGCTGGAAGTCGGTTTCGAACTGTTCCACGCGGCCGATAAAATCCACTGCCTGCGTGGCCCTCCTCATGCGTCCAGTAATGGCAGGGATGCAGCGGGATGCTGGTGTTGAAGCCATCGCACAGCACCACCTGTTCCGGCAGTCGCGCGAACCATCGGCTTGCGCTGCCCCGTGCCTCGCCAAGGGTAATCGCGATGTCATCGAGCTGGCGCATGACCGTGGCCTTCACGGCCTCGCCCGGAAATGCCGCATGCCTTTGCCAGACGACGTCGCGGCGCAGCTGCGTGAAGCCCGAACAGACCCGGTCATAGGGGTTGCGAACGAAAACCGCGATCCGGTAGCCCCGTGCGCTCTCGGGCAGGGCGCGAAAGCTCGCCAGGGTGAGATGCTGATGGCTGATGCGGCCGAGCGCTTCGTTCACATGGAAGAAGGCCGGATGGCTCAGCGCATCATGTGCCCGCAGCCTCGCGCGCAGAGTCTGGCTGGCGCATTTCCAGGGCAAAAGCAGCACCAGCTGCCGCTCCGGGATGACGATCACGCACCCTGCTCCGAGCCTTCCGCATTGCCTTCCAGCTGCCGCAGCCTCGTCCGCGCCATCGCCAGTTCCGACGACAGGCGTTCCACTTCGGACTGGCACCGCTTCAGGCGCCGCAAGTCCTCCGGCAGGGCAACCTCGCGCCGGAGTGCCAGCTCTCCGCCATCGCGCCGCCAGACGTTGGAGAGGCCGCGCGCCGAATCGGCGATGCGTCTTGGATGTTGCTGCTCATGGGCCTGGTCTCTCAGGAACACCGCGACGAAGTCGTTCCACACCCCGCCGTCATTCGAGGCGATGAAGGATTCGAGCAGCAGGGTCGCGTGGCCCAGCTTGCGGCCCCAGCGCTCCAGCGCCAGGCCGGCATCGGGGTAGAAGCGCCAGCAATCCGTCGGGTAGCGGTGGTAGGGGCCGTTCGAGGGCGTATTCACATAGAAAAGCCCGCCGGGCTTCAGCACCCTCTGCACCTCGCCGAAGAGCAGCCAGAAATGCTCGGCATGCTCGAAGCAGGAGGAACTGACCACGACGTCGGCGGATGCCGTCTCGAAGGGCAGCATGCCCGGGTCGTCGACCACGATGTCGACACCGGGGCCGGGCTCCATGTCGATCCCGATGTAGCGCAAGCCTGGAGGCGCCTCGGCGCGGAGCGAGCCATTGACGTTCATGGCGCCGATGTCGAGGATCGTCGCCTGTCCTTCGGCGCTGCAATAGGTGTTGAAGAACAGGCGGCCCAGCGCCCGTGCGGTGTCATGCATGGCGAAGTTCAGCTCCCTGCGCGGCGGGCGAGGAGCTGGTCGATCACGGCGGCGAAGTCACCCACCGTCACGCAGGATTCGATCTGCGCCTGGTCGATCTCGATGCCGAGCTCGTCCTCGAGGAACATCATCACCTCCACCTCGTCGAGACTGTCCATCAGCAGGTCCTCGATGGCGGTGGTGGCGGACACGGTGTTGGGATCGATGGACTTGACGCGGCAGACGGCATCGACGAGCAGGCCAAGGGAATCAGACATCAAGTTTCACCACGATCCTTTCGGGTAGATTGAACACATAGTCGCCGTCGCGCTCGGTGACGGCCTCGAGTGTCATGCTGCGCTCGATGGTGGACAGAAAGCCGGCAACCGACTGCCATGCCCTGATGGAGAAGTTCATCCCCACGCATTTGTGCGGGCCTACGGCGAAGAACAGGTCGTCGTAGCAGGGCCTGCCTTCGGCGGTGAAGCCGGCGGCCTCGATGAACAGGCGCACGCGGTCGCCTTGTGCCAGTTGCTGGCCGCCGAGTTGCACCGGCTTCATCACGCGCTTTTCCACCAGCGGCAGCGCAGTGCGCGTCAGCTCCCGGCCCCATGCCACCGCGCTGAGCGGCCTGCCGGGGGAGCGGCCCAGCTGCTCGATGAAGGTCTGGCACACCGAGCCAAGCAGGGTGTTGGCGCTCAGCGCGATGATCGCCATGCGGGTCTGCCGCTCCTCCTCGCCGAGCGAGTCCGGAATGGCGTTCGAGATGTCCTGCAGCACCGCATTGATCTTGCGGCGGCGCGACAGCGAAATGGTGTCGTCGAAGAGCTGGGGAATGACCTCGACCGGCAGATCTTCGGGCAGGGCAACGTCGGACAGCCTGGCGATGGCCTGTCGCATGGCCGGCCTGAACAATTCGCTGAACAGGCAGAGCTCCGTGCCCGGAGGCCGGCTGAACAGGCCGCGCCGCTCCTCGAGCGCCTGGCCCAGTGCGAGCAGCGCCGCGTCGGTGCGCGCGGTGACGGCGCGGGCAAAGCTGGCGCGCAGCGCCCGGTGCCGTTTGCCCTCATGCGCCAGGGGAATCCATTCCCGCAGCGCGTTGAGGAAGCGCAGGTCGATGTTGAGGCGCTCCGACAGGCGCGACACGTCATAGGTGGGCACGGCGAAAGCATTGTTCGTCATCACCTCGCGGATCAGGTCGGGGGAGGTCACCATCCAGCGCCTGCGCGAAGATGAGAGCCAGATGCCCGGCGGGCGGCGATAGATGTCGAAGCGGTCCGGCTGTTTCTGCAGCAGCAGCTCGGTCATGACAGGCCCCCGTCATCCCGGGCGCCTGCCTCCACCGCAGCCGCGAAGGCGGCTGCGAGCTCTCCGCTCTCCATGAGTGCGGTGGCGGAGAAATGGCCGCAATCCTCAAGCCCGAGGAGGCGCACCTGCGGCAATTCCGCGAGGCTCTGGGCATGGGCCCTGTCGATGGGATGGTCGAGGCCATAGTAGATCCGGAACGACCCGGGGGCGGCCTTCGAGCGGGCAATGACGTCAGCCGTGTTCACGCGTTGGGATAAATCGATTTCGCGGGAGATATTCCTGTGTATCTGCGGCTGGGGAAGTGCCGAGGCCTTGGAGAAATCCGTGTAGCTCGAGAAGGCGAGGCAGGAGGACGCATCGAGGACGGCCGCCGTATAGAGTGCCGGCAGGCCGCCCGTGGAGAAGCCCGTGACGATGGTGTTGCGGATGCCCTTGGCGGCGAGCAGGCGGGCGACCCCGGCTGGCAGGTCCAGCAGGCTGTCGCTCAGGCCCACGACGCCGCGGAAGTAGATGAAGCGTGTGGGGTCCTTGAGATAGAGCCGGGCAACGCCTTGCTCCTGCAGGATGGCATCGAGCACCGCGTTGGACACGCCGAAATTATTGTTCACCGTGGTGAACACGACCACCGCCGTGTCGGCCCGCGTCGTGCCGGGAATGAAATGGCTGCCCATGGCGGGGTCATAGAGCGCCAGCATGCGCGGCTGGTCGCGCAGCACGGCCTTCAGCGCGGGAAGCGACTGGATCGCCGCATGGCGCTTCTGGAGGCAGGCGAAATAGTGCCGGGCGGAGGCATTCGGCACCTCGCGCACCAGCGTGCAGAGCACGGCATCGGCCTCGTGAAAGCCATGGTGGACAAGCTGCGTCGCAAGGAACATGGAATCCCGCAGCGAGAGCCCGCGGGCGGCAAGCAGCTGCCGGATGAGCGCAAGCTGCCCGAGCGAATGCTGCTCCCTGTCCCTCGGCCGTGCCGTCAGGACTGAACTCCGCTGCGCCTTCAAGACCTCTCCTCCCCTGGCGGGATCATTGCGCGGCGATCCTAGAGTTTTCGGCCCGGCAGTTGAACTCATTTCGATCCATCTGTAGCTGTGGAGTGCCATGGAAATACAGGTCTTCATCATCTCGTGGAAGGGCATGCATGACGCAGCGGCCAGCATCGCGCGGGCCGCCCGCACGGGTGGCTTCGACACGCATGTGGTCTATTCCGACCCGGACGCCGCATTTCACTTCCCCGCCGAAGGCGATGTGACGCGCCTCGACGACACGACCTACTGGGGGGCGAAGTTCGCGGCCTGCCTCAGCGCCTGCCGCGGCGAGCGCCTGCTGGTCATCCATGCCGACACCAGCTGCGCCGATTGGCCGGGGCTGATCAGGCGGTGCCTCGCCGTGATGCAGTCGCGGCCCGAGATCGGGGTCTGGGCGCCCCGCATCGACAACGCCCATTTCAGCCTGGAGAATTCCGCCATCCGGGGTCCGCGCGAGGATGGGCTGGTGCCGGTTGCAAACACCGATGGAATTGTCTTCTGCCTGGGGCGGCCGGAGGTGGAACGCATGGCCGCGGCCGATTATGCGCGCAACAGCTTCGGCTGGGGCATTGCCTGGCTGTTCTGCAGCGCCACCTACGCCATGGGGCGCATGGCGGTGGTCGACACCCGCGTCGAGGTGCAGCACCGGGCCGGTCGCGGCTATGATGGCGGTGAGGCCTTGCGGCTGGCCATGCGCTTCCTGGTGCGGGAACTGCGCCCCCGGGAGCGGATCCAGTTCGAGCTGCTCACCCGTTATGTGGGGCGGATCTTCTAGGGGCATGCCCCGCCTGACATGCCGGATGTTGACATCCCCCGCCTCCCCACGCATCTGTTGGGCATGACGAAGCCGCCTCTCAAGATCCTTGTCGCGGCGCCGCGCGGCTTCTGTGCCGGCGTGGTGCGGGCGATCGACATCGTGGAGCGGGCGCTCGCCCTCTACGGGGCACCGGTCTATGTGCGCCACGAGATCGTGCACAACAAGTTCGTGGTCGACGACCTCAAGGCCAAGGGCGCCATATTCGTCGACGAGCTGGACGAGATTCCGGACGGCGACCGTCCTGTGGTGTTCTCGGCCCATGGCGTGCCGAAATCCGTGCCGGCGGCGGCCACCGCGCGCCACATGTTCCAGCTCGATGCGACCTGCCCGCTGGTGACCAAAGTGCACATGGAGGCACAGCGCCACCATGCCGAGGGCTTTGAGATCATCCTGATCGGACACCGCGGCCACCCGGAGGTGATCGGCACCATGGGGCAGCTTCCGCCGGGCGCGGTGGTTCTCATCGAGACGCCGGAGGATGTGGGCCGGCTTCAGGTGAAGGACCCCGCGAAGCTCGCCTATGTCACCCAGACCACGCTGTCGGTCGACGACACCAGGGACGTGATCGCAGCCTTGCAGAAGCGCTTCCCCGCCATCAAGGGGCCCTTCAAGGAAGACATCTGCTATGCCACCACCAACCGCCAGGAGGCGGTGAAGGCCATCGCGCCCCGGGTCGAGCTTCTCCTTGTGGTGGGTGCGCCCAATTCCTCGAACTCGCGCCGTCTCGTCGAAGTGGGCGAGCGCAGCGGCACCCCGCGCTCCATGCTGGTGCAGCGGGCGGCCGAGCTCGACTGGCCGACGCTGCAGGGCCTCTCCACCATCGGCATCACGGCAGGGGCTTCCGCGCCCGAGCTGCTGGTGAGCGAGATCATCGACGCCTTCCGCGCGCATTACGACGTGAGCGTCGAGACGGTGACGCTGCGCGAGGAGAACGTCTCCTTCAAGCTGCCGCGCGAGCTGCGCGAGGCGAACGCGCCGACATGACCGCGAACAAGGTGATCGTGCATACGGACGGGGCCTGCTCCGGCAATCCGGGCCCCGGCGGCTGGGGCGCCATCCTCGATTACAACGGCACGCGCAAGGAGCTCTCGGGCGGCGAGGGCCAGACCACCAACAACCGCATGGAGCTGATGGGTGCCATCTCCGCCCTCGAGGCGCTGAAGCGGCCCTGCGAGGTGGAGATGCATGTCGATTCACAATATGTGAAGGACGGCATCACCAAGTGGATTCACGGCTGGAAGAAGAACGGCTGGAAGACCGCCGACAAGAAGCCCGTCAAGAACGCCGAGCTGTGGCAGCGCCTGGATGATGCACTGAAGCTGCACAAGGTGTCATGGCACTGGGTGAAGGGCCACGCCGGGCATGACCACAACGAACGCGCGGATGAACTGGCGCGCGAGGGCATGGCGCCGTTCAAGATAAGGTGAGTCCTTTCGTTCTCTCTCGCGAGCCCGCCCGCTTGCAAGTCACCGGCGAAAACGAGCTAAACTATTGATCAGACTATATGTTTTGTGCTGATCAACAGGCCCGGAGCAGCCGGCAGTTGGCAAGAGACGTGAATCTAGATCGAGACATCAGATTGCCGATTGGGCGTCGACACGCGGCCCGATTGACGTCGATCAAGGCGCGAGGACTGCCAACAGCGTTAAAGGAACCTCTGCATTCTCTTGCAAAAAAGGGAGTAGTCAACTCTTGGAGGTGCTTTTCGTTTTTCTGGTGATCGGCCTGCTGTTCGCGCCGATTATCATGTCCGCCGCCAGTCTGGGGAGATCGTCTGATGCCAGGCGAGGTGTGGAGGCGCTTCGCTCCCAGTTGTCCGACGTCTCGGAGCGGGTCGATGCAATCAAGCGACATCTGGAACAGCTGCAGAGGGCGCGGCCAGTCGCAGCCTTCGCTGATGAAGCCGCGGCGGTTTCCGAGCCCGCCGCTGAGCCTGCTACCGCTCCTGCCGAGGCTCTGACCTCTGAAACCTGGGATCAGGAACCGGCAGTGGTCGAGGACGTGCCGATGCCGGAGCCTGTTCCGGAGCCCGCAGATCTCGTTGAAACGCAAGAGGAGCTTGCGGCCCCCGAGGCCGAGGAATGGGCTGCCGAGCCCGCGGCCGAGGCGTTCGCGCCTGCCCCGGAGCCCGTGGTGCCGCCTCCTGCGGCGGCAGGGCCGACGTTTGCCGACACCGCTGTCGCGAAGGCCCGTGGCCTGGAAGAGAAGATTGCTGCCAACTGGCTGGTATGGGTGGGCGGAGTCGCCGTGGCGCTGGCCGGCGTGTTCCTTGTTCGCTACGCGGCCGAGCAGGGATGGCTTTCGCCGGCACTGCGATGCGCCGCGGGCGTCCTGCTCGGCCTGGCCTCATGGTGGCCGGCGAGGTCATCCGGCGCCGCCCGCTGGAGCGTGAGATCGCCGCCATCAATCCCGACTACGTGCCGCAAGCCCTGACCGCGGCAGGCCTCTTCGCGGCTTTTGCAAGTGTCTACCTCGCCCACGCCTTCTACGATCTTCTGCCCGCAACCCCGACGTTCCTGCTGCTGGCCGGCATCGCTCTCCTCGGCTTTGCGCTGTCGCTCTGTTCAGGGCCAGTTCGTTGCATTGCTCGGCCTCCTCGGCGCCATGGGAACGCCCGCGCTGGTGTCGACCGACAATCCTTCCTCGTGGGGGTTCTTCAGCTATCTGGGCGTTATCGCCGTTTCCGCGATGGGCGTCAGCGATCGCAGGAACTGGTGGTGGCTTTCAGCCGCAGCAGTTCTTCTCAGCTTCGTGTGGATGGTGGTCTGGCTCCGGCAGCTCTTCACGGTGGGGGACATCACGCCCATCGCCCTTGTCTGGGGCGTCACTGCGGGTGCGGCCCTGCTGCTTGCCCACCGGGCGTTCCAGCGGAGCGGCGGGCGGGAGGTGCAAACCGCACCGGCCTCACGGCGGACCTCGTTGCCTGGATAAGCCTTGCCGCGGCACTGCATCGCTATTCCTGCTCGCCCTGCGATCGGAATTCTCTCCGGCAGCCCATTGGGCCATCTTGGCGGCCGCGGTTGCGGCGGCCGCAATATCCCGCTTCATGCCGCGCTTCGATCTCGTGCTGGCGGTGACCTGTGCCATCGTCATCGTTGCATTCGGCCTGAACTACGTCGATGGCATCGCGCTGGACAATCTCGCGGAGCGGGCTCTTGGATGGCCGCCAACCGACACTCTATTCGGTCGAGCGGTACCTCGCCTTCCTCCTGCATGCCCCCCTGGTCGCAATCGCAATATTCGCGGGCGGATTGCTGCGCTCCGCACTTCGGCGGCAGCCCAGGAAGATTGCCGCGGCGACGGCGGCCGTTCCGGTTTTCCTGCTGGTCGCGGGATATGCGGAGTTTCGCAATGTCAGCGGCGATGATTTTGGGCGATGCCGGCGGCTGTCGTGGTGGTGGCCTCCGCGGCAGCCGCAGATTTCCTGCGGCGGAGGGAGGACGTCGAGCCGTTCGTGACCGGCGTCTATGTCACGGCTGCCGTCGTCGCCGCCGTGCTTGCGCTCACATTTGCTTTCGACAGGGTCTGGCTGACGATCGCCTATGCCGTACTCCTCGTGGTGCTGGGGGCCGTTTCGGTCCGTGCCGATCTGCCTGTCCTGCGGCGGCTTTCAAGCCTCATCGGGCATGCTCGTCGTGCTTCGCCTGACCGTCAACCCCGACCTGCGCGGCTATGAAATCTTCCATCCTCTCGGCATGCAGTGGGTCACCTACGGCTACTTGTGCCCGCAGCCGCCCTCGTCGCTGCCGCGCGCCTGTTCCGGCGCAGCCGCGATGACCTGCCCGTGACGGTGCTGGAAGGCGGCGCACTGCTTTTGGCCATCATGTTCGTCTCCATCGAGATCCGCATCTTCATGACCGGCACGATCTATTCCGGCGCCTATAAGCTTCCCGAGATGAGCCTGCAGACCATCTCCTGGCTCACCGCCGCGCTGATCCTCTGCCGGCGCCATGCGCGCTTCCCGCGTCCGTTCAGCCTGTGGGGCGCACGCCTGCTGACCCTTGCCGGCATAGGCCAGGCTCTCGTCCTGCAGCTGGTCGTCAACAACCCGGTCTTCACCGGCGAGACCATTCAGGGATACGGCCTTGCCAATATCCTCATTCTCGCCCTGCTGGTGCCCTGGAGTGCTCGCCTGGCTGATCGCAGCGAACTTCGCTCCCATCGCCTCGTCCTTCCGCAAGGAAGCGGCGTCGCCCTGCGGGTGGTGGCGACTTTGCTGGTGTTTGCCTTCGTCACCGAGGAGGTGAGGGTGTTCTTCCAGGGCATGGTGATCAGGCCGCAGCACGCTTCGCTCCTCGAACTCTACGTGACCACGCTGTTCTGGCTCCTGCCGGCCATCCTGCCGCTGGCCTTCGTTCGGCCTCGGTGAATTTGCCGGCGTCCGCGCAGCGGCACTTGGCGTCATCGCCGTAAGCGTGGTGATGATCGTGTTCGGCCATCTCATTGTCTTCAACCCGGCCTTGACCGGCGAGGAGGTGCGCGGCTGGCCGGTCTTGAACGTCCTGCTGCTTGGTCTCTTCGTGCCCGCAGGGGTGCTGGCCTGGCTCAGCCGCAATGTTCAGCGGGAACTTCGGCCCTTCGCTCTCTATAGCGCCTATTTGGTCCTGTTCGTCGGCGTCTGGCTGATGGTGAAGCAGGGCTTCGAGGGCGCGCACCTGCGGCCGATGCACACGTCTCTCCTCGAACTCTACACGGTGACGCTGGTCTGGCTGGGCATGGCGGCGCTGCCGCTCATGAATGCGCGCGTTGCAGCAATCGAAGGCGCCAGGGAAGCCGGCGCCGCGGTGCTGGCCGTCAGCCTCGCTCACGCTGTTTCTCGGTCACGCGATCATGTTCAATCCGGTCTTCGACGGCAGCATCGTTCGCGGCTGGCCGGTCCTCAACACGCTGCTCCTGGGCTTCATCGCGCCAGCCGCCATTCTCGCCATCACTGGCCCAGTCGATGCCGCATCCTTGGCGCCATGGCTGGCGGCGCGGCCTATGTCCTCCTGTTCATTGGCGTCACCTTGATCGTGAAGCAGGCTTTCCAGGGCTAGTATCTCGTCTTCGACACGCTCAGCGAACGGGAGAGCTATGCCTACTCGGCGGTCTGGATCGTGCTCGCGATGATCACCATGCTCGTCGGCATATTTTGGGAACGGGACGAACTCCGCTATGCGGCGCTTGCTGTCCTGGTCCTTGCGGTCCTCAAGGTGTTCCTGCTCGACATGTCCGGCCTTGGCGGCCTTTGGCGAGTCGCATCCTTCCTCGGGCTGGGGATCAGCCTCATCGGCATCGGCTGGGTTCACCAGCGTTTCATCTACAAGCGGGGCCGGGAACCTGGCCGGCAGGAGCGGCGGCACAGCCAGCAGGCCGGTGGGCATGAACTCCATTCCGCCGTCCAAACCATGAGGAGGATCACGTGGTGCGTGAGTTTCGGCTGATCTCCATCTCCGGACTGCTGGCCCTGAGCGGCCTCGCAGCCGGTCTCGTTGCCGGCCCCGCACTTGGCGCGGAGAGTGATGCGCCCTCGTCCATCACCTCGGTCACCGTCTTTCCGGCGGGCGCGGAGGTGACGCGGAGTGTCGCTGTCGAACTCTCCGCCGGCGAGCAGGGCGTAACTGTCCTCGTTCCCGGCGAGGTCGACAGCAACAGCCTCAGGGTCAGCGGCAACTCCGCGGGTGACGTCAAGGATCGGCTCCGTCGATGTCGCGCGGCCTCGAAGACCAGTCAGCCCGGCTCGCGATCGTGAAGGAGATGGAAACCCTTTCGGATGAGCGCGCCACCCTGGACAGGGCCGTCGCCGACTCGGATTTCTCCCGCAACCTGCTCGTGACGCTCGCCCAGCGACGCCTGCAGCCTCAGGGCGATCAGACTTCGCCGCTGGTTCCTCCACCTGAGGAACTCTCCGCGCTGCTGAACATGGTCGATCAACGGCTGGCCCAAATATTCCAAGCAGACGCTGGACGCCGGTGTGCGGCGGCGTGAGATCGACCGCCAGGTCGATGGGCTGAAGGAACGTCTCGCCAGCGTTACCCAGAAGATCCGCCCCGGCAGTCGCAGATTCAAAAGAAGAAAGGAAAGCGGCGGCGAAACATGTGAAAGGCCTATGGGGAAGAGTGAAGGGAACTTTCAGTTCCAACTCGAATTCGGACGAGAAAACTGAGTGAACTGTATTTGATGCCGGTCATTTCATGACTTTGGAGCGTCCAATGAAAACCCGTAAAATGAGAAAAGTCACAGCCCGTTACCAATGGGATCGCATGAAGGTGAGCTTTTGGTTCGCCCCGGTGGTCATGTCCCTGGCAGCGATCCTGCTGGCCTGGGCGATGTATTGGGTAGATGGTCTCATCCCCAATGAGATCTTGCAGGACAGCCGTTTCTTCCTCTCGGGGACTCCCGGTGAAACTCGCGCGATGCTGGTCAGCCATGGCCTCCACCATCCTGGCAACCGCCGGGGTGGTCTTCACTCTGCTCACTCTGCCGCTATCGACGGTAGCTGCCCAGTATGGCTCTCGCTTGCTGCGCATCTTCCTGGGCGATCGCACCACCCAGCTCGTCCTGGGCACGTTTGTGGCTACATTTGTCTATTGTTTGGCGGCTGCCCTTTCCATCCCTCCGGTCGAAGTAGAGCCAGATGGGCCTCAAGTTACCGCCACGGTTGGATTGCTCTTGTTACTGGCGACCTTTGCCTCGCTGATCTTGCTCATCCAGCATATCAGCACCATGCTGCAAGCCCCCAATATCGCCGCCGCGGCGGGCGCAGAGCTGCAGGAGGTGGTTCTCGCCGAGATCCCGGAGGTCACGAGCGGTGATGGTCGTAAGGGCGAGTCTGAAATCCGCCCCGACTCCCTGGCGGAGAAGGACGGCTATCCGGTCCGGGTGAAGCAGACAGGATACATCCAATACATTGATCCGGATTACATGCTGACCCTGGCTCAGGAAAAGGACCTGGTCATCCGCCTGCTGCGCAAGCCGGGTCACCTTGTCTGGCGCGAGGCGCGGGTCGCCCTGGTCTGGCCCGCCGCTCGGGTGGATGAGGAGCTGGATCGACAAATCCGTAAGGCTTTCCGGATTGGAAACGGGCGCACCCCCACCCAGGATGTCGCCTACGCGGTCAACCAGCTGGTCGAAATGGCGGTACGCGCCATGTCTCCGGCGATCAATGACCCCTTCACGGCGATGACCTGCCTGGATCATATCGGGGAAGGTCTGGCGCTGTTCATCCAGCAGGGTGAGAAAAGCCCCTATTACTACGACCGGGATAACCGGCTGCGCCTGGTTCTGGAGCCAGTCACCTTCCCGGAACTGCTCGACGGCGCTTTCGATATGCTCCGCCATGCCAGCTGCGACAATGCCAGCGTCCTGCTGCACATGCTGGATGTGATCGATGATCGTTGGTCAGCAGGCGGGTTCGCCCGAGGCGCGCCAGGAGCTGCGTCGTCACGTCAGCCTCATCCAGGCGGAAAGCCAGGCCGGCGCGATCATCGATTGGGATCGGAAGCAAATTCACCGGCGCTGTACGAGAACTGTCAGATCAGCTTGGATCCTAAGTATGGACACGATCAAACCGAAAAAGAAGCACCTGACTTCCGACTTGCTGGCAGGTCTGACCTTTGCCCTGGTGAATATCCCCCAGGCGATGGCGCATGCCTTGCTGGCGGCTGTCAATCCTGTGTTTGGCCTGTATACGCTGATGCTGGCGACCCCGGTCGGGGCGCTGTTCACCAGCGCAACATTCATGAACGTTTCGACGACCAGCGCATTGGCGGTGGCAGCCGGCGATACGCTGATCACCTATCCGTCGAGTGACCGGGGAACCGTCCTGGTAACCCTGGTGCTCATGATCGGCGTTTTTCAGGTCGTCCTGGGATTGTTACGCCTGGGCTGGTTGACCCGCTTTATCCCATTTTCGGTGATGACCGGGTTCATGACCGGGGTGGCGGTGCTGATCGTCATCGGCCAGCTCGGCGATTTCACCGGTTACTACAGTGATTACTCGGGCAAAATTTCTCAGCTAGCTGACCTGGTGCTGAATTGGGATTCGATCGAATGGGCGACTCTCGCCATCGGTCTGTTAACGATCGGGTTGATCTATTTGCTGGGGAAAACGCGCCTGTCCAAGTTCTCCCTGATCCTGGCGCTGCTGCTGGCTTCCGGCACGGCCGTTTTGCTGAACGAGTTTTTTGGCACCAGCATTAAGCTGGTGAGGGACATCGCCGATGTGCCGCGCGCCCTTCCCAGCCTGGTGTTGCCTGATCTAACGCTGATCTCCTCGCTGATCGTTCCGGCGATCGCCATCGGGATCATCGGCCTGGTGCAGGGTGCGGGCGTCAGCCAGACCTTCCCCAACCCGGATGGGAAATTTTCGGATGTCTCACGCGACTTTTTCGGTCAGGGAGCTGCCAACCTGGCAGGCGGTCTCTTTGGCGGCATCCCGGCCGGCGGCTCCAGCTCGGGTACGGCGCTGATCATCAATGCAGGAGCCCGCTCTCGCTGGGCAAATATCTTTGGCGGGATCGCTGTCGCGCTTGTGGTTTTGTTGTTTGCCAGCCTGGTTGAGCTGGTCGCCATGCCGGCCCTGGCCGGGCTGGTGATCGTGGCCGGCATTCAGATGGTCAATGTGAATGCCATCCAGACGGTGTGGCAGACCAACACCGTTGTCCGCACCATCATGCTGGTCACCTTTGGCTCCACGCTGGTCATGCCGCTCCAGTACGCCGTGTTTCTGGGTGTGGCGATCTCAATCCTGCTGTTCGTTTTTCAGCAGTCGAATACGATCCGGGTTGTTGAATGGGTAGTTGGAGAAGGCGGTTGGCCGGTTGAACGAGCCTGCGCCCAACCAGCTTGAATCTGACCGAGTAACCGTACTGTTTGTCTATGGCAATCTGTTTTATGCTGCGGCGTCGACGTTGGAGAAAAGCCTGCCTGCTGTTGAAGGCACCCGCCGGGCGGTCGTGATCTTGCTCCTGCGCGGCTATGAAGATGTTGGCAGCACGGTGAATGAGGTGTTTGCGCCGGTACACCGAAGCCCTGCAAGCCAACTGGTGGCAAGTTGATCCTGGCTGGGGTTGCCCCTGCATTGCGAGACCAGCTCCAGCGCACCGGGATGCTCGACTTGATCGGCGAGGAGAATATCTTCCTCGCTACCGAGACGATTGGCGAAGCAGGCAATACCGCGCTGCGTGCTGCGAAGGATTGGCTGGCAGAAGTCCTCGAAAGAGAGCGATAAGGAGAAATAGTCTATGGAAAGCACTCAAAAAAATAAAAGCACCATTTCTTCGGATTTGGTCGCCGGACTGACCAACAGCATCCCGGCTATCCCAGATGCGATGGCCTCCGGCGTACTGGCCGGCATAAACCCGATTAACGGCCTGTATGGACTGATGATTGGGACCCCGATCGCCGCCCTGTTCACCGGTTCTGCTTTTATGAGCGTGGGAACGACCAGCGCCATATCCATCACGATTGCCGCTGCTCTTGTCAAATACCAGGGGGAAGAACAACTTCAGGCGCTGGCTACGATTGCACTGGTCATTGGAATTGTCCAGATTGCGGCCGGCCTTTTGCGCCTGGGATTTTTAGTTCGCTTCGTTTCCAACGCGGTGATGACCGGCTTCCTGAGCGGATTGGGCGTGCTGATTGTGCTCAGCCAGCTGGGTGACCTGACCGGTTACAGCAGCGAATTCAGCAACAAAGTAGTCAAAGCAGTGGATCTGCTTTTTCACCTCAACCAGATAGACGTGCCTACGACAATCGTTGGGCTGTCTGCCATGGCATTGATCCTTCTCTTCGACCGGACTCGCTTGAACAAATTTTCGATGCTGCTTGGGCTGCTCATCGTCTCTCTGCTGCCGAAGCTTTTTGGCTGGGATTCGGTCTTGCTGGTTGGCGACACTGCGGATATCCCTGCCGGGTTCCCAAAACCAGTGATCCCTGTCCCGATTTTCGACCTGGAGCTGATTTCAGTTGGTATTGCCGCGGCGATCATTGGTCTTATTCAGGGCGCCGGCGTCAGCCTCGGATACCCCAATCCTGATGGGAAGTATCCGGATGTCTCGCGGGATTTTTCTGGCCAGGGTATCGCCAATACGGTGGTGAGTTTCTTTCAAGGTCTGCCGGTGGGTGGTTCGCTCTCCTCGACAGCGTTGGTGATCAGCGCGGGTGCAAAGACGCGGCTGGCAAACATCTTCACCGGGCTGTTCGCCATCGTGGCGGTGCTGCTGTTCGCTCCATTGATCGAGGTGCTGCCCATGGCAGGCCTGGCAGCGATCCTGATCATCGCAGGGGTGCAGAGCATCAACCTGCCTCGCATTGAAACTGTGTGGCACACCGGCATGGCTTCGCTGGGTGTGATGATCTTCACCTTTATCGCCACCCTGGCTTTGCCCATCCAGAACGCCGTGTTCCTGGGCGTGCTGCTTAGCATTCTGGTTTACGTGTTTCGTGCTGCAGGACGGGTTGAGATCAGCGAGATCGTGCCCCTGGAAGGAGGGCGGTACGAGGATCGTCCCGCTCCAAAGCAGCTACCCAGCCGCCAGGTCATTGTCCTGTTCCCCAAGGGCAGCCTGTTCTTTGCCGGGGCAAGCGAGTTCGAAGAGCACCTGCCCGAGGTGGGAGATGCTCAGGGAATGGCGGTTATCCTGCGCTTGCGTGGGCGGAACGAGATCGGCAGCACCTTCCTGCGCGTGATTGATCGATACGCAAAGTCCATCCAAGCCAACCATGGCAAACTGATCTTGGTTGGGGTGAGCAAGCAAGTATATACGCAGCTCCAGAAAACCGGCCTTCTGGATGACCTGGGCAGCGAGAATGTATACCGCGCCACCTCGATCATGGGCGACTCAGCCATCACCGCCCTGGAAGATGCCAGGCAATGGCTGGAATCCTCCAAGACAACTGATCCAACGGAGGGTTGACGCGAAAGAACCCTTCGCTATCTTGCTGGAATAAAATGCGCTCTCAGAATAAGCGCCCCATGGTTATTGTCAGGTCTGTCGGGAAATGTAAACCCGATTGACCTTGACTGAACTTGTTATATTTTTATCGAAGGAGAATAGACCTGCCATGCTGAAACAGTTTATAAAAGAGGTGTACAAAATCTGGACCTTGGAACGGCCAAATCAACTGGCTGCGGCGCTGGCCTACTACAGCATGTTCTCCTTCGCGCCGATCATTTTTGTCGCCGTCAGCATCGTAGGGTTATTCATCGATGAAATTGACCCGGCGAGCCAATTTTTCCAACGTCTGGAGGATACGTTCGGGGCTGAAATCAGCAGTCTGGTGCAAGAATCGGTCATGGCTTTATCGAATACTCCTTCGAGCAGTTCTGTGCTGGTCTCGCTCATCAGCTTCCTGGCGCTTATTTACGCCGCCTCGGGGTTGTTTTTTCAGCTCCAGTATACTCTCAACACAATCTGGCGTGTGCCGCCACCCCAGAAGGGTCAAACGACGAGCTTTATCCGCAAGCGGCTCTTTTCATTTTTGATTGTGATCGGCTTTGGATTGTTAGGTGTTTTAGCGGTCTTTGCCAACCTTTTCCTGACCTGGTTTGGATCGACCCTGGAAAGTCTGTTGGGTATCGACAGCAGTCAGATATTGGCAGTCAAAGTAGCTGCGCCGCTCCTGATTGCTTTCATTATCGCATTATTCTACAAGATTTTGCCTGAAACCAAAGTCGCCTGGAGAGATGTCTGGCTCGGTTCAGCGATAGCTACGGCGTTGATCGTGGTAGCGGTGATCCTTGTTGGGCTTTTCTTTCAGTACAGCTCTCTAAGCTCGGCGCTGCAGGCAAGCGGCGCTTTCACCGTGCTCCTGACTGGTTTCTACTATGTAGCCCAGATTTTCCTGCTCGGCTGCCGTGTGCTGCCGGGTTTATGCGAATTTATATGGCTCGAGGCGCTCTGATATTAAACTTAAATGTATAAGAACAGGTACAAAAGAAAGGCTTTTGGGTGATGGGACGCACAAGAGCAGGATTGAAAGAAACTGCAAAACACGACCTTTCGCCACACCGCTACTTCGCTATTACTCAATTATGGCATCCCGGTGATCGTTGTCTCCCGGCTGTTGGGTAATGCCCACCCTTAAATCATGGTAGACATCTAAGTTCACCTGATCACATGCATGCAAGAAGATGCTGCCTAAATGATCAATGAGTTGATCACTCCGGTGTGAATTTCAACAACTGCACCCGATCTGCACCCGATTTTGCCCCTCGAAGAGCCCATCCCCCATATCTAGACTAAATTAAACGAAAAACCCCCACAGGTGGGGGTAAAAAGGTGGGCGGAATAGGGCTCGAACCTACGACCTCCTCTGTGTAAGAGAGGCGCTCTGACCAACTGAGCTATCCGCCCAAGCCATGCTATTGTAGTGTGTTTTTCCCAATTTTGTCAATGCGTTTTCTCATGGCTTTTATGATTTCCTGTGAGTAAATTGGCTGGTAAAATCATCTCCATCTTATTCTATTTTTCAAGGTCAATGCGATGGAGCCTTCCAGACATCAGAAAAAAGCAGGGATTTCAGAAAAACCTGTCATTGGCGGGAGCTCGATCCGGATCAATTCTGTTGAAAAAGTATTAGGCACGACGCAATTCGCAGAGGATATAACGGTTCCCGATTTGCTTCATGCTGCTGTCTTTCGCAGCCCTTTCCCCCATGCACGTTTGATTTCGCTTGATATTCATACTGCTCCACTTCCACCAGGTATTATTCGAATTTTTACTGCTGAGGACATCCCTGGTGAGAATGGTCTTACGGGTTACAGTAAGTATGAGCCGGTATTAGCCAATCTCGGCGATACGGTCAAGCAAAAAGGTGCTCCAATCGCATTAATTGCGGCAAGTTCTGAAGAACTCGCCAACCAGGCACTGGAATCAATTCATGCTGAATTCGAAGAGCTCCCATCCTTTTTCGATCTGGATAGCGCACTCGGACCGCAGTCGGTACAGCTTTACCCGCTTGGGAATGTTCTAAATAGCCATGCTGTCAAGAATGGAGATCTAAAATCAGCTTTTGATGCGTCTAATTTCATCCTTGAAACTGAATATCGAACCAGCTTACAGGAACATGCTACTCTGGAGCGAGAGACAGTATTGGGCACTTTCGATCCAGATGGGAATTTAACCATCGTTGCGGCAACCCATGAACCTCATTGGCAGCGAGATTATGTCGCTCAAGTGCTTGCGTTGAGACCTGAACAGGTTCGGATTATTGTGCCCCCAACGGGGGGATCTTTTGGAAGCCGTCAAGACCCCTGGCCGTTGGTTGCCGTCGGTTTGATGACATATTTACTCCATCGACCTGTTCGATTGGCCTATACCAGGCGGGAAGTTTTCGAACTCCACCCCAAAGCGTCACCCCTATCATGTCAAAATCAAAATCGGGATGAAAAAAGACAGCCGCTTGACAGGAATGAAGGTTCGAATTGATGCCAATACCGGCGGATACGACAGCGCCGGATATTGGATTCCAAATTTCGCGGCTGCTGCAAGCGGTGGCGCTTATAAATGGCAAGCTGTGGATATCCACGCCAGGGCAATTTTTTCAAACAGTCCAAAATGCGGACAGTTTCGGGGTTACGGCTCTCCCCAGAGTACTTTTGCGCTTGAATGTGCGTTAGATGAGCTGGCTGAGCTATCTTCATTAGATCCAGTTGAATTTCGAATTAGAAACTGTCTGCATCAGGGACAGGTTTCCTTTCTTGGATATCCGATTGGCGAATCTCTGGCGTATGAAGAAGTGCTCGAATCGCTTCGGCCGCGAGTTCAGGAACTTGAAACTGAGGCTGAAGTTTTAATACTTCTGAAGCAGCTTGCTTTCAACGCATGGGAGTCGGGATGGCAGGGATGCTGTATCGGTTTGGAAAATCTGGGTCACTCCGGATCGAGACGCATGCCGAGCTTGCGCTGGACGGACATATCATCCTATATTGCTCTGCTCCGGATTACGGCCAGGGGATTGGGACTGTCATGGTACAGCTGGCATCGGAAGTTTTGGGTATTCCAAAGAACCAGATTGAGCTTGTGAATACTGACACGGCGCGGGTTCCAGACAGCGGGATACAAGGCGCATCGCGTGCGACCTATTTTATAGGGGGTTCTATATGCAGATCGGCAGAAAATATCAAGAGACAAATTCTTGCTGTGGCAGCAGAAATGATGGATATCGATCCTACTGACCTGATCCTTCGAGCATCCCAGGTTAAGTCGATCCGAAATCCGAATAACAATATTTCACTCATATCAATTGCCGAGGAATTTGACCAATTAGGCAAATCTCGAAAAGTCATGGGGGTTTTCGATCTCTCTCCACATTTTCCAGTCGATGAGAGACCAGAATATCTACCATTATTTGTTACAGGTGGTCAGGTTGCTCAAGTCGTCGTAGATCTGGAAACAGGCCAGGTCACGGTAAAGAAAATTGTTGCGGCTCATGATGTTGGACGCGTAATAAATCCGTTGGATGCTGTAGGACAAATCCAGGGTGCTATCATGATGGGATTGGGAACGGCGCTCCTGGAGGAATATATTCCCGGTCAAACAACTGGCTTCTCTGATTACATCTTACCCACTGTCGATTCGATACCTGATATCGAAGTGATAATGATTGAAAAGCCAAGCGTTTACGGTCCTTTTGGTGCGAAAGGTCTCGGTGAAGCGGCAATCTTGCCCACCGCGCCAGCGATCATAAACGCACTTTCACGTGCAATTGGAATCCGCATCCGCCATATACCAGCGACACCTCCACGCCTGCTTACTGCGATTAACAAGAGATAATCACCACCCGAGATCAATTATTTGAATGACAAATGCTGCGTTCACTATTCTCTGACAAGAAATAATTCAAGTCTCTAAACCCAGGATGGATTTTCTACTCGCTTATTCGGAGAATATTTCGAATCTATGTTAATGATATGTAAAAAAGTTGTTGGAATACCTGTTTCTTACACAATGTATTGCACAATGAACTTGATTATGATAAACTATCTTTGCATTAATCCAACAATCTGGCTATTTTTCATGTAACAGATGCAAGGAGGGCATTTATGTCGTACGAAGATCGTATTCGACAAGAGCGCTCGAATATGTCCAAGAGTTTCTCCAAGCTGGCTGATTTTTTGCTGGATTCTTATGTGGAAGCCGCTTTCATGACAGCCAGCGAGCTTGCACATGCGTTGAATCTAGATGCAGCGACTGTTGTCCGGTTTTCTCAGCATCTGGGCTACGATGGTTTCCCAAAATTACAACGAGAAATCAGACAGCGAGTCAAAGACGATTTGTTGATCAAACCAGGACAGGCAAATATCGTGAAATCAGTCCCCGGGATTGCTTCAGCAGCTATGCATGAAGTATTGGTCTCACTCGATCAAACCCGAATTGCGCTTGATACGGATGTTATGGAAACCCTGGTCGAAAAGATCGGCCAGGCCCGCCGAATTGTTATCCTTGCCGAAGGTCCTGCCCAACCGACTGCCTACAGTCTTACGCTTTTTATGGAACAGGGAGGTTTTCCGGTTTATATTGCCCGATCAGGTATAGCTGACCTGGCCCGGACGGTGAATACCGCCACACCATACGACCTTTTATTAGCGATGGAAGTCGCAGGACAGTCACCATATTTCGCCCGAGCACTTGAAGAGGCTCAGAATAAAGGCATCCCTACTGCAGCAATCGTTGGATCTGCTTCTTTGGCATCTGCTCGATTTGCCGACCATGTCTTAGCGGCTCAATCCCATCCTACGATTGGTGTGGGGATCGTCTCGCTGGAAGCGATTGTCTATGCCCTTTCGCAAGTCCTTCGATGGCGTTTTGCTGACCGTTTTGCTGGAACGGAGCAGGCAATTTCTAATCTTTCGGATCGAATCCAGCAGCCTTTCGAGTAAACCTAAGAATGATTTATAACCAAAGCCAATAAAGTTTTGCTCTTCTGATCGGGAGACTTCTGCTATGCGCTTGATCCGTTTCCAAAGAGTAGGGCAACCCATTCAATTTGGTTGGATTCTCAATGATCCAGCAGGTGATCTTGTCGGGCTGCTTGACGGCACTCCATTCGAAGGCTTTCGCAGATTGGAGGCGGATCAGCCGCTCGAACGTATCAAATTATTTTCCCCTATCCTGCCCGGGAAGATCATCTGCATCGGCCGGAATTACATTGCACATGCGAAGGAGCACGACAGTGAGGTACCTGATATCCCACTGATTTTCTTGAAACCGCCATCCTCCGTGATCGGAACAGGCGCCACCATCATCCTACCGCCGCAGTCAAAACAAGTCGAGCACGAGGCTGAACTTGTGATCGTGGTTGGGAAAAAAGGCCGATGGATAGCTCCAGACCAGGCTCTAGAATTCGTGCTGGGGTATACTGTCGGAAACGATGTGACTGCACGCGATTTGCAGCGTCGGGATAATCAATGGACGAGAGCAAAAGGATTTGATACATTTTGCCCGATTGGACCGTGGATTGAGACTGATTTTGATCCCGCAGATAGTGTGATCGCCTGCTATGTGAATGGTGAAATGCGTCAGATGGCTTCGACCCGGGATATGGTCTTTAACGTCCGCCAGCTGATCTCATTTGTTTCTTCTGTGATGACGCTTGAACCTGGTGATTTAATTATGACCGGGAACTCCAGCTGGTGTCGGTCCTTTACTGGACAAAGATATCGTCGAAGTGACAATCGAGGGTTTAGGGACTCTTCGAAATCCAGTTGCTTTGGAGAAAGAATAAGAGTCTGTTTATAGAATGAACTTAGACATCCACACCGCGATTCAAACCGCCCTGGTTATTGCGGTTGTAGCATCGATTTTGAGCGTCTGGTACGGAATTCGCTCGATCAGAAAAGCGCGTAAGCTACCTTTTTTCCGAATGCGCCGTGTGATGATGACACGCGGATGGCGGTTGCTGGTCTGGGGGATTTTTTTGGCAGTCTTTGCCCTCTTGCTCAACAGCAGGATCGAACCCATAATTTATCGGTTCTATCCACCAACTGCTACTTTCACTTTTAACTCCAACCATCACCCTGACTCCATCGATCACAGTGTCCCCCACAATCACTCTCAGTCCAACGATTACATTAACTCCGTTAGTCTCGAATACGCCGACGATCACATCCACTCCAGAAATGCCGCTTGCTGTGGCAAACATGTTTGAAAGCACCACTACGCCAAATCCTGAGGCGGTATTTTCTGACTTGACCTTCACAGATGGACTCGACGACCAATACCGACCTCTGAAACCAGGAGAGGTGTTCCAAAATCCGATTGTCCATATGTATGCTGTCTTCAGTTATGATCAGATGGTGGTTGGCTCACAATGGACTGCGCTTTGGTATCGAAACAGCGAGCTCGTCCATTTCGAGACTATCCCTTGGAACGGCGGTTCAGGAGGTTTAGGATATACAGACTGGCAGCCCGAGCCATCCGAATGGCTGGAAGGAGAATACGAAGTCCAGTTATTTGTTGGCGAAATCTGGCGGAAATCCGGTAAGTTTCTGGTTGAAGGAGTACCTCCAACTTCACAGCCAAGCCTGACGCCTACGGCATCGGCTACATCGACGACCACGCCGACGGCATCCCGAACACCGTTTCCGACCCAGACACCTGTCCCAACCAATACACCGCGCCCCACTCCATTACCTTATTCTTCTCCAACGCCGACTGTAAAACCCACAGCATATCCAACTTTGACTCGTACGAATACCCCTACTTCTACGCTTTCTCGCACTCCGACCAGCACTAAAAGCCCAACCCCAACTGGTTAACGAGAGTTAATTATCAGAGTCGAAATGCTCGAGTGCTGATTTCTCGATGATAAAGTGCATTAATATTGATGATGAAATTATCGAAGAAATTGGGCAACCTGCCCGGCTATGCGAGCATTATTGACTAAAAGATCAAAATTCGCCTGCAAAGTCTTGCCTCCAGAGAACCGATTCATCGATTGAAGTAAAAATGGGGTCAACGCCTGACCACGTATCTTTAAAATATTAGCTTCGGAAACTGCCTGATGAATCGTTGTCTCCATTTCATCATACGGCAAAGCGCTGGATTCGGGCGGGGGGACAGTCAATAATACAGCGCTGTTGAAACCCAGCTCCCAATGAACGTGCGCCATTTCCGCTGCCATTTCAGGCGTGTCGGCTCGATATGGCGTGGGCAATCCGCTCGAAGCTGAGTAGAATGCTGGAAATTCACTTGACTGATATCCGATCACTGGAATTGAATGTGTCTCTAAATATTCTAATGTTGCATCCAGATCAAGGATCGCTTTTGCACCAGCGCACACCACCATTATTGGTATTCTGGCTAACGAAGGCAGGTCCGCTGAGATATCGAAACTTGAGCCACGGTGAACTCCGCCTATTCCACCAGTGGCAAAAACGCGTATTCCGGTATGGTTCGCAGCAAAGAGGGTACCGGAAACTGTGGTGCCGCCGCTCCATCCACAGGTTACAGCAGCGGCATAATCTCGAATGCTGATCTTCCGGGCGGCCTCGAATGAAGCCAACCATTCCAGCTGGGTCTGTGATAACCCCACACAGATTTTCCCATTCAACACGGCGATGGTTGCTGGAACCGCACCTTGCCCACGAACCTCCAGCTCAAGGGCTTTTGCAGTCTGAATATTTTGAGGATATGGCAATCCATGTGTGATCACAGCCGTTTCAAGAGCAACGACCGGTTTCGATTTTTCCAAGGCATCCAAAACCTCTGGTTGTATTACAAAATGATCTCCCGAGATATCTTCCATTTGACTGTCTCCTTCTGTCCTATGCGTTTATTAGATAGGATCAGAAAACCAATTATTTTGAAGCATATTGGCTGAATGAATCTCATTTTCCAATACAGATTGGATGGTGTAAATTTATGCCTGGTTGAATTAGTTTTCAGGATTGTAACATCATAACTGTAATTTCTCTGGTTGTCACAATCTGATACAATCTGGTCTGAAAAAGCATGGTACACAGGAGAACATCAAATGGCAGAATTCAATGGAAAAGGTAAAGTCGCCGTCCTAAAAACGTCTCCAGAGACGATCCTGGATGACTATCAGCGCTTGATGGAGCTGGCAGGTTTGACAGGATCTCCAAAACCCGATATCCGCACAGGGATAAAAATCAACATATCCTGGCAAACCTGGTACCCGGCCTGTTCGTCGACCCCATGGCAGATCGAAGGCGTGGTCTCGAACACTTCAAAACGCTGGCTATCAAGATCTGGTCGGGATCCATAATGACACAGTTGTGGTCAACACCGCGTGATGCAGAACGAAATAATAAGCATAAATTTGTGACTGATCTACTACAATATCCCCTGCATGTACCTGTACAATCAGGACTTCGAATGGATTGAGTATAAACCCAGTAAGCCGTTCCTGGTTTTGGACAAAGTTTATCCTGACGGGGTATTCATCCCTAAAGCATTGGTCGGGATTAACATCATCCATCTGCCAACAGTAAAAACCCACGTTTTTACAACGATCACTGGAGCAATGAAGAATGCATTTGGTGGTTTGCTACACCGAAATAGACATTGGACCCATGCAGTGATCCACGACACGCTCGTCGATTTGCTGATGATCCAACAAGATATTCACCCCGGGATCTTTGCGGTGATGGATGGCACATTTGCGGGCGATGGTCCTGGGCCGCGGGCGATGCGCTGGCATGAAAAAAATATTCTGCTTGCCTCGGCAGATCAGGTGGCAATCGACGCGGTCTCGGCAAAACTGCAAGGATTCGACCCGCTGAATATTCAATTTATCCGGAAAGCACACGAGATGGGACTGGGGGTCGGAGACCCGCAACAAATTGAAATCATTGGATATGACATTGACCAGGAGCAAGCCCTGGAATTTTGTCCAGGAAGACACTTTTGCGAGCCGGGGACAGAAGATGATCTACCATGGACCGCTCAAACCATTCGAGAAGCTGCTTCTTCAGAGCCCACTGGTACCGTGGTCTTACTTTGCCAGCAATTTCTACCACAATGTGTACTGGTATCCTTTTATCGGGCGCCGGCGCGTTCAGTCTGCACTCCAAACCCCCTGGGGGAAACTCTTCGCTTCATACGGCGATGGGAAAGTCGTCATGCCGGGGATGGAACCCAAGACTGTCCTGCAAGCCAGCGTAGGATTGACGCTTCTTGCAGCCGCTGCTGTTGGGTTGGTTTTGGCGTTATCAAAAAGCAAGTCTGAGAAGCCCTGCTGTCGGAAATGCTGAGGGTCGAATTTCACTGCCATACGGTCTTTTCGAAAGACAGTCTGACATCGCCTGCTGATCTTATCGACGCTTGCCGGCAGAAGCGATCGATCGAGTGATCGTCACAGATCATAACTCGATTGCGGGGGCGCTGGCCGCAAAGGATCTGGACCCGGAGCGGGTGATCGTCGGCGAAGAGATTATGACTTCGGCCGGTGAACTGTTGGCTGCTTTCGTGACAGAAGAAGTGCCAGCCGGCCTGGAGCCGTTCGAAGCGATCGAGCTTCTGCAATCTCAAGGCGCATTCATCAGCGTTTCACATCCTTTTGATAAGTTCCGAAGCCCCTGGGATCCAAGAATCTTAACCGATCTAATACCTGAGATCGACGCCATCGAGGTGTTCAACGCTCGAGTGATGTGGCCGGGTTTCAACTGGAAGGCCAGAAATTTCGCCCAGGAGCATGATCTGGCAGGTACATCCGGGTCCGATGCGCACACCATCGCCGAAGTGGGTGCTGCGACGCTGTGGCTGGATCAATTTTCCGACGCCTCTGGATTGAGATTGGCGATTCGCCACGCCCAACCTCAAAACCGTCTCTCTGGTCCATGGGTCCATTTCGCATCGCGGCGTGCGGTGAGGACAAAGCGGGCGCAATCAAGATGCAGAACACCCATCATGAATGGTACTTCATCCTGATCATGATCTGATTTCACAGGCTGCACCTATAGGAGGATTTCAACATTTCCTTCTCTACAACCAGCCTCATTAAAAGATCCAAATCGAAAGCTCATGAAAAGTAACGAAACGCAAATACTCTCAACCCCAGCTTGAGACCTTCAAATCTATTCCCAATTCGCCATCAGGAGTTACTTTATTTATGAATAAGGCAGGCATTGCATCAGTCTTAACACTATTATTAATCGGTTTCTTGATCCAAGGAGCATCAGCATCCAAAAACGTCACCGAAAATCAAAGAAAATCACATGAAGCTGCAGAGCCAGAAATGACAGACATGAGCACGCCAGAGCTGATTCAATCCGCATATGAAGATGGTTTGATTAGCGACGAGCAGCGCATTCTGTATCTAACATATTCTATCTATGACTATGCGCTTCTTCCTGAGCAATTTATCAGCCCGACACCCTGGGATGGAACGGGGGTGGTTTTTGAAATCAAGAATGTTTATCAAGAATTGATGCAAAATGTCTCAACATCTGTTTCGGCCGACCTGAAGTCAGAACTCGACCGCCTGCTTTCTCCACAAACGGCAACATGCGACCAGGCAAACCAGAGCAACGACACCAACTCGACCAATTTCCAGATCAACTACGGAAACATTTCCGTGCTTTCCATCACAGACTATATGTCGGTGCTCGAGACTACCTTTGCGACTGAGATTACCAGCTATGGTTGGGCGAAACCCCCTTTATCGGATGGTAATCCCTGGTCGCGATATCCAGTGCAGGTTCTGCCGCTCTCCGGAGGGCTGTATGGTTATGTCACCACACTCGGCCCGTATTCAGGTTTTATTGGCAATAACCCTAATACTGTTGCAGTGGAAACCCAATCCTATGCCTCGTGCATGGTACTAAACTCGAACTATACCTCACTGGGCGGATTAAACGGGCTGCAGGCTACCGTCGCACACGAATTTGTCCACTCGATCCAGTACGGTGTTGGCGATCCTGGATGGGATGAAGATGATATGTGGTGGGAATCCGTAGCAGCATACATGGAAGACGAGGTGTATGATGCCAGCAACGACAACTATCAGTATCTTTGGCCGGATTTCAATACCTGCCTTGGAGAATACAGCGGAAACGTCTATTCGAACTGGCTGTTCTTTCGGTATGTTGCAGAGCAAAATGGGGGTACTAATGTAACCCACGGCGGGGAAGATTCGATTCAGGATCTGTGGTCCGGGATTGCAGCCGGATCATCCGCGATGCCGGCTTTTGATACGGCTCTTCTCAGTAAAGGCACTACTTTGGCTGATTCATTCCACAAGTATGCGATTGCAACTCGTTTCATGAAAACCTGTCCAAATGGATCGCCCTACTGCTACGAAGAGGCTGCCAGCTACCTGGCTGCAGGAGGAGCGATTTCCAGCCATGGTTCTATCCCAGGCACTCACAGGCTCATACAATGGCACGATTTCTGACAACTACGGCATGCGTTGGATCGACCTGCCGGTTTCAAGCCCGATCTCAATCACGCTGCAAAATATCTCTGCCGGTTCCCAACTGCGCGGCAGCGTCGTCGCGGAAACCGCGAGTGGACTGGTTGTCACCTCTTTCCCAACGATTATCAGCAACGGCGGATCAACATCGCTTCATAATTTCTCTGCACCTGCTGGGACGACACGTCTGATTGCAGTCATCACGAACCAGACCCAGACATCGAATAATCCTTCTGTCTGCAGCACAGGTGCGTACAGTCTGTCTTTGGACACTATTCCGGGAAAAGAGACCTATCTCCCGATTATCGCGAACTATACTTCAATGACAGGACAGGTAACCTACCGCGGGACTCCGCTTATCAACACAGAGGTGGTGCTCCGTTATTGGGACGGATTTTCCTGGTCGACTTATGATACAGTCGCTTACAGACTCGTAATGGGCGCTACTCATTTCTGGATCATCCACAACTCACGAACAGCAACGAGGCGAAATACATTCGTTGGAATAATGCCCCTTCTTATGATGATAATTATTTATGGACTCATTGGTGTAATGAAATCTATATGGATTCTTCCATCTCAGACTACACCTGCAATTTTGACGTTGAAAATATCATCCTGAACTTACCTGAATCAGGTGTGACGAAGAATTTCCCGATTACCTTCACCTGGACGCCAAGGTTGCAAACATCTGACTCTTATGAGCTGGATATTTATGATATCGGAAACGATCCTGACGAACCAGAATATTATTCAGCGCTGCTCGGATATGTTAATTCGTTCAGAATTGACAGCTTAAATGCGTTGAACTCCGCTGCAACCATTCCAGGGTTCAGCACCGGTGTCGATTACGGTTGGGACATTTGGGTTATTGATCCGGATGGTTACGGGGAAAGTTATTACTATTATGAGATCCGATTCGGCGGTTCATCTCAATCCCCATCAAAGCTCACTCCAAGATTTCTGCGACCAAACCAAAGAACTGACCCGGTGATTCAATTAGATAACTAAGGATGACAAGACCATTATATTTTCTGTCGCAAATATTGAGGTTTGAGGTAAAATGATTGCTGAAAATCCGGAATGGGAACCATTTTCCCCTTCTGGCTGGTGACGAAGTCTGGGGCTGTGGCGGAACAGGCAGACGCAGGGGACTTAAAATCCTCCGAGGGTGATACCTCTTGTGGGTTCGATTCCCACCGGCCCCACCAGCATCTTATCCTGACAATAAATCCATGGAGACCAGGCCATGCAAATTTTCCTTTTCTTTGCGATCTTCATTGCGGTGCTGGCAGTAATCTTCGCAGTCCAGAATAATGATCCCACAAATGTTCAATTTGCAATCTGGGATTTTGAAGGCTCGGTTGCGCTTGTGCTGCTGGTTGCACTCGCAGCTGGAGCCATGATCAGCTTTTTTGTCTCTCTTCCATCCAGCATACGCGCTCGTTGGACCATCCGCCAGCAGCGCAAGAAGATAACCGAAATGGAGACCAGCCTCATCAAAGTACACGAAGAATTAGACACGGTTCAGAAAAAGCTGGATCTGCTGCAATCTCCACCTCTCCCCGAAAAACCAGCTGTCCCACTGAACATGATACCCGAGACTACGGCTCCTACTATTGAGCCAACTTTTCCGGATCAACCTGGCGGGGAACTGCAGAAGATCGAATAAATTCTATTCAATCTTCCGCATCCCTCAGAACAAGCAGGATATTGTTCTGTTCCGAATATCTCCCATGATAGCAGCCATCAGATCAGCTAGAGGCAGCAGATGCCCTCCAAATTTCCAGGCTCTGCCAGCAGCTTGGATACCAATCAGCAGAGGAATCTCTAAGCGAAAGATTATCGGCGCTCCTTCCTCAATCAGATCAGGCGGTTTACATCGCCTGCTCTCAAGAGAACGAAACCATCGGATGGATTCAGGTCTGTGCAGTGTATCATCTGATGGAGGATCCTTTTGCAGAGGTAATAGGGCTGGTTGTCGCTGACAATTGGCGGAATCTGGGGGTTGGCGCTCAGTTGATGGAAACAGCAGAAAATTGGGCGCGTCAGAAAGGCCTTTGCAGGGTTTGGATTCGCAGCAATATAAAACGCGAAAGGGCACACGGATTTTACAAACGCCTGGGCTACAAAGAGATCAAGAAACAATGTGTATTGGTTAAGGACCTCACATGAACGGGAATGCCGATCATCCTATCCTCACAGGATTACATTTACTGCTCACGTTGCAGTGCAATTTTGAGTGCGACCATTGTTTTGTCTGGGGCAGCCCCTGGCTGACGGAAACATTTACAATTTCGGAAATTCGCAATGTTCTGGAACAAGCCCGCCGGATGAACACTGTCGAGCAGATCTATTTTGAAGGTGGGGAGCCTTTTCTTTACTACTCAACTTTGCTGAACGCAGTTAAGCTCGCATACGAAGCGGGTTTTCAGGTCGGGGTAGTATCGAACGGATATTGGGCGATATCTGAGGAGGATGCAGTCGAATGTCTGCGTCCCTTTGCCGGGTTGCTCTCTGACTTATCTGTCAGCAGTGACCTTTTCCATTACAGCCATGAGCAAAGCGCACAATCTCACTTTGCTGCCTCCGCCGCTGCCAGGCTCGGCATTCCTTCTGGAATGATCTGCATCGCTCAACCGGAGTCTACCAGTGCCAGATCATCATTGGGAATGATCGATTCTGGAAACACTACGGAAGGCTCAAGGGTTATGTGCCGCGGCCGGGCTGCTAAGACCCTTGCGAAATTGTTTGATAAACAACCCGCGGAGAAATTTAACTTTTGCCCACATGAAGACCTGCAGTCGCCTGGTCGGGTGCACATGGATCCGATGGGCAACCTGTTCATCTGCCAGGGCATCCTGATCGGGAACATCTATAAGCAGCCTCTTCAGCAGGTTTGGGAGAATTTCGATCCCGAAAGACACCCCATCATAGGTCCATTAATTGTTGGAGGTCCTGCTGAGCTTGCAAGGCGCTACGGTGTTGACACATCAGAGGGTTTTGCCGACGCCTGCCATCTTTGTTATCATACCCGCAGCTCGCTGCGAATGAATTTTCCAGAAATACTTGGTCCAGACCAGATGTACGGAGTTGAATCAGGTGAATCCAAATGAAAGCGATGATCCTTGAAAAGCTCCAAAATTTGCAGGAACATCCAACTCCCTTGAAACTCGAGGAATGGCGTATTCCGTCTCCGAAGGAAGGAGAATTGCTCATCCAGGTCAGTACCTGCGGGGTATGCCATACTGAAATTGATATAATTGAAGGGCGAACCCCTCCAGGAGTTTTACCGATGATCCTGGGCCATCAAGTAGTTGGTAGAGTGTGTGAGCTGGGTTCGGGTTCGTCTCGTTTTCAAATCGGGGACAGAGTCGGGATTGGTTGGTTCTTCAATTCATGCGGAAAGTGCGAATACTGCCTGAACGGGAATGAGAACCTCTGTGCTGAATTTCGGGCGACTGGTCGAGATGCATTCGGAGGTTATGCTGAAATGATGGTTGCTCCTGAGAGCTCCATTTTTAGCATTCCTTTCGAGCTAAGTGACTCTGAGACAGCTCCGCTGCTTTGCGCCGGTGCGATTGGCAACCGTTCGCTCAGGTTGAGCGGTCTAAAAAATGGTCAGCGCCTGGGATTAACCGGATTCGGCGCTTCTGCTCATCTGGTGATGAAAACGGTCCAGCATCTTTTCCCGCATGTAAAGATCTATGTTTTCTCACGCCGGCAGGAAGAAAGGGACTTCGCAATCGAGCTTGGGGCAACCTGGGCAGGAAAAATTGAAGACACTTCACCTGAGAAGCTGGATTGCATAATCGACACAACACCTGCCTGGAAGCCCATCATTGAGAGTTTAAGAAATCTTGCTCCTGGTGGCAGACTGGTTATCAATGCTATTCGCAAAGAAGATGTCGATAAAAAACTGCTTCTCGAGCTCGACTACCCTACTCATCTCTGGATGGAAAAAGAGATAAAAAGCGTCGCGAATGTCAGTAAAAGAGATATCAGCGAATTCCTCCAATTTGCAGCGCTTCTGAAAATCAAGCCAGAATATCAGGAATATGCGCTGGAGGATGCAAATAAAGCGCTGATGGAGCTGAAGTCAGGCAAGATTCGAGGAGCAAAAGTCCTCAGGATTTATTGATTGTAAAATTATCCAGCAGGTTTCCTGGATATCATATACCATTTTTAGAAGGAAAAAATCCATTGGACATACGTGCATACAATCGGACTGCCTGGGACCGCCAGACAGAGCTCGGAAATCCATGGACAATACCGGTCAGTCCTGAACAGATCTCACAGGCTCGCAGTGGGTTTATTTCTATTTTACTGACGCCAACCCGGCCGGTTCCGATGGAATGGTTTCCTGAGTTGAATGGGCTTGAGGTGCTTTGCCTGGCCAGCGGCGGCGGACAGCAGGGACCGATCCTGGCAGCCGCCGGTGCCAGGGTGACGGTTTTCGATAACTCGCCAAAACAGCTTGCCCGGGATCGACAAGTCGCCGAACGTGAAAGCCTGGATATCGAGCTGGTAGAGGGCGATATGACAGATCTTTCAGCCCTGCCGAGTAACCATTTTAACCTGATTGTCCATCCGGTTTCGAATATTTTTATCCCTTCTGTTCGCCCTGTTTGGCGAGAGGCGTTCCGTGTGCTTCGCCCTGGAGGAAGTTTATTGGCTGGGATCGTAAATCCGGTTCAATATATCTTCGATTTTGAACTCCTGGATGAAAAAGGGGTACTGGAAGTCCGGCATTCGATCCCCTATTCGGATCTGGTCAGCCTGACTGAAGAACAGAGGCGTCGATATTTTGAAAATGGCGACCCGCTCGAGTTTGGCCACACATTGGAGGACCAGATCGGAGGCCAGATCGATGCAGGCTTTCTGTTATCTGGTTTTTACGAAGACATAGATCCCACTTCGGTGCTTGGGGAACACATCCCGACCTTCATCGCAACCCGGGCGATCAAGCCATAATACCTGGCCTATGAATACTCAGCTTGCCGGCTTTTGTGAAATTGAGCACACTGCCGACTGGGAGTTAAAGGTCTGGGCTCAAGATCTTCCTGGCCTTTTGGAACAATCGGCTCGGGGGATGTACTCACTCATGGGGCTCAGCTTAGAAAGCTCACCGCGACAGGACTGCAAAATTAATATCGAAGCTGTCGATCGCGAAACCACACTTGTGAATTTCCTGAACGAGCTACTTTTCATCGCGGAAAGTCAATCCATCGGATTTGATGAATTTCAGTTTGAAGTCGAAGGTCTCACTCTCACCGCCAACCTGCGAGGCACCCGGATTGCCACTCTTGGAAAGGAAATTAAAGCTGTCACTTACCACAATTTAGAGGTTCAAAATACAAGCAGCGGCTTGATTGCGAACTTGGTTTTCGATGTTTGAAATTTAATCGCAAATCAAAGGCAGACCAATGGTTAACCTTAAAGGTTAAACCGGATAAACGAATATGAATGGGAAATTCCTCAA
Organism: uncultured Chloroflexia bacterium; assembly: GCA_963726375.1. Taxonomy (GTDB): domain Bacteria; phylum Chloroflexota; class Anaerolineae; order Anaerolineales; family UBA4823; genus UTCFX2. The sequence goes on along the minus strand of CAVSCE010000013.1, from coordinate 298,549 downwards.
TCTTTTAATCGGGATATGCGCGTCCCGGTTCGGATATTTTCCACCCGAGAGATCCTAGAGAGGGTCGCCGAAGATAAATCGCTTCAACAGGCTGTCAATTCTGCTACGCTTCCAGGGTTGGTTGGTCAGGTCGTTGTTATGCCTGATATGCATCAAGGTTACGGTTTTCCGATTGGCGGTGTAGCAGCGACAAGATACCCAGAAGGCGTCATTTCTCCGGGAGGAATTGGATACGACATTAACTGCGGTGTGCGGCTGCTTGTTTCCCAAATTGAATACCTGGCTGTAGAGGATCAGCTCAAGGATCTCGTTATTGCATTAGACGCACACTGCCCCAGCGGAGTGGGCGGAAGCGGGGACATCAAGATGAGTGAATCTGAGCTTGATCGAATCTGCATCGAAGGCTCTCACTGGACTAAAAACCACGGTTATGCAACAGAGATGGATCTTCGTCGAACAGAAGAGACCGGGAGGATAGAAGATTCAGACCCAGGCAATGTCAGCAAGCGGGCAAAAGAGCGCGGCCGACCTCAGCTGGGCACATTGGGCTCGGGAAATCATTTCCTTGAAGTCGACGTCGTCGAGCATGTCTTCGACCAGGCGGCTGCCCAGGTGATGGGAATTGAACAGGGGATGCTGGTCGTCCAGATCCACTGCGGGTCTCGCGGCTTCGGTCATCAGATCTGCACGGATTATGTCCAAGAGTTCCAGAGCGCAGTGAAACGATATCACATCGAGCTGCCCGACCGCGAGCTCGTCTGCGCGCCGCTGGATTCTCCGGAGGGCAAGCGCTATCTCTCAGCAATGCGCTGCGCAGCAAATTACGCATTCGCAAATCGGCAAGTCCTTGCCCACCATGCCCGTCAGGCGTTCGAGCAAGTACTGGCCGGAAAAGTAAAAAATTGGAACTTAACGCAAGTTTACGACATTGCTCATAACATCGGAAAGATAGAGAGTCACCTGATAGGTGACGAAAAAATGAAGGTATGCGTTCACCGGAAGGGTGCGACGCGTGCTTTCGGTCCTGGATCGACAGAAATTCCAGAAGAGTACCGCCCGATCGGGCAGCCTGTGTTGGTGCCGGGAAGCATGGGTACTGCGTCTTGGATTTTGGTTGGGACCCAAGTGAGTATGGAGCGATCATTCGGATCCTGCTGCCACGGCGCCGGAAGGGTGATGAGTTGAGCCATGGCTAAGAAGCAGGTTCGCGGCGATCATTTAAGGGAAGAGCTGGAAAAGAGCGGCATTCGAGTCCATGCTGGATCGTTAGCCGGACTGGCTGAAGAAGCTCCTCAGGCATATAAAGACGTCGACGCAGTTGTCAATACAGTCGTCGGTGCTGGACTTGCCAAGAAGGTCGCACGCCTGAAACCAGTGGCTGTTATCAAGGGGTGAAATACACCAATAATGTGTTCATCAGGGTATTGCTGGGTTTAAATCAGCCCACAGCTTTTCCGGCACCTGGACTGCAACCACCTCGCCTCGCACTGTGAGTTCGCCGTTCGCGCGAATCCATTCTTCAACGACAACTTTCCTACCCTTGATTTCTTTCACTCGGCCTCGCACTTCCAACGTCGGACCTAAAGGTGTGGGTTTAAGGTAATCCACATGCAGGGAAGCTGTCAGGAATCTCAGCGGCGGCTCGCTGTCCGGCTTCAAACCCGCCTCTCGAGATGCAGCTGCAGCGGCGGTACCCGTACCGTGGCAATCGATCAGTGAAGCTAATAGTCCGCCATAGACATATCCGGGAATGGCGATATGGTAATCACGCGGGGTGTGGAGGCATACCGTTTCGTCTCCTTCCCAATAACTCTTGATCTGCAGTCCCTGCTTGTTCAAGCGCCCGCAGCCGTAGCAATAGCTCAATATCTCGGGGTATTCATCTTGAAAAGCTTTTTGCATATTCACTTCTCCTCATAACCCTGGTTTGATCATCCAACATGGATTTTTTCATTAAGAGGACAGGTTCGCAACTCAAAGCTTCAAATTCCACTTTCTACATTCCATTCATGCCATGCCCAGATTTTACTCTCTCCGGATGGAGTATTGAACTTTTCGCAAGCAGACAGCGATTTGAGCACAATTTGGGCTTCGGGGATGAAGATCAGATTTCTTCTCAAATTCGCAGATCATGGATTTTTGAATGAATCATCGGGGCCTGATTGGGCATTCCTGCGTCGAACAGCACACAAGCAGATCCTTTATTTATCAGTTAGGCAATTTATAAACCATAAGCAAGCCTGAGTATCTACATTTGCACATGGTGACTATTGCAGGCGCAGAAGCACTTTTCCCTTTGACCATAATTCTTCAAGCCGATAATACTCCCGGCGGTCAGAAGAGAACAAATGGACAATGACATCACCGTAATCGACAAGAATCCACCCATCCTGTGGAGCCCCTTCAATCCGGCTTCGAACTTTTTCTTGCAGATGCATTTTTACCTTTAAATCATCGGCAAGCGCATTTAACATTCGATCGCTGGTCCCTGTACAAATCACGAAGAAATCGGCAAAGTCAGCAATTTCTCGAATATCCAACAACAAGATATCTTCTGCTTTTTTTTCTTCTAATATAATGGCTATCTTTCGGGCAAGTTCAAGTGTATCCAGGTTTCACCTCTCAAAATTTTCAATTTGATTCTTTCAGACTATTACCCAGCTCTGCACGATAGATCCGGGTATAAACAGCACCCTCGCTTTTCAGGTCGCTCTTATACAGATCCACGTTCTGCACTCGAAGCGCACCCAGGAATCCCACCTTATAGCTGCCAATTCCTTCGGAAATCTCCCTGAAATCATTCATCCCAACATTTCGGGATAACCGGCCTAGAGTAAGATGAGGGGAATATGGGCGGTCTTCTGATGGATAACCCATCCGGGATGTCTCGACATCAATGCTGTGCTGCAACGCAAAGAGCTCTTGCGGTGCTTGAACTCCCACCCAAATAATCCTGGGTCGGTTGATCGAAGGGAAAAAACCCAATTCTCCAATAGAAAGCTCGAATGGAGCATGGCGACCTACCTCGGAATCCAAAATTTTAACAATTAATTCCTGATTGGATAACGAAACATCGCCGAGGAATTTCAATGTCAAATGAACGTTTGAAGCCGGTACCCAGCGGATTGGGGTCCCATCCAAGCGGCTTTTTAAAGCTAGAAAGGACCTGATTCAGGCGTTGGTGGATTTCCGAAGAAAGACTAATTGCAATAAACGCTCGAATGACACTCATTCAGTTTTATCCTGATTGATCATGATTATTCGCTTGACAGGGAACCGGTTCGCTGTTCTGTCAAAGAGGCAATCTGTTCAACGGTCCTTCGCAGATCCACGAATGCGACTGGTTTTGCTAAATAGAACGATGCCCCAGCATCCAGGCCATGACGCACATCAGCCGGCAAAACTTTTGCCGAGACCATAATTACAGGGATCATGCTCAATCTTGGATTCGCATGGAGCAGCTGCAGGATTTGCAGGCCGGAAATTTCAGGCATCATCTGGTCCAACAGGACTACAGCCGGTCTTTTTTCATCGATCAAATCCACTGCTCGCAAGCCTCCGGGGGAGATGAAAACCTGAAAACCCATCAGCCTCATCATCTCGGCAAGCATGTCCGCGGTATCCGGCTCATCTTCAACGATCACAGCAATCTTTTTATTCACTCAAAGAGGCCAATCTTCAAACTGGATCCATCAACAAGTCAACCTAAGCAAGGACAGACAGTATCGACTGATTTGAACACAATCTTGATCTAAAATAGCACATCTTCTTACTTCACGCAAGGGCGGTTTGAATCCTGATGTTAAACAGATGGCTTTTCACGGGCATAATCCTCCGGGGTATCCAAGTCGCGTAAGATCGAATCATGATCGACGCAAACATATTCAATTCGATCCTTGTTATGTCCTAGAAAACTCCTGAGGGTGTCAGGGGCACTGATTTCGGCGATCTCCTGCCAGAGAGCTCGATTAACTAACCAGGGGTGACCGCGGCGCATTTGATAACTCGGGATCACAAGTGGAGCCTGAGTATCTTCATAAGCCTTTAAAATCTTATTGACAACTTCGAGCTGGATTTGAGGTTGGTCGCCCAAAGCAATCAGAGCTGCTTCACTTTCAGGCGAGCATTCAAGAAGACCTATCTGAAGAGAATCAATCATCTCACTTTGATTATAACGAGGGTTATAAACTAACTTCACAGAGGTATTTTTTAAGACACGCTCAACGTCTTTCTGCCCGCCGCCGGTGACAACCAGGATCTCGCCAATCCTCGCGGCATCCAGGACTGATATCACTTGATTGATAACAGTCGAATTTCCCCAGGGAAGGATCATTTTCGACGTCCCCATACGCCTGGATAATCCGGCAGCCAGAACAATACTAGAGATCATATTGAAGACTCACAATCGGATGACCCGATCAATTTCTGGAAGTCCTCTTGCGTATCCACATCCAGCATAACGCTCGAGTCGTTCCAGACCAGCCAGGTTGGGTTATAACGGTTGAATAATGCCCGCCCGCCTGTATCCCCGGTCAGAGCCAGCAGATCGGGAAAAGTCCGCCGATCGAACAAGACAGGATTGCCGCGCATTCCATCAACCAGCGGTGCGACGACAGGTGGTAACTCTGCCGCATGCATTTCCACCAATCCACGCAACAGCATCGAAGGGAGCCGCGGCTGGTCGGCTAGCAGGAAAATCGCCGAACCTACATCATCCGGAATTATATTTATTCCCGCAGCAATTGAGCTGGATTGACCGTTTTGCCAGGCTGGGTTCTGCACAAAATGGACGGGTAACCCCTCCAGCGCCAGCCGAACATCTTCTGCACCAAATCCCAGGACAACGATCACCGGGTCCAGCCCCCCCTCAAGCGCCGCTTCCACCACATGCCGAACAAGCGGCTTGTTTTCCCACATCAGGGTCTGCTTTAGAGCACCGAAACGCCGAGCCTCACCGGCAGCCAGGACCACCCCGGCTGCCCGCTCATGAACAGCCAGGACCTGACCATCATCAAGATTTGCTCCTGCAAAGCCTGCAGGAGGAAGTTCGGCGATCACGACGGATTGAAATACGGGGAGCAGCGAAAGAGCAAGCCGCCTGGCAGCAGCCTTGATCTCGTCGGTATTCGTCTGGTTCAGCAGCAGTCGTCGCCGGGCATTCGCCGGAATCCCTTTCAATCCACCGGACGGATGGCGAAGCACCGTATCCAGGTGGTGAAGTGTGATCGTTTCCCCCAGCTCGACACCGCTCAGCTCGGAAAAAAGCTCCGGTCTGTGAACCCATTCATCGGACAAGGGTTTCCCAAGACCAGAGAGGCCAGCCACGACGATCACCGTTTCTATCCATTCAGGAACGACCGGTTCATGTGCTGCAGGCGCTTTCAATGGCCGCCGCCTTGATCCATCCGCCTCGATTATCAGCGGGATAGATCGAATATCCGAAATCGATTTCAGGTGATCGATCAAATCATTTGAGAGCCCTTGCATCCGGTCCTGCTCTTTCTCAAGACCTGTGATCAGGACTACACCAGAAAGGGTGGTTTGGAGTGCCGATAAAGCTTTCAGGCTGTCTTCTAAGAGGAAATGTTCATCTGCTAACTCAGTCTGTTCAACCGCCAGATGGGTTGTCGCTGACAGAAAGACTGGACCACCACTGGCGAGATGGTATTCGCGACCCAACCGAAAGAGCAGGCTGCTCTTCCCCCCTGCGCCTGTCAGCGCAAGGCGGGGAACTGCATCCAAGCGGAATGCATCAATCAGCCTCATTAACTATCCCACAAGAAAGGACGCAGCCTGGTCTGGGAGAGGATAGCTTCCAACACAGCGCCGCCCACCGCCAACGACTTATCGGATACTTGAAAACAATATTTTGGGTCATCGCGTGGATCGACGTCGCCAATCTTCAATCCAGGCCAGACATCCAACCCTGAATGAAGGAGCCCGCGCAGAACCCCGCGGAAGGGTGCTCGAACTAACTGACCGGAAATCTCAGCTATGATTTGTCCTTGCTCCAGATGTTCCCCGATTTCGGTCTTATTAACCAATGTCCCAAAATTCTCAGCTCGCAGGACTCGCATTCTTCCCTGCGAGATCACGCTCTCTGGAACCCCGGTATCTTCCTCGGCGGTTCCCTGCCAGATCACTCGCCCCAAATGCGTGACCACGATTTGTTTCTATCACAGCATGGCAATTCAACCCGGCATGAAAACCGGGACCCAACCCTATTTGCAAAATATCATCATCAAGCAGCTTTTCCGGAGGCTTTTTATTCATGCGGGCATCCACCAGCACGATTTGGTCTTTTTGATCCTGATTTCCTCGCAAGTTTTCGAGTGTTTGGAGCCCCGGGTCGACCAAGACCGGAACGAAACCACCAAGCAGGATATCCTGAGTTTCGCTCCAATCTTCAACCAGGACAGCCGCAACGCCTTCCACCTCTGCTTTTCCAGTATAAACGGCTTCAGCAAAAGATACCGTCCTCCGAACCATCAGCGGCTCAGGTAGCTCTGTGATAATTACCTTTAAACCTGAGTGGATCAGCCGCAAAGCAACTCCGCTTGCGAGGTCTCCTCCACCGCGCATTAAGATTAACAAAGTCATGGGTTTATTCGCCCTCTCCGGTTTTTGAATTTCTTTACGTAACTGAGCACCTTCAAAACTTAAATGCCCAAATTCACTATTCTAAGTTTGAGATAGATCGCAGGATTCAGCGCATCCCGATCGAATTCCAGACCGCAAAGGTGAATACTGATCAGGTTATTTTCCCCAATCTGTGAAGAATCCGGTCCGGAGTGAATGGGAACTCGCAGAACCAAAAGCCTGTCATTTGATGGAGAGCAGCGGTAATTGCTGGTGTCAGCGCCAGGAATGGCATTTCACCCATACCGCGCGCTCCCCATGGGCCAATCGGGTCAGGATATTCAAGCACCACAGCGGTGGATTTTTCTGGGATATCAAGAACAGTCGGGATCAAGTAACTGGACAAAGTCGGAGTCAGAACAAATCCATCTTTTTGGATAAAATTCTCCATGATTGCGTAACCCATCGCCTGGACGACGGCACCATCGATTTGACCAACAACTTGCTGTGGATTCACAGCCTGTCCGACGTCATCAGCGGTAATTACATCGATGAGCCGGAGAACGCCAGTTTCGGTGTCCAGCTCAACAACGGCAGCCTGGGCAACGTAACCATACGCAAAATTTGGCTCGGATTTCCCGGTCTGGGGATCAAGTGGGGTTGTCGGTGGAGGGCGGTATTGAAAATCAGCAATCGCAGGTCTTTCTTCCGCCGTCCATTTTTCTAATGCCGCCTCAACTGCACCTTTGACTGAATTTCCTGCCATGAAGGTCATCCTGGAGGCAGATACGCTTCCTGAGTTCCTGGTAAAAGCCGTATCGGAAGTAATCAATCTTACTCGGGTTAAGGGCACTCCGGCAGCTTCGGCCGCAGCCTGGGTGATTACGGTGTGAACACCCTGGCCTACTTCGGCAGCAGCATGGCGCACGACGACTTCCTCGATCTCCGAACCACCGTGAAGCTCCACTATCGCCTGACATTGCTCAGGAGCACCATAATGAAAAACCTACGTTTTTGAAGGAAGCGGCAAATCCAATTCCGCGTCGGATATGGGGTGGAAGCGGTTCTATCAACGCCGGATGAGATTGAATACTATACGCAATTGCTTCAGCCTTTTTGTTCGCTTCAACTTTCCAACCTGCGGCAGCGGCGCACTTCTCGATCACACGATCTAAAGAGACGCCTTCAGGGAGCGGGGTACCTACTGAGAGCAGCGATCCTTCTCGCAGAACATTTCGCAAGCGGATCTGCACCGGATCCATCCCCAGCGCTTCTGCCAGTCGGTTCATCTGCGTTTCGGCAGCAAATGCACCTTGAGGACCACCGAATCCGCGGAAAGCTCCGGTGACCATATTATTCGTATATACTGCATAGGAGTTCGACTTTCACATTTGGGATTTCATACGGTCCCGTACACATCAAGGTCGCATTGCCTAAGACCTTTGTAGAAGTATAAGCATACCCACCGCCGTCTGCAATTAGCTCAACTTCCGCCGCGACGAGCATCCCGTCCTTTTTCGCCCCCCAGCGAGTTCGGATCAAATAGGGATGACGTTTGTGGTGACCGATAATCGATTCTTCGCGGTTCCAAAGGATCTTTACCGGTCGGCGGATGCCGCGCTGCTCCAGCCTCCAGACAGCCAGAGCCAGGACGATCTGGATTGACATGTCTTCTCTACCACCGAACGCCCCACCGATCGCTGGATAAATCACACGAACCTTTTCAAGCGGCAGGTTCAAAGCATGAGCAATTTGCTCCTGGTCCTCATGCGTCCATTGTCCGCCAACCTTGACGGTGATTCGACCCAATTCATCGATGAAACTGATACCAGCTTCAGGCTGCAGATAAGCATGCTCTTGTGCCGGCGTCCGATATTCCCCTTCAACGATCACATCGGCCTGGGCGAAGCCCGTCTCAAGTTCACCTTTCCGGATCTGGTAGTGACAAAAAACATTTGAGCCTCGATCCGGATGGAGAATCGGGGCTCCTACCTGCATCGCCTCAACTGGATCTGATACTACAGGCAGCGTTTCATAAGCAACTTCGATCAAATCGCGTGCTTCTACCGCGATTTGTTCATTTTCTGCAACCACTACGGCGATTTGATCACCGATCCATAAAACCCGATCCGCGTAGGGTTTGCTCGAACCCGGACCGCACAAGACCGGTTGGTCGGGTATGATCAGCCCATATTCATTTTGAGGGACATCTTTCGCAGTAAACACGGCAATCACGCCAGGGAGTGATTCTGCCTTCGAAGTATCGACCTCTTTGATGATTGCATGGGGACGGTCGGCAAAGAGGATTTTCATGTATGCCTGATCCGGCATGTTGATATCGCCAGGATAAAGCGCTTCACCGATTACTTTCGATCTGGCATCAATGCGGTTGACAGACTTTCCTAGTATCAACATATTTCTACCCATAATCCCTGCCGTATTTGAGCCGACCTGGTCACCCGGAAGGCGCAAATATCGCCCGCAGTTGTTCAGCCCCGATTCGATTGGTTATCGCCAGAACCTCGTCGCCAACCTCAAACGTCGTCATCCCCCTCGGTAAGACAACCTTGCCATGTCGAATGATCGCCGCAATCACGCACTCATCGTTCAATCCCAGGTCCTTCAATGCAACGCCTACAGCACTTGCCCCCGGCGGGATTTTTTCTTCAACAAGGGAATAATCTCCACGGCGCAGCTTCAGCAGAGTCATCATGTCACCTAATGACATTTCTTCTTCAATCAGACTGGCCATCACAGAAGACTGGTTCAAGGCGACATCAACATGATATTTTTCATCAAAAAGCCAGGCATTACGCGGATCATTTATTCGAGCGATTGTGCGCTTAACATTAAAATATTTTCGAGCAGTAAAGCAGATAACAAGGTTATCTTCGTCTGAGGTCGTGCAGGCAGCGACGACATTTGCATTGCTGATTCCTGCTTTCTCCAGCACATCAAACTCGCTTCCATTGCCTTCATAAATGACTTCCGTAGGCAGCTCCCGATGGAGACGAGCCAGGACTTCTTTCCTATGTTCCAAAACCCGGACTTCGTGCTTCTGTTCCAACAATAATTGGGCGAGTTGTGTGCCTGTTCGCCCGCCTCCAGCAATTAATACGAACATATTTAACCCCGCCCTTCCAAATTATTCTTCCTGGCATCCAATGTCTTGTGCAGCATTTCGCTTCCTTCAAGTGTTGCACTGACAAGCACAACGTCCCCTTCGTTTAATATAGTAGCATGATCCGGTAAAATTGCACGACCAGCACGGGTGAGCGCAACGGCAAGACAATCTTTTTCTGGAAGGAACTCGCCCAGCGAGCAGCCATCCCATTCGGATTCAACGGCAAATTCATATATCTCTACCTCACCGTTGCCAGCAGAAAATACGGTGTGCGCTTTCTGCTGGTATAAAAGCTCTTCGATGCGCTGAGCCCCCCAGGAAGACGAGCTGACGACCTGCAGGTCGAATAATTCGTGCATCGATCTCCAGCGTGAATCGTAATTGCGAACGACGACGCTTGGGACATTGAAGTATGTGGATGCGAGGTGAGCGATCACTGCATTCACTGAGTCAGAACTGGTCACTGCAGCCAACGCATCTGCATCCTCGATCCCTGCTCTGCGTAAAACGTCAAAATTCATCGCATGACCTTCCACAAACCGCCCTTGAAAGTCCTCTGGAAGATTCTGAAAGGCAGCAGGTAACAAGTCGACGACGACGACCTTGTGCTTTTTTTGAAAGAGGCGATATGCAAGCTCGCCTCCAACACGACCACAACCAATGACTATTATCCTCATAATTTAACTCCTGCGGCGTCCACCCATCCCGATAACAACCGAAACCCAATAGAGAAGCTGCAAGACAGCCGTGATCAATCCGGCGACATATGTCATTGCAGCGGCATTCAGGACGTTATTTACACCGCGCAGCTCTTCTTCGGTTGAGATGATCCCAGTTTCGGTCAACAATTTACGAGCTCGAGCTGATGCGTTAAGCTCTACCGGTAAAGTCGCCAGGGCAAAAAGCGCTCCACCAGCGAAGACCAAAACGCCCAGCCAGGCAAGTTGGGTGACCTGAAGTAAAATCCCAACCACAATTAAAATCCATCCTAAATACGAGCCGATATTCACAGCCGGAACCAATGCTGCCCGCAGCCGAAGCGGAAAATATTCTTCCTTATCCTGCATCGCGTGACCAAGCTCATGGGCAGCAATTGCAAGTGCTGCAACTGAGCTCGACCCAAATACACCCTGTGAAAGGCGCAGCACTTTCTTCTTCGGATCGTAATGATCCGTTAAATTCCCGCCGATCCCCTCAATCTGGATGCCATACAATCCACCAGAAGATATCAGGCGCTGCGCCGCTTCTGCCCCGGTCAGGCGACTGCGTGCCGGAACCTTGCTCCAGCGACGATAGGCTGATTGAACATACCACTGCACGAGCATCATCAGGATGAATGCGGGCAGCATAAAAATCAGGTACTGAGAATTAAAACCGATTGGCATCATTTTTATCTCTTGTTGAACTATTTGTCAGTAATATTTCCGCACTTACAAACAAAGTGCTTCCATTATCAACAGGTACGTTCTTCAGACATTCACCGCTCTCTAAGATCCTGGGGTTGCTTGAGGCAGTGCAGATGGAACAGCAGTCGGTGGTGGAACCAGATTCTTTAATAGCACTTCTCGAGCAAAATCCAGCTGAGGGTCCTTGCCCTCGGAGAGATCTTCATCGCTAAGCTCGACGGGGAAATCCGGAGTTAACCCCAATTGATTGATCTGCCTTTTTAATGGAGTCAACCAGCGGGCGATTGTTATCCGGACAGCGCCTTGCTCATTATCTAATTCAGTGTACGTTTGAACAGAACCTTTACCATAAGATGTTTCACCTACCAGGTAACCCCTTTTCAGATCCTGGATTGCGCCGGCAACGATCTCAGAAGCGGAAGCGCTGCCTTGATCTTGAAGAACTACCATAGGAATTTCTGTGGCAACCCCGCCAGATTCTGCTTTGAATTCTTCGAGACGTCCATCACCGTATTCCTCATACATGACAATTCCTTTGGGGATGAATTGTGAGACCACCTCAATAGCGGTATTCAAGTACCCTCCGCCATTTCCCCGCAAATCCAGGATTAAGCCTTTTGGATCTTGATCCAGGAGTTCATTCAAGGTGCTTCGAAGGTCTTCTGTCGTGCTTTCGCCAAATGTATAGAGCTGCACATAAGCGATTTCATCATCCAGCATCTCTCCTGCTACGCTGGGGACTACGATCGCATCACGTACAACTTCGAAGACTAAAGGATCCGTCTCACCTTCACGAACAATCGTCAGCTCTACAATGGATCCGCTCGGTCCAAGAATCCGCTGCCGGACTGCCTCACCATCCAAACCAGTCATATCCTCGCCATCGATAGCAATAACCTTATCACCCGGTTTAAGACCTGCATCCTCAGCAGGAGAACCTGGCATCGGGCTGATAATCGAAAGGTATTCACCAGTGATATCAACCCAGGCGCCGATCCCTTCATATTCCTCTCCCTCAAGATGGGCATTTGCCGATTTGAACATCTTTGGGTCCAGGTAAGAAGTGTGTTCGTCTCCGAGCAATTCCAGCATCCCACTGATCGCCCCGCGCATTAATATTTCTTCATCGACGGGCTGATCCACATAAAATTCTTTAACCAGATCCCAGCTTTCCCAGAACGGCTCGAAAAGCGTTTTCAGGTCCTCCGGAGTGCCCTTATTCTCACCCGGAAGGGCAAATTGGGGCATCTCTTGTTCTGCAAAAGCCGGTTTCAATGCTGATGGGAACCAATCAGGGACCGCAGCTGTTCTGCCCGTCATAAAACCTGCTGAGAATGTTGCAACCATTAATACTACCGCAAGGGAAAAAACCCCTAGCCCTACAAGAAAATTCTTCATTTCTTCTAAAACTCCTCACCAGAATTCTAAGTATTCATTATCCAATTCGGCGCAAAAAAAGCTGTACCAAACGAATATTAGATTATCACACAATAATTAGAAATATATATAAACGTCTCATGATTTCATTACTATGGCTAAAGAAAGCCACGCATACTGAACTGCCAGATTTAATGGATCAAAAAAGGATTGAAGTTCGTGTTCGTATCGAAATAATCCTCACCTTCTGATATTTTTAAGAAATTAACAACGCGGTATGTAATCGGTGTCATCAACGCTTCTACGATGCATTTAAACATATAATTTGTAAAAATGAGCGGGACCCAAATCTCTGGCACAAACCCTGGAACCTTGAGAACCGTCGCTATGGTTACAAAAACGACGGTGTCCACACCCTGTCCGACTAAAGTACTTGCGACAGTGCGGACCCATAATAACCGACCCTGAGTCATAACTTTAAGTTTTGCGAGGATGTAGGAATTTGTAAACTCTCCACCCCAATAGGCTGACAGCGAAGCAATCAATAAAGCTCCGGAACTGATTCCTCCAAGCACCGCATTAAAACTTGCTTGACCAACATTAATTTCCCAATTACTTTCGCCGGGTAACCGTGATATGAACAGAAAGATGAGAACTCGTTATTAACAAGCAGAAGAAACCAATCCAAATAACTCGCCTGCTGTTGCGGTAACCATAGACCTCGGTCAAAATATCTCCAAAAATATAACTTACTGGGAATAAGATCGTGCCGGCATCAAAAATTAAGGATTGTTCAAGAAAGGTCGTGCCTGTATCGATAATTTTTGCGGAAGAGGCGATATTACTGACGACTAATATCGTTACGAATAATGCTGTGATCAAATCATAATATCTATAGCTTCGCATAAAAATATATCACCTCAATATAAATTATTGAAATGATCGATTCAGAAAAAATCCATATCGAGCATACAGGTAAGATGTTGATATTTCTAAACATTTGGATGTGAGGAGCACAAGCTTTCAATTCTCTCCAGAAAAATCTCGATGAATTCTCTGGACTGCACCCCTAATGCGACCCGCATGTTTGGCTGATTGTGCTGCATATTGAAGAAATCGGCAAATGTGTTGCCCATAGATACACCGCCAGAGATATCAACATCTACATATAAATGATCAACATCAACCAGATGAGGAGCAAAAGTTAATGCGAGCGCCAGAGGATCATTAATGACGCATCCTTCAATCTTCTGATAATCGTTGTGAAATTCCATATAATACCTTGTGGCGTTATCGATAAACTTCGGTATCTCTGAAGGCGATTTCAACAAGCGATGCACATCAGCCTGGGTAAAAACAACCTGATATGTCACATCGAGCGGAACTAATAAAATCGGTAATCCTGAATGGAAAACAATATGGGCAGCATGCGGATCGCAAAAAGTGTTAAATTCAGCAATCGGTGTTGTGTTTCCCCCATGACGGATTGCTCCCCCCATTATGATGACTTCCGAGATCGCGGTAAGGAGCTCAGGCGCCATTCGAAGCGCGAGGGCCAGGTTTGTCAGGGGTCCGATACAGACCAATGAAATTTCTCCACGGCAGGATAGGCAGCGGTCGATGATAAACTGAACGGCATGCTCGTGCAGCGGCTGATTCCTTGCCGGCGGCAAAGTGGCATACCCCAGCCCGGAGCCACCGTGCGTTTCTTGAGCGACCAGCAGGGGTTGAACCAGCGGACGGGCTGCTCCAGCCGCAACTGGAATGTCGGACCTGCCTCCTAATTCCAGGATGCTCAGTGCATTTTTCACCCCTTGATCAAGGGTACTGTTCCCAGAGACGATTGTCAAGCCTTCAATTTGAAGCTCTGGAGATGCCAGCGCGAGCAGGATCGCCAATGCATCATCGATTCCCGGGTCGGTATCAATAATTATTCGCTTACGCTGCTTCGAATTTCCTGATGACCAGTTCAAGTTATCCAATCACTTTTTTTTGCAAAGGCGAAAATGAAGAGTCTCCCAAAAATAAAGACAAAAATATTACCCAATGTTTTTACATTTAGGTTTCTTATCAGGCGCCTATCTCTTAAGGTGCAAATTCCATTGGTATTGAAAAATTTTGATCAAATCCCAACCTTCGGCGGATATATTCCTGATATGACTTTGGGTCGGTAACAAGTTCTGAATAAGTTAAGAGAGCCTCTCCATCTAAAGGATAAAGGGGGTGGCAAGATGTTGGCGCTGCTCCGCCTGGTGAATGGATTAGATGATGGACCAGGGGTCCTACTAAATCAGCTTTTTCGAGCTCGGGCACAATTTCCTCGCAGGTAATGATTACAGTTTTTGCAGTAACAGACAATTCTTCGTCGACCCCTTTGTTACCTCCGATGAGGGCGTTGCCATCGAAATCCGCGCGCAACGCGTGAATGACGGCGAAGTCTGGCTGAATAGCTGGAAATGCGACCAGCTCTTCCCCATTATAGGGATCTCGGATGGTCTTCACATCCGGTCGTAAGGCTGGGAGGTCCGTCCCCAGCCAGGCTTTTCCCGGCAGAAATCCGATTTGTGCCTGCGAGGCCCGTAGACCTAATGCCAGGCTTGCCTCAGTCTCTTCAATGATCTCAATTTCACCATGCCCGGCAAAATACGTAAACATCGGCGCCAGGCCAAATATTTCCATCCCAAAATAACAGGATCGGATCCGACTGACCATCCCCGCCCCGACCAGTAGATCGGATTCTAATCCAGCAGTGAAGGCAAGCAAGGTCAGGTTTTTTGGTTCGCCTGTAATCATATAGCGTTTGATCAAAGCCAGAACAAAAGAAATTGGACGTCTGTAAAGAGTCGATCCGCCGAGCGCCAGCATCGCTCCAGAAGGGACCAGGTCGGCAGCCGATTCAATCGAAATTTGCTTTGCGCTCATGAATATATTCTCCAATTTCCCAGTCTATTTAAACGCTGCCTCATAGTAATTAATAAGCTTGAAGAAATCACCCATCCCATAATTCTGGCATCACTTGCGAAAGCTCAATCACAGAATGTATTGAATAGACTGCTGCGTCTCCAGGTGAAGCTTCACGGCTGACATGGACAGTCGTAAATCCGATCTCCCTGGCTGATGCCAGGTTGAGAATTGAGTTGTCCACCATCACGCAGGTCTCTGGAAGCGGTTCTCCAGAAAGCGCCAAAGCCCGCTTGTAGGCGATTGGCTCGGGTTTGCAAGCAAATTCGATTGCGCGCACGTCGATGATCCCATCAAAACAATCCTGAACTCCAAGAACCTGCAGGACCCGGCGAGCATGGTTTGAGTCCGCATTCGTAAAAATGAAGCGCTGCTGCGGTAATTTTTCCAAGAAGCATCGCAAAGCCGGATCAGCATGAAGAAAATCCTCAAGGCGCAGATCATGGACATAAGCCAGATAATCATCAGCATCCACCTGGTGATGCTTTTGTAAGCCGCGCAGAGTAGTTCCGTAAGTATGAAAGTAATGCTTTCGTAATTCAGGAACCTGATCAGCAGGCAGACCCAGAATCTCGACCATATATTGACCCATGCGAGCCCTAATCGCCTGCCAGAGGCCGGTGTCATTTGGATAGAGCGTATCATCCAGGTCAAAGAAAAGAGTAGATATCGGCATAGGGGTATTATAATGTTCGAATGCCGATTTAAATCCTTCCTGCTGAAGTTGCTTCCCAAATTGCAGCTGGTGAAGTAATAGAACGCCCGGTATCGGCCGTGAAAGAGCTCATCGAAAATTCCCTTGATGCACAGGCTAATAATATCTCAATAAAAATCCAGGATGCTGGCCGCACCCTTGTTGAGGTATCAGATAACGGGGTCGGCATCCAGGCAGAGGAAATCCACCTGGCCGTTGAGCGTCACGGAACCAGTAAGCTAGAAAAAGCAGATGACCTGTTTAGCGTCTTAACGCTTGGATTTCGGGGAGAAGCATTAGCCTCGATCGGTTCAGTATCTCGGATGACCATCGTCTCCCACAACCAGGCAGACGAGCTGGGGGCAAAACTTCAAGTGGAGGGAGGTCATCTGATAGGTATTCAAAGAATTGGAACACCGATAGGCACACTCGTACGGGTAGAGAACCTTTTTTTTAACATCCCTGCCCGACTCAAGTTTCTGAAATCAGATCCTACCGAGAGGAGGCTTATTGAAAACCTGACCACTCGCTATGCGCTGGCTTACCCAAATGTTCGCTTTCAGCTTCAAATGGATGATCGCCTGTCGCTTCAAACCAGCGGGAACGGCAACAGACGGGAAATCCTTGGTTCACTTTATGGACCCGAAACCGCAAGACAAATGCTGGAAGTAATCTATAAAGATGACCTGATGTCAATTGATGGTTTCATCAGCCCAATATCGATCACTAAACCCCACCGTCGTGAGATTCATTTCTTTGTCAACGGCCGTCCAGTCCAGGATGCTTCTCTCAGCGCGGCGTTAATGAAAGGCTATCACAGCTTCTTGATGGTCGGACGCTATCCCCTTGCTGTTATTTTCATAAGAATTCCCCCTGAAGTTATCGACATCAACGTTCACCCGACAAAAGCTGAAGTCCGGTTCCGCGAACCGGACCATATTTTCAGCAGCGTGCAGAGCGGCATCCGCAGAGCGATCCTGGCGTATAATCCGGTTCCAGTCTTTGAAACCGGGCTCTTCAAGCAAACGCTGCCGACCTGGGAGGAGGGCATTCCGGGCGATCCAAACCAATGGATCGCAATCCAAAGACAAAGGCAGGTACAAGGCAGCAATTTTTCCAAATGGGACAATATCGCGGAAGGAAAATCCTCTTCCACCAACCCTGAATCACCTCAAAGTACAAGCCAAACTGTATTTCCAAGAATAAGCATTGGGATCCTGAGACCAGTTGGTCAGATCGCTTCAGCATATCTGGTAGCCGAGGGACCTGACGGCATCTATTTAGTCGATCAGCATGCCGCTCATGAAAGAGTATTATTTGAACGTTTCATGGTCAGGTTAAGTGAAGGGTTACCATCACAGATACTGCTGAATCCCATCACGCTCGAGCTCACTGCGCCTCAAGCCCAAATCATCGAAGAACTGTTAGAACAAATCAATAAGTTAGGTTTTCAGGTTGAGGTCTTTGGTCAGGGCACTTTTCTTATCCGAGGCATACCCGAGCTGATCTCAGGTGCAGATCCGGTTAGCGCGCTTCGTTCAATTGTTGAAAATTTTGAAGAAGATGAAACGCCGCTCCAAAATCAGTCTGAGGCACGGCTGGTGGCAAGGATATGCAAAAGAGTGGCAGTAAAAGCTGGAAAGGCGCTTTCTCCAGAAGAACAACGAGCTCTGCTGCTCGACCTGGAGAGCTGCCAATCTCCTCGAACTTGCCCTCACGGCAGGCCAACGATGATTCACTTATCAGTTGATTTACTGGAAAGGCAATTCGGCCGACGCGGTCCGCGCTGAACTTTTTTCACCCATTTTCAACCTGATCAAGAATCTGCGGCAAAATTTCCGCAACGTTTTCATGCAAAACCACATCAGCCCGTTCATCTAAATAAGTGGTCGAGTAATTAACAAGGATAAGATGAGCACCTTTTTCAAGGGCGCGCATCGGTAGTCCGGCTACAGGCAGCACCTCCAAAGAAGAGCCGACCACGATCATCAGATCGCAGGTTTTGCATTCCTCTTGAGCTTTCAGCCAGATCCGAACTGGGAGCTGTTCTCCCATTAAAACGATATCTGGTTTGAGTATTCCACCACAAACAGGACATAATGGAACTTTCGAATCGGATAAATACTCCGATATGTATTGCTGTGCTTGATGCTGTGAAAAACATCTTGAACAGGTTACTGTTTCAAGCGAACCGTGGATTTGAAGCACATGATGAGCACCAGCTTTCTGGTGGAGGGCATCGATATTTTGGGTGATGATTGTGTGCAAATATCCGAGCTCTTGAAGTCGGGCCAAGCTTTGATGGGCTGGATTTGGGACTGCATTTAGGATTGTCACCGCCAATGACCGCAGCCATGCATAGAATTTCAATGGTTCATATCGGAAAGTTGATAACGATGCAACTTCAAATGGATCAAACCGTTCCCATAGGCCGCTGTCTGGAGATCGAAAATCAGGAATTCCAGAAGGAGTTGAGATTCCTGCACCAGTCAGGACGACGGTTCGCTGGCTGGCACGAATGATATCTGCCGCACAAACGATCCCCATCTGAGTGGCATTCGAATAAGGTTTCACTTCAACTGAATTATAATCTTAACTGATATGTTCGAGCGGATTCAGAAGATTTTGGATGAAAAATGCAGGATCGATCGCACCAGACCGCTTATTGTTGGCGTATCAGGTGGCGCGGACAGCCTGTTTTTAATGGATGTGCTCTGCAAGCTTGGTTATCCAATCACCGTCGCACATCTGGATCATGGTTTGCGTCCGAGCTCCAGGGAAGAAATGGAACGCATCCACGTGTTAGCAAGTGAGTATCTGATCCCTTTCGTTTATTCAAGTGAGGATGTACGCGATTATGCCGAAAGACAGAGCCTCTCGATCGAAGAAGCCGCCCGAAATATCCGTTATCGCTTCCTGTTCGAACAAGCCCAGGCGATCGGCGCGCAGGCGGTAGCTGTCGGTCACACCGCCAATGACCAGGTCGAGACGGTGCTAATGCATTTTCTAAGAGGTTCCGGTTCATCTGGCCTGTGCGGGATGGATGTCTGCAGTCTTCCCAACCCCTGGAGCGCAGAAATCGCGCTGATCAGGCCTCTCCTTTCTACGTGGAGGGATGAAATCCAAACCGCCTTAGACCAAACCGATCTGCAGCCAACTCAAGACGAGAGCAATCTAGATACTCAGTTTTACCGCAACCGTCTGCGTCTGGAATTAATTCCGTTTCTTGATCAGCTGAACCCAGGAGTTCAGAAACGAATTCTCCAGACGGCAAATATCCTTTCAGCCGATGAAATCATCCTTGATCGCTTGATTAACGAGATCTGGAGCGATATTGTTCGAAATGAAGAGATATATTCGATCGCAATCGATCGCGCCAGGTTTGAAACCCAACCACTGGCAATACGCCGCCGGTTAATACGCAGGATGATCGCTTCGCTCCGACCTGGGCTGCGCAACATAGATTTCGAAGTGGTCGAGCGAGCTCTGAAATTCGCTGCCGTGTCTACACGCAGCAACTTGTGCGACCTTGCGGCCGGGTTACGCCTGGAGCTGGATGGGGACTTGCTCTGGTTGGCGGAAAGGGATGCATCCCTACCCTTCCAGGATTGGCCTCAACTCGAAACCAGTATGCCAATTCGCATATGCCCGAATGAGCAGATCCTGATATCCAACGGCTGGCGTCTGCTGTCTGAGATCGTGGCTGTAGATAAATCGGAACTCGAAATCATAAAATCCAACCAAAATCTCTGGAAATGCTGGCTTAATTTTGAAAAATCAAACTCAACCCTGTTCTTACGCTGCCGACAACCCGGAGACCGAATCCAACCTTTAGGTATGAGCGGCCATTCTCTCAAGCTTTCGGATTACTGGATCAACCACCAGCTACCGCGCCGTGCTCGCCCGCACTGGCCTCTGATCGCAACCGAAAGCGAGATCGCCTGGATCCCTGGTTATACAATTAGCAATTCTTTTGCGCTCGATCCTGGATCAAAAAAATCCCTTTTACTCAGCTTAATACCCAAGCGCCAGGCTGAATCATAATGCCTGGCGCTTTTCTAAGGAGGAGAAAGGGGTACAGTCCTGCCAATCATAGCAGGAGTTTAATAAAACTGACCGACGACTGCCCGATAATTCCCCTACGTTCACCCTCCATTCGACCTTACGAAGGTATTAAAAATCGAAAAGCAGCCGGAGACGGGTTCACGGCTGCTTTGCTTGAACCATAATAATTCTAGAAAAGTCCCAACACCCTACCGGTCTTCAGATCCAGGTCAACATCGTAGAAAACAGGTCTGGTCGGCAATCCGGGCATCGTGCGCATCGTCCCAAGCAGCGGGTACAGGAAGCCCGCACCAACCGAAGCACGGATGTCACGGATCGGGATCCGAAAGCCTTTCGGCACACCCTTAAGCTCTGGTTCGTGGCTGAGGCTGAGGTGGGTCTTCGCCATACAGAGTGGGAGTTTGTCAAAGCCCAGGCGAGTGTAGAGCTCAATTTTAGCTTCAGCTTCGGGAAGGTAATCCACCCCGTCGGCGCCGTAGATCTGCTTGCAAATGATCTCAATCTTTTCTTTGATCGAAAGCTCGAGTGGGTAGAGGAAGTGGAAGTTAGTCGGCTTTTCGGCTGTTCGGACGACAAGCTCGGCCAGTTTTTCCGCACCTTTTCCGCCGTCCATCCAGTGGGTGCAGACGACTGCATCTTCGGCACCCGCCTCGACGGCTGCTTTCCGGACCAGCTCAACTTCAGCTGGAGTATCGGTCGCGAAAGAGTTGACAGCAACAACCACCGGGACACCAAAGGAGAGGGCATTCTTAATATGGTGCTGCAGGTTGGCCAGACCTTTCGTCAGCAGCTCGAGGTTTTCTTCGGTGTAGGCATTGTCCAACGACCGACCAGCGACGACCTTCGGTCCACCTCCGTGCATCTTGAGGGCTCGCACAGTGGCAACGAGCACGACCACATTCGGGACAAGGCCGGAGTATCGGCATTTGATGTCGAAGAATTTTTCCATCCCAATGTCAGCTCCAAAGCCGGATTCGGTCACAACGTAATCGGCGAGCTTGAGGGCAATCCGATCGGCAATGATGGAACTCTGGCCGTGGGCGATATTGGCGAATGGGCCAGCATGGACGAAGACCGGAGTGCCTTCCAGGGATTGCATCAGGGTAGGTTTAATGGCATCCTTCATCAGGACGGTCATCGCACCTGCGACGCCGAGGTCTTCGGCAGTGATCGCTTCACCCTTTCGGCTGGTGCCGATCACGACCCGGCTGAAGCGCTCGCGCATGTCTGGCAGGTCTGTCGTCAGCGCCAGGATCGCCATGATCTCGCTAGCGACTGTGATGTCATAACCAGTGCGGCGAGTCATGCCTTTTTCTTCCGGTCCAAGGCCAACTTCGATCTCACGCAAGAAACGGTCGTTTGTGTCGACTACGCGCCGCCAGGTGATGCTATCTGGATCAATGTCCAGACGGGCGAATCGACTTTTTTCTTCAGGTGTCAGTTCGTCCGGATCGGTCTTTTCGATGCCCAGTTTCTTGAGCCGTCGAATCATCGCAGGCGAAAATTTCCGCTTGCCTTCTTTACCGAGCGGGCAAAGAAGGTTGAAAAGCTTGATATCGTCTGGCTGGCTGGCTTCATGCAGCATCCGGGCGTCAATCGCCGCGGCGAGCAGATTGTTTGCAGCACTTATTGCGTGTATGTCGCCGGTCAAGTGGAGGTTGAAGTCCTCCATCGGGATGACCTGGCTGTAGCCGCCGCCGGCTGCGCCACCTTTGATCCCAAAGGTCGGTCCCTGACTAGGCTGGCGGATGCACGTAAAGACGTTTTTGCCCAAATGTGCACCGAGTGCCTGGCTGAGGCCCATCATCGTCGTGCTTTTTCCTTCACCCAGCGGGGTAGGGGTGATCGCAGTCACGTCGATGTACTTGCCGTTCGGACGATCTTTCAGCCGTTCGAGCGTTTCCAGTTTCACTTTCGCCTTGAAAGGTCCGTAAAATTCGAGCTCTTCAGGAAGCAAGCCTACTTCTTCTGCCACCTGCGAAATTGGCTTAATATCCGCTTCTTGTGCAATTTCTATATCAGACGGAACTGGCCTTTTGAATTTCAAGGTCAAGGGAGTAAACTTTCGAGTTCCTGATTTTTTGGAGGTATCGCCCATCTTTATGCCCTTTCTTTCTATGTGATTATGATAATTCATCAATGGCTGATTCTGACAGAATTAGCGGATTTCGACAAGGGATTGATTTCCTGTATGTCCAAGTAATGTGTCACATATTTTCAACAGATTATTTCTAAGCATCTTGTTTTTCGAATGAAGGCAACTCGGCTGAGCCTTCACTCTCCAAGCAATATAATCCAAATGGTTCTAAAATTAAATCCACCAAATCGATATGATCTCCGTTGATCAAATTTTTAAATCGATAACTAAGGCCATATACACGCAATAGATTGGAGGATAAACGCTGTTCGCTTTCTGAAAAATTTGCGATGACCAGAACACGTCTCGTGTCAGTATACCGTACATAACCAAGAACATGCTTGTTATCCGTATAGATCGAATGCAGCTTGATTTCCGCTGAAAGCCGGAGTCTCCTTTCGCAGAGAAATCATTTTTCGAATTCCTGCAAATATTTTCCCTTCTACACTTTCGGGATTAGATCGTCTTTCGAATTTTTTCCAATCAAATACAGGTCGATGAACCCATCGGCTGTCCGCAGCTTTAGACGGATCTTTGCGAAAACCATAATCGTTTAAAATGCCGACTTCGTCTCCCAGATAGATGAGCGGTATCCCACCCAGCGTCATGATAACTCCATAAATCAACAGAATTCGCTTGATCGCCAGATCTAATTCAGCTGAAGTGCCTTCTATCAATGCCCTTTCAACGCCAGCAAGAGAAGCGCAGGTTCCAGAGATGCGCGCATCGCCAGTCATTGGATTTTCTTGAAACGGTAAACCTCGGGCAAAGCTGCCGGGAAAGCGACCTGTGTAAAAATCATTCAGAAAGCGGCGATGATCCTGCCCGTTTATATTTATATTTGCTGCATCTTCATCAGAAAAAGTCCAGCCAATATCGTCATGAACTCGGACGTAATTCACCCAGGCGCAATCAGCCGGAATAACCCACCGATATCGCAGCGCCTGGTCGAGCAGACTCACATCGCGCGTTGCAAGCGAATTCCAAACAAGTGCCATGACCAGAGGGTTATATGAAAGCTGACATTCATCCCGGGATATATATCGAACAACTTCATCCGGATGAACGATTGCCTCCGACTTGAAGAGCAACGCAGGTGCAGAAATTCGGGCTGCGGCGTTGAACGCCTGGATCAGACGATGGGCTTCTGGGAGGTTCTCGCAGCTTGTTCCCATCTGCTTCCAGATAAATGCAACTGCATCCAACCTGAGGACCTCGACGCCGATATTGGCCAGGGTTAACATTTCCTCGACCATTTGGTTAAAAACTGTAGGATTTGCATAATTCAAATCCCATTGATAAGCATGAAATGTCGTCCAGACCCATTTTGAGATTTCCGGGCGAAACGTGAATGCGCCAGGGTGTTCGTCTGGAAAAATTTCTCGCATCGTTTTTTCATACTCATCCGGCATCTTACGATCTGGGAACATGCGGTAATAATTTTGAAAGGTTATATTTTCTTCCAGGGCTTTTTTCGCCCATTCATGTTCATCGGATGTGTGGTTGAAGACCAGGTCCAATACCAGGCTGATCCCATGGATGCGCAATTCACCTGCCAGGTCTTTCAGATCTTCCATCGAGCCAAATCGAGGATTTACCTCGCGGTAGCTGCTAACAGCATATCCACCGTCATTTTCGCCCTCTGGAGCTTTGAACAACGGCATTAGGTGTAAATATGTAAGTCCTAATTCCTGAAAATAGGGGATTTTATCCCGGATGCCGTTCAAGTCATTCGCAAACAGGTCGACATAGCAGACTCCGCCAACCATATGATGAGATTGAAACCAATTTGGATCGGATTCGCGCAGCACATCTAAGCATTTCAAATCAGCCGGGCGATCTAACCACATTTTCGCCAAAAGACTGCATAATTCCTCAAGGTGGAAAAAGAAATCGTACTGATTGGAATAAAGCTGGTAATAGAGGGAGAACAAGTGAGGAAAGTGTTTTTGAAAACGATCTAAGAATTCTTCCCAATCCTCCGGACTCTTTTCCGCTTCGACAAGAAATCTCGCTCTGAGCCTGGGAATCAAGCGATCTATTGAAACTTGAATATACGTCTTTAATTCCTCGTTATCCATCATCATATTTCACCATTTTGTCTGCAGCCTGAAATCTTTAATACCTGCACCTGTACGTCTCAACGCGAGAAAGTATAAATGAAATTTTTTTCAGATTTCTAAATGGGCGTATTTATCTTGTATTTACCAAGGATCCCCAGACCACCGGGCTAAGTAACCGAAGCAAAGCATTCGAACCATCGATACTCATAAGGTTTGAGCTCTATCACCCATTCTTCAAGTTTATCTAAGATTAAACGCTCACCGCTGAATAAATCCATCGCTTCTTCGATACCATTTACATTCAAATGCAGATCCTGGCACGCTGGAGAAAGATTATTGACTATAAGCAGCTTTTGGCTGGCATCTTCTCTCCAATATACCGCCATCTCATTATTCGCACCTTCTATCCACCTAAATCCCGGCGATCCAAAAAGTGGAAAAGCTTTGCGAAGAGCGATCATTTGCCGGATTCGGTTCCACAACGAACCAGGATCGCGCCTCTGGTCCTCCACGTTTACAAATTCAGGTCCGTAATTGTTTCCTTGGATGACCGGTGCATAGAATCGTTCTGCTGCTGCTGAAGAGAATCCCCCAGATGCGGAATTCTCCCACTGCATCGGCGTCCGTACTCCATTGCGATCAGGCAAATAGATGTTGTCCCCCATTCCGATCTCATCACCGTAGTAAATAATTGGAGATCCTGGCATGCTGAAGAGCAAGGAATTTGCCAGCTCGATCATGCGACGGTCATTATTTAATAGCGGGGCAAGACGCCTGCGGATGCCCAGATTTAACCGCATCCGAGGGTCCGGAGCATACGCCTGCCACATCCACTGCCTCTCTTCTTCAGTGACCATCTCAAGAGTCAGCTCGTCATGGTTACGTAAGAATATGCACCATTGGCAATCCTCTGGGATCCTTGGTGTCTGGTCAAGAATCCAAACCAGAGGGGACCGATCGCTGCTTTTTAGAGCCATATATATCCGAGGCATGAGCGGAAAATGAAAACCCATATGAAATTCATCACCAGAACCGAAGTATTCGCGGACGTCATCCGGCCATTGGTTAGCCTCGCACAGCAGCACTCTCCCCGGAAAATTTTGATCCACAAAAGAGCGGAGTCGTTTCAGGAATAAATGCGTTTCCGGAAGATTTTCGCAGCTGGTCCCTTCCCTTTCGATTAAATAGGGAACTGCATCAACCCTGAAACCGTCGATCCCCAACTCGAGCCAAAAACGGACGACGTTAAGCATCTCATCCTGAACACGTGGATTATCGAAGTTTAGATCAGGCTGTGAGGAATAAAAGCGATGCCAGAAATATTGACCTGCAGCTTCATCGTAGGTCCAATTAGATTCCTGGGTGTCCACAAATATTATTCGCGCATCTGCATATTTCTGGTTTGTATCGCTCCAGACGTAATAGTCCCGGTAAGCCGATTCAGGATCTGAACGAGCTGCCTGGAACCAGGGGTGTTGGTCAGAGGTATGGTTCAGCACCAGATCCGCAATGACCCGAATCCCATGCTGATGAGCTGCCTCGACAAAAAGACAGAAGTCATCAATACTTCCGAATTCCGGCATCACACCGCAGTAATCAGCAATATCATACCCGTCATCTCGAAGCGGAGAAGGGTAGATGGGTTGCAGCCAGATACAGTCCACACCCAAGTCAGCGAAATAATCCAGTTTTTCAATCAGTCCAACAAGATCGCCGTGTCCATCAGAATTGCCATCGAAAAAAGCACGCGGATAGACCTCATAAAAGACCGCATTTTTATACCAGTTCTTATTCATTACTTGTCCTATGATACCAATGTCTTTTTGGGGAATTGAATCAGCAAAACCAGGGCGATTCCTGTCACAGCCCCTGCCATCACACCCGTAAGCATCACTCCAGGAAGAAGCGCCATCCCGGTCGTCCATCCAACTATGCTGATCACGATCCACCAAAAAGACCAATGAACTTCACGCCGGAGAACCAGCCATTGGGCTATCCCCACGGACAACCCTATGATTGATCCTGCAAGAAAATCCTGTCTGGCTGGCACCATCCACATTGTGAGGGATGCGCCGACAACCCAACCTGCTGTTGTAGCCAGAATCCAGGTCCAGGCATTCTTGAACCTGTGCTGCAGAGTTAACCATTGCAGTATACCTAGAGCAACCCCAATGTTTACAACTGCAAGATTTGGTAGTAAAAACCTGCCGAGAATCCAGCCTAAAGTAGTCGCCATGATCCATTGGAACCAAAGCGCCCAGTCGAGATTGAGGTCTTTTGTGTTTATCCTTTAACCGATCCAGCCATCAAACCGCGCACAAAGTAGCGTTGTAATGAGAAGAAGACGACCAACGGCAGAAGCATGGTGAAAAAGGCGCCAGCTGTCAACAGATGCCAGTCATTACCAAATGTTCCGGTCAGGTCAGCCAGCCGTTGGGTGACAACCTTGTAGCTTGGATCCACACCTAAGAAGGTTAACGCAACAAGGTAATCGTTCCAAACCCACAGAAACTGGAAGATCGCAAAAGACGCCAAAGCGGGTACAGAAAGCGGCAGGATCAGTTTCCGGAACACCGTAAAATGCGAAGCTCCATCAATAAACGCCGATTCCATGATCTCGCGCGGCAGTGTGCTGATGAAGTTGTACAACAAATACGTCGCCAGGGCCAGGCCAAAACCGGTATGCGCCAGCCAGACCGCCAGGAAGGTGCCATTTAATCCTATGGTGTTATAGTCCCGCAAAATAGGGACCAGCGCTAGCTGCAAGGGTACAACCAGCAGACCCACGATCAGAATAAACATGATTTTCCGACCGGGAAACTTCATCCAGGCGAATGCGTAAGCAGCAAATGCTGCTATGAGGATCGGGATGATCGTCGAGGGGATCGATACTGCCAGACTGTTGATGAAAGCCTGGGTCATGTTCTGACCAGGAACCGTTGTAGTTGACCCATCAGGATTGGTGACAACATAGTCGTTTGGAGATAGAATTTCTTTGTAGTTATCCAGCGTGAAATCCCAGGTGACGGTCCAGACCTGTTTCTGGATTTCAATTCGACCCAACCTTTTATTGCCAACCCAGGTGATTTGAGTATCGCCGTCTAAGGATGCCACCCCTTTCCGGAACTCATCGAAAGTACCACTCACACCTTCGATGTTCATCACACCATCCGGATCCAGCCCAAGGGTTTTTACATCAATCGTTGCGACAACCTCCCACTCGCGGTGTGGGAAAACCATCCACCAACCCGAAGTCTGGATGTCATCACGGGTGCGGAAAGATGAGATAAATAATCCCAGGGTAGGTATGCTCCAAATGAGCACCAGGAGCACCAGAGCGCCATTGACGAGCAGTATGCCTGACTTGTTACTCTTCATGTCAAAAAGCCTCCGTGCGCCTGAACTGGCGCAAATTGTAGATCATGACCGGGATTACCGTGATCAATAAGACGATCGCGATCGCAGAACCCACCCCGGAATTTCGGGCAGTGAATGACTGACGATAGAATTGGGTTGCGATCACATGCGTACCAAATTGGCCGCCTGTCATGACATATACGACGTCGAATATCTTCAATGTAAATATCACGATCGTCGTCCAAACGGTGATGATTGTTCCCATAATATATGGGATCATGATTCGGAAAAATACTTGAATTTCAGTTGCCCCATCCACCCTGGCGGCCTCGATGATCTCATCTGGGATTCCTTTGATCGCGGCCGAGAAAAGCACCATCGAATAGCCAGTCTGCAGCCAGATGACGATTACGATCAGGAACAGATTGTTCCACGGAGCAATCTGGACCCATTTATCCCAGGGATGAGGCTGACCTCCAAGCGCAACAGTAATCGCGTTCAACAGTCCAATCTGAGTCGTATCTGCCGGCCGTGTTTCGTAGATGAAATTCCAGATCACGCTGGCGCCAACGAACGAGATCGCCATCGGAAGGAAGATCAATGCTTTTGAAGACTTTTCAAATTTGCTGCGGTCCGCCAGCACCGCAACGACCAATCCGAAGGCGACTGAGAGTGTACTCCCGAAAACGATCCACATCAGGTTGTTCCGGATCGCTTCCGTCAGCAGGCGTTCCGTGAAAAGGGTCACATAATTGGACAATCCGACAAAATTCGTGCTTCCCAGCGCCTCAAAGAACCCTGCGCCCTGCGGTGGACCATCGCGACCGAAAAGACTCAGCCAGAAGGTACGCACGACAGGGAAGGCAAGGTACCAAAAGAGGATCGCGAGTGCAGGCCCGACAAAAACAAATGGCAGCAGTCTTGACTGCCATAAATCCGGAAGGCGCTCGACAATACTATTGAACACCCAATATAATAGAGCCACTCCTCCAACGCCCCAAACGATCGCAACAGTTGCGATCACCCATCTGGGGGCCTGGCTGTCCTTCAGAAAGATAAAACCAAAATAAATAACTACGAAAGCAATAATTGGAATTATTGCGGCAATAAAAATGCGCCCAATCCAGGCAATAAGCCTTGTGAACGCATTTCCTTCTTTCTCGGGAGCAATCTCAAGCTGTGCCATAAGACATCTCCTTCTTAGGAGACTGCCAGTCCTTCATGGACTGGCAGTCTGTTTGAAAAATAACCTGGATTCTACTTAGGCCAGGAAGCATCGATTTCAGCAAGAACCGTATCGAGGTCGGCTGAACCTGACACATAATCGGTCATTCCTGACCAGAATGAGCCAGAACCGACTTCAGCAGGCATCAAGTCAGAACCGTCAAAGCGGAAGGAGGTTGCCAGTGCAACCAGCTCGGCGATACCGCGTTCAAGATCAACACCATACATCTCTGGTGTGGCGGTCTGGTGAGCAGCGAGGGCACCGCCATTCGTGAGCCAACCGGAAGCCGACTCAGGCGTGGTGAAGTACTCCATCAGGGCGCGGACTTCAGGTCGGTCGTTGAACATTGACATCATGTCGCCGGCAACCAGGAAGGGTCTGCCATAAGCTTCGTCTACAGGTGGAAAATAGAAAAAGTCATAATCCACGCCAGCTTTTGCGGTTTCAGGGAAGAAACCCGTAATAAAGTTACCTTGCTTATGCATCCAGCATTTTGGCGGATCTTCGAACATCGGAAGAGGAGAATCACCAAAGTACGTAGAAACGATGCCATCCGTGCCGCCAAGGACGAATGCAGGGTTGAACCAGATCTCGCTCCAGGTCTCAATCGCTTTCTTTACTTCCGGGGAAGAAAATGGAAGCGTCCCGGCTACCCAGGCGTCGTAGTTTTCTAAAGACGTGGTGCGCAGCATAAATTCTTCTGTCCAGTCCGTAGCCGCCCAGCCGGTTGCCGCCTGCGATTCGATGCCGATGCACCAGGGGGTATCGCCATCATCGGCGATCTGCTGATTTAATGCCATCAGCTCTTCCCAGGTTTCTGGAATCGCGTAGCCGGCAGCATCCCAATCATCCTTGGGGTACCAGACCAGGGATTTACCTGAGAAGCGGTGGAATACGCCAGTCAACATATCGTTGCCGTCCTTATCCTTTGCCTTGGTCATATCGATCCAGGACTGGTTGTACTGCTGCTGCAACCACTCCAAAGGTATCCAGGATGTCGGATCGACAATGTAACCCTGGCGAGCATAGCTAGCGGCAGCACCGGGCTGTGGGAAATCGGCGATGTCAGGCGCGTTGCCGGCATCTACGGCGATAGACAGACGGGCTTCGAACTCCTTGTCGCCAATGTATTTCACATCAATTCCCGTTGCCTCTTCGAAGGCTGCGACTGACTCGAAAAAGCGGAGGTCGTCAGGGTTTGTAAATGGGCCATCGACCGTTACCGAAGTGCCTTTGAAATCGCCATTTACGGCCTGTTCCAGGAAACCGCCTGGTCGGACCGCAAAATCTACGGCTGGGGCAGCTGCAGGTGCTTCAGGTGCAGCAGGCGCTTCGGTCATCGCAGGCGCCTCTCGCTGCTGGCTCTGCGGGGGCTGCAGGCGCTTCCTCACCGCCGGCGCTGCGGGTGCTTCCGTCGCCGGTGCGGGTGCAGCCGCAGGAGCGCAGGCACCCAAGACAAAGGCAAAAATAGTCAGCGTCATCAGCAGAAACCATAGTGCTTTCTTAGTTCTCATTTTTTCTTCTCCTCAAATCATTGAAAGGGTGAAAGTTGAATCCTATTTCAACAAAGATAATATTCCTGGTTTTAGAAAATATCCTTTAGCGAGGGAGCCACCTCCATTCAAAAACTGATTTTAAAAAATAAACCACCAAAACCATAACAGCCTTGGTGTTTCAACCTACAAATTGAGGGTTGAACGAATGATCTCCCACGATTATTTGAATGCAACCCTCCAGTTCCTTCAATATCGACCCTTAGATAACAGCGGTTCACACTGAGCAAACCCTATCATTCAAATATTAAAACCAAATCGATAGGTAAATTAATAACATACATGGTGCAAAACCCAATAATTACTGGATCCCTAATTATTGAGGATAGACCACTGCCAAATTAAAGTCCCTTACGCAAGTATAGCACACCTTGCTGAAATCCAATATGCCTGTAATACTCGCGGGTCCCAACTGCAGAAATGACTGCTAACCAGGAAAAACCTTTGTCTCTGGCAATTTCTTCTGCTAAGCGGATCAGGTTTTTTCCAAGGCCAATGTGCTGAGCAGCCCCATCTTCCTCAGAACCTATCGGAAGCGATTGACCATAGATGTGCACTTCACGAATGACCGCGGCATTCACCAGGTCGTCGAGTTTTGGGTCTGGGCCATTTGGGAGCGGGATCGAAAGACGTAAAAATCCAGCAATCTTATCTTCAGAGGTCACATAAGAGATAAAATGCTCCTCCGCTCCGCCGGCAGAGTAAATTATAGTGTTCCAGGTTTAGGCTGTCCGGATTAATTTTCCCTCCTTAATCTCGCGGCAGCGAATACATTGGCAGTCAGAGCCTCGCTGCTTCATCTCTTTTTGGACATCCTGACGCAGACTTGTGCGTCTATTTCCATCAACAACATAGGTTGAAGGAATATCCCGAATTACCCGGTTCACCCGACAATACCGAGGAATTGTTGGCTTGATATCGGCAATAAGATCTACCAATTCGCGGGTAGTGTAAGGTTGAAATTCCCCGCGCCCCCAATATTCGAACAGCTCGGCGTTGTCAAGCAATTGAGTCGGATATATTTTAATCTCATCCGGGCAAAACCCCTCCCACAACCTGGAAAAATCATCGCGATCGGAAATCAATGTCGCGCCGAGCAAATTGGGCATCCAATGGATTACGATTTTAAAGCCAGCTGCGCGGATCAAATTGACAGCCTGGAGCGCTTCTTCAACTGTATGTCCACGCCGGTTCTTAATAAGAATTTCATCATCCAGGCTTTGGATCCCAATCTGGATTTTAGTCACACCATAGCTGCGCAATCGTTTTAGCTCGGCTGGATTAATAAAATCAGGTCTGGTTTCAACGACCAGCCCAACGTTGCGGTGAAATGCAGTTTCGTTGATTTTTTGAGCTTCTTCTAAGGTCCCTGACTCTTTGCCGTTCAGGGCGTCAAAGCAACGCCGAATAAACCATTCCTGATAATCATTGCGGTATGCACTCCAGGTTCCTCCTAATATGAGCAGTTCAATCTTCTCGGTCGGATGGCCAACAGCTTTGAGGGCTTCAATTCGCGATTTCACCTGGTTGAATGGATCATAATGGTGTTCAAGACCTCGCCGCGCCCCGGGTTCATCGGGTAAATAACTCTTAGGCATTCGAATGTCAGTTGGACAGAAAATACATTTCCCCGGGCAAGGGTACGGCTTAGTGAGGACGGTGACCGTAGTCACGCCAGATAAAGTCCGCACAGGTTTCATGCGTATCTGGCTGATTATTTTTGGATTCTCAATCCACTGTCCGCTATTTACAAGCTGCTGGTAAACATTCACCAGAATATGCTTTCCGACGTACCCGCCATCCTTCAATGGGTAGCGGCGAATTGCATCAGAAACCTTGACCCCGGATCGAAT
Source organism: uncultured Chloroflexia bacterium (assembly GCA_963726375.1). Taxonomy (GTDB): domain Bacteria; phylum Chloroflexota; class Anaerolineae; order Anaerolineales; family UBA4823; genus UTCFX2. The sequence goes on along the minus strand of CAVSCE010000013.1, from coordinate 266,155 downwards.
AGTGTCTAAAACTGCCCGTGCAGCAGCTATTCTTTCTGGAGTGTAGCGGCGCAGCTCATACCACCTTTGACGATCATTACTCATGGAAAGAACCCGTTATAATATTATTCATGGAGAAGAGTACCGCTGAAAAACTGATCTCGATTAACTTACAATTTTACCAAACCTTTTCAAACCAGTTTTCTGCTACACGCCAGCGGATACAACCAGGCGTGAGAAAAATCCTTGCAGAACTCAAGCCTGATGACAATATTTTGGATATTGGCTGCGGAAATGGTAATGTCTGGCATGTTTTAGCCGACCGGAATCATCGTGGAGCTTACGTGGGCCTGGATTTCAGCTCTGAAATCCTGAAGATCGCAGCCCTGGATGCTTATGAACGGCGCGCTATGCTGCCGGGAATGAGGTTTCCGATTTTTCTGCTTGTCGACCTGATTGAAAATGATTGGGCAAGCAGTATTCCCAGTTCACCATTCAACTCTGTTTTTCTATTTGCTGTCATTCACCACCTTCCAAGTGTCCAGGTTAGATCAAATGTCCTTCAGCAAATAAGCCATGTGCTAACATCAGAAAGCAGGTTATTCATCTCTGTCTGGCAGTTTTTAAACAGCTCTCGCTTGCGCGCCCGAATCCAGGACTGGTCAAAATTGTGTATAGATCCTCATGAAATCGATCCAGGAGATTTTTTAATCGATTGGCGCAGCGGTGGAACTGGTCTTCGCTATGTCCATCACTTCAGTGAAGAAGAACTACACCTGCTCGCATCTCAAAATGGATTTAAGGTCGTCAATACATTTTATTCTGATGGTGCTGATGAAAACCTGGGTCTCTATCAAGTCTGGGAACTTTTGAAGTGATAGTATAATTCAGCATCTTCTCCGATAATCTGCGTGGTTATTATGCGAGTTTTAGTAATTTCCGATATTCATGCCAATCAAACAGCTCTTCAAGAAGTCCTCAACGTAGGGATTAATTACGAAGCAGTATGGTGCCTGGGGGATTTGGTGGGATACGGACCTGATCCTAATGAGTGCATAGAACTCATCCGTCAGCTACCCCAATTAAAATGTATCATCGGAAACCATGATATGGCAGCCCTCGATCTACTCGATTCTGAGTCATTCAATCCTGAAGCCAGGACTGCTGTCCATTGGACACAAAAATCACTATCGAACGAGAGTCGCCTTTTTCTTCAGAATTTACCGGAGAAGATAGAGATTAATAACGTCACCCTCTCTCACGGCAGTCCTCGTCACCCCATTTGGGAATATCTCCTCGACAGCAGAACTGCAGCCCAGAATTTTGATTTTTTTCAAACGCCCTTATGCTTCGTCGGACATACACATTTACCAGTAATCTATTCGATGGACCATTCTGATCCTACTGCCAGCTTGACAATCCCTGAACCAAATTCGACCATTTCTCTTCCAGGGCGTGCTATTCTAAATCCTGGATCCGTCGGTCAGCCGCGTGATCGAGATCCCAGAGCTTCCTTTGCGGTTTATGATTCGGAAGCTGGAACCTGGGAATACCATCGCATCCCATATGATATTCAATCGGTTCAACAGCGAATGAACCTAGCCGGATTACCGGAGCGACATATCCAAAGGCTCAGCGCCGGATGGTGATTGGCTGTAGAAAACCAGATTTACTCTTGATTTAGATTATCCGGAACATTTTCTTTTTCGGTTTCGTCCTGGATTAGAAATTTCCTGATAGGAGGAGCAATATGATGAGATTATGGAATGCCTGGTTTAGGAAATTAGGTATATACATATTATTAGCGATTATTTTTCTCACTGCTTGCGGTGCTGCTTCCGAATCCATGAGCTATGCACCCGCTGGAGAAGGCAAGGGCATGGAACAACCAGCGCCTCCATCCGTTGCACCGATGGCTGCACCCATGGAAGAAGCTGTGACCGGCAATATTCCGGATGCTACTGCACCCGGACAGATTGACCGCCTGGTAATTAAGAATGCGAATATGACCATTGTTGTTCCCGATCCAGCCCTCTCGATGGACCGAATCTCCCAAATGGCCGAGGAGCTGGGCGGATTTGTCATTTCTGCAAACCTTTACAAGCAAACGCTCAGCAATGGGACAGAAGTCCCGCGGGTTTCGATCGCGATTCGCGTGCCTGCTGAAAAGCTAGATCAAGCCTTGGCCACAATCCGTGCTGAAAGCGATGAGACGCCGCAATCTGAAAGCCTTAACAGCCAGGATGTAACCAGTGAATATGTCGATCTTGAATCTCGCCTGAAAAACCTGGAAGCAGCTGAGGCTGAGCTTACAGAAATCATGGAGGACGCAAACAGGACTGAAGACGTATTGTCTGTTTACAACCAGCTTGTTTCGATCCGGGAACAAATTGAGGTCATCAAAGGGCAGATGAAATACTTTGAGCAGTCTGCTGCTCTCTCATCCATCAGTGTTGAATTGATTGCAGATCAAGCTGTTCAGCCAATTGAAATAGGTGGTTGGAAGCCGGTTGGGATAGCAAAAGATGCGATCGAGTCTCTGCTGAAAGCCATGCAGTCGCTGATCAGTGCCGTGATCTGGATCCTTCTGTTCCTGCTGCCTGTGCTTATAGTTCTTTTCCTGATTTTCGTGCTACCTCCGCTATTAATCTTCCGAGCCTGGAAGAAACGACGCAATCGGAAGAAAATTCAAGCACAACCTCCCGTCCAGGATTTGCAACCAATTCAAGCAGAGGAACATATCAGTTCTGATGAATAATTAGCGAGCGGAATTGCATCACACGTAATGGATGATCACGAGTCGCAGCGGTCTCAATTTTTCCAATTTGAGGCCGCTGCGCTTGATACTGATCAACAAGCAAGCCATCATGATCCAGGTATAATCATGCCAATGAACGAATTAATCTACAATGCGCATCATCTTCTCGGCTTGCACCTGACATCACGGCAAATCAGCTCCCTTGAAACTTACGAACTAGAACTATTACGGTGGAATGAACAGGTTAAACTTAACAGCGATCCGAGAGCCGGAACAAATTCGGATAAAGCATTTTCTTGATTCGCTGACCTGCCAAATCGTCCTAAAAGATACACCACCAGGGAAAATGATTGATATTGGCACCGGCGCTGGATTTCCGGGAATTCCCTTAAAAATTATCTATCCAAAGATGGGATTGACGCTTGTGGAATCAGTTGGGAAAAAAGCCAACTTTTGCCGGCACATTGTGAAGTCGCTCGGACTTAATGACGTTCAGGTAATTCAGGAGAGGGCTGAGATAGCTGGTAGAATGGCAGAACTTCGAGAGCAATTTGATCTTGCGACAGCCCGAGCTGTGGCGGTCCTGCCGGTCCTGGCAGAATATTTGCTCCCTTTTATCAAGGTTGGTGGGATTGCAATTGCCATGAAAGGCGAATCCGCTCCGGCTGAAGCTCATGCTGCCGACCAAGCAATCAGAATTCTTGGCGGACATCTGAGGAAATTACTGCCTGTCGCTCTCCCAGGTGTTGTTGAAGACCGGTATCTGGTTGTTATTGATAAGGTCGTCGCAACGCCAGACCAGTATCCGCGCCGCGTCGGCACTCCTCTAAAACACCCCTTGAAGTTTACACAACCACCTGACCGGCGTTAATCCGCCAGATACAAGCCGATTTTTGATAAGCCCCTGAAATCATCTCCAAATCAGTCGTTGTGAGCAGCGTCTGTTCGCATTCAGATAAGCGCACCAGCAGATCTTCACGCCGATATGGATCCAGTTCAGCAAAGACTTCATCCAATAATAAAACCGGAGTTTGTCCTGTCTTCTGCCTCATCCAGCTCATTTCGGCGATCTTAAAAGATAACATCGCCGTCCTGCCCTGACCGCGCGAACCAAATATGCCTAAGTCAACCCCATTGGATAAGAAACGAATTTCATCTCGATGTGGTCCGATGGACGTCGTTCCTCTTTGAATATCCAATGAATGATTTCTCTGCAACCGCTCCAGAAAGGCATGTTCAATCTGCAAGACTGTGATCCCTGTTCGTATCGATGGAAGCTCGATTGGCAGAAGATATTGTGATTGAGGTTCTGGAAGAGGGTCGAAAGCCGGTTGATAATCTAATCGAAGCATTTCTTGGTCGCGAGTTAATTCCCGATGTATTGCTGCCGATATTTTGCCAATTTCACTCACGGCGTGTATGCGGGCATAGATGATTTTTGATCCTAATGCTGCCAGCTGTTCATCCCAATAATGGAGCTGGTCAGAATTTTCTGCACGCTCATAAAGTTGTTTGAGCAGGGCATTTCGCTGAGTCAGAACCCGGTGATATTCAGCCAGATCGGCAGCATAGCGCACTGTCACCTGACTGACTGCAAGATTAAGAAGGCGTCTGCGTTCCTCAGGTGGTCCTTCGATGACGCGCAGCATCTGCGGGAGAAAAAGCACCGCATTGAAAACTCCAATCGAATCACCTACCTTCCGGACCACACCGTTGATCAGGATTTCTTTCCTGAAGCGGGAGGAATCAAGATTTTCACGCTCTCTGATCAGGCGGACTTCCATTCTTTGAATGCTTGAGGGAGTTGAGATAGGGTCAGTTATTACTCCAGAATATCGGAATTCTGCATTGATCCGGGCTACGGCGAGAGGCTCTTTATCCAGGAAGTAATTTATGAGCTGGCGATCTGCAGAGGCATGGAAAGATGTAAATGTTGCCAAATAATAGATCGCTTCAAGTAAGCTGGTTTTCCCTTGAGCATTTCCTCCGACCAATAACACAGACCCGCCCGGAATATCGATATCCAGGCGGGAGAAATTGCGGAAATTCGTTAATGAAAGATGGGTCAGCTGCATAAAAATGGGTTAATCGCGTAATTTGACCTGCTCGACATCCTGCTCAACTCTGCGGATGTTTTCCGCCCGATCTGTAAAGAGCACTCCATCCAGATGGTCAATCTCATGTTGGAAAATTCGCGCCAGCCAGCCGGCTGCTTTGATGCGGACCGGTTTTCCATAGCGATTCTGACCCTTAACTGTGATGTTTTCCATCCTCTCAACTTCTCCGACAAAACCAGGGATTGAAAGGCAGCCTTCCGTGCCTATCACCATTTCTTGTGAATTACGCACAATCTCCGGATTGATTAGCGTAAAGAGTTTTTGAGGGGCGGCATCATTTTCCTCATCACCAAACTCAACAACAATGACGCGTAAGGGCACATTAACTTGCGGCGCGGCAAGGCCTACTCCAGGTTCATCCCGCATCGTATCGACCATATCATCGATTAATTTTTGAAGTTCAGGATCGAACTCAGTTACTTTTCGTGCCTTTCGCCGCAGTACAGGTTCAGGGACAGTTACGATCGTTCTAGTAGCCATATTTCACTTATTCGCATGAAACACCGTTAATGGTTGCCTTCAACCTCATCATGATAAATCTCGATCATATCCAGAATTCTGGCTCGTTGGCGAGCTTCATCAACTTTAAGTTTCTGCAATCGAAGCAGATGCATCTTGTTGAAAATATCTTGCTGCACCCGAGCTGGTTGATAAACATATTCAAAATCAAATTTTGCCTCACCCACATTAATTGTCACCAATCCCACATTGAAAATGTATCCGAAAAAACCCGGGCGTTTATGTTCCAGACTTAAGATCATTTTCCAGGGCGGCAGATTTTCGAATTCAGTTCCTAACGGTTTCCGCTCGATGTCAAAAATACTTTGATCCGTAACCTGATAAATATCATTTCGCCAATCTATATAATGATACAACCACCAGGGGAATAGGAACAAAACCAATACTACACCGCCCAAGAAGGTAATTTTCAGAGCGGATGCAGCCCAATCTTCACCAAGGATGTACATTATATCAAAAACTAATATCAGAGACAACAACCCCAGAGAAATTAAGCCAGGCAACAAGGTCTTTTTTAACAAGATCAACCAATGTTTTCGATATGTAATGACCTTTCCTGTTTCAATCCTGAGTTTGAATATATTTGTAAAATATTTATCCCATCCTGAAAGATCGCGGAATTCGTCTGTTGATCTTTGGTCAGAGAACGCTTTGGCTCCAACAGGGATATCTTGATCGGATTGCTCTTGCTTTTCACCCAGGATTTTCCGGATTGAATTACGCGTCTCCGTTTGATCAGCACGTTGGACATCACTCCTGGCGCGGTGCCAATATTCAGCGATTAAACTGGAGAGCTGATAGGGATTGTTCACCGTTTCAATGAAAAGTTTCCCAGTATACGTAGTTACAATTACATTTCCGAAACCAACCATTCTACCCACAAGTGTTGTATTCACATCGACGGAGAGGATTGTATCGAGAGGTGCTTCAATCCGACTGTCGTAAAGCCAGATGACTTTTTCGATCCAGGCCACTCTTTGATTTGTAATTATATAATAATCATTTCCCCAGTCGATCCAGGCCCAAATCGTCCATCCAAATCCTATCCCAAGAAATCCTGCCGCAACTATCAGAAGTAAGCTCTCAAATAATGCCGCACCTAAAGTGAACCAGAGATAACCTGCGATACCTAAGCCAAGGAATATTATCAGCGACGGGAGAATTAAAGCCACCATTAGGGAGGCAACATGTCTGCGCCGAACCTGGTAAACCACTTCATCTTCATTCAACCAATCAAAATGAAGCGAATTAATATATTGGTGACTCTTAATAAATCGATTCAGCTGGTCTTGAACTGAAGGGTACTGCTGGATTAACGTCCTGAATTTTGCCCGTTCAAGGCTGATTACTGTTAACGGCGTTAAGACAATGATCGAAGCGGGTTCAGCCCGGTTCTGAAGGATGGAATCCTCTCCAAAAAAATCTCCACTGACGAACACATCTGTTTGACTATCCTTCTGTGAAATCCGCCTTTCAGCCTCAACCTGACCTTCAATGATGATATAGAACGCTTCAGCTCTGTCTCCCTGTCTGAGAATAAGATCATCCACAACTCTTTGTTCGACATGAAATTGTGAGGCTATGTGACTGATCTGCTGTTCATCGAGAGAACTGAACAGGCTTAGTCCTTTGAGAAAAGTGGTTAGCTGAGGGATTTCTTTAGGCATGGATTGACTGGTTCTCTGTTAAAAGCTACCCATGAAGCCAGTGATTATGAGCCAATTATAGCCCCAGGGGCGTTATTGGGAACGCCCCTGTTGGATATAAAATCAATTGCAACTTTTTATCCGGCTCCTGGTGTCAATCGTTTCTCAGGCAGTCCTCAACCTGCGAACCAGGAATATCACGGCGATTAACAATCCAGCGATTCCCAACATCATTGGCAAACCCACATCATCTGCAAATCCGGTATCCGGTATGGACGTCGCCTGAGACGGTCGGGCAGTGAATGTGCTGGCCAAACGAGTTGCATTCGCATCCAACGTAGCAAAAAGCGCTGCGGCTGTTGCCGTCTGAGGATTTTGCGTATCTAATGGGGGAACGACAGCCGTTGTTGGGTTAACAACCACTGGTGTAGGAACTCGAGGTAGCAGTGAATGTCGCTGGGAGCAGCGTCGCAGTCGGTGTTTTTGTATAAGCCGCGATAATTGCCTGTTGAGCTGCAGAGGTTGAAGTCTTCGCGATGATGTCTGCAACCGCAGTATTCTGAGCATCCAATGTGGCGCGTTGATTTTCCTGGGCAAGTCGCGTTTTCGGCAAGAGAACAAGTGCATAGATCGCGATGCAAATTAATGCCAGAAGCGCGATCCCGCCTAAGAGCCCTGCAATAATCAGAAATGTCCGGTTGCCAGACTCTTCTGGAGGCGGTATTTCCTCATTGACTTCTTCAATCAAATCAAGGTTTTCATCCGACATGGTATTCTTCTCCTTTCACATTTACCCTGCATTGCTGCAGGGAGACCTACTCTTGCTATAGTTATTTCATTCAAATAGCAGCCTCTTCAAATTACTAATTCGAGGTTTGCTAAAGGAACTTCTACAGTTCGCTCTTCAGAGATACGAACCAGCGCGGTTTTAACGCGTAAGCCGCTTTCTACCAATGTGTTTCCGCTCAGCTTTACTATGGTGCCTATCGTCCCATTCCATGGTGATCTCAAAATCCGGACTTGCTTTGACGCCGAAAACTCATCGACTTCCTTAGGAGCACTCACCGATGAGGGGGCTGGAAGTGGGATCACGATTTCTGGACGCCGATTTGAAAAATGGTTCAAGGAACAGGCATTTATTGCGATGTTTCGATGATCATGCGCGCTGAGCAATCGGAAAGCCAGTGAATTGACTGGAATTCTTCCAAATCCCTCCAATAACAGAATTGGGAATCGGACTTCACCTGCGGTTTGAATCAGATCAGCATGCATGGAACCCAGAATTAATCCACCCAGACGGATTTGGTCCGCAGTTTTTAAGGCTTCGAGGCTGCCGCAGTGTCCTGTGAAAACGATTGCACCTCGCATGCTGTCGTCCAGGTCCGAAGCCACGAGTTCAGTAGATGGAGTCTTTGCTAGAACGATCAGCATACCGTCGTTTAATTGTTCATTTCCCCAAATCGCTTGAATTAAGGCACCGGTGGTTTGTATTACAGCCCCTCGATCTGGAATCAGGTCAATAACCTCACCAGGTATTCCTGCAGAAATTTGATGTGGGATACTGATCAACTCGATGAGCACCTGACCATCGCCTGCGAGGATAACTTCTCCATCACTTTGAGCCCGCACAAGTCGCTGAGAAACACCCACAGGTCCAGCAATTTTGTCACCCTTGGAAAGGCGGTCTCCAATCCTGCAGTGAATATGCTGATCTGTTTTCGATCGAGAGATTCCTAAAATGCGGGAAATATCGAGCAGCTGATATTCTGGATTTAAAACTGTTTCAGCCACAATAGTCATTGCACTCAATTTCTGGCCTTTTCGAACCAGTACTTTACCTGCGATAGGCAAAACTCGCTCTCGCCGAATCTGGGTTAATGGGAGAAAATGGACCACAGGGGCATTCATCCTGTCTTATCTCCTAAATTCCAAAGCCACTTCCTCCTGATCTCCTGGCGTTTGCTTCGATCTCTTGGATAGATTACCGGCCGTCCGCGAGCATCAATGATTACTCCAAGCACGCCACCCTTTACTGTAATATTTCCTCCGCGACCTGAAGATCCCATTCCAACATCTGCTTTATGAAAAGGTTGAATATTGATCCGAACGGTTTGTCCGAAAGGTATCGGTAATGTCTGCAGCGTTCCTTGTTTAATATCCACGGTTGTTTCAGCAGTATTATCAAAACGCATTTTCAACCGCACCACCGGTTGGTCGATTTTACATTCAGATAGAGGTGCAATTACTGTACCAAGATTTAAGAAAGAATTAGAATTCATCACTTGGACTGCAAGCAAAGGGCAGTAAATTGCAGCAGCACCAACCGCCGACGCGATTTGATTCTGATCGAGCACGAGTGTTGTCACACCAACAGGCTGCACGCCATCCAGGAGAAGCAATGCGCTTTGGGCAGGATTAGGAGCCTGGGTGAAAAGGCTTCCAGCAGCGAGTACAGGCTCAAAAAACGGGAGGTAATCAGATCCTGAGGAGGATAGTTCCTTTGGAAATCCAGGGCGGGCTTTGCTGATCGCTCGGAAAAGAGCATGACGCGCAATCGCTTGTTCTATCTCGATTTCGTGAAGTGTGACTGGCAAAGTGGTTGGATGAAGACATTTATTTAATATGTAGTCCTGAATTTCATCCGCTGTCGAATCGTTCATCACCCAACGCAGAATTCCATCCAGGTCCGCACGATCAAGTGTTTTCGGCTTTGCTGCATTGTTTCCAATATGCGGTATGACATTCAACGATAGCTTATCCGCAATTGCTGCAGCAACGGTTACCGAATTCGAACCGATATCAACCCCTAACACTCCTTTATTTCCATTCAGCAGCGCACTCAGGCAGTGGATTACTCGCCCAAAAGCAGTTGAAGTCAAACCAAACCCTTCTCCTGACCATGCCAGCAATTCTTCCAAACCCGGATGCTTTTTTGTTCGTAATTTTGTCGCTAACTTTCCCAACTGTGCACTCGCCGCTGCTAATTGCTCCAATTCAAGCGCAGGGCGAATGTTTGGAGCAAATACGACATTCGTATAACGCTCCAGGCGGATTTTGATTTCCTCTTTAATAGCAGAATTTCCTGCATAAAAAATCTCGGGTCTGTTTCCTTGCGGCAACAGATAGCACGCCAATCCAATACTTTCCATGAGCGTTAACAGCGACTGAGTAGCCCCACCTTCTGTTCCTCCAGCAACTATTACAAGGTCTGGATGAGCAGCGATGAGATGGTTCAATCGTTGATCCGTTTTTTTGTGATCGTTGAGGCTGATAATCTGAACGATTTCAGAAAATGTGGTTTGGGCTAACCTGCAGGCGCTCTCAATAGAAATATCCTTCTGCAACCCAAGGATTGCTACCCTTAAAGGCTCACCGACTGATATTGTCGATGCAAAACGGTCCACTCCAGTCCCATCGTTTTGACTGGGGATGATTAGACGCTGCGATGCGTCCAAGAAAGTTCTACCCGTAATTCTCTGAAGGCTATCCAATGCCAGGCGTACCCCCTCGCCAACGTTGCGAAATGGTGCACCGGCAGTCGTGTTTGCTGAACCTTTTGCAATAAACCGATATTGACCTTCCACGATATCGAAGAGCACAGCTCTTGTTGAAATTGAGCCAACATCAATTACCAGGACAGATTCTGCTTCGTGGTAGGGTGTCATTTTTCTTAGCCTGGTCGAAGAAATCCGTATAAGAATTCAACCATAAAATTGAACCGCTCAACCAAAGCCGTTATGGATGCAGTCATGACACCAGCAAAAATAACACCAAACGTAATCGCAATGAAAACCTGACCCATCCTAGCAACAGATCTCCATAGAAGGCCGACGGAAGAATTTTTCAACTTTTTTACGCCATATTGAAATGATAAAAACGTGACGATCATTCCAAAGAATATCAAGATATTGTTCAGGAGAAGCGAGCCCGAGCTAACGCCTGGTTGGAAGATATATTCTGGATCAAATAATCCAATCGATGCCTTAATCTGAGGGAGTAATGTCCCAAATAATGCTCCTGCAACGATGGTTGCTCCGCCGACCCCAGTTAAAAAGGCCATCACTGGGGCTCCTAAAAGGTTAAATCGTGGGGATGTTTTACAGAATAGCAAAACGGCTAACCCCAGTGGGACAAGTGTAAGCAACCTTTCATCCAACGATCCAAACAGCATTGGGCGAAAAAGCTGCGGCCAGAGGATCGAATAGAAAGCTGCAACAGCAGCGAAACCAGCCGATGCGCCGACAAAGATATGGATCGCAATACGAAACAAGAAATTATCGCCAAGTGCATAACTCAAAACTGACAGCGTCAGGAAGAAGGCGATAAAACCACCGATCAGTTCCATCCATTCGCCTGTGAGTCCGCTCACGACTCCCCTTTGCCTTTCTTGCTTGTTTCTAATCGCTTCAGAGCGCTCACGAAAATGATTATCATCAGACTTACAAAAATCAAGCCTGCTGTAACAGAAACCAATGCGATAAATGGGGACCACTGCCGCTGGATATCACTCGGTCGACTAATTAACGTTTCGTATTCGCAGGCTGCCGATATTCCAGCTATCAGACCTGCGATCTGTCGTGGAGCTGCATCATAATATGGTCGAATGATAGGCTCAGTTTGAGCGCTGACTACCAACATGATTGGCATCTCTCGCCACATCGAACGGATCTGTTCGATCCATGTCTGGGCTTTGTCAGGATTCTCTGTCGCAACAATAAGCAATCCAAAATTCTCAATTTGACCAATTTCTTTAAGCTTTGGATCATTCCATACATATTTTCCGCTCAAATCATAGGGGAGAATATCCTTAGGTGACTGAGCGAACGCTTGGATACCCGCTGCCCCTCCAGGGAGGAAACCCAAGTTGACATGCGGAAAACTACTTGGCATCCCCTTTCTGGCAGATAATTTGGAGGCGAGAATTTCAGCCTGGATAGAACCTGCTGGCAAAGTAGAGGCAAATGTTAGCAGCGCTCTTTTCGACAACAGGTGCTCAGCGATAACAACCAGAGATGACTCGATTTCATTTGAAAACCCTGGACTGTAATCAACGATGATCAGCACAGCTTTTTCCTCAGGCAATTCCGATACGATCTGGCTGGCAGTAAAAACCTCGGCAGAGATTGCCGGTTGATCTAATGAAGGAAAGCCTGTGATAATCGATATCGTCACAACTGAAAACAAAATGGATGCGACAAGAATTCTGAGAAGCACCGAGTGACTGAACGTTTTTTTGCGTTTGAAATTGTTTCTCCGAGCCTTCAGCTTGAATAATTTCGGTAATTATTTGGGCATTTGACTGCTGTGTTTCAGAAACGCGGAGCCTGGAGGAATAAGCAGGCGGCTTTGAAGATTGTGCGACATCTGGTTCGGCTGGAAGTGCCCCAAGCAATCCGGCTAAGGGACCCGCACTCTCAGCTTTTAATTCCTCATGATCCGTCTGAGCACCTCGTAAAGCAGCAAGATTTGCAATTCCCATCCGCTGCAACCATTCTGACATTCCATCGACTTTGTTTCCATTAATTCCTTTCTCGTACGAAGACTCGAAGATTGCCTCTGTATTGATCGACTCATCGGTCAACCAATCTTTTGTTTGTTTACCAGCATCGGATTTGACCGAATCCTCTCTCGGAGGTTTCCTCCTGCGGATTATCCAAAATCTGTTCATCTGCCTTGGATGGGTTCAGTGTCTCTAACCACGATAAATCATCATCAAATAATTCAGCTTCTACCTGAATTTGCTTTTCTGATTTTGATTCGATGTTATCTGTGCGCTCGAACGAATAGTTATTATCTGATAGAGGAGAAGCAGAGGAAGTCTCCTTTTCAGTATCTGATTCGAGCAAGTCCGCTTCTCCGATCTTTGGTTCAAACATTCCGGCGTCTGAGGATTCTTCAACATCCTGATTATCTTCTTGACCCAGGGTCTGCAGCCAATCCGGGACCGAGGTGTTCAAAGGGTCTTTTTTCGGGGATTCGGGCAGATCCGGTTGGAGTGCTCTCAACCATTCAGGAAGTGTATTGATACTGCTGTCATCCTTCGGGCCGGATTTCAGGCAAAGTCTCGGGCTTTATTGGATGTAAAGGTTCAAAACAGAATTTGCAGTATTCTGCCTCCACCAAGTTTCCTTCACCGCATGCAGGACATTTAACTTCGTCCAATTTCAGCCCTCATAGGGTCGATCAGCGCCCATCAATACACGCAGCCCGGTCATTATCGCTCCCAGGGCTACACCCAACAAGATCGCACGCATCCCTGCCAGGGACCAAACCTGGCTGATCCAATCTCGCATTTCGCCGATCAAGGGGAGAGGCATCCAGGCAAGAATTGCCGTGGCCGAGAGGATAAAAAGAATTGTAAAGATAAAAATAAAGCCAATAAGGGTTACCCCGCTATAGAACTTCCTGACCAACATCAATATCAGGAAAATGGATACTATCCCAATCAAGCTTGTTTCAACCGGCAGCAAGAATGATCGATAAATCCACATGGAGATCGAGGAGTTCATGCCAAATAAACCGGAAAATAGGACCGTCGCGACCAGTGAAATTATAAGGACGATGCTCATCCCGCCTTGTTGAGGTCGATGGCGGGATTTGTGCGAATGCACACGAAGGATGTTTAAGACACCTAGAACCAGACCAACTGCTGTCAAGATGACAGCCCATCTCAAAAATATTCCGCTTAAATCGATTAGTATCGGAATTTGGAAAAAATAACCTGAAAGGACAACCGCGCCAGAACTGATGGCGATGACAACAAGGATTGGGGTCCTCAGGCGCTGATTCAAAAGACCCCCAAGATTTTTGAAATCACTCCCACGAGTAAAGTGGCGATGATGATCCAGCGGAGGACATCCTGAGCGAACAAACTTCCCAAATGGATTGGATCACCATGAAGATACGCGCCAGCCGCAAAAAGCTCTTCGCCAATTAAAACCTCCTCAGATGAAGCATACAAAACAGCTTGGGCTGTCAGGTTTTCACTTCCCCCGATTGCTTTGCTTCCTGTTCGTTCCGCTGCATCAGTAAGCAGAGCAACTTCACTGCCAAAAGAACCTGCAATTAAATTAACCGAGACGTCCTGACTAACCACAGCTGGAAGCGCTCCTGCGGCAAATGAGCTGGGAGTAAGCCCGCTTATCCGACAAGGATCAGGATCAATCTGACCATCTGTGCTGGTTTCATTCAAGCTCGAATTCAGGACATCCTGCGCCAGGATCGCAAGGGTCCCTTCACCACTGCTTACAATTGGCGTTCGGTCACTGACAAGCGCTATTCGCGCGAATGTATCGAGTAATATTCAGTCCCATTATTCCCGGGGCACCTGCTAAATCCTGGATCCCACCAGTTCCAAGCAGGATATGCAGCCGTTTTCCAGCTTCAACGGATAATCCAATTTCCCGGTGAAGTCGCAAATAGGCACTAATATCACGCAACCTGCGACACATCTGTCCACGATCGAGCCTGCTCAGAAAAATCGTGCTAACAGCAGCAAGTGCCAGCAGAATCAATGCATAGGCAGCCTCACCAGGAGCAATTTGATTCATCCAGAAGTTTCCTCTTGAAGGAGATGAATGAACCCGCTCCGGTTTTCGGGAACCTCTAACAGTCTGGCAACTGAATATATATTCTCTTCTGAGGTTAATAATTTTAAAAATGGTTGCCCAATGTACAGAAATTGGGCTCCTAAAAAGGCGAGTGGATCAAGGATATCTAATAAAGCAGATACACTGGAACTTAACCCCCATCGATGGAGATTTTTCACCCAATGCCGCCAGATATAGTGGTCTTGGTCCATGTTCACAGTATAGCACATTTCTATTTTAGTTGGAATCCATCAAAAATATTCAACAAAATTTTATTCTTTAACATTGGGTGTGTCAAGAAATCGAACTCTCACTTCTGAAAACTCATTTGAATTGTCAGAATGTAAAATCACCATAATTTGTCGGAAATATGACAGTTAACAGGTGTTTTTCATGTAATAAATAACTACTTCTTTTGACTTAATTAGAATACACTATAATGTAAACGTTATCCAGGTGGTTGCTGCATGCTGCCATAGCAGGTGCTTCCACTTGAGTGCGATGAATGGAAAAAAATCCAAAATGGAGTGGTACAAATAATGAAACGACAAATGGTGACTATAGATGGCAATGAAGCGACTGCAATTGTTGCTCATCAATTAAGTGAAGTAATCGCAATCTACCCGATCACCCCTTCTTCTGCGATGGGCGAATTCGCGGATGAGTGGTCCGCACTGAAGAAAACAAATATTTGGGGAACAATCCCTTCTGTGGTTGAAATGCAGTCAGAGGGCGGTGCGGCTGGAGCAGTTCACGGCGCTCTGCAGACCGGAGCGTTGACGACGACATTTACCGCCTCGCAGGGTTTACTTCTGATGATCCCGAACATGTTTAAAATCGCCGGTGAGCTGACTTCAGCGGTTTTCCATGTATCCGCCAGGGCGCTTGCATCCCATGCGCTCTCAATTTTTGGAGATCATTCAGATGTGATGGCTACTCGTGGAACCGGATTCGCATTATTGGCATCGAACTCTGTCCAGGAAGCACACGACATGGCATTGATTGCGCATGCCTCAACGCTGGAATCTCGCGTGCCCTTCCTGCATTTTTTTGACGGCTTCCGGACTTCGCACGAGGTCAACAAGATCGAGCAGCTGGCGGTCGAGGACCTGCGAGCGATGATCGATGATGAATTGGTGCAGGCGCATCGCGCCCGCAGCCTTTCCCCCGACCATCCCGTGCTGCGAGGCACCGCACAGAACCCGGACGTCTATTTCCAGGGGCGCGAGACTTCAAACCCCTACTACCTGGCTTGCCCTGAAATCGTCCAGAAGACGATGGACAAATTTGCGAAACTAGTCGGGCGCACCTATCATCTCTTCGATTACGTGGGTGCTCCGGATGCGGAGCGCGTTATTGTGATGATGGGCTCTGGCGCTGAGACAGCCAGCGAGACTGCAGATTACCTCAACCAGCACGGCGAGAAAGTCGGTGTCTTGAAAGTCCACCTTTACCGACCGTTTTCTGTCGCACATTTTATCCAGGCTCTGCCCGCCTCGGTCAAATCCATCGCGGTGCTGGACCGGACGAAAGAACCCGGCTCGACAGGCGAACCGCTTTATCTCGACGTCATCACTGCGCTGGCTGAATCTGATCTTCCGATGCCGAAAGTGATTGGCGGTCGATACGGGCTTTCATCTAAGGAGTTCACCCCTACGATGGTAAAAGCGGTGTTCGACGAATTGAAGAAATCCGCCCCCAAGAACCATTTCACGGTGGGCATCCTCGATGACGTCACATTCACGAGCCTCGATTATGATCCAGATTTCGACATCGAATCACCAGAGACAGTCCGCTGTGTTTTCTGGGGATTGGGCTCTGACGGCACTGTCGGCGCAAACAAGAACTCAATAAAAATAATCGGTGAAGAAACGGATAACAATGCCCAGGGCTATTTCTTCTACGACTCGAAGAAATCGGGCACGGTTACACTCTCCCATCTCAGGTTTGGTCCAAAACCGATCCATGCTCCTTACCTGATCATTAAAGCGCAATTCGTCGCCTGCCACCAGTTTTCGTTCTTAGAGCGATTCGACGTTCTGAAATTCGCCATCCCAAACGGTGTCTTCCTGCTGAACTCGATCTATGGGCCGGAGCAAGTTTGGGATCATCTTCCAAAAGAAGCCCAAAAGACCATCATCGAGAAGAAGCTGCATTTCTACGTCATCGACGCTTACGAAGTTGCTGACAAGACTGACATGGGCAGCCGGATCAACACGATCATGCAAACCTGCTTCTTTGCGATCAGCGGCGTTCTACCTCGCGAGCAAGCGATCGCTGAAATCAAGCATGCGATCGAGAAATCTTATGGGAAGCGGGGCGAAGCTGTCGTCCAGCGGAACTTCCAGGCCGTCGATCAAACCCTGGAAAACCTGTTTGAGGTCAAGGTGCCAGCTCAAGTTACAAGCAGCCAGACCCGCCGGCCACCAGTCCCGGCTGAAGCGCCGCAATTTGTCCAGGATGTACTGGGCAAAATAATCAATATGGAAGGTGACAACCTCCCGGTCAGCGCATTTCCGGTAGATGGAAGCTATCCGACCGGTACGACCCAGTGGGAGAAACGAAATATCACCCTGGAAATCCCCGTTTGGGAAAAGGAAATCTGCATCCAATGCGGAAAATGTGTGATGGTTTGCCCGCACGCAGTGATCCGATCAAAAGTTTACGAAGCTGCTCACCTGGAAAAGGCACCTTCCAGCTGGCTCTCGACGGACGCACGCTGGAAAGAGCTTCCGGAGATGAAATACAGCCTGGTTGTATCGCCGGATGACTGTACAGGCTGCGGTCTATGCGTCGAAGTCTGCCCGGCAAAGGACAAGGCGCAGGTTGGAAGAAAAGCAATTAATATGGCTGAGCAGCCTCCGATTCGCGAGCGTGAGCAGATTAACTGGGACTATTTCTTGAAGCTCCCAGAAATCGACCGAACCAGTCTGACATTCCGATCCGTTAAGAACTCCCAGCTGCTGCAACCCTTATTCGAGTTTTCAGGCGCGTGCGCCGGCTGCGGCGAGACGCCGTATATTAAACTACTCACACAGCTGTTTGGTGATCGCATTGTAGTTGCTAACGCGACCGGGTGCTCGTCGATTTACGGAGCAAATCTACCGACTACACCGTGGGCGCAAAACAAGGAAGGTCGTGGCCCAGCCTGGTCAAACTCGCTTTTTGAAGATAACGCCGAATTTGGTTTGGGCTTCCGGCTCACGCTGGATAAACAGGGTGAATATGCTGCAGAGCTACTTCAGATCATGGCGGAAGGGGTTGGTCAACAGCTCGTTGATGAAATCCTTAACGCCGACCAGACGACCGAGCTGGGGATCCACAAGCAGCGTGAACGAGTCGGCCAGCTTAAGAAGCGCTTGAATGAGATGGATACACCGCAGTCACGCGACCTGCTCAGCCTGGCAGATGTGCTGGTCAAGAAGAGCGTCTGGATCGTAGGAGGCGATGGCTGGGCGTACGATATCGGATTTGGTGGCCTGGATCACGTCATGGCTTCCGGCCGAAACGTCAATATCCTTGTCCTGGACACTGAAGTGTACTCCAACACCGGTGGACAGGCTTCGAAATCAACCCCGCGTGCTGCGGTTGCGAAGTTCGCAGCCCAGGGTAAAGGTGTCCCGAAGAAAGACATGGGATTGATAGCCATGGCTTATGGCTATGTCTATGTCGCCCGGATCGCGATGGGGGCCGGCGACCAACAGACGATGAATGCCTTCCTGGAAGCTGATGCCTATGATGGTCCTTCACTCATCCTGGCCTACAGCCACTGCATCGCCCATGGCTACGACCTCCGCAAAGGACTGGAGCAGCAAAAGCTGGCGGTTGAATCGGGCGCCTGGCCGCTTTACCGCTATAATCCGGCGCTGATCGAACAAGGCAAGAATCCGCTGTCTGTGGACTCGAAACAACCAACCATTCCGATCAGCAAATACGCCTACAACGAGACCCGCTACCGCATGCTGCTGTTGAGCGACGAGCAGCGAGCTGAGACCTTGATGGCGCAAGCCGAGAACGACGCCAAGCGCCGCTGGGAGCTCTACCAGCAGATGGCCGCGATGCACTACTCCGCGCCGGACCAAGGCAAGGCAAAAGAAGAATAAGATCACCAAACTCAGGCCTGAGATTAAACCCGAAAGGTCAATGCGACCTTTCGGGTCTCCGACGGACATACAGATAGAAAATAATTGCTCCTAGAGCACGAAAGGAAAGAGCCAATATGGTAGATCTCAGCACCACCTATCTTGGATTAGAACTGAAGAATCCCTTAATCGCTTCCTCCTCGCCGTTGACTCAAAAGCCAGAAACTTCCAGAGATCTCGAAGCTTCTGGAGTATCAGCTATCGTCATGCACTCTCTGTTTGAAGAGCAAATCATTCAAGAGGGTTTAAAGCTCCATGAAGATTTGATGCGGGGCACGGATCAATTTCATGAAGCGTTGAGTTATTTGCCTACGTTCGGACAATACAGCGTCGGACCTCAAGTATATATCGACTCCCTTCGTAAAGTTAAGCAAGCCGTTAATATCCCCGTTTTTGGCAGCTTGAATGGTTTCTCCAGCGGCGGGTGGATCAACTATGCGAAAAGGATAGAAGATGCAGGGGCAGACGGCCTGGAACTGAATATCTATTATCTGCCGACTGATGTTGATTTGAACTGCCAGGATGCCGAAGAGCGTTATCTTAACCTTGTGAGTGATGTTCGTAAACAGGTCAGCCTCCCATTAGCTGTAAAAATAAGCCCCTTCCACACAGCTCTGCCCAACTTTGCTTCGAAACTGGCCAGGGCAGGTGCAAATGGGTTGGTACTTTTCAACCGTTTCTATCAACCTGATTTCGATTTGGAGACGTTAGAAGTCGTCCCGAACCTGATTTTGAGTCAACCCTTTGAAATGCGGCTGCCGCTGCGCTGGATCGCAATCTTGTACGGTCACGTCGAAGTGGATTTTGCGATGACAGGCGGTGTACATTCAGGGTTGGATATCATCAAAGCGATGATGGCTGGCGCCTGTGTGACAACTGTAACTTCTGAATTTCTTCAGAAGGGGATACACAGGGCAGGTGAGATGGTGAAAGAGATGGAAAATTGGATGGAAGAACATGAATATTCTTCCATCCGGCAGATGAAAGGCAGCATGAGCCAGAAGTCAGTAGCGGACCCAGCTGCATTTGAGCGCGCCAACTATATGAAAGTATTGAGCTCGTATTAATCCCATCCACGCGTTCATTTTTGAGAATCGAACTCGCCCCGACTGTGCACGGATCAGTCGAGGCGAGTTCTTTTACGGCAGCCTATGAAGGAGAAGATATTGTTATTTGTAATACGACACTCTAAACCAGCACCGTTCGCATGGCGAGGCGCCAGCAAGAACATCCTGAAGAGAAATCGATTCTCCTATTTCGGGCCAGAGTATAAGATTTCGGTCAACTCCAATCGTCCAGCCTTCTCGTTGGTCAGGACCAGAGGACTGAAGAACAGGGAACCATGAAAGAGGCACCTGGATTATTCTTCCATCTTCCATAGCAATTTGGACACTTTCCTGATGAACTCTCACATCATCAATCCTGGCATGAGTATGACCATCAGATTCTTGCAGGATAAATCCGGGTTTGATCATGGTTGCATACTGGTCGTCCATAGCTCACATTCTTTTCTGGTTGGCTTTTTGCCCGGTAAGTTCACAAGACAGCTGAAAGATTATTTCGCGGTCTTTTAAGTCGGCTGGTTGATCCTGGGAGGTGAAGGTTGAGCAGATCGTTCTATCGGGACCTGGAGTTCCTTGCCCCATCTGACCAGATATTCACCAGATTGGATCAACAGGTCACATGCCAGCTTCCGATAGTATGTAACCTGCAAGCCATTTAATTTTGCCATTCGATGCTGTTCAGCATAATACAGCTCGTCCTGGCGCCGATAAGTTTCACCCAAAATGGTCTCAAATCGATCCAACATTTATGCCTCCTGACCTTCATAATCCTTGGTTCCAACAGACAGAAAAACGGTGGTTTGGCTCTGGATGTGAATCTGACGTTGGGCAGCTCGCCTGCCAGGATTTCTTGTTACTGGCTATGGATAGAATAAAGCTAAAACCATTTATGCGCATCTGTCAACTGGTTGAAATCCAGGCTTAGCCATGTGGCGTATTTTTCTTTGATCAGGGGATAAGAAAAAGGCTCGCTTGTTCTCATCGAGCAAGCGAGCCCAGGATTGAAATGTTTTAAGGAATGGCTATGACAAAACCGCCGGATCCTCTCGAATACTCGCAGAGCATCCGGTATCCCATCTTCAATCAGGATTACATTTCTATTTCAGGTTCTGCTGAGTATTTCTTGTGACGGTAGACGATCCGGCCACGGGTAAGATCGTAGGGCGACATCTCTACTCGCACACGGTCACCCAGCAAAATCCTGATGTAGTACTTACGCATCTTCCCAGATAGGTATGCCAGAACATCATGGCCATTATCCAGGCGCACTTTAAACTCCGTCCCAGGTAAGGCCTCTACTACCAGTCCTTCAACCTGAATTTTATCCTCTTCTTTTGCCATACATTCCTCCGACCTGAATGAAATCAATCAGGTAGTTCGAACAAAGTCCATCAATCGATCTGTGTCAGATAATATGAACAATGCCGATTATTCGCCGCTTTCGATCTGCCGGCGTCTGTGGCGACGAATCGCCTTTTTCTTATTTATCCGGCGAAGCTCGCTCTTTGATACAAACCAACGCTTTCGCCTCACAGTGCTTAGAATTCCGCTCTTCGCAACTTTCTTTCGAAAACGCTTCAGCAGCTGATCCTGTAATTCATTCGGTCGCAAAGTTACTGATGTCAATTCATTCACCTCCTTTCGCCGCATGAGTGCTTTATTGCCGGGAAACAAAAAGCCCGGCTGGTGATCGCGGTGCAGCCGAGCAAGACCTTCGAGATTACAAAAAAGGGGAAATCAGACTTTCAGATAATCCTCCTTGCCACGAAGTTGGCCACAAGCCTGAAGAAGGCGTATGGATCCAAGCTACCCACGATCATTTCAAATTATAGCGGATTAAACTTTAAGCTGTCAATCGCTTAAGAAGCGGTTAAAAGGAAAAGTCTCTTGGCGATGACCTACTCTCCCGGGGGGTCGCCCCCCAAGTACCATCGGCGCTGACGGCCTTAACGACCGGGTTCGGGATGTGTCCGGGTGTACTTCCGTCGCTCCAATCACCAAGAGACTTCTTCTCACTTGTTATGCTTACTCCCAAATAATGTGTGTCCGTTTTCCAGCGCTTCCTTTTTCCCACGAAAAGTCCCGAGTTCTCCGCACCACGGGGAAGCCCTCGGCCATTAGTACGGCTTAGCTCAATGCATTACTGCACTTACACTTGCCGCCTATCTAGCAGGTAGTCTCCCTGCGGCCTTACTCCCTTCCGGGACGAGGGATCTAATCTTGAGGCAAGTTTCCCACTTAGATGCTTTCAGCGGTTATCTCTGCCGAACTTAGCTACCCAGCTATGCCGTTGGCACGACAACTGGCACACCAGCGGTCCGTCCACCCCGGTCCTCTCGTACTAGGGGCAGCTCCTCTCAAATCCCTTTCGCCCACAGCGGATAGAGACCGACCTGTCTCACGACGGTCTGAACCCAGCTCGCGTACCGCTTTAACGGGCGAACAGCCCGACCCTTGGGACCTTATCCAGCCCCAGGATGCGATGAGCCGACATCGAGGTGCCGAGCGAAGTCGTCGATGTGAACTCTTGGACTTCACCAGCCTGTTATCCCCGGGGTAGCTTTTATCCGTAGAGCCACGGCCCTTCCACTCGGTACCGTGGGATCACTAAGCCCTACTTTCGTATCTGCTCGACGCGTTGGTCTTGCAGTCAAGCTCCCTTATGCCTTTACACTCTCCGGTTGGTTTCCATTCAACCTGAGGGAACCTTTGGGCGCCTCCGTTACTCTTTGGGAGGCGACCGCCCCAGTCAAACTGCCTACCTGGCACGGTCCCCCACCCGGTTTACGGTGTGGGGTTAGGGTCTAGACACGATCAGGGTGGTATTTCACCGTCGGCTCCACCGAGGCTTGCGCCCCAGCTTCTCTGCCTCCCACCTATCCTACACAGATCGTCCCCAAACTCAATGCCAAGCTACAGTAAAGCTCCACGGGGTCTTTTTGTCCTGCTGCGGGTAAGACGCATCTTCACGCCTATTTCAATTTCACCGGGTCCTTCGTTGAGACAGTGCTCTAGTTGTTACACCGTTCGTGCGGGTCGGAACTTACCCGACAAGGAATTTCGCTACCTTAGGACCGTTATAGTTACGGCCGCCGTTCACCGGGGCTTCGGTTCAAAGCTTCGGCTTGCGCCTAACCTCTCCCCTTAACCTTCCGGCACCGGGCAGGTGTCAGCCCCTATACGTCGCCTTTCGGCTTCGCAGAGACCTGTGGTTTTGTTAACCAGTCACTAGAGCCATTTCACTGCGGCCCACCAGCGCTCGACCTGTTCAAGTTCCACGCCAGCAGGCACCCCTTATCCCTAAGTTACGGGGCTAATTTGCCTAATTCCTTAACGAAGGTTCTCCCGTTCGCCTTAGTATTCTCTACTCGTCTACCTGTGTCGGTTTGTGGTACGGTCACTCAGACTTCATCGCTTAGTGGCTTTTCTCGGCAGCGGGGTTCAATCACTTCTGCCTCAGGGGCTCGTTCTCGTGCCTCGGCTCAACGGGCGGTTTTCCCTACCCATCTCAGCGCCTACACACTTCCACCCACTCTACCAATCGCGGGCTGACCTACCTCGCTGCGTCCCCACTTCACTCTGTCTTAGTGGTTCCGGAATGTTGACCGGATGTCCATCACCTACGCCTTTCGGCCTCGGCTAAGGCCCGACTAACCCGACGCGGATTGACCTGCCGTCGGAAACCTTAGACTTTCGGCGAACACGGTTCTCACGTGTTTCTCGCTACTCATGCCTGCATTCTCACTTCTGTCAACTCCAGCCGTCCTTACGATCGACCTTCTCCGTCGACAGAACGCTCCCCTACTGCGCTAGCTTTCGCTAACACCCATGGCTTCGGTGG
>CAVSCE010000013.1:0-240000 GCA_963726375.1 uncultured Chloroflexia bacterium | reverse complement strand
ACGGCCCAGAAGGCCGCCTTCGCCACTGGTGTTCCTCCCGATATCTACGCATTTCACCACTACACCGGGAATTCCACCTCCCTCTGCCGTCCTCTAGCTCGACAGTATTGAACGTCCTCTCCCAGTTGAGCCAGGAGCTTTCACATCCAACTTATCGTGCCGCCTGCACGCGCTTTACGCCCAGTGAATTCGGATAACGCTTGGCTCCTACGTGTTACCGCGGCTGCTGGCACGTAGTTAGCCGAGCCTTATTCCGGGGATACTGTCCTTCCTCATCTCCCCGAAAAGCGCTTTACGACCCGAAGGCCTTCTTCGCGCACGCGGCGTTGCTGCATCAGGCTTTCGCCCATTGTGCAATATTCCCTACTGCTGCCACCCGTAGGTGTCTGGCCCGTGTTTCAGTGCCAGTGTGGGGGGTCACCCTCTCAGGCCCCCTACCCGTCTTCGCCTTGGTAGGCCTTTACCCTACCAACTAGCTGATGGGACGCAGGTCCCTCCCAAAGCGGATTTCTCCTTTTCATCTCGGCTCTCTAACTACCAAGATATTATGCGGTATTAGCAGTCCTTTCGAACTGTTATCCCTCTCTTCGGGGCAGGTCACCAACGCGTTACTCACCCGTTCGCCACTAAAAACTATTTCTAGTCTCCCGTTCGACTTGCATGTATTAAGCACGCCGCCAGCGTTCATCCTGAGCCAGGATCAAACTCTCCGCTAATTCTTTTTCATATGCATTCCTGCATACGTAACGGTTCTTACTCTGTTTTTCCTTACCAGGCTTCCTATCACTCTTCAATTGTTAAGGTGCTGTATTTCGTTCTTTAGAGAATAAACGCCGATGTCAGGTTGTGACATCGGCTCGTCCGACCGAGGAGCCTCAGGCTTTTGGTCTCAAACGCATGTTGCGTTCTCTAAAGTTTTCAACGATCTGCCGTGTTGGCGAGACCTGATTTGTTCAAAGTGCGTTGCCTATTATACGCTCGTTCCCCCTATTGTCAAGAGCAGAACGAGACTAATTTTCGTCGAATTTGGCTTTAAGTTGATATTCCTTGAAATTCTAATAATATTCGCCTATATATGGCGGTATCGAACTGTCAACTTACCATGGCTGGCGTCCTGAAAAACCCGATTCGAGATCATGCCAGAACTCTACAGCTGCTTCTCCAAATTTCCAACATAAATACACATCTCGACCCTCTCGTTCGCCAAGAAAATCAACAAGCCCAAGATTGATATCTTTGAGGATTGCACCAGACGACTGCACCTGTCGGACAAGCTCTTCAAGACGATCAAACTCCTTGACAGCCAAGCTGGCAGCCTGGCTGCCGCCATTTCCAATCGATTTCTCGATCACAGGCCATACATCAGCCTGCATTCGGAGGATGTTCTGGCGGATCTCAAGAATTTCGCGGATGAATGGTCGTATCACCGCAACTATCAGGTTGGCTTCCTCAATAGTGAAATGACGGGCGTTAAGCTCAGCCATTTTTTGTTTCAGGCTCCGCCCCAGCGATATTTTTACTACCGATCTCAACAAACTGGATCTGGATCTGGTAGCGACGGCCACCTATCTCAACTTTATGATTGGTGTAGTAGCCTCTTGAACCGGTTTTGAACTGCTTCTGCGAGATGGGAAGAGTCGCAATCGTCTCTCCAGTATCGGTCCTCAGCTCAGCTACAAGAAAGGCTGGTGTTGCCATATATCACCTCGATCGTCGATCTTTATTTGTTCCACCAAAAACCTTAGAGAATCTCTTAGTTCCAATGGCCACAGATGTCCCTGGCCCATTCAGCAGCACGTTCGAGCTCACCTTCTTTCAGCGGTCCCTGTTCTCCTGACACAAGGAAACCCTCGCCCGGAACGACTAACCTGGCACCCTTTGATGTGAGTTCTTTCGCGATGGTCCTGGCGGCATAGCCCCCCTTTCCTACGATAAATCGCAATGCACCAGATTCTATGGTCCGGAGGTCAATCCGGGTATCAAATGCTGCAACGCTCAAATCTTGAACTTGTTCCTTAGATAAGGACTTCAAGAATCCGGTTATCGCTTCAGTCGGGCGAAAACTACGCGTTGGAGAGCCGATAACGAGCAGTTTTACTCCATAAATGTTATCCAATAAAACTTTAGAGACATGGATCGCTTCGGTTTGAACGAGAGAATTGAGCGCTCCAGATATAGCCAGGGCGATTTTCTCGGTATTTCCGAAGACTGAATCGTAAACGATTATGAATTTTTGATCGCTTTTTATAGAAGGTTCCATGAAATCTTCGAAGAACAGAAAAAGATGAAGTCACGTATTTCGTACAAAATTTCGCTTAACCACTCAGATATGGCAGCAATTCCAGCGCCCAGGTGCGAATAGCATCCCAATCCCGGTGGTCCCCTTCTTTCCATACTCCGGTTAAAACGCTGATCCGGAACTTCACACGGTTGCTGATTTCGGGGATCTTTTTGATGTCCAATACTCCAGCAAAATATGCTTCGCTCGCCGGTTTTACCAGCACCCGGATCGGGTTCATATAACCTTTTACTTGATCCAGATATTTTCCATTAGAGATTGCCAGCGTCATACACACAAGAAAAGCCGCAAAGGGTTTCTGGCTTAAAGATGACCCGATTCGCTCGAACGAATTCGACTGCTTCTGGCAGCAGCGCTCCACCCCGAATCGCACTACCAACAACGACAGCCTGATAGTTGGAGAGATCCTGGACGAATTTCATTTCCATCACTTCCACCTGCTCACCTGATTCGGTCAGTGTGTTTCCGACGGCTTCTGCAACACCTGCTGTTGCACCGAGCCTGGTTGCATAGGTAATCAAGATTTTTTCGCTCATCGAACATCCTAGCTGTGAATTAGTAAGTTGACTATATGAGAATCCAGCAAAAACCTGGCAGCGCCTCGGAATCATATCATAGTTAAATTGACCCTATCAGAATTGGCTTTTGATAAAGCTTTTCGTGAGGAATCTCATTTTCCTAGAAACCTATGGAAAATTTCCTTTAATTATCTGCAGTTATCCAATAATAATTATTCTTCGATCATTTTCTTCTGGATGACTACTTGAACCTGCTGAGGTTTGTTTCTAAAACGGACAAACTCAAATGATTTGGCTGCGAATTCTTGCCATCCTGGCTGGATAACCGGTTTTTTTGCGAACAGCACAAGATAGTCCGAATTATCCATGACATCTTCAAACCGGCGATTGATCTCTTCTGTTGGGATTTTACGCGGCGGCCAACCTTTTCTGATTTCTCGCTCACCAATGACAATCGCTCTACAGCTGATCTGATAAGCCATGCATCTGGACTGCAGGAAAAAATGCAAAGCGGGAGCATTCCAGTTGTCATTCTCACCAAACATCACCAGTTTTATCTCATTCTTGCTGTTGGATTCCACAACCTCAGATATAAAATTATAGGCCTGGTCCACACCAGTATTCATGTTCTCATATGCAAAACCCAGGCGGTTAGGGAGTGTGAACAGATTTTTTACACCCAAGAATACGAGCAGGACAAAACATGCGGCAACAGCTTCATTTTGCCATCGAGATCTCCTGACTGCGTTGAATAACTGAGCCGCGCCGCCAACAGCCAGAATCCATAAGGGCGGAAAGAGCACCATCCCAAAACGGGCGATATTATACGAACGCAGCGACAGGGCAAGGAATCCGACAGCAAAGAATGCCAGATAGGGCAGGTTTGCGAGAGGAATATACCGCCTCCGGATCCATGAGATTATCAAGAATAAAAATAAAAGCAGCGGCAGCCAACCGGAAAGATTTCAGGAGCAGCTGGCGAGGATAGAAAAGGTACCCCTTCAGCGTGGAGACAACAGTAGATCCTCCCTGGACTTCGGAATAAGCCAGCAGCCACTTCCAATGTCCCAGCACGGCAAGCCAGATGATCGTAAAGGCCAACGCCGGCGCCCAGGCCAGTCCTATCTGCCAAAAACGACCTTTGAATCTCGTCAATAATAAAACCGCATAGCAGATGCCCAGGCTGACAAGGAGTATTATTCCATGGCTGTATCGTGTCATGAAACAAAGCATGGAAAAGACCGAAGTGATGAAAAAAATCAAGGTTGAAGGTTTTTCGATGGAATGGTTCAGCGAAAGCAGCGCTGCAATCGCCAGCAGGATTGCAGGCAGCTCCAGCATGACAAGAGAGGCATGGATGACGTGCTGATCATCAGAAACCAAGAACAGCGGCGGAAGCAGGTACAAAAATGGGTTCGCCTCTGGAAACGCTTTTCTGGCAGAGAGCCAAAGGACGATCCCCAATAAAAAATAGCAAATGAGGGCAAACATCCTTGCCGCCGGCAAGCTGTAGCCAAACAGCATCAACCACACTCCGAGAAGATATCCATACGCGGGGGGATACCACTCTGGCTTGACAGTCTCCGTCCATAAGTCAGAAGGAGAACCTCGCAGCACAGCCGAGGCGATATCCAATCCACGATTTGCGTGAACAGCTTCGTCCAGGTCCATCTGGTATGCTTTGAAGGCATTGATTTGGATACCGATCCAAATCGATGATGCCGTCATGAAAACAATGACCAGCAATAACGATATTTGCTGCTGACGCTGGTAAGAAGATGGTTTCAATGGATCAGGACCGGAGTATGTTGATGACAAAATTATTGTTTCCCTGATTTGGGACTGCTCCTTGGGAGTACCCGTTTTCACGGAACGATATATTTTATAACAGCAAATACCGAATTGCCTCGACCGATCGAGAAGACCTGGTTGGCATCAGGAAAGAGGCTTTGATCTTTATTGTGGCGAGTAAGGATTACAGCATAAAAAGGATAGGCAAAGGCTTTTGGATTCTTAGCCGAATATTCTTCGATCCGCAAATCCGGGCGAGCGTAGTGTTCGACGATATGACCTGGACCCACCACAACTACCGTCGAACCCCCTGGTGCTGCTTTATTTAGGAACTCAGCTGCTTCTTTATAAGAAGTCGCCCAATAATCCATTTCAAACTTGCGGAAGACGCCCTGCGGACTCCCAGCCAGATGATTATAGTAGGTGTACTGGTATGGGTGCAGCTGGACCAAGTTGATGATATTTGGAAGGACGATTACTACCAGCAAGAGGGAGAATAGTACAGGACTGCGAACGCGATTGAAAACCCAATCCAAACCGGCGCCGATAAAAAGAAAGGCAGCAGGAAGGATAAAGAAAAACTGGCGAAAATTGTCATACATTGTGGGATTCAGGAAAACCACTGCAAGCAACGGGACAAAAAACCAAAGCAACGCGATCAGCCACTTGCGCCATTCAAGCGAATGAGCCTTGAACCCCATTACAACAGTAAATAATCCTAAAAAAAACAAGATCAGCGTCAGCTCAGGGGTTTGGAGAGCCAGCAGAACCGGCATGTAGCTGCGCGGCAGGCTTGAGGGAGCATATTCGACTCCGTTAAAAAGGACCTTTCCCTCCCAGGGGAACTCGGAGGCGACGGATAGGCTCTGCAGAACATTTCGGAGCGGAGCTCCCCACAGGTAAGGCCAGGTCAGATACATTGTGAGCGCACCGACGGCTCCATAAACCAAGAGCGCCGGCAAAGCCTTCCATTTACATCTCAACAGAAAGTAAAGGCTTACCAGGACTCCAGAAGCCGGTCCTAATATGCGAATGGAAGAACACAATCCCAAAAAACTCCGGCGATCCAAAGGTGCAGATTTCCAAGCTGGCTTCGCATTTGAAGAAGAAAAGGGTGCAAAATCCTTCGCCAGATATTCGAGATGAAGTGCGGGAACAGACGATTCGCCAGGAAGACGAGCAACACCAACAGGCATCCCAGGTAAACCAGGACAAACCGAGCGTAGAGAATCTCCGCCTTCTGGATATATAAGTCAATCGAGACGGCCGATCTGTTTTCTGCCAGCCGGGAAAATAACCAACTAAACAGTCCTGTTGCAGATGGGTCAGCCGCAGCCCGAATCCAGGCAGCAATCAAATCCCGCATGCCCTCGGCAAATATGATCAAGACGAGAAGTCCAATGATGGCGCTCCCACCTAAGATCAGCGGGACAAACCTTTGGAAGAGAGACCGGCTCTGCCAATCAGAATGCAGGGCAGCTTTGTAGTCTGAAAATCTCCATTGGGCAAAATTATCTTGGGGTTCGGGCACGGTGGAAAAATTTTCAACCAGCTCGAAACCCAGGGCAAGACTCCCAAGGAAAAACACCATAAAGGGGATATCTTTCGGATTGATAAAGGCATGCCCCCAAAGCAGAGGTTGAGTGTTGAAAAGCAGCACTGTCCCGAACGCCGCGGTTTTGCTCAAGAAATTCAAGCACAGCCTGTACAGAAAGAAAAGGCCGAGAACAAACGATAGGAAATGGATGAAATGCCAGGCTTCAATCGGATTCAGGCTGCTGTCAATCCTCTGCAGCAACTCGGATCCCAGCTTTGCGACCATCACATAGAACGCCCCCTTCTCGTCGATCAAGCTCTTATCAGCGCCTGTGTAAGCCATCAGGGAGCGCTCTGCGTAATTATATCGAAGCTGTTCGTCCCAAGATTCCCCATAATCCTTAAATAGTAAAACTCCGATCCCAAGATTGAAGATGATCAAGACCGCGATCGGGAAGTTTTCACTCGTGATGAGCTTCCGCAATATGGTTTTATATCTTCCCGTTTGACCCAAATATCCTGTCCTTCTCAATCCATGGGTATTGCGTTTTTCAGCGCAAGACGAAGATTATAAAATATTTGTACTGGTTGATTCGGTGAATCTTTTCCATTGTGACATTTTAGCTGCCAGAGGGCTTTAAACTACCCCCATTTATTATTGCCGGAGGAGGACCTTGAGCAACTTCGTAGGCTGCCAGCGGTATAAAAGGTATCAACCAAACCATGTATGTGGAAAAGAACACCGAATTGAAACCGACAAAGACCGCCATAACCAGCAAGGCTGCAGTCAATGGCTTAACCCTGCAGCTCCAAAAATGGAGATAGATCAAAAGCATCAAGAGCAGCATAGGCATCTTGCCCAGCAACCCACCCCAGTCCAACAGGGCATCCAACGACGGCGTCTTATTCGCTGCATAAGCCAGTCGGGTGGCAGAAAATAGAATTGATTTAGTAAACGCCTCAAAATTCCAGATGAGGAAAGGCAGGGAGGTAATAAACGGGATGATTGCGATCCAGACTGCCGCTTTAAGCAAATATTTGATGTGGTCCGACTCGGCAGACTGCCATGCCCAGATAAGAAAGATAGGAAGAATGAATATCGAGATTTGTTTGATCGCCAGCGATAGCCCAAAAAAAAGGAATGCCATGCGGTCGTTGCGGGGAAGCAGGATCAACGAACCGATGAGAAAGAAAATTGGGACGAAATCGATATCTGCGTCGACAATCATCAGAATAGTCCAGCGGTTGAACAGCCAGAAGAAAGCCCCAAATAGCGCCAGCGAAGTGAAACCTTTTTTGTAAGCCAACCAGAACAGCAGCAGCGCTATGCCGACATATGCAAACAGGAAGATCATTTTCCAGAAGGTCAGCCAATCAAGAAAATCATGCAGTCCAAGCAGCTGCACACCAGCCGAGAGCTCATAGAAAAAGGGGAATAATGTAGCGTATTTCTCGTTATTAAGCATATCCCCCCGCAAAACCCGAATATATGGATTTTTAAGCTCGAGCAGCCGTTTGCCTTCACGATGCAGGAAGAAGATATCTTTGAACATCGCACTCTGGGAATTCCAAAGGTAAGCATACAGGGCGATCCCTGCACCAACTACAAGTAAAACGAGCACGATTGTCTTGATGGAAATCTGCGGCCGCCTACCTTCCCATATTACCAATAAGACCAGCAGCAATAAGGTTGTCAGGGCAAACCACAAGGCAATCGGGAGAATACGGACAAATAAATATGCATAAAAACCAGCTCTTGTCAGGAAGAGCAGGAAAACGAACAGTGCACTGCATACGAATGCGGTTGTCAAGAAAGCCAACCAGAGTGGTTTATGTTTTGGCCGATCCAAGATCCTCTCAATAGATTGGATTAATTTCTCGGATGAGGATTTGCGGAAAACCAGGATTGCCAATCCGACAGGTGCAACCAGCGCACATAAAAGCAGACAGAGGATTGCTATCTGGGTCAGAGAATACCCGAAGAGAAAGGATTGATCTGAAGTTCCGGCCGTCTCAAGCATCAAAAACAGCGACGCAGCACTGATCATCACTTCAATAACAATAAAACTGCGGATGATGCGGCGACGATCCTTCTCGTGACTTATTGTGATGGATTGATTTATACCAATTAGATTTTCGACCCGCCTTTTGCGAGACATTTGAATTGAAATTCGACCGCTCCACGCACATCTAACGATCCTATGACTGCAGAAAGATAACCTTCAACGATCAGGTGCAACATCTGGAAACCACGCACAGCGAGCAGTGCTCCGACTTTCCTGGATATCGGGAAGGAGTAAGAGAAGTCCATTTCCCAGCAGCGCCCCCAATCCTGCGGAAAAGAGAGCCTGGCGAGTGCCGTACATCATAACAACAAAACCTGGCAAAATGATCAAGATAGAGTAAAGCCTTTTCGCTTACTCCGTTGAAATTTAATGGATTACAGATAGATTTCATAAAAATATAACATCCATCATTTTTGCTGAAACCTACCTGAAATTTCACGCTCTCAGCAGGATTCGATCTCAGGAAGTATACAGAAAGAAGCCGGGAATCGCAAGTATAAATAGATCGGATTAATCCATGAAACAACTGTCACCGTGAAGGAAATTTTGGAAACCAGGATTCGCAGTCACTGGCCTGACGCTTGAAATTCCTCCCTCAAGAAAATCTCTTTCAGGTGAATTTACCACTTTTCAGAATCAAGATGTAATAACGAATGAGATTCCAGGTAGCGGACGCTCTGATGACCATGAACAGCGATCTCTCGAGGAGGCCGCTCCCACTTTCCCGAATACCAGACTACCCATTTTGCCCAAGCAGGAAACTCTATTGATCTGGCAATATCCTCAGAATCTACTGCCTTTATAGCAGATATTTTCGCTCGACCTACTATTTTTCCTTGAAAAATCAAGTAGATGAAATCTCCTGCTTGTGCTTTTGTCGGTTTGAAGGAAAGGGGAACAAAATAATCCTCCCGAGAAAGCACTTCGCGAAGGTCGTCTTCCGTTTTATATGCTGGGATCGTGCGCGTGAAACTGGACAATCTTCTCACCTACGCTTTCGATGATGTCCGAGTTCATCTGAAGTAAACTTACAAAGTTCATGCATTATTCCTAAGTTTCTTGAAACCCAGGTTCGACTTTCCCGGTATTTATCGTTAGTGAGTAAATCCATGAACCGTAAAATTTCATGTAACGACCAGGAGAGAGTCGACTTCAACACTACGGGCAAATAGACCGAGTTCAGCTGCTTAACGAATATATTATCAAAGCGCACGGTGTTATCATCGCCCAGGCTGCCGGTATAGCCTTGAAGCCCGAAACGGCCGTGGGTGACTGTCGAATACTGATAATTATCCACAGACCATATCCCGTCAAACATAGGCGTCCAGCCGTCTGCAGCACCATCAGAAAAGTTATCACTGAAGAGAATCGCCCCATCTGGCTGCTCGGGAGCGCTAATTGGAGGAACAATGCTAACAGGTTCTCCACTCGACTCAACTGAGCTATATGACAATCCCAGAACCATGATGAAGATCACAAACGCGCTAAGTCTGTTGATACGAAAGGTCCTGTTCGGCATATTGACCTCCATGTCTAAAAAAGGACAAACAAACCAAACGGCACTTTACGGGCTGACCAAATTATAGATCAAGGCAATTGTGGATGATTTTATGTGCCAAATGATATTATAGTACTGATATTTTTTTCTCACCTCAATATAACCGCTAATCTTTCTATACAGCGCAACAATACCCTTTATTAAATTGCTGAGAAATTGAAGAATGCATTGGACTAAAAGGGACAGGTCCGGTGCATAATAATCGAAAATTGGTGACAATAAGGTAATGCGCTATAATCACTATCAGTCACCTTTCAATACATAAAATGATATCGATTGGGTGAAGATTCGCAGCGGAAATGATGGAATTCCCCTAATGCAACTGCAAGCTATGCTGGTTTATGAATACCAAACAGCTTAATACGTTATTTAATCCTAAATCCATTGCCGTAATCGGGGCGTCCGATACGCCTGGACGCGTTGGGTATTCCCTTTTTAGAAATCTGATCACAAACGGCTTTTCCGGATCTGTCTATCCAGTCAATCCGAACCGAGACCTGTTCCAGGGTGAGAAAACATATCCGAACATAACTTCAATTCCTCATAAAGTCGATTTGGCAGTTATTGCCACCCGGGCTGCGTCTGTACCTGATATGGTAAACGAGTGCATTGGATGTGGGGTTTTGTCGGCTGTCATTATTTCTGCAGGTTTTTCAGAAATTGGAGAAGAAGGCCAAAAACTGTCTGTCCAAATAAAACAGTCGGCCGAATCGAATGGTATGGCGCTTCTAGGCCCAAACTGTCTGGGATTTATCCGCCCTAAATTGAACCTCAACGCCAGTTTTTCCCGCAAGATGCCGCATAAAGGCGGGATGGCTTTCATCTCACAGAGCGGCGCCCTGTGCAGTGCAGTCCTGGATTGGTCAGTTAAGGAGCATGTTGGCTTTTCCTATTTCGTCTCCATTGGAGAGATGGTGGATATTGGATTTCACGATCTGATTGATTATTTCGGTAATGATTCGGACACGAAAGCTATTCTTATCTATATGGAGACGATGACACAGGCTCGCAGGTTCATGAGCGCGGCGAGGAGCTTTGCCCGTACCAAACCAATTATCGTGCTCAAAGTCGGGAGAAGCCAGGAAGGAGCTAAAGCCGCACTTTACCATACGGGCAGCATCACCGGGAATAATCAGATATTTGATGCCGCGTTCAAGCGCGCCGGGGTGCTACGGGTCGGGAGTATCGCGGAATTATTCGATTGTGCCAAAAACCTGTCCATGCAAAGGCGACCAACTGGGGACAGACTGGCGATTATTACCAATGCAGGCGGCCCGGGTGTCATCGCCACCGATGCCCTGATCGATCAGAAGGGCAATCTGGCGGTCTTGTCACCAGAAACCCTGGAGTTATTAAATCAAAATATGCCGAGCTTCTGGAGCCGAGGGAATCCGATAGATTTACTCGCAGATGCTGATTCACTCCGCTACCAGAAAGCACTGAATGCCTGTCTGCGCGACCAGAATGTTGATGGTATCCTGGCAATTCTGACTCCCCAGGCGATGACGGACGCAGCTGCTGTGGCCAGGGAGCTGGTTGGGATCGCCAAGGGCTCTTATAAGACCGTTCTCGCTTCGTTTATGGGTGAAGATGATGTCGCAGAAGGCCGGCGAATTCTGTCACAAGGCAAAATTCCTGCCTATGAGAAACCTGAAGATGCGGTCAGGTCATTTCTGAACATGGTGGAATACCAGCGCAACTTAAGGCTGCTCGCTGAGACGCCGGCTACGATCCCGCATGCGTTCAGTCCGAATACTGGCAAGAACAGGAAAATTATTAGCGAGATCTCAAGTTCTGGCCGGATATATATTAACGGCTCCAGAGGTCAAGGAGATCTTGATCAACTACCAAATTCCGGTTCCGAAAGGCGGGCTGGTAAGAAATCCAAGAGAAGCCAAAGAATTAGCTGAGGAAATCGGTTTTCCCATCGTCATGAAAGTCGTTTCACCTGATATTATCTATGAAAGGGACGTTCGAGGGGTCATTTCGGATATTCAGTCGGAAGAGGAAATCGACCCCGCTTATTCCAGGATCATGGATGCCGTCGGATCGAGGGCTCCTGACGCCCGCATATACGGTATGTACATCGAGGAAATGATCGAAAAACGTTATGAGCTCCTGATCGGATCGAAGAAAGACCCGATTTTTGGACCGGTTATCGTTTTC
This sequence comes from uncultured Chloroflexia bacterium, assembly GCA_963726375.1. Lineage (GTDB taxonomy): Bacteria > Chloroflexota > Anaerolineae > Anaerolineales > UBA4823 > UTCFX2. The sequence continues at coordinate 228,066 of CAVSCE010000013.1, read as the reverse complement.
GGTATGGGCGGAGTGGCGGTAGATGTGTATAAGGATACCAATATTGGCATTCCGCCTTTGAATATGTCGCTTGCGCAGCAGCTCATCGAAGGGACCAAGATATCGACACTTCTGAGGGGTTATCGGGGTACGGCGGCTATTGATGTGGCTGCGATACAGTTTCTCCTATACAAATTTGCCTACCTGGTCATGGATTTTCCCGAGATCTCCGAAATTGATATTAATCCGTTTGCTGTGGATGAACGTGGAGGGATTGTCCTGGACGCTAAGATCATCCTGGATGAAAAAACCGCTGAAACGACCCCGAAACCGTATTCTCACATGGTGATCTGCCCCTATCCCAGGGAGTACGAGAGCACTGTCCTGATAAGGGGCGGCAGGTCGGTCCTGCTCAGACCCATTCGCCCGGAAGATGAGCCGATGCAGGAGGAAATGTTCAGCACTTTTTCTACTGCAACGAAGCGATTCCGCTTTTTCAGCCCAATCAAAGAATCACACGAAATGCTGGCCCGTTATACCCAGATCGATTACGATCGGGAAATTGCAATTATTGCCGAGCTAACCGAGGGGGGCAAGAAAAGAATGGCCGGCGTCGTAACGATCATCGCCGATCCATATAACGAGACAGCCGAGTATGCCATCATCATCGGTGATCCGTGGCATGGACAGGGTTTGGGCACCATTATGACTCGCTACATTTTGGAGATTGCCAGAAATCGCGGGATAAAGAAAGTTGTTGCGTATGTGCTCGAGGACAATGATGCCATGCTCCGCCTATTCGATAAATTTAGATTTACCCGCCGAAGGGAAGAAGACTTAATCCGGGTGGAGCTGATATTAGAGCCTGCGGCAGGCAATTCACAATCATAATACTTACGCAGCCAAAGAAGAAATTCTGCGTGTTCAGACGTATCTCTCCTAGAGAGAGCCGGACCGCCGGTCTGCCTGTGATAGATCTACCGACCCTTCCGAAAAACGTCATCGCAAGACTGAGCCCCGACCGTGCAGACACCTAAATCACAAGAATGAATTGTTGGTGTAGGAATGACCCTGCAAAGACCGCTTTCAAATTAGATCGTTCGAAAGTCCTGCATTTTTACATTCAATATGACAAGTTAAAAAAGAAACGAACCGCTCAACATAATCGTTGACCGGTTCATCGAAATTTGGTGCCCCCACAGAGATTCGAACTCTGGTTTTAGCCTTGAAAGGGCTGCGTCCTGGTCCCCTAGACGATGGGGGCAAAATCAACTGAGCGACGGGATTTTACCATCGCCTTTCCGTCTGGTCAAGCGACAAACAAGATTATTTCGGGTTTATCGTGACTTTCCGGCGAGGATCCTCACCGATGCTCTCTGTGGTTACATCCGGATGGTCGCGCAGCTCGATATGGACCAGCCGGCGCTCGTTGGCGGGCATCGGTTCAAGAACCTGACGGCGACCTGTGCGAACAGCCTGGTCTGCCATGCGGCGGGCTAATGAGCGGATTTGCTGCGATCGGCGGGCGCGATACCCTTCAACATCTACTACCAGCGCGACTGAATGTCCAACTTCCTTGCCAATGATCAAACCGGCAATGTACTGGAGAGCATTCAACGTTTCTGCTTTCGGTCCAATCAAAATGCTTAGATCGTTACCGTGAATATCTACGATCAGCGGTGTTCTATCCTTTGGATCCTCTGGCTCTCCAAAGCGCACTTTGAGCGTGCCTTTTACATTCATCTTATCCAACAATTCTTGGACGACCTCGCGGCCGATGACCAACAGCTGCTCGTCCTGTTCGTTTTTCTCGTCTTCCGCTGTTGATCCATCCAATGCAGTAAGCGGCGATTTGGCAGGAGCAACCTCTGGCTTCGGGGTCGGCTGGTTGGTGATATCTGCGTCCAAGGGACGAACTGTAGCGGCGACGCTCTCTTCAGGATTAACCTTCAGATGGATTTCATCAGACTCGACTTTCGGAATGGGCAGGTGTTTGATGGTCAAGCGAACGTGTGCCTGGCGAAAGCCAAGTCCAAAAAGCCCCTTACTCCCAGAATCAAGGATTTCGATCTCGACACGATCTTCTGGCAATCCTAATTCTGACAATCCTTTTGCTACTGCTTCTTCAACCGATGGAGCAATGATCTCTAAACTGGTTCGTTTTTCTTCCATCTTTGCCTCACGATTACCCATTTCTATCTCGGCAATCCGGATTTCTCCGATTACATTTTCTTTCCAGGGAGCAAATTCTTCCAGTTCACTTTACCCATCGCAGCATATTGAACGATAGAGGCAACGTTACTGGTGATGAAATATAAGGACAATCCGGATGCGAAAGTCAATGCCAGGTATCCCATGAACAAGGGCATGTAAAGGTTCATCGCCTGGGTCATCTGGGCACCCTGTTCGCCTGGCTGCGAAGGAGGTGTCATCAGCTTCGACTGCATATAGGTGGTTATGACCACAATGATTGCCAGCAGTGGAATCCCGAATCCAAAAATATATATCCTCTCGGGCTGATTTAAGTTCATCCACAAGAATTGATTATTTACAGGCAGCAGCTTGGAAATATCTATAAATGGATAAAGATTTGTAAACAGCTGTGATTGCTGAAGCGGAGTTGCTGCTAAAAGGCGGATAATCGCTTGATACAAACCAATAATGATCGGAAATTGGATCAGCATCGGCAGGCAGGAGCCTAAGGGGTTGATCTTCATCTCCTGATAAAGCTTCATTTGCTCTTGTTGAAGCTTCTGTTTATCATCTTTATATTTTTTTTGGATCGCTTGATATTCCTTTGATTTCTGCATCTCCTGCATTTTCTGCGTCCCGCGGATCTGCTGCACCGTAAGAGGGTGCGTGATCAAGCGGATCAGAAGGGTGAACAGGATGATGGCGATCCCAAAATTTCCTATCAGGTTGTAAATAAACGACAGCGTGTTCACCATTGGGTTGATGATGATTGTTTCCCACATAACGATTTTCCTTTTTTAGCTTACTTTACCGGCGAATAAGTCCAACGAGTATTACCCTGAAGATCCAATGCGAACAGAGCGGTGTCGAATTCATTCGGCGCAACGAAAATCGTATCCTCAACCAGAATCAGATCAGAATAGATCTTGCCGCCGATGGTTTTGCTCCATTTAGGGCTGCCATTAAGTGGATCAACAGCATACAGGATCCCTGCTTCTGAAGCAAAATAGAGGGTATCATTCGCAATCACCGCTGTCGAGAGGATCGCACGCGCATCGGTTAGGTCGGGCTGGATTTGCCAGAGGATTTCGCCAGTCTGGCTGTCTATCGCGTAAAAATTCCCGTCCTGATCGCCCAAGAATAAAGTCCCATCCAGCAGGACTGCTTTTGCCCAAATCCAGCCTTTCAGATCGGTTTGCCAGAGTGTCTTCCCGTCCTGAACGTTAACTGCAGAGAACTTACCTCCCAGGACGCCGACGTATAGAACCCCTCGCGGATCATAGACAAAGGATGTCGTGATCGCACCGCCCATGCCTTCAGATTTCCAGACCTGGTCGCCAGATGTAGAATTTAAAGCATAGATGGAATGGTCCATCGAAGCAGCATAGACTTGATCTCCTATGCTGATCGGGCTGGCCCAAAACGAATGTTCTGCTTCAAATTTCCACCGCAAACTACCACTTGAATTCAATGCATACAGGAAATAGTCCGAATTTGGTGCATAGATCCCGCTCTCAACAGCCAAAACGGGTCCAACGTATTTATCCTTCGCTTCTGAGAACGCCCATGTCTGCTGACCGTTTTGGGGGTTCAGGCTGTACAGGCTGAAGTCATAACTCCCAACAATGAGCTGACCATCGGTTGACAGAACAGGCGCAGCATAAAATGATTTCTTGTTATCAGCTTTTTCAGGGAAGCGCCATTTTTCTGAACCGTTGGTCAGATTGACTGCATAGACATGGTTGTTCAGAGCCATGAAAACAGTCTCAGAGGCGCTGTCCACAAGCAAACCCGGCCAGCTTGTTGCAACGCCAGCGCCGCCAGTGCAGCCAGTGATCAGACTGGCAGCGATTATTAAGGTAAGGGAAAGGGAAAATATGTTTCTATTTTTCATTTGCTGCGCTTTTCTTGATTTAATCAATCCTCGGATTATTGCAGTGGGCTCGTTCCAAAAGTCTTCAAGGGACCGGATCAAAACCGCCTCGATTGAAAGGATTACACCTTAATACTCTCCAGGCAGCCATCAAGCCTCCCTTGAGAGCACCGTATTTATAGATAGCCTGATAACCATAATGGGAACAGCTCGGGTAAAATCTGCAGGAATCAGGAGGCATTGCCCTGGAAAATGTCATCTGGTAGAGACGGATAAGTCCAAGCAGGAAGATGCGAGGAACATTTTCAATCCGAAGAGGAAGATCACGCAAACGCGGATCTGTATCCAGCTTCGGCTGAGCTTCATCAGACTTTGAGCTCATTCGTTTCAGACAGCAATTCTGACCGGCGGAGGAGTGAGTTCAGCGCTTCCTGGACCTGGATAAAAGACGATTCTGGCAAAGATTTTCGAGCGATGAACAGAATGTCCCAACCCACAGGAATTGAAGCGAGAAGCGGCTGTAAAGCGTTTCGGATCAAACGTTTCGCCCGATTACGCTGTACTGCATTTCCAACAGTTTTTCCAGCAACGACGCCGATCCGAAAGGACATTAATTCGTTCGGCAAAACTATCATCACCAGAAGCGGATGGCGAACAACCTTTCCGGATCGCCGTAGTCGTTGGAAGCTGATGGAACCATGTAAACGAAATCTGCGCTTCAACCTTTGGTGCCAAACTATGGTTTTTCTGCATTCCCAGGCGACCTACCTGACATAGATCTCCGCAAACGCACCCATCCACACGGATCTAGCTCTTCCAGTTGATCTTCTTGACGTGATTGTTCATCAAAACGGTCAGACGATACCGGCCTTTTGCGCGGCGTGCTTTAAGCACCTTGCGTCCATCCGGAGTTGACATGCGCTGCCGAAAACCATGCACGCGCATACGGCGGCGAATTTTTGGTTGGTACGTTCTTTTCACCATACGGCTTTCTTCACAACCCTTTCAAGGAAAAATTCTAAATCGTTTGTTTCAATGTGCTTCTTATTCACAAGCGCACAGACGAACGGTGATTATACCTTAAGCTCTAATATTAAGATAGTCAGGCAGGAAATTATTAGATTCAAATTGAAAAGCCCTGGTGAGATCTTGGTTAATTTTACTGTCCACCAGGGCTCGATATACTTATATATTCTGGTCTATGGATTTTGTAGGATCGAAGCGCGGACCGTGTTCCGAAGCAGCATTGCGATGGTCATTGGACCAACACCACCAGGAACCGGGGTGATCGCGCTGGCGACTTCTTTGACTTCGTCGAAATGCACGTCACCAACCAGTCGAGATCCTTTTGGATGGGTCGGATCATCAATCCGGTTAATTCCGACATCTATCACTACGGCTCCAGGTTTCACCCAATCTCCGCGCACCATCCGAGCCCGACCTACAGCTGCAATCAGCACATCCGCCTGTCGAACGACACCTGGAAGGTCTTTTGTTCGGGAATGGCAGATTGTCACAGTCGCATCGCGGCGGACGAGCAGCAAGGCTACTGGCATCCCAACAATATTCGAGCGTCCCAGCACCACCGCATTTGCGCCCTTCAGGGGGACATTCAGCTTATCCAGAATCATGATGCAGCCTGCTGGTGTGCACGGCACGAACAAGGGCTCGCGTCCTTTTTGCGCCAGACGGCCAATATTTACAGGGTGAAAACCATCCACGTCTTTATTTAGATCGATCAGGCTGAGGACTCGTTCTTCATCCAGATGGCCGGGGAGAGGCAGCTGTACAAGGATCCCATTTACAAGCGGATCTGCGTTTAATTCTTTGACCAGCATTTCGACTTCAGCTTGAGTGGCGGTTTCTGGAAGTGTCCGACCAAAGGATGCGATTCCCGCTTCAGCACAGGCTTTCTGTTTGGATCCCACATAGGATTTTGAAGCCGGATTGTCTCCGACTAAAACAGTCGCCAAACCTGGTTGGGGTTTTCCAGCAGCGACCAATCGGGCAGTCTCTTCAGCCGCTTCGTGCCGCACCTGTTCAGCCAACAGCTTTCCATCAATGATTTCTGCAACCATAGCATGCTCCTTCGTTTATGCTTTTTACCTTATTTATGAATAATGTATTATCCACGATTCCCATTTGTTTGACAATTGACATTTGTCACATCCGTTCATCATTGCCAGGTTTTTATCCATCCACCTCTGACGAGAGCAAACACTCGCCTTTTCCCTGCTCACCCATCATATTCAAAAAATCCGCAGTCAGTCGCTCGGCGATCGCATCAGCAGATTGGTCCTTAATTCGGATCTGGCCTCCAGCCATCGTTCCATGACCACCTGCTTTCCCGTCCGGTGAAATGATTCGCTGAACTAAGATCCCGGCATCACCAACCGATCCCTGGATTCGAAGAGATATGTAAAGGACATTTCTATGGTGACCCATGCAAAGCACAGCCAGGCTATTTTCCAGGCGAATCAGCGTATCGGCCATTTCTGCAACAAAATCGGGCCGGTGTAAAGCACCCAAATATGCGACAACTGTGCGACCATATATTCGCGCCGCCCGCAATCCATCGCTAAAGCCCTGAAAATATTCGCGCGGCAGCCCCGCCTGGATCACTTTACTCAGTTTTTCTCGATCGATCTTTGCTAATAATTTAAAGTAAATTTCCTGGTCCTGAGCTGACCCGCCACGAGAAAGACCCTGCGTGTCTGTCTGGATTCCATAAAAAATTGCTGTTGCGAGATCAGAATCTATCACCAACCCTGCGGCTTCTAAATATTGAAAGACAATGCTGGATGTTGCAGCGATTTCCGTCCGGATATCCAAAAATGATACAGCGTCTAATCCATCTCGGATCGGATGATGGTGGTCAAAGACTATCTGCGGGATGAAATCCACTGCCAGGCTGTTATTTCCAGCATTTGGTTGAGTATCCACCAAAGCGTGAACAGGAAAACCAACGGGATCGCCAATCTCATCCAATCGCCTCCAGGAGGGCGTCAACAGCTCCAACATCGCCTTGTTTTCTGCCCTGGCAATCAAACCGGAATAACCCAAGCTAACCGGTATGTTCCAGCAAGTTTCTAATAACTTTCCTAATGAGACACTCCGACGCAAGGGCATCCGGGTCTGGGTTATCATGGGTCAAGATCAGCACAGGACCAGTGCCTGCAACGGTTTTCAACTTTTGAAGCCGCGCCTCAGATATTTGCGGATATGTGTTTGAAGGTAGATTATTCATCATCGCACACTTTTCGACCCATCACTCAATTTTAACCTGGACTTCTTTTGGAAAGAGCTGAACTTGCAGACCAGAAGGCGCCTGTACTTGAGGAATAACTTGATAAATTCCAGGAGAAGTATCCGTTAAATATACTTTTACCACAACTAAATTGCTGTCCTTTTCAACCTCATTAAGCAGGAACTGCGGTCCAGTTAATAAAACTGAGACCCAACCTGGATTCACGGTAATTCCAACATCATCTGGGGGGCTTGATATTAACACTTCTCGATCCACCACCAGATAACCGTTAATAGGAGATATCGACACCTGCACTTCAACGCTTCGAATGGGCATCCCGGTTTCATTGATAACAGAAATGCCCTCCGGGATCAGAATAGGCGCATCTGTTATAAAATCGGATGTTTTCTCATCCAACAGGATTGGAGCGGTGAGCAGAAAAAATCAACTTCATCCAGGACGCTTTGAGGACCTGCAAGGGTTACTGTCGAAGGATTGACATCTATGCCTACTACTTCATAATCTGGAGCCAAATTGCTTTCGTCAATCTGAGCCTGGACGCCGACCTCGCGCGTGAAGAACGTTTTACGGATGTAAATTGTCGCGACCAACTGGTCAGGCTCAGGTATGATTTCATCTACAACATTCCCATCGCTATCGTCCATAATCGGAGTTACCTGTTCTTGAAAAACTGCTCGTCGGTCTCCGATCGTGATTTGAATCCGGGCTGAAGCAACCTGATCCAGCTTTGACTGCGGACCAGAAACGCTTATCTGCGACGGAGAAAGGCTGACATCTTCAACAACATACCCTGTCGGCAATAATGACAAATCAGTGATCGTCACATCAGGCACTACTTTTTTAGTCAATATTTGTTCCAAGGTCGTATCGACGCTCTTGGGTTTGACAGAAAGTGTTTGAACAAATGGATCAGTAAAAGTCACTTCAACCGGAATTGAATAGACACCTGGAGCCAGTCCAGTCAGATCTAATTCGGCTGTTGCGCTCGAAATCGATAGATCCCCCATCCGATCATCTGTGGTTTGGACCTGAACGTTAACAGAGTCTGGCAAATCGTTCGTCACAATCAAATTTATCGGCGTACCGACTACGCTGAGCGGAATTCCCTGAAGCGTAATTTGCGCAGGTGGATTCGTTTGATATATGACGATAAGCCAGGCGATAACAGCAAGGAACACCGAAATCATCGCGTTGACTAGGCTTGAACGCAACCCCCCGCCTCTCAGCCAACCCCATTGAAACCGGACTGGATTCTCAAGCTGGGCTCCAAAGCGATTGATCCACTCATCTAATTCAATTTGTGAAAGATCCAGATACAACCGCCCATCGAAGGCAATCGAGATCCAACCTGTCTCTTCTGAAACAATAATCACCAATGCATCCGCGACCTTTGTTGAAAGCCCAAGAGCTGCGCGATGACGGGTTCCAAGCTGGGAATCCCCAAGATCGTCGGTCCGGATTGGCAGTATACAGCTCGCAGCAATCAATCGATCCCCTCGCAATATGACTGCACCATCATGGAGTGGGGTTTTGGGAGTAAAAATCGTCATCAGAAGTTCAGGACTGAGAACCTCCGCTCCTAAGCGGATGCCTGTTTCTGCGATATCTTCGAGTAAAGTTTGACCCTCAAGGACTATTAATGCCCCAATTTGACGCTGTGAAAGCTGTCTGATCCCGGTTTCCAATGAATTCTTTAAATCGATCAAAATTTGAGATCGTTCCCCTGCCCTGACCAATCCGACCCAATTTTACCAGGATGCTTCGCAGCTCATCCTGGAAGAGGATAGGTAAAGCAATTACACCGGCTAATAATCCATATCTGACCAACCAATTCAGCGTGTTCAAAGGCAGTAAAACCAGTAAACCTCCTCCGAGGATCGCCGCGATGATCACACCACGCAGCAGCTGCAAAGCACGCGTTTGGTAAAGTGCCTGAAAGACGATAAAAAAAACCACCGCAACCAGGGTCATATCGATCAAATTACTGACCGTGATATGATCGAAAAGATAGGAAAACTGAAGGGAAAAACCTAAGAGAAATTCAGCCATTCAAAATACTAATGATAATATTTTTTATTGAAGGATTACTCTGTTATGATTGAGAGGTCCATTTTGATAATAATTCAGAAATGATAACATCATTCCGAGACGGTTTCGGGGTAGATTTGCATGTTTCGAAAATAATCTCCATTCTTGGTAAAATTACTGCCGCAGTCGATCTTCGTTCATCAGAAAAGGTACAGGATGAAAAAGGGTAAAAGACTTCTTTTCACAGCACTCATCTTTGGGGCATCCATCCTGAGCGCATGCTCGAGCTCATCATCGATAAGGGCGCCTGAAGCAGTCGAAGAATATCTGCAAGCGCTCGTCGATCGCGACCTCAACCGGATGATCACAGCGTCCTGCCCTGAATGGGAGGCACAGGCGAAAGTCGAATTCAATTCGTTTGCCGCAGTAAAACTGACATTGGAAAACCTGGATTGTAAGACATTTAGCGAAGACCAAGACGGGTCCATAGTCTCATGCTCTGGCTCAATCACGGCGAATTATGGCGCAGAAGATCTCGTGATCGATATCGCTGACCGGAAATTCCTGGTCACCAGCGAACAAGGCGAGGCAAAAATGTGCGGCTATTCTTCCAAGTGAGGAAGAGAAATTCATGCGAAAATTCAGAAGAATATTATTTTCCCGAGAGAATCTCTACGCCATACTTTTGTGCCTGATAATTATCGCGATCCTGATTTTCACCGCGGACAAAGCCCCGCAGTGGATTTATCAAGGATTTTAGTATGAGCCTTATATACGTTTTTGCGTTCAGCCTGGCAGGGCTTCTGATTGGTTGGTCCAGGCCGCGCAAGTATACAACGGGGATCCTGCTCGCCTTGAGTGTGCTTTCTGTATATTGGCTCCAACCGCTTACTCCACTGCGTTATTTGGATTTTTGGCTTCCAACTGCCTCTATTGCGCTGACAATTCTTGTTTGGGCGCTTACTTATTCTGGAGATGACAGGAGCTTTCGACAGATGGCTCCTGGAATTGCGATCATTTTCCTGATGATAATTTTTGTCGCAGGGCTACGATACCTGACGCCAATCTGCTGTCTGACTCCAGCAAGACCTCCCAGCCTGGTACCTGTTTTGGTTGGGTTAAGCATTCTTTTTGGGTTATCGTTATTATGCTTTCGATTCAACACAAGAACAATACTGTCTTCAAATATTATTGTTGCAGGATTGATCGTTTTATTTGTCCTCCAAAAAAACGGGACTACTTCAGAATGGACAAGCGCCAGCCTTCGATTCCTGACCGGTCAGTCTCCTGAGTTAGCAGCTCCCAGCGACTTATCCTGGTTAGGCTTTTCTTTTATCGCTTTCCGCCTGATTCATGCCGCGCTCGATCAAAAAGCGAAACGACTTCCGGCGTACCCATTGGATGAATTTGCTGCATACGTCTTGTTTTTCCCAGCGTTATTGGCCGGCCCGATCGACCGAAGCCAGCATTTTATCCAAGAGCTTCACCGGGCGCGCAGCGATCAAGATTCTCCCGATTGCAGACAGAAATCCTTCGAAAATACGATAACCGGACTGCAGCGGATATTGATAGGAGTATTTAAGAAAGTAGTCCTGGCTGACAGCCTCGCATATTTTGCGCTCAATTCGCAAAACGCCATCCAAACCAACTCTGGCAGCTGGCTGTGGATCTTGCTTCTCAGTTATTCTCTGCGGATTTACTTCGATTTCTCAGGGTACACGGACATCGCGATTGGTTCAGCGGTATTTATGGGGATCAAATTACCGGAGAATTTTAACTGGCCTTATACGAAAACTAACCTGACTGCCTTCTGGAACAGCTGGCATATATCACTGGCGCAATGGTTCCGCAGTTATGTATTTTTTCCAGTCACACGCACCCTCCGAACCAGGAAAAATCCCCCACCCACATGGCTGGTTATTCTTATCGGGCAGATCATTACGATGAGCCTGATCGGTATCTGGCATGGAATCACATGGAATTTCCTGATTTGGGGACTCTGGCATGGTTTTGGTTTGTTCTTCCAAAACCGGTGGTCAGAATGGAGCCGCAATCGATTGGAGCCTATCCTTGAAAATATCTGCGCTGCGATGGACTATCCAGGCGTCCAGCTGGTTGGCGACATTTGCCTTCGTCAGCCTGGGGTGGATTTGGTTCGCTCTCCCTACCCCTGAGCTCTCACTTTCAGTTTTCGCCAGGTTATTTGGAGGTTGGATTTAAATTGGCAGAAACCGGTCATCCCAACAATAACCCTGCCACGCCAGACTTGAATGAACGAGATCTGGCCTCTTCATATAAGACTGGATGGGCAAAATTCCCTTTCGCTTTACGCGTTGTAATTAAAGCAATTGCATTATTCCTGTTGGTAAATTTTTGCTTCGCCTGGCTAAACCCATTGGACTCATTAGGCAAGATATCCGCGTACAATCGTCTTATCCCAGGCCGGCTCCGTCTACCGTATGCTGACAATCCTGAAAAGGCTTATAGCCTGACGCTAAACAACATTAAACGCCATGTTCGCATCCCACGAGATTTCTGCCGAGAAAAAACCGGCTGATGAGTATCGCGTCCTGCTTATTGGTAACTCATCTACCTGGGGTTTCCTACTCAGACCTGATGAAACCCTTTCCGAAAACCTGAACGCACAGGATCAAGCACTCCCCGACCAACGGAAATTGCGGTTTTACAACCTTGGCTATCCGGTGATGTCACTTGCGAAAGATCTGCTGCTGCTTTCCCAGGCGCTAGCTTACGAACCGGATATGATCGTATGGCTTGTGACGCTTGAGTCTTTTCCTGAAGATAAACAGCTCTATTCACCGCTCATCAAGAACAACTTCAGTCTGCTTCAAAAGTTAAATCAGCAATTTGATCTCAAACTTGACCTGGTCGATCAGGCTACCGATCCGAAAACACTCTGGGATAAGACATTAATCGGATCCAGGCGTGAGCTCGCGGATTTATTCCGCTTACAGTTATATGGTCCTGCCTGGGCTGCTACAGGGATCGATCAAGAGATCCCTGACTTTTACCCACCTCGCCAGGAGGATCTTGAAGAAGATACAAGCTTTCATTTGTTAAAACCTCCAGAATTGAATGAGAAGAATCTTTTCTTTAATATCATTGAAGCTGGAATCCAGATGGCTGGATCCATTCCTGTCGTGATTATCAACGAACCGATGTTCATAAGTCAGGGAAAAAACAGTCATATCCGTTACAATTTCTATTATCCACGTTGGGCGTACGACGATTACCGGAAGATGATGACAGAGAAAAGCATCAATAATCGATGGCGTTATAGGGATTTTTGGAATGTCATCCCGGCCTCGGAATTCTCCAATAGCGCTGTCCATCTGACCCCTACCGGGAGTCGTGAGTTTGCTGGCTGGGTGCTTCAAGCAATCCTGGAAGAGGCAGCTGTTCAGTTGAAATAATGATGCAGGCAGTCGATCATGTTCATCAGGAACCAGATTGTAATTATGAATTCAATAAAATATCCTTTCGAAATCAGTGGCAAAATTACGAAGATGACTTTCTCACCTGTTCTTGGGATTATTTTTCTTTTTCTTTTTTCGGTTTCTAGCTGCACGCCAACTCCAGCAGCAACAATAATAAACTCAACGGTTTCCCCACAAAATGTTGGGACTCTCACCAACTCACCAAGAATTGAGACACAGCAGCCAGAGAGCACACCCTTACCTGCAACTTTGGCTGCTGCTGCCAAAGATACACAAACCAACCAACCCAGTCAAAAGGCAACTGGAAATCCGACAGACGAATTGAAACCAGCTATTTCAGCAAGTCTGACAGCATTAGACAAGGCAACTGCAGCAAGTTTCGAAGAAATGGACCCAGTCGACTGGAAGAAACTGCCTGTCATCCCCAAGATCCAGGATCGGGTTTTTGAAATTTATCAACGCGGGATTGAGCTCGGCAACAATCCAAAGGCTTTTTCTAAAATCGGCGACTGCGGTAGCACGCCGGCCTGGTTTTTGGGAGATTTTGACCGCGGCTCTCGTTTCTACAGCCTGGGAGATCATGATGAGCTGTCAGCAATCATCGATTATTACCAGGGATCATTCGACCGTACAAGCCTTGCAGCTCGTTCGGGCTTCAATGCCTCGGCACTTTTTGCCCCGCTGTGGACAGACCGGACTTACTGTGAGGATAACGAATCACCTTTGGCCTGTGAATATCGAAACCACAAACCAGCGATTGCCTTCATCATGCTTGGAGCAAATGATGTCTGGCACACACAGGAATTTGAGCCCCAGATGCGCAAGATCATCGAATTCTCGATCGAGCAAGGCGTAATCCCCATTCTGGCGACAAAACCAGATAATCAGGAAGGGGATGGTAGCATCAACGCAGCAATCGCACGGTTGGCTGCTGAGTATCGAATCCCGCTGTGGAATTTCTGGAAAGCAACGAATTCACTTCCCAATCGCGGTTTACAAGAGGACAAAGTTCACTTGACCTGGGGTCCGAATAATTTCGACAGCACTGAGGCACTAACAAACGCCTGGCCTCAACGAAATCTGACCGCACTTCAGGTTCTTTATGAGATTTGGAAGTTTTTGGGTAATTCTTGAACGGCTCAGTTGAACTTGAATTGGCCGCCAAATGGGGTCAAATGACTGTGTCGGATCATCGGTGACCTGTTCAACGTTGATCCCAGTTGTGGTGATAATGAATATATTATGTTTCCCCCCCATCTCCCATCCTTCGAACGCGATCCAATAACTGTCCGGGGACATCACCGCGTCACGCATAGGTCTTTTCTCTTTTCCGATCTGGTATTCAAAATATTCATCGAATGAAAATGGCGCGATGACAACACGTGGAACGCTCGCTTCGGAGACGTATTGGGTGATCAAGACGTTCTTTCCATCTGGGGACCAGGATGGAAGAATATCCAGCTGGGTCGGCGTTTTCGAAAAAAGACGTTGATTCGTGCCATCTGCGTTCATGCTCCAGACATCCTGGCGGTTTAATCGTTTGGTCACAAATAAAATTTTGCTTCCATCAGGTGACCAGGCGGGTTGGGAATCAAACATAAATTCGTCAGATAAGACATTAACAACATTATCTTCGAGATTTATTGTATAAATCTGAGATCGGTTATTATTCCGAAGTGATGTGAATGCGATCTTGGTGCCATCTGGAGACCAGGCAGGATCAAAATCTCCTCCTACCATGGTTGGCAGCGGCAGTAAGCCCGTACCGTCGATATTCATGATGTACAAAGAAGACAAGGGGTAGTAGTCTACGTTTGAGTCGCAGGGGGAGACGAATACGATCCGGTTTCCATCAGGCGAGAAATCCGGTTGGCAAGCACCTTCTTTGATACGGCTGATCTGCCTCAGTCCAGTACCGTCAGAATTGATCTGAAAAATCTGCGGGACCCCATTGAGCTTTGAAGCGAAGGCGAGCTGACCATGGGCACCGCCGATCGGGGTGGTAGAAGCAGTGGGCTTTGGTGCAGGAGTTGGGGGGAAGTCTGTGGGTGTAATTTCTGATTGGTAAAGCAGCCGCTTTTGTTATTGGTAAAGTAGGAACTATTGAGGTGGAAGTCCTGGTAGGCTGCGCCGAAATGGTAGGTGTGAAGGTTGCTCCGGGAGGAGACTGCCGGGTTGCGAAGAATGGTGGAGTGAGGTTGATACTATAGCTGGATGCTTGGGCGTATAGCTGATCAAACAGCACCGGGTTCTGGTTGAAAATGACTGCCGCCAAACCAGCAAGCACCAGGAACAAGATCGAGACGACCACGAAGCCGCCTTTTCTGGTCTTACGCTTTCTGGACAATTCAGGTGGATTCTTGATCGGATCGCTGACTCGTTCCTTGCGTTCCAGCTGGCTTTCGGAGGACTTCGAGGCGATCCCGCTTTGGGCGAGCGGCTCAGGTAGAGCTTCCCGTGTATCAATCCACACAGGAGCAGGAGGGATGTAGTATTCGCGCGTTGATTTTCTGGCAGATGTACCACAGCTCAACAGGGCTTGCTTGAACGCCTCCGGAGTCTGGTAGCGGTTTTCCGGGAGCAACTCAAGCGCCTTTTCGATCACTGAAGCCACTTTCCTGGAAACACGCGGATTCAGTGTGCGGACCGAGGTCAGCTTTTCCTGATTCATCGCCCTGGCAAGTGAATCTTCCGGAGTCATACCCGTCAGTGCGGCATATAACGTTGCACCAAGGGAGAAGATATCCGTTCGCATGTCCGTGCGGGCTGTCCCATACTGTTCCGGCGGAGAAAAACCGGGCGTCATCGCACGCGCCCCCGTGGTCGTTATCTGCGATCCCTGAATTGTCTTTGCCAAACCAAAATCAACAAGATAGATCTCTCCATCGGGTGAAATTTTTACATTTCCTGGTTTAATGTCACGGTGGACCACAGCCGGATCGCACGAGCTGAGATAAACTAATGTGTCACAAATAGCAGCACCAATAACGATAACTTCATCTTCGGGAAGGGTACCGATTCGCTCCATCCGCTGGCGCAGATCCTCCCCCTCGATGAAATCCATCACCAGGTATTGACCCTGACCTTCTATCATGAAATAGTCGGTTACCCTCGGTAATCCGGCGTGTCTTAACGTCGCCAGGATCGTTGCTTCCCGCCTGAACTGGCGAGCATACTCATCTGAGGTGAAAAGATTATCTTTTACAGCTACATCGATATCCAGACTCTCGTCTCTGGCTCGATAGATCGAACCCATCCCGCCCTGACCAAGAACTTCGATGATCCGGTAGCGGTTGTTCAAAATTATCCCGGGTTCAAGGATCATAGCTGGAGGGGTTTGTTGAATCCTATCTGATCTGCGTTGGAAAATTGGAAAGACAGCTTGTTTAGAACTCAGATGTCCAGGTTGCGTACTTCGCGGGCATGAGTCTGAATGAACCTGCGCCGAGGGGGGACTTCTGACCCCATCAACATGTCAAAAGTTCGGTCGGATTCTGCTGCGTCTTCAACGGTTACCTGCAGTAAAGTACGCTTGACTGGATCCATGGTCGTCTCCCAGAGCTGTTCTGGATTCATTTCGCCAAGTCCTTTATACCGCTGAAGGCCGATCTTTTCAACATCAACACCCAATTCCTTTATTATCTTATCTTTCTCTGCGTCCGAATAGATATAACGAGCCTGATTTTTATATGATAATCGATAGAGCGGAGGTTGGGCGATAAAAAGGTGGCCTTTTTCCACGAGTGATTGCATGTATCTAAAGAAGAAAGTCAACAGCAGCGTGCGGATATGACTCCCATCCACATCTGCATCCGTCATGATGATTACACGACCATAGCGCAGTCCAGATAGATCGAAACTTTCGCCAATCCCAGTCCCAAGCGCAGAGATCAACGCTTTTACTTCATTGTTCGCGAGGATCTTATCCAGGCGGGCGCGTTCTGTGTTCAAGATTTTGCCTCGCAGAGGTAAAATCGCCTGGAAATGGCGGTCACGCCCCTGTTTGGCGCTCCCGCCTGCAGAATCGCCTTCGACGATGTACAGCTCGGTCTTCTCAGGGTCTCTGTCGGAGCAATCGGCCAATTTGCCTGGGAGTGTCATACTCTCCAAAGCCGATTTACGGATGACCAGGTCACGCGCCTTTCGAGCCGCATCCCGTGCCCTGTAGGAAGTCAAACACTTCGATACGATTGCTTTCCCTGCAGATGGGTTTTCTTCCAGAAAAGCGCTGAACGCCTCACCAATTATTTGCTGCGCCAGGGTTTGAACTTCTGGATTCATAAGCTTGACCTTGGTCTGGCTTTCGAACTGCGGGTCAGGATGCTTGATGCTGATAATCGCAGTCAATCCTTCGCGAGTGTCATCGCCAGAAAAATTCGGGTCAGCATCTTTTAACAATCCCGAACGCCTTGCATAGTCGTTTATTGTTCGGGTTAGGGCGGAGCGCAATCCAGTCAGGTGGGTTCCACCATCAATCGTATTGATTGTATTGGCGAAGGCATAGACGGACTCAGCATAAGCGTCCGTGTATTGAATGGAAGCATCAATGGTGATCCCGTCTACTTCTTTTTCTACATGGACTACCGGGTGGAGGACCTGCCGGTTCCGGTTGAGGTAGCGGACAAATGAAGTGATCCCACCTTCAAAATGGAAAGTCATCTCTCTTTCGGATCGCTCGTCTAAAATAAATATCGTCACGCCGCGGGTGACAAAAGCCATTTCACGCAGGCGTTGAACAAGCGTGTCAAACCGAAAATCCATTTCACCTTTAAAGATCTCAGGATCATAACGAAAAGTTGTTTTCGTCCCACTCGAATTTGGCGATGCCTTTCCAATAACCCTCACCGGTCCTGTCGGATATCCCCGCTCATATCTCTGGAAGTGGACCTTTCCATCGCGCTGAACTTCAACCTCGCACCAGGCTGAAAGTGCATTGACTGCCGAGACACCCACACCATGCAGACCTCCGGATACTTTATAGCTGCCTCCACCAAATTTTCCGCCTGCGTGAAGCGTGGTCATGACAACTTCCAGGGCTGGTTTGTTCATCTGAGGATGGAGATCGACCGGAATGCCGCGACCATTATCCTGGACGGTCACACTGCTGTCATCATGAATGACAACTTCAATCCGGTCACAAGAGCCTGCGAGAGCCTCATCGATTGAATTATCCACTACTTCGTAGATCAAATGATGGAGCGCTTTAATATCCGTTCCACCAACATACATCCCAGGTCGACGGCGAACAGCCTCCAGGCCTTCGAGAACCTGGATATCTTTCGCATCATAAGTGTATGGTTGAGGTTTCACAATAAATCCTTCTTATCAATCACCCAAGCAGGCGAGCTTCCCTCTGCCGCTTCAATTCCCTGAGATATGTATCTGCATCTTTGTAGTAGGCAAATGACGCCGCCAATAATGCTGCCGTAATAAATGCATGACCAAAGATCCCAATCATGAGGAACCAGGATTGATCTTCTGGAATATTCCAAAGGACATTCAGACCCTCGCTAATCAGCACAAATACCAGGATCAATAATCCGGTTGTTGGGAGAGTCGCCCGGCTCAGACGGATACTTTCCAAAGTTGATTCCCACATCGTTTTATGGTGCGCAATGATGCCATGTGGTGAGAAAAACAAGGGGATCATCATCCAGACGATAATCCCACCGAAAAAGATCGCGATCACCGAGGGGAGCTGACCAAGGCCTATCCCAAGTATCAAAAGAAAGGATAATATGCAGGCCATTGGCACTATAAAGGCTAGGATCAGCAAAAACCAAAAAAGGGTCAATAATAGAATTTGAACAAAATTCCGACGGCCAAGTGGTAAGAGAATCCATCATGTTAAGGCGACCGGAAAAAGCTGCCTGCGCCACAAAATTGAAGTATAAAGTCCCTGCCCCTACACCGATAAGGAATAGCCCCAACCAGATCGCGAATGCGACCCATGCTGAGTTGATCTCGAAAACCAGCGGAGAACCCATTGGATTTGACTGTGCTGAACGACTTGCAATCAAGCTTGGCACTCCAATAGGAAAAGACCGCAGTGTGCTTAACAAACTGAATTGCTCGGTTCCCTGGCGTAAGATTTCTGTAGATCCGCTCATTTCGGAAAGGCTATCTGCCTGTTTAAAAAATGGCTCAAGAAGCCTGACCAGCTGAATTCTAGGCCCAAACCAAAGAAAAATATCTAGCAGGACAGAAAACAAAATCAAGCTTGCATGGTTGGAAATTACATCAAAACCAGCCATGAGAGACTTCGTCAGGCTGGGAGGTGAGAATATCGGCTTAGAGTTAGTTGTTTCCATATCAAACGCGTGAATTTTACCATACCGCACCCTCAAATCCCTGCGGGTAATTCACAGGGAAGCATGCATGGCGAAAGAAAGCCTTCAGAATTATGAGATAGAAGTTAATTGCTACTTGACCTATGTGCACCTTGCCGTTACAATCATCGAATTAAGCGGATATATACAGACGGAAACAGCAAGGGCAGACGATGAAATCCGTTTGACCGCCTTGATTTTAATTCAGTTTTATACAACGTTATCTGCGAGGAGGTGCAAATCCTGACAGCTATTTAATATATACCTGCGGAAACAGCAAACGCTGCCCTCCCCATAAGGGAGCATTTCAACGGATACAATCAAAACTAGGAGAGAAGAAGATGTCAAGAAAGATGTTCATCGTTTTTTCACTGTTGATCGTTGCCAGCATGACACTGTCTGCATGTGGTGGTGGAGCTAGCGGCGGGACGATCAAAGTCGGCTTGTTGTCCCCTCTAAGCGGCGCAGTCCCAACCTTCGGCCTTTCAACAAAAGAAGGCGTCGAGATCGCTGTCAAAGAATGGAACGACAAGGGCGGCATCAACGGCAAGAAGATCGAACTGATCGTTGCCGACAGCCAGTGCTCTGCCGATCCTGCAGTCAACGCAGCGAATAAGCTGATCGACCAGGACGGTGTGAAATTCATCGTCGGCGAAGTCTGCTCGAGCGCTTCCATCCCCGTGTCGGAGATCACAAATCCGAAGGGTATCGTTCAGATCAGCCCGACCTCGACCAACGCCACGCTGACTGTCGATAAAGACGGGAAAGCCAAGCAGTTCATTTTCCGCGCCTGCTTCATCGACCCGTTCCAGGGTCTGGTTATGGCGAAATTCGCCTCCGGAAAAGGCTTCAAGACCGCCTTCATTATGTTCGACCAGGGCAATGACTACGTCCGCGGTTTGGCCGAAGCCTTTGAAGAAGTCCTTCACAGAGTATGGGCGGACAGATCGTTGGTAAAGAGTCCTACGTCAAAGAGGACACTGATTTCTCGGCGATCCTGACCAAAGTGGCTGAAAGCAAAGCCGAAGTCCTTTACCTGCCGGATTACTACAACATCGTCAACCTGGTCGGCGCGCAGGCCAAGGATAAGGGCGTAACTGCTGTGATGATGGGCGGCGATGGTTGGGATTCGTCCGACCTCGACCTTGCAGCTGCCGAAGGTGGTTTCTTCTCGAACCACTACTTCGCAGGCGACACTCGCCCGATCGTCGTTGATTGGCTGAAGCGATACGGCGAAGCTTACAAGGACGCTTCCGGCAACCCGAAAGTCCCGGATGCCCTGGCGACCCTGGGATATGACGCAGCAAACCTTATGTTCGCTGCAATTCAGAAAGCTGGAACGGAAGACACCGCCAAAGTTGCTGAAGCCCTGGCAGGCATCTCCTGGGACGGCGTTTCAGGTACGATCACCTTCGACGCCCAACACAATCCGATCAAGTCCGCGGCTGTGATTGGTGTTGCAGGTGGTACAACAGTATTTGCAGAATCGATTGCTCCGTAAGATTATAGATCATCAGGGGGCGGTCTTACGACCGCCCCTTTTCCTATTCATTTCAGGAATAGCATCGGAGTGAAGCATGAATGCTTCTATCTCAAAAAAATCTTCCGTCTTCGAAACAATCATCCGTAAAGGTCTTTTAGGAAAAGCTTTCCTGGTAGCCCTGGCTGGGCTTGCCCTCTGGAAGCTTGTAGTATCTTTTCTTGACGGACCGACCATCTTCATTCAGCAAGTTGTCAACGGTTTCCAGCTTGGATTCGTCTATGCCTTGATTGCGCTGGGGTATACGATGGTATACGGGATCGTGCGTTTGATCAACTTTGCCCACGGCGATGTCTTTATGGTCGGCGCCTTTGCGAGCTACTACGCGATTTCCGCCTGGGGATTGAACGATTGGCCAACCAAAGTCATCCCCAGCATGCCGTTTTGGCTGAGCAACGTCATCGGTGTAATCACCGTCATCTTGCTCTCGATGGTGACGTGTGCGATCCTGGCTTTCGTGATCGAAAGAACGGCTTATAAGCCTTTGAGGACCGCTCCACGTATTTCAGCACTAATCACAGCGATCGGTGTCTCATTCTTCCTGGAATATTTTGGCGCCCTTCCGTTCGTTTTCACCCCGAATTTTGTGACCTACGAAAGACCCATCACAGTTATCAACTGGGTCATATCCTCAGCGGGTATTTATGTCCTTCCTCCAGGACAGGCACCCCCGGATAACAGCATTATTTTTTCAAATATCTCCCTGTATATCATCCTGATTTCGCTATTTCTTGTTTTCTTCTTAAACTTCCTTGTCCGGAAGACACGCACTGGAAAGGCCATGCGCGCTTCCGCTTATGACAAACCCACCTCGCGCTTGATGGGGATTAATGTTGATGGGATTATCTCTGTGACTTTTGGGGTGGGAGCTGCACTAGCCGGCGCGGCAGGGGTTCTTTATGCGACTGCATTCCCTCAGGTCTATTTTGCGATGGGTATCATCCCAGGCCTCAAGGCTTTCGTCGCGGCCGTGCTCGGTGGAATAGGCTCGATCCCAGGCGCGCTGATCGGATCGCTGATCATGGGTCAAGCGGAAGTATTAAGCGCGGCGTATATCTCCACACCCATGCGCGATGCAGTTGCATTTAGCATCCTGGTCGTGGTTCTCTTAGTCCGCCCGACGGGTATTTTCGGTGAACCGAGCCGAGAAAAGGCATAATCCTATGTTGAAGAAAATTCCACGTGAGAACCTGATCTTTTATGGTGGGGCATTCCTTATCTTTATCATCATCCAGGTTCTCATCAGCCTGGGTTTGCTGAATGCTTTTTGGAATACCATCCTGCGCATCGGGGCAGTGATGGCGATTGTCAGCCTCGGCTTGAACCTCATTTACGGCTTCAACGGCCAGTTTTCACTTGGACAATGGGGTTTCTATGCAATCGGTGCCTATACTGCCGCCGACATCACCTACCGCTGGTATAACAATAACAGCGCACTTGGTTTGACGATTGTGGCAGTCGGTGTGCTGTTAGTTGGCGTAGCAATCCTGCTGATCCGCGGCGTCTTAGGCCGAATTCGAGGATTGGATGCGCTCTCTGCGTTCACAATTTATTTCGTTGCCACGCTGGCGCTGGGTTTCTTAGCAGTTTTCATTGGTCGTTGGATTGACCCGGCAGTCACTGGACTTTTAAATCTGCTGCCTGAATCAATCGCGATGCAGGTGGTATACGTGCTTGCTGTCATTCTTGCTGCGCTTTTTGCCGCGATCATCAGCTTCCTGTTTGGACTCCCCGTGCTGACACTCGGATCGGATTATTTCGGGATTGCCACTCTCGGTTTTACGATCATTGTCAAAGTCTTATTTGACAATTCCGATACCATGCTGGGTTTCCAAGAAATGAAAGGCGCCCGCGGCATGATCGGCATACCCAAGCTGACTACCTGGTTCTGGGTCTTTCTGGCTTTGCTAGTCACCGTGATTATCCTTCGAAACATCCTGCACTCGAGCTACGGCAGAGCGATCATATCTGTTCGAGAAGATGAGATTGCTGGTAAAACGATGGGTATCGATGTTGCAGAATACAAAATTCTCGCTTTCGTGATTGGAAGCCTCTTCGCCGGGCTGGCCGGCGGCCTATATGCCCACATCAATGGATTTTTACACCCAAGCACATTTAACTTCATCAAATCCTTCGACCCGATGATTATCATCGTTCTGGGTGGGTTGGGCAGCATGACAGGCACGCTTGCAGCTGCTTTTACCTGGGCCCTGCTGTTGGAAGGAGTACTGCGCCTTGTCCTACCCCAGGGCTTCGAAATGTGGCGTTTTGTCGTTTATCCCCTCATTCTCCTTCTGACAATGCTGTTGAAACCCAACGGTTTATTCGGTGATTATGAAATGCCGTACCTGAGGCAGCTCCTTCCGCCTTTGAAAGTTTTCAACAAGAACTCAACCCAGGAGACCGCCGCCCTTTCAGCTGCAGGCGCCTCATCTTCACAGGAGAGTTCCGAATGAGCGACAATTTCACTCCCCATTCCGACAATAACGAACAGGCCATCCTGGAGATCCAGGAACTCAGTATGCAGTTCGGCGGGCTGAGGGCGGTCAATAATTTCGACCTCAAGCTGATGCTCCACAACTTGCAGGGATTAATCGGTCCGAACGGAGCGGGAAAAACAACCGTATTTAATATGATCACTGGAGTCTATCTTCCAACTTCCGGCGATATCAATTTTAACGGGCAATCGATTACTGGTTTGGCACCGCATGAGATCAACCACCTAGGCATCGCCCGAACATTTCAAAATATCCGCTTGTTTCCAAGCCTAACTGTTCTGGATAATGTCCGAATTGCATATCACACTCATGCCGGCTACAGCCTGAAAGACGCCGTACTCAATAATCGAAAATATATCCAAAAAGAGCGCGAATTAACCGAAAAAGCCCAGGAATTCCTGTCGGTCTTCAACTTGCAAGACCGACAGGGGACGATCGCCAAAAACCTGCCTTACGGTGAGCAGCGGCGATTGGAGATCGCCCGGGCGCTGGCTGCGGAACCACAGCTGCTCCTGCTTGACGAACCGGCGGCTGGGATGAACCCTGCGGAAACCGTCTCTTTGATGGAGCTGATCCATTTCATCCGCGATCGTTTTAACCTGACCATCCTGCTGATCGAACACCAGATGCGGGTTGTGATGGGCATTTGCGAGCGAATCACCGTGATGGACTTTGGCGAAGTGATCGCCCGCGGAACACCGAACGAGATCCAATCGGACGTCAAGGTGATTGAGGCTTATCTGGGGCCAGGAGCAGCGGCGCTTTCCGAAAAATTCCGCCGCCACAAAGGCTAGATCGACTCTCAAGGAGAAGTGAATCGATGAATAACGGTTCCGAAAATATGTTGGAAGTAAAGAACCTTAATGTTTATTATGGCGCGATCCACGCCCTGAAAGGGATCGATTTCTCCTTAAAACAAGGGGAGATTGTAGCTCTGATCGGTGCGAACGGTGCAGGCAAAAGCACCACATTGAGCACAATTTCCGGCTTGCTGCGGCCCAGGGCTGGCTCAATCCACTTTCTTGGCGAAGAAGTTACTCAAACTCTTACCGAGCAAATCGTACGGAAAGGAATCATCCAGGTACCTGAAGGGCGAAAAATCTTTGCCACTCTCACGGTGAAGGAAAACCTGGAGATGGGTGCTTACACGTACACGAACAAAGAGATGATCGAGAAAAATATGGCAAATGCTTTTCAGCTTTTTCCACGCCTGAATGAACGCCGCAATCAGCTTGGCGGCACCCTCTCAGGTGGTGAACAGCAGATGCTGGCAATCGCACGTGGATTGATGGCTCAACCAAAATTGATGCTGTTGGACGAGCCTTCTATGGGGCTTTCCCCCCTGCTGGTGGAACAGATCTTCACGATCATCCGCGATATCAATGACCAGGGTACCAGTATTTTGCTCGTCGAGCAGAATGCCCAGATGGCGCTCTCGATTGCAGACCGGGGATACGTGCTTGAAACCGGCAAGATCGTCCTTGAGGGTGTTGCTCAAGACCTGCTCCACAACGATATGGTCGTGGAAGCTTATCTTGGTGGGCACTAAACACGAGGCAAGTGAAAAGAATGAAAACATCTCAAAAAATCATTTTGTTTTTTGTGCTTCCGATCATCACTCCGCTGCTGCTGCCGCTGAAAAACCTGACAAACGCCTGGATCGGGATCCTCTTTGTGGCGGCGCTGTTCGGTTCCTTGGGTTTCTTGCTTCTGCGGGGTAAATCCCGAGCGTTGACCTTGTGCATATTCCTGCTTGGTCTAAATGCGATCGTCCGCTTGATGACTTTCTTCCAGTGGTCAACCTTCCAGGATGGCACGTTTAATATCCCATTTATTCTATCCAGCTTCCTGAGCATCGGGCTTTCAATCTATCTGCTCCTCCGCCTGGACCGGGTGGATGTTCGCACTTTGATGACTTCCTAAACGATCCAGTCTGGGGTATAAAAGCAAGAATGATCATTTTCAGCCCCCGCCCCCAGATGGGGCGGGGGTATTTTTGCAAAACAATACTGGTTTCGAAATGGCGACTGCAGAGATCATTACTATAGGCACAGAAATTTTATTAGGTGAAATCCTGGATTCAAACGCACGCTGGA
The DNA here is from genome assembly GCA_963726375.1 of uncultured Chloroflexia bacterium. Taxonomy (GTDB): domain Bacteria; phylum Chloroflexota; class Anaerolineae; order Anaerolineales; family UBA4823; genus UTCFX2. The sequence continues at coordinate 202,804 of CAVSCE010000013.1, read as the reverse complement.
TCGCACGACAGCTTCGAGATATCGGGGTCGATCTCTTTCGACAGACTACAGTAGGAGATAATTCAAACCGGATCGCCAACGCTGTCTGCCAGGCGTTGGAGCAAAACGATATCGTGCTGACGACTGGTGGGCTGGGGCCGACGGTTGACGACCCAACCCGCGAAGCCGTTGCCCAGGCACTCTATCGAGAGCTGGTGTTCCAGCCGGAGCTTTGGGAGCAGATTCAGGAGCGATTCCGAAAGTTTGGACGCCTGCCAACCGAAAACAACAGACGCCAGGCTTATATACCGGCTGGAGCGCAGGCGATTGAGAATCCAGTCGGGACAGCTCCTTGTTTCAGGATAGAGATCGATGGGAAAGTGGTCATCTCACTGCCTGGTGTGCCGCGCGAGATGGAATATTTGATGACAAATTCGGTCATCCCCTGGCTGCGCATCCGGTTTCGGCTTTCAGGTATCATCAAAACCCGAATCCTGCACACAGTCGGAGCCGGGGAGTCTCAAATCGATGACCTGATTGGAGATTTTGAAACACTGAAAAATCCGACCGTCGGATTGGCAGCCCATTCGGGCCAGGTGGACGTACGAATTACCGCTAAAGCCAACTCCGAGGAAAAAGCTGATGAGATGATTAAACCAGTTGAAGCGGAACTGCGCAACCGACTTGTTGAATGGATCTATGGAGCCGACATGGAGTCGCTCGAAGAAGCCGCCCTGCGCGCCCTCAAACTTCAATCCTGGACGCTGGCAGTGGTCGAGGAAGGATTGAGCGGCAGCATCATTACACGGCTTGCTAGAGTCAATCAAGAGGCGTCAACCGATCTGAAAGGCATTTTCCTCGGCGGAGTGGTTTTGCCCAATTCAGGTACGATGGATCAATTCGCCGAAGCGGCTGAGGACTTTCGAAAAACGCGCCAGGTGGATGTATGCCTTGGTGCTAGCCTGGATTTAAACTCTGACCAGCGTGCGATCCATTTCGTGTTGATTACTCCAAACGGGGCGTCCAAGACAACCCGGCTGTTTGGAGGACATCCTGAATACACCGCCCGCTTCACAGCACATACTGGCCTGGACATTATACGCAGGCTGGGGAACAAGTAATCTGCTTATTCATTCATATTTCGCGTGAGGTGGAAATGAAAAAAAATGCAGCTGATATCCTGCTTATCAACGCAACTTTGCTCTGCATGGATGAAGATTTCCATCAATATCATCCAGGTGCAATTGCTGTAAAAGGCGACACTATCCTTGCGGTTGGGGAGGAAAAGAATATCCTGGAGCACTTTGAAGCCACCGAGATCTTTGATTGCAATGAAAAGATCGTCATGCCCGGACTGGTCAATGCCCACACCCACGTTCCAATGACGCTGCTGCGCGGGTTGGCAGATGATCTGCGCCTTGACGTCTGGCTGCTTGGTTATATGATGCCGGTTGAGCGAGAATTCGTTTCGCCTGAATTTGTTGAGCTGGGGACGAGGATCGGCTGCATCGAAATGATCCGCTCGGGTATTACCTGCTTTGCAGATATGTATTACTACGAAGAATACGTAGCTCGTGCGACTGCGGAAATCGGCCTTCGGGCGGTCTGTTCCCAAACTGTCCTAAAATTTCCTTCTCCGGATGCACGTTTCTATGAAGAATCGCTCGCGGCCGCGCGAGATTATATTATCAATTGGAAAGACCATGCTTTGATCACCCCATCCGTGGCACCGCATGCGCCGTATACATGTACGGACGAAATCCTTCGACTCACCGCCCAGCTTGCCGCTGAATTTGATGTTCCACTCCATACTCATATCGCTGAGACCGCCCAAGAAGTTGAGAATTCACGCGAAACTCATGGAATGCCCGTTGTACCTTACGCGAAGAAGAACGGATTATTCGAGGCAAAAGTCCTGGCAGCGCACTGCGTCCACATTGACGAAGGTGAGATGAAAACCCTTCTTCACCATCGCGCTGGAGTCGCCCACAATCCATCATCAAATTTGAAGCTTGCCTCCGGATTTGCGCCAGTCAATAAGATGATCGAGCTGGGTTTGAAGGTAGGAATCGGCACGGATGGACCGGCTTCGAACAATGATCTGGACATGTTCGAGGAAATCAGGCTGGCGGCGTTTCTTGCGAAAAGTGTCTCGAATGACCCAACGGTGCTTCCGGCTAGAACGGCTCTGGCTATGGCAACAAGAATTGGAGCCGAAGCGCTTCATCTTGGAAAAATAACCGGCTCACTGGAGCAAGGTAAACGTGCAGATATTATCATCGTTGATAATTCAAGAATACATAACTCTCCTGTTTTCAAGCGTGATCCCAACGGCGTCTACACACAGCTGGTTTATGCAACAAAGTCCACGGATGTCACGGACATGATGGTTAACGGTAAATGGTTAATGCAAGGACGTCAGTTGAGAGATATTAATGAAGAGGAGCTGCTCGAAAATGCCCAGGACTATGCAAAACAAATAGACTTATTCATCTTCCAAAGAGAAAAATCTGTCCTGACGAAACTGATCACGATCGGAAAGGCAACCGAAGAAGAGAGTTTCGAGATCCAGGCGAAGGTGCGCATACAAGATCCGGCACCAATCTTAGCGACTCTCGAAAGACCTGAGATTGAGATCCTTTACCAGCGTCTTTACCACGAGTTTGACACCTATTTCCTCTTTTCTGATGTCGATCAAGGAACGCTGCGTTATCGAGAAGATGAGTTCCTCGAGCCAGGTGGACAGGTTACGAAAGCCCGTTATCGATTAACCATGATCGGTCCGGCGAGCGAATATCTGTTTCCCAGCGATGTGCTGCTTTCACGAAGTCGATTTCTGGCGCCTGCAACCCACAGCCTGCGTTTTTATCGGGAGTATTTCAAGCCAACCGATGAAGTCAGCATCGAAAAACACCGCCAGCGATGGCGCATCCTCTTCCGAGGGACCGAATTCTACATCAACCTGGATCAGCTGGAAAAACCAGCTCTAGGTTACTTTTTAGAGATAAAAAGCCGCACCTGGAGCAAACGCGATGCTGAGCACAAGGCCACCATTCTTGGGCAATTGTTGGATTTCTTTGGGCAATCCACCACTGAGAAAGTAGTTAAAGACTATCTGGAACTGGCCAGGACTGAGGAAGCCGGAAAATAGCAGGGAGGATGTCCTCTCATTTCCAAATACCAATGAATCTGTAACGTTAAAGTCTTTTTTCATCATTAACCAAGATGTTATAATGAGACAAGTAATACTGTCAAATTATCAGTTTCATCAGTAAATAATGTCATATTCCAAATGAAAGTTTGGCGAGAATGAAAGGTTAACAAATGGAATACCGCTTTTTAGGAAAATCAGGGTTGAAAGTCTCTGCCCTATCTTTGGGTGCGTGGGTTACGTACGGTGGTCAGGTTGGAGAACAAATCGCCAATGAATGTATGAGCGCAGCGTATGAGGCAGGAGTAAATTTCTTCGATAATGCTGAAGCCTATGCGCACGGGAATGCAGAAATTGTAATGGGCAATGTGATCAAGAATGCTGGCTGGAAGCGTTCAGATCTGGTGATCTCGACGAAGATCTTTTGGGGTGGGAAGGGGCCAAATAACTCCGGGCTCTCGAGAAAACATCTGATGGAAGGCGCCCATGCATCCTTAAAACGGCTTCAAATGGATTATGTCGACCTTCTGTTTTGCCACCGACCTGACCTATATACACCGGTGGAAGAGGTGGTTTGGACGATGAACCTGCTCATTCAGCAGGGGAAGGCTTTCTACTGGGGTACAAGCGAATGGCCGGCAACGGACTTGATGAACGCCTATGGGATTGCCCGGCACGAGCACCTGATCCCTCCATTGATGGAGCAGCCTGAATATAACATGTTCTCCCGAAAGAAGGTGGAGGCGGATTATGCACCGCTTTATCGGGAATTTGGATTGGGGACCACAATCTGGAGTCCGCTTGCAAGCGGCTTGCTATCCGGGAAATATAATGAAGGGATTCCGGATGATTCGCGGGCCAGCCTTAAAAACTACGGGTGGTTGAGAGAGGAATTCGAATCTCCAGAAGGTCAGCGCAAGATCGAGAAAGTGAAGCTGCTTGTTCCCATCGCCAAAGAAATCGGATGTACTCTGCCGCAACTTGCTATCGCCTGGTGTTTAAAAAATCCGAATGTCAGCACTGTGATTACCGGCGCATCTCGGGCTTCTCAGGTACACGAGAATATGAAAGCACTCGAGCTGGTCAATAACCTGAACCCGGATGTGATGGACCAGATTGAGGCCGTCCTTCAAAATCGACCAGAACCACCTGAAGATTACCGCTAGGAACTTGGAGAGAATATCGTCAGGGCAAAACGCGTATCAGGATTCATTCAGGAGTACCCATGATCGTGGACTCATCCCAATTAACCCAAAGCTTTAGAGCAGAGACGGATCAGGGGTTCACGGAGCAGCTTGCATTTGGAACAACACTCGCTGATCGGTATATTATCCAGGGTTTTTTAGGCCTGGGTGGGATGAGTGCGGTTTATCGTGGTCGTGATATGCATTTCCCCCATGCGACAAAAATTGTCGCAGTCAAGGAAATGATCAATCGCTCAAATGATCCGATCCTTCGCAGCACTATCGTACGAAATTTTGATCGTGAAGCCGACCTGCTGGCTTCTCTGGATCACAAAGCAATCCCGAAAATCTTTGATTATTTCACTATTCACGAACGTTCATATCTAATAATCGAGTTCATCAGCGGGAATGACCTTGAATTTTTAATCAACCATTCAACCGGATTTCTTTCTGAAGATCGCGTTCTGAAGTGGGCCATCGAATTGTGCGATGTATTAATTTATTTGCACAATCACGAGCCGGAAAAAATCGTATTCCGAGATATCAAACCTTCGAATGTGATGATAAATTCCCAGGATCAAGTTGTACTGGTTGACTTTGGAATCGCAAAACCATTCCAGGTTGGGAAAAAAGGAACAATGATCGGCACCGAAGGGTATTCACCACCCGAACAGTATCGCGGCGAAGCAACCCCGATTGCAGACATCTACGCACTTGGCGCAACACTGCATCATTGCCTGACCCGGCAGGATCCCCGCCTTGAACCTCCGTTCTCGTTTACGGAGCGACCAATCAGGCAGATTAATTCGAGCGTTACTCCGTTATTTGAAAGTGTAATAAAAAAAGCCTTAGAATACGACCCCCGAAAATCGCTACCAGAGTGCAGCTGAATTAAAATCTGCCCTCCTGGAAGTAAATTCGAATTCGAACGCGCATTCGAATTTTCCAATAATAAATCTAATTAATCCTACAAGCATGTGAGTTAAGAAAACCTGTTTGGGAATTCCGATGCGAAGACGAGATTTGAGGAAGCCCTACTCTGCATGAGAACGCGATTTACTTCGGCAGTTATGATAAACACATCTATGCAGTCGATTTATCGAATGGAAACATTCATTGGAAATATCTGGCCGATGGAGGGATTGTCAGTAAGCCGGCTATCTCAGAGGAAACTGTCTTTTTTGGTTCTGAAGACCACAGGCTGCACGCTGTCAATCGAAAGACAGGTAGAATAGAATGGACATACTTTACCAGGGGACCTGTTCGATCCTCCCCGATACTAAGCGAAGGACATCTTTTTTTTGGTTCGGACGACCAGTTTCTACACGCAGTGAATGCAAGAACGGCTCAAATGGCATGGCAGGTTGATGCAGGGGCTCCGGTGAGATCGACTGCCGCAGTCAGCGAAGAGTGGATTTATTTTGGGACAGAAGCGGGCGACTTTTTCTGTTTGGATTTACATGGAGATATTAAATGGCGGTTCAAAGCTAAACGGGCAGTTACATCCTCGGCAGTCATTTCCAAAGGTGTAGTATACTTTGGATCGGTTGATTCGACTGTCTATGCGTTAGACGCAAAAACAGGTTGGGTAATCTGGCGTTTTCGATTGGATAAACCAACGATATCAACTCCATTCGTCCATGGGAATTACCTATACACTGGTTCTATCGATGGTCGCATTTCTTGTATTGATTGCAATAACTCAAAGCAGGTCTGGGAATTTTCGACCCGGCATCAAGTGACAGGATCTCCGATCGTTTATCAGGATTCGCTTTTTTGTGGTTCTGTGGATGGTTGCCTGTACTCCCTTGATGCTGGATCCGGGCAGCTTCGCTGGAAATTCCAATCGAATGGACCTTTTACCGGGACACCTGCGGCTGGAAATGATTTAATCTTCATCGGTTCGACAGACCATAATCTTTATGCTCTACAGGCATGAATTAATCGACAGTGACAGGCAGGACAAAATTGTTGAAGAAAATTAGCAGTTACTTCGGATCAAAAAAAGAAGCTGGCGAGGTCCAAGGGGCTGAAGATGATGCTCCGACAAAACCGCTTGCAGCAGTTACTCCAATCGTACAAGAGCAGCAGAAAATTCCCGCTCACACAGGAAATCCTCAGTTGATTTTTGGTTACGCCCAATCGGTTGGCGTGGTCCGTGATCATAATGAGGATTCGATTTTGATTTTTAACACAGTAATTCCTGACAACGATAAATATTTCTCGCTTGGGCTTTTCATAGTTGCCGATGGAATGGGTGGGCATATGAATGGCGAGGTTGCCAGCAACCTTGCTGTCCGGATTGTTGCCAGAGATATTTTGGCAAAGGGAATGGCAGGCTTGCTGAATATTCAACCTGCTCCTCCGGAAGCTGGAATCCAGGATATCCTCGAACAAAGCGTGATGGAAGCGCACAGGATAATCTCTTCAGAGGCGCCAGGCAGCGGAACAACATTAACAGCGGTGTTGATCGTCGGACAGCAAATGTCGATAGCTCATGTTGGAGACAGTCGAGCCTATTCCATCAATCCATCCGGAAAAGCAGAAGTTTTAACTCGTGATCATTCTCTTGTCAAACGTATGATCGAGCTGGGACACCTGACTGAAAAAGAGGCTGCAGTTCACCCGCAGCGTAATGTGCTTTATCGAGCCCTTGGGCAGGGAGAACCATTCTCACCAGACATCAATACTTCCCTTCTGCCAGCACCTGGCTTTCTGCTGTTGTGTTCAGACGGATTGTGGGGAGTTGTACCGCAGGAAGAAATGGTTCAAATCATTCAATCAGCTCCATCACCCGAGATCGCCTGTCAAATGCTGGTGGATGCCGCAAATGCTGCTGGAGGTCCAGACAATATCTCTGCGATCCTGATTCGACTGCCAGTTTTTGAAAACCATTCCAAACCAGAACAACCAACCTTGGTCTGAAATTATTAAGAAAATCCTGTACTAATTTCGGCTAGATTGAATGGGCGCGATCGAAGGATAAATGAGGCTCATCATTCAACCATTTATCATTTGAAATCAAGGAGATGCTTTTGGCATTCACACTCGTTCTGCACATCTTGAATTCAGAACCAATTGTTGGGGAGGTTGATGAGCTGCCATCTAACTCCGATGTGATGATAAAAATTACCAATCCAAGACGAACAGATGGAAAAGACGTACATTACATTTCTGACAATGTAAATATCGTTTACTGGCCTATTGAGCGGATCAATTTTATTGAAGTGCTCGGAACAGACCTTGAGGAAGAGATCATCGGTTTCGTGCGGGAGTAATCGAAATGCCTGACAGTCAATTTAGAGATCGAAAAATCCTCGTGGTGGATGACGAAGAACGGATGGTACGATTTATTCGGTTAAACCTTGAGCATGATGGATTCCGTGTGATAGAGGCCTTCAACGGCAACCAGGCGATCAATAAGGTTCGCAGCAACCTACCTGACGTTGTTTTGCTGGATGTAATGATGCCCGATATTGATGGTTTTGAAGTTTTAAGGCTGATCCGTGAAACAAGTACCGTCCCCGTAATCATGTTAACTGCCAAGGGCGAAGAAGATGACCGGGTGCGAGGGCTTGAGCTGGGGGCGGATGATTACGTCACAAAACCCTTCAGCCCAAGAGAACTGGTAAGCAGGGTGAGGGCCGTGCTGCGCAGAACCGAGATGACTTCTGGCGGCACGCATGGTTTGATCGAAGTTGATGATCGATTGAAGTTGGACTTTGACCGACGTGAGGTCTGGGTTGAAGGTAAACTTGTCAATCTCCGACCGACCGAGTATAGACTTTTGTATCACCTGGTGCAGAATGCAGGTTGGGTTATCTCTCATGACCAGATCCTCGCGAAGGTCTGGGGATATGAATACCAGGATGAACCGCATTACGTCCGGCTGTATATCAACTATCTCCGCAAGAAGCTTGAGGAAGATCCGACCAATCCAAAATATATCCTGACAGAACGCGGGGTTGGGTATCGCTTCGTGGATTACCGCCGGAAGGAGCTCGGACCTGGGGTCAGCTGATTTCCGCCTGATTTAATGTTACCTTGTCAGTCCGAATACAATCGACTATACTGATCTGCATGGATGGGAATCAGATTGTAAAACAACGAATTTTACTGGTGGACGATCATGAGATCGTCCGTTTGGGATTAAAAGCCCTGTTAGACCGACACCCGAATTTCGAAGTAGTTGCCGAAGCGAGCACTGCCCGCGAGGCTGTTGAAAAAGTTGAGACATCAAGCCCAGATGTCGTTGTCATGGATATCCGTTTGCCTGGTGGCTCGGGAATTGAGGCGTGCGAAGAGATCGCAGAAAGATTCCCGCAGTCTAAGGTGATCATGCTCACGTCCTATGCAGAAGATGAGATGCTTTTTTCTGCGATTCGTGCTGGAGCAGCGGGTTATGTCCTGAAACAGATCGGAGGGGAAGATCTGATCAAGGCCATAGAAGCGGTGGGTCGTGGTGAAGCACTCCTGGACCCGGCAGTCACACAGCGAATTTTCCAGGAAGTTCGAAAAGCCGCAAAAGAAGAGGAAGCCTCCGCCTTCTCAGCGCTTACGCAACAGGAAAAACACGTGCTGCTGTTGGTTTCAGAAGGGAAAACCAACCGGGAGATTGCGAAAGCACTTTTCCTTGGCGAAGGGACCGTACGGAATTACGTCAGCAGCATTCTCTCGAAACTCGGGGTGAGCAACCGTGCAGAAGCTGCTGCTTATGCGGTCGAACATAATTTGCGCGATTATCTTTAAGTATTAATTTTATATAGGTCTGCATATCAAACAGGGGCAAAGCTCCCTTAAATAATTCCAATTATAAATTCCATAATGGTGGCTATCTTCCCACTCAATTGTGAGGGCGTAAGCACCTACTGCCTCGATATTCTTGATCCTGGTTGCCAAGGAATCGACCAGCTCCACCTCAAAAACTGCTTCATCCGGGGTCGAACGCATATTCGCATGTCCACCACGACATTCTGCACAAGGGCAGGCTGCCCGGACCAAAGTAAACGGGTAAAGGCTTTCGTGTCCGTCACTCCACTCGATCTTCAATATTGCTGTCTGTCGGTCAGCTGTGATTTTGGTAGGTTTTGGTGAATTCATAATTTTTTCCGATTACGGATTTTGAACGATTTCCAGGTAATTACCCACAACCCAACCCTGGCGAGTAACATCAAAGGGTCCCTCCAGGCGCCACCAGCGATAACCGTCCATTTCAACCGGTCCTTCAACGACTTTGAAAACTTCGGATTCTGCTGCGACTAATAAAACCTTCCCTTCAAGACCAGGATTGTCCCTCATCCTCAGCCCATCCCCGCCGGTTCCATAAACCTGCACGTAGGCATCCATCACGATCTCTTCCCCTGATGGGGAGGAAGGTGTCTGCTCACCATCCAGAGGAAACAGTCCTCCGTTGTTCGGGACCGTCGGGGTTGCGCTGGCTGCAGGAATGATCACCAGGATCGCTGTGGAAGGAAGTTTATCTGCATTTTGTCCGGATCCATACCAGAAAATCCCCAGAGTGATCGACAGGAGAAAACAAGCAAGAATCAATGCTCCAAGCAAGACCCATAGGGTCAAGATTCGAACTGAACTCGTTCGCCTTCTCGGGGTAATGGGTCGATCATCCATGAGTCCGACCTTTAGACTGGGAGGAGAAAAAATGCCAAGGAGAGAATCACATAAACAGCTAACAGCTCGAGACCTTCCAGCCAGCTTGATTCGCCATCTTGCGAAATGAATACGGCAATTAAGACCCCAACAACCAATGCCAGCAACTCAAACTGGTTGAATATCAATTGTAAAGGATTTCCCATTATCAGGCTGACGAACACCAATAAAGGGGCGACAAATAGTGCGATCTGCAGGCTTGATGCAATCGCAATCTCTACACTCAAATCCATTTTGTTTTCCATCGCTACTTTGACAGAAACCAGATGTTCTGCAACATTTCCAATAATTGGGATCAAGATGACACCGAGGAAAAATTCGGATACTCCCAGGTTCTCAACGACATGTTCAATCCCACCGACAAGCAACTCGCTCAGATACGCGACACCTGCTGTGGAAATTGCCAGGATAATCAACGACTTGCGTAATGACCATCCCTTATGTTCGGATTTATGAGAAAGCTCTTCCGGGTCATTTCTTGCGGCGTCAGTGCCCTGCAACTTGGGCGTCAAGGGACCATCATCTGACTTAAAACCATAATACAGACCGGCGCCATAAAGGACGATCATAATTACCGCCACACCTACGCTGAGCGCTTCGACTCGAACGCTTTCCGATCTCCGATAGATCCACTCAGTAAGGATGGGATAACCAAAGCGATTACCGCGAGCAGCAGCAAGATCGAGTTTCTTCCAGCATGACCGCGGTGGAAACGTTGAACACCATGCTTGAGACCTCCAAGAAAGAACGAGAAACCCATCACTAAAAGGATATTACCAAGAATTGAACCGGTGATGGAAGCTTTCACCAACTCCAGCAATCCTTCCTGGATGGCGACAATCGTTATGATTAACTCGGCAGCATTCCCCAGGGTTGCATTGAGAAGTCCTCCGATCCTTGGACCTGTATATTCGGTCAAAGCTTCCGTCGCTTCACCGATTAATCCAGCCAGCGGTATAATCGCCAGCGCAGACAACGAAAAGGTGGCAAAATCGCCCCAACCTAAAGGTTCAGAGAGCGCCGCGAAGGGGATTACAAGCAGAAGCAGCTTGAACGGTTCCTGACGGAAATATTTAAAAATTTTCATAACCATCGATGGGTTCTCTCTCGTAGATGATTTTCTACTTTCTTACCCAACCCTGACAGATAATGGATTAATCCTCAGTATTAAGTTGGAAGAGATTTTACTCGATTTTTTAGCCATGTCACTGGTTTCAAAGTTTTCCATTCAGGTTGGTTTATAATTAGGACACGAACAGGAACATGAAAAATCTCTGATTAATGTTGATGAAATGATCGATAACTCAAATTTACTCAATCATCGCTACAGGTTGATCGAGCGCCTGGGCTCCGGTGGGATGGCGGAGGTATTTCGCGCTGAGATCTAACCCTTGAACGAACAGTAGCAATCAAGCTGCTAAGGAAGGATTATTCTCAAAGTGCAGACTTTCGAGCCCGTTTTCATCACGAAGCCAAAGCGGCTGCAAATTTATCCCATCCGAATATCGTCACTGTGCATGATTTTGGCTATTCTGCAGACCAGCTCTTTATCGTGATGGAATATGTCCCGGGAGAAGATTTAAAAACACTTTGTAAATCCAGGGATAAGTTCACAGTACCCGATGCGATTGCACTGATCACCCAGGCGTGCTTGGGTTTGGGATATGCACATCGTGCTGGCCTGGTACATTGCGATGTCAAACCACAAAACCTGCTGGTTACCCCGGATTTGCGTGTGAAAGTTGTAGATTTTGGGATAGCCCGCGCACTTGAAACGATCTCACCGGATGAAAAAACCGATGTTGTTTGGGGCTCTCCCCAGTATTTTTCACCAGAACAAGCTGCTGGCAGCGCACCATCTCCGGCATCAGATGTTTATTCCCTTGGCATCATTCTGTTCGAGATGCTGACTGGTCGATTACCATTCAATGCGACCAACCCTCAAGAACTTGCACGCCTACACCGCGAAGCTCTGCCCCCTTCCCCAAGACGCTACAATCCGCTTATTCCCCCTGCCTTAGAACTGATTATTTTAAAGATCCTTTCCAAGGAACCTTCTGCCCGATACAGGACAGCTGAACAGCTTGGACGCGGTCCTGAAGAATTTTTCAGATCAACCGCCAGTCGAATAAAGACAATTCCAAACAACCAACCCAGACTACTCAAGCGACGGCAGTAGCTCCAGCCCTTGTGCAGACTTACGCACGTCCAGTCTCAAATCCACCGAAAAATCAACGACCAACGAGCTCCACAGCGACTGTAGAGTATGAAGACCCTGACTTAGGGATGGTTTATATTTCATCCTCCAAGAATGAACCGGGGTTCGATACGATAACCTGGACATTAGCACTCCTGGTTTTCCTAACCGTAGGCGGATTAATCCCATTTTGGTTGTGGGTTTATTACAACCTCAATCCACCCGTATAAGAACTTATTATCTGAATGCATTGATTTTGGCCATCTGATTAAACAAAGAAATCACGCATAAGCGTGATTTCCCATGTTGTCCAATATTTTTCGTCTAATTAGAAACAGAAATAACTCAAGCCGGTTTTACAAGAGTGCGGATGCATTTTGCGCAGAGCACTTTCCGGACCATTCGACCATCCTCTAATACGCTGATAGTCTGAAGGTTCGGTCGGAAAGTTCGCTGTGTGGCTTTTTTCGACCACGGACGATTGCGACCAAACATCGTTTTCTTACCGCAATGTGCACATTTTGCCATAATTAGGTTCCTTTCCGATACGATCCAGCTGTTTCGAAGCGCCGCTGTTAGATCGCATCTTTAATTCTCGAGAGGCTCTTTCTGGATAATAGCCGCACAATATTACCACAAACCTGATCACTTATCAAGCAGAGTTTCTAATTTATAATGTATAATCAGCCCGTTCCTGAGGATAGATATGACAGACGATACGACATCCCTTGGCAGTATACAAATAACCCCGCGTGCGATTGCGAGCATCGCTTATCATGCCACGCTTCAATCGTACGGTGTGGTTGGCCTGACATCCAAGAACCTGGTAAATGGACTAACGCAGGTGATCGTTAAAGACCCCACCTATGGAGTGGAAGTCCGATACGACGATCAAAAAATTAATATTGACCTGTATATCATTGTAGAATACGGCACCAGAATCAAATCCGTTGCAGATAGTGTCAGCCACACCGTCCGATTCCAGGTTGAAAAATCGCTAGGTATGCCAGTCAATGATGTGAATGTTCACGTGCGTGGCTTGAGAATCAGCAATTTTGATTAGCCATCGACTCTGATTATTATTACGCTCGATTAGGAGTTCGATTAATGTTGGTAGACTCAGAAAAAGAATTGAGGCGCGAGTTTAAGCTGTCCAGACCTATTAATGGACAGACTTTAAAGCGCATCATTGAAGCCAGTCTGACATGGCTGCGAACGAATCAACAGATCGTCAATTCACTTAACGTTTTCCCGGTCCCCGACGGCGACACAGGCACAAACATGGTTTTAACCATGCAGGCAGCCTATAATGAAATCGCTGGATCATCAGAAAAGAATTTTGGAAAAACCGCTCACGCAGTTGCCCATGGCGCCCTGATGGGCGCCCGAGGAAATTCAGGCGTCATTTTGTCACAACTTTGGCGTGGTTTTGCGCGTGCAGTCGACAACAGCCCTAACCTTGAAATCCCGCTCCTGGTTCAAGCATTGGAAGCAGCCCGAGATACGGCTTATAAAGGGGTTGTTCGACCTGTAGAAGGCACAATTCTCACTGTGGCGAAAGATATAGCCGCAGCTGCTGTTGAATTTGAATCGAGAGCTAAAGATCCAATCGAACTGCTGGCAGTTGTGGTGCAGGCAGCCGATTTGTCTGTACAGCGCACTCCCGAGCTGCTCCCTGTCCTTAAAGAAGCCGGCGTGGTTGATTCTGGTGGAAAGGGTTTATTTTTTATTTTAGAAGGCATTCTTCGTTACATCGATGGGCTGCCGTTGGATATCGTCTCGAGCGCAGTTGTACCCCTCTCGCAAGTTTCCCTGGAACACACATTGGAAGCGATCGAACCCGGTCAGGATTTTGAGGTCATCGTTGATTTTAAACCGCAAAATCCGCTGAACCTGGTAAATTTTTATAACAATCTGGAAAAAATGGGGACATCCATTCAGGTGGGTGAAGGCGATGGGATTTTTCGACTGCATATCCATGTACCAACTGAAAACCTTTATTCGCCCATCGATTACACCCGAACACTGGGTGTTGTCACAAAAATTGGCATAGAAAACCTTATCGATCAAATGAACCCGGCAAACAGCAAACATGAAAATCCAATGACATTAGCTCCGGTTGAATTTGGTCAAAATGCAGTCGTGGCAGTTTCCCCTGGGATGGGGATTGCGCGCGTTTTCGCAAGCCTGGGAGCTGCAGCAATTGTCGAAGGTGGACAGACGATGAACCCCAGCACCCAAGAAATTGTTCATGCCTTCGAACACCTGCCGACCGATCATATCATTGTTCTCCCCAACAATAAAAACATCATCTTATCCGCTACAGCAGCTTCTGAGCTGACGACCAAAAGAGTAGCTGTCATCCCTACCAGATCAGTCCCCCAAGGATTGGCAGCCATGATGCGCTTGATACCGGACGGAAATTTTGATGAGGTTGTTGAAGAGATGACTCAGGCGATCAACGATGTTGAGACCGGAGAAATCACAAACGCCACCAGGACAGTCGAAATTGACGGTGTTCAAGTGCATGAAGGTGAGATCATCGGTCTACATAATGGCAAGCTTATTCTGGCTTCTCAAAACGTTGAAGAAGCTTGCCTGGGATTCCTGGAAAAAATCCACGCTGAAAATTTTGAGTTGATCACCCTCTTCTATGGAGCAGTTATTGACAAGGAGGAAGTCTCCAGGATCGCTGAACTCATTCGGCAGCATTATCCAGAACAGGTTGTCGAATTACAAGAAGGTGGGCAACCTCATTATCATTTCATTATTTCTATAGAATAATCGCTTTAAGCATTAATATATTTCAATCATCCAAGATTATCCAGGAAAGACCAAAAAGTGGACGAAATTTCCATAGTTGCTGACAGCACCGCCGATCTGCCTGAGGAGATAATTCGAGAGTATGATATTCAAATCGTTCGGAATCTGATAATCCTGGATGGAAAAAGCTTGCAGGATGGAATAGATATCTCTCGTGAGGAATATTATACGCGTCTTCCAGATATCAATCCTCCACCGACAACTGCGACAGCGTCCTCTGGGGTATACCAGCAAATATATGAATCCCTCTTTCGGCGTGGAGCGAAGCAGATCCTATCCATCCATCCACCACTCAACCTGAGCGGTATCATCAATGCAGCAACGATTGCATCAAACGCGTTTGGGAATCGGGTTCATATTTTTGACAGCGGTCAATTATCTTTAGGGTCGGGATTTCAAATCCTGGCAGCTGCCGAGGCAGTCCGAAAAGGTGCGAACCTTGAGACTGTTATCCGATTAATGACGGGCATGCGAAAACGAGCCCGGATTATTGCGATGCTCGATACCCTTGAATATGTCCGCCGCAGCGGACGAGTCTCCTGGGCAAGAGCCCGGATCGGGAATCTGCTGCAAATAAAACCATTTATTGAATTAAAAGAGGGTGTGGTGACAAGCCTGGGGGAGTGTCGAACCCGCGGAAAAGGTTTTCAGCGATTGATGGAATTTCTGTCGCAATCCGGCAATCTGGAAAGATTGGCAATTTTGCACACGAATGCTGAAGAAGATGCTCTCCGATTTCAAGAGCGAATTAAGCATCGATCTGCCCAATCCGCCTTTGATCGTCAATGTCACCACGGTAATCGGGACGCATGTTGGACCGAACGGACTTGGATTTGCAGTTGTCAAACAATAAGGCAAATAGCTGAATTAATGAAACCTTCTCTTCAAAAACTCCAAAAATTTTTTAAACTCGAAGCCGAGCGCGGTTACGATAATCGAGCTGTACTCGGTGGACTTGATCGAATGCTTGATTTATGGGAATCAGAGGCGCGGAGTGATGAGGTCCCGGAAGAATTGATTCAAATCATCAGGGCCAGGATCCTGGATTATAGCCGATTAAGTGAAAAATCTCGCGCAGAGGCGCTGCAAGGGCTCTGGCGTCGTATGCAGCGAACTGAAAACGCAGAATTGATTGAACCGGCATCAGAACCCCAGGATTTGCCTGCTCCAAATCCGCATTTGCAAGAGATCATCGAAGAAAATATCGAGAATGATTTCACAAGCCCAGTCTGAGTTAGAAGTTGAAACATCTTGTGACGACGAAAATCCACTCGTTTCCGATAGGGACGATGCCAGCGAACAAAGGCGACCTCAGGTCTCCAAGGCAGTAAAACCACAGCTTGAATCAGCTGCCCTGAATGTGCCAGTTACAGTCCTCCAGGGGATCGGTCCCCGAACTGCACAGAATCTTAAGCCGCCTGGGATTGTTGACATTCTCCGTGACATGCTTTATTTCTTCCCTCGGCGCTACAATGATTATACAAAACTCACGCCTATCAACCGCTTGAGATATGGGGAGGTTGTCAGCGTTATCGGGACTGTGAAAAGCATCAACACGCGTCCCGTCCGAAGTGGGAAAGCCACACTTGTGGAGGCGTTAGTCAGTGACGGGAGTGGAACCCTGAGAGTAAACTGGTTCAACAGCAAGTATTTTGCCAGACGCCTGCACGAGGGCATGCAGATCTCGTTATCCGGAAAAGTAGACCAGTACCTGGGCAGACACGTCATGACCAACCCAGAGATGGAGCCTCTTGAAGAACAGCATCTGAGCACAAGCAGGATTGTCCCAGTTTATCCGCTGACTTCGCAAGTCACACAGAACTGGCTTCGCAAACAGATGAATCAGGTGACGTCTTATTGGGCGCCGCGCATCCTTGATCCAATTCCTGAGGAAATTTGTCAATCAGCTGGTTTGATGGATCTTCCGACTGCGCTGCTAGAAGTTCATTTTCCAGAAAGTTGGGACCAGCTTAAGTCTGCACAAGACCGGCTATCATTCGATGAGATATTCATGCTCCAATTAGGCGTTTTGCGTCAGAAACGCGCCTGGCAGGACCGGTCAGCAGATCGTTTCATCCCGGAACCCGAATGGCTTCAATCCCAGATTAAGCCGGCTTCCATTCCCTCTGACAACCGCTCAGAATCGCGCTATGGAAGACATTTTACATGACCTGGCTTCTGGGCGGCCGATGAATTGTTTGATTCAAGGGGATGTCGGCTCAGGAAAAACCGTCGTGGCAGCCTTATCGATCGCCGCTGTAACTGATCAAGGCGCACAATCCAGCCTGATGGCGCCGACCAGCATCCTGGCCGAACAGCACTACCGCAGCATGCTGCAGATATTGGCAAATGAACCCGAGCAAAACGAAGCTGAGCTTCCTAACTCTCGGCTGCCTTTGCAGCCGCATGAGATCAGGTTGATGTTAGGTTCCACATCCGACGCTGAAAAACAGGAAATCCGCTCGGGACTTGCTGACGGGTCGATAAAACTGGTTATTGGCACTCACGCACTGATTGAGGATCCAATCGAGTTCTCCAACCTTCAGTTAGTGATCATTGATGAACAACACCGCTTTGGAGTTGATCAGCGTGCAAAGCTGCGTGCCAAAGGAGCAAACCCGCACTTGATCGTGATGACTGCCACTCCGATCCCTCGCTCGCTTGCGTTGACTGTATATGGGGATTTGGATGTCACATTAATCGATGAAATGCCGCCAGGCCGCCAGACCGTAGGAACACATATTTTGATGCCCCGTGAGCGAGAGCGGGCTTATACATTAATCCGCAGCCAGGTTGAACAAGGACGGCAGGCTTTTATCATATATCCATTGGTAGAAGAGAGTGAGAAAAGCGAAGCTCTCGCCGCAGTGGAAGAGCAGCAGCGGCTGCAGGAGCAAATCTTTCAAAATCTCAAGGTCGGATTACTGCACGGGCGGATGAAACCTGAAGAAAAAGAAAGTGTGATGGAGAGTTTCCGCAGAGGGGATTTTCCAATCCTGGTTTCCACAACAGTTATCGAAGTCGGTGTGGATGTCCCGAACGCCACTGTGATGTTAATCGAAGGTGCAAATCGATATGGTCTGGCTCAGCTCCATCAACTTCGCGGACGCGTTGGGCGCGGCGAAGAAAAATCCTACTGCCTGTTAATCCCCGATCAACCAGATGAGATTGAAAATGAGCGGCTTCAGGTCATGGTCAGCACCAATGACGGGTTTATTCTGGCCGAACGCGACCTTGAACAGCGGGGGCCTGGTCAATTCCTTGGAGTACGCCAGTCTGGTTTTGGTGAATTGAATATGGCTAACCTCATGAATATTCATTTGATTGAAAAAGCCCGGCGGCATGCGATTTCGCTGTTTGAAATTGATCCTGAGCTTAAACAGCCGCGAACATCAGCTCCTGGCATCATACTTGCAACAATTCTGGGATGGGAGCCAGAGCGATATCAGCTAAGGAAAAGAAAGAGAAGCCGATCCATATGGTACGCGCAGTTTTTCCAGGTACGTTCGACCCTATCCATTTTGGTCATATCAACATTGCTGAAAGAGCCGCGCGGATATTTGACGAAGTCGTGGTCGCGGTATATGATCGCCCGCTAAAATCACTCCTTTTCGCTCCCGATTTCCGGATCCGGCTTGTTGAAGTTTCATTCAAGGACAATCCAAAAATTAAAGTACAGGGATACAGCGGATTGACCGTAGAATTTTGTCGAGCGATTGATGCCCAGGTGATTGTTCGTGGGCTGCGGGTGTTTTCGGATTTTGAATTCGAATTTCGCATGGCTCTGGCTAACCACCGATTAGCGCCTGAGATCGAAGTGATCGCGTTAATCACAGATGAAGAGCATACTTTCTTATCATCTTCAACTGTTCGGGAGATTGCATCCCTGGGCGGAGACGTAAGCAGTATGGTCCCCGCTCATGTGAACGATGCCCTTCGGATGCAAATTTCACTCCTTGGTGAAGCGCAGACGATCGTACCGAACACTTCGCTGCGCGACTGACACGGACGCTTGATAACCGTTGACGAAACCGGAATTTGGAAGTAATCTGATGATCATGCCGCACATTCTGAAATATCGAAATCTAGCTCAATATTCTCTCGGGAGGGGCTTATGGACATCTCTAAATCTGGTCGATCGATTGGAAGAGCTTTTAAATAAGAGCCGCCCACTCTTGTTCACCCATAACGTAATGATCGATGAAGATAGAATGCTGGATATCATCGACCAGATGCGGGTTGCTGTTCCAGACGAAGTCAAGAAAGCCCAGCAGCTTCTCGCACAGCGCGACAGAATTTTGGCACAGGCTCAAGAAGAAGCCAACCGGACGATCTCGATTGCGCGGGAAAAAAGCGATCAGCTTGTTGAACGCGATGCCATTGTCCAGGCTTCTCAAGCCAGAGCAGAACAAATCATTGCACAAGCGCGAACAGATGCGGAAAAAAACCGCCAGGAGGCGGACCAATACGTTGTGGATTCATTGACAAAACTTGAAGTCGAGCTGGAACGGATCCTCAACCAGGTACGCAATGGAATAAACACCCTTCAGCGTGAAAATATCAGGACAGAATAGGAAATCCTTTAGAATAGTTAAAAATGCTGGATCTTCGATCCAGCATTTTTGTTTTATGCCTTTGACAGTTAGAATTGCAAGAGGTATAATCAGCCTTCGCGGATAGCCCTATATGGATTTAATACTTACCACCTTAGGGTGGATGTAACTTTATTATGATCGGAGAAAGCGTAATGGAAACCAACGACGCCGAAATTCAGGAAATTCCTCCTGTTCAAGTAATGAATGAGATCAAGCGAAAACAGCACTTTTCAGGTAAAGTCGTAAAAACCACCCTGGCTGGAGCACTAATAGATATTGGCTTGGAAACCCCTGGTGTTGTTCACATCTCTCAGCTTCAAACGGATCCGGTCAATCGGGTTGAGGACATTGTCCAACCAGGTCAAACAGGTAGACGTCTGGGTCCAGCGGGTGGTGCCGAAGAAAAACCGGATCGAACTCACCATGATCAAACCACTCGAGCTCGAATGGCGCGAAATTGAAGCGGACATGGTAATAAAGGGGAAAGTGACGCGGCTGGAAAAATTTGGCGCATTCGTTGATATTGGTGCAGAAAGACCCGGCCTGGTTCATATAAGCGAGATGACCCATGATTACATCAAGGACCCAAGCGAAGTTGTCAAGGTAGGTGATGAAATTGAAGTCAAAGTGCTCAGCGTCAACAGGCAGAAACGACAGATCAAGCTGAGCATGCGCGCTCTTGAGGAACCTCCAGTGAAGGAAATTAAAGAAACCCGGCCTACCAAGAATCCTGAACAGGCAGCTCAGGTAGAAGGAAGAAGAGAAAGAAGAAGCGGTTCCAACGGCAATGGAGATCGCTCTGCGAGAGGCGATGGAGCGCACTCAGGATAAACGGGTCGATAAAATTACTGAAAAAGGGAAGCGAAAGCCGAAAGGCACGACAGACGAGCTTGAACTGATTCTTGCTCGAACATTACAGCATAAAGTGAAGACGAAATAGCTGCCATCTGACTGCAGATTTGCTATTTTTACAAGGGAAGAATACGCCCCGCCAAAATTCAGGCGGGGCTTTGCTTTCAGCTATAATCAAGAATCAGGTCGCGCCCGATGTGTCCCTCAGGGAGAATACGTCAGCGATGAAATTTGATGTGATGAAAGACGTATTCTGGTGGTCAGAATCGAGCGCGACTTGGATTGTTTCGCCCGGCATTGTGATCGGTGATGAATAAAGGCGATTAAAATAATTATACGCGATTTCTTCTGTACATTCATGAGAACGAATGCACAGATTTGTTAGCCCAGTACGAAAGGAGGAATCAGGTTGAAAGGATTTCATTTTTCACGCATCCCTGATTTTAAGCGGTTCGAGAATCGATTAGAGAATTTACGCGAGGAGTTCAACCTGAAAGAGCCGACTTCTATGGCTTCAGCAACTAGTTCAATCTGGCATCCGACCGTTGGTACTTCCGGACAATTCCTTTTATCTTTATGGTATGAGTCCGTTGTGGTGGATTTTCCCAGCGGAGAAGTTCACAAAGCTTCAACGGGTAGGTTAGCCTCTCCAATGGAACAAACGCTGCTTCTATACTATTTCACATCCGCCGATGGCGAACCTATGGCAAATGAATGGATCTCGTTTTCTGATCTCCCTGACGGCAGGTTTTATAATCAAGCTTTCCAGGGGTATTCAGGAGCAGAAATCGCTCGTGCGTTTGGATTGCAAATCCAGGCATTCAGGGAGGCAGCCGGGAATCTGGGAGGCGTTCCGGAAAACCTTGGTGATGCATCATTCCGCTTTTATGCACTTCCGAATATTCCGATTCTAGTCGTTTATTGGCTTGGTGATGAGGAATTCGCAAGCTCAGCGCAGGTGCTTTTTGATCGCTCCGCAAGCCATTATTTACCAACCGATGCGTGCGCAATCCTTGGAAGCGCTATTACTCGAAAATTGCTCACAGCATAAAACTGATGATTTCTAGGAGAAAAATTGATGCCAAGCGTGATGGATCCTGAGACACTTAATGTGGATACTCTGCCTGGAATCTGGTCCCCAGTTCAATGGGACCTTTCGGAGGAGGAACGATTAAATGAGCTTGAGCAGCAGGCGGCAGCCAGCCTGCTGCATGCTGTAGACGCGCCTGAAGCGATCTTGCGGCTTCTATTGAATGAGATGGACATTATCCGGGTGCTCAATCCCCCTGCTGGATACGATCCTGAACAGCAAGGCGAGTGGGATCATGAGCTTGTCACTTTTGCATTTAAAAGGTCGATTCATCTGATTGATCAGAAGCGGGAGCCAGATTATCTTGCGATCGAATATGAATTTGAGGACCTGGGGCACTGGCTTTTTGAAATCGAGCCAGAACAGGTTAACCTTAGAAGGATTTGAGACAATCTTCTGATTGTTAACCTTTCTGTATCTCCATGCATTCGAGATTTCTAGTAGGTCAGACAGATTCTCGAACGCTTTACAGATATTGCAATCGGATTCAAGCTTCAGGAAGATATTTTTTCTGCCATTCATACAATTTATTCAGCGCCTCAATGGGCGAAAGCGAGTTGATGTCCAGCACACCTAATTCATCCAACAATGGATTCGTCTCAGGGAAGAGGGCCAGCTGCTGGGCTGCCTGAGGGTTGATTTTGACAGCTTTTCCTGATGAGGCTTCCAATGCACGCAGGATTTCGCCTGCTCGAACGACTACAGGTTTGGGTAACCCGGCCAGCTGGCCGACATGGATACCGTAAGAGCGGTCAGCGCCTCCAGGGATGATTTTATGCAAGAAGACCACCTGACCATCCGCCTCGCTGACGGCAACATTATAATTTCGAACACCCGGGAGCAGCTCAGCAAGCTGGGTTAACTCGTGATAATGAGTGGCGAAGAGAGTCCTGGAGTGGAGGCGCGGATGATTATGGATATATTCCACGACAGCCCACGCAATCGATACACCGTCATACGTGCTTGTCCCGCGACCGATTTCATCGAGAATAAGTAAGCTGTGTGGTGTTGCATGGTGAAGAATATTTGCTGTCTCCACCATCTCGACCATAAAAGTCGATTGACCGGCATGTATCTCATCTTGCGCCCCTATCCGGGTAAATATTCGATCTACCACACCCAGGTGCGCTGAATCAGCCGGGACAAAACTGCCGATTTGAGCCATCAACGCGATCAAGGCAACCTGACGGATCAGAGTAGATTTTCCCGACATATTCGGCCCGGTGATGATCCGGAGTCGTTCCCCAAATTCAAAAATCACATCATTTGGGACAAATCGTTCACCGCTTAACATCTGTTCAACGACCGGATGACGACCATCGATGATTTCAAGCACATCGTCTTCTTCAACTCGAGGGCAGGTATACCCGCCTGAAGCGGCTGCTTCTGCAAGCGCAGCAAGGACATCTAATTGGGCAATGGCGACGCGCTGTTTCAAGCTGGAGTGCCGCTGTCTCAGCCAAACGGGTGCAAACCTCCTTAAAATCCGCACTTCAATTTCACGGATGCGATCCTCTGCGTTGAGAACCAGCGTCTCGTATTCTTTCATCTCTGGGGTGATATAGCGTTCAGCATTGACCAGCGTCTGTTTTCGAATATATTCATCCGGTATCATCGCAGTATTGGAATGAGTCACTTCAATATAGTACCCAAACACTTTGTTGTAGCCGACTTTTAGCGATTTGATCCCAGTGCGCTCACGCTCGATGTTCTCCAGATTTGCGATCCACTCTCGTGCATGTCTGGATCGCTCGACGACTCCATCGAGTTCTGCGGAGAAACCAGGGCGAATAACACCGATGTTCTGGAGCGTGTTTGGTGGTTCTTCCGCAAGTGCCTGTTCAAGCAAGTTCAATTCGTTGGAACATGGTGAAAGACCCGAAACGAAATGCTAAGCATGGGGGCAATTCTTCCAGCATAACAAGCAACGCCGGTAAGCGCTGGAAAATCTCTCGCGCGGCCACGAGATCCCTAGGCTGCGCGGAACCTCCAATGATCCGGTTGACCAATCGCTCCAGGTCGGCAACAGGTTTCAATGCGCCGCGGACTTCCGAACGAAGAAGCCCATTCTGATGGAAATATGCTACCCCTTGCTGACGTATGCGGATCAACTCAACATCTAACAGCGGTTTGCTGACCCACTGGCGAAGAAGGCGTTTTCCCATCGCAGTGACGGTATGATCCAAAACGCCTAAAAGCGAGCCTTTTACTGATCCGCCTCGGATCGTCTCAGTGAGCTCCAGGTTCCGGCGTGTTGCAGCATCCAAAACCATGAATTCGCTCACATGATAAGTGCTCAGCCCGCTCAAGAGTTTCAGCGCGGCCGGTTGGGTCTGGTCCAGATACTGCAAGATCACCCCGGCTGCGCTGGTGGCCAGACTTTAATCCCCGCAAACCATAACCGTCCAATGAGCCGGCATGAAAATGGCGAAGCAACGCTTCCTGGCACCGGCCAGGCTCAAAGCGCCAGCCCGGCCAGGGAGTAAGATGGCTGCCGGATCCTTCATGCAGCTTGAGGGTATCCGGGTGGAGGACTTCAGCCGGGTGAAGCCGGGCAAGCTCAGCACGAACGACTGCCTGGATATCTGCTCCGCTCATCTCAGTCGTGGCAAATTCACCCGTCGTGATATCGGCATATGCAATCCCTGCTTTTCCTTCTCCACCAGCATCCGTCGTTACGACGACGCACGCCAGATAGTTATTTCCATCGCTTGGAAGCAGACCCGGCTCAACAATGGTTCCGGGTGTCACGATGCGTGTGACCTGGCGCGGGAATAATCCCTTCACCGGCTGATCCCCGACCTGCTCGCAGATCGCCACATGAAAACCGCTTTCAATCAGCCGGGCAAGGTAGTTTTCAGCTGCGTGATGGGGAATGCCAGCCATTGGAACACGAACACCTTTCGCAACGCTTCGAGATGTCAGGACAATGTCCAGCTCTACGCGAAGTGATTTCGGCGTCCTGATCGAATGTCTCATAAAAATCTCCAAGTCGAAAGAAAAGGATCGCGTCGGGAACCTGGCGTTTGATTTCTAGATACTGCTTGCGAATTGGGCTGATGTCGTCGAGGGCCATTGGAAATCGAATGGTTATTGGTTATTCATTATTGGTTGTCAGTGATTGTTGAAAGAAGATGTCGGAATTATAATCAATCCAGGATTGAAATTTGATTCTAGATTGGAGGCAAATTGCCAGGAACATCCCGCTCAGAAAAGATGGTCCAAAAAAAGGATGCATTAATTTCCGATCTCGTGCGAGTACGAAGCGAAATCCTGTCTGCATGCGAGTTCGCTTGAAGAAATAAGCGCATGCAGGTGTTTATAGGAATATGGTCGGCAAGGGAGCTTCTTGCGCATCTCGCCGGATGGGACGTGACGAACCTGGAATCCATCGCTGAAATCTTGCAAGGATGCTTGCCGAGTTTCTATCGTATTCAGACAAAGATTGGGCTTCATACAATGCTAAGCTGGTGAAAAAATTCGGATGCAGCAAATTTGAAGAACAACTGGCGCTCACACGTACAACTCATTCTCAGCTGATTTCACGGCTTACAAAACCTCCCAACAGAAGACTTGTGGCTGGACCGCGGAATTCGGTCCCATGGGTGGATCGTGACCATAGGCAGGCTGCTTGAAGTCGAAGCTAAAAGACGAAGCTGTGCATTTACGGCAGATCCAAGATTTTATCGAAGCATAACCCCGAAAGAGCGAGCGAGTATATTAATCGGGGACGATCCACATTTCTAGAATGAAATCTTATCAGATTTGTGCTCTTAAAATCATCTTTCTCTGCTAACAGAAGATTGCGTTTTCGCTGATCTCAGACTATAATTAAATCACTATATTCCCCGAAAGCGACGAAAGGAGAAAAAAATATGGCAAGCGTAACTTTTGACCATGTCTTTAAACGATTTGGTGATGTGGTCGCGGTCAACGATTTGAATATTGAAATCGCTGACAAGGAATTTTTGGTTTTGGTCGGCCCTTCTGGCTGCGGGAAAACTACCGCGCTGCGCTGTCTCGCTGGATTGGAAGATATCAGCGAAGGCAAGATCAGAATTGGCGACCAGGTAGTCAATGATATCGCCCCTAAAGACCGCGATATCGCAATGGTGTTTCAATCGTATGCACTTTATCCGCATATGTCAGTGTATGACAATATGGCCTTTGGGCTGAAACTGCGCAAAACCCCAAAAGCTGATATCAAGCGGCGGGTTGAGCATGCAGCCGAAATCCTGGGAATTGAGCATCTGCTGGAGCGCAAACCTCGCCAGCTTTCAGGCGGTCAACGCCAGCGAGTAGCCGTCGGGCGCGCAATCGTGCGAGAGCCAAAGGTTTTTCTCTTTGACGAACCGCTTTCGAACCTGGATGCCAAGCTGCGCGTCGAAACTCGCGCCAACATTTCAAAACTTCACCAGGCTCTGCAGACGACTTTCATCTACGTCACGCATGATCAAGTTGAAGCGATGACGATGGCAACCCGGATTGCAGTGATTAACAAGGGTTTGCTGCAGCAGATCGACACTCCTCAGACCCTCTATGATTTCCCTGACAACCTGTTCGTGGCTGGCTTCATTGGCTCTCCAGCGATGAATTTCTTCCCGGCCTTCCTCCGCAAAGAAGGTGAACACATTTACGTGGAAGGCGGTTCTTTCAAAGTGAAAGTCCCGGATTCCCGTATACCAGTTTATTCGAACCATCTGGACAAATCGGTCATCTTCGGAATCCGCCCTGAGAACATCCACAACCCGGAATTTGCCCCACCTGGGATCGAAGCACAACCAGTGGAATGCACCGTCGATGTGACAGAATTGATGGGCAATGAAATAACTGTCTACTTAAAAACGGGTGAAAATGTATTTGTTGCCCGTGTCGATCCGCGGCCGCTACCACGTCGGGGATAAAGTGCAAATGGTGTTCAATATGAACAATATGCATATTTTTGACCGCGATACAGAAGAAGCAATTCGCTAAGACGGAATCGAACAATTATTTTATCGAGGGTGTTTCGCACTGGAAATACCAGCTTGAGACACCCTCGATTGCTTCCCCTGATATGAACCTGGAAACCTGTCATCAATTTGTTCTGCTACGCCATGGGCAAAGCCAATGGAACCTCGAGAACCGGTTCACAGGCTGGACAGACGTGGAGCTGACCCAAAAAGGTCTTTTAGAGGCAAAGCATGCTGCTACTCCAGCTAAAAGCTGCTGGATTCAGCTTTGACATCGCTTTTACATCCGTACTTCGCAGGGCGAAGGATACGCTCGAAATCGTGTTGGAAGAAATGGAGATTGAGTCAATTCCCATTCACTGCGCCTGGCAGCTGAACGAACGCCATTATGGGGCGCTTCAGGGACTCAACAAGGCGGTAACAGCTGAAAGGTTGGGTCAGGCTCAGGTGATGGAATGGCGCAGGAGTTATTCGGGTCATCCCCCACCCCTCGATCCAGATGATCCTCGCCACCCGCGTTTTGATCCGCTTTATGCTGGAATCCCGCAAGAACTTTTACCGGATGGCGAATCCCTGAAGATACAGAGCGGCGGGTTGCCCCTTACTGGGAGAGCTCAATCCGTCCGCTTATCCAGGCCGGGTTAAGCGTGCTTGTCGTCGCTCATGGAAACAGCCTGCGCGCCCTGGTGAGATATCTCGACCAAATACCTCCAGATCAAGTTCCTAACCTCGATATTCCGACAGGTGTTCCGATTATCTATTATGCAGATTGCGATGCGAAACCACTTCGCCGTCAGCTTTTACCCATCGATCAATCCAGAATCGACGGCTGAATCGATCCCGGGGCTTTTTTGCTGACCGCCCAGATCAAGATACCCAGACCCGCAGATAATATCGCAACATATATGAAAATATCTCTCCAGAAACGCTCAGGGAAAAGCCGGATCAGCGTGTCGCTCCACAAAAACATCCAGGTCCCCGGCTCAAAAAAGACATTGTGGAAGGCGACGAAAAACACCCCAAATCCAACGGCAACAAAAATGATCACCCCAATTACGAGAAAAATCGTCAACCAGACACCGCGGTTTATACCATTCCAGTATTCAGCTAACCAGGAGCCGCGCCACGCCCACAGGCCAAGCACGATCAGCAAACCGGTTGAGATGATCCAGATCCTCAGGGTATTCTGGATCGCTGTTTTTACATCAACCATATGCTGCAGCTCTCTTTCGTTGTAAACTGGCGATCCATCTGGAAACTTCAAATCACCAAGAAACTCGATGCCTTCATCGTTAACAAGATAATCCATCGCAATCCGAGACCAATAGAGGCGGTCTGATTTCGTAAAACCAAATCTATCTTCAGGAAATCCTGGCATCGCATACTCAAATGACAGGAACCAGGGGAAAAGCAGCATCCGTATCGAAGTCAACATAATAAAAACTGGAACAAGCAGGGTCGGGATCCAGGACAACCCGATAAAGAAATTAGTTTTATGATTCCGATCTGAATTTCTCATTGTTGTGATCCTTCGGTTAATTGGTCGATATCGCCTGAAAACACATAATTCAGGACCATGTCATTCGTGATCCACTCGATCGGTGCCAGGTCGTCTGTATAGACCACCTGACTTTCGGGAGTCGGCTGAAGATTGACAACAACCCTTTCCATCGAGCGAAGCAGGAGTGGATGAGCATTCGTCTGCGAGTAGAAGTGAAGCAGATTCGCGTAGAAATCCTCGATTCGAGTGGTTTTCGCCGTCGCATAAATGATTGAATTGAACGATCCAGGCACATCCATCACATAGATGCTGGGAAAAACCTGCTCCATCGTCCCGACAAGCCCTTCGATTAAACGCCGGTCGGTCGGGGAACGGCCGACATTGATCACCAGCACGCCATCTTCGGTAAGATGCTCGCGCACAGAAGAGAAAAACTCACGGGTAGTCAAATGCCAGGGGATGTACGGCGGACGATATGCATCAACACCAATCACATCATAGCGCCGGTTGCTGCGTTCCAAACCCACGCGCCCATCTTGCGGGATCGCATTCAAGTTAGGCTCGGTCATGTCAAAGAATTCACGACCGACCGAGATGATCCCGGGATCGATCTCAAAACCATCGATCTGGATCGGTCCAAAGACCTCTGTCGCCTGGCGGGCGATTGTGCCGGCTGCCAGGCCAATAATTGCCATGCTTTCTATGCTTTCAGGATCTTTCGAACTGGAATTAAAAAATGG
This sequence comes from uncultured Chloroflexia bacterium, assembly GCA_963726375.1. Taxonomy (GTDB): domain Bacteria; phylum Chloroflexota; class Anaerolineae; order Anaerolineales; family UBA4823; genus UTCFX2. The sequence goes on along the minus strand of CAVSCE010000013.1, from coordinate 174,073 downwards.
CGCTGCCAGGAACTGCTCCCAGGGGCCATAGTAATCCAGCTCTGCAGGGTGCCACATCGAGTGGATTCCCTGACCTTCATTCAACCGCAGCAGACGGTAGCCGTCCTTCTCTAAGACCTGGATGTAGTTGTATGCAGATTCGGTCTCGTAAATCTGACCAGTGGAATTTTTTATCGGTCGGTTTGCGAGAATCACACCCAACCCGAGCAGAACAATCGGCATCCAGACCAGGCGGAGCGCTGCTTTCCAACCCTGACTAATCAAGGCGCCTGACAGCGCAACAACCAGAAGAAGCTCGCTGAACAGGATAAAGGTCCACGTCGTCCCTATCAGCGGGATCGTGACCAGCACAGCAAGAAAAGTACCCAGGAAGGAGCCCAGAGTTGACACCGCGTAAATTCTTCCTGATACAGTCCCAGCATGCAGAGGATCATCGATCGCAAGGCGGATTGCGAAGGGCGATATCGTACCTAAAAGTGTCACCGGGATGCTGAACAGGATTAGGACGGCGGTGAAAGACCCAAGAAGCACGCCGATTTGAAGCTGATCAAAAGCACCTGAAGCCAGCCTCAGCGCCGGCCTGGAAACCAGAGGAATAATCCCAGAGAAAAACGCACCCCACGCCAGGATGCGATACATCGTCCTGGGGTACGGCGAACGGTCTGCCCAGACGCCGCCCAGAAAATAGCCGACTGTCAGGTAGATCAGAATCAAACCGATGATGCTCGCCCAGACAAGGTTGCTCGTCCCAAACACGCTGCCCAACAGACGCGAGGCGGCAAATTCCATCGCCAGAGTTGTCATCCCTGAAAAGAAGACCGTGATATACAGGTGTCGTCTCAAAGTAACCATAAATCCGGGTAGCTTTCCATTATTTGGATGATATTACCAGAAACCAACATTTAAACCATGCCCGCTTTCCGATTATTTTAAACTAAGTTCACTCTTCCTTGGTTAGCTTCCTTTCATTTTAGGGGTCAATCGTTTCTATTCAACGTTGGTATAATTAGCGGATTAGATCGCAATTTCCCCATTGGATATTGGAGTTGGTATGACATCTGAAAAAATCACCGGTGCGAAAGTCCGTCAGGATTTCATCGACTTCTTTGTGGAACACAACCACACGTTCGTGCCATCATCATCACTAGTACCAGGCGGCGACCAGACTCTGCTGTTTACGAATGCCGGGATGGTCCAGTTTAAAGATGTATTCCTGGGGACCGATAGTAGACCTTATATACGTGCAGCAAATTCGCAAAAGTGCCTACGCGTGGCAGGCAAACACAACGACCTGGATGATGTCGGCCGGGACAACACCCATCATACCTTTTTCGAGATGCTTGGAAACTGGTCCTTCGGGGATTACTACAAGAAAGAAGCGATTACCTGGGCCTGGCAGCTGCTGACGGACGTTTGGAAGCTTCCAAAAGAAAACCTTTGGGCGACTTGCTTCAAAGACGAAAAAGCCGAGATTCCCTCAGACGATGATGCGATGAGGGAGTGGATCCAACAACCCGGGTTCATTGCAGACCATGCGCTGTATTTTGGTCGTAAAGATAATTTTTGGGAAATGGCCGATATTGGCCCATGCGGTCCCTGCAGCGAGATTCACATCGATCGGGGTATTCAGTACTGCGATAAACAAAATATCCCCGGGCACGTCTGCAGTGTGAACGGCGACTGCCAGCGATTTCTCGAGTTATGGAATCTGGTTTTCATCCAATACAACCGGCTTGGGCCTTCAAGCCTTGAGCCGTTGGCTGCAAAACATGTCGATACCGGGATGGGTTTAGAGAGAATTGTATCCGTCCTCCAGGATCAAGACTCCAATTATAGAACCGACCTGCTTCAACCCCTTCTGCAGACTGTCAGAGAGATGACTGGTGACAGTGAAGCTGAAATGGATGCAAATTTAACCCCATACCGGGTTATCGCTGATCATGCCAGGGCTGCTTCTTTCCTGATTGCTGACGGCGTCGTACCCGGGAATATCGGCCGAAACTATGTGTGCAGGATGATCATCCGCCGTGCCGCTCGATTTGGAACGATATTAGGGCTTCATGATCCTTTTCTGGCCAGAGTTGCAGAAATTGTCATCCAGGATTACGGCGATTTTTACCCCGAGCTCCAACGAAATCGAACTGCAATCCTGACCAACCTCACTCGTGAAGAAGAGCGGTTCCAACGCACAGTGGAGAGCGGCGTCGCAAAGTTGGAAAACCTGCTGACCCGATTGGAGGCATCTTCCGGCAGTATCCTGCCTGGGGAGCAGGCTTTCGATTTATACGCTACGTACGGGCTCCCATTGGAAATCACCCGTGATATCGCCCGCGAACGAAACCTGGAAGTTGATGAGCTTGGTTTTGTTGAATCGATGGAAAAACACCGCCTGGCCTCCGGGGCCGGAGACGCTTTCGGACCGCTGGGCGGGGAAGATGTTGATATCTATCGCAGCCTGTTCAAGACCCTCGTTGAACTGGGCCAGCTCTCCCCGGAAGGCGTGCGCTACGACCCTTATGAGAAGATTCAAGTAGAAGGACGCTTGTTGGGGATGGTACGCGGTGATCAGGTCGTCGAAAAAGCCAATCCAGGCGATAGAGTAGAAGTACTTCTTCCAGAGACCGGTTTTTACGTTGAATCTGGAGGGCAGGTTTCGGACACAGGCAAGATCGTCCATATCGATGCAGATCCATGGGAAATCCGCATCACCGAGATGCGAAAACCAGCAGCTGGAATTATCGTCCATGTTGGTGAAGTCCTTTCCGGCACGCCGCAAATAGGCGACCATGCAATCGCAGCCGTTGATTACCAGAGGCGGCGAGATATCATGCGAAACCACACCGCAACACACCTGCTGCATGCAGAGCTCCATAAAATTCTGGGAGATCACGCGCACCAGGCCGGTTCGTTGGTAGGCCCAGATCATCTGCGGTTCGATTTCAACCATCCGCAGGCAGTCCCACCTGAACAAATCGAATTGATCGAAGCAGGAGTCAACCGGAACATCCTGGGCGATTATTCCCTTGCAGTCCAATTCAAACCGCTCCAGCAGGCGATATCAGAAGGAGCAATGGCCTTATTTGGTGAGAAATACGGCGAGGTTGTCCGGAACATCACCATCGGCAAGCCGGAGATATTTTCAAATGAGCTGTGCGGCGGCACGCATGTGGGTGAGACTGGAGATATCGGTTTATTTTTAATCACAAGTGAAGGGAGTGCTGCGGCAGGGATCAGGCGAATCGAAGCCGTGACGGGTCGAGCTGCTTATGAGCTTGTCCAGCAGCGATTTCGCACGCTTAAACAATCCGCTGCGCTGTTAGACTCCGCTCCAGATGAAGTTCCTATGCGCACAAGACAGGTTGTAGAAGAAGCCGCAGACCTGCGCCGCCAAATATCTGAGCTTCGCAAAACTCAGGCGTTGGCGAACTTCCATACTCTTTTAGACAAAACCGTTCTAACGGATGATTTCCCGCTGCTGACTGCGAATATTCCGGATGCTGATGCAGACACTTTAAGGATGCTGACCGATCAGTTTCGACAACGCTTCCCACACGGAGTTGCTGTCCTCAGCTCTGCTTCAGAGGGTAGGCCGGTTGTTGTTGCTTCTGTCGACGAAGATTTTGTGAAGCGGGGGGTCAATGCCGTTGACCTGGTTAAATACCTGGGCGGATTTCTCGGAGGCGGAGGCGGAGGCCGTCCTACTTTAGCTCAGGCGGGTGGAAAAGACGCCAGCAAGTTAAATGAGGCGCTTGCCAAAGTTAAGGAGTGGTTGGATTCGAAAGTGTCCTGAGTTACTGCCTGCGAACCATTAATCAGGATATCTGCTGACATCTAACAGCACTTCAATATGGGAAGCTTCCCCTTTTGAATGAAATGAAACACTTTTTGCATTCTCGCCTTTGGATCATTCCAATCGCCTTGCTGGCATTGGTTGGGATCAGCTATGGTGTGCTTGCTTCCAAATTAGGTTTTTATTGGGACGACTGGACGATCGCCTGGTATATTCACTTCCTAGGACCATCGAGCTTTATCAAAGCATTTTCTTTCGACAGGCCTCTGCTATCGCTGGTTTATCTTCTGACAACTCCCATATTTGGCGAATCTCCTTCAGCCTGGCAGTTTTTTGCGATAGGAGCTCGCTGGTTGGCTTGTTATGCGCTGTGGTGGGTGCTGCATGGAACTCTGGCCTCGCCGGATTGTCCAGACGACTATGATTTCACTCCTGTTTGCGGTTTACCCGGGTTTCCTCCAACAGCACATCGCAATCACCTATGGGAACGCATTCCTGGTTCTATCCGGCTACCTTGCATCCTTCGGGCTGATGGTTTGGGCAGTTCGCGGGCTGCGTTGGAAAACCCTTCTTTATGCAGCCTCAATTCCACTGGCCGCGTATTCGGTTTTCACGGCAGAACATTTTTTTGGATTGGAGCTACTCCGGCCAATTTTTATTTGGATCGTCCTGAGCGACTCCATCATCGACCTCAAGCTTCGCCTGAAACGCACCTTACTCTTGTGGATCCCTTATTTCATCATAGACCTGCTTTTCTTGATCTGGCGGATATCCACCCCAACGCCGAGGGCTGAAATCACACTTCTAAAGAGCCTGGATAAAAATCCTGTTCAAGCTGTCGCAGCATTGGCGAATACAATCGTCGCAGATCTCTATACATCAGCAATTGCTGCTTTACAGCCTATCATTGACCTTTCCTGGCTCGAAGCCTACCCCCCTGCTGTGCTCTACCAGTGGATAATTATTGTTACCGCAGCTTCAGCGGTCGTAGGAGCAGCACTTCTGATTGTTCGCCCCAGGTTTATAAACCAAGGCATGAAGGTTCCGGATCGAAGGTGGGCGCTGGGGGCGATTGGCCTCGGGATCTTCGCGCTGCTGGCGGCTGGGATCCCCATCTGGCCGACCAACCTTCGGATCGCACTCGATTTCCCCTGGGACCGTTTCACGCTTCCGATGATGTTTGGTGCCGCTGTGCTCTGGGTGGGATTGATCGAGCTGACGACATTCCTGCCATATCAAAACATTGTACTTGTGGCTTTGCTTGCCGGGCTTGCTTCAGGATTTCATTATCAGAATGCATTGAGGTTCCGAATGGATTGGCTAGCTCAACGGGATTATTTTTGGCAGCTAACCTGGCGAGCTCCCGGAATCAAGCCTGGGACGATCCTGCTGACCTCAGAGATGCCGTTTGAGTACGATTGGGACAACTCGCTCACCGCGCCCCTTAATTGGACGTATGCGCCAGATCTTCAAGGAGCTTGAGCTCCCCTACTTGATGTATAATGCCGAGTCCAGATTGAGCAGCGGGCTGCCAGATCTGGAGAAATCTACTGAAATCAATGAGACCCTTCGGATCACCCCTTTCAACGGCTCAATATCTCAGACTCTACTCGCTTTTTTCCGTCCTCCTGGATCTTGTTTCAAATTAATCGATCCCAAAATTGACATGGTTCTGCCCGATAAGCCGCGCTACTTCAAGGAAATCGTCGAGTTCTCTGATCCGACCTTGATCCAGGCAGATGCGGTACCCCATGCGAAGCCTCCACTGCAGTTCTTTGGTCCGGAACCCGAACCAGATTGGTGTTATTATTTCGAGAAAGCTGAGCTAGCTCGCCAGGTTCGTGATTGGAATCTAATCGTCCAGCTCGCCGAACCTGCATTCCAGGAAGAGAAGACCTTCTTTCGAAAAAATGCTTTTGAGCTTCTCCCTTTTATCGAAGGGTACGTTCGAATGGGAATGTATGATCAAGCCGCGGATTTGAGCTTTCAGGCTTATTATTGCCTGGGAAAATATGAATACATCCGTCTGCAAGATTTGGGAGAACGCACGGCTGGATAAAGTCCTGGATCAGCGTGGGATGAATGTTTTTGATAACGTAAAGGAATCCATCCATTGCCCAAATCCATAAGCTCTGCATCCATTAAGAATTTCTTTCTCAAACCGTGGGTGATAATCGCAGGCCTTTTTCTGCTTTGTGCAATCAGCTATGCACCACTGGCCTCGACGCTTGGTTTATATTGGGACGATTGGCCTTCGCTGTGGTTTCTGCATTTCTACGGACCTGAAGTATTCCCACAAGCATTTTCGATCGATCGACCTGTCCAAGGCTGGTTGTTTGCGGCGACCACAACGCTGCTCGGAGATTCGCTCTTGGCGTGGCAGATTTTTGGGATATTCGCTCGAATGCTAAGCGCTGTCACATTTGGGTGGGTGCTTCTGTCTCTATGGCCAAAACGAAAAGTCCAGGTTTTGAGCATCACCATCCTCTTCATGCTTTACCCAGGATTTGCCCAGCAGTACATCGCGGTCACATACGGGCATCAGTTCCTGATTATGTCTGCATTCTTCATTTCGCTTGGATTGATGATCTGGTCTGCCCGTCGGCGAACAAAAGCATGGATTTTCACCGGTCTCTCGCTGCTGGTGGGGTTGCTCAGCATGTTCGCTCTGGAATACTACTTCGGATTGGAGCTGCTGCGGCCGGCGCTGCTCTGGATTATCGTTGGAGAGACGATTCGCGAACCAAAGAAGAGGTTGTTCAGGACAATTCGATTATGGCTCCCTTATCTCGTTATGGATGTTCTCTTCCTGACCTGGCGCCTGACCCACAGCACACCGCGCGGCGAGGTAACCATCTTCAGCAATTTGGCGGCCGATCCGATCGGAACGCTTCAGCGCTTATTTCAAACGATCGCGGTAGATATCTACAAATCTACAGGTTTAGCCTGGGCTAAAGTCTTCGGATATTTCAACGCAATTGGGATCAAGCAAAGCGTCATGACAGCTTATTTCATGATTATGATCGCGGCTGGTCTGCTTGCCTTTGGGCTTCTGCTCATCGTTCGATCGACTTCTCCGAAGCTTGAGGAGAAAAATCGAAAAGATCACTGGTGGCGCTCCGCAATACTGCTGGGATTGATTGCCCTGCTGGTCGGAGGTTGGCCAGTCTGGGTGACAGATCTCCGGTTGGAGTTAAACATGCCATGGGATCGAATTCACACAACCAATGATGGTTGGGACCAGCCTGGTGCTGGTCGGATTGATCGACCTCCTGCGCCGTCCGCAGATTGCAAAACTGCTCATCGTGTCAGCTCTAGCCGGCCTGGCTGCAGGCAACCATTTCCATGATGCGTTGAAATATCGTCAAGAATGGAGCGAACAACGATCTTTTTTCTGGCAGCTTGCATGGCGTGCACCGGCAATCCAATCCGGGACCGCTTTCATGACTGCCGGATTACCCTTCTTTAGCTCAACGGATAACTCTCTCTCCGCTCCGCTGAACTGGATTTATGCTCCAGATTTGAAATCCCGTGAAATGCCTTTCGCCATGTACGATGTCGAAGCAAGGCTTGGCAATACACTCCCGGGGCTTGAACCGGACATCCCGCTACATATGGATTACCGCGCATCGACTTTTGATGGAAACACATCCCAGGCACTGGTACTCCACTACAATCCACCCCGGTGTCTTAAGATTCTTGATTTGAAAACAGACCGGCATTATCCAAACAAAGGAGGGTATATTGTCCTGGCGATGCCGCTCTCAAGGTTAAATTTGATTCAGGAATCGGGCCAAAACAGTGCTGTCCTGCCCGATTTTTTGGGTCCAGAGCCGATCCACAGCTGGTGTTACTATTTTGAAAAAGTAGAGCTGGCAGTGCAGCTCGGACAATGGGAAAAGGCCAGCAGACTTGCACACCAGGCTCTAAGCGTGAAGCCAGAGCTGACTTCAGACAACGCACCGGAGCTGATTCCATTGATATATGCTTTTGCAAGGTCGGGTGATTACACCAGGGCAAAAGAACTATCGCTGCAGGCAGGCTCGCTTTCTAAAAAAATGCATTATTACACCTGCGACACCTGGTATTACCTGGATCAAGAAATCCAGGCTGATCCTGAATTTCAGCAAATTTATTCAGAAATAAACCAGAATTTTGATTGTGATAATCCGTGATCTGATGCGAAGCCGGCTCAATCTCCCGAAATATTCTCCCTGGATGGCGCCGATGGCGCTGCTGTTGATCTGCGCTGCGGTTTATATCCCCCTGATCTCCCGCCTGGGATTTTACTGGGATGACTGGCCATCCATGTGGTTCCTGCACTTCTGGGGACCGGAGGGATTTACCGAGAGCTTCGCAAGCGATCGACCTCTGCTCGCCTGGATTTTCATGCTGACGACCCCAATCTTTGGGGAGAATGCAGCTGCCTGGCAGTACTTCAGCGCCTTTACACGATATCTGACCAGCCTGGCCCTGTGGTGGACTTTGAGTGGGTTGTGGCCGGGAAAACCGCGCATGGCTTTTATCGCTTCTGTGTTGTTTGCCGTGTACCCGGGGTTCGGGCAGCAAACCATCGCCGTGACATACGGAAATGCATTTCTGGTGTTTTTCTTGTTCATTTTCTCATTAGGATCCATGATCTGGGCGCTCAGATCCAGGCGTATGTTCTGGCCATTGATGATCCTCTCAGTGATCACATCCGCATTAAGCATGCTCATTACAGAATATTTTTATACACTTGAGCTGCTGAGACCTATTTTGCTCTGGATCGCGATGGATGATCGAGACACAGATCGAAGGGAAAAGATCCGAAAGGTCGGTTTTTACTGGGCTCCCTACCTCGTTATCCTGTTGCTGGTCCTCGCGTCTCGCATATTCCTGAATCCCAGCCCGAGGGCTGAAGTTATGATATTCAGCAACCTGGCAAGCTCGCCTTTTTCAACAATCGTTGAGCTGGCGCGCACCATTTTTCAGGATTTCTTCGAAGTCAATTTTGTTGCCTGGTTTCAAGGATTGGATTTTCGGTACCTGAAGGATTTCGAGCTTAACGTAATCGCACTCATGATCGCTGCAATCCTCACCAGCGTTCTGATCACACTAGCTTATCTGCTTTATCTGAATTCTAATAATCCTGATCCAGAGCTGAAAAAAGGTGTCTTAGATCGAAAATGGGCGTGGCAGGCTGTGTTTCTGGGTGCTGCGGCCTTTATCGTATCAGGTTGGACGATCTGGATCACCGACCTGCATATTGAGCTGCTTTTCCCTTTCGATCGGTTTACAATAATTACAATGGTGGGGACAGCACTCCTGATCGCCGGCTTGATTGGGATTGCAGATCGAAACAGAACTCTTCAGCAATGTCCTTATTGCAATATTAGTAGGACTCTCGGCTGGGGCTCTTTTCCAACAAAGGCTCGAATACCGCCAGGAATGGCTATCACAGAAATCATTTTTCTGGCAGCTCGCCTGGCGCGCCCCGGGGATCAAGCCTGGGACCCTGCTGATGACATCCGAAATCCCTTTCAAGTATTTCAGCGACAATTCGCTCACTGCTCCATTGAACTGGACCTATGCTCCCGAGCTGGAAACCGCCGAGATGCCATACCTGATCTATGACATCGAAGCCCGGATTGGGCAAGGATTACCTGCCCTGGAACCAGACCAAACTATTCGGATGCCGTACCGGGCGGCGTCATTTGAAGGATCCACCTCTCAAGCAATCGTACTCTTCTATGATCCCCCTCGCTGTTTGAAAGTAATGAATCCGGCGCTGGACCGTTTCCTGCCGGTGAAACCACTTTATATTAGAGAAGCCGCGCCTCTCTCTAAACCAGACTTGATCCTTTCAGACACCAATCCTGGCGCATCTCCTCCCGCACACATATTTGGACCAGAACCAACTCACACATGGTGCTATTTCTTCGAAAAAGCTGAGCTATATGCAACTTATGGTGAATGGGAAAAGGCTGCCGAGATGGCGGATCAGGCTCTAAAAATAACCAAGCACTTCACTGAGAAGAACGTCTCTGAATTAATCCCTTTTATTCTGGGATATGCACACGTCGGAAAATGGGAAAAGGCTGTAGAATTATCCAAGCAGGCGTACACAATCTGGGATAAAACCCAGTACCCGCTTTGTGACGCCTGGCAGACCATCCGAAAGGATATGCCTGATAGCCCTTTCAGGCAATCCGCTTTGGAAGAAATAACAGAAACTCTGAACTGTCAATTTCCGTAAAACCAATGATAATTAATCCAATTTACCATGGCATTTCTATCGTAGTTCCGGTATATAACAGCAGCTCGCTTTTGAAAGACCTTATCCTCCGCCTAGAAAAAGCGTTTCAGGATACTTCAGACTTTTCTAAAGAACAAGGTTTTGAAGTTATCCTGGTTAATGATGGGAGTCGGGATAACAGCTGGGAGCAAATATGCCAGATCTCTAAGGAGTACAGATGGGTGCGCGGGTTAAATTTAATGAGAAATTATGGCCAGCACAATGCACTTCTGTGCGGCTTGCGAGCAGCTCAATTCGAAATAACCGTCACAATCGATGATGACCTGCAGCACCCACCCGAGGAAATTCACAAGCTGGTCGATAAACTAAGCGACGGTTATGATGTCGTTTACGGCACACCGATCCACCAGAGCCACAGTCTCTGGCGAAATTTCGCATCTTACATCACTCGATTAACCCTCCAAAGTACGATGGGGATTGAAAATGCACGAAAAGTAAGCGCCTTCCGAGCGATTCGAACGAAGGTTCGAGAAGCATTCCAGCATTACCAAAGCCCTTATGTCGTATTGGATGTGCTTTTATCATGGGGGACGACTCGTTTTGTCTCACTCCCGACCAGACATGAACCGCGAGCCGGAGGCACTTCCAATTACACCTTGTCCAAGCTGATTCTTCACGCTGTTAATATGCTGACAGGATTCACGGTACTGCCGCTTCAAATGGCAAGCCTGCTCGGTTTTGGTTTTGCCCTGTTTGGAATCCTTGTTCTGCTTTACGTGATCGGATCGCTACTTGATCGCAGGTGGAAGCGTTCCAGGATTTCCATTTCTTGCCTCTATCATCGCTATCTTTTCAGGTGTCCAGCTTTTTGCGCTTGGAATCATAGGCGAATATCTGGCGCGAATGCATTTCAGGATCATGGAAAAACCCAGCTATGTGGTTCGAGAAGAGACCGGTGAGGGGATTTTATGAACGACAATGTGAATCCATGCCGGTTTCTGGAATGGGATACTTCTTTTTTTGGGAAGAGGATCGCCCAGGTGCAAGGATCCAGCTTAACTTATGAATTTATTCGTTCGGTGATCGCCTGGTGCGGAGAAAAATCGATCGATTGTCTTTATTTCCTATCTACCGCAGATGATCCGGAGACGATTTGGATTGCAGAAGATCACGGTTTCAGGCTTGTAGAGATACGCTACACGCTGGAACGATCACTTAAAGATTGGGATCCTGAAACCCGTCCGCGGTCAGCAGAGAATATTCTGATTCGGCCGGTAATCATCGAGGATATCCCAAACCTGCAGGATATTGCCAGACAATGCTATGTAGATTCGCGGTTTTATTTCGATAAGAACTTTTCATCGAAGTTATGGGGGGATTATTATGCAACCTGGGTAAAGAAAAGCTGCGAGGGTGGCGCAGACCTTGCACTTGCTGCGGTTATGGATAACCAAACAGTAGGATACATCACGGGTTTGATAGATCAGCAGACCAAACAGGGAGTTTATGAGCTGACCGGGGTGCTTGAATCTGCCCGCAGGGCAGGGGTCGGACAGGAGCTTTTTCGCAGTGGTTTGGATTGGTATGTTCAGCATGGGATCGAATCCATCTGGGTTGCCACACAAGGAAGAAATATTACCACTCAACGAATGATCCAGCGTCATGGATTTTTGTCCAAATCCTGCCAGGTTTATTACCACAAGTGGTTTGATAAAACGTGAAAACGCTAATCCTGCAGCTTGAATCCCATGATGATATCGTCTCAATTCGCGATAAGATGGGTTGGGCGAAAGACAGCCGCATTTTAATCGTCTGGCCTGAGAAGGGTGAAATCGTTCAGCGCCGGCTCGATCTGCTCTTGATCAAGCGCACAGCCCAAAACCTTGGATCGCAAATCGCCTTCGTCAGCCATGATAAAGAAATCTGTTATCACGCCCCCAGATTGGGAATACCGGTTTACAAATCCATTCAAAAGGCTCAGACCCAAAACTGGCGCCTCTCAAAAAGATACCGGAAGAACCTGCAGCCGGATCCGGTGGTCAAACAAAATCCGCCCTTCGAGCGACCTACAATCGCATCAAGCCGACCCCTAAAGGTGATGCCCCGCGAATTGTCTTTTCCAGTTCGATTGATTGTCTTTGCTAGCGGGGTTTTTGCAGTGATTACTCTGGCTGGGGTGTTGGCACCCAGCGCCAGACTCGCTTTAGAACCCAGAACGCTTGTTCAAGATGTGTTGATCAATGCTTCAACCAGTCCTGACGTTAAGAGCATCACACTATCAGGATCGGTCCCGTCAGAACTGATTGAAGTGGAAGTTGAAGGCCGCGAATCGAAGGCTGTGAGCGGTTCTATCGTTTTACCCGATCAGGCTGCGAAAGGTGCTGTAATTTTTACCAACCTGACTGATCAATCCGTCAAAATTCCTGAAAACACGGTTGTGCGACCAGCAGGCATCACCGACCAACGATATGAGACAACCCGAGAGGCAGAAGTTCCATCCGGTCTTGGTGAAAGGGTTGAAGTTCCCATTCAAAGTGTGGAATCAGGTGAAAAAAGCAATCTCCCAGCCGGCGAGTTAGAAGTCCTTGAAGGGCTGCTGGGTACTCAGCTCAGCGTAACCAATCCTGAGCCAATCGTTGGCGGCACCGACCGCATAGAGCCTGCCCCCACAGATGCGGATCGGAAAATATTGGCGTCCAGTCTGATGAAATCGCTTGAAAAGACTGCACTGCTGGAATTCGAGCGAGTGCTCGAACCAGAAGACCTCGTGATCCCATCGAGCCTGAAGCTGGTTCGAACGATTGATGAGCAGTATCAACCAGACGCAAGACTGCCAGCGGATATGCTGTCGTTGAACCAAAGATTAAGGTTTGAAGTGCGTATTGTTCGGGCAGAATTGCTTGAGAAATTGGCCGAATCGGTTTTTGCCGCCAATATGCCAGACGGTTTTACCCCGATTTCAGAAAGTCTTCAGCTGGAGATTGTCGAAGAACCGGGTTTAAGCAATTCGAATACGATCTCCTGGAAAATCCATGCCGTCAGAAGGATTCGGGCTCAAATAAACCCCGCCCAGGCTATCCAGCTGAGCCTGGGACTCAAACCAACGGAAGCGATCAATCGCCTGCAATCAGCGCTTCCATTGGATCAGGTTCCGCAGATCTCGCTTCAACCCAGGTGGTGGCCTCGGATGCCATTCTTGCCTTTCAGAATTGATGTGATTGATTCTATCAGAAATGCATCGAACTGAAGGTGGGTCTGATCAGCATCGTGAAGATATTGTCTAGTCCGCCAAACGCATTATATCTGACCGCTGACCGAGTCATTCCAAGCTTCAGATGGTTCACCCACGTATGAGAGTGCTTGGAGTAGATCCTGGGGAAAAAAGGATCGGTTTGGCAATCAGCGATCTCAGCGGAACAATCGCAAACCCGCTGACCGTATTAAATCATGTATCACGCCCGCAGGATGCCGCTGCGATCTCCCAGATCGCCCAGACTGCATGGCGTCGGATTAATCGTCATGGGCCAATCACTAGACGAAGACAATCGACCGACTCCCCAAAGTCGGCGGGCTGGAAGGTTAGCAGAAGCGATACGCGAGCAGATTGACCTGCCCGTTGAGTTCTGGGATGAAACAAACAGCACCCAGTCCGCACGTCAGGCTCGAATTGCGATGGGAAGCCCTCGCCGCAAACGAAGCGGGCATCTTGACGATCTTGCCGCCACGGTCATCCTGCAATCCTACCTGGATGCCCGATCAGGAATAGTTTATTAAATCAGGATTTATGGAATAATGACGAATTCAAAATCCTGCATCAACCTGCTGTTGACCCTGGCTTTTATTGCATTATGCATCTTCACTATCGTATTTGGGTGGATCCTGATTGGCCTGCCGAAGACAGCGGAGAAAAGCTTCGGAAAACCATCAAAGAGCCTGAGTTTTCTCGATCGAACCGAGCTCTCAGCGCAACTTTTACTCCAGGAAGCAGCGCTGAAGACGCCATTAGATACTCATGGAAGTACGATCCCATTTATGATCAAGTCAGGTGAATCGACTTATTCAATCACCGCCCGGCTTGAAGAAGCAGGCATTATCCCTTCTTCCCAGGCACTCAGAAATTATCTGCAATATTCAGGATTGGATAAGAGTTTGCAGACAGGAGAATACCAGCTGAGCCCCAGGCAAAATGCGCTGGAAGTTGCCTGGGCGATGCAGGATGCCACGCCCAGCCATGTAAGATTTCGGATTCTTCCTGGTTGGAGGCTGGAGGAAATCGCTGCAGCCTTGCCAACCTCCGGATTGGAAATCTCACCACAGAGTTTTCTATCAGTGCTGACCAATCTCGGATTGATCCACCCTTAGCAGAACATCTGCCTGATGGAGCATCACTGGAAGGTTTCTTGTACCCAGACAGCTACAGAATGCCCCGAAAGATAGATGTCGAGACATTTATTGAGACACTCTTGGAAAATTTTGAGCTAAAAGTTGGAGAAGATTTACAGGAAGGCTTTCAAAGTCAGGGGTTAAGCCTGTTTGAGGCAGTTACCCTGGCTTCGATCGTTCAACGTGAATCTGTCCTCGAAGAAGAGATGCCAATGATTGCTTCTGTATTTCTGAACCGACTTGCGGCAGGAATGAGATTAGAGACAGACCCAACTGTCCAATATGCGTTGGGTTACGACTATAAGAAGAAGACATGGTGGAAGAATCCTCTGAGTCTGGAGGACCTTCAGGTAAATTCCCCCTACAACACTTACCTGAATTCAGGCTTTCCCCCAGGTCCAATTTCAAATCCCGGGATCAAAGCCCTGGAGGCAGTTGCTTTTCCTTCCCAAACCACCTATTTCTACTTTCGGTCTGCCTGCGATGGATCCGGGAAGCATAAATTTTCGGAAACATTCGAAGAGCACCTATCGAACGCCTGCCCGGAGTAAACGATGTTCTTCGCGATCAATTTCTCGACACAGGCGGTTGTGCTAATTAACCAGGAGAGGCTGAAAGCAGATTACTTAAAATGCCCGGATTGGCCAGAGTTAATTGCAGAAGCAGAATTGACGCTACCTGCTGCGGTTCATTTCACTTTAAACGCTGGTAGGGGAAAGCTGAAACCAAAAAAACTTGATTTAATCGATGAGATTGCAGATCGAACTCACACACCCTTTATTAATCTTCACCTGGAAGTGAGAAGCGGCGACCTGCCTGACCTCCCCCTAGAGACAAATGAATTTAAACATCGTCAGCTAATATTTGGACGGATGATTAAGGATGTGGAGATCGCTGTCAAGCGATTTGGAAGCAAGCGTGTGATCGTGGAAAATGTCCCATTCAGGAGAGATTGGGCATGTCTTGCAACCCTGCGTCGACCCAGATATCATCTCAAGAATTGTTGACGAAACTGGATGCGGGCTGCTGTTAGATATTCCTCATGCCAGGATCAGCGCATTAACCCTGGGAATCGACGAGCGCGAATATATCCAGCGTTTACCCATTCAGCGATTAACCGAGCTTCACTTCACTGGCGTTTTGAACATGGATGGCTGGCTGCAGGATCACCTACCTGCTCAGCAAGCGGATTGGGTGACGCTGGATTGGGTCTTGAGCAAAATCCAGGCAAGGGAATGGCGCAAAACCGTGGATGCTGGCATTTGAATATGGAGGTGTAGGGGGTAAATTCTCCTGGAAAAGCTCAGCTCAGACGATCGAACAGCAAGGGAGCAGGCTCTATCAGCTCGTCAGTAAGATTTGACTTTATTATTTTGCATCCTGCTCAACCTGAATAGAAAAGGCTGAGAGAATGTTGACATGCTCCCAGCCTATTTTCGCCGATCAAGTAGATCTGGCTTGATTATTCTTCGTGGTTTCTCCGATTCGGGTGCACTTTTTGCCTCCTCGGATAGCAAGAGGAGTTTGCTTCTTTCGTCTTGGCCGAGGTCGGTTTTTGTTCTGCAGGGGCAGGCGCCAGTGCAACACCCAATACTTCATCCATGTGGTCTATCGGGACAATATTGAGTTCATTTCTCGCTCGCTTTGGGACATCGATGAGGTCCTTCAAATTCTTGCGAGGCATGATGACCGTCTTAATTCCTGCACGATGAGCTGCCAGGACCTTTTCACGAACTCCGCCAACGGGTAAGACCTTTCCGCGCAGCGTAATTTCTCCAGTCATACCAACTTCGCGCAAGACTTCCCTTCCGGTAAAAGCGGAGGTTAATGCGGTGCAGATCGTGATTCCAGCGCTGGGTCCGTCTTTGGGGATCGCTCCTTCCGGGATGTGAATGTGGATATCCACCTGATCGAAAAGACTGCTTTCAATTCCAAGCTGAGGAGCTCGTGATTTCAAGAAAGACAGCGCAGCCTGAGCGGATTCCTGCATCACATTCCCGATCTGACCGGTGATCTGAAGGTTGCCTTTACCTTCCATCAGCAGCACTTCTACCGGCATAATCTCTCCCCCATTCTCAGTCCACGCAACCGCAGTGGCAACTCCAATTTCATTTTGCCGTTCTGCTTCCAGGTTAAAAACTGTGGAGGACCAAGAAAACGCTCGACCGATGATACGCTGATTTGAGAAGGATAGCGTCGTTTTTCTGCTTTTAATCGAACAACCTTTCTTGCGACTTTGCCGATTTCGCGTTCAAGGTTTCGAACACCTGCTTCATAGGTATATTCACGGATAATTCTCAGGACGGCAGGATCGACAAAACGAAGCTCGCCGATCTGCAGCCCGTTTTCTTCAAGCTGGCGGGGGAGAAGGAACTGGCGGGAAATCTCCAGTTTTTCTTCTTCGATGTATCCTGGAAACTCGATCAGCTCCATTCGATCCAACAAAGCCGCAGGAATTGTCCCCGTAGTGTTTGCTGTCGTGATGAACATTACTTTAGATAGATCGAATGGCAGCTCCAGGTAATGGTCGGAAAACGAGAAGTTCTGCTCAGGGTCAAGTACCTCCAGCAATGCGGAAGCCGGATCTCCGCGAAAGTCCAGGCCGAGCTTATCTATCTCATCCAACATAAAAAGGGGGTTGGCGGAACCTGCTCTCCGCATAGTTTGAAGGATTCGACCGGGGAGTGCGCCAATATAGGTCCTGCGGTGGCCGCGGATTTCCGCCTCGTCTCTGACACCACCAAGCGAAAGGCGAACAAACTTTCTCCCCAGGGCTTCTGCGATCGAGCGACCCAGGGATGTTTTTCCTGTTCCGGGAGGTCCGACAAAACATAAGATCGGCTGCCGCAGCCGTTTCGGCTTCAAGCTGCGGACAGCGATATATTCCAGGATGCGCTCTTTCGCACGTGGAAGCCCATAATGGTCTCGCTCCAGAACTTCGGCTGCATGACGGACATCCAGATTGTCTTCTGTCTCAACCTTCCATGGCAGATCCAGGATCCACTCAATATAGGTACGGATGATCCCCACTTCTGGCGCCATTGGCGGCATCTGGCTCAGGCGTTCGACTTCTTTCAAAGCTCTGACGTTCACTTCTTCGGGCAATCCAGCAGATTCCACACGCGTCTGAAGCTCGAGGATTTCGCGAACCCAGGGGTCTCCTTCGCCCAACTCGGTCTGGATAACCTTCAGCTGTTCACGTAAATAAAACTCTCGCTGCGTCCGATCGACTTCACTCTGCGCCCGTGAATGAATCTCATCCTCCAGCTCCAATACATCGGCTTCTTTCGCAAGCAATCCAATCACCTTCTGAAGGCGTTCCATCGGATCCAAAATTCCCAGTAGATCCTGGCGAGATTGAAATGGTGGGGAGATTGTTGTCACGATCATATCCGCCAGCCAACCAGGTTCTTCGATGTTTAAAGCGAATAGATAAGCCTCTTCTGGTAAGCTCCGGTCAAGCTGAACACACTTGTGAAACATCTCGCGAGCTGTCCGCATGGTTGCGTCAGTTTGACGGTCAATTTCCGAGTGTTCATAGATAGGCCTTGCACGAACGACTATATAAGGCTCGACCTGGACATATTCAACCACTTCAACCCTTCGCCGTCCCTGGACCAAAGCAGAGCTGGAATTGTCCGGCATGCTCAGCATCCGACCAACAGCCATTTCTACACCGGTAGGGAGGAAATCTTCAGGCGATGGATCATCAATATCCGGGTCGCGTTGGGTCAAGGCAATGACTGTCTGATCATTTAATTGAGCTTCTTCAATGGCAAGCAGAGCTGTCTCCTGCGAAAGAAATACAGGAGAGATCATATGGGGGAAGACAATCAAGTCATGCAGCGGTAAAACCGGACATTCGATCAAACCATCTTCATTTTGAACGGCGTCCGGGATATTGTAAAGCTCCTCGGTTCGACGGTGCATAGCGTCGCCGAAATCTTCGTCCTCGTCACGAATATACCAATCATCATTTCTCATTTAATCATCCGAATTGAGTGAAATATTTAGATTATCTTATGAAGGATGTATTCTTTTTCGATTGTACCAGGAATGACGCGCCCCAGCCGCGATGAAAATACTCCCAGCCACAAGAATTAACGAATCATCCCCCGCCTGTCTTATCGCTTCTTCCAGTGCGTCTTCTACAGCAGGAATGACGATTGCGCGCTTTTCGTAAACCTCGACCATCTTCATTAACTGATTAGGATCTGCCGCACGCGGGTGGTAAGAACGCGTAAAAATCACGAGCTTCACCTTTTTAATCAGAACAGCAAGCATCCCTTGAATATCCTTGTCTTCAGATGCACCAAAAACCAGGATGACAGGATAATCAGGAAAATATTCTTCAAGGGTCTGGTTCAGGCGTTGGGCTGAATCTGGATTGTGCGCCGAATTGATCACGACCGGAGGTTTTTTCCTCAATACTTCAAATCGTCCCGGCCATTTAACTTTTCGATATCCATTCTGGATAGATTTATCTGAAATCGCCAGCCCACGAGAATTCGCGACGCTAAGCGCAGAAAAAGCAGTCGCGGCGTTATCAATCTGGTGGGTGCCTAGTAATGGGACCATTAACCGTACCTTTTTTGGGTTTCGGTTGTCATCGGACTTCCAAATTTGCATCGATTGCCCATCCAGTGATTTTTTTAGCTGAATGTATTGATAATCTTCCCCAACCTGGATCAATGGGGCATTACGCTGCGACGAAAGACGTTTAATAATAATTTGTGCTTCTTCCGGCTGTGGGGCAACAACGACGGGAACGCCGGGCTTGATTATTCCACCTTTTTCCGCTGCAATTTCAGTCAATGTACTGCCCAGAACCTGCATGTGATCGTACGAGATCGATGTGATCACCGAAACAACCGGATTGACAATATTTGTCGCATCGAGCCTTCCACCCAATCCGACTTCGGCAACGACAGCGGTCGCTTCCTTCCTTGAGAAGTAAAGAAATGCCAGAGCAGTAGTAATCTCGAAAGTGGTTAGTTTTGTGCCTTGATCCAGAAGCGGGCGAATCTCATTCACAAGGCTGACGAGCTCAGAATGTGCAATCGGCTGACCATCAATCTGAATCCGCTCCGCATAATCCTGCAGGTGAGGCGATGTATAAAGGCCAGTTCGAAAACCAGCGGCTTGAAGCGCGCTGGCGCAGAAAGCACAAACAGATCCTTTGCCCTTTGTCCCAGCTACATGAATGATCGGGTAATTCTCATGAGGGTTTCCAAGATACCCCATGAACTGCCTCATCCGTTCAAGGTCGAATTTCTCCGGTAAATTTTGGAGATCGTGGGTGAGACTGTAATCGACAAAGGAGTAGAGATATTCTAATGTTTGTTCGTATTCCAGCTCAGTTTTCATGAGTTTTGGGATTTTATCCTTTGGATAGAAACCATACGAGAAAAAAGAATCAAATTGATGGTCTCCGTTTCAATAAATCAATGATGGTAAAATTTATGAACCTGATGCTTATCATGTTTAGTAATCATAACATTCCTGAAAGATCTCGGGGAAAAACTCTTGCCCAGATATATTATTCCCATCGATGAGTTAGAAGCTGCATTTTCTGGATCTCATATCTCGGACAATCCAGATCGAATTATAGCATTTTCAATCCTAACCTGAGATGGGAAATAATAATTGAACATAGTAGAACATCTATTTATAGTTGTACCATCCAATGCTTAATACCCCCAGGAAATTTGAGGTCCTCCTTCCATTTTTTACTTTGCTGTTCGGTATATTTTTGCTGTTCCCTGAGGTGTTTTTAAAGAACCATGTGATGGTTCCATGGGATAATTTTTATCAAGATCCCGTTTTTAAGGAAACAGCTCCTCCCGGCTTTGCTCAATCCAACAATTTTTGGTCTTCAGATCATAATCAACAATTATTTGTCTGGCATACCATTGCTTCAAAATACGAACAAGCATTTGGTCGGGTTCCATTATGGAATCCATATCTTCTTGCAGGCCAACCTTTAGTCGCAAATGGTCAACCAGGATTGTTTTATCCACCCAATTTGCTAATGTTCCTGTTCAGCGCTGGCTATGTAGCTACCCTTCGAGCATTGATGAATATCTTGATCGGAGGTATGTTCACCTTTTTATTTGCCCGGGAATTGAGAATTGGAATATATGGGGCATGGCTTGCTGCAATTTCTTTCGCTTTCTCTGTTGCCATTTTATGGGGTCCAGGACATGCAGCCGTTTCTTCGTTTGTCTGGCTCCCGATGATGATGTGGGCTGGAGCGAAAATCCTGTCGGGTTCCAAAGCTGCTTTTTGGTCTGGAATGGCAGGATTAGCATTAGGCATGTCATTCCTCGGCGGTCATCCGGAGACAACTTTTGGAAACCTTTTGTTATTCACATTGTATTTTGGAGGGCGAATTTTATCTTCCTCCGAGATAAAGCCTTTGAAAATGAAGATGATATCTTATTATCTTTTGGCTATCTGGATTGGTTTTCTTATAGGCTCAATCCAATGGATTCCTACAGCAAATTTCATTCGCCAAAGCGATTTAACCAGCAGAAGTCGATCAACTTTTGATCGAGCCGTCAATCCTGGACAATCAATTTTATATTCCGAAGAATGGATCAAGAACCTTGGCTATCTTTCTGCTTTAATAATGCCTAATTTTTTTGGAAATCCAACTGATGAAACATATATGAATATGACGGAGTTGGCGAAATTTTATCCGATAATTTTCTTTGGTTTCATTCCATTTATTCTTGCCTTCGGTGCGGGATATAAAAGTTTCCTGGATAAATCCGAAAATAGATGGTTGACAGCAGCTGCGCTCTTTCTCCTTGCTCTGGTTGTGCGTCTACCTGGTTTAGAGATCGTAAATAACTTACCCATATTTAATAGTGTGAATACAGATTGGTTTAGATTACATTTTTGTTTCCTTGGTGCGGTCCTTTCCGGGATAGGATTGGAATATTGGAGAGCTTCTTTTATCTCCCAACAAAAAGCTGATCTACACTTTCGCAGACTGATGATTTTGATTACTAGCATCGTTGTATCATTCTTAGTGGCTGTCAGTATAATAAAATGGTTCATAATTCCATCAAAGGTAATTGCTTTAAGTGATATTGTCGATGAATGGTTTACTTATGTCTTAACGCTGCAACAGCCTCGTACAATTGTTTCTCTCGTGATTATCCCGTTTACGCTTTTCATCCTCTGGATCGTTCATAAAAAAAATCGATTTGTTCATTTGAGCCTAATTCTATTTATCGCTCTCACTTTCATAGAACTATTTATTGTTTCGCGTGGTTTTAATACAACAGTCCCCAATCAGGTCTTAATCCCAGAAATTCGATTGTCAAAGCGGCTCACCAAAGATAATGACCTGTTTCGCATTTTATCGATCCCACCTACTTTTTGGCCTAATGTGGGTGCACTCTACGGTCTTTACGACCTGGGCGGGTATGATCTCCCAATCTATCGCTGGTATATGCAGATATATGCGGCTCAAGGTGGAAAAGGTTATCGCCAGATGTGGCAGCCTGATTGGCCGTTAGTGGATTATATGAATGTTAAATACATCATCAGTCCTTGGCCACTTTCACAAGAGAATTTAGAACCATTTATGACCAGGGATGGAGTCTATGTCTACCTTAATAAATCATCTCTGCCACGAGCGATGATGGTTTTTAATTCGGTAATTGAGACCGATAAAGAATCAGCGCTTGAGAAACTAACGAGCGGAAAGTTCGATTTCCAAAACTCGGTGCTTTTTGAAGATTCGCTTCCATTGGAGCAAAATCCAACGTTTATAGAAAGAAATGTCAAAAATATCTCTGGACCTGCCTCCATTATTGAATGGAAGCGATTTGAAAATGACGATCTAGAATTAGATATCCAGACAAAATACTCCGGATTCCTGGTTCTCAGCGAAGTTTATGCTCCGGGTTGGAAAGCATTTCTGGACGGAAAAGAGACAAACGTCTATCGCGCTAACCATGCCTTTCGAAGTGTATTCATCCCTTCGGGTACTCATCATCTAAGCTTGTCTTACCAACCATTGGATTCCAGGATCGCCACAGGTTTTTCGATTGTCGGGTTGCTGGTCTTCGGGATCATAACCGTTCGACAAATTTGGTTATCATTACGAAGAAGATCGCAATTCAATCTGATAAAATCTAATTTATGAGTATGAGAGTGTTAAGGATGTTTCTTTGGATTGTTTTCTCAGCAATTTTAGCCTTCCTGAGTGTAATTGTGTTACCGCGGCTGGTCACCAGGCACTACAGCACTTCAAAGATTTTTTCGGTTGAAAATGTCCCATCCAGTAAAGTGGCAATCGTCTTTGGCGCCGGATTGTGGTGGGATGGCAGCCCTACGCCTGTGTTGAGAGACCGTGTGAAAACGGCGGCAGAATTATATTTCTCAGGAAAAGTGGAAAAGCTGTTGATGAGCGGAGACAACAGCCATCTCGATTACAATGAACCTGGAGCGATGCGTGAATACGCAATCGCGCTAGGCGTACCCGACGAAGATATCGTGCTCGACTACGCAGGCCGGCGCACCTACGATACCTGTTATCGTGCCCGTGAAATATTTGGCTTAAGCGAGGCAATTCTGGTCACTCAAAAATTCCATCTGCCTCGTGCCGTGTATGTGTGCAATAAGCTTGGGCTTTCCAGTGTCGGAGTTCAAGCCGACCAGCGCAGCTATACTCGCCGATCTTTGGTCTGGTGGAACCTGCGCGAAACTCCTGCGACGCTCAACGCACTTTGGGAAGTCCATATATCCCGCCCAGAACCGATCCTGGGCGAAAAGGAACCAATTTTTCCATTGGAGGCTCAATGAACCGCTCAGATGCATATGCTATCGTAAAAGAATACATCAAGAATGAGAACCTATTCAGGCATATGCTCGCCGTAGAGGCAGCGATGCGTTTTTATGCCGAGAAATTGAACGAGGATATTGAGAAATGGGGAATTACCGGGCTTCTTCATGATTTCGATTGGGAAATTCATCCGACCCTTGAGGATCATCCCCAGGCTGGAGCGGTCATTTTACGCGATCGCGCGGTTCCGGAAGACATCATCCGAGCAGTCCTCAGTCATGCTGACCACACCGGAGTACTCAGACTATCGAAGATGGAAAAGGCACTGGCTGCTTGTGATGAAATCACTGGATTGATCACTGCTGTCGCCCTGGTTCGTCCATCGAGGTCGCTTGAAGATCTGACATATTCATCCGTAAAGAAGAAATGGAAAGACCGCGCCTTTGCAGCCGGGGCAAACAGGACCGAGATTGAAGCCAGCACTGCCGATTTTGGTGTCCCACTTTGGGAACATATAGACAATGTCATCCTGGCGATGCGACCGATCGCCAGAGAATTAGGGTTGGAGGGAAATCCATCTCCAACCCAGACATCTATTCCGTAGCCACGCGAATATCTTTACACGGGTCTCCGCAAGCTTGAATCAACTTCAAGATTTCATCGATAGCAGGTTCTACCGTCATTATGGTGCGACCGTCTTTTAAGGTCAGAAATACTTTAAGGTCGTGAGTTTGCTGCACCTTTTCAACCTGACCGGATTCAAGGGGACCATACACCCTCGTCCAATCAAACGAATCACCATCTTTAAGCTCTGGATAAACCATGTCAGCTCCGATGGGTTGACTCTGTGGTCCGGGATATTCATTCGGATTGATTTCTACAACTGGATATTCCACAGGGTATGCGTTCACTTCAGCCGTTGTGACTGCCGCACCTGGAGTCTGTGGTGCTTCGGTTGATTTCGATAAAATCTGGCAGCTAATTAATGTAAACACTGCTCCCACGAATAAAATAAAATGTCTCGTTCTTAGCATTCTTCCACCTTCCCGTCATTTAATCATGACTAAGCTTATATTATTGTTGGGTATTTACAGATGATCCCTCATGGCTCGATGTTTTGAACGCGGCAATTATAACCCATCTATTTGCTGGGGACTTACTTCATCCGTTGACAATCCTGCAATTTTCAGCTAAACTGGAGCATATCGACTATACGAAAGATAATAGGGATAAAAATGTCACCTGAAACGAAATCTTCTATGAGCGATCTGATTTCCAACGCCCATATCAATTCATCCAGCTTGCTTGGTCCAACCATCAAAGCCTGGCGGTTCTTCCTTGAGGATCAGGGAGTTTCCCCCCATACCGTCAAGGCTTTCATGTCTGATCTGAACCTATTGGCAACCTACCTTCCGCCTGACCGCAGCATCGGTCAAATTTCTACTGGAGACCTCAATCAATTTTTAGATTGGATGCAGTCCGGAAGAGGCGTCCCGTGCAGTCCAAAGACCCTGGCTCGCAGAATCACTTCCCTTAAAGCATTTTTTCGCTGGTTGACTCAATATGGGGTTCTCATGGTTGACCCCGCCGAAAAAGTCCCTCAAAAAAGCGCAATCAGCCCATTAGCAACTGTATTAAGTGAAGCAGAGGTCCAGCTGGTGCTTGAGACAGCTGAGAAGCATCGGAGCGCTTCGAAACCCGATGCAAGACCTCTCGCTTTGGTGTCTTTGTTATTAAGTACAGGAATCAAGAAGGGGGAATGCCTGGGCTTGACGTTAAACCACCTCGAGCTAGAAGCCCCTGGCGGCCCCCTGCTTTTCATTCGATATCCTGGCTCGCAGAATCGCTATAAAGAAAGAAAAATTGTACTTCAAGAGAGCTGGCAAGAGGTCTACCAGGAGTATGCTGCTCAATATAATCTGAGAGATCGCCTTTTCCCGTGGTCACAGCGCCGGTTGGAATACCTGTTGGAAGATTTAAGCACAGAAGCAGGGTTGGAAAAACACCTATCCTTCGACATGTGCCGCTGGACATGCGCGTTGAACGATTGGAAAGCTGAAATGGATCATGAAAAAATCCGCCAGAAGCTGGGCGTATCAAAAATTCAATGGCGGGAAATCAGTATGAAATTGCAGAGATTGGGAACCGTTTAGCCGCCGATCTGGCTCATCACCCGGTTAAGGGGGACAAATCCAGCAGCCAGCTGATGTCCCCACGGTTTCACCCAAATCCCTTCTCGGATCAATTCAGTCAGCTCACTATCGCTGGCACCCATTCGCATTGGTGTCAGGATATCAAGCTCTAATTCCCTGAGAAGGCACATTCTCAACCGGCCGTCTGCCGTCAACCTGGCGCGCGAGCAGCTTGCGCAGAAGGGATCAGAAACAGTGGATATGAAACCAAGCATCCCGCTGCTTCCTTTTATCTTATACATCTGAGCTTCGCCATCCAACTTCCCCCCATTCAACAATTCCAACGCCCCATAACGGGCTTCGATCCAGGATCGAATTTCACCCGCGCTGACCGCCTGAGATTGCTGAAAGTCAGTCGCTCCACCGAAAGGCATCATTTCGATATACCGAACCTGCCAGGGACGACTAATCGTGAGATCTGCCAGATCGACCACGTCTTTTTCATTATAGTTGCGTACGACAACTGCATTGATTTTTATAGGAGTAAGTCCCGCTTCTTCTGCAGCCTGAATGCCGGACCATACGTTCGAAAAGTCCCCATTGCGGGTCAGGCATTTGAACTTCTCTGGATCCAGCGTGTCCAGGCTGAAGTTAACCCGCTTGAGGCCGGCCTCTGCCAATGGTTTCGCAAGACAGCGAAAAAAGCACTCCATTGGTTGTCATCGAGAGCGAACGGACCCCAGGCGTTTGAGCAATATTGCGTACGAGATCGACTACCCCAGAGCGGACTGTTGGCTCTCCACCTGTTAATCGAAATTTCTCAAAACCTAAAGAAGTGAATATTCTGACCAATCGAAGAATTTCGTCATCTTGAAGCAATTCTTCATTTGGTTTAAATCGAACTTCATCCGGCATGCAATAAAGACAACGCAGATTGCAGTGATCAGTAAGGGAAATCCTTAAGTAATTAATTGTACGACCGTATCGATCTCTCGCCATTGCTACCAACAATCCTCAACCATTTCCAATATTATACAAAAGAAAGCGATAGTCGGGTATGCTAAAAATAAACTTAATATTGCACATCATGAAGGTCAATGCTAATATTAATTTACAATTCAAATTGACGTTTCTAACCATATTACATCAACTTTGTACAATTAAGATTGGTAATTAATATTTTGTAGGAAGAATTCCACTAATATTTGACCATTCAAAAAAAATGTTGATGATCCAGACGCAAACTTTCAAGCTTCCAATAAGACAATTTATGACCAACGAGCAAAAAACAAGCAGAATCCATGTAAACGTTTCATTATATGGCTCCCTGGCAAGATATCATGGAGGGAAACACGTAGCGAACGCAGAAGTCACTCTCGAAGAAGGCTCGACGAAAGCAGATCTGCTGGCATTTTTCGGAATCCCGGAACACGAGCGCGGTTATCTGTTCATCAATGCAGTGCTGTGCGATGTTCCTGGATTGATCACTGGAGAAGGTCAAATACTAAGTGAAGGAGATCACATTGGCATTTTTTCGGTCGATCGGATGTGGCCTTACCAATACCGCGATGGAGTAAGAATGTCCGATGATCTCACGGAAGCCATGAAAACACATGGCGCTATGCACCATACATACACCCATTTAGAGGATAAATAAACTCCATCCCAATTTCAAACACAAGGAGAAAAAAATGGCAAAGAAAATTCTGCGAATTAATATGACTCGATTTAAAAGCAACATACGAAGATGTCCCGGAAAAATGGGCACGCTGGGGAGGACGCGGCCTGACAACCGCCATTGTCTGCGATGAGGTTGATCCATCCTGCCATCCTTTGGGACCCAACAATAAACTCGTCATCGCCCCAGGATGGGTGACCGGCTCTCCTGCCGCGCCGAGCAGCGGACGCACTTCTTTTGGCGGCAAAAGCCCGCTGACCGGTGGGATCAAAGAATCCAATGCCGGCGGCCTGAGCTGGACAGCATGATCGCCAAATTGCGATTGGCATGCGATTATCATCGAAGGCACGCCGGCAAAGGGTAAATGGTACACCGTGGTCGTCATCAAAGATGGCGTCAAATTCGAAGATGCCTCCGAGCTGGTTGGCAAGGGCATGTACGAGGTCGATGATCTGCTGTGGGAGAAATATCCAAAAACAGCCGTGATCGGCATTGGCCAGGCCGGAGAGATGAAGCTCTCCAATGCCGGTATTTCGGTCAATGATATGGAGAACAAGCCAGGACGCTATGCCGGACGCGGTGGCTTGGGCGCGGTGATGGGAGCTCGCGGCATCAAGGCCATGGTCATTGACGATAAAGGCGGCGCAGGGGTCGAGATCGCCAACCAGGAGACATTCAAGCAGGGCGCAAGAAACTGACCGAAGCGATCCAGGAGCACGGCCTGACGAAAAAAGGCGGCGGGCTGAATGCATTCGGTACGGCCGTCCTGATCAACATCCTGAACGAAGCCGGCGGCCTGCCCACCCGCAACTTCAGCGCCGGCCAGTTTGAAGGCGCGGCCAATGATCTCCGGCGAGCGATCGCCGAAGTCATCGAGAAACGCTGCCCGGCGGGAAAGGCGAGGGCACGACAGACCACGGCTGCCATCCCGGCTGCATCATCAAATGCTCCAGCATCTACCCGGATGAAGACGGCAACGCAGGTTTCCTGCCTGGAATATGAAACCGTCTGGGCCATGGGCGCGAACTGCGGCATCAGAGACCTGGATTGCATCGCCGAGATGACGCATGAATGCAATGACATCGGCCTGGATACCATCGAAGCCGGCAACACCATCGCGATCGCCATGGAAGGCGGCCTGCTACCCTTCGGCGACGCAGAAGGCGCGCTTCAAGGACCTGCTTGATGAAGTCCAGAAGGGCACGCCGATGGGCCGCATCCTCGGGCCAGGGCGTGGAAGCGACCGCCAAGGCTTTTGGCGTCCACCGCGTCCCAGCCTGCAAGGCCAGTCGATGCCGGCATACGAACCGCGCGCCGTCAAAGGCATTGGCGTCACCTACGCCACCACCCCGATGGGCGCCGACCACACCGCCGGTTACACCATCGCCCCTGAAATCGCCGGCGTCAGCGGCAAGCTTGACCCGCTCTCCGACGAAGGCAAAGCTGAGCTTTCGCTGACCTTCCAGGCTGCCACCGCCTTCATCGACAGCACCGGCTACTGCCTGTTCATCGCCTTCCCCATCCTGGACATCGCCAAGGGCTGGGAAGGGATGGCCGAAACCGTCGCCGGCGTCACCGGTCAGAACATCACCGGTGGCGATGTGATCCCGATCGGCAAAGAAATCCTGAAGATGGAGCGCCTGTTCAACGAGAGCGCCGGCTTCACCGCCGAGGATGACCGCCCGCCGGAGTTCATGCGCTACGAGAAGCTGCCGCCGCACAATGTCGTCTGGACGATCACCGACGAGCAGCTTGACTCGGTCTACGCCTGGGTGCATGAAAGCGGCGATTAAGCATTTGCAGGTACAAGGGATACGCCTTTGGGCGATCACAATTGAATCAGATTGGGGCAGCAGCTTCACTGCTGCCCCAAATTTTATGATCTGCTAACCGATTCTCAGAGGAGAAAGCGATGAGTGTCTATCAACATGTGCTCTGGGGATACGAGCTAACCTACCCCGATTCATGGCACCATCTCTCCAAAGGGGAAGTGGAATGCTTTGCAGCTATCCCCGAAGCGCTTGACCCGGACTATCATGGAGCGAATTCCGGGCAAATTCTGATCCGATGTGAATGGAACTCCGTCCGAAAGCCAATTGAACCCTTATGGAATCGGCACATCGGGATGCTGGCAAGCTGGCTTGGCGCCAAAGAGGTCGGTTCCGCCCCCTGGAGATTAGGCGTCGCGAACGGCCTTGAAGCCGAGATCGTCATGCCCAAAAAGGATGACCGCCGGTTATGGACCGGGATCCTTCAGAAAGATCTGATTGTGCTCCATTTTGTGGTCCTGCATCTGAAGCAAGAATATGAGATTTTCCAACATTTCGCGACAGAGATTATTTCCAGCCTGCGGTTTCCGGCAGAAGTTGCAGGCGTTTTCACAACCAGCGACGGGCTGCCGCTGCCACCGAATTATGAAGCTGTTCCAGCAGAGGATTTTCTGAGCGGCATCCGAGAGCCAGCACACTGGCGAGCGTATGCCGGCACAAGCAGCATCGAAGCCCTTCAGGCATTTTACTTGCGTGAAATCCAAAACTTCGGTTGGACAATCGTGGAATACGTCCCATTCCCCAGCCCATCCGACCTGGGCTTTGCGAGGATCAAGTTGGAAAAGAATGGGAAACCTGTTACCTTGGGACTCTTGCCTTTTGAAGGAGAGACGGACGGACCTGCGCACCCGGCACGAATTTTTCTTAAGCTTGATCCTTCCGCCTGAAAGATTATCCCCCTCCCACCGCAGGAAAAACCCCGATCACATCCTGATCTTTGAGTTCTGTATCCATCCCATTTTCAAGGAAGGGGGCGTCGCGGCCGTTAACAAATATGTGGACGTGCGAGTACAGCTCCCCATTTTCATTCTGCAGCTCATGTTTTAGCGCGGGAAAACGACGGATCATCTCAGCAAGGAGATTTTGAACGGTTGCGCCTTCTGGCAGTTCAAATTCGACAGTTTTCTGTCCAACGACCCCCCGCAATGTTGCATAGAAATTGACTTTCATCGTTAACATCGCCTGCTACTTTACCAAAAGGGATATTACCATTGAAAGGATTACCATCAAACCGACCATAATAAATAGCAATTGCTGGAACCTCAGATTCCGGATTTCGCGTTTTGAGCGCACAGACTTCTTTGCCATTTCATCTCTCCAAATTTCATCAAACATCAATTGTTTATTCTAACCCGCCTTTGATCGTTTCTGCCAGGGCGTGATTGATCCCATTGATCTCTGCGATTTCATCCAATGAGGCTTGAAGAATGCCATCTATCGAGCCAAATCGAGAGAGCAAAGCTTTTCGGCGTGCAGGTCCAATCCCCGGGATCGAATCCAATCGTGAAGCCAATCCCTTTGTTGAGCGCTGCTGCCGATGAGCAGTGATCGCAAAACGATGCGCTTCGTCACGGATCCGTTGGATCAAGAACAAAGCCTGAGAGCTGCGCGGCAGGATCAATGGAAGTTCGCGGTCCGGAAAAAATAGCTCTTCATTTTGCTTCGCCAGCCCAGCTACCGGGAATTTTCCAATCAGTCCAAATTTCTCCAACACCGAAAGTGCCCGACCAAGCTGTCCTTTACCGCCGTCCACAATCAGAAAATCCGGTAAAAGCGAAAATGACGGGTCAATTTTCTTCCCAGGCGCCGGATTTTCTTGAGCGGTTTTCCAGCGGTTGAACCGTCGAGTTAGCACTTCTTCCATGCTGGCAAAATCGTCGGGACCGCTGACGCTGCGGATGTTAAATCGTCGATAGAGTCCCTTCTTTGGAATCCCTTGTTCAAAAACAACCATACTCCCAACCGCAGCCGTGCCCTGGATATTGGATATATCATAACATTCCACCCGATTCAATGGTGTCTCTAATCCCAGAGCCGACTGCAGCTCTGCCATAGCCTGCTCCTGGCGGTGCCGGTCGGCGTGCCATTGAGCCTGGAGCGAGCGCAAGGTTTCGGCCGCATTCTCCGCTGCCAACTGGATCAATTCTTGTTGATGACCCTGGTGAGGAACAAGAATTTCCACTTTTTGATCCTCACGACGCTGTCCCAGCCATTGCCTGATGATTTGAGCTTCTTCGACTTCGTTCGGCAGCAGCACCTGCGAAGGAACGATCGATGCCTGGCTGTAGAACTGCTTGATAAACTCGGCCATAACTTTCGCATCAGTAGTATCCTCAGCTCCTTCCAGCAGGAAATAATCTCTTCCGATCAGTTTTCCGCCCCGGATAAAGAACACTTGAACACATGCGTCACTATCGGACCGAGCCAGCGCCAGGACATCAGAATTGATGAAATCGCTCGAGATAATTTTCTGGCGCTCCACAACGGTTTCAATTGCTCTAATCTGGTCACGGATTGAAGCAGCCTGTTCAAAACGCATCTCATCTGCGGCTTTTTCCATTTCTGCACGAAGACGCGAGACCACGCTCTCTGTCCGTCCTTCGAGGAACTGGCAGAGATCCGAGATCATCAAGCGATAAGCAGGCTGGTCGATTTTTCCGATGCAAGGCGCGGTACAAAGCTTGATATCATAATACAAACACGCCCGTTCATCCTTTCCAGTGATATCTCGATCGCAGGTAAGAAAAGGAAAGATCCTTCGCAGGAGGTCGAGAGTTTGGTGTACAGCCCAAACGCTGGTATACGGCCCAAAATAACGCGAACCGTCCTGGACCATTTGGCGCGTTATTGTTACAGTCGGGTATGAATTCGCCCAATGGACTTTGATATAGGGATAACGTTTATCATCTTTCAACCGGACATTGTAGTTCGGTCGATATTTTTTGATCATGTTCATCTCAAGGATGAGCGCTTCAAGCTCCGATCCAACCACAATCCACTCAATATCCCGAATGTGAGAGACCATCTTCTGGATGCGGCGATCGTGATTTGCATGGGTGTGAAAATAGGAACGGACCCTGCTCCGTAAATTAACTGCTTTGCCGACATAGATCACTTTCGCTTCGGCATCTTTCATCATATAGCAGCCCGGTTTAATTGGCAGGCTGTCGAGAATATTTTTTATCTGCTCGTCCATTACTAAATTCATCCCTTGAGAAGTCCCAAGGATTATACCGAAGACTGATGAGAATTACATCAGAAGTGACCTTCAAGTTATATGTACCTGCTTTTTTTCGAATAGCAACATCAAGCGCATCCAGCAAATCCTTTGCGTGCTGAAACTTTGATTGACCAACGGTCAAGATGGGGATACACTTGTCCCTGGGAGAAAAATTATGCAGCATGAAGTCACACAATCTGGCCCTCTACTTGGTCCAAAAGGAGAATTATTACAGGTGGGATGGGCGAGATATCCACTTTTATCTGGAAATTTGGAGCGGGCGTCATTTTATCCCAGGTTGATTCGACCCTTTCAGTCGTTGAGGGTAAAACAGTGGGATTATTATGCTGTTTTCACTCCTAAGAAGTTTTTTTCTGCCACGATCGCTCATCTCGGTTATGCCGGAAATATCTTTGTTTATGTGTTTGATTATGAAACCGGTGAGCTGCACGAAGAAGGCTTGGTTTCCCTGTTGGGGAGAGGGGTTGAGCTCGCCCAAAGCAGTGCATACGGCGAATTGAAGTATGAAGGGAAAGGGGTTAAAGCTGCATTTCCGAACAGATAACGGCTGCCGTGAGGTTCGTGTCGACTGGCCCGCCTTCCATGAAGGGCGCGGAATCCAGGCAGTATTAAAACTCATCTCTCCGCCGGACCAGGAATCTATGACGATCGTTATTCCTATTGAAAAGCGACGTTTCTACTACAATCAAAAGATTAATTGTCTCCCAGTTGAAGGACGCCTGAAGTATGGAGAGGATGAGGAAATTCTCGATCCGAGCAGCAGCCTTGGCTCCCTGGATTGGGGGCGCGGTGTCTGGGCATATCGCAGTTTCTGGAACTGGGCCAGCGCTTCGGGCCACCTGCCGGATGGGAGGACTATCGGATTAAATTTTGGATGCGGATTTGGAGATACTTCTGCAGCTACCGAAAACTGCATCCTGGTAGATGGTCGTGTACACAAGCTCGACCAGGTGCTTTTTAATTACAATCCTGGGGATTATCTACAACCCTGGATCTTCAAAGATAACCAGAGACGGATCGAGCTGAAGTTTGTTCCGATTAAAGAGGATCGCCCAAACCGACTTAAAAATAATCTTCAGTCAAGTGCATCAAATGTTCGGACATTATTCGGGGCGAGTTCAGCTGGATGAAGGAGAAGAAATCCGAATTGAGGATCTTTTTGGATTCGCCGAAGAGCACCACGCATGCTGGTAAGCCACGTCAGTCTTTTTATCTGCATTCCTACTGAACTGGTTCTACGTCAATCTGGAAAAGTTTCGGCCAAAATTTACCCGTCACAAAGGTTCTACCGCTATTCTCGTCGAAGGCTATTCCATTAGGAACCTGGGCTGTGATCATTTCATCCCGCTCCAGCAGCCCGGAAAGGTCGATCCAGCCTGTAACCTTTCCGGTCTTTGGATCGATCCGGGCGATACAGGCGGTCTGATAAATATTCGCCCAGATTTCACCAGAGATATATTCCAGCTCATTAATACCTTGAACCGAAAAGGGACCAGAGCTAACCCGAATGTAGCCGGTCTCCACCAGGCTGATAGGATCCAGAAAGGTCAATCGATCCGTGCCGTCGCTCATCACGAGCTTTTCTCGATCAGCCGTGAAACCCCAACCTTCACGCTGGGTAATAAAATCGTTCCAGCTCCTCTAAATTATCGTCGGAATAAATAAATCCAGTCTTTTCCTGCCAGGTAAGCTGGTAGATTTTTTCTTTCCATAAGGCGATACCCTCCGCAAAGAAAGGTCTCGGAATGTTCTTCATCTGAAGCACCCTGCCGTCTTCCAGGTTGACAACGCGCAGCGAGGATTCTCCGCGCAAGCCAGTGCTTTCATATAAAAGATCATTTTCAAAGACCAGACCCTGAGTGTAGGCGCTCGGATCGTGCGGATATTCCTGGATCGTTCTGAATGTATATGTCGGAAGGGTTTTGCAAGATCGATCCAGGGACAAACATACGACCGAATTGGCGGTTCTGCGGTTGTTTCCGGTTCGAGCAAAATCCAACCGGGTCCAAGTGATGCCGGAGTTGGGAGGCTGGTTTCATCGCTTCCGTCCAGTCTTGAAACAGCGGACGGAATACTCGTAATATCAGGTGCTTGTGTCGTTGAAATCGCCGGAATGTACGAGTCAGGGGGTACGGCTGATGGAGCAGGATGCTGAGTCGAAAAGTCCGGAGGCTTCAGGATTGCTGTTCTGCCTGGTTTGAGCTGGGCAGGAGTTTCAGATCGATTCTGCCCAGCCGCCCGGCAGCCAGCCAGCAGTGCGGATATTGAAATGCATAATATCAGATACCGTTGAGACCAGTGTATAGATTTTGACATTACAAATAGCGATTATACCAAGTTGACCTATTCTCCACCGCCAGAAAGAATAAGCGTTTTATAATATCTTCGTTCACTAATAACAAAATATTCTGACCTGGAGAATCAACCTTATGGCAATGCACGGCGGGGGATGGTGGAGTTATCTTAGCGCTTCTGAGGAAAAACCGAAGGTAACGCCGGCGCTGATGCGGCGAGTCCTGACCTATTCAAAGCCGTACCGCTGGCAGATTCTTTGGATGCTGATCCTAATTTTGGCAGGAACAGGTCTGACATTATTGACACCGCTTCTCTTGCGTACCCTTATCGATACGACAATTCCAGAAGGGAATGTCGAACAGCTAATCTTGATTTCGCTAGGGTTACTAATCATCCCGGCATTGGGAGGCGTGATCAGCGTATTTCAGAGAAGATTGAATGCCAGCATTGGCGAGGGAGTGATTTACGACTTGCGAGTCTCTCTTTTTGGACGGCTGCAAAGGATGTCGCTTCGCTTCTTCACGAACACCAAAGTGGGGGAATTAATGAGCCGTCTGAATAATGACGTAGTTGGAGCTCAAAACGCAATCAGCAACACAATTGTCGGGATCATCACCAACATCGTTCAGGCTGCTGCAGTCTTGATCGTGATGCTCAGTCTGGAGTGGCGATTGACGATCACCAGCATCCTGATTCTGCCGCTATTCATCATCGCGGCAAGGAAAATGGGGAACCGGCTGCGGGACGTCGCCCGACAAGGGATGGACGCGAACGCAAAGTTGAGTGCGATGATGAACGAAACCCTGAATATCAGTGGGGTGCTGCTGGTTAAGTTCTTTGGACGCGCGAACCTCGAGACTGCTCGCTTTCAGGAGCGCGCAAAGGGGGTACGGGATGTCGGAATCCAGCGTGCGGTTCTTGGGACTTCTTTCTTTGTCATCATAGGGTTGTTGAGCGCGATAGGAACAGCATTGGTGTATGGATTTGGCGGATACCTCGTGATCAATCAAGTATTCACAATCGGGACTATCGTCGCGTTTGGCGCATATCTGTCCAGCCTCTACAGCTCTCTCTCAGGCCTGGCGAACGCCCCCGTAGAATTCGCTACTTCCGTCGTCAGTTTTGAGCGTGTCTTTGAAGTTATCGATTTACCTCTTGAGATTGAAGAAAAACCCAATGCCATTTCAATCCAAAGGATGTCTAAATCGCTTATTTTCGATCATGTTTCTTTCCGATATGACCCGGAAAAAGTCGCCCTGCTCAGCCAGGTTGAGCGCCACGGCTCCATGAGCAATGTGACCGCGGTTTTTTCAGGGAATGCACCAACACAAAAACCGGATGATGGACAGAAGCGAACAAAAATTGCTGATTCGCCAGACAAGGCAAAACCTCAAGAAGAACCTTATGTCCAGGAATCCAGCGATCAAATCGAATCTGAAATGTACAGGAGCCAGGCTCGCCTGGACGCTTTAGATGATATCTCCTTCACCGTTCGAGCCGGGCAGCTGGTTGCGCTGGTTGGACCTAGCGGCGCAGGAAAGACAACACTCACTTATCTCATTCCACGCCTCTACGACCCAACCAGCGGACAGATCCTGATCGACGGGAATGATTTACGTCAGGTCAGCCTAGATTCGCTGAGCGCACAAATCGGCATGGTCACGCAGGAGACCCATTTATTCCACGATACCATCCGAACAAACCTGGTCTATGCAAAACTTGATGCGACCCAGCAAGAGCTTAAATTTGCCTGCCGTTCGGCTAATATTCACGAATTCATTTCCGAGCTTCCTGAAGGGTACGACACGATCGTTGGGGAGCGAGGCTACAGGTTGAGCGGCGGAGAAAAACAGCGCATCGCACTGGCAAGAGTGATCCTCAAAGAATCCAGCCATCCTTGTCCTTGACGAAGCGACAAGCCACCTGGATAGCGAATCAGAAGCGCTGATTCAAACTGCGCTAAAACATGTGATGGCTGACCGTACAAGCATAGTGATTGCTCACCGTTTGAGCACCATTCTGGCAGCGGACCAGATCCTGGTGATGGACCACGGCAGAATCGTCGAACAGGGCACTCATGAAGAGCTACTTATGTTTAGCGGGCTTTATGCCGGGCTTTACCAGACCCAATTCAACCGCCAGGCAGGCGACCTATCATTAAATGGATGAACCGATATGGAAACACTCGCAGTTGACTCTTCTCGCCTGAAATCCGATTTTGAAGCGCTTTCCAAGATCGGCATCAACGATTCTGGGAGGGATCGACCGGACTACCTTCAGCGAAGCGCACCTGCAGGCGCGCCTCTGGTTTCGGGAGAGGATCCAGGAAGCAGGGCTGGATTTTTTTATGGATGCTGCCGGGAACCACTCTGCGCTGTTAAAAAGCGGTCACGAGGGTGCACCAACCTTAATCCTTGGTTCTCACCTTGATTCGGTTCCAAATGGGGGAAAATATGACGGCGCATTGGGGGTACTGGCTGCATTGGAATCTCTCAGAGTGATAAAAGAAAACCATTTGAAGCTGGCCGTAAACCTTGAAGCGATAGATTTTACAGATGAGGAAGGTACGCTCGTTGGGCTCATGGGCAGTGCTGCCCTGGCTGGCAGCCTGGATCGAGAAGTCATCGAAAAACCGCGCGGCGGACGAGAAAATTTTCTCGTTGGCCTGAAACGAGCAGGGTTGATTGAGGCGGATTTGATAAAAGCACGCCGCGATCCACATTCACTGGCAGGCTACCTTGAGCTGCATATTGAGCAGGGGCCAAAACTTTCAAAAAACGGGATCGATATCGGTATCGTAACCGGGATTGTTGGAATCTGTTCGTACAGGATATCCTTTCTGGGGCAGGCAGATCACGCCGGGACGACGCCGATGCAAGACGATTAGACGCCTTTCAAGGCGCTGCCACCTTCACTTTGGCAGCTAGACAGTCTGTTATCCAGGATTTCCCAGGATGTGTTGCGAACATCGGATGGGTAAAATATATTACCAGGGGCGTTTAACATCGTTCCTGGGCGTGTGGATCTTGGACTGGAACTGCGGTCTGCAGAGGAAGAAACATTTCGTGCGCTGGAGGCGAGGATGATTGAGCTTGCCGGTGAAGCAGCTGCACGCCTGGAATTGGGGCTTGAAACCGAGCTGCTCAGTCGGCATCAACCCACTCCTATGTCACATACCGCCAGTCAAATCCATTGAAAAAGCCTGTACTCTGCTTGGCTTGAGCAGCACCCCGATCGCATCAGGCGCCGGTCATGACGCCCAAATGCCAGCCCGGATTATGTCCCGCAGGAATGATCTTTATCCCTTCCAAGGGCGGCAGCCACTCGCCTCGCGAACATGCTGATTGGCAGGATTGCCTAAATGGTGCAAACGTGCTGCTCCATTCGGCATTGATCATGGCTTCAGTCAGATTAATTAAGGATTTTCTTCCAATCCAGCTGCTGGGTCGTCTGAAATAAGCGGTGATCATCCTCAACTTCCAAAAAAGTCAGTCGTAAAAACACTTTTTCGGCAATCAACCGCGTCGATTCTAACGGAACAATCGTATCCAGGCTCCCGTGGATGATTATCGTGGGGATATCGATGGCTGAGGCAGATCATCTGAGAATTCAGGCAAAAATAGGGCTGGCGCAAGCAAAACCAGTTTCCGCACCTGGGTTGGCCGCTGAGTCAGCAAATAAGGCAGCCATCAAACCTCCGAGGCTGGAACCGACGATCGTCCAGCCAGTTTGCTGACCCAGCAGAGATTCAAGCAGCTCCATTCGCTCTGCAACCGTCCCGCGGAAATCTGGTGTGACCATTTCCGGGAATATGCTTCTCAGCAGCACAGCCTTATCTCCCTGGCTGCTGCCTTCCAATCCATGAATTAAAATGAGTTTCTTGGGGTCAAAATTATCCATAGAAATGATTTTAACTGATTTTCATCCCAGGGGGTATAATCGGGTCTGTTTTCCTGAGCCATGAACCCAGTCCATATTTCTGCTCGTAATCGTCTTTTTTGCTGTCTTTACCCAAAGCTTGACTGGTTTTGGGTCCGGGCTGGTATCGATGGCTTTAATGCCCAATGTGATGGATATCATGAGCGCTGTCCCATTGGTCGCAATGCTTACCGGAACGCTGGAATTTTTCCTGCTCATCCGTTATCGGGCCGCCTTTAACTTGAAAGCCGTTTGGAGGTTGAGCATTGCGTCGATCCTTGCGATCCCCATCGGCGTTTGGGCTTTACGGGAAATCAGTGAGCGAGTGCTGCTGCCTGTCCTTGGGTTGGTCATGGTAGTATATTCGATTTATGCCTTGCTCAATTTTAGACTTCCTCGCCTCGAACACCCGCGCTGGGCGTATCTCTTTGGTTTTTTCGCAGGGCTTCTCTCCGGAGCTTACAGCGTCGGGGGACCCCCGGCGATCATATACGGCAATTGCAAAGGATGGGATCCGGATGAATTTAAGGGCAACCTTCAGGGTTTCTTCCTGGTCAACGATACTATTGCGATCATCAGCCACGGTTTCGCCGGCAATATTACCCCGCTGGTCTGGAAGAGCTATATCTGGATCCTGCCAGCGATCGCACTCGGATACATCGTCGGGACAAGCCTTGACCGATATATTGATCCTGCAAGATTTCGTAAGATAGTCTTGATCCTGCTCGTCATCATGGGTCTGCGTCTGATGATGTTTGCTTTATAGGATTGTTCAGCTGGAAGATCGATAAATGAACCATCCGTCAAGTTCAGCAGGCTGCTCTGAACTCAACAGATGGTTCATTTATTCTTTTTGAGCGATGGATTCAGTCGATTTTCTCGAAACGTTTACCGGGGGTGTCACAAACCGGACAGATATCCGGTCGCACACCGACATGCGTGTGGCCGCACACAGGGCAAACCCAGATTTCCAGCTCACCTATCGATGTCCCCATCGTTTCTAAAGCCTGCTTGAAAAGCACTTCGTGCTCCTTTTCAACCTCCCAGGCCCAGTTAAATGAGTTGAGAGCTTTCTTTTGACCTTCGGCTTCGGCATCAGCGATGAATTCCGGGTACATTGTCGTAATTTCATAATTCTCACCAGCCGCGGCGTCCTTAAGATTATCTTGTGTGGATCCAACCCCACCAAGGATTCTGAAATGATTATGCGCATGGACAGTCTCAGCCGCGGCGACCGCCCTGAAAAGCCTGGCTATTTGCGGTAATCCATCTTTATCGGCTTGCTTGGCATAAGCCAAGTATTTGCGGTTTGCCTGCGATTCTCCTGCAAATGCAGCTTTTAGATCATCGATCGTCTTTGCCATCGTTTTCCTCCGGATTAGATTTTTAATATTTAACAGGTTTATCAAAACTTGCTTGTTTCAAGGGTTATTAAAACACCTCTTCAGGAGGAAGAATAACCATTTCTATCCCATTTTCCAGGTGACAAACATCATGTTTAAAGATCGATAATGTTATAATCGATCTCATCAAACTTTGGGAGTAAAAAAGTGTATTTTAGCGGCATGCTATAGTTTCCTATCTCATGGGTAACGCAGATCGGTACTTGTAGAACCGTGTGTATCATTTTTTAATTGAACCGAGGGCGTTTGCCCCGGTTTTTTCTTTGCTGAAATGAGGAATGATGCTTACCGCAAACGGAATTACGAAATGTTATGGGATTGAAACCATATTAGATCGAGTAACTTTTACTCTTAATCCTGGAGACCGCATTGGGCTGGTTGGGGCAAATGGATGCGGAAAAACGACCCTGCTCCGGATTCTTGCCGGCGAAGAAAAACCCGATAATGGATATTTCCACTTTGATCCGCCGGATCTCCGCCTGGGCTACCTGCCCCAGGGTTTTAATCCTGAGTCCGATGATACAATCAGCGGATTTCTGGAT
Organism: uncultured Chloroflexia bacterium; assembly: GCA_963726375.1. Taxonomy (GTDB): domain Bacteria; phylum Chloroflexota; class Anaerolineae; order Anaerolineales; family UBA4823; genus UTCFX2. The sequence goes on along the minus strand of CAVSCE010000013.1, from coordinate 133,824 downwards.
CGCCAAACTGGTGATCTCGCAGCTTTAAGCATGCTGTTAGAAGAGCTTGCAGGCAAGCTGGCAGCTGCACCAGAATTCCATGAACCTTCAAATCGCCTATGACCGCACCCTCTCATCCATCCAGAATACATCGCTCAGTTTAAGTCAGCGCCCTGCTATTCTTGCGGCGATGAACCTGGATGCACTTCCACCAGCCACTCCGCTCCACTATCTAAGTGGCGGGCAGAAAACTCGTCTGGCGCTGGCAGGTGTGCTGCTATCTTCCCCTCAGCTTCTGCTTCTGGACGAGCCGACAAACCATCTGGACATCCAAATGCTCGAATGGTTAGAGGAATGGCTGGCTGGTTCTCCACTCATTCAAGAAAGCGCAGTACTGATCGTTTCACATGATCGGATATTTCTTGACCGGACTGTTACTGGCATCTTCGAACTGGATGCTGCCAGCAGACGGCTGAAGATTTTTGGAGGTAATTACACAGATTATCTGGAATCGAAGATCGCCGAAACTAACCGCCAATGGCAGGCTTTCACAGATCAGCAAGAAGAAATTGCCCGGTTGAGACAAGCAGCTGGGATCATCCGGGGGCAGGCAACTTTCAAACGCGGCGGAAAAGCGGATACTGGCGACAAATTTGCCAAAGGGTTTTTCGCGAATCGTTCCAAGGAACATGTAGCCCGGGCAAAACACCTTGAACGAAGGCTGGAAAAAATCCTCACCGAAGACCATATCGATAAGCCCCGTCAAAGCTGGCAGATGAAGCTTGATTTTAAGGGGACAGAAGAGAGCAGCCGTCAGGTTCTGGTGATGAAAGATCTAGTAATTGGCTATGGAGAAAAAAGTATACTGCCGGAAATCAACCTGCAAGTACATTTTGGACAGCGCGTCGCATTAATCGGCCCAAATGGAAGTGGAAAGACCACCCTGATCCGCACAATCTCCGGGGAGCTGGCTCCGATGAAGGGGAGCGTTCGACTCGGTCCCAGCGTCAAGCTTGGAACTATGTCTCAGGAGCAAGAAGCGCTTGACCACCAGAAATCAGCTTTTGACACGATCCGTGAAGCTGCCTCGCTCTCAGAGACAGAAGCACGTGCGTTCCTTCACAAGTTCCTTTTCAGTGGAGATGATGTCTTCAGACCGATTGGCAAGCTCTCATACGGCGAGCGTTCCCGCTTAATGTTGGCAAGTCTGGTCATCAACGGCTGCAATTTTTTGCTTTTGGATGAGCCGATCAATCACCTGGATATCCCATCCAGGACCCGATTTGAACAGGCATTATCAAGCTTTGAAGGCACAGTTATCGCCGTGGTTCACGACCGCTATTTCATTTCAGGATACGCAACCGTGTTATGGGAGATCAAGGAAAACTGTTTGAGAGCAACACCCTGCGCTTAAGATAGCCGGTTAAAAAAATCGGTTGCGAAATTCGGCCAATATGCGCTGCGACGCCAATCCATCCCACAGCGGGATAGTGGATCCTAGTTTCCCTGCGGATTGAACCGCTTCATAAGCCGCTGCAACAATTGCAGCTCGCTCACATTTTACAAGCCGATTAGTACCCAACTCGATTGTTATGGGGCGTTCAGTATTTGGACGCAAAGTCAGGCAGGGTACCCCCAGGAAGGTCGTCTCCTCCTGAATACCTCCGGAATCGGTCAGGACCATCGCCGCAGATCGAGTGAGTGCCAGAAAGTCCAGGTATCCTAAAGGTTCCATCAGCTTAACCGCATCTGCTTCTAACCCGAACTCATCAATTTGTTTGCGTGTGCGAGGATGAACCGGGAAAACCACTGGATAATCGCCGGCGAGCTCTTGAAGAGCGCTTAAAATTTCCGCAAATGGTCGCTTATCATCGACATTTGAGGGTCGGTGCAGTGTAACCAGGATATATCCACCTGGTGGTAATCCAAGCTCGCTGACGACAGGTCTTTTGACAGCTTTAGGGAGCATCTGAACAAGTGTATCGATCATTACATTTCCGACCAGGCAAATCTTCTGCGGATCCACCCCTTCCCGAATCAAGTTTTCATCTGCGTCTGTCGATGGAGTAAAAAGCAGGTCGGAAATCTGATCGGTTAGAAGCCGGTTGATCTCCTCCGGCATGGTGCGGTCGAAAGAACGCAGTCCGGCTTCAATATGCGAGACCGGGATGCCTAGCTTAGCGGAAACCAGCGAACATGCCAGCGTCGAATTCACATCTCCAACGACAAAAACCCAATCCGGTTGAAAGCTCACGATCACCGGCTCAAAAGCAAGCATGATCCTTGCCGTCTGGTCTGCATGGCTTCCGGAGCCAACCTGCAGATATGCGTCCGGGGCAGGAATTCCAAGATCTTCGAAGAATACCTGCGACATCTCGTAATCGTAATGCTGCCCGGTATGGACTAAGATCTGTTCAATTCGAGGTTCATCACGAAATGTCTGCATCGTGGGCGCGACCTTCATGAAGTTCGGCCGCGCCCCGACAATATGCATGATTTTCAATCAAATTCCTCCAGCCACCTCTGCCAGTATTTCCGATCGGTTTCGTTTTCCGAGTCCAGCAATCCAGGATGCACATCTGGGATCATTTTCAGGTGGTGAGATTTCCACATACCTGCTGCCAGCCTGCGCGGTTCTGATTCTACACCCTGGCGGGAGAAATAATCGCAAACTCGCTGCAAATCTCGCTCAAATATCCTGAAGGAATTCCGGTTGATCTGAGGATCAATTGACTGTGGGAAGTCGATCAGGGTGATCTCGCCTTCCCAGTAGAGAATATTAAACGCTGAGAGGTCCGCGTGGATGCGGTTATTTTTGAGCATCAGCTCAATGTTCTGAATGGTGCGGTCGAACAGCCGCCGGGCCTCTTTCTTCCCTAAGCGTACATGGTAAAGGACCGGGGCTGCGAAATCTTCATCTCCAATATAAGACATCAAGATCGCGTTCTTTTCACTTGCAAAAACTCTAGGCACGTCGCCACCAGCCTGATGGATGATTTGCATGGTTTGTACCTCATGCTCAATCCAGGACGTGTGCAGAAGCTGATTGCCAAAATCAGTCCTTTTCGCCATTGCCCGCTGCATGCGATCATCCTTGATGATGTTCCCATCACTATCCAGGTTGGATCTCCCTTCCCGGTAAAGCTGGTCGTTCTTCAGGTTGCGGAAAGCGGCGCGGGCGGTAGATTTTCGCTGCCAGGAAAGGTTTCTCCAACTCGGTGACCGATGGATTCACCAGACATTGGTAAACATTGGCTTCCTTTCCACCTTTCACCAACCGCAGGACATCATCCAGCCATTTCTGCTCGATAAATTCCCTGAGCGAATCAGCCATCCAACCTTGCTCATGGCGAGAGGCTTTGTAAGAAAACTGGGATGAAGATAGATCTTCCACCTGGTCTGCCAACTTAAGGGCAAGCTCGGTTGACGAAGGAAGATTTCCTTTTTTCTGCTTGTTACTTTCACGGTGTACAAGACGAGGGGATGAGTTCCGAATCGGATACAGGCTTTCCAGCTCCTCATCAATAAGATCATTGTAGGTTTTATTACCAGACATTTTCCAACCTCATTATTGAACAAAGAAAAAACCACATGCCGCCGCCTCTGTGGTTGTCCTTTGCGAACTGGTTGTGAATAGAAAAAAATCGACCACAGGGCTTGAACACACCTGTGGTCGAATGATTTAACTATTGATATCGTTTAAAATTGAAGCCAGGAGGCGCGTCCAAATATAACCATTTTTGGATTGATCTTGTGATTCGCATAATTTGTCCGCCTCCTTTCGACCTCAGATTCGGTTTGGATTACCAGCTTGAACTGATTTCAATCTGATACAAATTCGGGTATTAAAATCTTCATATCCGAAATTGCGTATAAGAAGCTTACCATTACTCATTTAGAAAGTCAAGTCCCGCTCAATCTGCGGATGATCAGGATTACCGCCAAAGTAAGCGCCCAGGCTGAATACCCCAAACCGATCAGCGAACCCAACTTGATCCCAAACCTGGTCCCAAGCCAGATTGCGATGACGAATGCCAGCGTCGGTATGATCCCGCTCAGCATACCACTCGTGAACTGCATCATTGCCTGTTTCTCTCCATGTGAGGATGAATACACAATCCATAAAGTTAAAGGGATGGTCACAGGCATGGTTGCTGTCACTGCCGCGATGAGCTTGCTTTGTTTTTGGACGACTGCCACCAGAATGATGACCGATATCGAGATAACAACGGGCAGATATTCGGATAATTTCATGTTCAGACGGTCCTCTTTTTCATTTCTATTATGTTAATCTCGAAATGCGTTATATTGAGAAAAATGCAGACCATATTCTTTACAAACTGTTGACCCTGTGAAGCAGCACCAAGGACACCCTACGCTTTAAGATATAAAAAATGAATGACAAGAATCAACAGGTCATCCAGACATTTCCCGACGTGTGAAGATTGTTTCGATTGCTCGATCTACTAAACTCGGAAACAGGAGAGTGAAAGCATATGCCAGGCGGAAATACCCGGGGAGTACGATCATGCGTCGTGGACGACAGGCAAGCGACCAGACGCCACGAGCGACATCTTCATTCGACAAGGCAAGCCATTTTGGAGTATGGATGCCTGTTTTGCGTTTTCTAATATACTCTGAGGCAAAGTCATTCTTCACTCCTCCAGGATAAACCCCCGAAACAGAAATATTGTGGATGCGCACCTCACGGCGGAGGGCTTCACTAAAGCCGCGGATGCCAAATTTCGAAGCGGAATAGATCGTATACAAAGGAGGGGCAATCAATCCAGCTACCGAAACCATGTTGATAATATGACCGGATCGTCTCTCGATCATCGCTGGCAGGACAGCGCGTGTCAACCAGATCGTACCCAGCAAATTCGCCGAAATCAGCTCCTGGATATCTGTTTGACAGTCCAGCTTCTCCAACCAATCGAGCCGCCCGATGCCAGCATTGTTGAAGAGGATGTCTATCTGACCATAATTTTCTAGAGCCAGCCGAGCTAAACGCTGGCAATCGTCACAACAGGCAACGTCTGACTGGATCGCCAGGGCTTTTCCGCCTTCAGATTCAATCTCATCTTTCAACTTTTCCAACAAATCCTGACGCCTGGCCGCCAACACGACCCGATAGCCTTCTCTGCCAAATAATCGGGCAGCAGCCGCTCCTATACCTGATGAGGCGCCAGTGATCAAAATGACCGGTTGGTCCACCATAATTTGTCACTCCATTACACAAAGATCGAGAGACCTGGAATCTTCTTTCCAGGATGCACCATTGTATGGCTAATCAGGAACACCGTCAACGATTTGAGGAAAACCATCTTCGAATAGGATATCATCATGCAAAGGGTCAGGTGCGAGCGGTATAATGTCCTCCGTCATGCAAATGCTTCGAATGGAAATTAGAAACCTGGAGCCGGGTAGATGATTCTGGTGACGGGGGGGACCGGATTTATCGGGAGAGCTTTAATTCGGCACCTGGTGGATTATGACCTGCCAGTGAGGACGCTCATTCGTCCATCCAAGCGATCTCCTCGCCTGCCTTTCGGTGTTTCAGTTAATGTAGCTGTCAGCAGCCTGGATGATGAGCGCGGCTTACGAGCAGCGATGGTTGGCGTCGATACCATATTCCACCTTGCCAGTGGTGAATGGCACGGACCGCGCGCCAGCTTAATGGATATCGATATCCAGGGTACACGTGCGGTGGTCCAGGCAGCAGAGGATGCTGGCGTCAAGCGGATTTTTTTTCTCTCCCATTTGGGGGCGGACCGAGCCTCGGCGTATCCTGTGCTGAAAGCTAAAGGCATCGCGGAGGAGTTCGTCCGCCGGAGCAGCATCAATTACACTATTCTTAGAACCGCAATTGTCTACGGACCGAATGACGGCTTCACCACAGGGCTGGCAAGCATCATGGGAGGGCTGCCAGCATTTTTCCTGGTCCCTGGCAATGGCAGCGTACTGCTGCAGCCGCTCTGGGTTGAAGACCTGGTTACCTGTTTGATTTGGAGCATGGACGATCAAGAAATGTTCAATAAAGTGTATGACATCGGCGGACCGGAGTACTTATCTTTTCGCCAAATTGCCGATTTGATCCTGACCGAGACTCAAATGCGCAGGATCCATTTGAATATCCCTTTTCCATACTTGCGCTGGATGACAATTGCCTTTGAATATTTCTTCCCGAATCTGCCAGTCTCCGTTTATTGGCTGGATTATATGGCTGTCAATCGGACCACTGCTTTAGACACACTGCCGCGTTTCTTCAATCTGATGCCCGCCCGCATGTCCACTCATCTCGCTTATCTGAGAGGTCAGAACTGGCGGAGCTCATTCATGCGAACATTAGCGAAAAGAAAGATATGACCGATATTTTCTTGAAAATCCTGGAAAGCCCGAAGGAAATTGAGGCTGTGGAAGAGCTGCAGCGACAGATATGGTCTGGATCAGAGACGGACGTCGTACCTGCACACATGCTCCTGGCAGCAATCCATGCGGGCGGTTTGATCATTGGAGCGTTTCTTCAAAACCAAACTGATATTGAACCTTCTGGTTTCGACCAAAACCGAACCGGATCTGAGCCGTTAAGTTCAAGTTCGACCCAATTGACTATGATCGGATTTGTTTTCGGCTTCCCAGGTCTATATTTAACAGCCGATGGTCCCCGCCTGAAACATCACTCTCATATGCTTGGCGTATTACCTGATCACCGCGATAAAGGGGCGGGGTTTAAAGTTGAAACGAGCTCAATGGCAGATGGTCCGGAACCAAGGATTGGACCGGATCACATGGACTTACGACCCGCTTCTCAGCCGAAATGCCTATCTGAATATCACCCGTCTGGGAGCGGTCTGCAATACTTATTTGCCAGAATATTATGGAGAGATGCGAGATGGGCTGAACGCAGGCAATCCATCCGATCGGTTCCAGGTCGATTGGTGGGTTAATTCCAGCCGGGTTGCCCGACGGCTCGGCAAGCACCCGCGCGCTGCGCTGACCTCGCCCATTACCTGGCCGCGGATGTCCCTATCATCAACCCGACGCAGTTCAGCCAGTCAGGTTTTGCAATCCCAAATCAGGATTTTAATCCAGGTGTTTCGATCAAAGAGAATGCAAGCAGCGAGCAATCGATGCTGCTGGTCGAGATTCCCGCAAACTTTCTGGATTTAAAAGAGTCCGATCCAGCTCTGGCATTGGATTGGCGGTTCCATTCGAGGGCACTATTCGTTCAACTATTTCAAAAAGGTTTTATTGCTACTGATTTTGTCTATCTTCCTGGAAAATACCCGCGCAGTTTTTACGTGATGAGCCATGGAGACAGCACTCTATGAAAATTAGGAGAAAGATATGAAACTCGACAAAGTGAAGCTTTATTATCTGCGCATGTCCCTGCGCACACCATTTGAAACATCATTTGGCAGGATAAATACGCGCGATTGTTTGCTGATTGAGGCGTATTCCGAAGGCATCATCGGATATGGCGAATGCGTTGCGGACCGAGATCCTGGATATTCTTACGAAACCGCCCAGACTGCCTGGCATGTATTAAGTGATTTCGTCCTTCCAGAAGTGCTTGGGAAGGACCTCGCAAATCCTGAACACCTTCAGCAAGTGATGGAATTTGTGCGCGGTCATCAGATGGCAAAAGCTGGCCTGGAGATGGCGCTCTGGGATTTGATAGGAAAATCTAAAAACAAATCCTTACGCGATATGCTAGGCGGTGTCAAAGATAAAGTGGATGTTGGCGTATCTGTCGGCCTGCAGGAATCTCCAGCGAAGCTCGTCGAGGTCGTTGAAGGCTATTTGTCCCAGGGTTATCGCCGGATCAAGATCAAGATCAAACCTGGTAGAGATGTCACGGATGCCAGAGCTGTCCGGAGTGCATTCCCCGACCTGCGATTGCAGGTGGATGCAAATTCGGCTTACGTACTGGAAAATGCCGATGCACTGCTGCCTTTAGACGAATTGGGACTGCTGCTAATCGAACAACCGCTTTCAGAAGATGACCTTTGGGACCACAGCAAGCTGCAGCGAAAATTCCAGACAGCGATCTGCCTGGATGAGAGCATCATCTCGACCCGGCATGCCCGCCAGGCTCTTGAAATGGGGTCCTGCCGGGTTATTAATATCAAGACCGGTCGGGTCGGAGGTTTGCTTGAAGCTGCCGCCATTCACAAGCTTTGTCTGGACCAGAAGATCCCGGTCTGGTGTGGAGGGATGCTGGAAACTGGCGTCGGGCGCGCCTGCTAACCTGGCGCTTGCCTCACTCCCGGGTTTCATCCTGCCAGGAGATATCTCTGCAACAGACAGGTACTATATAGAAGATATCACGCAGGAGATATTTGTGCTGAATTCAGACAGCACAATCGATGTCCCCCAATTACCAGGTCTCGGCGTTCAGATCAATCCGTCCGCGCTGGAACGAGTCACGCTCAAGTCAATAACAATCTAATCCTGATCTCGCCAGACAGGATAAGCAAAGCCGCCAGCTTTTCTCTGATTTAATACCCAGAAAGCTGGCGGCTTAAGAAATGAAATCTCAATTCACTTCAATGCGTTTGGATTCGAACGGTCGTAGAGAAAATTAATCTCTCGCATCTGCTCCTGCAACTCATCCGACAGGTCATCTTGGTTCATCCGCCATGACCAATTCCCGCTGGGATTACCAGGGTAGTTCATGCGAGCTTCATTTCCGAGCGCAAGGAAATCTTGCATCGGGGCGAGCGCAAAGACTGCGACAGAACCCCAGACCGCTCGAATCATATCCCAGGAAACCCGGCTGCCATCTCGACCCATATAGCGTCGAAAGAAGGCTCGCTCATGTTCTTCCACACGACTATACCATCCAAGAGTCGTATCATTATCATGTGTGCCCGTATAAGCAACACAATGGACAGGGTAATTGTGAGGCAGAAAGGTATCTTTCGGCTCACCGCCAAAAGCAAACAGGATGACTTTCATCCCTGGCAGATAAAAATGATCACGCAAGACATTTACATCCGGGGTAATCACTCCCAGGTCTTCGGCTATAAACGGCAGATCGCCAAGGGTATTTTTCATGCTCTGCAAGAAATCTTTCCCCGGTCCTTTTACCCATCGCCCATTTTCTGCAGTTTTGGCCTTTCCCGAAACCTGCCAGTAACCTGCAAAACCCCGGAAATGATCCAGTCTAATCATGTCTACCAGCTTCAAGGTGGACTGGACGCGCCCTTTCCACCAGGCATATCCATCCGCCTTATGCTGACGCCATCGATAAAGTGGATTCCCCCACAATTGACCGGTCAAGGAGTAATAATCAGGCGGAACGCCCGCCTGGTATTTCGGCAGGCTGCGGACGTCAAGGTGAAAAAGCTCTGGGTGTGCCCAGACATCTGCGCTATCCTGGGCAACAAAGATCGGGATATCACCAATAATCTTTATCCCATTTCGATGAGCAGTACTGCGAACTCTTTCCCACTGCATGAAGAATAGGAATTGCCAGAATGCCTGCCGCTCGACAGCGGCTGCCAGAACTTCAGCTGCTTGCTTTAACCCTTCCTTCTCTCTTAGTCGTAAAGAATCATCCCAGCTGGACCATGAGGCTCCGGCATGATGTTCTTTCAATGCCATGAAGAGGGCATAATCATTCAGCCAATCAGCATTCTCACTCCGAAATTGTTCGAAGGGTTTTCGGAATCGCCTTCCCGCTTCTCCCTGGTATTCCTGGAAGGCTTTATTTAGAACCGTCAGCTTCCACTCGATGACAGGGCCGTAATCAACTGATTTTGATGGAAATGTGGGGTGATCCTCGATGTCTTGCTTTTTTAACAAACCATCCTGAACAAGAGCTTCGGGGCTGATTAAATATGGATTCCCAGCAAAAGCCGAAAAACACTGGTAGGGGGAATCACCATAACCAGTCGGACCTAGCGGAAGTACTTGCCATAATGAAAATCCAGATTGATAAAGAAAATCCACCCATTTTAAGGCAGACGGTCCAATGTCGCCGATTTCATAAGGCCCTGGGAGGCTTGTTGGATGCAGCAGAATCCCAGCAGATCGTTCAAATTTCATAAGGTTGCCTCACTGTCTGAATATAATCACTGCTGCGGACAAAAAGAGCTTCGGGGTAATCCGATTCAACGACATCCGTTCCGATCACTGCGCCAGGTTCAACAGTCATACCAGCAGGAATGATCGTGTTTTTACCCACCATCGCGACCAGAATATCTTTTCCGGATTGCACACCTCCAATATGAGCGCCTCTTCGAACTGTTACGTGCTTATCCAGGATTGAGCGTTCAATGATGGCATCCGTTTCGATCATGGTGTCTGTCAGGATCACCGATTCTCGAACGACTGCGCCCGGTGCTACCCGCACTCCAGGAGAAAGGATCGAACGCTCAATTCGCGCTGAAGGTGAGATCTCACAGCCGTCCGTAATCATGCTGTCCAATACGACTGAGCCGCTGGCAATCCAAACTGGCGGACGTTCTTCTGTCCTGGTGTGAATAATCCAGCTGCGATCATTAAGATCAACCGGAGGAGGCGAAGCAAGCAGATCCATATGGGCTTCCCAATAAGAGGATACAGTCCCGACATCCACCCAATAGCCATCGAAAGGATATGCGTAGTTTTTAAACCTTCAGCGACGAGTGTGGGTAAAATATCCTTGCCAAAGTCGTGCGTCGAATCCTGCCGCATATGGTCTTCCCATAACGCTCGATCAAGAAGCTTACTATTAAAGAGATAAACACCCATGTTAGCCTGGTTTGACGGTGGATTTTGAGGTTTTTCGATAAAAGAAACCACCCGGTTATCGGGGTCCAGACCGAGGATTCCGAATCTGGATGCTTCTTCGATCTTCACACTGATCGTCGCTATTGTGAGATCAGCTTCGACGCTGTTCATGGAAGGCAATCATTCTACCGTAATCCATTTTGTAAATGTGATCGCCAGATAGGATCAGGACACGTTCGGGATTTCCCCGTTTTACAAATAGGTAATTCTGCTGAACAGCATCTGCTGTCCCGAGATACCAATCCGAGCTGCCGCGGGCTTTATAAGGTGTATGTACGCTTACGCCTCCAGTGAAGTTGCGATCCAAATCCCAGGGAACGCCCGAACCGATATGCTCGATTAAAGATTGAGGGCGGTATTGAGCCAGCACCATTACATCAAATATCCCCGAATTAACACAATTTGAGAGAGTGAAGTCAAGGATTCGATATTTCCCGGCGAAGGGGACAGCTGGCTTTGTCCGTTTGGCCGTTAGAACACCGAGGCGGGAGCCCTCGCCACCTGCTAAAATTACTGCTCTTGTTGACATTATTAAACCTCCATCCCTTTGGGTCATTACCTTTTGACCTTAAAGCAGCTTCATTTATCCGTTAATAAAAAACTGCAAAGTTATCAGTCTCTCAATTTATCCTTTCAAACAAGGATATTTTATCCTATTCTACCCGATCAAACATTTGATAGACGTCAAGCAACATTTTGCTGGGCTAAAAATTCAGGCTTAATGTGATCTTTGGTAACCATTTCCAGAAAAATGGGATACCTTCGGGAAAAGATTGTCAAAGAAGTCGATTTGAGATAAAATTCACAAGTTTAATCGGACAACGAGGCATTATCTTAGCTTGAACGCATTTTCCATTCATGCCCATTTTTACCAACCGCCGCGCGAAGATCCTTTAACCGGTTTTATCCCTATCGAGCCCAGCGCCACTCCATATTCTAATTGGAATGAGCGGATCCATGCCGAGTGTTACCGCCCAAATGCCTTGCTGAAGAATTTTGAGCAGATCAGCTTCAATATTGGACCCACTCTTTTCAATTGGATGGAGAATTTTGATCCAGATACTTATCAGCAAATCCTGGTACAGGATCGGAAGAACCTGCAATCGACTCAATCCGGCAACGCAGTTGCTCAGGCATACAATCACACCATCCTGCCGCTAGGATCTCACCAGGACAAAGTCACACAGGTCTATTGGGGTATCGCCGATTTTTCCCACCGATTTCGACGCCCACCGATTGGGATGTGGCTGCCTGAGACGGCTGTGGACTACGAAACCCTCGAAGTCATCGCCCGGTTTGGGATTCAATTCACCATTCTTGCGCCCTGGCAGGCAAAGCCAGCTGATATTGATCCCAGCCAGCCTTACAAAATAAGATTGCCTGAGAGGCGCTTTATCAATGTGTTTTTTTATCATGCTGATTTAAGCGCTGCGGATCAGTTTTGATCCATCAGCAACCGAGAATGCAGATCAATTTGCTGCGGATATCCTTCGCTCGAACTACCAAGCACATAAGTCCCAGCGCGGTCAGCCGCAGCTGATTTGCTGGCTTCTGATGGAGAGCTTTACGGGCATCATCAGAGGATGCGAGAGCACTTCCTTGCAAGGTTGATGGACGGCGCAAGCAGTCAGCAGTCGATCCAACCGACTACCCCGGCACGCTGGTTAAGCAGCCACCCAGCCAAAGAAAACGTCCAAATTCAAGAAAACACATCGTGGAGCTGCCATCATGGAATCTCCCGCTGGACAGGCTGCTGCAGCTGCACACCAGGCGACCGCCAATGGAAGATCAACCTTCATGCTGCTCTTAAACGATTGGGTGATGACCTGGATCGCATTTACATTGAGACAACTTTACCTTTAATAGAGGATCCCTGGCAGCTAAGAAATCGATATATATATGTCCTTTTAGGTCAATTAAAAATTGAAACGCTTCTCGCAGAATCAAGCTACAGAGCTCTATCCAGTGACGAAACCCGCCGTATCCATTTGCTGTTGGAAGCTCAGCGCGAACGCCAAAGGATGTTCACATCATGTGGTGGTTTCTTTGAGGATTTTGACCGGATTGAACCCCAATACAATGTCGCCTATGCAGCTCAAGCAGCGAAACTGGTCCTGCTCGCCACGGGCATAGATCTTGAATCACAAACCGCTGCAGATCTTGCTAAGGTCATCAGCCAATCGACAGGACTAAGTGCAGATGTCATCTTCAGACGGCACCTGCGAAGGGCAGACAGCTTCAGAGAAATCCGTGTTGGTTATGCCGATTGATTCCTGGTCAGATTTATGCTGAGCTCTTCCAGCCGATCAACATGATAATTTGAATTTTTTTCAATATATTGGAGCAGGTGCAGGACCTCGACGCAGCGCAGGAGCGATGTCCTGAAATCCTGCTCCTTTAAGTCTGAATCGGCTCGAAGTCGAATTACCTGGAAAGCGAATGTCCACCAGACCAGTTTTGTAAAAGATTCATGGTTGAACCAAACCGCATCGTTATAAGCATGAACCTGCAGCAAGCGGCGGGCGGCATCGTCAGTCAGCCATGATTTGATTAAGATGGAACACAAATTGGCTGCGGTCTCTCTCGAATCGAACCAATCCTGATTGATAGTCAAAACGCGGCCAATCTCAACATTCTCCCGAACAATCTCTGATTTTAATCCCAGCTCTTCCAGACCACTTATGATTGTTTTTCCCAGAAGGAGCTCATCGATCCATTTTCGGCTGATCAAAGCAGTTTTTTCGAGACCTGTCACTTCTCCTAATCTTGCGATGATTAAATCGCAGAAGAGCGGTCCCCAGATTTGGACTGAACCACCTCCCAATCCAATTTTTCCATCCAGTCCAGTTTGCAGAAATTTCTGTGCCTGGTCTAAACCAGCGTCGCTTTCATCTGGCACTACTTTAAAGAAGTTGGGAATCAATAGTAACGATTCAATATCTGCATGGACCGCATCCACAATATTTTTTATATCACCATCGGATTCGGTAAAAAAGCTGATTGCTTCAAGAAGCAGCTTCGTTTTCTGATCTAATTCAGTTAAAGCTGTAGAAAAAGCCATCGGGTCATATGATTCGGAATCCACCCGGTTGCGGATCATCCATTGGATCATCCCGGGGTTCACGAGCTCTTTGAATGGCTCGAGGATGCTGCGGAGTTCCATCTCATGGGAGGCATCCATAATGCTGACCACACCTTTCCCATCCAGAAACGCATTGATGTGAGCAAGGTTGTTTTTCTCATCATCCTTGACCTCACGAAAATCTAAAAACACCAGACATTGATAAGCCCTCAACTCGATGTAAAGCCCCTCCTGTGAAAACTTTGAGCTCGGTCGGATGTATTCTAATCCACTGATGTTCTCTCGGTAAATGATGTAGTGGTCCGCCTCATCATGAATGCCAAGTGCTTCAGACAGCGCGGTTTGTTGGATAATTTTTTCCTCCCCTCCGGGAGATTTGAATGGATACGCAGCAGACATCCGAATCCAGCCGCGGGTTTCAGCATATCGATTGTGGTAAATAATCAGACCGCGCTGATCACCTGCCTGATTCGAATATGCGAAAACGTCTTCATTGACATACCCTTCCGGCGTGAAAAAATCGTAAAGACGAAAATTCACAGCTTCGGCAAAAATATAACGGCGGTGAAGAAGCGGGAAGATCTCGCGTTCATGTCGTCCAACAAGGCCTGTATCGGCTTGTTCGTGCCATTTCGGATATCGGAATTCCATCCCATATTTTTCCGCAAAACCCTCAATCTGACCGTGACCAATCATCGGCAGTCCCGGCAGTGTGGCAAGCAGAGTGCATACACCAAAATACTTGTCCCCATTACCAAACTGGTCGAGAGCTGTGCGCTCATCGGGGTTATTCATGAAATTGACATAGCGTTTTAAGATTTCCGGATCAAATTCAATCGTGTTTTTAATTGCCAGGCGGTATTCTTGATTCTTTTCGTCTCGGAGCATATTCATGAATGCGCTGTTGTATACACGATGCATGCCCAGGGTCCGGACAAAATAACCCTCCATAAGCCAAAAAGCTTCCGCTAGCAGAAGCGTATCCGGAGCTTCCTGCGCAACACGATCAACGACCGACCGCCAGAATTCCTCAGGAAACGCCTGGTCAAAATGATATTTCGATAGCCCATGCTCTGCCCGGCTGGGGATATCTCCACCTGAACCGGGTTCGGGGAACCAGAGGCGCTGGTAATGGCGCTTAGCCAGTGTCATCGCAGCATCAAAACGGATGATCGGGAATTTTCGAGCAACATGCAATATCGTCTGGATAACAGCTTCGCGTACTTCGGGAAGCAAATAATTCAACTGAGCGGTATCATTCCAGGGCATGGATGTCCCGTCATTGCCGTGGTAAACGTAGCGTTCTTGACCGGTCCAACGATCGGTTCGCTTGAAGACCACCGCGGCATCTGAATTGTCATAATAATGATCTTCGATTTGGATTCCAACCCGTTCATCCCATGAGAGATCCGGTCCGTTGAAGGTATAGGCAGGGAAAGGTGGGTAATCAAGCTGAATGAACCAATCAGGATGCTCAACCACCCAACGAGAGTCGATCCCCATGTGATTGGGCACCATATCAGAAGCCAGGCGGATGCCCCTTTTCCAGGCTTTTTCTCGCAATACATGAAAAGCCTGTTCACCCCCCAAATCTGCGGCGATATCATAGCTGAAGAGAGAATAGGCCGAAGCGACTGCATCCTGATTTCCACGAAGCTGTTTGATCGTCTGGGAAGCTCTGCTGCGCTCCCACAATCCGATCAGCCATAATCCTGTGATACCCCAGCGAGCAAGCATCTCTAATTCTTCATCGGGAACCTGATCCAGATGAGCAATCGGCATGTGGTATTTTCTGGACAGCTGGTCCAGCCATACATAACTGTTTTTTGCCATCAGCACCAAATTGGGCATCCAAAAAACGTCCTGGCTGAATCGCTCTGGCTCGATTTCGTACTCTGGGCCTTTGAATTCATAGACCAACGACTCAGGTTGTCCGCCCACACCAAAGACGGGTTTTTCCTCCTCCCGAATCAGATCCAGGCTGCTGAGAAGGCGGGCCAGGATGATTGAGATAAATCCCCCCCAGCGAGTGCGCATAAATTCAAGCTGGGCAGAGAGAGAATGCGGATGCAGGCGAGAAGGCGCCAGGAGCATGTTCAATAAGCTTTCATTTTCAGGACCAAATTTAGGTTGGGCTTCAAAAAATGTGTGCAGCTCCGGTAGGATTTTCGAATAGATGGTTTTCTCTCGCAAATCTCGATCATCAAATAGCTCTTTGAAAGGTGAGAATGCAGGATTTTCATTCGACAACCAGAGCATCAACATTTCTTCCAGCAGAAGCTCTCGATTTGAAACCTGCCTTCCATCTAAACGCAGCGAATACCCTTTGATGTATTCGTCCGGAGTGTTCAATCTCTTATAAACACTAAGCGGTGGAAATTGTTCAGCAAAAACCAACAGAGTTTTATCAACATCCGCTTCACTAAACTGCTGGCTCACCCATGCTAAGGCTTTTTCCAGGATAGTGGGATCGATTTGCTTACGATATTCTTCTATCAATTGGTGAAGGATTTCGTCAATCAATCCCATCGCGTTAATCTGACCTGCGCGAACAGCCGTTTCGGGATGGGCAACCAGATCCCGGCGGGCATTCATGGCCTGGGCAAATTGACGAGCTGCTCGAAAATTCGTGAGGATTACGTTTCCATTGGTTGAAAATAACTCATCATCGAACCTATACTTTTCGCGCGCCTGCCGTGAAATATGAAATTCAAGCCGATATTTTTGAATTTTCAACCAACCAGGATTTATGACCGCCTCTTCCAACTTTTTCATTTATCTTGATTTATTACCAGATTATCCCATAGAGGCTTGGGGAGGTAAAGCCAATAATCGAATTCAATTTTGATATAATTAATGAGGTGGATAATCCATGGTTTATCGATTATTAATCTCAACAGACGAACTTGCGAATCAATTAAACGAGCCTGACTGGTTGATAGTTGACTGTCGTTTCGCATTACTATCGCCGGATGAAAAGGAGGCGCTTTATCAGCGGGCGCATATCCCCGGCGCGATCTATGCCCACCTAAATCGTGATCTATCAACTGAGGTCATTCCTGGAAAAACCGGACGGCACCCGATGCCTGCTCCAGAAGAGACAGCCCGCCGGTTTGGTGAGATGGGAATAGGAAATCACACTCAGGTTATTGCATACGATGATCAAGGCGGCTCGCTGGCTGCCGTGAGATTATGGTGGATGCTGCGCTGGCTTGGACACGATTCTGTGGCCGTTTTGGATGGGGGCTGGCAAAAATGGCTGAACGAAGACCGACCTACACGCGGAGGCAAAGAAATGCGCCAGCCGCAGGCTTTTAAAGCGAAATCCAATCCATTACAATTTGTGCTTGCTGATGAAGCAGATAGAATTCGACAGGACTCGAGCTTTCGTCTTGTGGATGCACGCGCCCCCGAACGCTATTCTGGCGCAGTCGAGCCGATAGATCCGATCGCCGGTCACATTCCTGGCGCGATAAATATCCCCTATACAAAAAACTTAACCGACGACGGGATCTTTCGATCTCCAGACGAGCTATATGAATTCTACAGCAAAGAACTGATGGGAGTATCTAGCGATCGAGTTGTTTTTTACTGCGGCTCGGGGGTTACATCGATACACAGCGTTTTAGCTTTAATGGTAGCAGGATTGGGTGAAGCAAAATTCTATGCTGGCTCATGGAGCGAGTGGATCGCTGATCGGACTCGTCCAATTGCAATCGGGCCCAATCCCTTCGAAATCTAACCGCCTGTTTTCGTTTCGGGAACAGCAACCACATATATTCGAGCCGACCAGGTGAAAAGCACCTCCCCTCCGCAGGTGACTAATGTTAGCTGTTCGTTTTCTGTCGGCCAGAGATACTTTTGATGTTTCTGTAATTCAGCTGAGTTCTGCTTGCTCCATGGTACTTTCTTTACGATCTTGACCACATATCGAAATTCTCTTCCATCTGAGGCTGTTACCAAAATTACGCTTCCGGGATGAAGCTTCTGAAGGTTAACGAAGACACCAGCGGATGCATTCCAACCGTTATTATAATTGTGGCCGACCAGGACGATATTCCCGCCATCTCCCGGATTGACCGAAGTCGCCATCTGTCCGACCAGATCCGAGCGATTATTGTTGGCAAATAATGCGTCTGTATTCCACTCAACCTGGTTCCCATCCCCTCTTTTAAAATCCATCGGCACGACCGCCCGGTCAACATTGATGTCAGGGATAACCAGACGGACAACTTGTCCTGCTGAAGGACCCAGGACAGCAATTGGGTTGCCGACAGGTTCAATTACTGGTTCAATGATTTGCTGTGGCTCCATATTCACAATCAAAGGAAGAAAATTCTCTGAAACAATCAGCTCAGCATGGGCAGTGGATTGGGGTCGAACTCCTTCCATAATTACAGGGGGCGAGGTCTGATTCCCGCTCTCGGGATATGGTTCAGGTGTGGAAAGGACAGCGATGGTTGGCTCTGGTGTCGTGCTTATGACAGCTGGTGTTTCTGCTGCTGCAGGGAGGATGCTTTTCGTCGCCTCGGTAACAACCTGTGGGACAATTTCCGTAGCTATTACTGGCAGGTCCGCTATAATCGAGGACTGTTCATATTTTTCGTACGTAGGGAACGGAAGGTTTAACCTGGGCAGAAGAAATAAGAAATGCCCCCGCAGAGGAGGGCTGAGAGACCATGATCACCTTCACCCCCATCAAAAAAACAACCGCAAGCATTAATCCCCCAACGAAAATCAGGATATCGCCAATCACATGCGATCGCTTTTTATGGGAATCAGTACCTTTTTTTGAAGCAGTCGAGGCAGTCATTGGAATCTTGGTTTTCATTGTTGGGGATCGAATTGATTTCTATTGTAATCCTCGGATGCTTCGAGATTGCATTCAATTTTGGATCATCGCCCCCGCAGGAACGACCCAGCAGATCGTTCCTGCGGAAAGCGGTCACAAAAAACATGACTGTATCTGAGCACAACTCCCAAAAGAATCAGCTTGCCTGTGACTTGCGGCGCAGAGTCAGCCCGCCTAACAGAAGGACAGCTCCTACTGCACCAACGGCAGCCAAAATCAACGGGAGCGGCAAATCTGGTCCCGTGTTTGGGGGGTAGCCCGGGTACTCAGCCGTGTAGGTTATTCTGCAGCCCTGCGCCCCAGGAACCCATTCAATCCGGTAGTACACATAACTACCAGAAAAAATCCGGTAGAGATGACCACCGCCGTAATCCTGGCATATGTAATCAAAGATTACAGTGTCCAGCTGGGCATCCGTACTGCAAGCCCAGGGGTTGTGCCATGTCCCATTCCCGCCAGACGAGATCAACGCACTGCAGTAGAATGTTCCCGCCGCCATTACGGACATTGGGACCAGCAGGGTAATCAAGACAGTCACAATCATCAAAATACGAATCTTTTTCATCTGAAATCTCCTCTAGAACATGTTTTTCAAAACTTCACAAAATAGGTTGCATAAATAACGTTCCCAGACACCTCCTTTCTGCATTAAGCCTTACTGCCCCGTTTCTTGTTTTAGGCTTTTCAGATGTTTCATTGCCAGTTCAACCAACACAGGATCTTGACTCAGCTCCAGGGCATGCTCAAATTCGACTTCTGCTCTGTCAGGTTGATTAAGCGACTCCAACGCTAAACCGAGGTATAGATAGGTAGCAGCCACCTGAGGATCAGCCTTCTGCGCCGCTTCCAGGTTTGCTAGCGCTGAAGCCACATTCCCCTGCTCGAAGTCCAACACTCCTAATCCTTGAAGCGCCCGCGCGTTATTCGGAAATTCCTCTATGATGGTCTTCCAGGCCAAGCGGGCTTGGTCCAACTCACCCAACTGCATCAGACACACTGCCCAATTCTCACCGGCTTCAATCAACTCAGGATCCAACTGATAAGCCCGTTGATATGCGTAGGCCGCTGATAAATAATCACCTGCTTCAAGGCGAGCGTTCCCAAGGTTAAAGTAGATCCCACTGTTTCCAGGATCCAGCTCGATTGCCTTAAGAAATTGGTCAAGCGAGAGATCGGCTTTACCCTGTTCCAGCCACAATACCCCAAGATTGTTTCTTGCAGAAGCCAGATCAGGATCCAGATGAACTGCTTTTTCAAAAGAAGCCAATGCGGCTTCATTCTCACCCTGAATATATTGCGAATATCCCAATAGATCATGTTCAAGGGACGAATCAGGCTTTAATCTTACAGCGAATTGCAGATAAGCTTCTGCAAGATCCGGTCGATCTGCATGAAGCAAGATTCCAGTTATCTTCTGATTGGAATAATGGAAAACGTCTTTCGAAAGTATGATCCACGCTAATACCAGAATAATCATTCCAAACAATAATGGGCGGATCGTATGCCGGCTGTTTTTCTGTTTGGTTTTATGTGGAACAGGAGATAGCATCCCAGCGTTCAACCATTCCCGCCGAGTAAGTACCCACAATGTCAAATCTGTGCGTGCGACAGCTCGATATTTGCTGGGAGCATCGGAAATCAGCATTTCTTCTCCAAACCAGTCGCCAGGCATCCGGATATATTCCGTGCCATCGACTGCTTGAAGCTCAAGCACCCCTTCACCGACTATCGCAAAGAACTGGCCGCGCTGATTACGCTCAATAATCAGCTGTTCTTCACTAAAATGAAATTTCCGAAGCCTTTTTTGAAGAGATCGGCGCGAAGATGCCGACAACTTCGTGAAGGGCGGGAAAATCCGAATATCAGGTGCAGTGGATTTCATCATACAGCCTCGTGAAGAAGAGATGCAATTGTTATACCAGTTGCACCAAATTCAGCTGGTTGCAACTGGATTCGCAATAATAATTCGTCTGATTGTCTAATTAATCATCGTATATGAAAAGTTAGGAGGCTCTCCGAAGGTCGTATCAAGCAGGATTGAGGTGCCTTCCGAGGTACTCAATCGAATCTCGAAAGCGCCATCAACTTGCTTCCAGTACAGAAACTGGTTTTCGGTCACCCAGCTCAGATTTTGAATATTGGTAAAGTCTGCTCCCAGAGGTTGGGGGGAATCTAAGAAGCTGCCAATCCAGGATTCACCATATTCACCCGAAGAGTAAGCAAACCGATCCCCTGAAGGAGCCCACCCCTGGAAACTGATAGCTCCATTTTGGGCAGCCAGCCATTCACCATTTCCGCTGGAATCCGCCAGCAAGAGCTCTCGACGGTTTTGCTCCGGCAGTCCCACTTCTCTTGTAAACGCGATCCGCTGCAGATGAGGGGAAAACAGTACAGGTTGTTCAAAAAATGGAACTGCCGCTACGCTTCCGGTTTCAGTTGGAGGCGAACCGTCTGTTGGTATTTCCCAGAGCTCTGTAAGCTGGTCAAATCCTGCAAGCGGATCGATTGGGGGAATAGCGACCATTAAGAGTCATTTTCTGCCGACCAGACAGGGACAGCATAATAACGGTATTCTGAATACGTCGTAACAGCATCGTAAGTCAGCACGGTCCGATAATCACTGCCGTCTGAATTCGAAAGGATGATCTTATCCGGCTGCGAGATGACCACCTGACTTCCATCCGGAGAAAATGCGAATTCACCACCCCAGCCGGAAAGGAAAAGGTTCTTTACCTCAATCGTCGAGGAATTGACAAGATTGAGATCATTGAGCAGCTCCAAACCCGGACCCTGGAAGACTTGATGCGAATTAAACGCAAGTGTGTTCGAATCGGGAAGCCAATCGAAATGATAAGGATTTATAGCGATGGATGCAGGGTCGCGCACACTTCCACCAATCTTGTCCATGTCCGCTACACTGACCAAGCGGCGTTCACCGGAGCCATCTGAATTGACCATCCAAATCTCGAGGTGAAATTCATCTGCAGTCCTTAAAAAGGCGATCTTGCTGCCGTCGGGAGAAATTTTTGGAGAAAAGGCATCACCTTCAAAGGTGAGCTGACGAACCTCACCCCGTTCCCAGAGGTAGAGCGTTTCGCTGCTCGTGTAAGCCACCCGCAGTGATTCGTTCACGAGCGCAGGTGGCATCGTCGCCTGGACTGTCTCTGTGGGTTCTGCAGGTGTGCTGCTATCTGTCTGGGTGGACTCCATGATGGCTGAAGGTGTCTGCACTGCTCCAGAGATTGGAGACTTTGTGGTAAGGTAACTACATGCAAGATTCGTCAGGAGCAGGAAACAAAATGCAAACAAGAGAGAGATTTTACGATTTATTGACATAAGCAAAGCCTTTCATACTGCCTATCCATTCATGAGTATTTGCAGCTTTATTCCATCTGAATTTTTTATACATATTTATTCTTCTTTTTAACGAGTATACACTGACTTTTGTTCTCGACGATCCAGTTGGAATCGGAAATCTGCTTACAGCAGGCGATCCTGGTAGAATCATAGAAATGGCTTTTGAGGTCATATTTTTATTAGTTAATAATCCAATCCCATGAAGGATTTTCTCACTCTCGTACCGAGACTGTTCCAGCAGACAATAGCTCGTGATCTCATCGGAAGCGGTAAAATTAAGAGGTGAGCGATGAGCACTGAACCTTATGGATTTGAGATGACGAGCACCTCCTCCAGTACTGACCCAGCACAGCGATCCACTTTGATGGATCAATTCGGACGCGAACAGGCGCCAACCCTTATGATCATCGCCCAGGCGTTGCTGAATGATCGCGTATCCGCCCGGGAGCTGGTCATCCAGGTTTTCTCAAAAGCCATCCAGAAATTTGAACGCGATCATTCTCCTCCTGACGCTAACAGGCTTTTTCAACAGCTCATCAATGCAGGTCGAAGCAGCGGTTTTCAATCCATCCCTGGCAGGGATTTACCCATCCCGAAATCGGAAGCCGGTGTCCGGATCGTTCGATTGCTGGATAAATTTGACCGTATGGAGCGAGTACTTTGCGCGCTTCATTATGGTTTAAGCTGGTCCGATTCAGCAATTTCGCATTTGTTCAATAAATCAGAAAAAACGATCAGCCTACAAATCTCGGTATTCGAGCGGAAGTTTTCAAATGCCTTAAGCGAGTTTGCTCTAAAAGAAGCCGAATCTCATGAGACTGCTGCTTCCATTATCCAGGATCGATACTCGCCGCCGGATTGGAGCCTGGATGAGCTCATTCAAGCAGCGTATAAACAGGCTCAAAATAAAACACGCGAAAGCGGAATATCACCAGTTGTGCGGTGGGTTGGATTTTTTGTTGCCGCTCTCACTATCTTTCTATGTGCTGCAATCGGCATTTTTATCGTCACCCAATTATATGGACAGATCGGAAAATCTGTACCGGTTTCAACCCAGAACGGAACCCAGACAATTCAACCGACACCTGCCCGTCAGTCAAAACCATTAACCTGGTTATCTGACTCGGATGAGATCGAAGCAAAATTGATGGAAAGCGCTAGCTTATGGAACACCATCTGGGCTGACCTCCAATTTTTGGAATATGGTCCGCAGGGTTACATCGGTGCGCCAAGAATTTACCGGTACCAGCTCTGGGTTCGGCAACCCGACCAGGGCATCCAGGTCTTTGGATTATTATCTACAAATCCAAGCAGTTCTTATTTCTTTACAGACAGCCACGCGTTTTATCTTAATCCAATGTTAAAGCAGGCTTATCATCAAAAGGCAGTTCCATCGCCAATGACCTTGATCCAGGACGTTGACTTGAGGTCCATGATTTTTCCATCAACTTCTCCCTGGGTGGCTGGAGATGGATTCTTCCAGGTCCAGGATACAGTCTCTTTTCAGAGCAGAGACGCAATTGTCGTCGACTGGCATAATCCGTACGGTCAGCGGGAAGCCAGGTTGTGGATCAATTCTATGACCGGGGTCATTTTACGCCAGCAGGATTATGCCGGAGATGATTATGAACTGTTAACGGCCGATCGAATTGTCACCAGCATCGCTTTCGATCAAAGCTTTCCTCCAGCAAGTTTGGCAGCTTCTGTTCGCATGGTCGGTCAGTCAGGCTCAATCAGCAGATCTGAAAATATTCAAGTTATCCATCCAACACCAACCGCAGCCTCAACGCTTGAACAGCGCACAACCGGACCTATTACTCCGCCGTCGACCAGCTTCAGTCCAGCCGAGAGCCAGCTTGTTTTTCAGTTTTCTAATAATCTGGAAACATCCAACCTCCAAATCGATACTTCTCAGGTTCCGATCCAGCTGATTGCAGATAACTATCTGCTTGGATCGACAACGTTTGGGCTGCCATGGATGCTGCGATGCGACCGATCTCCTGACGGATATCGACTGGCTTTCAACACGGGCTCGGATGGGACATCGATACCGGATGACAGCCTGCGCTGGCAAGACCTTCGGGAGCCAGATAAGGTTTACCAGCCTGCTCCAGATCTCCAGACCGAGTCATTTGTTTTCTCTAACGACAGCCGGCAGATCGCGCTGTTTGCTGAAGGTGCAACCCCTGAGCTGTCCGGCATTTACCTGGTAGATTTAAGTACGGCCGAATATCAGATGATTCTCCCCATGGCTCACGCAGAAAGCTTAGTATGGAGTCCTGATGGGGAATTCCTGGCAATGATCGCCCAAATTGAATCAGGCGCGGAATTGCAGGCGATCACTGTGCATGTACGAAGCGGCCAAATTGCATTCGAAGCACCACTGCGTTCTGAAGAAGGACCAATTCCAGCAGATTGGCCGATGGCGAATTGGGGAATCCCATTTCCACAGAAAATGGGCGGGGTTTTCGAATGTTCCATACCTGATCCGGGTTGAAAGCAAGTTGGATGCCGCAGAATGTGGACTATCTTGGGAGAATAATGGTAAAATCGAGTGCTTAATCAGGCGACAACAGACATGGATCCTGGAATTATCCCGATTAACATTGTGGGCTGTATGCACTCATAATCATACGAGGCGTGGGATGAATAAAGAAGAATATTTGGATATTTACTACCAGATGGTACTAATACGGCGAGTTGAAGAAACAGCCGCTCAACTCTACCAGGAAGGAAAAATTGGCGGCTTCCTGCATCTTTATATTGGGCAGGAAGCTGTGAGCACGGGATTGATCTCAGCTCGCCTGCCTGGCGACCGGGTAATCACTGCATATCGTGATCACGGCGTGGCGATTAACTGCGGGATTTCAGCCAAAGTCGTTATCGCTGAGCTGCTCGGGAAATCAACTGGCAGCTCGAAGGGCAAAGGGGGATCAATGCACATCGCCGACGTCGAGAAGAATTTTTGGGGAGGGCATGCGATTGTTGGCGCCCACCTGCCTATTGCTGCAGGGCTGGCATTAGGCGACCTGTACTCGAAGAATAATGCAGTGACTATCTGTATGTTCGGTGATGGCGCAACGAATATCGGGTACTTCCACGAAGCCCTCAATTTATCAAAAGTCTGGAAACTTCCTGTTTTATGGGTGTGTGAGAACAATCAATATGGAATGGGTACTGCTGTCGATCGAGCTTCAGCCGTATCAGAGATGCGCCAAAAGGCCGATGGATATGGAATCCCGAACAATTGTGTGGACGGGATGAATCCATTATATGTTCGCGAAGTGTCTCTGAAGGCAATCGATTTTGTCCGATCTGGAGGCGGCCCATTTTCTTAGAGATCGAGACGTATCGTTTTCGTGGCCATTTGATGGGGGATCCGGAACGCTACCGCCAGCAAGAGGAAGTGAAGAAATGGCAGGAAAACGATCCGATCGGCATCTACCGGGGTATTTTGCTCGAAGAAAAAACTGCAAGCGAAGCGGAGTTAGATAACCTGGAAGAAAAAGTAGATCAAGAAGTCCTGGAAGCGGTGCAATTTGCTGAAAACAGCCCTGAGCCAGAACCGGGCGAGCTTTTCAAGGACATTTATGTCGAAGAATGACCCGACAGTAATTCTTGTCTTTAATTTGTCATTATTCCGGATAGAAGAACGAGGGTATCTGATATGGCGAGAATAACATTGCGCGAAGCAGTTTCCCAGGCACTTTGGGAGGAGATGGAGCGCGATCCAGGTGTGTTCATTCTGGGAGAAGAAGTCGGGGTTTGGGGAGGCACATACGCCGTAACCAAGGGTTTCTACGATCATTTTGGCGCGGAGCGAGTTCGCGACACACCGATTGCCGAGAATGCGATCATCGGCGCCGCGATGGAGCCGCACTCACCGGATTGCGGCCGGTAGCCGAATTGATGACGATCAATTTCGCGTTTTCTGCAATGGATCAAATTGTCAATCAGGCGGCGAAACTTCACTATATGTTTGGCGGTCAATTTATTTTACCGCTGGTCATCCGGGCAGTCGGGGGCGGCGGTCGGCAGCTCGGGGCAACCCACTCGCAGACGCCAGATGCCGTCTTTGCACATTTTCCCGGATTGAAAGTCATCGCACCCGGCACCCCAGAAGATGCAAAAGGATTGTTGAAAGCTGCGATCCGATCTGATGATCCAATATTATTCATCGAACACGCCACGCTATATCAGACGCGCGGCGAAATCCCGGACGGCGATTTTACTGTTCCCATTGGCAGGTCCAAAGTTCAACGTCCAGGCCAGGATGTAACGATTGTAACTTACAGCAAAATGCTTGAGATTTCCCTCAAAGCCGCCGATCAGCTCTCTCAAGAAGGGATCGAGGCAGAGATCGTCGACCTGCGAACGTTGCGGCCTCTTGACATGGAGCCTGTGCTCGAATTCTTTCAAAAAGACCAACCGCGCCGTAATAGTAGAAGAAGGATGGAGATCTTACGGAGTGGGTTCAGAAATCGCAGCTCGGATATACGAGGAAGCTTTTGACTACGTTGATGCACCAATTCAGCGGGTAGCCCAAAAAGAAGTTCCTCTTCCATATAACCGGAACTTAGAACAGCTTGCATTGCCGCAGATCGAAGATGTGATCCAGGCCGTGAAAGAGGTGCTCTAATGGCAGAAACCGTGATCATGCCCAAGCTTGGTTTTGACATGGCCGAGGGAACGCTCGTACGATGGGTGATCCAGGAAGGTGAACCAGTTATAAAAGGCGCAGTTTTAGCTGAAATCGAAACGGATAAAGCCACAGTGGAAGTCGAATCGAGCTTTTCCGGGATTGTCGCCCAACACCTGGTTCAATCCGGCGATATCGTCCCGGTGAATACTCCGATCGCGACGATCGCAGCGGTGGGTGAAGTCATCGAAAAAGCGGTAATTTCAAAACCATCGGAACAGGCGCCCAAAGAGAAGGCAGAAACGGTTATTTCGGAGGCTGAACCAATCAAAGCAAAGCCAGAGACCGGTATGCTCGATAAACCAGTCCCCGGCAGCGTGCGCGCCTCACCGCTTGCCAGGCGAATGGCCAGGACTATCGGAATCGACTTGAGCCGGGTGAAAGGCTCAGGACCACTTGGACGGGTCACGAAGCGGGATATCAAAGAGTTTATGATGTCGCCTGCGAAAACGGCGGAACATCCGACAGGCATCGCTGTCGAGCCCATTAAAACAACTCCTTCTGCCCTCTCAACCAGAACCCAATCAAAACCGCTCCCATTGCTTTCTCCACTGCCAACCATCGCTCCAACAAAGGACAAAACGGTCTCGCTTAATCGCCTTCGAACTGCAATCGGCAGGCGGATGACGGAGGCCAAACAGCAGGTTCCGCATTTTTATGTCTCTCATGAATATGACATGGAGGCGCTCCTGGATCTTCGTAAGGAAGTCAACGAATTTCTTCCCGACGAGGAAAAGATTTCAGTCAATGATTTTATTATCAAAGCGATTGCGCTCACACTGCAGCAGTATCCCAACCTCAACGCATCGTTAAAGGATAATCAAATCGTCCTTCATGGAGCGATCAACATCGGTGTCGCAGTCGCTGTCGATGGCGGACTGCTGACTGTGGTTTGCCGAGAAGCCGATCGAAAACCGCTTCGTCAGATAGCCATCGAGGTTCGAAGTATGGCAAACCGGGCTCGGGAAGGGAAAGTGCGTCCGGATGATATCGAAGGATCCACTTTTTCCATCAGTAATCTTGGGATGTTCGACGTTGAAAATTTTACAGCCATCATCAACCCACCAGAAGCAGCCATCCTGGCAGTGGGTTCGGCTCGCCAGGTCCCAGTCATCCGAAACGATCAAGTTGCACCTGGATGGCGGATGAAGGCGACGATTTCGGTGGATCACCGGATCAGCGATGGTGCAGAAGCAGCTCGTTTTATGCAGCAGCTGGCAGCATATCTCGAACAGCCACTCCGGATCATCCTTTAGAATCAAAAGCAGAATTGAGCTTTCTGGATAGCTTGGAATATCCAGGTTCCAATTTTTTAAAGGAATCTGGGGGTTTTTGTGAAAACCCTTTGAAAGCAGCGAGGTCTCGACGACCTTTCGGCTTTGGGACTTAAGAAACAACTAGAAATCAATGGAAAAGTCGTGGTTGCTAACCAAGGAACAGGAAATTGAGCACTGCAGATTATGAATTGAGATACCTTGAAGCAGGTTTAGAAACTCTGGAAAAATTCCTGCTCTCGAAGGACATCTACCGACCGATCGGCATCAAGGAAAAGCAAGGCGAGCCTCCTTATCCCCCGTTGTCACTTGGATGGCTGCTGCTTTACCTTTACAGGGCTCAGTCCAGCAATTTATCTGGTGCGCAGTTTGTCGATCTGGAAACCATTCGAATAAAAATTGGGAAGTTCCGCAATAACTGGCATTCCGCCTGGCGGCAGAAGGCGCAATCCGAATTTCATTCCCGCCTTTCACTCTGGCGAGATTACCTTGAGGAATATCGTGAAAATCCAGGTGGTAATAAAGACCGATATTCCTATGAAGTAACTCGACGAGTCATGCTTCAATTGTTGAATTCCGAAGCCGACCAGCTGCCTGAGGCAGAAATTCAGGCTTTAGATGAACTCGATAAAATTCTTTTACAAATTCTCAAGCCTGGAGAATTCATCTGGAATCCTCATTGGAAAGAGAGTTTTCCAAAAGCTGATTTTTGGTATCTTTACGGCAGCCCTGGCTCCATCCAAGCTGTCGAACGCGAAAACTAATCAATGATCCAATTCCTCAAGCGGATTCATTGGAGCGTGGCGCCCGCTGATACAACACCGCTTCAAAAAAAGAATTTCCTTTACGTTCAAATTGATGCAATAGGGATAGGCCTGGCAAGCGCTGCAAGCCCATTCTTGCCGGTATTCTTGACCAGGCTGGGGGCGAGCAATTTTGAAGTCGGCCTACTGACGGCAATGCCGGGGATCACGGGATTATTTCTGGCAATCGTTGTTGGCACTTTCCTACAGACCCGGCGGAATGTTGTGCCCTGGTTCAGCGCAGCTCGCTTGATGGTCGTCTCTGCTTACCTGGCAACCGGCCTGGCACCCTTTCTAGTCCCGGAAGAATATTTGATATGGACCATTTTGTTGATCTGGGCAGCGGCAACGATCCCTCAGACGGCAGTTGCAGTAGGATTCTCAGTCGTGATGAATGCGGTTGCCGGGCCAGCTCACCGCTACGAGCTGATGAGCCGGCGCTGGTCAGTGCTTGGGCTGACGACCGCGATCACTGTTGCGGTTGCCGGCCAGGTGCTTGAAAGATATGGATTTCCAGTCAATTATCAGTTCGTTTCATCGGCCTTTCAATCGGCGGGTTAATCAGCTATATTTTTTCCAGCAGGATTCAAATCCCCGACAGTCCAAAACGGATCAGCCCACCGGGGCTACCATTATCGCAAAAGGTTCGAGACTACACAAACCTGATCAGGAGCCACCCGGACTTCATCAGTTTTTCCATCAAACGATTTGTTTTTCTTTCCGGTCAGACGCTCGCTATACCGCTATTCCCGCTATATTTCGTTCGAGAAATCAATGCAGGCAACTCGGCGATCGGCTTTATCAACACCGCTCAAACTGCCGTACTGCTGATTGGCTATGCCTTGTGGACACGCCAAAACCGCACACGCCGGATCTCGAATTCGTGCTCCTGGTCACAACCTTCGGTCTGAGCCTGTATCCTGCCCTGGTCAGCCAGACTGATAATATCACCTTGATCATCATCATGGCAGGTTTCGCAGGAATCTTCCAGGCTGGCATCGATCTGGTCTTTTTTGATGAGCTTATGAAGACAGTGCCTGTTGAATACAGTGCAACATTTATTTCTATCGCTCAAAGCTTGCAGTATACATCCTCTGTTCTCTCTCCGCTTATAGGAACGTTCTTAGCCACGACGATAGGATTAAGCGGTGCATTAATGGTCAGCGCCGGGATCAGGTTTTGTGGATTCTTGCTCTTCGCATTTTGGACGCCTAGAGAAAAATCATTCGTTGGAAGAATAATCCATCTCTGATGGAGCTTCAGGTGCTGCGGAGCCGGGTAGACATTCAGCCTGCTTGGAGAGGCGACGTTTGACGATGTTATCGGTTGTGAAAGATGATGCAACCGTCGAAAAAATGATTGAAGAAGCTCAGAAAATCACTGGCGAGCTTAACCTGCCAGATTCAGGGATCTTATTTGTCGTCCCTGTTGTCAAGGTTTATGGTCTGGATCGTATCTTTTGAGATGGATCTTTATTTCAATCAGGGGTGTTCATAACGGCTGAAGACGCTTGAACACCCCTGATCGAACCGTGTTTTCAAGACGGAACAGCTACTTTGGGCAAGGTTTTCATCGCTTCTGCAATTGCTTGTTCCGGATAATCATAATTTTTCAGGTTCCCACTGAAGTAAGCCTGGTATGCTGCCATATCCATATCGCCTCGACCGGATAAATTGAACAGGATTACGCGTTTTTCACCCTTCTCTTTCGCATCTAAGGCTTCATCGACTGCAGCTTTGATTGCGTGAGCGCTTTCCGGCGCAGGAATAATCCCTTCTGAGCGGGCAAATAGTACTGCCGCCTGGAAAGTTTCCAGCTGCGGCACCGCAACTGCCTGGATCAAGCCTGCATCATATAACGAACAGATGCTCGGAGCCATGCCATGATACCTCAAACCACCGGCATGGATGGGCGCCGGGACAAAATCATGACCCAGGGTATGCATCTTTACCACAGGAGCCATTCTGGCAGAATCCCCATAATCAAACGTATAAAATCCACGGGTAAGCGACGGTGTTGCAGTGGGTTCTACTGCGACAAGGCGAGTGTGTCTTTCCATCCAATAAATTTTGCCGGAGAAACGGATATGCAATTCCGCCAAAATTCGATCCGCCGCCTACACAGCCTAAGACGACATCTGGATATTCGCCTGCCATGTCCATCTGCTTGAGAGCCTCCTCTCCAATAATCGATTGGTGAAGTAGGACATGGTTCAGAACAGACCCAAGGCTGTATTTTTTTGAGCCACCAGAAGTTGCTGCCACCTCCACCGCTTCCGATATTGCAATCCCGAGCGATCCTGGATTTTCAGGGTCCTGTGCGAGCAAAGTCCGCCCAAATTCCGTCCGATCTGTAGGGCTGGCATATACTGATGCGCCAAACGTTTCCATCATATACCGCCGATACGGTTTCTGATTGTAAGACACTTTCACCATATATACTTCCAATGCCATGTCAAAGAAACTGCACGCCAAGGAGAGAGCAGCGCCCCATTGACCTGCGCCAGTTTCAGTCGTCAGCGCTTTTGTCCCACTGATTTTATTATAGAAAGCCTGCGGTATGGCTGTATTTGGTTTATGGCTCCCAACGGGAGAAAGCCCTCATGTTTGAAATAGATATGAGCCGGTGTTCCAAGCGCTTTCTCGATCCGGCGCGCTCGAATCAAGGGGGTAGGTCGATAGAGACGATAAATATCCCGGACTTCTTCTGGAATATCGATGAAGCGCTCTGTGCTGACTTCCTGCAAGATCAAATCCATCGGAAAAAGCACGGAAAGGAAATCCGGTGTGACAGGCTCCAGCGTTTGTGGGTGGAGCACAGGCGTGGCCGGCACCGGGCTGTCGGACATGATGTTGTACCAGGTTTTCGGCAGGTCGGACTTCGCCGAGCAGAAATTGAGTTTGAGAAGAGCGGCTTTGTGACATGTGATTCCTCCTAATTGTTGGTTCAATCCTGGATATCTTTTAAGGAATATCCGCCAATCTTGACGAGCGCCGTCTACACTGATTACCTGGAAAACAAAAAAGCGCCCGTCCCATAGGGGACGAACGCTCAGTCCGTGGTGCCACCCCGGTTAGGCCGGTCGTTAACCAAAAATCCTGCCGGTGATGCGACAGGTTCGTGGTTGGAGGCCAGCCTCACTCATTTCGGGTACAATCATACCCTTTGCCGTGATAACGGTGGCATCTCCGGCGCAGGCTAATCGAGCATCGACTGCTTTTCGCCTTGCAACTCTGAGGTCCATTCAACGTCGTTTTGCATGCGGTGCTTCCACCTTCCACCGCTCTCTGTGATGCCGTTCCGACGGGTACTCGTCCTCTTCACAGTTATTAATTTATGAATTTCCTGGATTATAAGCAGAATGTTGAAACTGTCAAGCTAATTCAGGGTTTTTTCGAAGATATCTGAAGAACTCAAACGGAACTTGATTTTTTTCGTCAACCGGATGGCAGCCATACTCCAAAAGAATCCATTCATCCCAATCGACCTGATGGAAAAAAGTATCGCAGCCGGCATCGATATCCACTCGCGTCATGTAGACCTGATCAACCTTAGGAAAAGCTGCTTTATAAACTTCAGCGCCGCCAATGATGAAAAACTCGTCGTCGCGAGAATTTTCTGCGATAGAGTATGCATTTTCTAGCGAATCAACGATCTCGCAGCCTGGAGCCTGGAAGCCGCTCTGATGTGTCAAGATCAACATTCTGCGCCCTGGCAGGTTTCGACCGATTGATTCATAGGTCTTCCGCCCTACCAGCAGGGTATGTCCCTGAGTGAGCCGCTTGAAAAGCTTCAGGTCTGCAGATAAGCGCCATGGTACCTGCCCATTTTTAGCGATCCCCCCCTCCTGTCCATTGCAACAATCAGAGAAACGATCAAACGGAAACCTCGGCTTTTATATGCGGGTGTGAAAGATAATTTATTAGAGAAAAATCCTCAAATTGAAAATCATAGATCGACTGAACATCTGGATTTAGTATCATTTGAGGAAGAAGAAACGGTTGGCGGGTCAGCTGCAGCCTAGCCTGCTCGATATGATTGCGGTAGAGGTGCACATCTCCAAAAGTATGGATGAAATCACCGGGAATCAAACCGCATACCTGGGCTACCATCATCGTGAGTAGTGCGTAGGATGCAATATTGAACGGCACCCCAAGAAAGACATCCGCTGACCGCTGGTACAGCTGGCAGGATAACCTGCTTTCGCTGACATAGAATTGGAAAAATGCATGGCAAGGGGGTAATATCATTTGATCGATTTCAGCAGGATTCCAGGCGCTGATTATTAACCTGCGCGAGTTCGGATTGTTCTTGATCTGACTGATTGTCTCTGAAATCTGATCGATGGTTCGACCATCCGCAGCAGCCCAACTTCGCCACTGCTTTCCATAAACCGGTCCCAGCTCCCCATTTTCATCCGCCCATTCATCCCAAATCCGCACACCATGCTCATTCAGGTATCGGATATTTGTGTCGCCTTGCAGGAACCAGAGCAGCTCGTAGATGATCGAGCGAAGGTGCAGCTTTTTGGTTGTCAGAAGCGGAAATCCATCCTGCAGATGAAAACGCATCTGATATCCGAATACCGAAAGGGTACCTGTCCCGGTGCGGTCATCTTTTATGGCGCCATTTTCAAGTAGATGCTGGAGCAGATCCAGGTACTGTTTCATAACCGGTCGCCTCCAAATATAATCTGGCTTGTTCGATATCGTCTTGAACTTGATCGATTAAATCCTGAATGTGTGCAAACTTCTGTTCAGCACGGAGCCTGACCAGAAATGACAGATTGATCTGTCGGTGATACAAGTCCTGATCGAAATCAAGCAAATGGGCTTCCACGTGTTGGATTGATGATTGGTTCTCAAAAGTTGGGCGATACCCTACATTTGTAACCGCTGGAATTGCAGTGCCTTCTACTTCTGCCCAACCAACATATACGCCAGGCGCTGGAATTGCGCGCTCAGACCAGACCCGGATGTTTGCAGTTGGGAATCCTAATGTTTTTCCACGCCCATCTCCATGAACAACTTCGCCCCTGATTCGATACGGACGACCTAACAGCCGCTTGACCATCCCCATGTCGCCCTGGGAAAGCGCTTCACGGACCCAACTTGATGAGATAATCCGGCCTTCCAATTCTATCGGGCTAACCGTTTTCACCTGGTAATGATATTCTCGTCCCAGCTGTTCGAGCACCTTCAAGTTCCCTTCGCGATTGCGACCCAGGGAAAAATCGCTTCCCACACAAAGCAGCTTGAACTTGAGATGATTCGAGAGCCTGTCAATGAATTCTCGCGCCGAAAGACTTGCTACTGTTAAATTGAATGGATGAAATATGAGCGCATCGATCCCCAGGTCAGCAAGAATTCTAAGCTTTTCTTCCGGAGGCGTGAGATAAAATGCGCCCTGTCTCTTCCCTAAGTGGATTCCTGGATGCGGGTGAAATGTGAGCACAACAGCGGGCAGCCCTTCAGATCGAGATTCTCGGACGATATTTTTCAAGATCGCTTGATGACCCAGGTGGATGCCGTCAAATGATCCAATCGCAAGCAAGGATCCGTGGATATCTACATGATCAAGCGACCAAAAGTGAAGCATAACCCACTGATAAGCGATTATTCGTCAGGGCAAGTAAGGGTCAGATCATCGAGTCAGCATTACCAGAAAAGCTCAAGACTGGAAAAAGACTTTTCGAGGCTGCCATTCCCGGGTTTCTTCATCGATTTCTAACAAAGCAACCAAATCCCCTTGCTGTGAAACGCCGCGCGCCAGTCCTTTGTCTTCCGGTTCAGCAGAAATTCGATGGCCATGGCGGACCAATTCTACCTGGTCAGCATCCAGCTCGATCATCGGCCAATCGGCGAGTGCTTCAGCAGCCGGGATTAAAAATCGATACCAGTTACCAGCATCAAAAGCCTCCTGAAGACGCCGTAAAGGCGCTGCGTCTCGGAGGGTGAAACGACCGCTTTTTGTACGGCGCAGTCCGACCAGGTGTGCTCCAGTCCCCAGCTCTTTGCCCAGATCGTTCGCAAGGGAGCGAACATACGTACCCGAAGAGCAATAAACATCAATTACAACCTCAGGCGGCGCCCATTCCAGCACTTCGAGGCTGTACACGTTGATCATACGTGGTGCGAGCTCAAATTCCTCACCCTCGCGTGCCATATCATAGGCTTTTCTGCCCTGGACCTTTACTGCTGAATAAGGGGGTGGAGTTTGCTCGATTTCACCAATAAAATGCCCGAGCGTTTCGGTAAATTGTTCCTCAGTGATATCTTCAAAAGATGCAGAGCTGGTGATGATCCCTTCTGCATCATAGGTATCCGTTGAGCTGCCCAGGCGGATGGTCGCCTGATAGCGTTTGTCGGAAGCAGAGACATATTCGCTCAACCGGACTGCCGGTCCAATCAAGATCACTAACACGCCTGATGCGCGTGGATCTAATGTCCCGGTATGACCCGCTCTTCGAATCCCGGTCCCTCTGCGGATGATCTGGACGACATCGTGAGAGGTGAGACCAATCGGCTTGTCCACTACCAGGACACCCGAGACAACATTCTTAATATTATCCCGCTCATCCTTCTTTCCTTGAGATTCCTGAAGCGGGTTATTATTGAACATAGGGTCCTCCATTTACCAACAGGCGTGTTTTTTCCAGGACAATCGACATTACTTCAACAAGGCTTCCACTGAATTCAGCTCCTGAGGCTGCTGAATGTCCACCACCGCCATACTCTACCGCCAGTCTTGATACGTCGCAACCCGGTTGTGCACGCCAGCTAACTTTTATTTTGCCATTCGGCTGCTCGACAAAAATTACTGCAACATCCGCATTCTCTATCGAGGATAAAATATTAATCAGGTCTGCATCATCACGCCCCGGATAATTTACATCCTTCCGATCTGCCATCGTTAAGGATGTCCAGACCAGACGGCCTTCACGCTCCAATTTGACCAGACCGGTTCCCCAAAACTTGATTGCCTCAAAAGTATGGGAGGTCAGAGCACGGCGATATAAATCCGCCATATCCACTCCGGTTTCTAACAGGCAAGAAGCCAACTCAAGGGTTTTTGGTCTGACATTCGGGGTACGGAAGCCGAGCGTATCTGATATCATCCCAGAAAGCAATGCAGCTGCGACCGTCCTGGATAATTTTAACCCAAATTTTGGGAGAAAGTCAGCTATCATTTCACACGATGCCGCCGCATCTATATCGACTAAATTAATCTCTGCATATTTAAGATTGGTGAGATGATGATCGATATTAATATTTGGGATCAGACCTTCATTCAGCACGTTTCCAGTCCGATCCAGATCAGAACAATCCAATGCAATTATCAGGTCAAATATCCCTTCTGGCCGGTGACAAATTCGGTCGCTGCCTTCAAGATGTCGCAGGCTCGGCGGAACGCCGTCCGCATTGACCATTTGAATAGTGCGGCCTGATGCCTCTAATGCCAATCCCATTCCCAGGATCGAACCAATAGCGTCACCATCCGGTCGTATATGCGAAACAAGAAGCACTTTTTCCGCATGCCGTATCCGTTCGGAAGCCCGATGTAATTCAGCTTCATCCAGCGGCATCGGCGGCCTCCGCATCTGCCTGATCTCCAGCCGGCTCATTTTCCTTGGAATGCAGAGAAGAAATGATCTCTTCAATCCTGGCTGCCCGTTCTGCGGTGGGATCCCAATGGAACCGAAGCCTCGGAAATGTACGAAGGTCAATTCTCTGAGCCAGGCTCTTACGAAGGAATCCCTGGGCATGCTTCAATCCATCCAGGATCTCGACTGAACGATCTGCTCCTTCAAGTGCTGAGACATGGATATCTGCGAATGCCAACTCTCGATCCACTTTCACACCCGTGACATAAACGCCTTCCAGGCGAGGATCAGAGGTCTCTTGAAGTAAAATTTCAGACAGGTCGTCCTTTATCCGTTCATCAATTCGCTCGAGGCGAAGCTTAGAAACCATCAAACACCTCTAATTATTTACAGCGCAGTTTCTTCGAGGACAACTTTTTCGATGATAAAGCATTCAAGCTTATCCCCTGCCTGAAGTTCATCGAATCCCTTGATACCAATCCCGCATTCGAAACCAGAACGAACTTCTCTAACATCCTCCTGGAGGTGCTTCAAGGAAGAGATCGCTCCTTCATGAATCATGCGCCCATTTCGAACCACACGAATGCGGCCGTTGCGGCGGATTTCACCTTCCGTTACCTTGCAGCCGGCGATATTGCCGACCTTCGAGATATTAAAGACTGCTCTAACATCTGCATGCCCCGTCACCACCTCTTTCTGTTCCGGAGCCAACATCCCTTTCAAGGCTTTTTCCACATCTTCAGTCATTCGATAAATGATGTCATACAGGCGGATAGAAATCCCTTCCGCCTCTGCCATACGTCGAGCCGCTGCGTCAGCAGTTACATTAAAACCGATCACGACCGCCTTGGAGGCTGATGCAAGCATCACGTCGTTCTCAGAAATGTTGCCGGTTTCTGCATGGAGGATGTTGATGTTTATATCCCCTTTACTCATATCGTTTAGAGTTGATACGATAGGTTCCAACGAGCCCTGAACGTCAGCCTTAATAATCAGACGCAGCTCGCGCACTTCACCTGCCTGAAATCGGTCGAACAGTTGCTCCAGAGTGACTACCGTCTTCGCTACGGTAGTCAGATTTTTCTAGTTCTGACTGGCGCTGCACGATTACTTCACGAGCTTCACGTTCAGAGGCAACAACCCGGAAAGGCTCGCCTGCCATAGGAACTTCATTCAAACCCATTACCGCTACAGGAGTCGACGGCAGCGCCTTACTGATTTTGCGACCGTGATGGTCGAACATCGCCCGCAGGCGACCATATGCCTTCCCAGCGAGCACTTCATCACCAACTTTCAGCGTGCCATTCTGAACCAACAGCGTCGCCAGGACACCTTTAGCACGATCCAGCTCTGCCTCTATGACGGTTCCGCTGACTTTTCCCTTCGGATTGGCTTTGATGTCAATATTGTCCGCGACCAGAAGGATCGCTTCCAGCAAATCTTCAATCCCAACCTGCTTTTTCGCTGAGATTGGAACAACAATCGTATCCCCATCCCATTCATCCGGAATCAATCCTACTTCAGCGAGTTGCTGTTTCAAGCGATCCCGGTCTGCATTCGGCTTATCAATTTTATTCATCGCTACGATAATTGGGACGCGGGCAGCCTTTGCATGCGCAATTGCCTCTTTTGTCTGAGGCATCACGCCATCATCGGCCGCCACCACGAGGATCACAATGTCAGCTCCTTGAGCGCCGCGGGCGCGCATTGCAGTAAATGCAGCATGGCCCGGGGTGTCCAGGAAGGTAATGGTTCGCCCCTTCAGCTCAACCTGGTAGGCGCCGATATGCTGTGTGATTCCTCCGGCCTCACCGGCTGCAACATCCGTATGGCGAAGCGCATCTAATAATGTTGTTTTTCCATGATCGACGTGTCCCAGGATTGTGACAACAGGGGGGCGCGGATGCAGCTCATCTGGATCTTCATCCGCAATGATCTGACGCCAGAGCGGGATCTCACCAGATTGCTCTTCTGTAATTTCTTGAGCTTCCATGACTACTTCAAAGCCCATTTCTGCGGCGACGATAGCGGCAGTATCAAAATCGATCTGTTGGTTAATATTCGCCATCACCCCATTCGCCATCAAGTTCTTAATTACCTCTATGGGGCTTGACTGGATCGCGGTCGCCAGTTCCCTTACAGTCATCGTTTGGGGAAGCTCGATTGTCTTGGTGAGACGGTCGTTATCGCTCATTTGGCACCTCCAAATACTATTAACGAGAACCCAGGTCCAGATGAGCGGTTCAAGCAATGCGATTATTGCTAGGCGTTCATCTCACCCTGGAGAATAATCCCGGCTGCAGCATTTCATAAGCTAACAACCCGGCGAGAGTACAGCGAAAGAATGTTTTAACTGGCTGATAATAGCCGTCCTCAGCAGTCTTATCAGGTGGCATTTACCTGCCATCGACCTCTTCCTCTGAGCTTTGATCCGATTCTGGCAATAAAGCCATTGCATTCTTCAATACTTGTTTTCCTGCTTCATCAAGCTCCAGCTTCAAAGCATGAGCCAGTGAACCCTTCATTCCACGTTCCCAGCAAGCTCGCTGGTTGTGGAGGTATGCACCCCGCCCAGCTTTTTTTCCAGTCGGGTCAATTTCAATCCCTTCACTTGTCCGAACAATCCGAATCAATGTTCGTTTCGGCAACACTTCGCGGCAGCCCACACAAGTCCGCTGAGGGATGTGTTTTCGTCTTTGGGGGGGCTTCTTTTTGGCCACTTAGAGCTCCGTATGAAAACAGGAAAGTTACCAACCTTCTTCCCATTCAGCCCCACCGCGTTTATGCTTTCTTTTTGCGATGACGACATCTTTTTCCGGATCGTATTCGATCTCAACAAACTTCTTTTTCTTCTTGCCTTTCTTCTTCTTTTGGTCCCCGGACTCATCATCTTCGCTGTCAGATTCTTCTTCAGCGAGCGGGTAATCGAGCACTTCAGGCCTTAAGGCAAAAATCTCATCCAGCGTGGTCGGTTCTTCCTCACTACTCTCTAGCTGGGAGCTCAACTGCGACCGCTTCTGAGACGAGCTCAACAGGAGCTGCTTCTGCATCGATCTCCGATGGTATGGCCTCAAGAACGTCAGCTGTTTCGGCTGTTATGGCTTTTTCGGCCGCAGCTTCGATTGTTTCAACTTCCCCTGCAGCAATCGGTATTTCGATCTCTGTTGTCTCGATGATTTCGACAGGTTCCTGGACTGCAGCAACCTGGATTTCAGGAGCAGGTTCAATAACTGGCTCAGCTTCTACTTCTTCAACCAGAGGCTCAGCTGCGAGCTTTTCGGCTTCAAGTCGGGCTAAGACAGCATCCAGCGCTGATTTCAGCTCCTGCATCGCTTTTGGACCCATTCCACTTAATTTCCAGATGAAATCCTCATCCAGGGCGATCTGGAGCATCAAATCACCAACGGTTTGCAAGCCAGTTTCGCTGATTACCGCATAAACGCGATCCGAGATATCAAATTCTTCGAGCGGGATTACGAATGTCTCTTCAGGAATATTTGCGCGCGCTTTCAAGATCGCAGCCTGCTCGGCCTGTTGCTCGCTCTCGCGTTGTCGAATTAATCCACGCTCAACCCGGTCTACAAATTGGGTGAGCAGATGATATTCTTCAGGTGTTACGGGGCGACCTTCACTCTTCTTCGCAAGAATCGCTTCAATCTGGACAACCGTGTTCTCTTCACCTGAAGCAATGCGGGCATAATCTGGGTCATTAAGCAGCTTATAAAGGGCATCTCCGGCAGCTTCAGGAAAACTCTTAATGTCTATCTTCCAGGCGGTTAGTTTCGCTGCCAGGCGAGCGTTTTGACCATCCCGTCCAATCGCCAGGCTAAGCTGGTCCTCAGGCACAACAACGGTAGCTGTCTTTGCACCGCGGGCTAATTCATTGAGGTAAACTCCCGAAACACGCGCTGGGCTGAGCGCCTTGGCGATATAAACTGCAGGATCGGAGCTCCATTCGATGACGTCGATTTTCTCATCATTTAATTCCCGAACAATAGCCTGAATCCGAACACCACGAATCCCAACACACGCGCCAACAGGGTCAACACCAGTCTGGAGGGCTGCAACGGCTACTTTTGACCGCTGACCCGGTTCGCGGGCGATTGAGCGGATTTCGACCATGCCATGATAAATTTCTGGAACTTCATTTTCTAATAACCGGCGGAGAAAATTACGGTGTGCCCGAGAAAGGATGATCTGGGGACCACGCGGGGTTGTTTTAACTTCCAATAATAATGCCCGAATTCGATCATGAACTCGAAACCGCTCTCCAGGGATTTGCTGAGCGCGAGGCATCTGGCCTTCGGCCTTCATCTCCAGACCCAGTGTCACCGCCTGAGAATTTACGGCTTGAATCACACCACTAAGGATTTCACCCATCTGTTTGCTGAAGAAGCCGAACTGCGAGTCACGTTCAGCTTCGCGGATGCGCTGTTGAATCACCTGCCGGGCAGTTTGCGCTGCAACCCTTCCAAAATTATTGGGGGTTGATTCAACAATCACCATTTCTCCCAGGGTGGCATTTTCATCCACTTTTAGCGCATCCTGGAGGGCGACCTCTGTGCGTTCATCTTCAACATCGTCAACCACTTCTTTTTCAGCATAGATGGTGACCTTACCAGTCTCAGGATCAATCGCTGCGTCTACTCGCTGTGCTGTTGAAGCATTGACATGCCGTCGATATGCAGAAGCCAGTGCTGCCTGAAGGGCATCGATGACGATTTCCTTCGGCAACCCTTTTTCTTCCAAAACCTCATTGAACGCTAGAACGAACTCATTCTTCATTGCTTTTCTTTCTCCACCTGGAGCACACATCTTGTGTTACATACAGAAAAGTGGGGGTTGCCCACTTTTCATCAATGCACCTATCAAGATCAATTACTAATTGCGCTGAAATTTTAACATAGAAATTAATGAAAATCAAGGTACAACAAGCGTCATCCAAACAATCTGAGAAAATATTAACGTCTTATTGAATTTGTTTTTGCATTCGCCAGGCAGGTTCACTCACGTGCTGGCGGTTTCCGAGATGGTCGATGTAAGACCACTGCCCGGGTTCCTCTCCAATCACCTGATATCCCATGCGCTCATAAAACCGGAGCGCCTGAGGATTGTCAAAGCCTACGTTTAAAGTTGCCCACTGATAATTTCGAACCTGCAGGTCAGCCTCCACAATCTGGAGCAGCATGCGGCCTAATCCCTTCCCCCGAAAATTAGGTTTAATTCGGAATCCATAGATGTATGCCCGCTGCTTTCCATCCGCCAGCTCAAAACGACTGCTTTTCAACTGGACAAAAAGCTGTCCGATTAATCCAACCCCGGCCAATTCCGCCAGCCAGATTAGCGCCTTTCCATCACACATGCTCTGAAAAACTTGACGGTACAGCCTCCGAAAATGCACGTACTCACCATCCCATTCCAAAGAAGTGAGATCCTGTTCAGCTGCTGTTCGAAAAGCAACTTGAATAAACCAATCAGTCGAGTCGGGGTTCATTCCTGAGTCTTTACCAGAAGGTCTTCAAGATAAAGCAGTTCTTCTTCCGGATTACTCACTCTGCCTTCTAGCCAGGCATCACGCAGCTCATCCAGGATGCGGCGATATATTGGCCCAGGTGGAATACCTCTGCTTTTCAGGAAATGGCCGTCGATATTTGGATGAACGAAACGCCATTTAGAAGCATGATTCCAAAGTGCAGATCTAAGCCCAGGATCAGACGCAGCCAGATAGACAGCATAACGAGCCAGCGGCGGCGAGTTTTCCAGCATATGAAAAACTTGGCCTGGAGCAGCAGCTTGAAGAACTTGTCTCTCTTGCCAAATCCGGCATGCAGACTGAATGATTAACGCGAGCTGGACCGGAAGCTTCAATCGTTTGGTAAGTTTTTCTACTTTTTGAAGCGGTAGCTGGATCATCCAAAGAATATAGCCTAGTTTTGGCTTCAGTTTATTGTGCTCTTCAGTTAAATCCCATTCAGATTCAGGTTGTAGGTTCTCCAATAATTCGATCCGACCGTAAATCCAATCGTCCCAATTTTAAATCCGGATGAATAGCTTCTATTAGACCTAATGTATTCAGCCTGCTCATGATTTGCGGGGCAAAATCCGAAACAAGGATATGATTGAGCTCATTCCGAATTCGATCGCCAGAAAGCCGGTCAATCAGCTGTTTTGCTTCTAATAAGAGCTCCATTGTTCGGTCTTCGATGCTGAATGCAAATCGTTGTTCAAATCGAACTGCACGCAGGATCCGAGTCGGGTCATCGACGAAAGACAGCGAATGGAGCACCCTGACCAATCCGGCGCGCAGATCATTCAATCCACCCCAATAATCATGGAGCTCTCCATAATGGCGGCCGTCAATTCTTAATGCAAGTGTATTCATCGTAAAATCCCGACGGTGAAGGTCAAGCTTGATGCTGCCGCGTTCAACTGTTGGTAGGGCGGTAGGATGTGTATAAAACTCAGTGCGTGCAGAAACCAGATCAACAGATTGAAGGCCGGCAACAGCTATCGAACAAGGTCGGTTTCTCTCTCCGGTGTAATCCATATGCCATTTTGCCGTTCCAAAACGGGAATGACCGGTTACACGTCC
Source organism: uncultured Chloroflexia bacterium (assembly GCA_963726375.1). Lineage (GTDB taxonomy): Bacteria > Chloroflexota > Anaerolineae > Anaerolineales > UBA4823 > UTCFX2. Next base: position 90,804 of record CAVSCE010000013.1, on the reverse strand, counting down.
TCCATAGCGTTCCGCAAGAGCTCGTGCCAATCCAATTGCATCACCTTCAACCACCAGATCAAAATCAAGGCTTGGTTTTTCAAGCAGCAAATCGCGTACAAAGCCTCCCACCACAAAAAGCGCAGCGTGCTGCTCATGGGCGATCTCGGCGATGGCATGAAGTAGTTTTAGTCTATCTGCCGGCAATACAGATTCGAGCTTTGCAGCAAGGTTTAACTTACCGGGCACCGCCTGTCCAGACGCCAGGTTCTTCAGAAGGTCCGTTCGCGTGACAATCCCTATTACTTCTGCACTGTTTGGATCGACCACCGGCACCTGACCCCACCCCGTTTCAATGACAAGCTTCTGTAACTGTTCAATCGAATCCCCTGGACTCACGCAATAGTCCCCCTTTTCCATCAATCGGCCAATGGAAAAATCCAGTTTATGTGCGATCGCACGATCGACTGCACGCCGGGTCAAAAGCCCAACAACTTTTCCATTCTGCACCACCGGATAACCTTCGTACCCGTATCGACGCATCCGCCGTGCGGCTTCCTGCACAGGTGTCTCTGGCGATAACACTTGTGGCCCTCTAGACATGATCTGTGAGACAGTAACAGCAGGGATGATATGCCTGGGGAGCAGGTCGACCAGCTCAGCGCGGATGCTTTCCAGTTCCCTGCCGCGAATCAATCCAGCAGAAGCGCGTTCATGCCCGCCGCCGCCGAAATTCGCCGCAAGAGCTGAAACATCGATATTGTCAGTTGTTGATCGAGCGATTAATTGAATACCGCTGCGGGTCGTGACTAACAGAATGATTGCATCCGGATCCAGTAAATCTCGGAGTTTGTGAGCGATGGAAGAAAGCTCCTCTTCCATCTCGAGCGCATGGCCTGTAGCAATCACAATGTTGTAGCCATGGATTATCAAATATTCCGCATTGGAACGTAAGCGATCGTAGAGCGCCTGCTGGGCTTGAGAGAGTGGATGGTTCAGAAAATCATTCGCAATAGACAGGCTTGCACCTTGATCGACAAGGATCGCAGCAGCTCGCAAGTCACGACCATTCGTCCTTGAGTATGTCAAAGAACCTGTATCTTCATAGATGCCCAAAAGCATTAACGTGGCGTGGACTGGACTGATCGACTCATTGTGCTCGAGCAATTCTTCAACGATGATCGTAGTTGTTGCCCCGACGTCCTGGATCATCAGGTTCCACCTGTCCTGGAGGGTTTCGCGTGGAGGATGATGATCTATTACGTCTACGTTGGGATCGGCAATAACACCTTTCAAGCTGACCATTGCCTGAGTATCGACCAGGGTTATCCTTTCAATCGCTCGGTTTGGAAGATCTCGGGGATCCACGAACGGCAGATCTGCGCCGTAAAGCGATAAGAAGGCCCGGACATTGCGGTTCATGCGGCGCGGTAATACCGGGATGGCGTTTTCATTTATCAGAAAAGCACCCAAAAGCGAAGCCATGGCGTCAAAATCCGCCTGTTCATGTGTCAGGATGATATGCATTGAAGATATTATGCCACAAAAGTGGGAAGGGAAAGATTGAGGGAGATTATCTCCCCGAATTTTGGTGCAGGCGCGGGTTGAGCCAATCGTTTACTCCATCTCCAAGCAGGCTCCAACCAATCCCAAACAGCACTATTGCGAGCGTGATGGGCAGAAACACCCACCAATAAACGAGGGGATTCCCCTGCAACCCCGTCATCCATCGCCGACCGATAGCGAGCGAGGCCCCCCACAACGACCCTGCATCGATCCCAATAAAATTCAAACTCGCCTGCAGAAGCACCATCCCCCCAACTTGTGCAGTCGCGAGCACGATCGCCGGTGCAATCGAATTGGGGATCAGGTGGCGAAAAATAATCCGAGAGGAACCTGCTCCTAAAGCTCTCGACGCTTCAACAAACTCTGTTTGTTTGATCCGGGTGATCATCGTATGCGTTAAACGGGCAAACGGCATCCATGAGAAAAGGATTAATGCCAGAAGGACTGGGTCAATCGATTCAAAAAGCTTATAAAATGCGGTCGATTCTGCCGATGAACCAATATCACCGGCAAAATATGCACGTTCTTGAAGCAGGGATAGCATTTGAACAAATAGGATCACAGCTCCAAAAACCGGGAAAGCTAAGAATGCATCTGTGAACCGCATCATAATAGCGTTTGTCCAGCCGCCAAAAAAGGCGCTGAATGCGCCGACCAGCACTCCGATTATTGCCGTTGTGAATGCAGCTCCTACACCAAAGAGCAGCGCTGACCTCGTCCCCCAGACTAATGTGTAATATACATCCAGCTGGCGTCCTGCAACGCCCAAAGCAACAGTACCAAGCATCGCCTTCTCACCAGGCGGGACAGGAAGCCCTGATTTCAAATCAGGAACAAGAAAGAGAGCCGAGCCCTTCCGGCCTTCTGGCAATGGCGCCAGCAGCGGCGCTGTAATCGCTATGACAATAAAAAGCAGCACGATGCACAAGCCGATCAAGTTTTGCCAGCGCATGAGAAAACGACTTATCGATTTCATTCGGCAATAATCCCTTCGCGACACGGGGGTCAAGCGCTGCAATGATTAAATCCAGGATCAACATCATGAATAGCACGATGAAAACGCTGTAGATTGAGAAGCCCAACAGCATTGGAGCGTCTGGAGCTGGGAGATTGTAATCGACGACCAGAGACGCTACGCCCTTAAAATCAAAGATCAGCTCGACGATGAACAGGCTGGTGAGCAGAGATGCAGCAGACATGACGCTGCTCGTCAGGGAAGGAGTGAGCGCATTTCGGAATATATGCTTCCAGGTTAACGAGTGCTCTGAGACGCCGCGGGCTCGAGCCGCTGCAACATGGTCTTTGTGTTTTTCTTCGATCACTGCGGACCTAGTGACACGTCCTAGAATTGCCCAATAACCGAGGCTGATCGTCAAGACCGGAAGGAAAAGATGTCGGAAGGCTTCCAGGCTGATGTCCGGGCGATGGTTGAGAAAACCATCCATCGTAAGAAAACCGGTGATCTGGCGAAATTCATCTGAATTGATAAACAGCATGCTTTTTGAGCCCAATCGCTGCGGCGGAAACCAATACAAACCGACATAGAAGATGGATAGAAGAACGATTGCCAAAACAAACGGCGGCAGTGAGAACTCCTATGAAAGCCCCAGCCCGAAATCTGAGATCCTTTGGTCGATCCTTATTGGCACCCGCACGAACACCGCTTATCAGTCCCAAGGGAATAAAAACCAGGATGGAGTAGAATGCCAGCTCAGCAGTGACAGGGGTACGCCGAAGAAGGGCGGGAAGAACCTGCTCATGGCGAGAAGGGCTCCAACCCCAATCCCCCTGGAGTAATTGGGATGCCCAAATCGCATACTGCACCAGGTACGGTTCATTCAGGTGATATTTCTTTATGAGTAAAAAGTTCACCCGGTTAAGCTCTTCATTCGTCAGGCGTTCCGTGTTCAAACCCATCGGATAATAGATCGTAGCTCGAACTTCGGGTGGAGTCAGCATCACAAAGCCGTAAAGCATCATGGTGATGATCCACAAAGTAATGGGGATTGCGAGAAGACGATAGGTGAGAAAACGCAGCATTGGAGGCATAGTTAACTCTCTGAATAAAATACTATCATCCCATTAAATCGGTTCGAATACAGCCTGGAATTTTCATAGATTGTACCTCCTCTTAACTGAAACGATTGACTCTTCGACCAGCGGCTTATATAATCGTTTTGATGAATATCCAACAATTGACCGATGAAATGAATCGTTTCGTAGCTGACCAGGGTTGGTATCGATCGGATACTCGCAGACCCCAGAACTCTGCGCAACCTGGCAATCTCGCTCAGCCTGGAGTCAAATGAGGTGTTAGAGCATTTTCAATGGGGAGATGCTCTAATAGACGAGCAGGGATTTGCGGAAGAGCTGGCTGACGTCGCATTATATCTTCTTCAAATCGCCAGTATCTCAGGAATCGACCTTGAGAAGGCAATTCTTACCAAACTCGAAAAGAATTACCATCGAAGGTGGGATGAAGGGGAAGTATAAGGATCATATGTCTGAACCACGGTCATGAAATCAAGCGAATTAGACCGGTTCTTGTCCAGCAACTCCGCTTGCCTTATCATTAACCTCGTTGTACAATAGCTTCTCAATCTCAGGAATTCTTAAGGAACTGTATGTCGACAACCGATAAATTAACCTCCCGGAGTGAGAACTTTTCCGAATGGTACAATCAAATCGTCCTGCGCGCCGAGCTTGCGGACTATGCCCCTGTGCGAGGCTGCATGGTCGTCCGCCCTTACGGTTGGGCCTTGTGGGAAAACATTCAACAAGCAATGGATTCTCGATTTAAAGCGACAGGACATCAAAATGCGGCTTTTCCGCTGCTGATCCCGAAATCATTCCTGGAAAAAGAAAAAGAACATGTTGAAGGCTTCTCTCCAGAGCTGGCTGTAGTCACAGTGGGCGGTGGAGAAACGCTTGAGGAGCCATTGATCGTTCGGCCTACATCTGAAACTATCATCGGGTACATGTACTCGAAATGGATCAAATCCTATCGTGATCTACCCATTTTAATCAACCAATGGGGGAATGTAGTCCGCTGGGAGCTCAGAACCCGACTCTTTTTACGCACGCTGGAGTTTTACTGGCAGGAAGGTCACACCGCACATGCCAGGGCAGAAGAGGCTGAAGAAGAGACGATGCGGATGTTGAACGTCTATGCAGATTTTGCAGTGAATGAAGCCGCAGTCCCGGTGGTACCCGGGGTAAAGAGTGATAAAGAGAAATTTGCAGGCGCAGTCCGATCTTATACGATCGAGGCTATGATGGGCGACACGCGCGCCCTTCAATCCGGTACATCCCATTTCTTGGGCCAGAACTTTGCCAAGGCATTTGATATCCAATTCCTCGACTGGAACAACCAGATGCAGTATGCCTGGACAACCTCATGGGGTTTCTCAACACGGTTTATTGGTGCAATTATCATGACTCACGGTGATGATCAGGGGTTGATCCTGCCTCCCAGGCTTGCACCGGTTCAGGTAGTCATCATCCCCATATACAGGGATGAAGCCGAAAAAGCGATCGTGATGGAAGCTGTTGATCGAGCCAGAAAAGAGCTTAGCTCGTTCAGAGTTAAAGTAGACGATCGCGACGAAGTCACCCCTGGATTTAAATTTAATGAATGGGAACTTCGCGGTGTACCTGTTCGAATAGAAATCGGTCCCAGAGATATCGAAAAAGGCAGCGTGGCAATCGCTCGGAGGGATATTCCGGGCAAAGTTGGGAAATCCTTTGTCTCCAATTCCAACCTGGACCTCCAGGTCGGAGAATTGCTCGAAAGGATTCATACCGCAATGCTGGAGAAGGCGCTTGCTTTTCGATTGGCCAACACACACAAACCAGAGGATTTCCAAAATCTGGTCGAAATTGTACAAAACGGATGGGCCAATTCATGGTGGTGTGAAGGAGCGGAATGCGAGGCGAAAGTTAAAGACGATACGAAGGCTACAACCCGCTGCATCCCTCTCGACCAACCCAACGACGGCGGCAAATGCATCGTATGCGGAAAGCCGGCAAAACGAAGAGTTATTTTCGCCCGAGCCTATTGAGCCCGTGCCTGCCATCCAACCAGCGCTCCTTCGAAAACAATCTGCCTTGCTGGCAGAGCATTTTGATAATCCCAAGGCGTATGTACGCAGTCTCCATTATTTGTTCGATTTCTACGCGGATAGAGCGAGCCACTCGGGGCAATCTGGCTCACCTGCTCCAATAACGCCTGCATATAAGATCCGACCGCCCGTTCTGAGAACCATCCTTGTTGAGCTCATACCTCTTGCTCTTGAGAATCCAGTACAAGGTCTGGAGCTTTGTGATGTGTTGTGGAGTGAACCCTATCTGGAATTTCAGCTCCTGGCAGCGATGCTACTCGGACAGATCGAGCCGAACCCTCCAGATCCCATCATCCAGAGGCTGAATACCTGGATTAATCCAAATCTGGAATTTTACCTGATCGAGGCCGTGATGGAGAATTCTTTCAACCGAATCCGAAAAGAACAGCCCAGAGCGATGATCCGGTTAATCCAGGATTGGTTAGAGTCAAAGGACCAGTTTCACCTCCAGATCGGACTGCGGGCACTGCTGCCGTTCATCGCAGAGCCGGAATTCCAGAATATCCCAGTATTCTTCCGTCTGATCCAACCCCTCGCTTGCAGCGTTCCATCGGGATTACGGCCGGATTTGCTGGATGTCCTGGCAGCATTGGCAAAGCGATCTCCAGACGAGACTGCATATTTTTTCAAACAAACGCTAGAGCTGCCCAATTCTCCAGATACGCCCTGGCTTATTCGCCAATCTCTGAAAGAGTTCCCTCCAGAAATCCAGGTGAGTCTGCATGACGCAGAAAAGCAAGCTGCTTCCCGTAAGAAGTAAAGCATAAGATTCAATCATCCATTTTTTTTTGGTTTTGAATAAGCCAAGTTTTCCAGATGAGCCTTACAATTATGGTATAATCCTTCCACCTTGACTAGACCAGTCGGTGGTTTAGTTTTTTTCGCTGCCGATATGGAGACCTGCTGGGAAACTAAATCGAAAGGAGTTGCAGACGTCATGGCTCTTAATAAAGAGACTAAGACGAAATTAATTGAGGAGTTTGCCCGCCACGAAGGGGATACCGGATCCCCTGAGGTGCAAATCGCAATCTTAACAAGCCGGATTGGTCAGCTGACTGACCACTTGAGGGTAAATACACATGATGAATCCTCAAGACGTGGTCTGTTGAAGCTAGTTGGACAGCGGCGCCGGTTGCTGGCTTACATCAGGCGAAAGGACTTTCAGCGCTATATGGCGCTTACAGATCGACTAAGCATCCGCCGAAAGTAGTCAACATTGATGAGTAGATGGCGTGGCAAGTTCCCCATCTACTCTTATTTTTTTAACCAGCCCGCAGGTTGGGAATTGAAAGGCGGTGACAAGCAGATTGTCGGCGGCTTTCAGTCCCTGACCAGGCGGGAACCAGACAGGAGAATAATTAGATATGCACCCAGAAAGAAGAATTTTCGAGGCCACGATTGATGGCAAGAATTTTCAATTTGAAACAGGCCGCCTGGCAGCGCAAGCCGGCGGAGCAGTGACCGTTCAGCTAGGCGACACCATGATGTTTGCTGCGGCCACTATGAGTGACCAGGTCCGCACAGGGATCGATTTTTTTCCACTTTCCGTTGATTACGAGGAAAGAATGTACGCAGGAGGCCGAATTCCCGGTTCTTTCTTCCGGCGCGAAGGCAGACCAACCGAAGAGGCAATCCTGACCGCCCGACTGACGGACCGACCCATTCGACCGCTCTTTCCGAAAGATATGCGGAATGACGTCCAGGTCATCCTTTACTCTCTTTCTGTGGATGGGATCAACCCCATCGATATCCTCGCAATCAATGCTGCATCTGCAGCCTTGATGATTTCAGATGTCCCGTTTGGTGGACCGATCGGTGCGGTGAGAGTTGGTTTGAGCGAAGGGAAATTTGTCATCAATCCAACATTCACTGAGATGGCGAGCTCGGCGCTGGACCTACGCATCGCAGGTACACGCGATGCAATCCTGATGGTCGAATGCGGTGCAAATGAAGTCACTGAAACGGTCATGGTCGAGGCTTTAGAATTTGGTCATAAGGCCATCCAACCCTTGATCGATCTGCAGGAAAAAATGAGAGCGGAGGTCGGAAAACCCAAACGGAACTATCCGTCCTTCGTTAACGATCCAAAGCTTCAAGAAGCTGTTTTTAAGAAAGCTGAAACCCCGCTCATTTCCCTTTTCAACCAGCCTTATGAAAAAGCAGCGAGATACGACGGGATTGATGAGATTAAAAGCTAGCGTCATCGCTGAGCTTGCCGGTGAAGATGAGAGCCTCACATCCGATGTAAAAAGTGCCTTTGAAGAAGCCTTGAAGAAAGTGGTGCGCAGCCGAATCCTGGATCAAGGCATCCGCCCAGACGGGCGCAGCGTGACAGAAATTCGACCGATCTGGTGCGAAGTTGACGTAAGCCCGAGAGCCCACGGCTCAGGTTTGTTCACCCGCGGCGAAACGCAGGTGCTCACCATGGCAACATTGGGCACTCCCCGCGAAGCACAGGAGCTGGATAACCTTTCCCCGGCTGAGAGCAAGCGCTACATGCATCACTACAATTTCCCGCCATTCTCGACTGGTGAAGTAAAACCTCTGCGTGGAACCTCTCGCCGCGATGTTGGACATGGTGCTTTAGCGGAAAGAGCGCTGATACCCGTAATTCCTCCAGAAAATGAATTCCCTTACGCGCTGCGGTTGGTCTCGGAGGTCTTTTCCTCAAACGGCTCCAGCTCGATGGCATCGGTCTGCGGTTCAACGCTCGCCTTGATGGATACTGGTGTTCCGATCAAAGCCCCAGTCGCTGGAATTGCGATGGGTCTGATAAAAGAAGATACCCAATTCAGCATCCTGACCGACATCCTTGGGATGGAAGACCATCTTGGTGATATGGATTTCAAAGTTGCAGGAACTGATAAGGGTATTACCGCCCTTCAGATGGATATCAAGATCATAGGGATTACTCCGGAGATCATGACCCAGGCGCTTGAGCAGGCTCGGATAGCCAGGCTGGCCATCCTGGATAAGATGATGGCAGTGATCCCAGCTCCACGACCAACCCTTAAACCTCATGCGCCGCGCATCACGGTGATCCAAATCCCAACCGAAAAGATCGGTGCAGTCATTGGTCCGGGTGGAAAAATGATCCGCAGCATACAGGAAGAAACCGGTGCAAAGATCGATATTTCCGAGGATGGTTCAGTCTTCATCGCGACCGCCGATGGTGAAAGCGCCCGCATGGCTCGTGAGCGGATTGAAGCGCTTACCGAAGCTGCCGTTGTTGGACGGATATACACAGGCAAAGTTGTCCGGGTTACCGATTTCGGTGCTTTTGTGGAAATCCTTCCTAACATGGATGGATTGGTGCATATCTCGCAGCTCGACAGCCAACGCGTAAACAAGGTCGAAGATGTGGTCAGGCTTGGTGATGAGATCACGGTGATGGTGACCGACATCGACGATCAGGGGAAAATCCGCCTTTCTCGCCAGGCGGTATTGGAAGGTTGGACGGTTGAAGAAGCTGCTGAGCATGACCGTCCTCGCGGTGGACGTCCTGGCGGCGGCCGTCCGGGCGGACACGGTGATGACCGCCGAAGCGGAAGAAAACCTCCGCGCCGATAGATCCTTTGTAAAATGCCTGCATCTAAGGGGAGGTTTATGATAATATAAGTCATAAATCTCCCCTTCTGCATAATTTTTTTCTACATATTTTTATCGTCATCCTGGAGGAAACAATGACAGCGAACAAGATGGGAATGCCAAGCAATTTTGGGGTTGAACTGCAGGGCATGCGCAACCTGAACATGAGCTATTGGAACCTTACCACTTCTGCACTCGTCGAACGGATCGTCTCACGCCGGGAAGGCTTTGTCGCCCATGAAGGCGCTGTCGTCGTACGGACCGGCAACCACACAGGACGCGCCCCAAATGACAAATTTATCGTCTGCTGCCAGGAAGATCACGATCACATCTGGTGGGGAAAAGTGAACAAGGAATTTCCTCCGGAACAATTTGATCGGCTTTATACCTTGATGACATCCTATTATCAAGGTCGGGATATTTTCATCCAGGACACCACAACTTGCGCTCATCCAGATTACAGGCTCCCGATCCGCGTGATCACTGAGACAGCCTGGCACAACCTTTTCGCACGCAATCTGTTTATTCGCCTTCAACCCGAAGAAATGGCAAATCATGTGCCCGAGTTCACAATCCTTCAAGCGCCAGGGTTCCACGCGGATCCAGAAGTGGACGGCACCAACTCAGAGGTTTTCATCATCCTAAACCTGGAAAAACGGGTCATCTTAATCGGAGGAACCAGCTATGCCGGGGAAATCAAGAAATCTATCTTCACAACGCTGAATTACCTGCTGCCCTCTCAAAGGTGTCCTTTCGATGCACTGTTCAGCCAATGTTGGGAAAACCGGAGATACAGCGCTTTTCTTTGGTCTTTCTGGGACAGGTAAGACGACCCTCTCGTCCGATCCGGACCGTGCCCTAATTGGAGATGACGAGCATGGTTGGGGAGATGACGGTGTATTCAACTTCGAAGGCGGCTGTTATGCAAAAACGATCAACCTCCGCGAAGAACTGGAGCCACTGATCTGGAAAGCGACCCGCCATTTTGGGACGATCCTTGAGAATGTGACAATCGATCAATACTCACGCGCCGGGTCAATTTTGACGATGACAGCCTTACTGAAAATACTCGCGCAGCTTATCCGATTGGATTTCTGGATAATATCATCCCTGGATGGTCGGGGCAAGCATCCTTCAAACATCTTCTTCTTAACAGCAGATGCTTTTGGGGTTATGCCTCCGATTTCCCGGCTGACACCCGAACAGGCGATATATTACTTCCTATCTGGTTACACATCCAAGCTGGCTGGGACGGAAAAAGGGATCAAGGAGCCGCAAACTACCTTCTCCACCTGTTTTGGTGCGCCATTTCTACCCTTATTCCCGACTGTTTATGCAAACCTGTTGGGTGAAAAAATCGCCAGACACAAGGTCAATGTTTGGTTGATCAACACCGGATGGACTGGCGGCGCTTACGGTGTCGGATCGCGAATCCGGCTGCCTTTCACTCGAGCGATGATCCACGCCGTGCTCGAAGGGAAGTTAGAAGGATCCCCAATGCGGATCGATCCATTCTTCGGCTTGGCTATCCCTGAACAGGTACCAGATGTGCCTGCGGAAGTCCTGAATCCGCGCCAGACCTGGGCAAATCCAGATGAATATGATCACCAGGCACGCTTGCTGGTCGGAAAGTTCCAGGAGAATTTTAGCTTGTTCGCCGGTCAGGTTCCTGTAGAAGTAGCCAATTCAGGACCAACCATGCACTAAGCGGAACCTTCATGTAACTATTCGACAGTAAAACTCATCTTATTATATAGTGCAAATTTTGGGAAAAAATTACAGGAGAATCGATGGAATTTTCCACCTCAAGCTATCAAAACCAGCCAGGCGGTCTTACGGAAAAGCCAGTCAAAGTCTTGATTATGGGATCGGGACCAGCAGGATTGTCTGCAGCATTATACGCTGCCCGGGCTGACCTGAACCCAATCGTCCTAACGGGGATGTCGCACGGCGGCCAGGTTTCATTAACTTTTACAGTTGAAAATTATCCCGGCTTCCCTGATGGGGTGACAGGAACCGAACTGGTCGAGCTGTTTCAAAAACAAGCCGAGCGATTTGGAACAACTGTTGAATTCGATACCGCAACAAAGGTTGACCTGTCCAGCCGCCCGTTCAAAATCGAGACGTACAGCGCAATTTATCTGGCAGATTCGTTGATTATCACCACCGGGGCGACCCCACGCCACCTGGATATCCCTGGTGAACGCGAATATACCGGCAAAGGGGTTTCCTACTGCGCTACTTGCGACGGCTGGTTCTTTAAGAATAAAAACGTAATCGTCGTCGGTGGAGGTGATTCTGCAGTGGAAGAAGCGATTTTTCTCACTCGCTTCGCAGACAGCGTTACAATTGTCCACCGCCGAGATTCGCTGCGGGCAGGATCGATCCTTCAATCCAGGGCGTTTGAGAATCCGAAGATCAAATTCGCCTGGAACAGCGTGCTGACTGAAATTTCTGGTAAAGATATCGTCCGATCCGTAGTTTTGAAGAATGTGGAAACAGACGAAATTGTCTGAAATGCCGATCGATGGGGTCTTTATCTTCATAGGTCATACTCCAAACACAGAGCTCTTCACCGGTCAGATAACTATGGATTCAGAAGGATATATCATCACCGATAAGCTGATGCGAACGAACATCCCAGGAGTATTTGCAGCAGGTGAAGCTTCCGATCCGATCTACCGCCAGGTGATTACATCTGCTGGAATGGGCGCCGCCGCCGCAATCCAGGCCAATCACTACCTTGATGATATTGAGGTCGAAAATTTGACTGGCGAGCTTGCCACCAACCCTTCATTGTAATTTTTTGCTCGTTGGATATCTTCAGGATTTTTTGAACTCGTTCAGGAGAGAAAAACATGCGCAACAAGGTCTCGATCGTTGGAGCCGGAATGACCGGTTCAACCACAGCACACTGGCTGGCAGAGAAAGAAATTGCAGATATCGTCCTGGTGGATATCGTGGAAGGTATGCCCCAGGGGAAAGCCCTCGATCTTCAGGAAGCTCTCCCGATTGTTGGAAAAGATGTCCGCATAACAGGCAGCAACGATTACTCAGCGACAGCGAATTCCGATATCATCGTGATAACGGCTGGACTTCCCAGGAAACCAGGGATGAGCAGAGATGATTTATTGATGGCGAATGCTGATATTATCCGCAAAGCCGTCCAGGAGACGATCCGGTATTCTCCTGATGCGATCTTTATCATTTTGACCAATCCATTGGATGTGATGGCTCATCTCACGATGAAAACTGCCGGGGTCGATCCGAAGCGCGTCATTGGACAGGCCGGGATCCTTGATTCAGCCAGGATGCGCGCCTTTGTATCGATGGAATTGGACGTCAGCGTTGAAAACATAAATTGCTATGTGTTGGGCGGCCATGGGGATGAAATGGTCCCGCTGACGCACGCGTCAAATGTGGCAGGTATCCCCCTGGAAGATATTCTTCCTGCCGAACGACTTCATGCAATCGTCGAGCGCACCCGTAAAGGTGGTGGTGAGATCGTCAATCTGTTGAAGACAGGCAGCGCATATTACGCTCCAGCTGCCGCGATCACCCAGATGGTCGATGCGATCCTCAAGGATAAACATCTGATTGTGCCCTGCGCAGCCTATCTCAATGGCGAATACGGCCTGAAGAACATCTTTTTCGGAGTTCCTGCTCAGCTCGGTCGGCAGGGAGTAGAAAAGATATTTGAGTACCAGCTGAACGAGTTTGAAATGGCGGCTCTTCAGCAATCTGCGGCTGGCGTTGCCGAAAACATCGCAAAACTGAGATTGTAGACGGAGGATTCAATGATATTGCAAGACAAACTGGCAGAGCAAATCCCCGCCTGGCGGGAGCGGGTTAAGAAGCTGGTTGCTGAATCGGGAGAAGTTAAGGTCGATGAGGTAAACATCAGCCAAATTTACGGTGGGATGCGAAACATAAAAAGCCTTGTGACAGATATATCCTATGTTGATCCTGCTGAAGGTATCCGCCTGCGCGGTTACACGATTCCTGAGCTGCTGGAGAAACTGCCCTGTTTGCCAGGCGCAGACATGCCGATGGTTGGAGGCCTGTATTATCTGTTGCTTGTCGGTGAGATTCCTACAATGGAACAGGCTGAAGATGTCGAGAGAGAATGGAAATCACGCGCTAAAGTCCCTGGTTATGTGTATGATGTCCTGCGCGCCATGCCCGTCGGTGCACCAGGAATGACCATGTTCTCCCAGGCGATCCTGGCAATGCAAATCGATTCCGTGTTCACCAACCTTTACAACAAAGGGCTTCCCAAGGACCAATATTGGATCGCTACCCTGGAAGACAGCCTCAATCTGACTGCTCGCCTCCCGACAATTGCTGCCATTATCTATAACTTTAAAAAATCGCAATGGCAAAGTCCCGTCTTCTGATCCAGCTCATGATTGGGGTGGAGATTTCGCTCAAATGATGGAAGTCCATGATCCAAAGTATGCGGATCTGGCCACGGCTGTTCTTTATCATCCATTCCGATCATGAAAGCGGCAATGCCAGCGCCCACGCAACTCATCTGGTCGGATTCGACCCTTTCGGACATCTACTATGCAGTCTCCGCCGGGATGAATGCCCTGGCAGGACCGCTGCATGGGCGTGCGAACCAGGAAGCATTGAGCTGGCTGTTAGAAGTATATCAGTAAATTCGGTCATCTTCCCTCGCGCAGGAGCTGCATCGATTTTGCGTGGGAGACGCTTCGGATCCGGTCAGGTCATCCCTGGCTACGGGCATGCCGATCCTTCGAAAAACCGATCCGCGGTTTCGAAGCCCAATTGGAATTTGGGAAAAAGAACTTTCCGGATGATCCAATCTTCAGCCTTGCCAATCTCGTGTATGAAGTCGTCCCAGGTGTTCTTCAAGCGCAAGGCAAAGCTAAGGACCCATGGCCCAACGTGGATGCGATCAGCGGCTCGCTCCAGTACCACTTTGGCGTTCAGGATTGCGATCCTTCTGGCGCCTGCGGTTTCTATACGGTCATGTTTGGTGTGTCCAGAGCATTGGGGATCACTGCGAATGCGGTTTGGGCGCGAGCGCTTGGTCAACCCCTGGAGCGGCCGAAATCCCTCACGACGGCAATGCTTGAAAAAGCAGCAGGGAAATAATCTGCTTTATCAGAATCAAAAAAGAGCGGGACTCATTCTCGCTCTTTTTGATTCTCTGATCTATTGGTTTAAGTGCGATTTTATCGCGAACTCTCAAGGTGTTGGCGTTGTAACCAATCCCGTGCTCAACCAGCTGAAAACGCGCGGATTGCTCACTGCTCCGGCAGGCTCCCAGATCGGATTGCCATCCGTATCTGTGCCGATCTGCCGCACCGGGACAATCCACCAGCGGATCACGTGCGGGATTCATCGTTCGGTAAGAATGAAGCGGGCACGTTGAATTTTGTGTCCGAAACATAATCCACCAGCCTGCGTCCTTCTTCCTGGGTCACATCTTCAAGTGTGACTGCGTATGCCTCGCTCGGGCGAAGTGCGCCAACTGCAGCCCACTGCAACGTGATCAGCGCGTTATTCAGACCAAACGGCGCGCCGTCTGGAGGCAGAAGGAGATTCACGGCGGCATAAGGCGGCGGCAGGGTCGGCGTGGGGCTTGGGCCGGGCGTCGCGTTTCGGCGGCAAAGCGGGATCACCAATACCTGCCCGTAGCGGACCACATCGTTCACCAAGCCGTTGTAATCTCGAAGTGCATCTGCCGGGATGTTGTAATTCAAAGAAATCGCACTCAGGGTGTCATTTTCTTGAACCGTATATTCGAGCTTCTGGCAGGCAGCCTCCGTCGCGTCTGCAGGGCTGAGCGTGGAGGTCGGTTGTTCAGTCGCGGTCGGAGTGGGCTGCGGGATCATCAGCTTCTGGTTTTCGTACAACGTGCTGCAATCGGCGGGCAGGTCGTTCTCGATAACAATACTTTGGATCGAAACGTTGAAGCTGTAAGCGATCGAGCCGCACGTGTCGCCAAGATTGACCGTGTAGACAAACGGCGTTGGACTGGGTTCCGGAGTCCAGGTTGCAGTAGGCGTGACCGGGGTCGGCGAAAGCGTCGGGGTCTCGGTGAGCGTCGCCGTTGGAGAAGCCGTCGCCTCGAGGGTCTGCGCAGCAGTTGAATTCAGCGCCAGGTAGACCAGAATCGCGCCTGTCGCCAGGAATAGAGCCAACAAACCTATGATTGCCGGAAAGCTTAGCGTGAGCTCAGGCATCCGCGTACCTTGAATTTGCTTCTGCGCACGCGTGCTGGTTTCTTTTCCTGTTCCAGTAAGGTCAGTTCCACAGACCAAGCAGCGCGCCGCATCGATGCTGATGCGCGTTCCGCAAGTTGGACAGATTTGGGTGGGAGTAGATTTTGATTCTGGACTCATAAAGATGTCTTTCGACCGTGGCGATTATACCAGCCTTTAGTCATTCGTCAATCAGACGATCTTAATCTAAATCACACTAAAAAAGCCATCATTGGCTTGATGGTATACTCAAAATGACAATGACACCAATCAGCATTTACCTACATATCCCTTTCTGCACGCACCGCTGCGGATACTGCGACTTCAATACCTACGCCGGGATCGAATCTTTCATCCCGGATTACACATCCGCCCTTTGTACAGAAATTCAGTCGGTCGCCTCGGCTTCCCCTCCCGATCTGCAGGTTCAGACGGTATTCTTTGGAGGCGGCACCCCTTCCCTGCTCCCTTTAAGAATCCGTAGAAAGCATTATCGGACAGCTATAATGATTCGTTCGACATGCTACCTGGCGCAGAAATCTCGCTCGAAGCCAATCCCGGCACGCTCTCATATGAATATCTGCTGGGCCTGTTCGAATTGGGAGTGAACCGGATTTCTTTAGGCGTGCAGTCAGCCAATCCGGAACGAGCTGCGCCTGTTGGAACGGATCCACGATTTTCCGGCAGCAATCCAGAGTACAGCCTGGGTGCGCAAGGCGGGCTTTCGGCACATGAACCTTGATTTGATCTTCGGCTTGCCCGAACAGTCTTTGGATACCTGGCAGTTTACCCTTAAGCATGCGCTGGCACTCCATCCCGAACACCTTTCGCTTTATGCACTCAGCCTGGAAAGCGGTACACCGTTTGGACGTTGGGCTGCTCGCGGGCTCATCTCGACGCCTGACCCTGACCTGTCAGCGGAGATGTATGAATGGTCATCGGAAGTGCTAGTTAATAGTGGCTATGCGCAGTATGAAATTTCCAATTGGGCAAAGTTGTCCCCAGACGAGCAAATTTCAGCCACCGACTCTCCCGCTTTCGCCTGCCGTCACAACCTGCAGTACTGGCGGAACCTCCCTTACCTCGGTTTCGGCGCCGGCGCGCACGGATATGCGGCTGGAGCTCGCACAGCCAACCTGCTGGCGCCGGCCGCATACATCAAACGACTCGGCACAATCCCAGAGGCGAAGCTTCCATTTCCATTCTCACCCGCAAATGAGACCAGGACTTCGATCGATCTACAAACGGAGATCGGAGAGACGATGATGATGGGTCTGCGATTAACCCGTGAAGGCATTTCGGAGGAGGTTTTTTATAACAGATTTCATTCCAACCTCGCTGAGATTTTCCCTGAACAGATCGACCGTTTGATCCAGTGGGATTTACTCGAGTGGTCCTCGAGCCATTCGAGGCGCGTCCTGAGGCTGACAGGGCGCGGCCGGCTGCTCGGCAACCGAGTTTCGCCGAATTCATCTGATTCTCGTATCCCAATCACATCTTGCGCTTAAGCAGCTTATTCGCCAGTTCAACCAGGGCATCGCCTGCCTCGCCCTGCGGCTGGGCCTCTGCCAGGGCTTGCAGGGCATCGTGTGTCAAACGGTCTGACTGCTCCTGGACATAAGCCAGGGACCCTTCTGCTTCAAGCTGCGCAGCAAGGTCAACTACTTCATCGGGTTGGATGGGTCCCTGACTCCAGCGAGCCGCAAACGAGCCTCTGCGCCCCAAACCAAAAAGCACAGGCAGGGATTTCTTTCCGGAAACCAGGTCGCCTCCAGTTGATTTCCCGGTGAGCGCTGAGTCGCCCCAAATCCCCAATTGATCGTCCTGCACCTGGAAAGCCAATCCAAGCAGCTCGCCAAACCTGCGGTATGCCTCGCAGGTCTCCGGTTTAGCTTGCGCCGCCAACGCGCCAATTTTCGTGCATGCAGAAATCAGAGCAGCCGTCTTCCCTGCTACCATCGGCCAGTAATCCGCCTCCGTCAGGTCGCGACGAAGTTCATAAGAGAGGTCAAGATATTGGCCCTGGGTCAGATGCAGGCAGGTTTCCTGTAATGTCCGGGCAGCTGCCAATCCCGCCTCAGCAGAGACTGTTTCCGCCAGCCCAAAAATAGCCAGCTGGGCTAACGAGAACAAGGTGTCACCGGCATTCAATGCTTGCGGGACTCCCCAGATAGACCAGACGGTCTGCCGGCCGCGGCGCATGGAGCTGCAGTCTTCGATGTCATCATGGACGAGCGAGAAATTATGGACCAGCTCGACTGCGACAGCGCCTGGAATTGCCTTCCGCCAGTCTCCACCTGAGGAGTTTGCGCTCAGCATAACTAAGAGCGGTCGGATGCGCTTTCCGCGCGCTTCCGGTCCGGCGCCCGGGCCCTCCCATCCCATATGGTAAGCCAGCATCTGGAGAAGGCCATCGAGATGCGGCTCGCTGTACTTAAGATACGAAGCGCTTGAGATCGTCTTCAAGCTCCGGAAGCATGGTCTCGGACATTCGGTTCAGGCTCATTTTTTCATCCATTTTTTTATCTTGAAGAGACGGGCACAGCGCTCGAATTACGTGATTTTGATGAGCTGTGTCTGCTGAAGATGAGCCAGATCTGCTGCCCCTGCTGCAAACATACAGACCTGGATTTCACGTTCAACTTCACGGATCATCAGGATCGTTTCCTCAACGGATCTGGCGGCTGCTTTGAGGAATGGGCCAGCCATCCCGCCCAGCTGCGCTCCCAAGGCAATGCATTTGGCGATATCCACACCCAGAGCGCAGCCCTCCGGATGCAAAAACCCTCAAATCCGGCGCGACCCTGCGCACGTTCAGGATTGCATCGCTGGTTGGGATCCCCCATTCAACGAACGCGGCAGCCAGACGCGCCTGGCTTGCGTCCTGTGCCCTGTGCATCTCGACCTGGGACCAGGATGTGCCGCCGGCGCCGGCCACATCGATAGCCGACACCCCTGAATTCACCAACAATCGAACATCCGCCTCGGAAAAACCCCAGCCAACCTCTTTGGCGATGACCGGTACCTGGAGTGTCCGGCAGATGCTTTCAATCTTCCCCGCCAATCCAGCGAAGCGGGTATCACCGTCTTGCTGGACGGCCTCTTGGAGAGCATTCAGATGTAGGATCAATGCGTCGGCTTCTATCATCTCGACCGCTCTGCGGCACTGATCGATACCGAAGCCGTAGTTGAGCTGCACGGCGCCCAGATTTGCAAACAGCAGGATTTCCGGTGCGTACGAACGGATCTGGAAAGAGGCTGCCGTGTCCGGGTACTCAATCGCCGAGCGCTGCGAGCCGACCCCCATCGCGATCCTGCACTGCTGGGCTGCCTGGGCAAGCGTCCGGTTGATCCCTTCAGCCTGATCGGTCCCCCCGTCATCGAAGAGATCAGCAGCGGCAGGCGCAGCCGGCGACCGAAAAGCTCCTGTCCAGGGTCAACTGCCTCCAGGTCCAATTCTGGGAGAGCCCGGTGTGCGAAGCGGTACCGCTCCAACCCAGTCTTAAGGCCAGAGGAGACGTCCTCATCGAGATTGATCCGAATATGATCCGATTTTCGCGAGCCGATCGGCGTAACTTCTGCCATGATCCAGTGTTCCTCGTATGGAAGTTATCTTACCAGCCTGAATCAGGCCTGTCAACCAGATCAATTGGCTTTGGGATACTCGGCTGGTTAAACACATAGAAATTATCATTCAGGCAATCTAACCCATTGCAGCGGACGAAATCAGGCTTGACAGATTGGGCCGCATGGTTACAATTGGGGCTGATCGCCAAACCTATGTTCGATGGAGGATTTTGTATGGCAGACACACTTAGCGAGATCAAAGCAGTCATCGTTGAGCTGCTGAATGTTGATGAGACCAAGGTCACCCGCGAAGCCCGCTTCCGTGAAGAGCTGGAAGCCGATTCGCTCGACCTGGTTGAGCTGATTATGGCTTTTGAAGACAAGTTCGGTGGGGAAATTTC
This sequence comes from uncultured Chloroflexia bacterium, assembly GCA_963726375.1. Lineage (GTDB taxonomy): Bacteria > Chloroflexota > Anaerolineae > Anaerolineales > UBA4823 > UTCFX2. The sequence goes on along the minus strand of CAVSCE010000013.1, from coordinate 71,349 downwards.
GGACGAGGATGCCCAGAAGATCGTCACGGTCGGTGATGCGGTCGATTACGTCGATTCCCACATGAAATAAACACTCCGCCAGATGATAAGGGTTTTTGGGTGGTCGCTGCCGCCCAAAAACCCTTATCTTTCATCCAAATATTTAATGAAAATGCAGCGCTAAGCGCTGTATTTTCATTAACAGCACTTCAACAGATCGGGGATTTCTTCGGGGTGCCTGGCTACCTGCACTCCGGCTTCCTTCAGGGCGTTTATCTTCTCCTCCGCCGTCCCCGCGCCGCCTTCGATGATCGCGCCGGCATGACCCATCCGCTTTCCTGGAGGCGCGGTCTGCCCGGCGATGAAGCTTACCACAGGTTTTGTCATCCGGTCGAGGATATAATCTGCGGCGTGTTCTTCGTCGGTCCCGCCGATCTCACCGATCATGACGATCTTTTCAGTCTGCGAATCTTCCTCGAACATCTGCAGGCAGTCAATAAAATTGGTCCCGTTGATTGGATCCCCGCCGATTCCCACGCAAGTGCTGACGCCCATATTTACAAGCTTCAAAGCATATAAAACCTCGTAGGTTAGCGTACCAGAGCGTGAAACCACGCCGACATTCCCTGGGATCGAGATGTTGCCCGGGATAATTCCAACCTTGCATTCACCGGGTGTCAGCAGGCCGGGGCAGTTTGGGCCGACCATCCGGACCTGCTTCTGGTCCAGGTATTCGCGGACGCGGATCATGTCCTGGACCGGGACGCCTTCGGTTATGCAGACGATCAGCGGAATCCCCGCATCAGCAGCTTCGAAGACCGCATCGGGGGTAAAGCGCGCCGGGACGAAGATCACGCTCGCATTCGCTCCGGTCGCCTCGACCGCCATCTTGATCGAGTCAAAAACCGGGACCTTGCCTTCCAGCACCCATTCGCCGCCTTTGCCGGGGGTAACGCCGGCGACCACATTGGTGCCATAAGCGACCATCTGCTCGGTGTGGAACAATCCTTCGTTGCCGGTGATCCCCTGGACCAGCAGGCGCGTGTATTTGTTGATCAATATGCTCATGGGTTCAGCCTCCCGTCGCCACGGCGACCGATTTCCTGGCAGCATCCGCCAGCGTTTCCGCTGTGATCATCTGGGCATCCGCCAGGATCTGGCGACCCTCTTCGGCGTTCGTCCCGACCAGCCGGATCACCATCGGCACGCTGGTATGGACTTCATTCAAAGCCGCAAGGATACCCCGGGCTACCTCGTCTCCGCGCGTGATCCCGCCGAAGATGTTAAACAGGATCGCCTTGACATTCGGGTCGGCGAGAATGATCCTCAACGCGGCTGCTACTTTGTCAGCAGAAGCACCACCCCCGATGTCCAGGAAATTCGCCGGAGACCCGCCGAACAGCTTGATGATATCCATCGAAGTCATAGCCAGCCCGGCGCCGTTGACCATGCAGCCGATGTTCCCATCCAGCTTGATGAATGAGAGTCCGTAGCGGCGCGCTTCGATTTCTGAAGGAGCCTCGACGTCCAGGTCGCGCATCTCGGCCAGCGCAGGCTGGCGGAAGAGGGCGTTATCGTCGATCAGCATTTTACCGTCGACCGCCAGGAGCTGGTTTTCGCTGGTAATGACCAGCGGGTTGATCTCCGCCAGCGTGGCATCGCAGTCCTGGTAAGCCTGCCAGAGGCCGCGGGCGATCTGACCAAAGAGCCGCCAATGCTCGCGCGGCAGGTCGATCCCGGCGGCGATATCGCGGGCCTGGTAATCGCGAAGCCCGAGCAGCGGATCGATATGAACCCGGATGATTTTCTCGGGATTTATCCGGGCGACTTCCTCGATGTCGATACCGCCGGCTGCGGAGGCGATCATCACCGGGCGGCGAGCATTGCGGTCGTTGGTGATCCCAAAATAGATTTCGGTCTCGATATTGGCCGCCTCGTCTACCAGCACCTTGCGCACTGGCAGCCCCTTGATCTCCATCGCCAGTATCTGGGAGGCCAGATCGGCAGCCTCGTCCGGGCTTTTCGCCAGTCGGATCCCGCCAGCCTTGCCGCGCCCGCCGACAAGCACCTGCGATTTAATCACAACGCGGCCAACCAGCTCTTTAGCAATTTGTTTCGCTTCATCTGCGGTCGCCGCCACCCGTCCCTTAGGGATCGGGATGCCGTACTTTGCAAAAATTTGTTTGGACTGATACTCATGCAGTTTCATGCAAGCAGTCTCTCCGAAGGATCAGGATGGGTCTGGTTTTTCTCCCTATAGGGTGATTATATCATTTTGGGTGTTGGTGGTTGGGTGTTGGTTATTGGTTGTTGGTAGTTGGCGGTAAAGATATGCGCTTTAGAATAATTGATCGTCCTTTGTGCGAGACCCCTTGTCTGGCGATCCAGGATGAAACCACTTGAATATCTCTGACGGTTCCGGATAAAATGAATTGAGTTTTTTGGCTCACTTTCGTTTGTGACATAAGAAAAATCCTCCTCCACCTCAATATATGAGAGTGAATGAGGACTTTTTCCGCCATATCTAGCGGTTAAGGCTGGGGATCGTGGATTCGAACCACGGCATACAGATCCAGAGTTTGCTGTCCTACCACTAGACGAATCCCCAACGTGCCGGGCATTTTACCACGAATGGGTCAGACCGTCAAACCCGACCGGTTTTTCGCTTCTCACCCCTGCTGCGGGTCAACCCAAACACGATCCCAAACACCAGCGTGGCAGTGAGCACAATGGCCGCCCCTGAAGCGATTCCTAAGTAATACGAAGCGTAGAGCCCTACCACTCCCGCCAGCGCAGCAAAAACCGCCGCCAGGACCATCATCACCGGCAGCCGGTTGGTCAGCAGGTATGCGGTTGCTGCAGGTGTAACCAGCATCGCCACAACGAGTGCAACCCCTACTGTCTGGAGAGAGACCGCGACCGTGATTGCGATCAACGCAAGCAGCAGGTTTTTCAGCAATCCGACCGGAAGGCGGAGGGTAGCGGCCAGGATTGGATCGAACGAGAGCACCAGAAATTCCTTGTAGAATGCGAAGACCACCAGCAGGACAAGCACGCCAAAAATCCCTGTGCGGAGGACGTCTGCACCGGAGACGCCCAGGACATCTCCAAAGAGAAAGTGGCTCAGATCGACCGCATAGCTGCGGACGGTCGAGATGATCGCGATCCCCAGCGCGAACATCCCGGCGAAGATGATCCCAATCGCAGTATCCTCTTTAATCTCGGCCTTCTTGCTGATCAGCGCTGATCCCAAACGCAGCTTACCAGGGCAGCCCCCAGCGCCCACCAGAAGAGCGTATCCCTGCTCGCCACCAGAAAAGAGATAGCCCAGAGCAACCCCCGGCAAGATGGTATGGGCGAGGGCGTCACCGAAGAAAGCCATCCCGCGCAGGACGACATAGGTGCCAACGACCGCACAGACGATTCCGACGAGCACAGCGGCAGCCAGGCCACGGATCATAAAGGCGTAGCCCAGCGGCTCGATCAGCCAGTTAATGAGCGTGGTCATGCGCCTCCCCATCATCGCAGCAAGTATCCGCCACCGCAATCAGTTCGGCATCCGCCCCCACCATCCTCAGCCGCCCGCCGTAAGCCTGGAGCAGGGTCTCGTAGCTGGAGCACATATTCTGCGCTCCCCAAAACCTAAGAGTTGTTTATTTAGCAGCATAACGCGATCATAATATTTTGCTGCCTCTTCCAGGTCGTGTGTGGAAACCATCACTGTTACACGTCTGCGCTTTCAGTGTCTCCAGCAGCGCTCAGGATCCCCTCGCGCGAAGGCACATCCAGCCCGCTCAGCGGCTCGTCCATCAGAATCAGCTCGGCTTCCTGGGCAAGCACCTGGGCGATGAACATGCGCTGCTGCTGCCCGCCCGATAACTGGCTGATCTGACGGGAGCTGAGCTCGGCAAGACCAACGATCTCAAGGGCGGCATGCACCTGCGCCCAATCCTCTTTCTTCGGCCATTTTAACCAGCCGAGCCGGGCAATCCGTCCCATCATTACAACGTCAGCCACCGTAACGGGAAAACTCCAATCCACCTGGCTGCGCTGGGGGACGTATCCGATGCAAACATGCCCCTGCGGTCCCGTCCCATAGACTTTCACCTCACCCTGGCCTGGAGCGATGACACCGGCGATTACTTTAAAAAGCGTGCTCTTTCCTGCACCGTTCGGGCCGACGACCGCGACTCGCTCGCCGGCATGAAGGTGGAAGGTCAACCCTTCTAATGCAGACCTGCCTTCGAATGAGACGCTTAATTCTTTAACGTCAAGGATCGGCTGATCCTGGATGTGATGAACATGCGGTGACATTCAGTGATAACCTGCTCAGATTGATGATAATATCTTCATTTCAGTTGCGATAATCCAGCTGCGATCGCCTGAACATTATATCGCATGAAATTTAAATAAGAATTCGCCGGGCTGCCTTGCTCGCCCAACGAGCCCGTATAGATCGGGATCAGTTTAATTCCGGTGTCTTTTGCTACCTGTTCGGCCAGGTCAGGGTTGACTGTCATATCCACAATTACTGCCTGGACCTGTTGGGCGCGAATGGCGTCTTCCAACGTTGCCAGGTCCTGCGCCGATGGGGCTGCGTTCGTGCTGAAGGACGGCACCACCAGACCGACCTGCTCGAAACCGTACTCTTCCGCAAAATAACCCAAGGTTGCGTGGTCTGTGACAAGCTTCCGGCGCTCGGGCGGGATCAAGACAACTTCGGAGCGAATCCAGGCATCCAGCTCTTCAAGCTTCTCGATATACGCTTCCGCGTTATTCCGATAAACCGCGGCGTTCAATGGGTCTGCTGCGGCAAATGCGTCGGCGATATTGCGAGCCCAGACCATCACATTATTCGGATCCATCCAGGTGTGCGGATCACCGGAGGCATGCTCATCATCGGCATCGCCAGCCTTTTCAACAACGTTCGCGTGCGAATCGTTGAATACTAAAGATTGGATGCCATCGGAAACCTCGATCAGCTCGCCCTGCATGTTGGATTCCAGCACCGGCTTCAGCGCTTCTTCAAGGCCCAGGCCGTTTATTAAAACAACCTTTGCGTCGGTCAGGGCAGCGATATCCTGCGGGCGCGGCTCAAAAGTGTGCGGATCCGCACCGATCGGGGTGAGCACCGTCAGGTCAATTAAATCGCCGCCAACCTGTTTCGCCGCATCCCCAATCAGCGTCGTCGAAGCCGCTACTTTCAGAACATTTCGTTCATCCACAGTTCCTCTACACCCCCCCAACGCCAGGATGATTAAAGCTGTGATCCAGAACATTTTTATGTGAACCAAGAGAATATCCTGCTTGTGAATGATCTAACGTGCATATCAGAAAGCATCCGTTGCTGATCGACGGATTTGACCGAATTTGAAGTATACACCGAAACATCCCTGCATCCAATGAGATGTCCTAAAACTGTAAGTCTGACTACGCTGGCTGATCGCTGATATAATCAATCGTTATTCTTTGAAAGCGAGGTGACAAATCATGTCAGAAACAGATCTCCCCACCCCCACCGATTTCATCCGCGAGGCTGTCAAGCAAGATTTGCAGGACGGGCGTTTTGACCGCGTCCAAACCCGCTTTCCCCCCGAGCCGAACGGCTATCTGCATATAGGGCATGCGAAAGCGATAGCAATCGATTTTGGGATTGCGCGCGATTTCGGTGGAAAATGCAACCTTCGTTTCGATGACACAAATCCAATCAAAGAAGATGTCGAATATGTCGATTCGATCAAAGAGGACATCCGCTGGCTTGGTTTCGATTGGGAAGACCGCGAATTTTATGCATCGGATTACTATGATCAGCTTTTCGATTACGCCTTGAAGCTGATTTATAAGAACAAAGCGTACGTGGATGATCTCTCGGCAGATCAAATCCGCGAATATCGCGGGACGCTGACCGAGCCCGGCCGAGAGAGCCCCTATCGTAACCGATCGATCGAAGAGAACCTCGATTTGTTCGAGAGGATGCGCAGGGGCGAATTTCCCGATGGAGCCAGGGTCCTGCGTGCCAAAATCGACATGGCTGCCGGGAATATGAACATGCGCGACCCGGTGATGTATCGGATCATTCATGAACCGCCCCACCACCGTACGGGAGCCAAATGGTGCATATATCCGATGTACGACTTCGCCCACGGGCAGAGCGATTCGATCGAGGGGATTACGCATTCGCTCTGCTCGCTAGAATATGAGGACCACCGCCCGCTGTACGAGTGGTTCCTCACAGAATTGGAGATCTACGCCCCGCGCCAGATCGAGTTTGCCCGCTTAAACATCAACTTCACGGTAATGAGCAAGCGCAAGCTGGTGAAACTGGTGAGCGGGGGGTATGTGAACGGTTGGGATGACCCGCGCTTATGGACGCTTTCCGGCCTTCGCCGGCGCGGTTATACCCCAGAATCGATCCATGACTTCATCAACCGTGCCGGGATCGCAAAGAATTACAGCGTCATCGATATGGCTTTGCTGGAGCACTGCATCCGTGAAGATCTGAACCGCCGCGCCCTCCGAAAAATGGCCGTGCTCCATCCCCTAAAGCTGACGATCATCAATTATCCTGAAAACCAGGTCGAAATGATGGATGCGATCAACAATCCAGAAAATCCGGAGGAAGGGACTCGCAAGCTGCCTTTTTCACGCACGCTGTACATCGAACAGGAAGATTTCCGCGAAGAGCCGCCGCCCAAATTTTTCCGCCTCTCCCCTGGAAGAGAAGTCCGCCTGCGCTATGCCTATTTCGTGAAATGTGTGGATTTTGTGAAAGATGCTGATGGGAATGTCACCGAAGTACTCTGCACGTACGACCCTGAGACCCACGGTGGAGATGCGCCGGATGGACGAAAAGTCAAATCGACCATCCATTGGCTTTCTGCGGAAAGCTCAATCCCGGCCGAAGTGCGGCTGTACGACCGTTTGTTCAACCGTCCGGATCCTGAAGGGGGTGAAGCTGACAGCTTCCTGGAATTCCTCAACCCCGACTCGCTTCAGGTGCTCAAAGACTGCCTCGTCGAGTTAAGCCTTGCAGATGCCCACCCCGGCGACCGCGTCCAATTTGAGCGGCAGGGATACTTCTGCGTCGATCCAGATTCAGCCAGCGCCGGTCGGCTGATCTTCAACCGCACGGTTGCGTTGAAGGACACCTGGGCGAAAATCCAAAACGCTCAATAAAGGTTTGAGTTAAAACGGTTTACCGCAAGAGAGTTTACCGTGGTTCAGGCAGACTCTCTTTCTTTCGATCACAGGTGTTCAAGGAGCTGGATCGCCAGATCCAATCGCTCGAGCACCCTGGTTTTTCCAATAATTTCCATGCTCTCAAAAAGCGGCGGGCTGACTTTCTGACCGGTCACTGAAGCACGCAGGATTCCAAAGAATTGTCCAGGACTTAAATCGAGCGCTTCGGCCAGCTGGCGCATCTGTGGTTCTGCTACGTCCTTCGTGATCGTTGGGAGGCCAGCGAGCATCTCACGCGCTCTGCGGACGGCTGCTGCAGATTTGTCCGCCGTCATCTGCGAGCCAACAAGATCCTCCGGATTTGGCTGAATCTGGTCTTTGAAGAAAAACCCGGCCATTGCAAGTGCGTCATCCAGCGTAACCAACCGATTCTGGATGATTGGAGCGATCCGCAACAGCATTTCGTCGTCGGTCTGATAACCGGCGTTTTCAAAAAATGGTTTCAATCGTTCGGCAAGATCGGCTGTTTTCAGGTTGCGAATATGGAGCCCATTAAAGTGGTCGAGCTTTGAGAAATTAATCGCAGCCGGAGATGGATTCAGCTTTTCCAGGCTGAATTTCTCGATCAAATCGGTCATCTCGAAAAACTCGGTCCGATCGTCATAACTCCAGCCCATCAAGGCGATCCAGTTCAGTACTCCCTCCGGCAAATATCCCAGGTCCTGCAGGTCTCCAACAAAGATAGAGTGACCATCTTTCATCACATCTGCCTTCTCCCGTTTGCTCATTTTGCCTTTCCCGCTGGGCTTGAGGAAAATGGAAAGATGGGCGAATTCAGGCACATCCCATCCAAAGGCGCGAATGATGTGCATGTGCAGCGGGAATGTAGGCAGCCATTCGTCGCCACGGATCACATGGGTAATCTTCATTAGATGGTCGTCGACCATTGCCGCCAGGTGATAGAGTGCCAGGCCATCCGATTTGACCAGCACATAATCATCCAGGTTGCGGTTTTCCACAACAATCTCCCCGCGCAGGTAATCCCTGACCGTGATGGCTCCTTCCCCGGGCATCTTGAATCGGATGACGTGCCGCTCTCCGCGCCTCAGTCGGTCTTGAACTTCTGCTTGTGAAAGCTCCCGGCAGGTACCATCATAATGCGCATTGATTTTTGCTTTGATCTGTTCTTGACGGATTCGTTCCAGTCGGTCTGGAGAACAGAAACAATAAAAGGCATGGCCTTGTTCAACTAGCTCTGCAGCAAATTGCTGGTAAATCTCTTTCCGTTCCGATTGGCGGTATGGTCCATACGGTCCGCCAACATCAGGACCTTCATCCCATTCCAGACCTAACCATCGGAGGGAGCGCATTAATTCTTCTTCGGCGCCAGGTACATACCTTTTTTGGTCCGTGTCTTCAATCCGAAGGATGAATTCACCACCTGTCTGGCGGGCTAACAGGAAGGCGTAGAGAGCTGTTCGGCCGCTCCCAAGGTGGGTTCGTCCTGTTGGAGAGGGGGCAAAACGAGTGCGAGCGGGTTTGAGATTGGTCATGGTTGACTCCGTTGAGGAATGTACAGCGTCTGGCTGGGAGAATCGATCGAAAATCAGGTGCTCGATGGATCAATATTCCAAAGATCGGTGGCGCAGGATAACGCTTTCAACAAGCCCTATGCCAATTAACGTGGACAAAAGTGAGCTTCCTCCATAGCTGACGAATGGTAAGGTTAATCCGGTAGCGGGCATAAGATTCAGATTGACACCGATATTCACGACTGCCTGGAATGCGATCATTGTCGCAACGCCATAGGAAAGCAGTGCGCCGAAGGAATCTCTGGCCAGCCGGGCTGCTCTCAAACAACGCAGAATGACAAAAACCAGCACAGCCAGCACGATCACCACCCCGATAAAGCCAAATTCCTGAGCCATCGCCGAGAAGATAAAATCTGACCAGCGCACTTTTAAGAACCTGAGCTGAACCTGGGTTCCGTGACCGTAACCCTGTCCGAGAAGGCCGCCGGAGCCAATTGCGATCAGCGCTTGCTGAATATTATAAATCTCACCATGCCGCGCGGTGGGATCTGGAAACAGAAAATTGAGTACCCGCCTTTGCTGATAATCCACCAGAAAGGGGAAGCTGATGATCGGCAAAATAAACGCTGAGACAATGAACACAAAAAGATGCTTGATCTGCAGTCCACTCGCCCAAAGCATCGAAAACCAAAGCACAAGCATCACGATGGAAGTGCTGAGATTCGGCTGGAGCAAGATCCAGATCGTGATGGCCATCGTGAAGAGAAAGCTGCGAAAAATCCAGCGCATCTGGTGCATCTTGTCCATGTTTCTGGTGAAGAAATCCGCGAGCACCATGATCAGGACGATTTTGGCAATCTCAGAGGGCTGGATTAATATGACACCAGTATCGAACCAACGGGCAGAGCCATACAAGGCGGAGCCGACGATTGTAAGCGTGGCCAGCAGGATAATCGTGCCCACATACATCGGTCTGCTGATCGAAGCCCACAAGCGATAATCGATTGCAGCGACGACCAGCATCAAGACAGTCCCAGCCAGGGTAAAAATCAACTGGCGCTGAACCAGGTTCAAATCGACCAGCTCGACATTGCCAGCAACGGCTGAGCGGATCATCGTAATCCCGAAGATCACCAATAAAGCGACCGCGCCAACCAGCCAGAAATCGAAATAACGCCAGGTTGCAGCAATTGAAACCTTTTTTTGCATCAGGTGATCCCTTAGCCGGAGCGGCGCCTCTTTTGTGATCGAAGCGGGATATCCGCGATCAAGCGCTGCTCACGACCTTCCTGTGCTATCTCAATCCGCACGGCATCTGCATCAATATCTATATGCCTGGATATTGCGGCAATCAGCTCGTCTTTTAACAAACCCAACACATCTGGAGACAGATCCGTGCGATCATGAACCAGAACCAGCTTCAGCCGTTCTTTCGCCATTGTTGCACTTTTTGGTTCTCGCCCTAACAGGCGGTCCAATATGCCGGGCATATCAGCTACCTCCTGGACGCATCATCCTGGAAATCCGGTTGAAAATTCCTCCCGTTTCTTCAAGATGCATGAAAGGCACCTCTTCACCTTTTAGCCGCCTGGCGATATTGCGAAACGCCTGTCCGGCTTTGCTCTTGCCATCCAGAGCAACCGGGATACCGCGATTCGTACTCATCAGAACATTCTCATCATCCGGAACCAAACCGATGAGCTGAACAGCTAACAATTCCATAATATCATCGACGGCCAGCATATCACCGCGTCGGATCATTTCCGGTTTGATCCGATTGATCACAAGCCTGGCCGGGCCTTTTTCTTCCGCTTCCACAAGCCCAATAATTCGATCAGCATCTCGGACTGCAGAAACTTCAGGATTTGTCACCACCATCACGATATCGGCCGGTGCTACAGCATTTCGGAAGCCGCGCTCGATCCCTGCCGGACAATCGATCAAAATCCAATCGTAATCGGGGCGCAGCTCATCCGCCAGAGCAACCATGTCGCTTGGCGATATCGCACTTTTATCCCGGGTCTGAGCTGCTGGGATTAAGAAAAGGTCAGGCAGCCGCTTATCCCGGATCATGGCCTGTCGAAGCCTGCATCGACCTTCAACAATATCGACCAGGTCGTAGACTATTCTATTTTCAAGGCCAAGTACAACATCCAGGTTTCGCAAACCGATATCGGCATCAATACAGACTACTTTATGGCCAATACTGGCTAATGCTGCCCCCAGATTGGCGCATACAGTTGTCTTGCCTACCCCACCTTTCCCAGAGGTCACCGTAATCACTTTAGCTGTCATAATTTCTTTCTTTCTTCGGATCCCAGACTTCTGCAAGAACCTGGCCGTTTTTTATCAAGGCCATCTCGGGTTGAGGCTTGCCACGCCGCCTTGGTGCGACTGCTATCACACCAGCAATTCTTAATTGTGTTGGAGAAAGATCCAGTGCGCAAACCACTGCATTTTCATTTCCCTGAACTCCGGCGTGGACAGTTCCTCGCATTTTTCCCCAGACGATCACATCTCCTGAGGCTATCAGCTGAGCGCCAGGATTTACATCTCCAATGACTATCACATGACCATCATACTGCAGGCTGAAACCAGAACGCAGCGTCCGCCTGACCAGCACAGCCGGTTCCCCAGCTTGATGGGAGCCTTCAGATTGTGAGACCTGGTGGATCGAGCCTGGTTTTGGCAGCCGCGTGGCCAGACCAAAGGATTGTGCGCTGCGTATTGTGATTTCTGATTCAGATATAACCGCCCATAGGGTCAATCCTAACTCAGAAAGCTCTTTAGTCAGCTGTCCCAGGTCAGCAGCCTTCAGGGGTGTCTCACCAACATCGATCGCCAGGCGCGCACCACGCAAAAAGTCAGCCTGGGTGTTCAACTCATCGATCAGGACCTGGTGCAGTTCCTCCCAAGGTCCCTCCCCCATTGAGACGAGCAGGCCGTCACGTGTTCCCTTTATCTGAAATTGACTGCCCATATCCTGCTTTGATCCGTGTGTTTCTCGTCCAAATTCGAATTTCAAGTCTTGTAATTTTGAACCGATCCATTATTGAGCCTGGGGAGGATTGTTCTCGATATTTTTAAGCTCGAAGTATGCTTCCATCGTCCTCCGGATGACCGGTCCTGCAACACTTGCACCTTCACCGCCAGCATAAATATATGCAACTACGGCGATCTCTGGATCATCAAACGGTGCATATCCGACTGTCCAGGCGTGAGTAGGCCAGCTGCCCGGGATGCAGCGGTTTTGAGCTGCAGCATATTTATCACAATATTCTGCAGTCCCTGTCTTACCAGCTGCCAGAATTTTGGCCGTTGCAAACTGTTTTTCCAGGGTGCCGTTTGTGACCGCCAGCCGCATCCCTTCCTGAATCACATCAAACACCCAGGATTGCACGGTTTTTTTCTGACCCTCTATCGGCTCACAGCCTCGAATTGTCGTTTCGCCAAATGATTGAATGATAGGATCCGTGGTCAGGTCCCATTTGATATGCGGCTGGAAGGGCGAGACTTGAAAGCCCCCCTCTTCAGGTTCTTCAACCAGATCACCTTCGGAATTCCGCCACATCGGCACCACGTTTCCTTCACCGTCTAAAACCTCCCGGATCAAAGTCGGCTGGACAAATTTCCCATCATTTGCGACTACCATGGCCGAATAAAGGACCTGGACTGGAGTCGCCAGGACATAGCCCTGACCAACGCTGGCAATATAGGTATCGCCAGAAGACCAGCTTTCAGCTTGATTGATTCGCTTCCAGGTTGGATCCGGCAGCAGCCCATTTTCTTCATCGGGGAGGAAAATTCCGGCAGCTTCTCCGTATCCCAAACCCGCCGCGTAGGTGCCCAGCCTGCAAATCCCCAGCCCACCGTTCGGAACTTCATCCTGGTAGCCCCCACCAAGCTTGTAAAAATATACATTGCTGGAATTTGCCAGACCGTGAACAAAATCCAGATGGCCGAAGCCCGCTTTATTCCAGTCAACAAATTCTCGGGCATTCCCAGGATCGTTGGCATAATATTTCTCGGTCACTTCCAGTTTCGGCGGAGTGGCAATGATCTGGTCCGGTGTAACAACGCCTTCATTAAGCGCCCCAACCCCTGTCGTGAGCTTAAAGACCGAACCGGCAGGCAGGACATCGCCAACAGCATGATTCAGAAGCGGATTTGAAGGATCATTAATCAGCTGGTTGTAATAATATGCCGGAATAAATCGCGCCATACGATTGTTTTCATACGAAGGGTACGAAATCATCGCCAGGATTTCTCCGGTCTTTGGATTTGCCGCGACAACAACTCCGCTGGTGTAGCGCAGATCACCGAAGTAGCGATTCCATTGATCCATCTCGGTGCGTAAAATATCCTCAGCAGCCTGCTGCAACCTTGAGTCGATCGTCAGCCGCAGGCTCAATCCAGGTTGTGCGGTTATCGGCGGCGCGACGTCGCGCAGCTCTTGACCTGCAACGTCTATCTGCACTTCTCGCCTGCCGTTGATACCAGCCAGCAGGTCCTGGTACTGCAGCTCTATCCCCGCATAGCCAACTTTGTCGCGGTTGGGGATCAGCCCTTTCTCGATGTAATAGTCTTCAAGGGCTGCCGGCACAGGTCCAAGAAAACCCACCATACTTGCAGTGAGCGAACCGGTAGGATATTCCCTCAACGGCTGGATCTGAATCCCTATACCTGGCCAATCCATCGCTTTTTCTTTTATGATCATCGCGATCCGCCGGTCAACATCACATTTCACTTCAACTGGCTGAAATGGGGTTGAGCTTTCTCCATATTCTGCAATCTGGGCAATCCCATGATCAGAGATGCAGGGAACGAATGGATTTTCCGGGCTGATTTCAGAGCGATTGACCGGCACCCCGACAAGCTGGGAGAGCTGGCGGAAGACTTCCTGAATCGCCCCATCATCATCGGGTAAATTTGCAGCAGTGACCACCACGTTGTAAGACGCAACATTCTGGGCAAGCACAGCCCCATTCCGATCATAGATGATTCCACGCTGAGAAGCCAGATTGATCTCTTCTGTACTGTTCTCTGCTGCTTTGGCAGTCCATTCGTCAGTTTGGACCACCTGGAGAATGAAAAGCCTACCGATGAAAACAGCAAAAACGAGGATCAATACTCCTACAAAGGCAAGGATTCTCCAAATTTGCAGCTCATTTCGAATTGTTGGTTGTCCGTTCATCAATCTACCATTCCTGCTTTCAGACCAGCATACAGCCGATCATATTTCCAGGGTCTCGGGATGAAGAAAATTCGCAAGGTCGCTGAATATCGTATAAAAAGGCAGCGCGAAAATCATATTGAGCAGCAAGCCTGGTAATATGATCAAATTTAAAGCGAGCCCTAGTTCTAACGAAGTATCTGCAAGTCTTAATGCGATGATCGAGATGCCTTGCAAAACCAGGGTGCTGAGAAAAGTGGCAAGATACATCGATAACAAAGGCAAACTCCAAACACGCTGGCGGATTAAGAATCCGATTGCTACTGAAAATAAATATCCGAGTAAATACACTCCCAAAGGTAACGCTGATACATAACCTACTATTGTACCTGCGATAATCGCCCATATCCAGGCCGAGCGAACATTCTTTTGGAGCGACCAGGCAACCAATGCTAAAAGGATCAAGTCAGCCGATCCTTGCAGCAGGGGGATCTGGTTGAGCACCGCTGTCTGGATGATCAACAGAAATATCAGAATCGGTACGGCGAGAAAAGCCTCCATCTCGTTACGGCGCTGCAGCTGTGGGCACGAGCGGTCCAATATCAACCGGTCGGAAGTTCGAGATGATGAGCAGGATTTCTAGATTTGAAAAATCCACAACAGGCTGAACTGCTGCACTTTGAAAAAGATCTGTCTCACGCTTGCGAACACTGGTTACCTGACCGATTAAAATGTCTCCCGGGTAATTGCCTCCCAGACCTGAGGTCAACACCAAATCGCCAACCTGCACCGCAGATGATTGCGGAATCATATCCAGGGTCAGATCACCAGTGACGCTTCCCAACAGTACAGCTTGAGCCCCTGATGGTTCTACACGAACATTGACAGAAGAAGCAGGATCTGTGATTAATTCGATCCGCCCAGCTCCGGCAGTGACAGCCGCCACCCTGCCAACCAATCCCTGGGAAGTAACGACCGGCATCCCTCGGCGCAGTCCATCATCTGACCCTCGATTGATAATTACATATTTAACAAATGGGCTGGGATCCCGTCCAATAATTGAAGCCGCAACGTATCTGTTTTCTGGATGGACCCGAGCAAAATCAACCAACGCTGAAAGGATGTTCGTTTCTGAAAGCTGTTGTTCGAGGTTGATAATCTCGGCTTCCAGGCGCGCATTTTCCACTTCCAAGGCCTGGTTTTGATTGCGCAGCTCCGCCAGGTCTTGCGGCGAATTTATATAATTATTAATAGCAGAAAACCGGGTCGATAGCCAGGTTTGGGCACTGATGACTGGAGCCATGACAATGCGAGTCAAAGGGGTCAAATAACCACCTAGAGCCAATGCAATCGTGCCGATAATTAAAAACGCCAGCACGGCTGTCTGCCAGGTGCGAGAGGGAGAAATATTCATTAGCGATGCCGAGTACTGCCCCGCTCTAATCCTACCAGTAAATTCCTCAAGACATCGTATTGTTCGAGTATCAGACCAGCGCCGCGGGCTACACAGCTCATCGGGTCATCCGCAACCCAGCAGCGGATATGCAGCTCTTCCATCAGCCTTTTATCCAATGCCTGAAGCATCGATGTACCACCAGCCATACAGATGCCCGTTTCCATCAAGTCGGCGATGATCTCCGGCGGAGCTTCATCCAGCGCATCGCGAACTGTGTCAATAATCGTCTGCACCGAGCCTGAAATCGCTTCTCGAATCTCAACAGAAGATACTTCAATCGCTTCTGGAAGACCAGTCACTAAATTTCGTCCGCGCAAAAGCATCGTTTTTTCTTCAGGCAGATGATAAGCCGATCCGATTGAAATTTTTGCCTGTTCGGCCATTCGCTCGCCAATCAGCAGGTTGTACTTCGTTCGAACATACTGCACGATATCTTCATCCATCTCATCACCGGCGACGCGCAACGAGCGGGAAACCACAACACCGCCCATGGAGATGATCGCCATCTCTGAAGTACCGCCTCCAATATCAATGATCATAGTCCCGCGTACTTCGTTAACGGGTAAACCCGCACCCAGCGCTGCAGCGACAGGTTCTTCGATCAACCCAACTTCTCGCGCCCCGGCGGACATTGCTGCATCATAAACAGCGCGCTTTTCGACTTCCGTAACACCGGAAGGAATTCCAACAATTACCCTCGGACGCGGCACCGGAACAATACTCTGTTCGTGCGCTTTCCCAATAAAGTATTCCAGCATCGCCTGTGTGATCTCAAACTCCGAAATCACTCCATCTCGCAACGGTCGGATTGCGATGACATTCGCTGGTGTGCGCCCGACCATCTCCTTGGCTTCCGCACCGATCGCCAGCGGCTGTCGAGTACGCTTATCAATCGCAACCCAGGAAGGCTCGTTGATAGTAATACCTTTACCGCGGACATTGACAAGGGTATTCGCCGTGCCTAAATCAATGCCGATATCGAGGGAGAAGAACCCTAGTAACCAGTCGAGCGGTTTAAATGCCAATTTGGCTTCCTCAAAGAAGTCATGCTAGCAGGTCGATGACAAAAAGGTGAAAAGGTCCCTCTTCCATTCTAATCGAACTTGCCGCCAGGGATTATACCATTGAACCCTAGCAGGCTTTGTTACGATAGCCTGGCTTGGGCTCAATAATTTAAGAGAATTTTCTAAGTATCAATTAATTCCAAACCAATCCAAGAAGGGGTCAGGTTTACTTGAGCCCTTCTTGGATTGGTTAGCTTTCCAAGCAGAAAATCTTGAAGGCTTAATTACTTTCCTTTACCACCCATAAGATTGCCCAGGGTACTGATCAATGTGCTCGCGACGAGCTGTCCCGATTGGGAATGATGGGGTGATGTGTTCATCTGGCTGCCAGCTAATACAGCCTGAACAAGTGCCTCCGTAGTTGAAGCACCTTGCTGGTTTGCCTGCATATAAGCCAAACCAGCATTCATCAGCGTATTCAGGTTCAACCCTCCCTCAGACTGGTTTTGATTTGCGGTTTGGGCAGCAGGCTGAGGGACATTACCACCCATTAATGCACCCATTAAGCTGCCCAGAAGATCTGAGGATTGGGTGTTGGATGACTGTTCAGATGCAGAGAACTGCGTGCCTCCTCCAATCAGAGATCCCATCAAACCACCGAGCAAATCCGATGATCCTGTTTCAGCTGATTGTCCACTCGGTTGCGAAGACGAACCGCCTCCCAGAAGCGAGCCCATCAATTCATTCAGCGGATCCTGTGGTGCAGATTCGACCTGCTGATTGGATTGGTTCGAGGGGAAAGTACCACTTTGGAGTGAACCTAATAAACCCGTCATCAGATCTTCCTGGGCAGATGGTCCCATCTCGGTGTCAGCGCCTCCTCCCAGCAGAGCCTGCACCAGACTCATCGCGTTCTTTGAGGTCACCGCATCCTGACCTTGTAGCCGATCCGCTGCCCGAGCTAATCCTTCAGTGTATATTTGGGCAGAACCAGAGCTTGTCTTCTTGCTTAATTTTTGGCTGGCATAAGCAAGCTGATTTGAAGGAGTTTCGCCTTCTTTTTCTTTCAGGGCTCTAGAAATAACCCTGAAATTCTTAACCATATTATCGCCATGGTTATGGTTCAGATCGTCTGCCTGGTTCAGGGATTCCTGGTTCTCTTTCAGAACGACACCAACTTCCTTAAACAGACTGGAAAGCTGCACTTCAGTTTCAGGCATGGCAACCTTTATTTCTTCATATCCGCAGGCAAAACAGGGATTCTGAGGACAGTACCTGGGCGAACTTTATTTGGATTTGATCCGATTGCTTCCTTATTCGCTTCGTAAATCAGACTCCAATACTTCTTGGTTGCATGTCCGTAATATTTGAGGGCAAGGTGGCTTAGAATCTCATCATCTGCAAGCGTATGCATTTCAAGCGTGCTGGCTGCTTCAGAAGCAGCTGCAGCAGCTTTCCCAACCTTTTTGGCCTGCTCTTCGTCATACAATTTGGCTTTCCACTCGGTCTTTAATAGACGCTGCTGGAGATCAACAACTTTTTCGCCAGCAGTCTTTGCATTAGATTGGGTCTGAGCCAGTTCTGCTTCAAGCCCGGCGACTTTTTTCTGCAATTCAACGATCTGATTTTTTGCATCCTCAAGCGCTGCCTTCTCGTCGCGGCTTGAGACCATGTTGAGCGCCGTGTCCAGGATTCCTTTGGTCTTAGGATCTTCAGTCATTTCTAGCTCCTCTTCTATTACATATCTTTCTTTATTCACTCCATCAGGTTTGTTCTGATTGGAGTGTTGACGACAAAAACTTTATCAAACCTAAACTCCTTGATAGTAGAAGCATCAATATTTTCTCGATGAAGCCCGCTTCCTGCCTAAAACATTAATTGGTTCACCATGTTGATACTCTCGCGGGGCGGGCGCAGACGGTCTGGTGTCAACCGATTTAGAGGCGTATCGGTAAGATTGTAAATGTCCATAAGGGACGGCTGATGAGGATTGATAAAAATCAACCCCGTCAGAAGCCACTGTTTCGCATTAGCCTCCTCCAGCATCCGCATCGCCTCCGCCCGGTTGAAAGGGTCATAATCATGCTCAAGTTTCTTCAAGATCACCTTTGAGCCATCATGCATTGTGACTTCCTTGGCTTCACCCTCTTCATATTCTACAAGGATTTCTTCCGCCCGGGGGACAAAGGACAGCTCATGCAGGGCGACTTCGTGCTCCCTCCCCCAGGCGTATGAGTGAACCGTGTCATCTTTATTATTAAAGTCACGCAAGGACTGATGATATCCAGCACCGCGATTCCATCGTGGCTGAGGGCTGCTTTGATCAATTCCTTCACCTGCTTTGGATCGCCTGCGAATGAACGTGCGACAAAAGTCGCATTTCCCACGAGCGCTTCCCAGGCGATGTCGACCGGCATGTATGGATTTGAACCCTGACCCTTCAGATACAGACCGGTCTCGGCCGTTGCAGAAAACTGACCTTTCGTCAGGCCATACACCCCGTTGTTCTCGACAATATAGACCAGCCGTAAGTTTCGCCGAAGAACATGCTTGAATTGTCCCATCCCGATGCTGGCAAAATCTCCGTCACCGCTAACCGCAAAACCTTTTAAAGTATGATCTGCAAAAAGCGCACCGGTTGCCAGCGACGGCATGCGGCCATGCAGCCCGTTGAACCCGAATGAGCGATTTAAGAAATATGTCGGACTCTTGCTTGAACAGCCGATCCCACTGAACTTAACGATATTTTCCGGGATAATATCCAGCTCATAACAAGCCGCAATGATCTGGCTGGAAATTGAATTATGCCCGCAGCCCTGGCATAATGTACTCGGATTACCGCGATAATCGGATTTGCTCAGACCGGCCGAATTAACCTGGCCTCTTGTCATGGTTGATTGATCAGTCATGATATTTTTATCTCCTCGGCAAGGATTGAGTCCACAACAAAACGTGCTGTTAATGGTAAGCCATCTGTATATGCGATTGATTTTAAAGATAAGACTTGAGTCGGATTTTCCAACGACAATAATTGGTGGAGCTGACCATCCCGGTTCATTTCCACGACATAATTTCGTTTATGGTCCTGCAGAAATTTTCTAACCTGGTCAGTAAAGGGAACTGCTCGAATCCGAAGGAAATCGGTCTTTATTCCCTGGTTGATCAGATGAGCACGCGCCTCGGCAATTGCCGGTTCGGTCGATCCAAACGAGATCACGCCAATTTCTGCCCCTTCTGTTTCTTCAATATATGGTCCTGGGACAAATTGGCGGGCATATTCAAATTTCTTCTTCAGCCGCTCCAAGAGATCATGCCAGTCCAGGTTATCCTCTGAATAGCGAGCATCTTCATCATGCCCTGTTCCGCGAGTGAAGTAGGGGGCACGAGGATGTCGATTTCCCGGCACCGTCCTGTAAGGAACACCGTCTCCATCCACATCCAGATAGCGAGCCCACTTTCCTTTCAGTTGTTCCAGATCAGCTTCCCAGAGCACCTTGCCGCGATCCATCTCGGTATCAGGGTATTCGAACGGGCGCGTCATCCATTGGTTCATTCCAAAATCAAGATCACTGAGCACAAATACAGGGGTCTGAAGCCGCTCGGCAATGTCGAAGGCTTTCCACCCGAACTCAAAACATTCAAACACAGATCCGGGCAATAACATCACCTGCTGAGTATCCCCATGACCAATAAAGTTGATGAAAGTCAGATCGCCCTGAGCGGTGCGCGTCGGCAAACCAGTGCTCGGACCAACCCGCTGGACGTCCCAAACAACGATCGGCACTTCGGCGAAATAGGCCAATCCTGCGTATTCTGCCATCAGGCTGAGCCCCGGACCAGAGGTCGATGTCATCGCGCGCAGTCCGGCCCAGCCTGCACCGACCGTCATACCAATCGCGGCGAGTTCATCTTCTGCCTGGAGCACCGCAAAGCTGTTCTTCCCAGGCTCAACCGGATCTTTCCGCAGCAAAGGAAGATATTCAATCAAGGTCTCTGCCAGGCTGGATGCAGGTGTAATCGGATACCAGGCAGCAAATTGGACGCCGCCGTAGATCGAGCCTATCGCGGCTGCTGTATTTCCATCCGCCATAATATAGCCATTTGTCGCATCCATCGGTTCGACGATAAAGCGATCCGTCTTTGTCAGGTTGTCTCCTGCCCATTCATATGCCACCTGGATCACGCTGAAATTCAAATCAATCGGCTTCGGTTTTCCCTTAAAGTGGAAATCAAGCGCCTGCCGAATCGCATCAAGGTCGATGTTCAGCATCCGCGCAACCACGCCAACGTATACCATATTTGCAATATAATCGCGAAGATTTGGCGCTGATCCCGATTCTCGGACCAGACGCTTCACAGGCATGGGATATTTGACAATATCGTCACGATCCATAGCTAAATTGATATCATCAGCATAGAAAAAGACTCCCCCGGGCGTCACGCTCTGTAAATCTTCTGCAAATGTAGCAGGATTTATCGCAACGACGATCTCCCGTTCTTCTCGGCGGGCCAGGAAACCATCCTTGCTGAGGCGAATGGTATACCAAGTTGGAAGCCCTTGAATGTTCGAAGGAAACAGGTTCTTTCCTGAAACAGGAATGCCCATTTTGAACAGTGCCCGCAGAATCGTCAGGTTAGATGTTTGACTCCCGGAACCATTAACAGTCCCAACTGTGATTGAGAAATCATTTACTACCGGGCTTTTTTCATTCATTCCGAAAAGGTTTTCACTGGCTTGTGTCATTGACATAAAATCTCCTTGAGATGAATTGATTGTTATCTGTATTTTCACTTATAACGAAACATCTTCAGCTCTTTCGAGGGATAGGAAGTTGATATAGCAAATCACGATGCCGCACCAAAACTTCGTAGCCCATTGGATAATTTCCAACGCAAATCGCCTCAACCATTTGTTGGTGGTAGTTCCAAACTTCCTGGAGATAGCTGATGTCAGCATACAGGTTCAAACCTACCGCCTCGTATGCTTCCCAGTACCCTTCTAATAACCCGGTGACAAACGGATTATTCAACCGGCGGTAGATGCCAAGGTGCAAATGCTTGTGTTCATCATGTGGAATCTGGATCGGGGTGCCCCGCAACTTCTCCCAGGCTCTCGCAACAAGTTTTTGGAGCATTTCATGGTCTGGAGGGGTCAATAGGCGGGCTGCTTCATCCCAATAGGATGCTTCGAGATGATTGCGTAGATCCGAATATGCCAAAAAATAGGATCGATCAATCTCGATCGCATAGGACAGGCTTTGCCTTACTGCCGGTAGAAAAGCATAAGGGAGACGGCGAATCCCGGTCCGAGGCCGGATATCGACCAAACCTATTGCCTTAGCTACTTCCAATTGTTCGCGAAGTAAAGATACACTGACACCAAGCTCTTTGCTCATCTCATTCAGGGATGGGAGCTGATTCTGAACAGCGTTCACCCCCGTATCAGTTTCTCCATTGGATGGGTGGTTGACCAGATAATTCAGGAAGTCAGACGATAATTTTGGCATTGAAACCTAAACTTATTTGATTAATCCTATAAATCAGACTAATCATAGTATATCATTCCATCAAAGTCGAAGTCAAGGACAATCGCTGGAGACAATAGTGACAGAGGGAAATCAGATGCTTGCCATTCTTAAAGCTGCCTCAACGATCAGGGCAGCGGCATTAGGCAAGACAGTCTCATCGAAGTCAAATCGGGGGTGGTGGTGAGGGGCGTTCAATTCTTTTTCTGCATTCGACGATCCAACAAAGAAGAAACAACCAGGGACTCTTTGGAGGAAACAAGCCATGTCCTCGGAACCCATGGTCATAAAATCAGACTCTATCTGAACATCTTTAGACGCTTCCCTGATCGTGTCCAGGACGGCTCTGGTGATGTTTGGATGATTATTCAAAGCTGGAGTTGAAGGATCATACTCGATCACTGCTTCACAACCATAAACAGCGGCCGTGCCGCACACGATTTGTTCGAATC
Source organism: uncultured Chloroflexia bacterium (assembly GCA_963726375.1). Taxonomy (GTDB): domain Bacteria; phylum Chloroflexota; class Anaerolineae; order Anaerolineales; family UBA4823; genus UTCFX2. Next base: position 49,049 of record CAVSCE010000013.1, on the reverse strand, counting down.
GCTCCAGGACGATTTTTCGGACATCAGGGTCGAAGGTCCGGATCGTCCCTTGAAGACGGACTGTTGGAGGAATCACATTCGAAGTCTCCCCACCCTGGATCATTGTTACGCTGACAACTGCGGTTTGAAGCGGGGAGACATTCCGAGAAACGATGCTCTGCAGACTAACAACAACTTGTGCCGAAGCAAGCAGCGGATCAACAGCAAAGTGCGGGAGTGCCCCATGACCACCTTTTCCATGAATTTCAATCTTATACGTCTCTGCAGCGGCCATCATAAGTCCTGGTTTCAACCCTACCCAACCAGCTGGTTTCTCGTTCCAAAGGTGCAGACCGAGGGCATAATCCGGATTTGGATTCTCCAAAATTCCTTCTCTGATCATCCGCTCTGCACCACCTAAACCTTCTTCGGCAGGTTGAAAAACCAATTTTATTTTGCCAGAAAGAAGAGGGCGGTTCATAACCAATAAACGAGCTGCGGTCAATCCAATGGCTGTATGCCCATCATGACCGCAGGCATGCATAACTCCTTGATTGAGCGAAGCATACTCGACCTGATTTTCTTCATGGATTGGCAAAGCATCCATATCGAATCGGAGCAGCACAACTGGTCCTGGATGATCGCCCTCAATCAGCGCCGAGATTCCTGTCGCGGCTATCCCGGTTTTTACTTCAAGGCCCAGCGCCGATAATTCATTTGCGACAATCCCGGCCGTACGGATTTCATGGAATGCGAGCTCGGGATAACGATGAAAATCTCTTCGTAAACTGCGAGTGTATTCAAACAGCTCCTGCGCCAACGGCAAGATACCCGGGTTGTCCGTCTGACGGATCCTCATCTTGAATTTTTACCTTTTTTTGAATCTAAGCAAGCCGGATCATTCGAAAGGCTTCTTCGTAGCGAGGGTTTTCAGGAGTGCTGTCTTCTGTATGGCGCTTGATCATTCGCTCCGTAAACGCTTCCCGTTCACCGATCTGGCTGGCGTGTTCATACAGAGCGCGCAGCTTGGTTTGCCACTGTTCGGTCACGTCGACGTGAATATTGGGTTCCTGAGTTCCAGATATCCAAACTTCACGGGGAGTATGCGGCTGCAAACCTTCTTCCCAAAGGAGCTCCGGAAAGTAAAGCGGATTGCCAGCAGCTGGAAAAACTGCATCCAGGACCACCTGACCGGCAGCACGATGGTCAGGGTGATTTATTCGGAAATCGCCAACATATAACGTTTTCGGATCGCAAGTAACCAGGACGTCCGGACGTACTTTCCGGATGATTCGGGTGACTTCGCGGCGCATCTCCAGGTCAGGAACCAGATATCCATCCGGATACTCGAGAAAATTTACATCGGTGACGCCCAGGACCGCCGCCGCAGCACGTTGTTCGACACGCCGATCACTGCATAATTCCCCTGGATTCGTATCAGGCTCTGAGGAGCCTTTGTCACCACAAGTCAATAGCCAATATGTGACCTGATGCCCAGAAGTCGTCCATCGAGTAATCGTTGCTCCGCAGAAGAACTCTGGATCATCCGGATGCGCGAGAATCACAAGTATTTTTTGCGGCACGGACCAATCTTCAAACATAGCTATATTTTGCCCCTTTGTTTTCGAGATTTCTTCCCCCTTTGAGGGAAAGGTCGAGCTATGCCCTCGTTGGAGGGTTTTGCCTGGATTTCTGGTTTTGTAACTGGTAAATCATTTTTTTGACAATCGCATTCGCCATTCGGATGTTTGCTGCACGGTTGTTGGGCTTTCGAGCGCAGCGCCTCAAGCTCATCGTATGGTTGAATATCCATCAGATCGAATTCACTGCGGGTCCCATTATCAAGAATCACGACCACCGATTGTTTCAATGGGAAAACATCATCTACCTTGCCTTCTCCCGTCGGTGTGACCACTCGTTTTCCACGTTTCGGCATGGCTTTGCGCGCTTCTACATATTGTTCGTATTCATAGATCAGGCAGCACCGCAGCCGCCCGCACATCCCGGTGATTTCTGATGGCGTCAGGGAGATACCCTGCTCTTTTGCCATCTTGATCGATATTGGACTGAACTCGGTCAAGAACATGGAACAGCAGCGGTTATCCAACCCGCAAGCACCCATCCCCCCAAGCATTTTTGCCACATCACGCGGACCGATCTGTCGCATCTCAACGCGTGAGCGCGGGTACATTCGCTGCATGGCTGTATTCAGTTTCCTTAAATCAATTTTACTTTCTGACTCTGTACTGTATAAAAATGACAACCGGGCACCGTCAAAAGTGAATTCAGAGCCAACAATCTTCACCCCAGGAGTCTTAATTTCCGCTAACTTAGCCCGGCAGTTGATCGTTGCTTCCAGCTCTTTCTTCTGCCAGATTTGGCGCAGCACCAGATCTCGGGCTGTCGCTTTTCGATGGATTGGCTTCCATGTCCCTTCCGGAGGAGGAACTGGGTCAGAGACTACCTGGATGATCTCACCTAATTGTCTACCCCGACTCGTTTCGACGATCGCAAAATCACCCACCTGTATGTCGCTGCAGTGACTCGCGTTAAAATGATATACCTTCCCAACTTTTTGAAAGCGGATACCAACAATATAAAGTTCCATGTTTAATTTAATGGGGTCTGGTTACCAATATGTCATTTCCAGACCCCTTCAGCCTCTCTACCCAATTAAATTGATGGGGATAAAATTCGATCCCTTTACGGCTGAAACGCTGATTTTAGCTGCAACATTTTCAGCAACATTGATCAATGCTTTCGAGACCGGTGAGTCTGGGTTCGTGATCACGACAGGCTGACCGAAATCGCCGCCCTGACGGACCATTGGATCGATCGGGATCGCGCCGATAAAGGATACACCGGCATTGTTCGCAAGGTCTCGCCCGCCTCCAGAACCAAATATATCCATCTTGGTCCCATCTGGTAGTTCTAAATAGCTCATATTTTCAACCACGCCAAGAATTTCCACATCAAGCTGCCGGAACATCTCCAATGCGCGGCGGGCATCATCCTGTGAAACCTGTTGAGGCAGCGTCACGATGACGCCTCCGCTTAATGGCAGCGATTGCGCCAGGCTGAGTGCAGCGTCTCCCGTGCCTGGCGGCAGGTCCACGATCAGGTAATCTAACTCACCCCATTCAACATCGGTTAAGAACTGTCGAATCGCCGAATGGAGCATCGGTCCACGCCAGATCAGCGGTTGGTCCGGCTTGACCAGGAAACCGATGGACATCAGTTTGACGCCGTATGCTTCCGCCGGGACAAGTTTATCTTGATTCGGTTCTGGTAGGCTGTGCACCCCCATCATGGTTGGTACGTTTGGGCCATAAATATCGGCATCCAGCAAACCTACCCGCGCCCCGCTCTTTGCCAGAACAACAGCAATGTTCACTGCGATCGTGCTTTTTCCAACGCCGCCCTTACCAGAAGCAACGGCTACGGCATTTCGAATTGGCAGCTCGAGCAACCCTCGAGCTTTACCATCGCCGGGGACATTAGAATCCAATTTCACCTCGACTTGCTTGACACCAGGCAGCGCTGCAACTGCCTCGCGTGCTTCCCGCTCAATCCGATTTTTCATTGGGCAGGCCGGGGTAGTCAAGACAACAGTAAATCGAACAAGGTCATCAACAATTTCAATGTCCCTGATCATATTCAATGCAACCAGATCGCTGTGCAGCTCAGGTTCTTGGACTTTGCTCAGCGCATTTAACACTTGATTACGGGTAATTTCCATTAATCTTTTTACTTTCTATTCAGTTTAATTTGCAGCAGCTCGTCGGGCTGCTTTTGCGGCTTCCGCTTCCGCCCTGGCTTTTTCTTCACGCCCATAGTTTACCGGTCGGATCTGGGCATAATAGGAGACAGGCTTCGAAAGCATCTCTTTATCGCGAATATTCTTCGTGTGGCGATCATAAACAGACAATTCATAATCATGGTCCATTTTAATCGCATCAAATGGACAGAATTCTGCACAAAAACCGCAATTCATGCAGATATCGATATCTATGAAGAATTCTTTTGGTTCTGGCACCGGACGGCCTGTCACAGGGTCATTTGTGCGGACAATCCAGATGCACTGCGGAGGGCAGACTTTTGAACAGATACCGCAAGATGTACAGCGAAGCTGCTTCTCTCCATTGATACCTTCGTCGTACACAAGGAAGGGAGTAAAACGGAATTCTTCTGGAACCGGGAGTTTTTCTTCCGGGTATTGGACTGTGAAAACTCCGCAGGTCTCCGTACTCCGCCTTCGATCAATCCCCTCTGGAGAATAGTAGCGTCTTCCGAACCAGCGGATATCGTCCAAATAGGTATCGACGAACCGCTTCATCGTGACGCCTAAACCTTTCAGGATTCCCATACCATCCATGTTATCTGAACTCCTATCGCTTGCGATTTTAACTAACGATCCACTTCACCCAGCACAATATCTACCGAGCCTAGGATTGCGACCAGGTCAGCAACTTTATTCCCAACGCACATAGCTTCATATCCTGTCAAGTTGATGAAGGATGGAGCACGAACATGGTACCGCCAGGGATTGGGTTTTCCGTTCGAGACAACATAAAACCCTAACTCGCCTTTTGGACCATCCACGCGTCCATAAGCTTCTCCAGCAGGGACTCGGACCTGGTACTGCGGTTTCCCTTCCTGGATTGACCCTTCAGGGATATCGCGGATCGCCTGTTGGATGATCCGAATGCTCTGGCGAATCTCATCTAACCGGATTAAATAGCGGTCATACGTGTCACCGTGATATCTGACTGCAACATCGAAATCAAAGCGATCGTAGATGCTGTAAGGATCTGCTCGCCGGATGTCGTATGGAACTCCAGATGCTCGCAAAACCGGACCAACTGCAGAGAACGCGATCGCCTGTTCGGCAGTGAGAACACCGACACCTTCGGTTCGCGTCCGAATGAGCTCGTTATTCGTCAGGTATAGGTCCAACTCATCAATTTTTCTCGGCAGCCGCTCGTAGACAATTTTTGAAATTTTTTCTTTTGTGCCTTCTGGCAGATCCCGTGCGACCCCTCCAAAGCGGTAGTAATTGCACATCATCCGCGATCCCGCTACAGCTTCGAAAATATCGAGTATCAGCTCACGCTCTTCAACTGCGTAAAGCATGGGAGTAAAATAAGCGCCGAGATCGTTTAGGAATGTACCGATCGCAAAGAGGTGGTTGCTGATGCGAGCCAATTCGGCCATGATAACGCGCAGGTAATCCGCACGTTCGGGAACCTTGATACCCATCAATTTCTCGACCGTCAGTGCGTACCCGAAATTATTGCTCATCGAAGAGAGATAATCGAGTCTGTCCGTGTAAGGCATATTCTGGAGGTAAGTATTCCGCTCTCCAATCTTTTCATGGTTCCGATGCAGATATCCCATCACAGGTTTTAAAGCAACCACCTGCTCTCCATCCAGCATGCACAGCGATCCGAAAAACGCCGTGGGTTGAAGGGTGCTGCGGGCCCATGTTTACAATCAAGACATCAGTATCCATGGCGGAATTGCTCCGCCTCATCGATTTCTTCAGGCTCTCATAGAGGCGAGCATCGTCATCTGCTTCCCAGGTATCTGGATCGAAACCGACGGGATATTCGATATTATTAGCGAAAGGATTTTTGTCCTCGATCCGCGCAGCGCGCCCTTCCGGCCAGCGACTTTTAAATGGCTTTACTTCATCTTCAAAGTAAGGCTCCTGCCAATCTTTTCTCAATGGGTGGCCTGCAAAACCCTCCCAGAGCAATATCCGGCGCAAGTCAGGATGTCCTTCAAACCGAATTCCCAACAGGTCCCAGGCTTCGCGTTCCTGAAGGTCTGCCCCGGGATATACGGGTACCAGGGATGGAACAACCGGATTATCCCTCGGAACCTGGGTCTTAAAAACAAGCGCCGGTCCGCCAGTAGTTTTAAATGCATGGTAGACGACTTCCATGAATCCATCGGGCATGTAATCGACGCCAGTCACCGAAGAGAGAAAATCATAACCATAATCGTCACGGATCGAAGTTGCGACATCGACCAGCTTCGCCGGGTCAACGAGGAATCCCTGGTATCCCTTGCGCGTATCTTGAGATACTGCATCCGGAAATTGAGCTGATAAGTCCGTGTAGTTCGATGTTTCTAAAGCTGGAGCAAGGCTTTGGTCGCTCATCGTGTCTCCTTTATCCCGCTGGTTCCGAAATTTCGGACGTATCAACATGGGTTTCTGACTCGGACTTATGCAAGGCAGCAACTTCTTTAATCAAGGTATATTGACGCGGATCCATTACATCTGGTCCTAAAACAGGCACCGGAATAGCTTCGATAGGTTCTTTTCCATACCAGCGGACAGTTTTTATTGATTGCGCATCAATCCTGCGCTGCAGAGTGATCAAGCCATGCAGCAGCGCCTGGGGTGTCGGCGGGCAGCCAGGCACATAAACATCCACGGGCAAGTAACGGTCAATTCCCGAGACAACATTATAGCCTTCTTTGAAAGGACCACCTCCAGAAGCACAGGATCCCATCGCAAGCACATATTTCGGCTCGGGCATCTGGTTGTAAATTCGAACGATTAACGGGATCATTTTTTTTGTCACAGTCCCAGAAATAATCAACAAGTCAGATTGGCGGGGGCTCGGACGCATGATCTCCATCCCAAAGCGAGCAATATCGTATCGGCTGGCTGCAGCACAAATCATCTCTATTGCGCAGCAAGCCAAACCGAACATCAACGGCCAGACCGATGAACGCCGACCCCAGTTATAAATCTTATCCAGTGTCGTCACCGTCACCTGACCAGCCAACTCAGGAGGAATGTCATATTTTGTTGAATTGATGTTTTCTCGCTTCATGTCAGTCATAGGGAATTAACCTCCTCAAACCATTCTCGGTAAATCAATTCCAGGATTTCATCGTTTACAAGTTCTGGATCATCTTCAAATCCGCCAAGCCCTAAAACCCATTCATAAATCATTGAAAGTGAAACTTGATCAAGGTCGATGTCTTGATATTGGAAATACAGTGCCCTCGCAATGGCATATAAATCATCCCATGTGAGCATACCGGCTAATTATACTCCCTTTAAAATTATGGTCAACCTCGATAAACGCAAATATTTATTGACGTAATTAATTTGGAAAGGTATAATAATATCGTGAAGACTGTCCGGCAGCGAATCCTTGAATTCATCCAATCTCATCGCGCTGTTTCTGCAGCAGAGATCAGCCTGGCGTTTCGAATGTCGAAAGCCAACTCACGGTATCACCTCACCCAACTGCATGAACAAGGCCTAATCGCCGTGGTTGATTATCGGAAGCAGCCTGGAAAAGGCCGTCCGGAACGCGTCTATTCATTATCAGACCAGGTCCTGGGAGACAATTTGCATATTCTGGCAGAAGCACTCCTTCTGCTCGTTTTTTCAATTCCAGATGATAAGCCATCATCTGATTTTAAGAAAGAAATCGCCAGAAATATGGCGATAAGCATGGAAAAATCTGCGGGAAAATCTACAGAAAGCGGGGCACTTCCTCAAAACTTTACCCGCAGGTTAAATCAATTGACTGCAACTTTAAACCAGTTTCATTATTTTTCTCGCTGGGAGGCGCATATTGAAGCACCTCGAATAATCCTTGCCCACTGCCCGTATGCACAAGTACTAAAAAACCACCCGGAAATGTGTGATATCGATAGATTGATTATTGAAAGATTGCTTGGCGCTCCGATTGATCAGCAGGCAAAGCTTCTGAAAGACAAAGTCGGTCTGACTTATTGTCTATTCCAGCTCAGAAAGGAGCGGGTATAATTCTTCTTGACATTTTTTCTAATGGATTTCGATCCTTTCCTTATCATCATTAAATGAATTCGTCTACTATCAGATAGCTGCAGGCTCGTGCAAACACCAATCTGATACCGATTTTATAGTCCAGCAAATGGTTCAGTTATTAGATAATGTCGGGACTGAAATATCTGAAAATGATGCTGGTGCGCAAATCAGAAGGATGTTCTGAATGAAACCTTCAATCCGATTATCGATTTCAACCTATCGAATTTTTTCGATCGCAGTCACTGGTTTACTGGCTACAGTATTCGCAAGTTGCAATTTAATGCCGATCAGTGCAGGCGAATCGGCGAAACGGACCGAGCTCAGAGGGACAGAACTGGAAGTCAGTGTCAAACAAACGCTTCTAGCTCAGCAGCTTCTGGAGCGAGACCTGGAGAAGACCAAGCAGGCATTCTCCACCAGCGCGGCAACACCAAATCCGAACCCCACTCCCGCTGCTACCGTAAACTCACAAGACGTTGTTGAGACACCAGTCAGTCCGGAAGTCTCAACTCCAACCACAGTTGATCCTGTCGAGCCTTCCCAACTGGATCCAAATAAACAAGCTGCATTTCAAAAATGGCTTCCGACTGCGAAAATCCTGCTTTATGAAGATATGATCGCGCGGCTGGACACGGTCCGTTATGTCAGTCCGACATTGGATAAGATGGGGCTCGGCTATAAAGATGACGGCAGCGCTTTTGGTTGGCTTCTGGACGACCTGGAAAAAGGACCTGCTGATGGCGGGCAGTGGGATTTAATCATCATCGCTGCAGAAGATAAAGAGGGCATGAAAGTGAATGTGTACTCGGATGTTTTGGAGTTCTTAGACCGGGGTACATCCATAATCATCGAAGAATGGTATTTGGATGGCACATACAATACTTCGGCGAGCGAATTACTATCTCGCTGCGGAGTGGAATTTGAAAAAAATTGGGTAGGCATTCCACCAGCTGGAGCAGTATTTTTCCCGCTATCCCCAAACCACCCAATTCTCAATAATCCAAACCGCATCCTAAATTTTTCAACCTCAACAGGTTTTTGGTGGGATTCTTCAGGAGTGAAACTTTACGATACCGGCGATCTTGTCAGATTAGCGCCTGACAGCAAGGCCGCGCTGCTGCTGGGAACAACTGCCAACACGCCCAGCTCGCATGGAGTTTCAACTGTCTGCCTGGGTGGGCAGATGATCCTGCAGACATTCTCTTCTCATGTGCTTACTTATAATTCGTTGTCACCACTTTGGGAAAATTATATTACAAACGCCCTTCAAACGCGATTTTCAAAGCTCAATTGATCTGGACACTGAATCTTTCGCAAAATATTTAGGAAAACGAAGAATGATTGGACATTTTTTAGGTGGGGTCGCCGGATTAATTTGGAAACCCGATACAGATCAATATCTGCTGCTGCGCAGATCAAATCAGCGAGATTTCAAAGCGGGAGACTGGGATTGTGTCACCGGTCGCGTCGAACAGGGCGAGGGCTTCGAAAAAGCACTCCATCGTGAAGTACGTGAAGAGCTTAGGGCAGAGGTCCAAATTGAGTTCATCGTAGCAATCACTCATTTTTACCGCGGCGAACCCGTTCCAGAAAATGAGCTCCTCGGTGTCATTTTTGGGTGCACCTTATTACCGCAATCCGACCTTCAATACAGCGAGGAACATTCAGAATTGCGTTGGGTGACAGTCGATGAATTGAACATGCTGCTGAATGAAGACCACTGGTTGAGAACTGCAATTCATAAAGCGGAACGCTTGAAGCATTCATTACCAGACGCTCTTCGAGCTGAATTTCGGGTTGAAGGATTTCGAGCTCAAATAATTGGACCGATTAAACCTGATCCAATTCCACAAATATCAAGCTTTAGGAAATGACTACCTGGTGTTTGAACCAGAGTCATCGCTGGAGTTCTTTAATTCTCAACGAATCCGACAAACTTTGCGACCGCCACTACGGCATCGGAAGCGATGGGATAGTGATTGGACCCCTTCATTCTGATAAAGCGGACTTCGGTTTGAGAATATTTAATCCCGACGGCAGCGAAGCAGAGAAGAGTGGAAACGGATTGCGAATATTTGCCCGGTTTTTATGGGATCAAGAGAGGCTTGATGTCGAAAATATAAATGCGGAGCCACAACGTTCGAAGTGTTTCAGCATTGAGACGGTTGGGGGTATAGTCCAAGCCCAAGTCATCGAAAACGGAAAGTTGATCAGGATCAACATTGGGCATGCCGTTTTTGATAGGCAGGAAATCAATATTATCCAGGATTCTGAACCCAACCTGTTTGAGACCCTAAAATTGGAAGGCGAAATCCTTCATTTCTGCTCGCTGAGCCTGGGAAATCCACACTGCGTCGTGACCTGTCCAGATCCAACACCTGAAATTGCCCGGAAAATTGGCCCTTTGTTGGAAAATCACCCTCGTTTTCCCAACCGAACTAATGTCCAATTCCTCAAAGTACTAGATCCACAGCATTTGCAGATCGAAATCTGGGAGCGCGGAGCCGGATACACGCTGGCATCCGGCAGCAGCAGCTGCGCCGCTGCCGCTGCTGCTTTCGCACAGGGGTTATGCGAAAGACAGATAGTTGTTCATAATCCTGGTGGTGACTTAAAGGTGGAAATCTCTGAGAATTTGGAATTACACCTAACAGGACCCGCTGAGAAAGTGTTCAGCGGCACGATCGAGGTCTCGATGAGGCTAGAAAAAAGCCCAAAGAGTGCGGTTTTGCTCTCAGTGATCGCAGTGGGTTGTTTCACGATCACAGACGCAATCCTGAACCTGCTAATCCCATACTTGAAGACCGGAGATATCCGAGCGGTTGTTGCAGATCCTTCAAGCTTGCGTGACCCTTTTACAGCAGTTATCTTTATTATTTTCCTCGGAATAATGCTTGTCATTCTTAATTGCCATCGGCGCGTTCTGGCTTTACCGCTTTTTTGGGAGTAAATACTATGGCGAAAGCAGCGGCTACCGATGGGGCCTATTTGGACTTTTGTTCGCAATGCTGCTCATCATTCCGGAATGGTTGCTGCCAGAAGCGTGGAGGATCGCACGATTAGCCCTCCAGGCAGCCAGCCTATTCGGTGCATTCTTTATATCCAGATGGATCATCCCAATAAATAAAAATTAAAGCTGAGTTTATTCATTAAGATTTTGGGGGAACCGGCTGGTCTACTGCAGCTCTCCGTCGATCCCTTTAAGGGTTTCCAGCTCGCGAATCAGGTTGCGCCTTCTTATGACAATACTGAGCCAGTATAATCCCATCATCCCAAATATGACCAAGTAACCAGCGATCATGTATTCGCTTGTCTGTGCGGGTCCATCTTGCAGCAAGTACATTTCGGGAATCCTCTCCAGCTTATTTATCAAGCTTCATCTTTAATTGTTCCACCGTGGCTTGCAGCCCTCCAAGCCGAATCCGGTGCCAAAGTAGATCAACAAAGATGATTGTGAACGTCAACAGACTGAACATGAACGTCTGCAACATCTTAGGCGACATATCAAAAGCACCAGCAGAGCCGGGTTGATTAGAGCCGATTACGATCGGATGAATGGTTCTGAACAAACGGGCAGAAAAAAAGGTCAGCGGGACGCTTAAAAAGCCGACAATCGCGTAAATGGCTCCAAATCGCCCGCGCCGATCTGGGTCGTCAATCCCAGACCTGAGCATTAAATATGCGGCGTAGATCATCAGCATAATGGTGGCGGTGGTCAGGCGAGGATCCCAGGTCCACCACGTATTCCAAATCGGTCTGGCCCAAATCGATCCCGTAACAACGTTAATGAAGGCAAACACCAACCCTATCTCAACGGATGCCAACCCACTGATATCCCAGCGCGGTTCGCCGGTTTTCAGGTAAAAAATCCCGGAGATCGCGGCGACCAAAAATGCCAGCATCCCAACCCATCCAGCAGAGACGTGGAAATAAAAGACTTTCTGCACCTGACCCATCACAGCTTCGACAGGTGTAAAAAAGAAGACCAAGGCTGATGCAGCCAGAAGCATTACAACCATGATCCCATCCAGGATCACAAGCAATCGCGGTTTTGGTTCCATTAATACTCCTTTTATCATCCGGCAGCTGGTGAACTTCCGCCTTATCCATCCACGCTTGCGAATTGATAAGGTTTATTCCTCAACCACAAAATCGAAGACCATAAAAGCAACAGCTGTAAAGATCAGATCATATACAACCAGCAGGTTTATCCAGGGTTTTATCTCAGAAAAGTTCAGATTCTGAAGGAAACCACCACTTGCTTTGACCGCAGCAATGAACAGTGGGATGACTACCGGAAATAGCAAAATCGGTAGAAGAACGTCGCGGGTCCGAGTCTGAACAGTCATGCTTGAGAGCAGCGTACCGACAGAAACATAACCGATCGAGCCTAATAGGATTACAACAATCAACCCAGGATTGAACAGATTAATATTATAGAGCAAGCTGTAAACAGGAAGCACAATTGCTTCGACGATTAACATAAAAACCAGATTGCTCAAAGCTTTACCAAAGAAGATCGCACTTCGATCAACAGGAGCCAGCAGTAAGCCATCGAGGCAGCCACGATCCTTTTCCATCGCCATCGATCGGTTAAGCCCTAAAGTTCCTGCAAATGCAAAAGTGACCCATAGAACACCTGATGTCACGCTGTAACGAGTCCTGGCATCCAACTCCAGGGCAAAATTAAAGATCATGATCACAAGCAGCGAAAAAACAAGCATCGCCGAAAGCAGCTCACGGCTGCGGAGTTCTGCTGCCAGGTCTTTCCAGAGGATCGCCCAGACTGAGCGAAAATAGTTTTGGAACGGTTGGCTCAAGTCCCGTGATCGGTTTCCTATTTCCGCAGCTTGCTCGTCAATTTTCATGCTGAATTTTTCCCGCCGATGGTGCGGAGTCAGGTTCCTCATCCCGGCGATTTTGTCTGTTGACAGCCTGGCGGTAAAACTTCAGAAGGTCCTCAGAAGGAATTTCTTCTCGTAATACAGAAGCGACGATTCTCCCTCTCGAAAGCACGTCAAATCGAGTCGCCAGGTCCGCAGCGCGTGCTAAATCGTGCGATGTCATCACAACAGTTCGGCCGCGTGCGGCAACTTCGCGCATCACATTATCCAGCATGACGCAGGCATCCTGATCCAGTCCAGTATGCGGTTCATCGAACAGCATCACCTCAGGATCGTGGAGGACTGCCCTGCCAATAGCCAGACGCTGCTGCATGCCGCGGGAAAAAGTCCTTACCAGGTCCCGCCGGCGGGGCAGAAGACCAACCAGCGATAACACTTCCTGCACCCGTTTTTCTCGGTTCTGGAGTCCGTACATTCTGCCGTAAAATTGCAGGTTTTCCTCTGCGGTCAAATCTCCATAAAGGAGCGGCAGGTGCGATACAACTCCCAGACTATGTCGGACGGCAGCGGCCTGTTGAGGCAACCTGTAGCCGGAAATCCAGACTTCTCCAGAAGCTTGCCTGGATAACGAGGCAAGTATCCGGAGGAAAGTCGTCTTACCCGCACCATTAGGCCCTAATAACGCCACAAATTCTCCTGCTTCGACGTGGAAATCGAGGTCTTTGAGAATAGTTTTCAATCCAAACCGTTTGGCCAACCTGCGAACTTCGATCATCCTCAGATCAACCATTTTTTGCGATTAATTCGGACAGATGAGCCTTCAAATCCCCACGCCGCTGAATATAGGCTTCGTCAGGTAGCCGGCCTTCCTGGTAAAGATCATCCAATGCAAGGATCGCATCCATCACCGATTCGACACTTTCGTCTTCTTGGTTGGCTGCCAGTTCATCTTTCGTCTGGATAGCTTTAATTGGACGATTTCTTTGATAAAGCCAGACACCTGCCAGGACTAAGACCATCCCCAGCGCACCTAATCCGACCATCAGGTTTCTATTTGGATTTCCTGCCAGGGTTGTTCTTCCTTCGGATGGATGTCCGGTAATGGTCAGATTCAATCTGTCATTTTTTTGGAAACGCCCTCCATTATACATATGGTAGAGCATACCCTGGACATCTCGAGAGCCAGCATCCTGAATCCGTTTTCCTTTGACCTTTACGCTGTCCTCCGGGACAAGAATAACCACTGCGTTTGTATCCATCAGAAATTCTCGATCAAGGTCCAATTCCCGGTTAAATGGCATCTGGTAAGTGACCATAACTTGATAAGCCCCCGAGCCAGGTCTTACAGGCAGTGTGTCTCCAAAACCGATATCAGTAAGCACAAACCGACCAGCCGCTTTCTCCATCATCAAATTCCACCCCGCTGGCACCTTTGGGCAGAGAGAAATTTACCACAGGTTTTCCGATCTCTGAAGCTACCAGGGTTAACATCGTCGGATTCGAGATGACATACAGCTCAATAATCCGAACAGTCGAAGGGTCCAGGAACTCGAAGAAAAAATGGAGGCGGTCCATCGATAATATCGAAGCGTCACTGGTTAAATCATAAACCTGGATTGGTAATTCAATCGAACTGGAGGGTTTTTCGGCAGTCAGGAATTCCGAGCTGTAAACAACTCCCTGGTAGTCTACAGTCGAAAGGAAGCTTCGTCCTGGATTAATTAATACATTATCGAACGCATATGTCCCATCCGACCGGGTCTGCGTTGTTGCTGTGTAGACAAGCTGCATCTGGTCAAAGCTATGCAGCATCACCTGTTGACCGGCCGAAATCGAGCCACCGGATGCATTCATCAAAATCCCTGTCACAGAACCACTGCTTGGAGTATTTGAAAACAATTCAGTAGTGGAAAGTTGGACAGCTTCTTCGGTGGCAACGCTCAAGAATGGTATTGGTGTGCCCCGCTGGCTCTTCGACAAGACCTGTATGCGAACCAAAGGATCGTACATAGTTTGATAATGCCCAAATTTCGTCTTCGGAAAGAGTATCAGAAAAAGCGGGCATACCCAGGCTTGAACCGGCAGAAATCGTTTGGTAAAAGTCGGTGAGCGAGCTGCTGGCAAAAAAGTCTAACCGAGTAAAATCAGGCAGTAATAAATCTTCTGGCATCAGGACCTTTGCCCTGACCATCTTCGCCGTGGCAGCCAGCGCAGTTTGTCAGAAAAACCGCTTTGGTTTGTGCAAGCGGTATTGGTATGCTTGACAGACTGAACATATATGCGACGACATCCCAACGTTCTCGATCCGTCAGGCTTGAAAATGGCGGCATGAAACGCTCAAGATTACCCTGAGTGGTGATTTTGAACCATTGACTTGGGACTGCATTTTGGGCAACATCCAGAGATCCAATCGGCGTAACAGGGTTTGGCAAATCGCTAGCTCTCGGTCCGTCACCCAAACCTGTAGTCCCATGACATGGTGCACATTTTTCTAAATAGATCGATTTACCTGCTGAAGCGTCAGGAGGAACCAGTGGATAGATTGGACCTGAAGTCGTAACTGCAGGGACAGCAGAAACCTGCTGTTGTTGAAAACCCGGCGGCGGGGTCACATCCGCTGCCAATGAGAAATTGCAGCCTGAAAACAGTAAAGCGGTAAAAATCAAAAATACACCAAGCGTGAGCTTCATAATCTCTTATTTTCCAGAGCCGCCTGGAGTTGCATGATCCAGAATCATGATGTCTGAATTCTCGCCCCACATTTAGGGCAAAAATAGTCGGATTTTTGCAGTGGGCGACCGCACTTTGGGCAGAATCCAGCAGATTTTTCCTTGCGCAAACGCCTTCGATCCGATAGAAGGACTTCCAGGTCATCATCCACCGCGGCGACCACTCCTGCTCCATTTCCAGGTGTTGTATGAGCTTTTCCGTTTTTCGCATTTGCACCAGAATTCAAATCCAGTTTTTGCGAGATCATCGCTTCCGTTTGGACTTCAACCAAAATCCCGGCATCATCATTTGATTGAAGATCGTCGAGTTTACGCAGCACCTCTGCACCCTGCTCCAATAATCTTGCTCTTTGATTTGGATAATCTTCCTCAGGTATTTTATGGAGTAGGTTGTCAAATTCCAGCTCTTTGAGGGCAGTTACTAGCCTGTCTCGCTCGGCTAAAAGCGCTGATCGTTCATGTTCCTGAAGGTTAACAGCCGAAGATTTAACTGGCTTCTCCTCCATGAACGGCCGGCCGACAAATAAGCCCACCAGCAAAAGCAAGGCAACGATGAGAAAAACGGATCCGATCTCCATAATATTTATTGTTCCAGAGCTTTATCGACGACTTGTTTGATCTCAGCGACTGATTCGAATGGGCTGATTTTTACATTTACGAGAATTCCATTTTTGTCGATGATATAAGTTTCAGGGACTCCTGTTGCCCGAAATGCCTGGTAGATGCGGGTACCAAGGTCCGGTCCATTGGGATAGCTGATATCATATTTTTCCAGATATTGAAGTGATTTCTTATCCGTGTCTGTCCAGGCTACGCCCAGAAAAAGTACATCCCCAGCGCGATTTGTAATACCTCCAGGCTGTTTCCAGATCGGCAGCTTCCTGTTCGCAAGGCTTACACCAGGATGCCCAGAGATTCAACAAAACTACTTTACCCTGCATATCTTCAGGCTGGATCAGCTCACCGTCGAAAGTAGTAAGGCTGAAACGTGGGGCTTTCTCGCCAACCTTCATTTGACCCTTTTGCGCTTTTAACAATCCCAGAAACAAGAGGATCAATAAAATTCCTAAGCCAAACCAGGCGAGAATTCGCCCCCATTGCGGTCGAGAATTCTTCATTGGCTCAAGGTCTGTTTTTTTTTCATTATCCAGGGACATCACTAATCCTTCTGGTTCCGTAGTTCTTCTTCAAGTCGCTCTAAATAGGGGTCCAGATTTGTGTCTGGGCTTCCCTGGTCCGCTTTTTGGGACACACCCGCGGGTTTTTGAAAGCTACGGAATGCGTTATAGAGCAAGAAAATCCCTGCCAGGAATGCAATTGGAGGAAATACATACACCAGCCAATTCAGCCCTCGTGCTGGTGGAGAGGCAAGCACCCGATCGCCAAATCGCTCCACAAAAAAAACCTTGATTTGCCTCTCGTCCCAGCCTTCGGACAATTTTTCTCGGATCAATTCTCTCCATTCAGCACAGGCTTGAGTTGGACAGACATCCAAAGGTGTGTTTTCGCATACCGGGCAGTACATTTGCTCGGGCAATTGCATTGACCTCGTCGTCCGTGACTGGAATTGTCGATGGCGGCGGTTCCTGAGCTCCAGCGATCCCAAAAATCAAGACTGCGAAGATTATGGCGAGGAATACTGAAAAAACAGGTTCTTTATTCATCTCAACAAATATCTAATGAGTTACGATGCTTCTGCGCTTGCGTAATCGCGCCGGCGTACGCGTTCTGTTTCAAGCTCGCGTTCTCTGTCCGGCCAGGCAGCGACCAATGTCCCCAGGATAAAGATTAAACCGCCCAGCCAAAGCCAGTTGACTAATGGATTTTGGTAAACCTTGAATGTCGCACCCTGGGATCGAAATCGGCTGCCAATCGACCAGGATGATATAAAGATCATCTTCCCATGGTAGCTGCGTACCCCTGGAATAGTCATCGGCTGCTGCGAGTCAAAATAAAAATCCCGGCGCGGGAAACAATTGGCCGAGGAACTTGCCGTTTTTGATGACATCAGTACAGCGCGAGCCACATTGCGCCCATCCGGGGTATCAAATGTTGCCAGAGATTTGTAGGTGACCGTATAACCGCCCAGCGACAATGACTGCCCTGGCAATCGTTCCCTGGGTCTCGGTCTGGAAGATCTCGATCCCAATGATGCCGATTGCCATGAAGACGACCCCCAGGTGAATGGTATATCCGCCATAGCGGCGGCGGTTGCGCCCGTCATCCGCCACAACGCCAGCAAAATAGTTTTCACCGTGACTTCTGGCGCGCGCGCCATACCTCGCGGCAAAATTCATACACGGTGATAGAAGCAACGAATGCAGACAGCCAAAAACCAAGAGCGCCGGCCAGCTCCGAACGCCGAGTAAAAACGGCAAAATGAGACCAATAGCAAGAGAAAACAAGGCGGGTTTCCAGATCGCACGGCCCAGGGTTTTCACGGTGGAATGCCCCCAGGCCGAAAGCGGCGCCACGCCCATCAGGAAAACCAACCCGGCAAATAAGGGGTCCAGTCGCCCGGTCATAAAATGGCGGACCCACGGTGACTTTTTGACCGGTGAGCAGCTCGGAGATCAAGCGGGAAAATCACCCCCGAAAAACAAACCATCAAAATGCCCATAAACAGCAGATTATTGAACAGGAATAACGCTTCCCGCGAAAGAAGCGAGGTCATCTGCCCTTCGGACCTCAGGCTGTCCCAACGGTAAAGCAGCAAATACAAGCGAAATGACAAAAGTAATGCCAATAAAGACGAAGAACATAGGGCCAATCGCGCTTTGGGCAAAAGCATGAACCGATGAAAGGACTCCGGATCGGGTAAGGAACGTGCCAAAAATCACCAGCGAGTAAGTCAGGATGATCAAGACCATGTTCCAATGCTTGAACATGCCGCGTTTCTCCTGGATCATGACCGAATGCAGGAAAGCCGTCCCAGTCAACCAGGGCATAAAAGCCGCAATCTCAACCGGATCCCAGGCCCAGTATCCACCCCAACCCAGCACATCGTAAGCCCATCGACCCCCAAGGACCAAGCCCAAGCGAGAGGAACATCCAGGCAACCAACGTCCAGCGCCGGGTCAGGCGGATCCAACGGTCATCCGTCCGTCCGGTCACCAACGCTGCGATGGCAAAGGCAAAAGGGATTACAAACGAGACAAAACCCAGGTAAAGCATTGGTGGGTGGATGATCATCCCGGGATGGCGCAGCAGCGGATTCAACCCGCGCCCATCGCATGACTGCTAAAATAGCTCCAGCAGGCTGGAACATCGCGTCAGTAAAATCACCTGCCGGCAGTGTGCCAGATGCGGACGAACGGATTTTCAAAAAAATGACCAGGCTGAGGAAAAAGGCCAGGGTTACCAGTGAGACGACAATCACCCATGGGCAGGAACTCACGATCGCGATCCCATTTTCGCAGCGTGACCGCCGTGGCAAAGGCCGCCATCAGCCACGACCAGAAAATCAGCGAGCCAGCCTGCCCACCCCAAAAGACGTCACCCGGAGATAAAACGGCATGCTGTTGCTTGTAACCGATGAGACGTATTCGACATCATACTGACCAGTTACCAGCAACACGATAAGGCATAGTGCAGATATCGTGATTAACGGGAACGTCAACAGCATCGCAAGCCGGGCGCTTTCCACCCATTCAGGCTTCGCAGATCTCACACCATAGATTGCAGCGACGATCCCGTAAACCGCAACAAGGAGCGAGATAACCAGAGCGCCAAATCCAAAATCTACCAACATTTAGGGTCTACCTCTGCGATTAATCGGTCTGTTCCGGTACAGCATCTTCATATTTAGTGGGGCATTTTAAAAGCAGTTCATCTGCGTAGAAAATGCCATCTTCCCCCACTTTACCAGTGATGATTGCTTGAGCCTCGTTTCGCAGTAAATCCGGCTTCGGACCGTTGTACAGCACCTTTAAATGTTGGCGGTTTGGATCTTCAACTGCTTCATGAAGCACCTGAGCCAATCCTCCAAGCGCCTCAATCTCCTGGTTATCCCCCGGTATGCTCGCAATCGTGAAAGTTAAATTCAGCGTCTGCGAATTGTATTGGATCGAATCACCAATCACTGCTCCAGATATGCGCAAATCACGGTTTTGAACTCCCGCTCCTTCAGCAAAGACTTCATCCACCGTTAAAAAATACTGTGCATTCGCTTGAATCGACGAGACAATCAAGTAGACGACCGCAGCTGCAATCAACAATCCACCGAGTATAAATTTAAGGCGCCCTGCGGAACCTTTTTCTGCCTGGGTTGTCTGCTCCATAATCGTTCCTCCGTTTGTGTTTAAACAATAATATTGCGGGGAAAAGATACCCGATCATTCGCGCTACGGAATTCTGTCATATCAAGATTAACCTAGCCTGAGACTGTATAAATAAAAGCATGAGAATGTGTTAAGGGAATGTTATAACAAATAACTGTGGGATTTGAGATAAAAACAAAACAACAAGAGCCGGATTTGCATAGGCTCTCCAGTGCGATTCAGTCGGAATCGGATTTACATAATTTTCAGCACGCCCGTCCGGATGGCAAATTTGACCAGCTCTGCACACGAGTGAATATCCAATTTGGACATGATTCTTTCACGATGGCGTGCAACAGTCTTGTGACTGATCCCCAACTTTTCGCCAATTTCGATGTTCGTCATCCCGTCAGCCACCGCCTGAAGGACTTGAATTTCCCTTTCTGAGAGCAACTCAAGCCGGATTCCATCGGATTCCGACAAATCCTGGCGTGATTTCGAAGTATCATTGTCTGCGAGTCGGCGATAATCTGCTAGAAGCCAGGAAGCGAGTTCGGGTTGCAGGAAAACATGACCGGTTGCAACCGAGTGAATCGCTTCGACCAGCTCTTCTGCAGCGGCTTGCTTCGTCATGTAGCCATCCGCACCAGCTTGTAGCATTTCAAAGAAATATTGTTTATCCATGTGGACTGTCAGAGCCAGGACCTTGCACTCGGGTAGAACTTGTTTTATCCGCCGCGTGGCTTCAAGTCCTCCTATCCCCGGCATGGTTATATCCATAACCACCAAATCAGGATGGGTTTCTGACACTCTTTCAACAGCGTTCTCTCCACTGTTCGCTTCTGCAACAACTTCCAGATCACTTTTTGTTTGAAGATATGTTTTTAAACCAGTACGGACGACGTCATGATCGTCAACCAACATTATTCGGATCTTGTTCAATTTTCATCTCCTCGATCAACCCTTGGGAAAGCCCAGATTGACTGTCTGTGGAAATATCTTATGGTGATTTCGGTTCCTTTCCCGATTTCCGATCGAATTTGCAGGTTCCCCCCGCTCGCTTCTGCACGCTCGCGCATTCCTGCTAATCCCCAACGGCCATTAATAAACTGATCGGGGTTAAACCCTATTCCTTGATCAGAAACCGACATCAATACACCATCATCCTGAAATATGAATTGAATATCTGCCTGTTTCACTCCGGAATGTCTCGCTGTATTGGTGAGCGATTCCTGAGCTATCCGATACAGTGCTGTCTCCACTAGTGGATTCAACCGACGCTGATTTCCAAGGATCTTCAAACCGACTTTCAGACCCATTTGGCGCTCGGATTCATCGCAGAGAGACCTGAGTGCAGGAACGAGGCCAAGATCGTCAAGCTGAGCTGGCCGCAAATCGTGAACCAAACGATAGATCTCTGAAGACATTTTTCTGCTTAATCCCTGCAGGTTGTTTAACTGCAAGATCGCTTCTCGATCCCCTTTCATGTTATTCTGCAATGCGGCAAGATGGAATGTGAATGCAGTCAACGTCTGCGAAGTATCATCATGAAGTTCCCGCGCAATTCGGGCTCGTTCTTCTTCTTGAGCTAATACAATGTGGCGCAGCATTTCTTTGCGCATCGCTTCCCGCTTGCTCGTTTCCTGCTCCAATTTCTCTAACGCATCAATCCTGGCCTGTTGAGCTGATGCATACCTTTTCTGGCGTTCCTCTTCGGCCAGGCGGGTCGCACGGATGAGGGCTATCGTTATAACGACTGCCATTGCTGCACGAATAACCTGGATTGGAAAACCGAAATAGTTTTCAAAGCTCAATGTATTCAGCACGCTTGCTGGAAACACATCGGCCGAGTTCACAACAATCTGAGTGAGTCCATAAATAAAAAAACTCCATGCGGCAATCCGCAAAGGATTCTGAAGCTGAACCAGGTTCTCTCCTGGAGCACGATTTGCATCTCGGAGGAGAGCTATTCCTGCCAACAACGCTCCTGGAACTGCAATGAAATAGCGCACAGCGATATCTACATGTGCAATCTGATCATGATGGGAACCCCAAATTATTAATCCGAACATCACGACGGATAGAACATAAGCGACAATACCGAAAAACCACTTTATCCTCGCCTTCCCACGAAAAGCTCGATGAGGAAAAAGCGCCTGCAGGCCAAAAATTAGCAAACAGATAAATGAAAAGATTAATACACCAACCCGAAGCCAGCCCCAAAATATCGGGGATTGCATCGAAATCCAACCGCTTTTTTCAAGGAACATTTCCATCCATTCATGCATGCCGTGCACAAATCCGAAAATGAAGAGCGGGACCAAGATTCTCCGGTCGACCAGAATTGGTGACCGCCCAGATTCGGTATACATAGCCAAACCCATGCAAAAAAAAGCCAGGCCATAGATAAAAAACACAAGCGTAATACTCATAATTGCTATTAATTATATGCTAATCTTTGGGTATTTATAGTAGAATATCTATGGTAATTTACCCAATATTACTTTATATCTAAATAATGACAATCGAAGAATTCTGGCTAATCATCAATGGTAATCCAAGCCGGTGCCATCTCCGGTTTTACCTGGCTAATAAAAATTAATCAAGCCAAAAGCATTCACCGAAAATGAGGAGAAGATGGATTATGAAGAAGCTTTTCCTTCTCGCAGTAGTGATGATAATATCCACAACATTGGTTGCTTGTGCCGGCCCTGAAGGACCGCAAGGTTCCGTTGGACCTTCAGGACCCCCAGGACCCGAAGGACCTCAGGGTCCCCCAGGATTGGAAGGACCAGCAGGCCCTGCAGGTCAGGACGCATCGTTCACGGGTCCTGATTTTATTGGCGACCAGACATGCAGCGGCTGTCATCAAGAGCTTTATGATTCCTATATCAAATCTGGACACCCCTGGAAGCTGAACAAAGTCAGTGACGGCAAGGCGCCAATCTACCCGTTCACGAAACTAGACAAGCTACCAGTCGGCTACACCTGGAATGATATATCCTACGTAATCGGCGGATATCATTGGAAAGCTCGTTTCATCGATAAAGAAGGTTATATTATTACCGATGAACCCGGCAAATCCGGAAATGCCGAGTATCTGAATCAATGGAATTTCGCGAATGAAAACCTGGATAAGGATGCAGGTTGGGTAATTTACAAATCAGGAACTGAAAAGCTTCCATACGACTGCGGAGCATGTCATACAACCGGTTACAGTCAGCAAGGCAATCAAGACGGGCTTTCGGGCTTGATCGGCACCTGGGTGCAAGAAGGAATAAGATGTGAAGAATGCCATGGACCGGGCAGCATGCATGCAGGCAATCCTCAAAGTTTCGAGATGAAAATAGATCGGGATGCTGAGGCTTGTGGGCAGTGCCACCGTCGGGGGGATGTTGAGAACGTGAACGCTAAAGATGGGTTTATCGAGCACCACGAACAATACGAGGAACTCTTCCAAGGAAAACATGCCGTGCTGGATTGCGTCCAATGCCATGATCCCCACAAGGGTGTCGTCCAGCTTGCCCAGACTGAACAACCAACAACTCGAATCCAATGCGATCGATGTCACCAGGAACAAGCCAGGAACCAGAAGAATACGAAACATGCTGCAATGGGTGTTGCATGTATAGAATGTCATATGCCAAGGGTGATCAAGTCCGCCTGGGCGGATCCTGAAAAATATTCCGGGGATATTCGAACCCATTTAATGGCCATCAATCCCACTCAGATCGAACAATTCTCGGATGATGGGACTATTGCCTTGTCCGAAATTGGACTAAATTTTGCCTGTCGGCACTGTCACGGCGGAGGATTAGCGTCCACCAAAACGGATGAGGAGCTAATCGCAGCTGCAACAGAATACCATGTTGCGATTCCAACCCCATGAATTGATTGAAGTTCCAAAATATTAGAGGAAAAGGTGTGCCAGTCCATCGGCGCGCCTTTTTTCCATTACTTCCATCCATCATGCAGGTGACATTTCTTACTAACGTTTTAGGGTAAAAGTCATAGAATTTATAGTGCAATCATCACAACAGGTTGCATAGCATTAGGGTTAATGGCCCAATGGACGGAGTGCAGATCGATGAAAAAAATTGGATTTCAACCTGATAAATGGAGCGGGTTCATTTTCGCTGCCTTTTTTAGCCTGAGCCTGATCGTTGGAGCTGCGATAAACCTGTCTGATCCAGCTGCAGCTGCTCCGCTGCCCAATTTTCAACAGCAAACCACCTCCTATGCTGGTCCATCAACATGCTCAACCTGCCACAAGGATATTTATGAAAACTGGACCACGACACGCCATGCTCAAGCTTTTTCGTCGCCCATTTTTCAGCGAGATTGGAGTGAACTGAGCCAACAAACCGCATGCCTGCAGTGTCATACCACCGGATTCAATGCACAGGACGGTACTTTCGCTCACGAGGGAGTAACGTGTGAATCATGCCATGGTCCTTTCCAACCCAATCATCCTGCGGAACCAATGGCGCTCAAGCCCGATGCAGACCTCTGCAGCACCTGCCATAAGACAACCACAGATGAATGGCATGCCAGCCCTCACAGCGACGCAGGAGTACAATGCCAGTCCTGCCATAATCCTCACAGCCAGACTCCGATGGCCGATTTGATAACTGCTTTATGTACAAATTGCCATAAAGACCGCGGCGATTCCTTCACGCACAGCACCCATGCGAATGCAGGCCTGGAATGCAGCAACTGCCACATGTACACTCCACCTCGCACGGACAGCCCCATCGGAGGCCTGGTGCCGACAGGACACACCTTTTCGGTTGGCTCCGAAGCATGCATAGGCTGTCACCAGGAGACTGTTCACACGCGCGATGAGCTATGAAAACTTGGAGGAATCGTCCTGCCAACTCCTGAAGTCGATGTTGAAGTCTTGAAACAGCAAATCTCCGATAATGAACAACAAATAAATAATTTGGAGGTTGCCAGCCAATCACGCCTGTATACTGGACTGATCCAGGGCGCGATTGTTGGTTTAGTGACCGGAGGTGCTGCTGCATGGATTGTCAGCCGGCGAATTAAAATTATTGAGGACGACGAAGATGAGTAAGAAAAAAACCAAAGTAACGGTTGAGATTACTCGTCGAGACGTCCTGACTCTGGGTGGCGTGGCTGCTGGTTCTGCTATTGCTTCCGTGGTGCTCACGAGCGGCCCGCTGTCACCGTTCGCTGGATTACAGCGCGAGCAGGTGACTGGTGGTGAAGAGAGTGCCGATCATGGCGCCACTGGCGAACACCACTGGGGCATGGTCATCGACCTTGACCGGTGCATCGGATGTGAATACTGTTTGCGATCTTGCTCAGCAGTGAATGACGTTCGACCTGACAAGCCCTGGAATATTGTCGTCCCTGAAGAGACATCGAACGGATATCCATTTTTCTTCTCTCGACCTTGCCTGCATTGTCAGGTAGCTCCATGTGTGGAAGTCTGCCCGGTAAAAGCGACTTTTGTGCGCGAGGATGGTCTCGTGGTAATGGACTATGATCGCTGCATCGGCTGCCGGTATTGTGAAGTTGCCTGTCCATACGATGCTCGAAAGTTCAATTGGGAATTGAACACATACGAAAATCCCTATATCCCGACCTGGGGGATAGCGGAAGTGGACCGCCGGCCCGCGGTGTGGTTGAAAAATGTACTTTTTGCATTCATCGGATCGATATGGGTCTTGAAAATGGGCTTGTTCCAGGGGTAAATCCAGAGGCAACGCCGGCTTGTGTCAATGACTGTCCTGTCAATGCACGCACTTTTGGAGATCTAAAAGACCCGGAAAGCGATGTTGCCCAGTTGATTGCCAATAAATCCACATTTGTCCTGCGTGAAGAGCTGGGCACCCGCCCGAGCGTATATTACATTCCCCCGGAGGAGGGTCTTTGATGACCAAAACTTCGATCGATCAAAAATCTTCCCGCTTGAGTCCTGGTTTATTGGCCTGGATGGGGTTGATTGGCATCTTGCTGATTATCGGGCTGATATCGGCTTTTTACGTTTTTTCCAACGGCCTTGTCGTAACAAATATGAATGATGTCGTTCCCTGGGGGCTCTGGATCACGATCGACCTTTCTGCGATCGCATTAGGCGCCGGAGCATTCACCCTTTCAGCCATCGTATATTTGCTCGGCTTGAAGCGCTTTCAACCAGTCATCAGGCTGGCTGTTTACATTGGATTTATCGGATATACAATTGCACTCTTAGCGCTGGTGATGGATATCGGCCGACCAGATCGATTCTGGCATCCGTGGGTGTATTGGAATATCCATTCAGTATTATGGGAAATTACCTGGTGCATCACAATTTACCTGATGATCATGGTGTTTGAATTCCTCCCCGTAGTGACTGAAATGAAGGCTTTTGATCGCTGGCCTGTGCTCGAAAAATCGCAAGTTCACTTCACAACGCTGCTCCTGCCCTGGCATTGATTGGGCTCCTCATTTCACTGCTCCATCAATCTTCGCTTGGGAGCAACTTACGGAGTCCTCAGGTCCCGACCAATCTGGTTCAAGCCCAGCATGCCGATCATGTTCATCCTATCGGCGATTGCAGTCGGCCCAGCACTGACCATGGCGGTAGCTTTCGTGATTGAATGGATCACAGGCAAACGCACTATCCAGCATGATATCTTGTTCATGTTGGCGAAATTCAGCGGATTTGCGCTCCTTGTCTATGGTTATTTGCGGTTTTGGGATACGATGGCAACATTGTATTACGGCCGGACACCTTCGGTTATTGAAGGTCTCTCCCTATTAGGCAGTCCACACCTTATAATTTCAGTTTCTGGGTCCTCGAAATCATCCTTGGGGTGATCGTCCCGGCGATATTCTTTTTGGTCCCGAGGTTTAATCGCCGTCCGCTTTTCTTAGTCATTGGTGCTGGTCTGGCTGTGATGGGTGTGATTGTCAATCGGTGGAATGTAACCGTCTCTGGTTTGGTTGTTCCGCTGACCTATTCTCCTGGCGTGTTGTATACTGGAAATGTGGGTTCCTATTTTCCCAACCTTCCGGAATGGGGTGTTGCCGTTGGAATTATTGGATATGCGTTCTTGATGCTCACACTTGGAGTAATTTTCCTGCCGCTGTTTAATCTTCAGAACATTCTTGAAAACATTTTTTTAGGAAACACACACTGAAAGATGCCCATTTGACTGAATGAGATCAAGCCTGACGATGGATTTTTCGGGAATTGGTTATAACTCTTAATAATAAATAAACCACTGAAACAATTAATTTTTCGAGGTTTCGGAAAAATTTTTTCACTGCTGCTGCAATCGTAATTGCCGATCAGTCACTCGGAGCACTCAAGCCTCGGAGGACCCGGAAAATGGAAAACACTCCTGTCAATCCGTTCATTGTCACGATTTTTTTTATTGCTCGCTGCCTGGTGCCGCTTGTCATCATGCTTGGAATTTCATATTTGCTACAGAAGCTAGGTGTGATACGCCAGCCACCAAAGAGACCTTCAAATCCTGAAGATAAAACTAAACTTCAGGGAAATGGCAGCAATGGAGGATTAGCGCATGGATGAGAAAGAAGAATGCCAGGTCAGTGCTTTTTGGGGTAGGGCTGATACTTCTTATTGCCGCAGTAGTTCTGTCTTTCGGTTTTGTTACACCCACTTCTGCTGGAGAGCTCCACCAGGAGACAGAAACTTACTGCTTGAGCTGTCATTCAGATCCAGATCTGAAAATGATTTTGCCTGATGGCGAATCATTATCCCTTAATATTTCAAATGAAATGCTGCAATCTTCTGTTCACCATCAAGCCGGGATCGAATGTCAGGCCTGTCATACAGAAATAAAAACCTACCCACATCCAAAGACAAATTTTCAAACACGCCGAGAGTTGTCCCTCACTTACTACCAGGCCTGCCAAAAATGCCATTCATCCAATTATGAAAAAACAATGGACAGCATTCACGCCAATGCAGCAGAATCCGGAAATCTGGACGCCCCAATCTGTACCGACTGTCATGGCGCCCACGATGTGCAGCCGCCGGACGAACCACGCTCCCTGATATCCACTACCTGCGGGAATTGTCACGACCAGATTCTGGCAACATACAAGGACAGCATTCACGGAAATGCACTCATCCAGGAAGGCAATCCAGATGTTCCTGTTTGCACAGATTGCCACGGCGTTCATAATATCCAGGATCCGCGCACAGCCCAATTTCGAGTTGACGAACCAGATTTGTGTGCGAATTGCCATGCTGATCCGGAATTGATGGCAAAATACGGCTTAGATTCGGATGTCTACAGCCTATATAACTTATCCTGGCATGGGTTGGATATCTCTATGTATAAAGCGCGCGTGGCCAAATACCTGGCACAACAGCGCAGTCTGTTCAGATTGCCACGGCATCCATGATATCCTTTCAGCAGATAATCCAGCCTCAATGGTCCACCCAGATAATATGCTGGAAACCTGTAAGAAATGTCATGCTGATGCGGGACCAAATTGGACCGGGGCCTGGGTAGGCCACAATCGAATCGATCCAACACGAACACCATTTCTATTTTACACGGAACAGTTCTATCAATCCTTTGTTCCAGGTGTTCTCTGGCTGTCGCTGATTTATGTCGTTCTTCAAATCATCCGCAACCAGGTGGAACGTTTCAAACGGAGTCTGCCATGACCATTCCCGAGAATAAAACTGCGAAATCAATTGCCACTATCCAGGTCGAGCGGACTTTCTTGCGATTTTCCAAAGCTCAACGCTGGGAGCATCTGATCACAATTATCGCCATTTCCGTACTGCTTTTTACCGGTTTACCGCAGAAATTCCAGGACACAAACTGGAGTCAATGGCTTATAGCCACTCCAGAAAAACTCGAACTGATTCAGCAAATTCACCACATCTTTGCGCTGCTCCTGATTGCTGAAGTGCTCTACCACCTTGGACGGGGGATTTATTTGAGCGTAACTCGCCGGCTTCAAGGAGATATTTTCCCTACCTGGAGAGATATGCAAGATGCTTTTCAGATGATTAAGTACCTGATATTTCTGACAAAAGAAAAACCGAAATATGGAAAATTCAACTTTGAACAAAAGATAACTTATTGGTTTATATTCTTTGCAGTTGGGATCATGGTAATTTCAGGTTTTATCTTATGGTTCCCGATTCAAATAACAATGGTTTTCCCGGGAGGAGTTATCCCTGCCGCATTTCTGGCGCACAGCAATGAGGCGCTTGCATTAGCCTTGTTTATCATCATCTGGCATTTTTATCACGTCCACATCCAGAGGCTGAATCTTAGTATGTTCACCGGACAACTTAGCGAGAAAGAGATGCGCACCTACCATCGCGATGAATTTGAACGCCTGGTCGAGCAGGATGACCTCAATCCGGATGTTTAATGGGGATGCATATCATGGTGTGCAGAAAAAAAATTCTACTTGCCGTCGGGTGTCTGCTGCTTTCTTCCATAATGTTTGCTGGATCCCCGATTTTACACGGATTCACGGCTCCATCCATCCAAGAGCCGTCAACTCCGGCTCCAACTTCTAATCCCGACACCACAACCGGACGCGGAGAAAGCGCCCAAGACCTCATACCCCAAATCTATCCATTGCTGACGAGGTTTGCCTGGGCTGCCACGGCGAACCTGGACAGACAATGACGCTGGCTAACGGAGAGGTATTGGACCTTTATGTGCCTGCAGAACTTCATCAAAACTCTATTCACGGAAAACTAGGCTATGCCTGTGTACAATGCCATCGGGATGTAGGAGAATATCCTCATCCAGAGTTTTCCGCAGAAGATCAGCGTGCAGTCACTCTCCAGTTAAATCAAACTTGCAACCACTGCCACAGCCAGCAGAATGAATTGTCGCAGGACAGCGTCCACGCAAAAGCACAGGATGCTGGAGTGCGAGAAGCAGCAGTCTGCTCAGATTGCCATACCGCCCATGAGGTCCGCCAGCTAAATGATCCTGATACAGGCGAGCTCCTGCCAGATGCGAAAACCTGGATCCCGGAACGCTGCGCATTATGTCACAGCACAATCTATGAAGAATATCGAGAAAGCGTCCATGGGGCAGCGCTGAGCGAAGGCAGCACAGATGTGCCTACATGCATTGATTGTCACGGGGTTCACAACATTCAAGATCCGCGCACATCCTCTTTCCGCCTGCAATCGCCAAAAATATGCGCGGAGTGCCATAGTGATCCTGCAATCACATCGAAGTACGGCCTCTCAACGGATGTTCTGCAAACGTATGTCGCTGATTTTCATGGAACAACAGTAGCTATCTTTGAAAAGCAATCACCTGACTCTGTTGTCAATCAGGCAGTCTGTTACGATTGTCATGGAGTCCATAATATCAGCCGTACCGGATGATCCAGAAACCGGATTAGCAATGAAGGAAAATATCCTGAAACGCTGCCAGCTTTGCCATCCAGACGCGACGGCAAATTTCCCGACAGCCTGGATGTCTCACTACAATCCTTCTCCGGACCATTATCCCCTGGTCTATTATGTAAACTTGTTCTATAAAATCTTTATCCCAGTCGTATTGGGCGGGATGGCATTATTAGTAGTTTTAAATTCCAGCAGGATGCTGATCAACCGACGCCGGAAGTCAGCACAAAATCACGTTGGAAGGGGAACAGACTGAACTTGAGGTTGGATCAGAGGGGATAATATTGGAAGAAACGATCACTTCTGAAGTCTGAACAGGTGGCTTCTGTAGATTTGAATGTGGATAAAGCAATCGAGAGCGCTGAAACTGGTGAAAACATCGCAATAACTGAAGAGATTGATGCCATCCGAAGAATATCTTGATGATAACAGTCACAAACAACCAGACGTAGATAAGTCGGAAGGAACAGATCCACTAACGTCCGAAAACAGTACCAACGTATCTGAGGAACAGCATGAATAACGCTGCGAGTGATATTCACGAACCCCTGGAATTTCATACCCCTGAAAATCAAAGGGCTTTTGTTCGTTTCGGTATCTCGCAGCGGATCGAGCATATCATCTTTTTAACAGCTTTTTCAATTCTGGGGATCACGGGTCTGGTGCAGAAATTCATTGCATCACCAATCAGCCAAACCATTCTCGATGCTCTTGGCGGGATTGTCAGCACTCGCACCATCCACCACATTGCCGCGTTTGTGCTGATGTGGGTATCTATCTATCACATTATCGCATTAATGTACCGGGTGATGGTGCTTAGGGTAGATTGGACGATGATGCCTGTGCTGGATGACTTCCGCCATCTCTTTCAAGATCTTGGATACTACTTTGGGCTCAGGCAAACCAAAGCTTACTATGGGCGGTACAACTATGCAGAGAAAGTAGAATATTTGGCGGTGGTTTGGGGGACGATCATCATGGCAATCACCGGGTTCATCATGTGGAATCCGATCACAACAACTCGATTTGTACCAGGTGAAGTAATTCCCGCAGCAAAAGCTGCGCATGGAGCAGAAGCAATCCTGGCAGTATTGGCCATCATCATCTGGCATTTTTACCATGTGCATATCAAGCGTTTGAATAAAAGCATGTTTACCGGGGAATTGACCTTTGACCAGATGGAAGAGGAGCATCCTGCCGAGCTTGAGGCATATTAAGAGGGACGTGGCTGGCAGCGGCCGACTGATGAAGTAATTCGACGCCGTCAACGCACTTTCATTCCTAGTAGCTGTAATCCTTGGTCTGGTATTATCCCTGGGAGTGATCTGGTTCATTACGGTTGAGCCTGCAACGGCGATTGCAACCGTCCCACAGGTTGAGACAGCAGTCGCTTTCGTCCCGGTCACACCAACACCGCGCCCAACTCCTTCTGCCTCACCCACTCCAGCTGCTTCCACAGAAGTAGGTGCAAACACGTGGGAAGGTACATATTTCGGACTCTTCTCCAATCGCTGCGGCACCTGCCACGTGAGAACTGCTCTCAGTGGGTTCAGCATGGCTGACTATCAATCTACCTTAAAAGGGGAAATAGTGGTCCGGGGATCGTACCTGGCGATCCTGATGCAAGTCAGCTTGTCATCGTCCAACAGGCGGGTGGACATCCTGGTCAATTAACGCCGGAAGAGCTGCAAGCTGTAGTCGAATGGATTGATGCAGGAGCACCGGAGAAATAGAACTCTCCAAGTAATCGAAATCCAAATTTCGATGTCAGAAATATTTATTCGAAATTACATCCTGATTTACTTCTTCTACGGCCTCTCCTTTTTCTGCATGGGTCTTGCCGTGTTGATCGAAAAAGGCCACAGCTCTGAGCTGGATTTTGCCCAGGCACTGCTTCCTCTTGCTCTGTTTGGCCTGATCCACGGTAGCCACGAATGGTTTGAGATGGCTCTGCTGATCTATCCTGCATTTGCTGGAAATCAAGCAAATCAATGGATACCTGTATTCAGAATCTTTATGCTGGCATTCTCATTCTTGATGCTCATCGCGTTTGGCGCCAGGCTGATATCGGGACCAACACGAACCTCACTCCGTTGGGGTATGTTGTTTGCGGTTGTGTCAATCTGGATAATCGGCTTGTTTGAACTGATCATAGCACCCATCCCCCGACAGATCGAATGGTCGCAGCTGATGTTTATTCTCGCTATTCGCTGGCAATCCCTGGAGCAGCGCTGACTGTCTGGGGATTGCTAATTCAAAGAAGGAAATTTCTTGATGCGGGTATGCGAGTTTTTGCTTTCGATATGATGCTCGCAGCCCTCGCAATCGGGATTTATGGGGGGATTGGCCAGCTATTTGCTTCTCCCAGCATGATCTTTCCTTCGGGTATTCTCAATTCGGGAGTTTTCTTGAAATGGTTTGGATTTCCAATCCAGCTTTTGCGTGCTGGGGCTGCGGCTTTTGTCGCTGTTTTCATCATACATTCACTACGCGTGTTTGAAGTTGAAAACCGACGGCGAATTGCCGAGCTTCACGAAGCACAGCTGGCTGAAAGGCGCCGACTGGAGGCTACCCGCGCTGAGCTTCTCCATCGAACAGTTCAGGCATTAGAAGCCGAGCGCCAGCGTATTGCACGTGAACTTCATGACGAGACTGGTCAAACCTTGACAGCTTTAGGGATGGGATTACGAGGCCTGGCAACTACAATTCATTTGAACCCTACGCGTGCAATACAACAAGCAAATCAGCTCGAAGGTCTTGCTGTCTCAGGCATCGATGAACTCCAGCGCCTCGTCAGCGGTTTACATCCACCGCAATTGGATGACCTTGGTTTATTAGCTGCACTGCGCTGGTACACATCTGAGGTTCAAAAACGTTTTGGAATTGAAATTCGGCTATCCAGCCAGGGAAATCAAGTTCAGCTGCCATCCGAGATTCGGATCGTCCTTTTCCGAATCGCGCAGGAAGGAATTACAAATACGATCCGACATGCTTCTGCATCGCTATTGGAAATCGAGCTGGACTTTTTCCCTGACATTATCCATATGAAAATCCCCGACAATGGGAAAGGTTTTGATGTCCAAGAAGCGCTTCACTCGTCAGACAAACAACCTTGCTGGGGATTATTAGGGATGCAAGAGCGAGCTGAATTAGTCGGTGGAAATTGCCAGATTGAATCAAGATTGGGTGAAGGCACACAAATTGATGTCAGCGTTCCAATAGAGCAGAAACAAAATGGATGAAATCCGCCTCGTATTAGTTGACGACCACGAGGTTGTCCGAACCGGACTGCGCATGCTGTTGGAGAGCCAATCCGACATGGAGATCGTTGGAGAAGCAAGCTCAGGTAGAGAAGGGATCAGGCTGGTCGAGCAGATGCAGCCTGATGTCGTCGTAATGGACATCACTTTACCGGATATTTCCGGCATAGAAGCCACCAGGAAGTTGAAAGAAAGATATCCACAAGTAGCTATCGTCGCCTTGACCATTCATGAAGATGAGCAGTATTTTTTTGAAATGCTTCAAGCTGGAGCGTCCGGTTATGTTCCTAAAAGAGCTGCACCAGAAGATTTAATTTCAGCGATCCGGGCGGCAAAGGCGGGGGAAATATTTCTCTATCCAACTCTGGCAAAAGCGTTGGTGAGTGATTATCTTGGACGCAGCCATACTGAACAAGAAACAGAGAAGCTTGATGCTCTTACCCCCAGAGAACTTGAAGTACTTGAGCTGTTGGCTGAAGACCTCTCCAATGACGAAATCGCAGAACGGCTTGTGATCAGCTGGCACACAGTCGCCCGTCATCGCGAGAACCTTATGCGTAAACTGGACCTTCACAACCGCAGCGAATTAGTCAAATACGCAATACGCAAAGGCTTGATCTCCCTTGAAGTTCAACACTCTACCGTCTCTAATCGCATAATATCAAAGTTATTTCTGTTTATGGTTTTTTGGAATCAGGCGGAATAGACGGATAATCAGTTAACCAGAATATTATGTTGAGCATGGAGAATAGATCTCATAGATATGATAAGCGGTGAGGCAACCGAATGCGATTAACTTCTACACGGAAAAAATTCCGATTCGATGACTCATTTTGACAACCTTGAAAGTAATGATGCACGCGGCTGTTTTCATGGATAATACAGGAAACTCTTGGACGTTGAACAAAAAGCGATCAGCCTTGAGTGGAATCGTTGACAATCCAATCTGGAGTCGAGGAACCTGACGATTTCATTGCCAGGATCGATATCAGTCGCTAACTCGAGCTCCAGTCGTTTCAATACGAGAACTGTGATCGGCGCACATAATCAGGACATCGTTAGAACCAAAGCTATGCCATTGACCGAAGATGCTGGTGGAACTTTGGATACAACCTTCTTCTCACAAAGCATTTCAATGCAGCTCATGAGAATTCGCAAGATTCAATGCCCCATATCTGTAGGAAGTCTTTTCATCCGTAACAGCCTGGCGAAAAAACGCATTTATCGCGGTCTCACACCGCGGGAAATTAATCTGGTGGTCGCCTGGATCACAACCCCCTTGCCTGAGAGATAATGAAAGAGCACATCTCCCTATGAGGAAATACCGTGTGCATCCTATTGAAATCCTGTTCAGCTTAGGGTATTCTTATTCCATAAGGGTACATTCACAGGAGGTTGAGATGCGAAAGGTTCAAATCACTGCGGTATTTTGGACGCTTTTCCTGGCAATTCCAATGACGGCATTGGGACTATCACTTGCCGCTTATTTAACAGAACATCTTGGTCAGATTCTGATGTCTGTTCGTTCGTTTGGTTATGCAACATCTGCCACCGGTCAGGGATGGCTGGTCGAGCTATCTGCTCGCTGGCCAGAAATTGCAGGGATGATCATCGGTCAGTTGGTCATCATGACGATCTTGCTGTTCACATGGCGGTCGAAACAAGCCGAACAAAGACTTTAAGTTATATAGACCTGATATTAAATTAATCCGATGAGGATTTGCATTTAATATTAATGCAAATCCTCTCTTTTTTTGGTGCATATTGTCCTAATGTTTTATTAATTTTGGGGTATAATACCCACAAATATTGGTGGTTTTCCCCATCCTCTGTGCATATCCACATAAAGGAGATGCACCAAATCAAGAGTTTATATGAAAGGAAGGTTGAACTCAACGATATATATATTATTCTTCCCTCTAAGGATGAAACGCGAATAAACCTGATACTCTCTCAGAGGAGAATGTGCATGAAAATAAAGTTAATCCTTAATTGCAGGCTTCATACTCTTACTGGCAGCATCCATGGCATCTTGCCAACCGGCACCAGCACCCACTGCGGCACCGGTTGAAACAACACCTTGCCCGGCTGCTGAGCCTTGCCCGGAGTGTCCTGCCTGCCCTGCTCCAGAAGAACCAGTCGTAGAAGAGGTTCCAAACCAGGATTTATGGGCTGCTTCACCTCATAACGATGTCGAAGCCGAAGCCTTCAATCACTGGAACGAAGAAACTCCGCCCGAAGTCCCTGTAGCCTGCGCGAACTGCCATACGACGCAAGGGTACCAGGAATTTGTCTCAACCGGAGCAGTTGCAAATCCTATCCCGGCGCCTGCCGGCACGATCGAATGTGTAGCATGCCATAACGAGGCAGCTGCAGTTTTAAACACTGTTACATTTCCATCCGGATTGACCGTCACCGGCACAGGACCGACATCACGCTGCATGAACTGCCACCAGGGGCGTGCATCGAAGAAAGCTGTCGACGAAGCTCTTGCTAACTTCGGTGTCACCGAAGACCCCGATTCCGTTCCCGCTGCAAAAGAGGATAAAACGCTTGGTTTCATCAATATCCACTACTTCGCGGCTGGAGCCACGCTTTATGGAACTCAGGCCAAAGGTGGTTACGAATATGACGGCAAATCCTATGATGGGAAATTCCGCCACGTGACTGGGATCGACAACTGCATCGGCTGCCATGACTCCCACAGCCTTGAAGTGAAATTGGAAACCTGTCAGGAATGCCACACCGACGCGAATGCCGTTGAAGACTTGAAAAATATCCGAATGCAAGGATCGCTTTCAGACTATGACGGCGATGGCGACATTCAGGAAGGGATCGCCAGTGAGCTTGCCGGAATGCAGGAAGTCCTCTTCAAAGGCATCCAGGAATACGCCCAAAATGTTGCAGGAACACCGATTGCCTATAATGCTGCAGCTTATCCCTATTTCTTCATCGACACGAATGCAGACGGACAGGCTAGCGAAGATGAATCCCAGGCAGCGAATGGTTATAAATCCTGGACTGGGCGACTTTTGAAAGCAGCCTACAACTACCAGACCGTATCAAAAGATCCAGGCGCTTTTGCTCATAATGCGAAATATATGGTCCAGTTAATGTACGATTTGATCGAAGATCTGAACGAAAACCTCGGAACAATCGATATGACTGCGATGCAGCGCCAGGATCCAGGCCACTTCGCCGGGAACACTGAACCATTCCGGCATTGGGATGAAGAAGGTGGAATGGTTCCAGGCGGTTGTGTCAAGTGCCATCAAGCGGAAGGCGTTCCTCAGTTCCTGGCTAACAATACGAATATTTCCATGCCAGCCAGCAACGGCTTTATGTGCACAACCTGCCACAACCCTGAAGAATGGCCAGCCAATTAGGTCGTTGCTGATGTGACCTTCCCCTCTGGTGCAAAAGTGACCTTCGGTGGCCTCGATGCAGAAGGGAAAGCCGATTGCAGATGAATCCAATTTGTGCCTGCTTTGCCACCAGGGTCGATCCTCGACCGGAACAGTGGACAAGGCACTTGCGGGTAAAGATGCTGACACTCCCGATCCAGCGATCCGCTTCACAAACATCCATTACTTTGCGGCCGGAGCGACGTTGTTCGGAAGCGAAGTACAGGGTGCTTATCAGTATGAAGGTAATGACTACGTCGGGATGAGTAAGCACCCGGTGAATAAATGCCAGGATTGTCACGATGTCCACGCACTCGAAGTCAAAGTCGAAGCATGTGCAGCCTGCCACAGCACAGCCAGCGATCCAAAAGATCCTGCGACGTTCAGAATAGACACGACTGACTATGACGGCGACGGCGACGTAACCGAAGGCATAAAAGCAGAAATTGATGCATTTGCCGAGGTGCTGTACACTGCAATCCAGGCATATGCAAAGGATAAGGGCACTCCGATCGTCTACGATCCATTGACCTATCCCTACTTCCTTGTTGACGCAGACGAAGATGGAGTGGGCGACGTTGGTGAGAATGGACCGGTAGGTTACAATGCATTCACACCGAACTTGCTCAAGGGTGCATATAATTATCAATACTATCAGAAGGATCCTGGAGCATTTACGCACAATCCTAAATACGTGCTTCAGTTCCTGTTCGATTTAATCGAATTGCTGGGTGGTGATATGACTGGTCTTACAAGACCCACGACGCCAGCTGAGTAATTAGGAATTTGTTATAAAAGAGAGCGGACGATATGTCCGCTCTCTTTTTGTAATCTTGAAATCTTTAATGGACTCTCAGAGGAGTTCCGCAAGCACGGCAAAAGCGGTCGCCCGAAGATGCCCGTTTTCCACATTGATGACAATAAATCTGGCTGTTACCATCTCCCTCGTCCGCTTCTGCTTTAGAAGGTCTCCTTCGGTGACTCCGGTCTACAGAGACTGGCTGGTTCTTCTGGCGACCCGATTGCCAATACCATAATCCGCCACCTACAATTAAACCAATCCCTAATATACCCAACACCCATGGCAGAACGTTCGTCATACTTGCTGTTCCTGCGGTCTCACCGCTGAGCGATGAACTCGGTTCAACAGGCATCTCACTGAAGCTAAGCTCATCGGAAGTTTTTTGATACTCTAACGAGATCTCGAAAAGTTGACCTTCAGAAAGCGGTCCGACATTCATTAGATAATAGTTCAGTCCGTCATTGCCCTGCCGAACTGTCACCATACCAGGTTTGATCTGCATATTCGAAGCGCCAGCAGGAAGCTGAACCTCAATTTTGAAAGATTTAACCGAGTATTCGCCCGGCCAAGTATAGAGATAGCTCCGCAACTCCCCATTTTTCATTAAACTTGGATCGTAGTATTCGAGCTGAATTTCAGGTGTCGTAGCCTGGAAAACGATTTGCGTCCATTCTGCTCCTGGTTTTTCCTCGTAGGGAAGAGTGACCAGAGATCCATTTGGCTGGCGAGCTGCCACTGCATGAGGAGATCCAGCCGCGCTTGGGACGCTTAAGCTCATCTGAAAGGGTAAATTTGCCTGAGCCGAGAGCGTGATATGGTAAATCACAAGCATCGACGGTTGATCGTACTCCGGCCATAAATCTACGGCGACATCCGACAAATTCGGTTCGCTCTGGCTGAGTACGCCATAAGGAAACAGCAATACTATAAACATTATCAGCAAGAAAAGCCTTTTTTTCATAAAGCTGAACATTCCCGTTTCCCTTCCATTAAGAATTTCCAATTGCCTGCCGGACCTGCCGGACAAGTGTACCGAAGTGCAATGTATACTGCATCGCATCTTGACGAGGTCTGGGTAACCTCACCTGTAAATCCAGACAAATCTGGCCCGGATGTTTGCTAAGGACGAGTACTCGATCGGCAAGAAATAAAGCTTCGCTAATCGAGTGGGTGACCATGACCACAGTCTTTTTCCTGATCTGCCAGATCCTCAACAATTCGTGTCCCATCCGTTCTCGGGTTAAGGCATCCAGGGACCCAAATGGCTCATCCAGGAGCAATAAATCAGGATCATGAACCAGGGCTCGGGCGATCGCAACCCTCTGCGCCATACCACCGGAAAGGTCTCTGGGGAAAACATTTTCAAATCCGGCTAAACCAACCAATTCTACCATTTCAAGAGCTTTTTCCGCTATTACCGTATTTGCATAACCGCTAATTTCAAGCGGAAGCGCAATGTTCTGCATTACAGTCCGCCATGGCATCAAGTTCGCTTTTTGAAATACAAACCCAACTCCGCGCCTGGGACCGTGTATTATTTCTCCATTTACTCGAATTTCACCGGTGGAGGGGAGCAGCAGGCCTGCCAGAACCTTAAAAGCGTGCTTTTCCCACTCCCTGAAGGACCCAGGATGCAGATAAACTCCTGAGGATAAATCCCAAAACTGGTTTTTTCCAGGGCGCGCAACCCTCCATTATCATTAGGGAAAACAGCGCTGATGGAGTTTACCTGGATCAGCTCGTCCAAATTATGATTTAAAGATAGAACCTCTTCAGTATTTTCCATTGCCTTAGTAAGATATCATAAGAAGCAGCAGGCACTTTTCCCTACGGCTGATCTAAACCAATGAAACTGTTGTCATAAGCTTTTGAATAATCAAGCGGCTGGTTGAGCATACCCATTTCTAATAAAACCTCGTGCATATTTTCCCAGGCATCGGGGTTCGAATACCCCAGCACGTCGGTTTTCCAAAACTCTATCGAGGCTTCAAGCACGGCTTTTTGGATTCCTTTTTCGTCCTGACTGAGTCCTTCGACATATTTCTTGCAGATCACAAAGGCTTCATCCGGGTGTTCCAAAGTGTAAGTGATCCCTTTCATCACTGCCTGGTTCATCCTGCGAATTAAATCGGGGTTGTTTTCAATCGTTGTCTCGTTCGTCAGCAGTCCATTCGATGCCAGAGAAACATGATCCGCAACGCGGATCACATCGACTGGATGCCCTCGCTTTTCAAGCTGGATCGGTTCGTTATTAGCGTAGACGACCACTGCTTCATCCTGGCCAGCAAGCAATGCCTCCACCTGAGTGTATCCGATTGAATCAAGCGTGACATCTTCTTCACTCAGACCGCCAGCATCCAATAGAGCTCGCAAGCCAACATAACTGGCCCCGAATAAACCTGGCAGCCCGATTTTCTTTCCGCGGAGATCTTCAGGTTTTAGAATTCCGCCACCTTGTAAGGAGGTGACAGCCACCGGATAATCCTGCCACCAATTTAGAATATAAACAACAGGAATTCCCTGGGCACGTGCCAGCAGGACTTGCTCGCCAGAAGCAAGCGTAAACTGAAGCTCATTAACCCCTACGAGCGCAACCCCATCGGTTTCAGAAGAGTAATCAAAGGTCACATCCAGACCAGACATGCGGAAATACCCCTTTTCAACCGCCACGTAGAATGGCGCATATTGGACGTTAGGGATATAACCCATCGGCAGGCGTATCGGCGTCAATGCTGCATCAGTTTCTTTTGGCGATCCATTCACCTTGCATCCAGTGATCAGAATGGCCGCGAATATCAGCGAAGTTATCAGGCGACGAAGCATCTTTCCTCCATGATTATTGTGGTTCGTTGACCAATACATCAGGCTGCTCATTCCATGAGAGCAGCTTCTTTTCCAGGATTATGATGATCCCATATAATGAAACAGCAAGGAAAACCAGCGTCAGAACGGCAACAAACACCAGAGCTGTGTCATACTGACCGCGAGCCCGATTAATCATGAACCCAAGCCCCCGATCTGCCCCCACAAATTCACCTACGACTGCGCCAATCACAGACAGGGCTGCGCCAATCCGCAATCCTCCCAGAAATATTGGCATTGCCGCCGGGATTTCCAACAGGCGGATCGTCTGTAAGCGACTTGCCTGGAGAGACCGCATAAGATCGCGCAAATCCTCAGGGACCGTTCTTAAGCCTACAACGGTATTAACCAAAACCGGAAAGAAAACGATTAATGCACATATCAAAACTTTCGAGGAAATTCCTGAGCCAAACCAGATAATCAAAAGCGGAGCTATGGCGACTATCGGCACAGATTGACTGGCAACGATGTATGGGGAAAGGAGCCGTTCAATGATCGGGGATTTCGCCAGAAAATAACCTGTGATCGAGGCAGTCATCACCCCGATGATTAATCCCAGGATCACTTCGGTGAGCGTTGTTAAAAGATGTCGGATCAGACTACCGTCCATGAATACTGATAGAAATCTATCCCAAACCAATGAAGGAGAGGGCAGAATGAAAGGCTCAACTGGCTTGATCCTCACAGCAGTATCCCATATTAGCAATCCAATCAATATCGAGATTGGAACCAATGCCACTCGCCAGAGTTTCATACCAAGATGATTGTCTGTCCTTGATTTCATGTCAACAATTATTATTAATTAACAAAAAGACCCGATCTTGCAAAAATCGGGGCTGTGTGATTGACTGCGCGAAACCAATCCAGATCATACATCGATATGGAAAAGCGCCATCACCTTCTTTCATCCGGACTTTACCGTCGGCTCCGGAGTTTCACCGGATCGTGCTCATGATCACCAGTTTTCTGTCTGCTGACCACAGAATTGCTCGCGGGCTTTACCGCCGATCGGGAATAGGTCTGAACGTAAATTCGCGTCCAAACATTCACCCTGCCCCGAAGGTTTTCCGCATCTGGCTAAATTGCTCAGAAGCTGCGGATATATTTTTTTGTCAAGGATGATTATAATCGATCGGCGTTAACCTCGATGTGTCAATTTTCCAACAGATAGGAACATATTTCGAACCACCTTCGTCCATTTATTATGCGTTCACGAATTCGGTTCTTTGAGCGACAACGAATTGAGCGTTTGATATGATCATTCATCAATATGCAAAAAGCTTATTGTTTAACGGCGATGCCAGCATGAAATTGATCAAAAAAGCGTTATGATACAAATGCAGGATGATTAAAAATATCAATGGCGGATTAGACAAATCCTTCGGGAATTCTTGAGTCTTGCTAGCCTGAAGTTCCAGGTAGATGCAAGAATTTGGCGCATCGTTCGGTAGAAACCGGATTTAATGTAATCATCCGGATTGTCAGATAGAAAGCATAAAACTTCTGGCTCAAACTGAGGTTGTCATGTTTAATAAATTATCCTTTCGCATATCTTATAAATTCTTCGTTTTGATAACCATAATTGCGCTGATTTTTAGCGCTTGTAAGTCAGAAATAGAGGGACCAAGGCAAACGCCCACCACTCAGCAGCTCGAAATCAACCCCATTAGCTTCAGGTCCAATCCATGACAGTGGCCTGGAAGTGATTGATGATGGTTCACCATTACCTCCAATTGTGATAGAACAACAACCTCAAGGCGGGACGGAATTCCCAGTCGAAGGGCAAATTCTCCTGACCTTTGACCAACCAATGAAACCTGCGGAAACTTCAAAAGCCTGGGAAGTATCAGGCGTTAACGGCATTCGAGTGAATGGAAAGATCGATTGGCCTGAATTGTCCACGCTGCGTTTCACCCCTGCTGAGCCGCTTGCTCGAGGGACTATCTACAACGCCAACCTGACCACTGATGCTGTCAGCGAATCGGGGGTCAAGATTCAAGAACCGTATCATTTTCAATTCGCAACCGTCGGAGAGTTGGCTGTCAGCCAGGTCTTTCCGGCTGACAGGGCAAAGGAAATATCAAGCAGTACAGTCATCACGGTGATTTTCAACCGACCAGTAGTTCCATTGGTGATTGGAGAAGAGCAATCCAAACTTCCGCAGCCTCTACAGATCAAACCAGAAACTGCTGGCAAAGGGGTATGGGTAAATACGTCTGTATATACCTATCACCCGGAGAAGCCACTGCAGAGCGGAATCCAATACACAGCGACGATTAATGCTGGTTTGTCAGACGCAACCTCAGAAACCCAGCTGGAAGAACCATTCATCTGGTCTTTTTTCACCGCCGAGCCTGCGATTGACACCCTTGAGCTTTCAACCGGCCAGGTCAACCCAGAGGATAATTTCCAGAGCTTCCTGCCGGACGCCTATTTCACGCTCCGTTTTTTGCAGCCCATGGATAAAGAAAGCGTTGAATTGGCTCTTTCGCTAACCTCGGAAACTGAAAGCCTATCTCAATTCATTCAGACGTGGAATGAGAATTCAACGACCCTCATCTTTACACCGACTGAACAGCTGGCATTCGGACTCTGATTACACGCTTGAACTTGGAAAGGAAGCCCAGGCGATAGGAGGGGGAGAGCTCAAAGCAGGATTATACTGGAAACTTAAAACCATCCCGCTTCCTGGCATTCTCTCAACAATTCCAGCCAATAATTCCATCCAGGACGAGTTTGGGGGCGATCTTTTGATCAAATTTGCTTCGCCAATGCGGATCGAAACTGTAAGAGAGCGAATCGTCATCACCCCGAAGCCAGATGAAAATGTCGAATGGTGGTACAACGAATGGGATTGGTCGATGTCAGGTTTTTTCCTGGAACCCTCCCTGCGCTACACGATTTAATTCCTGCCGGGGATGGAAGATATTTACGGCAATGTGATCCAATCGGAAAAGACTATTCGATTCAGAACTGCCGACAGGCGACCTTCTGCCAGCCTTGCGCTACCCTACGAGCTTCCAGTTTTTCGAGGATATGGTCCAATAGAAGCACAGCAGTTTTATGCAACCTACACGAACGTAAAGAGTGTAAATTTTAAGCTTGCTGCCTTGACCCTTGACCAGGTCGTCGGTTTTCTAACTGGAAGCTTGAACGCCTACCAATATCAGCCACCTGCTGATACGGTCATTTGGGACCATAAAGAGCTTTCGAAAGGGGCTCTCAACGAACGTGTGCTGGGCAAATTCCAGCTCACTTCGAATGAAGGAAGCCTGCTTCCGCCCGGTTTCTATTTCCTAGGCATGGATTCGCCTGAAGTCTTACACAGCGAGACACCATTCGTAGATTATCGACTGCTGGTCGTCGCCGGTGCCAACCTGACATTTAAATCCACCGCAACAGAAGCTTTATTATGGCTGACAGATCTGGAAACCGGTGAACCAATCGAGAATGCAAAAGTGACGGTTTATGATCAAACATCAAAAGCGATCAATACTGGAACCACTTCAAATGACGGCAGTTTACGGCTCGAACTCACTGCTCCAGCAGATCCGTATGAAGCTCGATTTGCAATCTCCGAAGATGGACGGGCTTTTGGATTTGCATCAAGCCAATGGGGCAGCGGTATCAGCCTGTATGATTATGGGATCTGGAGCAGTTTTTACTCGCTTCCTGATCAGCCTACAGTTTATATCTTCACAGAAAGACCGATTTACCGTCCTGGACAACCGGTTTACTTTAAAGGAATCGTTCGTCAGGATGATGACCTTGATTTTTCGATCCCCGATCTGGATGCTGCCCGCATCCGAATTAGCA
This sequence comes from uncultured Chloroflexia bacterium, assembly GCA_963726375.1. Taxonomy (GTDB): domain Bacteria; phylum Chloroflexota; class Anaerolineae; order Anaerolineales; family UBA4823; genus UTCFX2. The sequence continues at coordinate 4,894 of CAVSCE010000013.1, read as the reverse complement.
GCTATAAGGATGTCGTTTTTGATGAAGAGCTCGAACTCTCGTCCTTTGGAAGCTTTTCCGGGAAGTTCCTGTTGGATCCCGAAGCGGTCCTTGGCTATTACACTTTGGAAGTCATGGTTCCAAAACAAGATCAAGTGATAGGATCGATCACATTCAACGTCGCCGAATACCGTAGACCGGAATTTCAAACAACCGTCAGCACAGAACCGGTAAATGTACTCAAAGGAGATTATTTTACAGCAACGGTCCAGGCGAATTACTATTCCGGTGGGAGCGTCTCTGAGGGCAGAAGTAAACTGGAGCCTGATCTCAGAACCTTTCAATTTCTCACCTCCTATCCGAATTCAGCAGTTATAGTTTTCAGGATATTGAAGATGATACCGGCGTAAGTGAAGAAGATATTGAAAATAGCCAGGTGATTGCAGAAGGGCAAGGCATCACTGATTCTGGCGGCAGTTTTAGCCTGGATTTACTGGCGGACCTCAGCTCATTCAAAACAAGCCGCTCGTTAACTTTCGAAGCAAACGTGACGGATCTGGCTGGGACATTGGTCAGCGGACGGGACTCTGTTACCGCCCATAAGAGCGCGGTTTATCCTGGGATAAAACCTCAAATTTACATCGGAGAGCAAGCCAATCCCCTGTCGTTTGAGATCGTCGCTCTCGATTGGGGAGGCAGCCCGATTGCAGGGCAATCCTTGAGTATAGATATTGTTGAGCGGCGTTGGTACAGCGTTCAGGAGCAAGATCCCAGCGGGCGGGTAACCTGGAAATCGTCGGTTGAAAACATCCCCATTGAGAGTTTTACGAAAATACTCACCGATGAAAATGGTGAAGCTTCAGTCTCTTTCATACCACCCAAAGGCGGCATTTACCAGGCCCGCGTGACTGCGCTGGACGAAAACCGCAACTCTGGAGTTGCCAGTGCAACGGTGTGGGTGGCGGGAACAGATTACATCCCGTGGCAGCAGACGAACGACCGCAGCTTCGACCTGGTAGCCGACAAGAAACAATATGACCCGGGCGAGACTGCCCAAATCTTGATCGCATCCCCCTTCGAAGGGGAGACATATGCGCTGGTTACAGTCGAGCGCGGCAGCATTCGGTTCGAAGAAGTGATCAAGCTGAACATCAACAGCACGGTCTACGAGCTTCCGATAACACCGGAGCTTGCCCCAAACGTATATATTTCTGTGCTAATAGTCAAAGGTGTGGATGCAGAAAATCCCCGACCTAATTTTAAGATGGGGATCAGCGAGATAATGGTGAATCCGAGCAAGCAGAGTTTGCAGGTAGAGCTGATTCCGGACCGGACGATTGCCGGTCCTGGTGAGCAGGTGAGCTATACGGTTCGAACGAAGGACTCCTCAAATCGGCCTATTCAAGCGGAAGTCTCATTAAGTCTGAGCGATCTGGCGACGCTATCTTTGCTGCCTCCAAATTCCCAACCAATTCTAGATTTCTTTTACTCGGAGAAAAGCCTGGGCGTTTGGACTTCTGTCCCAATGTCGCTCAACGTTGACGATTACAATGCAGAAATTGAAGACAACCTGCCCGCAGGAGACTTCCAGGGTTCAGGCGGCGGAAAAGGCGAAGGTGAGCTCGGTGTGGTTACTGTCCGTCAGGACTTTCCTGACACGGCTTTTTGGGATGCCCATGTCGTGACAGGCGACAATGGAGAAGCTACGGTGGTTGTGAACCTTCCTGATAATCTGACAACCTGGCGGATGGACGCTCGTGCAGTCACCATGAATACGGAGGTAGGTCAGACTGAGATGGATATCGTCAGCTCAAAACCGCTGCTCGTCAGACCGCAGACACCGCGATTCTTTGTCGTGGGCGATCATGTCCAGATTGGCACAGCGGTTCACAACAATACGGACAGCTCGCTCCGCACCAGCGTTTCAGTCGAAGGTCAAGGTTTGGAATTCCAAAGCATGTCCAGCCAGGTTATCGAGATCTCTGCTCAGGATCAAGCCTATGTCTATTGGGATGCCGAAGTCCTGCCCCAAGCCAGACGGGTTGACCTCATATTCAGCGCAAGAAGTGGAGATTATGAGGACTCGAGTTGTCCACCTCTGGGGACGCTGGATCAGCAGGGTATCCCGGTCTACCGCTACGAAGCTCCTGAAACGATCGGCACATCGGGGCAGCTCTCCAAAGAGGAGACGCGAATAGAAACGATCCTGCTCCCATCAGACCTGAACCCTTCGAGCGGTGAATTAATCATTCGGTCTTCTCCTTCACTGGCAGCGGGGATGACTGACGGATTGAAGTACTTGCAGACATTCCCATATGAATGCGTCGAAATGACAGTCTCATCCTTCCTGCCAAACGTCATCTCCACGTGTGCATTGAATACCGCAGGGATTTCAGGACCCGGTCCTGGAAAAAGAACTGGAAGAGCAGGTGAATACCTCCCTCCAGCGCATCTATAAATGGCAGAATCCAGACGGTGGTTGGGGATGGTGGAGCAGCGAAAAAAGCGATCCGTTGACATCAGCTTATTCTGTCCTTGGATTAATCGAATCAAGAGATGCTGGTTACACGACGGATGAAGCCGTTTTCACGCGAGGGCGCAATTACCTCCAAACCCAAATTGTCAGGATATCCGGATTGAAAGATCCTCAGCTCATCAACCGGCAAGCGTTTTTGCTTTATGTGTTGGCGCGGAGCGGAAAACCGGATGTAAGCAGCACAGTCCAATTGTACGACCAGCGCCAACGCATGGCACTCTATGCCCGGGCTTTCCTGGGAGATGCGTTGAGCAGAATCGACCCGAATGACCCGCGATTGGATGCGCTGGTATCTGATTTTACCAACGCAGCGATCCTTTCCGCCACAGGCAGCCATTGGGAGGAAAAGGTACCTGATCGATTGAATTGGAACAGTGATACTCGTACCACTGCCATCATCCTCTCCACCCTGACTCTCCTGGATCCAGAAAATCCACTGGCAGTAAACGCAGTCCGCTGGCTGATGAGCAACCGGACGCAAGGGCATTGGATTGGGACTCAGGAGACTTCGTGGACCTTGATGGCTTTGACGAACTGGATGACCGCCAGCGGCGAGCTGAACCCTGACTTCGAGTATGCTGTCGCCTTGAATAACGAACGCCTCGGCGGAGGAACTGCGACGAGCGAGAACCTGCGCGAGACTCTGACTTTGAAGGTAGATATTTCAGAATTATTGAAAGACGAAGCGAACCGGCTTGCATTTGCCCACGACGGTGGAACAGGAAACCTTTATTACACCGCTCACCTGGATTTGACGCTTCCGGTTGAGGAGGTCCAACCGCTGGACCGCGGTGTGATCGTTTCACGAAGCTACTACCGAACAGACAATCTTAACTCCCCTGTCACTCAAGCAAATATCGGTGATCTGCTGCTTGCGAGAGTGACTGTCGTGGCTCCATATACCTTGCACAACCTTGTTGTGGATGATCCGCTCCCGGCTGGTATGGAAGCAGTTGACCAAAGCCTCAATACGAGCCCCCAAAATCTTGAGGTGCCGGAGGAATATTCCTCCAATGATATCTTCTGGAAAGGATGGGGCTGGTGGTATTTCAGCAGAATTCAACGAAGAGATGAAAAAGTCGTGCTCTCAGCAACATCCCTACCTGCAGGAACCTATATCTATACATACCTGATACGGGCCGGAACTGTTGGCGAATTTCATGTTATCCCGCCGACTGCCAGAGAATTCTACTTTCCTGAAGTGTACGGGAGCGGTCAGGGGTCAAGCTTTACAGTGGATCCGTAGATGATATATAATTAGGCGAATAATCAATCGGGAGGTTGGCCATGGATTGGATAGTACTTCTCATCTTTCTAATACTTGTTTTGGTCATCTGGTTTGCGCTGACACGCAGCGCAAAAAAATATGAACCTGACTTCAAAACAGGCTCACATACGGAAGAAGCTGGTGTTGAAAACATCGAAGAGCTGCATGCGCCGACATTTGTCGAATTTGCCAGAGCACCGGAAATTCCTGATGTCGCAGAGCCGGTCAATAGACCTGCCCGCAGCGATACCCGTTGAGGCTGTCAAGTCAGCCGAAATCGTTGTAGTCCCTGATGATCTGAAAATCATCGAAGGGATCGGTCCAAAAGTCAACTCACTTCTGAATGATGCGGGAATCTTCACATTTTCTCAGCTCGCTGAAACGGAAGAAAGCAAAATCCGAGAAATTCTTGACCAGGCAGGGCTGCGGCTGCTCAACCCGGCATCCTGGGCTGAACAGGCGGAGCTTGCGGCGTCTGGAAAAATGGATGATCTGAAATTACTACAGGATCGTCTGACCGCCGGTCGGCGCTCCTGATCTTTGATTTGACCATTAGGTATTCATGTCGTGAGGTTGCCCGGCTATTTGAGGACTTCGAACTCAACTACCGAGCTCCGAATAACCTGACCGTCTGAAGTTACCGCTTCAGCCCAGGCTTTGTGAGTGCCGGCTTCTAATATCCACCATGTTTCGCAGGACGCTGTATTTGAGCTTCCGACCAGGTTTCCATCGACAATTATCTGGATGCTTTGCACTCCTGGCACCCCTGCAGCTTCGAACCGGATTTGCTGTGATTCCAACATAATGCCATTAACCAACCTGAAAATGCTTCCTGTCGTCGGGGAAACCAGTTGGACAAGTGAGGGTTCCTGTTCCTGGCTCGCTTTTCTTAGTGAATGCTTATTCGTAGAGGCAATTCATCAGTCTGATAATCAAAATTTTGAATTAATGGTAAGCCCTGGCTTTTACCCCAGGATTGCGCCGGCTGAGGAAGATCCAGGACAATTTTCCTCATACGGTGTTCAGGAGGGGTGTTTGGATCTGCCAACAGCCCGGTCTCAGAGTCCAAATAAACCTGGCGATAAAGCGTATCCTGCTCTGCTGGTTGGGTT
>CAVSCE010000012.1:0-124014 GCA_963726375.1 uncultured Chloroflexia bacterium | reverse complement strand
TCCCTCTCGCACAAACCTACCTCCTCGTGACCGGCAGGTAAACCAGCCGGTTCAGCCGCACCAGGATCTCATCCGCCCCGTAGACCAGCCTCCACAGGCTCGTGTCGATCATCTCGTCCAGGTCCAGCGGCAGGAATTCCCCGCTCGCCTCCCCGGGCCGCGCAGGCGCCCGTTCAGGTTTGCCCTCTGGACGGTCAGCGTCTCTTCCGTGTCAATCGAGAGCACCCCGCTTGGATCGAGCTGGAGCGTGTCTATGGAGACGTTGGAGCTCAAGAACGGGGCCGTCCCGTATGCGATCGTGCCGATGCTCGCCGCCTCGTTCGCCTGTGGGATAGCCCCCATGCAGCCGGTCCAGTTGTCGGGGTCCTCCACTGGTTGCTCACGTCGCCTACCCACAGGCAGACATACCCCATACTCTCCCAGGCCTGCCCCTTCCGCCGGCTCGTCCAGCAATTCTCAGCATGGCTGAAAAACCCTGAGAAAGTGTCTTGTGATTCAACTTCAAGATATCGTAAGGTAGCGGAGATAAACGACACCGGAGCCGAGCGTGCGTGTTTCAACAAGCCGCAGGTCGATTTTGTCAGCCAGCGCCGGGAAGAATCGCGTGCCGCTCCCCAGGACGACCGGATGGACAACAAGCCGGTATTCATCAATCAGGCCGAGCTGCATAGCGGTCGAGGCCAGGTTGGGGCCGCCGATTTCAAGGTCTTTGCCGGGCTGCTGTTTCAGCTTCGTGATCTCTCCGGCGATGTCGCCCCTGACCAACCTGGCGTTCCCTTGGACCTGTTCCAGGGTCTTCGAAAACACGAGCTTGGTCGAGTTCTTCCAGATCCGGGCGAATTCGCGCTCGACCTCCGAGATCGACGGGTCTGCCTCTGCCGTTTCCCAGTAGGTCATGACCTCATACAGCCGCCGTCCGTACAAGAGCGTGTCCATCCCACGCTGCTGATCGTTGAACAAGCTCATCGACTCCTCATCGACGTGGGCCCAATCCAGTTCTCGGTTCGGCCCCTCGATGAAGCCGTCGAGCGAGACATTCATCAAGTAGATCAGTTTTCTCATTTTTATTCTTCCTATGACGGAACAAATTAGCACGGATGCTCTGGGATTATAAGACTATCCCTTCACAAAGCCAAGGATTTGTGCTGAGGTTAGGATAAGAGTTCGGAGGACATTCGATAATCCGTGTCTTTGCGAGCCGCAAGTGCTCTTCTTGCGGCGTGGCAATCTCCTGTTTGACGGCATTGCTCCTGCCGCCAGGCACACCCTTGCTTCCTGTGCTCGCACCCTTGCTGCCCCCCATCCAGATAACCTGCCTCTTGTTCATACCGAGAATTGCTGCAGCTCGTCCCCTCACCCCGCGGTAGCTCGTAGGGTGGGTCGGTGGCCCGCCGTGGACCGCAGCCCTCACCCCGGCCCGCTCCCAAAATCTGAGCCCACCGGTTCATCTGTCCGGAAAAGCAGAAAACAGTTTACTTTCATTTCAATTAATGCTAAGATACTGGGTGAAAGGTTCAACTTTCAAAGCGAGGAAGCATTGTCGCGGCGAAAAGATTGCCGTGATGAATTGAAACAGCCCTTCCAATATATTTTGGAAAGGCTGTTTTTTCTAAAGAGAGGCTTCCATGCCGCAGCTTGAGCAAAAACGGGGTTGGCAGGCATATCCGGATTGGATTTCCCATCGGGCTTCCTGGCAGGAGGATGAAAAATGAAAAACCTTTCCCTTTTAACCCTGGTCTTTTCGATCCTTTTCTTCGTGTTCCTGATCGGGCTGGTCTTTTTCCGCTCCCCGTTCCCTTTTTATCCGTTGATGAGCTGGCAGGATGTTCTGGACCTCCTGACCCCTCTGGTGCTCATCCCGTTCTACTGGCTGATCTACCGAAGAGCGAGCAGCCGGGAGTCGAAGCTGTCTGAGGATTTGGCCTTCATGGTCCTGGCTGCAGCCTGGGTATTGGGGCAGGGGATGCACCTGGCCGCCAATTCCATCAATAACCTTTCAGGCAGCCTGGCCGAGGAACAGCTGCTGGAGTTCAGCGAGAGCGACCTTTACGCGCTGATTTATTTCCTCGATGAACACTTGAGCCATTTCATCTGGCATATCGGCATCCTGGGATTGGCTGCGGTGCTGGTCGCTCGCGAATGGCGGCAGCCGGCCGGCGGCGCGACAGCCTGGGCGGCGGTGATCCCCGCCGGGCTGATCTACGGCTTCACCTGCTTCTGCATATTTCTGGAAGGCCAGACCGTGCCGCTGGGTTTCCCCATCACGCTGCTCTTGATCTTCGTCACGCTGGTGTGGGGCCGCAGCAGGTTGGCCGGCCAGCCCGTCCTGGCATTTTTCTTCACTGCCGGCCTGGTCTCTGCGGCATTTCTCAGCGCCTGGGGGTTGTATTGGGGCGGCTTTCCCCAATTTTCCGAGGTCGGTTTGATTTAAGCAGAAAAGGGAGCTCAAGAACAGGTCAGTTTACGCTCAATTTTGCAGCCGTGATCCTGAACGTGGTTCGGCGGTCCCTCGCTGAGCTTCCCTCCCTATTGGAAGAGCGTATCCATGAAGCTTAAAACAAAAGATTCCCCCTCTCCCACAGGGAGAGGGGGCAGGGGGTGAGGGCAAATTAAAACCAAAGAGCTGCCGCCTCCCAGACCGAAAACGCCAGCAGCTCCGTGGTCAGGTTCGGACTACAGCCCTTTGGTGACCGTAGCGATCAGCATGAGCGCTGCAGCAATCACGGCAAACCAGAATGAATAGGCGGCAACTGCGGCGATGACGCCGAACGAGCCGAGCAGTGCCAGCACAAGAAGCACAAGTGCGATGATCCAGGTGATTTGTTTCGGTGGGGAAAGTTTCATATTAAGCCTCCATCTATTGCGGTGGTTATGGATTTTTTCATTTGTTCAGCTCACTTCAGCAGCCTGGCGACCTGCGTTCGTCCTGAAGTCAGCCGTGATAATCTCCAGCCGGGCACAGCCAGCCGTCAGTCCGTGCCCTCATGACTGTTAACCCTCAAACCGGTGCCAGGATGTGCGGCGTCCATCCCCTCGGCGGCTGGATCCTCTGCCGTCCCACCTCCGGGCACCCTCACAGCTCGGGAAAAGCGATTTTCCGCAGCTCTGGCTCCGGGTAATCTCGGTAGCGCTCAAAAACGTCCCTCGTACTCCTGTCGTAGTCCTCCAGCCCGCCCTTGTCGTCCAGGTTGCGGAAATTCTCGATCCGGGACTTGAAATTGCCGTATTTGATCCCGCGGCTGTAGGCAATTTCCTCCAGCCCGTAGGGCAGCTGCTCGACGCCGTAATAATACACGTACAGCGCCGCGAGCTCGTCGCTTTCAACCCATTTGTGAGCCATCCACCTTCTCCCGATCGCCTCTTCTTCAAAACGGCAGCCCTTCCGGTCGAGATCCCGCCTCGAAAGGTTCATGAAGAAAAGGCGCTGATAGCACTTATACCATAAATCGAAACGCTGACCGGTCGAATTTCGAATTCCACTTCAGCACCCGCATAAACGCTAAAACATCCCCGATTTTAGCTTTCGGGGATGTCTTTTGGCTCAAAATAAAAAATGAACCTGGATCAGCCTACACGCCGATGCCCAGCATGCCGAGCAGCCAGGTCACGAGATAGCCCACGACGCCGATCGAGATCGCCGCGATGACCGCTCCCATGAAGCCGTTCACTTTCATGCCTTTAACAAAGCGGTCGCTGACCATCAAGATGACCGCTGCCACGACGATGGTGATTAACAAACCGTACACGCCGGAGCCGACGGGCAGGCCCAAGACGCTGAGCAGCCACAAAACGACCGTACCCACGACAGCGATCACCAACGCGGCCATGATCGCCGCGCTAAACCCACTGACGGTCAGCCCAAGGTTGAGCCTGCCGACGATATAAATCACCAGTGCGGAAACGATGAGTGCGACAAGAAAGCTTAAAATGTAACCCATGAAAAATCTCCTTTTTAATTGATTGTTGGATGTGTTCGTATAATAAAACCCGATTGAAACAGCAAAGTTACGCTTTAGTTTGCGAGCTGGAGGATATATTTCCTGAGAAGGGCCTGCCCTCCGCAGGGAGGGCTTGCAATCCGAAGGGAGTGCCTGCCCTCCGAAGGGAGGGCCCTCAATCAGCCTGCCTCAGCTCCGTTCGATAGTGTAGATAGACCATCCCGTTGCCAAACCGGCGCTCCTGCTGCAAGGCGAGCTTCAGCCGCAGCCCCTCCGGCAGCGCCTTCTGCCCGCCTCCCACCACCACCGGTGCTACGAACAGCTGGCAGACCTCCACCAGCCCGGCCTTCAGCGCCTCTGCAGCCAGCGTGGGTCCGGCGATGCTGATGTCGCGTGCCGCTTCCGCCTTCATCCGCCGGACCGCCTCGGGCTCGAAGCTCCGCTCGATCCGGGTCTTAGGGGTCGAGGCGCTGCGAAGCGAGCTGGAGAAGACGACCTTCTCGGCCTCGCGCCAGATCTGCGCGTGTACGCCGCGATGCAGGCCGGCTCGTCCTCCGTCGGGAAATCCTCCCACACGGCCATGGTCTCATACATCCCTCGCCCGTAGAGATAGGTCCCCACCCTCGCTCGAGCTCGTTGATGAACGTATGCACCTCCTCGTCCGGCGCCGCCCAGTCGAAATTGCCCTGCTGGTCTGCGGTGTAGCCGTCGAGCGACGTGATCATCGAATAGATCAGCTCTGCCATCCTCAGCCCTCCAGAACCCTGTCATTGCGAGGAACGAAGCAATCTCCTGTCATTGCGTGCTTGTCATTGCGAGAACGAAACAATCTGTCATTGCGAGGAACGAAGCAATCCCCTGTCATTGCGTGCTTGTCATTGCTTGGAACGAAACAATCTGTCATTGCGAGGAACGAAGGTAGATCAGCTCAGTCCTCAGGCCCTCAACGAACCCTGTCATTGTGCGCTTGTCATTGCGAGTAGATCCATAGCGCTTCGCGCATTTCTTTCTGGAGGAAACTGGGTGGCTGCGGGTAGAATAGTCCCCAATCCAGATAGTTAAGACCGGCCCGCCACTGGTGTTTCCGAACCCGATTGCGAGTTTGGTTCCGATCATGCGTGGTTTTATCATTGGTGGCCCATAAGGGACCCCGTTTAGGAGCGTACACAACCTTTCGATGATCGGGTCTGGAGCATCCCTTATTCATGGAGTTGCAAACGATGGTCCAAGCAGAAGCGTCAGGTAAGATGAAAGTTCAGGTGAATGCCCTGGAGCAGATCAACCCTCAATGCCGCCGGGATCGACATCGGTGCAGAAGAAATGTACGTCGCCGTGCCTCCCGACCGGGACACAGAGAGCGTGCGTTCGTTTCCGCACCTTCACCGTCGATCTGCGCCGCCTGGCAGGATGGCTGAAAGCCTGCCAGATCAAGACGGTAGCCATGGAGGCCACAGGGTGTACTGGATTCCGTTGTATGAAATCCTGGAGGAGGAAGGCTTTGAAGTCTATCTGGTGAATGCCCGCCATCTGAAGAATGTCTGCGGGCGCAAGACGGATGTGCTGGACTGCCAATGGATCCAGCAGCTGCATACCTATGGCCTGCTCAATCGCTTCCTTCCGCCCGCCCGAGACAGATTGTGGCCATCGCGCAGTCTGGTGCGTCATCGTGAAATGCTGGTGCAATATCGCTCTGCCCATATCCAGCACATGCAGAAGGCGCTGACTTTCGATGAATTTGCGGCTGACCAACGTCCTCAGCGATATAACCGGGGTGACAGGACTGAAGATTATCCGAGCCATTCTTTCGGGAGAGCACAACCCACAACGTTTGGCAGCATTGCGCGAGCCGGGATGCAAAAAGAGCGAGACCGAGATTGCCAAGTCGCTGGAAGGCCATTACAAGCGCGAGCATCTGTTTGCATCCTCAAACAGGCCCTGGAGTTGTATGATTTTTATGACCAGCAATTGCAGGCTTGCGATGCAGAACTGGAAGCGCATGTACCGGGAATTTGAACCCACCTGAAGACCCCGGCACACCCCCACCCGTCCCTCGCACCCAAAAACGGCGTAAGAACCAGGCGCACTTTGATCTGTCTCCAGCCCTTTATCGCCTGACGGGCAGTGGATTTGACCCAAATCGATGGGGTGGATGAACTGACTGTCCAGAAAGTGCTGAGCGAAATCGGCACCGATATGAGCAAATGGCCCACGGTGAAGCATTTTACTTCCTGGCTGCGTTTGTGTCCCAACAATAAGATCACCGGCGGCAAGGTCATTCAGACCGGTGTGCAGCCTACCAAGAATCGAGCTAGCGCTGCTTTGCGGGTAGCCGCAGCCAGCCTGAAAAACAGCGACAGTGCCTTGGGCGCTTACTTCCGTCGCATGCGTGCCCGGCTTGGAACACCTGCGGCTATTACCGCTACCGCGCACAAGCTGGCTCGTATCATCTACTTTATGCTGAAAGAGCGTAAGCCTTATCATGACTTTGGTGCCGATTATTATGAGCAACAATATCGTACTCAAATCTTACGTAATCTGAACCGCCGGGCAGCTAAGTTGGGCTTCCGCTTGGAGCCTGTGATTCATGAAGTTTCTTAGGACCCTGTCCACAGCGCTTCGCATTCTTAATGGATTAGCACGCGTGTCATAAGGAGTCGACGTAGGTCGACTTCGCATGCGTTGATGCGGTTTCAACCGCCAGAGAACCATCATACATTCTCAACATGAGCCTGTCCACAGCGCTTCGCACATTTTAATGGATTAGACGCGTCTCATTGCGAGGAACGAAGCAATCTCCTGTCATTGCGTGCTTGTCATTGCTTGGAACGAAACAATCTGTCATTGCGAGGAAGAAGCAATCTCCTGTCATTGCGTGCCTGTCATTGCGAGGAACGAAGCAATCTCCTGTCATTGCGTGCCTGTCATTGCGAGTAAATCCATGGCGCTTCGCGCATTTCTTTCTGGAGGAAACTGGGTGGCTGCGGGTAGAATAGTCCCCAATCCAGACAGTTAAGCCGGCCCGCCACTGGTGTTTCCGAACCCGATTGCGAGTTTGGTTCCGATCATGGTGGTTTTATCATTGGTGGCCCATATGGGACCCCGTTTTAGGAGCGTACACAACCTTTCGATGATCGGGTCTGGACATCCCTTATTATGGAGTTGCAAACGATGGTCAAGCAGAAGCGAGGTCAAGATGAAAGTTCAGGTGAATGCCCTGGAGCAGATCAACCCTCATGCCGCCGGGATCGACATCGGTGCAGAAGAAGTGTACGTCGCCGTGCCTCCCGACCGGGACACAGAGAGCGTGCGTTCGTTTCCGACCTTCACCGTCGATCTGCGCGCCTGGCAGGATGGCTGAAAGCCTGCCAGATGAATACGGTAGCTATGGAAGCTACAGGGGTGTACTGGATTCCGCTGTATGAAATACTGGAAGAAGGAGGGCTTTCGAAGTCTATCTGGTGAATGCCAGGCATCTGAAGAATGTCAGCTGGGCGTAAGACGGATATCTTGGACTGCCAATGGATCCAGCAGCTGCACACGTATGGCTTGCTGAATCCTCGTTCCGCCCACCTGAGCAGATTGCTGCGATCCGCAGCCTGGTGCGTCATCGAGAAATGCTGGTGGAATATCGCTCAGCCATATCCAGCACATGCAGAAAGCGCTGACTTAGATGAATCTGCGGCTGACCAATGTGATCAGCGATATAACCGGGGTGACAGGTCTGAAGATTATCCGAGGGATTCTTGCGGGAGAGCACAATCCTCAAGTTTGGCGAAAATTCGCGAGTCGGGATGCAAAAAGAATGAAGACGAGATTGCCAAATCGCTGGAAGGCTATTATAAGCGTGAGCATCTGTTCACGCTCAAGCAGGCGCTGGAGTTGTATGACTTTTATGATCAGCAATTGCAGGCTTGCGATGCGGAACTGGAAGCTTTGTATCAGGAAATTTGAATCCACCTGAAGACCCTCGTACACCTCCACCTGTCCCTCGCACCAAAAACAGCGTAAAAATCAGGCGCACTTTGATCTGTCTCCAGCTCTTTATCGTATGACGGGAGTGGATTTGACCAAATCGATGGGGTGGATGCACTGACTGTGCAGAAAGTTCTTAGTGAAATTGGCACCGATATGAGCCAATGGCCAACGGAGAAGCACTCTACTTCCTGGCTGCGTTTGTGTCCTAACAATAAAATCACAGGCGGCAAGATCATTCAGAGAGGGGTGCAGCCTACGAAAAATCGAGCTAATATCGCTTTGCGGGTAGCGGCAGCCAGCTTGAAAGACAGCGATAGTGCCTTGGGCGCTTTCTATCGTCGGATTCGTGCAAGACCTGGAGCAGCCTGCGGCAATTACAGCTACCGCGCACAAGCTGGCTCGTATTATCTACGCTATGCTGAAAGAACGTAAGCCTTATCATGACTTTGGGGCTGATTATTATGAGCAACAATATCGAATTCAGAATCTTACGTAATCTGAGCCGCCGGGCGGCTAAGCTGGGCTTTCGCCTGGAGGAGGCTACCCCTTCTGCCGTATAAACAGTTTCTTAGGAGTTAAGCGAAGCAATCTCCTGTCATATGGGGGCTGGCTCGTTGCTTGGAACGAGACAATGCTGTCATTGCGAGTAAATCCACAGCGCTGCGCGCTCTTCTTTCTGGAGGAAACTGGGATGGGTAGAATTGGCTATCAGTCCAGACAGTTAAGACCGGCCCGCCACTGGTGTCTTCGAACCCGTTTGCGAGTATGGTTCCGATCATGCGTGGTTTTTTCATTGGTGGCCCGTAGGGGACCCCGTTTAGGAACGTACTCAACCTCTGATTGATCGGGTCTGGACCATCCATATTGACTAGGAGATGAAGCGATGGTAAAGCAGAAGCAAAAGAAAAAGTAAAGTTCAGGTGAATGCCCTGGAGCAAATCAATCTGAATGCAGCCGGGATCGATATCGGTGCGGAAGAAATGTACGTGGCCGTTCCACCCGACGGGATGAAGAGAGTGTGCGTTCGTTTCCGACCTTCACGGTCGATCTTCAAAGTTTGGCAGAATGGTTGAAAGCGCTGCGAGATTGATACGGTAGCGATGGAATCGACCGGGGTGTACTGGATTCCGCTGTACGAGATCCTGGAAGACGAGGGCTTTCGAGGTCTATCTGGTGAATGCGCGGCATTTGAAGAATGTTTCTGGACGCAAGACGGATGTGCTGGACTGCCAATGGATCCAGCAATTGCATACCTATGGATTGTTCGAGCCCTCCTTCCGTCCGCCTGAAAGATTGTTGCCATCCGCAGCCTGGTACGCCATCGGGAGATGCTGGTGCAATATCGTTCTGCCCATATCCAGCACATGCAGAAAGCACTGACCCAGATGAACCTGCGTTTGACCAACGTGCTCAGTGATATCACCGGGGTTACCGGGATGAAGATCATCCGAGCCATTGTAGCTGGAGAGCGCAACCCACAGGTTCTGGCGCAATTCCGCGATGACCGGGCTGCAAAAAGAGTGAAGCCGAGATCATCAAATCGTTGGAAGGTCACTACAAGCCGCGAACATTTATTTGCTGCTGAAGCAGGCCCTGGAATTGTATGATTTTTATGATCAACAAATGCAGGCTTGCGATGCCGAACTGGAAGTTATGTATCAGGAGTTTGATCCACCCGAAGATCCAGGAACTCCACCACCTGCCCCTCGCACGCACAAACCTCGCAAGAACCAGACTTACTTTGAGCTGGCTCCGGCCTTGTATCGCATGACGGGTGGACTTGACCCAAATCGATGGGGTAGATGCCTTGACCGTCCAGAAAGTATTGAGTGAGACCGGCACCGATATGAGCAAATGGCCCACAGTCAAGCATTTTGCTTCTTGGCTGCGCTTGTGTCCCAACAACAAGATCACTGGTGGCAAAAAGGTTATACAGACCGGTGTGCTGCCAACCCAGAACCGGGCCAGTACCGCTTTGCGTATTGCTGCCGCCAGCCTGAAGCATAGCGACAGCGCTTTGGGCGCTTATTTTCGTCGCATGCGTGCCCTATGGATGACGCCTGCTGCGATTACTGCTACTGCTCATAAATTGGCCGTATCATCTACTTTATGCTGAAAGAACGTAAATCTTATCATGACTTTGGTGCCGATTTTTATGAACAACAATATCGAACTCGAGTATTACGTAATCTGAACCGCCGAGCAGCTAAGTATGGCTATCGCTTGGAGCCTGTTAACTTCAAGTTTCTTAGGAGGAACGAAGCAATCTCCTGTCATTGCGTGCCTGTCATTGCGAGTTAATCTATAGCGCTTCGCGCAGTTATATCTGGAGGAAACTGTGAAGCGTTTGGTAGAATAGTCCCGTGTCCAGACAGCTAAAACCGACCCGCCACTGGTGTTTTCGAACCCGATTGCGAGTTTGGTTCCGATCATGGTGGATTTATCATTGGTGGCTGATATGGGACCCCGTTTAGGAGCGTAAACGACCTATGGATGATCGGGTCTGGACATCCCTTATTATGGAGTTGCAAACATGGTCAAGCGAAGCGTCAGGTCAAGAGAAAGTTCATAATGCCCTGGAGCAGATCAACCCTCATGCCGCCGGGATCGACATCGGTGCAGAAGAAGTGTACGTCGCCGTGCCTCCCGACCGGGACACAGAGAGCGTGCGTTCGTTTCCGACCTTCACCGTCGATCTGCGCCGCCTGGCAGGATGGCTGAAAGCCTGCCAGATCAAGACGGTAGCCATGGAGGCCACAGGGGTGTACTGGATTCCGTTGTATGAAATCCTGGAGGAGGAGGGCTTTGAAGTCTGTCTGGTGAATGCCCGCCATCTGAAGAATGTAGCGGGCGCAAGACGGATGTCTGGACTGCCAATGGATCCAGCAGCTGCACACCTATGGCCTGCTCAATCCTTCGTTCCGCCCTCCTGAGCAGATTGTTGCCATCCGCAGCCTGGTGCGTCATCGTGAAATGTTGGTGCAATATCGTTCTGCCCATATCCAGCACATGCAGAAGGCACTGACTTTGATGAATTTGCGGCTGACCAACGTCCTCAGCGATATAACCGGGGTGACAGGACTGAAGATTATCCGAGCCATCCTTTCGGGAGAGCACAACCCACAAGTTTGGCAGCATTGCACAAGCTGGGATGCAAAAAGAGCGAGACCGAGATTGCCAAGTCGCTGGAAGGCCATTACAAGCGTGAGCATCTGTTCACTCAAACAGGCCCTGGAGTTGTATGATTTTTATGACCAGCAATTGCAGGCTTGCGATGCGGAACTGGAAGCCATGTACCGGGAAATTGACCCACCTGAAGACCCCGGACACCCCCACCTGTCCATCGCACCCAAAAACGGCGTAAGAACCAGGCGCACTTTGATCTGTCTCCAGCCCTTTATCGCCTGACGGGAGTGGATTTGACCCAAATCGATGGGGTGGATGAACTGACTGTCCAGAAAGTGCTGAGCGAAATCGGCACCGATATGAGCAAATGGCCCACGGTGAAGCATTTTACTTCCTGGCTGCGTTTGTGTCCCAACAATAAGATCACCGGCGGCAAGGTCATTCAGACCGGTGTGCAGCCTGCCAAAATCGAGCTAGCGCTGCTTTGCGGGTAGCCGCAGCCAGCCTGAAAACAGCACAGTGCCTTGGGCGCTTACTTCCGTCGCATGCGTGCCCGGCTTGGAACACCTGCGGCCATTACCGCTACTGCGCACAAGCTGGCTCGTATCATCTACTTTATGCTGAAAGAGCGTAAGCCTTATCATGACTTTGGTGCCGATTATTATGAGCAACAATATCGTACTCAAATCTTACGTAATCTGAACCGCCGGGCAGCTAAGTTGGGCTTCCGCTTGGAGCCTGTGATTCATGAAGTTTCTTAGGAGGAACGAAGCAATCTCCTCAATCCTCCGGCACTGCCAGCGGGATCAAGATCGCCGCCAGCTTGCCGGCTTCATTCGGCCCCCGGCGAGTCCCCGGGGAGATATAGTCCCGCAACGACAGGCTCAGCCGGTCGCAGTTCAGCGGGTTCGGATCGCTGCAGGTCGGCACGTCCTCCTCGTCGATCTCCATGCAGTTCCCGTCGGTCAGGCCGTCCAGCCCGCTGCAGCTCCGCGGAAATAGTAGACGAAGAGCTTGTCCGTGTTCCCCACCGCTCCGCTGTACGCCTCGCCGTGTCCTCCAGGTCCGTGTCCGAAAGGTTGTCAAACCCCAGCAGCCGTACCGACGAGCTCAGCCCCAGCCCCACGTAGGTCGCGTTCCGGTGCGTGTCCCCAGCGTGCCCACCGCCGCATAGACCTTCGCATCCGTGATCGGCACCGGCAGGGTGTACTGGTAGAAGGTGTCCTGCGTGTCGCCCAGGCAGTTCTCGCCGATCTCGATGCACTTGGGTCCAACCATGTTGAACGGCGCCCGCTGCATCACCATGAACTTCTGGGCCTTCTGCAGCGCCCCAGGCTGCCCCCATCGTCCGGCGACCGCCGCCGCGAGACCTTGCAGATTTCCTGATTAAATCATGTTCGTCTGCCATCGCCCGCTCTTCGAGCACGACGGGCTCGTACGGCTCGGCCCGCCGCCCGGGGCGGGTATCCCGCACCCGCAGCACCGCCATCGGCAGCGTGTTCCGCCAGGTGTCCGACGGGTCGCCCGGGTCGCCTCCGTCCTCCGGCATCGCGTAGCGGATGATCGAGATAAAATCATCCGCCGGCCTGTTCAGCCCAAGCTTCAGCCCGGGCGGGATCGGCTCGCTGAAGATATCCTCCTCCGCTGCCTCGATCTCGTCCAGCGCCTCGCGGACCGCCGCCTCCATCACACGGTCGGGCGTGATGATGAAAAACTTCTCCTGCCCGAAGGCCTCGCCCGACTGCTCCTCGATCACCACGTTGTTGATCGCGTTGCTCAGGCTGGCGAACTGGATGATCCGCTGTGATTCTGCGGCACGAACGTGAAGAACTTGGCGAAAAGCTGGGGCAGGTTTCAGCGCGTCCAGGTCCTGGTAGACAGTCGCTGTGTTTGTCAAACTTGCCCTGGCGGGTGAAAAGATAGCTCTGCAGCCCGAAATACTTCGCCTGCGGCGGCAGCTCGCCCAGGATCACGATCGCCTCGCGCGGTCGAGCCGGTAGGGGGCCCGCTTGCCGTAGCCGAAAGCCGTGTCGGTCGCAGGGTCCAGGTACTCCTTCTCCCACCTCGGCAGCGAGACCAGCACGTACGGCGCGGCCGGGTTGTTGCCGTAGCACAGCGCCATTTCCTCGTAAGAAGCCGGGCAGTCGTCCACGGTGTACAGCTCCAGTGAGCCTTCCAGGATTTCAAAGCCCTGTTCGCTGAGCTCCTCGCTCAGCAGCCGGGCATTTTCTTCGACGTCCGCAGGCAGGCTGCGTTCGGACGGGCTCTTGCCGCCCGAAGCCGGCCCGGTCGCCCAGGCGGTAGACAGCAGGGCAGCGGTCAGCAGGACGGATAGAAGTTCTGATGCGCGTGAGCATGGGCGGTTCCTTTCCTATGGCTTGGCGGTTGGGGTGGTGGGTTTGAAGGGGTTCTCGAGCCTGCAGGCAGGCTCGATCCATTGAAATTATACTCCCAATCCCTGGTTGGAGGCTCGGCGAGCCCCATCCGTTGGAGCTCGCCTTCCGTAGCAATCGCCTTCCCGCAGGATTTTCCTCGCTGGAATTCACGCCTGCGGCTGCGATCAGCACGACGTTGCCCTGCCGTCCGCCCAATTCGATATACCGGTGGGCTTCGGCGGCTTGCTCGAGCGGGAAGCGTTTGTCGATGATCGCTTTGATTTTCCCGGCCTCGGCCAGTTCCTTGACCAGCACCAGGCTGTCGGCGGTCTCATTCGCAAAGGCGCAGACGACTTTTTGCGGGCTGCGGGTCAGGGCAAGTCCACAGCATTTGCATAACCGCCTTCATCTTGAAGCTGGCTAACAGGTAGATCCCGTTGGGCGTCAGCGAATTTTTGACCTGTGCAAACGAGCGCTTGCCCAGGATGTCGAAAATCACGTCGTAGGTCTCGCCGTTTTGGGTGAAATCCTGCTTTTCGTAGTCGATCACCTTGTCCGCGCCCAGGGCCTTGACGTAGTCGAGCCGCGGCCCGCCGCAGACCCCGGTCACTTCTGCCCCGTAGTGCTGCTTGGCAAGCTGGACGGCCATCGCCCCGATCCCGCCGGAGGCGCCGTTGATCAGGATTTTTTGCCCGGGCTTGAGCATCGCCTTTCTGCAGCAGGCTGGCGGCCATCACCGCCCCGTAGGGCAGGCGTGGCGGCTTCAGCGTAAGTCCATGTTGGCCGGCTTGATCGCGATCGTCCCGCTTTCGGGTAGGCAGATGTACTCGGCGTTCGCGCCCATCTTCATCCCCACGTACGCAAATACCGGGTCGCCGGGCTTGAATTTTGTCACCTGGCTGCCGACCGCTTCCACCTCCCCGGCCAGTTCGCTGCCGAGGATGTTGATCTTGGGCTTGTTCCAGCCGAATGTCAGGCGCGCCGGCAGGTAAAGCAGGGCGGGCATGTTGAATGCGGCTGTGGGCGAAATCCCGCGCCGTCAGGTCGCCGTAGTTGACCGGTGTGGCGTGCACCCGCACCAGGATTTCGTTTTCTTTGGGCGTCGGCTTGGGGATTTCAGCCAGGTGCAGGACTTCAGGGGATCCGTATTCGGTAAAAACGATTGCTTTCATTGATTTGCTCCTTAGGATTGTACAACTTGTATGACCACATTGCCTTTTTTGTGGCCTTGCTCGACGTAGCGGTGCGCCTCGACGATCTGCTCGAAGGGATAGACCCGGTCGATCACCGGCTTGAAATAGCCGGCTTCGAGCAGGTCTTTGAGCTCCAGGATTTCCTGCAGCCCCGTCTGTTTGGGTGTGGAGTGCGGAGTTGCGATGGACGTTCAGGTAAACGCCCTCAGGTTTGAGGGCCTGGCGGGCCTGCGCCTCGGGGAACCTGGCGACCGCGTCAAACACCACGTCGTAGAGCCTCCCCTGGGATGAAAAATCCTCGCGGGCATAGTCCAGCACGTGCGCTGCGCCCAGCGATTTCACCAGCTCGAGGTTGGCGGCGCTGCAAACCCCGGTCACTTCTGCCCCGAAAAGGCTGCGCGCCAGCTGGACGGCGTTCGTGCCCACTGCGCCGGAGGCGCCGTAGACCAGCACCTCCTGCCCCGGCTGGAGTTTCGCGTTTCTCAAGCAGCGCAGCGCCGTCCCCCCGCCCCCGACCGAAGCGGCGGATTCCCCGTAATCCAGGTTGGTCGGTTTGAGCGCCAGCGCCTCGTCTTCGGGGAAGCATTTGTATTCGGCGTAGCCGCCCCAATCGGCCTCGAAGGTCGAGGCAAAAACCGGGTCGCCCGGTTTGAAGCGGGTCACTTTTTCGCCCACCGCTTCGACGTCCCCGGCCAGCTCCATGCCCAGCACCCGGCGGCGCGGCCTGAAAACGCCCAGGTACAGCCGTGCCATCAGCCGTTGTTCGGGTGGGACGGTGAAGCTGCGCATCCGGCAGTCGCCGATCGTGACGGTCGTGGCGCGGATTTTGATCAGCACCTCGTCCTGGCGCGGCCTCGGCTTGGGGAGCTCTGCCAGGCGCAGGACTTCTGGCGGGCCGTATTGGTTGTAGACGATCGCTTTCATTGCTCGTCTCCAGCTTCATAAGAAAAGACTTCGCCGATCGGCGCACCAAAGGCCAGCGCAATTTTGAAGGCCAGCTCGAGCGAGGGGGAGTATTTGCCGCCTCTCGATCGCGATGATCGTCTGGCGCGTCACGCCTGCTTTTTCAGCCAGCTGTTCCTGGGTCATTTCGCCGTTCAGGAAGCGTAGCTTGCGGATATTGCTGCGAACCTGGTACTTCTGCATTTCAGCCCCCCCTGCCGTAATAATAGAACTGGCCCAGGTCGCCGATGATTTCTGAAAGCAGCGAGAAGAAAATGATCAGGCTGAACATCACCAGCGCCGGCTGCCCGAACACGAAGCTCAGCATCGCGATCAAGACGCCGATTGAGAATGAGATGTAAGTGACCCGTGTGCCCTTCAGCCCGATCAGCTTGTCACGCTCGTCCTCGATCATGCGCACTTCCTGGTCCGACTGGGTCTGGATCGCGTGGACGATGTGGATGACGATATTCGTGATGATATTGCCGAGGATGTTCAGGACGATCGTCGCGGCGATCACAATTCCGGCCAGCCGGAAGACCTCATCGGAGCTCAAATCCTCTTGCTGGAACATCGGGATCAGGTTGAACAGGTAGTAGCCCAAAATGAGCAGGGTGCTGACCAATGATACGCTGATCTCGTTTTTTCGGTTTGACATTCGACTCTCCTTGTGTATGCTGAAAATTACTTATAGTATGCTGTTCTATACTAATAGTAATACATACTTTACATTATGTCAAGTCCTGCGGACATCATTTTTGGGGAGCAATTTTAAAGAGTCGGATGAGCTGCTCCGCAGGGAGGGCCGGCCTCGCTCGCCGCAGGGAGGGCGAGTGAGTCCTCCGCAGCGATGGACCTGCCAATTGTCGGGTAGGCTTGCCCTCCGCAGGGAGGTCGAAAGCCGCCTCCGCACGGAGGGCCTGCGAACCGCAGGGAGGGCCTGCCCTCCGCAGGAGGGCGCTGACCCGCCTTCCCATTGAGCCGCTCAACGTTCGGAAAGCTGCGCCTGATCAAGGCATTCCAGGAGAGGGGAGCCTGTAAGCTCAAGTGTGCTGACGGTGCTGTGCAGCTCGCTCCGCGCGAGTGGAGGTGGCTCTGCCAATGTCCGCAGGGCGGGCTGCTCGAGGCTGGCCTCCGTCAGCGAGGGCCTGCCCTCCGCAGGAGGGGATGATTTGCGGGTTATCTCAATTGCGCATAGGTTAATAATGCCGGCGGAGGGAGAAAGGGCTCCTGCCGCGTCGCAGGGCCCGCCCTCCGCAGCGAGGGCCTGCCCTCCGCAGGGAGGGTCGTTGACCCGCCGCATCCGCAGGGAGGGCCTGAACGGCGCCTGGGGGTGGGACCTTATCGCCGGGTTCAGCCTGCTGGATCGGCCCCTGGTGGCGAAACCCGAACTTCTAATCCAAAAGTGAGCCGGGGATATTCCCGCCGTTCTCCGCCAGCTTCTTGAACACAGCCTTGCGCAGGGCTTCGTTCTTCGCCGCGGAGCCGCTTTTCAGTTCTGGGGACACGCCGAGTTCTGCTGCCAGGGCGTCGCGGTTCTTGCGTGAGCTGTCGATCCCCAGCAGCGTCAGAAAGTCCACGACCGAGGTTTTCCAGTTCAAGCCCCTGCCTTCCGCCTTCTCCTCCAGCACGGCCATGAGGTCTGCGTCGGATATGGCCTTGCCCCCCAGCATTCCCTTGATCTTCTCGATAATTTTTTCAAACATCTGATCCTCCTGGGCTGAGCAGCCCGATGATTGATTCGGTTGGTTATTTGCGGATGTTTAGGCCGGGTTTGGAATTTCCGCGGAACCACGGACCATCCGGATAATAAAGAGCAGTGTTCGCAGCAGCTCAATTGTACAGCAGTTCAAAAAAACATGCAGGTAAATCCTGTCCTCCGCAGCGAGGGCCTGCCCTCCGAAGCGAGGGCTTCGGCTTGGGGTCTGCTGTTCGTGTCGTCCGGTCGAGCCTGAAATCGAAATTCGCCGCCCGCCGTCGGTAGTTGGATGCAGAACGCGTCACCTGTCCTTTGGGCAGCAGTATCACGTGCTAGGCTTTTGGTGAGGTGGATTCCAATACTCCTTCCCTGCACTCAGGACCGGCTTGGGGTGGGCGGGGAGGATTGCCGGATGACTGAAAAAATGTTCGTAGATTGTACGCATCCAAAGGCATTTAAATAAATGATTGTTGCAAGCTGGCTCATGACAACAATTTACTTATCTTTCCCAATTATTTAATAGAATGATATTATTTGTAACATAAATAAACTATGTCTGAAAAAGAAGCAAAAGCCCGCATCAAAATTAATAAACTTCTTGAATTAGCCGGTTGGCGTTTCTTCCAAGAAGATAATAAACCAGCCAATATTTGCGTCGAACTCAATGTAAAGATTAATAATGTTGATCTCGATACATTGGGTGAGGACTTCGAAAATACCAAAAATGGTTTTGTCGATTTCTTCTGCTGGATGGTAAAGGATTTCCTCTGATTGTTTTGGAGGCAAAATCTGAAGATGTAACCCACTGGTTGGTGAAAAGAGCAAGCTCGCAAGTATGCCCGTTCCCAAAATTGCCGATTTATCATCTTTCTAATGGCAACCTGCATTATTTCTGGGACCTGGATCGTGGCAATCCTTATATCATTACCACATTTCCTAACCCAGATTTAGTGACCGGCTACCAGAAATCACCCCCAATCCTCAGCGACTGATCGATGAGCAAGTCAGGTAGGATTACATTGTTCTCACTCAACACCCTAATTACCAATTGAGCTGCATGGCAAATGAAGCGAACGTCCAGGCTATATTAAGGTAATAAATTGCGCTTTCTCCGGCATTATAGCTGAAGGCCATCCACAGCTTACAAAATGCGGTAAAGAGAATGCAAGGATCGCTTTCTTTTGAAATGGCTACCGGCACCGGGAAAACTTTACTGCTGCAGCCATTATCAAGCTATTTCTCCGCACTGGAAATGCACAACGCGTCCTCTTCCTGGTGGATCGCCTTGAGCTTGAAGATCAGGCGAAAAAGCTCTGACCACGCAATTTTCGGCTGATTTTCAAACGGTAATCTATAAGGAAAATCGGGACGATTGGCGGCGTGCTGAAATCGTCGTCACAACTGTTCAATCCCTGCTGTTCAACAACAAATATCAACAGCTGTTTTCACCCACAGATTTCGACCTGGTCATCTCCGATGAAGCCCATCGCTCCATCGGCGGTAATGCTCGAGCTGTTTTTGAATATTTTATTGGTTATAAACTAGGACTTACCGCCACTCCCAGAGACTACCTTACCGGTTTGATCATGCCGACCCTACCAATCGAAAGACCCTCGCGAATTGAACGGCGTCTGATGTTGGACACTTATCGGACTTTCGGCTGTGAAAATAGTGAACCAACCTATCGCTATTCGCTTGCTTGATGGCGTGAAGGATGGTTATCTGGTTAATCCTACCGTTGTAGATGCACGAACCGAGATTACGACCGAACTGCTATCAGAAGAAGGATTTGTTGTCTACATTCGCAGATGATGCGGGTGAAGACCAAGAGGAATCCTTCAAACAGCAGGAGTTTGAAAAACGTTTCTTTTCTGAAGCCACAAATCATTTTTCTGTAAGACTTTTCTGGATAATGCTTTGCGTCGATCCGATCAGTGGTGAAATCGGTAAATCCATCATCTATTCTGTCAGCCAGAATCATGCTGCAAAGCTCAGTCCAGGTTCTCAACCAGATGGCAGATCGGATGTTCCCTGGTAAATATAAGTCCGATTTTGCAGTTCAAGTCACCTCTCGGATACCAGATGCCCAACAGTTTGCTGTCAATTTTGCTAACAACAATCTTCTGGATCAGCTAACTTCTTGCTGTCTTATAAGACCAGTAAAGCCCGCGTCTGTGTTACGGTCGGCATGATGACAACAGGCTATGATTGTACCGATATTCTCAATCTAGGCCTTTTCAGACCGATCTTTTCACCAACGGACTTTATCCAGATAAAGGGGCGTGGTACCCGTAAGCACAATTTTCATAGAGCAACTCTTTGACGATAGCATTAAGGATAGCATTCAGCTCCTCAAGAAGACCTCCTACAAACTCTTCGATTTTTTCGCCAACTGTGAGTACTTCGAAGAAGATTATCAACTACGATGAAGTTTTGGAACTCCCCCGACCTATTGGTTATAGGTTCAGAAAGTGACCTGGTGCGTGATTTTCAGTCGCAAGAATTGATACTTATGAACATCTCGGTGCGGATATCCTGCTTCCAATCCATGAAGAGACTATCGGATATGAAGGGATGAAGATCGACCGCATGTTCTTCGAAAAATTTGAAGACAGTTGTCCGTGAAAGACGATTTTATCGCAAATGCCGTCAAAGCCGGTCAATGGGATCAGGTCATCGAGTATGTAAATCGTGAAGTTTTCGATAAACCCGAAGAATTCTATAATCTTGGAAAACTTCGCAAAGCCGCTGCGGTAGATCGTCGGATCTGACTTGCGCGAAATCCTGGAGAAAGATCTTTGGCTTATCCCTAGCTTCAAATCCAAGGACGAACTTCTGGAGGAAGAGTTTGCAAAGTTTGTTTTGGACTACAAGCCTGAAGATCCTGAGGCTATCCCGGCGATTAAAGAACTTCTTCAAAGCATATATAACAAGCGATTTGATTCGTCACATCATTGAGATCAAAACAATTCACTGACCTGGCATACCAACCCTTCTTTTCCACCCGCTGACTTCAAAGCCGTGCCTGCAAAATACCGCACGATCATTCCGGAATACATTAAGGATTATGTACCCTTGAACCAGTTCGCAATTTAGAGGAGTATATGCTTGATACTGATACCAAAAGACGGATTGACACTGCCCGCGATATCCTGGTCGGCAAGGTTCCTGATCCTAAATCCCAGGTTGAACAAATCACCATCGCTCTGATTTATAAATTCATGGATGACATGGATGCCGAAGTCCGAGGAGTTGGGAGGAAAGCGCAAGTTTTTCGCGGGTGAGTTTGCAAGCTATGGCTGGGCAAAACTGATGCGTTCGGATTGGGTGGATTTGAAACCCTGAACCTCTATGCTGAAGGCATCGCGAAGATGCATGAAAACCCGGGCATCCCGCTGCTTTTCCGGGATATCTTCAAGAATGCCTACCTGCCTTATCGTGATCCTGAGACCCTGCAGTGCTTTTCTTAAGATGATCGACGAGTTTGACTATGACCACAGCGAACAACTCGGAGATGCATTTGAATATCTGCTCTCAGTGCTCGGCTCACAGGGCGATGCAGGGCAGTTCCGCACTCCGCGGCATATCATCGACTTCATGGTCGCAGTTATCGATCCCCAAGAAAAACGAAACCGTCCTCGATCCTGCCTGTGGCACTGCCGGTTTCTTATTTCCTCCTATAAGCATATCCTCAAGGCAAACAGAGATGAAAAGGTAATAGCACACTTACCCCTGATGAACGAGGGCGTCTTAGCGAAGAACTTCACAGGTTACGACATCTCTCCCGACATGGTGCGGCTCTCGCTGGTGAATATGTATCTGCACGGTTTCGCTGACCCGCATATTTACGAATATGACACGCTGACCAGCCAGGATCGCTGGAATGAATATGCCGACGTGATCCTGGCCAACCCGCCCTTCATGTCGCCAAAGGCGGCATCAGGCCGCACAACCGTTTCTCGGTGCAAAGCCAAGCGCAGCGAAGTGTTCTTCGTGGATTACATCGCCGAACACCTAACACCAACGGCCGCGCCGGCATCATCGTGCCTGAAGGCATTATCTTCCAGAGCCAGAACGCCTACATGGAGCTTCGCAGGATGCTGGTGGAAGAATTACCTTGTGCCGTCATCTCCCTGCCAGCCGGCGTGTTCAATCCGTACTCTGGCGTCAAGACCTCGATTCTTATTCTCGACAAGGCGCTGGCGAAGCAACAATCACATCGCTTTCTTCAAAATCGAGAATGATGGCTTCGACCTCGGCGCCCAGCGCCGCCTTGTTGAGAAGAATGACTTACCTCTAGCACTTTCCGAGATTAATAATATTTGCGCCGCCTCTGTTTGAATGATGCTCATGAAGACATCCCATCGATACTAAGCGTGGTTGTTCCAAGGAGAAAATCGCATCTACTGGCGATTTCAATCTGGAGGGGATAGATATAAAAAGCAGATTTGATTAGTTCCTGCAAAGTGGCCAGATGTCGCTCTTAGAGAAATTTGCACATTTATGACCGGCGGTACGCCAACTTCGACAATTCCCGAATATTACGAAGGCGGCACCGTTCCGTGGCTTGTTTCTGGCGACATTCACAAGTTCGAAATATTTGATTGTGAAAGGCGAATTACTAAGCAGGGTGTACAGAATTCCAATGCACGATACCTTCCCAACAATAGCGTTTTAATTGCGCTTAATGGGCAAGGCAAGACACGTGGTACCGTTGCATTGCTACGAATGGAAGGTGCCACCTGCAATCAATCGCTCGTCGCAATTTCTCCAATAGAACCTGTTCGAGCAATCCCAGAATATATCTTCTGGATTATGCGTTCAATGTATACCGATATTCGCGCTCTTACTGGCGATAATGAGCGAAGTGGGGTTAATATCCCATTACTCAAAGAACTGAAAATCCCTCTCCCACCTCTTGAAGTACAGCATGAAATCGTCTCCGAAATTGAAAATTACCAGAAAGTCATCGAAGGCGCCCGTTTCGTCGTAGACAACTACCGCCCCCATATTCCCATCCACCCAGATTGGCCAATAATCAGTCTTGGTCAGATCTGTCAACCTGAATACGGTTTTACAGAAAGTGCTGTCGATCAAGGTGATGCTCGGTTTGTTCGAATAACGGACATTAGTGAAAGTGGTCATCTTCGGTTGGAAAATCCAAAGTACATAACTCTAACAGAAGAATTGAAAAAATATCTCCTTTCAAAAGGGGGATATTCTCGTTGCTCGAACTGGGGCAACGTTTGGGAAAACCATGATATTCAATGGTGATCATCCTTCAATATTTGCATCATATCTTATTCGTCTACGTTTCCCGGATAAATTTGTTCTTCCTAAATACTTTTGGATATATGCACAGAGTAATGATTATTGGGTCTTAAGCTAGGACCCTTGTCACAGGTGGTGGTCAACCGCAGTTTAATGGTAGTGCTATCAAGCAGATTAAATTACCTCTTCCATCCTTATCCGTACAACAAGATATTGTTGGCGAAATCGAAGCCGAGCAATCTCTCGTCAATGCTAACCTCAAACTCATCAACCGTTTCGAGAAAAAAATCCAATCCACCCTCGCCAGAATTTGGAGTGAAGGCGATCAATCATCAAGGTAGGTCTGAGTTATGGAAGAAGCTTTTGAATTGAATAATTATTTGCCGCTTTCCTTCAGAAGCCCAAAGGAACAGGAGTATATTTCTTTTCTCTGGGAGGCTTTTCGAAACGAATTATAAAAACGGTAAATATCAGTTTGCATTTCTTGCCTACCATATGTTGATGATGAGTATTGGTATCTTAATATATGGCAGATCAGGCAAAATGAGCCAAATGATTTTAAAAAGTCTCATCGGTTTCGATAGAGAAACTGAAAAGAAACTGCTCGAGGCGACATCTCCTTTTGTTTTTAGTACTGTAAAAGAAAGAAGTATATTGCGCATTCTAAAGCTCATTGCCTGTGATAATAGCAATATCGGCACCTATGCTAAGCTGGTAGACGACCGGAATGATATCGCTCATTCGAATGGTAATATTTTCTATAGTACTCAGGTTGCGCTTGATACAAAAATTATTGAAATCCTACGTGCTACAAATGAGATCCAAATGCATTCACGTTGCATCATTGAGAAGTGCTATAGAGAGTTTCTTATTCATAATTATGATCCTGATGAACGCGAACATTAATGAGATTTCCGACCAAATCCGTGAAGAGTTGATCCATAATAACTATTTTTCACAACAGGATATTGATATCTGTATCAATTTTGACATTTCCATTCTGGGAGATCATCCTCACTACGGTGAAATTTTTCAAATTTCATAATTCTTTTCTATCAGAATATAAGATGGAATGATTATGTAAACTTGTAATACCTGTTTTTTACATGTAGTCTTAGGTTGGGCCTGCCATCCGCAAGTCTAGGTCGCTGACCCACCATTCTCGAGCCAGCGGTCAAACTGGCCTTTTCCTTCTAATCAGCCTTTATCTTCCTCCCTTCCTCTGCACACAACCCCTCCCCAAAACAGAACATCTGTGCTATAATCCCCCCATCCACCTCCTCCCCTCCAGGCTGGATTTGAATCGAAATGAATTTATTCCAAATTCAACTAATGAAACGAAACCTGCTGATCCAACCCCTCGCAGATCTTCCACAAAATATCCTTCGCGTCCTTGCGCTCTTAGCGTTTCAATTTTTAAACTCAACCCCACAACCCTTCGCCTCCTTTGCGTTTCAATCTGTAAAGATGGATCAATAAAATTCTCCTCCTCCCCCGTGCCCTTCGGCCTCTTCGCGGTTCAATCTTTAAAAATGGATCAAAAAAACCCACCTCCTCCCCCGTGCCCTCCGCCAGGATCTCATTCGTTTCGAGTTGTTTTTTTGAAACGAACCAAAAAATGGGCACCAGTAGCAGCTTTACGCCTCAGGTTATTTTCTGGTTGTTGAAATACTACTTGGTGGTATATTAAGATAGGCAATCATCAATGAACAAGATATTTTCATGTTGTATCCAAATAATGGAATATTCAGGAAATTATCAACCATTAATAAATCCAGAACCAGATTACTCTTCGTTCGTACAAGGTCAAATGATGATCGACATTTGCTATACCAAGGAATAGTGGATTATGCTTTTTAGTGAACGTAAGGGCTGTAGACCGATATCTGAAATCATTCAACGTGATGGCATGAATGTGGAGCTTCGAAACTCACTTTGGAATGTTCTTGACCTGATTGTCTGGAAAAAACCAGGGTTTCTGGATTTAGGATTAGGTCATACAGGACCAGGGAATGGAAAATTACAGCACAGATTTGTGGCTGTATTTCTTTAAACAAACTGTTGATTTACGACCTTATTCTCCTTACGGAATTCTAGAGATAATTCGCAATTACTTCTTCTCATGTGAATGGTATGAAGTATATGATTTTCTAGAGTTCACCTTGCAGAACTTGGATGATAATGTTCTCAATGAGTCAATTAATCACATTCTTGGTAATGAATTATCCGCATATAGATTTATTGGGTATATTTGCACAGATGTCACGAATGAACAAGAGATCCTCATGATTGATGAGGCTTTACGAAGACAAAGAATTTCCTGGAGTTGCAGAACATTTACACCGAGCATTGGAGCTTCTTAGTGATCGAGAAAATCCTGATTATAGAAATTCGATTAAAGAATCCATTACAGCTGTGGAGAGCCTGGCAGTGATAATCACAGAAGATCCTAATGCCGCATTAGGAGATGCACTGAAAAGAATTGAGCGGAATGGAAAAATCCATACAGCATTATTACAAGCATTCGAAAAACTTTACGGTTACACTATTTAACGAAGGAGGCATCCGACATGCAATGATAGAAGAACCGGATCTTACAGTTGCAGATGCAAAATATTTTCTTATGTCATGCACATCATTTATCAATTATCTGAAATCGAAGATGTAGTCGTATCTCGACCTTCATCTCCCCATCCTCCTCTTCTCCTCTCCCCCTCTCCTCCCTCTCCTTACCCCCTCCCCAAAACAGAACATCTGTGCTATAATACCTCCCATCCACCTCCTCCCCTCCAGGGTGGAATTGAATCGAATTGAATTTATTACCAAATTCAACTAATGAAACGAAACCTGATGATTCTAAACCCTCGCAGATGTTCCATAAAAAAACCTTCGTGCCCTTCGATTCCTTCGCCTCCTTCGCGTTTCATCTTAAATTGATCAACGAAATCCGCCTCCTCCTTCGTGTTTCACCCTCTCGTTTTCTTCGTGTTTCAATCTTTAAAGTTGTTCATTAAAACTCCTTGCCCTCCGTCCCTCCGCGCCCTTCGTCGCCTTCGCCCTTCGCGTTTCAATCTTTTAAGGTTGTTTATTAAAACCCGCCTCCTCCTTCGCCTCCTCCTGCTCCTTCGCCCGTCCAATCTTTAAAGGTTGTTCATTAAAACCCGCCTCCTCCTTCGTGCCCTCCTCCTCCAATCTCCTCATAATTCTCCCTGTACTTTTCAAAAAATGTGTATCATCATAACCACCAGAACCTCTATCCCCCGCCGCCTCATCCATAAAGCCCTCACGAGCAAAGCGAGTGACCCTATGAACAAGCATCTCAGACCTTCCAATCCCTCTCATCCTCCTGATCCTGGTCGCGGCGGCAGGGCTCGTCCTCCCGGCAGCGGCCCAGGAAAGCCCGCAGGCGGATCAGGCGCTTTACCTCCCGCTGGTCTTCCGTTTCGTCGACACCGGCGAAATGGTGGACGTCCCCGCCGGCGAGTTCCAGATGGGCTGCGACCCGGCCCACAACGGCGGCTATTCCTGCTACTCAGACGAGCTGCCCCTGCACACCGTCTACCTGGACGCCTACCATATCGACAAATACGAAGTGACCAACGCCCAATACGCCGAGTGCGTGGCGGCGGGGGCCTGCGCCGCGCCGTTGTACAATTATTCCTACACCCGCTCCTCCTACTACGGCAACCCGACCTACGCCAACTACCCGGTGATCTACGTCTCGTGGTACAACGCCGAGGACTACTGCGCCTGGGCCGGCAAGCGCCTGCCGACCGAAGCCGAATGGGAGAAAGCCGCCCGCGGCACGACCGTGCGCGCGCTACCCGTGGGGCGACGCGGCCCCGAACTGTACCCTGGCGAATGGCTAACACTGGCATCGAGTTACTGCGTGGGCGACACCTCGCAGGTGGGCAGCTACCCGCCGGAGCCAGCCCCTACGGCGCGCTGGACATGGCCGGCAACGTCTGGGAATGGGTCAACGACTGGTACAGCGGCACCTATTACAGCACCCTGCCCTATCTCAACCCGCCTGGGCCGGCGGAAGGGACCTCGAAGGTGCTCCGCAGCGGCAGCTGGGACACCATGGCCTACTTTTTGCGCACGGCTGGCCGCGGCTACTACGCTCCGTCGAGCCGCTACAACGATATCGGTTTCCGCTGTGCCGCTGATTTCTGAAAAACTGGACCCTCCTCTGAAATGTTGGATAAATTGCAGCTTTCCCAAAATCAGAACATCCGCGCAATAATCCCTTCGTCCTCCTTCCCCGCTCCCTTCATTCCTTTGTTCCTTCGCGTTTCAATCTTTGAATTCAATCCTAAAATCCCTCCTCCTCCTACCCTTCGCGTCCTTCGCGCTCTTCGCTTTGCGTTCAATCTTTAAAGTCAATCCAACCCCCCTCGCGCCGCCTCCTTCCGCGTTTCAATCTCTTTAACCCTCTCTCACCCTCACCCCTCCCCCCTCTCCCTGCGGGAGAGGGGGGGGTGAGGGCATCCTCTCCTCCACCTGTTGCAATTTCCTCCCTCCGGCGCGATACTTTAAATCAACCGCATTCGACCCGTTCAAAGGAGGACCCCATGACCCGTCGAACCGCACGCACGAACTTCCAGCTCGCCTCGCTCCGCGCTACCGCTCTCCCTTCAGCCCGCCCGCCAGCTAGACCCGGCGCACCGGGCTGTTTTTATTCTGGCGGTCCTGCAGAAAACTGCAACTTCACAGGGGGAAAAAATCAAAGCCGGGCGATTCCTTCGCATCGGATTGGCTGTTGTCCTGATGCTGGTCCTGCTGGCAGGGTTGGCGCAGGCCCAGGCGCCGGCCGGCACCCCGCTGACGTCGGCATTCACCTACCAGGGACGGCTCAAGAGCGCCGGGAATCCCTACACCGGCCTGTGCGACTTCGAGTTCGGCCTGTGGGACGCCGAGACCCTCGGCACCCAGGTCGGAACCACCCTGACCAGACCCAACGTCGGCCTGGCGGAAGGCTACTTCACCGTGATCCTGGACTGGGGCGGCGACAGGTTCCAGGGCGAGGCGCGTTGGCTCGACATCGCGGTACGCTGCCCGGCGGGTGGTGGGACCTACACGCCGCTGGCGCCGCGCCAGCAGCTGACGGCGGCCCCGTATGCGCTCCATGCCATGGGGTCGTCGTGGGGAGGGATCGTGGGCATCCCGTCCGACTTTGCAGACGGCGTCGACAACAACACCACCTATAGCCCCGGGATGGGGCTGGTCCTCTCGGGTACCACCTTCTCCGCCGACGTAAGCACCATGCAGCGCCGGGTGAGCGGGACCTGCCCCGCCGGCAATGCCATCCGCGTGGTGAACCAGGACGGCACGGTGACCTGCGAGCCGGTCGGCGGAGGGGGAGGCGGCGACATCACGGCCGTGTATGCCGGAACCGGGCTGAGCGGCGGAGGAACCAGCGGCGACGTCACCCTCTCGGCAGACACGAGCACCATCCAGCGGCGGGTGAGCGGGACATGCGCGGCCGGCTCGTCGATCCGCATCGTGAACGCCGACGGCTCCGTGACCTGTGAGGCGGACGACACGGGTTGGTCGCTCTTCGGCAACGCCGGGACGGTGCCGGGCACGAACTTCCTTGGCACGACGAACGCCCAGCCGCTGGAGCTTAAGGTCAACGGGATGCGGGCGCTGCGCCTGGAGCCGGTCGGCAACCCGGTTCAGAATGTGAACGTGATCGGCGGCTGCCCTGCCAATGAGGTCGCCACGAGCTTCTTGGGAGCCACCATCGCAGGCGGGGGCGAATTTAACTCGACCTGCGGCGCGACGTACGACCAGCCCTGCTGGAACCGGGCTCTGGCCGGTTATACGGCGATAGGCGGCGGCCTTGCCAATACCGCCTCTGGGGGAGTATCCACTGTGGCCGGTGGCCAGTGGAATACCGCAAGCGGCGGGGAGGCGGCCGTCGGTGGGGGCTATGGCAATGCAGCTATCGGCGACTATACGACGGTGGCCGGCGGCTTTGGCAACACCGCGGGGGGCGCCTCGTGGACCGGGGACTATGCGGCCGTTCCCGGGGGTTACTACAACCTTGCCCAAGGCGCCTACAGCTTCGCTGCCGGCTCCAACGCCAAGGCTCTCAGCCAGGGCTCCTTCGTCTGGTCCGACTACACCCCAGGCGAAAACTTTTACGATACCGGGGAAAACACATTCAACGTCCGGGCCCGCAACGGGGCATTCATCCAGGCCGACAATCAAAGCTACGGCATGGAGGTCCTCCTTAACAATCCCGCCGGCAACGGAGACGGCATCCGATCTTACTCCAACGTGTCGCAGGGCCCCAACTGGGCGGCCGTGTATGCCTACAGCTATGGCACCAGCCCGGGCGTCTATGGCAAGAGCGAAATCCGGGACCTATGCCGGCTACTTCGACGGCGCGATTTATTCCTCCGGATGCGTTGGTTGCACTCTCGTGCAGATTGGGCTGAACAGCGGCACTCGAAGCGCTCCAACCCGGCGACCTGGTTGCCATCTCCGTCTTGGCCGAGCCCCTCGCCGGCACCTCACAGCCCGTCCTGGGCGTCCACCGCCTCGCCGCTCGGCGAGGCGGCGATCGGCGTCGTGCAGGCCCTTGGAGTGAAGAGCCGAAGCACCAAAGACGGCCGCACCCTGGAGTCGATCGACCGCGCAGACGGAGAGATCCGGGCTGGCGACTATCTCTTCCTCGTCGTTTACGGTCAGGCGCAAGTCCGGGTCGACGCCTCCTCGAGCCCCGTCCTCGCCGGCACGCGGCTGGTCGCGGGCAAGGTCGGTGCGGCACGTGCCCTCCAGACGCGCACGATCGACGGCATGGTCGTATCCGAGGCTTCTACCAGCGTCGGCATCGCGCTGGAGCCGCTCGAACTCGGGCACGGGGCTCATCTCGGTCTTCGTGACGCTGCACTAGGGGAGGGAAGATGAGCCGCTCACGATCCCATGCAGACAGGCTCGTGCACCTGCCCTGGCTCCGCTCGATACGAGGCTTCCGTCCCCTGAGATGGATGCTCGCCTGCCTGGTCCTGTTGGCGGCCGTCCCGGTGCTGGCGCAATCGGGCGGGGGGTATGACCTCTCGTGGGCGACGGTGGACGGCGGGGGCGGGACGTTCAGCACCGGCGGCGGCTACTCGCTCGGCGGGATGGCGGGCCAGCCCGACGCGGGGCTCTCGACGGGCGGTGTCTACGTGCTGAGCGAGGGGTTCTGGGGCGGCGGTGCGGTGACCGAGCCGGAGCGGTATCTGCTCTACCTCCCGCTGGTTTTGCGGAGCTACTGACCGAACCCTTCGCGTTCAATTCCTTCAATATGGCGAGGGTACCTCAAAAGAATCCCACCTCCTCCTTCGCGTCCTTCGCGTCCTTTCGCGCTCTTCGCGTTTCAATCTTTAAAATCAATCCCCAAATTCCTTCGCCCTCTTTGATCTCCTTCAATTCCTCGTGCTCTTCGCGTTTCAATCTTTAAAGTTTCAAAAAATCCACCTCCTCCTTCATGTCCTTGCCTCCTTCGCCGTCTCAATCTTTAAAATCAACCCCAAAATTTCTCGCGGCCTGCACTCCGCGGTTCAATCTTTCTCTCCCTCCATACCTGTTGCATTTTCCTCCCTCCGGCGCGATACTTCTAATCAGCATCCCGCTCGCCTCGCACCCCTCGCCAATTCCATACCCAACCGCATTCGACCCGTTCAAAGGAGGACCCCATGACCCGTCGAACCGCACGCACGATCTTCCAGCTCGCCTCGCTTGCCCTCGTTCTCATCCTCTCAGCCGGGAGCGCCCTCGCCCTCGCCGCTCCCCCTTCCCTTCCCACCCCACCCACCGTCCTCTACGTCCAGCCGGGTGCCGCCGGCCTCGCCTGCACGGGCTGGGGCGCCGACGCCTGCGAGCTCCAGCCCGCCCTCGACCTCGCCCTCCCGGGCACCCAGATCTGGGTCGGCGCCGGCGTCTACAAACCCACCGTGCCGACCATTCCAGGCGACCCCCGCTCCGCCACCTTCAAGCTCAAGAGCGGCGTCTCCCTCTTCGGCGGCTTTGCCGGGGATGAAGTCACCCTCGACCAGCGGAATTGGGGGACCCACCTCACCACCCTCAGCGGCGACGTCTCCAGCGGCGAAATGCTTGAAAGCCGCCTCTACCGGGTCGTCACCGCCAGCTTGCTCGCCTCCCGGGTGGTCCTGGACGGCTTCGTGATCTCGGGCGCCTATAACGACTGGAGTGGACCCGACGGGTGAGTGGGGCGGAGGCATGTTCTTGCAGTCCAGCTCCGCGACCCTCCGCAATATCGTCTTCCAGGACAACTACGCCGCCGCCGGCGCCGGCTTGTTCATCACCGGCCCCGGACCGGACGGCGTTACGGAGCTGGTGAACGTCGTCTTCGACCGCAATACCGGCCTTGATCAACGGCGGCGGGATCCATACCTTCGGCCATGCCATCGCCGCCCTGACCAACGTCACCTTCTCAGCCAACTCCGCCCAGGACGTAGGGGGCGGGATATACAACATCAACGCCAGCGAGCTCATGATCAGCAACGCCGTCTTGTGGGGCAACACCGCCGATGTCGGTCCCCAGATCTCTACATCATACGACAGCCAGACAGATGTGGTCTACAGCGATATCCAGGGCGAGCTCTACCCGGGCCCGGGCAACCTCAGCCTCGACCCGCTCTTCATCGCCCTCAAGCCGGAAACCTGCGCCTCTCGCCCGCCTCGCCCCTCGTCGATGCCGGCTGGAATATGCCCGTCCCCGCCGTCCTCTCACGCGACCTGGACGGAAACCCCCGCTTGGTGGATGTCGCTGCAGTCCCCGATACCGGGCTCGGCACCCCCCCGATCGTCGATATCGGCGCCTACGAAACCCAGCCGGTCATCCACGTCGACCCCTCGGCCCTCGGCCTCCCGCATGACGGCACCACCTGGGCCCGCGCCTTCCTCGACCTGGGGTCCGCCCTGGACCTCGCCTCCCCGGCCGGATGGTCTGGGTCGCCCAGGGCCTCTTGAAGCCGCTCGGACCGGCCGGCGACCGCAGCCTCACCTTCCATATCAAAAATGGCGCAGCGATCTACGGCGGCTTCCCCCCCGGCGGCGGCCTCTGGACCCAGCGCGACCCGCAGACCCACCCGACCGTCCTGAGCGGGGATATCGGCCTCGTCGGCAACTCGGCCGACAACGCAGTCCACGTCGTCACCGGCCCGCTCCCGTTCGCCCAATCGGCGCTGCTCGACGGCTTCACCATCACGGCCGGCCGCGCCGAAGTCCCCACCCCGGTCACGATGTACGACATATCCGGCGGCGGCGTTTTGAACCTGCCCGGCGCTTCGCTCGTCATCGCACAGTGCACCATCACGCTCAACAATGCCGGCTATGGCGCCGGCATCGCCAGCTGGGGCAAGCTCTGGCTGGAGCGCAGCATGGTCGGCCCCGAAAATGTCGTCCTCTACAGCGGCGGCGGGATCTTCACCCAGGGCCAGACGGTGATTTCCGATTCCACGGTCGCGGGCAACCACGGCACGGGGACGATCGGCGGCGCCGGCATCGTCACCTATGGCAGGCTGGAGATGCTGAATAGCACGGTCAGC
Source organism: uncultured Chloroflexia bacterium (assembly GCA_963726375.1). Lineage (GTDB taxonomy): Bacteria > Chloroflexota > Anaerolineae > Anaerolineales > UBA4823 > UTCFX2. Next base: position 91,932 of record CAVSCE010000012.1, on the reverse strand, counting down.
GCCAATGTGACCAATGTCTCCGGCGGCGGCATCTTGTTTGGGTCAGGCGCCCTGTCCCTGAACAGCTGCACGATCGCCGGCAACTTCGCCAATTTCGATCACAATGATTGGGGGCGCGGCGGCGGGATTTATATTAAAACTCCCGCATCTGAAATCAAATTAGTAAATACGATCGTTGCCGGAAATTTCCGCGGCACGAACGTGCCCTCGGATATCTCCGAGAATTGCGCCGGCGCCTCCAATCCCCCATCCATTCCCGGCGACTCAAACATCTCCAGCGACGGCACCTGCAATTTCGTCGAACCCTTCAATCAGATCAACACCGACCCCATGCTCGCCTCGCTGGCGGATAACGGCGGCCCCACCCAGACCCATGCCCTCCTCCCCGGCAGCCCCGCGATCGACGCCGGATTTCCGTCCACCTGGCCCCAGACCGACCAGCGGCGGCCTCGGCCGCCCGGTGGATGGCGATGGGGTCGGCGTCATAGCGGTCGACATCGGCGCCTTCGAAGTCCAAATCCAAATCTACCTGCCCGTGATCAGGAGGTAAAGAGGCCAAAAATTAAAGCTTAACCGCGAAGGAATCGAAGAATTGTTAACCAAAATCTTCGATTCGCTCAATTCCTCGCGTTTCAATCTTTAAACCCAATATCTGCGTTCATCCACGGTAAATCCCTCTTTTCCCCCTCGCGTCCTTCGCGACCTTCGCGGTTTTGCGTCCAATCTTTATACTTCGATCCCAAAATTCCTCACGTCCTTCGCGATTCGCGGTCTCGTATCCCTCTTTTCCCCCCAAGTCCTTACGCGATCCTTCTCGCGTTTCAATCTTTAAAATCAACCCCCAAAATTCCTTCGGCCTCCTATAGCCTTCCCTTCGCGTCCTTCGCGTCTTCGGTTCAACTCTTTAACCCGCTCTATCAGAACCCGCCTCCAGCTTCACCCCTCGCCTTCAGCTCCCCCACGTCCCGCACCTCGCCCTCAAATTATGCGTCAGCGCCCGGATGATCCCCCTCGCCACCCTCGGATAAGCGTCCATCGCCTCATAAAACGTCTCCTGGCTCAGCCGCAGCAGCAGCGCCTCGCCCTGCGCCGTCACCGAAGCCGTGCGCGGCTCCGCGTCCAGCACCACGATCTCCCCGAACACCGCCCCCGGCCCCAGCACGTTCAGCGTCCGCTCCCCGTCGTGGATCCGCATCTCCCCGTCCACCAGGATATACATGCAGTCGCCCAGGTCGCCCTTCGCGATCACCGTCTCGCCCGGCCCCGCCAGCCGTTCCTCCAGCAGCGGCGCCACCTGCAGCAGCGCCTCGTCCGGCGTCTCGCCGAAGATCGAAGCCTTTTTCAACGCAAGCATTTTCTCAAAAATAGTCAGCACGATACCCTCCGGGAGATCACTCTGCATTCGCTCTGCCGTCCTCGCAACCTGCGGGTCCGGATCCTGCCTCAAGCCCTCCGTCAGCCCCCGCGCCTCTCGCCCCATGAGCTTGTGCAGCGCCCATACCGCCGTTTCACGAACTCAGCGGGTCGCTTGCCTGCAGCGCCTGCTCGATCGCCGGGAGCGTCGCCCTGGCCTCCATCCCGGCCGCCGTGGTAATCGCGCAGGCCTGCGCCCATGGATTGAGCAGCCCCTTCAGGTTGGCGGTCGCCTCGATCAACCGCTGCTCCTTGCTCGTCGGCTTCTGCGGGAAAGATGTCAGCAGGCTCCCTGTCAGCCTCTCGCGGCCGGCCCTTTGGTCGGGACTTTCGACCAGGATCGGGAAGACCGCCCCCTTGAGCTCGCCCAGCCGCAGCACGTCGAGCGCCTCGATCGCGTAAGCCCTGCGCTCCGCCGAAGCCAGCTTCAAGTTGTCGCCGCGCCCCCAGCACCGCCGCCCGGTCGTAGACCGTCGCCAGCAGCAGGAACACCCGCTCCCTTCCCTGTTCCAAAAGCTCGACCAGCGCCTCGCGCACCAGCCGGACCTCCTCCCCCTCGCCCAGATCCCGGACCATTCCCAGGATCTCAGCCGCACACCTCGCCTCCGCCTGGATTTGGGCTGTGAAGCGCCCTCGCTCCGCCGCACCCGCCTGGAAGTGGTTCGCGTTCAAAGCCTCCAGCGCCTGCGTCCGGATCGCCTCGTCCGGATCCTCGATCAGGTCCCTCAGCCAGCGGCTCGCCTCCTCCCCCCCGATCCTCCCGCCGATCTGCACCATCAGCCTCCGCGCATCTCGATCGTTTCCAGCCTGCTTGAACCTCTCCTGGATCCCCCTCAGCGCCTGCTCTCCGCCCTCCGCCAGCGCCCTCGCCGCCTCGCCTCGCGCCTCCCGGATCGAGAGTTTTTCCAGCACGACCGGCCAGAGCCTCGGGTTCCTCAATTTCCCGGCCGCCCGCAGCGCGGCCCGCTGCACCTCGAATTCCCGGTCCTGCAGCAGCGGGATCAGCGGCTGGTAAAAATTCCTTGCTCCAGTCTCCTCCAGCGCCTTGGCTGCCGCCGCTCGTTCGGCCGGGTCGGGCAATTCCGCCAGCTTCAGCAGTCTCTCGCCGGCTGCCAGGACCCCGGCGATCCCCCCCGAGCGCAGCAGCCCGACCATCGCCGCCTGCTGCACCAGCGCATCGGGGTCCTCGAGCAGCCCGCTCACCAGCTCGAAGCTCTGGTCGCCCTCGTCCAGCTGCGCCAGCGCCCGCACCGCCCTCGCCCGCACCTTCGCCGGCTTCTCCAGCTTCGCCATCCTGCGGACCTCCTCGAGCAGCTCCGTCCGCTCGAACCGCTCGATCCGCTCCAGCGCTTCCAGCCTCACCAGCTCGGATGGGTGCTTGACCAGCACGCCCAGCGCCTCGCCCAGCCTGTCCGGCGCGGCCTGCTCCAGCATCTGCATCGCATAGATCACTTCTTGCGGGCTGTCCGACCCCAGCTCGCGCTCCACCAGCTCCAGGCTCGAGCGGTCCAGCTCTGCCATGTCCGCCGCCCCCAGCCTGCGCCGCGTGATCGCCCGGGTCAGCACCTTCGGGTATTCACGCCCGATAAAAGCCGCCACCATCAGCCACGCCGCGCTGATCAGCGCCAGCGCATAGATCAGCGGCAGCCGGTTGCCCTGGAAAATCGCCCCCAGTGCCAGCAGCCCGATCCCCGCCAGCCCGTTTGCCAGCGGCTGGAAGATCCCCTCCGCCGTCGCCTGCACCCGGTTCCGGCGCTCCGCCTCGATCGGCGTGTACAGCACCGTCAGCGCTGCCCGGTCGATCGAAAAACCGACCGCCATGTCTGCCAGCTTCGTCCCCATCGTCAGCCAGAACAGCAGCGTTGCCGCCCCGATCAGCCCGGCCGCCGACATCCCGCTCGTCCCGATCACCATCAGCGCCGGCAGGATCATCAGGCTCGACCGGATCCCGAACCGGCTGATCACCCGCCCGCTCACCAGCATGTTGCTGATCAGCGTGATCACCCCCAGCGCCGCCAGGAAGATCCCCAGGAACGAAGCCAGCTCCTGCGCCTCCGGGTACTGCGCCGCCGCCCTGTCGTAAAAGATGTTGTCCAGGAAGAAAAATGCCAGCCACCACAGCGTGACCAGGCCAAAAATCAGCACCGCGTATTTGCTCCGGAACAGGCTCGCCGCGGACTCTTTCTTCGCCTCAGCCTGCTTCCCGCCTCCAGCCCCCTCGCCCCTCAGCCGCGCCGCGTTGTGCCGTGTGATCACCCCCAGCGAAGCAACCGCTCCCGCCAGCCCGATCACCGAGAAAATCAGCAGGTTAGCCGTCCCCATCCAGCCGACCAGCAGCGGGATCAAGAGCCCGGTCAGCACGATCGCCAGCCACTGCCCCGCCCCCACGAACCCAAACAATCGCTTGCCCTGCCGCACGTCGTAAAGCCGCGCCGCCAGCCCCCAGAACTCCAGGATCCCCAGGTTGACCACCACCTGGAACAGGATCGGCAGGCTGAAGATCAGCCAGTCGCCCGCCCCCAGCACCAGGCCCAGCCAGGCCCCAACCGTCAGCGCCAGCAGGAAGCCCAGCGTCGCCGTCAGCAGCTTGCTGAACGCCAGCCGCCCGCCCAACCGCATGTATGCCATCGTGAGCAGGGGCACGATCAAAGCGTTCAGGATATAGACCCATGCCAGGGTCTGCGAACTAAAGCGCACCAGGAACAGCGAAAAAGCGACCGTCTGCAGGAAGTTGTTAGCGACCCCCAGCATGAACGAATGCCCAAACATCCAAAGGACCTGCTTCTCCTCGCCTGGATTGATCTCAAACAGTGCCGCCGCTCGAGTAGCCACCTGTTATCTCCCTTGCATAATTGGAACAAATGTGCTATAATACAGTCGTGTCGCTTCGCCTGCCCGGATGCGATTTGAATCGAATTGAATTATATCGATTCAATTCATTTCCGACCAGACATTGCCCCCATCCATACCCCAAATAGCACCATCCCGCCCCCGATCACGAACGGCCAGGTCACCGGCTCGCCCGCCAGCGCCGCCGCCAGGATGATCGTCGCCACCGGCGAGAGCACGAATGAATACGAAGCCCCGCTCGCCGTCCAGCGCGACACCACGAACAGGTACAGCCCAAACCCCAGCACCGCCCCGACCACCGCCAGCCAGCCCAGCGCCAGCCAGACCTGCGGCGTGGACGGCAGCGCCCGGCTCTCCCCCGCCAGCCAGGAAGCCGCCAGCAGCATCGGCGCGCTGATCGTCATCGAGATCGCGTTGATCGCGATCGGGTGGCTCTCCGGGATCAGCTTCGCGATCACCCCCAATTCCGCCATGCAGACCGCCCCGAGCAGGATTGCGACCAGGTGCGGCGGCGATAGCTGCGCCCCCGCCGACAGCGACGAGCCCATGATCGCCGCGATCCCGACCGCAGCCAATTATGCTGCCCGCCAGCCCGCGTGGATAGACGCACTCGACCTTGTGGGCGGCCGCAAAGAACAGCGTCAGCAGCGGCACAGTCGCCGCGATCAGCGCATAGACGCTGGCCGGCGTCTCCACCAGCCCCCAAAGGATAAAGATGAAAGAAAGCCCCACGTTCAGCGCCCCGAACAGCGCCGCCCCCGCCAACGCCCGCCCACGCGGCCTCGGGATCCGCCTCGCGGCCGCGATCCCCCAGAAGACTGCCGCCGCAAACGCGAACCGCAGGAACCCGCCCCAGAACGGCGCGATCTCCTGGTACGTGTACCGCACCACCAGCGACCCGCTTCCGAGCACCAGCACCAGCACCCCGAACGCCGCCAGCGTGATCTTGTCCGGGAGAATGGCGGAGCGAGCAGCCGGACCCTCCCTCGGCTCGCCGGCTCCCGGGATCGGAGCGGTCATCGCGTCGGTGCACCCGCCGAAGATCGGGCGCGCGGTTCTTGCTTCAGCAGCCGGTTTGACTATTCCTCTGACCCACGCTTTCAGTTGTGCTGTTCGTGTCCATCGCGGTTTATTCTTTATATCTGAAATCCGCGTTCATCCGCGGTTTCGTCTTCATCCTCCCCCAAATCCTCCCCCTCTCCCACCGGGAGAGGGCCGGGGTTAGGGCCTCCCTCAATCCACTTCCAATCCGCATAAAACAGCAGCGCGATCATCACCAGCGGCAGCACGAAAATCACCACGTTGGAGAGCGCGTAAAAGCTGCGCACGAAAAAAAGGACGAACAGCGCCGCCGCGCCCAGGAAAGCCCAGAACCCCAGCTTCGGCCGCTTCCAGGCCAGCGCGAGCAGCACGATCAGCGCCAGCGACGGCAGGTTGTGCATCAGCAGCCCGACTGCAACCTCGGCTGGCTTTGCCCCTTCCACGAACACGTCCAGCGAGAACAGCCCCATGAACAGGATGATCAGCACCGCCGCCGCCCTCGGCGCCCAGCGGATGATCCTCCTCAGGCGCGGGTTCACCTCGCCGAGCGTCCTGCGCTCGTGCCTCGCCCGCGCCAGGACGTAGACCGCCCCGAGCACCAGCAGGATCGGGATCGACAGGATCACCAGGTTCAGCGCCAGCATCCACGGCTGCTGGAACTCCGGCTCGTTGGCTAAGCCGGCTGCCAGGAAAGCCGCGACCGCCAGCGCGTAAACGCCGCCCAGCGCGGCCAGCAGGTTGCGGTTGAAATTCGATTTCTTCGGTCGCTTTTCGTCCTCCTTTCGCTGCCTTTTCAATCTTTTAAGTGAACCCAAAAATCCTTCGCGTCCTTCGCAGTCTCGGTTTCGATCTAAAATACCGCAATTCCTTAGGCCTCGCGTTCAATATGAATCAACCCCAAAATTCCTTCGCGTCCTTCGCGTCCTTCTGCGTTTCAATCTTTAAATTCAACCCCAAAATTCCTTAGCGTCCTTCGCGGTCTTCGCGTTTCAATCTTTAAACCCAATATCCGCTGTTCATCCGCGGTTTCTCTACTTCTTTGCCTTCATCTGGCTCGCCTGGACGTAAATCCCGGCCGCGATCAGCACGAGGAAAATGATCGCGGCGATCATCCCGCCCTGCCCCAGGCTCCGAGCTCCGTTGTCGGCGACCACGTTCGCGCCCGCCCAGGCTGTCAGCACGATCAGCCCCCAGTCGAACATGAACCTCATCAACAAAAAGCCGATCAACGCCCCGATCGCTGCCGCCAGCAGCCAGCCGAAGTCGACCCCGAAGAAGCTGAGGAAAATCGGCAGTCCGACCGCGCCTGCCAGCGCCCCCACGACGTAGCCCGCGATTTTGACGAACTTCGTCGCCAGCCAGGCGAAGATCGCGCCGACCACGACCGCGGTGATCAAACCCAGCCACCCGCCCCCGAACAGCGCTTCAAACAGGTGGAACGTGAACAGAAAAGCCACCATCGCAGCTGCCAGCCAGAAAAACCTGCGCCCTGCGAACAGCAGCAGAAGCCCTGCTGCCAGCGAAAGAGCAACCGAAATTAAGTCCATGTCTGCCTCCAGAAAAATGATGAGATCGAATCTGTGCTGAATGTTGCCTGCCAGATAATTATAACCCTGATCGACCCGGCGGGTTATGCTCCCACCTGTCATTGCGAGCGTTCTGATGCGAAGCAATCTCGAGCCGTTCTTGCGGACAATCTCTGAGCACGTTCTATGGCATGTCACTCGAGTCGTTTTTGCGAACCTGTCCACTTGTCATCGTTCTTCGTGGACGTACCTCTGATGCGAAGCAATCCCCTCCCCCTTGTCACTGCGAGTGGTTCTTGCGAAGCAATCCCCTCCCGCTCTGTCACTGCGAGCGGTTCTTTGGCGAACCTGTACTCCCCTGTCATGCGAGCGTTCTTCGAACCTGTCACGATCTATGTGGAGCAACCCTCCCTTCTGTCACTGCCGTTCTTACGAACCTGTCCACTTGTCACGTTTTTCGAGGACGATCTATGTGGAGCAATCCCCTCCCATCTGTCACTGCGAGCCTTTCCGAACCTGTCCCTTGGACATTTTTCATGGACGTTCTCAATGCGGTCCAATCTCAAACCTCGAAGCTCTGCACTCCTTCCCACCTCTCCCCGGGGTTGAGCCTCACGGCTCTCTCGTAGGTCGCGGCCTCCACGCACACAAACCGCAGGTAATCCTCGGGCTCCATGTCCTTCACCAGCGCGCATTTCGCCGCCCCGGGGTTCCAAATCACCGTGTCTGTGAAGCCCGCCTGCCGGATGACCGTCCTCCCTCCGGGCTCGACCAGCTCCAGCTCGCCCGGCGCTTCGAAATAGACCCGGTTCACCTCGTCTGCAAACTCGACCAGCGGGGATTCTTCGAGCGTGTCGACCCAGCCTTTCGCCGCGTCGCGAAACCGCATCCCCCTCAGCCCCCTGACAGACGCCTTGTGGAGGTCTGCCACCCTGAAATAAGTGTGCAGCCCGCCGGTGAAGGAGAACGGCTCGCGGCCGGTGTTGGTTGCCTCGAGCCTCACCTCCATCCGCTTTCCGCCGACCGAAACGGTCAGGTCTGCTGCAAAGGGATGCGGCCAGATGGCCCGGCTTTCCTCGGTGTCGCGCAGACGCAAAACTGCAGAGACCCAATCCCCTGGCTCGCTCACCCCGCCGAGCTCCCAGGTCATCAGCCGCGCCAGGCCGTGCACCGGCAGCGGTCCCGTTGCGCCAAACTGTGGGAAGACCACCGGGATTCCACCGCGGATCGGCGCCCCGGTTTGAAACAGCGACTTCCTGCTCAGGTACAGCCGCTCCTGCTCCCCTGCCGGCGCCCACGAAGTGACCTGCCCACCGTAAAGGTAAATCTCCGCCCGCGCCCCGTCCGCCGCCCTCAGCGTCACCCTGGGCAGAACCCCGCCCCCCGGAGTCGCCGCAGTTTCCGCAATTCCTTTTTTCATCTTTCATAATTTGAACTCAAGCAAACGAACGCGCCACGCTGACACCCAGGTTATCGGCATGGTCGCTGATGCGCTCCAGGTTTCTCAGCGTCTCAGTGAAGATCACATCCGCCTCTGGCTGGCAGATCCCTTCTTCGATCCGGTGGATGTGCGCCTGGCGTGTTTGCCAGTACAGCCGGTCGAACTCGCTTTCCAGCCGGCAGACCTGCCTGGCTTTTTCCGCATCGCTCTCTGCGAAAGCCTGGATCGCCAGCATATACGTCTGGTGGGCATGGTTCCATAAGTCTTGCAGCTCGTCGATGGCCGATGTGCTGAACACCACCTTGTTCTCGATCCTTTCCTGCGCATATTCGGCGATATCTTCAGCCATGTCCCCGACCCGCTCGATATCGATCAGCAGGTTCTTGAGCTGGAAGCAGCGCTTTTGTTGAGCCAGGCTCAGATCCTCGCGCATCAGCGCATTGATGAAAACCGACAGCTCTTTGTTGACCGGGTCAACCAGCTCTTCCTCCTGCCCCAGGACGCTGTTGATTTTGCCTGTGTCCAGGTTTATCAGCGCCAGGCAGCTATCGTGCACCATCTGAGCCGTGATATCCCCCATCCGGGTCAACTCACGCGCCGCTTCGGTCAGGGCGACGGATGGGACGCTGATCTGCATGTCGTCGATAAAAGCCGTGACCTTGATTTTTTCAGGCGGTCGGGAAGCAGGCGTCAACCACGCCGATAGCTGAGCCAGTTGATTGACGAACGGGAAAAGGATCGCGCTGACCGTCACGTTGAAGATCGTATGCGCATTGGCGATCTGCCGCGGCAGATCGGGGGAGGTGCGGGCTACAAGGCCGGCAAACTCGCTGATGAAGGGCAAGAACAGCAGAACGCCAATCACATTGATCAAGATCTGGGCCATGGAAGCCTGGCGGGCCGAGCGTGACAGCCCGATGGACGCGATAAACCCGGTGATGCACGAGCCGATATTGGCCCCCAGGATGATCCCGATCGCGCCTTCCAGCGTGATCACCTGGCTCATCCCCATCGCCACCGCCATGCTGGTCACCGCCGTGCTGCTCTGCGTGATCGCGGTCATCGATCAGCCCGACGAGGACGCCGATGAAGGGGTGCTGGCCCATTGTCACCAGCAGATCCGCAATGATCGGGATATCCACCAGGTAATCGAGCGCGGCCGCCATGTAGCTCATCCCGACGAAGATCAATCCCGATCCCCATCAGGATCTCGCCGTATTTTTTCCAGTCGCGCTTGCGGGAAATACTCCAGGAAGATAAAACCAAGGATCACCAACAACAGCCGGAACGGTCCGATATCGAATGCCACGATTTGCGCCGTGATCGTCGTCCCAATTTCCTGCCCCAGCATGATGCCGATCGACTGCTGGACGGTCATCAGGTTGGCGTTGATCAAGCCGATCATGGTGACCATCAGCAGGCCGCTGCTCTGCAGGAAAGCCGTCGCCGCGGCGCCGAACCCGGCGCTCTTCAAGCGGCTGCTGGTCACCCTGCCCAGCCATTTCTGAATCTGGTCCCCGGCCAGTTTTTCCATCCCGGCGCTGAGCAGCCGGATGCCGTACATGAAGAGCGCCAATCCCCCCAGGATTAGCAGAACTCCGATCATGCACCCTCCTGCCGAAAGAAAGAGTCCGCATCCGCCTCGAGCATTCCCGGAAGAACGCCAAAACGACCATCATGGTCATTCCACCCGCAGCAGCGGGTACCGGGATGGTGATAGAGGAGAGAGGCGTGGCGTTAATGGTTCGATCTCCGAAGGCGCCGTTCCCTTGCCGGCGAACTTCAGGCGCTGAGACGGCTTATTAAGAAGGTTTCAGGGACAGTTTCAAGGTTTTAATGACTTGCTTTTGTGATATTATATCCAGCTTTCAAAAATCCACCGGTCCAGGAATCGCCTCCACCTTGCAGTGAAAGCGATCTCCAGGATGGACCGTTGACTCGCTCCCTTAAGTCAACCGAAGTGTGGATCGGCGCCTCACCCTGACCGCTCACTTTTTGACCAGCGGCAAGTAAATCTCGCGGTCTGGGTCGGCTGGGCCCTGTTCCAGAACCCACCGCTCATCGAGTAGCTGCCGCCAACCATCACGTTGGATGCGTCCGGTTGGCCTGCCGTGCTGTTCAAAGTGTGACTTCTGCCTCTGGAGCAGCCGGTACCGCGGGTATCGTCCATCCAGGAGAGATCATAGCCCTGCCCTCGGCCAGGACGGCGCTTGCCAGCAGCAGGCTGCCGAGCAGGAAGACCGTTAGCGCTGCGCTGGCGCGGACCTGAAGATGCCAGGTTAAATTTCTGCATCTCAGCGGTCCTTCAGTACTCGACCAGCGTGAGGGTGATTGCCCCAATGCGGAAGCTTTGTGGTGTCTCCTGACGATTGCGAGCCCGTTTGCGAATTGAATCCCCACCGGTCCCTGTCATGGTCGAGGCCGTTGGGCTTCCGAGCTGAAACACGTCCAGCTTGAATCATCGAGAAACTCACGGGGATTGCCCTAGCAGCACCTCATTTGCGCCGCCGGATGCTCGGTGCGAAAACAGGTGTACCCAGTCGCATTGCCTCACCCTATCGGTCATGTACACATTTGATAGCGTAGCGTTGTTTCCGAGGCACTTTAAGCGTCCGAGATCGGACGCCGCCTGGCAGGATCATGAAATTTGCCCAGACAGGTGGCCATGGAGGCCATAAGCAGGTGTCCCGAATCATGTTGAAATTGGAGAGGGGGGTTTTGGGGTCTTTGTTTGCGATCCGTTATGCGGGCGACAGACCGGATCTCGGTTTGCTCAGGATTATCCCGAACCGTCCGCCTTGATGTCGACCCGCCGTCGTTGTCTGTAAATAGTTGGCTTTGCGATGTTCGTTGCTTCCCCATACTCCCACGCTGTAAGCTGGTTGGATGGGCTGACCCGTCCCCTCAGATATAACCCGGGGTGACAGGACTGCGGAAGATTATCCCTGGCCATCCTTTCGGAAGCCCATAGACCCCAAACGCTTGGCAGCATTGCGGAGCCGGGATTTGTAAAATAGAGCGAGACTCCGAGCTGCCAAGTCCTGGACGGGATAAAGGCGCGAGCACTGTGGCACTCAAACAGGCCCATGGAGTTGTATGATTTTTATACCAGCGGCAGTGCTGGCGATTGTGGACTGCAAGCCATGTACAGGGAATTGCCGCCGATGAAGCTTCCCAGGACCCCGATCTGATCGCGGTCGCTCCGAGCGGCGTCGTCCGTCTTCCGCTTCCCGCCAGCGGGATCGCCTTGGCATACAGAGCGTACGCCGGGTGATCTCCTGGCGCGGGTCGAGGATCGTGTAGCCGACCTCGCTGTTCCCGGTCGGACGCCGGCTTCCAGCCAAAGGGCCCTCCGTCGAAGACATTCCGAATCCAGCGTCAGGCTTGAAGAGGCCGTACCGCAACAGGCACGTCCCCCTTCACGAACGAGCGAAACCTTAACTCATGACTTTGGGTGCGATTATTGAGCATTGTACTAAAATCATACTAATTAACCGTCGTGCAAGGGTTGGGCTTGCCGTCTTGGAGGTAGCCCTGGTGAAAGCTGAAAGGGAGCCGGGGTCTTCTTCGGAGCGCTCTATGGCGAACGCAGTCACCTGGGATAAGTTCGTTGTGAGGATTTACGATCGTGTGGGACAGCAATGCCAAAGCCGATCGAGTTGGAACCTGTCACCTGTCATCGTTTTCGAGGACCATATATTGAGCAATCTCCTTCTCCGCGCCAATCGATTTCAGGTTAGCAGGGTGGGCCTATACCCTCCGGGGAGGGCGCTTTCTTGTTCGCTCCATATTGCGCCGCCTCCGACTTGTCAGGCAACCCTGTTTGCAGGCGCTAGCGCCGGTTCCACAAGCGGGGGATCAAAAACGGCGTCCGGCGTTTGTAAAGCAGGTATTCCTCGCCGAAGCGGAGCTCCATCTCCTTTTCTTCGAAGCGCTTGATATAGATCAGCAGCAAACCCGCAAAAAACAGCACGACGATCACAGCGCCAATCGAATGAAATAGGAAAGCCGCCCAGGTACATCAGGATCGCCCCCAGCGCCATCGGGTTGCGGCAGTAATTGTAGGGCGGTTGGACGATCAGCTTCTGCGTGGCCATCAGCGGCACCGGCGTCCCCCGGCCTGTTGTGAGCTGGCTGTAGTTCGCGCCCACGGCGAAGAGCCCTCCGGCCGCGATCATCAGCCCCCCGAGGACCAGGTTAAGGAGCGCTCAAGATGGGTGCCCATCCCAGCCGCTGGTCGATCTTTGCCCCCAGCTGGATGAAAAGCCAGGGCAGCAAAAACAGGAAGACCGGCGCCAGAAACAGCATCAAGACCATCCGCTGCTTTTCACTGTATTCGCGGCTGGCCTGCTTGAGTAGCCTGTCCTTCATATATAACCTCCTCTGGAGTTGACCTGGGCCTGCCGTCCGAAGGGATGGCCTGCCGAATCCTGATAGAGAAGTTCGCCGAACATCTTACACTCTCAACACGAGTCGACGCAGGCCTGCCCTCCGCAGGGAGGGTCGACTTCGCACGCGTTGCTGCGGTTTCAACCGCCGGAGAGCCCGCCCTGCACTTAAGGCGGGGTTTGTCCAGCCTTCGCCATCCGGGCCCGCAGCTTGTTAAGCATCTCCTCCGTCTTGGCAGGGTTGTAGTCGGGGCTGCGGGGATGGGCCAGGTTGTGGATTTCAGTCGGGTCCTGGACGAGATCGTAGAGCTCGTACTCGGGATCCGCTTTGCCGGACGGATCGAAATACATCGCGAATTTCCACCTCGCCTCTCGCAGGCAGCGGATGTGCATCGGCCCTTTGACCTTGTCCGAAGATTTATCCGTCTCGAAAAGGATCGAATCCTGCACTTTCGCCGTGAGATCCTCAGGGTGATCGATCGCCTCCTGGATGATCGGCGTCAGGTCCGTTCCCTTGAAGGTCCATTTCCCGCGGTTCGGGACTTCTGCGAGGGTCGCGAGCGTCGGCATCACGTCGATCAGCGAGACCAGCGCCTCGCTCTGCACGGGTCTTGGGGAAGAGCGTCGGATTTGAGATCACCAGCGGCACGTGGATCGTTTCTTCGTAGGCGTTGAAAACCTTCTCGCGCAAGCCGTGCGAAAGCCCCATCTCGCCGTGGTCCGCCAGGCGGATCACCAGGGTCTTCTGGCTCAAGCCGGGGTTCGATTCCAGCGCCTCGAGCACGGTGCCGAAATGCCTGTCGACGACCTTATGCAGGTAGGCGTAAAAATTGACATAGTTCAGCTTTTCCTGCATCTTGAGCACGGGCCCCAGCGCGGCCGCGAAGAACAGCTTGCTCTCTTCGTGCACAACCGGCTTATGGTTGAGCAGAAGTTTCTCGTCGTAGGTCGGCGGGAGCTTGATTTGCTGGTTGAAACAGGCCGGAGCGCTGCTGCCGTAATTGTCGCAGCCCTCGAATTCGGCCAGGTCGCTGCCGCTCTTCTCATTCCATCCATGCGGATAGGCCATGATGTCGTGCGGGTTCGAAAACATCACGAACAGCGCGAAGGGTTTCGCCGAGCTCGGCCTGGCGTTCCTGAGAAACGCGGCAGCCTGGTCTGCGTATTGGGCGTCGTAATTGGTGCAGCCGCCGCCGAAATGTCTGGGTTGGTCGTCGGTCCCGGAATTGGGTGGCATCCAGCCGTTGAAACCGTACCTGGCGAGGTCAGCCTGGCTCTGGACGTGCTCCAGCCCGCTGGGGTCCTTGCTCATGTGCCATTTCCCGCGATACTGCACGTCGTATCCTGCCGAAGCCAGCATCCGCGCCATGTTTTGAGTCGTGGTCTGAAGCGTCGGCTGGCTTGTGAAATCCTCCCCGGTCTGCAGTGTGTTCGTCACCCCATGCTGGTCCGGGAACAGCCCGGTGAAGAACGTCGCCCGGCTGGGAGAGCACATCGCGCTGTTGCAGAACGCCCGATTGAATGTCAGCCCGTGGTCGGCGAGGCGTTTACGGTTCGGCAGGTTCTGGTCCGCCCAGCCTTGAGGCCAGTGCTGCGGAAACCGTTCCTCATCCGTCATGATGATCACGAAATTGAAGCGGCTCGTCGGCAGCTTCGCCTGCTGCTCTTCGAGCTGCTCGTCAGCCTCAGGCAGGTAGGGCAGCGCCACCCCGCTTGCCATGGCCGCCCCGCCCAGCTTTAAAAATTGCCGGCGGCTCAGGTGATCGTCTGAACTGCTGGTTTTTTTGATTGGATTTGTCGGCATGGATGTGCTCCTTTTGATGTTTGTTTCGATGAATGTCGTAAGTCTCAGCGCTGGGGTAGGTCCGTCCGCCCCCTTACGCTGACCCACCAATCAATCGCTCCTCTTGCAATGGGAAATTTCGCATATTCTCCAGGGTATTAATGAACACCGCTCCCGTCACTTCATGGAAGTGATTAAGTTTAGATTAATTTTATCACCAGGACCGCAACAATGGTTTGCCAGCGCACCCTGCTTCTTTATGAAAACAAAAAGCTCCTCGACCAGGATTCGAACCCGAAACCTCGCGGTTAAGGGTTCAAGTCCGGTTAAGGGATAATTTTGTGCCCGTGCAGTTTATGGCAGGGCGAACTCTTTGCCCAGTTTGTAGGATCGCTCCAGATACCCCCGCCTGGTTTCATCGTCCACGGCTGGCACCCGGTAGAAATAAACATGTTCGACGTTTTTGACCCCGGGATAGCGCAGCCCCCAGTTGTCGATGATTTGGGTCATGGGGGCCTCCCAATCGGCCTTATAGTTTTCTTCGGAGAAGAGCGTGGTGCTGATGACCAGCGCTTTATCATGCTGAAGCAGCGGGATCCGGCCGCTCGCTTCACCGCTCCATCCCAAAGATGTGAGGGAATAAGCGTCGCCGTAGGCGAAGACCCGCTCGAACCAGCCCTTCAGGATCGCAGGAAAGTGCAGCCAGAAGGTGGGCGCGATGAAGGCAAGCCCCTGGGCATTTTTCAGCTTCTTCCATTGTTCGATAACGTCTTTCGGCCTGTGTGCGTGGATGAACTTGGCCACTTCTTCAGTATCCTTGTCGCGCAGCCATCGTTCGGCGATGAACCGCTGGATCGGTCCCCCGGCAGCATCCACCACGTACTTCTTCAGGTTCATCCGCTCGAGGATGTCTGGCGGGATGCTTTCATGCACGTAGCTTGCAAAATCCTGCATCCGGAAAACCGGGTCAAAATGGATGGCATACAGGTCCACGATTTCACTGGTGTGACCGGCATCCTCCAGCCCTCTGGTGAATTCTTGAAGAATAGCGTGGCAAAATGACTTGGGATTCGGGTGTGCGTACACGGTCAAAACTCTCATCAGTTTTTCCTTTCGGTTAATTCTTGCATTCGGTTGCGTCGCTGCGTTTGCTTCTTATTTTTTCGTCATTTGTGCCCGCTTCTCCGAGGGCCGTCCTGGCTTTCGTTTGGAGTTTGAGCATCGCAAACGGATTGTTTTGTCAGCCTGGGTGTTAGCCTGAACCCTTCATCCGGCCGCGCACAAATAGGAATGTCCCAACGACAAACCCCGCTGTCTCGATGAACGAGATCGCGTAGCTGCCGGTTGATCCCGGGACGGAGAGCAGGAACAGGAATGGTCGTCCGAGGCCGCCAACTAACCCTGCGATCAGAAATGACCAGCTCGAGATTTCTTTTTGCTGCCTGGACAGGCTGCACCGGTCGATGCAGAAGCCGAAGAAGAAATTTACGAATGCAGTGAACACGCCATAGGCGTGCATCACCTTCCAGGACTGGTATTGCGCGTCGCTGAGCATCGATCCCCCCATCATGTCCACGGTCAGGGGAATGCCAACCACGACACCGAGTACAAGAAACAAGGCCACTCCGAAGAGTATATTCTTCCTGCCAACATCGATCCCTGCAAAAATCTTATTCATGACAATCTCCCTTCACTCTTAGCTTTTGATATTTCTTCCGTTGAAATCATAGTCTGAACCTGTACAGCAATCTTCTCAGCGATTTGCTTGCACTTCGTGATGCAGTCACCTCCGATGTATTTATTCACTCCACTTGGGTCAGAAAAATCACAATTTGTAATTGCCTGACATTGGGTGCTGCCGAATTCTTTGGTAAACCATCTCGACAGCTTGAATCCACGGTTCATGCTGCGGTTGAACTTGTTGATCTTTTCATGCGGCTTAAAATGGATGTGCGCAGTAAAAAAGTGCTTGTTTTCTCAGGCAGCCGTTTAAGGACTTCTTCAGTTAAATAATCGATAACGTGGTGGTGGCTGCCAGCAAATGCGGTCACAAAAGCGTGGATGTCTTCACAGCTCTGCATCGATAGAGCTGCCAGCTGAATGCCTGCAATCCAACCCTCGGTTCTTACCTGCAATGCTGTTATGTCAGCGTTGGACAGATCCAAAATCAACATTCTTCTGAGAAAAGGTTCAATTTCATCCCGTGTAAATCGGAGCTGATCTGCCCTGACCTCCACGATTTCGTTCCGAACGCGCAGGTGGGAAAGTGGCAGCAGTGGATCCGTCCGTGAGATCAGAATCACATGCATGCTGGCTGGTAAATGCTCGAGAAGTGCAGCAAAGAAATCCAAAACAGGTTCGGCATGGAGCACATGAAAGTCATCCAGCACCAGGACGAATGGGTCGGTTCGCTTGCTGATCTCATTGATAATATAACTTAACAGGGATTCGAATGAAGTCGAACCCCGGAGCGAGCTTAACATTTCGGCTTGTATGGTTGGCACCACTTTTTGCAGCGCGGTGAGTAAATATTGCAGGAAATGAATTGGGTTGTTATCGTCCTCGTCCAGTGAAACCCAGGTGTAAGGGGTCTTTGTTTCGTGAAGCCAGCTGCATACCAGGGTGGTTTTGCCGTAACCCGCCGGGGCTGAGATCAAGATGAGTGCTTTTTCCATGCCTGTATTGATCCGTGCGATCAAGCGAGGACGGCTGACGCAGTCTGGGCGAATTGCCGGAGCAAACAGCTTCGTGCTCCGGATGGTTTCCGTTTGCACCTGGGTGGCGGGATTGTTTTGATCAGTCTCTTCCATCAGTGAAAGATCGGCAGGCGGCATCAGAATTCCTCTTTTGTTTTCGATTGAATTGAGATAAATCTATCCGGTATGACCCTACTTTGTCTTTCGGCCCCAAAACCTCGCATTCCCTGTGTTTTCATGGCTGGGGAAAACGCCTTCCTGGGTGGAGCGAACGTCTTCAATCGCGATAAATGCATGCGGATGCGTCTGGCGAATGATCCCCATCACGCTGGGGATGTCCTTTCGGTTGACCACGGTAAAAACCATCGTCACCGCTCCGCTAGCGCCCTCGCCGTTAAAGCGTGTCACGCCGTAGCCGGCCGCGCGCAGGTTGCGGATCAGCTCGTCGACCTGGTTCGGGACGATGATCCGGATGATCTGCTTGCCGATCGCCAGGCGGTCTTCGATGAACATCCCCACAAAGTTTCCCGCCGCAAACCCTGCGGCATAAGCCAGGTAGGTGGGCAGGTCGTTCACCCCGCGCACGATCTGCGAGACGACCGAGATCCAGATGAAGACCTCCACAAAACCAAGCAGAGGCGCGATGTACTTTTTGCCCCTCGAGATAAAGATGATCCGCAGCGTCCCCAGGCTGACGTCGATCACGCGGGCGAAGAAGACGATCAGCGGCAGGCCGATCGAGAAATAAAGCGGGGAATCCCAGATACTCATCAGGCGCCTCCGGAGTCAGGATTGATAAACCCTTCCGATTGCTTCGCCATATTCTAACACTTCAGCATCCAGCGCCCTGCCTCTACCATATTCCCGGCACCAGCCGGTGCCTCACCCGTTGCGCGTACTCCGATACCCGCCCAGCTCCCTCTTCAGCGTCCGGTCCTCGAGCTCTGTCCGCAGGATCAGCAAAAGCGCGCAGAACCCTCCTGCGAGCGATCGCCGGCCAGGATCCGAGCAGGGTCGAGATCCCCACCTCAAACCCGACCATCCCCGCGTATCCAGGATGCCGGACGTAGCGGTACGGTCCCGCGCTCGCGACCGCATGGCCGCGCTCGCGCTGCACTCGGACGACCTGCGAGAAGAAAGGGTTGGATGCCAGCGCCCACATATACAGCGCAGTGCATAACACGCACACGAACAATGCCGCGACCTGGGCCCATGGCGGAAAGCCTTCTGTCCAGCCGAAGCGTTGGTCCAGCCCGGCCAGGACGTAGCGCCCCAGCTCCGCAAGCCTCAGGAAGCTCAGGATCCACCTGTCCCAGTTTTTCGCCCCCTCGGGCGGGGACAGCCGCTCCGCGATCAGCTCCGGGTTGCTGCGCAGCAGGATGATGTCCATCGCCGCAAACCAGCCCAGCCAGACCGCGATCGCCGCCCACGCGGCCGGCCAGTCGGTCCGCCCGGCCGACAGGAACAGCGCCGCGCCCATCGCACAGACGCTTAAGACCTGCTCCAGGAGAAAAAGGGCGGTGGTTCTCGGTTTCATAATTTTTCAGATCGCAGAGCTGGGTGGCTGATGGTTAATTCTACTCCAGTTGAAGAGCTTTGCCGCATTTCCGGTGAATAGATCATCAGCAGGTGCTGCCTGCTGCCCTCCACCCCCGCCCGAACAACTTTCAATATTGTGGTGGTTAAACGCCAAAAGGTTGTTGTATTAAGTCCTCGATTATGCTATAGTCTCAGCATGTTGCCTTGCAGTCTAGGCTGTCCTAAAAAATAAACCCCTTCCTAAGAACAAAAGAACAATTCATATTGGAGGAATAATGAACACCATGCCTCATGAAACACCTGCCCATCGTCTAACACAGTCCTGGCGGCTGGCGCTTGTATTCGTATTGCTATTTACCGTAACACTGCCCCAACCCGCGCTCGCCTCGCCAACCTGGACGACCGTCGAAGCGATGAACGCAGCCCGTTACCATCACACTGCAACGTTGTTGCCCAGCGGCAAGGTGCTCGTCACAGCAGGAGTTGGCTCCAGCGCCGACAGCGCCGAGCTGTATGATCCAGATGCGGATTCCTGGACCTCCGTCAATTCGCTTAATACCGCTCGCTTCGCCCACACGGCTACGCTTCTGCCGAACGGCAAAGTGCTCGTCGTGGGGGGGCGAACGCTCTCCTACGTTTCTCTCGACAGCGTCGAATTGTATGATCCGGATGAGGACTCCTGGACCAGCGTCGACTCACTGAATGTCGCCCGCGCCTATCACACCGCCACGCTGCTGCCGGGCGGCAAGCTGCTGGTCGCAGGCGGCTTTGATGGCTCCGCATCCCTCGCAAGCGCGGAGCTGTACGACCCGGACGCAGACACCTGGACGCTCGTCGATCCGCTGGTAACCATCCGCTATGGTCATACGGCGACGCTGATGCCGGACGGCAGGGTGCTCGTGGCGGCAGGCCAGCAGTATCCGAGCAGCGGCTATCTCGACAGCGTGGAGCTTTATGATCCGGAAACGGACACCTGGACGACCGTCGATGCGATGAGCGTAGAGCGTTCCTGGCATACAGCAACGCTGCTTCCAGGAGGTAAAGTGCTCGTCGCGGGAGGCGGCTACTATACCAGTGGTATCACCAGCGCGGAGGTCTATGATCCTGGCGCTGACACCTGGACCCCCGTCGATTCGATGAACACCGCCCGCATGGTCCACACGGCGACGCTGCTTCCGAGCGGCGATGTGCTCGTCGCAGGCGGCATTAATAGCTCCTCCCTCGCCAGCGCGGAGCTGTATGACCCGCTGACAGACACCTGGACAGACGTCGCCTCGCTGAACACCCCCCGCTACGCTCACACGGCAACGCTGTTATCGAGCGGCAAGGTATTTGTTGCCGGAGGTTACGACGGTGCCGCTCTCGACAGCGCAGAAATCTATGATCCAGACGAAAGAGAATGGACGACCCTCGCCTCGCTGAACACCGCCCGCTTTCTCCACACCGCGACATTGCTGCCAGACGGCAAAGTCCTGGTAGCGGGAGGATATGGGACCGGCTCTGGCGACTGCAAGTGCGGAGGTCTATGATCCAGAATCGAACACCTGGACGGCGATCCCATCGCTGAGCACCACTCCGTTATTCTCACACGGCGACGCTGCTTCTGGATGGCAGAGTGCTCGTCGTAGGGGGTTACAACGGCAGCAGATTGCCGCCTCAGAGCTGTATGATCCAGTCGCAAACGAATGGACCCCTGCTGCACCGTTGAACCTGGCCCGTGACTATCACACGGCAACGCTGCTGCCGGACGGCAGGGTGCTTGTCGCGGGAGGATATGGAGACAACAGCGGCACCCCCAGTGCGGAAGTGTATGATCCGGAGGAGGACACCTGGACGGAAGTCGCCTCGATGTACACCGGCCGCGCCGGGCATACGGCGACCCTGCTGCCGAGCGGGAAGGTGCTCGTTGTGGGTGGAGACTTATATCTGACTGCTCAGAACAGCGCCGAAGTCTATGACCCTGTCGCAGACACCTGGACGGCAGTCCCCTCGCTGACCACCGCCCGTTATGCTCACACCGCGACGCTCCTGCCGAACGGCAAGGTGCTCGTTGCCGCAGGTCTGGTAAACGCCAATACCGCGTTACAGCAGCGCGGAGCTGTATGATCCGAGCTCAGGTCCCTTGGGTGCCTGGACTACCGTCGCCTCACTGTATGCAGCTCGTGGTTTTCAAACGGCGACGCTGTTGCCAGATGGCAAACTGCTCGTTTCCGGAGGATACAACGGCAGCAGCGCCGTCGCCAGCGCGGAGGTATATCACCCGGATTTGGGTGACCAGGGCGCCTGGATAACCGTCGCCTCGCTGAACACCCCCCGCTATGTTCACACGGCAACGCTGTTATCGAGCGGTAAGGTAATTGTTGCCGGAGGTTACGACAGTGCCGCTCTCGACAGCTCAGAAATCTTTGATCCCAGCGAAAGCAGCTGGACGACAGTCTCCTCGCTGAATACCGCCCGTGCTGAAAACACGGCGACACTATTGCTGAGTGGTAAAGTGCTCGTGGCAGGGGGATTTGATTCCCTCGGATCTCTGACCAGCAGCGAGGTGTACGATCCTGATGCAAACTCTTGGACGACCGTCGGATCGCTAAATGCCGCCCGCTACGGTCACACGGCGACCATGTTGCCGACTGGGAAAGTACTTGTTGCAGGAGGATATGGGAACGGCAGCGCTCTTGCTAGCGCCGAGGTATATGACCCGATCGAAGAGACCTGGGAGATCGTTGACTCACTGGCCGCTAACCGCAATTATCACACAGCGACCTTGCTGCCCAATGGAAAGGTGCTTGTCATCGGTGGTATCGGCGCCGCGTATGTTGCCAGCGCGGAGCTGTATGACCCGCATGCAAACACCTGGACGGACGTTGCTTCTCCAGATACCCCCCGCTACCTCCATACTGCCACGCTGATGCCGGACGGGAAGGTGCTTATTGCCGGGGGTTTCAATAACGGCCCCCTTGCGAGCGTGGAGATTTATGACCCGCAGTTAAACTCCTGGGCAAGCGCCGCACCACTGAATCTGGGCCGCCACCTTCACACTGCCACGCTGCTGCCGAACGGCAAATTGCTCGTAGCTGGCGGGGAGGATTCTGGTGGCTCTCTTTCTGATGCGGAATTGTATGATCCGGCGGCGAATACTTGGTCTCCGGCCGCTTCGCTGACTGCCAAGCATCGCTCTCATACCGCGACGCTGTTGCAAAGCGGGATGGTTCTTGTCACAGGTGGGTATGACCTGGTATCTCTTACGAGTGTTGAGATTTACGATCCGGGTTTGAATAGCTGGACAGATATCGCCCCGTTGAATGCAGTCCGCCGCGTTCATTCCGCGACTCTGCTGCCGAACGGTAAGGTGCTTGTGAGCGCAGGCTATGATGGAGATCCTCTTTCCAGCGCCGAGCTGTATGATCCAGGTCTCGGTTTCGCCGATGCCTGGCGGCCCGTCGTCAGCTCGATTTCCATGCCGGAGGAAATCGGCGATGAGCTCTTGCTCACTGGCTCGGGTTTCCGCGGTTTTCAGCTTTCGGAAGCGTCGGGCGGAGGACCATTCAGCTCTGCGACCAACTACCCGCTCGTCCAGATTCGAAGTTTGGCGAATGATCAATGGACCTGGATATCCCCCGCCGCGTTCAGCAGCACATCCTTCACTTCGCTGCCAGTGACGGACTTGCCGCAGCTGCCTGCCCTCGTCACTGTGTTCGTGAACGGGATCCCCAGCCTTTCGAAGATGCTCGTGAACGTTGAAGATAATTATTTGTATTTGCCAATTGTGCTGAAATAGCCGCAGGGATGGCCTGCCGTCCGCAGGGATGGCCTGCCGTCCGAAGGGATGGCCTGCCATCCGCAGGGAGGGCGTTCTTTACCCGACCACAACCAGCAAAAACTGTCCTCTTTTTCTTATCACGAACTTCTTAAGTTAGGTGTGATCCAGTCAAGCGTTAAATGCAATTCACCTGATGAAAGAAAAGAAACAGAATTTGTCTTAGTAGCTGCTCAGGTCGATTCGTCCCAGTTCAGTTTTGAGCCAGCCGACAGCCGCTGCTGAAAATTATTGGTCCCTTTTCACAACAGGAAGGAATAAATCCTCAATAACCCTCCCGCAGAAAGCTGAGAGTGCCAGGGAATTATCCATAATGGTCGTTCGCTTCGGGGTCATCTTCGATCAGGCTGGTTTCCTGACTCCAAAGCTGGTTTTCATCTGCACCTAACCTCGTTGCAGAGCCGTATAAAATGTTCACGACGCCTGCATCAACCACGCTGTCCAGGTCTTCATAAGGGACACCGATCGCCAGGTCATCATATAGATCGCCATTGAGGCTGCCGGCCGCCAGGCTTGAACCAAAGCGATCCATGTATTCCACAACTCCGCTGACACCTTCGGAATTCTGATGCCACCACTGGTTGTTTTCCGCTGTTAGCACATCGAGATGCCCGTAGAGAACGTTCACCATGCCGGCTCCATCCTGCCCGCTGACCTCTTCTCCTGGTACGCCCACAGCCAAATCGTCGATAGTGTCCATGTTGAAGTCACCAGACGCCAGAGACCAGCCAAAGGTGTCATTCTCTTCCGCTGTACCCAACACATCCAGTTGGTCCTGATGCCAGAGCTGGTTGTCTGCCTGGTTTAATCCCGCTGCCGTTCCATAAAGAAGATTAACCGCCCCCGCCATCGCATGCCCTGAGACGTTATCATAGGGGACACCGATTGCCAGGTCGGTATGACCATCCCCGTCAAAATCACCGGCAGCCAAAGCTGAGCCAAATCCATCGGCAAGCGCAGCTTCCCCCACAATACCCGGCGAATCCTGGGTCCAGCTTTCTCTGCCAGCCTCCGCCAGGCCGGTTGATGAGCCGAAGATGATCTCAACCGCACCTGCATCTTCGTGACCGCCAACGACATAGCCCGGAACGCCAACCGCCAGGTCATCGTAACCGTCGCCGTCGAAGTCCCCAACAGCCAGCGCTTTACCAAATTCTGCGTATGCCGTGCTGTTGTGGGAGTACCAGGCACCAACATCTTCGTAAAGGCCCAGGCTGGAGCCGTACAAGACATTCACCCACCCGGCCTGGGCTTGCTCTCCTTCTTGAAACACAAAAATCCCTTCCCCGGGAATTCCGATAGCCAGGTCGGCAAAACCGTCAGCGTCGAAGTCCCCGGCTGCCAGGGCTTCGCCAAACCTTTCGTGATCCTCAGAAGCGCCCCATGCAAAGAGAGTTTCCTGATAAAACATCTCGCTGTTAAGCGTCCTGAAACCGCCCGCATTACCGTACAGAATGGTGGCCGCACCGCCATCGGCGACGTCGCCAATATCTTCGTAGGGGACGCCGATAACCAGGTCATCATAGTTGTCGCCGTTAAAGTTATCCATGACCAATGCTGTACCCCAATAGTCATTGGTCTCGTTCCCGCCGGGTATACCGCTGCTGCCCTGATGCCACAGCTGGTCACCCAGGTTGGCAAGTTCTTCGCCCTGGCTGTAGATCAGGCTGACCGCGCCGGTATTTTGGATTTCTCCAAGATCTTCATCACGCACGCCAGCGGCCATGCAGCCCCAATTCCCTGGAATTAGAGGAGGATGGAGATGAGAAATCCGCAGCGACTCTGCTGGAAGATGTTTGGCTTGTGAAAACTGAGCTGGACCCAACAAAACCAGAAGCATCAATGACCCAAAGATTATTCTGGAAAGAAAATTCTTGGCAGCGCATACGTCCCTCCCTTAGGAATTGGGAATTAACTACCCCGATACATCGACCGCCAGCGAAGTGGAGTTTGCACTATCATTAATATTTATCGTGATTCCACCTCACAAATATTTCATCCCCATTTTCATCAAATCCTCCTCACCTTACCACGACCGGCAGAAACAGATCATGCCCAACCGGCGCCTGTGCCCCCGCCCCGCCCAGGAATCCTCCGGCCAGGCTGAAATCCCCGCCTTGCATCAGCCCGGCGTCCGGCTGGCCGATGACGCCCTGGAGTGAGAATCCTCCGCCCGTCGAGAGGCCTCCGCCGCCGTCCGCGCTCCACCAGGGCAGCGCAAAGGTCCCGTTTGCATAGGCCAGGGCGAGCGGAAAAAGCGCCAGCACCAGCGTCAGCGCCAGGAAAGACCCTCTGCGTTTCATGAGTTTCTGTCCTTTCTGCGCCAAACGGCGAGCGCCCCAACCCCCAACCCCGCCAGCAGCAGCCAGCCTCCCTGGTCGAGAGGCAGGTCCGATAGCCCTTCTACCCGGCTGCTCCCCCCCTGCTCCAGGGCCCTCAGGCGCTGCTCGAAATCGGCGTTCTGAGCCGTCAAGGCTTCGATCTGCTGTTGTTGGGTCTTGTTCCGGCTTTCGAGCCTGCTGATGCGGGCATCTTTTTCCTGCACAATCCGGTTCAATCCCTGGATGGCAGCCAATGCGATTCCATCGGCATCCACGGTCGAGATGAAGCGCTCGTCCTCTCCCAACCCAAAGGCAGCCATGAAGTCCTGGGCGACCGGGCCGAGGTGGCGGATGGCGTCATCCTGGGTCCGGTAGTTCCAGGTGGTGACGGGTACTTGCGAGAGCTTCTCCAGGACCACCTGAGGATCGACCTGCTGGAAATTTTCCTTGGCAGCCCGGTCGCTGAGACCTGACCACGACCCGCCGCCAGCAGGCAAGCTGACGCCGGTGCCGATGCCCGCCGCAGTATAGAAGCGCACCCCGCCGTGGGCGCGCACGGTGAAGGTGTTGTCGCCCCATGAATTGGTTGAGGTACCATTGGACCAGACGAAGGAGCCGCCGTGAGTCGGCGTTTGCCTGGTAGCCGGCCGCGAAGCTGGTAGTCGCCGGAGGCGACATTGGCGGTGCCGCCCGGTATTGTAGGAATAGCCCCCGCTGGCGGTATTGTTGTAGCCGCCGCCGATCATCGCATATTGGTCTGCTGGCCAGGTTTGAAAAACCGCCGCCGACAGTAGGCGTTACTGCCACTGGCTTCATTGTCATCCCCACCAGCTATTGTGGCATAATCTGCACTGTTGCCAGGTTGGAATTCCCGCCTCCGATCGCTACATGAGTTCCGCTAGCGCATCAGTTATATTGACCGCCACCGACAGCAGCGTAGGTCATTAGTTGCCTCGTTTGTATGACCGCCACAAACTGTTGCAAAATTGACCGTAGCCCATCGTTATTATATCCACCACTTACTGGTTGCATAATCCGCAAAGGAATCATTGCAGATACCGCCACTGACTACGCTCAGCACGCCTGAGGCGTCGATTATCACCACCACCACCAATTGTGGCTGCGGCACCATCAGCATAGTTATATCAGCCTCCACCAACAGTGGATAAATATCCTTTGGCAGAGTTTGTATGTCCTCCACCCACTGTAGCAAAGGAGCTATCAATAAGAGTTCCGGTATCATCCCCGGCTTGATTTCTAAAGCCTCCACTGACTGTCCCAAAAGTGATCTGTTACACCATTCGGAGCCTACATCAGATGAATCAATCCCTCCAGCGAATACCGTTGCGCCATCCACTCCGCTGGTAATCCAGTTGGCGCTGTAGCCTCCAATAAGGTTTGGACCTGAGTGAGGTCCCGGCTGATTGCCATTCCAGGCGCAGAGCGCGGTAGCCGTTGACGCGCAACTCGAGCGGGGTATTGTCGCTGGTGCCGATGTACTGGCTGGCGGGGTTCGTGCCGCTGTTGCCGGTCAGGCTCCAGAAGGTGGTGGTGTTCTCGTCAGCGGCGCAGGTCCAGCTCGAGCTGATCCATTTAGGGATCTGGTTGTTAGCGCAGCTTTGCGGCAGGCGGAAGCTGTTCGCCACGCTGAATTGACTGCCGCTCAGCCCCAGCCCGGTCCCTGCAGAATAGACCGTATCGTTGTCCACCCCGTCGGCGAAGCCCGCCGGCACGCCGCTCAGCCCGCCCCACGGCGCCGTATTAGAGAAGAGCGCATACGGCGCGGCGGTCAGCTCCTGGCGCGGCGCCAGGATGGTGAAGCCGCCTGTCTCGCTGCCGGGTCTGACCCGCACCTCCAGGTAGCGCCTCTGCCCGCTGAAGGCGTTTGACCCGAAGTCGAGCAGCACGGTGAAGTAGCCGTCGTTCATGAGCAGGTCGTTGAAGGCGATCGGCCCGCCGACCTGATCACCAACAGTCAGGGCGTCGAACAGGTAGAACTCGAAGTCGACGACGCCAGTGGAAGGGACCTCGCCCTGGCTGAGGCGGCCCTGGTAGGTGAAGGAGCTGCCCAGCGCAGCTGCCGGTTGCGCCGGTTCCGGCGCCTGTGCTGGCCGCCTGCGGCAGCTGCGAGCAAAAGAATCAATACCAGGCTTGCGCTGAGAACAGGACGATGGTTCATTACTTCCTCCTTAGATATGGGAAAAAGCCGCAGAGGGGGCTCTGCGGCGGTGGCGAAAGGGGCTCGTGTTTCCCGGAAGGACCGGGTCCGCTGGATTGGTGAAAATGATGAGTTGAAGGATGTAGATAGATATTACACAAAATTCAAGTGGAGATCAATAGGCAATTTCTCAGGTAGGGTTTATCGCTGATTCTGCCAACCAAAAAATAGGCCTGCCGTCCGCAGGGATGGCCCGCCGTCCGCAGGGATGGCCTGCCGTCCGCAGTGATGGCCTGCCGTCCGAAGGGATGGCCTGCCAATTGTACGGTTGGCAAGCCTACCCTGCCTCCTCACCTGACCACGATCGGCAGAAACAGATCATGCCCAACCGGCGCCTGTGCCTCCGCTCCGCCCAGGAATTCCTCCGGCCAGGCTGAAATCGCCTCCCTGCATCAGCCCGGCGTCCGGCTGGCCGATGACGCCCTGGAGCGAGAATCCTCCGCCCGTCGAGAGGCCCTCCGCCGCCGTCCGCGCTCCACCAGGGCAGCGCAAAGGTCCCGTTTGCGTAGGCCAGGGCGAGCGGAAAAAGCGCCAGCACCAGCGCCAGCGCCAGGAATGACCCTCTGCGTTTCATGAGCTTCTGTCCTTTCTGCGCCAAACAGCGAGCGCCCCAATCCCCAGCCCCGCGAGCAGCAGCCAGCCACCCTGGTCGAGAGGCTGGTCAGATAGCCCTTCCACCCGGCCGCTGCCCCCCTGCTCCAGGGCCCTCAGGCGCCGCTCGAAATCTCCCATCTGAGCTTTCAGGGTTGCGTTCTCTTCTTCCAGGGATTTGATCCGCCTCCCCTGATCCTGCGAAAGTTCGTACAACCCCTGCGCTGCGGCCAATGCCACGCCGTCGGCATCGATGGTAGTGATCATGTTTCTCGTCCTCACCGCACCCCGAAGGCCTGGTAAAAGTCCTGCGCCATCGGCCCGATATGGCGGATCGAAGGATCCTGGCTCAGATAGTTCCAGGAGGCGACCTGGAACATTCGCCAGGTCTCTCCAACAGCGACTGGTTATCGATCAATGCGATGTTTTCCTTGGCAGCCCGGTCGCTGAGGGCGGCCCAGGCGCTGCCGCCCGCAGGGAGCCAGACTCCGTTGCCGGTGTCCGCAGCCGTGTAGAAGCGCGCCCCGCCGTGAGATCGTATTGTAAATGTGTTATCACCCCAGGAGCTTGTGGAAGTGCTTGTGGACCAGACGAAGGATCCGTTATGCGATGCGACCGCCTGATAACCCGCTGCAAAGCTGGTCTGACCGGAAGCTATATTCGCCGTCCCTCCCGGAACAACAGCAGAGACATTGGTAGCTTCATTCTCGTATCCGCCGCCTATTGTGGCATAATTTCCGCTGGCGCTGTTAGAATAGCCGCCGCTAACTGTAGCCTTCTGGCTGGAAGCAGCGTTGTACATTCCGCCGCAGACAGTAGATAATTCTCCACTGGCAGAGTTATCATAACCACCGCCGACGGTGGCGCCATAGGCATCGATCATGGTTCCAGATCCATTCCCAGCATTATTACCGCCCCCCCCGCTTACCGTCCCAAACGCATCGGTGACATGGTTATTTTCGGGGAACGGGTCAAGCCAACCACCACCAAAAACGGTCGCACCGTACACCCCGCTGGAGATATAGTTGTTGCTGTAGCCGCCGATCACATTCGGTCCATACCCGTCGGTGCCGTATACTATCGGTTCCAGGCGCATAATGCGTGTGCCGTTGACCCGCAGCTCCAGCGCGGTGTTGTCGCTGGTGCCCAGATATTGGGTGGCAGGGTTCGTGCCGCTGTTGCCGGTCAGGCTCCAGAAGGTGGTGGTGTTCTCGTCAGCGGCGCAGGTCCAGCTCGAGCTGATCCATTTAGGGATCTGGTTGTTAGCGCAGCTTTGCGGCAGGCGGAAGCTGTTCGCCACGCTGAATTGACTGCCGCTCAGCCCCAGCCCGGTCCCTGCAGAATAGACCGTATCGTTGTCCATCCCGTCGGCGAAGCCCGCCGGCACGCCGCTCAGCCCGCCCCACGGCGCCGTATTAGAGAAGAGCGCATACGGCGCCGCAGTCAGCTCCTGGCGTGGCGCCAGGATGGTGAAGCCGCCCGTCTCGCTGCCGGGTCTGACCCGCACCTCCAGGTAGCGCTTCTGCCCGGCGAAGGCGTTTGACCCGAAGTCGAGCAGTACGGTGAAGTAGCCGTCGTTCATGAGCAGGTCGTTGAAGGCGATCGGCCCGCCGACCTGCATCCCCACAGTCAGGGCGTCGAACAGGTAGAACTCGAAGTCGACGACGCCAGTGGCGGGGACCCCGCCCTGGCTGAGGGCGGCCTTGGTAGCTGAACGCCGTGCCGAGCGCAGCTGCCGGTTGCGCCGGTTCCGGCGCCTGTGCAGCCGCTCCTGCGGCAGCAATCAGCATGAGAATGAGGACAAGGCTGGACCAGATGAGCGATCTATGGTTCATTACTTCCTCCTTGGAAATTGAAAAGGCCGCAGAGGGGGCTCTGCGGCGGTGGCGAAAGGGGCTCGTGTTTCCCGGAAGGACCGGGTCCGCTGGATTGGTGAAAATTATGAGTTGAAGGATGTAGATAGATATTACACAAAATTCAAGCGGAGATCAATAGGCAATTTCTCCAGTAGGGTTTATCGCCAATCCGCCCTGCTGTACAGGGACAACCCCCATTTCCTCTATTTTCGCAAGCGGGCAAAATGAGCAAGGTTCTGGATAAACCTCAAATTCCTGGCGTCGTCGTCAGCCTGCAGCAGCCCGATGTCGGCGATTGCCAGCACCTGCCCGCCCAGGCTGCCGTAATCCAGCAGACCGACCGCCGTGTTCCCCTCCGCCCGAGCCAGCGCCAACCCCGACTTCATCCGGATCGGCACCCCGTTCTCGCCGAATTGGGTCAGGTATCCCGCCTTTTCTGTGAGCGGATGTTTGGCGGCTGCCAGTACGATATTTGAGCCCGTGCTGCCGTAAGCGAACCGGATCCCCATCGGCTCCAGGAGCGGATTGAGGTCGCGCCCATCTTCGTTCGAATCCTCCAGCTGGCGCATCATCACGTAATTGAAACCTGAGTTGGTGACGACCAGGAATCCTCCCGCCCGCACGTAACCTTCCAACACAGCCAGCTCCGCTTCGCTCCAGGTTTCGTCGTGCCGCCCCGGATAATCCAGCGTGGGGAGCACGATGACCGCCTCCGCATCTTCCAGGTCAGCCTGGCTCACGGCCCGACCGTAAGGGATCAAATCGACGTCGAAACCCTCCCAGGCCAGCGCCATCCCCAGGTCTCGAAACATGGAGGTCGCGATCGTGACCGTCTCCGTGTGGCTGGAGACCAGCACGGCGCGCCGCTCCGGCTGCGGCGAGACGCGCAGGTTCTGGTCCGACCGGCCCGTTTCCAGCGCCGCGGCCAGGCTGATCTTGGTCATATCCACCAGGACCTCTCCGGCTTCACGCGCCACTTCGACCGTATCGTACGGATCGTGCCAGCGCATCGCATAATGGATAAAGGTATTCCCTCTGACCCTCAGCTCTTCAGGGTCGAAATAGATCAAATCCACGTTGGGGACGTTGAAGGCGTCGAAGTTGCTGTTATCTGCGATCAGCCCGTATTCGATATCCTGATTCAGCGCGATCCCCTGCGAGCCGGCCAGCCTGTTCAGATAGTCCGGCCAGGGCAGCCGCCCATCCCCGAAGCGGTCGTAAGAGTTCGAGCTGACGGTCAATGCTGCGGTTTTGCCCTCCTGGGGGTGTCCCAGACAGTCCACCTGCAGCATCGCCAGCGTGCGGTCCAGCAGCTCCTGGTGCGTGGCGGCGAAATGCGCG
Organism: uncultured Chloroflexia bacterium; assembly: GCA_963726375.1. Taxonomy (GTDB): domain Bacteria; phylum Chloroflexota; class Anaerolineae; order Anaerolineales; family UBA4823; genus UTCFX2. The sequence goes on along the minus strand of CAVSCE010000012.1, from coordinate 61,111 downwards.
GAGCCGTAGCCTCCGAGCTCGTGCCCGCCGAACCAGGCCAGGTACAGGTCGACCGCCGGCTGGGCCTTGGATTCGTTCAGCACCCGGGCGACCTCCAGCAGCGCGGCCGAGCCGCTGCCGTCGTCAAAAGCGCCGGGATTGTTGGGCGAGTTGATATGCGCGCCTAAAATCATTGCCCGTGAGCCGTCCAGCCCCGGTATCCGGGCTATCAGGCTGCCGGCTAACCCAGGCGACAGTACATCCGCATCCCAGCTCAGCCTGGCCGATTCGACCTGCTCGAAATCGTCCCAATCTGTGATCCCTGCGGCGGCCAGGTCCATCAGCCGGGCGTGCAGGATCGGGAGTTGCGCCTGGGGAGCCTGCTCCAGGTTTTGAAAAAACCCCCCGTCGCCCACCAGCGTCCCGCTGCTTTCGCCGCGCCGCTCGGAAAACTGCGTGACCAGCACCAGTCCCTGCGCCCCTTGATCCATCAGCTCCACCAACCGCGTGGCGTTTTCCAGCGCGTTCCGGCTTCGTTATGGTGTCGACCAGGGCGTAATCCACGAAGAGCACCCGCCCCCGGACCTCTTCTGGCGAAAGCGTGTACAGCCTGTTATCGTCGTGGATGAGCACGATCGGTCCGGAAGCAGCCGATGGATTGCGTTTCGTGTCGTTCAATTTGCCGTCCGAATCCATGATCCGCGCCAGCCGCGGGAACCAGCGCGAGCCGCGCAGTCCTTCGGCAGGCGCCTCGATCTCGCCTTCAGCCGTGCGGAGGTGCAGGCTCGTCTCCCAGAATTCTGTGCTCATGAAGACTTTGAATTTCTGCCGTTCGAGCTCCATCCCCCATCCCTGAAGCGTCTTGAAACCGCCCAGCTTCTGGCTGAGATACTCCAGCGCCTCGGCTTCTCCGCGCGTCCCGGCGCTCCGCCAGCCAGAGTAGGGCTGGATCGTGGTCAGGTCCTGCAGGGTTGCAAACAGGCTGTTTTGCGAGATAAGATCGTAGGGGACCTCAGGATAGGTGACCGGGCGCGGGGTTCGGCATCCCGATATTAGCCGGGCCGTGATCCCCGGCCGCGGAGCGACCGGTTGCCGGTGCCGCAGGGTCGCTCTGCGCAGCCGCCGCAGCCTGGGCTGCCGTCCCTCCGGCTGGGGATAAGGACCGGTAGCCGCCGCCTGCGATGGCCGGCGTCAAAATGCAGATCAGGAGCAGAGCGGTAAAGCGATGGCTGAATGCCCGTGAGGTTCTCCATCAAAACGGCCCTCTTTCTGCAAAGCCTGGATTTGCCAGGATCGAATGCTGTCCCATTAATATACCTCCCTTATTATCAAAGGTTCAAAGCCTCGCTTGATCCCGGTGATGGATTTTCATTTCATGAAAGGGAAAAAAGAATTATACTCAGAATATTCCCAATCTTTAGCCGTATCAGCGTTTCTCCGTACCTCCGGCTGCTGGTCTCATGGTACGTTTACTGTTCTGTTCTTCATTATTCTAGTTTCAGGACACCTGCGCCATCATTGTGTTCGAGGCCGTGGGGGGCGATTATGTGCTCGTCAGCCTGAACGACACCTGCCACAGGTTGGTATAAAATACAGACCCTCAGGGATTGTGGAAATCCTGAGGGTCTGTATCGATCGTGCGAGAACTCTTGTTCTTGTCCTGCCAGAACCTGTCTTTCTTGATATTTCTATCACCGCTGGATGATCGGCAGATACAGATTTAGAAAGAATGGAAGCTTCCAAAATTCCAAACCGTGCAGCCCATCATCCGCACTGAAATACATGGCATCTTTCCAATAAAACATGGGTTGATAGGATTCTCCCTGAGGAACGATTTAGCTTGACCGGAATTAATGTCCTTGACCAGGATGGTGCCAGCTGGTGTTCCGTCACTCTTCCATAGCTCCGATCCCGTCGTCCCATTATCGGCTCCAAAATAGTACAGAATTCCGGCGACGCTGGTCAGATCCTTTGGGTCTGAGGTCCCCGTGGGATGGATATCCTTCACCAGCACGGTTCCGGCGGTAGTGCCGTCGCTCTTCCACAGCTCACACCCATTCGATCCGTCATTGGCTTTAAAGTAGAGTATGCCATTCACGTTGGTCAGGTTGACAGGGTTTGAATTGCTGCTGGGATGGATATCCTTCACCAGCACGGTTCCGCTGGCAGTGCCGTCGCTCTTCCACAGCTCAAACCCATTCGATCCGTCATTGGCGACGAAGTAGAGTGTCCCGTCCACACTCGGTCAGGTTGTTCGGGATGCTGAGCCGCCGGTAGTCCCGGAGATATCCTTCACCATCGCGGTCCCGGCCTCACTGCCGTCGCTTTTCCACAACTCCCACCCATGGGCGTCGTTATCGGCTGCTAAAAAAGAGCATTCCATTCACGTTGGTCAGAGTATGCTGGCTACGGAATTATCATTTCCCGGGGCGGATGTCCTTGACCAGCACGGTGCCGGCTTCCGTTCCGTCGCTCTTCCAAAGCTCCGTCGCCATGCACCTCCTCAGAAGCCTGGAAGAAGAGCACGCCGTTGACATTGATCAGATTTTGGGTATTCCACTACCAGTACTGCCTGGCCAGATATCCTTGACGATCCTGAGTGCCGCCTTCTGTACCGTCACTCCTCCACAGCTCATTTCCATGCGGGATATCTGAAGCTCTGAAGTAGCAATACCCCGTTCATACTGGTTAAATTGTCTGGTGATGAGCCGTATTCTCCTGTATAGATATCCTTGACCAGCACGGTGCCCTCAGGCGGTTCCATCGCTCTTCCACAGCTCAGTTCCCAAGACCCCGTCACTCAGCCTGAAAAACAGCGTGCTTTCAACATTGGTAATTAAAACCGGGTATCCACCCTCTGGACCCCAGGTTAATGTCCTTGACCTTGAGGGCGCCGTTCGCGTGCCATCGCTCTTCCACAGCTCTATCCCGGTCAGCCCATCATCTGCCTGGAAAAGAACTCCTCATCCAGGCCAACCATTTGATTTGGAGACGAACTGCTGGTATTGGCATTGATATCTTTGATGAGCACTGTCCCGGTCTCCATGCCGTCGCTCTTCCAAAGCTCGTTGCCACTGCGCTCTATCGTCATGCCTGGAAGAAAAGCACGCCATTGACATTCTTCAAACCTTCCGGATATGAGCCAAAACCGGGGTTGATATCCTTGACCAAAACTGTACCGGCCTCTGTACCGTCGCTCTTCCAAAGCTCTTCCCCATGAAGCCCATCATTGGCAGCGAAATATAGGATCTCATTGATGACGGTCTGATCATATGGATTAGATCCATCGCTGGGGTTGATATCCTTTAAAAGAACAGTGCCAGCCGTTGTCCCGTCAGTTTTCCAAAGTTCATAACCATTTGTTCCGTCATTGGCCGGGAAATAAAGCACACCGTTCATGACGGTCATGTAGGCTGGATTCGAACCGTCGCCGGGATTTATATCCATGACCATGGTGGTTCCTGCATCCGTGCCGTTGCTTTTCCACAGCTCAGTCCCGTGCACACTTTCATAAGCGGCGAAGTAGAGCGTATCACTGCAGAGTGTCAAACTATATGGATATGAGCCAGAACCGGGATCGGAGTTGATGTCTTTGACCAGCACCGTGCCGCCTTCTGAACCATCGCTCTTCCACAGCTCGGCGCCTGAAGTCCCATCATTAGCGATGAAGTAGAGCACTCCATTTATGTCGATTAAATTTTGCGGATCCGATCCACCGCCGGGATTGATAATCTTAACCATAACAGTGCCGGTCGGGGTGATCACTCTTCCAAAGCTCCTTCCCGTTTGAGCCATCGTCGGCTGCGAAAAAGAGGGTTGCATTTACGGTCGTCAGATATTCCGCGTATGAAGAAGCTGCGCCGCTGTTGATATCTTTGACCAGCTCTGTGTCGGTTGAGGTGCCGTCGCTTTTCCATAGCTCAATACCTGATGTCCCGTCATTAGCAGCGAAGAAAAGCGTGCTGTTAATGCTGGTCATGTATTCTGGGTATGAACCGCCGCTGGAATTGATATCTTTTACCAGGGCCAGTGCCGCTCTCTGTGCCGTTACTTTTCCACAGCTCTCTCCCCGCAGATGGTTCCTCAGCCGAGAAGAAGAGCGTGCCGTTGAGGTTGTAAAACTGGTACGGATCTGAATTGTCGGAGCCGGGATTGATATCCTTGATCAGCTGGGTGCCATCCGATGTGCCGTCGCTCTTCCACAGCTCCTTTCCATGCAAACGTTCCCAGGCGGAGAAAAAATAGTTGCTGCCCATTGCAGTCCCGCGAGACCCATCGCTGCCAGCAGTGGTCAGGTTGATGTCTTTGAAAAGGTTGGGTTCGTTTACACTTTCAAGCGATAAGCTGGCGGCTTTGAGTGCGACCGGTGTGAAGGTTAGAGATGCCAGCAGACTCAACAGCAGCATCGAATGTCCGATGCGCAGCGAGAAAGATTTTTTGAACATTCCTTCCTCCCTTCAATGACTCGTTTTCTATTATCCGATGGTTAATCCATTTCTAAGACTGAATTAATCCGAAAATCCATGTCGAATAAATTTTGTCAGCATTCTCATTTCAGAAGGATGAAGGTTGTGGCGGAACTCACTTAACTTTAGCATAATCTCCTCATTTTTGCTACATTTTTCATGATCCATTTTATAAAATTGGACAAAGGTCTTGCCTGCGCCAGTGCTGCAGGCACAGGTGATTTGCTGCCGGTGTTTTGTTTCCCCTGCGAAGTCTATCTTGAACAGCAAAAACAAATTGTATGCCAGCTTTTCTTCCCCCTCTCCCTTTGGGAGAGGGGCAGGGGTGAGGGATTAACGCCAGCCCCGGTTTATTCCTCCCTGTTCGCCGCTGACATTCTCTTTATAATAGGGAAATTATCGCCAGGACGAGCCGAACAAGAACTTCACGAGGTTCATTTGAAAATTAACCTGAGCTTGATTGGATTCGCCATTTTTGCCCTCGCGGGATTGCTGGTCGGCCTGACCCGGCCTTTCGAGCTGGACCAGCAGGGCCACCTGGTCTTGATGATGATCATCATCACGATCGGGCTGTGGATCTTCAAGCCGCTCGGTATCCCCTATTCGATCGGCGGCGCCTTGTTCATCGCCTCGATGCTGATCATCGGGATATCCCCTGCCGCGATCTTTTCCGGGTTCGTCGGATCTGCGGTCTGGGTGCTGATCCCGGCGCTCTTCTTCGGTTTCGTTCTGGCAAAAACAGGGTTGGGCAAACGCATCGCCTATTACGGCATGAAAAAAACCCGCCTCACCTATCCCGGTCTGCTGTTCACCTGGGCGCTCGTCGGGATCGTCTTGTCCATGCTGACGCCTTCCATCACGGTGAAAGTCGTGCTCATCACCCCGATCGCTTTGTCCTGCGTCAATAGCTTGAATTTGCCGGAAGGCTCCAGGGGCAGGTCGCTGATCCTGATCACGGCCTGGTTCATGGCGCTCATGCCGGGGACCGCCTGGCTGACGGGCTCGCTCACCGGCCCCATCCTGAATGGCTTCTTCTCGGCGGTCCCGGGGCTCGGCCCGATCTCGTTCTCCGACTGGGCGATGGTTTCCCTGCTGCCGATAGCGATCATCACCGTCCTGACCGCCTTCGCCGGTTATTTCGCCTTCAAACCTTCCGAACCCTTAAGCCTCTCCAGAGACGTCTTCATCGAAGAATATGAAAAGCTCGGTCCGGTCACGAAACCAGAAAAAGTCACCGCGGCCGTTTTAGCCGGGGCGTTCCTGATGTTTGCGACCGCATCGCTCCACCATATCCCCGATCCAGCCACCTGTCTGATCGCTTTGTTCCTGCTGGCAGCCTTTGGATTGATCAATTCAAGGGAGGTCAGCACCGGGATCAACTGGGACCTGGTGCTCTTCATCGGCACCGCCATGGGTTTCGCGGCGGTTTTCAAAGAAGCCGGGATCGCGGAATGGATCGCCTCGATCGTGGTCGCAGCGCTCGCGCCGGTCGCCGGCAATCCCTGGCTGTTTGTCTATGCCACCTTGATCGCCATGTTCCTGTGGAGGTTCGTCGACGTCGCCATTTTCATCCCTACCATGGCGATCCTCTCGGCGGTCCTGCCGCAAATCGAGCAGGCCTACGGCATCGATCCGCTGGTCTGGATCCCCATGATCGCGATCGCGATGAACGCGTTCTTCTTGAGCTATCAAAACATGTTTGCGCTGGTCGCCGAATCGAACATGGCGGGCAAGGGCTGGAAATCCAGCCACTTCAGCCGGTATGGGATCATCTATTTCATTGCAGTGATGATCACGATGCTGGTGGCAGTCCCGTACTGGATCTCGATCGGGATGTTTTCATAAGCGGGCTGGAAACCGGCTGGCTTCGGACGGATGCTTGAATGCTCATCTCTCTTTTTTTGCTTCTGGTTTTGTCCCACCCCTCCTGATTCAGGAGGGGTGGTTTGCTGTTCTATCCTTGCGGCGCCCCGCACCGCCAGCAGACTTCGTCCTCCTCCCGGATCTCCCCGGAGCAGAACTGGCATTCCTTCGTCCCGCCGAGGTTTGGCGGCTCCTGGGTCAGCTCTTCTGGAACAGGAGCGGCCTCCTGTGTCGGCGGGCTGAATACTTCCTTCGCCTCGACTTCAATCGCCTCAACTTCAATGGGACGCTTTTCCTTATTCTTGGACCGCCTGTACAGCAAGAAAATCAGGACGACCGCCGCGATCGGAATTCCGACGCAGCACAGCATGATGATTACTTCAGCAAATCCTAAGCCCATCGATTCCTCCAAAGTTCTTCAAATCACCCCTCTCCTTTGGGAGAGGGGCAGGGGTGAGGGCAGCCTTCAGGTGGGTTTTTGCCCTCCCATGGATGAGCAGGCTGCCCTCCTGTGTCTTTGCGGGCCTGTCCGCGTGCTTTGCGGACCTGTCCGTGTGCTTTGTTTGATACTATCTTACTCCGCCGGCGCCGTTTCCACAACAGCAGTCACTCGCCCGGCCTGGTACGCGTACCACATCGCCCCCAGCCCGAACAGCGTCACGAAGAACGCCACCAGCCAGCCCACGAACGGGATCGAATGCGCCAGCGCATAGATCAGCACGCCCAGCGCCGAGCGCGCCGTACCTGGCGCCCTTCAATTCAGGCGAGGCGTTGCGCAGCAGCTTCTGCCCCAAAAACAGCGCGAAGACCAGCTTCGAGCCGAACGCGACCAGGAAGCTGAACACCGCAAATGCCAGCGCCAGCGCCGAGAAGCCCACCCCGAACAGCGTCCCCGAGATCCCGCCCAGCGTCACGATCGCAAACAGGATCACAAACGCCAGCAGCAGTCCTGCCGCCGCGAAGAAGCCCGCGTAGCCCACGACCAGTGCGATAAACCCCACGCCCATCGAAGGCAGCGGTTTGAGGCCGATCTGGTCCGCAGCGCGCTTGAAGTGCGGGTAGACCAGCCAGATCGCCAGGCTGCCGAAGACCATCAGCAGCCGATGATCTCACGCACCAGCTTGAACAGCCAGCCCAGCAGTCCAAACCCCGCCGGTTTTTGCTTCGGCGCCTCTTCCGGTCTGGTCGTCTCTTTGGGGACGGGGGTCTGGTACACCACCCCGCCCGCCGGCGTCGCCTGGATCGCGGCCTCCTGGCTGGCAGGGCTCGTGTAGATCAGCTCGCCGCCGATGCTGGCTTCAGGTCCGATCCGCAGCCCGGGGTCAGCCGGCTCTGGCATCACTGGCGCGTTCGGCTGCTTCGGGAATAGCTGGAACGGCATGAATGACCTCGCGCCCGGGGCCTCCACGGACGCGATCAGGTCGCGGCCCACGCTCCCGTTCAGCTCGAGCGCCGCCGCGCCGACCCTGGCGTCCCGCCCGATCTCGCCGTCGAGAAACACCTGGTAAGCGCCTGCCGCCAGGTCCCTCTCGATCGTGGAGCCTTTCTGGGCTTCCAGGTTGTAGCTGCCGGAATAGACGTTGCTTCCCAGCTTCGCCTCCGGACCGAGCTCCAGCGAAGCCGATCCGCCGAACAGGCTGCCCGCCACCTCGCCGTTCACCTCGATCGTCTGCGCCCCCGAGAAGACGTTTCCGGAAACCTTCCCGTTGACGATCACCCAGCTCCCGAAGGCGATGATGTCGCCGCTGACCTCGCCGTTGATCGTGACCGTGTTGCCGAACGCGATCAGGTTGCCGTTGACGTCCCCGTCGATGACCACGTTTTCCCCGCTGATCACCACGTCGTCGTCGACCGTCTCGCCCGCCGGCAGGCTGCTCCCGCTGACCAGCTCCACCGCCTGCGCCGTCCCGCTCAGGCTGAAGACGAACATCGCGCACAGCAGCACTGCCGCGCCGAATTTCAAGAATTGGAATTGTTGATTTGGTTTCATAGCACACTCTCCTGAATAGAGTACGCAGATGGAGGGAAAAGGTTGCTGAGGTAGCATCACTCGCAGCGTGGGCCTGCCCTCCGCAGGGAGGGCCCCTCCGCAGCTTCAACAGCCTGCCGTCCGAAGGGATGGCCTGCCAATTGTAGGGCGGATCGTTGACCCGCCGCATCCGCAAGGATGGCTTGCCCTCCGCAAAAGAAGGTCGCCGAACCATCTTACAATCTCAATACGAGTTCGACGAAGGTCGACTTCGCACGTTGTTGCTGCGGTTTCAACCGCCGGAGAGCCCCCCGCTGGGATGGACTGCCCTCCGCAAAAGAAGGTCGCCGAACCAACTTCCAATCTCAACCCGAGGCGACGAAGGCCTGCCCTCCGCAGGGAGGGTCGACTTCGCACGCGTTGCTGCGGTTTCAACCGCCAGGTTCCCTGCCAGCATTCACAGGCATCACGAGTCAACGAAGGCCTGCCCTCCGCAGGGAAGGTCGACTTCGCACACGTTGATGCGGTTTCAACCGCCAGGTTCCTGCAGCATTCACGGCACCGCCGTCAGAGAAGGCCTGCCCTCCGCAAGTAGGGTCGACTTCGCACGCGTCTGCGGTTTTAGAACGCCAGGTTCCCTGCCAACATTCACAGTCTAATCCAAGTCGACGAAGGCCTGCCCTCCGCAGGGAAGGTCGACTTCGCACGCGTTGATGCGGTTTCAACCGCCGGAGAGCCTCCGCAGCTTCAACGGCCTGCCGTCCAGAAAGAAGGTCGCCGAACCTTCTTACAATCTCAACCCAAGTCGACGAAGGCCTGCCAATTGTAGGGCGGGTCGTTGACCCGCCGCATCCGCAAGGATGGCCTGCCGTCCAGAAAGAAGGTCGCCGAACCTTCTTACAATCTCAACACGAGTCGACGTGGGCCTGCCATCCGCAGGTGGACCTGCCCTCCGCAGGAGGGCCTTGCCACCCTGCCCTACTTCCTCAGAATACCCGTGGATGTCGCTTCTGACTGTGGTGCAGTCAAGTAATGATAGGATAGCGTTCCATACGCTTGCAGCTGGAGCTCTTCGTATCCACCTGATTTGCAATTGGCCGAGCCAGTTGTATTTTGCTCTTGAAACAGGAAGACGTCGTCCTTTATCTCCTGGAGATAGAGATCCCCCGCGCAGGGAATCTGCGGCACAGCGAAAGTTCCACAAACATTGTCGGGCTCGCAGCCGGCTTGAATGGATAAGCTGATGGGTGCCGAAAAGCTGCCGGTTGGGTTAGAAATGGTCCCGCTCCATGTCCCGGCTATGAAATCGGTGTTGGCAATGATGGGTGCCGAGGTTGATGATGGCGCAGTCGAATAAGCTGGAGCGGACGAGGAGGAAGTTCCGGGCTGCCGTGGAAAGACGTTGTACAGCGTGTCCAGCACCGCCCGCTCATCCGCGTGCCGGGCGTATCGGATCGTATCGCTGACGCCTTCCCCTTTTACTGTTCTCCCCTGGTCGGGTCCCAGAGCTGTGTCAACGCTTATCGGGGCGCTGATCCAGGTGTAATTTTCGGGGTGGTCCACCGCGATGGCCGCCAGCACGTCGTAGATCCAGATCTGATCCGAGTTGTTCCATCCGAACTGCGTGTTCCACAAGGACGACATCAGGTTGGCGCCGGGCAGGTTCACCGCCCCAACCTTTTTGGCAAAGTCGCGATTGAGCTCCACTTCTGGTACAGGATCCATGGGGATGATATCCAGCGGGATACCGCTCGAAAATACTTCGGCTGCTGCCGTCGGGTCCACCCAGATGTTCCACTCCACGCTGGTATTCGACTGTGTTGGGTCATCGGCTTTGATATTACCGGGTACATCCACCGCGCCGCCCATCATGACGACTTTCTTGATGTGCTTGATGATCGACGGGTCTTTTTGCAGCGCCAATGCCAGGTCGGTTTGCGGACCGGTGACGACGACCACCAGCTCGCCGGGGTGCTGTTTGGAAAGATGGATGACCAGGTCAGCCCCGCTGTTTGCGCTGGACTGCCCTTCATATTCCGGCAGCGAAATCCCCCAGAAGTTGTCGGCGCCGTCCCGCCACGAATCGGGGAAGGCGTTGGGGTGGGGGTCGACCGCGCAGTCGCACCCAGCCGCCAGCTCCACGTCCATCAATCCCAAATAGGCGTGGATGTAGTCCTCCCATTTCGCCAGCGCCCGGCCGGGGTGGGCCTCGCCGTTGCTGACCACGACACCCTTCAGATCCACTTGCGTATCCAGCATCAGGTACATCGCGGCGGCGATATCATCGGGCGCGCCGTCTTGCAGCAGCACCACCGGAATCCGCTGTGACGCGCTCTTCAGCCCGCCGGCTGGCGGGGTAGTTTGGGGTTGAATGGGCTCGGCGCTGGGATTTGATTTTGGCGATGGGTAAAAACAGCCTGACAGGGCAAAAAAGATCAGGACGACCGCGATTTTTTTCTTCATCTTGTTCTCCTGGACCCGCTGATTTGTGCGATTAGCCTCACCGTTCGGAGGGCCAGCCCACTCTGTCCGTCAAGGTCCTGAATCCGCCGCGCACCGAAACCCCCGCATCCCTTGATCGCCCGGCAGGGCTGTGGAGCGGACGGAGGTGCGGATTTCAGCCGAAGGGTTAAGGAACCCGCCCCCGCGTGCCAGCCTGGTCTCGCCTGCCGCCGGACCCTGCGGGTTCGAATAAGGCGAGATGCTGTAGTATCCCGCTTCGTACCAGTCGTTGACCCACTCCCACACGTTGCCGGCCATATCCAGCGCGCCGTACGGGCTCGCGCCGGCCGGATGGCTGCCCACCCGCTCCGTGTCTTCCATGCAGTAGTAGCTGATCGGTCCGCTGACGTAAAAGTTAGCTTGCACGCAGTTGGGCGCAGCGTCGCCCCACGGATACGCCTGTGCGCTGGGGCCGCGCCCCGCTTTCTCCCACTCGGCTTCGGTCGGCAGCCGTTTTCCAGCCCAGGCGCAGTACGCTCCAGCCTCCTGCCACGTGACGTGGATCACTGGATAATCGGCGAAGGCCGGGTTGCTGTAGTAATGGTAGCGCAGGTAAGAGGCGTCCGAGGATGGCGCCGCGCAGATCCCGGCTTCCACGCACCGGGCGTAAAGCGCGTTGGTCAGCTCGTATTGATCGATTCTATAAGCGTCAAGGGTAATGGTGTGGATGGGGAGCTCTTCGACGAAATTATTCTTCTCGATCGCGCAGGGGTGGCCGTCGTTGTGATCCGGGTCGCAGCCCATCTGGAATTCGCCGGCCGGGACCTCCACCATCTCGCCGGTCTCGACGAAGCTGAATACCGTCGGAAAAAACAGCGCTGCCTCCCCCCGCGCCCATTCCTGGGCTGCAGCGCTCGAAGTGCCTGCCTGTGATAGTGAGGATGGACAGGGTTATAAGGCTCAGTGCGGCGCTCACCTTCAGCTTCATCTCGGTTTCTCGTCCTCCCTGCTTGCATCGAATAACAATTTTGCCAGAAACCTTACCTTGCTAATATTATCACGATTGAACCAGAAGGGAGGGCCTGCCCTCCGCAGGGAGGGCCTGCCCATTGTAGGGCGGGCCTGTCATCCGCAGGATGATCGTCAACCCGCCGCACATACTGCCCTCCGCAGGGAGGGCCTGCTTTCCGCTGGACGGATGAGAAGGATTCCACCCTGCCCGCTGATGGGATTGCCTCTGAATTTCCAGGCCGACCTTGTCGTTCAGCGCGTTCGTAGTGACAGGCATATGAGCCAACACTCCCTTCGGCGCTGCGATGCTCTTCTCCCGATGGCTCCCTCCCCTCACATACACAGCGTTGGGTTCGGGGGTATAATGCGGGTGTTTGGGGTAAAGCCGTAACCTGGATTAATCCCGGGCTTAGGTTTTGGCCGAACCGCCGCAGAACGGAGGAGCGCGTAAGGACTAAGCTGCCGTCAATCCTTGTCGTGCTGCTGTGCTTGAGCACGGTGCCCCTGGTCTCCTGCAGGCTTGCGCTGTTGCCAGCTGTAGTTGCGGAAGTCGCGACCGGCACTCCGGCGTCGACCTCGTCACCACCACCACCCACACCAACACCAACACCAACGCCCACACCCATGCCTGCGCCGACCCTGCCTCCTGTCGCGGGGCCCGAGCCGTCGTATCGCGTGGCGTCCTTTTACTATCCCTGGTACCGGAACCCGAAGGTGGACCCGAGCTGGACCCATTGGGCCGAAGGGGGATTTCATCCGCCGTTGGACATCGCAAGTGACTTCTACCCGCAGCTGGGACCCTACAGCAGCCTCGATCCGTCGGTAGTCGCCCAGCATTTCGCCTGGCTCCGCGAGGCTGGCGTGGGTGTGATCGTAACTTCATGGTGGGGCCAGCGCTCGAACGAGGACAGAGCCGTGCCGCTCCTTCTGGAGATGGGTGAGCGGTACGGCATCAAGGTTGCGTTTCACGTCGAGCCCTACTCCGGGCGCACAGCGGCCTCGCTGGTGTCTGACCTCAAATACCTCTACGCGAGCTACGGCGAGAGCCCTGCATTCTTCCGCACAACTGCCGCCAGCCGCTGGAGCCCAGACGACCGGCCCAAGGGCCTGATCTTCCTGTGGTCGTCGCGTTTCCCGGACTCCAGCAAGGAGGCGGTAGAGGCATCCTATTGGCGAGAGGCCATGGATGCGGTCCACGCCCTGCCGGATGGCGGCCTTGTGATCGCCGACGAGACAGGCAGCGAGTGGGTAGACGGCGGGCACTTTGATGGACTCTACAGCTATGCAGTGCTGGAGCCTGCCGGAAAGGATGCCTACGCATGGGCACGCGCCCTCCCCCCGGAAGCCTGGTACGTTCCTGGTGTGAACCCGGGTTTTTCGGCTGTGCGGATTGGGTATGATGCGAGTTCGTATGTGCCGCGCCGGGACGGAGCTGCCTACCAGGAGCGCTGGCAAGCCGCCCTGGACGCGGGCGTGCAGCCGGCCCTGGTCGCGATCACCACGTTCAACGAGTGGCACGAGGGGACCCAGATTGAGCCCGCGGCACCAGGGGTCAAGACCGGTGGTGGGCAAACCTACGCCGACTATGGCACGCTGGCGCCCGACGGATACCTGGAGCTTACCCGCCAATGGGTCGACCGGTTCGTGGCCAAAATCTGGCCCGAATCGCACTTGGTTCGCTTCCGGATGGTGACCAGTTCTGATTGGACCGTATTTGGCCTGGTAGATGGGGGAACCTGGCTTCGACCCGTTGTGGTGTCGGCCAGCCCAGAGGCGGACTATGCCGGGCCGTTCGAAGCTCGCTTCCAGCTGACCCAGTCGCTGGCCCGCGCCAACGCCGGCAAGACCGTGGAGATGATTGTTGACATCCTTGTCACGGGCACGGAGATGGGCAAGCCGCTCGTGTTCGAGCTCGAGCGAGGCCATCTGGGTTCCACAAGAGTGGAGCTCTTGAGCTGCCCGGCCGCCAATCCTGTCGTCGTCGCGACCTTTGTGTGGGATGGGATCGCGCCCGGCGACCGCAATGCTCACCTGTTCCAGGTGCCCCTTTTCCTCGGTGCTCTGTGGGGCGCCCTGACGTCGCGGCCCTTTGCTGTGCGGTCTTCGGATTTCTCCCCGGATTTTGCTGTTCGGAGGTATTTCCCCCCCATTTCAACGTGTGCTTTTCCGATCACTTTTCTTCAGCCCGGCGATTTTACTTGACAGGCAGGTCTGTTTGATATATTAAATATTAAAGAAGCTGCTGCCTTGACGCTGCCAGCATAAGTCGTCCATCCAAAAACGCGCGAACTCTCTTAGAATACACGAAAAATAATACCCATAATCGCCAGGGACGAGACCAAATTCAGGTTTATGCACTGAAGAAAGGAAGGGATTATGGCATTTCCAAGCCTGCTGGATTGCCGGCAGGCTGATTAATCCGCTGGAAAAACTGCTTCTTCCAGCGGTTTTCTGCTCTCAAAATGCGTGAAGTTCATTTGGATCGCACGATATCCCAGGTTTGTCCTGCAGGGGAAAAAAACCAAAAAAAGGAGAATAGAAAATGTTTAAGCTGATCTGCATGGCCGTTCTTATGAGCATTCTTGCATCCGGCTCCGGGGTAACGGTATACGACCCTGAAACCGTGCCAGTCAATCCTGCACTGCTGAAAACATACACAGATTTCTTTCCGCCGGCAGTGCTCGAGGTCACCGACGGAGTCTACGTTGCCCGAGGCTACAATCGAGACAACCCGGTGCTGATCGAAGGCATCAACGGCCTGATTGTCGTCGATCCAGGCGAGAGCATTCCCGCCTCGCAGATCGTCAAGGATGCCTTCAATGACGAATTGGATAATATCTTCGACAGGAAACCCGTCAAAGCGGTCATCTACACCCACCATCACGACTGCCATGTCAACGGCGCCTTCGTCTTCGCCGATGAGCAAACGGAGATCATCGGCCACGAAAGCCTGGTGAGCGCCATGTATAACGAGTGGTTTGGCCAGGTGTTTCCGTCGAGAGTTGTCGGCGGTATAAAGATGTCAGGGATGATGTTCATGAATGCCCCATATAAGGATGGAAAAGGCTGGTTTACGGGCTATGTGCTCGGCGGGCCGACGACTCCGGGGCCTTCAGGCTTTATGCTGCCTACCAGGACGGTAAAGGACGAATTGAAGACCATGATCGCCGGCGTCGAGATCGACCTCATCCCTGTAGCCGGTGAGACGCAGGATGTCCTCCTGGTATGGCTGCCGCGTAAGCAGGTCCTGATTGAAATCGCCGTGCTTTATGGGGCCTTTCCGGCTTTGACGACCATGCGGGGCAGCGGCCAGAGAAATCCGCTGGATTACATGAAAACCCTGAAGATCGCCAGAAGCCTGAATGCCGATTACCTGGTCGCGCTCCACGGCGCCAACCCCATCACCACCGGAGAAATGGAAGTCCGCGAGTACCTCACCAACTTCAGCGACGCGATCCAGTTTATGCACGACCAGACCGTTCAATACATGAACCAGGACTACTCACCCGGAGAGATCAAGGACCTGATCCAGCTCCCGCCCCATCTCGCCAACAATGACTATTTACAGGAGACCTATGGGGGCAAAGATTGGGACATCTACCACATCTTCCGCTATTACCGGGGCTATTACACCGATCATGTCAGGGACCTGTTCCCGCAGTCTCCTCTGAGCGAAGCCCAGATGTCGGCCGAGCTGGCCGGCGGAGTGCCTGCCCTGGCAGATAAGGCCGCGGACGCCCTGGCGGCGGGCAAACTGGAGTGGGCGCTAAGGCTCTCTGACGACGCTCTCATCCTCGATCCCGAAAATGCTTCGGCGTTCGAGACCAAGAAGGCTGCCATGCTCGCGCTGGCAGAAGACACGATGAATTCTCAAGCGCGCAATATGCTTCTGTCCGACTACCTGCTGCTGACCGATCAGTTCGTCCCGCCGTTCCCCTTCGATGACGCTAAAGCGCTGTTCGCTTCGATGGACGAGCATGCTGTGGAATTGATGCCCATGGATACCCTGCATCGTATCATGGCCGTCAACCTTAACGCTTCCAAGTCCATCGAAACGAGCATGCTGGTCGGCCTTTTGCTGACGGACGTCGCCAAGAATGCATCCCCTCGCTACAACCTGGAAGTCCGCAAGGGAATTCTTGAAGTGAATCCGCCGTCCCCGGGCAGCGCCCAGTTTGTGATCACCACCGACTCGCTCACCTGGAAGAAGCTGGTTCTTGGAAAGCTTGCTCCTGAAGCCGCCGTCGCAGATGACCTGGTGGTTGTTTCTGGAGCAGCTCCAGCAAGCTTCTATTCTTTCATGGACCTTTTTGTTTATTGAATTTTTAAGTATATTGAATGATGGAATGATTTAGTGCGTTCAGCAGGCGCCTCACACCCCGCCCCTCTCCCCTGAGGTGGGCCTGCCGACTGGTTGGAACGATTTAGTGCGTCAGCAAGCCCCTCTCCCCTGAGGTGAGCCTGCTGACTGGTTGGAACGATTTAGTGCGTCAGCAAGCCCCTCTCCCCTCGAGGTGAGCCTGCCGACTGGTTGGAACGATTTAGTGCGTCAGCAAGCCCCTCTCCCCTGAGGTGGGCCTGCCCTCTGGTTGGAACGATTTAGTGCGTCAGCAAGCCCCTCTCCCCTGAGATGGGCCTGTCGACTGTACGGAATGATAGAGTGCGTCAGCAAGCCCCTCTCCCCTGAGGTGAGCCTGCTGACTGGTTGGAACGATTTCGTGCGTCTGCAAGCCCCTCTCCCCCGGGAGAGGGGTTGGGGTGAGGGCCTCCCCCCTCTGGGCTGCGGCTCTCTCCTGTCAGACCCTCGCAGCCTTTAGGAAATGTTGGCGGTCCGCCAGGCCGATGACCGCGACGACGGTCCACATCGCCGCGGAAAGGATCAGATAATAGACCGCCAGGGGGACGCCCTGCGCTGCAGGCGCAAGGATGAAAAGAGTACTGCCCGTGAGGCTCATGTGCATGAGCATCACCACCAGCAGGCTCTCGCACCGCTCGTAGACCCATACCATCAGGACCCTGTAAGCCGGCAGCACCCCGAGATAAAAGATGAAGGGCGGCAAGAACAGGAGCGGGTCGAATTTTCCAGAAGGATCTCCGCAAGTCCAGTAGGTCGGAAGCAGGTGCCAGATTCCCCACAGGAAACCCACGATCAGCCCGGTGTTCAGAACGCTTCGGTGCCGCCTCAGCTCAGGCGTTGCGAAACCGGTCCAACCCAGCTCTTCCAGCAAGCCTCCAAAAATCAGCCCGACCACAAGCCCTGCCAGGACCAGGCCGACCTTGTCCTCTGCAGTGATGATGCCCGGGAGATATTCTGCGGAGCTCAGGGAGAGCGCTGAAAGGATCAGGGCGATCAGGATCGGGGCGCCCAGGAGCGCCGCCGCATACCAGCGAAGGCTCACTTGCCGCTTGAGCAGCCGTGCCCGAATCTCACGGAAACCCGCCCTTCCATAAAGGATGCCGGTTAAAAGCAGTCCTGAAACGCTGGGGCCGAAGAAATAAGGCAGGAATACGATCGGCCAGATCTTCGCAGCCAGATCGCTGGGGGCCGGCATTCCATAGGGAGAACCCAGGATCAAAACGCCCCCCCACGAAATCGCGAATGTCAGCAAGTAGTAGGTCAGGACCGCGTGGTTTGTGATAAAAGCCCTCGCGCTTGTCATGGATTGCTCCCTTCTTATAACTCCATGTTTCTCAGGCAGTTCGCCGTCCTGCCGAGCTAACCGCAGCAGCCAAAATCCACAGTACCGCGGCTCTTGCGAGGATAAAGGCCATGAGTCCGTCCCCTGTCAGCGCAGGGTCGATGACTGCGAGCGTGGCCACAAGACTCGCGTGCATAAGCATCACAACCAGCAGGCTTTCAGTATGATCGTAGACCCAAACCATGAGTATTCTGTAGGCGGGCAGCCAGGAGAAAAGTCGTACAAGCAAGATGGCAAACGGGAATGCTCCTGAGAAACTGTTGGATTCCCAAAACATGATGAAATGCCATGCTCCCCAAAGAAGACCTATGATGAGGCCGGTAGCCAGGATGCTTTTCCGGAGCCGCATCTGTGGGGTTGCGAAACCCGTCCAGCCGAGCTCTTCAAAGAACCCGACGAGAAGGCCAGCAGTGAGACCCATCAAGATCAGCGAGGCCATATCGTCTGAAATGAGTATGCTGGGGGTGAACTCAGACGAGAAAAGCATGAGTACGAGCAGGATAACAATCGTCGAGAGCGGGGCGGTAAGCAGCGCGACGGCGTACCAGCGAGCGCTTACTCTCCACTTCAACAAATGGGAGATAAGCTTGCGATAGCCGTCCATCCCGAAGCAAATGCCTGTCAGCAGGAGGCCCGCTGCGCTTGGACCGAGCAGCAGTGCCGTCCCCAGTACTACAGCCTGGTCCTCGGCAACTGGGATGCCGTTAGGCCCGGCTAAAATGATGACCGCACCCCATGAGATGATAAATGTCAAAGTGAAGTAAACCAGCAGGGAATGCCTCTTGATAAAATTGATCATGATATTTTCCTTCCAACCTGCTTCGAAAATAGGCTCAGATCACCATGCTGCCTGACCGACTGGCTCTTTCACCGCGCTGGCGGGCGAATGTAGAACCTAAGAATTTGCATAGCTGGCGGTAGATGTAGATGCGCTGTCTCGCTTGTCAAAAACACTCATTCCATATCAGAATCTCGATCGCATCAGCTTGCTGAAATAGTGGCGCCGCGCGCGGCGCCACTGCCTCGACTGTCAGCAGGAATAAACTATTGTGCCAGGAAGGCTTTCTTAACTTCCATCGCAACGTTTTCGTAAGGCTGGCCGCTGACGGATACTACAACGCGCTTAAGCTCGCCATTAAAACGGAAAGGGGACGTGTAAAGCTCGCTGACCGGTGTTTCGCTGTCAAAGCCGCAGCACAGGCCCTCGCCGCTCAACGACCAACCGAAGGGCACTGTCTTGGCGATATGGCCCGATCCAGCCGGTTTGTCGTTGATGTAGAGCGTAACCTGTCCATTAATACCCTGGATGCCCATGGAGGTAAGCTCAGGTGCGATCTCAAACTGCCCGGTGATCGCAAATTCCATACCCAGGGTGACTTTGCCAGCTGGAACGGAAATCTCAGAAATGACCTGGTAGCGCTCCAGGCCGACGTAGTTGTGCTCGTAGATCAGCCGGCCGTCCTGCACGAATAGCGTCCAACCGGCAAAGCGGCCGCCCTGGGAGATCAGCACGCCCTCCGCCCCACCTTCGGGGATTTCAGCATGCGCGACCACGCTGAACGGCCGCATGCGCACGTTGACTGCGGCTTCGTTGTCGATCCGGCTGGTGCCAGGTAGTAGACGTACAGGTCGCGTGGCGGATAGGGTTTCGGCCGCTGTCCTTTCAACTGGTCCGAGTGCAGCGGGAAAACATCATACTTGCCTGCCTGGGTAAACCACAGACCGATCAGCTCCTGCAGCTTATCAGGGTATTCGGCAGCCAGGTCGCGGCATTCGCTGAAGTCTTCTGCGACATTGTACAGCTCCCACTGATCCTTGACGAACGGCAGGGTTGGGTCACCCGGACCATCGGCCGGGATGCCCGGTATCGGGTGGTAAGTCACAGCTTTCCAGCCCTGGTGGTAGATTGCGCGCGAGCCGTAACATTCAAAATATTGTGTCGGGCGCACTTCTTCTGCGTGGGCATCGGCGAAGGTTGGGGTCAGGCTCGCGCCGGCGATCTCCTCTTGCGGCACGCCCTTCATCATCAGCGGCGGCTCGAATGCCAAGCACATCCAACACGGTCGGCATCAGGTCGATTGCATGGGTGAAATGCGTACGCACCTCGCCGTTGGCGGCTATGCCCTTCGGCCAGCTGATAATGAACGGGTCGGCAATGCCACCGTTGAAGACGTTGCGCTTCCAACGTTTGAAGGGCGTGTTGCCGGCCATCGTCCAGCCAGTAGCGTAGTGAGCGTAGGTGTTTTCAGTGCCCCACTCATCGTAGTGCGCCAGGTTGGACTCAAGGGTGTCGGGAATGCCGTTAAACAACAGGTTTTCGTTGAACGAGCCAAAGAAACCGCCTTCACCCGAAGCGCCGTTATCGGAAACGAACATGATCAGGGTGTTGTCGAGGTCGCCCATCTCCTGCAGCGCGGCCAGCAGCCGCCCGATGTGGTAGTCGGTGTGGCTCAGAAAGGCAGCGAAGATTTCCATCTGGCGGGCGTACAGGCGCTTCTCGTCTGCGTTCAGGCTGTCCCATGCCTTGACCCAGTCGGGACGCGGCGAAAGCTCGGTTCCGGGCGGCAGGATGCCCAGCTCGAGCTGGCGCTGGTGGACCTGCTCGCGGTAGGCGTCCCAGCCGGCGTCGAACTGGCCGCGGTACTTGTCGGTCCAATCCTCCGGCACCTGGTGCGGGGCGTGGTTTGCGCCGGGGCAAAAGTACATAAAGAATGGCTTGCTGGCGTCCACCACGCGCAGGTCGCGGAGGAAACCGATGGCCTTGTCGGTCAGGTCTTCGGTCAGGTGATACTGCTTGCCGGGCGTTTTGACCGGCTCGATGGAATGGTTGTCATAGACCAGGTCGGGATCGAACTGGTCGGTTTCGGCCCCCAGGAAACCGTAGAAGCGGTCGAAGCCGCGGCCCAGAGGCCAGCGGTCGAACGGGCCGGCCATGGTGCCTTCCTCGACCGGCACCAGGTGCCACTTGCCGATTGCGAAATTTGCGTAGCCTTTCTCATGCAGGATCTCAGAGAGAAAACCGCGGGAAGATGAGATCACGCCGTCGTAGCCGGGGTAGCCCTGGGCAAGTTCTGAGATCATGCCCAGGCCGTTGGTGTGGTGGTTGCGCCCGGTCAGCAGGCACGAGCGTGTCGGCGAGCACAATGCGGTGGTATGGAAATTGCTGTAGCGCAGCCCGGAATGAGCCAGGCGGTCAATGTTTGGCGTGTCGATGGGAGCGCCGTAGCAGCCCAAATGGCCGTAACCGATGTCGTCCATGACAATGAAGAGTACGTTGGGCGAACCTTCCTTTGGGCGCGGCGGCATGCGCCAGGATGGTTGCGATTCCGTCATAGTTAAGCCCACCTTCCCCTTGAATGTCTCACCTTGCCATGTCATATGCAGCTCCTCTCAGTTTGATTGGTTGGATGAATTCTCTGGAGACCGGAATGCGCTTTTCCTTCCTGGCTGATTTCTGGCAGCCGGATAAACGCTGGGATAAGGTATTTTTAAAAATAGCAAACCGCAGAAAATCCTCTGCTTATCGCGATACATACGGCAGCCACAAATAGTACGGACCCAATACCTCATACGCACCCTGGTCGACCCTGCCGTTCAGGACCCGGGGGTTGCCGTCCAGGTCGCTGGTGACGCCGGTTGCCAGGATGGCTTCCGTGGTTCCGGCATTGAAGGCGGGTGAGCCGAGCTGTTGGCGCAAGTTGCCGTTGGCGGCATCCACGAAGAGAGGATTATCAGCGAGAAGATGGTCGCAGCTTGCCCAGGCAGGACAGCCGCCCTCTACCAGGCTGTAGCTGATCGTCGCTGTGCCAGAGGACGCCCGATAAATGGACGGTCGGATCGCAGGAGGATTATCCCACACGATCGTATTGACCAGTGTGACCTGGCTGGTATCCCAGATCCCGATCGCGCTGCCGCTGGTGACGGCGTAGTTGTTGCCCAGGGAGACGTTGGTCAGGGTGACATGGCTGCCGCCGAAAGTATGCAGGCCGCCGCCGTTCATGGAGGCTGTGTTGCCGGTAAAGGCCGCGTTGACCAGCTCTTGATGCCCGCCGTTGCTGAACAGCCCTCCTCCGCCCATGGCGTAATTGCGCTCAAAGATCACATTGCGGATGGTGAGATGGCTGTTTTCAACATAGATTCCCCCGCCCCTACCCTCCTCTACCGAACCCCCGTTCGCATAGCCGTCCTGGATGGTGAAGCCGTCCAGGACCGCAGATATGTCTGCCCCGCTGGCCTTGACCACGTGGTAGGAGTTATCCTCAGGGTTTGCCGTGTTGATTTCTCCGCTCAGGTAGGTGGTATGCTGTCCCAGTTCGCGCTGCGCGAGGGAAGTCTCGGTCCCGGCAAACCCACCGATGAGTACTACCTCGTTCCGGAGAAGGAAAGACGCGGACCGGTTTATTGAGGTGGTAGGTTTATAAGTGCCGGCTGCCACCCAAATTTGAGACCCGGTTAGGTCTGGCGCCAGGGCGTCCTGCAGGCTGGTGTAGGCTGTACTCCACGATTTTCCATCGTGGGTGGGTCCTGGGGCATCCCAGTCCACATAAAGATAATTTTGCGCTTCATAAGCCCCCATATCAACGACCGGCGTACCCAGTGCCTTATAATCCACGAACCGCGCGCTGCCGTCCAGGTCGGTGGTGACGCCAGCCAGTCCGGGTGCGTCGCTTTTCCCGGCGTCGATGGCGGGCGAACCGGTCCGCAGGCGCAGATTGCCGCCGGCTGCATTTTCAAATAGCGGGTCTGCAGAAACCGTGGATAGGGGATCGCAGGTGACATTTTCAGGGCAGCCGCCTTGGATAATGCTGAAACTTACCGACGTGGTACCTCCCACGCTAAAAATCTCATTGGGGAAGCCGGTGTTTCCCCACAGGATGGAGTTCACCAGTGTGGCGTTGCTGTGGTCAATATCCAATCCTCCAGCGCCATCACCTGCCGCCGAGTTTCCAGAGAAGCTGACGTTGGTCAGTTCGGCGGTGCCGCCGGAATAGTTGCTCATCCCCCCTCCCCAATGCGAAGCCGTATTGTCGATAAAGGCCACATTGACCAGCCTGGAAGTACTGCTGTAGTTGACCATCCCCCCTCCATTACCATTAGGGTTTGCAGCCAGGGTCGTATTGCCCGTGAAGGTGACCTCGGTCAGCGTGGCGGATGTCCCCGCGAACGTGTGCATACCCCCGCCATTATAGGAGGCGGTATTCTGGGAAAAGGCCACGCTGGTGATCAGCAGCTGCCCGCCTTCGCTGAACAGCCCGCCGCCTCCTATGGCGTAGTTTTCCTCGAAGATCACATTGCGGACGGTGACATCGCTCTGATCCAGGTACAGTCCCCCGCCCCTGCCCGATTCAACATCGTTTGAGCCAGATCCGTCGGCACGTCCCCCGCGGATGATGAAGCCGTCCAGCGTCGCTGTCTGGATGATATCGATCCCTTTGACGACGTGGTAGGAATCCAGCAATGCCGACCCGATATCCCCGCTGAGTACCGTCGGGTTCACCTGCCAGTCCCGCTGCGCCCAGTCTCCCCCAGCCGCTGGAAAACCGCCGTAAAGGGACACGCCGTTCTTAAGGGAAAAACTGGCTTCCCGGTTGGTGGTGGAGGTGGGTTTATAGGTGCCGGATGCGACCCAGATATTGTCGCCTGCCTGGGCAAGTTCCAGGGCTTTCTGCAGGGGACAGGCGTTCGCCCACTGGTCGCACGGTCCGGTCCCTGTGGCGCTGGAGGTGACGTGGCGAACCGTACCCGCAGGTGCTGCCTCGATCAAGGCGGGAGCTTGCCCAGATACTCTAGAGACCTGCCCGGTGAAAAATCCGCTGCCCAAGAAAAGGCCAACCGATAAGAGGATACACATAAAGGCGTTCATGGTAACCTCCTGCTTTCAGTTCTGGAAAGAGGAATGTGCTTACTGACATTTTAACTCAATCGAGCCATAAAATCAAAAGGGGAGCGCAGGAAATATAGGCTTCCTCAAATCTGGCCGGGCATCGCAGATCTTCTTGACCAGTCCCTGCGTGCTTATTCCGTTTTCGTAAAGCTGCAGCTGCCCGAGGTCTCGAAAGCCTTATCTTCCCCACGGATCGTCACGTAGCTCTGCCCGCTGATGTTCGCGTTCGCCAGGATGCAATTCAGCTCGCCTTCCAGGCACGAAAGCCGTGCCCAGTAGCACTCTCCCTGGATCTGATACGTGCCGGCCTCGATGTCTTTGCCGACCAGGAACATCCCGGGGCTGCTGAACTGGCTCACGGGCACGCCAGGGGTGGGGGTGACATCGATGATCGCCTCGAAGAATGTCTCGACCACCACGGTGACGACGACCTTCTCGGCCGGCACGGTGACGACCACCTCTCGGGTCACGTCCACGATCCGGGTCACCTCGACCTCCTTAATGCGTGTAGCATCAACGATGCGGGTGATTTCGATTTCATTCACGGGCAGGTCGGAATCCCTGGCAGCCAGTTGTCCGCCGGCTGGGGTGGCTTGGGAAGTCGCCGCCCCTCCGCCCATGCACGCCAGCGCGGCGGACAGCAGGAGCAGCAGAAGCAAGAACGCGATCCTGGGTTTCGGGGTAAGATTCATCAGCTTATCTCCTGGGATCAATCCGGTAGTCTGTTTACTCCGATTAATTTCGTAGCGGGCGGGCCTGCCGTGTATGGGTGGGTGCCTACCCACCCGAAGCGCTGGCTTGTCTTAATATCTGAACCATCAACTTTGATATTATTATTTACAGCCATTTTATGTATCCTCCGCAAATTGTATCGCCATTGTCTTATTCGTATTGCTTGTCTGTATCCGCCAGGATGATTGCAGTTAACCCGTCCATATTTCCAAATAAAACTTGGTACACAAAATCCGGGTCGAGAGGTTCTTTACCTGCCCGCAGATCCTTACAAACATTCTTCTTCGAGTCACTCCATCTGTCCATAAGCATGGCAGGACTGCATTTAAGTAGTGCTCTGAAGCCCTTGGGTCTTTTTTTATCCGTTCAGGATGATCTTAGAAACCCGGCTCCTCCCTATCTCATCTTGCCCATAGCAGAAGGAGATATGGTAAATGTTCGCGACAAAGATCGAGCAATGATTTCTCCTTCTAAGTGATTCCATACGAATCCGTTTTTCAATGACCTCGCCGATCCTTTCCTTATCTTTTTCTGTTATGAGACTTCATCTAATGCGATCCTCCATTCCTAACCATCTAGTATTTCACGGAGAATAGGTAATGGCATAGCTTCATCAAACACTTCACATCGAAAATTAATCAGCTTATTTTGATCTGTCATATGTAATAAAAGATTAGCAGTCAACATGCTTGCACGAGTAAAATATTCTCCAAAAGAGAGACTTCGGTGTTCGTTGGGAAAACCGCTCCCATCACTACTCAAATTTAGCTTAATTTTGAGACATCTCTTCAAGTAATATTTTCAAGTCGTACTTGTTTTTAAAGAACTGGTCTAAATGATTAACGCAATTTTTTGAAATTGTTCCCTTTAGATGGCTCTTAATCCAAATTAAGAATCAAACTCAAGAAGGATATTGATGCTCCGCTCTGACACTTCTAATTCAGTGATGTAATAAGAAAAAAATCTTGTTGAAATATTCATAAAGACGACATTCATTGACCTTTGATAGGATCCCGTTCCGTTTGCTTGAAAAATTATAACTTCAACCTAATCATGGTATCGATCAATGGAATACAGATATTTGAGTATATTTCTTTATTGAATCCGCATCATTATTTCCATCTTTTTCAAGCATCTTTTCAATTGATTCTTTGTCCAAAGTTTTCGCACATTTTCCTTCATATACCCACCATTCGGAATGTGGTGAATTAAAAAGTACTAGTATGGATTATTTTGATAAAAGTATATTTCTCTGGAATAAGCCTAATACCGATTATGAGCATATGATCAATGGTATTACTTTTACCATCCACTAATGTAGGCTTTAATAAAACAAAGCTTGTTTCCAAAGAGATTGGCTAATCGAGGTGTCCCTTCTCATGTTTGAAACATTGTATATAAATGTCTACAAATTATTATTCATATTCTCCTGTCAATTTTATAGTTGCTTTACGAAAGCTCTATTCACCCGGCCAAACATAATCTCAAGTTTATCATAATTAATTTTAGTAATTCCAATAATAGTTGAACAATTTTCTCAATGAACGTCTTCCTGCTTCTTTATTGAGGAAAATTTTTCGCTCAATGATGAATAAATGTCAATCAAGAGAAGAATAATCATTATGTTAAAATTCCCTTTTATTTATCACTAAAACAGCTTGTATTTCGTCTCTGTAAGCTGTCTATATCATCAATAAGGATCACAACCCGTTTTTTCTGCCCAGTGAGATCTTATTCTACCCTTTCTTAATATCCTCCACATCCACAGAGGAGAGCATATTTGTCAGATAATGTGCTGGTATCTCTCCATAAGGGCTCGGATTTCTGAAGGGGGCTTTTTTTGATATAATCACCAATTCTTTCATTATATTTAGTATGGATTTATCCACAGCTTTGGCCAGTGAATCAAGAAATCTTTTAGCAATTATATTTTCTTCCGGAAACCTCCAAGGCTTCTACCGTACACAAACGAGAGTTCATCTTTCTGCAACTCTCTTTCAATGGACTTAAGGTCGTGGTTTTGCCACTTCCCCATTCTCCATTAACACTGATAACAATGCTGCTTGTCTCTTTTCTGCTCATAATCAGATCAAGAAAATAACTTTAGCAAATGTTTACCTTCCAAACCTATCTTTATTCGTCATTTACTAGTTTATCCAAGAATAAACCTCGAATTTGTCTGATTCAATTTCTTTATTCATTTCTGAAGCTTAATCTATTGCATGTAGCTGAGGGTTGTCTAACGACCCACTTTACCAACATGATCAGCTTTAGGCGAACTCTGATTTTCCAAAACGAATACTCTTCCGATTTTCAAAACTACCGATAAATTATGATTTATTAACGAACTATCATCGGCAAGAAAACCTCATACCTGTACACATTCACCGTCGTCTGAACATTCCCCCCGAATACCCTCCTTCATTCCCCGCCTCATCCCTCGCCCTCACCCGAAAATAATAAGTGTGGTCTTCCTCCCCGCGTAAACTCAGCCGTCAGCGCGGTCCGTCCCCATGATCCAATCCGTCCACGCCCCGCCCCCATCCTTGTACTGGACGTCAAAATCCTTTATCCCGCTCGTCGCGTCGTCCCCCACCCAGCTGACAGGGAAAGTTAGGTGTTCTGCGGGCGTCCAGCGGATCGACGCCGGCAGTGGGTGCGGTCGAGTCCATGTCCACGTGTCCCGCTGATTACGTCGCCGTCTGCCGTACATGTCCCGCAGCCGCAGAGTTAACCGGCGGTCGATCGCCGTCGCAGCCGGTCTCCCAGATCCTGGTGTTGAACGCTCCAGGCGTAAAGCCAATCCATTCGCCCCAGCCGCTGCCGTCGCTGCTGAGCGCGCCGTCCTTGACCGCGGCGTCCGAAGTAGTCACCGGATAACTGCATCGGTGAATGCGCTCTTGTGATCCAGCCCGAAGGCAGAATCAGTGTGCCGGTCAGATGGTTGGCGGGGACGAAGCTGCCGATCTCGGAGCTGCTGAAGTAAGGCAGCGCCGTCCCGTTCCATCCGCCTCCGACCAGCACCTGGGTGTCGTTCAGCCGGGTGGCAAAATGCTCCGTCCGGCTGGCGTTCATGCTGGCCGTGTTGCTCCAGCTGCCCAAATCCGGGTTGTAGAGCTCGGCGCTGGCCGAGCGCGGTGTTCCCATCGCTCCCGCCGGCCGCCAGCGCCAGACCGTTCCCCAGAACCGTGAGGCTGTGCTGGAATCGTGCAGAATTCATGCCCCCGGTCTCGCTCCAGCTGTGCGTCGTCGGATTGTACAGCTCGCGCTCGCCAGCGCCGCGCTTCCGGAAGAGCCTCCCACCGCCAGCACCTTCCCGTCCTCCAGCAGGGCCGCTCTGTGGCTGGTTCTGCCGTGGTTCATTTCGCCGGCGGAAAACCAGCTGCGCTGCAGCGGGAAATATTCCTCATTTCTTGCCAGGAAAACGTCGCCCTCTCCCATGCCTCCAATAATGAGAGCATGGCCGTTTTGCAGCAATACTGCTTCGTGAAACCACCTGGCGTACGTCATCCCGTAAGCCGGGCTCCACAACCCGGTGGCTGGGTTGTAGGTTTCAGCCGAGTCCAGCGGTTCATACTCGTAGGATCCGCCGGCGACCACTACCGTCCCGTCGTCGAGCAGCGTCGCAGTATGTTCCTCCCGGGGGGTGCTCATGCTTCCCGTCGGGCTCCAGACCCCGGTTGACGGATTGTAAAGCTCGGCGCTGGCGGTCTGCCCCGGATTCCTTCCTCCCGCGGCCAGCACCATCCCGTTCTGCAGCAGCGTGACCGTATGACCGCACCGGGCAGTGTTCATGCTCCCCGTTGGGCTCCATGAGCCGCTGGATGGATTGTACAGCTCGGCGCTCGCGACGCATGTCGCGCCGTACTCGCCTCCAGCTGCCAGGACCAGGCCGTTGTTGAGTAAGATCGCTTCCGGAATACTCCGGCTGACGTTCATGCTGCCGGTCGGAGTAAACCCAGCCCATTCTGGCACATATTTTGACCCTATAAACTCATTGACCCCCGCCTCTTCCCCCATCCTCGCATCCCCCCTCGACGGCGCGTATACCCCCACCCCCAGCACAGCCACCACGATCGCCAACCTGACGACCTTCATCTGCCCGCCTCCTCCCGTATCCCGCTGCCAGGATTATACCAGCGCGGGGTCAGATCTCCATCAGCACGCTTGGAGGGCCTGCCGTCTGTAGGGAGGGCTTGCCGTCCGCAGGGATGGCCTGCCGTCCGCAGGGATGGCCTGCCCTCAGTCGCTCATAATTTTTCATGTGTTCGAACATCTCTATGGAGACAACGCGATACGAATACGGCGGTCGAGGCGCAGATTGCTTACGTCTGCTGTGATAGTTTCCATTGTGCGAATGTTCCGCTGGCGACATCGCTCGTCAATGTATTCCTTCTGGGTGCGCGAGTCGGATACTGCCAGCACACGGCTGTTTGGGTAATGCTCCGCCGCCCATAGGGCAAAACGAACCCCACCCGCAGCCTAGATCGAGGATGTCCATGCCATCCTCCAGCTGCGCCCGCTCACAGGTTAACTGGAGCATGGCGTCTTCTGCTGCATCGAGCGAGTGGGACGTCTTCCGGTCAGTAACAACAACTATACTTTTTCCGTGTCCCCAATATTATATGAAAAAACTCGGCGGGACTTCATAATGCTGACGATTTGCCTCATCGGTTTCCACTGCATGGACTCCGCCTCAGCCTGTCCAGCAGCTCAAGCCGCTCTGCCTCGCGAGCCTCGCGGCCTGATTGTAGGGAGGGCCTGCCGTCGAGGGATGGCCTGTCATCCGCAGGATGATTGCCATGACCCTGCCCCACATACTGCCATCCGTAGGGTGATGGCCTGTCCGCCGCACGGCCTGTCATCCGCAGGATGATCGCCAACCCGCCCCAAATACTGCCGTCCGTAGGGACGACCTGCCCATGTAGGGCGGGCCTGTCATCCGCAGGAGATTGTCAACCCGCCCTCAAACTGTATCCAGGATGATCGTCAACCCGCCCCACAGCCTGTCATCCGCAGGATGATCGTCAACCCGCCCCAAATACTGCCGTCTGCAGAGACGTCCCACCTGCAGCCTTAACGAAAAAGAGCCTCCTCCTCCCGCCTATTCAAAAAACCCCTTCAAAAACAGAACATATGTGCTATAATATCTCCCATGCGCATCCTTCCCTCCAGCATCCAATTAAATCGAATTGAATTTATTCCATTGATATCCAATGATTCAAATCGCCCTCTCCCTCTCCAACCCCCTCCCCGCCCAGGATGCCCATAACAAAACCTCCCTCCCGCCCTCGTCCATCAATTCACCATCCTGCACACCATCAAAAACGCATTGTTTCAAAAGACCTTCAACAAAACCTCCCTCCCCCCGCCCTCGTCCCTGGAATTCACCATCCTGCACACCATCAGAATCGTATTCGTTTCGATTCGTTATTTTTGAAACGAATCGAAGCGTGCGGGTCAATTCCCCCCTCCACCATCTGCGGTTCCATATTCTTAAACCCCTTCTCCCCCTGGGAGAAGGGGCAGGGGATGAGGGCTCCCCGCCAATTCTTTGTTATACTTCCCCTGCAGAAGCACGCGTCCGTCCAACCACCCAACTCTCATTCCACCCAGGAGGCAGTCCCATGGAGCTTGGAGCATTTTCCGTCAGCCTTGCTGTCAAAGACCTCGAAGCCTC
Source organism: uncultured Chloroflexia bacterium (assembly GCA_963726375.1). Classification (GTDB taxonomy): domain Bacteria; phylum Chloroflexota; class Anaerolineae; order Anaerolineales; family UBA4823; genus UTCFX2. Next base: position 31,386 of record CAVSCE010000012.1, on the reverse strand, counting down.
GAAGCTCTTCTACGAAAAGCTCGGCTTCACCGCATTTTTCGGCGAGCAATCCCAAAACTGGCTGATCATGAAGAACGGCGAGCATGTGATCGGTCTGTTTCAGGGCATGTTCGAGCACAACCTGCTCACCTTCAACCCCGGCTGGGACAGCAGCGCCCGGCCGCTGGGCGAATACACCGACGTGCGGCTCCTCCAGCGAGCGCTCAAGGCGCAGGGGCTGGAGCTGCTCGTCGAAGCCGACGAAACCACCACCGGCCCGGCCCACTTCATGCTCCTCGACCCCGACGGGAACACCATCTTGGTCGACCAGCACGTCTAGCGGGCGGCAGGCCGTGGAACCGCTGGACGGTCGTGCGCGGCCGCGGCCTCGCAGAAGCCCCGTCTGGTCCCGCCGCCTCGGCGGCCCGATCCTCCTCAGCGCCTCACCCGCCGGGTGGACTTCGCCCTCTTCATGGTCGCGGCCCGCTGGGACGATACCCGGATCCACGCGGCCCCGGCGGTCGTCGGCTGCCGGCCGCCCTCGGCGCTCAAAGCTGCCGGCGCTGCCCGGCTCGTCGGATCTGCTCGAGCTGCATCGATAAACTTTCCGGTTGGAGTGGGCCGCTTACCCGTCCGCTCGGCCGGTACCGTAAATTGGAGGAAATATGTTCAGAGAAATGCGCCGAAAAAAGCAGGCCTTGCCCGAAGCTGAAACCCTCGAAATCTTAAGCGCCGCCACCTCGGGCGTTCTGGCGGTCTCGGGCGATGACGGCTACCCCTACGCCGTCCCGCTCAGCCACGTCTACCAGGATGGCAGGCTCTACTTCCACTGCGCCCTCGCCGGTCACAAGCTCGACGGCATCCGCAGGAACCCGAAGGTCTCGTACTGCGTCATCGCCCAGGACGAGGTCGTGCCCGAAGCGTTCGCCACCCACTACCGCAGTGTGATCGCGTTTGGCACGGTGCGCATCCTCACCCTCGACCAGGAGCGCCTGGCTGCCCTCGAAGCCCTGGTCGCCCGCTTCTCCCCCGACCATATCGAAGCCGGCCGGCGTGAGATCGAAAAAGACTGGGAGGCCGTTTGCGTGCTCGAGCTCAGCATCGAGCACCTGACCGGCAAGCAGGCCAAAGGACTGCTCTAACCCGGGCATGCTGCTGTCCTCAAAAAAGGAAAAACCACGGATTCTCGTAAATTCTATTCGCCCCAAAGGATGGAAATCTATTTTCAGAACGAGCTCTGTGGACTCTGTGTCTCTGTGGTGAAGTAAATCACTGCAGGGGCCCGTATCTGCCTCACGCTTATGGCGTCTTAATTATTGTATAAAGCAATCCGCTGAAAAGCTCGATCAGCGCAGACCCATAAGAATGATGTTGAGGAGGCAAAAATGAAAGGATGTATCCAGATTTGGTCCCACCGTAATCGCACTGGTGCTGAGTGTGGGGATGATGGCGGTTTTTCTGACCGGTGCGAGTGCTGAGGAGCGTAGTGCTGAAGGGATTGTTGATCTGAGTGTCACGATCGGCGCGCAGCAGCATGTGGCTCCCGGCGAGAGCTATTTCGCAAATATTAAGGTCAGCAACCTGGGTGACATCGCATCCCCGGAGGATACAGAGGTTACCTTGCTGCTGCCGGACGGCGTGGAGTTTGTCTCCGCTGCTGACAGGTTGGGCGGCGATCTTCCGCCCACCTCCATCAGCGGCAGCCTGCTGACCTGGCAGGTTGGAGCGGTCCCAGCCGGCGAATGCTGCCAGCACATATTCGTCACCCTGGCGGTAGAAGCTGACCTGGCCTGAGGGAGAGGAGCTGGTCCTGCAGGCGGCAGATCGGATCTGAAGCGGAGGAGGTCGATACCGCAAACAACACCTCCAGCGTCACCAGCGTGGTTTGCGACATGGCCGGCTCCACAAAGCAGGTGCATGCCGGAGAAGTCAAGCCCGGTGATATCCTGACCTACACCATCCAGCTGCGCCTGACGGAGCGCAAGGGAACCGACTCTGTCCAGCAGCGGCAGGTGACACTCACCGATACGCTGCCTGCCCAGAACCAGGTGCGCTTCCTGGGCTGGATCGGGCCAGATGCTGGAACTCGGGAAGGAAATACGCTCCGCTGGCAGGGTATGGTGCAGGCAGGGGAGCCGCTCACCTTGCGCTACCGGCTGGGCGTGGAAGGGGAAACGCCGCCAGGAGTGCAGTAATTACCAACACAGCTGAGCTGGCTTACGGAGGCATGCGCTTGCAGTTAGGACCAACAGCCAGCGCAGTCAACCTGCCGCCGCATGCCGTGATGGCCGGACCTTTAGGGCACACCTGGCAGGTGCAGGAAGGCTTGACTGTGGAAATCCCGCCCGGCGCTGTGCAGGAGATGACGCGCTTCGAATACCAGTTCTTCAATCGCAGAAAAACCTGATAATGCTCCTGCCGGCTATATGTGCTGCGCCCATCGCTTCTTCGAGCTGAATGCTTATCATTTTGGGGAGCAGCACGAATTCGGCGAGACGATCCGTCTGGTGTTGCGGCTGAAACCCGAAGAGATCGCAGGTTTGAACCGAGAGACCCTGCGCCTGTGGTATCGCAGCGGGCCGGGTGAGCCCTGGGCGATGATGATGGGCGAGCCTGCCTGGCTCTCAGAGGACACGCTTGCCTTCTCCACGGACCACTTTACGCAGTTCGCGCTGTTCGGCACCGGTCTGCACCAGATCTACCTTCCGCTCATGCTGCGATACTAAAAGAGATACTTTAAAACCGTACCTGTATAATGGAGAACGTGGACGAAGCAAAACTGCTCCATCGAATTTTAGCTCTGGATCGGGAGGCGCTGACAGAGATGTATGATACCTACAGCGACAGCTTGTATGGGTATGCATATCGACTGCTGGACAACAACCAGTTGGCAGAGGATTGCGTCAGCGAGACCTTCACCCGCCTGCTTTCCGCTCTGCAGTCGGGGAAAGGTCCCAAAGAAAACCTTCAAGCATACCTGTTTCGGATCGCACATAACTGGATCACCGACATCTACCGCAGGCAGCCTCCCGAACCCCTACCCATGGACGATGCAATTCTCAAGGTAGGAGACGAAATAGAGGCCGAAATGGAGATGCGAGTTGCGAATGCTCAGATTCGGCATGCGCTGCACATTCTGACCCCCGACCAGCGCCAGGTAATCATGTTGAAATACGTGGAAGATTGGACGAACGACCAGGTTGCTGAAGCCTTGCAAAAACCAGTTGGTGCAGTCAAAAGCCTGCAGCACCGAGCCCTCGAAAACCTGCGCCGTCTGCTGAAGTGAGTATAGGGATATGACTATGGATTTGTCTGAAATGAAATTGGAACCCGGATCGGCCCGCAAATGGGAGGCGTTTCGCCAGCAGCCCGCGCGTGCGCCGGAGCTGAGGGCCAGCGCCAGGGCTGCTTTTCTGGCGCAGGTGGACGCCATTCCTCAATCCAGGCTCGTGGCTGCGCGGACTTCCAGAACCAGGAAGCTGGGGTCGATCTTCACCTGGCCTCGGACGAGAAAGTCCTCCCCTGCCTGGATGCCGATGGCTTTCATTCATGATCGCGCTCGCGCTCATTTTGACTGCAGGAGGCGCAGTGGCAGTTGCGGCTCAGGATAGCTTGCCTGGTGAACCGCTCTACGGCGTCAAAACGGCGAGCGAAAACGTTCGCCCTCACCCTTGCAGTCAGCGATGCATCCCGCTTAAGCCTGGACCTGGAGCTCACCGACCGTCGCGTGGGTGAGATTTCCGCCCTCGTTCAATCTGGGCAGGCTGCGCCAGCGGGTCTGGCGGAGATGCTGCAGGTTCGCCTGCATAACCTGCTCCGGTTGGCTGCCGGTATGGATGATCAAGCGATGCGCCAGGCTCTCATCCAGATCCAGCAGCGGACGGTTCTCCAGCAGCAGTTGATCAAGCGGGTTCCCGATCAGGCTGATCCGCTCGTTCTTCATGTGCTTGCGATGCTCCAAAACCAGCTTCGATATGTGGAGATGGGTTTGGTAGACCCCGCGGGTTTTCGCCAGCGATTGCCGTTCTGGCAGCCCGAAACACCCATCCAGGCGCCGGTCCAACCGCATGTTGATCCAACCAGCCCATCCACTCCAGGTTCGCAGCAGCCCGCTGCAAAGCTCACTTCCGAAAGCCCGCAGGTAGCCCCTGCCGGCAAAGGTCCTGGTCAAACCCCTGGCGCTCAAGCCACTGCCCAGCCGGCCGGGCTTGCGACAGGAAGTCCCAAAAACACACAGGCGCCTGGTGGGAACACGCCAAACCAGGGTCCAGCTGGAGGGCTGAAGCCGGGCGGACCTGGACCGTCTGACCCTGGAGGGGGTGGCCAGGGCGAGCCCGGTGGAACAGGCGGTGGGGGTGGCAAACACCCGTGAGTCAAATCTGTCCGCAGACCCCCTATGCCCTCTGAGCCTGACTGCTCACGACCGGTAAGGATTCAGCCAGTCGTTCAAGCCATCGCCCAGCAGGTTCCAGCCCACGCCGTAAAGTACGATCGCCAGGGTGGTAGGCAGGTAGATCCACCACCAGGTGAAAGGATTGCCCCCGGGTCCGATGACGTAGTTCCTGCCCAGGGCGAGCAGCTCGCCCCACTCTGAGCGGTCGCTCAGTCCGATGAAGGTGAAGCCGGCTTGCAGCAGCACCAGGTAGCCCACATCGCGCGCCGCCAGGATGATAGCCGGTGAGATCGAGTTGGGAATCAGGTGGCGAAAGATCAGCCGCAGATGCCCGGCGCCCAGAGAACGGGCTGCCAGGATATATTCTTCCTGGCGCGCCTGCATCACGACGCTGTTCATCAAGCGAGCGTAAGGCATCCAGGAGAAAACGATAAAGGCGATCATCAGCGGGTCCACCTCGAGCAGAAAGAGCTGCCAGGCGGTCGGCGCATCCAGGTAAACCATGCCGTTCAAGTAAACCAGCGCGCCTGAGCTGCGCAGCAGCATCAGGATGAAATGCTGGAAGAAAATCACCCCGGCGATCACGGGAAATGCCAGGAAGGCGTCCGTGAAGCCCATCATCAGGGTGTTGGGCCAGCCCCCCAGATAGGCGCTGACCCCGCCCAGGATGACTCCGAACGTGCTCGTAAACAGCACCACCAGAAAGCCAAAAAGCAGCGCTGAGCGTGCCCCCCACACCAACGAATACCAGATGTCCAGCTGTCGCAGGTGGGCCGGGTCGGGCACGCTGCCAAGCAGAAGTCCTGCCCCGGGCTGGAAAGGGACATATCGGTTCAGCTCGCCGATGTCTTTATACGTGGAAAATTCGACGTCTGGATCGGGTGGTGCCAGCAGAGGCGCAGCCAGCGCGGTGAGCATAAAACATCCAACGATCCATGCCCCCATCCAGAGCCGCGGCGTTTTTTCGAAAGCCTGATCGCAGGTTCTTGCGTGTCTGAGCATTCTGCGGGTTAGTTTGGATTTCGTCATGGATCATCATCTCACGAGACCGCGGGTCAAAGATAGCGCGTAAAACGTCCAGCACGAACATGATCATCAGGACAAGGCAGACGGAGTAGACCGCGAAACCCATCGCGATGGGCATATCCAGACCGGCCCTTGTTCCATGCACGACCAGGTCTGCCACGCCTTTCAGGTTAAAGATGATCTCAACCATAAAGACGCTGGTCAAGAGCGAAGCTGCCGCCAGGGCGCTGCTGGATAAGGCTGGAGCGAGCACGTTGCGGAAAGCATGCCGCCACATCAGGCGTCTTTCGGGGATGCCGCGCGCCCTGGCAGCCTTCAGGTATTCTTTATGTCGCTCTGTGATGATCGTGGTGCGCACGATCCGCCCCAGGGTGGCCCAGTGCATCAGGCTCAAAGTGACCACCGGCAGCACCAGGTGGCGGACCGAGTCGGCGAAGATTTCCGGCCGCCGGTTCAGCAGGCTGTCGATCGTCATCAAGCCGGTAAAGTGCCGAAAATCGGGAGCCAGGACCTCCTGGCTGATCGCGATCCCCAAACGCCCGGGAGGAAACCAACCCAATACCGTGTAGAAAGTGCCGAGCAGGAACAATGCGGTGATGAAGGGCGGCAGGCTGGTGGCAATATAGGCTGTTGTCCGGAAGCGCCTGTCCTGGGCTCCGCCCTGCCTCCAGCCGGCGCGCAGGCCAGATACAATCCCAAGCGGGATGAAGACCAGCAAGGAATAAAGCGTCAGCTCGATGGTGACCGGATGTCCTCCTCAATATCGCCTCGAACACGTCGCCCTTCACGGAAGGGCTGTACCCGCCGCCGTGGGTGAAAACGCTGACAATCCAGTACGCGTACTGTATGGGAAAGGGATCTTCCAGGTGATGGGTCTGAATGATGCGCTCGGTCGCTTGACGAAGCTGTTCATTACTCATCTCGGCCGACTCTTCCTGAACTCGGCGAGGTAAATACAGAAACGCGCGCACTTCAGGCCGGACGGTCGTCAGCAGCGCCATCAGCGTGAACGTGACGACCAGCAGCGTGAGCGGGAGGAGCAGTAAACGCAGGAGCAGGTAGCGGGCAAGCGGCGGCATCGGCTGAGGTCTCCTAAACAGGCGCTTTACTGTGGTGCAGCAAACCAGTCGGTGTGCAGCTGCTGGCGATATGGATGCTGCCAGCCTGGGAAGCAGTCATCAGACGCAGTCCCATCGGTCTCAACTCGTTCTGCATAGTAATATACTTTTTAACATCTTCAGGAGTTCAAAATATCTCTTGTGATCCGCCCAGAAACCCCCTCCGAGCCCGCCCTCCGCAGGGAGGGCTCTCCACCGCCACACCGCCTCTCTCTCCGAACTTTCCCCTCTCCCGAGGGAGAGGGGCAGGGGTGAGGGCTCTTCCTGCCTCCATCCGAACCTCACTTCCATCGACCACCTCCGATCCAAGTCCGAACTTTCCCCTCTCCCGAGGGAGAGGGGCAGGGGTGAGGGCTCTTCCTGCCCTCCATCCAAACCTCTCTTCCATCGACCACCTCCGATCCCAGTCCTTAAATTCTTGCATAACTAGAACTAATGTGCTATAATGATCTCGCCTTGAACATACTTCTGAAGAAGATGAATTAAATCGAATTGAATTTTTTAAATTCAAATACATCCTAGGAGCCATCCTCAGGGTACTGCCCTCCGCAGGGATGGGCCGCCGTCTCTCCGAACTTCCCCTCTCCGAACTTTCCCTCTCCCCCGGGAGAGGGGCAGGGGTGAGGGCATGTCGATCGAACCGCATAGTGCACGAAGTTCAACTGCGTTCATCTGCGCTTCAAAACAGCTTTGCGCATCATATCAGCCGACAAAGGAGCCAAAATGATCGATCTCGTCTCCCTCTATCTGGCAGCCGTCCTCACTACCGTCTGGGGTTGCGCCCACCTCTTCCCGACCCGCTCGGTCGTGCACGGTTTTGGCGAGATCAGCACGGACAACCGGCGCATCATTACGATGGAATGGATCGTTGAAGGCGCCGCCCTGATCTTCATCGGCTTGCTCGTCGCCGCGGTGACCTTCCTCGACCCAGCCGCCCTGGCCTCGAAGGTCGTCTACCTTCTCACCGCCTTCGAGCTGCTGGTTTTGGCGGCGGTCTCCCTGTTTACCGGCTTTAAAGTCAAATTCCTCCCCTACAGGCTCTGCCCGTTTATCTTTTCCGCCTCTGCGCTGCTGATCCTGTTCGGCGGTCTGTTCTAAAATCAACCCCCCTCTCCACCTGGGAGAGGCCCTGGGTGAGGGTTAAAGATTAAAATCGCGGAGGACGCCAGGAACGCAAAAAATATCAAACGTATGCTGATTAACAATTTAAACTTGGAAGCCTCAAAGAAGACAAAGGACACAAAAATTCACAAAGTCCATGAAGAAAAAAATCTGCGTCTATCTGTGTTCGGCTGTGGTTCAAACTGCAGGGAGGGACTGCCCTCCGCAGGGAGGGACCGCCCTCTTCCTCCGAACTTTCCCCTCTCCCCGGGAGAGGGGCAGGGGTGAGGGCTCCATCTGCTGTTTCGGTCGATTTGGTCTGCGGCTCACCCTGAGCTTGTTCGCCCGGTTATAATCGTCATTATGGAAACCCTCATCCAGAGTCTGACCCTCACCAACCCCCTGATCGAGCCGGTCATCCAATCGGCGATCCAGATCCTCCAGCTCCCTCTGGGCAGCCGCGGCCTGGACGCCGGCTGCGGCATCGGCTTGCAGACCCTCCTGCTCGCCGAAGCCGTTGGCCCTGCCGGACGCATCACCGGCCTGGACCTGTCCCCCGAGCTGTTGGTCGTAGCCGAAAACCTGGCGGATGAGGCTGGCTTGGCGGCTCGGGTCTCCTTCAAAACTGGGGACGTCCGCCAGCTGCCTTTTGAGGACGATTGCTTCGATTGGGCCTGGAGCGCGAACTGCGTGGGATACGCGCCGATCGAGCCCCTCCCGCTGCTGAAAGAGCTGAAGCGGGTCGTGAAGCCCGGCGGGACCCTCGCGCTTCTGGCCTGGTCCTCCGAGCGGCTTCTCCCCGGATATCCAGTGTTGGAAGCCCGCCTGAGCTCAACTGCGGCGGGGATTGCTCCCTTCGTGCATGGAAAAAAGCCCGAGACGCATTTCACCCGCCTTCTGGGGTGGATGCGCCTCGCCGGCTTGGAAAATCTCTCTGCCCGGACGCTCGCAGGCAGCGTCCACGCCCTCTCCCGGATGATCTTCGCCTTGCCTTGACCTCTCTCTTCGAGATGCGCTGGCCGGGGGTTGAAGTCGGAGCTGGACGTGCAGGACCTGGCGGAATACCGTCGGCTGTGCCTGCCGGACTCTCCCGATTTCATCGTGAACCACCCGGATTACTGCGCCTTCTTCACTTATACGATGTTTACCGGTCGTATGCCCGCCGCTTAATCCCGTCCGCCGCCCAGCCCTGCTTCACTCCCCGGATTTGGGCTGCACGACCCAGCTGTCCTCGAGCTGGCCCAGATACACCTTCAGCTGGTGGAGCTCTGAGGCGAAGATCTGCCGGAGCACCCCCGGCGAAAACAGCCGGTCAATCAGCCCGCCCAGGCCTCTTTTCAGACTCCCACTCGCTTGCGATCGTCAGGTGCGTCCCGCTGCCCTCCGGGGAGAGGCTGAAGCTGGTCTCTATCCCGTTCTCCAGGTCTGATTCGACCATTCGGCGTCCGGGTTCGGGCTCGCTGACCCGGAAATGCAGCGGCCTGACCTGCCCCCGGGCATGCACCCGGACCCAACCCACCGTCCCTTCGCCGACGCCGCCCAATTCGATCCTGAAATCGGAGAAAAACTGCTTCGGCAGGATGTGGACGTGGTGGTTCTCGTAATCCCGCAGGGACCTCATAAACCCGCTCCGGCGAGGCCGGGATAATTGCGCTGTCTTCGACGTGGATCATTGTCATGTCTGCCTCCTCGATCGCCGCTCAATCCACCACTTTTCCAGTTGCAGATTGAGTCGGTCGCTGACTGTCAGGTCAGCGGCTTGCCATAAAATGCACTTTCCCTCTCCCCCTGGGAGAGGGGTAGGGGTGAGGGCTCCCCTCTCCCGGCTGGAGATGGACAGGGCTGAGTTCTCCTATCTCACTGCCAGCCCCAGGTAATACGGCCAGACGATCAGCCCCAGCAGCGCCTCCCACCAGAGCAGCTTCGCAAACGCGATCGTGAACAGCCAGCCGATGAACCAGAAAATGCCCGCCCCCGTGTCTACCTTGATCACCTGTCTTTTCTCCATTTCGCCTCCTGATCGAATTCTATCGCTTCTTTGCTTCTCGGGGAGCTTAAAAAGCTGTAAAATTTACTTCCAAGCGAGCTTCTCTCGCCCAACCTGGATCCCGTCGAAAGGTTTTTGCCATGGACCCGACCGAACACTGGAACCGAATTTACACGTCCTGCCCCGCCGAACAGTTGGGCTGGTATGAAGCCGTCCCAACTCCTTCACTCCGCCTGCTGGACCGCTGTAGCCTGTCCCTCGCCGACCCGATCCTGGATCTTGGGTCCGGCGCCTCGAGCTTCGTCGACTGCCTGCTCGAGCGCGGTTTCCATCATATATACGCAGCCGACATCAGTCCGGTCGCGCTCGACCTGCTCAAAGTCCGGCTGGGAGCGGAGAAATCTTCCCGGGTGACCTGGATCGTCGACGACGCCGCCCATCCCGTCATTCTCGCCCAGCTCAAAGACATTGGCCTCTGGCACGACCGCGCCCTTTTCCATTTCCTGACCGCCGAAGCGGACCGCCAGGCCTACCGCCGCGCCCTGATAGGCGCCCTTCGCCCGGGTGGTTTCGTCTTGCTCGCCGCGTTCGCCCCGAGCGGCGCGAGCATGTGCAGCGGGCTGGAGGTGCGCAGGTACAGCCCCGAAGACCTGTCCGATTTTCTCGAATCTGGCTTCGTGCTGGTCGAATCGTTCGAATACCTGTACACCATGCCTTCAGGAGGCTTGCGCCCGTTCACGTACGCGCTGTTCCAGATGAATGCCGGATAGCCCGAAAACCCGCTTTACAAATCAAAACCGCCCGATCGTCAGTCCGGGCGGTTTTTTACTCATGGGTTGTATAGAGAGAGCAGCAGTCTTGCATCAGTTTGCTGCAAGGATGTGGCAGGGCTCGCATCCATTCAGCAGGGCTTTCTCTGCACAGCCCATCACCAAAGATTACGCCAGTTTTTCTTCCAGCAGGCTGATCACACTGTCCAGCAGCCTCAGGCTGATGCTGGCGGATGAGCTCGCCTGCAGACCGGAAGCCTCATCCGGCGTCCAGGTTTCGCTTCCCGGCATGCTGCCTTCCGTCGGTGCCTGGCCCGGCTCACCCATCGGCAGCTCGCCTGCAGGCATTCCGCCCTCGCCCGGGGGTTGGCTGTCCATCGCAGGTGGAGCTCCCGCCTGGCTGAAAGAAGCCTGCTCCTCCGATGCGATGTCCGTGGCGGCCCCCGCCGAAACCGCGAAGCTCGCATCCGCATCCAGCTCCATCCCCGCGATCGCATCGAGCTGGTCAGCGCTCATGCCCTCCTGGATCTGGCGGGTCAGCCCCTCGATTTCGATCGTCGCCGACGTGCTGCTGCCGGCCAGGCTGCGCATACCCTTCCATAGGAACAGCAGGTCGTCGGCCTGTTCCGCCTCGATTGGGCAGCCGGTCTGCTCCAGCTCCAGGGTCGCGAGCGCGAGCCGGGTCGCTTCGGCTGAAACCTCCACAGCTTGCTGTTGGGCTGCCCCCTGCTGCCGGGAAAAACCGCTTTTCAAAACCAGTCCGCACGCGGCCAGGAAGGCCGCTGTGATTAAAAGTGAGGAGATCAGTTTTTTCTTCATGTCCTCATGTTAGTTTAAACGTGTTAGGAGATCGTGAAGAATCGATTTAGGGATTATAGGGATGTTCAGCTGTGTTCAAATTACCGGCAGTTTTGGGAGTAAAATGAAAATCCGACGAAATAAGGTTCCACAGAGCTCTTTCTTATTCCGGAGATTTAGAAAAAAGCATCAATCTCAACGTACCTTGGAGACCAGGTCATGGCTTACCTGCAAGAAATTACGTCCAATCAAAACAACCCCCAGCAGCTGGAAACGCTTTTCCAGGCAGCTCGCTCCAGGAATGAAATCCAGCAATTCTCGACCGCCTTGAACGAATGCTTCTCAGGCGATCCGGATAACCTCCTGCTTCAGGCCTGGCATTACCGCCTGCTGAGCGCTCCGGAAGAGCTTGAAACCCTGGCAGGAGCCAACCCGAATTGGAAGCTGGCAATTCCGCTTGCGTTCGCTAATGGGCTGCTCTTTTGGGCTTTATCGGACCCGAAGCTGGCATTTCCTGGCAAGATACCTGTTCTTGCTTTGCTGGCAGCCCCCATCACTGCATTGTTCGTGATCTGGTTCCTGTTCCTCTGCTCCCGCAGGAATTACCCCCGCGCCCTGAAAGTCAGCATTGGCCTGGCGGCAGTTGTTGCTGCTGCCTTTTTGCTGAACCATTTCGTGGTAATCTCAAACTCTCAGGATTATCTGGTGCTGCTGATCCCGCATCTGGCCTTGTTAGCCTGGGCTGGAATCGGCGTGGCGTTGGTTTGGCTGGCTGCCGGTGCAGATAACAGCTTTGCCTTCCTGGTGAAATCCCTCGAGGTTTGCATCGTCGCAGGGGTATACCTGATCGCCGGCCTTGTTCTGGGAGGCATCACGCTGGGCATGTTCGCTGCCCTGAGCATCAGCCTGCCCGAGGTCCTCATCCGGATGATCGCCGCTGGAGGAGCAGGCCTGATCCCGGTCATAGCCGTGGCGACGATCTACAACCCCTTGCTGGAACCGAAAGACCAGGATTTCAAGCAGAGCATGAGCAAGTTCATTGGGACCATGATGCGCCTGCTGCTGCCGCTCACCCTCGCGGTCTTGGCGGTGTACATCTTCGTCATCCCCTTCAATTTCCTGCAGCCCTTCCAGAACCGCGATGTGCTGATCATCTATAACGCCATGCTGTTTGCGATCATGGGGCTCATCGTAGGGGCGACACCCATCGATATGCGGGATCTCTCACCAAAACTGGGATCTGCCTTGAGGACCGGCATCCTGGCAGTGGCTGTCCTGGCGGCGCTCGTCAGCCTTTATGCGCTGTCTGCTGTCCTCTACCGGACATTGACGGGTGCATTCACAATCAATCGTCTGACCATGATCGGTTGGAACATCATCAACATAACCTTGCTGGTGATGATGATCGTCCGGCTGCTGCAGAATCACCCCCTGCCCTGGAACGAGCGCATCAAAACCGTGTACCGGTTGGGGGCCGCATTTTACGTTGGTTGGACCCTGTTCGTGATCCTGGTGATGCCTTTCTTGTTCCGTTAAACCCAAAACCGCCCGATCAACTTTCCGGGCGGTTCTGGCGCATTCATTTCGACTTGCGCGGCGAGCTCTTGCGCTGGGTGGGCGGTGGCGGGTCGTTGTACCAGCTCCGACCTTCCGGGCGCTTTTCTCTCGGCCTGGCGGGGGATACCTTGATCGTCTTGCCCTTGATCTCGGTCCCATTCAGCCGCTCGATCGCTCGTTCCGCATCTTGCTGGCTGCCCATCTCGACGAACGCAAACGTCTTCGGGATGGCGGCGCACTCCACGGTGATCACCTCAACCCCCGAGACGCTCCCGCTCTGCGAGAACAGGCTGCTCAGATCCTCTTCGGTCGTCCTTTTGGATAAATTACCGACGAACAGCTTCGTTTCCAAGATGACCTCTTTCTACTGCCGATTTTCTTCAAACCTGGGAGATGAATTTCCCATGGAATTGAATAACCCCTGGAAGCAAATGGGTATGTTTTTCATAGATATTGTACCAAACCAAGGTTAAACGGAAATGATTCTTTGCGATCCCATCTTGCTGTGCGGTAATTTCGTTAAGCCCCCGCCTCGCTCAGCAGCATCCAGATGAAATAAGCTCCCGATAGAGCATCATCAAGATCGCGATCCCCAGACCGACGAGCTTGATCCGCTTCTGGGCAGGTGTGAGGTCTTCGAAACGCTCCCGCTCTTGCCATTTGTCCCGGTTTTTCAGCCCCAGCGTGAAAAAGACCAGCCCCATCACGGTGAAGCCGTAGTAGCCCGGGTTTTTCGCCGCCAGGCTCACCACCAGCCCGACCACCATCCAGATCAGCCCGATCACGAACCAGGCCTGATAGTCAGGCTTGAACTTTTCCCCCCGCCGCATCTTTAAGCACCAGCAGCGCCAGCGCAATCACCAGCAGCATTCCGGTGAGCACCGCGATCATCAGATAATAGCCTTCAGCCATCGGATTTGCCTCTCTTACAGGATTTTAAATCGAGGATACCACGTTTCGATCTGCCTCCCTGATTGCAATCTCTCCCCCTTGCAGGATTATTTTTCTAACCATCCCCTTCATCAAAATTTAGACACTTTAGATATCAATGATATCCGTGGCATCTTAGATTTTTATTCGATATCTTTGATTTCGATTCCTTCGAGTTTCAATCGTTATTCAAACCTCCTCGAACTCCTCCAGCCCTGCCCCTCCTCAACCAGCCTGCGGAACAGCCCGCCGAAGCGCGCTGCGTTTGCCCCGTCCACCACCACATGGTCAAAGCTCAGGGTCGCATCCAGGATCTCGCGCAGCTCGATCCGCTCCCCAACTGCCCAGGGCTTTTTGGCGATCCCACCCAGCGTCACGCTCAGCGGGAACACTGCCATCGGCAGCCCCCAACCCCCGCCCTCGCCGAACATCCCCACCGCGGTCACCAGCACCGGCGCCAGGTAGCCGCGCATCAGCTGCGGCCGGCGCATCACGATTTCGTAGAAGCCTACCCGCAGGAAGCCCGGCAGCCGCAGGAAAGTCCGCATGAAACCGGCTTCCTGGCTCTTCGCTGGCCGGCTCTGGACTGCTCGGATCTCGGCGTGGATCTGGCGCAGTGTCCGGCGGTTGGCGCCCCGGATGATGTGCGGCATCGCGAATTTACCTCCTGAAAGTCCGCCTCGACCATCGTGTTGATGTTCACATCGTCGAAGACGATCAGCCTGCCCCGCCAGTCCCGGAAGGCGGTCAGCTCCTTGTGCACTTCGAGCGCCTGTCCCAGGCAGTAGACGATGAAAGCGGTGAAGGAGATCGCTTCGCCGGTCCGGGCTTTGTGTTCCCGGATCAGCCGCCTGGGTTCGGTCACGTCGACCTCCAGCAGGGCGTGGAAGAAATTCCTCCGGCTGGACATCCTGCCGTTATCCAATGAAAACCGCCGCATGACCGGGATTTTGTGAACCGAGTAAGTGTCGTGAAATTCCGGCTCCATAATTAACCTCGATAATATAGATAACGCGAAGGACGCCGTTAAGAATTATGATCCTTAAAGACGACGCGCTTTCGCAATTCTATCAAGATATTCTAAGAAATACTTGCTGACCTATGCGTTCTTGGTGAGCTTCGTGTTTTGATCTTTATCCTCTGCGCACTTTGTGGTTCAATCGAAAATCTTCAAATACGCCAGGTAATTAAAGGGAATTTCTCTCCGTGATCTCCGTGTCTCTGTGGTAATCACTTCATTTCTTACCGCAGAAGTACATAGGTTCAAACGAATAAGCAAACGAAAATACCTTAGTGTCCTTCACGGTTCGATATTCTGAGATTATATGGAGCAGGCCCGGATCCCCAGTCCGGGCCTGATGTGGGTCTAATGGAAGACCGCTGGCATCCAGTAGAGGTAGCTCGTGCTCACCTGGAGCGTCCAGGCGC
Source organism: uncultured Chloroflexia bacterium (assembly GCA_963726375.1). GTDB lineage: Bacteria > Chloroflexota > Anaerolineae > Anaerolineales > UBA4823 > UTCFX2. The sequence continues at coordinate 16,299 of CAVSCE010000012.1, read as the reverse complement.
CGAGCGATGTCAGGTTGCCGGCTGAGTCGCGGGCTTCGACCGACAGGCTGTAAGCCCCGGCCTTGGAAATTTCGGGCATGAAGCTCCATGCTCCGGCTTCCAGCGGTACCACGATCCGCTGTGTCCCGCCCGCTTCCGACCTCATTCGCACCGCGAGCTCGACCTGCCCGCTGCCGTCCTCCGCCGTGCCAGCCAGGATCGGGATCGGCTGGGTGGTGTAGGCTCCCAGCGCGACGGTCGAGACCTGCGTGGTGACCGTCACGCTGGGGGGCTCGGTGTCAAACCAGAATGCCCTTTCCAGCGGCTCGTCGGAACGGTTGCCGGCTGCGTCCAGCCCGAAGATCGAAAGCGTCTGCGAGGCGTAGTCCACACCCTGCGGGATGGTCAGGGTGGTGCTCCAGGTGCCGGTCAGGATGCTGTTTGCGTTCAGCTCGACCTCCCGGCAGCTCGGGTCAGCGGCGGGGCGGTCCAGTTGCCTGCCTTTCAGGTAGACGACCGGACTCAGGCACAGGTCCACGCTTTTAACCATCGCGTTGTCCTGGATCTCGCCGCTCAGGGTCGTCTGGGCCGGGCCGAGCACGCCCAGGCTCAGCGCAGACTCGCTGTCTGGATCCAGGGTCACGGTCGGCGGGATCGCGTCGATCATCAGCACCCGCCAGAGGCTCCATTCGCTGGTGTAGCCGAAGGGATTCGTAGCCTGGGCGCGGGCAAAATAGCGCGTCCCGTTGGGCGAGCTCCGGCAGGCTGACTTCGCAGGACCAGCGCCCGCTCTTCGGCTCGTCCACGCTGCAGGTCGTATCTGCTGTGTCGCCGTTCGGATCCAGGATCTGGACGGTCACGTCAGATACGCCGCTGGGATCGTAGGCGCTGCCCTCAGAGCGTATTCGCCCGCTGCGGAGCGTAGATCGGCGGAGCGGCTCAGCGCCTGTTCCAGCGACCGCCGGCGGGACGGCGGAGAGGGCATCCTGTCTGCGCTGCCTGCAGCCCGCTGGACGGCTGTCCTGCCGGAAGTGATCGCCACGTCCTGCGGCGGGTCGATCACCAGCGGGTGCTCGATCGGTGAAGTGGTTGAAGACGATCTCCTCGGTGATGGGTCGCCACCAGGTCAGCTTCGATCCCGGCGCTGTCCGCCAGGTCGTGCAGCGCCTGGCAGGCCTGCGGGCTGCCGGGGTTCTGCCGCCGGCAGAGCTCGTACTGCAGCTGAGTTTCGTTGTAGCTGACGATCCCCTGGAATTCCGCTGAGCCTCTGGAGCCCGGCTGGATCGGTCCCAGGTCGATTTCCTGGGTATAGCCTTGCGTCCCGTCGGCTTTGACGATCGAGCAGCCTCCCGGCAGGACCAGGGAGCCAGTTGTGGTGATCCGCAGGGTCAGCCTGGCCCTCCGGCCTCGCCGCGCCGCCCAGGTTGAAGTAGTACATTGTGTAGTTGATGAGCCTGCCCATCCCCGACCAACTGCGCCGATCTTCCGGCTTGCAGGAGCCCGCCAGGTAGGTGCCGTACCATCGGCTGTTGCTGAACACGCCGCGTCGGATCTGCCCGCAGCAGGCCGCGAACGTCCACGTCCAGGAAGCGGCTCCGGTTGGGAGACTGCTGCAAGGCCAGGTTGTCCCAGTGGAAGGCGTTGCTCATGACCAGGTGGTGCTGGTCCGGGCAGCAGGTGCAGCAGCCTGCTCAGGATCGGGCTGTCGTGCGGGTTGATGATCGGGAACACCGTCCACAGGCGCAGGGCATGCTTCCTGGCTGCCGAAGGCGATCATGTCCAGGGGCGTGGTGGCTGGGTCGGCGATGCCCAGCAGGTTGAAGGGCAGGTACAGATCGGTCAGCGAGGCCGGGGCGTGGGCGGTGAAGCGGAAATCCTCCGGCGGCAGTCCGCCCGGCAGGGCATCCGCCCAGGCGGCGCCGTTCCAGCGCAGCATCTGGGCGGTCTGCGAGCCGGTCACCCACACCAGGGTGTCGGCGCTGAAGGGCAGGGTCAGGGTGTCGCCGGTGGTAGCCGGTAGGGGTTGTAGGCCTGGTTCGTCCCGCCGCCCGAGCCGGTCTTCAGGTAGACGAACAGGTCGCCGTCCGAATCCCAATTCGCGCCGACCCAGGCCAGGCGCAGGGCAGCCGCATCCCAGCTCAGGTAGAACTTCTGAGAGCCGTTCAGCGAGAGACCCGAGCGGGACGGTATCCGAGAGGATCCGGTTGAACCCGATCTGCGACTCGCCGCTGTCCATCCAGCCGTGGTAGACGCTGCCCAGCGTTGAGCCGTCCGGGTTCAGCGGCATGGCGATCAGGTCGGGCGTCAGCGGGCGTATCGACATAGATCGGGCCGAGGCTGTTCCAGCTCAGGTTGCCGTAGCTGTCCTCGGAGACGACGTAGGCGGTAGTACAGCCTGGGCTTCTTCGGTGCGCTGGCTGACCTGCAGCGGCCCAGCGGGGTCGACCGGGGTCAGGCTGGCCAGGTCGGGCGAGTCCTGCCTGGCTCAGCCCGGCGTAGTAGCGGCGCAAACCGCTGCCGTCCGAGGCGGGCGTCCAGGCGATCTGCAGGGTCGGGTTCGGCGACGTCGTAGATCGTCTGCCCGGCAGGACCGGCGTGAGGGCACCGCTGGAATTTGAGGTATGACACGGTGATCGTGATCGGGCTGGGCGGGACGACGTCCACGGTCACGGGGCGGGCGACCTGCGTGCTGTGCCCGCCCAGGTCGGTGGCCTGGACGAGGTACAGTGAAAGACTCACCGTCCGTCCGGCAGTCCAGCCTCCATGGGTAGCTCCACTGCTCGCCTTCGACCGAAGCCGGTTTCCAGGTTTCGCTCTGGCCTTGCAGCGGTCCGGCGATGGGACCCGGCAATCCGGAACCGTCCTGCAGCGCAACCAGCACCTCACGGATCCCCGCCAGGTCGCTGACCGGCCCGCCCAGCTCCACGCCCCAGTTCGAGATCCTGTGGGTGGTGGTGAGCACGGTCGGGCTGACGTCCACTGCCGGGAGGCAGCGTGTCCAGGTAGACGGTGGTGGTGTAGAGCTCGGTCTGGACATGACCGGTCCAATCGCTGGCGGTGGACAGCAGGACGTGCACCCCATCCGGCAGGTCCGGGGCAGGGATCCAGGTCGTGGTGCCCAGGTAGCCGGTCACGGAGTCGTCGGGGAAGGTGAAGGAAGTCAGGTTCCCGCCGTCCAGCGTGACGATAATCTCTTTCAAGCCGTCGAAGGCTTCGGCGCGAACGGTCAGGTCGACTGGCTCGAAGCTGGTCAGCACGCTGTGGTCGACCGGATCGACCAGGGCTGAGATGGGCAGCATGCTGACCTCTGTCCCGGTGGGTGGCTCTGCCGGGGCTGGAGCAGCCGCTGTCGCCGTACTTTCGGGCGTGGGCGTCACTTCAGTGATGGCAGTCGGCTCCGGCGTTCGCTGAAATGAGCGGTGTCGCTGTGGCATCCGGCGTGCCGGTGATTTCCAGCGTCGCGGTGATTTCAGGCGTCGCAGAGATTTCTAGCAGCGCCGGCGCTGGAACCTCGACCGGGGCTTCTAAGCTGACCGGGAGCGTCTTTTGCAGCGGGCGCTTCACTGGAGACCGGGGCCGAGGGTGTGGCCTGGACATCCGGCGTCTCGGTAAGCTCCAGTGTGGGTTTAATTCCACCGTCGCCTCGAGATCAGGCGTTTCGATGACATCGGGTGTGGCTGAGACCTCCGGCATGGTCTGTCACTTCTGCAGCTGCGCTATCAGGTGTGGAAGTTGCCTCCGGTGGTGCTGTCACATCCGGCACCCTGGTGATGATCGAGGCTTCCGGTTCTGCTGTCGCCGTGATGGAGGCAGTGGAACAGCGCCCGTAGATATCGCAGGCCTGGAGCTGGTACGGCTTCTTTGATGTGTGCACCGAGCAGCTGGATTGGATCCTGTACATCCGGGTGTTGTCCATGATCACGTTTCTGTACCATTCATTGACCATGGCATAGGTTGTGATGTCTTCCTGCAGCGTCGTGCATGGGCACTTGTAGCCGGTCGTGCTCAGGTTTAGATCGGTTGAGCTGCAGGTGACCTGCGTGGTGACGCCCGTATCTACAGCCTGGATCGAGACGCGCGGCGCCAGCATGTCGATTTCGCCCTGCCAGGCCATCCAGGAGTCGGAATTATCCTCCCGGTTGCCCCATTCGTCCACCCCGCGCAGATCGATCTCGTACAGGCCTTCGAGCCCATCCGGAAGCGAATAGGTCCAGGGCGAGGTCGCGGCGGATGGGTCGGTCACCGTTGCCGCTTCCCAGACCCTGTTTCCCAGTGCGTAAAGGTTCGCCGCCTCTTGACGGGTGAAATCGCGCGGGAACAGCATGACTTCGTCGACGCTGCCGTCGAAGCCGTTTACCCCCGCCGTGCTGTTTCCCAGCGTCAGCAGGCTGGCGCTGGTGTCCAGGGGTCCCATCCCGACCGGTTTTGCCAGTCCAGCCTGGACGCCGTCAATATAAATTGAAAGGGTGTAGCCGTCCCAGACGCCGACGACGTGATGCCATGACCCATCCGCCAGGGTCAGATTGCTGCTGGCTTCAAAGGTTTGGCCGCTGCTGTCCGTCACGCTGAACGTCAATCCGCCTCCGCTCTTCCAATACAGCCCCGCAGCGTGATCGAGGCTCAGCAGGGTGGTGTTCTGCAGCGGGGCGCCTTTGGCTTTGAACCAAAGCGCCGCGGTCAGTGTGCTGGTGAAGGGAGTTTTCAAGGGCTCCTGCCATTTGATGTAAGCGAGCGGGTTTGAAAATTGGACGGCTTCATCGACTTTCCCGGTGACGAAGCCTGCACTGGGGGCGTGACCTATGTCGCTGGTCCCAGTCTGGTTGAACCCAGAAGCGTCCATGAAGCTGAGCTGACCGGAATTGCTCTTCCCGTTCAGGTGCATGACCAGCGCGGCGTCTCGCACCACTTCAGCCTGTTCCACCGGGACGAGCGCGACGTTCATGTTGGAAACCGTGCTCGTGTCGCTGACCACCCCGCCCAGGGTGATCGGTGTGGTGATGACCGCAGTGGAGCTGATCGGGTTTGTCAGCGATGCGTTGGGTGGGTTGTTGTCCATCAACCCCTGGATGGGTTCCGTGACAATCATGGAGTTGCCGACGTTATCTGTTGTGCGCAGGCTCAGCGTGTATGGACCGCTGGGGTTCGGCACCGGGTCGAGGTCGACCACATTCAGCGGGAATTGGTAATCCAGACCCCAGGTGCGAGCCGTGTAATCCACATTGGCGGACTGCCATCCACCGAATGGCAGGTCAGGCCCGCCGTCGAGCATCACTTCGACCGAAGCGAAACCGCTTTCTGCATCATGCACCGATCCGCTCAAGGGGAAATACCAGTCCTGCATATTGAAAAACCGGACGTAGCTCGGGTTCCAGCTCGGGCTGGTCCAGCTGATCGTGGGTGGATCTTTATCAATCTTGAGATAAAGCTGGGAGGACAGCCCGGACCGCCCGACCGCGTCGATCGCCCGTGCGAGCAGGGTGTGCCCGCCTGAGGAAAGGCTGCGCATATCCCAGGTGTACGCCCAGCTCTCCGCCCCGACGGCGTCCTGGAAGGCGCCGCCGTCCACAGAGACCTGCACCTTGCGGATGAAGGAGGTCGGGTCGTGGGCGTTGCCCCCGATGACCAGGAAGCCGTCCGCCCTTGTGGTAGGTACCGTTCGCCGGCGAAATGATGCTGGCGCTGGGCGAGTTGGCGTCCACTGTCAAAGTAATCGGCTGGCTGGCTGTGAGCTGGCAGTTCGAATCTGGCAGCGAAGCCCGGGGGCTGTTCGGCCGCGAGAGCGAAACAATCTCTCCACTCGAAACGACGCGGTCGTAGATATAGAGCTCGTCCAGGCTGCCCAGATAGGTGTAGTAGTACATGCCGACAGGGTTGCCCTGGACCATGATCCCGCCCAGGGTCACTGCAGAGCTGCTGGGACCTAAATAAATCAGATTGGTCGTGTTAATCCCCGGCACTTCAATCCCGTCGACGTACATCCTCAGGGTCGTCCCGTCTGCAACCGCAGTGAGGTTGTACCAGGTGCCTGGGACCAGTGTTTTTTGATACTTAAACTGCATCAGCTCGTTGTTGAAGCTGATCCAGTAGCCTCCGGAGCCGTTCGGATAGAGGTACAGGTTGTATCCATGAGTTGAGTCCGCCTGCAAGTCGGTTTTTCCAAAGATGTAGAATTTATCCGTGCGGCTCGAGGCGGCCGGCTTGACCCACACCGACAGGCTGAAGGGATGCGAGCCAGAGAAATTCAGGTTGGTCGCGGACTGGTTGAAAATCAGGCGCTGGTTGTTGCTGCTGAATGCGATCCCCCTGCCTTTGTAGCCAGAATTGACGCTCGCCGGGCAGCCGTACTGCGTGGTGCAGGTGGCGTCATAGTAGCCGAGGTTTGACTGGTTGAAGAAGGTCTTCGATCCGCTGGCTTCCTCAAACGGCAGGTATACCAGGGGCATTTCGAGCGCTGCGCAGACTGTGCCGGTGATCGTCAAATGTGATGTCGGCAGGCTCGTGGCAGCCTGGATCAGGCTGGATCGAACTGACAGCGCTCTTTCCCAGGGCTTCAAAAGCCTGCTGTGATGGCGCGCTGGAGATCAAGCCCGACGGCAGCTGAGTGGTGACGGTGCCTTTAATTGGCGTGTCGGTGCTGTTCTGGACGGTGACTGTCAGCGGGGAAGTTGCTCCCGGGCTCAAATAGCCTGAGATGCCGGCCTGAAGCTGCAAGCTCAGCGGGATGGTGTTCCAGGCGTTAGGGTTGAAGGGATACTGGACGGGGTCTAACTTATGCAGCATATACTCGGTCTTGTCGTCCATGCCGTCGCGGTCGAAGTCAGCCGCCAGTGGGTTGCTGTGCACCAGCGTGGATTTGCCCGAGGCGTAGATAAAGCTGTAGCCGGACACTTCATCAAAGTCTTTGCGGCCGTCGCCGTCTGTGTCAACCAGCGCCGGGTCAGTGCTCCAGCGGAGTTCCAGGTCGTCGCGCAGCCCGTCGCCATCTGTATCGGGGTTCGTGGCATTGAAAGCAAAACCCCCGTCTTCAGCGGGCGTCGATGCCATCTCTATTTCCCAGCCGTCTGAGAGCGTGTCTCCGTCGCTGTCCCAATTCCTGTCGTCCGGGTCGCTGCCGTGGAATATGTTGGACAGCAGGCCGTCATTGTCCCAGTCATGCGGGCTGTATTTCGATTGCAGCAGGCTGGCGCTCCAATTCCAGTCGAAGAAGCTGTCCACGCTGGCGGGCAGCACGTCAAAATACAGCGTTGAATCCTCTTCTTCGACGCTGCCGCTGTGGGTTTTGTCTTTGCAGAATAACAGCAAGATGCAGCGGTAGATGTGGATCGAATAATCAAATTCCGTTTCGTAGGTGAATGACTTGTTCAGTCCGGCCTCTGTGAAGCTGATCGTGTCCAGCTGGCCGGTGATATCCCCGTGGGCTCGATACATGTCCTGTGTATAAAGGGTGTTCGAGGAGTCGTAGCCTCGGAAACGATGGTCGAATTCTAAGTTGTGCCAGTCCGAATTCTGGTCGATCGCGCTCTTGTTCCCGTCGACATCGATAGAAGCCCTGGTGCCGTAAAGATCGTAATCGATATCGTTGTAGACGGATATCTGGCGGGAAGTCTGCGGGTCCTCCTGAGCAGCGACGACGTCCATCGGGAACGATATGTTGACTCCGTTGCCCACTGAAATGCCGTTCTCGTTCAAAAAGCCAAACAGCGTTTCTCCAACCGTAGGAGCCAGGCTGGCCATCGGATCCACATCGTAGAAAATCTCGGTCAGCGCTTCGATAAGCATCTCGGTGAAGTTGATCCCCAGAAATTCGGATAGGATCGTGTTGATCAGGTTGTAGATCGCCACGATCAGCGTACCGATATAGGGAATATAGCTGATGATCGCGAAGATGATCACGACGATGATCGAGGCGATCAAGTTGGCGACCATCAAGCCGACCATCACGCCGTCGATATCCTGACCCGTCACCAGCATATAAATGAAAATGCCGATCTGCGCCAGCACCAGCAGCGTGGTGACGATGACCATCCCCCAGAAACCGAACTCCGTGGATTTTGAGCCGTTGATCTCGCCGAAGGGGTTCGCATGCTTATGGTTGCCGCTGGCAGCCTTATAGATTCCAAAACCGACAAATCCGGCGGTGATGGACACGATAAAGAGCTTACCCCAGGTGCTTTCGTCCAGCTTCTCATGGATCGGCGGGATGTGGGTGATGATCCAGGCGAGCGCCAGGATGCCTTCCGTCAGCATGCTGCCCCAAGGGACGGCATGGTAGGAGAAGACCCCCTTGAATTTGATCAGGTCCCCCGCTTTGCCTGTGACCCGGTTGTAGAGGTTGGAAAAGAACACTTTGAGCTGGGTGACCGACTCTAATGTGAAGTGAGCCAGCTGCAATTCAAAGAAACATTCCAGTGCGATCTTGATCGGTTCCCAGACGATGTCCCAGGTTTCCAGGAACTCGGCCATCGATCTCGTCGGTCTCCTCGAACGGGAGATTCGAGCTTTTCCGCGCCCTCCTCGACCACGCTGAAGTAGCCCTGGTAAATGTTGGCGTAGTATTCTTCCAGGAACATCAGCCCGCCTTCGGCGACAGCCGGGTCGGGATCGATTAATTCGGGCGGGTAGATGCTGCGCATCCCTTCAAGGTATTGGTCCAGCGGGGCGTCCCGCCACTCTCCGTCCTGGAAAATGAAGGGCGCCCAGTTGACCGCGGTCGCAGTAAAGATTTCAACTGCTCCCAGGCTGCTTCCTGCCGGGACGCTGCTGGGCAGCGACAGCGAGTACTGGCGCCCGTCGCTTGATACGGTGATGTTGCTGTACGTCCCCATCGAATCCATGTTCAGCGGGCGGTAGTACTCCTCGTGTGCGAAAAGGATCGTCGGAGTGATCGGCTTGCTTGCGGTCCACGAAGATGTGTAACTGCCAAGGATCTTCTTGGTCTCGGTGACGGAGATCTGCATATAAGCCAGGTCGATATGGTCAAATTCGTATTCGTTCACCAGCAGGATGTTGTCGCTGATCCCAAACCGGTCGGGGGTGACCGGTACAGCGGCGTTGGCAGTGTGGTCGAAGCGGCGGTGGATCTCCGTCACCGGGAAGTCGCGCTTGCCGTTTTCGCCCAGCCTCCCGGCCAGGAAGCTGTGGTCCAACCCGAATACCAGGTCGCTGAGCGGGCTGAGCTGGTTGATCCGGGCGGCTTTGTCTGTGCCGGTGATCACAGCAGGGTCTTTATAGGTGACCGCCCAGCGGGTGCCGTGCTGCTCGCGCACGTTCAGGCCGGTCAGCGTGAAGTCGTCGTAGTAGGTCTGGATGATCTGCGGATCGTTGTAGGTTTCAAACTCCGTGCACGTCCCCTCTTCGATGCCGTCCTCGGCGCAGATGTCCACCAGCGCCTGCACGGCCCAGACCATGCGGACCTGGTGCGAGTTGCCCCAGGTGGAGGCGGGCAGGTAAAACATCTTGGCGTAATACGCCACCGTGTTCTTGCCGACGTCCGAGACCACCTGCAGGGGCACATATAAAGCTTTCCTGGTACCGTCGGAGTTGAGGTCTTGAATCGAGACGCCGTAGGCCTTCAACGATTCTTCATCCGGCAGGTTGGTGGGCTCGCCGTCGATTTCGATCTCCAGCAGCGGCACCAGCTTGACGTCCCCGTATTCATCCTGCGGGCTGTCGGACTCGGGATTGACATCCTTGAAGGTCTTCCCGTCCGCATCCATGATCTGCCCCATCACGTCGTTTTTGGGCCAATCCAACACGTTGAAGGCGTAGCGAAGGTGGGCCGGGTTGACAGGCCGAACCTGAAACTCGACATAGGTGGGGGTGTTGGGGGTCAGGTGGTCGAAGCTCACCAGCAGGGGGTGCGCTTCGTCGAAGCTGGCAGTGCTGAATTTGAAAGGCGACATGTCTGGCTGGTCGGGCACCCCATCGCCGTCATTGTCAAACGACCACAGATCGGGAGTGTTGTCGCCGTTCGTGTCCTTGCCCCATTCGCGCTTGTCGCTGATGCTGTCCCTGTTGGTATCGAAGTTCAGCGGATCGCCGTACCAGGTTGTGCCGTCTGCAGTCTTGAAGCCGTTCACTTCGGTGAAGTCGCTGATCGAATCACCGTCTGTGTCGCTGATTGTCGGTTCGGTGCCGAGCAGCAGCTCCTGATCATCTGTCAGGCCGTCTGCGTCGCTGTCCAGCGTTGACGTGACGGCGGCACGTCGACCGGCCCTTCCTGGCTGCGAGGCAGCAGGAGGGGAGAAGCCAATCCGGGCAATCCAGCAGCGGACGGTGGGGCAGCCAGCGCAGCTTCAAGCGGCGAGATATTGGGCTGATGTCCGCGGTTTGCGTTGTCGCGACCGTTTGGGCGATTGCTTCCAGCTGCTGTTTCTGCTCCTGCTCATGCGCCTGGGCGTACTGCTTCTGCGTATAGCTGCTCGCCTGGACGGACTGCAGCAGCGGTCCGCCGACCATCGCCGTGATCAGCACGCAGATGATCGCGGCATACACCTGCTTGCGGCGCATTCCCAGGACCAATCCAAGAATAAGCAGCCCAAGCGAGCCGCCCAGCAGCCAGAGCTCGCGGAACGACTGGGACTCCGCTGCCGATCGCAGCCGCTCCAGCGGGGTCAGGCTGGCCGCCGAAACGATCGGCAGCGGGCTTGAAATCGCGGAAGCTGACCGTCACATCGGCCTGGATCTGCTCCTGGCTGGTGGGCGGGAACTGGACGTGCAGAACCTGGCGCACGGGCAGGCCGTCCGCTCCGATCCAGATTTCCCCGCTCCCCGAAAGCCCGCTGAACTGCTTCGACAGGTCGACGACCGCGCCGGGAGGCAGCTCGCCCCGGGCCGCCATCTGGTCGGTGAGCTGCTCTTCCAGATAGGCGGCAAAACCGCGGCCGTTCACGTCGAAGGTGTAATGGGCTGATTCAGTCTCACTCGCTGGGGATGCAAGCTGAATGTTCGTCGCGCCTGCCAGGAAAGCCATGAAGTCCGACTGCGGGGCGATCGAGGAGCTGAAATCGTCGATCTCCTGCCAGGCCCCCTGCCCCTGGCGGGAATAAGCCCGCTCCCCGTCGATCTTGATCTGCGTCCCGGAGCGGGCGTCCAGCGCCGAGCCGCCTTCCGCAAACAGCGAGAACTCCATCTTATGCTCGACCAGGTCGGTCTTGCCTTCCAGGCGGGCGGTCTGCTGCTTGCTTACTCTGCCGACGTTCAGCGGAGACGGCGAGCGGGACGGCGATCTGGTCGACCTGGGCCTCAAAACTGTAGGCGCCGGATTGTTTGACCAGCTCCCAGGCGCGCTGCACGGTTTGCTGGGGGTCCGGTTCGAGCGAGGCCGGCTCCGTGCGGCTGGCCGCCGGCAGCGCTGCCAGGAGTAAGAGGACTGCGGACAGAAAAAGAGCAAGAAAGAATACAGGGGTACGCTTCATTTCGGAATCCTCCTCTGGCAGCGACCGGCGCCAGCTTTCAAATGGACGTTTTTTCAAGCCTGTTCCGGCGTGAAAAAACGGTTACCTTCATTTTATAAAAAACGGCTCGCCAATGTCAAATTAATCCGCATCTTTCACTTCACCGACTGTACCTGCGTGAAGACCGCCTCCATCTTCTTGGGCGGGTACTTCACGAACGTCTGCTTGTGGAAGGCATAGGGATCGCTGATCAGGAAGTGCATAAAGGTCTGGCGGTTCACGAAGCTGTAGCGCTCCTTGGGATCCAGGTAAAGGTTGAAGAGCTTGATGTTCGGGTAGGTCTCCAGCGTCGTCGCGCTGTCAGCGTTGACGACGTCGAAATCGTCGAACGAAGTCCCCGCGAACATAAATTTGTACTCCGCTACCCGGTGCCCGCTGTAAGTGTTCTGCAGCCAGTAGTAGACGTACTTGCGGTTCGAAAACCCATCGTCCGCGAGCAGGAAGGAGGTCTGGTCGACCCCGTCGATGTAGCGGTCTTTGGGCATGCTGTCTGACGCTCCAGCCAGGTCGAGCGAGGTGGGCAGGAAATCGCAGAAGTCGTACAGCCCGTCGCTGACCTGCCCGGGTGTGATCATGCCCTTCCAGTAGACCAGCATCGGGATGCGCACGCCGCCTTCCCAGGTGGTGCCGATCCCGCCCCGGAACGGCGTGAAGCCGGCATCCGGCCAGGGCTCCATCATCGGGCCGTTGTCCGAGGTGATGAAGATCAGCGTGTTCTCGAGCTGGCCGGTTTCCTCGAGCGTCTTGACCAGCCTGCCGACGATGTCGTCCAGCTCGACGATGCAGTCCTTGTAGGGATACTTCGCCGGCGACTTGCCCTTGTACTTGGGGTTGGGGTAGTTCTTGAAGTGGTTGCCCCGCGAGCAGTGGTAGAGGAAGAACGGCTTGTCGCTCTTTTCCATCTTCTTGATGAAATCGACCGAATAGTCCGCGAACTTTTCGTCGAGCAGGGCGCTGACTTCGATCGTGATCTCTTCCAGGTCTTCGATGCCCTTCCCCTTGACGCCGTGGACGACGTGCGGGTTGAACGGCACGGTCTGGACGTAAGCCTGGCGCTCCGGGCTCAGGGCGAACTCCGGCGCGAAGGTACTCGTCCTGCCAGTCGGTGTAGAGCCCGGACCAGCCGAGAAAGCCGTAGAAATCGTCGAAGCCGAGGTTTTGCGGCTGGCAGGCCTCGTCCTCGCCGCAGTGCCACTTACCCACCCCCTGGGTCACGTAGCCGGCCTTGCTCAGCAAGGCTGGCAAAGTGATCTCATCCCCCAGCGAGCCCGACTGGCCGGCGAAGCTCGGGTGCAGCTGACCGTGCCGCATCGGCAGGCGCCCGGTCAGCAGCGTGCATCGGCTGGGCGTGCAGGAAGGCTGCGAGTAAGCCGACAGCATCTGGATGCCCTCCCGCCCCAACCGGTCCATGTTGGGAGTCGGCGCGCCGGCAAGCAGGCCGCCGCCGTTGATGCCGAGGTCGCCGTAGCCGACGTTGTCCATCAGGAAGATCAGGATATTCGGCTTCTTTCCGGTCTTTTTCGCCAGCGCATCCAGCTTTTTCTTCGCTTCAGCAGCCTGGTCGTCGTGCGGAATCGCCGGCTCCATGTTCTGAGCAACCATCTTTGTCTCGGCGGCCAGCGGGTCGGTCGGCGTAGGGGTTTGCAGTCGCTTTTTGAGGTCTGTTTTAACGTTTTCCGGCATCGGAATCGAAATCGGGCCATCCGCAGCCTTTGCGCCGGCGGATGTCGCCTGGGTCATGCTGCCTAGCCCGGCAGCTGCAGCCCCCAGCCCCATCGTCTTTAAAAAATCTCGTCTTGATAGCTTCATTGAGTTCTCCTTCAAAATAATTTGTGGTTTATCTGAACAGGCTGGCGAACAATGGTCAGCCGCCGCTTGAACCTTTAACAGGAAATTTCTTTTCATCTCGTTCTCCTCATCCGGGAATTTGCTGTCCCAGGCCTGTTTCGATGATCAGGCGGCACCATTCAGTCTGGCTCTTTCTGCCTTAGATCACAAAGTTCTAATTATTTGGGATGCTCTCCAGCACTTCGATCAGCAGCCGCATGACCTTCTCCACGCTTGGGATGTCCAATCGCTCGGAAGGCGAGTGCACACCACTCATGTTCGGACCGATGGATATCATATCCATATCCGGATACTTTCCACCGATGGCGCCGCATTCCAACCCGGCATGCACTGCCATAATTTCCGGCTCCTCACCATACAGATCCAGGTACGCGGCTTTCATGCTCGCCAGGATCGCTGATTCAGGGTCAGGCGGCCAGCCGCTGTAGAAACCCGAAAATTCTACGGTATAACCAGCCAGCTCCCAGACGCTGGAGATCATCTGTGCGGTATCCGCCAGCTCTGAATCCACAGAGCTTCTCACGGTGCAGTCTACTACCAGATTGCCGTCTCGGGCGTCTGTGACTCCGGTGTTTGTCGAAGTTTCGACCAGTCCCGGCACGCTGTCGCTCATTCGCAGCACACCCTGAGGGGTGCCGTACAAGGCGTTGATCAGGGTTTTCTGGAAGCTTTCGTCCATGATCTGGGTTGGGCTCTCGACCGCGGTCAGGTCGATGCTCAAGTCCGGCTCAACTGCCTTGAGCTCATTCTGTACGGTAGCCTCAAATTCCCTGGCAAAGCTCAAGAATGCATCTACCTGCGCTGGGGGCATCAAAACCAACCCGACCGCGTCGCGCGGGATGGCATTGGAAACTGTGCCGCCAGAAAGGCTCGCCAGGCGCAGCCCATATGCTGCGGCAGCCTCTTTCAACAGGCGCACCAGGATTTTCGTCGCATGCCCGCGCCCGAGGTTGATATCCACCCCGGAGTGGCCGCCCTTGAGACCCTGGACCTTGACCTGGTATGCGGCCATATCCGCGGGTGAAGGGACCTGCGGGTAAGTGGAATGTATGGCGGCGTGTTCTCCACCCGCCGCCCCGATGGTGAAAACACCCTCCTCTTCCGAATCGATGTTAATCAGGATCTTGCTGCGCAAGGCATCTGGTTTCAACCCGTTGGCACCTGCCATGGTTGATTCCTCATCCGCGGTGAACAGGGCTTCCAGCGGCCCGGCCTGCAGGGTTTCCGACTGCAGGATGGCCATGATCATCGCAATTCCAATCCCATTGTCGGCGCCCAGGGTCGTCCCTTCGGTGACGATGGCCTCCCCGTTCACGAAGGCCTCGATCGGATCGGTCGTGAAGTCAAACTCTTTTCCGTCTTCTTTCTGGGGTACCATATCCATGTGCGCCTGCAGGACGACCCCCTGGCGGTTTTCGAACCCTGCCGCCGCTGGCCTGCGAATGATCACATTTCCGGCTTCGTCCACGCTGGTCTCAAGACCGAGACCATTCCCAAAGCTGACCAGGAATTCCTGGATCTGCTCCATCTGTCCGGAAGGGCGGGGGATCTGGGTGATGTCATAAAAGTTTTGAAACACATCCTGCGGCTCCAGGCTCCCAAGCGCGTCTTTTAAAGGCACATTGACTGTCGGAGCTGAGGATGGATCTGCTGCAGGAACAGTCGGCTCTGAAGTCGGAGGCGGCTTGGTGGGCTGAACCTCGGTCGGGGCAAGGGTCGTCACCGCAGCGATCACGGCTGCCTCTGTTTCCACGGCCGTAGCGGCAGGGGCTACCTGCGTGATCGGCGCGGTACAGCCCGTCAGCAGTGAATGCAGTGATAAAAATGGATAGGATGGCATGTTTATGGATATTCATTCCTGAGCTCCTTATCTATTGACTTTTAAATACCGCTAAGTCGGATTGACCGTATCGTCCAAAAGCTGAAGGCCCGCGCGCAGCCACCGATTATCAGCTCTGGGTTTCCTGGGCGCTGAAGCCAAGGTATGCGGTGCGCACTTTTTCGTTTTTGATCAGCTCCCTGCTGGAGCCTTCCAGGTCCGTTCTTCCCTCCGACAGCACGTAGGCATAGTCGCTGATCGCAAGCGCCATCTGCACATTCTGCTCGACCAGAAGCAAGGTCATCCCGGATTTTTTGAGCCGGACGAGTATCTCGAACAGCGTGGTTGTCATCGCAGGAGACAGACCGAGCGACATCTCGTCGATCATAAACACGACGGGTTCCGCCATGATCCCGCGCCCAACAGCCAGCATCTGCTGTTCGCCGCCGCTCAGGGTGCCCGCGATCTGATTCCTGCGGTCTTTCAAATGCGGGAAAAGGTCGAATACTTTCTCCAGATTGGCCCGAAGCTGCGGGCGCGCCCGTTTTGGCGTGGCCCCCATCTCCAAATTCTCAACGACGCTCATCGATCTAAACAGCTGCCGCCCCTCGGGCGTCAGGATCAGGCCCAGCTCTGCTTTCTGGTGCGCCGGCAGGTTCGTGATTTCTTTTCCGTCGAAGATGATCTCACCCTGGAGGGGCCGGATCAACCCCATGATCGTCCGCAACAATGTGGTTTTTCCAGACCCGTTGGCGCCCACCAATGCCGTCAGCAGCCCTTCCTGGACGACCAGGTTGGTCCCGTGGAGGATCTGCACGTCGTTATAACCGGAGGAAATCTCGTGGGCTTCGAAAATCGCCATGCTACTGCTCGCCTCCGATCAACTTTTCTGCATCTTCAGGCTTGCCCAAATAAGCTTCTATGACCTGTTTGTCCTGCAAAACCTCCGCCGGCGTCCCTGCTGCGATTTGCTGCCCATAGTTCAGCACGATGATCGGTCAGAAACATGGATGATCGCCTGCATCACGTGCTCGATCATGATTATCGAAACCCCCTGGTCTCGCACCCTCCGAATGGCTTCGACCATAATCGCGATTTCTGAAGGGTTAGACCAGCCAATACCTCATCCAACAACAGCAGAAAAGGCCGTGCAGAAAGGGTGCGCGCCAATTCAAGGCGTTTTTTCTCGGCGATGTT
>CAVSCE010000011.1:0-333570 GCA_963726375.1 uncultured Chloroflexia bacterium | reverse complement strand
AAGAATTGATTTCGATCCGAAATTTGTGACATCCTTCACTTGATTTCTTCTCGTTTTGGGGGTATCATTGCTAATAATAATTATTATCAATAACGGCCAAAAACAAAAAACCGGTTGTTAATCTCAGACAACCAATCGAGTAAAAGTACGCTCATGGACCCAACGATCAGCTTTCAAGCGGCAGTTCGAGAGAACAACCTGCGGATGACCCACCAACGCCGGCTGGTGCTGCAGGTGCTGCAGCAGAGCCAGGACCACCTGGACGCAGAAGCGATCCACGACCAGGTCCGTCACAGCGACCCGCGCATCAGCCTGGCAACGGTCTACCGGACGCTCGGGCTGCTGAAGAGCCTGGGTCTGGTCGACGAGCACAAGCTCGGCGAGGAGCACGGGCATTTTGAGGCGGCAGCGGAACAGGCGCATTATCACTTCACCTGCCTGGGCTGCCGGCAGGTGATCGAATTCCAGGCGCCGGAGATCAGCGAAACCGTGGTCCCGAGGCTCGAAAGCAAAGGCATCCGGGTGGAGCAGACTCACCTGATCGTCCAGGGCTACTGCCCGGAGTGCCAGACTAAAAGAAGGTAAGCACGCATGTTCCGACCTCACAGAAGACGCCGAAGAGAAGGCAAACAGAGTCAGCCAGGATTGATCCCGCTGTGCGACATGCTCACGGGGGAGCACGGCAGGGTGGTTGAGATCCACGGGGGAGGCGGGCTGCACAGCCGGATGGCCGCGCTGGGGTTTACGCCGGGCGTGGAGGTCATCATCCTGCAGAACTGCCGCCCGGGTTCGCTGATCGCCTGCGTGCGCGAGGCGAGGGTGGCGCTCGGGCATGGAGAAGCGTCTCAAATCCTGGTCGAATGGAAGGGACGCGATGGCAGCGACGCTCCCTGCGAATGAGCTGGTTTCTGCGCTTGTACCGGCGAAGATGATCAGCCCGCTGCGCCTGGCGCTGGTCGGCCAACCCAACGTCGGCAAGTCAACCATTTTCAATAAAGTCACCGGGAGCGCCCAATACGTCGGCAACTGGCCCGGGAAAACAAGCGAGCAAAAAACCGCATTCTGCCAGCTTGACGGCGCAGCGATCGAAGTGATCGACCTGCCGGGCACCTACGGCCTGAGCGGGACGATCGAGGAAGAGCGGTCGGTGCGCAAAGCCCTGATCTTCGACCGACCAGACGCGGCGGCGGTGATCGTCAATGCGGCGACGCTGGAGCACAACCTCTACCTGCTCGCCGAAATGCTCGCGCTGCCCCTCCAGATTGTGGTCGGCGTGAATATGGTCGACCTGGCCGCCCAGCAGGGTATCCAGGTCGATGTCGATGAGCTGGCAGCCGGCCTGGGGCTGCCGGTGGTCGCGATGACCGCCTCCCGGATGGAAGGCGTCCAGGAGCTGCTCGATGCCGCTGTTAAAATCAGCGTGGGAGAGCTCGAATTCAAGCCCAACCGGCCCGAAATTCGCCCGGACCATGCCCTGATCCTGGAGCAGATCGAGCTGCTGGTCGATCGGTTCGTCCCCCGCCTTACCCAAGCAAATGGATCGCCTTAAACTGCTCGAAGGCGACGAGGAGATCACTCAGCTGGCTCGAGCGTGGATGGGTGCGCGCTGGGAGGCCGTGGGTGCGATCCTGATCCAGCACGACGACGCGATGCTGGCGATCGCGAGCGGGCGGTATGACTGGATCGCCCGGACGATCCGGCGCGGCGTGGTGCGGCCGCACCCGGGCACGCTCACGCTCACCGACCGAATCGACCGGGCGGCTACCCACCCGTTCTGGGGGCTTTGGATCCTGGCAGGGGTGCTGGGGGCGCTGTTCTGGCTGACGTATGCGCTCGGCTCGCCGCTGCAGATCTGGCTGGAGCAGAACCTGGTCGCGAGGGGCGGAATGCGGGCATTCGAGCTGCTGCAGGATGCTCCAGCGTGGATTTCCGGGCTGATCGTCCACGGGGTCTTCGCCGGTGTGGGGAGCGTGCTGACGCTCCTGCCGATCCTGCTGATCTTTTTTGCGGTGCTGGCGCTGCTGGAAGAAGTCGGTTACATGGCTCGAGCGGCCTTCGTGATGGACCGCTTCATGCACCGGATGGGGCTGCACGGGCAGAGCTTCATGCCGCTCTTCCTGGGTTTCGGATGCAACGTTCCGGCGGTGATGGCGACGCGGGTGATCGATTTGCCCAAGGCAAGGCTGACCACGATCCTGATCACGCCGCTCGTGCCCTGCACGGCCCGGATGGCGGTGGTGACGCTGCTGGCGCCGATATTTTTCGGGGCGCAGGCTGCCTTTGTGGCCTGGGGACTGGTCGCGCTGAGCCTGGTCGTGCTCGTGGCGCTGGGGACGCTGCTGCACGAAGGACTGCTGGGCGGCGAGCACAACGCCTTCATCATGGAGCTGCCGCTCTACCACAAGCCCGATTGGCGGACGATCGGCCGCTCGATCTGGGTGCGGCTGGTGGATTTCCTGCAGATGGCCGGCAGCATCATCCTGGTCGTCTCGGTGGTGCTGTGGGCGCTGTCCACCTTCCCCGGCGGGTCGATCGAGACCAGCATCATGGCGTCGCTCGGGCGCCTGCTGGCGCCGTTCGGGGCGCTGATGGGACTGGGCTGGCCGATGCTGGTGGCGCTGCTGGCGAGCTTCATCCGAAAGGAGAACACGATCCCGACCCTGGCGGTGCTCTACGGGGCGGGCGGGGCGGCCGGCGGGCTGGATGCGGCGCTGAGCGGGCAGCTGGTGCCCGCCGCGGCGCTGGCCTTCCTGGCGGTGCAGGTGCTGTTCATCCCCTGCCTGGCGACTGTGGCGACGATCCGCCAGCAGACGCGCTCGTGGAAGTGGACGCTGGCGAGCGTCGGGATGATGCTGGGCATCTCAATGGCGGTTGGGGTGGCGATCTACCAGGGCGCACGCTGGATCGGTTGGGGGATGTGATGCTGGAGAAGCTGCTGAGGCTGGTGAAAAGTGGAGAGTGCGGGAGCCTGGGCGAGCTGGCCAGGCGGCTGGATGTGAGCGAGGCGCTGGCGCTCCAGATGCTCGTAAGGCTGGAACAGATGGGCTACCTGAAAAGGCTGGAGAATTGCATGCGCCTGCCCCCTTGCAGCAAGCCCCCTTGCGAGGGCAGGCCCCCTTACGAGGGCAAGCCTGCGCAGGCTGCCCGCATGCGAAGGGCTGCGCGCCGGGTCAGAGCGCAGCGCAGGTATGGGTGCTGGTCCCGGCGAATGAATTCGCAGCAACGCTGCGAAGCCGCCCTTCGGCGGCTGAAGGATGCTTGCGGGCGGGGGGAAGCGAACCTGGTCCAGGCAGAGGCTCTCCAACATTTCTACTGTGCCCAATCTGAACGAATAAATTCCTCATTCTTATAAATAAATCCGCAATCAGGTAGGATCTCCACGGTCGAATTCAGTCGGAGCAGCTTTCGACGGCGCACCTGTCTTTATTCTTCCTGAACCCTCAAGATCACAGCTACCAATTTTGTGACAATATAGTCATTTGCAATCAATATTGTTATTTTTTCGTCGCATATGATAGATACGAATGTAGAATGCCAGTACCCTGGTAATACATTCTACCGATTTATTCATTTGATGCGGCCTGAGGGACCAGGTAAGCACACCGGATTTTTCAGGGCAGCGAGGATCCATCAGGACAAAA
This sequence comes from uncultured Chloroflexia bacterium, assembly GCA_963726375.1. GTDB lineage: Bacteria > Chloroflexota > Anaerolineae > Anaerolineales > UBA4823 > UTCFX2. The sequence goes on along the minus strand of CAVSCE010000011.1, from coordinate 329,929 downwards.
GGCAATCGACCAGGAGAGGATAATGACAAAAAAACAATTGACTTACACCATAATGATCCTGTTTTTCGTTGTGGGCGGTTTGTTAGGGACCGTTCGCGCAGCTTTGGGCGCTGAGGATTTCGCCGGAAGCCATCGATGCAAGCGTCAATCTCTTCAGACAGTGCGCGAACGACGACGGCGATGGATTTCGACGGCAATCCCGGCCACTGCAACTGGCCTAACGGGGCACTGGGGATAAACGACTCCGCTTATCCTGAAGGCGACGCAGTCGTCCAGCTGCTTCACATTGACGGTCTCACCCCCGGCGATACGGTCTGGATCGACATTGGCTACGCGACGACGCGGGGCGGGATCCATACTTACGATTTCCTGACGAACTGGGATTGGTCTGAAAGCTGGATCACGGAAGCAGACCGCTGCCAGGGAGTCACCGGATGCGTCGACTCCGTTGAACTCAACCTATCCCATCCCGGCAAATCCGGCAATCGAGCCGGCGCAGTTCAACCCTGACCCGCGCCATCTTCACGATGCGCGGCGGGACGCTGACCGAGCGTCACGATGCCAACCATCACAACGGGCGTTTTCCCCACCGGCAAATACCGACGCTCAGCTCAGGGTGTCCTTCACGGTAGCTTCTGAACCGAGCCCGATGTGTTCTGGAGGCGAATGCGAGGTCGTCATCTGGTGGGGGGCGCATGTCGCGACATCCATCAACTGGGGCGCCGGATTTGGGGAAGGGAGCACCACAGGCAACCCGTTCCATGTGATCCTCAACAACTGGTCCGAAGGAGGCCTCGGCCAGATGGACAACCAGATGTCATCCGGCGTCATCACCCAGTATCCAAACGGAACACTCACGATCGTCAAGAAAACCGACCTGCCCGCAGCCCAGGCGTTCAACTTCAACCTGAACAACGGCTCCACGATCTCTCAAGCCTTCACGCTGACCGATAACAGCACGACAGCCGACGCGAGCGTAACCTATGAAGCCCCGCCAGGGACGTGGGTTGTCTCCGAGCTGAATATCCCGCTGGAATGGATCCTGACCGGCCTCACCTGCTCCGACCCGACGAACAACACGAGCACGAATTTAGCCGCAGCAAGCGCGACAATCGACCTGGCTTCCAGCGAGACGGTCATCTGCACTTTCACCAACACCGACAGGCCCACTGCAATCGACTTCCTTTCAGAACCCAGTGTATCCCTCGGCGAGGATTTCGTCGAGGTGCGCTGGGAGACTGACATCGACGCCCAATCGTCCGCGTTCAGCCTCTACCGCTCCGAGTCCCGCAACGGAACGGGGAAAGTCCTGCTCGAATCCGGCATCCTCGGCGGACCGCATTCGTACCAGGACAGCGGCGTCGAGCGCGGCAGGACTTACTACTATTTCATCGAGGTCTTAGGAAACAGCGGACCGCAGCCCATGATCATGCTGCAGGCAGAGGTGTACTTTGCGTACAACCTGCGCCTGCCGATCGTCAGAAGATAAATTTTGGCAGAGGAGGTAAAAGCAGGGAAGAGCACGGCAGGGCAGAGCTGTGCTTTTCTCGTTAATCGGAACAGGGCCCTGAGATACTCGTATTGATGAAGTGATTATACAAATGAAGTTACGAGTCTATATGGACCGCTTATTCAAATCCGGCTGATCATTCACGAAAGGCTCCGCTGATTTGCAGTCATCCTGTATAATTCGCCTTTGCGGCTGATCTCTCAGATCCGAGAGCGCCAAATGACAACAGGGTTGAACCGCACAGGATTTCGACAGCTAAAATTTTATAATTGTCACACGGTCTTCGTGCGATAATCCATTCAATAAAAGGGGAATCTATTCGATCCGCAGAAGGAAAATGCCCTAAAATATTTAATATTCCACCAATTCTGGGACAATTCCTTCATAAAAAGCCCGGTTCCGGCGAATTCACACTTTACATTTTTGCAAGGTAGAATGTAGAATACTAATAGAGATGAAAGGCTTGTTAAGAGCAGATTAAACTATCAGCAAATAGAACATATCCATCTAATTGCACGTCAAGGGAAACTTCAATCCAACGGCGCTAAACTGGTCGCAACTCGAACAAAGAACGAGGGCAGCGTTGGGGAGTCAGGCGAAACCGGCCCTGTGGGTCGGTTCTGCGTTTATACAGAAAAAAAATAACGGATGAGCCGGCCGAAGAAGCGAAAAGGTTTCACCGCAGGTAGAAAAACATTATCCGTCAGCAGTTTCGTCTAAAAAAGGAATTGGAGGGAAGCATGAAAGCAAAGAAATTATCCCGATGGATTACTGGTGGACCTGGCGCTGGCGCTCGCGCTGGTGTTGGTGGTGGGCTTTCCTTCTCGTCCAGCCCGCCCAGGGGTCGCCGGCGGCAGCAGCCGGAGCCAGGCTCTCGGCGCGACTTTGGGCGGTTGTATGGAAGATCGAATGCGGGTGCAGGCTTACAATGCACAGCCAATGACGTACCAGATCTCATTCCTGGAATTTGCGGATGTGCCTGATCCATGTACGCTCGTGCCGGGCGATACTGGGATCTACTATTTTTATGCGCAATCGTGGCCGGCGCCAGCATTCGCTACGACCCCGGTTTTTGGATCGCGACCGACGGCGTCGACGCATTGAACTGGAACCTGCTATAAAGACTACCTGTCACTACCGCTCCTCACCGACAACCGCTCCTCCACTTCCACCCACCACATTTACGGGACCTCCCTTCTGGGATCTCGAGCTGGATAATGACGGTGTCCCGCTTGGCGACGTGTGTGGCGACGTTCAGCAGGGACAGGATACCATTTAACGGTAGGCCCGGTGACGCTCACCTGCAGCCCCGACAGTCATGGACGGCATAATCGACAGCTGCGTCGCCTGGGACAACAATCCAGACAAAAGCTCTGACAACTGCCCGGCGAACAAGAACTGCCCGGGAACCGGCTCCAAGTGCCGCTGCGAACCCGTCACTATCGAAATCAACGAGAATATCGTCCCGCTGAAGCTGACGAAGGACATTTCCACCGACGTCGTTACTCCCGGCGAGACATTCGTCTACACGATCACGGTTACGAACGTGAGCGCGTACACCTCCACCGGTCAGACCGTGACCGACACGCTGATCAGCGACCTGGAAGTTCGTCTCTTCGGTGCCAGCTCCGACCACTAGTCGAGCAAATCCTCCGGCTCCCAATCAGATTACGGTGTGGACCTGACCTGGATCAGACCGACGACCTGGCCTCTGGAGCTTCATTTCAGATCATCCTGACGGTGATGCTGGATCCGGATTACGCCGGACCTCCAACCACTTTCTATAACCGGGCCTGCGTGAAGGGATTTGATTATGAATCGCCGGAGACCATGCTCGACAACTGCGACGACGTCTCGGTGCCCACTTCGGTCGACTTCCTCGAAGAGCCGAACCTGTTTGTCGGCGACGATTTCGTGGTCGTCAAGTGGGCGGCAGGATCGTCGATGCGAGCAATTCGCGCGTTCAACCTCTACCGCTCCGAATCCAGGACAGCCTGGGGACGCTGCTCGAATCCGGCCCGGTCGGCGAGCTCTCACGAGTACCGGGATAACAACGTCCAGCGCGGCAGGACCTACTACTACTGGATCGAGATCATTGGGTCCGATGGACCGGAGCCGTTTGATCCTCCTGCGAGGCCAACGTGACCTGGAACATTCGCCTGCCAATTGTCAGACGCTAAGAGTTCAAATCCCTGAAAGATACACCTGGGGGTTCTAATGAGAAGAGCACGGCCTTTCAAAGCCGTGCTCTTCTCATTATTGACCATAAACCCGAAGGATTTTGAGGACCCTTCGGGTTTTCTTTGCTAAGAAATTGTCACGAAAACCACCAATAATGAGACAATTTCTATAATATTCCCCTTTTATCCTTTACAGAATTGAAAGGCGCATTTAGAATACTAACAGAATTGATAAGCCGGTAACTCAAGTCTTTTACAGGTAGGGGCCAGGAATAATTGAATATCATCGAGCTTCATGGGATACTGCAATCCAACGGTGCTACACCGATCGCGACTCGCACTGAGAACGAGGGCGCCGTTGGGGAATTTGGCGAAACCGGCCCTGCAAGGTCGGTTTTTGATTAACCTCAGGATCATCAACACAGGCAAAGACTCATCAAGGAGGATGACCATGACCGTAAGAAGCATTTCCAACATAACCTTAACCACGATCTTTGTGATCACTGCGCTCTTCGGGAGCGCGACGGCCGCCTTTGGGGCGGAGAATTCACCGAACGCGCCGACGGGCCGTAGGGGCGGATTTCGATCAATGCGCCAACGACGACGGCGATGGGTATAACGGCAATCCAGGCGATTGCGATTGGATCAACGGAAATCTACAAGGCAACAATTCCTATTATGCGGAGGGCGACGCGACCGTTCAGCGTGTGCTGCTGACAGGTATGGCGCCAAGCACCAGTTATACTTTGATCCTTTACTATGGAACCACCAAGGGCGGCAAACACGCTTACGACTTCCTGACATCATGGGACTGGTCGGAGGACTGGATCGACCCGGCGGACCTGTGCCTGGGTATCACCGGCTGCTCGTTCTCCACCCTATCCACGCTGGATATCCCCCAGGATCCAAACGTGCCTAACTCATTCGAGCCATCAGCCCCCGGGGACCGACTGTTCACGATGGAAGGCGGCACGCTCAACAGCGCCACAACGCCGGTCATCTCCAGCGGAAGCTATGCTGGCGACAGCGATACCACCATCTCGGTCACCTTCACGACCCCAGCCAGCGGTCCGATGTGCATCAACGGCGAATGCAGTGCTGTGCTGTGGTTTGGTGCACACGTGGCCGCCCAGGCGAACTGGGGCAACGGCATGGGCGCCGGCTCAATTTCTGGTTCACCCTATCATGTCTCGCTTGGAACGCTTAACGGCGCCTCGCTCGGCAGCCAGGACAACCAGATGCAAGCCAGCGCCGTGACCGTGATCCCGAACGGGACGATCGTGGTCGTCAAGAAGGCCGTTCAGCCCGCAGCCGTGCCGTTCGACTTCCTGCCTGTCGGGAACCACGATCACCCAGCCTTTCCAGCTGACCGACAACGACCCGGTATTGGACGCCAGCACGTCCTTCTCCGTCCCGCCCGGGGCTTATACGGTCGCGGAGCTGGCCCTCCCGTCAGGATGGACGCTGAACGACCTGGTCTGCGTCGATCCTACGGCAAACACGACCTGGGATATCGGGACCGCTACCGCGACCATCAACCTGGCTTCGCTCGAGACCGTGACCTGCACCTTCACGAACTACGATTACCCGACCGCGATCGACTTCACCGCTGCGCCAGAAGTGGTCGTCGGCGATGACTTCGTGGTCGTCAAGTGGGAGACGAGCCCCGACGCCGCCCGCTCCGCCTTCAAGCTGTACCGCTCCGAGGGCCTGCAGGGCGAGAAGGTCCTGGTCGAGGCCGGCCTGCTCGGCGAACCGCACGAGTTCGTGGACTTCGGCGTGCAGCGCGGCAAGACCTACTTCTACTGGGTCGAGCTGATCGAAGAATTCCTACGCCCCGTACTTCTGGGGCGTGCTCGAAGCGGCGGTGACCTGGAACCTGCGCCTGCCGATCGTGATGAAATAGGCTTTCAGAAGGGGGTTCAAGGGAGTTTCGCTGGGAAGAGCACGACTTGCGAGAGCCGTGCTCTTCTCGCGGATCGGCTTGATTTTATTAAAAACCCGAAAGGTCTGCAGACCTTTCGGGTTTTTGACGTATTGATCGATTGGTACCATCTTTCTGAGAAATTAACTTGACTTAGGGCGGATTATTCTGTAATTTAGTAGTTAAGCAAAGCGATTGGAGTGAAGAGGAAATATTGCTTCGCAAAGGACAAGTGAAGATTGCTTCGCAAAATACGTCCGCAAAGTGCGCGGACAGGCTCGCAATGACAAGTTGTGGCTTCGCATATTACGTCCGCAAAGTGACGTCCGCAAAGTACGCGGACAGGCGGACAGGCTCGCAATGACAGGTGAAGATTGCTTCGCAAAATACGCTCGCAATGACAAGTTGTGGCTTCGCAGTACGTTCGCAAAGTGCGTCGCGCAAAGTGCGCGCAGGCAGGCGAAGAGCTCGCAATGACAGGTGAAGATTGCTTCGCGAACAGGCTCGCAATGACAAGTTGTGGCTTCGCATGTTCGTTCGCAAAGTGCGTCCGCAAAGTGCGCGGGCAGGCGGACAGGCTCGCAATGACAGAGTATGTAAAGGAGGCGCCTGATGTGTGCTGAAAAGACTAAGCGTGGGAAATCCTCGCAGGGCAAGGGTAAGATGCTGCATTACCTGCTGGCATACGACGGCTCGGAGCACTCCCGGGCCGGGGTGAGCCTGCTGCTCGACCTGCCCACCCAGAGCGGGATCAGCCCGGTGAGCTGCGCGGTGACGCTGATCTCGGTGCTGCCGACCCAATCGATCGGCGGGCACGAGGCGATGCAGGTCGCGCTGGACCTGGAGAAGGAGCGCCTCCAGCAGGCCGGTTTCGAGACCCAGGCGATCCTGAAAGCCGGCAACCCGGCCGCGACGATCAACGATTACGCCGAGGAAATCCAGGCCGACCTGATCATCATCGGGGCGCGCGGGCGGCGGGCAGCGCTGGGGATCCTGCTCGGCGGCGTCGCCCAACAGGTGGTCGAGTACTCCAGCAGTCCCGTGCTGGTGGTGCGGGCGCCCTATAAGGGACTGCGGCGGATCCTGCTGGTCGTGGACGGGTCGGAGGGCAGCCAGCACGCGGTCGAGTTCCTGGCGCCGCCCTGCCCGGACGGGAAGCGCCAGCGCTGCTCGATGTTCCCCACCTCGGCTGCGATGAGCCTGATGCACGTCCTGCCGCCTCCGATCAACCCCGAGGCGAGCATGCGCGCCTGGGCGCTCGGGCCGGAGGCGCTTTACCCCACCCCGATCACGCCGATCGACAAGGAAGCGGTGGAAGCCGCCGAGCAGCGGCACGGCGAGCAAATCCTGAAGGATACAGCCAGCCTGCTCCGGATGGCAGAGATCGAGACCCGGCAGGTGCTGGTGCGCGGCGACGCGGCCGACCAGATCATCCACGAGATCCGCCGCGACGAGGTGGACCTGGTGGTGTGCGGCTCGCGCGGCTTGAGCGCGATCACCGGCTGGCTGCTGGGCAGCGTCAGCCGCAAGCTGGTCCACTACGCGGGCTGCTCGGTGCTTATCGTCAAGTAGCCGAGGATTTCAGATGAGAGGTGGGTCGAGCACTCCTGCCGCCTGACTGATTACTCCTGACAGTGCGGGCAAAAATAGCACGCGCCGCCCAGATAGGAGATTTTTTGGACCTCCCCCCGCAGCCGGGGCACGGGCGCAGGAGGGCGTGGGCATCCATCTTGCGGAAGTAGCCCCCGGGATTTCCAAACAGGTCAGTCTCGTCGTAGCGCCCACCCTGGCTGGCTGCCGTTTCGACCACGCCGACGATCGCATCGTAAAGCCTTCGGCGCCGGGAAGGGTTCAGCTCCTGGAGCGGGTGTTTGGGGTGCAGCCGGGCTTCGAACAGGATGTCCTGGGCGATCGCGTTCCCCAGCCCAGGGATGATCTGGTCCTGGGTGAGCAGGCTCTTGACGCTGCGCTTGCCTTCAGGCAGCAGGTTTTCAACCAATCCATCAAAATAACTCCATGTGAACTCCGGGTCGACCGGCGTCAGGCGCATGTCCTTGATGTAGGGGCGCTCGAGCTCCTGCCCCGTTTCGTAGAGCTCCATTGCACCCCACATCTGGGTAAACTCGGAGAGGGCGGACCCGTCCGTGAAACGGATCAGCATGTGGTAGCGCCCGGGGAGCGCCGACCCGGGCGGGTGATAGAGCAGCCGCCCGCCGCATTCCCCAATCACGAGCAGATAACCCGGCTCCAGCGGGAGGAAGATCCAGCGCCCGCGGGCGTAGGCCTCGCCGACGAGCTTCGCGCTTGTGAGCTGCTCGAACTCCTCGGGCGTGCGGTTGTACCAGACGAACTTGTGCGGGCTGTTGCCCTGGCTGCCGGTTTTGACCGTCTTGCCAGCCAGCGCCAAACGCATCTGGCGAGCGAGGGTCAGGGTTTCGGGGATCTCGAACATGCCGCCTCCTGATATTGATCAAATCTGGCATCCAGACATCAAACAGATCGAAGACCTGTCGGATCTTTTTGCCCAGCTTTCTTAATCATAAACCAAAATCGAGAGATGGCGGTCTGAATCAGCAGAGGCTCATAGTAAAATAATGCATCTATCCAGAAAAGCATGGAGAAAACGCCGATGAGATCGATTTTCAATATCAGTAAATACGCCGGCATCGTGATCGTCATCACGATGCTGATTTCTTTCCTGCTCGCACTCTTCTGGGGCGTGGTCAAGGCATTTTCTGCATGGAGCGAGATCGTCAGCTCGGTCGGAAAATCGGAGACGATCATCATGCTGCTGATCCAGCAGATCGACGCGTTCCTGATCACGATCGTGCTCTACATGCTGGCGGCGAGCGTCTACGTGATGTTTGTCGGCCCGCTCGACCTTCCGTCCTGGATGGTGGCGAAGAACCTCAACGAGCTGAAGCTGAACCTGAGCAGCGTGATGGTGCTCGTGATCACGGTGCGCTTCCTCGAGCTGCTGTTCGAGAACACGCACACCGCCCAGGAGCTGGTGCTGCTGGCAGGCGCGATCGCGATTATCTCCCTGGTTTTGATCGCGTTCGGTTATTTCCGGATCCGAGAGGAAGAGAGACATGAAAGCTGACGAAGTCAACCATCACAAATCCGACCCTGCAGGTGATCGAAAAACGCCGCTCGATCCGGCTGTACGACCGGACCCCGCTTTCGACCGAAGAGCAGGAGGCGATCCTGCATGCGGCGATGCGCGCCCCAACCGCCGGGGCGATGATGCTTTACACGATCATCGAGGTGGAAGACCCGAGCAAGAAGGCAGCTCTGGCGGAGACCTGCGACCACCAGCCTTTCATTGCGACCGCCCCATACCTGCTGCTCTTCCTGGCAGATTACCAGCGTTGGATGGACCTCTACGAGGCGGCGGGCTGCGTCGAGCGGGCAGCCGAGCTTGGCGTGCAGCCGCGCCAGCCGGGCGAAGGCGACCTGATCCTGGCGCTGATGGACGCGCTGATCGCGGCCCAGACGGCGGTGATCGCGGCCGAATCGCTCGGGATCGGCTCGTGCTATATCGGCGACATCATCGAGAACCGCGAAGCCCACCGGCAGCTGTTCGGGCTGCCGCGCTACACCTTCCCGGCGGCGCTGATCTGCTTCGGCCGGCCCGAAAAACATCCGGGCTCGCCAGTGCCGCGCTTCGACCGAAAATTTATCGTCCACAAGGACCGCTACCAGAGCTTTTCGCCCGAAGAGCTGGACGAGATGCACCTGCCGTTCGGGCGCAGGTCGTTCGAGCCGCACGAATTCCCGAGCGGGGCGCAGAACGTCACGCAGGGCAACTATTTCCGCAAGTTTACCGCCGATTTTTCGCTCGAGATGAACCGTTCGGCGAAGGCGTGGATTAAGGATTGGACAGGGGGTTAAGACAGAGAGATTGTTGTAGAGACGCTGCATGCAACGTCTCTACTTTTTTATTCGGTGCGCAGGGCTTCGACCGGCTGCAAGCCGGCGGCGCGGTTAGCCGGGTATATCCCGAAGAAGAGCCCGACCGCAGCCGAAAAAGCGACCGCCATCAGCACCGAATTGAGCTCGATCACCGGGTTCAGCATCGTTCCAGTCCCAGACGCAAGCTGGCCGACCAGGATCGAAATCCCCCAGCCGACCAGGATCCCGATCACGCCGCCTCCGATAGAAAGCATCGCCGATTCGACCAGGAACTGCAGGCGGATGTCGCGCTTGCGCGCCCCGACCGCCTTGCGCAGTCCAATCTCGCGCGTCCGCTCGGTGACCGTCACCAGCATGATGTTCATGATCCCGATCCCGCCGACCAGCAGCGAAACCCCGGCGATCCCGCCCAGGAAGGCGGTCATCGTGCCGGTGATCTCGCTCATCGTGTCCATCAGGCTCTGGGTGCTCATGATCCTAAAATCATCGGTCCCCAGGTTGCGGAAATGGCGGGCGCGCAGGATCTGCTTGACCTCTTCGGTCGCCGATTCGACAACCTCGCTGTTGCGAGCCTGGACGTAGATCATGTCCACCTGGCCGGGCGTCTCGCGGCGGGTCAGGCGCAGGCGGGTGGTGGTGAGCGGGGTCAGCACCCGGTCGTCCGAGCCGCTCAGCGGATTGCCGCCTTCTTCCTTCAGGACGCCGATGACCTTGAATATCTGACCGTCGATGCGCACTTTTTCACCGACCAGCCCTTCGGTCCTATCGAACAGATCTTCCGCCGCACCGCTGCCGAGCAGAGCGACCGAAGCGAAATCGTCGAGGTGCTCCTGGGTAATCGGCGTGCCGTCGGCCAGCTCCGCCGTCTGGACCTGGAAGAATTCCGGCGTGATCCCTACCAGGCTGGTGTCGAGCTGCTCTCCAGGGATCGATAATTCAACCTGGGCGTTGACGATGGGCGCAACGACGCCAACGGAAGGGGCTTTCACAGGGTCGTCCAACGCGGCGGCGTCGTCCAGCGTGAGCGGCTGGGGGTTATCCGCATCGCCGCCGGACCTGACGTAAAGCAAATTCGTGCCGATCCGTTCGATCGACGAGGTGATCGAAGCCTGCGCGCCGGCGCCGATCGCCATCATCGCGATCACCGCGGCGACGCCGATCACGATCCCCAGCATCGTCAGGGCCGAGCGGGCTTTATTCGCCGAAAGGCTGACCAGCGCCTCGGTGAAAGACTGGAGCAGGTTCATGCCGGAACCTCTTCCAGGCGACCGTCGCGGATGTGGACGATTCGGCCGGTGCGGATGGCAACGTCACTGTCGTGGGTGACCAGGATCAGCGTGACGCCCCGGCTGCGGTTCAGGTCGATCAGCAGGTCCATGATCTCAGCGCCGGTTTTGCTGTCCAGGTTGCCGGTCGGCTCGTCGGCCATCACGATCGATGGCTGATTCACCAGGGCGCGGGCGATCGCGACGCGCTGCTGCTGGCCGCCGGAGAGCTCGTTCGGGCGGTGAGACATCCGGTCGCCCAGGCCGACGATCTGGAGCGCCTCGACGGCGCGCTCGCGGCGCTCGCTCCTGGTCGCGCCGTTGTAGCGCATCGGAAGCTCGACGTTTGCCAGGGCGCTCGATCGCCCGAGCAGGTTGAAGCTCTGGAAGATGAACCCGACCTTGTGGTTGCGGACCCGAGCCAGCTGGTCGTCATTCATCCGGGCGACGTTTTCGCCATCCAGCAGGTAGTCACCGGTGGTCGGGCTGTCCAGGCAGCCGAGGATGTTCATCAGGGTCGATTTTCCGCTGCCGGAAGGGCCCATGATCGCCAGGCTTTCACCGGGATCGATCTTCAAGCGAGAGTCCGCAGAGGGCATGAACTTCGAGCTCGCCCATCCGGTAGACTTTGGTCAGATCGCGGACGTCGACGACGGGATCATTCACGGTCTGGGACCCTGCTGGGAACCACTGCTGCGGGAACGGACGCCCGGAGGCGGGCCGCCCATCATGAACGGCATGATACGCTGGTCGGTTGGGGCCTCGGCAGGATTGAGGACGACCAGATCCCCGGTCTTCAATTCACCGGAGACCAGCTCGCTGTATTGATCCGATGAAGCCCCCAGGCTGATTTTTACCGGGACCATCGCCCCACCCGGCTTCATCATGTAGACCACTTTCGACCCATTTTCCGTCCTGACGGCTTCGTTCGGGATCAGGAGCGCCTCAGCTTTACGGGAGATGATGATCTCGACCTCGGCGGTCATGCCCGGGCGGACGCTGGGGTCCGGGTCCTTGAGCTGGACGGAAACGGTGAAATTAACCGCAGTCTCCTCATCCTGGCTGACCGGTGCGACTTCGACGACCTCCCCCAGGAATTCGCGGCCGCGCAGGGCGTCGAAGGTCACCTTTGCAGGCTGCCCGACCTGGACAAGGTCGATGTCCACCTCGCTCACCGAGACATCAACGAACATCGCCGTGAGGTCGTCTATCCGAAAAGCCGGGTCTCCGGAAGCGATCTTGTCGCCTGGCTTGGGCTCGCTGCGGGTGATCGTCCCACCGAAGGGGGCTTCGATCCAGGATTGGCTGAGCGCAGCTTCGGCTGCGGCGATCGCCGCCTGGACGGATTCGACCTCATCCGGGTTCGGCCCGCCCTTCCAGGTCTGATAATTCTGGTGAGCTTTTTTCAAATTGGATCGGGCAACTTCCAGCTCGTATTCGTAGTTCAGTCGTTTGAGAGCCGAGTTCGTAGTCTGCCTGGGCTTCGTTAAGGTCCACCAGCAAGTCCTCGCGGGTGTCGTCCGTCGAGGGGAAGTACCTGTAAGGCTCGAATGCTTTGCGAGCCGCATCCAGCCTGACTTTCATCTCCGCCACCGCCGCGACCGTGTCCATCCCTTTTTGACCCGACGGGATCGTGAAGTTGTCCAGCTGGTACTGGGCGTCGCGCAATTCCTGCTCGTAGGTGGAGATGTCCTTCATCGCCTGGATGCGGGAGTCTTCGGCTGCGGTGTACAGGTCTTCGAGCTGCTCCTGGGCGGTGAACAGATCGGACTGGGCTTTGATCACGGCTTGCGGCAGGGAGGATTGGGCCAGGTTTGCCAGCACATCGCCGGCTTTGACCGAATCACCCAGGGCGGCGTCGACTGTTGCGACGATGCCCGAGGTCCCCCAGGTCAGCTCGGCTGTTTGTTTGGAGCGAACCCGACCGGTGGCGCTGATCCCTGTCTCCAGAACGCCTGTTTCGAGGGCGGCTGTCTTGAGGCTGGCAGTCGCTTGAGACGCTTTTTTCGCAGCTTGCGAGCGGGTGTAGAAATAGAAAGCCCCTGCACCCACCAGGACGATCAAGAGCACAATCAATATTTTCTTCCACATCGTACTTGACTCCAGGATGGGATCGGATTTGTTTTCTTTTCAAGGCTTTGAGAGACTGTGAGACTTTAAGATCCACATCTTTTTCTTAAATTGAGATTTGATTATACCCACTTCGATGGATTCAGATGTTTAGATTGCATAAGAAATATTCAAGTTTGGTGAAAACCCTCCAATCCTATAACTTGAGGCGCTTCATCGATCCGGTTCTATCTTATAATAGAGGACATATTCCAAACAGGAGGATCTGGATGACCGATCGAAAGAAAATCACACTGCCCTATCTGTTTAAAAAAGTCCAGAACGGCGAGCCGATCACCATGGCTGACCTGCTACGACTACCCGACCGCCCACTTCCAGGACCAGGCCGGGATCGATATGATCCTGGTCGGAGACAGCCTGGGGATGACGATCCTGGGTTTCGAACTCGACCCTGCCCGTGACGATGGAAGACATGATCCGGCACAGCCAGGCCGTGCGGCGCGGCGCGCCCGACCGCCTTCGTGATCGGCGACATGCCTTACATGAGCTACCAGCCGTCGGTCGAGAGCGCGATCCGCAACGCGGGGCGCTTCATGGCTGAAGCCGGGCTGCGACGCGATCAAGCTGGAAGGCGGCGTCGAGATGGCGGACCGGATCGCAGGCATCGTCAGCGCTGGCATCCCCGCGATCGGCCACCTGGGATTGACCCCGCAGTCGGTCAGCGCGCTGGGCGGCTTTAAGGTCCAGGGCAAGGGCGCGCTGCAGGCGAAGAAAATCATCGAGACGCCAAAGCCCTCGAAGAAGCCGGCGCGTTCTGCATTCTGCTCGAGATGGTGCCCGACCGGGTCTGCAAGCTCATCACCGAGCGGGCGGACGACTGCATCATCATGAGCCTGGGCTCCGGACCGCACGCGCACGGCCAGCTTCTGATCTACCACGACTGCTTCGGGCTCTACCCGAAGTTCAAGCCGCGCATGGCCAAGGTGTTTGGCGAAGCCGGGCAAGGTCATCCAGGACGGGCTCAGCCAGTACGTCAAGGAAGTCAGCGAGAAGACCTTCCCGCAGCCCGAAAACTGGTTCGGGATGACCGATGAAGAGTACGACGCTTTGACCGAGATGCTGGGGCACGACAGCCATTGATCTTCCAGCAGAAAGCAGATAACCCGCCTCACTTCAGGCTGGCACAATCGGATACCATCGAGCAGGAATCTCGCCATGACCCATCAGATCACGGAACGCTACGCTCAGCGAATTGGCCAGCTCGGGAAGAAGGCGCTTACCAGGTTTTTGCCCGGGCCAAGCATTAGAGAAGACCGGCCGGGAAATCATCCACTTCGAGCTCGGCCAGCCGGATTTTGAGACGTTTGAAAACGTCACCGAAGCCGGAATCCAGGCAATCCAGGCGGGTAAGACGCGCTACACCCCATCGCCCGGGATGATGACCTTGAGGGAAGCCATTGCAGAATTCTGCCGGCGCCCGGCGCGGACTGGATCTCAAACCGGAGCAGGTCGTGGTCGGTCCGGGCGCAAAACCAGCGCTGTTTTTCCCGACGCTGGCGCTGGTCGAGCCGGGCGACGAAGTGATCTACCCGGACCCTGGCTTCCCGACCTACGAAGCCATGATCGGGGTCGCCGGAGGCGTGCCGGTGCCGGTGCCGCTGCAAGGAGGAGAACGATTTTTCGTTCGACCTGGATGCTTCCAACGGCTGGTCAGCAAACGGACGAAGATGATCATCCTGAACTCGCCCGGGAACCCGACCGGCGGCGTGATCCCGGTCGCGACCTGGAGCAGATCGCAGAAGCCGCGATCCAGAACCAAGCCTGGGTGATGTCTGATGAAATCTATGCGCAAATCGTCTACGATGGGCTGAAGGTGCCTTCCATCGCAGCACTGCCCGGGATGGAGGAGCGCACGATCATCGTGGACGGGTTTTCCAAGACCTACGCGATGACCGGCTGGCGGCTGGGCTACGGGATCATGCCGGCAGGGCTGGCGAAGAAAGTCGAGCTGCTGATCAAGCATTCGGTCGGCTGCACCGCGCACTTCACCCAGTTTGCAGGCCTGGAAGCGCTGCAGGGTCCGCAGGAGCGGGTCGCTGAGCTCCTGAAGATCTACCAGAAGCGCCGCGATCTGATCGTCGCGGGTCTGAACCCGATCCCAGGAGTGCGCTGCCGGAAGCCGCAAGGCGCTTTCTACGCTTTCCCGAATGTGAACCGCCTTCGGGAGATCTTCGGAGGAGCTTTCTGACCTGCTGCTCGAGGAAGCCGGCGTGGCGGTGCTGCCGGGGTCTTCGTTTGGGAAGCAAGGCGAAGGCTACCTGCGCCTGTCGTACGTGAACTCGTTCGAGAACATCGAAGCCGGGCTGGAGCGGATCGAAGCGGCGCTGAGGAAGCTGGTTTAACGGAATAGAAGAAAGATTAACCACAAAGGGCGCGAAGCGATAGAAACAGCAAAGATCAGAGATTAAAACTCGAAGAGATCGAAGGAATCAAAGGACACGAAGAAACCTTCAACTTATGATAAAAAGATCCTGGTCGACCAGGATCTTTTTTTTCAGTCTTCGCACAATCCTATGAAAGAAAGACCCATCCTATTCAACCGATGTAATTTTTCCAATATGCCTGAATGAGCCGGGCAGGATGCCCTGACGCTCGGCAAGCCGGAAGCTGAGCAGCTGGATCGGGATGATCTCTCCCAGCGGCAGGCCAAGCCCGGAGACAGCGGGCATCACGAGAAGCCCCTCGCTCGCCGGCTGACCGCTGCCGCCCTGGGCAAACTCGAGCAGCCGGGCAGGGGCGCCGTATCCGCGCAGCTCGTCGAACAGCTTGCGGTTTAACCGGCTGGCTTCCGACCCGGAGACCCCGCTGAAGATCCAAAACCCTACCGACGGAGAGGCAAACTCGAGCGGGCCGTGCCGGAACTCGCCGGCCTGGAAGCCGAGCGCCGGGATCTTCGCGGCTTCCTGGATGTACAGCGCACCGCATAATGCGGCCGCGAGGGAAGCGCCGCGCCCGATCAGGGAGATCAGCGGGCCGGCTGGCGGTGAAGACGGCGGCAGGGAATTGAGAAATGTCTCGATCTGGTCCAGCGCGACCCAGCGATTTTCGAGGTAGTCTTCGACTTGATCAGCCACCTGGAGCAGGTCTGCAGTTGCGCCAGCCTGGATTCCCTGGGACGAACGCGAAAGCCCACCTGGAAGCAGGATAAGGGCGGCGACCTGGCTGATCGCAAGCGTGTTCAGGTAGGTGCGGGTGGAGACGGATGCTTCCGGCTCTGCGAAGATCGGCAGCAGGCAGCCTCCCGGCCGATCCCGGCCCGCCCGAGCGAGCGGGCTTTCCGGGTCGTTGGTGATCGCGACCAGCGCGGCCGCAGGTCGGGATTCCAGCATTTCGAGCAGGCTGATCACTTCGGCGCTGCGACCGGACTGCGAGGCGGCCCAAACCAGGGTCCTTTCCCCCACCAGCCGTGGAGCATGGTGGACGAGCTCGGCGGCGTCCACCCAGAGCGCAGGCAGCCCCGCGGCCGCGAGATGCAGCCAGGCGGGATACAGCCCGTAAAAGGATGCGCCCATGCCGGTGAGGACGATCCGATCGATTCGACCGGATGCCAGCTCATGGGCAAGCGGCTCAAGCGAATCAAAATTAGATTTTTGGAGCGCCAGGCGAAGCGAATCCGGCTGGCTGAGGATATCGGCGAGATATGGGTTCATTTCGGAACCTTCCAGGCTTCAGGGATGACAGAGAGGGGATAATGGATACCGCTCAGAAGGGCGAAGGCCGCCCCGTAAACTCCGGCAAAATAGCCAAGCCGGGCAGGCAGGATGCGCACCGACTCAACCGGGACATAACCGGATGCTGCCTGCAGCATTTTTTCGACCGCGGGCATGAACAGGTCGCTGCTGCGCATCACCCCGCCGCTCAGCACGATCATCTCCGGGTAGAAAAGCATCAGGATGTTGAAGATGCCCAGGGCAAAACCGTTGGCGGCGTCGGAGATCACCTGCGATGCGAGCGGATCGCCCTGCCGGGCTGCTTCGGCGACCAGGCGGGCGTTCACAGCCTCGATCGATCCGCCAGCAAGCCCCAGCAGCAAATTTCCGGAATTGGGCGATGCCGAGAGCCTCTGGCGGGCAGACAGGCCGATCGCCGTGCCGCTGCACAGGCTTTCCAGGCAGCCGCGCCCGCCGCAGTAGCACTCCGGGCCAGAAGGGTCGACGACCATGTGCCCGCCTTCCGGGTGAAAGCCCCGGGCGCCGCGCACGACCCGCCCGGCGTGGATGAAAGCTGTTCCGACTCCGGTGCCGACGGTGACGGCATAGAGCCGGCCGACCGGCGGATCGTCCGGATGGAGCGGACGGGCGGCGCCCTGCCAGTATTCGCCCAACGCGGCCGCGTCGGCGTCGTTTTCCAGGGAGACCGGGACCTCAAAGCGCTCCTGCAGCGCAGCCACGATCGGCACATCCAGCCAGCCGGGCATCGTCAGCGGATTGAGCAGCAAGCCGCGATCGGTGTCTGTCGGACCGGTGGAGCCGACCCCAATCCCCACCAGGCGGCGGTCCTGCAGCTCCGGCCTATCGAGCAGCGCGGCGATCTGGCTGCTGATCCGCTTCAAGCCAGCAGCCGGGCCTTCTTCGGCCCGGATTTCGGCCTCGCGAGATGCGATCAACTCGCCGGCAGGTGTTAAGGCCCCCAGGCGGACGATCGTCGCCCCGAGGTCGATCCCGATGGCGATGTCGCCGGACTTAACCGACTGGACGGAGGTGCGCAGGCGCATGAGGCGGGCGGTCAGCCTTTCACCGCGCCGGCGGTCAGCCCGCTGACGATATAGCGCGGCGAAGATCAGCGCGAGCAGCACCGGCGGGATGGCCGCCAGCACGCCGCCGGTCATCATCCCGCCGACGTCCACCACGTAGCGCCCGGTGAACTCGGCGATCGCCACCGGCACGGTCTTGGCGGCCACCGTGCTGGTGAGGATCAGCGCAAAGAAGAACTCGTCCCAGGCGGCGAGGAAGACGAACAGCGCGGTGGAGACCAGCCCGGGCGCGGAGATCGGCAGGATGATCGTGAACAGGGTCTCGGAGCGGGTAGCAGCCGTCGATCCGGGCGGCGTCTTCCAGCTCCATCGGGATGGTGTCGAAGAAGGCGGCCATCAGCCAGATGGCGAACGGCAGGGCGAAGCTCAAGTAGGTCAGGATCAGCACCGTCGGCGTGTTGTACAAGCCCGAACTGGACCGCGAGGATATACAGCGGGATGACCAGCGAGACCTCGGGGATCATGCGCGTGGCCAGGATGCCCATCAGCAGCCCGCGCTCGGAAGGGGACGCGCATGCGCACCAGAGCGCATAGGCCGCCAGCGAACCGATCGATCAGCGAGACGATCGTCACCGCAGTGGCCACGAGCAGCGAGTTGCGCAGGGTGATCTTGAAGGTGCGCGCGACTTCGGAGGCCGCCGTGCCGGGAGTCAGGATGTCGATGTAATTCTTCAAGGTCGGGTTCTGCGGGATCCAGTGGATGGGCGTGGTCAGCAGCTCGGCCCGGGTGGAGATGCTGGAGATGACCAGCCAGGCCACCGGCAGATAGATGAAGAGCAGCACCGGGATCGTCAGCAGGAAGAGCAGGATGCGGATTTCTGCGCAGCGGCTTCATCAGCGCGTGTCCTCCGGCCGGTACAGGAAGCGGATATAGATGAAGCGCCATCGCCAGGGTAAAGAACGAGATCAGGAAGGAGAGCGCCGCGCCGCGGCCGATGTGGCCGTAGCTGAAAGTTTCGAGGTAGGTCAGGAATGAGATGGTGACCGTGCCGAAGGCCGGCCCGCCGTTGGTGATGACATAGATGATGTCGAAGACGCGGAAGGCTTCCACCGTGCGGATGACCAGCGCCACCAGGATCGCCGAGCGCAGCAGCGGCAGGCGGATGAGAAGAAGCGCTGCCAGGCGTTGGCCCCGTCCACCGCGGCGGCTTCGTCCAGCTCCGCCGGCAGCGTCGCCAGGGCGGCCTGCAGGATCAGGGCAATAAACGGCACGCTGTGCCAGATATCCGCCAGGATCACCAGGTTCATGGCGCGTCTGCGGCATGATCAGCCAGGGGATATATTTTTCGATCAGCCCGAGCTGCGATCAGCAGCCCGTTCAGCGCGCCGTAGTCGGCGTTGTAGATCCAGCGCCACATCGTGCCGTTGACGATGGTGGGCACCGCCCAGGGGATGATCAGGCTGGTGCGCAGGAACTTCCAGCCCGGCGGATGGGAGTGGATCAGCTGGGCGATGCGCCAGCCCAAGCAGCAGCTCCAGCCCCACCGAGACGACCGTGAAATAGAGCGTGCGCCAGATGGTGGCCCAGAAGACTGGATCGGTCAGCAGGTCGATGTAGTTGCCCAGGCCGACGAAGACGTTTTCGCGCGGTCTTGCTCAGGCTGGCATCGAAGAAGCTCAGGTATAGCGTGGAGAGGATCGGCTGCAGGGTGATGCCCAGGATGATGAGCAGGGCCGGCAGCACAGCAGTCAGCCCGACCAGAGCGTCTCTGCTGAGCGACAAGAGTATCCAGTTTCTGTCGATCTGCATGTCATCGGGAATGACGGTCATGCCGTCTGAAGTAAGGACGCTGGGGTCTGAAGCATCCCGCGTCCGTTGAAAAACCCGGTACTCGCTGTTACTGCATCAGCTCAGTCCACTTGGCAGCCGCGTCGTCCAGCGCCTGCTGCGGGGTCTTCTGCTTGGTCAGCGCCTCCTGCAGGGCGAGCTGCAGCGCCTTGGAGCCTCCGGGTAGAAGGGCACCTTGGGGCGCACGTGCGCGAAGGGGAACTGCTCCTTGAACATCGGCACGGTCACCGCGGTGACCGGGCTGGCGCTGTCCAGCTTCGCCGCCGGCTCGCCCTCAAAGCTGGTCTCCCAGATCGGGCAGCATGTGGGCCGAGTACTGGTTCTGGACGGCTTCGCAGGTCAGGTACTCGATGTACTTCCAGGCCGCGTCCGGGTTGGCAGAGGTCGCGGCCACCGAGAAGCCCATCGAGCCGTTGATCGTGGCGCTTTCGACGCCGCCGGCGGCCTTAAAGGCCGGCATCAGGGCCATCTTGACCTGCCCGGTGACCTGCGACTCGCTCGTCCTTGAAGTTGACCAGGTCGTACATGTAGTTCCAGTTGAGGGCGAAGGCAGCCTTGCCCTGCGAGAAGACGTTGCGCACGTCCTCTTCCACGTAGGACACCGAAGCTGGATTGGTGACGCCGTCGTCGATGGTCTTGACCATCCATTCCAGGGTCTCGACGCCGGCTTCGTTGTTGAAGGCCGGCTTGCCGCTTCGTCATCCATCACGTGCCGCCGTTGCCGTACAGCAGGGTCACCCAGTCGCAGATGGCGGCCTCGTACCTGGCCCCACGACCAGACGATCGGGTACTCGACCATGCCCTTTTCCTTGATGACCTTGGCCTGGTCGACCAGCTCTTCCCAGGTCGTGGGCGGCGCAGCGATGCCGGCATCAGTCAGCATTTTCTCGTTGTAGTAGAAGTATTTCTGGTCCAGCAGCCAGGGCATGCCGTAGACCTTGCCGTCCACGGTGGTGATATCCCAGGCGGCTTCGAAGATGCTCGTCGCGCATCTCCTGGGTGATGCGGTCGGTGACATCCAGCACGTAGCCGCTTGTGGCGAACTCGGCGTACCAGATGTCGTCCACCAGGAACACGTCATAGGCGGGCGGGGTGGAGGCCATGGCGGTGGTGATCTTGTCGTGCAGCGCGTCGTAGGCCACGTACTCGATCTCCACCTTGATGTTGGGGTTGGCCTTGTTGAACTCGGCGACGATCGCGTTCATCTCGTCGACCGTCGGGCCGGCCTGCTCCATCGTCAGCACATGGACGGTGGCTTTCTCGACGGGCGCTGGCGGTTCCGTCTCGACCGGCGCGGGCGCTTCCGTTGCGGCAGGCGCAGGCGCTTCGGTGGCAGCGGGTGCGACAGGCGCAGGCGCTTCGGTGGCGGCCGGAGCGGGAGCTTCGGTCGCCGGAGCCGGGGTGGCCGCCGGGGCGCACGCAGCCAGGACCATGCTCAGGACTGCCAGGATCGAAATTAGTCTTATTGTAGCTTTCATATTTTCTCCTCCGTAAAACTGGTTGAAATTGGGTCGTGCATCAATAACTGTAACCCCCAAGGTTCAGCATCAGAACAGGAAGCAATGATGCCAGCAAGCCTGCAAGAATAAAGAGCAGAAGGAAAATAACAGGCAGGCTTAAACAACAGCAGCAGCACCTCATCGGTTAACTTCCTCTAACAGTTTACACAATACGTCCATGAAGGACCCGGACAGGCATGCAATAACAGATATGGTCAATATTCATCCTTGTGATGTTGCGCGTGTCCAGGTTCTATTATACTGGTATCAGGGCGAAAAACAAAGATCAGGTCGATGGCAGGGATGCGAGCCAGGAATGAGCTAACGGAAATCTTAGAGGCTGTCAATCTCAAGCACAACAATCCCGAAGGATTTAAAATCCTTCGGGATTATCGCTCTGCTGATGGAGATTCAATTAAATTCCTTGACCATTCTTTCTGGGCGGGGACGGCCAGCGGAGCGCCCGAGGCTGCTAAGAAGCTCTCGGGATCCATCACTTCAAATATCTGCATCAGGCGCGCTACCAGACCGGTCCAACCCGTCTGGTGGCTGGCGCCCAGGCCGGCGCCGTTGTCGCCATGGAAATATTCGTAGAACAGGATGTAATCCCGCCAATGGGGGTCGTTTGGAACTTTTCGGCGCCGCCATAGACCGGCCGGCGGCCGTTCTCGTCAGGCAAGAATATGCTCGCCAGGCGGTCTGGAGATCTCTTTGCTGACCTCGATAAAGGTTCATCCAATTGCCGGAACCGGTGGGGCACTCGACCTTGAAATCGTCGCCATAATAACGGTAATACTGGAGCAGCGCGCGGATGATCAGCGTGTTGACCGGGAACCAGATCGGGCCGCGCCAGTTCGAGTTTCCGCCGAACATCCCGGTGTCCGATTCGGCGGGCAGGTACTGGACTTTGTATTCCTGGTCGCCGATATTGAACACGTAAGGATGATCCAGGTGATAGCGCGAGAGCGAGCGAATCCCATACGGGCTAAGGAAGCGTTCTTCGTCGAGCATACGGGCCAGGATGCGGCGCAGCTTGTCTTCATTGAGGGCAGAGAGCAGCAGCCGCCCGTTGACCCCGGCTTGCTAGGCGGGTGGATATTGGCCAGCAGTTCCGGGTGCTTGGCCGATGCGGCGCTGCAGGCGCTCGATCACATTCGGGCATTTCTGCAATTGTTTCCCGATTGACGACCATGCTGGCGCAGAGCGGCAGCAAGCCCGACCATCGAGTTCACTTTCAAACGCGTGGCGCTGCCGTCGGGCAGGACCAGCACGTCATAGAAGAAACCATCTTCTTCATCCCACAGCTCATCCTGGTTATCCCCGATGCGGTCCATCGAGCCGGCGATCCACAAGAAATGCTCGACGAATTTGAGCACCATGCTCTTCATAAATCGGGTTGTGAGCGGCCAGTTCCATGGCAATATCGAGCATATTCTGGCAATACATCGCCATCCAGGCCGTGCCGTCCGCCTGCTCCAGCGGCCGCCGGTCGGCAGCTGGGAGCTGCGGTCAAAAACGCCGATATTATCCAGGCCCAGGAAGCCGCCTTCGAACACGTTTTTGCCCAGCGGGTCCTTGCGGTTGACCCACCAGTTGAAGTTCAACAGCAGCTTCTGGAAAATTTCCTCCAGGAATTTGAGATCGCCCTTGCCGGTGAGGTGCTTCTCAAGATCGTAAGTAAAGATGGTCGCCCAGGCGTGGACGGGCGGGTTGACATCCCCAAAATTCCATTCGTAAGCGGGGATCTGGCCATTCGGGTGCAGGTACACTTCCTGCAGCATCAGCTGGAGCTGCTGCTTGGCAAACGCCGGGTCGACCATGCTCAAGGCCATGGTGTGGAATGCCAGGTCCCAGGCGGCATACCAGGGATATTCCCATTTGTCCGGCATCGAAATGATGTCGTCGTTGATCATGTGGTACCACTGCATATTGCGGATGCGGCGCCTGGCCTTTGAACAAGCGGATGGGCTTCGTGCTCCTCCAGCCAGCGGTCGACATCAAAGTAGTAATACTGCTTGGTCCACAGCATGCCTGCCAGCGCCTGGCGCATCACGTTGGTCTCGTCCTTGCTCGAGCGAGCTGGGGGTGATGGAGGCGTAGAACTCATCCGCCTCGGCCTTTGCGGTGCTCGAAGACATTCTGGAAATGCTCTCCGAACGGATCCCCTTGCTCCGGCGTAGACTTCTTTCAGGGCAGCCGGCGGCACATCGCTCAGGCGCAGGCGAATGACGGCCGTTGCTCCCGCCGGGCAATCTGGACCTGGTAACATGGCAGCAGCCTTTGTGCCCGTCTGGGCCGGATTGACTGCTCCGGTCTGTCCGTGGACCAGATAATTGTTGATGCCATCCTTCACGTAGGGGAGTCGGATTTGGCGTCCCAAAGAGCCGCTCCTGGTTGGTCTCGTTTTCCGTGAAAAGCAGCGGCGGCAGCGCCTTCACAATAGAGGTAGCGCTCCCCAAGCTCGGGATGGGAAGCCGCGATCACCTGAAACCCTTCGCCTGGCTTTCACTCTGGCATAACCCGGGCTTTTCGGTGTAACGGGTACCAGTCCCAGGTGTTGCGGAACCACAACGTGGGCAGGATATGCAAGGGCGCGGCTTCGGGCCGCGGTTCCAGGCTGTGATCTGGATCAGGATATCTTCCGGGGTCTCCTTGGCATATTCGACAAAGACATCGAAATAGCGGTCCTGGTCAAAAACGCCGGTGTCGAGCAGCTCGTATTCAAATTCCTGGCGTGACGCGCTGGCTGTTGGTTTTAACGAGATCGTCATACGGGAAGGCAGACTGCGGGTACTTGTACAGGTATTTCATGTAGGAATGGGTGGGGGTGCTGTCCAGGTAAAAATAATATTCCTTGACATCCTCGCCGTGGTTGGCTTCGCTGTTCGATAGGCCAAACAAGCGCTCTTTGAGGATCGGATCGACCCCATTCCACAAGGCCAGGGCAAAGCACAGGCGCGCTTTTTCGTCTGAAAAACCCGCCAGGCCGTCCTCTCCCCAGCGGTAGGCGCGCGATCGGGCCTGGTCATGCGTGAAATAGCCCCAGGCATCGCCGTTTGTGGCTGTAATCCTCGCGCACCGTCCCCCACTGGCGCTCGCTCAGATAGGGTCCCCATTTCTTCCAGGGAACGCCGTTCTTATTTGCATCTTCAAGCCTGCTGCGTTCTATATCTGTCATTCTACCTCCAAGATAAAATGTGTAAGTTGGCGATTAAACGCCTTATAGCGATTGAACTGAAAGGAAAAATCCTTCCAGTCCAGCGATTCAATCTCGTAACCTTTTCCCGCTAAAATTATTTAAATAGGAATGGATCAGCCGAAATCTTCCATCAATGCCATCGGCACGACTGCCGCTCCGACGATCCCGGGACCAGTGTGGACCCCAAGAACAGGGGAGATGCGCAGCACTTCCAGCCTGGCGACGTTGAGCCGGCTTTTGATCAGGCCGGCAAGCGCCTGGGCATTTTCGGCAAACTGCCCGTGCATCACCGAGACCCAGACTGAGGTCTGGTCAAATTCGGCTACCAGGTGGTCGCTGAGACTTTCCAGCGATTTTGCGATCGTGCGAGCCTTGCCGATCGTGCTGTATTTTCCATCCGCCCTGTCCACCCGGATGATCGGCTTGATATGCAGGACTGATCCAGCCAGGGCCTGGACACGTCCGATCCGGCCGCCCTTAGCAAGATAGGCCAGCGTATCGAGTGTGTATGCGACTTCAGTTTTAGCCCGCAGTTTGTCCAACTGGTTGACGATCGCCTGTTTTCCATAACCCAGGTCCGCCATCCGCTGAGCTGCAAGGACCTGGAAGCGTTCCCCGCCGGAGAGGGTCATGCTGTCGATGATATTCACAATCGCCCCGACCGCCTGGCTTGCCCCGAGCCGGGCCGAATTGATCGTCCCGCTCAGCCCGGAGGAGATATGGATGGAGAGGATTTCTTCGTTTTTCTCAGCCAGCTTATGATAAATGCTGCGGAAGATTTCTGCTGATGGTTGGGCTGTGGTTGGGATGATGGGCCAGAGCGATTTCAGCCGGCTGTAGAAGTCGTCCGGCGTGATTTCATCTGAGCTGAGCTCTTGATCGGGGAAATGGATGAAGAGGGGCGCAACGGTCACCCCCAGCTCTCTAACCTCCTCCGTGGTGAGGTCGGCTGCACAATCGGTTACAATTTTCATTTTAAATCTCCACAAGAACTGAGGGTAAATATTGGATTTATCGTGTCAATTTTATGACAATTCTGGACTTTATGGTTAAGAATTCGGTGAAAATAGGCGCCGAGGACCCGAATTCACAGGACAGCTGCCTTTTCTGGGGTGGATCACCCAGGATTTCTCGGCAGGAGACGCTCCTAAGAAACTGTCACGACACTGCGAGCCGTTCCTTTGAATTATGAAAGATTGTTCCGGCAAGGAACGCCGCTTCGCAATGACGATTTTCTTCCTGAATGAAGCGCGCGGAGCGCTGTGGACAGGCTTGCCAGGAAACCAATCACAGGATTCCGCCCCGGAGCTGCATCCAAACCTGCTTGATGGTTGCACCGCCTGCGAATTATGGCTATAATACCCGAGGCTAACCCACAATATTAAGAAGTCAGTGGGCGGCAAGATTGCCGGTCCATGCTGCTTTCAGGCAGGTCCGCTTTTTAAGCCAGCAGAACTGTCAAACCAAAGGAAAAAACGGCATGACGCAAAGCACAGCGCAGGGAAGCCGGCTCGCGGTCGCGTTCGATATCGGCGGCTCTACAACGCGGGTTGGGATCGTATCAACCCTGGGAGAGGTCCTGGCGGTCGAGCACAACCCGACCGACGTCGAAAAGGTCGGCCGGACGGTCTTTCTGGAGCGTTTTTTTGAGTCCGTCGGCCGGATGGTGGGGCGGATCGAAACCAGACCGGTCGGGATAGGCGGCACCGTCCTGGGCTGGACCGACGAGCGACGCAGCGGACCCTTCCTGTGCTGGAACGCCCCCCAGCTGCACGGGCTGGACCTGAGGCGGATGCTGGTGGAGCGGTTCGGGCTGCCAGTAGCTTTGATCGACGATTCGAACGCGCACCTACTGGCAGAATATACCTATGGAAGCGGGCGCGGCTGCAGGCGGTTCATGAACCTGGCGATGGGCACCGGGCTTTCGGCGGCGGTGATGATCGACGGAAAGCCGCTCCAGTTCACCGGCGGGTGCGCCGGCGATACCGGTCACCTGATCCTGCGACCTGGCGGGCCGTCCTGCTCGGCGGGATGCAAGGGCTGCGGCGAGGCGCTGATCGGGGTGGAAGGGATCGAGCGCCTGGCCGTTCAGGCTTTTGGAGAACCGACAAGCGCGCGCAAAGTGATCGAGCTAGCCCGGCAGGGTGAAGACCCGCGTGCTGTAGATGTGATCACAGAGATCGGCGGGTATGTGGGCGAGCTGCTCGCCTCACTCTCGCATATCTTCCTGCCGGAGCGGATCTCGCTCAGCGGCGGGACTGCAAACGCCGGACCCGTGCTGCTCCGAGCCGCCCGCGAGCGCTTCGAATTCCTGGTCGGCGACTACCACCGCAATTATGCCAGCTCGGCTGGTGATTACTACCGAGGGGTCGAGATCGTGCTGGCGGGTTTCAGAGGCGAAAGCGGGATGATCGGATCGGCAGTCAATCTTTTCTCTACCTTAGAAAAACCAAATTCAATCGACGGAGCAGGACCATCATGAGTTCATCCAAGCGAAAGCTACAACGAAATCATCTCACAGAAAGCGGCCTGGGAAGAAGCCGTCCAGGTGACAGGTCGGATGAAGCCTCAGATCACCGATTTTTTCGACATCCTTAAGCCTTCCGAGCTCTTTTTCATCGGCTGCACCTCGCCCTATTACCTCGGAATCGCCGCCTCGGCAGCCTGGCGGATCGAGACCGGGCTGCCGGTCCGCTCGATCCCCAGCTCGGATTATGCGTCTTATCCCAGGCTGTACGATCCAGGCCCGATGGGCAGGCCGGTGATGGTCGCGCTCTCCCGCTCCGGCCGGACGACCGAGACGATCTGGGCGGCGGAGGAGTTCGTCCGGCGCTACCCGGGCCGGATGGCGCTGATCGGCTGCAATCCCGAAGGCGCGCTGGCAGAGATGGCGGACTTGAAGGTCATCCTGCCGGTCTCGGCTGAAAAAACGATCCCGCAGACCCGCTCGTTCAGCTCGATGTACCTGGCTGCGCTGCTGATGGCGGGGATCTATTCTGGAAACATCGACTGGATCGCGGAGCTGGAACGAGCGCCTGAGCTCGTCAATCAGATCCTGCAAGCCGGCGCGGCAGCAGCCAGCCTGCTGATCGAAGGGAAAAAATACCGCAACGTCTTTATTTTGGGGAGCGGTCCGCTGTACGGGATGGCGCTGGAGATCGGGCTGAAATGCATGGAGATGTCGGGGACCGAGGCGTTCAGCTACCACTTCCTGGAATCGCGCCACGGGCCGCGGGCATTGATCGACGAGAACACACTGGTCATCGGGCTGTACAGCCGCGGCGGGCTGCACTATGAAGCCCAGCTGATGGAGGAATACACATTGCGGCACAAGGCAACAACGCTGGCAATCACACCGGAAGCTGGCTGGGAGACCGGTCAGGTGAGCGCGAGCGCGGCAGTGGGCTGCGCACTGGCCGGACGAGACGATTGGACTGGCTTACCTGCCGGTCGGGCAGCTGATCGCCCATGCCCTGGCGGTATCCAAAGGGCTTGACCCGGATAGCGCCCGGTTCCATTCCACCTTTGTCGAGATCGAGAGGTTCTAATTGACAATCCCAGCGAATGACGCCTCGCCACAGGAAGTGCTTGCTTACGTCGGGCGGATGATGTTCGAACGGCGGCTGACCGACTTCGCGGGCGGGAACATCAGCATGCGCGTGGATGACAAGATTTTTATCTCGCCGCGCTTCAGCGGCGCCCGCCAGCATTGGGACATCGACCCCGGGACGATCGTTTCCGGGGAAATTGCGACCGATGAGGTTTTAAGCCATCCAGGTTTTTCGCGGGAAGGCAAGGCGCACCTGTATGTTTACCGCGCCTATCCCGAGGCGAGGGGGATCGTGCACGGCCACCCATTTTACGTCCTGCCTTTCGCAGCGGCGGGCAGGGCGATCGACCCGGTGCTGGAGGATACCGAGAAATACGGGCAGGTCAGGCCGGTGGAATTCGCCCCGGCGCATTCCCAGGACCTGGCCGACCATATCGTCGCCGGGCTGGAGGCACAGCGAGAGCGGATCAGCAAGCATGCCGCCGCGCTGCTGCTCCCCCGCCACGGGATCTTCGTGGTCTCGAAGGACATCTTTTCGGCGCTGGATGCGACAGAGCGGATCAACTGGAACTGCTGGTGCCTGCTGGCGCAGAAGATGCTGCCTCAGGTTGGGACAGCCGATTAAAGAAAACAGCAAGCCCCGCAATGATCACCCAGCGGGGCTTGCGTGCGTTGTTCCCTGCAAACGTTCCGGCTAGACATTTACAGGGTATAGATGAAGATTACTCGCATTATTAATAACACGCTTCTTGGTTTGTCGTTGCGATATTTTATATATGCGCCATCTTGCGGGAGTTACAATCGCCGGCTCACGACCCTTCCTGCGGATTGTCGTCCGCTCTGGAAGATAAACCTCCCAAACACAGGCCCTGTCGCTTTCCGTCGACTGACAACGAATCCAGCCGATGACAGGCATCGCTGATTTTCACCATATCTTAAACATCCAGCCTTTGTGATTCAGGTATACTCATAATTATGATCAATAAGATAAAATTCTTCGCTTTATTTGCATTTCTTCTGGCGGGGCTCTCTGCCGCAGTTTTCATGCGTGCACGCGCCCAGCCAGAGACTGACTGCTACCTGCCGGTCGTCAAGAGCGGGCCAGCGATCCCACCCCCGGACGAAGCTTCGGCGCGGCTGAGCGTCCCGCCCGGCTTTACGATCCGGATTTTCGCCCAGGGTCTCTCGGGTAAGCCGCGCTTCATGGCTTTTGGACCAGACGGGCAGCTCTATATCAGCCTGTTCACGGAAGGTAAGATCGCCCGGCTGCCAGACCGGAACAAAGATGGGCTCTCCGACGGCACCGAGATCGCTGCCAGCGGGCTGAATTATCCGCATGGGATCGAGTTCCGGGACGGCTGGCTGTACGTCGCCGAGGGGGACCGGATCGATCGCCTGGCCGACCAGGACCTGGACGGTGTATATGAGACGAAGGAGCTGCTGACCACAAACATCCCCGGACTGGGAGGTCATTCGACGCGCACGGTGCACTTCGGTCCGGATGGGAAGATGTACGTGAGCGCCGGATCGACCTCCAACATCACCCCGGAGACCGACCCGCGCCGGGCGGCGATCCTGCGCTTCAACCCGGACGGCTCGATCCCGGACGACAACCCGTTTTATAACGACCCGGTCATCAGCAAGCGGCCGCTGTACGCCTGGGGGCTGCGCAACTCGGTCGATTTCCTGTGGACGCTCGGGCGGGCAGCTGTGGGCGAACCACAACGGCAGCGACGGGCTGGGCGACGATCTGCCGCCAGAAGAAGCGGTGATCCCGGTGCAGGGGGACGCCTCGCACGGCTGGCCGTACTGCTACACGCCCGGTTTGGGGTGACGAGCGGGCCGGAGGTGCGGGATATGCGGGTGGCGCTCCCGGCCGGGTTCAGCTGCGAGCAAGCCGTCCCGGCGATCTTCACGATCCCGGCCCACTCCGCGCCGCTTGGGATGGCGCTGGCGGAATCAGGGAACTTCCCGGCTGGATATCAGAACAGCCTGTACCAGGCGCTGCACGGCTCGTGGAACACAACCACTGGAAGCATCCGCGACTGCAAGGTGGAGCGGATCGTCCTCTCCGGCGGGCTGCCTGCCAGCAGCGAGACGTTTGCAAGCGGCTGGAGAGCCGCCGGGGCTGCCGTGTGGTGACGCGGCGACCTGGGGACGCCCGGCGGACGTGATCTTCGGCCCGCAGGGCGAGATGTACATCTCCGACGACCACGGAAACCGGGTTTACCGGGTGGTTTACGCCAATTAATACTCCGTCCGTTTCACCTATCGGCGGATGACCGGCAGGAATAACTTCGACCCCGCTGCGCGCACGTCCGCCTCGTTCCAGCCGTGGTAAGGCAGGTGATACCAGCGGCTGTGCGGCAGGAAGGGATGGATCGAAGGTAAAAAGGTCCAGCTGATGCGCCAGTGGGACTGGCTGATGATCCGGTCAAAGCTGATCGAGTAGTTATTTTCGCCGGGTGGGACTGTTGACCTGAATTGAGAGGAAACATATAACCCCTCTCCGTCGAAGAGCTTCCCGTAGGGTTTCGGTTCTACACGGTCTTAACCCAACCGCGGCCGAAGGGGGTATATCTTCTCAGCTTGGCGGCGTAGGACGTATTGTCTTTGGAAGCGCCCAGGTGCGCCAGCGGAGCATCATCGAAATCAACCTGGCTGGGGGTGCATGGAAACGCCGCGCCCGCCGCCGCCGTAGTAAAGCAGGAGGCGGCCTTCTTCGGTCTTGACATCCGTGTATTTCGGCACCCCGACCAGGATGTCCGCGAAGCCGTCGCCGTTGACGTCGCCTGCGGTAGCGACAGAGCGCCCATACCAGGCGCGGACCTGCTCGCCGCGGCCGCGCCAGGCATATGTTCCGGTCCCCAATCCAGAGCTTGAGCCCAGGTAGACACGGGCTGTCCCCTCCGTCGCCGACCCCGGCGCTGTCGTAAGGCGCGCCGATGAT
The DNA here is from genome assembly GCA_963726375.1 of uncultured Chloroflexia bacterium. Lineage (GTDB taxonomy): Bacteria > Chloroflexota > Anaerolineae > Anaerolineales > UBA4823 > UTCFX2. Next base: position 299,265 of record CAVSCE010000011.1, on the reverse strand, counting down.
CACATCGGCGTAGCCGTCACCGTTTACGTCGCCGGCCGAAGCGACCGAGTAGCCGTAGTAGGTCGTGTCCTCGCCCGATTCGCGCGACCAGCTGCCGGTATTCGTTACACCGCTCCGGGAGCCGCGGAAGACCCAGACCTTGCCTTCGCTGGAAATGCCGGGATCGTCGCTGAAAAACGGCGCGCCGACGATCACCTCGCTCAGCCCGTCGCCGTTCACGTCGCCGGCCGAGGCGACCGAAAAGCCCATCTGGGCGCTGAAATTGTTCAATTCGGCGTGCCAGCTGGGAGTCCAGCTCAAGTCCGGATGCGACTGCCCAGATAGACTTCCGCCCGTCCCTCGCTGAAATTGGCGTCGTCCTCGAAACCGGGGATGCCGACGATCACGTCGCTGCAGCCGTTGCCGTCCACGTCACCGGCCGAGGCGACAGAATAGCCGAGGTGGTCCTGCTCGTCTTCGCCGATCACATACCAGTCCCAAAAGTGGTCGATCGCGCCGGCGGTGGCGGCGCCGTGATACACAAACGCCCCGCCCTTCTGTTCGCCTTCAAATCCCCAATCGAGATCAGGCGCACCGACGAGCAGGTCGGCGAAGCCGTCGCAGTTCACATCACCAGCACCGGCGACAGAAGTCCCAAAGTGGGCGCCGGTCATCGCCATGTCCGCGCTCCAGAAAGGCGCCTCGATTAAGAAATTCGGGGTACCGCGATAGACGAACAACGCGCCTTCGGCCTCATGCGTGCTGGTCCAACCCGGAGCACCGACGATAATCTCATCGAAGCCGTCCCGGTTGACATCGCCAGCGGAAGCCACGGAGGCGCCGAAGTGGGCATAATCCATGTTGGAAGCCTTGGACCAGGCGGGGGTGGAGACGGGACCGTCTGCCGAACCGCGGTAAATCCAGACCATGCCTTCATCGGTCTTGTTGTAGTCGTAGAGCGGAGCCGCGGCAAGGATGTCCGAGTAGCCGTCGCCGTTGAAATCCCCGGCGGAGGCGACCGAAGCACCGAAATCCGCATGCTCTTCGTTAGAGCGCTTCATGAAACCGAACTCTTCTGCCGGACCGTCCGGACCACCATGGTAGACATATACAATCCCCCAATCCAGCGAGCCGGCTTCGGTATAGTAGCCCGGCGCGCCGACGATAAGATCGGAATAGCCGTCGCCGTTGACGTCGCCGGCAGTCGAGACGGAATTCCCGAACAGCTCGCCCGCGACGCTGCCATTGTCGTCCCAGGCGCTGGTGCCATGCATCCCATCCGCAGAGCCGTACCAGAGCAGCGCCTGACCTTCCGCGCCTGAGCCGGCATTGTAGCCCGGCGCGCCGGCGATGACATCTGCGTAGCCGTCGCTGTTGACGTCGCCGGCGGTAAAGACCGACTTACCGAGCTGGGCGAGGGTCTGACCGCCGGTGTAATCGGCATCGGCGGTCTGGGAGACACCTGCCCTCAGCGCCGAGGAAGACCGAGACTGCACCCTCACTGGGGTAATAGAAGGACGAGTAGCCAGGTGCGCCGATGACAACATCCGAATATCCATCTCCGTTGACGTCGCCGGCAGTGGAAACCGAAGAACCAAAATAAGCATTGGCGATCTCGCTGTCGCGGTACCAATCTGAGTTGGCTGGATTTCCATCGACCCCATCGTTCGCACCGCCGTCGGCTCCGTACCAGATGAAAGCTGCACCTTCCTCCGCCGCTCCGTCGTCGTAGCCGTCCGCGCCGGCAAGCACATCAGCAAATCCATCGCCGTTGACGTCCCCGGCGGTTGAAACGGAGTATCCCAATCGGGCAAGCTGCTGGTCGCTCTCGGCATGCCAGTTGTGCAATGCTGACAGGCCGGACTCGCCACCGTGAAACACGTAAATCCTGCCTTCATCGAGGGATCCAGAATTGTAGCCCGGCGCGCCGACGATCACATCAGACTTGCTGTCACCATTGACATCACCGGCAAACGCAACAGACCTGCCGAAATGAGCGCCATTTTGCGGGTCATCAGAGAGGTCATCCCCGGTCGTACCCAGTCCATCGGAGCTGCCGTAGTAGATCCAGGCCTGGCCGTTGTCGGTGTAGCCGCCCCAATCGAAGTCCGGGGCACCGACCAGCACGTCAGCGCAGCCGTCCCCGTTCACATCGCCGGCAGTGGCGACGGCATCGCCGAAGTGGGATTTCAGCAGGTCCGAGATACAGAGAGGCATCCCACTCATATTCATTTTCAAGCCCAGTTTTATAGCCGTAGAACAGGAAGGCTCTGCCGTTTTCATCGGCGCCCATGTCGTAATAGGGTGCGCCAACGATCACGTCTGAGTAGTTGTCGCAGTCCACATCGCCGGCGGCAGCGACCCGAAAGCCGAACATGGCATCTTCCTGGTTTCCTTCGAACTCCCAATCAGGACCGTCCGAGACAGAAGTGATCCCAAGGCTCACCTGGAGCGGGAAAGCGGCAGCCGAAGCCTCCAGAACGACCGCCAGACCGCTCTCTGTCCGCTCCAGCCAGGCCGGGATGGCAGCTCCGGCGGCATCCAGAGCCTGAAGACCGCCGTAGCGCAAGACGATCGCGCCTTCCGGCGTGCGGAATTCCAATCCTGTTGGGTGATCGGTCGGGACCTCACCTGCGGACGGCCATACGGGAGCCAGCCCGCCGGAACTGTTCAGCGCCAGCCGCAGGAAGCTTCCGGGAGCGGGGGGATTGAAGATGGTGAAGCTGTGGCTCACGCCCTCGGGAGCGTTGGTGAAGCTCTCGAGCAGCGGCGCAGAGCCGCCCCCGGCATCCGTCCGCCGGTATTCAACCCGGTTTTGATCGGCTACTAGTGAAGCAGGCGCGAGCGCCAGCCCGTCCCCCAGGCCTGCCAGCTGCACGCTCCACTGCCAGGGCGGGAGGCTCCCATCGAAGCGGCGCGGGATCACCGTCACGCCTGCAGGGGTGTAGTACAGGCGCAGGTCCTGGCGGCGGTTCGGCGATTGGTAAGCGGCGGGGATGTCGGGCAGGTAGGTCTTATCGCCCCAGTGGATCTGGTATTCGGAAGCTTCCAGCTCACCGGAGACCGTCTGCCACCAATCGGCAGGGATCTCGGGTTCATCTGACAACGGGGAAAATTGATCCGCGGAATTCTCGGTATGCGGTCTTCTTTCGATGCTTGCAGCCGCGGCAGGCGATACAGTTTGCAACAGCGGGTTTAAGACCAGCCAGAACGCGAAACCCAGGACTGAAAGCCTGGAGAGATTATTCCCGGACTTCATTTTTCCCTCCCTCGGGCTGAGGCCCGAAAGTATTCCGGTGATTCAAATGGGAAATTAACGACAAAATCATTCTAGCACAATCAGATTGAAGTGCAAGGTACGCTGGTACTATCAGCGGTAGCCCAGGATGTTCAATCCCCCATCCATATCGGCAATATAGACAAACTCACCAGCAGCATCGATCCCCCAGGACAACCCGGGCGTGATCGTGAGGTCTTCGAGCACCGGGCTGAGCGGGTCCGAGATGTTGATTGCGCTGACATGGCTGTAATTCGCCGCAAAAATCCGCTCGCCGACCAACGCCAGATCGTAGATCGCTGGCATCTCCTGCCAGTTAAGCACAAGCCGGGGATCGGTTCGATCGCGGATGTCGATCACGCACAGCCCGGTTTTCTGGTCGCCAATGAAGGCATAGTCCCCGCTCAGCACGACTGCAAATGCCACCTGGCACTGACCGGTCGTGTCCACCTCGCCGACCTGGACGGGAGCAGCGGGGTTGGAAATATCGATCACATGAAAGGCGGAGAACTCCCCCTCGCTCTCCTGTTTGATCTCAAGCATGTCCGCATAGAACAGGGTGTCCCCATCGAGCCGCGATCGCCTGGGAGTTGTTTTCCATTTTAAGCAGTCCGACCTGGACGGGCGCCAGCGGGTTGGAGATATCGACGACCCGCAGGCTGCGCCTCGCCTCGGGATCGCCGTCCTTCGGATCGTGCTCGGTCGTCGTCGCATAGGCCAGCGAGTTCCTGCAGGACCACGCTGCTCCACTTGCGCGGCTCCTTCAGCCCGCCCACCTGCGCGAAGGAATTGAGGTCGACGACCCGGAAACCCATGTTGACGTCCGTTAAAATAAGAATATCCGCCCTGGACGGCGAGCTTCCAGGAAGTGCGAACCGGCGCTCCCTTGACAAAGCTGGTCTCTGAATTGCCGTAGCTGGGGTTCGCAGGGTCGCTTACCTGAACGCTGCCCAACCCGATGAAATCACGGGTGACGTAGGCGGTACCGCTGGAGACGGCCGCGTCAAATGCGGAACCGCTCAAGGGCGCATCCAGCGCTCCAACCAGCGCTGGAGCCTGCGGATTGGAGGCGTCGACCTGCAGGAGGCCCTGGTTCTGATTTGCCAGGATTACCCGTCCGTCCTGGACGGTTAACTGTCTCTGCCCAGGAACGCCCTGGCTGAAAATGGTCAGCGGAACATCACCAAGCCGCTTCGGATCCGCCGGGTCGGAGACATCGAACGTGATCAGCCCCTCCATTGAAGCGGTCAGGTAAGCCAGCCCACCTTCCTCGACGATCCCGTCGGCGATGATCGCAGGCTGGGAGGCGATTTTTTCGGCGCAGCCGGATCAGATACATCCACCACCCACAGGCCCTCCATCCCAGCTGCGACCAGCGCGAACTGATCCTTCAACGCGATGCCAGCAGACATCTGCGGCAGGGCCAGCTCGCCCACCTCGCGCGGGTCGGCAGGGTCGGCGACATCGATCAGAACCAGCAAACCGTGCATGCTGACCACGTAAGCCATATTTCCTTTTACCGCCACCGCCGCGGCAGGAGTCTTCAGCTGAACCGTACCCAGGAGCTCCGGTACAGCTGGATTGGAAATGTCCGCGATCCAAAGTCCCTGGGCGTTGTCGGCGACGTACAGGCGATCGCCGTCGATGACGACCGCCATCGCCCACTGGAACGCTTCGAGTGCGCCGACTTCATGCGGCTGGAGCGGGTCGGAGATCTCCAGGATGCGCAGGTTCCCCTTGCCGGCGGCGACGTACAGGTACGGCTCGCGGACAGCGATCCCGCGCACCACACCGGGAAGCGGCTCGCTCTGCCCGACCAATTTCATCTCGGATTGGTCTTGCAGGTCGGCGACAAGCAGGCGCGGCCCGCCGCCAAAATAGGCATACCGCCCGGAAACCGCGACCGCGTAGGTGTTCCCACCGATCTGACCAAGCGGCTGAAAGCGGTTATTGATCCCGACACCTGGGGTGACTGTGGCCTGCATCCACTGGCTCACTCCACCGGCACTCTCATCTTCATCCGTCGGGGCAGGCGTGCCCGGCGCGCCGCCGTCCTGGCTCAATCGTCTCCGTCGGCAGGCTGATCTGGACCTGGGCTTGCTGGATCGCTCTGCAGCTGATCAGGACGATCAATCCGATCAAGCCGATCAGCGATCGACGAAGAAAAGAGCGGTGGTTTGGCATGGCAGGCTCCCAGGTTCGAGGTTGGTTTTTCTACTCAGCGGTTTATCAGGGGCAGGAAAATGTATTGATATGAAACAGGGCCGAGCCCATGAGGACCGGGATCCGACGGCTGGGTGGCATGGCAAACCGTGCAGGTGTCCAGCGGTCCACCATGCTGCTGCAGATCGACAAATTTTAGCCAATCGTTGACCTGCCTGCTGGGCGCAACCGCATGCGGGCTGTCGTGGCAGCCTTCACAATACACGCCCCCGTGATCTTTTGACATCCGGTAGAGCGCCTTATCTTGAGCATAGGCAGACCCGTGGCAGGCGAGGTTATCGCAGCGCGGCTCATTCAACCAGGGGGAATCATTCTGCGAGATCTGGTACATCGTCCCATGGCAATCCACACAGTAAATCTCGTAGGGAGAGGAGGACATCACGTCCCGCAGGCATTGGGTCTGCTGACCAGGGTGGCAGTTGTAGCAGCCGTTAAGTGTATCGGGCGATTCCCCGTCGTGCTTTTCGTGCATCGCGTTCGACAGGCTGGGGAGACCTGCAACCCCCGGCGCGCCAAGCGCATTGGAGGAATGGCACTCGGCGCACAGCACCGGTCGGCGGTCCATCAGCGGACCTTCGTGACCGGGCGGGTATTCAGCCTGGTTTTCCTGGTCGTGCAGGGTCAGGATGTTGGTCTCGACCCTGCCGGTGGAGATGTCTTCGAGCATCCCGTCTGAGTGGCAGGTTTCGCAGTGCATCTCCGTCGAAACCGGGGCGACGACCGTGAGGCGGGCGAGCTCAGCCCCGCTCGCAGTCTCCCGGGCGATGACCGTAGCCAGCTGGTAGGGATAGGGATGGGTCAAATCGCTGTCCCGAAACTCGGTGAGCGGGATGCCGACCGCTTCAAAGTGATCTCCAGCTGCTTCCATCTCGCCGGACATCCCAAATCCGGCCAGGCCGACGTCCTCGGGCAGGTCAACGCCGAACAGCTGCTGGTCGTAGGTCCAGAAGTTGGTTTTACCGACGGAGGTCGTGATTATCTGCGAAGGAATACTCGACCGTGAGGCCGGTGGTGATGACCTGAGGCGGGTCGCCCACCTGGATCACCTGAGCCCAAAGGGTGTTAAACGGCGGAAGCACTGCCAGATCTTGAAAATCACGGTTGTAGCAGTGCATACCCAGGTCGTTCCAGGCGATGACGACAACTTGCGGATCTTCTGCGGGAGGCTGAGGGAGAGCAAGCTCCGCGGCCTTCACGAGCTGGGAAAAGCTGGCAATCATCGCACCTGCAGCCAGGATGACCCCCAACAAAACGACATATTTGATTATCGAACGTTGAAACATATGCCCTCCGTTAACCATCCAAAGTCTTTCTGTTTGCTCAAATCCAGAGGCAGGATTGACCCCTGGGATGATCGGTCAGCCAAACTGGCTGAACAAATCCAACAAGGATTTTTTAAATAATTGATCCACGGTGTATCCCGACGCAAAGGCGAAAATCAACTCAAAATCACATAAGATTTTTTGAAAGCAAACTCAATCCAATAAACGCCGCTGCTTTCGCTGATCTGAAAGCCATCTCCCAGATTGAGAAAACCGGGAAACCCGGATGTATTGCGGCTATCCGAGTTGCCCGGTGATCATCCCGACTAATCTTTTGTGAGCAGATACTCGTAGGCGCTCAGCGCGGCTTTTGCGCCTTCTCCGACCGCGATCAGCACTTGCTCGGCAAATCCGCTTGCTACGTCGCCCGCTGCAAAAACGCCGGCAACGCTCGTACGGCAGCTGCAGTCGACGATGATGCGGCCTTCGGGATCCAGCGCAACCAGGTCGGCGACCATCTGCGAGTTCGGGACGAGGGCCATCTCGACAAAGATCGCGTCTGCAGCCAGCTCCTGAGTGGCGCCGCTCGGGCCGCGCAGCACAGCGGCGCGGGCGTACTCGTCGCCCTTCACTTCGACAACCTGGTGGCCTTTCAGGATCGTCACGTTCGGCAAGGATTCCAGCTTCCTGCACATGGACGTGTCGGGCAGCGCATTCGCCGGGCAGACCATATAAACCTTTTCGGCGATCGTCGCCAGCTCAGCTGCCGAGCGCAGCGCCAGCTCCTTGTCTCCGACGACCATCGTGGTCCGGTCGATAAACAGCGGGGCGTAGCTGAGGGCCGAGTAGCAGAGCCCTTTCATCATGAACTCTTTTTCACCGGGGACTTTCATCCGGGTCTGCTTGGTTCCGGTCGCGACGATGACCGCCCTGGTCTTCAATTCGCCGCCGCCGGCCGTCCGGACGACGAATCCGTCCCCATCCTGCTCCACCCGGTCCACCGCTTCCAGATGGCGGGCATAATCAAGATATTCCAGCTCGCTCTTGAATTTATTGACGACTTCCAGACCGCGGATCACCTGATAATCCTGGATCCAGGGCAGCGCCAGCTTCCACTGAGTCTTCCCGCCCAGGTCTTTCGACACCATCAGCACATTCAGGCGTTTGCGGATTGCGTAAACCGTTGCTGTCAATCCTGCGGGTCCCCCGCCAAGGACAATGAGATCGTACATGGGTCACCTCTTCGGTTGTTGGTTCTTGGTCATTGGTTGTTAGTTGTTAGTAGTTCGTTGCTGATTGTCGGTTGTTGGTTACTGGATTTTTGGGATCGGTTTAGTTTTCAATTTCTGGATAAAAGCATTTAACATTTTACGGATACTGACCAGCTCATCGGAGAGGAATTGGTATGTCGGTTCGTCAAGCCAGGAAAGATCACGAGCTAAAATCAAGTGATATTCCAGTTCGCTGGCAGAGCCCATCGCAATGCGAAAAAAGCGAAGCATCTCAGCTTGAGAATCCCGACCGCAGCCTTCTGCAATGTTGGCGGGCACAGAAACAGCGCTCCTTCGGATTTGGCTGGTCAATCCAAACTGCTCTTCCTTTGGAAAACCAACTGAAAGCCGGTATATGTTCGACCACAAGCTGGTGAGATTTCGTCCCAGACTCTCAATTCCCGAAAGTCCTGCATCTCATTATCAATCTCGCCACAAATCAAGACTTGATCAACTGAAAACTAATGACCAAACACCAACAACCAGAAACTGCACTTCATTCTTTCGGCATCCCGATGAAACCCTGCTCCATCATCGTCTCGGTCAGTTTTCGGGAGCGGGCGATGATCTTTAAGGCCATCTGGAACAGCTCGTCGTAGGTGTGGTCGACGCGTGCCAGGCCCTGTTCGATCGCCTTCGTACCGACTGCGGCCGCTTCGCGGGGAAGACTTCCCAGTCGTCCATCGTGGGCAGGATGTGCCGCTCGCTGAGCTTGTCGCCGACATGATCAGCCAGCGCCTGGGCGGCGGCGAAGCACATCTCGTCGGTGATCGTGCGGGCGCGCACGTCCAGCGTGCCGCGGAAGATGCCCGGGAAGCCGAGCGAGTTGTTGACCTGGTTGGGGAAATCGGAGCGCCCGGTGCCACGACCGCCGCGCCGGCCTCCATCGCCTCCCAGGGCCAGATCTCGGGCACGGGGTTGGCGCAGGCAAACACGATCGCATCCTTCGCCATCGTCCGGACCCACTCCGGCAGGATCACGCCCGGACCGGAGCGGGACAGGGCAATGACAACATCCGCGCCCTGCATCGCCTCGGCGATCCCGCCTTCCCGGCCTTCGGCGTTGGTGATGTTGCACAGCCGCCATTTGTCCACGTACTCGGCCTTGCGCATCTCCAGGTCTTTGCGGTGCTTGCCCAGGATGCCCTTGCTGTCGACCATGAAGCAGCGGCTCGGGTCCGCACCCCAGCCGAAGATCAGCCGCGAGCAGGCCACGTTGGATGCGCCACTGCCGATGAAGGCGATCGACACATCCTCTTTCTTCTTGCCGACCACCTTCAGGGCGTTCATCAACCCGGCCAGGGTGACCGTCGCAGTGCCCTGCTGGTCGTCGTGCCAGATCGGGATTTCGGCTTTCTCACGCAGGGTGTCCAGGATGTAGAAGCATTTCGGGTTGGAGATGTCCTCCAGGTTTACACCGCCCAAGCCCGGCTGCAGGTTAAGCACCAGATTGATGATCGCATCGGGGTCTTTGGTGCCCGACCATGATCGGCACGCCGTCGACGCCGCCCAGGTACTTGTAGAGCAGGGCTTTGCCTTCCATCACCGGCATCCCGGCCTTTGGGCCGATATCGCCCAGGCCCAGGACGCGGGTCCCATCGCTGACCACCGCGACGGTATTCCACTTGTTGGTATATTCATACACCAGCTCGGGATCGGCCTGGATCGCCCTGCATGGCGCAGCCACGCCCGGCGTGTACCAGATGGCAAAGTCGTTGAAGTCGCGCACGCAGCATTTCAGCGCAGTCTCGACCTTCCCCCGGTAGAATGGATGCAGCTTCATGGCGTCGGCCGACGGTTTTTTCGCCTTCGCCAGAAGCTCCTCTACAGAAATCGTTGGTTGTACTGTCATGCTTTGGCCTCCTTGATCCTTGTGTGCAAAAAAAACCGCCTTTTCTACGCATCAGAAAAGGCGGCAGTGCGAACTATTCGAAACAAATACCCGCGTCCCAGGCTTCTGTTCCATAGGGATATTATATACAACCTGCGGGCTTCTGTCAGCAGCAATTCGACCCTGAAGGGCATAGATCACCCTCTCCCATGGAGAGAGGATAGAGTTTGGGCATTCTTATGGCATCGGATGAGCTGAGAAAAATTCCCAGATCAAGGCGGTCGCATCCGGCTCAGTGGTCGGCTCGCCGACCTCGGCGCTGACCGCCTCGCCGCCCGGCCAGGCGTGCTCGCCCCCGAGGATCTTATAGAGCTCCACTGCCGCCCTCGGCTTCGCACGAGCCGTAGACCCGATGGACGACATATCCCTCCGTCGTCTCTTCGGGTATCGTCGAGCAGCCGTTCAGCTCGACCCAGTCGGCGATGCCCTGCTCGACCCCGATGAACTCCAATCCCGACGAGGTTACGACGCCTTCGTATGGGTTCAGCCTATCGTGGTCACCGTGGAAGTGGATCAGCGGCACCGGGCGGGCGGGATCGCAGGATTGGACGCCGGGCGCGGCGCCCACAGGCGCGATCGCAGCGATCCGGTCGGCAAGGTCGCACGCCAGTCGGTAAGCCATGAACGCCCCATTCGAAAAGCCGGTCGCGTAGACCCGCTTCTGGTCGACGTTCAGCTCTGCAGACAGCTGGTCGATCAGCGCCCTGGTGAACCCGACGTCATCTGTTTTTTTCTGAGCAGCTTCCCCGCAGCACATCCCACCGTTCCAGCTCTGCCTGGCGCCGGTCCCGTTTGGATAGACGACCAGGAAACCGGACTCGTCGGACTGCTGGCTGAAGCCGGTGATGCGGACCATCTCCTCGGCGTCCAGGCTGATGCCGTGGTAGACCAGCACCAGGGCGGCGGGCTTCGCCGGGTCGTAGCCGGGCGGGATGTGGAGCAGGTAGCTGCGCGCTTTGCTGCCGAAATCGATCGTCCGGTTGAAGTCTCCCGGGGCGAGCTCCGAGGCGGATTGAGGCGGACTTGATTGCAGGGAAGTTGGCTCAGGTGGTGGATTTGTCGGCGTATGAGCTGGCTCGACCGGCAGGTTCTCAGGCGCCTGCAGTTCAGGTGGGGCAGGAACGGGCCGGGCGCTCTGCCCGCACGCCAGCCCGAGCAGGAGCAGCAATATCAGACAGATGAACGGAGCCGAGTTATCAGTTTTCATCGGATCCCTCCTTGGCTACCTATACTATAGCGAAAAATGGGGCAAGATTCAACTGGCAATCCCTGCTCAAATTGGCACAGAGCCGGTTGAGTCGGGACAGCAGACCCCACCTGTAGGGTATGTGAGGTACATTGTCCACCACCCACAGCGGCATTCTTTATTAAAAACAGGCCCTTAGATTAAAACAAGATGATTGCCACTTGACAAGCTGTCAAGTGATAGATCATAATGAGTCATCCGCCGGGGGGAGAATTCACCCGGCGGTCCCGTGGAAGCTTTGATCCGACCGCCCGCATTGGTCGCTTTCTCAAGCGTTGGCACTGCGAGGGAGGGCTGTCGGGGAGCCAGCAGCGAAACCGGCCACGAAGGCTGGTTTTGCTTTTTAACTTTTAAATCACATCTAATTATTTATCAAATCTATCACTTATCAAATCTATCACGGTCAGAAAGGTCTGAGAATGAACCAGAATAGTCAATCATACGGTGAAAAAATTGTTCGGCTGACGCTTGCGTTGGTTTTTGCGCTCGGTTTTCTCATCCCATCCTGGCCTCGCCAGGGGCACAGGTGGAAACCGTCCTCCCACTCTCTCGATCCATACGAATGATACTTACACAGAGATTTATGGATACGGCGGGTCGTGGGACGTACCTGTCACGCTGTCCCTGTATAATCCGACAACATTTGAATTAGTCCAGAAAACACAGGTACCTTATCCAAGTGAAAACAATCCGGGCTTCTCCGAAAACTACTTCGATCTTGGAAATATCCTCGTTGTTGGGAGGAATATCCAGGCGACCATCAGCAATGAGGTCATCACACGGACGTTCACCATCCCCAATCTGGTGATCGTACATCCAGACTATAACAGCGATATGGTCTTCGGCGTCGCCGAGCCCGGGGCGCAGGTCTTCGTTGAGCTGCTGACCGGCTATCCTGCCGAAGCGCAGCCCGGAACGCGGGTTGTATCGGCTGACCCCAGCACGGGGAGCTGGACGGCTGACTTCACGGACGCTGGTGGACAGGTCGTCGACATCCTCCCGGGCAAAATGTTTACGCCTCCGTGCAAATCACCCCGTCCGACACTCTGCATTACGGCGAGATGGCGCCGGACCCGCGCATCTTCGCCTTCATTGGCACAAACCGAGTTGGCGCCCGCCAGTTCCCCTATGAGGCGGAAGTGACTCTGACGATTGACGACCCTGAGACACCGGAACCAGTAGACTACACCGGGAGCGGTACCATCGAGAGCGACGACCCGAGCTACCCATGGGGAGGGTATCTCGATTTTACTCTGGTTGGGTTGACGATTGAACCCGGGATGGTCTTGACCATGACCGATCAGGTCGTGACAAAAACGATGACGGTCCAAACCCTTGAAGTCGATGAAGCAAATTCCACTACCGATACGATCTCGGGTTGGGCTGAACCTGGCATAAGGGTTCGGATCCGCTACTGGTGCGGTGAAAATGGAGAAGAGCTCTGCCTGGACACGGGCGTCTGGTCCGACGAGACCACTGGCTACTGGTCGATCTACCTGGGAGAGGATATGGATATCGAGGATGGTCAGGAATTCCAGGTGTTCATCGTCCGAACTCGGCGCGCAACCGCACCCAGATTAACGTCACAGCCGCTCCAGGTTACGTCCCTCCGCCGCAGATCGTCGCCCGATTCGACGAAAATGTCGTCCGGCTTTGGAGTTATACACTTGGCGATACAGTCACGATGACAATCGATGATCCGAATACCTCTGAATACCCTGATTACGAAGCTTCAGGCGTCCCGGTGTATGATCCGGAAAACATGGAGTTCGTGTTGGCATTTCCACTGGGCAGTGATTTTATCTTGCGTCCAGGACAGGTAATCCGCGCCTGGGACAGCGCCTTTTCTCATGAAATGACCGTCGAAACGGTTTACGCCGACCCTGTCCAGGGCGGGACTGGGATCCTTTCCGGGACTGCGACCCCGGGATTGGATTTAGATGTTGCGGTGACCTGTGAGGAAGTGAATTGCCCCATACGAAGGGTGACAGCCGATCTCAATGGAATTGGACCGCGGACTTCACCCAGGGCGGGGATCAATCCGATGAACAGATCCTTTCCAATCTGGAACCCGGCACGGAAATTAGCGTCAGACGCGTTTGACGCAGATCGGGATGTGACCCGGATATGGCTGATCTCGCTCCAGCAGCCGTTCTATTACGACTGGGGCATCGACCAGACCGTATAACTGCGGCTTCGGGCATAACGACGACGATCGGGTGACGCTGATCCTTGACGATCCTGATACAACGCTATCGCCAGATTTCGAACAAGGGCTACGTACTCGTCAGGTGGCGTGGCCTGCTTCTATTTCGGCGATGCCCTAGCGATCAAACCCGGCGTAGAGGTCACAATCCAGCAGGGCGGTTTTCTTCGCTCGTATGTGATCCCGGAGCTGGCTATCTACGTACCGGATTATTCCAAAGACACCGTGCACGGTACGGCGCCAGCAGGCACTCCATTAGAGGTCAGCATCGTGGAAAACGGCTTGGATCTCGGCTTGCGGAGGGTGACCGTACCAGAAGGCGGGCTGTGGGGGGCTGACTTTTCGGTCGCAGGCAGCCCGCCAGATGAGCAGCCGCCCGTCGACATCGTGCCCGAGCAGAAAACGTCGCGCCCGCTGGTGGATTACCCCGACCGATGCGGTCTGGGCGATGAGCACAACCTACATCCCGCGGGTCTTCGCGCTGCCCGTCGCGCAGACGGTGCGCGCCCGAATCTGGCCGGTCGGCTCGATTGTGACTCTGACGGTAGAAGATACGGACACGGTAATTTCCCCAGACTACACCGGCATACAGCTCGTCACCGGCGATCCAAACGATCCCAACGGCAGCATGGCAGAATTCCCGCTGGCCGGGATCGTCGACCTGACTCCAGGCGTCGTGCTGACGATGACCGACGGGACGATCACAAAAGTTCACACCGTCGAGTATTTGAATTTCAACGGCATCGACGGTGCGACCGATACTTTTTATGGAGAAGCGGATCAAGGCGCGGTCGTGCAGGTGCGCGTCTGGTCAGGCGATCTCATGCTCGGCCAGAGGACCGTGTCCGCCGATTATAACAACACCTGGACGGCTAATTTTTCCGGCCAGGTAGATCTCCTGCCGGAGTATGAATACCAGATCCGCATCACCGATGAGGACATCGACCGGACGCAGATAGAAGGCTTTATCCCCGATGCGCCAGTTCACATCGTCCTACCAACCCTCAATATCAATACAAACGATACCTACACAGAAATCTACGGATATGGCGGGTCGTGGGGCGTGCCAGTCACGCTGACCCTGGTCGATATGGACTCACCTGCAGTACCTGTATTCAAGGAAACCCAAACCCCCAATGAGCAGCAGCCTGAGGTTTTCTTCGACCTGGGAAATACCCTGGTTGTTGGGAAAAATATCCAGGCAACCCTCAGCAATGAGATCATAACCCGCACGTTCACCATCCCCAACCTGGTGATCACCTGGCCGGACTACGCCAGCAACATGGTCTTCGGTACCGCCGAGCCCGGGGCGCAGGTCATCGTTCAAATGCAGGAAGGCTATCCAGTTGGAGCGCAGTGGGGTTTACGGGTTGTGAACGCAGACGGGTCAGGCAGCTGGAAAGCGGACTTCAACATCACCGGGGAATCGCAGGGAGAGCAGTATATCGTTGACATCCTTCCCGGGCAGTGGGCCGACGCCTCCGTGCAGATCACCCCCTCCGACACACTCCATTACGCCGAGATGGCGCCGGACCCGCGGTATTTGCCTTCATCGGCACAAACAGAGTCAGCGGCCGTCAATTTCCCTTCGGTGAGGTAGCAACCCTGACGATTGACGACCCTGAGACCTCTGAGCCGGTGGACTATTCGGGAAGCGGGACCGTTGGAGGCGATGAGTTCTATCCGTGGGGTGGGATCGTCGATTTTTTCCCAGACGGGCTGACGCTTGAGCCCGGGATGATCCTGATCATGACCGATCAGGTCGTGACAAAAACGATGACGGTCCAAACCTTAGAAGTCGATGAAGCTAATTCCACTACCGATACGATCTCGGGTTCGGCGGAACCCGGTGCGCGCGTCCGCATCCGATACTGGTGCGGTTACGATGGAGAAATCCTCTGCCTGGACACGGGCGTCTGGTCCGACGAGACCACCGGCTACTGGTCGATCTACCTGGGAGAAGATATGGATGTCGAGGAAGGGCAGGAATTCCAGGTGTTCATCGTCGACTCGGCTCGCAACCGCACCCAGGTCAATGTCACAGCCACACTTCCCCCTCCACCGCAGATCGTCGCCCGGATCGACATTAATACCGTCCAGTTGTGGAATTTTACACCTGGAGAAACAGTCACGATGACAATCGATGATCCCAGTACTCCTGGTTACCTGGATTTCGCAGCCATTGGCGTCCCGGAGTACGAACCAGAATATTTGGCAGTTGGGTTTGCGTTTCATCTGGGCAGCGATTTTGTCTTGAGTCCAGGCCAGGTGATCCGCGCCTGGAACGAGACTTCATCGCATGAACTCGTCGTCCAACAGCTGACCGCTCATCCTGTCTACGGGGGGACGGGGATCGTCAGCGGATTTGCAGACCCAGGAACAGAAGTGGAGATCTTTGGTACATGCGATGAAGAATCTTGCCTGGGGCGGACAGTGACGGCATCCCAGAATGGATACTGGCTTGCCGATTTCACGCAAGTCGGCGACCAGCCAGACGAGCAGCAGCTTTCTAACCTGGAGACAGGTATAGAATTGCATGTGAACATTAAAGACGAAGACCATGATGCAACCGAAATCTGGCTTATCGCGGTCGAGCCGCCCGCTTCCGACCAGGATGATGACGGGATCCCTGACCTGCTTGACAGCTGCCCGCAGGATTCTTTGAACTTCTGCAATCCAGAGGGATCAGAAATCAGCGGCGGTTTATCCCGATGGAGGCACGCTCACCACCGAAGATCTCAGCGTGGAAATGAACATTCCTGCTCAGGCTCTTTCACAGGAAACAATCCTGACGATCACCGACGGCGGTATTGACCTGCAGCTTACTACGGAAGGCGCAGTCGAGCCGGCAGTCAACATACAGATCGGCCCGGACGGCACGGAATTCCAGGTTCCCGTTGCGATTACCCTGCAATGGCTGGATGTCAATAACGACGGCATTGTCGACGATCTGAACCTAAACGAGCTGGACCTCCACGTCTTCAAAGACGGCGAGGCGATCGCCGGACCATGCTCCACGGACACACGATGCGATCCAGCCGCCAACACCTTCACAGTCGAGGTTGAGAGCCTGAGCCACTTTGTCTTGGGCGTTCTCGCCGCGCCGGAAATCCAGCAGATCACCGGCCCGCTAGCGCCGGTAAAGTCCGGCATTTCGGCCCAGCTGAGTGCCATAATCAAAAATTCGGAAATCAGCGAAAACTACACAGTGACCTGGGACTGGAAGGATGGATCAACCACGACCGAAACGGTCTCCGAAACGACGCTCACGGCATCGCACACTTACACTCAGCCTGGTGTTTTTGCGGTCAGCCTGACGGTGCAAGAAGAAGAACTCGATCCGGTCACCGCAATCTACGAGTTCGTCGTCGTCTACGACCCGACGGCCGGGTTCGTCACCGGCGGCGGGTGGTTCACCTCGCCGGCCGGGGCTTACAAAGCAGACGAGACCCTTGAAGGCAAAGCTACTTTCGGCTTCGTCTCGCGCTACAAGAAGGGTAAAACCATCCCCGATGGGAACACCGAGTTCCAGTTCAAAGCCGGCGGGCTGAACTTCCACAGCGAGAGCTACGAGTGGCTGGTGGTCAACCAGGCCAGCTCTCGGGCGCAGTACAAGGGTAAGGGCACGATCAACGGCGCTTCAGCGCCCAATGGATCTCCTTACAAGTTCATGATCTGGGCAATCGACGGATCGCCGGACACGTTCCGGATCAAGATCTGGTGGGAGGACGGCGCTGCAGAACAGGTCGTCTACGATAACGGCGTCGACCAGGCGATCGGAGGCGGCTCGATCGTGGTCCATAAGTAAGAAGGAGCAGATTGCTCCACAGAGAACGTCCACAAACTACGTCCACCAACTACGTGGACAGGTGGACAGGTGGACAGGTTCGCAAAGTTCGCTCGCAGTGACTTAAAACAAGAGGCTGGGCCATTTGATGGTCCAGCCTTTTGGATCTAATGATACAAAGCGCGATCTGCGAGGGTCTAGGGGAACGTGAAGGTCGCGCGCTGCTCGACGCAGGTGCCGTTCAGGTTGGCCTGGGTGCACAGCACGACGATGCCGCGCCCGCGCGTCCCGGAGGGCGGGAGGGCGCCGATCCCCTTGGTCACAAAGCCGCTTGATCCGGCTGGAAGGGTGGAGAAGCCCGGAGGGCAGTTATTGGATCCGGTCAAGAACGGGGTGTTGCTCGCCTCGGGTCCCGCCAGGCCGACGTTGTTGGTGATATCGCGGATCGTGATGTTGGACGACTGGAAGCCGACCGTGCCGGTGTTGACCACCTGGAAGGTCGCCATCGCGACCCCGCCGCAGATGTGCAGGTTGGAGAACGAGAGCTGGAAGTCCTGCCTGACCGGCGCTGTGGGGGTCGGCGGCGGTTGAATGACCGGCACATTGCTGGCGTCGCCGATCGGACGGGTCGTCTCACCCCAGGCCCAGCAGTTCCCATAGCGTCCCTGCGGATCCTGGATCAGCCACCACGTGCGCTCGGGGTTCTGGCCGATGATCGGGGACTGCTGGCCGACCAGGATGAAGCTGACGGTCGCGAATGCCGTGCTCGGACCCTGGCGGCAGCGCGTGTCGATGTCCGCGGTCAGCATCAGGATGGAGGGCGTGGCTGTCACGATCACGACCGTTGGCGCAGGCGCGGTTGGAGGCGCTGTCGTGGCGGTCGCGACCGGAGGCGGCTGGGTCGGAATCGGAGTTTCGGTGGGGCTTAAGGTGGCGGTTGGGGCCTGCATCGTCAGCGCCTGGGAGGTGAGCAGGGCCTGCATCGCATCGAAGGTCTGCTGGCGCTCGTTGGCGGAGATCGTCTCGGCGGCGAAGGTGATCACTACATTCGGGTCAGCTGTCTCGGTCGCGGGGACAAAGTTGCAGGCGGAGAAGGCGGGCAGGAGCAGCAGGATGAGGGTAAGAATGCCCCTGTCCATTCGATGGCGCTTAACGTTCATCGCGTTCCTCCTTCTAAGAGACTGAAAAACCATCCGATTCCATTAATAATTTCATTGAGAGCCAAAATCAAGCAGGACAGCGACTTTCAAGCCGCTGGCCTTCAAAAATCGGCCGTCTGGATATTTTCAAGAATATCACGATTTAGGTTTCTGTCCAGATCATTTGAAGCTCATAACCACGAATTTTCACAAATAACACGAATCACCGATTCTTTATTCGGGTTATTCGCGGCTTTTTTTATCACTCAGCTGGACATTTCGTAGGCATCCTTCATCCGGTGGACCTGCTCCCAAACTCGCTGGAAGCGGGCGGGGTCATCGGCAGGCTTGCGCAGCATTCGCAGGCAGAGCTCCATCTGCTGCGCAGTGCTGCTCGGCCTGGAGTGGAGCTGCAGGGCGTGCGCCGAAAAATCCCGGACCATAAAGTCAAATACCTGGTCCAGCAGGTCGCTACCCACATCCGACTGATAAATCTCGGCGTTTTCCAGGATCAGCTGGGCATAGACGACGAGGGCGAACAGCTCCCCCAGCGCCATCAGGAAATCGACGTCTTTCTGCTGGCTTTCGTCCGGGGTGGCGGAAATCAACATTTCCTGCAGCACAAGCGCCTGCTGCTTGAAAAGCTCGACGTTCGGCAGATCCCACTGATTGAATGCCGCGCGAAAATCGGGGAACCGGATCCGGCTCAGGCCGCGCGCTTCACCCTGATCCCAGAGGAAGACGTCATCCTGCGGATCGTCCCGGCGGGGTACCGGCGGATAATCCTGCGGGTTAAAGAAGTAGTTCGGCATGAATTTCACGATCAGGGCGATGTTGACGTGGACCGTGCCTTCCAGCTTCGGCAGGGCGCGAATATCGCGCGCCGCCATCTCGAAGAAGGTGTCCTGCTCGAACCCCTTTGCAGCGATCACATCCCAGAGCAGGTTGATCACTTCCTCGCCCTGGGTGGTGACCTTCATCTTTACCATCGGGTTGAAGAGCAGGTAGCGCCGGTCGAGCGGCGAGGCTGAGCGCATATAGTCTGCGGCGCGCAGGGTGAAAAGCTTCATCGCGGTCAGGCGGGCGCAGGCATCGACCAGCATGCGGCGGACGTGCGGGAAGTCGGTCACGGACATCCCGTACAAGATTCTGCTGGCGGCGTGACGGACGGACTTCGTAGAAAGCATGGGTGCAGATTCCGATCGAAGCCCAGCCCAGGTTGTATTTGCCCACATTCACCGTGTTGAGAGCCGAGTCCCAGGCAGCCTGCCCCCTGGAGAGGATCTCGGTTTCGAGGACCGGATAGTCCTGCAGCGCATACTGGGCGACGTAGTTCTGGCTGGCGGTCACATTCTTGAGCAGATGATAGCTCGGATTGCGGTAATCTGCGGCGAAGAAGACATATTCGCCCGTCCCAGCGATCTTGCCAAAGGTCGAGACCAGCGGAGCCAGATTTGCGTTGCCGATGTAGTACTTCTCGCCGTTCGCCAGGTAGGAGCCGTCGGGCTGCGGGGTGAGGCTCATTCCGGTGGCGTAAATATCTGCCCCGTGCGCCCGCTCCGAAAGCCCGAAGGCGAAGACGTGGCCGTCATGCAGCAGGTCTGCGGCGCGGCGCTTGAGCGCTTCGTTCCCGCTCATCCAGACCGGACCCAGTCCGAGGATGGACACCTGCCAGGTGTACCAGTAGGCCAGGCCGTAGAAGCCGAGGATCTCATTGAACTCGCAGTTGCGCCAGGTATCCCAGCGGCAGTCCGGACTTGAGCCGTATTTCGATGGCGTCAGCAGGGTGGCAAAGAGCCGCTCCTGCTTCTGGAATTCCAGGAAGTCGCCGTACCAGGAGCGGCTGTGGTCGTCTTCCTTGATACGCTTTAAACCTTTGCGCTCGAAGAAATCGATCGTTCGCAGCATGATCTGGCGCGATTGTTCGTCTGGATAAAAGCGGTTGTGAGCGTGGGGGTTGAGCAGGATCATCGCCTCCGTCCTTTCCAGTCAGCCAAACGACATGAATAATGAGTGCGGTTAATTGCCTGCAAACTTTGCCACAGTGACGCCGTCGCCGCCTTCTTTATCCCCGCCGGACTCGAACGAGCGGACGTGCGGATATCCCTTGAGCGATTGGCGGACGACCTCGCGCAGCCGGCCGGTCCCTTTGCCGTGGATGATGCGCACGAACGGCAGGCCAGCGAAGTAAGCCGCGTCCAGGTAGTGCTCCAGGGCCAGCTCGGCGTCATCGGCGCGCTGGCCGCGCAGATCCAGCTCCATTCCAGGCGACACCGGCGCGGCAAGCCTGACCTTTGTCGGGGTTGAGGCTGCTGGCGCAGGCTCTTTCCGGCGGACAGCCGGGGCTGGAACTGCGGAAACGGCGCCGCTGGGGCTGGGGAGCTCCAGGTCGGAAAGCCGGGCGCGGATTCGCAGCATGCCCAATTGAACTTCCGCTTCATCCTCCCCCAGCGAGGAGACCACACCCTGGGCGCCAAGGCTTCGAACGCGCACCTTGTCCCCCGGGCGGATCGCGCGGCGGCGCTCGTGTTCGAGCTGGCGGAGCTGCGGGCCAAGCTCAGGCTGCTGGGCCTCGACAGGCGCCTCAGCCGCATCTTCCAGCTCGGCAAGCTTCTCTTCAACCTCTTTAAGCGGCTCCAGCGGCTGGCGAAGGCGGGTCAAAGCGCGCCGGGCGGAATCCAGCTCCTGGCGCAGCTCGAAAATCTGGGCTTCCGCTTCATTTTGGGCTTGCTCCAGCACGCCGCGGCGCTCCTGTTCGATCAAATCCAGGCGGGAAAGCAGCTCCGAGCGCAGCTCCTCGGATTCCTGGCGGGCTTCGTCCGCCGCCTGGCGCGCCTGGCGGGCCAGCTCGCGCTGGTGGTGGATCTCGTCCAGAAGGTCGTCGGCGCGCAGGTCGTCCGGGTTGACTTCGCGGCGGGCTGCAGCGATGATCGGCTCGGGCATCCCCAGCCGCTGGGCGATTGCCAGCGCGTTCGAACGCCCCGGCAGCCCAATCGTCAGGCGGTAGGTCGGGCGCAGCGTTTCCAGGTCAAATTCGACACTGGCATTGATCACGCCTGGGGTGGCATGGGCAAACGCCTTCAGCTCCGGGTGGTGGGTGGTCACCAGGGTCGGGATGCGCCGGTCGACCAGGCTGGTGAGGATCGAGCGGGCCAGCGCCGAGCCTTCCTGGGGGTCGGTGCCGGCGCCAAGCTCGTCCAGGATCACGAGCGAGCGTTCATCGGCCTGCTCGAGAATGCGGATGATGTTGGTGATATGCCCGGAAAAAGTCGAGAGCGACTGCTCGATCGACTGCTCATCGCCGATATCGGCATAGATTTCATTGAATACGCTCAGCTCGGAGCCGTTCTGGGCCGGGATATGCAGCCCGGCCTGGGCCATCAGCGCCAGCAGCCCGACGGTCTTCAGCGCGACCGTCTTCCCACCCGTGTTCGGGCCGGTGATCACCAGCGCAAAGGTCTGCGGGTCCAACTCGAAGTCGATTGGGACGACGGTCTGCGGGTCGAGCAGCGGATGGCGGGCCTGGAAAAGCCGGATCACCGGCACGGCGACAGCAGATTTCGCGCCTTTATGCTCGAGCGGGATCAGCTTCGGCTCGCTGGCGTGCAGGTCATCCGAAAAGTGGGCTCGTGAGAGGATCAGGTCGAGCGCGGCGATCACTTCGACGATGTGGTTGATCTTCTGGGCGTTCTGGGCGACCAGCAGCGAAAGCTCGAACAGGATCCGGCGCTCTTCGTCGCGTTCTGTCAGCTGGAGCTCGCGGTACTGGTTGTTCATCTCGACGACGGCGAGCGGCTCGACGAACAGGGTCGCGCCCGATGACGATTGGTCGTGGACGATCGAGCGGATGCGGCCCTTGAACTCCGCCCGGAGCGGGAGCACGTAGCGGCCGTCGCGCTGCGTGACGAGGGCTTCCTGAAGGTACGGGGCATTGCGGGGGTCGCTGACCATCTTTTGGAGCCGGGTAAGCAGCCGATCGTGGACGATCCGCAGGTCGCGGCGGGTGTTCCCCAGCTTTTCCGAGGCGCTGTCCAGGATCTCGCCGCGGTCAGAGAGGACGCGCGAGATCGAATCGATCAAGCCGGCCGGTGTGGGGAGCTGCTGAACCAGGTCAAAAAGGGCCGGGAACTGGAACTCCAACCGTTCGAAGGTGCGGGTCAGCGTGCGGGCCGCGGCAAGCGTGGATTTGATGTCGAGCAGCTCGTTCGGGGAAAGCACCGCGCCGTGCACGGCCAGGTCCACCGGGGCACGGACGTCGCGCGCCCCGCCGATCGTGAGGTCCGGGTGGGTGGTCAGCAGGCGGACAGCCTCGCTGGTCTCCTTCTGGCGAAGGACTGCCTCAACGGGGTCGTTCGTCGGGCGGAGCTGGCGCGCCTTTTCCTCCGAAGCAGCAAAGGCGCAGTAGCCAGCCAGCCTTTCGCGGATCTTCAGAAATTCCAGGGTGGAGAGGGTCTTGGCGTCCATAATATTTGGAAAGGATTGCTCTTAAGATTCGAGTGTACCATAAGTTGCGGCTTGATGATGATGAGAGTGCGGCGGTGCGGCGGGCCTTCATTACTCCAAAAGCATCCAAAATAGCGGGGATCACACAGATACTGGAGTCCAATGAACGTACTGGCAGACCGCGCCGACATTCACCACGGCTGCGCTATCGCTCTCGGGGTCGATCTTGATTGCCCTTGCTCTTTATTTGCAAGGAGGATACACTTCAGGCATGCAACCGCAGCGCAGCCTGATCGCCCGAATATTGATCTCTCCTGATGAAAAAAGGCTGCGGGCCGGCTGGCGCCTGCTGGCCCACCTGCTGATTTTCACCGCTTTCCTCATCACCCTGACGATCGCCTGGCTCACGCTGACCGCTCTCGCAGGGAATCCCTCCAGCTTCGGCTTTGCAGAAAATCAAATCCTGACTGCGGCGGCGCTCACTTTTTCGATCGCAATTGCGCGCCGCCTGTTGGACCGGCGCGATTTCGCCTCGCTCGGGCTGCAGCTGGACAGGCGGACTCTCAAAGATCTGCTTGCGGGCTTCATGATCGCGGCAATGATGATGCTGCTGATCTACGCCCTCGAGCGGTTGGCCGGCTGGCTGACCGTGACCGAGGTGGTCTGGCAGGACGGCTTTTCAAGCTCGGAATGGCTCGGACTGGGGACGGTCCTGGTCGTGTTCGTGGTCGTCGGTTGGCAGGAGGAGCTTTATTTCCGCGGCTACCTGCTCCAGAACCTGCGGGACGGGCTGACGCTTTTCTGGGCAGTCGGGCTTTCTTCGGCCCTGTTCGGTCTCGCTCACATCCAGAATCCGAGCTGGAGCTGGATGGGTCTGGCGGGGATCACCCTGGCAGGCGTGTTCATGGCGTTCGGCTGGCTACCGTACAGGCCGGTTGTGGCTGCCGATCGGGCTGCACATCGGCTGGAATTTCTTCGAAGGACCCGTGCTCGGCTTTCCGGTGAGCGGAATGTCCATCTTCCAGCTGATCCAGACTCGGGTGAGCGGCCCCGAGCTGTTTACCGGCGGCAATTTCGGCCCGGAGGCCGGGTTGGTGCTGCTTCCGGCGCTCGCGATGGGCGCCCTGCTGGTCTGGCTTTATACCCGCGGTCTCGGTCGTTCTGATAACTCCAACCAACCCTGAAGGCTGACCTGTCCCCAATGGCATTTGTCCTGGCGCTGCTCCCGATTTTGCTGATCCTGTTCCTGATGATCGGCCTGCGCTGGAGCGCGGCGCGGGCTGGCGCGGCGGGTTATTTATGCGGGCTGGCGATCGCGGTGCTGGCCTTCGGGGCAACCCCCGAGCTGCTCGCCTATGCGCATGCTAAAGCCCTGCTCTTCTCCATCGATGTGCTCATGATCATCTGGGCCGCTTTCCTGCTCTTCCGCGTCGTCGACGAGGCCGGGGCAATCCTGACGATCGGCCATGCTCTACCCAGCCTGACCCCCGACCGCGGCCTGCAGGCGCTGATCATCGGCTGGGTGTTCGCTTCGTTCTTGCAGGGAGTCGGCGGGTTCGGGGTGCCGGTCGCGGTGACCGCCCCACTGCTGATCGGGATCGGGCTCACGCCGCTGGCGGCGGTCGTGGTCCCATCGATCGGGCACGGCTGGGGGGTGACGTTCGGCTCGATGGGCTCGTCTTTCCAGGCGCTGATGGCTGCAACCGGGCTGCCGCATGAAATTCTCGGACCCCTGGCCGCCCTGTTCTTAAGCCTGACCTGCCCGCTGATCGGGTTGATGGCAGCGCATTCGATGGAAGGCATGCCAGGCGTGCGGAGGATGTTCATTCCCGTCATGATCTGGGGGATCGTAATGGGCGCAGTCCAGTTCTGGATCGTAAGCCTGGGGGGTTGGAACATCGCGACCTTCCTGAGCGCGCTGGTTGGCATGCTGATCACGCCGCTGGTCGTGCGCAGCCGAGGCCGGCAGAAAGCTCCATTGGAAACGGGGGCGGGACCTGGTTTCAGCCTGGGCAGCCCCAAGTTTTTGATCGCGATTTCAGGTTATGCCATCCTGATCCTGGTCACGCTGATCGTCCAGCTGATCCCGCCGGTCAAGCAGGCGCTCAGCCCGGTGATCCTCCAGGTGCCGTTTCCGGAGACGCGCAGCCTGCTCGGTTTCATCACTCCGGCCGGGATGGGCCGCGAGATCAATTTGATCGCCCACACAGGAAGCCTGCTGCTGTATTCTTCGATCCTGGCATATCTCATTTATCGACGGTTTGGGTGCTACCAACCCGGCGCAATCGGGCGTATCCTGGACGGCACGCTGCAACGGGTGCTGCCGTCGAGCGTCAGCATCGTCTCGATGATCAGTCTGGCGCTGGTGATGGAGCATGCCGGGATGACCTACACCCTCGCCCAGGGCCTGGCAGGTGGATTCGGGGCGTTCTTCCCACTGGCTGCGCCCTGGATCGGCGCGATCGGCGCGTTCATTACCGGCAGCAACACCAATTCGAACGTCGTCTTTGGGGCGCTGCAGCTGCAAACCGCCCGGCTGCTTGGTCAGCCAGAGGCGGTCATCCTCGCCGCCCAGACCGCCGGGGCGGCGCTGGCTTCGATCGCCGCGCCGGCAAAAGTTGTGGTAGGCTGCAGCACCGCGGGGATGGTCGGGCGCGAAGGCGAGGTGCTGCGCCGGCTGGCAGGCTACGCGGCTGTACTGGTTTTAATGATCAGCCTGCTGGCGGCCGGTTTCGCAGGTTTGCTCTAGCGGCTTCACGAACGAGCCTCTCAACCCAGGACGATGGTCACCATCGTCCCGTCCCCCGATTCGATCGCAGTCAGCGAGAGCGACCCCCCATCGCGGCTGAACTCGAGCGTCGCAAGCGTCCCCAATGAGATTTCATCGTCCAACGCCCAGCCCTGGGCTTCGAGCTCCTGCTTGTAGAATTCGACCACCTCGGTCACGCTTGAAGCTGTCTCATAAGTGAGTGAATTGCCGCTGTCGAGGACGTTCGAGGCATCTGCCATGCGCGGCAGCGAGCCGGCTTCAGCCGTTTCCGCGCCTGAAGGGGCGGTCGGTTCGGCAGACCGCGAATCATCGCCTGAACCCGGGCAACCTTCTGGAGGCGCGATGGGGGCGCCCGCTTCCAGGGCAGGTTTGAAAGCATAGACCAGGCTGCGCTCCATCCGACTGCCCGGCTGTGCGAACGGCGCATCATTTTGATCGGCAGTCCGGCTGTAGACCAGCTCGACCTGCCTGACGTAGCCGCCCTGGCGCGCCAGATAGAGCCTGCCGCTCTCCAGCACGGTGCCTTCTTCAACCAGCCGGAGCGTCGAAGTGCTGCTCGAGGTGAACTCCCCTTCCTCATTCGCAGCCGAAGCCGTGATCACGATCTCCGCCCCGGGCAGGAAATTCTCCGGCTCCAGAGTGTAGACATCCACGACCTGGCTGTCCAGCTCGACCTCCGCTTCAGATAGGCCGGCTGTGCCCGTAAAAGCCTGAAAGAGGTCATCAAACGAATCGCGCGGCTGTTGATCAGCCAGGCTGGCGGGATCGACGAGCTGGCAGGTGGTTTCGGCGCTGAGCGAGTAGCCTTGCGGACCGATCCGGGCGGTTTCGAAGCGGGAGGCCAGGAAGGGGTTGTTGTCTTCATAAAGCAGGCTCCAGGCATCCAGCGGGGTGGTCTGCTGGCTGAAGTCATAAACCATATCGGCCTGCTGGAGGCTGCCGTCCGGGTCGGTCCAGCTCATCTCCTGGATATAGCTCTCCTGAAAATCGGGGACAATCGGCTCGCTCGAGAGGCCGACCAGGTCCAGTGAATTGGGGCCGGGGACGGGCGGCGGGAGCGTTACCAGCGCCGAGGCGGTCGGCTGCGCCTGAGGGCTGGACTGCGGCTGTGTGGACGTCGCGGCCGGCGGTTCGGTCGCGAGAGGCGTCGGCTCTGCGGTTTGGGTTGGACCGAACGAAGCGACGGAAACTGCAGCGCTCGTCGATGCGGCTTCAGGTTCGCCGCCGCTGGCGGACATGCAGGCGGCTGAGGCCGCAAAAAGCGCCAGAGCGGCCAGGATCAGGCGAAGATGGACAGATTTCATAGCGGAACTCCCCAGGATGGTCGGGCCAGTTGGGACAGGCGGTCTTAAGATATCGGCGCAGGAAAAGACTTTCCTCGCAGTCATATATAAGACTATTATAATCTTTAATATCTATTTATGGAAGGGAAATCTATTCAGTCCCAGGCAGCCTTAAAGCCCTCATCTCCGACAGGTAAACCGCCATCCGTCTGTCCATCTCGTCAGGGTAGGGATAACTGAGCGCCTGTCCCGCCTCAATTGCAATCCGCCGGAAAAGCCTCGCCGCCGCAAAGAGCGCATTCCAGCTTTCTTCAATCCCTGGGCCGGCGCAGGTGGCTTCCAGCTCCTGCCAGGTCTCGTTATCCAGCTTTGATTTCAGGAACCGCCCGTACACGCCCGGCTTGAACGTCCAGCCGCACTCGATCTCGATCCGCCATTCGAGCAACCGCCGCAGGTGGTCGACCTTCGCCTCTTCGAAGATCGCCCTGGCTGGCATCAGCTCGTCCCGGCACAGGTATTTGGCGACGTAGGTCAGCTCGTGGAAAAAGGTCTCGATCTGATAAAGGTATTCGGGTTCGGTCGGCGGCGCGGGGATATGCGCCCGGTGAGTCGGCGGTTTCAGCCCGGCGGTCAGCCCGTCTTTGTCGAGCAGAACCTGGTAGCCGACGTCAAGCTCGTCCGGCAGGGTTGCCTTTTTTGCGACCTGTGCCAGGATGCCCTTCGCCATCAACGTGAAGTCGATCTTGAGGCCGCTCTCATACTGGGTGATATAGGCGAAGCGCTCCAGCCCGTATTCCAGCCGGATCGGATCGCGCCAGAGCACCAGGACGCTGCCGAAATCCTCCAACCACTTCCGAGAATCGAAATAAGGGTGAACGTCTTCCACCGCGAAGATCACGTCGTAATCGGAGAGCAGGTCGACGGGAGCGACCGAGCCGGCGCGTGAGCTGGTCAGGATCGCGGCACGCACGTCGAGACGCTGCCCGGACCATTCGATGAGATGGGAGATCACGGTATCCTGCCGAGGGAACTCCATAATTTTCACTCCTGATGATCAGATCTAAATGAATTTTATCCCGGATTCTCATTTGAAAGCTGCCCGAATCGGGTCGCGCTCGATCTGACTCATGTGCGGTCGCTGCGATGATCTGCTATTCTCAGGCGATGGTTAAAGGTATAAAATCGTAAGGTCCCCGTTTTCAATGAAACGCTTTGGCATTTTATAAAGGGAAATCTTAAATGGATCAAAAACCAAAAATCTTCACTTTTAGAGTCCTCATCCAGCTGCTGCTGTTCGTCATCATCGTCCCCTGCCTGCCGCTGCTGATCTCCCGCGATTGGAGCTGGTTAGAAGCCTGGATTTACGCGATCATCGCAATCCTGGGATTTATTATCAGCCGGATTCTGGCAGCCCGGCGCCACCCGGACCTGATCGCAGAGCGCGCCCGCTCCCTGCAGCACGAAGACGCCAAGGAATGGGACAAGAAACTCGCCCCGCTGTTCAGCCTCGCCAGCATCCTGATCATGATCGTCGCCGGGTTGGACCAGCTTTACGGATGGTCCCCCGCCTTCAGCCGGACAGCCAAGATCCTCGCGCTGATCCTGATCCTGGCGGGTTACGCGTTTTCCAGCTATGCGCTGATCGAAAACCGCTTTTTCTCCGGCGTGGTGCGGATCCAGACCGAGCGCGGCCAGAAGGTGATCTCGAGCGGCCCTTACCGCTGGGTGAGGCACCCCGGTTATGCCGGCGGGCTGCTGGCTTCCCTGGCGACTCCGATCCTGCTGGATTCGAGCTGGGCGATGCTTCCGGCGATATTTCTGACGATTGTGCTGGTCAAACGCACCGACCTGGAGGATAAAACCCTGCAGGATGAGCTGGAGGGCTACCGGGAATACGCGCAAGCGCGTCCGCTTTCGGCTGATACCGCGAATCTGGTGAGAGGATTGGTTCAGGGCAATCGAAGATGCAGCAGGAATCCCGAGGCGGAGCTTAGGATGGCCTGAGGCGCTCATAACCGCGGGGGACAGCGGCTGAAATCGAAAGAAGCCAGCCCAATCACACCAGCTCCTTCCGTACGATCTGGAAGGTCGGGAACTCCTTCACCGTTTTAAATCCTTCGTCCAGGTACATCTGCAGCGGACCGTGGCAATTTGCGGCAGCTTCTGAGGTCCCTATCCTGGGGTAAGCTTCCACCCAGCGGATTCCGGCTTCCCGGAGACCCTGGCAGGCAGCCTGCAACAGCGCCGATGCAATCCCCCGGCCCCGGTATGTTGGAGCCACGATGAAACAGACCACCGAGCCAACCTGATCTGCATCCGTGGCGGCAAGCTCCGGAATGCCAGCAAGCAGGGGAAAGTTTCGCCGAGGAGCGGCGCAGCAAAAACCTACCGCTTTTTCATCCAGGAAAGCAAGAAAACCGGGCATCTCTCCAGCGGCGAGCTTATCGGCTGCGGACAACCGGTTCTCTCCACCAGTTCGATCGTCCCAGGGCTTGCCCTGCGGGTCAATCAGGTAGAACTGGCAGTAACAGCTTGCCCATTCCGGATTATCCGAAAAAGCGGAATGGTCGAAGAAATCCAGAAAATCCTCTCCCAGATCAGGGACGAGGGCGCGGATACGCACTTCGCTCATGTTCAATCTCCGATCGATTTGTACCTGCATCTGAACCGTAAGCCGCAAGACCTGAAGACATTTCAGGCTGCCTGTGCTGCAAATTCCAGGAAATTATACTCAACATAACAGCGAGTTCAGATCACCCCTCCCCCAAATTATTAAGAAAACGAAAAGTTAATCGGAAAATCCGGTCTCATATATCGAATTCCTTCCTAACATCCGCATTTCATGTTAAACTTATTTTTCAGAATTGCGTAAATAACAACATAGCATATTAAGGAGCGCAAGATGGCCATGAGCAAACGTGTCGGGATTCTCACTGGCGGCGGGGACGTGCCGGGATTGAACATGTGCCTGAAGAGCCTGGTCTACCGCGCGATCGATCTTGGTTTCGAGCCGATCGGGGTGCGCAAGGGCTGGGAAGGTTTGATCCACTACAATCCGGACAGCCCATCAACTTACAGCGATCACTTTATCGAGCTGAACAAGAATATCGTCCGCCCGATCGACCGGACTCCGGGCTCATTCTTCCATTCCTCGCGGCTAGACCCGCGCCGTACCCCGCGCTCCCTTGTCCCTCCGCACCTGTCTGATGCCAGGCTGGAAACGCAGGACCTGACCAACCACATCCTTAAGGTCATCGAGCGGCTGGGCTATCGAGCCCTGATCGTGATCGGCGATGACGACACGCTCAATTTTGCCGCCCATCTGAGCGAGCTGGGCGCCCCGATCATCGCAATCCCCAAGACTATCCACAACAATATCCACGGGACGGATTACACGCTCGGGTTCAGCACCGGGTTGGCGCGCGGGGTGGCGTTCATCCACGAGCTGCGCGCCCTGGCCGGCTCGCGCGAGCAGCTGGTCGTGATTGAGACGTTTGCAGCCAAATCTGGATACAGCACGCTGCTGATGGCGCTGCTGGCAGGAGTGGACCGGGTGCTGATCCCGGAAGTCCCTTACGACCCCGACCTGCTGGCTTACCTCATCACACAGGACAAGCACCAGACGCCTGCTAACTATGCTGTGGCTCTGGTCTGCAATGGGACCCAGCCTCAGGCCGAAAAAGCCCAAAAATATGCCCGGCTGATCTCGGCAGAAAGCCCTGCAGAGCTTTCGCAGATCCCGGAACACGAAAAACTCCCGCCGCCGCGCCGGGTCCACCTGAGCGAAGAGATGCTGAGCGGATATGGTGGGTTGGTCGGCAGCGGGATGATCGCAGCTCAGCTGATGGCGCACATTACCGGCGAAGAAGTCTTCCTTCAATCGCTGACCTACCTGCTCCGGACCGGCTCACCAGACGGCCAGGACCTGCTGGGCGCGGCGAATTTTGCGCTGACTGCCGCGAGCCTGCTCTCCAATGGCATCTTCGGGCGCATGACCGCTTTCATTCATGAGCGGATGTGGTGCGACGTTGAACTCGCCCTGGCAACCAAAAGCGTAAAAATGGTTGATGTCGAAAAGTGGTATGACGCCCGCGAGTACAAACCCCGCATGGAGTTGATCTGGTCCGCAGACCGGACAGGCAGCGGCTGTTAATTTTATCGATTCGGGCCGGTTGGAGGGACGACCCGCCCGAAATCAAGCTTTTTTGCTTGATTTTCAGGTAAGGAGCAAGCGATGAGTGACGGAAACGGTAAAAATGGGAACGGGGCGAACGGGGCGCTGGTTCAGGTAAAGGACGTGGTTAAAACCTTTCCGGTCGGCGGGGGCGAGGTGACCGTCTTGAAAGGGATTTCCTTCAATGTCAACAGCGGCGAATTTGTGACGATTGTCGGACCATCTGGGAACGGCAAATCGACGCTCTTAAACATGATCACCGGAATCGACCGGCCCACCCACGGCGAAGTGATCGTCACCGGGCTGGAAGTACATAAAATGAACGAGAACAAGCTGGCAGCATGGCGAGGCCAGCACATCGGGATCATCTTCCAGTTCTTCCAGATGCTGCCTGCGCTGACCCTGCTTCAAAACGTGATGCTCCCGATGGATTTCGCCAGGAAGTATTCCCCGCGCGAGCGCAAGGAACGCGCTTTGGACCTGCTGAGCATCGTAGGGCTGGAAGACCAGGCGGACAAGCTCCCCGGCACAGTTTCCGGCGGACAGCAGCAGCGCGCTGCGATCGCGCGCGCCCTGGCGAACGATCCGCAGATCCTGGTCGCAGACGAGCCGACGGGCAACCTGGACCAGCGCACCGCTTACGATGTCTTTGACCTTTTCGACCGGCTCGTGGACGAGGGCAAGACGCTGTTGATGGTCACGCACGATAAAGAGCTCGCCAGGCGCGTCCCGCGCGTGGTCGAGATCGTCGATGGCCGGATCACACGCGACGAATTCGTCGGTGAGGTCAACTGGACGGGTTATTAATCATGGGCAGCCTTCGATATAAAATTCTGCGCGATCTCTGGTCTCACAAAGCGCGCACGTTGCAGGTCATGCTGATCATCGGGATCGGCTCGGCGTCGATCGGCATGATCCTGGGGACGCGCAATCTGGTCATCCCGATGATGCAGAAAATGTGGACAGGGATGAACCCGGCGATGATCAACGTCTTCGTCGGACTGCCGATCGATGAGGACGAGCTGATCACAGTCGGGCATATCGACGGTGTGACTGAATATGAGGGATTTAACAGCGCCACGGTTGAATGGCGAGTGAACCCCGATGATGAATGGGAACAGGGCACGCTGACGGCTCGAACCGACTTCAGCAATCAGAATATGAACAGGCTCGAGCTGGTCAACGGCGAATGGCCCAGCGGTAAGATCGTCGCGGTCGGGCAGGACGCGCTGATCTTCGGCATCCCAGATAACGCGCCAGTCACGATGCGAATCGATAATAAAGAGTATCAGGTCCAAACCAGCGGGAAAATATACGACCAGATGGTAGCGCCCGCCCAATTCGGCGGCACGGCCCAGTTCTACGTCGACCAGGACTATTACGAATACCTGGTCGGCGACAAGGATTTCGGGCGGTTGCTGATCAAAGCCGCAGCATGGGACGAGGACAAAGTCACCGAGCTGGCTGACCGGATCGACGACCGGCTGCGCAGGATGGGGTATGATTCCGGGCGCTGGATCACCGACCCGAATAAGCACTTCTTCCAGGATTCGCTGGACGGGATCTTCATGCTGCTCGGCATTCTGGGGTTGTTCGCGTTGATCCTGGGGCTGCTGCTGGTCTACAATACGATCACCTCGATCATCTCCGCTCAGACCGACCAGATCGGCGTGATGAAAGCGATCGGGGCACGCACCGGGCAAATCGCCCGCTTCTATCTGGTGGTGGTGATCATTTACGGCCTGCTCTCGTTATTGGTCTCGCTGCCGCTCAGCATTCTGGGCGGCTGGGCGATCTCCAGCTGGCTGATCAACAGCTTTGGCGCAGATCCAGGCTCATTCACGGTGGATCCGATTTCACTGATACTCGCCAGCTCGATCGCGCTGCTCGCGCCGATGCTGGTGGCGCTTTTCCCGATCTTTTCAGCAGCGCGGATCACAGTAAGGGAAGCGATCAGCACTTACGGCCTTTCGGCGGGCGTCGGCCTGCTCGAGAAAATCCTGACCAGGATCAAGTTCATCTCGCGGTTGGCGATCCTGACCGTCAGCAGCACCTTCCGGCACAAGCGCCGGGTGGTGATGCTGGAACTTGCGTTGGTGATGAGCGCGCTGGTCTTCATGATGGTCGTCAGCGTGCGCGACTCGGTCTCCTATACGATCAAGGATGTGCTGTTCGAGATCCTGGACACAAATATCACATTCATCCTGACCGACCCGGAGCGGATCGAGACCACCGAAGAGCTGACCATGAAATTTCCAGGGATCGAAGCAGTCGAAATGTGGGGGTTAACCGGCGCGTCCATCCGTCTCAAGGGATCGGAGGCAACCGACGATGATGAGCAGGTCCAGGTTATGGGCGTCCCGCTCCCGACCGATGCGTACGGCTACCAGCTGCGCGGCGGGCGCTGGCTCGATCCAAACGACACTTATGCGATCGTCCTGAACAAGAAGCTGGCTGAAGATGAGGGGATCAAGGTCGGCGACTGGGTCACAGTCCGCTACAGCGAGAAGAAGGAGCGCGATTTCCAGGTCGTCGGGCTGATCTTTGACCCGATCCTGACCACATTCACGCTGGTGAACCGCGACGTGCTGCTGCACGACACCGGCAGCAGCGGAAAGGCACAGTCGCTCTGGATCAAGACGAAGGAATCCGGGGTGGAAGCCGAAGAGTCGATCGCCAGGGCGCTGCGCGAATATTACAATGAAAATGGGATGGAAGTCAGCGCGCAGCGAGGCATCTTCGGGATAGGGTCGGACAGCACCACTGCCACGGCAAACCAATTCGTCCAGCAGTTCAATTTTCTGCTCGTGCTGCTTGGGATCATGGCGGTCGTGATCGGCGCAGTCGGCAGCATCGCCTTGAGCGGCGCACTCTCGCTGAGCGTCATGGAGCGCCGCAGGGAGATCGGCGTGATGCGGGCGATCGGCGCTTCCTCGTGGACGATCTTTAAAATGTTCATCGGCGAAGGGCTGATCCTGGGCTGGCTGAGCTGGGCGATCGCAGTACCCCTTTCGATCCCGGCCGGCAAGATGATGGCCAGCGTGCTGGGAAGCGCCTTTCAGATCGACATCCTTTATAAGTTCGAGCCGACCGGCATCATCCTGTGGTTCATGATCATAACGTTTCTTTCGATCGTGGCGAGCTGGCTGCCGGCGCGCAGCGCGACGCAGATCAGCGTGCGCGAAAGCCTGGCGTATCAGTGATCGATTTTTCTCTCATTCGATTTATAATTAGCATGCGAATTCACACAGGTAAAACTCTGGAGAAGATGTTCATGAAAACCAAACTGCTGCCGCTGTTGTCCGTTTTGATCCTGGCCAGCCTGCTCACTGCTGGCTGCGGTGGGCTGCCTGGATCGGGAGGCCAACCGACCCCCACACCAATCCCAATCGTAATCTCGGACACGGATGTCGTCGCCGAGGGTTACATCGTCCCAAAAGAAGACGCCCAGCTGGCTTTTTTCAGCAGCGGTCAGGTTGAAGAATTGATGGCAGCAAAAGGCGACCAGGTCACAAACGGGCAGGTCGTCGCCCGGCTCGGCAACCGCGAACAGATCGAAGCGGCAATCGCCGCCGCTGAAGCAGAGCTGGTCGCAGCCAAACAAGCCCGCCAGAAGCTTGAAGATAACCTGGCGCTGGCGCAGTCAGACGCCGCGGCCGCGATGTCCGACGCAAACAAAGCCTTGAAAGACGCCCAGTACGCGATCGATAACTTCACCGTCCCGCAGAACATGAAAGGGATGACCCCGCTCGAGGCGATCGCGGCGATGAAAGTCATCCTTGATGCCGCCCGCGACAAATTCGAGCCGGTGAAGTATTGGGATTCGGGCAACGACACTCGCGAGGATCTGAAAGAAGACCTGGATTCGGCCCAGAGCGATTACAACACCGCTGTGCGCTGGCTGCAGCTCGAAACCAAGCTGCACGAAGCCGAAACCCGCCTGGAAGAGACGATGAATGACTACCAGGACCTGCAAAGCGGGCCGGACAAGGACCAGGTGGAGGCTGCCGAAGCCCGTATCAAAGCAGCTGAAGCGAACCTGGACGCCGCGAATGCGAACCTGGACAATCTGGAGCTCAAATCCACGATCGACGGCACGGTGGTCGATAACGATCTGATTATCGGCCAAAACGCGGCGGCCGGCGTCCCTGTAATGCAGATTGCCGACCTGCGCGAGCTTTTCGCCGAGACCGACGACCTGACGGAGATCGAAGTCGTCGACATCGAAGTCGGTCAGAAGGTCACCATCGTCCCGGACGCGATCCCTGACCTGGTGATCGACGGCGAAGTGACCGAAATCAGCAGGGTTTCCGTTGAAAAACGGGGCGACATCACCTACACCGTGCGGGTCAAGCTGAACGAGACCGATCCGCGCCTGCGCTGGGGGATGACGGTGGTGATCACATTTATCACACCTGACTGAAGCTCCCAGGGAGGATTCTGGTTGACTTCCATTTCGATCGAAGACCAGCGCCAGGAGCATGCTGACAGCCTGACGAGAAACCTCGAAACCCTGACCGCTGCACTCTCGGCTGACCCGAGGGTGCAGCGTGTGATCTTATTCGGGTCGTATCTGGCTGGTCGGCGCGACCTGTTCACCGATCTTGATGTGATTGTGGTGATGGATTCGGAGCAGGATTTTACCTAATCCTCGGTCAGCCCTACGGCCCAGCGATCCACGGGAAGTAAAACAACCAGCCAACCACCGCACTCACAAGCCCACTGAAATTATTATCCATCAACGGGTCATCCGCCTGGGAGGCGACAGCAGCCTGGTTCACAAGCAGGCCGGTGTGCATCGGCAGTGCGCTGATCTTCACGGTGCGCGCTCCTGCGACCGGCAGTTCACCGAGCGGGCAGGTAAGCATACCCCCAGCCAGCGAGCAGCCGGCATCGTCGCCAAGGTATTCGAGCTTCGGGGAGAGAAAATCCACGAGCATCGTCTCCGGAGCGATCGTCGGACCGTGGTTGGTCACAGTCAGGGTGTAGGTCAGCGGCTGGCCTGCCCAGCCCGGGTCCGGGAAGACGGTTTTTCCGAGCTCCAGGTCGGCCAGCGGCATGAGCACGGTAGTTTTGAACGAAGCGGCAGCCGTTTTGAAGGGAATTGCTCATAGATTTCGCGGTGATGACAACCCGATCATCTTCAGAAGGCAGCGCGGAAGTCTGGAATCCGCACGTGCATCTGCACTTCCTGGCTGACTCCAGCAGCAATTGGGCCTACGGAAATGGTCTCCAGCCAGGTCTGCCACTGCGAGGAGCCCATCTCAAGCGCAAAGGTATCGGTCAGCCCTTCGCTCGTGTTGGTGATCTCGAGGGTGTAATCCACGGTCTGACCGGGGATGCCCTCCCCGATCTGGTCGGGAGAGATCGCAACCCCGTATTCACGGGCAAGCACGCTGAGCGTGATCGGGACGAGGTAAGTAATATCCTGCTGCGATCCTTCGGTTTCCAACGCCAGGGTGGCATGGTAGATGCCGGGCGTGGAAACTTCCGGGTACCCGGAATCAATCAAGACCACGTTACTTACCACCCCACCATCAGGTGGGATCGAACCCGAGGCCGGTTGGATGGACAGCCAGTCCAAGTCGGTATTCAGCCCGGTTTCAGTGGTTTCATTCCAAATAAAAGCACCTTGCGCCGTCCCGCTGTTTGTGAGCGTGATCGTCCGGGTGAGCCATGCATCGGTTTTTAGATCTACTTCCAGCGAAAGCGGTTGAACCTCGAAGCAAGCCGTGTTCTCAACAAGAGTCAGGTCGTAGGTCGCAACGATCCCTGGTCTGACCTGCAGGCCTGGCAGCCGCTCTGAGAGGTACCCGGGGGCAGACACTGTGAGCGTGTACGGGCTGCCGGCGGAATCCAGCCAGCGCTGGTAAAACCCGCTTGAATCTGTCTGGATCGTCCAGGTCAGGCCGGTGCTGCTCTCAATAAATAGTTCCGCCTGGTCGAGCGGCTCGGGGTCGCCGCCGCACGGGCTCCGGCCCGCCACCACTCCATCCAGCTTGCCCCAGCTCGCGGGCGCCGAGATCGTCAGGGTCACAGGCAGGGTATCGACCAGATAGGGGGTGTCTTCTCTGACCT
The DNA here is from genome assembly GCA_963726375.1 of uncultured Chloroflexia bacterium. Classification (GTDB taxonomy): domain Bacteria; phylum Chloroflexota; class Anaerolineae; order Anaerolineales; family UBA4823; genus UTCFX2. Next base: position 262,237 of record CAVSCE010000011.1, on the reverse strand, counting down.
TGAGCAGCATTGAATATTCGCCCGGCTGGTCAATTTCCGGAGCTCCAGCGTCGAACGTCGCCTGGATAGGCAGGCTGTTCCCCGCTGCGACCGCTGCTTCCACCGGCTGGAAGGAGATCCAGGAAACATCTCGCTCGCAAGGCGAGCCGACCTCCCCGGATTCGAGCTGGACGACGCGGTTCTGGCTCAAATCGACGGCCCACAGGCTGCCGCTGCAATCGAACTCCAGGCCGCCGCCGGCGTAGGATCCAAAGCCCTCGGAGACTGAGAACTGCCCGATCTGCTGGTAGTTATTCGCGACGTCCAGGACAAAAATTTTCGTCTGGCTGTCGTTGGTGATCGCGAAGATGTGCCCGCTGTCCGGATTATATGCCAGGCCGGAGATTGCCAGCCCGGTGTTGACGCTTGAAAGCAGCGTGCCGTCATTGGCAAAACGGTGGATTTTCAGGTCGTTCCAGCCGCCCGCGAACCAGGTATCGGTATCCGGATCGTAGGCCAGACCGCGCTGCGAGGTGGAGAAACCAGCCCCCCCACCGGGACAGATCATATTGCCGGTATAGCCGACATCCGGGCTCAATTCGTAGATGCAGTTAGCGCTGCCGGTATTCACATTCATGATCCAGAACATACCGGTATTCCAGTTGTACGCCAGGTCGGCAGGTCCAGAGCTGTGCGGGATATCATGAGCATAATGACCGACCTGTCGGCTCGCCGGAGGTCGAGAATTCAGCCATGAGATCTTCGCCGCTCCAGAAGGAAGTGGGCGTGGAGACCCAGACGGTGTCGTTGACTGCGTCATACCCGGCCGCCCAGGCGCCTTCGATGCCTGAGGGAGCCCAGGATTGGATCACCGTTCCGGCTGAGAGCGGTTTGCTCGAGGGTGCGGCGGGGATGCCAAGGCCTTTGCTCGTCGGCTGTTCGGCTTTGAATGATTTTAACGCCAAAATCAGGTTCTTCAAACGGTCCCAACGGGAGAAATCCACCTTTGAGCTCTACCAGCTCGACATCCGCCGGAGCGCCGCCCAGGTTGGTCAGGTTCAATACCTGGAGCGACGTCTCGCCAAATTGAAGTCTCGCCGAGAGATCCGGGTGGTTAAAGACCAGATTCCCGGCCGGCAGCAGGAAGTCCTGATTAGCCGTCTGACCTGAGGCCACTTCAACGGTCCTGATGTCCGGGAGATAACCGCCGCCGAGCGTAGCGGTAAATACATGCGTGCCGGTCGGGGCAAACATCACATAATAGCCGCCGCCAAGCGAGGGATCCTCCGGCGTGGCGACCGTCAGGTGCTCCCCGCCAAGGTCGTCCAGCAGGCTTGCTCCGTTCAGACCATCAAAGGTGTTGGCGTCCAGCACGCGGCCGGTCACGAGACCGCCCGGCTTGGGGCAGGCATTTTCCGATCCCGGCCGACAAGTCGTCGAGATACCAGCCAGGTTTTGCTACTGAGCTGTCTGAGGTAAAGCGAAAGCGGAGCAGCAGATTGGAAACCAGGAAACTCCGGATCCAGGGTGAGGTAATGCGAGGCCCAGTTCTTGTCCACTTCTCCGCTGAAGGGGCCGTAAACCGCCTGCCACGTGCTCCCGCCGTCCTTGCTCGCCTCGATGCTGGCATAATCGTAGCGCGATTCGGTCTCGAGCCACTGCCACCAGGCAATTGCCGGCCGCTCACCAGGATAGCCGCTCAGGTCAAGCGCAGGCAAGTTTAGATAACCACTCTCATTGTTGCTGTAAATATCCTCCAGGTTGGTAGCCCAGCCGTTGACGCCGGAGTGGGCAGTCATCGGCCCGCTGACGATCGCTCCCCACTCCCAGGAGGTCGTCCCTTCGGTCGTCAGCCCGCCGTCATCGGCTTCAAAGTCCGATTGGAAGGACCCGATGATGGTCGCCTCGTAGCCAGGCGCGCTGCAGGTGGTTGGGTCCACTTCCAAATCGAAATCCAGGCTCATGTCTTGCGTCACTTCATTGACCTGGGTTGATCCCGGGAGATAACCTTCTATGAATGCGTCCACGCAGCAGAGTGTAAGGGTTGCCTTCTGGAAGCTCCATGCTGTAAAACCCGCTGACCGGGTCGGACCAGACCGGCGGCGTATCCGCCCCTACTGCGGTGATCCGGGCGTAAAGCGGCCAGCCGGTCGCGGCATCGCGAACCTTTCCGGTGACCTGATGCGTGGGTGAGCGAGACAGCGCGAAATCCTGAACCGTGACCTCAGCCGCGACGACTTCCACACCGGTCAGAAACTGCGGATAATAGCCAAATGCAGTGACCGTCATCGAATACACGCCGGTCGGGGCAACAAACAGGTATTCACCCGCTGGATTCGAGCGGGTGCTCAGCGTCTGAGTGATGCTCTGGGCGATCATAATTTGGGCGCCCTGGATTGGCTCGCCCGTCACGGCTTCTCTGATCACCCCGACCAGCTCACCCTGCGGACCAATCGTGCAGCCCGGGAATCGAAACGCTCCGATCCGGGTCTTCCAGGAGTTGTAACCGCTGACCTGGACGTACTGCTGGGTGTACCAGAAGGTGCAGTCGTCGACCGGATCGATCCCAAGCATGCTGTAATCGCCCCAGCGGTTGGAGCTGGTCTGCGAACCGCTGCCGGCCACAATCTCCTTCTCGCCCTGCGGAAGCGTCCCGAGCGGATCGCCGGTTATCCGGCCGGTGTAACGGACGGATGGGTAGACCGAAGCGCTCGAGAGGCTGTAGCCGAGCGCCAGGTCGCCGATATGATCCAGAGCGGCGCTGCCCATCCAGCGGTGGTGTGCATCCGGGGCAAAGACTCCTTCCTGGTAGAGGCTCCAATTGCCTTCCAGTGCAGGGCGGCGCAGCTCGAACCAGTGGATCCCGGCGTGGTCGAGCCCATCCGAATCCACGGTATGGTTGGAGACCAGCGCGGCATAGCCGCCAAAATTACGGTACTGCAGCCGGTACATCAGCCGGTCGGAGATCGCGTCAAGCTTGTTGGTTGTGTTGGGCTGAGGGATGCAATTTCGCATCATAAAACACATCGATGGATCGACGTTAGCGGTAGGGAGCACCCAGTTCGGATTACCGTCCAGGCCAAATGAGGCAGCCCCGGGGTCTGTCCAATCGACGATGAATTCCCAGATCCGGACCGCATCCTGCGGGCCGATCCAGCTGCCGTCATCCCAGGAGGCAAAATACCCCGGCGCGCCGTCCGGAGGGGTATTGAGGCCGTCAAAATCGGCCGGCAGCAGCCCACCGTAGTCCGGATTCACGTTGTAGAGGTCAAAAAACACCATCACCGCCTGGTTTCCGGAGAGCATTGCAGCCCGGTCGAACGCCGCAGCAGCCGCGCCTCCCCAGCCTAGCGTCCCGCTGTTGTACTGGTTTACGGTCATAAAGTAGGCATCCGGCCAGACCCCAAATTTCGGGTAATCGTTCATCTTGTTGGTCGGCATCGGGTACTCGTAGCGGTACCATCCCCCAAGCGGATCAGAGCTGGACGAGACCGCCACGCACTGGTAGAACGGGCCGTTCGGGTAGTTGGGCAGCGCAAATTGGCTCATCAGCCAGCGGTCGGCGAATGGGTCGTAGAGCGTGATGGGATCACCGTGATTGGTGTTCTGGCAGGGACCGCCAAATCCCTGGAAAAGGGTGTTTCCCGGGACCGGACCGTAGACAATCTCTGCGGTCAGGCTTGACCGGTCGATCTCCCAGATCGCAAAATGCAGGTTGATCCACTGGATGTAATGATTCGAGCCGATATCGCCCTGGGTGTCAGGCGGCCAACCGCCGAACATGTTGCTGATGCCGTCAAAGTTGAATACCGGCGCGGGCATCTCGCTCAGCAGCGCAGGTTCTCCGGGTGCGAGCAGCCCCAGCTCCTTATCCGAACGGCCTCTGAGCGCCTTTGGCAGCACAGGGTTTGGGATTTCAGGCGGGAATAACGCCTCGCTGCTCGCTGCGGATTGGACCGGTCTCAAAGTGCGCAGATCAGGCGAGACATCGTAGCGGGAAGCCGGAACGACCAGCGGGGTCAGCATGGAAACCTGGCTGGGCTGTGAGCCGCCGGATGACGCCAATCCAGGTTGCAGCGGGGTCAAATTACCTAGAAATACTACCAGCGCCAGCAGTGAGAACAGTCGAAACAGGGCTTTCCGCATCATCGTTTCTCTCCCGATCGTCTTCGATGTAGGGTGATACAATAGCACCGAAAGATTGAAAAGTCAACCCACAGGCCATTCCAGCATGCCGTCGTCCATTTCAGAAAGACTGAAAGCCCTCGGCGTTAAAGTCGGCGCCCAGGACATCAAACCTGTCCAGCCTCCCAGCCAGCCGCAGCGGTTGGAAGAGGTCCTGGGCGGCGAGCGAATCCAGACCCCGCAGGGCGAAGCGTTCGTGGTCGAGCGGCGCTTTGCGCTGGGAGAGCCGCACGGGGCTTCGGCGCTGCGGGTGGATGCTCCGCTGGACGTGCTGGCGCAATGGGCGGGTGACGAGCGAATCCGCAGCCTGCCGCCGGAAGCGATCGCATTCATGGACACCGAAACGACCGGCCTTTCTGGCGGGACCGGGACGTATGCGTTCTTGATCGGCATAGGCCGCTTTTGCGGAGAAGAATTTGTCCTGCAGCAGTTCTTTCTGCGTGACCCCGGCGAGGAACCGGCCCAGCTGGCTGCTTTCGAAGCCTTCCTGGCGCCCTGCCAGGCGATTGCGACCTTCAACGGTAAGACTTTCGACGTCCCGCTGCTGCAGACGCGGTTCACCTTCCAGGGCCTGCGCTCGCCGCTGAAGGACCTGGCCCATATCGACCTGCTCCACCTGGCCCGCCGGCTCTGGCGCGACCGGATCCCAAGCCGGACTCTGGTCAACCTGGAGGTCCAGGTGCTCGGCGCACTCCGCAGCGAGCAGGACATCCCCGGCTGGATGATCCCGCAGATCTATTTCGACTTCCTGCGCAGCGGCGACCCCGAGCCGCTGAAGAACGTCCTGTATCATAACGCGATGGACGTGCTCTCTTTGACCGGCTTGCTGGACCACATGGCATGGCTGCTCGCTGAGCCGGTCTCCCTCGGCAGCCGATTTGGGATCGACCTGATCGCATTAGCGAAGCTCTTCGAAGACCTGGGAGAGCTGGACCGGGCAGCCCAGCTCTACATCCACGGGTTGGACCACGAGGACCTCCACAGCGAACAATTCCCCGAAGCGCTGCTGCTGCAGGCGATCGCACGGCTGGCAGCGCTCCGCAAACGCCAGAACGACTGGGAACCTGCGCTCCAGCTCTGGCGGCAGGCCGCCGATCACCACCACCTGGAATCGCATATCGAGCTGGCCAAATATTACGAGCACCAGCTCAAAGACATTCGCCTGGCAATATCCTGGACCGAATCCGCGCTCGAGCAGATCGAGACCGGCGCCCTGACTGGCTCGGATAATCACCCTGCTGGCATTTTTGAAAAACGCCAGCTCACCGAAGAGCTGCAGCACCGGTTGGTCCGTCTTCAAAAGAAAACCGGAACGAGCCATGAACGCTGACCTGCAGACGAACCTCCGCCACAACATGACCGTGAACATCCTCGAAGGCGCATTTTTCGGCTTTGCGATGGGCTTCGCCTCGTTCGTCACGATCTTGCCGCTGTTCGTCAGCACGATGACCGATTCGCCCATCCTGATTGGGTTGGTCCCGGCGATTCACTCGGCCGGATGGCAGCTGCCGCAGCTTTTCACCGCCCGATGGATCTCCCGCCTGCCGCGCTTTAAGCCGGCGGTCATCTCGCTCACGCTGCTCGAGCGCTTCCCGTTCCTGGGTCTGGCGGTGATCGCGTTCCTGATCCCATGGATCGGGATCCCTGCCGGCCTGGTAGCCACATTTTGCCTGCTGATCGTGCAGGGTCTGGGCGCGGGGCTGACCGCCAACCCCTGGCAGAACATGATCGGCAAGATCATCCCGTCCGGGCAGCGCGGCAGCTTTTTTGGAGTCCAGGCCGCGGCGGCGAACCTGCTCGGCAGCGTCGCGGCGGTGTTCGCCGGGGTGATCCTTTCCCGGAATACCGGCACAAAAGGATTTGGGATTGATTTTCTGATCTGCAGCGCGCTGATGGTCGTCGGATGGATCCTGTTGGCGATGACCCGCGAGCCGGCAAGCCCGCGGCCTGAAGCGGAGCTGGCAGCCACCCAGGTGGACATGATGTCCAGCTTGCGGACGATCCTGCGCCGCGACCAGAATTTCCGCCGGTTCATATTCGGGCGGCTGATCTCTCAGCTTGCGTTGATCGGCTACGCCTTCTACACGGTCTATGCCGTCAGCCGGCTCGGGGTGAGCGAGACCCAGATCGGCTGGATGACCGGCGTGCTGATGGGCACCAACGTGGCCGCGAACGTGACCATGGGCTGGCTGGGAGACCGGATCGGACACCGCAACGTGATGATCGCCGGGCTGCTCTCGATCTCGGCCAGCGCGCTGCTGGCGTGGTGGGCGCCGACCAAGATCTGGTTCTTCCTGGTCTTTATCCTGGCCGGGGTTGGGAACGTCGCGATCTGGACGGTTGCGCTCTCGATGACGCTGGAGTACGGCAGCGAAGCCGAGCGCCCTGCTTACGTTGGAATGGCAAACACGCTGATTGCCCCGGCAAATATCCTGGCTCCTTTTATCGGGGGTTGGCTGGCCCAGGCTTACGGCTACCAGCTGACCTTCTTTGTGAGCGCGCTGGGCGGGCTGGCTGCGGCCGGGATTTTCCATTTTTTCATCGCTGATCAGGGTGCGGTCCATACTGAAGAAAACTTTGCTGAAATCGCCGGTTAGTTTTTGTCCAATATGAGAGATCGAACCGCGAAGGACACGAAGAGCACAAAGCACAATAAGGTTTCTTCTTTATAGAGACCAGCGCTGGTCTTCTTGCATTTTGTTCCATCTGCGTCCAGGTTTTTTGATCCGGAGTTTTTTACACTCAGCTTGACGAATACGTCCTGGTTTGATATAGTCCCAGAAGATTCAGTTTAATGATGAATCGTCCCTCGGATCCACTCGATAAATGAATTGGAGGCGGCTGCTATGTCGAAGTCCTATCTTGAAAGCATGCTGGCTGAGCGCGAAAAAATTATTCACACCGCCCGCCAGCATTGGTTCCTGCTGATCAGCTCGATCCTGACCGAGATCATCTTGATCCTGTTTTTCTGGCCGCGACGGTAACCACGGCGATTTTCCTCCCGCAGTACGCATTGATCATCGTCGCAGTTGGCTTCGCGCTGATCCTGATCCCGATCGTGACCGCCATTCGAGATATCCTGAGCTACACGAACCACATGTACGTCCTTACCAACCGGCGGGTGATCCAGCTCTCTGGCGTGCTGGACAAGCTTGTGACCGACACATCGCTTGAAAAGGTTAACGATGTAAAGCTGATGCAGACCGCGTTCGGGCGAATTTTTGACTATGGCGACATCGAGATCCTGACCGCCAGCGAGCTGGGCGTCAACCTGTTCAAGCGCATCGACCACCCGGTCGAGTTCAAGACCGCGATGCTCAACGCCAAGGAGAAGCTGGAGAGCGGCGAGGGCTTCTCCTTTGGCGACATCGCCGTCGCCGGGGGAACGCCCAGCCTGCCGGACCTGATCAAGCAGCTGGACATGCTGCGCCAGCAGGGGCTGCTGACGGACGAAGAGTTCCAGGAGAAAAAGGCGCAGCTGCTGAGCCGTCTTTAAAGCGCTCAATGTTAACGATTGAACATTCTAGCTTTTATGGTTTCAACGGGTTCACGATGACCAAATTTTTTCAATATGAGAACATCACGTTCCCCGAAGTCGACGAATTGCCGCGCCATACTCCCCTGGTGATCCCGCTTGGGCAGGGATATAACCAGGAGCGGCTTGCCAGCGCCCTGGGCAGCCCAATCCAGGCCGGGCTGCTCCCGCCCATTCCATACGGCTGGGCAGGCAGCGGTCTGGCGGTCCCGCGGGAAAAGCTGCGGACGCTGCTGCTCAACCTGGTCGAAAGCCTGCGCGACGATGGTTTTAGCAACGTCTTCATACTTACGCCGCAGGACGCGCAGCTCGAGCTCGGCTCAGCGGGGATCGCCCTGGTCCACCCCAGCCAGCATGCCGCCCCGCAGGCGCTTCCCCCGAACTCGGTTCGGGATAAAGTGATCCTGATCCCGGTCGGCCACACCGAGCAGCACGCCTACCACCTGCCGATGAGCACCGACACGCTGATCATCTCGGCAGTCGCCGAAGCGGCGTCCGCTGATGGATCCGGAGCACGCCTGGTCCATGCCGGTCTTCCCATACGGCGTCAGCACTCACCGCCCATCCTTCGCCGGGACGCTGAGCTGCGGCGGGCGGGCATTCGAAGATTTCTTCCTGGCGGTCGCCGACACGCTGGTCGAGCGCGGTTTCAGGACGCTCTACTTCATCAACGGCCACGGCGGGAACCATTCCTTCCTGGTCAACGTGATCAAGTATGCCGGGGAGCGGCACCGCAGGGCTTTTATCGCCACGGCGTTCCTTTATCTCTCCGGCGAAAGCGGGGGCGAGGCGATCCAAAGGATCCGTTCATCTTCTATTGGGGGGTTGGGGCATGCTTGCGAGCTGGAGACCTCGCTGATCCTGCACCTGCGGCCGGAGCTGGTGCACATGGAGAAGGTCGTCGACGAGACGGATTTCGTCTCTACCCCGAACTACTATATGGATTGGGTCGAAGGTGGGGCGCTGATCGCCAACCCACCCTGGGACGACGACAGCAAGACCGGCGCATACGGCGCGGGCAGCCTCGGGACGGCCGAAAAGGGCCGGCTCTGGCTGGAAGCCGCCGCGCAAGAGAAAGCTGAACATGTGCTGGAGATCCTCGAGCAGCATGCCCGCCGCGAAGCCCGCCGCGAAGCCGGCTACGGGCTGTGGGGCAGAGGAACGGGGAACCCTGGATTTAAAGAACAAACGCGAAAGGCGAAGAACGCAAAGAATACTATGATCTGTACTCCTGGCGATCTTTGCGTCTTTGTCACGTAAATCGTTTTTCCTTGCAATGAAGCTTTAACTCGGTTATAATGCGGCGTACGGAAAAAGGGCGCGTAGCTCAGCTGGTTAGAGCGCACGGTTCACATCCGTGAGGTTCGGGGGTTCGAGCCCCTCCGCGCCCACCAAAAAGACCTCCATCGAATGTTGATGGAGGTTTCGCATTCTCTTCAACCTTGCGAAGCAAGCTATAATTTACGACCGGACTTCGAATCAGGATAACACCTGGTTCGTGCGAGCTTACCTGCCCGGGGACGAAAACAGCGAGCGCCAAAATGGACAGGTGGACTATCAATATATTCTCTTGCCATACATCCACTGAGTAAAAAAAATAGACGATTTCGGGCTTTTCAGTTCACCCCATAAAATGTGTGACAGCTAAATTGAACAGAAAAAGCTGGATGATTTGGCCGGTTTATTCAATCGACCTCAGCCGATAACCCACTCCAGCTTCCGTAAGGATAAACTGCGGGCGCGCCGGGTCGGTTTCGATTTTTCGGCGTAAATTGCTGATGTTCACGCGCAGCAGGTGCAGGTCGTCCCCGTAAGTCCTTCCCCATACCTGCTGAAGCAGCTGCCTGTGAGTCAGCACCCTGCCTATGTTCTGTGCCAGCAGCCGGATAATATCATATTCGATCGGGGTCAGAGAAACCTCGGTCTGATCCAGGGTCACTCGCCGGCGGGCAAGATCGACTCTCAGCCTGCCGGTCTCGATGACCGGTTCGTCCTCTGGCTGGTTGGTCCGCCGCACGGCCGCCCGGATGCGCGCCAGCAGCTCGCCCGTCCCAAACGGTTTGGTCAGATAATCGTCCGCCCCGGCATCGAGGGCAGCGATTTTATCGCTTTCCTGCTCGCGCACGGACAGGATGATGATCGGCACCTGCGACCACTCTCGGATCCTTCGGGTGATTTCAACGCCATCGATATCGGGCAGTCCCAGGTCGAGGATGATCACGTCTGGCCGTTCCAATGCAGCGGCTCGCAGCGCGGATTCACCATCGATCGCTTCGATCACCACGCTCCCCTGGGCGTTCAGCGCCGCGTTCAGATACTTTCGAATGGCGCGCTCGTCATCGACAACCAGGACTCTCATCCCGATCTCGGTCACTGCTTTGCCTCCTGGTTTTCCTCCAGGGGCAGCGTGAAAGCAATCGAGGCGCCGCCCCCAACCTGGTTTTCGGCCCAAATGCTGCCTCCATGGGCTTCGACGATCCCTTTGCTGATCGAGAGACCCAATCCTGTCCCGCTGATGTTCTCGGGGCGCTGAACCCGATAGAATTTATCAAATATATGCTCCAAGTCGCCTGCTGGGATGCCAACTCCCCTGTCGCTCACGGTAACCTGCGCCATCCTGTTCTCCTGATGCGCTCGAATGTCGATGGGAGTCCCCGGCGCGGAATACTTCAGCGAATTGTCGATCAGGTTGACCAGCACCTGCACGATCAAGACAAAATCCATCGGGACCAGCGCAAAGTTATCGGGGACATCAATCATTATCGAATGGTCTTTCGACCTTTCGCCCAGGTTTTCCAGCGCAGTCCCGATCGCATCCAGCAGGTCCCCAGGTTTTTTGACCACCTGCATCGCCCCCGCCTCCAGGCGTGTCATATTTAACAGATTGCCCACCAGCCGGTTCATCCGGTCCGTTTCTTCCACAGCTGTCTCAATCAAGCGCTACGAATCTCGGCGTTCATTGCCGGTCCGCTCTCGGCCAGGCTCGTGAGCGCGCCCTTGATCGATACCAGCGGTGTGCGCAGGTCGTGGGAGATCGAATTCAATAAAGCCGTCTGCAGCTTTTCAGCTGCCTGCAGAAGGCGAGTCAAGTGCGCCTGTTCGGCAAGGCGGGCATGTTCAATTGCAAGCGCCGCCTGGCTGGTGAAAGTCTCAAGCAATCGGCGCTGATCAGGCGTGAGGGTATTTTCCGGATTTCCCGGTCGAATCCCAATGACGCCGATCACACCATTCGCGGTTTTCAGAGGGATGAAGCGAGTATCCGCCGCCGCGAGCGTATCCGTTCCCCGACCTGCTGCCTGGCCGTGCCGAAAAGTCCAGTCGGCCACCGCCAGCTCATTTTGATCGAGATCAAGGTCCTTCTTCATGCCATGGGGAACCAGGTTTTTTGGGTTGTTATCATCCGGCAGAAAAATGATTGAAACCCGAGCGAAGGTCTTTGCAATATGATCGATGACTGACTGAACAATCTCTTCCAGCCCTTCAGCAACAGACAAATCACGGCTGAGCGCATACAGCCTGGCGGTATCCATCTCCCTGCGCTGAGCTACATCGGCGCGGTCACGGACACGCGCGGTCAGCTCGCTGATCACCAGTCCGACTCCAAACAAGCCGATGAAGGTCAGGATATATTCTGTGTCTGAGATTGCAAAAGTCAAGAACGGCGGCACAAAGAAGTAGTCAAAAACCAGGACACCCAGGAAAGACACCAGAACAGACGGTCCGCGTCCAAGGTAGACTGCGCTAACGACCACAGCCAGAAGAAAGACCATCACCAGGTTCGTCGGCGAAATATAAGGACGAAATAATCTGCCGACCACATAGGCTAGGCAGAGGATCAGCACCGCAATCCCATAATTCTTCCAAACCATGGGGGGTGCCGCTATCCGGCCTGTAGGGGCAGGCAATTTTTCATCGCTTCCGCTGCTGATGACATACACGTCAATTTTCCCGCTGGTCCGAACAAGATCATCGACCACTGAGCCGAAAAAGAAATCGCGCCAGCGAGCTTGAAGCGGCTTTCCGACGATGATCTTCGTGATATTGTTCATCTGGGCGTAATTCAGGGCGGTCTCGGCAACCGAGCTGCCGGGCAGCGAATAGGACCGCCCGCCCAGCTCCTCAACCAGAAGCAAGGTCTTACCGAGGCGGTTGCGCTGGTCCTGCGACAGCCTGGCATGCTCAGGCAGCTCAACATACAACGCCAGCCATTCAGCATTCAATTCGTCAGCCAGGCGGCGGGTGGAGCGCACCAGGCGCTCAGACATAGGGCTCGGGCTGACGCACACCATCAGCCGCTCCCCCGCTGGCCAGGGTCCGGGGATTGCCTCGACCTGCATATAATCTCGCATCTGGTCATCCACGCGCTCGGCAGCCCGGCGCATGGACAGCTCCCGCAGCGCGGTCAGGTTGCCTTTGCGAAAAAAGCGCTGGATTGCCCGGGCCGCCTGCTCGGGGATGTAGACTTTTCCATCTTTCAGACGGATGAGCAGCTCGTCGGGGGGCAGGTCGATCAGCTCGATGTCGGTAGCATCATCGATCATGCGGTCTGGGACCGTTTCTCGAACCGTGATCCCCGTAATTTGGGCGATGACGTTGTTCAAGCTTTCCAGATGCTGGATATTCAGCGTTGTATAGACGTCGATCCCGGAGTCCAGGATCTCTTCGACGTCTTGAAACCTTTTTAAATGCCTGGAACCAGGGAGATTCGTATGAGCCAGCTCATCCACCAGAACCAGCTGCGGCCGGCGTGCAATGACTGCATCCGTATCCAATTCTGACAGCGCCCGATCGCGGTAGGTGATCAATTTGCGCGGCAGAACCTCAAGCCCTGCCAGCATCGCTTCGGTTTCCACGCGCCCGTGGGTCTCAATATATCCCACGACGGCATCGAGGCCTTCCGCCTGGCGCTGGTGAGCGGCTTCCAGCATCGCAAAGGTCTTGCCAACTCCGGCTGCGTAGCCCAAAAAGATCTTCAGCCTGCCGCGCTGAGCCTGAAGATTTTCATGCTCGATTTGCTCCAGGAGTCGATCTGGATCAGGACGGGATTCGCCGGTTTGCATGCGCACACCTGAACCCTGGAGAGGCCGCCAGGTCCTCCAGGTATCTTGCAATCATCATTGTATCGCAGATGGACTGATTGGAAAGGAAAGGTCCAGAGCCAGGTTCAACGCCAGCACATTCAGGCGCGGCTCGCCCAGGAACCCAAGCTGGCGCCGCTCGATGTGCTGCTCGATCAGTGCATCGATCTCGGCAGGAGCGGCCTGCCTTGCCCGTGCCACACGCGCTGCCTGAAAGCGCGCTGATGCCAGCGAGATATGCGGGTCCAACCCGCTGCCCGATGCGGTGACCAGGTCTACTGGAACTGGCAACGGGTTTTGAGGATCGAGCGAACGCAAGCGTTCGATCCGGGCCTGCACTGCCTGCTCCAGCACAGGGTTGCTCGGACCCAGGTTTGAGCCGGCCGAGGCAGCCGCGTTATAGGGAAAGGGGATCGATGCGGAAGGCCGTCCCCAAAAATATTCCGGCTCATCGAAAGGCTGGCCGATTAATTCGGAACCGACAACCTGATCCCCAGCCAGGATCATGCTCCCATTCGCCTGGACAGGTACCAGAGCCTGGGCGATCCAGGTAATCAAGGCCGGGTAGAGCAGACCAGTCACCACGGTGAAAATTAACAGCGTCAACCCCGCCGTCCGAATCTGGTTAATCATATCTATTCACATCCTCTAATGAAATGTTTCGCAGCCAACAAGGATCCTGCAGCAGATCCTCAGGAAATCCCACCCCAGGTTATTCACCTTCCTCAGAAAACCAAGGAAGGGACACGAGCTCATCCTAAAAATTACTGCTTGCCGAGGGCGTGTCTCGTCGTGGCAAATTTTCGTCAGGTTTTCGGCTGGCGGCAGTTCGCATGGTCCGCATATATTCCAGGTCTTCCTTTATTATGGCTGTCTCATTTGCTTTCAGCCACAGGGTCAGCAGCCCATAGAAAACCAACAGCAAGCCAACGCATTCAAAGGTCTGATTGCTTGAGCTCGGTACGGTGCTCAACACCCACCAAAACAGGAATAGAAATCCGGCGATGATGAGAACCAAGACGAACCAGCCTGAAAGAGAAAATAGGTTTTTCATAATAGGACCTCACACAAGACTTAACGCATTCAAGAGCATATCGATCAGCTTGATGCCAATAAATGGCGCGACCAGACCTCCCAGACCGTAAATCAACAAGTTTTCGCGCAGGAGAGCTTCTGCCGGCTTGGGGCGGTAAGGCACGCCGTGCAGCGCCAGCGGGATCAGCGCAACAATGATGAGGGCGTTGAATATCACTGCAGAAAGGATCGCGCTCTGCGGCGTGGACAGGCGCATGAAGTTCAGCATCCCCAGCTCCGGGTATACACCCACGAACGCGGCCGGGATGATCGCAAAATACTTGGCCAGGTCATTGGTGATGCTGAAGGTGAACAATGCGCCGCGGGTCATCAGGAGCTGTTTCCCGATCTCCACGATTTCAATCAGCTTGGTGGGGTTGCTGTCAAGGTCCACCATATTGGCAGCCTCCCGGGCTGGCTGCGTGCCGGTGTTCATCGCTACGGCGACATCCGCCTGCGCCAGGGCCGGGGCATCGTTTGTTCCATCTCCGGTCATTGCCACCAGGCGACCCCCAGCCTGGTACTCCCGGATCAGCTTGAGCTTGGCCTCCGGGGTAGCCTGGGCCAGGAAGTCATCCACTCCGGCCTCCGCAGCGATCGCGGCGGCAGTCAAGGCGTTGTCGCCAGTGATCATTACCGTCTTAATCCCCATGCTTCGCAGCCGGGCGAACCGCTCTTTGATCCCGCCCTTGACGACATCTTTCAAATGGATCACACCCAGAGCCTGCTCGTCCCGGGTGACCACCAGCGGCGTGCCGCCGCTCTGAGCAATCCGATTGACGATCTGGTGCAGCTCAGGCTGAATTTGGCGTCCGGCTCTTTCGATCAGCGCTATCATGGTATCCGGCGCGCCTTTGCGAATTTTCGTCACCTGCCCGTTTTTTGCACCACCATCGACCTCTGCAGCCTTAGGGATATCCACACCGCTCATCCGCGTCTGGGCGCTGAATGGGATGAAGCGCATCCCGGCCGAAGTCCCTGCCCTGCCGTTGCCGCCGACGTGCTGCCCGCGCAGGCCGTATTTTTCTTTGGTCAGGATCACGATGCTGCGCCCTTCAGGAGTTTCGTCTGCAAGCGAGGCCAGCTGCACGGCTTCAGCCAGGTCGTCCGGCGTCACACCCGATAATGGGTTTATTTCAACCGCCTGACGGTTGCCAAGCGTAATCGTCCCGGTCTTGTCCAGGAGCAGCACATCCACGTCGCCGGCAGCCTCCACCGCCCGACCCGACATGGCGATCACATTTCGCTGGACCAAGCGGTCCATCCCTGCAATCCCGATCGCAGAGACCAGGCCGCCGATGGTGGTCGGAATCAGGCAGACCAGCAGGGCGATGATCACGCTCAACGGTATCGCCGCCCCCTGCCCGGCGGTCTCTGCGCTGTATTCTGAAAATATCAGCGTCGTCGCGCACACCACCAGGAAAATAATCGTGAAAGCAGACAGGAGGATGTTCAGGGCGATTTCATTCGGCGTTTTCTGGCGCTTCGCTCCTTCGATCAATCCGATGATCCGATCCAGAAAGCCCTCGCCTGGATTTGCTGTGACGCGGACGATCAGCCAATCCGACAGGATGCGCGTCCCGCCAGTCACCGCACTGCGGTCTCCGCCGGCTTCCCGGATGACCGGCGCGCTCTCTCCGGTTACGGCGCTTTCATCCACCGAAGCAATGCCTTCGACGACCTCGCCGTCCGCAGGGACCAGGTCCCCGGTCTTTACCAGGACGAGATCGTCCAGGCGCAGGTCAGGGGAAGATACCCACTCGGACGGCGAGTTCCTGTCGGGGCCCTTCAACCGGCAGGCCGGGGTGTTCTGGCGGGTGAGGCGAAGCGCTTCGGCCTGGGCTTTGCCGCGCCCTTCGGCCAGCGCCTCGGAAAAGTTCGCGAACAGCACGGTGATCCACAGCCAGAGGGTGATCGCGCCGATGAAACCCTGCTCTGAATGATCTGCACCTGAAAGCGCCTTCACCCAGAGCAGCATCGACATCATGGAGCCAATTTCCACAACAAACATCACCGGGCTGCGCATCATCTGGCGCGGATCAAGCTTTTTGAAAGCATCCACGACTGCGCCCAGGTACAGCTTAAACCGGGCTGACACCGGTATATTATTCCCTCGAGAGTAGGTCCATTTCATTTTCATGAGATTTCTTGCCTAAAAGCTCAGCAGCAGGTGCTCGATCACCGGTCCAAGCGCCAGGGCCGGAAAGAAATTCAAGGCCGCGACCAGGAGCACGATCCCGATCAGCCAGGCGGCGAACAGCGGGGTGTGCGTGGGCAACGTGCCGGCGCTCGCCGGCACTTTTTTCTTGATCGCCAGCGCGCCGGCCAGTGCCAGGGTTGGGATCGCCAGCCAGTAGCGCGAAAGGAGCATCGCCAGACCGCCTGTAAGATTGTAGAAAGGGTTGTTTCCGCTCAGGCCGGCGAAGGCGCTGCCGTTGTTGTTCCCCTGAGACGTGTAGGCGTACAGGATCTCGCTGAAACCATGCGGACCGGGGTTCAATACTGCCTCCTTGCCCGCCTGGGTGGACACCGCCAGGGCGGTGAATCCCAGCACGATGATCGGCATGATCAGAATCACGAGCGATGCCATCTTCATTTCAAATATCTCGATTTTCTTGCCGAGATATTCAGGTGTGCGGCCGACCATCAGCCCCGCCACGAAGACTGCCAGGATCACAAATGCCAGCATGCCGTACAAGCCCGAGCCCACCCCACCGAACACCACTTCTCCCATCTGCATCAGCAGAAGCATAACAAGCCCGCCGAGCGGTGTGAAAGAATCGAGCATCGAATTGACCGAGCCGTTGGATGAGGCGGTTGTCATCACCGCCCAGGCAGCCGAGTTTGGTACGCCGAAGCGGACTTCTTTGCCCTCCATATTTCCACCGGGGTTGAGCTCGCTCGACTTTTGGTCGACACCCAGTTGTTCCAGAGCCGGATTGCCGACCGATTCGGCTGCGTACACGCCCAGCAAAGAAACGCCAACCAGAACCAACATGACGATCAGGAGCATCCAACCCTGGCGGGGATCGCCCACCATCTCCCCAAACGTGATGCACAATGCGGCCGGGATCAGGACGATCGCGATCATCTCGAGGAAATTCGAGAGCGGTGTGGGATTTTCAAACGGGTGCGCGGAGTTTGCTGAGAAAAAACCGCCGCCGTTGCTGCCGAGCTGCTTGATCGCAATTTGTGAGGCTGCCGGACCGAGGGCGATAACCTGCGTCGCAACCGCGTTTCCTTCATTATCAACTATCGGCTGGAGCAGCGGGACTGAACGGGAAGGGCTGAAGGTCTGGACCACACCCTGGGAGACCAGAGCCAGCGAAAACAGCACCGCCAGAGGCAGCAGGATGTACAGGTTCGAGCGGGTAAAATCGACCCAGAAGTTGCCCAGGGTTTTTGATGACTGGCGCTTAAAGCCGCGGATGAACGCCGCCAGGATGGCCATACCGGTCCCTGCAGAGATGAAATTCTGGGCCGTCGGACCGAGCATCTGGATCAAATAGCTCATCCCGGTCTCGCCGCCGTAGTTCTGCCAGTTGGTATTGGTCGTGAAGCTAACCGCGGTGTTGAACGCCAGATCCGGACGAAAGGCAGCTAACCCTTGAGGATTGAGCGGCAGCAGCGCCTGGAGTCGCAGCAGAAGGTACATGACCAGCAGGCCGAGCAGGTTGAACAGCAGCATCGAACCGGCGTAGGTCTTCCAGCCCATCTCCTCGGACGGGTCGACGCCGATCAGCCGGTAGACAAGGCGCTCGACCGGGCTCAGGACGCGTGAGAGAAAGACCGGCTCGCCCTGGTAGACGCGGCTCATATACCTCCCCAGCGGCCTGACCAGAAGAAGCAAGACCAGCAGGACGGCAGAAATTTGCAGCAGACCGTTCATCGTCATCGCCGCACCTCGATCACTTGAACCGATCCGCAAAAAGCAGCTCTACAAACAGGTAACCCAGCAGAGCCAGGGTCAATATCCCGGCAAATCCAACCATTTCATGACCTCATCAACAGATCGCAGATTTTAAGCAAACCAAAAGTCCCCAGGCAGAAGCACCCGAGGACCAACAGCATGAGCAGGTCCATCATCTCAAATTCTCCATTTGAGATGATGATATTCTTTTAGAGGTCAATTTTGGGACAAGAAACGCAAAGGGAGGTCAAGAAAAGGTCAATAGAAAAAACTCTCTTACCTTCTTGCGAATCGTGTTTCCGTTGGCTTGAGCCTTGAAAGCCTCCAGACGCGCACCAGGAGCAACATACAGCGTGAATAGGTCCACCCGCAGCCTGAGTCAGGAGGGTGTTGACACGGTGCAGCCTCCATGAGGCATGCCTGGCAGTATTATCCTCCACACCGCATGGATTTTCTGATTTCACGGGTTTCTCACGACCCTGCGGGAAACACCGGATCGGGGCATTCAAAATAAACGGATATAATATACTCAGACTTGGGAGAGTCCAGACCATGACAGGCGAGTATTACAGAGATCGACCGCTAACGGTCAGCCAGGGCGCAGGGCAATCGGCAAAAATTGACCTGCTCTTCTCAGATGTCAGCCGGAATGCCCGTGAGATCGTCTCAATGTACATTAATGAGCGGATGGTCCGCGATCTGGACCAGCAAGCCTGGTACCTGGACGGCGACCAGCACGCCTCGTCCTTTGGCTCGATCGTCCTGGAGAGCTGGAACGGCGTCATGACCAAAACAGGCGGTTATCAAGTCTCGGTGACCTTTCAATTTTCTTCCGGCGATCCAAAAGTGATCAGAAGGATGCTGGAGAAATACCTGGAGACTTTCCCGGAACACATCAACGAAACGATCCTCGAATACCGCGAACGGACCGGGAAGCGCTTCCATTTCACGGGCCGGCTTGAAAACTGGGATGTCTCGGTTAATTGATAAGCTACCTGCTCAGCCCCGATCCGCTTTTAAGAACGAAGTAAAAAAACCCGGCCTGCGGTTTCTGCGCTCACTCGACCGGCCAACGCGGTTTAAGCTCGATCCCAGCCTTACGGTAAAGGCGCTCCGCGCGCTCACGGGCTTCGGCCAGGATTCGGTCTTCGTCCATGAACAGCGCTTTTCCGCCCTGCACCACCATTTTCCCATCGATGAACACCATATCTACATCTTTCCCGGTGGCGGCGGAAACGACGGCAGAAACCGGGTTGGGCGCCGGCGTGAGGTGAGGCTTGTCCAGGTCGAGCACGATGAAATCGGCCCGTTTGCCGGGTTCCAGCGAGCCGATCTCGTCTTCCAGTCCCATCGCTTTCGCGCCGTTGAGCGTGGCCATCTCAAGCACCGTCTCGCATGGCATGATCTCGGGGTCCAGCAGGCGGGCTTTATGGAGGAACGACGCCCAGCGCATGGCGCGGATCATGTCGTAGTCGTTGCTGCAGGTCGCCGCGTCCGTACCCAGGCCGACGTTCACCCCGGCCTTCAGCATCTCCGGGATCGGGGAGATCCCGGAAGCCAGCTTGGAATTCGAGAGCGGGTTGTGGGTGACGTGGGTGCCGGTTTCTGCCAGGAGGGCGATCTCGTCCGGCCCAACCCAGACGACATGGATCAGCAGGATGTTGGGCCCGAGCATGCCGACGCTGCGAGCGTATTCGATCGCAGAGAGGTTATATTCGCGGCGGATGTAATCGATGTCCTCGCGCACCTCGGCCAGGTGGACGGTCAGGCGCATGCCCTTTTCACGCACGAGCTCGGTCATGCGGCGGTACATCGCCGAAGAGGTCCCGCCGGGCGGACGCGGCCCGAACCAGACCTGGATGCGGCCGTCCGCAGCCCCATCCCAGCGGCGGTGCATTTCCAGCGCCTCTGCGAACGATTCTTCAGAGTCTTCGACCAACCCGGGATGCATGCTGTTCTCAGACATTGCATAGGATGGGATGTCCATGACGATCTTTGACAGCGCGGCCCGCAGCCCAGACAGCTCGACGACCCGGGCGATTCCGTCAAATCCGTAATTATGGGCGGTCATCGCCTCCACAAACGCTGTCGTCCCTGATTTCAGCATCTCCAGCAGGCACAGCTCGGCGCTCAGACGCGCATCCTCATGGTCGTAGTTGCCCTGCAGCGGCCAGACTCGTTTGGTCAAGAAATCCACCAGCGAAAGGTCGTCGGCGCAGCCCCGGATCAAGGCCTGCGACAGGTGGACGTGGGTGTTGACCAGGCCGGGCATGACCAGCATCCCGCGCAGGTCCACCCGCCCGGGATCATCCGGGAATTGGCGGTGAAGCGATTCGCGCTTTCCGACCGCGGCGATGCGGCCATCCCGAACCGCCAGGGCGCCGTCGGTGAGGATCCGCCTGTGAGCGTCCATCGTGATGATTGTGCAGTTCTCGTAGATCATTGAAATCTCCTGATTCTATTTGATTTATTTTTGTGAGGCATCGATATCATTCTACCTTTCATCTCTTGAGATTTATGCCCTTCAACAGCCGCTTCTTGACAATCACTGAGAGGTATTATGACCGGGTGCTCGTCAAACTGACCGCATAAACCGACAGTGAACCGGCCCATTCCTGAAACCAGGAATAATGGCCAGAGTTAATCCTGAGCGAGCTCTTTTTTGCAGGATATAATCGAGCGGTCGGCTCTAATGAGCTTTTTTATCACACCGACTTTTCCAAAACAGCGAAATCCGATATCCTGCGCTCAATTTCTGGACATTATCTTTGTTCGCTCTGCGCCTGTTCACCGCACAAGCTTTTCCTTCAGCTGCAGCACTAGCAGCAATGTGTCCTTCTACTCTTCGGCATAGGAAATGTCTACGTGACCGGAGATTCGAACTCCTGCTGAGGAAATTCGAGGCTCAAAGCCCGTGACGGTCCTTCCAACCATTCCAACCCCCGCAGCCAGAAGGACCTGCCGCCTGAACGGAGTTGGGCTCAATCGCTCGACGAATGGCGGTTCGCCAAAGAGCTCCAGAGTCAGGTCATGACTGACGGCACCAGGAGGCACTGTTACCCGATAGATACCTGAAGGGCTCTGGATGATCGCGCCGCTGCTACCGACCATACCTTGCCCGCTAAGTGGATGGACCCAAGTTGATCATCAGGGTCATATCCCCACATATCAGCAGCAGGTTCGCCAGATCAACCGAATGGATCAACAGGCTGCTGGTCGCTCCAAGCACCGTCTTCATTTGGATCTGCCAGGACGCCGAAATCCAGATGAGCACCATCCGAGCTGCAGGGATATTCGTATGTGCTGCCGATAAGGACCAATTTGTTGGCCCTGCTCGACGTAATCGTTGATAAAGAGACCGGTGTTCCGCTCAACCTCAGCAAGGGATCCTGAAGGTCTGTTCAGCTGGAAAACAGCCACTCTCGAAAACCTGGCGTATGAAAGATAATCCGTTTTGGTACGCTGCTTTAATCTTATCCGTGATTTTTACACGATATCTGTCGATACCGATCAGGCAATGCTTTCATTGATTGGAACCTGGTCGAGCCTCAGAAAAAGGAGTATGGGATTTTCAGACCCGGGCGACAATATTGACACGGCTCATGAAAATGGATTGCGCCGTTTATGGCAAACTGGATCTGGAAAGAACGTCGCAGAATCGGTTCAGTGCTTTAGGATCTCGACAAAGACGCTTCACTCGGTGCATGCTCGAATACATCCACTATCGAAAACCTGGCGAATGCAAGCGCAATCCGACCGGAACACTGCTCGGCGTCATCTGTGACATAAATCACGATCTGTATCGAATATAATTTTCGGAGTAGGCAAAGCTACAAACCTTCCATCAGATGAGATCGAAGGATCTTGCGACCAGCCGTTCGACTGACCGCCGCCCACTGGGACAGAAATAAGATCCGTCGTCCCGTTCACCCGATCGTGGAGGAAGATATTCGGCGTATAGTCGGTTTGCCCGCTCACCAGGTTGGATGCGTAGCTCCAAAAAGCTACATATCGCCCATCCGCGGAGATGGAAGCACCAAAAGAATAGTTGTCCCCCTGCACTTCGCTGCTTGAAACCGAAACCCGTTCGGTTATCCCGTTGATTTGGTCTCGGAGGAAGACATCTGCCCCAACATTCGTATCTCCACCCACCAGGTTATTGGCATACGACCAGAACACAACGTATCGCCCGTCGGCGGAAATGCAGGGCTCACCAGATACCCCATTCCCCTGGATCTCATCGCTGGATACGGAAATCCGCTCGGTGATCCCGGTGATCCGATCACGGACAAAAATATCCGCATTTTCATTCGTATCACCTTTCACCAGAGTGGTGGCAGCGGACTGAAATGCCACGTATCGGCCGTCGGAGGATATCGAAGGGAACCATGAATAATCGTTCCCCTGCGTCCGATCCGTCGCCACCGAGATTCGCTCGATCCCCGGAAATTCTGGCGCATCTGCCGAGGCACTTGAAGAGAAAGAAGGCTCGAGAAGCCCCTCAACAGAACCGGGCGAAATTATCGTCAGGAACAAACATGCCAATACTACCGTTTTCTTCAATGTTTGCATCGGGACATCCACTGGGTATGATTTTTTAGGCATCTGAATGAAGCTGCCAAGCTGCTCCAGGCTATATATCGCAATAATATACAATTATTGAGTTTGGCAACAAGTGACATTTATCACATTCTGATAAATCTTGGAAAACACCCCCGTTCGAAAGAACAGCCACGACCGTGAGAGATTCCCGAGAGCGGAAGCTCCTGTTGGAATTATTTAGAAATACTATGACATCCAAAGGGAGAGTTCGGCTTGGAGCAGCAGAATTGGTATAATCCTCAGAAATAATTCCCGAGGTCGCCATATGAAAATCCCCTACTATCACGTCGACGCATTCACCTCACGCCTGTTCGCCGGCAACCCGGCAGGCGTCTGCCCGCTTGAATCCTGGCTGCCGGCCGAGACGATGCAGAAGATCGCGGCCGAAAACCGCCACGCCGAGACCGCCTTCTTCGTCCCGCTCAAAGACGAGACCGAGCGCTTCCACCTGCGCTGGTTCACGCCCGGCGCGGAGGTCGACCTGTGCGGGCACGCCACGCTGGCGACCGCCTTCGTGCTGAAGGAATGCCTGGGCTTTAATGCCCCGGCGGTGCAATTCGACACGCTGAGCGGCCCGCTGACCGTCTCGTATGAGCATGAGCTGCTGGTGATGGATTTCCCGAGCCGGCCCCCGCTTCCTTACGAAGCTCCTGCAGCGCTGCTCGAGGGATTGGGAGCCGCGCCGGTCGAGGTCAGCCGGGCGCGCGACGTGCTGGCCGTGTTTGAGTCGGAAGCCGAGGTGGCCGCCTTACAGCCTAATTTCGAGCGCCTTGCGCAGCTGGACGCCCTGGGTGTGATCGCGACCGCGCCGGGAGAGGGATCCGATTTCGTCTCGCGCTTCTTTGCGCCGCGAGTCGGCGTCCCAGAAGACCCGGTGACCGGCTCGTCGCACTGCACGCTGATCCCCTACTGGGCAAATCGGTTGGGGAAGAACCGGCTGGAGTCCCGCCAGATCTCCGCCCGCGGCGGCGAGCTGGTCTGCGAGCTGGTCGGCGAGCGTGTGAAGATCGGCGGCCGGGCTGTGCTTTACCTGCACGGGACGATCGAGCTCTGAGCCGCGTTTGGGGAAACTTCCCCGAGATATATTTCCACGAACTTGAGCCCTGCCCGCTGGATGGATGATCGCCTCAGCACTTCAGAGCGGTCGGCTCGAGCGTTTTCAAAATTTTCTTGCGCCTGGCCTTTCCTGATATGATGTTTTCTTCCACCAATACCCCAGCCAAGACACATCCAGCTGGCGCCGGGAATTAGATTTAACACCAATGATACGATTCAATACGCAGCCCAATTCAGCACCCCCCATCGTCTCTCTGAAGCCGCTTTCAGCCCGGCTGAGATCATCCTTCCCGGCAAAATCAGCCTTTCGGTTTCCTCACGGTGAAATATAATAACATCCACCTGCCGATCATCCGAAGATAAGACTGGAGAGCCCGATGTCAAAGAAAGAACAAATCCTGCGCCTGCTTGATTTGATGCAAGCGGCCGAAGTTGAGCTTGGGGACCTGCTGAGTGAAGGCGAGCGCCAGGCGGTCGGCGAGCTGAACGCCTGGGCCGCGAAAGACAACATCTGCCACTCCGCCGGCTGGTGCGTGCGCCAGCTTGAAAATATCCAAAGGGCTCGCCGCGGCGAGCCTTTCGTCGATTACGAAAATTATCTTGAGATCAACGACCAGGAGTTCCTGGCCTGCCGATCGCTGACCTGGGAGCAATCGCTCCAGCGCAGCGAAGACGCCCGCCAATCGATCCGGGCACTGCTCGCCGATTTGAGCGAGGAAGACCTGCTGCGGACCGACCTGCTCCCATCCAATCGCCCGCTCTGGCAGGGCCTGGTGTTCAACTTCGTCGAACATGCGCTGATCCACCTGGGGATCGTGTTCAACGATCTCGGCAAGCCGGGCTTATCGAGCGAGCTCCAGGGATCGGTCACCGCCGGGTTGATTGCCCTGGCCCCTGATGATCGAAAATGGAACGGGACGGTGATCTACAACCGGGCCTGCCAGCATGCACTCGAAGGCCAAAAAGAGCGGGCGATAGCTGAACTGAAAGAAGCGCTCGCGCTCGAACCCGAGCTGACCGCCTGGTCGAAAGAGGACAGTGACCTGATTTCCCTCCACGAGGAGGCGGGATACCTGGCGATTTATTCGGAATAATCGGGGATTATAGTGTATTGACCAGGAACCAGCTTTCCCGGTTGACCTGGTAGCCCATTTGGGTGTAAAGGCCGAGGGCGCCGATGTTTGCCGCCCTGACTTCAAGCTGCGCCTCCGTCAGCCCGTGCTTTTTGAGATAGCTCAACCCCTGGGCGATCAGGTATTTTCCCAGACCCAGGCCGCGCCAGCGCGGCAGAACGAACAGGAATTCAGTTGAGCCGACCGACCGCCCAGACACACGATTGCGAGCCTCGTCCCAAAACAGCGTTATGCTCCCGGCCAGCTCATCGTCGTCGAACACTGCCAGACAGGCGCCAACTTCCCAGAGCGGTGACTGCAGGAAATACAACCAATCTTCCAGGCTCAAACGGTTTTCGGGAAAGCAAAGGTTTCGAGAATCGACATACAGCTGCTGCTCCGCTGCGGATTTCATCCGCCAGGGGACTGATTTCATCCCGGGCGGCGCGAGCACCGCTGCGATCGGGGCCCCAAGATCGCGCTGCATGTGGAACACGCTCTCGGTATGGACAAAGCCAGCGCCGGTCAGGAATTCGATGATCGAGGTCTCGTTCGGATCAGATTGAATAATCACCTGGGTTGGGCCGCGCGGCAGGCGCTTCACAAGATCTGTGGAACGATCCAGCACGCAGCCCAGCAGCGCTTCCCGCAGTGGTTCCGCTTCATCCGCTGCCGGATCGACTTTGATCTCAGCCCAGATGATATGCGAGCCATCGGGCTGGCTGTCGGTTACCAGCTCAGGCAGCAGCGGCGCAAATCCAACCAGCGTACCGTCGGACGAGAACGCGGAGAAGATATTCGCCCCGCTCCCAAATCCAGGAGAGCAATACACTTCGACCGCAGGAGCGCTCGCACCCGGATACCAGAGAGCATAGCGGTCCTGCAGGTCCTGGATCGCCGCAAGGTCGTCCCGCTGAAACGTTCGGATGTGGAAGCGCCGATGATTTACAATGATCCTTCAAGCGAGATTATCAGGTTGGCAGACTGCCTGCCGCCATGTGCAATGGGGATCGAACTACGGCGGCATACTAACGTTTTAAGCACTTGCATCCTGAATGCCAGTGCCAAATGTCATACCTTAGTCTGATAATTCTACGGGATTTGTCTGGAATCTTGGAAACGACGGCTGTGGTATGATGGATCCATGAAATACGGATATTTTGATGACGCCCAACGCGAGTACGTGATCACCCGCCCGGATACCCCCTTGCCCTGGATCAACTACCTGGGTTCGGAGAGGATGTTTGGGCTGATCTCAAACACAGCCGGGGGTTATTCGTTTTACCGCGACGCCAGGCTGCGCCGGATCACGCGCTACCGCTACAACAACGTCCCCCTGGACACCGGCGGGCGCTGCATCTACCTGCGCGATCATACCACCGGAGAAGTCCTGGTCTCCAACCGGCCAACCGAACCGCTCTGCGTTAGACAGCTACACCTGCCGTCATGGGCTGGGTTACACAACAATAGAATCGCAGCGCGGCCCGATCCGCTCCTGGACGCGCTTTTTTGTGCCTCTGTCTGCCGACCTTGAAATCTGGCAGATCCGCCTGACGAACCACGGCGATACAACAAAGAAAATCTCCATCTTTTCAGCGGTCGAGTTCTGCCTGTGGGACGCCCACGATGACGCCACCAATTTCCAAAGAAATTTTAACACCGGTGAGGTCGAAGTAGAAGACGGCGTGATCTACCACAAGACCGAGTACCGCGAGCGGCGCGATCATTTCGCGTTCTTTGCCTGCACGCCTTCTCCGGTCAGCTACGAGACCCGGCGAGACGCCTTTATCGGCCCCTACCGCGGCTGGGATCGGCCGCTGGCAGTCGAGCAAGGGCAGCTTTTGAACGGTGAGGCTCACGGATGGTCGCCGATCGGCGCGCTGCAGATCGATCTTTCGCTCCAACCCGGTGAAACGCGCCAGGCGATCTTCCTGCTCGGAATCCATCACAACCCCCTTGCGGAGAAATTCGAGCCGCCTGGCTCGAACCGGATCAATAAAACCAGACTCCGGCCCATCATCGAATATTACCTCCACGACTATAAGGTCGAGCAGGCGTTCAGAAACCTGGTGGAATCATGGTCCGCCCATTTAGATCGGTTCCAGGTGAACACGCCTGATGAGCACACGAACCGCATGGTGAATATCTGGAACGCGTACCAGTGCATGGTCACCTTCAATATGTCCCGCTCGGCTTCCTACTTCGAATCGGGGATCGGCCGCGGGATGGGTTTTCGCGATTCCAACCAGGACCTGCTCGGATTCCTCCATATGATCCCGGAACGCGCCAGGGAGCGAATCCTGGACCTGGCGGCGACCCAGCTTCCCGACGGTGGGGCGTACCACCAGTACCAGCCGCTCACCAAACGCGGCAATAACGAAGTTGGCACGAATTTTAATGACGACCCGCTCTGGCTCGTGCTGGCTGTCTCGGCATATTTGAAAGAAACCGGCGATTTCACGATCCTGGATGTTTCCACTCCTTACGACAACGACCCGGCGCTTGCCCAACCGCTCTACGACCACCTGCAGCGCAGCATCCGCTACACGCTGGACCGGATCGGGCCGCATAACCTGCCTCTGATCGGGCGCGCCGATTGGAATGACTGTCTGAACCTGAACTGCTTCTCGGAAAAACCCGGGGAATCGTTCCAGACAACAACCAACCTGGAAGGAAAAGCTGCCGAATCGGTCTTCATCGGCGGGCTGTTCGTGCTTGCAGCTGCGGAGATGGCAGATATCGCTGAAAAAATCGGCCGGCAAGCTGAGGCAGCGAGTTATCGGTTGGCGGCCCAACAGATGGAACAGACGGTCCTGCAGAGCGGCTGGGACGGAAGCTGGTTCCGGCGGGCATACGACGCTTTCGGCGAGCCGATCGGTTCGCTTCAAAACGAGCAGGGTCAGATCTTCATCGAACCGCAGGGCATCTGCGTGATGGCCGGGATCGGGCTGGTCGACGGGCGGGCCCGCCAGGCGATCGATTCGGTGTCCGAGCGGCTTGCAACGCCTCACGGCATCGTGCTGCACCAGCCAGCTTATACCGCCTATGACCTGCGGCTCGGAGAGATCACGACCTACCCGCCTGGATATAAGGAAAATGCAGGAATTTTTTGCCACACGAACCCCTGGATCATGATCGCTGAAGCCCGGTTGGGCCGCGGCGGAGCGCCCACGATTATTACCTGCGCATCAATCCATCGTTCCGGGAAGAAATTTCTGAAGTCCACCGCTGCGAGCCGTACGTGTACGCTCAGATGATCGCCGGGAAGGACGCCCCGACCCACGGCGAAGCCAAGAACTCCTGGCTGACCGGGACAGCCTCGTGGAACTACGTCGCGATCAGCCAGTGGATCCTCGGGATCCGCCCGACGCTGGATGGATTGAAGGTCGACCCGGTGATCCCCGACGATTGGCCCGGGTTCAGCGCCGAACGAATTTATCGAGGTGTGACGTACAAGATCCGGGTCAAGCGGGCTGATCCGGGAACAGTGCCGAAATTGATCGTTGACGGAAAAGAAATCGAGGGAACATCCTCCCCATCCCCGAACCTGGGAGAGATGAAGTGCGCGTCGAGGTCAAAATCGCCTGACTGGCAATCCGCTTTTACTTATTGGATCGGGTAAGCTCCATACAGCTCGATCGCATCACGGATCGCGACCAGGTTCTCTGGCGGGACATCCTGCTGGACGTTATGCGCCGGAGAGACGATGTACCCGCCGCCAGGACCCAAGGTCCGGATCATATCGCGGACTCCTTCCATGACCTGCTCCGGAGTTCCCTTCGGCAGCAGCTCCTGCAGATCGATCCCGCCGTGGAAGGTCAGCTCCCGACCGAAGTCACGCTTCAAGCCTTCGGGCTCCATCCCCAAAGCCAGGGGTTGGACGGGGTCGAGGATATCCAGGCCCATCTCGATCCAGCTCGGCAGGAAGGCGCGAACCGTCCCGCAGGAATGGACCATGATCTTCGCCGAGGAGCCTGCTTCAGACAATTTTTGCTTGATGAATTTCCAATAGCGTCTGAAGCGCGGCTCGACCAGGCGGGCGTACATCCTGGGGGAGATCAGCGGCGAGCGCTGGGTGCCCATGTCTTCGCCGCTCATCCGGTAGATGTCGATCAGGTCGCCGACGGCCCCGATCCCCACATCCGCCATGCCCATCGCGACCTCGGTAGTCCTATCCAGCACAGCCTCAGCGATCTCGGGCTGGAGCACAGCCAGCTCCAGGAATTCCTGGAATCCGACCAGATAGGTGGCCTGCTCCCAGATTGAGGTAGCGAACCGGCTGACAATCGCCTTATCCGATTCCCGCTGCGCCTGCAGGAATTTTTCGCGCAGCCCCTCCACCCTTCGGGGATCATAAGGATCCGGCCAGGGGTACTCCGCAATGCTCTGAAGAGTCGGATTCGCCAGCGGATAGCGCTCCATTTCGTAATAGCTTCCACCCTCGGGCAGCTCGACTTTCTTCCGCCCCACTCCCCACTGGTCGTACAGCAGACCGTCGTCTCGAGCCAGAGGCGAGGGTTTGGATGCCGGGTTCAATCCGATATAAAGGAAATCCACGCGGATCGCATCGAGCAGGTCGACAGCCGGAGAGACCTCCGACCAGATGCCCACCTTTTGATCCGGATCCGGTGGGAGGCCGAGATAAGCCCGGAGCTCATGGTACGCCGCCGCGCTAAGGTAGAGGTCGAAGGGAACCCGGTCCGGCTCCTGATGGTTGATCGCCATGATGACTCTCTCGCGAGGCGTGAGCGCTGGTTTACCCATGGATGGCTTCCTTTCTGGTTCGGAGATCGAGAAAATCGACGAAGGCTGACGGATTTCCACAACTCTCAGGTCTTTTGATTGGCTCAGGATGGCTGCTTCAGAAGCTTCTTGACCGGAAAAGCTTTCAGCGTGACATAATCCGGGAGAGGCCCGCCGATCAGCGGGCGAGCATATTCCTTAAATTTTTCCGCAACCTGGTTTCCAGACGGATGGATGTATTCGCCTGGGACTAATTTTTCAAGGTTCGAGACCAGACCGAGCGGGACAGCGCCGGTAGAGCAGACGTAAGGCTCGCCAGGCTCGCGGACGAGCGTGATCATCTGCCCGCTCTCGCCGGCGGCAGCCTGGATGACCGCCCGCTGCCCGACGCGATAAGCTTCGTCCGCATCCGCTGGAGAGATAAACTGCCCGGCGCAGCGCTGGATGATCCCGGGTTTATCGGCGCGCGCTTTGACCTTCAGCTTCGTCATCACCAGATCGGCGAGATATTTGCCCAGGTCACCCGGCTCCGGGTGGCCGAAGGCATCGGTGTTCAGCGGATCGGTATTCATCGAGATGAAGCTCCCGTCCGGCTTTCTCAATCCATCGTTAGCGGCCAGGAAGACGAAACCCTTTGTGCGGAGCAAGTCGTCGATATCCGCCAGGATCTGGTCTTCTGTCAACCGCCGTTCTGGGAGATAGATCAGGTCCGGGGCGTAATCATCGGCGAGCGCCGAGGCTGCTGCCAGCCAGCCGCTGTTGCGGCCCATCGTCTCGAGGATCTTGACCCTTTCAGTGTGACGCAGTGCGATCGCATCTCGCTTCATCT
This sequence comes from uncultured Chloroflexia bacterium, assembly GCA_963726375.1. Lineage (GTDB taxonomy): Bacteria > Chloroflexota > Anaerolineae > Anaerolineales > UBA4823 > UTCFX2. The sequence continues at coordinate 232,134 of CAVSCE010000011.1, read as the reverse complement.
CGGTACATATCGTCGCGATATAGCGCGCCGCCGAGCCGTATCCCGGAGAGTGGTCGGTGACAGGAAGATCGTTGTCAATCGTTTTAGGGACGCCGATGATCCGCATCTCAAAATTTTGAGCCGATGCGGCTCTTGAAAGCCTGTCTGCGGTATCCATCGAATCTCCACCGCCGGCATACATGAAGAAGCGGATGTTATGCAGCCGGCAGATCCGAACGATCTGCTCCAGGTCGTCATCGCTGGTCTTGAAGCGGCAGGATCCCAATGCAGAAGAAGGCGTCTTGCGCAGCCCATCAATATCATCCGGCGCTTCCTTGCGAAAGTCCAGCAGGTCTTCGCGGAGCAACCCTTCGATCCCATGGCGCATACCGTAAACCTCTTCGATTTCCGGGTGTCGAAATGCCTCCTGAACAACACCGCAGACCGAGCCGTTGATCACAGCGCTCGGCCCACCCGACTGCCCGACAACAAGATTCCCTTTGAGCTTCGTCAAGACAACCTCCTGAGACCTGCCTATTTCGTCACATTTGTGATATAATATCACAAATGTAATTATTGCTAGTTTAACGCTCATTTTCGGATTTGTCAATCGAACATCCGCTGCTCGATCCAGGCGGACCACCAAAATAATCTGAAATTCCATCCATCCATGAACGAGGTGTCCTTCATGCTGAACCAGGCTTTTGATTATGGAGTCACAATCCGCACCAGCCGTCTGTTTAATAAAGAGACAGGCCGGTGCGTCGCAGTCGCGGTTGACCACGGCGTCGCGATGGGCGCTGTTGCCGGCCTGGAGAACCTGGGCGAACGCCTCGAGCAGGTTTTAGCCGGCAAGCCTGAAGGTATATTGGTGAATCCCGGGGCGCTGCGCCGCTTTGGATATCTGCTCACCGGCAGAGAGTCGCCGGCGGTGATCCTGGCGGTCGATTTCCCACTGTTTGCGAACTTCCCGGGCGGCGACAGGACCGACGGTCAGGTGCCCACCATTTCCGCCGAAGAGGCGGCCCGCCTGGGCGCGGATATGGTCAAGATTTGCCTGATCTTCGGTCAGGAGCAGAGCAACCGCCAGATCGACAACATGGCTTTTGCCGCAGCGACCATCGAGAGCTGCCATCGACTGGGGATCCCGGTGATGATCGAGCCGACCACCTGGGGGCTGCGGTTCGAGGGAAAGCCGATTAAAGATTTCGAAAATATTGGCGGATATGGCTCGGATCGCGTTCGAGATCGGGGCAGACGTGGTGAAAAGCGATTTCCCGGACGTGCCGGAGGAGATGGAAAGGATCGCAGAGTCCTGCCCGGCTCCGATCGTGCTGCTGGGCGGCGGAAAAAGCCAGTGCGTCGAGGAGATGCTGCATGATGTGCTGGTCTGCATCCAGCGGGGCGCCTCGGGGATTACTTTCGGCCGGAACGTCTGGCAGCACCCCCACCCCGAAAAAATGATCCGCGCGATCCAGAAGATCGTCCACGAGCAAGATTTTACAGGCGCGATCGCCGAGCTGAATATGGCTGGCGCGGCTCAACAACTTTGACGCGAGATAAATCCATGACAAAAACAATGCGCGCTGTCGTCTATTTGGGACCTGAAAAGCTGCAGGTGCAGGAAGTGCCGATGCCGGTGATCGGCCCGGATGAAATGCTCGTCAAGGTTCGCTCGGCCACAACCTGCGGCACCGACGTTAAAACCTACCTGCGCGGGCACCCGAAATACCCGCCTCCGTTCCTGTTTGGGCACGAATTTGCAGGGGACGTGGTTGAGATAGGCCCGCATGGTGGAGAATTTCAGCCTGGGGATGCGCGTGACTGCCAGCTGTTTTGGGCCTTGCGGCGCCTGCTACCCGTGCAAGCACCACCAGGAAAACATCTGCGAGAACATGATTCACAACTTTGCCGCCTATGCGGAGTACGTCAGGCTTCCCGGCACATTCGTGCGCTGGAACACGCTTGTGGTCCCCGAGCACCTGAGCTACGCCCAGGCTGCCCTGATGGAACCGCTGGCCTCGGTCGTCCACTCGCATAAAATGATCCAGATCCGACCCGGCGAGAAGGTCGCGATTATGGGCGGCGGCGGGGCAGTGGGCCTGATGCACCTGCAGCTCGCCCGTTCGTCCGGGGCGGCGGAAGTGATCGTGGTCGACCGCAACGACGAGCGGTTGGAGTATGCCCGGCAGCTCGGCGCCTCTGCGATCATCAACGCGGGCCGTGCGGACGCCGTTCAGGCGATCCGCGATCTCACCGCCGGGCGCGGCGCGGACGTCTCGATCGAATGCGCCGGAGCGAAGGAGACCTGGGAAGGCGCAGTGCGCGCTGCAAGGCGCGGAGGTCGGGTGCTGTGGTTCGGCGGATTGAAGAGCGGGACGATCGTCGAACTCGACGCGCCGGCTGTCCATTACGGCGAAATCAGCCTGTTCAACACGCACGGCAACTCCCCGGTCGATTTTTGGGAGTCCTGCAACCTGGTCGCGTCAGGCCTGATCGACACGCGCTTCATGCTCTCGGGCGAGATGCCGCTCGAGCAGACCGAAGAAGCGCTTAAATTGATGATCGCTGGAACGGCGATGAAGGTTTCGATCAACCCGGAGCTCAACGCCGGGTAGCGAGGGTATCGCGCACGATTCGATTCAACCGGGCTGCGTCCCAGGCGGCGCGGCCGATGAACAGCCCGTCGATCTCGGGTTGGCGGATCAAATCCACCGCATTCTCCAAGTTCACGCTGCCGCCGTAGAGCAGCGGCACGCCCGCTTCCCGGTCCGGGAAGCATTTCCTGAGGATCATGCGCAGGACCGCGTGCATCTCGTTTGCAAAAGCAGGGTCGGCGACCGTCCCACCCTCACCGATCGCCCAGGCCGGCTCATAGGCGACCCACAAGCGGTCTGCCTGTTCGGAATTCACGCCCGTCAATCCAACCTCCAGCTGGCGGCTTAAGACCTCCGCCGACCGCCCGGACTGCAGGTCTTCGCGGCGGTCTCCGACACACAGCAGGGTCTGGAAACCATGCGCCAGGCTTGAAAGCACCCTGCGGTTCGCCAGCGCGTCGGTTTCCCCGAAGTGCTGGCGGCGCTCGGCGTGGGCGACCATAACGAGATCGACACCGATATCCCGCAGCTGGATGGGCGAAATCTCGCCGGTGAACTGGCCCTGCTCTTCCCAATGCATGTTCTGCGCACCGATCCAGATCCGACCGTGATCCACCATCCGGCAGGCATCAGCCAGAGCCGTATAGGACGGCAGGATGAACAATTTCAGCTGCGAGCGCGGGATATCGCCCGTGAGCTGCTGGAGCTGATCCAGGAACTCCAGCGTCTGGCGGTTCGTCTGGTACATCTTCAAGTTTGAGCCCACAAACAAGGTCTGGAACCGAAGGCTCATCGGTAGAGCTCCTGCTCAAACGATCGAATGAGATCGAGCTTCGCCTGGGAGCGCCCGCCCTGAAACTCAGTCTTCAACCAGGCGCTGAGAACTTTTTTGGCATGCTCAGGCCCGATCACGCGCGCCCCCATGCAGAGCACGTTGGTGCTGTTGCTCAGGCGCGCCCGCTCGGCTGAATAACCGTCGTGGCAGATCGCGGCATAGATCCCCGGGAACTTGTTGGCGCTGATCGACATTCCAATCCCGGTGCCGCAGATCAAAATTCCTTCTTTCTGATAACCGCTCGCGATGATCGCTTCAGCGACCTGCCGGGCGATCAGTGGATAGGCCGTCTCATCCGATTCGTCTTCGACCCCGATGAACGTGTAAGCGATCGCCTGGTCTTCAAGCAGCTTGCGGACTACCTTCATAAGCTTTACTGCAGCAAAGTCGCAGCCTAAGATCAATTCTTTTGCCGGCATTCGGGTTCCTTGCTTTCTTCAAGTTCAGAAAAAACTCCGGCAGGAAAATCCTGCCGGAACTGGTTGCCACTCACGATCGATCTTTTTCAGTCGGGCAGCTGCTCTCGATCGAAGCCGATCCGTCGAGAACAGATCGGCTTCGATCAGGGAGGAGAATAGATTTATTCCGCCAGGTTCGCGTCTGCCCACTCACACATCGACCTGGAAATCACCGTCAGCGTCACGCAGCCTGCGTCCGGGAAACCAACCGCCCGCTCGCCGAGGGTTTTTGCTTTGCCGAAACGGGCGATGTACTGCTTGCTTTTTTCCTTCCCGGCCTCGGCGGCAGCATAGCCTGCACGAAGCAATGGCTTGAAGCCCTCTCCAGCAGATTGGCTTTTTTGCAGCGCTTCGACGAACGGCTGCAGCCCGTCCACGATGGTCTTGTCTCCCAGCTGTGCCCCGCCCTTAGCCTGGATTTCGGCCAACGCCCTGGCGAAGACTTCGGCGAAATCCTGCGTGGACAGCTCGGATTTCGGCTGCATGTTCTTCGAGCCTGCATAGAAAAGCAGGCCAAAGATGATGCCCGAGGCCCCACCCATCACTTTGATCATCGTACGTCCAACGGTCCCGAAAACAGCGTAGACGTCGGTGAATTCCTTTGCAGCCAGCTCGTTGGCAGCGGCTTCCATGCCCAGCGCCATCCCGATTCCGTGATCGCCGTCGCCGATATTCCGATCGGCCTCGCAAAGCTGTTCTTTTGAATCGATGACTGATTTCGCGACATGCATCAGCATGTCTTTTAGCTGAGAAGCTGTCAGGCTTTCCATAAACAGCTCACCGCGGCCTGTTCTTGTAAACCGTCGACCAAACCGGCCAATCGAAATACTTTTTAAGCTCTTCATCCAGGCGCATCAGGGTGATCGAAAAACCGGCCATCTCCTGGCAGGTCGCGTAAGCACCCGCATCCGCCTGGTGAACTTTGAAGCCCATGTGTTCGAGGTTCTGCAGAGTCCGGCGCATCGCAATCAGCTGCTCCATGCGCGTCGTTGATCCAAAGCCGTCGATCAGTGCGCAAACCTCGTCGCCGGCCTTAAAGGGCAGGTCGGGGACGATCAGCGACATCATCTCGTCGACCAGTTTATCCGCTGGCTGGATTTTGCCGCGGCGGACGCCCGGTTCGCCGTGCAGGCCCAGGCCGATTTCAATCTCATCTTCCGGGAGGGTGAAGGCGGGTGTGCCTTCACCCGGGATCGTGCCTGGATAAAGGGCGACGCCCATGGTGCGGGTATTGTCTCGCGCCTTGGTAGTTATCCTTTTTACTTCATCCAGGTCAAGGCCGGCATCGCAGCAGCCGCCAGCGACTTTGATCACATAAAAATCTCCGGCGATGCCGCGGCGGTCGGTGATGCGTTCCGGCGGCGCCGATGCGACATCATCCCAGACGCGCACGGTTTCAGTCCGAATGCCTTCCAGATCGGCCAGCTCTGCGCCCATGTCAAAATTCAGGTTGTCGCCGGCGTAATTCCCATATACGTAAAGGACGCCCTTGCCCCGGTCGACCGCCTGGGTCGCGGCGAGGACGATATCCGGGGACGGGGCGGCGAAGATGTTGCCCATCGCAACCGCATCGGCATAGCCCTTGCCAATGAATTCGAGGAAGATCGGTTCGTGCCCGCTGCCTCCGCCGATGACCAACCCGACCTTATCCGGGTCCAGCTGAGTCTTTACGATGGCCGTGACGCCTTCCAGCTGGCGAAACTCTCCAGGGTGCATCATCAAATAACCAGAAATCGTCTCCTGGACGACATCCTTTGGGTTGTTGATTATCTTCTTTGCCATGAGATCTGTCCCTTTGGAAAGATCCTAATAATGCGAGCTGATATTAAACAGAACGACGCCTGACAGGATTACTGGAAATCCAATCGTGTACAGCAACATCGTCAGCGGTTGAACCATCATCAAGAATCCGGCGATGATCAGCCCAATCGCGATCATATCTCCGTAAATACCAAATTTTTTTCGTTTTTCCATGTTTTCCTCCAAGAGGCTCAGGAGCGAATCAACGTACCGCTGACATCGAAGAAACGCGTCTTATTCTCATCGAGCTGGATAAAAATTTTCTCGCCGACCTTCAGCTTTGTGCGCGGCGAAACCCGGGCGCGGACTCGGGTCTTCGCCAGATCGATCTCCACCAGCTTTTCGTATCCAAACGCTTCGATCACCAATACCTCGGCCGGTAGGGCGTTCGGAGCCGATTTTGAGACAAGTTTTACATTTTCCGGGCGAACACCCAGCTGATATTTCCCGGGTGCAAGGATGTTCTTATAGTTGGAGGGCAGCTCTGCGCCGTGGCCATTCGTTTCGAGATTGAAGCGATTATCGCCGACGACCACGGGTACGATGTTCATCGGGGGGGTGCCGACGATGCTGGAAACCAAAACGTTTGCAGGATAGGAATAAATCTCGGATGGTCTGCCGATTTGCTGCAGCACACCTTTGTCGATCACCACGACCCTGTCTGACATCGACATCGCCTCGATCTGGTCGTGGGTGACGTAGAGCGTGGTCGAACCGGCCTCTTTCTGCAAGCGTTTGAGCTCGAAGCGGAGCTCTTCCCGAAGCTTGGCATCCAGGTTGGACAGCGGCTCATCCAGCAGGAACAACTGCGGGCTGCGGACCATCGCTCGCCCGATGACAACGCGCTGCATTTCACCGCCGCTCAGCTTGCTCGGATATCGCTGAAGCAGCGGGACGATGTGAAGGATCTTGGCGATCTCATCGATCCGCGCTTTCTTCTGATCGCTGGTCATTTCTGTTTTGTCCAGCGGGAACTGCAGGTTGCGGCGAACCGTCATATGCGGGTACAGGGCGTAATGCTGTGAAACAAAGGCCATATTTCGCTGGCCAGGAGGCAGCATGTTGATATTTGCTCCGCTGAGATGAATCTCGCCCAAATCCAGCTTCTCCAAACCGGCGACGCAGCGGAGTGTCGTCGTTTTTCCTGCGCCGGTAGGCCCAAGCATGGTCACAAACTCGTGATCCTTCACGTCAAACGAGACATCGTTCAACGCCTGGACATCTCCAAAACTCTTCTGTAAACCTATGATATTGACTTCAGACATAGCAACCTTCCTAAATCGCCATCTCGGTTTTTCGATCGAAAAGCCGGATACCAGCATGCTCGAAAGAAATCCAGAGGGACTGGCCTTCTTCGAAGACATCAGCCGGAGAGGTTCGAGCAATCACAAACAGATTACTGTGACCGACATGGTGGATGTTCTCAGATCCCAGGGCTTCCAACAGGATGTATTTGACTTCAAAACCATCATCCACCGGTTCCGTATGAATGTACACGTCTTCCGGCCGGATGCCCAAAACCAGCTCATCGCCGTCTTTCAAACCAGAAACCGATTGCTTGATATCTTCCGGAAGTCTGTAGACGACCGAATCGGTCTCCGTCGGAATGCGCACACCATGATCGGCGGCAACATATTCGCAATTGATGAAATTCATGCTGGGACTGCCGATGAAATTCGCCACAAACAAGTTTACCGGATAGGTATAGACATCGTCCGGGGTGCCGACCTGCTGGAGCACGCCCAGGTTCATGATCGCAATCCGGTCGGCCATGGCCATCGCTTCGGTCTGGTCGTGAGTAACATATATGGTGGTGATTCTGTTGGTTATTTGAAGCCGGCGGAGCTCGCCGCGCATATCGACGCGCAGCTGAGCGTCCAGGTTGGACAGCGGCTCATCCATCAGATAGACTTTCGGCTGCCGGACCATCGCGCGCGCCAGGGCGACGCGCTGCTGGTCGCCGGCGCTCAATTTGCTGGGTTTTCTTGTGAAGATCTCTTCAATCTGAAGCTGCTTTCCAACCTCAGTCACGCGGTGTTCCACTTCCTGATTGGCCATCTGCTGCGTTCGGAGCGGGAAGGCGATATTTTCAAATGCAGTCAGGTGGGGGTACAGGGCGTACTGCTGGAAGCAAAAAGCTGTATCTCGATCTGAGGCACGTTTGTCATTGACGACGACGTCATCGATCAGTATTTCGCCTCCATCCAGAGCTTCCAACCCGGCGATACTGCGCAAGCTGGTCGTTTTCCCACAGCCTGATGGACCCAGTAAGATCAGGAATTCGCCGTCCTCGACGGTCAGGTTGACATGATTGACGGCGACATTTTGACCGTATCTCTTGACAATATCACGTAATTCGACTTTAGCCATGTTTGGTATCTCACTCTCTGAAGAATCGATCCTCTTCGGCCTATTTCTTGATCGCGCCAAAGGTGAGACCGCGCAGCAAGGATTTTCGAACCAGGAAGGTGAAAATCAATACTGGTAAGACGTACATGAAGGCCGTCGCGGCGATCTTGCCCCACTCGTATCCTTCGTGACCGACGCGCACTGCCACCGCCGGCGGGACCGTACGGGCATAACGGGTCGTCAGGATAGATCCGTAAACAAATTCGTTCCAGCTCGCGATCAGGCAGAAGACAGCCGAGGCTGCCAGGCCGGTGACCGATTGAGGCAGGACTACTTTCACGAACGCTTCCCAGCGGCTGTAGCCGTCCATCAGCGCGGCTTCCTCATATTCGATCGGGATCTCATCGAAGAAGCTCTTCATCATCCAGGTCGTAAAGCCCAGGTTGAACATCGTATACAGCAGAACCATCCCGTGCACCGTGTCGGAAAGGCCGAGCTGACGGTACATCAAGAACAGCGGCACCAGCGTGGCGATTGGCGGGAGCATGCGCGTGCTCAGGATGAAGAACATCAGGTCATCTTTACCCTTCATCTTGAAGCGCGAGACGCTGTAGGCTGCCAGCGAGCCGAAGAGAACCGAGAAAAAGGTGCTCAGGGCGCTGATGATGATGCTCATCTTGAAGAATTCTTTAAAGTTCGTCTCCAACCCGGAGCTTGTGAAGAAGACACCTTTGAAATTATCTAAGGTCGGCGTGAAGATAAACAGGGGGGGGATATTGACGATCTGAATCCGGGTTTTCAGGGCTGTGGCGACCATCCAGTAAAACGGAAAGATGAAGATCACGATCAGGAGGATCAGCAGCGCCCAGGCAAGAATGCGTTTTAAGAGTTTTTTCGAATGCATGGCTTGCTCCGTCTACTGTGTCGCTTGCTTGGCGCGGTTCAGCACGCGCACAAGGATAATGCTCAGGCCGATCACTGTGATCAAGAGCATGACCGCCAGGGCTGAAGCCTCGCCTGTCTTGTAGAACGCAAACGCCAGCTTGTAGAGGGCGTATGCGATAGTCTCTGTGGAAGAGCCGGGTCCGCCGGCTGTTAACACCCAGACGATATCCGTCGTCTTGAAGGCATCAATCGTCCGGAAAACGACCGCCAGCAAGATTAATGGAGCGGACAGCGGCAGGGTGATCCGTGTGAACTTGAACCAGGACGACGCCCGATCCACTTCAGCTGATTCGTAAAGGTATGTCGGAACCGCCGAAAGACCCGCCAGGCTGAGCAGCATCATGAACGGGGTCCACATCCAGACGTCGACGATCACAATCGACCAAAACCCCGCCGTGTTCGTACTCAACCATTGGACTTCAGGCAATCCCAGAATTCCCTTAATGAAATAGTTAATCACCCCCCAGTTGTTCGAGAGGATGTATTTCCAGAACAATCCAGAAATAACCGGCGCGATCATCATCGGCAGCAGAAGCAGGGTGACCCAGACGCCGCCCCCTTTGAACTGCGTGTGAATGAAATATGCGATCAAGAAACCGAAAACCAGCTCAATCGATACCACTGTGAAGACAAATTTTCCGGTAAAAATAAACCGCTCCCAGATATCCGGATCGTGAAGCAAGCTCTGATAATTCTCCAATCCAATAAACACGGCTGGTTTTTTCTTCAGGATTGAAAACTGATGAAAGCTCAAATAGACAGCCCAAAGAAACGGGTAGAGCACCAGGCCGACAATGATCAGGACCGCCGGCGCGAGCATAACCCTTTTCAGGACATCATCACTCATCCCATGTCGTTTAACGACAACGGGTTTATCATCTGAAGGAGCAGGAAGGGCAGTATTCAAGTTTCAGCCTCCACTTAGAAATCTATTAGAGGGCTTGCGTCCCCAATCTTCTGGCAGGGATGAATTTTGAGTGGAAGATCGGGAAACGCAAGCTTTGTGATGGACTCAACCACCAGCTGGTCTTTGTCTGAGATAGCTGCGGGGCCGCCAGCAGGGTCAAGTTTACGTCCCCGCACAGAAGGCTTCTGCGCGGGGACGGATTCACACAAGAAATTACTCCATCTGATCCATGATCGCCTGGTGTTCCACGGCGACGGCGTCCAGCGCTTCCTTCGCGCCCATTTCGCCGGAGACGACCAGGCTGGCGTACTTCTGCCAGATGTCGAGCAGCTCAGGATACTCGATCACGTGCCAGTAATCCTGGACATATTTCATCGACTCAGGGAAGGTCTCGTTCCATGGCTTGGTCGTGACATATCTTGGATCGGTGAGGATGTCGACCCGACCGGTCTGTGCGCCGATCTCGGTCCACTGCCACTGGATCTCGTTGGTCATGAACCACTCGAGCAGCTTCCAGGCTTCTTCGATGTTCTTCGAGTAAGCCGAGATCGAAAGACCCTGACCGCCGACGGAAATGCCGCGGTTGAGCTTGCCGTCGACCATCTCGCCGGGGAGTACGTCGTAGCCCATCTTGTCGGCGTAGGGGTTGATCGCCGGGTCGGCGTGGACGAAGAAGAAGTAGTACCAGTTGATCGCCATTGCGACGATGCCGGTGTGGACCGCGTTGTTGACTTCGTCGTAGAACCAGGCAGATGCGCCGGGGGGCATGAACTGGAACAGGTCGGCGTAGATACTCAAGCGCCTTGACGTTGGTCTCGGAGTTGATCACGCCCTGGGCCATCTTGGTCTCAGGATCCCAGAGGGCTCCGCCGTACGACCAGATCACGCCGTCCAGCGGGCTGGTGACCGCATCGTAGTCGCGGCTGCCGTAGGAGGCCAGGCCGTAGAGGTTCTCTTCGGGGCGGGTGAAGAATTCAGCGATGTCGCGCATCATCATGTAGGTGGTGGGGACAGCCAGCTCGTAGCCGTATTTGGCCTTGAAGGCTTCCTTTTCGGCCGGATCCTCAAAGAGGTCCTTGCGGTAGACGAGGCCCATGCAGTCCTGGTTGATCGGGAGGGCGAAGATGTTGCCAGAGCCTTCCGGATACTCGCCGTACTGGCGCAGGGCAGCGGGGGTGAAGTCCTCAGCGCTGATCAGCTCGCTCTGGTCGATGTAGTCGTTCAGCTGAACGACGTGACCGCCGGAGGCAAACTCGGACATCGACTGGCTGTCGAACATCGCCAGGTCAAAGCCGGAGCCCTGGGCTGCGAACTCGGCCGCGATCTTGTCGTGCCACTGCGGGCCGTAGGGGACCAGGTCCGCACGAACTTTTACGCCGGTCAACGCGGTGTACTGCTGAGCGAGCTCTTCAAACTTCTCGCCGAGACCACCGGAGTGCCAGACGAAGACCAGCTCGACATCGGACTTCGGCGCTTCGGCTGCAGGCGCTTCGGTCGCGACCGGCTCGGCTGGAGCTTCGGTAGCAACGGGTTCAGCCGGAGCTTCGGTAGCAACGGGTTCAGCGGGAGCTGGAGCAGCAGGAGCTTCGGTTGCGGCGGGCGCCGGGGCCTGGGTAGGAGCCGGGGCGCAAGCTGCTGCAAGCAAGCCAAGCAGCAAGAGCGCTACCATAACGGTGTTGAAAAATCGATGTTTTTGCATTTTCTCCTCATTATCCTTCAATTATTGGTATCGATACTCTATTTCAGGTGCCGTCAAATTCCGAGAAATCTTGGACCAGGTTAGAAACGCATCCACCTCCTTCCTCTATCCATAAAGCAGATCAAGGCGCGCCTGGCAGCTTTCTTTTGCCTCCAGCTGGCCGGGACGAGTTCCCGATCTAAACTTAATGGTCATTCTGAATTCACCACACCCGCAGGACATGCTATCTTCCTGCCTGTCGCATACTCATTTTATCGCAAGAGGATGGAAATACGCTAGAGAAAAACCGCTGGATTTCACCAGAATGGGCGCAAGACTTACCGACTGTTCTGTCAAACATGAATGCCGACCAGCAATCTCTCACATACGTGAATATAGCATGCATATGTGAGTTTGTCAATGAGCGGGTGCCCTGAAAAGGTCTTAAATGAGCTTTTCTAATGTCACATTCGTGAATCAACTGGTCAATCGTGAAAATTGGGACTTGACATCTGTCTGCGATCATGCTATTTTAAACATGCAGCGGGGGTTTCAAAAACCGATTTCTCAGGCCGGGCGGATTACGCCTCCAATCCGACTCTGCCGGAGCCCACACCCGTTCTGCCATCGCCTCCCTTGTCGCAGGAGATTCATATCATTTCACACAACGACAAGGAGTTTTCTATTATGGATTGGGGTAAAGCCAACCGAGTATCAAAAGTAATCAAGCAAGATGGGAAGTGCTTCTATCTGGCCATGGACCACGGCTATTTCCAGGGCCCCACTTCCAGGCTGGAACACGTCGGTAATGCGGCGCTTCCTTTAGTTGAGTTCGTCGACGCCCTGTTTGTGACGCGCGGCGTGCTCCGCTCGCAAATTCCACCTACGACCGAAACCCCGATCATCCTGCGCGTAAGCGGCGGCACGAGCATGTCCGGCGGTGATCTCTCTAATGAAGGCATCACGACGTCGGTTGACGAGATGCTGCGGCTGAATGTTTCCGCGATCGGGATTTCCGTCTTCGTCGGCAGCGATTACGAACACGATTCGATCTTGAACCTGGCCCAGCTGGTTAACTGGTGCGAGCCTTACGGCATCCCGGTGATGGCTGTGACCGCCGTGGGTCGGGAGATGGACAAGCGCGAGGCGCGCTACCTGGCGATGGCCTGCCGGATCTGCGCAGAAATGGGCGCTACCGTCGTTAAAACCTACTACTGCGATAATTTCGAAAAAGTCGCAGGCGGCTGCCCGGTTCCGGTTGTGATAGCCGGCGGTCCAAAGACCGACAACGATTTCGAAGTCCTCGAATTCGTTTACAAGGGCATGCAAGGCGGCGCGATCGGTGTGAACCTTGGCCGGAACATCTGGCAGAACGACCGGCCGCGCGCGATGGCGCGTGCCCTGAAGAGCGTGATCCACGAGGGATACACGCCCAAGCAGGCTTTTGAAGTTTACGAAACTTTCGAGCGCTAATACTGGTCCTCCTGGTCGTCAGCGAGAAGAGGCCCGACAGAAATAGCCAGGTTTCCGGTTTTTGCTTGATGGAAAGCCGTGCCTCTTCTTGGACTTTTTTGAATTCCAATGCTGATCGGTATTTGATGGTCCGGCAGCAAAATCCATTGAAAACTTTGTCAGGCTGAATGCCTGGCTTATTGGAGGCCAGTTCGTATGGAAAAATATCTCGTCGAGGCGCTGAGAACAGAAATCAGGCAGTTCAGCCAGGCCATCACGAAAACCCAATGGGTCCGGCCCGGGTTGTCCATCTCCATTAAGACATCGTGGCGGAATATATTCGGGATCCAGGAATCACTGCTTCTGATCGGACAGGTCAGCTGGACTTCGCCCGTCCTCCCAGATCCAGAAGGCTGGGCATGCGTGCGGCTGGAGGCGCTGCAAGGTTTGAGCGAGCTGCCGGTTTTCGATCCGACCGAGCTGGGAGAGGCGCTCTCAAACAGCAGGGCTCTCTGTGAGACACCGATGCCCCCACCCATCGCACTGCTGCACGCCGCGCTGACTTCAAAATATGTCTGTTTTGGCGAACCGCTGCCGATCCTGGCAGCCTCCTGTCTGAAGAATGGCTCTCAGGTCCTGCACGAATGGTACAAAGAAGCTGCGTTGATCGCCCCGTTTGATGCGGACATGCGCCGGCTGTGCAGGAGGATCACGCGCGCAGCCCAGGTCCGCTGCGCATATGTCCTGCTCAACCGGGGGCTGCTGGTCGGCGGCGAAACCAGCGCGGAATGCTGCAGCTCGTTTGCGCGCCTCGCTCAAATCGCGCAAGACCGGCTGCCGGCCGAAGAGCCAGCTGAAGAAGCGCTTTCGCCAGGCGACAAACTGGAGCTTCCAAAGATCCGCTACCGGATCTCGTCCCAACGAGGCCGTCCCCTGGTTCTGCACCTGGATGATTTCGCGGAGATCCGAGAATTCATCGAATCGGAAGCAGGCGAACAGGTGCTTCAATCCGGGCTGCCGGTTCCGAGCCGCTTCGCCCGTACAGGCATCCCGGTGCGCGTCCCGGATGGAGAATTCAGCGAAGGAGCTCTGCCGGCCGAATCTTGCGCTTGGCGCGAGCATCCTGTGGAAGACCGGGATGGGAGCGATCGCGGCTGCCGATTCTGGCCCGCGAAGCGAAGGAAGCGTCGGGCTTTTTCCACGATGGCGTCCTGGCAGTCCGAACGGCTGCCCGGCTGGGGGAATACCACCCGCTGGCGCTCGAGGATCTCCAATCTGCAGCAAAATGGACGGCTGCCAGACGGCCTGAGCTGCTCCCGTTCTCGGGAGAAGTGGCGCTGGTCACTGGCGCAGCTTCTGGAATTGGGAAATCCTGCGTCGAGTCGCTCCTCCGGCGCGGCAGCAGCGTGGTCGGTATCGACATCAATCCGGAGATCGTTCGCACATTCGATCATCCGTGCTATCGCGGGATGGAATGTGATATCACAGATGAAGAAAATGTGATCAAGACGCTCCAGAAGGTTGGGGCTGAATTCGGCGGGTTGGACATGCTGGTGCTGAATGCCGGGCTTTTCCCCGGCGGAGTTCACATTGAAAAGCTGACCCTGGCTGAATTCACGAAGGTATTAAACATCAATTTTGTCTCGAACATGGTGATCCTGCGCGAGGCTTTCCCGCTGCTGCGGCTGGCGCCGCGCTACGGACGGGTAGTCGTCGTGGGATCCAAGAACATGCGCGCCCCGGGGCCTGGCGCGGCGGCCTATTCGACTTCCAAAGCAGCCGTCACCCAGCTTGCGCGCGTTGCTGCGCTGGAATGGGGCGGCGACCGGGTGAGGGTGAACGTCATTCACCCTGACGCAGTCTTCGATACCGCCCTGTATACCGAAGAGGTGCTGAAGGCGCGCTCTGCGCATTACGGCATGACGGTTGATCAGTATAAGAAGCGCAACCTGCTGAAAACCGAGATAAAAAGTCATGATGTGGCTGAGCTGGTCGCCGAGATGTGCGGCCCGCTGTTCCAGCACATGACCGGCGGGCAAATCCAGATCGACGGCGGCAATGACCGGACGATCTGATCTCGATCGGTCAAATTCTCCCATGTCTTCACATTTGTGACGACTGGTGTTAAGATTTCGTTATCAAAATTCAGAAGTGAACATTGAGAGGATGGGTTAAATTATGGCAATGAAAAAATTCATCAACAAGGCAGAGAATCTCGTCCCAGAGCTCGTCGACGGCTTCGTGAAGTCCAATCCCAAGCGGGTTGTTCAATCAGCCGAGCGGATCGTCGCCCGTGCCGAACCTAAAGAGGCTGGCAAAGTCGGCGTCGTCACGATGGGCGGCGCCGGGCACGAGCCCGCATTAATCGGCTGGGTCGGAAAAGGACTGATCGACGTCTGCGCCCTGGGCGATATATTCGCTGCGCCTGGTGCGCCGCGCGTGATGGAAGCGTTAAAACAGGCTGACCGCGGCGCTGGCGTCGTTTTGGTTGTGTTCAACCATGAAGGCGATGTCCTTTCTTCGAACATGGTCATTCAGATGGCCGGGCGTCAGGGCATGAAGATGAAGCGGATCCTGAGCAGCGATGACATCTCGAACGCGCCCCGGAACGACCAGGACAACCGCCGCGGGCTGATCGGGACGCTGATGGTGATCAAAGTCGTCGGAGCTGCCGCCGAAGCCGGGTATTCATTCGATGAAGTGCTGCGGGTCGGCGAGAAAATGAGCCTCAGCACGGCGACGATCGCGGTCGCGGCCACGCCTGCGACGCACCCGGCGACCGGTTTCCCGTTCTTTGAGCTGCCCGATGACGAGATGGAGATCGGGATGGGCCAGCACGGCGAAGCCGGCGTTGGCCGGATGAAGCTGAAAAGCGCGGATGAAACCGCCGAGATCATGCTCAACAACCTGCTGAAGGATTTGGACGTGAAGGCCGGCGAAAAGCTGGTGGTATTTATCAACGGAACCGGCGCCACGACGCTGATGGAAATGTTCATCGTCTTCCGCCGGGTCGCCCAGGTGCTTGAAGAAAAAGGGATCCAGCTGGTCGGATCGCAAATCGGCGAGCTGCTCACCGTTCAAGAGCAGGGCGGATTCCAGATGTCGATCGGCCGGGTGGATGACGAGCTCGAAAAGCTTTACAACGCGCCCTGCGATGCGGCTTACTATAAAGTGGTCTAGGTCCTGATTGAATGGAGATTTCCCCGACATGGTTATGCAGGTAAATAAAGAAGATCTCAAACGCATGCTTGGCGGAGCGATCGAGATCATCCGCGAGAAAAAACTGGAGCTCTGCCACCTGGACGCCGCAATCGGCGACGGAGACCACGGGATCACGATGCTGCGGGCGATGGAAAAGATGGGCGAGGTGATCCAGGCTGAACCGGAAGGCGATCTGGGGGCGATGCTTGGCAATATCGCCTGGGCATTAATGGACATCGACGGCGGCGCAACCGGACCGCTGTTCGGCTCGCTTTTCCTCGGGATGTCCGAGGCGACTGCAGGTCTGACCGTGCTCGATGGAGAGGGATTTGCCCGGATGTTCGAAAGCGGGCTGCTGTCCATCGAAGGGCAAACGAAGGCGCGCATCGGCGATAAGACTCTATGGACGCCCTGATCCCCGCCGTCCAGGCGCTGCGAGCATCTGCGGATAAGGGTGAGCCGCTGGAAGCGATGCTGGCTGAAGCTGCGCAAGCCGCGATGCAAGGCTCGGAAAGCACATGCAATTTTCCTGCACATTACGGTCGGGCAAAATACCAGGGCGAGCGAACACTCGGTCATCCGGACCCTGGAAGCGTTTCGGTTGCATACATTTTCCGAGGTTTTCTGACCGGGTTGGAACAGAAATAACCTGAAGAAGCTGCCGGTCGGGTCTTCTGCGGATCCGGCCGGCAAATGAGTAATCCAATAAGGATGGCTACATGCCCGAATATCAAAGCCGTCTGGAGTTGCTGGCGCGAGTTGCTTCACTTTACTACGACAAAGAGCGAAATCAGCAAGAGATTGCCGATGAAATTGGCTTGACTCTGCTCCGCAATTTCACGCCTTCTGACGGAGGCGCACAAACGCGGGATTGTTGAGCACATCATCCATTACCCGTGGCGGACATCCAGCGAGCTGGAGAACGCATTGTTGGCGAAGTTCCACCTCAGACAGGTCCACGTCTTAATCCGGCAGAATAAAAGCTACGAGGAAACGCTCCAGGGGCTGGGCGTGCTGGCTGCGGAATATCTGACCGCCAGGCTCAACAGCGTCAGGATCGTCGGGATCAGCTGGGGGACCGGGCTCTACCAGATGGTGCGAGCTTTTCGACCGCAAAACCGGCCCGATATGGAAGTTGTCCAGATGATCGGCGGGACCGGCACGGAGCACGGCTCGTCGATCGGCCCGCTGCTGGCGCCGAACCTGGCCAACGCATTGGGCTGCACCTGCCATTACCTGCACGCGCCGCTGCTGATGGAAAATGAAGACGCGAAGAACGCGTTGATGCAGGACAAGATGATCCGGGATACGCTTGATAAGGCCGCAGAATGCGATATCGGCCTGGTCGGGATCGGCTCCACGCTGCCGGAATTGTACAATGCCTACAAGCTGGGCTATCTGCCGCTGGAAGAAGTCGAGGCGATGCGGGCAGACGGGATCGTCGGAGATGTCGCCTGCCTGATTTTAATAAAGATGGAAAGATCCTGACAGACCACTGGATCAACCGGCGCATGTGCGCGATCCCCGCCGAAACGCTTGGAAAAATGAAGGAGGTTGTAGCAGTCGCCGGTGGAGCCAAAAAGGCTGAGAGCATCATCGCGGCGCTGCGCGGGGAGCTGATCAATACGCTGATCACCGACGACGAGGCCGCCCGGCGGGTGCTGGAGATCCAAAGCGAGAATAACGGCAATTGATTTGTAACCAGCATCATGGTCTGCGCCTGGCATGTGTAAGGAATTTTTTCCCGCGGGAAATAGACCGCGGGATTTTCCTTTTTAGCGAAATGGTTGCACTCGGATTTCAGGAGCTTTATCATCTGAATCAGTCAATGTCTTTTGAGCGCCAGTTTGAGAGGAAACGAGCGACCTGTCTTGAGTTTAAAGAGATGGGTTATACTTAGCTGCGGTGACACCCTCTGCCATGCAATCCAACCCTCTCCCACTCGACCAAATCCTGAAAGGCGACTGCGTCGAGGTCTTAAGCCGGCTCCCCGAAAGCTCGATCGACCTGATCTTTGCCGACCCACCCTACAACCTCCAGCTGCAGCAGACGCTCTACCGGCCAAACATGAGCAAGGTCGCAGCGGTGGACGACGAATGGGACCGCTTCGACGGTTTTGAGGAGTACGACCGCTTCACCACCGCCTGGCTGAGCGCATGCCGGCGCGTGCTGAAAGAGAGCGGGACGATCTGGGTGATCGGGAGCTACCACAACATTTTTCGGGTCGGCGCAAGCCTGCAGGACCTGGGTTTCTGGATCCTGAACGACGTGGTCTGGCTGAAGACGAACCCAATGCCCAATTTTCGCGGCGTGCGCTTCACGAATGCCCACGAGACCCTGATCTGGGCCTGCAAATCGAAGGGCAGGCGCTACAATTTCAACCATCACGCGATGAAATCGCTCAACGACGACCTGCAGATGCGCAGCGATTGGCTGCTGCCGATCTGCAAAGGGCCAGAGCGGATCAAGGTCAACGGCAAGAAGGCCCATTCGACCCAGAAACCCGAATCGCTCTTGTATCGCGTGATCCTGGCAGCCAGCCAGCCGGGCGAGGTGGTGCTTGACCCGTTCTTCGGCAGCGGCACGACCGGAGCTGTGGCCAAGAAGCTCCACAGGCGCTGGATCGGGGTCGAGCTCGAGCCCAGCTATATCCAGCTTGCCGAAGAGCGGCTGGCTGCAGTCCAGCCTTCGCCGTATCAGGCGGAGATCTTCGACCTGCGCCCGATCCAGCGCCGACGATTTCAGGGTCCGCTTTGGAGCCCTGCTCGAGAGCGGGCTGCTGACGCCGGGGCAGAGCCTTTATTTCCAGGCCGATCGGGGGAAATCCGCCCGGATCCGCGCCGATGGGCAGCTGCTGCTGGATGGATTTACCGGCTCGATCCACCAGGCGGGGAAATATCTGGCGGGCGGGAGCCCGGTGAACGGTTGGGAGCACTGGTTTTTCGAAGCTGAGGACGGGAGCCTGCGCTCGATCGACGAGCTGCGCCAGCAGCTCTCGGCAGAGATCGCTCCCACAGGTTCAGACATTCAGGCTGATTAATAGACAATCAAGGGGCATCTATGCCACGCAAAACACCGAAAATTCGCAGGATCGCGATCTGCACCGGCGGGGGCGACGCTCCAGGGTTGAACGCGGTCATCCGGGCGGCGACGCTGACTGCGATCGAGCTCGGCTGGGAGATCTACGGCATTCGCGACGGTTACAACGGGCTGCTGCTCCCCGAGCGGTTCCCGGGCGGTGGGCTGGTCCGGCTGCTGCGCGACGACGTGCGCGGGATCACCCATCTGGGCGGGACAATCCTGGGGACGACGAACCGGGGCAACCCGCTGCGCTACCCTGTCCGCCGTGCGGATGGGACGGTGGAAGAAGTGGACCGCTCCGACGAGCTGGTCCGGCTTTTTAACCTGCACGAGCTCGACGCACTGATCTCGATCGGCGGCGACGGCTCGATGGAGATCGCCCACGCGCTGGCTGAAAAAGGGCTCTGGGTGGTCGGCGTCCCAAAGACGATCGACAACGACCTGGACCAGACCGTGGTCACGTTTGGCTTTGACACCGCCGTCTCGTTCGCCTGCGAATGCCTGGACCGGCTGCACTCGACTGCTTCGTCCCACCAGCGGGTGATCGTCGTCGAGGTGATGGGGCGCTACGCCGGCTGGATCGCGCTGGAATCGCGGAATTGCCGGCTCGGCGGACGCGATCCTGATCCCTGAGATCCCCTACCGGATCGAAAGCGTGGTGAAAAAAATCAACGATCGGGAACAGCAAGGCCGGCGGTTCTCGCTGGTCGTCGTCGCCGAAGGGGCGGCGCCAGAGGGAGGCTCGCTGAGCGTGATGAGCAGGGAAGCTGGCAGGGCTGAGCGGCTCGGCGGCGTCGGAGAAAAAGTGTCTGCCGAGCTGCAGGAGCGCACCGGCAAAGAGACTCGCCTGGTCGTTCTGGGCCACCTGCTGCGCGGCGGCTCGCCCACCAGCAACGACCGCCTGCTCGCCTTGAGGTTCGGCGCAGCCGCGGTGAGGGCGATCGCCGAAGGGAGGCGGGATGTGATGGTGGCGCTCGATCCCCCGACGGTTCGTTACGTTCCGCTGGAGCTGGCTACGACCCGGATGAAGACCGTCCCGCTCGACTGCGACACGGTGCTGACCGCCCGGGACCTGGGCATCTGCCTGGGCGATTGAGGCTGCGAAAGTTTCCCTCAGCCATCGAATCGAGATTACATAGCACTCGGACCTGACCCCAACTTTACCCTTGAATTCGGCTTGCTTATGCGCTATCCAATCCTCTATCAAAAAAACGTCCGCCTGTGGTTGGCGGAGATCAGCGAAACGTTAGGGCGCCAGGCTGCGCTGGACGATATCCCTGACGAATCGCTCAGGCAGCTTGCAGACACCGGCTTCGATTGGCTTTACCTGATCTGTATGTGGGCGACCGGAGAAGCGGAAGCCGAGATCGCGCGCCGCCAGCCAGGGCTGCAGGTAGAAGCCCGCCAGATGTTGGGAGGAGAGGCTCAGCTCGCTGTGCAGCTCGTGTTTCGCGATCTCCGGCTACCAGGTCCCAGAAGATTGGGGAGGGCAAGCGGCGCTGGAGCGGCTGCGAGGCAGGATGCGGGACTGCGGGCTGAAATTAATGCTCGATTTCATCCCAAACCACACCGGCATCAGCCATCCCTGGGCCAGAAGCCACCCGGAGTACTTCATCGAAGCCGATCTTTTAAGACCAGCCCGCTCCGCTGGCGATTTTCATCCGATCGAAACAGCGCATGGGATAAAACGATTAGCACACGGGCGCGACCCGAATTTTCCACCCTGGATCGATACGCTGCAGCTTAATTACGGCAGCCCATCCCTGCAGCAGGCGATGATCGCAGAGCTGCTCAGCCTCGCGGAGCGGTGCGACGGCTTGCGCTGCGATATGGCGATGCTGGTCCTGCCGGATGTCTTCCAGAAAACCTGGGGGATCCAACCGGAGGCGTTCTGGCCCGGCGCGATCGCACGGGTGCACGCTTCCCATCCGGGTTTTACCTTCCTGGCCGAGGCATATTGGGGCCTGGAAGACGAGCTGATCCAGCAGGGCTTTGATTTCACGTACGATAAGGGGTTGTACGACAGCCTGGTCGAGCGGAACCCCGACCGGGTGCTTGAACAGATTCGGCTCGAAACCCCCTGGATCGAACGCCAGGCTCATTTCCTGGAAAACCACGACGAACCCCGGGCAGCCGCCGTCTTTCCGCCGGAGGCCCACCGGGCGGCTGCGCTGGTAACCTACCTGCTGCCGGGACTGCGATTCTTCCAATCCGGACAGGAGCGCGGCTTCCGGCTGAGGCCGCCAGTTCAGTTCTGCCGACCGCCTCAAGAGCCCGCAGACCGCTGGTTGAGCAACTTCTATACGCTCTTGCTGGAGCAAATCCGGCTGACCCGCTGCCGCGAGGGCTCCTGGAAGATGTGCGCCTGCACACCCGCCTGGGAGGGCGATCTGAGCTGGAGGAATTACGTCGTCTTCAGCTGGGAAGGGGAAACCGGGGAAAACTGGTTGGCTGCGGTGAACTTCTCCGACCGGCGTTCTTACTGCTATGCGCAGCTCGAGATCGACAGGCCGCGCGGCAGGCAGTTCCGCCTGCACGATGTCCTCAACGGGACTGTCTACGAGCGTCCAGACGACCAGATTGCCGATCAAGGACTGTATTTAGACCGACCGGCCTGGGGTTACCACCTCTTCGAGATCAGACAAATCGGTTAAAAAATTCGGGGCGCCAGCAGGCGCCCCGGTCTGTTTCTAATGGCAAGGTATTGTGACGTAAACCGTCTTGGGTTTGTTGCAGCTGTAAGTGTAGCGGTAGCCCCCCGCGCAGCTGCAGGTCGGCGGTCCAATGACGCCCACCTTTTTCCCGCATCGCAGGTAAACGATCCTGGTTTCGGTAAAAACCGGGGCGATTTTCATCATCGTGGGCTCACCGCTGACCCCACTGCTCTGGTAATTGCCGAAGCCGCTGCAGCCACTGCAGCCTGTGCCTGAGCTGGGAGCTGAGCTGGTTTTCAGCGACTGCTCGATGCGCGCCTGCGCCTTGCAGGCGGAAGCCTGCATCCCGGTGAAGGATTGGGCGCTGCCGGGGCTGACCTTCGTCAGCAGGTCGCCGGTGGGATCACAGTTGATCAGCGTATCCGGGCTGATACCCCAGGTCGAAGTGAAAAGCGCGGGATTATAGACCTGGGCTGCCTGCTGCTCCTCAGCTTCGGGCGAATTCGGATTGGGCCTCACCCCAAGCTCCTTCGCCTGTACCGCCGGAGCGACCAAAAGTGTGATGGCCAGAATGAAAATCAGCAAGCCAGGCAAAAACGGGCTGATTTTTCGGTTCTTTTTCATTAAAAACCTCCTTTATCATATCCTGACTTGATCCAGGTATACAGATTTTGCATTAACTGCTGACACTATCATATACTAATTATCCTTTCGAAGCAAGGATGATTCCTTCTTACCCGTACCTCCCCCACTTGACAGGAGCAAATTTCTATTGTACAGTCCAGTCGATGTCAGGGATACCTGCTCTTCTTCCATTCATGCCCAGAGGGCTTTTTGGCTGGCTGCTGTTCTTCCTGCTGTTAGCGGTCGGCTTTACGCCGGCTTCCGCCCAAACCCCGACGCCCGAAGTGCCGCCCGGTTTTTTCCTGCTTGATTCCGCGCTCGGTGTCACACTCTATAAAAAAAACTATCCCAATGGCAATCCGGATTACGTGCAGCTGATCGACCTGAGCGAAGGCGCCCGGCTGAGCCTGCTGCACGGCGAGATCAAGGAACCGAGAACGACCCGGGGAGATTACGGCGGACCTGACCCGCGCCTGACCTCTCTCCCGATCGAGACCTATTGGCAGCAGCTGCGCCAAGCAGAAGAAAATGCATTCTGTCTCACCAACGGGCTCTTTTTTTATATGCCCGAATACCCGACCCGGCTCGCTTTCCCTTTGAAAGTAGACGGTGTGATCGTTGCTGACGGCTGGGGGAAGGACACCTATGTCGGGGAGCAGCTTTTGTTGGAGCTCTGGGACGAGCGGGCCGACATCGTCGAGCTGAGCGAGGGTGCATTCTCAGGCTCTACTGCGCCGAACGTGATCGGCGGGCTCACCGAAGAAGCCAACAAGCGCGCGAAATTTTCCGTTGGACGGACATTCGTCGGGGTGGATGACCGCGACGCGGACGGTATTTTCGAGTCGGTATTGATCTTTAATACAATCTCGGCTCTGCAGAGCAGTGCAGCGGATGTCCTGCGCAGCTTTGGCGCCGATAAGGTAATGATGCTGGACGGCGGAGGGTCGACCCAGCTGATCTGCGAGAGCGGCTGGCATATCCGTTCGGATCGGCCGCTCCCGCAGGCCATAGGAGTCATTGCGGCGGACGAACCACCCGTCTCTGGCGAGGCGGACGCCCTTTCGGATTGGTCGGTCTCTGTCGAAGGCGAAAAGATCCCCATCCAGGTGGAAATCCAGAATACCGGACTCGTGACCTGGACACCGAAAACGACGGCTTACGTCATTCAGTCCGACCGGCTGGAGCTTGCCGAAAGGCTCGCTGCTGTTGAGACCACCGCGCCGGGGGAACCGGTCGTGCTGGACAGCTCACTCCAGAACAGCAATCAGGTCGGGATCATGCCGCTGGAAATCAGCCTGGGGATCGAACATAAAGGCAAGCTCTACGACCTCGAGCCGATAAAAATCCAGGCTGTTGTACTGCCTCCATCGCTCCAAGATCGCGAAGCAGACCTTCTGGGGAAAATTAAGGTCTGGGAGAGCGAACACCCGGATGAAGTAGATCGGCTGGTTAGCGAGTGGATCGACGCCCAGATGAGCAAGCCAGACCTCCAGGCAGAGCTCCCGGGGGTCAATCCCGTCCGGACGCTGGACGTCACGCTCATCCCGCTGCTCATGCTGCCGGCAATGGCAGTGATCGCCTGGATCATCGCACGGACGCGCACGTAGTCAGCCATAAAAAAGGTGCAAATCACGAAATTCGCCTGATGCGGTAAAATGGAACATCCCGGATAATTATGCGTCACAGGAGACAGGGAAATGGAGCCAATCAGCGGAAAGATCTTCCTCAGCCGGTTCCGTGTCGACGAGGTCATCCAGCACGGAGAGTTTTATTCACGCTATCGCGGTCTCGATCTCAAGCGAAACCTCAGCCTTTCGATTAAGGTTTTTGAGGATCAGCTCAAACGCGACCCATCCGTGCTGTGCTTCCAACAGGACAACCTGACCCTCCAATCGGCGGTCCATCCAGGCATCATCCCGTTTTACGGATTGTATGACGACCAGGGGATCAGCTTTATGATCGAGAGATTCATCGAAGGGCCATCTCTGGCACAGATCCTGCGCCAGAGAGCCGGAAAACCGATGCTTCCAGAAGATGCCCTGATCTACCTCAAAGCCCTGGCGGCTGCGCTGGAGGTAGTCCACAGCTATGGATACGTGCACAGCACGGTCAGCCCTGCGCACATCCAGGCGACGCGCGATGGATCGGTCATGCTGGCGAACTACGGTTTTCCGCGCCAGATCGATAGGCCGATGTCGCGAACCGGCGTCTTCGACCTGCCGCTCTGCCAGGCGCCCGAACAGCTGCGCGGCGAGCGGGTTTATCCCGCAACGGATATCTATGCCCTCGGGATTTTGACTTTCGAATTCCTGACCGGAGTACATCCTTTCCTGAGGGTCCCGAGCGGATCTCAGGAGTACAATTCGGCGGCTGCTCAGGCGCTCGGCGAAGCCCATATCAATCAGGCGCCCCCGGATGCGGCCAGCTTCAACCCCAACCTGCCTTCTGGCCTTTCAGGAGCGATCCAGACCGCCCTGGCAAAGGACCCCAAACAGCGCTATCAAAACACGCAGGAGATGCTGGAGATCGCCTGTGCCGTGCTTGGGACAAGCCCGGGCAACGTGCCGGACAGGATCGGCGGCAGGAAATCTGTGCCCGGGACGCAGGTGCTGAACCAGGCTGCACCGGTCGCAGCGGTGGTCATCCCGCCAACTGCAGCGATGCCCTATCCGCAAAATGCCCCGATCCCCGGGACTCAGGTCGTCCCCGGCAGCGGGGGATGGCCTCAGCAAACGATATATCCACCGCCAACCAGCAGCCTGGCTGAGCCGAAACGGCGCCGCCCCGTCTGGTTGATCCCGGTCCTGGCGATCGCGGCGGTAGCGGCTGTGATCTGCATCGCAGTGGGAGGCTGGGCGTATTCGACTTTTATGGACGCTTACCTTGCGACCTCAACCCCAACGCTGACAGCGACCTTCACAAGCACCCTGACAGCGACACCGGTGACCCCGGCACCCACCCAGCCGCTGCCTCCAACCGAGCCACCGCCTCTACCTCCGCCGCCTACGTTCACAAATGTTCCTCCCATTGTGCCAACCGTGCCGCCGCCGGATACCCCAACACCCGCACGCACGGCGTATAAAGTGACCATTCGCAACAATCTGTCAGACCCGATCTATGCGTTTCGGAACTGGACTTTGATGGGCACTGCCCCAATCCCACCGGGCAAGTACATCTGGTATTTAAATATCCCCGTCGGCGAATACGCCTTCCAGTTCTGTCTGGACATGGCTGCCTCGGACTGCGTTGCGGAGAAGTACGCGACGGTCGACCAGGATATCACGATCAGCGTCCCATAATCAGGCATCAGATCCTCTGAAAAGCCAGGAAGGCAGGAACGCGGTGATTCGCCGCCTGCCTTTTTTCGCGCCTCTGATCGTCCTTGAAAACGCCAACACGAGTATAATAGCCGTTCAAGGTTTTTAAGAGATGATCCCCAACAATCCGGAACCGGAGCAGGAGCTAAAGCCCGGTAATTCCCTGGTCGACCTGGAGAAAATTGAAAGCCACGGGATTTCTTCAGCGGTGCGCCGCCGAAAAAGCCAACAGGCTGTAGGCGTCGGTCTGGCTGTCAACATCGTGCTTGCAGCCCTGAAGACTTTCATCGGCATCGTCGGCCACAGCCCGGCTTTGCTCGCCGAAGGGATCAATTCCACCTCAGATGTTGCCTACTACCTGGTCGTGCTGGTCTTCATGCGGCTTTCTCACAAACCGGCCGACGAAGAACACCCCTACGGACACAGCCAGCTGGAAAGCATTGCTTCGCTGATCGTCGGCGCCTTCATCGTGACGACCGGCGTTGCGGTATTCTGGAATTCGGTGAACAACGTGTTTGAGCTGATCAGCGGGACCGCCGAATCCAGCGGGGCCGAAGCCGCGGCGTTGTGGGTGGCGCTGTTGACGATCGTCGTCAAGCTCATCCTGCTGCGATACACCCGCCTGCTCGGCAGCCAGACCGGCAATCCGGCGGTCGTCGCCCTGGCGTACGACCACCGCAACGACGTCTTGTCCGCTTCCGCAGCGGCGGTCGGCATCTTCCTCGGACGCCAGGGGCTGCCTTGGGTCGATCCGCTGGTCGGCGCGCTGGTGGCGCTGCTCATCCTGAAGACCGGCGCGGAGATCCTGCGGCAATCTTCTTCCGAATTAATGGACGCCGTGCCCAGCCAGGATCTGTACGAACAGATTGCGAGTCTGCTGTCGGGCGACCCAGATATCAAGACTGTCGAAGAAGTCCACGCGCACCGCTTTGGGCCGTACCTGGTCGTCAATATCACGATCGGAGTGGATGGCGGCCTGTCCGTCGCCGCCGGAGACTGCATTGCGACCCAGGTCGAGAACCTGCTCTACGAGCAATTTGAGCTGATCCGCCAGGTTTACGTCCATTATCATCCTGTTTCGAGCCCTGGCGCATGCGCGCCGCTGAACGCGACCAAAGAAACGCAAGGTGGGTTTTTTACAAGACCATGAACGATTCCGACCCATCGCTCCAGCTGCCGCTGATGGCATGGAAATTCAGCGGATTAGATCCCAACCCGTCTTTGATCCCTCTCGATCTTCCAATCGAGGTCGATAACCTGGACAAGAGCACAGCCTGGATCCCCGGCGGGGCATATACCACGCTGCGCACTTATCAAACCAGCAAAGCACTTCGCCTGGCCGACCACCTGCACCGCCTCGAACAGACCGCAGCTCTGGCAGGTAAACCGCTGCCCGTCGCAAAAGACGGCCTGCGTTCCGCCCTGCGCCAGGCGATCCGCCGCTATCAGGAGCAGGATATTTCTGCTTCGAAGCTCGATTTACGCCTCCGGCTGACGCTCGACCTGGAAAAGTTTCCGGGGGATGCCTATATTGCCGTCGAAAGGTTGATGCTGCCGCCGCCTGATGCTTATCAGGTCGGGGTGAAGGTGATACCATGCCAGATGGAAAGATGGCTTCCGGAGGCTAAATTGACCCGCTTCATCGACCGCTCCCGCGCTGTGCGTCGATCGCTCCCCGAGGAAGCCAACGAAGCGCTGATGGTCAGCCCGGACGGGACCATAACCGAAGGCTTGAGCAGCAATTTCTTCGGGGTGCGGCTCGGTCAGATCCACACCGCCGGTGAAAAAGTCCTCTCCGGTGTGACCCGGGCGATCACGCTCGACTGCATCACCAGGCTGAGACTTTCCTTCACCCTGAGCCCAATCCGGTTGGATGAAGTCCCCCTGCTTGAGGAGGCATTTATCACCAGCTCCAGCCGCGGAGTGCTGCCTGTCCGGCAGATCGACGAGATATCGATCGGAGCCAGGGCTCCAGGTCCAATCACAACCCGGCTGATGCAGGCATATGAGTCTGCGGTCCAGGAGCAGCTCGAGCCGATCTGACTCTGGCGATCATCCATTCCACTTTATCCGTCAGAAAATTAGTTTGATCGAGCAAATGGCATTATAATTATTCGCCGTTCTCCTTCAGCCAGGACCGAGAAGGTTCAGGGTGCTGCTGGAGGCGTCATTTTGGAGACTTAAACCGATGACAGTTTATCCTTCACCAAATAGCACAGGCGAAAGACCAAACGTAGTTCACCGCGAGACTGTATACAAACCACCCAGGTCGATCCGCACCTGGTTGATCGGACGCCCGCTATCGACCGCTGACGCCCCGCACCAGACAATAGGGAAGTTTATCGGGCTGGCGGTGTTCTCTTCGGATGCTATGTCTTCGGTCGCCTATGGCCCGCAGGAAATGATGATGGTGCTTGTGGGCGCCGGCATGGCTGCGCTGCAGCTGGCTTTCCCAATTGCGATCGGCATCTTTGTATTGTTGATGATCCTCACATTTTCTTACGAACAAACCATCCATGCTTACCCGGGAGGCGGCGGAGCGTACATCGTCGCGCGTGACAACCTGGGTGAATTGCCTGCGCAAACAGCCGGTGCAGCACTTCTTACTGATTACATCCTCACTGTCGCTGTATCCATCTCCTCGGGTGTAGCGCAGGTCGTCTCAGCCTTTCCAACGCTGTATGACTTCCGTGTCGAAATCGCTGTCGTCATGATCCTGTTTGTGATGTTGATCAATCTGCGCGGTGTTAAGGAATCTGGCATTACTTTTTCCGTACCGACCTACTTTTTCCTGATCATGATGTTTGCCACAGTCATCATAGGCTTTGGACGTATGATCGCTGGTACGCTGGGCACTGTGGTCAACCCACCCACTATTGAAGAGACTGCGCTGGCTCCGCTGTCCCTATTCCTTATTCTCCGTGCTTTCGCCAATGGGACCACCTCTTTGACTGGAGTGGAAGCGATATCCAACGGTGTCACTGCTTTTCGTGAACCGCGCGGTAAGAACGCAGGGATCTACCCTGCTCTGGATGTCTGGCATTCTAGGGTCGCTGCTGCTGGGCATCACCTATTTGAGCGTTTATGTCGGCGCAGTTCCAACAGAAGGCGAAACGGTTATCTCGCAGCTGGCGCGCACAGTCTATAACGGTCGTGGATTGATTTACCTTATGACGATCAGCGCCACAACAGTGATCCTCATGATGGCTGCAAATACTGCGTTTGCTGATTTCCCACGCCTGGGTGCGCTGCATGCCGGCGACGGTTTCCTCCCGCGCCAATTCACCTATCGTGGAAGCCGGCTGGTGTTTTCAAACGGCATTGTCGCTCTGGGAATTATTTCCTCTCTGCTCGTGATTGCCTTTCAGGCGAGCGTCACCAAACTGATCCCCCTGTATGCCATCGGAGTGTTTCTGTCGTTTACACTATCACAAACTGGCATGGCTCGCCGTTGGTGGAAATCGGGACACCTTGAAGTCGGTGAAGAAATCGTTGAACCAGGCTCTACCCTTCGGTATGACAAAGGGTGGAGACATAAGATGGTCATTAATGGATTGGGCGCGGTTTGCACCGCGGTCGTGATGATCGTTTTTGCCGTAACTAAGTTCAATGACGGCGCCTGGGTTGTGATCGTTTTGACCCCGCTCCTGGTGATGGTTTTCTTCTCGATCCACCGCCATTACAAGAGCGTCGCCCGCCACCTGACGCTGGAGGATTTCGGCAGCCCTCAGAGGATCTCCCGCCAGCGGGTCATCCTGCTCGTCTCGACCGTGCACCGCGGCACCCTGAACGCCCTGAACTATGCGCTGTCGATCTCGGATGACTTGACCGCAGTGCACGTCTCAATCGATCCTCAGGATGCTGAGAAGGTGAAAAAGAAATGGGAGAGCTGGGGAAACCGGAGCCGGCTGGTGATCCTGGATTCACCTTACCGCCTGCTTGTCGAGCCGCTGCTTGAATACATCGAATTTATCGCCGCCCATAAACAGCGCGGCGACGTGATCACGATCATCGTCCCACAATTCGTGACCACCACCCCACTGAGTGGAGCCCTGCATGCGAACACGGCCTACTGGCTGCGCAAGGCGCTTGTCTCCCAGCCTGGGATTGTGATCGTCGAAGTACCCTACCAGATCGAAGAAGGCTCCGACAAAGGTCATGAATGAACGCCGGACGCTATTCCTGGCAGGCGGTCGTCGCGCTGATCCGGTGAAATCCAGCGGTCAGCGGGATCAGGATTTCGCCCTGTCCACCCCGAAATTGGGCGCCATCCAGATCGATGGATTTATAATCCTCCCCTTCGGGGAGCCGAATCTGCCCGTTTGAGCCAGCGGGCGCAGAGATTTCAATCCGGAATGCGGCACAGTCCGGCCGTTCCCAGCGCAGGCTCAGCAGCCCGCCCTTAAGCGGGATTGCTCCTTCAACAAAAGCTGCGCCTTCAAGCGCAGGGCGCGCTTCCCAGACGCCGGGGGAATTCTGGCGCAATCCGAGCATGTACTCGCTCAAAAACCAGGTCGGCGAGCCTCCCCAGCCGTGGGAAAGGCTGCTGCTGGGATATTCCAGCGCCTGGAAATGCTCCCACCAGGTCGTCGCGCCTGCGTCCAGCATCATTCCATAATAGGAACGGATGATGCCCAGAGCTTCCTCGACATAACCGGCGTTTCCCAACCCTTCCAGCACCCAATTCATCCCGTAAACTCCAACATTGGGGGATAACGGCTCGTCCGAGATAAGCTCGAGCAGCGCATCTGCCACGCGGCTGCTCTCCCCTTCCGGCTCCAATCCAGCAGCCAGCGCCCAGGCCTGGGCGTGCAGGGTCGGCGCAAGCGGAACGCCATTATATAATCGGCCCAGGTAGCGGCCTTCAGCCGGCAGGTACAGCAGCGCGTTCGCGGACTGCTTCACACCCGCGGCGCGGGTACCCCAGCCATCGGCAGAGGCCTGGTCGCCGAGAATCAGGCTGATTTTTTGGGCTGAGAGCAGCGTCCGGTAATACAGAGCATTCAACGCGGTGGACTGGCCGAAACGGTTCGGGCCTGCCAATGTGTCCAGGTAATCGGTCAAACCCCACGCTGCTTCCGGTAAATCCAGCAGGCCTGTTTGCGGATTTTCGAAGCCGGCCAGGTGTGCCATGAACCGCTGCAAAGTTGGATACATCTCATTTGCCAGCGCCTCGTCGCCCATTGTTTCGATATAAATTGCCAAATTTTGGACCCAGAGCATCGAGTAATCGAGCATATGCAGGCCGCGGTTGTTTGGCGCCATCCCGGGGGAAGGATCTCTGCGCATCGCATCCGCCATGAATATCAGCCCGCGCCGCATCATCCCCCGGTCTGTGAAGGCAGCCTGGGCGATCCGGTCAGAAGTGTATGCATCGCCCCACCACCCGCCCCGCTCCCGCCAGGGGGTATCTGTGCTGGCGTCGGTCATGTTGGGGAGCAGGCTGTCGATCCCAACCTGCCAGATCTTATCCAGGAGAGGGTCAGAAGAATGGAACGACCCGACCTGATCGAGCGGGTAGCGCTCTTCAAAAACCTGGAGATTCTTTATCTTGAGCGGACCATCTCCCCAGGCGGCAATCAAGACGTAGCGGCCGGCGCGGGCGTCGAGGGTGGATAAAGACCGCTCGGTCCCATCGAGCACCCATGAATTAACCTGGTTCCACTCCGGATGAAGCGAGCCTGGATAAGGGAGCGGTCTGTTGGAAGGGGGGTGCAGCCGCTCGTCCCAGCCGATGTCCAGCACCGCCCCGACCGGTCCGCTGACCTCGGCGCTGAGGCGGCCGTGGACCGTGCGGCCCAGGTCCAGCAGCAAATAGGTCTGGGGAATCGTGAATGTGAAATCCCAGCCGTCCGGATCCTCGACCGCAGTCACCTGCCCGGGATTGCTGACCGGCTCTGCCAGGAGCAGGCGCCGGCCGGCGTGATCGCCCTGCGAGAACGGCAGGGTGGGTGGTTTCAACCCGAGGCTGGACAGGTTGAACGCCGCTCCCGAAGTTGAGAAATCAACGAATTCGACCTGATGGGCGCCAGGGTCGATCGATTTTAACCGCCCGAACGACATCCGGCCGGAGATCACCGATGGCCTGCAGGAGGACCGGCTGACCGTCGACGAGCAAGGAGCTGCTGCCCTGCAGGACGTCCGAAAGCGTCTCAATAACCAAATCGACCGGTTCGAGCGCCTCAATCTGGATGGTGGCGGGGTTCGAATAGGGCGCCGTCAGCTCTCCAAACCGAAAGCCCGGCGAAAGATTCCCGGAATCCAGGACCTCAACAGGGATCTCGAACTCTGCCAGACGCTTGATCGAGCGAGGCTGGTAATCGACCTGCGGAGAACGGGGGGAAAAATCCTGTTGAATTGCAGAATACGGCCAGCTGTCATCCAAAAAACCAAGCAGAAGCCAATCCTCTGGAAGCCTGGAAAAGTCGAGCAGCTCGGTCGGACCGATCAGGTCCCAGGAATGGACCGGCGCCGAGCCGAGGTTCCAGGCATCCGAGGCCATGCTCCGCCAATCAGGCGATGTCCGTTCCACGATCACCGTTTTCCCCTCGCGCTGGCCCTGGATATGGCCGAGCAGGCCCGGAGAGATCGATTCCGACCGGCGGGCATTGGGCGCCCACTGCACCAGGACCGCGATCAGGTGCTCGCCGGGGGATAAATCTCCCAGTGGGATCAAATCATATTCACGCAGGGTTTTTGAGAAGCGCGCCGGACCTCTGCCCAGCTCAGCGCCGTCAAGCCAGGCTTCGTAGCGCGTATCTGCAAACAGATGCAGCTCGGCCTGGATCAGCGGCTCGGCCAGCGAAAAGCGGCGCCGGAACAATCCTACCTGGGGTGAAGCAGAGCTGCCGGCTTCCGTCCAGATCGGGACATCCAGCCAGATCGGATCCAGGCTTGCGACAACCGGAAGGTAAGAAGTGAAATCAGCCTCCAGGCGCTGTTGAAGCGGGGCATGCGATTGAATCGGCAGCAGGATCAACAGTCCGGCAAGCCAGCGCCAGATATGGAACTTCCCCTGGCGGCTGCTCACGATTGCGCCGCAAGATCGGTTTTCAGCCAACGGGAGATTCATCCATTCCACTGACCAAGGAATTCCAGGTCAGGCGGTTCAACTTTCCAGCCCGTCGTTCTTTGAGGAGTTTTCAGGTTCATGATTGGCGTCCGGCTGTTTGCTTCGTTGGAGCTCCCGCCATAAACTGCGCAGGTCCATCAAAATTGCGAAACCTCCGAGGGCCAGGCAGATGAAGAGTACCCCAAAACCCAGCTTCGAGCTGTGCCAGTATGGAAGCAGCAGGTAGCTGAAAACTGCGATGGCTATAACCATCACCCCTAAAACAGTCATTGGCCGGATCAGCAAGGTTCCTCCTCTGGTTGTCAGGCATTGATCCGAAAATAAATCACATCACCATCCTGGACGTGGTAGTCCTTGCCTTCCAGGCGCATCATACCAGCCGCTTTCACTGCTGTGTGAGTACCATATTTGTTGAAGACCTCGAAGGGGATCACCTCGGCACGAATGAAACCATGCTCGAAGTCGGTGTGGATTGCTCCAGCGGCTTTCGGCGCAAGAGTCCCCCGGCGAACGTTCCAGGCCCGGGCTTCTTTTTCGTTGAAGGTGAAGAAGCTGATCAGGTCGAGCAGCTTGAAGCTCCTCCGGATGACCTGATCCAGGGCGCTCTCTTCGACCCCGTCCAGGGACAGGTATTCGCTGCGTTCCTGCGGGCTCATATCCAGCAGGTCGGCTTCCAATTTTGCACAAAGCGGGACGATTTCGGCGCCGTTCATGCTCGCGATCCGGCGGGTGGCGTCCAGGTAAGGATTTGCTTTGGTCAGGCAGCTCTCGTCGACGTTGGCGATGTAAATCAGCGGTTTGGCCGTCAGCAGGCGCAGCTCATGGTTCAGCGCGATAAACTGCTCATCATCGGCCCCTGCAAAACTGGCGGCAGACCGCCCGGCGGCGAGGTGATCGCGCAGTTTCAAGCAGGTTTCCTGAAGCGGGAGCAGCTTCTTGTCGGCTTTAACCCCGCTTTCAAGCCGATCCAGCTTGCGCTCGACCTGTTCCAGGTCTGAAAGCGCCAGCTCAATATTCAGCGTCTCGATGTCCTCAGCTGGATCCGGGCTAGCGCTGATGTGCACGACGTTCGGATCGTCAAAACAGCGGACCACATGGAGCAAGGCGGCTGCATCGCGGATATGCCCGAGGAACTGGTTGCCGAGTCCCTCGCCCTGGTGGGCTCCCTTAACCAATCCGGCGATATCGACAAATTCGACGGATGCGTGTATCGCATGCGGGGCCTTCACCAGCACAGCCAGATGGTCCAGCCGCGGGTCAGGGAGCGGTACAATCGCACGGTTTGGTTGGATCGTGCAGAAAGGGTAATTTGCAACCGCAGCGTTCTGGGCGCCGGTCAGCGCGTTGAATACCGTGCTTTTCCCGACGTTTGGGAGACCAACGATGCCGATGCTGAGCGACATGATTTACCTTCCCATTGGATTTGATTACCCATAAAATTATACACGCTGAATGTGGATTATCTCCGTATGGTTTCGAAACGCAGCAGATCGACCTGGGAGATGGATTTGTGCTCATAACTATGGGGGAAATAATCCAAATATTGGAATAATACGGTAAAATTCAGCGTAATTATCCATATACTTTTTTCTTTCTCAGGATTTCATTCGATCCAGGGCAAGACGATTAGAATTGTTGATTTTGAATTCCATGACAGGAGAGGACCTA
The DNA here is from genome assembly GCA_963726375.1 of uncultured Chloroflexia bacterium. GTDB lineage: Bacteria > Chloroflexota > Anaerolineae > Anaerolineales > UBA4823 > UTCFX2. Next base: position 197,517 of record CAVSCE010000011.1, on the reverse strand, counting down.
TGAGAAATCGAGGCTGGTTGACACTATTAGCGGCAGCTGCACTGGTCAGCGCCACCCTGGCTTGCAGCTTTTCTTTGAGCTCGGCGAAGATCGAAAACCTCCGGCTCGCAAAAGATGAGGCCGGCGCATTCCCAACGACCACATTCGGACAGGAGGACGCATTTTATCTGCTGGGGGATCTCTCCAATGCGCCGGATGATACAAAATTGAAAGCAAGCTGGGTCGCGGTCGAAGCCCAGGATGTCGCTGCGAATACCGTAATCGATGAGGCGGCACTTGAAACCGGAAGCGGGGCATTCACATTCTCACTGGAAAACAACTTGCCGCTCTGGCCTCCGGGCCGGTATAAGGTCGATCTCTTCATGAATGACGAGCTTCAACAAACCCTGGAATTCCAGGTTGAGCAAACTGCGCCGGCAGCGATCGAGGATTTGCGGCTGGCGGCTGATGAAGCCGGCACGCTGCTGACAGAGCCGTATAAGAATAACGATCCCTGGTGGTTGGCCGGCGTGCTGCTTAATGCCCCCGAAGGCAGCGCAATCAAGACCGTCTGGAGCGCGGTCGCAGGGACGGAGGAGCTGGCTGCAGGCGTCATCGCAGAGCAAGAAGATCGGCTCGAAAATGGACCGTTTTCGATCCTTTTCCGCAGCGAACGAACCGAATGGTCGCCGGGGCGCTACACAGTCGACGTCTATCTCGGCGATCAGCTGATCCAGACGCTCGATTTCCAGGTAGCGGGTGGATCAACAGCGACCGTCGGAAAACTTCAGCTTGCATCCGACGAAAACGGCGCCAATCCGACGACCAGCTTCAAGCCCCAGGACACTTTTTACCTGATTGCCGAAGTCGTCGGCGCGCCTGAGGAGGGAGTACCGGTCAGGGTCGTCTGGACAGCTGTCAACGCTGAAGGCGTGGAACGAGATACAGAGATCGACAGCTACGAAGGTATAGCAGCCAGCGGTTCTGGCTGGTACAACCTTGAGAGCACGAGCGGGAGCTGGGCCACAGGCAGCTACCATGTGGATTTTTATCTGGATGAGGAGCTTCAAGGTGCGCTGGATTTTGTCGTTTCTTCTGAGGATGCTGCCCAACCAGCGGGAGAAACGAGGCTCGAAGGAGTTGCCCTGGCGTCTGACGAAGACGGGGAGCGTTTTACGAATATTTTCACGCCCAATGATACTTTCTACTTATTGGCAGAGCTGGTCGATGCTCCGCAGGGAGCGACCGTCGAAGCGAATTGGATTGCAGAAGACGTCCCCGGTTTCGATCCAGATGAAGTGATCTCCGAACCGGAGGTCTTCACTTTCGAGGAAGGATTATTCTCGATCAGCCTTGGAAACGAGGGCCAGCCGTGGACAAAAGGCAGCTACAGGGTTGAGGCTATGCTGAACGGCGAGATCGTCGAGACCGAGCAGTTCCTGGTCTCAGACATAAAGGTCATCGACCTGTATATGGCTACAGATGACACCGGAAGCAAGCGAGTTTCGGCATATGGGACAGCCCAGCAGTTTTTCCTGCACTTCACACTTGGGAACGCACCTGCTGAAACCAAAGTCACCCCGCGCTGGTACCGGCTGGCTGAGGGAGATGGGGAAGATGAATTGATCCATGAAGAAGACTTCAATTTTGCCACCGGGGAGTATTATGTCAGGCTGAACAGCACCAGCGGACCCTGGGTTCCAGGAGAATACGTCGTGGATCTCTACTTGAACGACTACTACACCACCAGCGTGGAATTCTCAGTGCAGTAGAGCGCCTGCATGGGATAAAATCTGCTGCCAGCGGGATCTTCCCTGACGATCAGCCTGCACGCGAGAAAACCCGATAGGCTCTTTGGGTCTTTCGGGTTTCAAGGTTGATATAATTTAACCTATGCCAGCGGCGCAGACGATCTTATTTGGGATGGCCAGCGTGATCGCAGCCTGGGGAGCGGTGTTTGCCGCCTGCCTGGGCTTTGGGATCGTCCTTTTCCCGCGAGCGAGGGGCGCGGTCTTCGAGCGCCGTAATCTGTGGCTCTGTTTCTGGAGCGGGTGGGGGCTCTTCTTGCTTTTTCTGCAGGTCTGGCATCTGTTTTTCGCGGTGAACCTGCTGACCGGGTTGGTTTGGGTGATTCTGGGTTGGACCTTACTCTGGGTCAGCACGAAGGAGCTTCGGGAGCGAAAATCACCCGCTGAACGAGTCCCGAGGTCCATGACTTCCTCCCCCGGACAGCGGAAATCGGCAGATATCATTTTTGGTCTCATCTGCCTCGCAGTCATAATCTGGATCGCCAACCGGGCGATGGGACCGCTCGTGAACGGCGACAGCGGGCTCTACCACCTGGGCTCCGTGCGCTGGAATGCCACCTACCCGATCATCACCGGGCTCGGCAACCTGCATACCTGGTACGGCTACAACAGCGCCTATTTCCTTTACGCTGCAGTCTTTGAAGCGCCCGTCTGGCTGGAATCAACCGGCTTCAGCAGCCTGCCCGCATTTCGAGGCTTCGCTTATCACTTTGCGAATGGTCTGCTGCTGGCCGCGCTCAGCCTGACCCTGCTGGACTCGCTTTTCGCGCTGGCCCTCCGACGCTCGAAGGTCCAAAATACAGACTTATTCCAATCGATTTTCGTTATCTTCTTGCCATACCTGTTCTTCGAGTATGCATCCAGCCTGGCGAACGACCTGGGTACTTTCAGCCTGGGCGTCGTTCTGGGCGGCGCTCTTTGCAGGCTGCTTTTCGATCACGATTCGCCCGAAGAAAAATCCTGGCTCAGGACAAATATCCTGATCTTTGCAGCAGCCGGCCTGAGCGTCAAGCTCAGTTTTGCTGCGCTCGGCGGATCCGCAGCCATCGTAGCGCTGACCAGTCATGTTGGCGGCCAGCGCCGCAGCCGCAAACCCATCGTCACAAGAGCGGAATGGAAGTGGATGATCCCGGTTGTGCTGGCCGCGATCTGGATAGGGCGCGGCTACATCCAGACCGGCTATCCAGCTTTTCCGGCGACAGTTGGTGGGATTCCAGTCCGCTGGCAGGTGCCGGCTGCGAATGCAGAGAATGAGCGGCGCTGGATCTCGAGCTGGGCGAGGGAACCTTACAAAGACCCTGATGAAGTGCTCGGGAGATGGGACTGGTTTTATCCAAAGCTGAAGAAGGGTCTGAACCGGCTGCCGGAATTCCTTCTGCCGATGGGGATTTTTATTTCCAGCACCGGATCCTATCTGCTTCGAAAGCGGCGCTCGAGAGATTCCGCACAGCTGCCATCGCCAGCGCAAGCCGGAATGTTGATTGCCCCGGCGGTCATCGCAATTGCGTTCTGGTTTTTCAGCTCGCCCAATATCCGCTTTGTTGGCGCTTCCTTCTGGTGGCTGGCAGCATCCGGGATCGTTCTCAACCAGCCTTCGGAGGCCGCTGTCCGCCGCCTGGTATGGTCAGTAACGGTTCTGGCGTTGGGATTATTCTTGAGCTTATCCCGGGTGAATGGATTTTGGATCTCGCCTGGACTGGATCGCGGCTTTATCCCCGCCCCCGCCGCTGCGACAAGCACCTTCTTGACAAATTCTGGATTGGTCCTTAATGTGCCCCTGGAGGGCGACCGGTGTTGGGACGCGCCGATACCATGTTCCCCCTATCCGGTTAGAAACCTCGAGCTGATAAGACCGGGTGATCCAGGCGGCGGTTTTGTGTTGCAAAAGTGACCCTGAGGTGATCTCTTCAGGGTCACTCGATCGATTACTTGCCTGACTTAAGCAGGTCCCGGATTTCGCGCAGCAAAGTGATATCTTCAGGAGGAGGAGGCGGTGGAGCAGCCGCTTCCTTTTTGGCAGACAGATCCTGCACTTTATTGATCGCTTTGATAACTAAGAATAACACGAACCCGACGAGCAGGAAATTCACAATCGCCTGCAGGAATTTGCCGTAAGAGATCACCGCCGAGCCAACTGTAACAGAAAGGCTCGTGAAATCAACACCCCCCAGCAGGACACCAATCAGGGGCATGATGATGTCGTTTACCAGGGAATTTACGATCGCGGTGAATGCAGCGCCGATGACAACCGCGACCGCCAGATCGATTACGTTGCCGCGCAGGATAAACTTCTGAAATTCCTTGATCATTAAAACCTCGGCTTAATATGTCAGGATGCGAGGCAGCTTCTTCGCCTGCTCGACCCAGTCCTTGACCTGGGAAAGCACCGGCAGCCTGCGGACGAGCTTCTTTTGGGCGTTGACTTCGATCATCTTCTGGAGCAAGTTTTCGGGCTTGCGCTGAGCCAGCTCGGGGACAGTGTCCACACCAGCTTCCTCAAGCAGGTCGGAGTACTCCTCGGCCACGCCTTTGATCCGAAACAGGTCAACGTGGTTGACCCATTCGAGGATTAATGCATCGCTGATCCCGGATTTCTCCGCAAGGTCTTTACGGCCCTTGGAGTTGCGCCCGTTTTAAGCAGCGCGCCAGTGGAACCTACCCCTGCTGCTTTGAGCTTTTCGGCATACACGGGTCCCACACCTTCGATATCCAGCAGTTTTGCCATTCTAACCTCCTGATCAAAATATTAAATTATTGTGAGACTGATATACGGATTGTATGTCAGCCTGTGGCTTACGTCAAGGTATCTCTCGAACTGCGAATTCAACGCTCTGATCGCCGCTAAAAAACCTGCCCCAACCCGGGATCTTGCGCTGCAGCTCGCAGGAAATCTTCACAGCACAGGTCGCTTACGATAAAGCGGGTACCGCCGATTAACCCGGAAGATATTTGTGGTGCTGGGTTATCAGCTGCGGGTCAGCTCCAGCTTCAACCGCATTTTTACATCATTGTCCACGAACAGAGAACCATGGTACTGCTGGACCGGATGGATTTCCGAACCATCCAGCACGGCGCTGCTCTCCGGAATTGAGCTGTCGCCTGAAGGTTCCTGATGGAAAGCTATGTTGCGAAAACGCCCTTCACCCTCCCAGGTCATCGTGAGATCTGTGATCGTCTTCAATCCATAACCAAATATCGAAATTGTGGGAATATTCAAGCGCGTGCCCAGCTCTTTCCGAAATTCGCGCGCCGAACGTAATAACGGACGGTATTTTTCTTCCAGCCAGCTCTCGTTTTCGAGGAAGTTAATTTTTCTGCCAGCGGCATCCACTTTCATCTCGTAGGTGGGCAGGATCTGGTAGCTGGTGTGAAAAGTCAGGCTGACCTGCCGCAGCCTCTCGCCCATCAACCCGAAGGGGAGCACGTTCGGTGAGACCAACAGTCCCATCAACGCCTTAGGCACACCTCGATGAGGTCCGCCCATCAACATCACACGCTCCACTTTTTTCTCCCCGCCCAGGCGTGCGACATAATAGCGGGTCACCAGAGTCCCCAGGCTGTGCGCGATGATGGTCACCGGCTGGTCAAACTCCAGGCTATCGATCAGCTCCGCGAGCTTCGCTGCAGACAAGCGCACATCCTGGCGCCAGTCATAGGCAAATTCAAAGAAATTCACACCCCGCTCGTATCCCAGGTCTTCGACCATATAATCGCCCAGCCGGTTGTATTGATCCTGTTTGATCAGGTTCGGGACAATGACGACTTCATCGACAATGCCGCGCGGCTCGAGCTTGTTGGCGGTGGATTCCGAATAGGCAAAAAGCTCCGGATTTCGAAAAAGGTATTTGACATTCGGCCAGACCCGCTCGCTGCCCAGCCATAGCTCCGACCCCATCAGCCCCGGGATGAACACCACCGGCCTGCGGGAAGACCATTTCTTCATCGACTCATCCGCAAGGGTAAGCGACTGCTCTGAAAATCCGCTTTTAAAGATGATTTGGGCTTCTCCGATCCGGAAAAGATCACCGTCCTGGAGGATCATCTCCTCTACCCGCTGCCCGGAAGAGAACGTGCCGTTTGTGCTGCCTTTATCTTGAAGGACAAATATATTGCCTTTTCGAACGATCCCTGCATGGTGGCGGGATACTTTCGTCTGCGGCAGGACGAGGTCACTTTCATCCGTGCGGCCGATACTCAGAGAATCTACATCTTCAAGCGGGATCTCCCAGGTGCGCTCGGCTGTGAAAACGACAAGGCGCGGCGCCCCGGTTTCATTCAATGTCATCGGCAGGACTTGGCGGCCCATCGTCTGGTCCAGATCCATATCGGAATCGATCACGGTCATCCCGACATCGGGCGTCAGACGAGCGTGCTCAAAGCGCAGGCTCGAATTCCCGATATTTATCATGTCACCTGGCATCAATGCCGATTTCTCGATCCTCATCCCATTCAATCTGGTCCCATTGGACGATCCCAGGTCGAAAAGCATGTATCCTGAAGGTGCGACCTCTATCCGAGCGTGAGAACGTGAGACGCGTGCGTCACCGAGGATGATGTCGTTGGTCATCGCCCGGCCGAGGGTTATGCTGGACTTTGATAGCTCAAATTCCTGTTCTGGGCCTTCTGGTTGGATCAGGATCAATTTCGCAGGGATATCATCGGTCTGGTTCAATAGTTCGGTTCCTTCGGACTTGCATTTAGAGGGGATGTAGTAGAAACAGCTCCAGGCGCAGCCGCTGGCAAAGGAAAACAGTTTCCCGATCCGGCGATTATGGAATGATCCGGGTTCGCCGCCAGGGCGCAGAGACTTACCGCCCCAGGCGGGCGGTCGCTTGCTTTAAAGCCGCTGAATGGTGTCGGTCCGCCGTGCATCAGCTTGGTTCCACTTCCCGTGATGCCGACCTGGTCTGGCGGAGTGGTATCAAAGAAGAAATGAATATGCATCCCCGGCAGGCTTTCCTGGAAATTATGCACATCATATTCAGTGACAAAACGGTTGAGACTATCCAGCGTGATCCCGGTAATCTCCACAAATGGCGAATTGCTGATAGCTGGACCGCCGGTTGGGACAGGCGGGGGCTCGACCAGCCTCAGCTTTGCGATGTCTCCGCTGAATTCTGTCGTTTCGAGCGAGACCCAGCAGAAGCTGCCGGGTTTGCCTGGCTCGGCAACATACCACCAGTTTTCATCCGCCGATAGGCCTTCAGCCCGGGCTAATTCACCAGATTCCAGGGTCGCCTGGACAGGATAATTGTCCCCAGGACCAAAACGGCAAACCGTTTCCTCCAGGGCAGCAACATGGGCGACATCCGGGAGCGGGTAGCATGTGCCGCTTTCTAACTGCACGCTGTGGTTTGGATTTGCAACCAGCGCGCACATCCTGACTGCTTCCAACGGTCGGTCTGTAACCTTAAAACCGGTAAAGGGACGCGGTCCTCCGTGCATCATCCAGGAGCCCTGTCCAGGATCTCCAGTTTGCTCAGGCAGGACCGTGTCGAAAAAGAAGTGGATATGCTGCCCAGGGACGACTTCAGTGAAAAGGAACGTCTCATAATCGACGACATAGCGATCTTCGGAATCGGTGGTAATTCGGTTGATGCGCACAAACGGCACACCCGGTGGAGCGGTCGGTGTAGAAGTGACGGCAGGGCGTGCGGTAGGTGACGGCGTGGAAGGAGCAGCTGCGATTGGGGTAGAAAGTAGTGTTGGCGAAGGGATGACGCTTGCCGCGACATCCACTGGCGTCGCGCTGGCAATCGCTTCTGCAGACGGTGTTTCAGCTGCGTTATTCGACAGCATCCCTCGAACCGCAAAGACGCCTGCAACCAGGCAAACCATCAGCAGCAGAACCATTCCCAACCCGCCGCCAGCCAGAATTGCCGTCATATTCCGTTTCTTCGAAGGGGCGGTTTGTGAAGTGGATTGGACTCCTGCCGAAGTTATCCTCGCCGCGCCTCCAGCAGGAGCTGCACGCTGACCTGTGGTCCCGACCGGCGATGGAGATTTAAGTGTGAAATCTGTACCCGTTGAAGGGATATGCTCGTCTCTGGTCTTCACGGTCGGCGTTGCAGATTTAAGCTGGGCAGGATAAGGCTCCGGGTATTCGATCCGTGTAGAAAGGACAGAGCTGCCGCGCGTCAGGCGATCAAAGACTTTTTTCAAGGCAGCTGCCATTTCTGCAGCCGAATTGAACCGCGCTTCCCGCTTTTTTGCGAGCGACTTCTCAACAATCGAAATCAGGTCCTCCGGGATATCCGGGCGAAGCTGATGCAAGTCTGGGACAGGGTCGTTTTGATGCATCATCATCAAAGTCATCGCGGAGATGGCCTCAAAGGGTGGACGCCCGCTCAGCATTTCGAAAAGGGTCACGCCGAGCGAATACATATCTGAGCGCGGATCCGGTTTTTCGCCTCGGATCAGCTCCGGTGACATATACATCACCGTCCCGACGACTGCTCCGGTCGTCGTGTGCGCTTCGCCTTCCAACAGCTTGACGATCCCAAAATCCATTAATATCGCCTGGCCGCGTTCATCGATCATGATATTTGCCGGTTTGATATCGCGGTGGATCATGCCAAGCTGGTGAGAATAGCCGATCGCGTTACAGATCTGGATCGTGGATTGAATGGCATCCTTGAGCGGCATCCGACTTCCAGTCTGGTTCAACCGCCGAAGCAGGGATTGGAGCGTCTCACCGGGAATGAATTCCTGTACCATGTAAAAGACGTCGCCATCGTGGTTGAAATCGTAGACCTGAACGATATTCGGATGACGCAAACGAGCCACTGCCCGAGCCTCTTCTTCAAACCGGGCAGTGAATTTCGGATCATCCGAAAGGTGGGGATGGATCAGCTTGATCGCAACGACGCGCTGGAGATTTGGATCGATCGCTTTATAAACAGACGACATTCCCCCCTGACCAATGACCTCCTGGATTTTATAGCGGTTCCCCAGAGTCTGACCGATCCAATTCGGACGATTCATCCATTTTCTCCTGTATTCTGGTTAGGATAATTACTCAACATCAAGGCGCCATCAACCACAGCCAGGCGTTGTTGAACTCGCACACCGTGCGCCCAGATTCCGCAACCGCACCAAAGACGGTTATCCCCGCCGGGAAATTCTTGTTGGCATTCTTCGCCAGCGCGACCCGATTATTGTATTCGTTCTTTAATCTCGTAACCGTCGCCCGGTACTCGGCAAGCGCTCGTTCGTATGCTTCGCGAGCCGCCGGATCATTGATGTTCGACGGCGGGATCGGCTCTTCGGGAAGCACAATCGGGGGGAGCGGGGCATTCGGATCGCCGACGCCAAGCTTCGTCCCGTTGGTGTAGATATCGAATTTAAGCCCCCTGCCGACAATCGCCAGCTTGTTGACCGCTCCATTCGCCCCATTAAAGTCAGGGTCGATTTCGTTCGCGTAGAAATCATGAATACCAACGATCTGCCCTTCGGCAAAAACGGTAAATTCCACCCTCCCGCTGGTCAGCCTGGTCATCCAGACCATGTATTGATTCGGCTTTGACTGGTCGCCGTCGGATCGAAAGACCAGGGCGCAGCCGGCGGCGCCGTACTCCGTATCCCAGGTGATGTCTGCGGAAAGCACAAAATCCTGGGCAACTACATTGGCGAAGTTATTGCCAAAGGATTTGCCCATATACTGGTCTACTTCCAGGCGGAGCGGAGGATGAATAAAGCCAATCTGACCGGCGTTTGGATCAACTCCATAACTTGCCAGCTCTGCTTTGATCGGCGCCAGAGCAGCCTCGGTGGCTGCCATCTGACCGGCCATCTCAGTCGCCTGAAGGTCAATCGTGGGTTGAGCCGGTACAGCAGCCTGGGGAACGGTTGGTATGACCTCCTGGACAGGCTGAGTGGACAGGGACTCCTGCGCAATCGCTGTGGTTGTGCCCGCAACAGAGGTGCTCAGCGCTTCTACGGTCGCGTTGCGGTCATCGCCCTCGTTATCCGGTGTAAAATTGCATGCCAATCCTGCAGCCAGAAGCGCAGCGAAGATCAAGATGATACGGTATGTAGGTTTGTTCATTTTTTTCACTCCTTTAGCCCTCCCCGATCGATCCATTCCCTACTTCACCCGGTCTTTGCGGTAGATGAAGAACAAGATCAGCCCAAACAAGATAATGATGATCATCCCCTGCATCGCCCATGAGAAAGCAAGCCTGGACCAATATGCATTTGCGTCGTCTTTATTGACGAACGCCCACCCAAAATTGTCGTTCACCTGCTTGATCAGTCCTTCCGCTTTACCAACTGCGGCGTTGCGATTTATTTCCCATTCTGTTCGATTTTCCTGGTAATCTCTAACCTCCGTTTTATACTTTTCAGCACGGTCCTGATAGTCGTCGACCGTGGCGCGGTATTCATCCTGGATTTTCTGAACAGAATCCTGGTAGGACTTCAGGTCCTGCAGGTAAAGGGCGACCGCGACACGGTCGTTCGGATCAGCAGGCTCCGCAGGCGCGGGCGGCATCTCCGGCTCTGGTGGGGGATCGCCGATATCGACTGGCTCTACCGGTTCAGGCTCGTCGATGGCAGGATCATAAAATTCACCCAGGCCAGGGAAGCTGCACGATTCTTCACTCAGCGCACTGATCCCCATGCACAGGCAGCCCTGGTTAAGCTTGTCTTCCAGCGTCATCGCTTCTCGGATATCTTCCGGCAGTGCCCAGCAGGCGTCTGCTGCGACCGACGAACCAGGCGCCGTAACAGCTATCAGCGTTTCGAACGGCCAGCGAGAAAGAGTCAACGCGCTGACGGTGGTGGGCATAGGGATCAATGCCCCGCCGATGACGACCTGCGGGATGATCAGCAAGATCACAATCAGTGGCGCCGAGTTCGCGTTCGGAGAAGCTGCCGAAGCAACCAGTCCCAGCATCATCCCGGACAGCGTCGCCAGCACCAGTGTGATATAGATGAGAACAAACTCAAGCACGCCGCCCGGCATTTTGAATGCCAGATATTGAATGATAACATAAGCTGCTGCCTGGTACAAAGCAAGCAGCGCCGCGACCCAGATTTTCGACATCACATAGGGGAGCACTTTCAGGTTTACGAGCCGCTCGCGGCGGTATATCTCGGACTCTTTGACGAACTCTCGCATCTGTGAAAGCGCTCCAACCATGATCGCGAAGATCACCGGTTGGAAAACAGACACGATCGCGTTAGCGATGTCTCCTTCCTGGAAAGAGAACAGGTCCCTTCCCAGGATGACCGCGAGGAGAACGTTAAGCATCGCGACCAGCGGGGCAGAGATCAGCATCAAGATCAAGCTGGCCCGGTCACGGCCAAGGATTTTTATATTGCGGCCGGACAATATCGAAAACTGGCGAATTCCTGAAGACGGGCTGCGAGACGCCTTCTGTCTGAGCTGAGCTGCCGGTTTTCGCTTCCGCCTGGCTTCCCCCGGCATGACCGAGACGCTTCGACCAAGAGCTTGAAGCGGTCGGACGATTTGCTCCTGGTAAGCCGGGTGATTTCGATAGCGCTCCGCCCAATCCTCGGCTTTGCCCTTCGATGGATCGTCCAGGATCGCGTATATTTCGTCAAACTCCATCGACCGGGCGTGCCGGTCGCGCTCGCTGCGAAACTGATCGAAAAACTGCAGGGCTTCATTCGGAGGTCCAAACCAGGCGATATACCCGCCGCGCGCCAGGAAGACCACCTTGTCCGCGAGCATAACGTTCTTGGTGGCGTGTGTAATCAGCACGATCGTCCGTCCCTGATCCGCGAGCCGGCGCATCAGGTGCATCAGGGCGGTCTCTGTGCCGGGATCCAGGCCGGAGGTCGGCTCGTCGAGGAAGAACAATCCAGGCCGGGTGAGCAGCTCCACACCGATTGAAACTCGTTTCTGCTGGCCCCCGCTCAAGCCGCTGATCTGGACGTCTTTGCGGTGGACCAGGTCCAGGTCCTGGAGGACTTCCATCACGCGCTGGTGCCGCTCTTCGCCAGAGGTGTCTGCCGGCATCCTGAGCTGAGCGGCGTAATCTAACGCCTGATAGACGGTCAGCTCCATGTGGATGATGTCTTTCTGGGGGACAAAGCCGATCTCGTTTCGGATCGCATCGAAATTCTGGTAGATATCTATATCGTTGACCAGCACCCGCCCGTGCGTGGCCGGTCGGAAGCCTGCGACCGCATCCAGCAGGGTCGATTTGCCGCCGCCGCTCTGCCCTACAACGACGATAAACTCGCGTGGCTCAAAAATCAGCGAGATGTCTTTGAGCAGGTTCAAGTCGGAGCGAACCCATTTATTCAAGCCCAGGATCTCCACCCGCATCCCGCCGACGTCGGAAGCTTGAGCCACCCGATCCTGGCCGACGTCGAAACGAGCGGGTCCGATCCGGATCGCATCGCCGGATTTAAGCCAGACTTCCTCTTCTATACGCCGGTCGTTGACAAACGTCCCGTTTGGACTCTTAAGGTCTCGGACGCGGTAGCGCTGCCCGACTCGCTCGACAATCGCATGAAAGCGTGAAACGGTCGGGGCAGCCAGCACGATATCGTTCGAAGGATCGCGCCCGATCTGGACGCGGTTGTTTTCACCAAATTGAATAACCTGGGTCTCGGGCTTCTTCCCTTCCGGTTGAAACTCGAAAGTTACCATCAGACCGGGGTCACTCCCCCCAATCCTGAGGATGTCTCCGCTGCGCAGCGCGAAACCAGCCTGCAGCGGCCGACCTTCGAAATAGACCGGGTTGGTGATATCTGGAAGAGGTCGGAAAAAATAGTGGCCTTCGATATTTTCGATCGTTGCATGGCGGCCGGAGACAATTTTCGAGGAGACGACGATGTCATTTTCCGGGCTTGCGGCCGATGGTGATTTGATCGCCAAGGAGCTGGTAAGCTTCCGGCGACGCGCCAGCAACTTCCACGATCAATCGAGGAGCAGATGGTGGAACCGCAGCCGAATCGTCCCCCAGCTTGGTTTCGAGAACAGATGGAGGTAGCTCTGGCTTCGCTACCTGGTAATCCACCCGTACCGCAGAAGGAGATCTCGTCTGAGCGGGCAAAGGCTGTGAAGCCTGGGGTGGCGCAGCTCGAGGGATCGGTACCGGCATGGTAAGAACGTGCGGTTCTCGATCATCCTGCGATGAAAAGATGTCAACAGGACGTGGAGGTTCTGCCAGCTTTTCTGCCGGCTCCGGTCGAGGTTCTTCGGTCAGCCCGGTTTCAAGCAGGGTGCCCTCTTTCAAATCCCTGCCCTCTGTATCAACGACCTCAAAAACTTCAGTCTTTACAGCTTCTGGAAAGCCGATAAAGCGTAAATGGATCGCCTGTCCCAGCGAGATCTGATCGCCAGGCTGCAGGATTTCAGGGACAGTTAACCTGTGCCCATTGAGAAATGTCCCATTTGCGCTGCTCAAGTCCTCAATCGAAACCTCGCTGCCCTTTCGCAGCAGCCTGAGATGCCTGCGCGAAACAGCAGGAGATTGGATGACCAGGTCAACACCAGCTTCCCGGCCGATAAAAAATTCGGCTTTGCGAAGCTCAATATCCTCACGTGTCGAAGGACCTGTTTCGATCCTCAGCTTGGGAAATGATTGAGACGCCATAAATACCTCTACCTGTCCGGAAAGGAATGTGGCTCGGGCAAGCCCTTGTTGAAAAAATCAGGCAATCCTGCGCTGTTCCTGACGATCAGATGCTTTTTTCAACTAGTTTGTTTATTTTGCCGATTATTTTCCTATCCTGACCAGGAGAGGGGTATAATAAGCTAAATTGGGTCTCATTTCTGATTTTAGAAAATTATAGCCGATTATGAAGAGAACTGTCAAGGAATCTCTTCATCCAATACACCATTATTAGAATAAAATCATTCGCTTCTCAAGCTCCGGCTGTATTGATCACTCGAATGATCCGCCTCCTTTGAGAAGGGCTTAATTCTGGCAGGCGTTTCTCAAGGATGTCGAGAAAGCCTGTTTTTGCCTCGTTGTCAACCGCAATTGAAATGCTCTCGGCATACTGCGGCAGCTCTTTAGGCCGGCAGGATTCCAGGTGTGCTTCCAGATACGGTAAGATCGCTTCTCGATATTCGTCCTTTTGTGATGCGATTGCCGCCAGGATTTTTATGCCATTGTCGCGAGTGATCACCGACCCCTGTGAAGTGAGGTGTTGGATTTCGTCGAGATGAAGAAAAAGCTCATCGGCTTTTATCGCTGCGACTGCGGCCAGGGCGATCATGCTCCCCCAGACCAGCCGGTTGTTTTTGCTTTGCAGCAGTCGCAGGAATTCGCCGGAATAACCGGCGATGAGCTCGGGAGAGATATAACCGATTTCGTAAAGCACTTTCAGGCAGTCGCTCTGGATATTGGGTTCAGGATTTCGAAGGTTTTCGGCAATCTCGCTGATCCCAGCCTCGTCCCTTGCTTCGGCCAGCTCCCTGGCAAGGAGCTGGTTGGGGATTTCGTCGCGGCGCCCCTGATACCAGGCAATCTGATCTAAAACGGTCATGGTTTCACCCCTCAAAAAACCAGAAACGTAAAAAGCTTATCTTCCTAGGATTTTTGGACCCGATTTTGACCTTCTTCGGTCATGGCGAAACCGCGGGTCAGTTTCTTAATAAATTCTACCCGGCGGAAGCGGAGCGCCGACCAGTCTTCGTCGATTGCTACCTGACGGACAGGCTCAAAACCGAGCCGACCAAGCGAGTCCCAACCGCTGTCACGATTGAAATCGCAGCGGTATTTCTTTGAGGTGCCTTTGGGATAGGCAAACCAGATCAGCGCATCGCCGGCGGCTTTTGCGGCGATCGCCGGCGCGAAAGCATCGATCTGGGCCTTCTGCACAACGAAAGCCAGCGCAAAATCGACCAAATCCAGCTCAATCAGATTTCGTGAAACATGTACGCCGCTCAAAGCTCCAATTTCCGGCTCAAAACTCAGCGGCGAGTTCAACACGAGCAGGTTGGTTTGATCTTTCAGGTTGAGTTTCTTGAATATTTCCACCTAATTTCACCACCTGTCTGATTTGATCTGATGGGAGTGAAGTTCATACCTTCACAGAGACCAGATGAACCTAGACAATATAAACAAGATATCGAATCTGGCGCATCCCCTCGAGATTTCCTAATTATCCCACTTAATCTCGATCCGCTCGCAGAAGTATAATTATGCAAACAAAGGAGGCAAATCCGATGCATGACCTGACCCCTCAAATCCTCGAGCTTATCCGGCTGGCGGCGACCGATCTGCCGCCCGATGTCGAGGCTGCCCTGGCGAGCTGTGGAGCAAGAAGAGCCCGGCTCGGCGGCGCGCGGCGCGCTGGAAACCATCCTGATGAACGTGGCGCTTTCGCGCCAGAACGGCACCCCCATCTGCCAGGACACCGGCACGCCGATTTTCTACGTCTGCTGCCCCGAAGGCTGGAGCACCCGGAAGCTGCGCGAGCAGATCGAGGCAGCCGTCGTTGAAGCCACTCGCAAATCCTACCTGCGCCCGAACTCGGTCAATTCGCTGACCGGCAAGAACAGCGGGAACAACCTGGGCGGCGATTACTTCCCGACCACCCATTTCATGGAAGTTGAAGGCGAAGCGCTGACGATCGAGCTGATGCTGAAAGGCGGCGGGTGCGAGAACGTCGGCGCCCAGTATGCGCTGCCAAATACCGCGCTGGGCGCAGACCGGAACCTGGCGGGCGTCCGCAAGGTGGTGCTTGACGCCGTCCACAAGGCCCAGGGCCAGGGCTGCGCGCCTGGGATCCTGGGCGTGGCGATCGGCGGCGACCGCGGATCGGGCTACCTCGCATCGAAAGAGGCATTGTTCCAAAAAATGGGCGAATCCAACCCGGACCCTGAATTGAAACGACCTGGAGGACCGCCTGACCATGGAATCCAACGAGCTTGGGATCGGTCCGATGGGTTTCGGCGGTAAAACGACCGTGTCGGGACAAAGATCACCCACCTGAACCGGCTGCCGGCGAGCTATTTCGTCACGATTTCCTACATGTGCTGGGCTTACCGCCGCCGCAAGCTGACCTGGAGCGGCGGTCAGGCAGCATTTGAATAAACAATCTGGATATTCGGGAGGTTGGTGCGATGGATGAGACCGAGGCCGTTCGCGGCCAGCTGCAGCGCTTTCAGGACGGCTACACGCTGCGCGACCCCGCCAGGCTGGACGATTTTATGCAGCTTTTCGTGCAGAGCGAAGAAATCGAGCTGATCGGCGTTGGCGCGGTAAAACGCGGTGGGAACGAATGGTTCCAGGGTCTTTCACAGATCCGCGAGATCATCGAAGGCGACTGGCAGTACTGGGGAGACGTGCGCCTGGACGTAGCCGATGCA
Source organism: uncultured Chloroflexia bacterium (assembly GCA_963726375.1). Lineage (GTDB taxonomy): Bacteria > Chloroflexota > Anaerolineae > Anaerolineales > UBA4823 > UTCFX2. The sequence continues at coordinate 181,431 of CAVSCE010000011.1, read as the reverse complement.
AAAATCAGCGTGCGCGGCGAGACAGCCTGGCTGACCACCTGCGGCGACCTGCTCAGCAGTGAGCATTACGAAAAAGCCCTGCCTTTCTATCTCGACACGATGAAAAAGACGCTCGAAGACGAAAGCCTGGAGATTTGGGACCGCCTGGCCGAAGCGTCTTTTTTCGGGGTCAGCCGGATGCGCGACCAGTTTAAACCATCCGGGTTATCCCTGGCCATTTACTTTCTCTGCCGTCCTGATAAAAACCGAGGGCAGGATGGCAGTTCCATACGATCCACTGGTCTTTCCCTGCTTCCTGAAACCAGTCGATCTCATTTGAACATTTGAGGAGTCTATCGATGAAGAAAATTCAACTCCCATTCAGCAATGATGTCGTGCGCGATCTGCAGGTCGGCGATCCTGTTGCGCTTTCAGGGGTGATGGTAACAGGACGGGATAACGTCCATAAATGGATGATTGATACCTTCATCAGGAAGACCCGCCCTCCGCAGGGTGATGACCTGGAAGTCTATGAAGCGATCCGACCCCTGCTGTACGGGAGCGCGATCTATCACTGCGGGCCGGTCGTCGGCGGGTTGGAGACGAAAGAATACCGATTCGTCGCGGCCGGGCCAACGACCAGCATCCGTGAGGAGCCTTATCAGCGTGAAGTGATGATCCATTTCAAGATCCAGGGTGTGATCGGCAAAGGCGGGATGGGTCCAAACACGCTCACCGCCTGCCAGGAGACGCCGGGAGTATACCTGCATGCGATCGGAGGAGCTGCCTCCCTGATTGCCCAGTCCGTCGTCGCCGTAAGAGGCGTTTTCAAGCTCGACTTCGGCGTCCCTGAAGCGCTGTGGGTGATCGAAGTGCAGGACTTCCCGGCCGTGGTCACGATGGATTCGCACGGGGGAAGCCTGCACGCGACCGTCGAAAAGGATTCAAAAGCCATCCTGGAGCGCTTGATCGCCCAGGGGTGATCCTGCCTACTTTGTGCAGAGGGTCACATCGTCGACAAACATCGCGGTGACCCCGCCCCAGCCATTGTTGTAAGTGCCAAACTGCAGCCGGACCGGCCAGCCATTGTACGGCTTTAAGGTGAGATCACGGGTGATCTCGACCCAGCTTGCGGCATTGCTGCTGTGGTTCCAGAGCAGCGTATCGATCCAATAGCCCCAGTTATTCAAAACGAGCAGATACTGCTTGTCTGCACCATTCCACTCATTTGAAGTCCGGTATGCCCAGAACTTGAGCAGGACCGAGGATGAAGAGCCTGGAACGACGGTCAGCTGGCCGAAATCGGAGTAGCTGTAGCGGTTATGCCAGGGATTTACGATCCCGGTCTGCATCGAGCGGGACCCGCTGTGGGAAATCTGGCTCGTATAATGAGCCGAATACGCTGTAATGGGGAGATACCAGTCGTGCGAGGCTTCAAAGCTGTTATTCGAAAGCCGCTGGGAATAACCCGCCGGGCAGCTCAGGACAGGTGGAGGGGGCAGCGCCCCGGCACATACATTGACATAAGCCTCATCAACGTACATGGACTGAACGCCGACGTCCCAGCCGCCGTCATTGAAAGTCCCCATCTGGATCCTGATGTTCCGCCCGCGGAACGGCATCAGATCATATGACCGCGGTTTCCAGTTGCTGTTTCGAGCGGACCAGGAACCCAATGTCGTGGAGAATCGTACCGGTGTGCGGATCCAGGATCAGGATATACGTCCAGTCGCCTGATAAGGGCTGTTCCCCCCAGACTGCGCCTGCGGCAAACCCCGGCTGATTTTCAGAATCGCTCTCTTCAGCTTCAACTTCAGCGGACGAAGGAGCCAGGGGATTGACCATCTTGTTGTAGAGGACCAGCTGAGCGGAGGTAGCGGAACCTGGGATAAAAACCGTCTGCCAGAAATCCGAATAGCTGTAGCGGTTCAAATCAGCCCGGTAAGCCGGGATCCCGGTGCGCATGGACCAATTTCCAGCCCAAACTTCTTCTGGATAAACGTCGCGGCTGCGGTAGCCAGCCGGGAAGGCAGTATTGGGTATCCCCCAACCCGCGACTGTCTCGAATCCGGGGTTGACCAGCTGGTTTGAGCAGGCGGACTGAATTTCTTCTGGGGCACCGGTCGGATTGTATACTTCGGGAGCCGGGATCGTTGGGCAGGTGGAAAGCGAGATATCATCCACAAACATGGCGCTCTCTCCGCCCAAACCGTCATTTTGAACGAGCAGCCGAAGGCGGATGTGCTGGCCTGAATATTTATACAAGTTGTATTGGACAACACCCCATTCCTGGTTGTTTGCCCCCTGGTACTCCCAAACAGTTTCTAAAACCTGCCCGTTCGCGTCCAGCACCTGGAGGGCCTGGAGGTCGTTCGGATCAGTGTCCGGGCCGAAGAAAGTATCGGCAGGTCCGGCGGCAGATGCGGCTTTTGACGCAGCCGTGACCGACTGTGTGTAGATCCAGAGCCGCAGCTGCGGGTCCTTTGCTTCGGAGGAGATGCTGATGATCGGGGTCGTGGCTGTCGAAATCCCGGCGAGGCTCCCGCCTCCGTCAGATTGCCCAAGCAACAGGGCGCGCTCGCCGCTGTTGAAGATCGCGGTGCTGAAACCAGCACTCTGCCGTTCCCACCATTCATCCGTCTCAAAACCGCCGTTGGCGATCAGCTCGCCGCAGGTGGATGGTCCAGTGAAATCCAGGCTGGAGATATTGCTGCGCACATCCAGGTCGACTGTTGACGGCGCAAAACCGGCGTCGGCTTTTAACGGTGAAAAAGAGTAATCGCCCTGCAGGCCATTTACGACGATGCTGTATGTCCCATCCGGACCGGTGGTCGCAGAACCTCCGCCACCGTCGCTGATCACCACACCATTCAGCGGCCGCCCGATTTCATCCGTTATCTGGCCCGAGACAGTGTACGGCGCAAAGTCTTTCAGGGTGACTGGGAAAAAAAGCAAGGCTGCTGAGTTGCTGGTGAAAGGATCCGGCTGTCCGCCGGATAAATCCTGACCGGCAGCAGGCGCAGCGCCAGAGATTGCCAGCAGGAATACCAGAAACAATTGTAATCGCGCAAATTTAACCATCTTCGCACTCTCCTTTTATTTCCTTAACGATGACCGGCTTGTTCCAGTTCCCCAATTTGACAACACTCATATTATCAAAGCTGGAAAACGACAGGACAATTGCCGGACGACCTACCGTGATTATTCTAATTGTATGCTTCAGGGCCGAAATAAATAGGTCGTAAAAAATAGTCGCCGGATGACTTTCCAGCAGCAGAGAATCGGAGCCGTGCAGCAAATCCAGGAAGGGTTCCTCAGGTGCGGAAACTTAAACGACAAATGATTCGAAAGGTTTCGCAGTCCTGATGGCAGGAAAAGATCCTACAGCCCTATTTGGATGCCTGTCCCTCAATTTTCTTTGGAGGGTCGATCTTCGCGAGACGGTTAGCCTGCCTCACGGTCGTCGTAATGGATATGACACCCAATATCAGGACGATCACGATTACACCCCAATCGTAGATGGTCTGAGTCATCTGGAACAGGGTAAGCTGCGGATTACCGATAAAGAAGACCACAGTATTCGCGAGGATTGCGATGATTCGGACTTCTGTTGGTCCCAGCTTTCCATAGGATATCGCAAATTCACCGCGCACACAGGTGCGGACGTAAACCAATACGGAAAGGAGCAGATAACCGATCAAGGCCAGGCAGGCGAACTCAAAACGAACGAAGGGGGATAAACCGATCCCAAGGAAGATCATAATTTCCACAAAGGCGTCGGTCGCATGGTCGACGTAAAAACCGTAAACCGGACGCTCGGTATGCCGAACGCGAGCCAGCGTCCCATCCAGGCTGTCGCCAAACCAATTTAAAACAAAACCAAGCGATGCAAGCCAGAGAAACGCTGGATTCCAGTTGCTGAGGGTATAACCGGCGAAAATAACCAGTGCTCCGAAGACTCCAAAGAGGGTGAGCATATCCGAATTGACCCATGGAGGCATGCGGACTGCCAGCCAGCGAAGCAAAGGCTTCTCGACGGGAGAAGTAATCGTATTCAAAATCCTGGTGTGGTTGCGTATGTCAACGGTTTTTGGTTTCATGCGTTCCTCAAACATCCAAAATATCGTCCGACCAAATTTCAAGGAAGCGACGATCCATATAGGGCTTTCAAGGCATTTTTTCGATCAGCTCAGGCCAGACCGGGTAGTAAATCGACCACTGGTCCGGCTTCATTCGGATAAAATCTGCAGCGATCTCAAGCACGTGGCTGGCATTCCATAGGATCGCCTGATCCCTGTCCGCAAATCGCCGCAGCTGAATCTCTTCGGAGGATTGGATATGGTAGAGCCCGTCCTGTTCCTGCGTGGCTGCAAGCAAGACCAGAGGCGCTTCGGCTTCCAATCCGATCAAGATATGGTGAACCGGCAGGTTGGCCGGTCGGCCAAAAAAATCCGGGCGGAGCTTTGGTTTCGCGATCGGCCGGTCGATACCTGTGACGACCGTATCGCCAGCCTTCAGGCGCCGGATCGCCTGGCGGAAGGTCGCCAGCGAGGCCGGTAGGATTTCAAGGCCAGAATCCCGGCGGAACTGGTGCTGCCACTGCACAGCCTGGTTGTATTCGGAAGTCTCTGGAAGCGATATTGCCAGGGCACGCAGGCCGCGCCAGGCCGCGGACTGAAGAACCAGGTCGAAATTGCTCATGTGCACACCGCAGACCACTACTTTTAGCTTCGAGTTTCTGGTTTGGGTGATCAGGTCATCCAGGGCCTGGCTGAACACGACCTGTTTCTGAAGCAGCTCCGGCTGATCTAAGTAATGAAAGAGAATGAAATAGGAGCCGGCGATATGGCGTAAATTCGCACGGACTGCCGCATCCAATTCGTCAGCTCCCCATTCGCATCCGGAGACCACCCAGCGGTTGAGGCGGATCGCCTGGACCAGCGGCAAGTCTTTTTTTGTAGCAATCCAGTCGGCGATAAAGTTTGAAAAACGCAAACCCATGCCAAGCGGTAATTTCCGGCTGATCTGCAGCGCCCAGACTCCTGCCTGCTGGCTGTTCAGGATGCGTTGCAAGTTCATGAAGTGAATTCTACCATCGCTGCAGGCGAACAGAAGAATAAAAGAAAAGCCGGGAGATCTGTCCCGGCTTTTCTTTTCGTTGAAAAACAAATTTCAAGCGGTTAACGGCCTTCTTTGGGAGGGCAGTATCCATTGAGCATCGGGATGTTGGCGTATGTGTCATTGTATCTGATGCAGTAAGTTGCGTCTGTCCAGGCATTTTTTACGCACACGGTCATCCTCGGACTTCGAAACACGCCATACGGCACTCGGAACCAACCGGTGAAATCTCCTTCTTTGTTAGTGGTGAAATGACCGATTTTGTATGAAACGCTTTCATCTGCTCGATAGATTTGGACAAAATAGGATGTTTTCTTGTGGAAATTCTCCACAGAGACCAGCAGCTTATTGATCCCTGGCACAACCTGCAGCGTTGCACCCTTAGCCAGGTCTTCAGTCTCGACTTCGGGTGGCTTTTCGCCTTCGGGGATGCACAGCTTCATGCCGGCTGTTATCGTGTATGGCGCGGTCAGGTCGCTGGCATCGGCGATCTTCTGCCAGCTTACCCCATAGAGATCGGCGATATACATCAATGTCTCACCCTGGAGGACTTTGTGTTTGTATTTACAGGTCACTGCGCTTGCGCTGCTCTGGGGGAGGGCGCTCACCAGAAGGGTGAATACGAGTGCAAGACTTAGCGCCATTCGGAAGGGTCTGTTCGACCAGAACTTTAAACTTTGAAGTTTCATGCGAAGACTCCTTTATTTGTTGCTTCATTGCGATTTATTTTTTTCCGCTTGAAGCCGTTTGTCCGCATTCAATTTTCAAGTATAGCACTTTTTCCGAACCAGTTACCTTAAGGTTATGTTACGAACCATTTAAGCCATATCATTTCAAAATTCGATCTCAACGATCCCTTCGAAATCAAAATGGGTCAGGTCATCCTCGTTTTCTTCATAATCTTCGCCCTGGTCGCCAGAACGCCCGGCTGTTCCACCGCGCTCACACAGCGAGCGGTAGACGCAGTAGGCACAGCGAGCTTGATCTGCTGTCATCGGAAAGCCGTCCCGCGCTGCCATGGCTATCTCTGTGATCAGCTCGGCCAGGTAGACCTGGTCCGCCTGAACCTGGCTCGGGCTGTATGGGAAACGGATGGGATCATCCCCTGGACTGCTGAACCAGTAGATCATCTCGACGGAACCCGGTTCTACCGTCCTTCCGCCGGAGAGATCAGCCCCAGCCTGGACGAGCAAATAGGGATAAACGCGCGTTTGCAGGCGCTCGGCCAGCCCAGCCCGACCTGGCCTGCGACGGGTCGTTTTCCAATCGTAGATCCGGAAACGCTTTCCCTCTGAGCCGCTCTGCCAGGCATCGCCCGCAGGAGCCGGCGGCGCGAGCAGGTCGTACTTCGCGGCCAGACGATACGATCCAGACCGCAATCCTTCCCGACAAGCATCGTCCAAAATGATGGGTGCGCTCAAAGTGACTTCCGGGCGCAGTCCCGGGTAATGATCCAGGCCGGTCTGGACGATGAAGTCTTCGAATTTATCCCACCAGCTCAACAGCTCGAGATCGTTGATCGATGATCGAATCAACTCGGAAGGGATGCCGGAGAAGCGTTGGTGCGCCAGGTGATGGAATGCGGATCCTGCCAGAATAAAACGCTCATTATCAAGCACAGGCTCGCTCTGAACCGCCGGCCAGCCGAACTTCATCAGCCACCGAAGCTGAAAACGGCGCGGGCAGTCGACGTAATCCTGCAGGTTTGACTGGCTGAATAGAAAGCTCTCCGGAAGCGTCTGCACGGGGAGCCCGTCAAGATGACCGCTCATTCGTCCTCTTCCTTCGCTGTACCTGCCAAAAATCCAGCCTGGAAATTCTGCAGCGCGACCAGCGGCTCGGCGGCTTTCTGATAGCCATTTCGCCCGGTGTTCCATGTGACCACCAGCTCTCGCCTGGCGCGGGTGATCCCAACATAAAGCAACCTCAACCGCTCGCGGGCATAATCCAGCCGGGCGGAAGCGCTGTATGAACCTTCACCAGCCCATTTGAATTCGTCAGGCTCAAGCAGCGAGTGGAGCTGCCCCAATGCCTCTGCCTGCAGGTTCAAGAAGTCGCGGACAAATTTGCGCTCTCCGATGAATGAATCTCCCGGCTGCGCTGAAGGGAAATCGTAATTATTGACAGACATCAGATAGACCCGGTCCCACTCCAGACCTTTCGCTTTATGCATCGTGGCGATCACGACCTTACCTTTGTAGCGTTCAGGGTCGAAACCAAGGTCCTCGTCGCTAAAACCGATGAAACGGTTTTCATGGCGGGAGATGACCGAAAGCTCCCTGCTCAAATCCGGAAGCCGCCAGAATGGATTGGCCTGAGCAGCCTGGCGCAGAAGCACGGCAAGCTTATGAGCCAGCGCGAGATCAGGCGGGTTGGTGAAAAAATCCTGTGCGATCGTGAGGACCAGCTGGTCGATTGGGAGCTGGACAGCATGATGCCAGCGGCGCATGTCCGTGCGAAATTCATCCAGTAGCTGCACGATTTCATCATTCTGCCCGGCCTGAATCAAATCGGAAAGCCAATCCGAAATTGGTCCTGGCCACAGAAAATCCTCGACTCGCCTGAGCTTGCGGATCAGCTCCTCACAGGCTGCTCCTGCTGGATCCGCGCGCCCGTCCCCCGACCGCGCTTCGGTCCGCCAGACTTTGAAGGCTGCGGCCAGCTTGCCCGCCGAGCCTGGCTCGGAAAGACAGCTCAGCAGCTTTTCAAATACCCCAACGGCGACCCGGGTCGCCTTCGAAGCGCGGCAGAAGGCTGTCTTCATACGGCACGCCGAGCGCCTCCAGCTCGTCCACCAGCTCTTCGCCGCGGGTGTTGCGCGGGACAAGCACGGCAACTGTATCTTCCGGATGCTCAGGGATCCAGGCAGCGAGCGATTTTGCAACAGTGCTGATCTCGTTTTGGGGGGTCAGCCTTTTTTGATATAGAAAAATCTGGGTCAGGTCGTCGGGTGGATTTGGCTGGGGATCGTCTGGCGGGGCAGGCAGGATCAACGGCTGGTCGGTCAATGCATCACGCACGGTGATAACGGGGTGATCTGTGCGTGTCCAGCGGACCAGCTCGTTGGCGAGAGCGATGATGCTCCTTGTCGAGCGTCCGGAGTTCGGCAGGTCATGCCGCTCGACTTCCGGACGGGCGAGGAATTCGATCAGGAAGCGCGGGCTGGCGGTCGTGAAGGTCGCATAGATCGCCTGGTTCGGGTCCCCAACTCGAACCCAGCTGCCGCGCGGCCCTGCGAGCAGTTTTAGGATTTCTTCCTGAAGGCGGCTGCTGTCCTGGGCTTCATCTTCCAGGATATAAGGCCAGCGGCCGCGCAGGCGCTCCAGGTAGCCCGGGTCGGTCTCAAGGGCTTGAAGAGCCAGCCGGATCAGGTCATCGAAATCGAGGGCGCCGCGATAGTCCAGGGCGCGCTGGTAATCGAGGTAGATATCTGCGCCAAGCTGCGCCAGCGGCAGCGGGAGAGCGAGCGCATCCAGGCGAGTGCGGAGAAATTCAGGGCTCTGCCGGAGGTCTTTGGCCGTGCGGATCACGCTCAGGGCAATGTCTCGGACGACCTCAGGGAGCTGATCATGGCTGATTTTTCGGCGTCTGTACTCTTCCAGATCATGCTTGAGATACGAGTCCAATTCGCCAGGATGGCTGCGGAGCCAGATCTGGCTGGCATCCCGAAGGATTGAGCTGGACTCGCGTTCATCCAGGATCGTGAACTGGTCGTCCAGCTGAACCAGTCCGGGCCGCTCGCGGACGATATCGTGCGCCAGCCCGTGCAGCGTCCGGACGCGGTAGCCCATATACGGCAGCAGCCCGTGCGCTTCCACAAATGCGCTGACCCGGCGGTAGAAGTTATCCACCGCCGAATTGACCAGCGTTACGACCAATACTTCCTGGTCATCATCCAGAACGTCCGAAGCGACGATCTGCGCAGCCAGCAGCGAGAGCGTCCAGGTCTTCCCCGAGCCGGGGACAGCCGAGACTCCCATCCAGCCGCTGCGGTAGGACATGATCTCCTGCTGTGCAGGCCGGAGCTTGACCGCCGAGAGGTTCACACGGCCCCCTCTCCGGCAGCGGCTTCACGCAGCAGGCGCTGGAATGCAGCCAGCAGCGGGCCGCGCTGCTCGTAGCCCTGCTCGTTGAATTCGCTCAAGCCAAGAACGACGGCTCTTCGGCAGCGGCGCAACAAACCAACCGCAAGCCTGCGGAGCGATTCGCTCCCGGCGGCGTATTCGTCTTCTTCAGACCAGGCCCGATCGGCAGGCCAGCGGCGGCTGAGGACATAGGGGTGCGTCAGCGGCTGCAGCAGTCTCTCCACCCAGCCGCGCCCTCCAATATCCAACCAGAATTGGACCTCGACCGGGCGGTTCGCCATCAAGAAGGTGTAGGCCGGCGCGAGCAAAACTGCATCCTGTTCCCAGTCGCGCCAGCCCCCCAGGTACTGGGCGGCGATCAGACCCTCCTGGACCATCAGCAAGTATTCCTTGCCCGCAGGAACCCCTTCTGCTTCGAGGACCGGAGCAACCACCCGGCGAAACTTTTGGATCGATTCGATCAGGTTCGCGGTCAACTGACCGGAATCATAGCTGTTTTGGAATCCAAACCCGGGCTGGGTGAGCAGCTCTCCAAACAGCCTGCTGAAAAAATGGTCCAGCTCCTGAGGATGAGAGGCAGACGCTTCCAGCCAGCTGCGCAGCTTCTCGTAGCGCTCCCCCAGGCGGTAGGTGATCCGTCCCTGCATCTCCATGCCGATCAAGTCAAATGAAGAAAGCTTGAAACCAGCAGCCTTCGTCCGATAAACGATTTTCTGCAAGAGGCCGGCGCGGACCAGGTCAAGGTCCTGGATCGCCTGGACAAACGCTGAGGCGACTTCGAATTCACTTGGGCAAATCCCCCATTCGGGTCGGGCGAGAGCCGCCAGCGTGAGCAAACATTCAACCGCCGGCTCTTCACGAAGCGAGCGCGAAGGCCGGTGCGAGCGCGCCGGGATCCCGCGGGCTTCAAGACGCTCGACCAGCGAAAATCGCAGCGCATCAGATAGGTAAGGCGCAAGCACGACGATTTCCCCCGGCGGCAGACCGCCTTCGATCAGCTCTGAGATCCTGAGGGCAACCCAATCTAGCATCTCCGGGTAAAAACGGAATACCCTGGGCTGGAGGAATTCCCCCACCTGCGGGTCCAATTTCCTGGCTTTCGGCGCGGTGGGCGCCGCGAGCGGCCCTTCACCAAAAAACAAGAAATGCGGCTGCACTCCCCTGCCAAGCGCCTTGCCAAGCCTGGCTTCAAGGGCCTGCAGCCCTGCATCCTGGACGAGCGAAACCTGGAAAGCTCGCGCTTGAGAGCAGGCGGTTTTTAATCGGTAACCCGACGCTGGATCTGCCCCCAAAAAGCGGCGGTAGCCGGCCTGCCAGTCGAACAGCACCAGCGCCGATTTAAATTCAGGAAGCCATTCGAGCAGCAGGTCGTGGGCTGCCGGAGTGTCCTCTTCGATGTTCTCATAGAACAGGGCCTGGTAGGCGCCAGACAGGGCTTCCCGGCAGATGGTCAGCGGCCAGAGAACCTGGCTGAAGATTTCCATCTGCAGGGAAAAGTCAAGCAGGTTGTGCTGCAGACAGAAATCCCGGAAAGCAGAAGCGCAGGTCTGGACATCTTCATACACGCGGCAGCTGGCTGGTCTCACCGATCCAGGAATCCTTCAAGCGAGCGCCGATTTCTGAATGGGGAAAACCGACAACGGCAGACTTGTTCAGGTTATCGAGGATCTGGCTGTAAATCCGGCTGCGCTGGATGGTGACGGAATTGAACAATCGCCTCTCTTCGATAAGCGGCCTCGCAATCCTGGCCAGGTAGTATTGAGCGGTCTCCAACGTCAGGAATACGGGCGGTTGATCAGGGTGCAGGAAACCAGCCTGTGGAGCTGCTAACGGCCAGAATAGATCGACCATTCGGCGGGCCAAACCGCCGACCGTGAGCAGAGTGGGCATCCCCCCGGGTGGAATATCCGGACGGCGCAGCGTATCCTCATACGGCTGAAGCAGCGTGCGCTGAGGGGCGAGCACGAGGATTCGGTCCCCGGGGAAGCCGGATTGAAGCATCCGCAAAAGCCTGGCGGCCGCGGCTGTGGTTTTTCCGGCGCCAGCGGGACCTTCAAGAAAAACAGAGCCATCCAAAGCAGCCGAAGCCAGGGAATTCTGATCGGGGGTCAGCTCAAACGGTTGGATCGACATCCTCCCGGATTATAGCACATCAGTTCGAATTAAAAATGGGCAGCCAACCAGGTCACCGCCCACAGCCCAGCCATCCCGACGACGATCGTCAGCACGGCACTGCGCGTTCGCCAGGCGACCACCCCGGCGAGCAGGCCAGCAATCAGTCGGGCATTCCCAAGCGAGAGGTCGAATGCTCCGTCCCGCAAGAAAAGCTCGGGGAAGATGATCGCCGACAGCACAGCAGGCGGGATATAGCGCAGCGAGCGAACGATCACGGGCGGCATCGTGCTGTGATCCATCAGCACGATGAAAGAAAGGCGGATCGCAAAAGTCGCAATCCCGGCCAGGATCATTACGAGCCAGATGTTCACCGGTTTTTCTCCACCAGCAGACCGACGAAGATCCCGATCAGAGCAGCGATTACCAGGCCTAATTTATACGGCACGGCATAGAACGCGATCGCCGCGATCCCAGCCGCCAAAGCGGAAGCCACCCCCGGGCGATCTTTCAGATTTGGGACGACCAGGGCAATAAAGGTCAGGGCGAGCGTGAAGTCCAGCGACCAGGATTGGGGCACAATCGCGCCGAGCGAGATCCCAACCGCCGTGCTCAGCTGCCAGGAAGTCCAGAGAGCCAGGCCGGCACCCAGCATAAACCAATGCCGGTTGTCAGCCGGCCGGATGAGTGGGGATTCAGGCAGCCCTTCGGCGGGTGGGGTGGCAACCTGATCGGTCTGCTGGTAGAAGATCACCGAGACCGCATAGGCTTCGTCTGTCAGCAGGTAAGCCAGCAGCCATTTCCAGGCCGGGCGCAGGGGTTTAAGATAAGGGGCTATCGAGGCGCCGTAGAGGGCGTGGCGAAGATTGATGACCGCGATCGTCAGGATCATCACCAGCCCCGGAGCGCCGACGCTCACCAGCTGCGTGGCGACAATCTGCGAAGAGCCGGCAAAAACGATCGCAGACATGGCCTGGGATTGGGCCCGAGTTCAGGCCGGATTCCAGGGCCAGCACGCCGTAAATCATCCCGAAAGGGATGACGCCGATCAGGATCGGGAGCTCGGCGCGCACGCCGGCGATGAAAAGCTTTGAGGCGGAAGGCATTGTGAGAAAGTTCGTTTATAATGAAGGTAAGGACTCAGAAACCCCATTATAAACCATCCATCCCAGAAACCTTCGCCTCTGATCGCCTGATGAGCTGGAGCATTTAAAGGAGGAAAAATGCGAAGACGCTTCACAACCCTTTTAAGCTTATTGGTCCTAACCATGCTGTTCGTTTCGGCCTGTCAAAGTGCGAGCACACCGACCCAGGCCGAGCCCCTTCCAACCGAAATCCCCGCTCTCCAGACCCCTGCTGCAGCTGCTGAGACGACAGCAGCGCCGCCCGCAGTCGAAACCCCCGCTGAAATCGAAGAACTCCGGCGGACGGTAGGAGACCAAACCGCAATCCTGGCATTCAATCAAGAATTCGACATGCTTAACCCGCTGTATGCCCAGACCTCTCCTCCCAGATCGTTTACGGGATCTGGAACTGCAGCGCGTGGGACTTCGACGACCAGGAAAATGCGCTGCCTGTGTTGGTGAAGCAAATTCCCACAGTGAAAGACGGCGGTGTCTCCGCCGACGGCCGGGAAATAACGTTTCAGCTGCGGGATGACATCGCCTGGTCGGACGGCGAGCCGATCACCAGCAAGGATTTTCAATTTACATATCAAATGATCGTCGACCCGCAGAACAACGTCCTCAACCTGACCCCGTATGACCTGATCGAGGAGGTCAGCGCACCGGACCCGCAGACAGTGGTAGTCCGTTTCAAAGAGCCGAACAATGCCTGGCTGTACTCGTTGTGGAAGGTTCTGCTGCCCGCCCATATCCTCGAGCCGGAGTTCATCGCGCAGGGCTCGATCCAGGAAGCGGCCTGGAACTTCACACCAGGGGTTGGCTGCGGACCGTTTGTCTTTGAAAGCGAAGTGGACGGGGAAAGCGTCACATTCAAAACTAACGAGAAGTACTGGCGGGACTATCCGATTATCGGGAAAATACTTGTAAAGTTTTTCCCCGATGATGCCTCGAAAGCCCAGGCGATCATCGCGGGCCAGGCAGACCTTTCGATCTTTCTGGTCGACAGCACAACCCAGGTTCCGATCATGAAAGCCGCGAACATGCAGATCCTGGCTGTGAATTCGGGCTATCGGGAAGGTTTCTTTTATTTCCTGGACCCGACCAACGGTCACCCGGCGCTCCAGGACGTCCGAGTCCGTCAGGCGATCGCGATGGCGGTGGATCGGGCGGCGATCATTCAGAATTTATACGCCGGCGACCGCAAGGCCGCGATTTCTTATTGGGACGAGACCCCGTATATCGACCCCGGCCTGAAGCCGTGGGCTTACGATCCGGAAAAGTCGAAAAGCCTGCTGGATGAAGCCGGCTGGGTGGACAGCAATGGGAACGGCAGCCGGGATAAAGACGGCGTGGAATTGAACCTGACCTATGGAACCACGACTTCTGAAGTCCGCCAGGCTGTCCAGCTTGAAATCCAAAAATATCTCGCTGCAATTGGTGTGAGCGTGACTCCTTCGAATTACGATTCGGCGGTTTTCTTTGCGGATCTGGGGCAGGGCGGACCGGCCGCGACCGGGCAGCTCGACATCTTTCAATATGCAGCCCGTACTTCAAATTATCCGGAACCGGGGACGAACGATTTCCTGTGCGACCATATCCCCTCCCAGGAGCTGCCGGATGGCGAGAACTGGTCGTACCTGTGCGACCAGGAGCTCGAACTCCTTGTTCAAGCAGCAGTCAGCCGAAATTGACGATCGAGCAGCGCCAGCAGACCTTTCATACGATCTCCAAGACCATCTTCGAGAAAGCCTATTTTGTCGGCCTCTGGAACGATCCGGACTTCTGGGCAGCCAATCCGCGGCTGAAGAACGTCCAGCTCTCTGGGATCACGCCGTTCTTTAACATCCTGGAGTGGGAAATTCAACCTGATTCTTGACCACCAGTTTACTTTACTTATCTGGCATTCGATATATAATAATTTAATAGCAAGGAGGTGAATCAACCGGCGGAGGCAGAAAACAATCGCAAGTAAACAGTTGGTCAAGCATTCTCATAAAAAAAGTCCAATCAATTAATTGAGAAGGAGAACCGAATGTTTCCGATACAAATCGCCGAACGATCCTATTCCTGTTTGTGATTGCCAGCCTGGTCCTGGCTGGCTGCGCCCCAGCCGCGACGCCCGCCCCGGCACCGGTTGAGACTGAAGCTCCAGCTGCACCAGCAGCGACCGAAGCTCCCGCTGTAGAGGAGCCCGCAGCTCCAGTTGTTGAAGCAACCGAACCCCCCGCTCCAGCCGAAACCGAAGCACCTCCACCTGCCGAACCCGCTGAGAAAAAAGTAGCCACGTTCATCTGGACCCAGGAGTTCGACACCCTCAACCCGCTGTACACCAATATGTGGTTTGTGACCGTACTCTATCCCGATCTATACGCTGCCAGGCCTGGTGGTTCGATGATAATAATGGAGCCATTCCCGGCCTGGTCACCGAAATCCCATCCGCAGAGAACGGCGGCTTATCCGAGGACGGCCGGACGATCACCTTGAAGCTGCGCGACGATATCAAATGGTCAGACGGCACGCCGATCACCTCTGCCGACTTCAAATTCACCTACGATATGGTCATGGCTGATTCGAATGCCGTCTCATCTCACGCGCCCCATTTGACCTGGCAGAGTCCGTCGAAACTCCTGACGAGCGAACTGTGGTCGTCACATTTACAGAACCGTTTGCTCCCTGGCTGTCGCGGCTTTTCGCCGGGACAATCCGGAGCATACCATCTTGCCTGCTCACATCCTGCAGCCCGTCTTCGACGCAGGATGGCACACTCGATACAGCCGAATATAACAAAGCACCGACCGTCGGCTGTGGACCGTATGTCGTTTTCATGAATGGGAGTCCGGCAGCTTTGCCCGTTTTGTCGTAAACGAAAACTATTGGGGATCGAAACCCTAAGATTGACGAGCTGTTCTTCCGCTTCGTGCCGGATGACGCTTCGCAGGTCGCCGCCTTGAAAGCTGGCGACGGCGATGTGGGCACCTTCTTCGCCATGTCGGACATGCCCGAGTTAGAAGAGGCCGGGATTGTGATCATGAAATCCCTCTCCGGATACAATGAAGGCTGGTACTATCAACCAGCACCCAGAAAAGGGCAACCCGGCGCTCAGAGATGTCAGAGTCCGACAGGCGCTGGCGTATGGCTTCAACCGCCAGAAGCTGGTAGAGGACCTGCTGCTTGGACGTGCAGAAGTGCCTGCCACGGACTGGGACAACACACCCTGGGAAGATCCGAGCATCGAACCCTATCCGTATGACCCCGAAAAAGCCAAAGCCTTGCTGGAAGAAGCCGGCTGGGTGGACACCAACGGCGACGGTGTGCGTGAGAAAGACGGCGTCGACCTGGTCTTGAAATACGGCACAACCAACCGAGAAGTCCGCCAGGACACTCAGGCTGTGGCGCAGCAAGAGCTGGCTGAAGTCGGCATCAAGCTCGACCTTCAGAGCTTCGACGCGGATATCTTCTTCGCCGGTTATGGCGAAGACGGACCATCGGCCAATTTCTCGCTGGATATCATCGAATATTCAAATTCGCCGGATTCTCCCTGATCCTAACACGGTGGTCTGGCGATGCGCTGAGATCCCCTCCGATGAAAGCCCTGCCGGCGTGAACCCTACAGGCTTCTGCGACGAGGACTTTGAAGCGTTGTGGGCCGCGCAAGAGACCCAGGTCGATTTTGCCGAACGCCAGCAGACCTTCTTTCAGATCACAAAGATGATTTTTGAAAAGGCTTTCTGGATCGGCTTATGGCAAGACCCGGACTACTTCGGCTTCAGCAGCCGAATGCTTAATGTGAAGATGTCCGGTGCAACCCCCTTCTTCAACGTCACTGAGTGGGATCTGGCTGAATAACATCCTTTGTCATAGAGTGCAGGCGCAACCTGCCTGCACTCTATGCATTGGTATTAGTTATGACACGCTATATTATCCGCCGCCTGCTGCAGGCAATCCCGCTGCTGTTCATCATCAGCATGGTCATATTTTTCCTGATGGAGAACATGGGCGACCCAGTCGCTACGATGGGTGGGCGTAAAGTGACGCGCAGCGAAGACCGCATCCGCCTGACCCGCCAGCTCGGTCTGGACAAACCAGTCTATGTCCAGTACTTCTACTGGCTGATCGGGAACGATTGGACCAAGATAGACATGGACGGCGACGGCGTCGCCGAAACGCCAGGCAAGCGCAAGGGGGTGCTGCGCGGCGATTTTGGCGTCTCGCTGGTCAACCGCAAACCTGTGACCGAGGTGATCGGCGAGCGCTTACCGAACACGCTGCTGCTGATGATAACGGCAGAAGCAATCATCCTTAGTGCTGCCCTTCTGATTGGGATTTACTCCGCCCTGCATCAATACACCGCGACAGATAACATCATCACCAGCACTGACCTTCATCTTCTATTCGATGCCGGTCTTCTTTTTCGCTTTATTAATGATGTACATCTTCGCAGTGAACTTCAAGGCCTGGGGGCTCCCTTATTTGCCGACCGTGGGGATGTTCGAACCCGAAGCGGGCAAGACCGTACCCCAGGTTGCCTGGCATATGGTGCTGCCGGTCGCGACCTTATCCTTTGGCTTTATCGCCGGCTACAGCCGCTACATCCGCAGCACGATGCTGGAAGCGATGGGCCAGGACTACGTCCGTACCGCCAAGGCAAAAGGCCTGCCGCGCCCGGAGATCATCTACATTCACGCATTAAAAAACGCCGCCCTGCCGATCGTTACGTTAGTCGCGCTGGACCTGCCCTTCCTGCTGGGAGGGGCGATCGTCACCGAGCGCATCTTCGGCTGGCCCGGGATGGGCCGGCTGTTCCTGGACCATGTCTCGCGCACCGATACCCCGGTCGTGATGGGCATCTTGATGATGATCGCCGTCGCTGTGATCATCTTTCAGATCATCGCAGATGTGCTGTACGCCTGGCTCGATCCGCGCATCCGTTATAAATAACCCAAAAGTAAATAAACAAACGAGAAACCTTACTGATGGAAACCGCCGCACCCCAACCCCCCCACCCGATTGCCAGTCTCACGCCGGACGAGCTGGAAACGCCCCCCTTGTCCCTGGGACAGCTCACCTGGCGGCGGTTCCGCCGGCACAAGATGGCGATCTTCGGCAGCATCGTGCTGATCCTGATGTTCCTGTACGCATTCGGTGGGATGTTATTCTTCAGTGAAGCTGACGCCAACCGTACCGATACCGGTCAGCGCCTGCAGGCGCCCAGCCGAGAGCATCCATTCGGGACGGACACCGTCGGGCGGGACATCCTGGCGCGCACGATCTACGGCGGGCAGATCTCGATCCTGATCGGGCTGACCGCGATGCTGGTCGAGCTTCTGATTGGCGTCTCGATCGGATCGCTCTCGGGTTTCTTCGGTGGAAAAGTGGACAGCGTACTGATGCGGTTCACTGAAGCTGTCCTTGTGATCCCGCAAATCTTCCTGCTGCTGGTGATGGCCAAGTACTTCGCCCAATCGATCCCCAACATTGAAGCGATGGGACGGACCTTCAGCGGCAGCGTGGTGGTGATCATCGTTGTGATCGGGATCACCAGCTGGCCTTATCTGGCGCGGATCGTCCGCTCCCAATTCTTATCTCTGAAGGAAAACGATTTCATCCTGGCTGCCAGAGCGACCGGGACATCTACCCGCGAGATCATCTTCCGCCACATTCTGCCGAACAGCATCGCCCCGATTATCGTGGCAGCCACGCTGAGCGTCGCCGCCGCGATCACCCTGGAAGCCTACATCAGCTTCTTGGGGATGGGCGTCCGCCCTCCCACGGCAACCTGGGGAAACATGCTCGAAGGCGCCTACAACTATATCGACACAGCCTGGTGGCTGTGGTTTTTCCCCGGCATGCTGATTGCCCTGATTGTCTTGGGTATGAACTTCCTGGGCGATGGGCTGAGAGACGCCCTTGATCCGCACAGCCGGGCAGTCTGAAAAACGAGCATTATTGAATAAAACCGGATCTTAGGATGGCTGGATGAAGAGCGAACTGCTGCTCGATGTAGAAAACCTGCACACCCGATTTCAATCGCCGAAGGGACCGTCCACGCGGTCAACGGGGTTTCCTTGTCACTCAACGAATGCGAAACCCTCGCCTTAGTCGGAGAAAGCGGCTGTGGAAAATCTGTGACCATGTTATCGCTGATGGGCCTGATCCCTATCCCACCGGGTGAGATCAGCTGTGAAAAGGCTTTCTTCCGCGGCAGGGACCTGATCAAGCTCTCGGAATCCGAGAAGGAACACATCCGGGGGAAAGAGATCGCGATGGTCTTTCAGGACCCGATGACCGCCCTGAACCCGGTTTAACGATTGACCGCCAGCTGCGCGAGCCGCTGAGGGTCCACCTTGGGATGGATGACCAGACGGCTCGCGAGCGGGCGATCGAGCTGCTCGAGCTGGTGGGCATCCCAGATGCCCCGCGCCGGATCAAAAGTTATCCCCACGAGTTCTCCGGGGGGATGCGCCAGCGAGCGATGATCGCGATGGCCTTATCCTGCGCCCCCAGCCTGCTGATCGCCGACGAACCGACCACTGCGCTCGATGTCACCATCCAGGCCCAGATCACCGAGCTGGTAGAGCGGCTGCGCGATGAGCTGGGCATGGCGATCATCTGGATCACCCACGACCTGGGCGTCGTCGCAGGGCTGGCAGAGCGGGTGCTTGTGATGTATTCGGGCTTCATCGTCGAAGAAGCTCCCGTTGATAATCTCTATGAAGACCCGCGCCATCCGTACACCCTTGCCCTGCTGGCCGCACTGCCGCGCATCGACCGGCGCCGGCACGACCGCCTCAAATCGATCCCTGGAGCCCCGCCAAACCTGCTTGTCGAGCCAAAAGGCTGCCCCTTTGCGCCGCGCTGCGAGCTCGTCATCGAACGCTGCCGCCGGGAAAACCCTGCCCTGGAGCTGGTTGCGCCGAAGCATAAAATTGCTTGTTGGGTCGATGTAAACACAGGAAAACCGCGATGACATCGGAACCAGCCTCAGCGCCTGATTACGATTCCCTCGGCTCGAACCTGATCCAGGTGCGCAACCTGGTCAAGCACTTCCCGATCACTCAGGGTTTGATCATCGAACGCACGGTCGGCGCGGTGAAAGCAGTAGATGGGATTTCCTTCGAAATCCGGCGCGGCGAGACGCTCGGGCTGGTCGGGGAGAGCGGCTGCGGCAAGACGACCGCCGGTCGGACGATCCTGGCGCTTTACCCGATCACCAGCGGTGAGGTGATCGTCGCAGGCATCCCGGTGAACTCAGCCACAAAGGCGCAGATGTCCAACTTTCGACAAAAGGCACAGATGATCTTCCAGGATCCATATGCTTCGCTGAACCCGCGCTGGACGGTCAGCGCGATCATCGGCGAGCCGATCCGGGTCCACCACTTGCTCGATACCGTGAAGGAACGCGATGAGCGAGTCAATGAGCTGATGCTGCTGGTTGGTCTGAGCCCGCGCCTGATCAACCGCTTCCCGCACGAGTTCTCCGGCGGTCAGCGCCAGCGGATCGGGATCGCCCGCGCCCTGGCGTCCAATCCGTCGTTCATCGTCTGCGACGAGCCGATCTCCGCCCTGGATGTCTCGATCCAGGCCCAGGTCGTCAACCTGCTCGAGGACCTGCAGGATCAGTTCGGGCTGACTTATCTTTTCATCGCCCACGACCTGAGCATGGTCCGGCACATCTGCGACCGCGTGGCGGTGATGTACCTGGGCGTGCTGGCAGAGCTGGCCGAGCGCGACGAGCTGTATGAAAATCCTCTTCACCCGTATACCCAGTCCCTGCTTTCGGCCGTGCCGATCCCTGACCCGAAAAAGGACCGAGCTCGCCAGCGGATCATCCTGAGCGGGGATGTGCCCAGCCCGATCAACCCGCCGTCCGGCTGCCGCTTCCACCCACGCTGCCCGATCGCTCAGCAGATCTGCTCCGAGCAGGAACCGGTCTGGCGTGAAGCTGCACCAGCCCATTGGGTCGCCTGCCACCTGGTCTAGGCAAGGAGTTCTCTTCAAGTTTTTCCACACAAAAAGAAACAGCCCAAAAGGTTTTGGTGACCTTTTGGGCTGTTTTTAACAAATCTCAGCGCTTCAGACTTCGATATTTGATCCTGTGCGGTTGGTCGGCGGCTATCCCCAGGCGCTTTCTTCGATCTGCCTCGTAATCCGACCAATTCCCTTCCGACCAGCGCAGTTGGCTTTCGCCTTCGAAGGCCAGGATGTGGGTCGCGATCCGGTCCAGGAACCAGCGGTCGTGCGAGACGACGATCGCGCAGCCGGCAAAATTCTCCAGCCCTTCTTCGAGGGCGCGCAGCGTGTTCACATCCAGGTCGTTGGTTGGCTCGTCGAGCAGCAGAACGTTCGCGCCGCGGGTCAGCATCTTTGCGAGGTGGACCCGGTTTCGCTCGCCGCCGGAAAGCGTCCCTACCTTCTTCTGCTGGTCGCCTCCGAGGAAATTGAAGCTTGAGACGTAAGCGCGCGAGTTCATCCTCCGTCCGCCGAGCTGAAGCGTCTCTTCGCCTTCAGAAATCTCCTCCCAAACGGTCTTTTCCGGATCGAGGTCTTCACGGCTCTGGTCGACATAAGCCATCTGGACCGTCTCGCCGACCTGGACCGTGCCTGAATCGGGCACTTCCTGGCCGGTGATCAGCCGCAGCAGCGTTGTTTTTCCGGCGCCGTTCGGACCGATCATCCCGACGATCCCGCCCGGCGGGATGCTGACGGTGAGCCCATCGATCAGCAGGCGGTCCTCGTACCCCTTAGTCACATCTTTGAGCTCGATCACGCGATTCCCAAGCCTTGGACCAGGGGGGATATAAATCTCCAGCTCTTCGCGGCGCTGTTCGAAATCCTGGTTCAGAAGCTGGTCGTAGGCCGTGTAGCGCGCCTTGCCTTTTGCCTGGCGGGCGCGCGGCGACATGCGGATCCATTCCAGCTCGCGCTCGAGCGTCTTCTGGCGGCGGGTTTCGGCACTTTCTTCGCGCGCCAGGCGGTCGCGCTTCTGTTCCAGCCAGGACGAGTAATTTCCCCGCCACGGGATCCCGTAGCCGCGGTCGAGCTCGAGGATCCAACCTGCGACGTTATCCAGGAAATAGCGGTCGTGCGTGACGGCGATCACCGTGCCGCGGTACTGCTGCAGGTGTTTTTCCAGCCAGGCGACCGACTCGGCGTCCAGGTGGTTGGTCGGCTCGTCGAGCAGCAGGATATCCGGCTCGGTCAGCAGCAGCCGGCACAGCGCGACCCGCCGCCGCTCGCCGCCCGAGAGCACCGAAACCGGCGTCTCGCCAGGCGGGCAGCGTAAGGCGTCCAGCGCTACCTCCAGGCGGTTATCGAGCGTCCAGGCATCCATCCGGTCAAGCTGCTCCTGCAGGCGAGCTTGCTCCTCGATCAGCGCCTCAAAGTCGGCGTCCGGATCCGCGAAGCGGTTGTTGACCTCGTCAAAACGGGCGAGCATCTCGACGATCGGCTGGACAGCTTCTTCGACTACCTGCCTGACTGTCTTATCCGGATCGAGCTGCGGCTCTTGAGCGAGCATCCCAACCGAGTAGCCTTTCGAAAAGGTCACCTCACCGTTATAGCCGGCATCCAATCCAGCGATGATCCGCAGCAGCGTGCTCTTACCGGCGCCGTTCAGGCCAACGACACCGATCTTCGCACCGTAATAAAAACCCAAAGATATGTCGCGCAAAACAGGCTTGTTCCCCGGCGGGAAAACTCGCCCAACTCTCATCATCGAAAAAATTACTTGCTGATCATTCATCTTTTTTCCTACCGCCTATCCGCTCGAGCTGGAAGGTTTTGGCAGCTTCGGGATCAGCCAGGAGAGGAATGCATCGCTGGAGCGGGTCTGGAGGTAAACCCGGCCGGGGCCGGTCAGGTCAACGACCAGTCCTTCACCGCTGAACAGGGTCGATTTTATCCCGCCGACAGTCCGGATGTTAAAGCCCATCCCCTGGCTGAACGCAACCAGGTGGCCCGTGTCAATCGTAAATTTCTGACCAGGTTCAAAGGTTAGTTCATGGATCGCGCCGTAAGAGGAGATCAGCAGCTTCCCTGTCCCGGAGAGGTGCAGCATGATCAAGCCTTCCGATGCAAAAAAGGTCTTTGCACCGCCCCACTTCGTGTCGATTTCAATATTCATCTCGCTGGCAACATAGGAGCCGGATTGGACCATCAGCTTTTCCTCGGCAATGTCCAGCACGGCCAGGTCGCCCGGCAGCGCAGGGGCGACATACAAGGCGCCGCCGCTCGGCGGGGCAAGGTACTCATTCATGAAGAAACGCTCTCCGGCCAGGATCGAACGGGCAAGCGACCGGATCAGCCCGCCAGTCGCCTGGGTTTCGATCGTCACCCCGGGCGACATCCCGACCATCGAGCCGCCTTCGACGCGCACCTTTTCGTTTGGAGAGAGCTTGAGCAGGCCCATCGAATAGGAAGGGCGGTACAGGATTTCAACATCCATTGGATTCTCCTTTTCAGTGATTCATCCTGATCAGTGGCTTTAAATCAATACCATCAAAACCCGAAGGATATTTAGCCCTGTGTTGGGTGATCATGGTTATTTTAACCGCATTTCGAGGCTGGCAAACAGGATTTCCAGGATCATGACTCCAACTGCCCACTTTCAAAGAAGAGTCCAGCGACAGCTCGATTTCAGTGATTGCGAGGCTCGAACTCTGTTGTGTTTCACTCATTACGCAAGCAGCGTGGAACAAATTGAGCAAAAAAGCCGTCCAAAAACCTGAAGCAGGCAATCCCTTCCAGCTTGCCTCAGATGTGGTTTAATACCCTGATCACAAACAGAATGGATCGTCGGATGCAGGCCATGAAAAAAGCGAACTGGTTGTTTATTATTTTCCTACTTATAAGCGTGTGCGCAGCACCCTCCGGAAATGTGGAGGAGAAGCCGGGTGGCGTCGAACCCACCTCTGCGCCGACTTTAGAACCCACCCCGATCCTCCCGCCTGCGCTCGAAGGCGATATTGAGGTTCAAGAGCTGATGCTCACAAGCGCGGCGCGCTCGGAAAGCCCTGCAGGCGACCTATTCGGTCACGTCTTATCCAGCAGATGGCTCAGATGCCCAACCGGAGGCAAAAAGCCACCAGGTCTGGATCCGGCTCCCGGGTGAATTCAAGGTAGTGGTCTCAACCCCAAACAGCGGGATCGAGCTTATCCGGGTGAGCGATGGTAAGACCATCACGGACAGCACGGGGGATCGTTCTGACCTGCCTCCCGCGGCCCTCGAACCTTTCAATCCACCGACCACTCTTTCGGACACGGTATACACCCACCCGCTGGCCGGCTCGCTGGGTACCCCGGTCAGCGACCTGATCTTTCCAGCTGGCCTGGCCCAGCGCGGCGGCCAGTACAACCTGACCGGCAAGGAGATCATCGCAGGTCGGGAGGCTGACGTCGTTGAGTGGAGCCGTGAGGAAGGCACGCTGATCGACCGTTTTTGGGTGGATCGCGCGACCGGGATCATCCTCCGCCAGCAGAACTACGGCAAGCCAGCCGGCGAATCACCGATCTGGGACATCCAGGCGACCCATATCGCAGTAGATCCGCTGTTCACGGACAACGTATTCGAGCTGGCCCAGGTGCCTGCACCCACCCCGACCGTGGAAGGTCCGCCGGCCGGCGCGGCATTTGTGGAGACGCTCCCGCAGGTGCTTAACGTGCGCAGCGGTCCAAATACCGGCTATGAAATCGTTGCGACGGTGGAGAGTGGTAAAAAGCTGCCTGTCATCGGAAAAACCGAAGCCGAGGACTGGTGGAAGGTCGACCTGGGCGATGGTCTGGTCGGGTGGGTGGTCGCGACCTTTGTGGATTTCACCGGCGAAGCAGACAAGGTGCCGGTCGTCAACTACTAAGAGCGGTGAAGATCACCGGACTCCCGCTCAATCTCCACACCCACCGAGCCGGTGAACCGGACTGCCCCGGGTTTTTCGACCCTTACTTTGACCTTCAGAACGTTCGGGATATCCAGGCAAATTCTGGCGATGTCGGCTGCCAGCGCCTCAACCGTCAGGCGCTGAGCGGTTTCGGCATAGGCCAGGATTTTTTTTGCCGTCGAGCTGTAGTTGACCGTGTCGGCAAGCTCATCGCTTTCCCCGGCTTCCTTGAGATCCGCAAAGATCTCGAGATTAATCAAGATTTCCTGGGGCGCCTTTCGCTCCCAATCATTCACCCCGATGATCCCCCGGGCGACCAGATCCTTAATGATCACTCGATCCATAATTCGCTCCTGAATGTGCGAAGATAAAAACAAATTTGCAATCAGCCTGGCGGTTGGGTGTTCAGCGCCTCTGCAGCGCCTGCACCAGCCTGTCGAGCGGGAGGGCAAACGCTGTATGTCCGTCGCGACCCCTTAGAGTTTTAGCGCAGCACAAAGAATTCAGGACTGCCTCCTCGACGCTCTCGATGACCGCCTTCGAGAGCCCGCTGACCACGAGGTCTTCATCGATCAGCGCCAGTCTCGGGCTTGCGAACACCCCGCTCCCACCTGCTGCCCGGCGAGGGATACGTTCAGCCGTGCTGAAGGCGATCACAAAATCGCCGCTGCCGTGGCTGAACTGGGCTCCTGTGCGCGCCAGCCCCGCTGAAACCCGGACGCACAGCCGGCCGAGCTGGCGGGAATCGAGCGGCGCGTCCGTCGCCAGGACGACCATCACCGATCCCGGCATGGTCGAATGAGTTGCTGCTTCTGGTCGCAGCAGCCGCCCTACCGGGACTCCCAGAACGACCAGGTCCGCGGGCGAGCCAAAATTAGTCTGCACAAGCGCGCCAAGCGTATACCCACCCAGCTCATTTGGCAGGCGCCGGCTTGCGCTGCCGATCCCGCCCTTCCAGCCAAAGCAGACCGTCCCGGTCCCCGCGCCGACTGCACCTTCTTCGACGGCGCCGCCCGAGGCGCCTGCCAGTGCTGCTTCGACGTGCTCCAGCCGGACATGCCGGCCCTGCAGATCGTTCAAATAGGAATTGTTCGTCTCACCGACTACGATGTTCAAGCTGCCGGCTCCCGGTTGGACGCCGATTTCGGGATGCCTGCGCAGGGTGATCTGTACCAGCGCGTCCAGCACCAGCCCAACATTGAGCGTGTTTGTCAGTGCAACTGGCGCTTCAAGCAGGCCGAGCTCACGGACCTGTTCGAATCCAGCCGGTTTGCCGTACCCATTGATCGTGTGGACAGCGGCGGGGAGGTTTTCGGCATAGAGGTCGCCGTCATGCGGCAGGATCACTGTGACGCCGGTGCGAATGGGGCCTTTTCCGGGAACCAAAGCACCGTCTCCCTGGAGTATCGTTGAATGCCCGACCCTGACGCCGGGGACATCTGTAATTGCGTTCAGCGGACCGCAGGGCAGCAATCCCACTTGAAAGCCAAGCTCACGAAACCGTTTGCGCTCGTCCATTCTGATATTATACTCAGAGGTGGGTGGAATCAAAAACCCCCAGGAGGGATCACCCGGAGGTTTGTTGGTTTCTGTGCGCTGGGTGGGAATCGAACCCACACGCCTTTCGGCACATGGCCCTCAACCATGCCTGTCTGCCAGTTCCAGCACCAGCGCCAGAGCAAAAGTATTATAATCGGCTCTACAAGGTTGTCAAGCAATAACTCAAGAGGAGTTTGAGATGCGAATTGTCCTGGATGCGATGGGCAGCGACGACTGCCCGGAGCCTGAGGTCCGCGCGGCCATTGAAGCCGCGAATTTGTTCGGGGACGAAATCATCCTGGTCGGACCAGAGGAAGTGATCGCGGCGCGGCTGAGCGCCCTTGGAGGATCCAGCAAAGTAAGAGTGGTCCACGCCCCGGACACGATTACGATGGAAGATAAAGGCCTGGCGCTGGCGCTGAAGGCCAAGCGCAAAGGTTCAAAGACTTCGATGGCCGTCGGGATCGATCTGGTCAAGGACGGCCAGGCGGATGCCTTCGTCACTGCCGGCAACACGGGCGGTGCGCTGGCAACAGCATATTATCGATTGGGGACGCTTTCAGGTGTGGAGCGTCCGGCGCTGACCGGGCTTTTTCCGGTAAAAAACGGGTTTGCTGCGGTGCTGGACATCGGCGCAAACCCGGAATGCAAGCCGGAGCACCTGCTTCAATTCGCAGTGATGGGTTCCATCTATGCCAGCAAAGTGCGCCAGATCTCCAACCCGCGGGTGGCGATCCTATCAAACGGCGAAGAAGCCGGAAAAGGCAACGAGCTTGTCAAGGAGAGCTACCCGCTGCTTGCACAGAGCGGCTTGAATTTCATCGGCAATGTGGAAGGCAAGGAGCTTTTTGGCGGGATGGCCGACGTCGTGGTGACAGACGGGTTTACAGGCAATATCCTGCTGAAGGCGAGCGAGGCCGTCGCGAAGCTGATCACGGATACGCTGCGCGCTGAATTGATGGCAAGCCTGCGGACGAAGATCGGCGGGCTGCTGGCAAAACCAGCCTTCAGCCGGTTGAAGCTGATGATGGATCCGGCGGATGTAGGTGCGGCGCCGCTGCTGGGGATCGATGGACTGGTTTTTGTCGGTCACGGCCGCTCCGACTCGCGCGCCATGGTGAGCGCGATCCGGACTGCCCGCCAGGCTGTTCAGGCTGACCTGCTGACCGCGCTGCGCGAGGCAATCCAGGATCGGTTGGCGGCGGTGCAGGAACATTCCAATGGCTGACCCCGCCAGCCGCCGCAGGGTCGTCGTCACAGGATTGGGCGCGGTCTCTCCGCTTGGCGCAAGCCTGGCCAGCTATTGGCAGGGCTTGATCGAAGGCCGCTCCGGGATCCGCCGAATCACCCAGTTCGATCCAGGTGATCTGCCCTGCCAGATCGCAGGAGAAATCCCCGATTT
This sequence comes from uncultured Chloroflexia bacterium, assembly GCA_963726375.1. Lineage (GTDB taxonomy): Bacteria > Chloroflexota > Anaerolineae > Anaerolineales > UBA4823 > UTCFX2. The sequence continues at coordinate 154,199 of CAVSCE010000011.1, read as the reverse complement.
CAATCCGGAAGATTATCTTGACCGCAAGGAGGCGCGCCGGATCCCACGAGCCTGCCAGATTGGATTGGGAGCAGCTGTTCAGGCTGTCGCGGATGCCGGTTTGCCTGAAAAAATGGCTGATCCGGAAAGGTCAAGTGTCTATTTCGGATCGGTCGTCGGCGGCGTCGATAAGCTTGAAGAAGGGGTTTCCACGCTGCGCATACACGGCCACGCCAAAGTCAGCCCTTTCATGCTCCCAACCGGGATCCCGAACACCCCGGCTTTTTTGATCGCCCAGCGCTTTCAGTGTCTGGGTCCAAATATGACGATTTCAACCGCCTGTGCAACCGGAACACAAACCGTCGGCGAAGCTGCAGAGCTGATCCGGCGCGGCGAGGCGGATATCGTGATCACCGGTGGGACCGAATTGATCATTTACAACTGGGCGATTGCCGGTTTCTGCGCGATGCGCGCCCTGCCGCTGAATTATAATGACGATCCGACGCACGCTTCGCGCCCATTCGACGCACAGCGGGAGGGCTTTGTCTTTTCCGAAGGCGCCGGCGCGCTCGTGCTGGAGAGCCAGGAGCACGCTGAGCGGCGCAAGGCGCGCGTCTACGCTGAGATCGCCGGAAGGGCGTCCTCTTCGGATGCCTTTCATCTGGCAGCGCCGGAACCCGAAGGCCGCGGCCCGCTGCGTGCCATGAAGTGGGCTTTGGAAAACGCTGGCCTGCCGCTTGAAGCAGTGGATTATATCAATGCTCACGGCACATCAACCCCATTAAACGATGTGACTGAGACGAAGGCGATCAAGAACCTTTTCGGCGAAAAGGCTTACTCAATTTCAATCAGCTCGACCAAGTCGATGATCGGGCACGCGATGGGCGCAGCCGGGGCACTTGAAGCGATTGCCAGCATCCTTTCGATTTTCCACGGGTTGATCCCGCCCACGATTAACTATGAGCACCCCGATCCCGAATGCGACCTGGATTACACGGTCAACCAGGCCCGCAAGAGGGATATTCACGTGGCGATATCCAATTCCTTCGGACTGGGTGGACAGAACGCCTGCCTGGTGATGTGCAAATATCCAGCCTGAGCAGCGGCTCGCGGCCGCGCTTAGAAATAACCTGAGAGAGGTAAATTTACGCATGAATATATTTCGAAACGATAAGTTGATTAAGAGAAATTCCCTGATCGCACAGGTCAGCATGCTCACCGGTCTGGCTGTGCTCGGGATTGGGATGTACTTTTCATTCAAGACTCCGGACAATTACCGCTTGTCGCTGGGAGCGCTGCTGTTGGGTTTCCTCCTTTCGCAGGTTGGGATCTTCTTTTCTAACCGCTGGGGGCGCCGGCCTCGCCAGGACGAGCTGCTCGATACAGCCCTCAAAGGCCTGGATAAACGCTACTCCCTCTACCATTACACCTCCCCCGTAAACCACCTGCTGGTCAGCCCATCCGGGATCTGGGTGCTGATGCCTTATTACCAGCGCGGCACGATCAGCTACGAGAACGGCCGTTATAAGCAGCGCGGCGGCAACCTGTACCTGAAAATCTTTGCTCAAGAAGGGCTCGGACGGCCTGAGGCGGATGCTGCGGCGGAAAAAGAGCGGCTGGAGAAATACTTGAAGAATCGTTTCCCGGAGGAAAGCTTCCCACCCGCCGAAGCCGCGCTGGTGTTCACGAATGCCCGGGCGGCGATTGCTATCCCGGAAGGGGCTGAGCCGCAATATGCCGCTGTGCTGCTCAAGGACCTGAAAGACCTGATCCGAAAAGGCGGGAAAACGCGTTCGCTTCCGCTCGAAAAAGTAAAATTATTGGAAGAAGCATTCAAACGAGAATAATGCACAGGAGAGAAAGATGCAGTATCGCAAGCTAGGACGGACAGGATGGCAGGTATCATCCATAAGCTTCGGCGCCTGGGCGATCGGCGGAAGCTGGGGTACGGTCGAGGACCGCGAGTCTTTCGACCGCGCTCCAGAAAGCCGTCGACCTGGGAGTAAATTTCTTTGATACCGCAGATGTGTACGGCGACGGGCGAAGCGAGCGGCTGCTCGCGGCGCTTAAGCGCGAACGCAAGGAAGAGATCATCATCGCAACCAAGGCAGGCCGACGGCTAGAAAAGCAGGACCCTGCAGGGTACAGCCGCCAGAACCTGAACGCCTGGATTGAGCGCAGCCTGAAGAACCTGGAGACCGAGTCGCTGGACCTGGTTCAGCTGCACTGCCCGCCCACAGAGGTTTACTATATGCCGGAAGTGTTCGGTTTCTTGGACGACCTGAAGAAAGCCGGGAAGGTTCAGCATTACGGCGTCAGCGTTGAAAAAGTTGAAGAGGCGCTCAAGGCGATCGAGTACCCAGGCGTAGAAACCGTCCAGATCATTTTTAATATCTTCCGCCAGCGCCCGGCCGACAGGTTTTTCGGGGAGGCTTTGCGGCGAAAGGTGGGCATCCTCGCCAGGCTGCCGCTCTCATCTGGGATGCTGGCCGGGAAAATGACCCGCCAGAGCGCCTTTGAGCCTGAAGATCACAGGGCGGGCAACCGCCTTGGCGAGTGGTTCGACCGCGGTGAGACATTTTCCGGCGTGGATTTCGAGACCGGGCTCCAGGCCGTGGACCAGCTGCGTCTGCTCGTCCCGCCGGGGATGACGATGGCTCAGTTTGCGATGCGCTGGATTCTGATGTTTGAGGCGGTCACCTGTGCGATCCCTGGTGCAAAACGTCCGGTTCAGGTGGTAGAAAACACTGCTGCGGCCGATTTCCCCCCGCTGGAGGGCGCTGCAATGGCTGCGGTCAACGAAATCTATGAGAAATCGATCAAGCCCCTGGTGCACCACTACTGGTAAATGCTGGAAACAGGATCTATAGAGATAAGAATCCAGGATTGCTTCGGAAAGTGCCCTCGCAGTGATATCGCGGCGCTTCGGAGGTCGAACAGTCCTGGATTGCTTCGGATAGGGGCGCCTGTATTGGTTCTGTCACCACTTCCTCCGACACCTCTCCCCACGCCGCCGGGTATGGAAAGTTCCTTGTAATAATAGAACTATTGTGCTATAATATCGGGCAGATGTCTCAGGACGGCGAGAAGTTGAATTAAATCGATTTGAATTATTCAATTAAAATCTGATAATTCAAATCCCTCCCCCTTGTTCATTTTTCCTACAGGTTCAAAACGAGCTTCTCCTCGAACCTCCTTTAGACATTGCAGTTTTTGGAGTCAGTGCGTAGGCTGACCGATCAAACCTTCTTTCGAACGCCTCGGAAGATCAGGAACAGCAGTAGGATCAGCACGAGGACAAGCAGAAACCAGACCATTTCACCTTGGGGACCGCTTCCCGCCGGTGCAATCGGTTCTGGAGCCACAGTGAGCGCCGGCTGTGTGGATGTGGAAGCAGCTTGCGTCGGGATCGGTGTTTCGGATAAAGTTGCGGTGGCTCTGGGGGTATTGGACGGCGAGGCGGTGGAGCTGGCCGTCGGCTTGTTGTTGGACGCCCACAGGAAGGCCGTCATCGACTGGTATTCTCGATCCTCTAATTTTCCAGGATACTGAGGGGGATGGGTCTGGACCAGGTAGGACAGCAGCTGATCGTATGTTTGGAAGCTTCTCAGGGCGTCATTCTTGGAGATCACCATCGGCACGAAGGTCGGGATCGGGAAACCTTCATCCTTCGGGCGTCCGCCGTGGCATCCACGCCCCCAGCAGTTCTGGTGGTCCTCTTCCCACACCTGGCGGAAGGCATCCGTCAGCCCCTGACCGACATCACCGTGACACGGCATGCAGTGGTAGTAATAGTGGTATTCCCCCAGCTCGATATTTGAAGGATTTGGAGGCAGCGCCGGTGTCGCCAGGGGATCGTACGTCGGAGTTGGCGAAGGCGGCTCGAACAACAAGCCAGCATCTGAGAATGTCATCCCGCTGACATTCCTTTTAGAGACCAAAAGAAAGAGCGGGCAAAAAATGCCCGCTCTTTTTGATAAGGTCTAGCCTGCCAGGAACGCTTCAAGCGATTCCTTGGAGATCCTGTAGGCGCTTCCGATCTTCTTGGCTTTCAAATCGCCTGATGTGATCGCAGCGATCACATCCTCTTCTGCAACCCGCAGGATTTGGGCGGCTTCCGCCGGGGTCATCACCGATGGGATCGGGGCAGTCGGCGCTCCGCCGGACGGCTGCTGCGGGGCCTGTGTGGTGCCCTGCTGCCCGGTCATCCCGGCCAGGGAGCTGCTGAGGACGTTGCCGATCCCCATGCCTGCTCCGATTCCGGCAGTCAGACCGGCGCCGCCGCTTGGGTTCTGGGCTGCTTCTCGCATCGCGTCGGCAGCCTGCAGCTGGGTGTATGTCGCCATGTCGAGCATGCCCATCGCCCGAAGCTCTTCGGCGGATTTGCTGGAGGGTTTCAAATTTTCGATATAGAAATTTTTCAGCGTCAGCCCTAATGCCAGGAAATCGTCCTGGCTCTTGGCCCGCACGCCTGCGCCAAGCTCTTCCGTCAGCCCGATCAGCTCAGGCACTGAATTCTTCGCCGCGGTCTCTCCCAGCAGGTCCTGCAGTTTCGAGAGGAGCATCGAGCGAAGCCGGGTTTCGATTTCGGAGGTTTTATAAGCGCCCTGGGTCCCAACGATCTGGGTCACAAACTGCTGGGGATCCTTGACCTGGAAGCCGTACGTTCCAAAACCCTGGAGCAGCGCCACGCCCAGCCCCATGTTGGGGTTCCGAACGATGATCGGCTGCGGGGTGCCCCATTTCCGGTCTGCGAACTCGCGGATCGAGACGAAATAGACTTCAGCAGGGAAAGGGGTTTTCTCATTAAAGAGCTTGCCGAGCTGCTCGATCAGCAGCGGGACGTTGTACGTGACAAGGGTATGCCGCCCGGGGCCAAATACATCGAGGGCGTTGCCGTCGCGGAAGAATACTGCCGTCTGGGACTCGCGCACGACCAGCTGCGAGCCCAAGCGGACAGAACCCTGACCGACCTCAGGAATACGGTGCACGATCTCATCGCGCATCTCGTTCGGGTATTCGATCAAATCAATAATCCTGGCCATATCATTTACTCCTGTTCGATTTCAACATATGCAGATCAAATCCAACGATCATGATGCCGTCTACTGCTGCGGCGCGGTGCCAAGGATGGCTTCCTCGCGGCGGTCAAAAACATCAACACACTGCTGGGATACCGTCCTCAGGTTGCGGATCGCAGCCGGGAGCCCATCCGATCCGATCGAAGCCTCGATGTTGTCGATCGCCCGGGCGACCTCATCCGACATGCCAAGCATCTGGGCGTCATATTCATACAGCCGAGCTAATTCCTCTTCATTGATCTTCACAGCGTCGAAAAGCCCGGAATATCCACGGGTCGCCCGGCGGACTCTGTCGATAAAGGCGCGCAGCTTGATAGCGGAGGCTTCCAGGTCATCCACCAGATGAATATCGCCAGAAGAGATGAAATCGCGCTGCAATGATGAAATCCTGCCCCACTGCTCTTCAAAGCGGTCAGCGATCGTCTCGCGCAGGATTTTATCCGAATCGCGCCGCGCCTGTCGTTCCATATATCCTTTGAAACCCGGGATATAGCTGAGGATTTTCTTGAAAGGGTCCATTTCCGACTTTACTGTATCGAAGAGATTATCTGTCATTGCATGACTCCTTAACTGAATTGATGCTGGTCACTTTTCTACCCAAAGGTCGTGAGCTGTTCGCATGTGCATCTTGATTATAGCCTTTGTTCGACCAGCGCGCAATAATTCCCCCGATTGTTCCATATGATTTTTGGATTAAATCCATCTCCATAATCTATAGGTGTAAACGGTCGAATAGTTGCGGAATCCCTGTGGATTAAGGATCGCTAAGTTCGCTCAGGTGCAGCACTGGCTGAAGACAGTTGTGATAAAATTGATAGGTTTGGTGGTTTAAAGTCTGGGTATCAGGCTGCTGCCCTTATTCTTTATAACTTTCTATCGATTTGAAGGAGTTTTCGTATGCAAAAACAGGATTTTCAGGACCTTCTGGCTCTTCTAGACAACAGTGTTGTTCTTAAAGATGGCAACATAGAAATTAAGGACGCGGCACAGCTTCGGGCGACCATCCACCGCCTGGCCGAAGTATCCGCCCTGGAGAGCGGCGATCGCCAGGGGATGGCTCGGTATCTGGTTCGCCTGATTGCTCAGGATGCTGGAGTTTATTCCGCATCGATCAACGACCTGTATATGGCACGCGGGAGGGGCGAGGTGCCGGATAATTTCACAGTCCCGGCGATCAATCTCAGGGCAATGGCTTTCGACTCAGCGCGCGGCAGTTTTTCGCGCCGCACAGCCTCTAGAAGCCGCCGCGATCATTTTTGAGATCGCCCGTTCCGAGATGGGTTATACGGACCAACGCCCGGCTGAATATGTTACCAGCATGCTTGCGGCTGCGATTGCTGAAGGCTACACCGGACCGGTTTTCATCCAGGGAGACCATTTCCAGGTTTCCGCAAAACGCTACGCCAGCGACAGCAATGCAGAGCTCCAGGCCGTGAAGGACCTGATCGTCGAAGCGTTGAACGCCGGATTCTTCAATATTGATATTGACACCTCTACGCTCGTTGACCTGAGCAAGTCGACGACTGAGGAACAGCAAGAGCTGAATACCGGTCTTTCGGCGATGCTCACTGCTTATATCCGCGAGCTCGAGCCGGACGGCGTGACGGTATCGGTCGGCGGCGAGATCGGTGAAGTAGGCGGACAAAACTCGACCGAAGAAGAGCTCTGCGCTTACATGTCCGGTTATAACGCTGCGCTGGCAAAAATTGCGCCCGAGGCGGTCGGGATCAGCAAGATCAGCATCCAGACCGGCACCTCGCACGGCGGGGTTGTGCTCCCTGACGGCTCAATTGCCGATGTGAGCGTGGATTTTGCGACCCTGGGAAAGCTCAGCGATATCGCCCGCTCCGAGTTCGGGTTAGGCGGCGCGGTCCAGCACGGCGCTTCCACCCTCCCCGAGAGTGCATTTGGGAAATTCGTCGAAAATCGAGCCGTGGAAGTTCACCTGGCAACAAACTTCCAGAACATGCTGTTTGACCGCCTCCCGGAAGCTCTGCTGAAAGAAATGTATGCATTCCTGGACGAGAAATATGCCGGCGAGCGCAAGCCTGGCATGACGGACGAGCAGTTCTATTATAAAACCCGCAAAAATGCAGTGGGTCCGTTTAAGATGAAGACATGGTTTATGCCGGCTGAAAGCAAAGCCGTGATCGTGAAGGCCTGGGAAGACCAGTTCAGCAAGCTGTTCCAGATGCTTGGACAGGCTGGGACTCTGCAGGTATGTCGAAAAGACGATCAAACCGGTGTTTGTCAAACCGGATCTTCATTTCTACCTTGGCGAAGAAGCCGAAGCGGGCGACGTCTCCGATCTGGCTGACTAGTCAGGATCAGCAAGATTTAACTCACTCAGGGATCGAGCTGGGGCATCTGGCATCTGCTCGATCCCTGATGGCATTCTTTAAGGTGATCTTAAAGCATTAGAGATAAGAAAATGGTCTCTTGATGAACAAAGGCATTCTTTACGGCATCGCAGCCTATGCGATGTGGGGATTTTTCCCGATTATATTTCAAACTGATCCGGGATGCGACAACGGTTGAGATTGTCGGGCACCGGATCGTATGGTCATTTGCCTTCCTGGTCATCCTGCTCGCGCTTCGCAAAGAATGGTCAAGGCTTATCCATTCCATCCAGGGACCAAAATTCCTGCTGGCGTTCCTCATTTCCTCTATCTTGATCGGCTTGAACTGGCTGCTTTTTGTTTATGGGGTCAATTCAGGATATATTGTCGAGAGCAGCCTTGGTTATTTCATCAATCCGTTGGTCAGCGTGCTGCTGGGCGTCCTATTCCTGCATGAGCGGCTGCGCAAGGCTCAGTGGGCGGCGGTCGGTCTGGCCGCTCTGGGCGTCGCATACCTGACATTCAATTACGGGCGGCTGCCCTGGATCGCGCTGGGTCTGGCGCTGACCTTTGGCTTATACGGCCTGGCGAAGAAAACCGCCCCCTTGGGTTCTTTTTACGGTCTGACGCTCGAGACGGGAATCCTTTTTCTTCCGACGCTGATCTACTTGCTCTTTTTGCAGGCAAACGGCCAGTCATCATTCGGGACGATCAGCCCGCAGATGAGCTTGATGCTGGCAATGCTTGGACCGCTGACCGCGATTCCTCTGCTTGCTTTTGGGGCGGCAGCGCAGCGGATCGATCTTTCAATGCTGGGTTTGCTGCAGTACATCGCCCCGACCATTCAATTTCTGATCGGAGTGCTGATTTTCAAGGAAGAATTCACCACCCAGAGTTTGATCGGTTTCTGCATCATCTGGACGGCTCTGATCGTTCTCTGGTCGGAAGGTTTCATTACCCGCAGGCGGATGCGTGCAGCAGAAAATTCAATCAGGGCATCACAAATTTCATAACGCGGCCGTTCCCCGTATCGACAACCCAAACAGCTCCTTCTGAATCGACTGCAAGACCGGTAGGAAGCCCAAACTGGGTGATCCCGGCGCCGAAATCGCCCCAGGACCTGACCGGCTCGCCGGTGACTGTGTACTGGAGCACCCGGTAGCCTTCCGGATCAGATATAAATAGATTTCCCAGATCGTCGACAGCCAGATAAGGTTTGTTATCCAGTGATTGACCGTACCAGGCCTGCAGCTCCCAGGAGCGCAGCGCCGAATAATTATCATCCTCATCAGGCTGGAAAACCTGGATGCGCTGGTTCCAGGTGTCTGCGATATAAACCAGACCAGCCGGGTCGATCGCGATTCCCACCGGTTCATCCAGCTGCCCTGCAGCCATCCCCGCTTCACCAAATTGAGTGATAAATTCACCGTTTTCAGAGAAGACTACGATCCGCTTGTTCCCGGTGTCGGTGATGAAGACGCGCCCGTCTGCATCGACAGCCACGTCACGCGGTCCCCAGAAAGCTTCAGGGGTTTCGGCCTGGCCAAAATAACCCCACATCTGCAGAAACTCGCCCTCTGCGCTGAATTTCTGGATGCGGTGGTTCCAGGTGTCTGCAACATAAACGGATCCATCTGGGGCTACGGCGATCCCCCAGGGCTGGTTGAATGTGCCGCCTGGCGCATCCCCGGCAGTCGTATCGCCGAATGACCCCCAAACCTGGAGCACTTCGCCCTGCGGGGTGAGGTGCTGGATCCGGAAGTTCTCGGTATCCGAGACATAGATCGTCCCATCCGGAGCTACGGCAACGTCCCGCGGGCGCTGGAATTGACCTGGTTCCGTCCCAACCATGCCGAATGTAGCAGCAGCCGGAAGCTCAATCATGCAATCCTTCCATTGGGTCGCTGATTTCTTCGACGGGCGCTGGGGCTGAGCCGTAATTCCACAATTTTGAAGTGATATCCTTGCGGATGTAGAGCCGCATGCGAGCCGCTGGCGACCAGTTGGGCATGCTCATATCCCGCCCGAGCACCTGCCCGTATCGGGTGTAATCGCGGTTGAGCCAGATCTGGAAAAGTGCGTCGCGCATCTCTGGATCCAGCAGCGCGTTCCAGAGCTTCTGCGGGGTCAGGTCAAAATAGTCCTGGTTCGGCCACCACAGGCGGATGTAATCGAACCGGTCAAACTGGTTCGCAACAATTGGCTCAATTTTGCCGTAATTGGCATCGCCCACCAGGATGATAGGGGTTTCCCGCAGTGTGCGCGATGGGTTCGCGCCGTAGTAATTGGCATTTGGGAAATTTCGCAGATACCACCAGTATGGGTAAGATGTTTCATTATCATACGCAACCTGGATCGCCAGTCCATCCGTCGTCCGCCGGGAGATTTCTTCGATCTGGTCCAGGGCTGTCTTGACCCCCGGGGCAGAGTGGGCGTAAACGAGCAGCTCGTTTGCGTAGTCGTAATTATAGTAGTTGGCCTGGATCGAGGTGCGTGCAGTGAGCAAACCCAATAATCCAAAACCTGTCAGTGTAATCAGGCGGACAAACTGGATCGTCGGCCAGGGCCGAATTAGATAAGCCAATCCGGTCCAGCTCGCAAGCGCTGCCAGGAAGCTCATCAGGAATTGGCTTGTCTCCTGAAGCTGAGCCAGCTCTTTCCCCTGGAATGGCGGCTGCGAACCGAGCAGCGAACCCAGTGCGGCGAGTGTGCTAAACAGGGCGACAGGCAGCAGCAGCAAGATCAGCCAGCCATGCCTGTGCCGGATCAGGCTCCAATCCATCCCGTCGATCAACCGGCCGAGCGACCAACCGGTGCAGAGGATCGCGGGCAGCGTGATATGCACGGTCAGCCAGGGCATCTTTTCGCCTGCGATCGAGTACGCAATCAGGCTTGTGATCGCCCAAAAGCCCAACAGGGGGAAGACCGGTGCGGTTTCGGGCAGCTCATTGATTTCTTCTACAGCCCTATCGTCCATACCTTGAGCTTCAGGTGTCTCTAAAAGCTGAAGCTGGACTATCCCGGAATCTGCACCATCCCCAGCAGCTTCGACTGCACCAGAGCCCGGGCGAGATTTCAAGCCAGTCCCAGGCTGCCATCCCAAAGGCAAGCCACGTTCCTAATGCCGGCAGATATTCGTAAATTGGGACCTGAACGAAGGCATAATAGTAGAGCGGCTGGCTGCCGCGCTGCACGCCCTGCTGTTCGAGCCAGTAGCCCAATGATCCGATCAGGCCGGTGAAAAAACCCGCTCCATTGGTGAAAACAGAAGTATAGAAGACCGTGAAAATCCCATACCAGATCGCGGCGTTCACCAGCCAGAGGCGTGGGTTCCAGATCAGCCCAATGACCAGCGAGAGCAGCGCGAGCGGGACCAGGAACGCGCCAATCTGGAAGATGTCCTGTGAAGTCAGCGCCATGACCTCGGAGGCATTCGTGGGTATGTCCCATCCCATCAGGCGAACCGGGAAAGCAGCTAGCTGCGGTAAGACCAGCGTCCCCATCACGATCAGCATCCCGAAGGAGCGGCTCTGCCGCATTCGGTCCAGCCCATAGCCCTTGAAAAGGAAAAACCCAGCAAGTGCCAAAACCGCTGCCCCAAGAAGGGCTGCAGCAATCACAATCGGCGGCTGTCCGGAGGCCGGGGGCGGGACCAGCTCCTGCCCTGGCGCCGCCGGCAGGGCTGTCGTGCCGGAATCCAGGCTGGCTGGCTGCTGGTTCAGGACGAAGTACCCGCCTGCTGCACCCAGCAAGAGCAGCAGCACGATCAATGCCATTAAAAACCGGTTTCGGTATTCGGGCCGCGGCCAGGTTTCCCTTGTCAGGCGATAAATGAAATATCCACCCAGGAACAGCATCGCCTGGGCTGTATAGATGAAAGAAGTCTCTTTGGAGGTGAAATGGAGCACATTCACCGCGGTCGTCACATAAAGATACAACGGTTTGCCGGTCTCCAGATAGCGCAGGATCGCCCAGATCATCACAACGCCAAAGAAACCGACAAAAGCTTCGTTACGGGCATAACGCCCATAAAACAGCATGTAAGGAGAGATCAGCATCAGCAATCCGGCGACCATTGCGCCAGCCCGGCCCAGGTAGCGGCGGTAAAACCACATGAACATCACCGTGGCGACGCTGAAGAGCGCTGCCGGCGTTCTGCCAGTGAAGTCATTGTCGCCAAACATGAAATATGCCGGCGCAATCAGGTGGAACTGGAGCGGACCATGCATCAGGGGGTCGTGTGCAAAACCCTCTCCCTGGAAATAGCGCCAGGAATAATAGACGTGTGAGTTTTCGTCATGGCTCATCACCCGGGCGCCAAGGATATAAAAACGGCTGAATAAGGCCAGGATCAGGAGCGCCGTCCAGAAGATTGTTTCACCGTTGAGACGGACTTTGCTGAAAGGATTGGAGTTTAACCAGGAGCCGCGATTTGGGTCTGCTGATTGCATACGATCAACCTCGAAATTGAGTTCATACCTCTTTATGTCGGGAGCTTCTAAACTTTCGGGGAACGAGATGGATCAGGGTTTTTTGCTCCGGCTGGTTTTTTGAGGGGATGGATGCGCCTTTGGAACAGACGGCTTTCCCCCAGTCGGTTTCCGCCTGGAAGGAGGTTTACCCGATGATGGACGGGGATGTGCGCTTCGAGATGAGGGCGGGCGTCCGGAAGAAGACCGCCCGTAAGACGCCCCTTTTGGGGAAGTCCCTTTGGAAGAAGTACGGTGTGTCGATTCCCGTTTATCCGATGGTCTGGAGGAAGCAGACCGGTTTTGTGAGGCGGTGTCAGCCTGGCGGGTATGTACCCGAGGCGGCCGGCGCCTGGGAACGGCAATCGGCTTTTTTCCACTCTGAAGGTCTTTGACCTCGTCTGCACTCAGCGCCCGCCACTGGCGCGGTTTCAGCTCTCCCAGATACAGGCTTCCAATCCGGACACGGATGATCTTGACCACCGGCAAACCCAGAGTAGAACCGGTTTCGCGGATCTGGCGTTTACGGCCCTCTTTCAATACAACCCGCAGCCACATTCCTTTTCCCGACGGCTGAGCCGTGCTGACTTCTGCGGGTGCGGTCCGGTAACCATCCGGCAGGACAACACCCCGACGCCAGGTCTGGAGCTGCTGGTCGTCCGGACGGCGGGCGACGAGGACCCGGTATTCCTTCTCATGACCGTAGCGTGGGTGGGTAAGCCGGTTGGCGAGGTCGCCGTCATTCGTGAGCAGCATCAGTCCTTCGCTGTCCACGTCCAGCCGGCCGACCGGATAGAAGTTCCCGGGTAAATCGACCAGGTCACGGATCGTAGGTCGAGGATCGGGAGCGCTGACCGTCGAGAGCACGCCGCGCGGTTTATAAATGGCGAGGTAGATCAGGGTCTCTGGGAGCGCGAGGGGTTGAGCATCGACCAGGACGCGGTCCTGCATTGGGTCAGCCTTCATCCCCAGCTCAGCTGGCTTTCCATTTACCGTAACGCGGCCGGCTGAGATCAGCTCTTCGCAGTATCTTCGAGAGCCAATCCCGGCTTGTGCCATGATTTTTTGCAGACGTTCTTCCACGATGGGCAATTATAACCTATTAAACAAGGGGTGTTCGCCCGCACCCCAACCCATTCGATAAGGGGTGGGCTTATAAAGACTGCTTTGGTCAGAACTCTCTCCAGAATTTGAAGGAAAATCATAGAATCTGCAAATCATCTTCACAAGTCCTACACATCCGCAGGATAAGATTTGAAGATCAATATAATCAAAGAATGGCAATGGAGTTTTAGAATGGTAAAAATCAACGTATCCAAGAAAACAAGAAACAACTGGATGATCGATTCCGGGCTGGGGATCAGCGCGCTGATCGCAATGATCTCCGGGATTTATTTCCTCTACCTGCCGGCAGGGGGCTTCCAGGGGGGCCGAAACCCGATGTATGGGATCACCATTTTATTTGAGCGGCATACCTGGGATGATCTTCACATGTGGGGAGGCATCGCGATGATAACGATTGCTGCCGTCCACCTGACGCTTCACTGGAGCTGGGTAGCCAACATGGCTAAACGGGCCTGGAAGGAATTGACCGGACAGCGCGCAACCATGAACTGGCGCGGCCGCTGGAACCTGATCCTGAATACGATCGTTGGAATTAGCTTCCTGTCAGCTTCGCTCAGCGCAGTGTATTTCCTGTTCTTTCCAGGAGGAGGTGGGATTACGAACACCACGGTCATCTTTACCCGGACTGCCTGGGATGTGATCCATACCTGGTCCGGCGTCATCCTGACGATCGCTGCCGTGCTCCACCTCGCCATCCACTGGAGCTGGGTGACCAAAGTCACCCGCAGCATTTTTAGATCAGGTCGACGTTCGCCGCGGCTGGCTGAGCTGCCGTCCAACCAGCCCGTACTTTGATTTCACAATTCGACGCAGGCATTGAAACAAAAAAATCGATAACAAATACTGGAGGAAAAAATGTTCAAGAAAATCTTCATCGGTACACTGCTGGCAGTTTTCATCGGAATGCTGATCTTTGGGGCAATTAACCGGACGCAAGCAAAGACAGGCAGCGGACTCGCGCCGCGCTGAATTCGCCAGCCAACCAGTCGAAAGCCGCCAGGAAACAGGCAGACCAGAAAGCGAGCCCGACAGCGGTCTGGGAGGATACGGGGATCGCGGCGAAGGCAGAGGCCAGGGCGGTGGGCAGGGTCAGGGCAGAGGCTCCGGCCGCGGCAGGTCGGACGCAGAGCAGAGCGGCGGGCAGGGGGAGGCTGCAGATTGGGTCTCCATGGACGCGACAGTCGAAGCGGTGGCAAGCGACCTGGTCAGCCTCAAGACCGCCGATGGGCAGACAATTGAGATTTCAGGCCGAACCCTGCAGTTTATTCAGGAGGCAAGTTTTTCACTGCAGGTGGGCGACCAGCTCAAAGTGACCGGTTTCTCTGATCCATACAGCGTTTTGGCGGTAGCCGGGATCGAAAACCTTAACAGCGGAGCGAGCCTGAATATCCGAGATTCGACCGGACGGCCGATGTGGGCCGGGCGCGGCGGCGCTTAGCGATCGTCAAGCATTCGACTAAAAAGCACGAGGCCGATGATCATCGACCTCGTGCTTTTGATAGCTATGATGGCGAGTGCGCAAGCTTACAGGAAGGACTATTTCAAGGTTTTGTTGAAGAAATCAACGATCAGCTGCATATTCACCGGATCAACAAATTCAGCCCCCCCGTGACCGGCTCCTTGAATGAAGGTCAGGGTCGTATTCTCAGCACCGATAACAGATTTGAGCGCATCATAAAGGTTCTGGCTCTGCGCCGGCGGAACGTTGCAGTCGTTGGTTCCATGTTGGATGAAAAAAGGCGGGTCATCTGGGCTCGCATAACTCATCGCGTTGACAAGCCTGGCCAGATCCTGATTTTCCTGAACGGGACCACCCACCAGTAGCGATTCGGGAGAGGATGCTTCATTGTGATTTGCCGGGCAGCTTGTGCCTGCAAATTGCTCGTCCATTGTGAGAAAATCGATCGGGCCATACCAGTCCACCACAGCCTGCACGCAGCTGGATTGATCGGTATTGCCCAGCTCCTGTCCTTCCAGCGCCGCTTCGCCGCAGGATGTTCCCAACAGGGAAACCAGGCTCCCGCCTGCCGATCCACCCCAGGCGCCAAATTTTTCCGGATTAAGTTTGTATTCGGCTGCGTTCGCCCGCAGGAAGCGAACTGCGGCTTTCACATCCTGAATCTGAGCAGGCGCCAGAGCTTCCCCGCTGAGGCGGTAGTTGATGCTCGCAACTGCAAAACCGCTTGCCAGCAGCTGATCGGTACCGCTGATCGCATCCGGGCTGGCTTTGTCACCCATCATGAAACCGCCGCCGTGCACGGCGATCACCAGTGGAAAAGGGCCATCCCCTTCAGGAAGATAAATATCCAGTTTTTGAGCGTCTGAAACGGTGGCGTAAGGGATGTCACTGTAGGCAGGCGTCGCTTTTGTCTCAGGCATCATGGCCGGCATCGGTCCGTCCGGCGTTACTCCCTCCGGCAGTGGGGGCATCCCGGCAGGGACCTGTTCGGTTGCCGCGGCAGATACAGCAGGCTCTGCGGTCGGAACCGCTTCAACTGCGCCTGCGCCGCAGCCAATCGCGAGAATAGCGATCATGACCATCAAAATTGCTTGCATCGTTCGAAAGCGGGGTTTTAGAGATATTAAAATCATCAAAATCTCCATTAATAAATTGATTATATAGTTTTCTAAGAAATAAATTTCCTAATAGTACCTGACTGATCCTTCAATTCTGAGAAGACAACAAATCATCCAGGGAAAAAATGTAATTAGTAATTGACCCTTCATCAATCCAGTTCTTCCTCATCCAGGCTCAGCGGCGGCAGCTCGGAAAGCGAGCTCAAGCCGAAATACTGGAGGCATTCGGCGGTAGCACTGTACAAGATCGGGCGGCCGGGAGCTTCGGCGCGGCCGACTTCCTGGATCAAGCCCTTCAGCAGCAGGCTTCGCAGGACACCGTCGGAATTCACACCTCGGATTAAATCGATCTGCGGTCGCGTGACCGGCTGGCGGTAAAAGATAATCGCAAGCGTCTCCAGCGCGGCTCGGCTCAACCGGCTGCTCGATTTCGAGGCCGAGAAAGACCTCAATAAACGGGGAGGCAGGCGGGAATGTGGTCAGCTGGAACTCGGCCCCGAAAGCGCTGCAGGCGCAGACCGCGCCCCGAGCCTGCGGACTCATAACTGGCACCAAGCTCCTCCAGCGCAGCTTCGACATCACTCAACGGGACATCCAATGCAGAAGCCAGCTGGGACGGGTTGACCTCTCCTGGAGCGACGAACAGGAGTGCTTCAAGGTATGCTCCAAGCGGTTCGATGATCTCCGGAGATGGGTTCTCAGCAGGCTCAACAGAATTCGGGCTGGCTGAGTGGGGGGTGTTTTCGGTAAAAGTAAAGTCGCTCATGCTATGATACAATTCAGCGGTACTGGTGTAGAAGAATGGAGTTGAAACGAATGTTAAAGAAACGCAAGTTGTACGGTCTCCTGGCGATTTCCGCCGTAATCTGCGCCGGGTTGGCATGTAATTTTAATTTGCCAAAAGCCGCAACGGAGACCCCGACCCCACCGTCTGCCGTAGATGTCGAAGCGGTGGAAAAACAGATAAACGAAGCGATTGCAACCGGTGTAAGCGGAGGGGACGTCACGCTTCTGCTCACCGAAGCACAGCTTACTGCTACTGCGAACGAAGAACTTCAGGCAAGCGGTGAAAACCGCATTCAGAACCTGAATATCCAGCTGGACGATGGCATAATCACGATCTCGGGGGATGCCAACCAGGATGGCCTCAGCCTCCCGGTCGTCATCACGGTGAAGATCAACGTGGATGCTGATGGCCACCCGCACACAGAAATCCTCAGCGGCAAACTCGGTCCGTTCCCGATTCCGCAGTCGATGCTCGATCAGGTGACAGCCCAACTGGACCAGGCTCTGCAGGCCGAGCTGGAGGCTACAGCCAGCAACCTGTTTATTAAGGAAATTACGATCGCAGATGGAAAAATCACGATCATCGCTCAATCTCGCTGATTGGCAATAAAATAAAAATGCTTCAAATCAGTTGACTCAAGGCGTGATTATACCATCTGGAATGACGATCTAACCCTATGCGCCGGCGCTCTTTCTCCATCCAGAAATCCCGTTTAAACCTTTTCTCCTGGAGCAGGCTTTTTCGCTCTATGGAATCCCGACAAAATTCTACACCCAGTCCAATCAATCAAAACAGCTGGGAAAAGAGCGCCTGGCTCAGGTCAGCACTGGCAACACTCCTTATTGGATTATTCTGCGTTCTCATGCTCACAAGCTGCTCCCAGCCTCGCCCTGCCCAGACCCTGATCCAGGTTGAGCTGGCGGCAGACGGGTCAAAGATTACACTCGAGGTTCCTTCGGGCAGCACCGTTCAGCAGGTACTCGATCAGGCCGGGTTGAAGCTCGGAGCTCTCGACCGGACCGACCCTCCGGTATATTCGCTCCTGGGCGAAGGCGCAAAGGTTCGGCTGGTGCGCGTGAGTGAAACCTTCGAAGTAGAGCAGGTTGCGATCCCTTACGAACAGCAGACCCTACGAAATGAATCCCTGCCCGTAGAAAAAGAAGTATTAATCCAGAAAGGCAAGAACGGTATTCAGGAAATCACCTACCGCAGGGTTTCTGAAGACGGCGTGCAGGTGTCCAATCAACCCATCCCGGTTAAATCAGTGATTGTAGAAGAACCCCAACCGGAAATTCGAATGATCGGCGTCCAGACGCCGTTTGCGCCTGTAGACATCCCCGGCAGGCTCTTCTACCTCCGCGATGGGAATGTCTGGATGATCGAAGGGAACACGGCCAATCGAAAAACTGTTCTGACAGCCGGCGACCTGGATGGAAGAGTATTCTCGGTCTCTGCTGACGGTGATTGGCTGCTTTTCACCCGAAAAACAGATGAGGAAGGCCAGATCAACGGCCTGTGGGCAGCTAAGATCCCAACCTTCGAAGCGGGACTTTCCGAGCCCAGCCCTGATCCTGTCGACCTCGGCGTGAAGAACGTCGTCAGCTTTGCGGATTGGTACCCCGGTTCGAGCACGCGCGTGGTATTCTCGACCGTCGAACCGCGCCAGGCAGCGCCTGGATGGCAGGCGAACAACGACCTGCAGCAGCTGAACTTCAGCTCCAGCGGTTGGACGACAAAATGGACTACGGTAATTGAGCCAAACTCCGGCGGAGTCTATGGGTGGTGGGGGACGAATTTTTCCTGGGCGCCGGACGGCAGGTCGCTCGCATTTGCCAGGCCTGACTCGGTCGGGATCGTCGATTATCGAACCGGGATCATGACAACCACGCTGAACATCCTGCCGCTCCAAACTCATGCAGACTGGGCCTGGGTGCCAGGGATCACCTGGGGACCGGACGGAAAAGCGATTTACACCCTTGACCATGTTGCTCAATCAGGCGCTGCCAATCCCGAGGAATCGCAAGCATTCGATTTGACGGCTTTGCTGCTGGACAGAGGCCCTACCCTGCACCTTGTCTCGCAGACAGGCATGTTTTCTTATCCACTTGCGTCGCCGCTGCAGGAACAGTCTGGAAGCGTAGATTACCAGGTCGCCTATCCTGCAGGCGCTGTTTCCAGATCAGAGCGAGACCAGCCGGTATGCCCTGATGGTAATCGACCGGGACGGATCGAACCGCCGCCGGCTCTTCCCGGCGGAAGAAAACTCGGGGATGGAACCGCAGCAGTTCTGGGGCGACTGGTCGCCCGCTCCGCTGACAGAAAGCGATCATTTTGCCCTGGCTGTCATCTATCAAGGTAATCTGTGGATCGTGGATGCGTCAGATGGAAAAAGCGTCCAAATAACCGGCGACGGGCTGACCGTACGCGCCCTCTGGCAATAAATTCACAAAGGATTTCAGATGCGTGTTCTTATCACAGGCGCTGCAGGCTTTTTGGGTTCACACCTTTCTGACCGGTTGATTCGTGAAGGCCACCAGGTGGTTGGGATGGACAATTTCATCACCGGCAGGCCTGCCAACCTGGCTCATCTGGCGGGGGACCCCAATTTTTCCTTTATCCGCCATGATGTTTCAAACTTCATTTTTGTTGCCGGGGCCGTTGAAGCCGTCATGCATTTCGCATCACCAGCCAGCCCAAACGAACAATCCCCCTTCGGATATGTCAACCTGCCGATCCAGACGATGAAAGCTGGAGCGCTTGGAACCCACAACACGCTCGGCGTCGCTTACGCCGATGGGGCTCGCTTCCTGCTGGCTTCGACGAGCGAGATCTACGGCGATCCATTGGAACACCCGCAGAAAGAGAGCTATTGGGGGCATGTCAATCCGATCGGCGAACGCTCGGTTTACGACGAAGCCAAGCGGTTTGCCGAAGCGCTCACGATGGCTTACCACCGCTTTCATGGGGTGAACACTCGCATCGTCCGGATTTTCAACACATATGGACCAAGGATGCACATCGATGATGGGCGGGTCGTGCCAAATTTCCTGAAGCAGGCGATCTGCCATGAACCGCTGACCGTTTATGGGGACGGAGGGCAAACCCGAAGCTTTTGCTATGTCGATGATCTCGTCGAAGGGATTTACCGACTCCTGCTGTCCGACGAGAACGAGCCTGTCAATATCGGTAATCCGGTCGAAACGAGCATCCTGGAATTTGCGGAAACGATCAATCGGCTGACGGGGAACCCGGCAGGGATCATCTTCATGCCTGGAGCGCGCACCGAGAGCGATCCTCAACGGCGGCAGCCGGATATCAGCCGCGCCCGCCAGATCCTTAATTGGGAACCAGAAAATCAGCCTGGAAGAAGGGCTGCTCCGCACCATCCCGTACTTTAAAAATGAGCTGGGCATTCCATGACTGCGATACTTGGAAACCCTCGCGAGCGGACACGCTTTTTGCGGTTCGCGGTGGTTGGAATCATCGGCGCGGTGATCGATTTCGGCATCTCGAACCTGCTCATCCAGCTCTTCAACGCGCCCTTGGTCCTGGCAGGGACGATCTCATTCATTGCAGCGATCCTGAGCAATTTCACCTGGAACCGCTACTGGACCTATCCGGACTCGCGCAGTAAAGCGATTACTTCACAGCTTGCCCAGTTTTTCATCATCAGCGTAACAGGGCTCGTGATTCGGGTGCCAATCCTGGCTTTCCTGCAGCCATGGTTGGAGAAGATTGCTGTTCGATATCATGCCGAAATCGTCGGGGTGTTGAACGCGAAAACCATCGCCGATAATGTCACGCTCGCGATCGCCGTGGTGATCGTCATGTTTTGGAATTTCTTTGCAAACCGTTATTGGACTTACTCGGACGTGGAATAATCCATCTTTGTATAATCTGCTTGATTTCCATTTATCACAGGGTGACCCTATGACAACACACAGACAACGTTTAGAAGACTGCCTCTCAAACAGTTTGCCTGACCGTCCACCTGTAGCGCTGTGGCGCCATTTTCCAGTGGACGACCAGACGCCGGCCAGCCTTGCGAAGGCGACGCTTGCTTACCAACGTGCCTTCGATTTTGACCTGGTAAAAGTCACGCCTTCTTCATCATACTGTTTGAAGGATTGGGGGGTAGAAGATGAATGGCGGGGCGCTACGGAAGGCACCCGAGAGTACACCCGGCGTGTGATCGAGCGTCCAGAAGACTGGGGCAGCTTGCCCGTCCTGGACCCCGAAAAAGCCCACCTCGGCGCAGAACTTGAATGCCTGCGCCTGCTGGTCAAGGAGCTTGGTTCGGATACCCCGGTGATACAGACGATTTTCAACCCGCTCAGCCAGGCAAAAAACCTGGCTGGAAGCGAGAAGCTGCTCGTCCACGCCCGCCGGTACCCAGAGGCGCTGCTGGCAGGCCTGGAGACGATCACCAAAAGCACGGTGCGTTTTATTGAGGCAGCCCAGAAAACCGGGATCGCGGGGATTTTCTTTGCAGTCCAGCACGCTCAATTCGGGCTGATGTCTGAGTCAGAATACATGCGCTTTGGGCGGCCGTTCGACCTGCAGACGCTGGAGCCGGCAAGCATGATGTGGATAAAAATGATGCACCTGCATGGGACAGATGTAATGTTCGATTTGATGCGCGATTACCCGACCAACATCATTAACTGGCACGACCGCGATACATCTCCTTCGCTCAGCCAGGCTCTGGCAAATTATTCAGGAGCAGTCTGCGGTGGAGTATCGCGCGCTACGCTGGTATACCGCAGTCCAGCCGATATCCGCCGGGAAGCTGCCGAAGCGATCGAGGCGACAGGCGGTCGACGGTTTATCCTGGGCACCGGCTGTGTGGCTCCGATTATCACACCATTGGGTAATACCCTGGCTCTTCGCCAGAGCGTTCTGGAATCGGTTTAACCTGTTGGCGGAGCTCAGCTCCGCCTTTTCTTTACAAAGAATACGATGAGCGGTTTACGTGTAATAGGCGGAAAAGCGCGCGGGCGCAAGCTCCATGACGTGCCTGGCAATTCCACTCGCCCGATCACCGATCGAGCCAAGGAATCGCTTTTCAATATCCTCGCCGGGGATGTGATCGAATCGACAATGCTCGACCTTTTTGCTGGGACGGGGAGCGTCGGGATTGAAGCGCTCAGCCGCGGGGCTTCTTTTGTATGTTTCAACGACAAGCAGCGCCAGGCTGTCGAAACGATCCGGCTCAACCTGAGCTCCACAGGCTTGGGCGAACGGGCTGAAGTGCTCCGGATGGACGCGTTCTCACTGCTTGAACACCCAAATGGACGCAGTTACGATTATGTATTTATCGCGCCGCCGCAGTACAAGGACTTATGGAAGCGCGCCCTGGCAGCAGTGGATCGCCAACCTGCCTGGCTTTCGGAAGATGCCTGGGTGATCGTCCAGATCCATCCGATTGAATATTCGGAGCAAGCGCTAGACAACCTGACTGAGTTTGACCAACGCCAGTATGGCAGCGTCCTTTTTGTGTTCTACGAGCGAAAATAATAAAAAGCGAGGTTGGTCCTGGCCTCAAGGCATTTTGATTCGGTGATTTCAAGCTATAATCTTAGTGGATGGAGATCGAGTATGCATACCTGGGAATTCATTGAATTAGAAGAGAATTACGGTGCGCACAATTATCACCCCCTCGATGTCGTGATCGAGCGTGCAGAGGGGATTTGGGTTTACGACGTGGAAGGCACCCGCTACCTGGACTGCCTGAGCGCGTATTCGGCGCTGAGTCAGGGGCACGTGCATCCAGTAATCCTGCATGCCCTGGTCGAGCAGGCCAGCAGATTAACGCTAACATCGCGGGCGTTCAGAAATGACCAGCTGCCTTTATTATATAAAGAGCTGTCCGAGATGACAGGCTATGAGATGGCGCTGCCCATGAACAGCGGCGCCGAGGCGGTCGAAACGGCGATCAAGCTCGCTCGAAAATGGGCCTACCAGGTAAAAGGCGTGCCGCGCCACCAGGCAGAAATCATCACCTTCGCCAATAACTTTCACGGCAGGACGGTGACCGTGATCTCCTTCTCGACTGAGCCGTCTTACCGAGACGATTTTGGGCCGTTCACGCCCGGATTTGTCACCGTCCAGGGCGGAGATGCTCAGGCGGTGGTCAAAGCAATCACCCCCCATACTGCCGCGATCCTCTTTGAGCCGATCCAGGGCGAGGCCGGTGTGATCGTTCCCCCGGACGGATTCCTGCGGCAGCTGCGCCAGATTGCAGATGAGAACCATGTGCTTTTAGTCGCTGACGAGATTCAAACCGGTCTGGGCCGCACGGGAAAACTGTTTGCCTGCGATCACGAAGGCGTGCGCCCGGATATCATGATCGTGGGCAAGGCGCTCTCCGGGGGTTTTTACCCGGTTTCAGCAGCGCTGGCCGACAGGTCCGTGATGGGGTTAATCCAGCCAGGCGAGCACGGTTCGACCTTCGGCGGGAATCCATTGGGGGCTGCGGTCGCCAGAGCTGCGCTGCGAGTCATTCGCGATGAGAACCTGGTCGAAAACTCGGCTGAAATGGGCGAATATTTGATGGAGCAGCTCTCAGAAATCCCCAGCAGACACGTCAAAGAAGTGCGAGGGAAAGGGCTGCTGGTCGGGGTGGAACTTAAGCCAGAAGCAGGCGGGGCGCGCCGTTTCTGCGAAGCGCTGATGAAGCGCGGCATCCTGGCAAAAGAGACCCACCAGCACGTCATCCGGTTTGCGCCGCCTTTAATCATCGACCGCCCTGCAATCGATTGGGCGTTAGAGAGAATCCGCGAAGTGCTCAGGATGGATTAGAAAAGGAAAAGAGGTGAAGGAATGAACATAGGTATTCCGAAAGAGCGCCGGTCTTTTGAATACCGGGTGGGGCTTTTCCCTGCGGGGGTTAAAATGCTGACCCAAATGGGGCATATCGTCTATGTCGAGCACGAAGCAGGTCTGGGAGCAGGGTTCAGCGATCAGGAATACATGCAGGCAGGGGCGCGGATCGCGTATTCGCCGCACGAGGTATTTGGGCGCGCCGATTTGCTCGTTAAAAGTCGCCCGCCCTTTGGCAGAGGAGATCGATTGGCTGCGACCGGGTGTTGCCCTCGCCGGGCTGCTCCATCTCGGCTCCGCCCGCCAGGATAAAATTGATAAATTATTAGAAAATGAAATCACTGCGATCGCCTACGAACAAATCACGCTCGCCGACGGCACCGTCCCGATCCGAAAGCCGCTCAGCCAGATCGGCGGGATCCTGGCTGCGCAGGTTGGCGCCAGGCTGCTGCAGAGCAACATTGGTGGAAAGGGGATCTTAATTGGAGGGATGCCGGGCATCCCTCCGGCGGAGGTAGCCATCCTCGGCGCTGGAATTGCTGGGACCTGTGCCGCCAGGGCGTTTGCTGGTTTGGGAGCTCATCTCACTGTGCTGGATACGAATATTCAGGCACTCGAGGCGATCCACAACGCCTTCCCCGGGATGGTGACCATGATCTCGAATGAATTCAACATCGCGCGCGTCTGCAAATATGCCGATGTCCTGGTCGGGACGGTTTTCGTTCCCGGCGAGCGCACACCCCAGCTCGTGTCGCGCGAGATTGTGCGCCAGATGAAACCTCGTTCGGTGCTGATGGACATCAGCATCGATGAAGGCGGCTGCTTTGAGACTTCCCGACCCACTACCAACGAGAAACCGACCTTTATTGATGAGGGGATGATCCACTACTGCGTGCCAAATATGCCCAGCGTCGTCTCTCGCACCGCAACTTACGCCTTTCTCAACGCCGCGATGCCGTTTATCGTAGAAATGGTCACAAACGGGGTCGACCGGGCGATTGAAGAGAACCCGGGAATTGCCCACGGCGTTGGGACTCACAAGGGCCGTATCCGCCACATCTCAAGCCTTTCATCGCTGGCCCAAATGGAGTAAGCAATGGATTACAGCAAACTTTATCAATCACGCGTCGTTTCGGCAGAAGAGGCGGTGCGTAAAATAAAATCTGGGGACCGGATTTTTCTAACAGGGAACTGCTCTGTACCGGTAAAGCTGCTCGGTGCGCTGGTTGATTATGCCCCAAACCTGGAGGATATCGAAATCTGCCAGGCTTTGAGCATCGGACCAGCTGACTACACAAAACCCGAGATGGAAGGCCATATCCGGGTGAATACCATGTTCGTCAGCCATAATGTCCGCCAGGCGGTTCATGAAGGGCGTGCCGATTTCACACCGGTGCTGTTGTCGGAATTTACTCTATTGTTTAAGAACCGCCACTTGCCGCTGGATGTCGCGATGATCCACGTCTCCCCACCCGATGAGCACGGCTTCTGCAGTTTCGGCGTCGAAGTTGGCCTGACAAAAACCCCGGCTGAATCGGCGAAAATCATCATCGCTGAAGTCAACCAGAAAATGCCTCGAACGCTTGGCGATTCCTTTATCCATTTGAGCAGGCTCAACTACATCGTCCCGGTGGACTACCCCCTGACTGAGCTGGCGATGACCGAAGGCGATCCGAATGAAGTAATCGACTCTATCGCCTGCCATATCGCCGAGCTGATCCCCGATGGAGCGACGATGCAGCTGGGGATCGGCGCAATTCCAGACGCGGTGCTTGGTTATCTGCGGGACAAACGCGATCTGGGCATCCACACCGAGCTGTTCTCAGACGGAGTGATCGATCTTGTCGACCAGGGCATCTTGACCGGAGCGCGCAAAAGCATTCATCCTGGAAAGATGATCGCCGGATTCATCATCGGCACAAAGCGGCTGTACGATTGGGTGGACGATAACCCGCTGATCGAGCTGCACCCGTCCGAGTATGTGAACGACCCCTTCGTGGTCGCCCAAAACGACCGCCAGGTGGCGATCAACTCAGCGATCGAAGTCGATCTGACCGGCCAGGTATGCGCCGACAGCATCGGCCCAAAAATCTATTCCGGAGTCGGCGGACAGCTGGATTTCATTTATGGAGCGTCGCGATCCAAAGGCGGCATCCCGATCATCGCCCTCCCCAGCACGACCACGCTGAAAAATGGGAAGGTGATCAGCAGGATCGCCGCCATGCTTAACCAGGGTGCCGGTGTAGTGACGACGCGCAACCACGTCCGCTACGTGGTCACAGAATACGGCACTGCGGACCTCTACGCCAAATCCATTCGCCAGAGGGCTACCCAGCTGATTAACATCGCCCATCCGGAGTTCAGGGAAGAGCTGACCCGTAAAGCGAAGGAATTAAACTACATCTAGCAAGCAAGGCTTAATCTCAGCCCTTGGAAATGATGCAATGAAGGAAAACATGCTGAACCGGGTGAAAATCGTCGCGACGATCGGACCTGCAAGCCAGGATGAGGAGACCCTTAAAGCGCTGATGCTGGCCGGGATGGACGTCGCACGGCTGAACTTCTCGCATGGAGATCATGAGAACCACCGCAGGGTTTTTCACAAAATACGCGAGCTTTCGGAGGAGCTCAGGCTTCCCGTGACAATTTTACAGGACATCCAGGGTCCAAAAATCCGCACCGGGGAGATCGCCGGCGGCAAGGTAGAGCTGACCGCAGGCCAGGCTCTGACTCTGACTACACGAGAGCTGCTCGGGAACAGCGAGATCGTCTCTGTGGATTTCAGAGGGCTTCCGGAATGCGCCATTCCCGGCAGTCGAATCTTGCTCGACGACGGCAACCTGGAGCTGATGGTGGTCGAGCGTTCAAAAACCGATCCCAGCCAGATCCTGACCAGGGTTGTCCTGGGTGGAATCCTGAAACCGCATAAAGGGGTGAACCTGCCTGGGGTCCGGCTGGATATGCCTGCGCTCACCGAGAAAGACGTCGCAGACCTGATATTCGGGCTCGAGCTCGGCGTGGATGCCCTTGCCGTGTCATTCGTTCGCAGTGAGGCGGACATTCAGCAGGTCCGAAAGACGATCGAGCAGCATGCTCCCGACCGCCGCCAGCCCCTGGTTATCGCAAAACTGGAACGACCCGAAGCGCTGGAGCATCTGGAAGCAATCCTGCAGGCTGCGGATGGTGTAATGGTTGCGCGCGGCGACCTGGGAGTCGAAATGCCGCCAGAAATGGTGCCGATCGCCCAAAAGCGGATCATTGAAACGGCAAATCGCAAGGCAAAGATCGTGGTCACTGCAACCCAGATGCTCGAGTCGATGATCCACCAGCCGCGCCCGACCCGGGCTGAGGCGTCGGATGTCGCCAATGCCGTCTTCGATGGGACGGACGCAGTGATGCTCTCCGGTGAAACCGCGGTCGGAAAATATCCGGCTGAGACAGTCCGAATGATGGCTTCCATCATCCAGCAGGCTGAGCAGCATAATTCCCAATGGGGCCGCTGGAGAGGTCTGTCTGAGCCCGGCGAGTGCGATGATGACACCTACTATATGACCAGGGCAGCAACCGAGCTGGCAGGCGACCGCAATGTAGCCGCGCTGGCCGCATTCACGGAAAGCGGTCGAACCGCCTGCATGCTCTCCAAAGAACGACCGGCTGTACCCATCCTGGCCTGCACACCGGATGAAATGACCTATCACCGCATGAACCTTTATTGGGGAGTTATCCCGATCCGGGTGGCTCGGGTCAAATCGATCGACGAGATGATTAAAACCGTGGAGATGGCGCTGCTGGAAACCAGGCAGGTCAAACCCGGCCAGCAAACGATCTTCACGTTTGGCTACCCGATCCAGAAAGGCCGTCCGACCAACACAGCTTATCTTCATACCATCGGAGAATAATCACACACAGGTCCAGGAATTTGTCGGCAGGATAAACCAGAAACCACCAACAGCTGGAGGTTGGTATGTCTGACGGAACAGCATTCATCCCCGGTCGCTATCCGAAACAGGGGGTCCCGCTACAGCGCTATCTGCCGCCGTTGATGGAAGGATCGGCATCTCGCTGGCTCGAGGAACGAGTGCGGCCTGGGAGTTGGGTGCTGGACCCGTTTGGTGCGAGCCCGCGTTTGGCAGTTGAGATCGCTCGCTCGGGTTACCGGCTTCTTGCGGCGGTAAACAACCCGATTGCACGATTCCTGATCGAGCTCTACGCCAATCCCCCTTCTGAGGCAGAGCTGGTCGCTGCCCTGGCAGATCTGGGTTCGGCGCAGAAGGCCGGCGAACGGATCGAGCCGCAGATACGCATGCTGTTCAAGACAGAATGCGCCAATTGTGGCGGCGCAGTTGAAGCCCAGGCATTCATCTGGGAGAGCGAGTTAAACACCCTGGTTGGTAAAATTGTCTCCTGCCCGTTCTGCAAAGAAAACGGAGAGCAGGATGTAAATGAAGCCGACCTTGCCAGGTCAGCCAGAAGCAGCGGCGGCTCGCTGTACCGGGCCAGGGCGCTGGAGCGAGTTGCTCCGCTTTCTGATCCAGATCGCGCCTACGCTGAAGAAGCCCTGGCGGTCTATCCGCCGCGGACCCTGCATGCGCTTTTCGATGTGATCAACCGGCTTGATACCATTCCACAACACCACCGGCGAGCCGCAAGCGCGCTGCTGCTGGCGGCATTCGACCAGGCAAACGGCCTCTGGCACCAGCCACCAGTGAAAAGCCGCCCGCGCCAGCTTAACCTGCCTCAGCGCTACCTCGAAAAGAACGTCTGGAAAGCCATGGAACTGGCTGTTAAAAGCTGGTCTGATGCGTTTGGTGAATTGAACAGCGTTGGGACAGCCCCGCAAGTCTCATGCTGGCCAGAACTGCCTTTAGAAACAAACGGGATCTGTCTTTTCGAAGGCCGGCTGAAGGATCTGGCAGCAGAAATGCAGACGAGTTCGCTTCATGCGATTGAGATCGCGGCGGTGATCGGCGCGTTCCCGCGCCCAAACCAGGCTTTCTGGACCTTATCAGCGCTCTGGGCAGGATGGCTGTGGGGTTCTTCGGCCAGCGGGCCATTCAAAAGCGTGCTGCGGAGGCGGCGGTACGACTGGGGCTGGCATACTGTTGCCCTGACAGCCGCCCTGACCGGCGCGGCTGAGCTGACTTTACAAGGAACTCCCATGATGGGTCTGATCGGTGAAATTGAGCCGGGTTTTATCTCTGCTTCACTTCTTGCCGCCGAGTTTTCTGGTTTTGAGCTGGAGGGGACTGCGCTGCGGATTGAGCCCGAGTTAGTTCAGCTGAGCTGGAGGCGCGGTACGGAGCGGCTGGTATCAACAAGCGAGGAGACCGACCGACGGCGGATCATTCGATCGGCGCTGCTCGATTTCTTAAGGAAGAATGGTGAGCCCGCCGCCTATCTCAAGCTGCACACAGCTGCGCTTTGCGGCTTGATCCGCTCGCATGCCATCTCGCCTCCAGATGACGGCTCGCCTGCAGATTTGATCCACCAGTTCGAGGATTCGCTCGCCGAAGTCCTGACCCGGGGCAGCCTGTTTGTCAGGTTTGGCGCCGGAGGCCGCTCATTGGATGCCGGACGGTGGTGGCTGGGGGAAAGCTCTGTGTCTGACCAGAATGTCTCTCTTCCACTGGCGGACCGGGTGGAGATGTTGGTCGTACGAAGCCTGATGTCCAACCCAGTAATTAATCTACAAGGTATTGAGTTGGCTGTTTTCAGCGAGCTGAAGGACTTATTCACTCCAGATTTTTCGCTGATCCAGGCATGCCTGGACTTTATGGTGAACAGGTGGAAGGCGAAAGCGAAATCTGGCGCCTTCGCCAAAAAGATCAACCGGCTGCTCGGCGGGCCGACCTGGCAGAGATGCAGGCACTGCTTTCCGTATTGGGCAGGCAGCTGGGATTTCAGGTCGACATTTCTGACCAGCCGGGAGAAATCGGTTTGCGTCCTCCACTCTTTTGGAGAGATGAGTCAGGGAGTGTAAAATACCAGTTCCACATTTCAGCCTCCGGGCTGTTGGGACGCGTCTTGACCAGTGTTGAAAATCCGGCCTCTGGCGGCAGTCAGGCAAAACGTTTCATCGTTCTTCCCGGCGGTCGGTCAAACCTTGTTGAGTTGAAATTGCGCAGAGATGGCCGCTTGAAAGCCATCGTCGAAAACAACTGGCGTTTTTTGAAATACCGGCACGTCCGCTCGCTCGCAGAAAACGAGAATTTAAGCCGGCAGAACCTTGACGTGCTGCTCCACCTGGATCCTCCAGCAAATCGAGATCCCCAGATGCCGCTCCTGTAAGCTGGGACGATCAACGGTCTGCAATAAGTTCGAACGTCCCAGACTGGTAACTCAGGGGACGATCGGCTTGAGATAGGGAGTTTCGGTCGGCGTCGGAAACGGGAAAGGCTCTGTTGGAAAGGGCGTCTCAAAAATTGGAGGAGGCGCTTCGGTCGGGAAGGGTATAGGTGTTTCTGTCGGGATTGGGACAGGCGTGGGGGTTGGCGCCTGGATGAACAGGCGAATTTTTCGCTCCGCGTAGGCGCTTTCAGGGCCCTTCATGTAAAGGCGTAAAGTCACCATATCATTCGGAAATCCGATCAGATCCCAATTGTAAACAACTTCCGGCTGCGGTTTCCCGTTGTTGTCCCGCGCCAGGACATCCCACTCGTCCGGTTCATCGCCGAATCCGTAAGACAGCTCCCAATATTCGAACCCACCCTGAACGTTCGCAACGATATAGATATCGAGCAGGGCGTCCGTGATCTGATTGGTGTCGCGCGGGTACGCAAAATCCAACACCGGGCGCGGGTCGTCGGCTTTACATTCGCGGGTTGGAGCAAACAGGATTGGTGGCTCAAAACCAATCTGGTTTGCAAAAGCCTGCCCCTGCGGATCGCGGCGGATCCACTTCCTGGCAGATGCTTCCACCACGTTGAGGACGATCTTGTCCTGGACAAACTCCGAACAAACTGGGGAAGCGCGCAGCCCTGTCCAGGTGTCCAGGGTCGCCTTCTGCCATAAATCTTTGTCCGCAGAAAGCGGCGGCTGGTTGATCGCAAAAACCTCGCTCCGCTGATGCGGACACCATTGAGAAGGTATTGTGCCCGATATCGAGCAGATCGTCTGCTCCACCACACCAGGTGGCCGGGTGAATTGAGCCTGAGAGGACCGTCCGATCTCCTGGACGGCAGACTGCATCACGCTCGCCCAAACCGGCGCCGCCCCGCTGAGTCCGGTCGCATTCTTCATGGGGGTATAGTCCGGATTTCCGATCCACACCCCAACTGCCAGATCTGGAGTGAAACCAATCGTCCAGTTATCGCGAAAATCGTTGGTCGTGCCGGTCTTTACCGCGGCCGGAAATGGAAGCTCGAGCACGTTGTTTGCCCCAAAAGCCGGACGGCGGGCCTGGTTGTCGGAGAGGATCGAAGTGATCAGGTAAGCGTGCTCGGCGCGGACCGCCTGTTCCCCTGGCGCCTGGCGCTGCTCATACATCAGATTGCCCTGGAAATCGGTGATTTTCTTGATCGCGACGAGCGGCAGGCGCCGACCTTGATTTGCAATCGTCGAATAAGCCCCCGTCAACTCCAGCAGGGTGACCTCTCCACCACCGAGGGTCAACGAAAGGCCGTAGTCCGGTTGTGTGAGCGTTGTAATCCCCATCCGCCGGCTGAAGGGAATAAATCCATCTTCCCCGGGAACTGCTGGATTGTCATAGATGCCGACATGTTGGAGCGCTTTAACTGCCGGGATATTATAGGAATTCGCCAGGGCGGAGCGTACGGTAACCGGGCCGTGAAAACCGCCATCATAATTAACCGGGGTATAGGGCTCGCGCGTGTCTTCTGGCAAGCCAGAGGGCGGGAATCCGGTGGGCACATCCCAAATCAGCGTCGCCGGTGTCCATTCCTTCTCAAAAGCAGCCAGATAGGTGAGAGGCTTGATCGATGAGCCGGGCTGTCTGGGGCTGATCGCCATATTCACCTGACCGGAGATGGCCTCGTTATAAAAATCCGCCGAGCCCACCATCGCCAGGATTTCACCGGTGGAGGGCCGGATCGCAACCAGCGCGCCGCTCTGTGCATTTTGACCTTTCATGGATTCGACCTGCTGGCTGAGGGCGGCCTGAGCAATATCCTGGAGCTTCGGATCAAGAGTCGTATAGACGTTAAAACCCGCCCTGTAGATGGTCTGAGGATCATATTGGGATTCCAGAACGGAGCGGATGTAGTTCACCCAGTGTGGGTAGCGAATTTGGACGTCCGGCGACTTGAAGGAAAAGTCCTTGAGTTGTTTAGCGGCATTAGTGACAGCGATTGCGTCAACACAAACTCTCTCTGGCGAATTGCCAACGAAAATGCAGTCCTGTTCCTTGCTGACCACATACATCAGCGTAAGGACGTCTTTCTGGCGGGAAAAAGTACCTTCAGGATTTGTATACACGTCATAAACAGCTGGCGCCTGCCCCAGGCCAGCCAGAAAGGAAGCCTGAGCCAGGTCGAGCTGTTCGGCGGTAGTGCCAAAGTAGGTCTCTGCGGCAGCCTCTACGCCGTAGGCGAGATTGCCGTAGTAGATTTCGTTAATATAGAGCTCCAGGATTTCATCCTTGGAGTACCGGCGGGTGATCTCTGCAGCCAGGATGGCCTCCCGCATTTTGCGCTCGTAGGACTGCTCAGACCTCTCTTCCGGGGAGAAGAGCAAGTTGCGGGCCAGCTGCTGGGTGATCGTGGATGCGCCGGAGACGATCTCACCGCCCTGGTAATTCTGCCAGAAAGCACGAATGATGGCGGTGATATCAAAACCCGGGTGGCTGTAAAATCCCTGATCCTCGGTCGCGATGGTCGCTGCAACCATATAGGGGGATATTTTCTCCAGGGGTACGTAAGTACGCCGTCCGGCAGAAGGATCCAGAATTTCGTAGAGGATATTGCCATTGCGGTCAAATATCCGGGTGGTTTCAAATTGAGAAGCACGTTCGCGCAGGTCAGCGATATCCGGCAGCGTGGCCGCTATCCGGTAGTACTGGTAGAACATGATCGACAGCGTGCAAAGGGCGATGATGGTCAGTCCAAAAACACCGATGAAGGTGAAGCGCAGCAGGCAGCCAAGACCGCTGCTCCAATCAAAAGTCTTTTTTGGCGCCGGGACTTTATGGGCAGCAGCAGGTTTTTGGACAGGCGGCCGGCGGACAGGAGGAGCAGCCTGCTGGGTGAGCTGAGGGCGGGTTAGAGGCCGGGGGGGAGGTGATCCCGCAGCTGGTCGAGAAGCTGCAGGCTTCGAGGCAGCCGGTTGCTGAAGGGTTGACTTCTGGACTGGAGGGCGCTGCAGGGGTTGATAAGCTGCTGCAGAAACATGAGTCGCGCCGTCATCAACCTGGCTTACCGAGCGCGGCAGACTGCCGTAAGCCGGGCCGTTATGCTGGATCGGCGTATCAATCTGGGTCACTGCATCCGGGTCCACCGGACGGGAAGGCGCCGGTTTTGTTTGCGGATGATCGGTTTCTTTTCCGCCGAAAGGCGCGGGGATTTCAGGTAAACCTGTCAGCTTCAACGGACCGGTATCGCCTTCGCTGTGCTCTTGCTCTGGATCTCTCAGATCTTCAACCGACATTCGTGCCACTTCCTGTTCGATATTATTACAAATGATTTTGATTGACTTATTAGCCTGCCGATTTGACCGAATCCCATAAACCCTCTCAGATCGGGATTGCCATTATTGTCAGGCGCTATTTTTCGGCTTCAGGCGCGGGGCGTGAGGCGATCAGCACGGTCCATACACCCTTCATAACCAGCTCATCAACCTGGTTCAACACGCTCACGTCGATTGTAACCAGTCCGCCGCCGGCTCTGCGGAGAGGCTTTGTCTCCCGCACCTCAAGCAGGGCGTGGATTGTATCACCCAAAAAGACAAATTTAGAGAATTTCCACTCAGTGACCTCGCGGAATGCGATCACGGTCCCCTCCATCAATCCGGTCTGAACTGCAAGGCCAGAGACCACTGAAAGCACAAGCAGTCCGTGAGCGACCCGCCGTCCTACAGGTGTTGCTTTGCTGAAGGCAGCATCGACATGAATTTGGTTAAAATCACCGACAACCCGGCAAAATTAACGACATCCGCCTCGGTGATCGTCCGCCCGGCGGTGATTATTTCCTGTCCGGGAATAAATTCTTCAAAAAACAACCCGCGCTGTCCAAAAAGTGACGGACTCATCGCAACCTCCAAAACCTTAGACGTTGAAAGGGATATCTTATCATCCTAGCATTAATAACAGATTGAGAAATTCATCATTTTTTTCTTTGAAAAGCCGCTTGAAATCCTTTGACCGATCCGACTTCTTGCCATAAAATGTATTCATGCGCGAATGGAATCTGAAATCTGGCGATCCGCTCTCACTGACACTTGCAAGCGATGCAAGATTAGGCCCGACCGATTATGCGGACGACCAGATTTGGGAGCTTTCGCTTGGATCAGGCGATCCTCCCGCCCTTGGGCTGAAAACGACTTTCGGGCTGCGTGCAAAATCAACCCGGCTCTTTCCTCGATTTCAGGGAAGGGGATCAAATCCGCACCGACCCGGCTGAATTCGCCCGCGAGCCTGAAATTCACCAGATTTTCCCAAATTTCATCAAGCTGGCATTTTATCCATTCGATGAACTGGACGTCCAATATGAGGTTTGGGTTCCCCATTCTCATGCCATTTGCGGGCAGATTTCGATCACAAATCTTTCCAGGATTGAGCGTAAACTCCAGGTTGAGATGGTCGGACAGCTGGCTTCGACAGAAGGCCAGCGGATGGCGCCTTTCGAAATGTCAGCAGCCACGCTGCTTACCGGGCTCACCGGCGGGCTTTCGCCGGTGCTCTTTGTGACAGGCGGGGCAAAAGCCGGCTCCGGGCCGTACCCTTCGCTCCTGCTGAAGATCCAGCTGGAACCAGGTGGAAGCAGGCAGTTCAAATGGATTCAGGCGGCGTTGAACAACCGCGATGCCTCCTTCGCAATGGCGCGCGACCTGGCTTCCCAGAATTGGGACGCAGCGAAATCCCGGATTGAGATGCTGAACGCTGGGCAGGTGGAGATCATCACCGGCGAGAGCTCGTGGGATGCCGCCCTGATGCTGGCTCAAAAACAAGCCGCAGGATTGCTGGTAGGACCGACGCCGAACCTGCCGAACGCATCTTTCGTTTTCACCCGCCAGCCGGACCAGGGATATTCGCGGCGCGGGGACGGAAGTGATTACAACCACCTTTGGAACGGTCAGACCGCTTTGGAGGCAGGCTATCTTGGCAGAGTCCTGCTGCCGGCTGCCCCGGAATTTGTCAAAGGTCTGGTGCGTAATTTTCTATTCGTTCAGGATGATAACGGGGGGATCGATTGGAAGCCCGGATTGGGCGGTCAGCGAAACCGGCTGCTTGCTTCACCGCTGCTCGCTGACCTGGTCTGGCGAATTTTCGAGCAAACCGAAGATAAAGAATTTTTAGAGGAAACGTATTTTGGCTTGCGCAGGTTTTGCGAGGCCTGGTTTTCACCTGACCACGACCGAGATCGAGACGGCATCCCAGAGTGGGATCACCTGCTTCAATCCGGCCTGGACTACCATCCGCTGTATTCACTCTGGCTGAGCGGTTCATTTGGCGTAGATATCACCGCGGCAGAAAGCCCTTCTCTTTGTGCAATGCTTTTCCATGAGATAGAAATCATGGCGCGGATTGCAGAGAAGATCGGACGCCAGGAAGAAATCCCCGGTTATCGGAAAGTAATGGAATCGCTCCGCCAGGCAGTCGAGGCAGCCTGGGATGAAACCACCAACGCCTACTACGATTGGGATCGCGACACGCATATCAGTACCCGGGATGATTGGAGCATGGAAGTGAAAGGCGCAGGCATTTTTCAGCTCAGAAAGGACTTTGAGCATCCGGTGCGCCTGATCATCCAGATAAAAACAGAAGAGACTGCCAGGCGGCGGCCGCTGCTTTTCATCCATGGAAAGGGAGCTTCCGCTCGAATGCGCGTGGAAAAGATCGGGGATGAGCAATTCCGCTGGATGCCCGGATTTGGCCAGCTGACAGGAAAATTCGTCTATTCGCATCTGGAGCGAATCGAAGCGCGCGGCTTAGAACCGGAAGACCGCATCCTGATTAGCTGCGTCAATTTCCGCAAGTTGGCCGACCTGACTCTTTACGCCCCGCTTTGGGCAGGGATCCCGGAACCTGATCGGGCCGAATCCATCGTGGGGGATCCCCAGACGGGTTCTGGGCTCTACTGGCGAGAATTCGGGCTTCCAGCCTGCCCGCAGCCGACCGCGCTCGTGGATCAGCAATCATGCTGGAGCGTACACCTGCCGTGGAACTCATTAATCGGAGAGGGTTTGCTTCGATATGGAATGCGCCTGCAGGCTGCTGAGCTTGTTGCCAGGCTTATGGCAGGGGTGATCCTTTCGCTGAAAAAAGACCAGGCATTCCGGCGCTGCTTTCACGCCGAGACAGGCCAGGGGATAGGCGAATTACACGCGCTGAGCGGACTGGCACCGCTGGGCCTGTTCCTGGATACCCTCGGTGTAAAGTTGATCTCTTCCAGGCGGGTGAGTTTAGTCGGGTTAACCCCTATCCGTGGCCGGTTACGGTAAAATATCGGGGGATGACCATTCAGCGCCTGAAAGACAAGACGATTGTGACCTTTCCCGATGGGCAGAGTGTGACTGTCGCAGATCCTGAACCGCGTCTGGTCGCGCTGGAATCTTCTGACGAATCAGCTTACGGAGGTGCGAATGGGTCCAGCTAAAAAAGTGGCCAAGAATATTGACCGGCTGATAACAGCGGTTGTCCAGACGCAGGACGTCGAAACGGCAACAAACGCGTTGAACGCAATCGGTCTAATCGCAACGATTCTTTCCAGTTCTGGCGGATTTCTTGCAGGAAGAAACGTCACCTTGCTGATCGGCCTGTCTTCTGGTCAGGAGGAAGAAGTCGTACAGCTTTTACATAAAGCCTGCCGCCGCAGAGTTGAATATGTCACTACATCGCTGGAAGGGGCTCCATTTCACCTGCCGCTTTCAACACCGATTCCAGTTGGTGGAGCGACGGTTTTCTCCTTGACAGTCGAACGCTACGAGGTTTTCTAATGAAACTGATCCTGACGATTATCAGTGACAATGATAATGAGCCGGTCTCAATCGCCCTGATCAACAGCGGTTTTCGTGTGACCCGGATCGCTTCCACAGGCGGTTTCCTCCGGAAAGGCTCGAGCACTTTAATCATCGGCGTGAGCGACGAGCGTGTTGACGAAGCGATTGATCTGATCCGACAGTCGACCACAACTGCAAATCCCCCACAGACAAAACGTGCAACCGTGTTCGTGATCAACGTGGATCATTTCACGCAGATCTAAATTTTCAGGAAAGCAACATCCGCAGGCAAAAGCAATCGGTCCGATCCAGCTTCGGATTTGTTCTATTCGTGGAATTCTTCGACCTGGTATGTCTGGACTCGCAAAATGCGCCTTCTCCACAGGTCTGGTGCAGCCCCCATCTTCTGACAGAGGTGATCCAAAAATAGCTCGGTGTCTGGCAGCTTTTCCCAGACTTGAGGCAGGAAGGTGGCTCGCTGCCACCCATCGAACACAGTCACCCCATCGATATTCGGACGGATCAAGTCCGGCAGCTCGAGCGGTGAATTATACTCGAGCTCTTCAGGCAAAGTGAGCCGAGAAATTTCGATGCGCAGGAGAGGCAGCTCGTCTGAAGAAACCGGTCGAAAGCGGCGATCCTCGAGTGCAGCTGCCACCGCATGCTCGCGAACATCATCCACGAGTGGACCATACGGGACCAGTGCGCCGACGCAGCCGCGCAATTCATTGCGGATTGTCAGTGTGACAAATGAGGCACCAGGCTGCAGCAATCGAGCTGGTAGACCGTCCCTGTCGAGCGGGGGCAGCGGCTTATGGTTGACAGCTGCTTCAATCGACCGGCGCGCCAGCCGAAGTAGAATCCCCCGCTCGTCACTGGTAAGTTGCTCGCCCATGGTTTCCTCCTTCTTGATCGATCCTCCCAGCGCTGATCGATTTCAAGCCTGATCGCAGAAAAAATAATCATGGGGTGGATTTATCAAAGGTATTATATCGGATATCAGAAACGAACCCTTTCCAAATCCACAGGATTGTGCTAAACTTCACCCCCGGCTGAGCCGTTAAAAAAACGACAGCTTTCCGCTCCTGGAGCGCTCCCAGCGCAAACCAGAGGCAAACCCGAGGAAAGGAGGCTTCCCCCATGCCGCGAATATGAATTGATGGTCATCTTCCATCCTGAGCTCGATGAGACTGTGATGAACGAGCAGATTACCCGCATCTCCGGATGGATAACAGATGATGGTGGCGAAATCGTCAAGACGGATAATTGGGGCAAGCGCATGCTTGCATACCCAATCCGAAAACAAACTCAGGGCCAATATGTGCTGATGCATACCAAAATGGCTCCGACGCTTGGCGCCACGCTCGAGCGGAACCTGGGTTTCCTTGAACCCGTGCTTCGCTACCTGATCGTAGTAAAAGAGTAGCTGCTTCAAAGGCTTATCGGCGCAAATGCGCCTTGAGCGAAATCAGATATTGACGGAACGGATGTTTGTTGGTTTGGTTTCGGAATGGAGTATAAGATGACGCGTGGCTTGAATAAAGTCCTGATCATTGGACGAGTGGGTCGCGACCCGGAGATGCGCTACACTCCCTCCGGCCGACCTGTCACGACGTTCAGTGTGGGCACGAGCCGGTCATGGAACACGGCCGAAGGCGAGCGCCGCACGGAGACGGAATGGTTCAATATTGTCGCCTGGAGCAACCTGGCCGAAATCTGCAAGCAATACCTTGCGAAAGACCGGCTGGTTTATATCGAGGGACGCCTGCAAACCCGTCATTGGGATGATCAGGAAGGCAGCAAACATTCTGCTACTGAGATCGTTGCTTCGGAGATGATCATGCTGGATGAGCGCCGGGAGGCGAACCATTCCAGCACTGAATTCGAAGATGACGAGGAACCGCTTTTCAATTGATAAGATTTTCAATGTTTCTCCGGGTATTGACTGACCCGGTAAGGAGTTTCGAAGGTGAGCAACCAAATGATGCGAGATGATAATCAATCTGGAGGCCGGCGGTTTTACGCCCGTCCCCGTGAGTGCGCATTCTGCGCAGATAAGAATGCCAGGATCGATTATAAGCAGATCGATGTCCTGCGCCGATTTGTGACCGACGAAGGTAAAATTCGCCCGCGCCGGCAGACCGGAACCTGCGCCCGACATCAGCGCGAGCTGGCGCGTGCGATCAAACGCGCCCGCCATATCGCTCTGCTGCCGTATGCAGGTGAAGTCCTGAGATAGACGATTCAATCGACCCGGTCGGACGAGAGGAAATATGGCAAAAAATCCAAAAATCAGTCAGGCAAGCCTGTCCAAGAAACACCAGGATCGCCTGCACCGCGAGCGACGACAGACGCGGATGATCACAATCGGGGCTATCGTGGTCCTGGCTGCGGTCGTGCTGACAATCGCTTACGGCGTGTTGAATGAGCGGTACCTCCGCTGGCAGCGCACCGTTGCGATCGTCAATAGCGAGAAAATAACCGGAAAGGATTTTCGGGAATTTACCAGATATTACCGAAATAATCTGATCAAGAACGCCGAAAATATCTTTCAGATTGCCAGCATGTTTGGGAGCGATCAGAACGCGCTGCAAAGCTTCGGCGAACAGCTTGTATCCGTCTCAAGCGAGCTGGAAACCTTCCGCGCCGGAAACCAGGCGCTGGACCAATTGATCGATGACCGACTGATCCGTCAAGAAGCGAAAAGGTTGGGGATAACCGTAAGTCAAGAGGAAGTGGAGGTCGCGATGCAGGAAGCGCTGCGGTATTACCCGGACGGCACTCCCACCCCCACCCAGACGAAAGCGACTCTGCCTACATCTACGCTTTCTGCAGCCCAGATGACGATGGTCCCACCACCGCCAACAGTCATTCCTACCGCGGTTATGACGTCAACCGAAGCGATCAGCGCTCCAGGGACCGAAACTGCTGGCACCGAAACACCAGCTGCTGAACCCACAGTCGTCCCAACCACAGGGATTACAGCGACCGCAACGCCGCGCCCGACTGCCACTCCATTCACTTTTGAAGGATACCAGGGCGCGTATGCTACCGTTGTCGCCGGTCTGAAAGGGATTGAAATTCCCGAGAAGACGCTGCGCTACGTGATCGAAGCCGGCCTCTATCAAAAGAAGGTGATGGATGCAGTGATCGGCGAGGTAGCCTGCCTGGATGAGCAGGTATGGGCCCAGCACATCCTGGTTGAAGATGAGACGACTGCCAACGACGTCCTCGATCGCCTGGAAGCCGGCGAAGATTGGGCAAGCCTCGCAGCAGAGCTCTCGACCGATACTTCAAACAAAGACCAGAGCGGTGATCTTGGCTGGTTCGGCCGCGCAAAAATGGTGAAGGAATTTGAAGACGCAGCGTTTGCCTTGACAGAAGTCGGCCAGGTAAGCGAGCCTGTTCAAACTCAATTTGGATGGCACATCATCCGACTTCTTGGACACGAGGAACGCCCACTCGCCGCAAGCGATTGCAGCCAGCTGCCTAACCAAAAATTCCAGGAATGGATCACTCAGCTGCGCGAGAATTCGACGATCGAGATCAGAGACGGCTGGAGAGAGATCGTCCCACTCGAGCCGACGCTTCCAGCGGATATCCAGGAGGCTGTTCAGCGGTTGGGTGGCGCGAATATCCCCGCGAATTTCAGCACACCGGCACCCTGAACGTTCCCCCACAGAACAAAAAAACCTGAGGATGATCGACATCCTCAGGTTTTTTTATTCGATAACCTGCTCAACTTCGTCAAGCTTAAGGCTAAGACCTGGCTGGACGTGTCCTTTCCCATTGTCACCCCATAGATCACATCTGCAACCTGTACTGTGTTACGGTTATGCGTCACGATCAGGAATTGGGTTTTCTGGCTCAATTCGCGCAGTAAATCCCGAAATCTGCCGACATTCGCTTCATCCAGCATTGCATCGACTTCGTCCAGGACGCAGAATGGGGTCGGCGAAATCCGAAGCAGATGCAAAGACAAGTGAGGCCGCCGTCAGGCTGCGCTCGCCACCCGAGAGCAGAGCCAGGCCCTGTGTGCGGCGGCCTGGCAGACGGGCTTCTATTTCAATCCCGGTTGCAGAAAGATCGTCCGGATCTGTCAGCAGCAGACGTGCCGATCCACCCCCAAACAGGCGGCTGAAAATCTGGCGGAACTCTGCCGCAACAGCATCAAATGTCTTGCGAAATTCGCTTTGCATCAATCCATCGAGCTCCGTGATCACCTGACGGATATCTCCCTCGGCTTTCTCAAGGTCGGCGACCTGCTCGATGAGAAAATCGTGGCGCTGGCTGACTTCATGGTATTCGGCCTGAGCTTCCGGATTGACCGGCCCAATCCGCCGCAGCTGCAGGCGCTGTCGTTTGATGTTTTCTTCTATGTCTTGAGAAAGCCTCTCAACCATCGGAAGCTGCTCGACAAAACCGGAAAGCGGCAGAGGTGTGGGGCCCGATACCTGAGCAACGTATTCGTACGCCACCAGGCCAAAATCGTCATCTATTCGGCGCTGCAGAGATTGGAGGCTTTCCTGGCGGCGTGCCAGGTTGATGCGAGCCTGAGCCTGCTGGTGTTCAGCCATGCTCACCTGCTGGCGGATCTGACCGGCTTGTTTCTGGCTTTCTGTTTGCAGCAGCTCGCGCTCTGCGAGCTCGGCTTCTGCCGGATCGATTTTCTCATTCAAATTGAGGATTTGCTCAGCAATTTCCGCTTCGGACTGATGGGCGTTGATGCGTTCTTCTTCGTACCCTTTCAGCTGGTCCTCAAGCCTGGAGAGGCGCAGCTGAAGCGCAGCCTGTGTCTGCTGAGATCGTTCTAATGCCGCCTGGCGCTCCTGCAGCCGCGACCGGGCATCGCTCAAGGCTCGTTCATTAACTGCGAGCCGGGTAGCCCAATGCGCCTGTTCCATTTGATAATCGTCAAGCCCGAGCGATTCCAGCCTCAAACTGCGTTCGCGCAGCTCGGCACGGGCAGCTGCAGCTTTTGCTTCGATCTCTCCGAGCTGCTGGCTCAACCGGCGGCTCTCGGCCTGGCGGTCCTGGCGGTCGGCGTGGAGTTTTTGAAGCTGAACCCTGGCCCAGTCGGCCTGATGGGCGGTCCGATCCAGGGCCGCCTTTGCCTGGTCAAGTCCACGCCCGGTTTTCAGCAGCTCCTGGCGTGCCGCTTCCTGGTCGGACTCCAACCTGACGCCATCCGTTTGAAGATCCTCTAGATTCTGCTTCCATTCGGCAAGCTGGTTTTCGATGGACTGGATTTTGCCTGCGATCCGGTCAGCGGAAGATTTCACATCTCGCTGCTGGCGAGCCCGGCTCAGCAGAGTCTGCTGTTCTCCTGCTTCACCTCCGCTCGAGAAGATCGGACCGGCCGCATGATAGACATCCCCGCGCAGCGTAACAGCGCGCACGCCTGCAGGCTGTGCGAAGATGATTCGACGAGCTGTCGCTCGATCACGAACGATGATCACGCCGCGCAGCAGCAATTCAAGCACCGGCTTGAGTTCAGCCGGGGAGCTGACGAGCTCTGCCGCTTCGCCAAAAACACGGTCATCGTTTTTCAGCGGGCTTATTTTTGGAGCCTCCAGGCGCAAATGTTTGAGCGGCAGCAGGACGCCCCGGCCTGATTCGCTTTCAAGGAAATCCATCGCTTCGTCTGGATCGGAATCAAGGATTACCGCGTCCAGGAAATCACCAAGCGCGGCAGAAATCGCTTTCTCAAATTCGGGTGCGACCTCAAGAAATGTGTTCAAGCTGCCGCGCGTGCCGGAAAGCCGGTTCTGACGTACCGCCTGCAAAATCAGGCGTGTTCCGCTGGCATAACCGCTCAGGGCAGCTTCCGCCTGCTCAAGCACTTCCAATTCTGCTTTGAGGCGCGCCTGGTCTGCGTTCAAGGCAGCGCGCTTTTCACGGACTTCTGAAAGCTGATTTTCGGCTTCCTGCTGGCGCTGGCGGTGCTTAGAGAGCGCCTCATCAGCGGACTTTAAACCCTGCTCAGCCTGCTGAGCCAGGGTCTGGGCTGAATCGAGCCGGATTTGAGCTTCCATCTGATCCTTTTCTGCCGTGGAGAGCGAGCTGGCTGCGGCATCGAT
Source organism: uncultured Chloroflexia bacterium (assembly GCA_963726375.1). GTDB lineage: Bacteria > Chloroflexota > Anaerolineae > Anaerolineales > UBA4823 > UTCFX2. The sequence continues at coordinate 111,830 of CAVSCE010000011.1, read as the reverse complement.
CGCTTTCGTGATTCGATCTTCCTGCGCCCGGGCTTCATCGATCTGAGCCTGCCATTTACCCTGTTGAGAATTTAAACCAGCGAGATCCTGGCGGGCAGATTGGATAAGCTGTTCGGCTTGAGCTCGCTCTTGCTGACGCATTGCCAGAGCTGCTCGCGAAGAATTGGCTTGAACGCGCGCCTCTTCAAGCTCAATGAATAGCAGCTCAACCTCCGAGTTAGCAGCGGCGATCCGCTCTTGATGGAAGGAAGTTTCTTCACAGAGCTGGTCGAGGCTCCGAAGGTCATTCTCCTGCTGGATGAGCGAAGAACGAATCCGTTCTTCAACGATTGCCGACCGTCGAATTGCATCTTCGCGCCTGGCATGCTGCTCGGAGAGCTGGCGATGCCAGCCGTTCAAGACACCCCGCAGGTCCTGGATCTGCTCACGCAGACCCGATAGCTGTTCCTCAGCCTTATCCTGCACCATCCGTGCTTCTTGGAGTTTCTTTTCCTGGATGTGCGCGATATCCTGAGCTTCGGCAAGCTCTTTTTGGGCTTCATGCCAGTAAAAACCGTACCATTCTCGGAGTAGGACCTGAAGATCAGCCCGGACCTGTTCATATTCTACTGCCCGGCGAGCCTGACGTTCCAGGCTGGAGAGGCGGGGCTTGAGCTCAGCGAGGATATCTTCAACCCTATCCAAATTTCGGCGAGTGGCATCCAGACGCCGGAGTGCTTCCTCACGTCGGCTCCGGTGCAAGCCAATCCCAGCCGCTTCTTCAAACAGGCGTCGGCGTTCGTCTGCCTTCAAGGAAAGAGCAGCGTCCACAAGCCCCTGTCCGATCACCGTGTAAGTTCGCTCAGCCAGACCTGATTCGGAAAGCAGCTCGGACACATCCTTGAGGCGCATCCTTTGGCCATTGATCAGGTATTCATTCAGTCCATCGCGATGGGCTCGGCGTGTAATCGCGACCTCGCTGAAGTCAATGGGAAGCCAGCCATCGCTGTTATCAAAGGTGATCGTCGCGGAAGCCATCCCGGCGCGAGCCCGGCTGTCGGATCCGGAGAATATCATATCTTCGGTCTTGCGAGCGCGCAGAAGCCCATAGGACTGCTCACCAAGCACCCAGCGGATGCTGTCGGCAATATTCGATTTTCCGCTGCCATTTGGACCCACGATCGCGGTAATTGTGCCAGCAAACTCAAAATAGGTCCGGTTTGCGAACGTTTTATAGCCGTGTAGCTCGAGAGATTTCAGCCTGGGCTGCATCGTCAGGTCCGCTTAGCTTTCATAGAGAAAAACATGCATGGTGTTCACGGATTTCAACCCAAGTTTTCCAGATCGATCACTTCTAAAGCCAGCTTTGCGGCTTGCTGCGCGGCTGTCTGCTTGCTCGCGCCTTTCCCGCGGCCGACTACCTGATTATTGACCAGCACTTCGACTTCAAAAGTCTTGCTGTGTTCAGGACCGGAGGCCGAGGCGGTGATATACTGCGGCGGGCGAAATCCTCTTGCCTGGACAAGCTCCTGGAGCAAGCTTTTTGAGTCCTGGTCGCCGTTCGAGATCAAAACCTGCATAGCGCCAGGCTCCAGCAACGGCTCGATATATGCGAGCACAGCATCCAGGCCCGGAGTCGAGATACATCGCTCCAATCACCGCTTCAAAAGTTGCACACAGAAGAGCAATTCGCTTGCGCCCACCTGCCTGGCTCTCTCCCCGTCCGAGCCGAAGGGCAGCGCCGAAGTCTTGCTGGCTGGCAAACTCGGCCAGCTGTTCCGTCCGCACCAGGGCGGAGCGCAGGCGGGTGAGCTCACCTTCATGCATCTCCGGGAATCGATTGTAGAGCCACGCGCCTACCAGGAAATCCAGAACGGCATCACCCAGGAATTCAAGCCTCTCATTATCTTCTAACGCTTCAGGGTGCTCATTTAGGTAGGAGCGGTGGGTTAAAGCCCTGCGAAGCAGAAGAAAATTCTCGAATTTGAGGCCCAATCTTTGGGCAAAAGCCTCCGGAGTTTCGATCTCTGATAAACCAGATCCATCCTGGTCCATTCGTATGCCTCCCGGAACTCAGGGAGCGCCAGGCACCCCACGTGTTTGTCGGGTAGCTTGCGATCCATCAGTTCCTTTTTTTGCGAAGCTCGGTATCGAAAGAAAGCAAATGGCGAAATATTTCCGATGCCGGCATATGAGTATACCAGTGCTGGTGGAAAAATGACAAGATTTTAGCCGTCTCCAATCAATCGTCACCACATTTGGGCGAACGACCTTCTGGACAAACCTGCCATTCGATACTATACTTCAGCCGATACAAATATACATCAGGCGTTCCAGGATGCTTTCAGATTTTACTGAAATTGTCTTTCTTTCCTTAAAGGTTTCGGGGCTTGGGCTTTTTTTCAGCACACTGCTCGGTGTGCCTGTCGGTGTAGTCGTCGGATTATCGCGTTTCCGAGGCCGGAAGCTGGTAGCTGTCCTGCTGTATACCGGGATGGGTTTCCCGCCGGTTGTGATCGGCCTCTTCGTGTATCTCCTGCTTTCGCGCAACGGCCTGCTGGGCCACTTAAATTGGCCTTTTGTGCCGCAGCTCTTCACACCCGGGGCCATGGTCCTGGCTCAGACGATCATTGCTTTTCCTCTGGTCGCCGGCTTTACCATGGCTGCGGTGATGGGGATCGATCCGAACCTTCGACAGCAGGTGCTTGCGTTGGGAGCGACCAGCCGCCAAGCTGCATTGACTGTTCTGATGGAAGCCCGGATCGGAGTAATCGTCGCGATCATCGCCGGTTTTGGCAGCATTATCTCCGAAGTCGGCGCAGTGATGCTGGTCGGTGGAAACATCGAAGGCAGGACGCGCGTGCTGACGACCGCGATCGTGCTGGAGACTCGAAAAGGCGACTTTGCCCTGGCGTTGGCTCTGGGAGTAGTACTGCTTGGGATCACATTCCTGGCAAACCTGGCGATGGTTCGGCTGCAGGGAAGAGGCTTTGAACAATGAGCGCGTTGATTTCAGCCGATCCCCAACCGTCTAATCCGCTGTTCCAAATCCAGGGGCTGACCAAGGAGTACCAGGAACGGCGCGTCCTGGATCTGGAAAATTTTGAAGTCCGGCACGGCGAAGTGCTTGGATTGGTTGGCCCAAGCGGCTCAGGAAAAAGCACGCTTTTGCGCCTCCTGAATTTCCTGGAGCCCCCTACCGCAGGTAAGATCATCTTCGGAGGCCAGGTATTTGATCCCAACCAGGAAATGCCGCTTGAGCTGCGCCGGCAGGTCACGACGGTCTTTCAGCGCCCGATGCTACTGGAGCGAACAGTTTGGGAGAATGTGGCATTTGGCCTGCGCCTGCGGGGGCTCAGCGACGGATCGGAGCGAGTCCAGGAGGTCCTGGAAGAGGTCGGCCTTGCGCACCTGGCAAAACAACGTGCTCGAACTCTTTCTGGCGGCGAGGCTCAGCGGGTTGCGCTGGCGCGCGCGATGGTTATCGACCCAACCGCACTGCTCCTGGATGAACCAACCGCAAATCTGGACCCTTACAACGTCGGTTTGATCGAAGCGATCGTCCGGCGGTTGAACCAGGAACATGGGACAACGCTGGTGCTGGTGACGCACAATGTCTTTCAAGCCCGCCGCCTGGCCGGACGTGTCGTCTTCCTTCTGGATGGGAAAATCGTCGAAAGCGCCTCGACGGAAGATTTTTTTCAGTCGCCGAGCGATCCGAGGACGAGCGCATTTGTGCGCGGGGAAATGGTGTATTAGCAGTAATTGGTAATTGGTCGTTGGCTGTTGGTCAATCGGTCGTTTGCACCTGGAATAAATTTGCCTTCTGCAAGTGGCAATTGGAACGTAGTTCCGGTGAGCCGAGGTTCAGAATTTCTACTGGCCCCAATCCGAAAGTCGATATCGGCAGAGGATTTAGTAAAGCGCAACATGCTGCAGGTACCATTCAATCTAAGTTAATATGGAGGAGAATATGAAATCCAGGAATATCATTCGTTTTGTCAGTTTTTTGATTTTCATTTCACTGCTGGCGTCCGCCTGCGCGGTCCCGCCCGCGGCGACGCAGGCGCCCGCTGCAACCGAAGCGGTTGTCGTCACGCAAGCGCCGGTAAAAACAGAAGCACCAGTGATAACGGAAGCGCCAGTCGTGACGGAAGCCCCCGCAGAGACGGAAGCGCCGGTTGCGACCGAGGCGCCTGCCGCTACGGAAGCTGCACCTGAGCTGCCAGTTCCCGGCCAGGAAGGTCATCTCGTCCTGGCGACGACGACATCCACCCAGGATTCCGGACTGCTGGACGTCATCCTGCCGGATTTTGAGGCTCAGAATGACGTCAAAGTGGATGTGATTGCTGTTGGCAGCGGTCAGGCCATGAAGCTCGGCGAAGACGGGAACGCGGACGTCCTGCTTGTTCACTCACCGGCCGCAGAAACCAAATTCATGGAAGCCGGTCACGGCACGCGCCGAGAGGACGTGATGTATAACGATTTCATCATCATCGGACCAGAATCCGATCCGGCAGGGATCAAAGGGATGACGAGCGCGGTGGAGGCATTCAAGAAGATTGCCGAGACCGAATCGACCTTCCTTTCGCGCGGTGATGATTCCGGCACGCACAATAAGGAAAAATCGATCTGGACCAAGGCTGAAATTGAGCCTGCCGGCGACTGGTACCTTTCTACCGGATTGGGGATGGGCGACCTGCTGACGATGGCAAACGAGGAACAAGGATACACGCTCAGCGACCGGGCTACCTACCTGGCGCGGCAGCAGAAAGGCCTTGAGCTCCCTATCCTGGTCGAAGGAGACACTGCGCTGTTCAATCCTTACGGGGTGATCGCAGTAGACGCCGCGAAGAATCCGAATATTCAGGGCGAGATGGCCCAGAAATTCATCGATTGGATCATCTCTGTAAAGACTCAGCAGCTGATCAGCGAGTTCGGCGTCGAGGATTGGGGGCAGCCGCTGTTCACTCCGAACTCGGCGCTGTGGAAAGAATCGCAGTAATCCACAGGCTGACCAGATCATCCCCTCCTACCTCTTACGGAGGGCTGTGCTAAGAGCGTGGCAGTAAATTTTCGAGTAAAATGAATGGGCGGTTCTAATCAAAAACCGCCCACCTTTGCTTAAGGAGAATCTATGTGCCATTAATCCAGGACGAATCCGGGCGGCTGCATATCGACAACCCGTTGATGGCCGAATCGCTGATGAGCAAGAGGCTGCTTGAAAGCACCCAGGCTGAACAAGTCTTTCGACCGCTCCCAAATCTGAATGTCGTAAAGCTGGGCGGACAGAGCATTATCGACCGCGGCAGTAAGGTGCTGCTGCCGATCCTGGACGAAGTGATCGCAGCTCGTAAAAACCGCCAGATCCTTCTGATGACGGGAGGCGGAACGCGCAGCCGCCATGTATACGCAATCGCGCTCGATCTGGGTATGCCGACCGGGGTGCTTGCAAAGCTGGGCGACAGCATCAGCGAACAGAACGCCCTGATGGTATCCCTGCTGCTCGCCCCTTACGGCGGGATCAAGATTGGACATGACGACGTTGTGAAACTTCCATCTTATCTGGCCTTAGGGACGATCCCTGTCATGCACGCGATGCCACCCTACGGGCTCTGGGAAACGCCGCCGGATCAGGGCAGAATACCGCCCCACAGGACCGACTCGGGCGCTTTTCTAACAGCCGAAGTCGCCGGCTCCAGCAGGGTTATCCTGGTGAAAGACGAGCCCGGTCTGTTTACGGCGGATCCAAAAAAGGATCCTCACGCCCGCTTCATAAAAGAAATCGAGGTCGAGGAGCTTCAGGCTCTCGATCTGGAGGACTTGCCAATCGAGCGAGCCTTGCTGGATTTCATGAAGCGCGCCCGCAGCGTGAAAGAGGTCCTTCTGATTAACGGTCTGGAGCCCGGGCAGCTCACACAAGCGTTAGAAGGAGAGAATCCGGGTACGAGGATTTTCCGCCAGGGATGAGCGTAGACCACAGCCTACTCGGGTTCGTCGGAGCAGCTTGCGATAATCCGAAGCGCGCCTCCTTCGACGAGAGCCAGGGCGACCTGGCGGTGGGCGCGCTCCAGGATGCGCTGAAAGGTAGAGCGTGAAACACCCATTCGCTCTGCGGCTTCTGACTGCTCCAACCCTTCGAGGTCTGCCAGATTCAGCGCCTCCAGCTCTTCGGGCAGGAGGGCTATCTGCTGCAAGGCGTCCAGCGGGATCCCTGCAGGCTTATAGATCCGAGAGCAAACTTTCCTCTCAAGAATTCTGTGTTTGCGCGGACGAGGCATCCGGCTTACTCCGAGCGGTTCCGCCAGCCTTTCCGGCGGTGCTTCCCGCGCTCGCCTTCCTCTTCCTCAAGCTCGGCTTTATCACCGCGCGGCAGGTAGACAACTTCCGCCGTCGACAGCTGCTGCGAGCGCTTCCAGCTCGGATTTTCGGATATGCGGCGCAAGCACTTTAAGATCTACGCCCTCGACTGCAATCACAGCAAATCGAGGCCGCCCGGCCCCTTTTCCAACATGGCTTCTTTCACGGACAAATATTTTACTCATGGTTTCTCCAATAGACCTGGTTGGTGGTTGTTGGTTGTCGGCATTTGGTAGTCAGCATTTAGCGATTAGCGATTGCGATGTAGTTGGTTGTTAGAAAATAACAACCGACACTTGACACTCATTACATAATGAGCATATGCCCATAACTATTGTATCGAAGGATTAGGAATGTGTCAATAACTCAGATTCTGATCGGTTTGGATGATACGGACAACCTTGAGTCGCGCGGCACCGGACGGCTTGCCCGACAGATTGCTGCGGAGCTGATGCAGGACTTCGACCTGCTGGGCGTAACCCGACACCAGCTGTTAGTGGACCCGCGCATCCCCTATACGTCGCATAATTCCAGCGCGGCGATCGCCATCTCCAGCAGCCGCCCGGTTGATCTGGAAGAGTTGATGGGACGAGTCCAGAAGCTGATGCTGGATGATTTTCAAGCCGGGAGTGATCCGGGGCTCTGCGTCCTCGAAGCTCAGGTTGGACTTCAACTTATTGAGTTTGGGAAACGAGCCCAAAATGAGCTGGTCAACCAGGCAGAAGCGTTTTCAACAGCTTCAAGCGCCGGAATCCGGCTGGCAGGATTGGGCGGGAGCAACGACGGTGTGATCGGCGCGCTGGCTGCCGCCGGCCTGGCAGCATGTGGAGAGGATGGACGCTATCTGCTGGTGGGAAATTCGCGGGATTTGTTCGGGCTGCATCCCGTCAGCGACATAGTATCGGCAGGGATCGCAGAAGTGCGCACTTTGCAAGGGAAGCTGGTGAATGAAGGCGATGTTCTGGCAGATAAAGTTCGCCCGGCACGCCGCGGCGGCCGGCCAGTGCTGTTTGTTGAAAAGAATGGGGATCACTGGCAGCCTCTCAAGCTGGGTTAACTTTCACTGAATGCCGCCCTACTCAGCCGGTGAAAATCATTCGGTTATAATACAATTCAGCGCTTAAGGTTCATGAAGATTATGGCCTGTTATGGACGAGCAGCATATTTATCAGAGAATTGCCCAATCCGTTCGTCAGGAAATTCAATCCGGAATTCGAAAACCCGGCGACCGGCTGCCATCGATCCGGGAGATGACGGCCTCCTGGCACTGCACGCCGGGGACGGTGCAGCGCGCCTACCGCGAGCTCGCGGATCAGCACCTGGTCGTAAGCCGCGCCGGTCAAGGCACCCATGTCGTCCAGTCCGCTCTGCAGATCGATGATACACCCCTGCGGAGGGCAGGGCTGGTTCACATGGCGCAGTCATTTCTGCTGGAAGCTTTCACCGCCGGTCACTCTCCCGAAGAGGTCGAGACGGCTGTACAGATTGCCCTGGATCAGTGGCGGGTAATTCGTTCACAGCCTGCGCCTGCGGTCTTCAATGTGCTCCGTTTTAACGGCAGCCACGACTTAGCCCTGATATGGATCGCCTCTCACTTCGGCGAGATATCGCCTCAAACGAGGCTTGATCTCCATTTTTCCGGCAGCCTGGGCGGGCTTATTGCTCTGGCGGAAGGCAAGACAGACCTGGCCGGCTGCCACCTTTGGGACCAGGAGACCGATTCGTACAATATTCCCTTCGTGAGACGGCTGCTCCCCGGGCAGATGATCGCGCTTTTAACCCTGGCCTGGAGGTGGCAGGGGTTGATCATGCCGGCAGGTAATCCTGCCCGGATCAACGGATTGGCGGACCTCGCACGCGAAGGCATCCATTTCGTCAACCGTCAGCCAGGCTCGGGGACACGCGTCTGGCTTGACTCTGCCCTCCAACAAGAAGGAATCCCGGCTGCGTCAATCGATGGTTACCAGATGATCTGCAGGACCCATTCTGAAGTTGCCCGGGTAGTGGCGGAAGGGGAAGCAGATGTCGGCTTTGGACTGGAAACTGCGGCGCGGGCATTCGGATTAGGATTCATCCCCCTGGTCAAGGAGCGCTATGATTTAGTCATCCCAGAGCAGAATATGAAACGCAGTGAAGTCGACCTGCTGGTGAACTGGCTTAGGATTGAGACCACCAGGAAGGCCATTTCTGCGTTGGGAGGTTACGACACACAGGACACCGGCATGCTGACCTGGGTTCATCCTTTGTAAAGCATCAACATGTCCGAAGTCAACCTGAAGCGTGATCAAATTGATCAAGGAAACATATCACTCGTACGCGCGCAATACCAGCACAGCGTTATGGCCGCCGAAGCCGAAAGCGTTGCTTAAGGCGACTTTTATTTTGCTTTCCCTGGCCTGGTTGGGAACGACATCCAGGTCACAGAGCGGATCGGGGGTCTGGTAATGGGCAGTAGGAGGGAGCCAGCCTGAGGCAATCGCCTCGACGCAGAATATCGCCTCCAGGGCTCCGGTTGCCCCCATCATATGACCGGTCATCGATTTCGTTGAAGAAACCGGGACATTGGCGGCTTGCTCGCCGAGCGCAGTCTTGATCGCCCGGGTTTCGGCGACATCGTTTAACACCGTCCCGGTTCCATGGGCGTTGATATAACCCACCTCGTCTGCGTTCACCCCGGCAGTTTGGAGCGCCAGGCGAATGGCCTGAGAGCCGCCGGCACCATCATCTGACGGGGCAGTGATATGATGGGCGTCAGAGGTTGCAGCATAACCTGCCAGCTCAGCCAGGATCACTGCGCCGCGCCGTCGGGCTGTGCTCTCCCGTTCCAATACAAGTACAGCTGCACCTTCACCCATCACCAGGCCATCCCGATTCAGGTCGAAAGGCGCTGGGGTCAGCTGGTAGTCAGCGTTGCGTCGGGAAAGCGCTCCCATCCTGTCGAATGCGGCGATTCCAATTTCTGTAATGGAAGCCTCGCTTCCACCGGCAAGCGCAGCATCGATCAGCCCGGACTTAAGCATCACCCACGCCATTCCAAGCGCATCTGCACCGGATGCGCAAGCGGATGAAATCGAAAAACTCGGGCCTCGAAAACCATGGTCGATGGATGCCAGTCCGGCTGCTCCATTGATCATCAACATCGGGATCCCAAATGGATTGATTCGTCGGGGATTGCCATCTGAAAGGGTGTTTACCATCTCAACGACGGTGTTCATCCCGCCGATTGCAGAAGAGATCAGAACTCCTACACGTCCAGGATCAACGCTGCTCCCTTCAAGTCCAGATTGCCGGACGGCCTGCTGGGCTGCAATCGCTGCAAATTGCTCGAACCGATCCCGCCGGCGGATTTCTTTTGGGTCGAGGGTATTTTCGGGGTGGTAATCTTTAACTTCACAACCGATCCGCACCTGCAAATGCGACGCATCGAACAACGTGATCATCCCGACACCAGAAATCCCGTTGAGCACAGCCTGCCAACTCTCCGCAACAGAATTTCCGATGGGATTGATCGTCCCCATCCCAGTGATAACAATCCGCTCGTTCATGCAGCCCTCTCATCGTGCCTAGATTTGCGAAAATCGCCAATTTCCAACGAATAGAATAACCCTGGAACGGTATCTGCGTTGCTGAGGAGTTGTTTTAGTATTTCAGAAGGGAGCGTTTGCGTCCAGTCGTCGGTAAGAGCTCATGCACCCATTCGCGAATCTGCGAGAATTGAGCTAAGAACTGCCGCGGGATCTTCCTGATGAGCATTGTGCCCAAGTCCTGGCAGCAGAACCAGCCGGGTGTCAGGCTGCAGGCGGGCCAGCTCGCGGCCGCTTTCAGACGAGTAGATGCGATCCTGATCTCCCCACAGCACCAGGGTTGGCAGATCGACCCTGGCAAGATGTTCCTTCAAATCTCGGTGAGGTCGGGCTGCGCCTGCGGCCACCTGGCGCAGGGTTGAAAAATAAGCCCGGCGCTGGTCGTCGCTCCAGACGCGCTGGTTCACCCGGAGAAAGAGGAAATCCCTATCGATTTCGGGCATGCTGTCCAGGTCTGAATAATACAGCCGCAGCGATTCATAAGCCGAGAGCGGATCCTTCCGAAGCCGGTTGTAGAGGAATTCACCAATTCCAGGGATCAAAAAAAGCAGCGTCTGCAGGCTCGCGCCTTGCGGTCGCATCAGGAGCGATCCGCTCAGCAAGACCAGGCCAGAAACTCGTTCCGGATGGTCCACAGCGATGCGGTGGGCTAAGGCGCCGCCCAGCGAATGTCCGATCATGACCGCAGCTCGGATCTTTAATGCATCCAGCAGCCGTTCGAGGGCATTGACCAAAAATCCTTCGCTGTAGACCGTTTTCGGTTTTGCGCTGCGCCCAAAACCAGGCAAGTCGAGTGCGATGATTCGCCAGCTTGCTGAAAGTGGGGAAATCAAATGCCGCCAGGTATCCGCCTCGTCTCCGAGGCCGTGGATCAAAAGGGCCGGCGGCAAATCTGGAGAACCGGCCTCATAATAAAAAAGGTCGATCCCCAATTCTGACAAGAAAATCGTGCGTGAGAATGACTCAAGTCCAGGAAACGGCTTCATCGGCTGGAGGAAATCTTCAATCTTATTCATATTGTTCAAGGTGATTTCAGCCCATTTCCAGTCAGGATTACTGCGACTGGATCCACCAGCCGGCTCCCAAGCTGGGCAAGGGCGTCCCAGACCAGGGCAGAGGTCGGCTCAACATAGAAACCCAACCGTGCCAGGGCATGGCGGCCGGGGAGGATCGCCGGCTCTTCGACAGCGATGAAATCCCCGCCGCTGGCTCTCACCAGGCTGAGTGCGGCATCGCCGCGCAGCGGCTGCCGGACTCGAACGCCCTCTGCAAGCGTCTCCCCTTCTACCACCCATCCCAAACCGGAGGGCCCGTATTGGCTCAACGCCCAGAGCGGGGCGCAGGCCAGAGCTTGAACTCCAAAAATCGCCGGCAGGCGCCCAATCATGCCCTGCCGAAGCAGCGTTTGAAAACCGCGCCCAACGCCAAGCAGCAGGCCGCCCTGTCCGGCCGGTAAGAGGATTGAACCTGGCGCCGCGCCCATCTGCTCGAACAGCTCATATGCCAGCGTGGCATAGCCTGCCAGGCCTTGGGCCATATAGGCGTGGCTTGCATAAACTGCTCCGGCCGCCACAGCTTCAAGCGCTGCCTCAGTCGCTGAGAGCCGCGTCCCCTGAACTTGAACCACCTCGGCGCCGTATGCCTCGATCTGGAGTCGTTTAGGTCCAGAGGCATAATGAGGAACGAAAACCTTGCTTTTAATCCCGGCTGCTGCTGCATAGGCGGCAAATGAAGCTCCAGCGTTCCCCGAGGAGTTCTTCCACTGCTTCGGATACCCCACGAGCGCGCAGGAAGCTGACCAGAACTGCGGAGCCGCGGTCTTTGTATGAACCGCTTGGATTCTGTGATTCGAGTTTAAATGCGATCTGGCGGTTCAAAGCTTCGCGCCAGATCAGCGGCGTATTCCCCTCGCCAATCGTGACGACCGGGGCCGCTTCAGGCAGCCCAAAGGCATGGCGATACCGCCAGATCCCGGGTTGGGCCGGATCGACAAGCCTGGGATCATAATTGGGGAGGATGGGAAAATCAAAAAAACCGCTGCAGACCGGGCAGCGGTGCGGCAGAGCGCTTTTCGGGTAGGGCTGCTGGCAGCCGGAGCAGCGAATTTCAGTCGTTTGGAGTTGGGATGTACTCACCTTCCACCCATTCCTCACCATCCGGACCGACTTCTTTCTTCCAGACCGGGACGATCTCTTTCAGACGGTCGATCCCATACCTTGCCGCTTCGAATACTCCGGTGTCGCGATGCGCAGCCGTACACGCGATCAATACGGTCGGTGTGCGCGGATCCAACCGCCCAATCCGCTGGACGATCGCAATTCCCTCGACATCAGACCAACGCTGCCGGATTTCTTCCGCCACCTGGCGCATCTTTGCTTCGGCCATCGGACGGTAGGCTTCATATTCCAGGTAGATCGTTTTGTGGGCATCGCCGCGGCTCGTCACCCCCCGCACCAGTCCGGTAAAGATGCAGGCTGCTCCTGTGCTGTGGAGGGTGATCTGATCCAGCAGATCGTCCAGGTCGAGCTCAGATTCGGTGATTGCGCATATGGTCGGAAGTTCAAGCCTGGCACCCCCGCTGACGGGCGGAAAAACCGCCGCCTCTGCTCCTTCGGGGATCGGATCATCATCAAAAGCAAACTCCTTGTTGATCGCCACCAGCGCGGTGGCCATGTGACCGGAAAGAGAAGGAAACGTTTCTGACAGGCGGTCGCGCAATTCACGAACGCTGGCTTCGTCCGAGAGTCCGATCTCGATCTCGCGCGTCCCGGTCAGATCGCGAAAAACTGCGAAAAACAGTACGTTAACCAGCTTCATTAACGATATCTCCGCTTCTGCCGCCGTGCTTCTCCACCAGCCGGATGTTCTGGATGCGCATCGTCTTTTCAGCCGCTTTTGCCATATCATAGACTGTCAGAGCCGCCACAGATACGGCGGTAAGCGCTTCCATCTCGACACCCGTCTTCCCAACCGTGCGGACGATCGCCTGGATGCGAACACCCGGAAGATCCGGGGCAAGCTCGAGCTGTACTTCGACATGTGAAATCGGAAGCGGGTGGCAGAGCGGGATCAGATCGGATGTGCGCTTTGCAGCCATCACACCGGCTATCTGGGCAACCGTCAGCACGTCGCCCTTTTTGAGCGCTCCAGCCTGGATCAGCTTAAGCGTCGCGGGGAGCATATGGATTTCTCCTCGGGCGATTGCCACTCGCTCGGTATCCGGTTTTGAACCGACATCCACCATTCGGGCCTGGCCCTGGTCATCAAGATGAGTTAATTTTTCAGTCATGGCAAGAATTATACCGGATTCTTATGTATAATACCCTTCATGACAATTGTTGAACAATTCCTCAGTTTATCTCCGATCATGCAAGCCTTGCTGGCGACCCTTTTTACCTGGTTCGTCACTGCCCTGGGTGCTGCGATGGTGTTCTTTTTCAAGCAGGTCGATCGGCGCCTGCTGGATGGGATGCTGGGTTTCGCAGCCGGAGTCATGATCGCGGCCAGTTTCTGGTCGCTGCTGGCTCCGGCGATCGAGATGGCAGAAACCTCCGGAGTCCCCGGCTGGATGCCGGCATTGGTCGGCTTCTTGCTGGGCGGCGGCTTCTTGTACATCGTGGACCACTTCATTCCCCACCTGCACCTGGGCTTCCCGACTGAAGATGCCGAAGGGATCAAAACGACCTGGCAGCGCAGTGTCCTGCTGGTCCTTGCGATTACACTTCACAATATCCCTGAGGGGCTTGCTGTCGGGGTCGCTTTTGGAGCGGCGGGTGCCGGAATCGAATCCGCATCGATAGCCGGTGCCGCTGCGCTGGCGATTGGTATCGGTCTCCAGAACTTTCCAGAAGGAGTAGCTGTCTCCGTACCGCTCCGCCGGGAAGGTCTAAGCCGGACAAGAGCTTTTTTCTATGGCCAGCTTTCCGGAATCGTCGAGCCGATTGCAGGCGTCGTTGGGGCTGCGGCTGTGCTGATCATGCGGCCGATCCTCCCCTACGCGCTTGCATTTGCTGCAGGAGCGATGATCTACGTGGTCGTCGAAGAGCTGATCCCCGAATCACAGCTGGAGCAAAACACACATATTGCGACTTTTGGTTCGATGCTCGGTTTTGCGGTCATGATGGCGTTAGACGTGGCATTGGGTTGATCGGCTGCTTCATGCTGACCTGCGCCGTTGATCTATCCGTTCAAAACTGGTGAACGGCAGTTTTGGCTCGTTTTGATGTGGTAAAAGAAACCGGCAGCAATTCAGCGGCGAGTGGGGGAAATGCTGGTCAGCTGTCCAAAACGACTTTTTTGATCAGCATGATATAATAGCGCCCGTTGAACGAAGGGTAATATGGCAAATTTATTTACGAAGTGGAAAGACGGGCTTTCGAAGTCCAGCAAGGCGGCTTTCGGACAGATTGCGACACTGCTTGGAGCCAGCGAGATCACCCCTGAAACCTGGGATGACCTGGAGGCGCTGCTGGTTCAAGCAGATTTGGGCGTGGAAACGACTGAGCTGGTGCTGGACCGGATCGAGAGCCGGGTGGACAAGGAAGGGATCGTGCGCGCTCGCGATCTGCAGGATGTTCTTCGATCGGAGCTGCGGAACCTTTTGATCGCACCACCCGAGATCAACCTGGAAAGCAAACCAACCGTGATCCTGATCGTAGGCGTGAATGGCTCGGGAAAAACCACAAGCATCGCCAAGCTAGGCCAGCGCTTCAAATCCCAGGGAAAGAGCGTTTTACTGGGCGCCGCCGACACTTACCGGGCCGCAGCGGTAGACCAGATTGAGATCTGGGCTGAGCGGCTGGACCTGCCGATCATCTCCGGACAGATGGGCGCCGATTCGGGCGCGGTGGCTTACGATACCGTCAAAGCAGCCCAGGCGAGGCTCTCCGACGTCGTCCTGATCGACACAGCCGGCCGTCTGCATACTCGCTTCAACCTGATGGAAGAGTTGAAAAAAGTCCACCGCGTGGTCGGCAAAGCCGAAACCGGCGCGCCTCACCATGTCTGGCTGGTTATGGACGCGACCACCGGGCAAAACGCGCTCCAGCAAGCGCGCGCTTTCAAACAAGCCGTTCATGTGACCGGCGTGATCCTGGCAAAGCTTGATTCGTCCGCCCGCGGCGGGATGGCTTTTGCCATTCAACATGACCTGGGTCTGCCAATCCTGTTTGCAGGTCTTGGAGAAAAGCCCGACGACCTGCAGCCCTTCGACCCAGAAGCATTTGTTGATGGGATTTTGAGCTTCGATAGCGCAACCCAACAGTTTGCGGGGGATTAACGGAGAAAAATTATGCAAGAATTAATCGATCGTCTGGAAACCTGCCAGGAGAAAATCCAGCATCTGCTGGGGCGTCTTTGACTTTTCTGCCCTGGAAGCCCAATATTTAGAGATCCAAAAACAATCCGAAGCCTCCGACTTGTGGGACGATCCCGAGCGTGCGAAGAACCTGATGAAAAAACTCTCCGCGCTGCGCATTCAGGTGGAGGAGTGGCATAAGCTTCAGCAGCAGCTTCAGGACGCGCTTGAGCTTGCTCGGCTGGAAGATGACAGCCTGCTCGCTGAGCTTACGCTCGAAACCGACCAGCTCGAAGCCGAGATAGAACATCGCGAGCTCGAAGTGATGCTCTCAGGAAAATACGACAAGGGCAACGCGCTGCTGGCCATCCATGCCGGCGCCGGCGGAACCGATTCGCAGGATTGGGCGGCCATGCTCCAGCGGATGTATTTGCGCTGGGCTGAGCTGAACCATTATGATACAGAAGTCCTGGATTTGACCGAAGGTGAAGAAGCAGGGATCAAAAGCATCACGATCGCAGTAAATGGGGCGTTTGCATACGGGTATCTGCGCCCCGAGAAAGGCGTCCACCGACTGGTCCGGCTATCACCGTTTGACGCAGCTCACCGCCGCCACACATCCTTCTCGCTGGTGGAAGTCCTTCCGCAGGTGGACGACGATGAGGAGATTGAAATCAATTCTAACGACCTGCGCGTGGACACCTACCGCTCTGCAGGCGCCGGCGGCCAAAATGTACAGAAGAATGACACCGCCGTCAGGATCACTCACCTTCCGACCGGGATCGTCGTCACCTGCCAGAACGAGCGCTCGCAAATGCAGAACCGGGAGAACGCGATGCGTGTGCTGCGCGCCCGCCTGATCGAAATCCACCAGGCGGAACAGGATCAGCAAATCGCAGAGCTGCGCGGCGAATATACCAAGGCGGAATGGGGCAGCCAGATCCGTTCTTATGTGCTGCACCCGTACCAGATGGTAAAAGACCACCGCACCAACCATGAAGTGGGTAATACCCAGGCCGTTCTCGATGGAGCCATCGACCCATTCATCGAGGCTTATCTGAGGGCAACGATGGGAAACGGAGGCAAAGCGAGTGAGAAGAAGTAGAACGGTTCGATATTCCGTTCTATTTTTCATTCTTTTCACCAGTATTTTGCTCGCCGGCTGCAGCACAGCGCGCAGCAGCAGCGCATGGTTTTGGATGAAGGGCATTTCCATGCGCGATCCCGAATCTTCATTCGATTACACAGGCGACATCGTCGCCAGGGTTGAGCCGGGTGTTCCGGTCAGCCAGACGGTGGTCTCCCGCCGATCCGGGCTGGACTCCGTCCAGCTTTGGCTGAGAAAAGACTCACCCAAGGCGCTTGATACGGATATGCCTGAACGTGACGCTGTACCATGCAGATGCGGTTTTCACTCCGCTGGCCAGTGTCACTATTCCATATCGAACGCTCGCGAAAAGTTTTCCGGTCGAAGTCAGGTTTCCTTCCCAGCCTGACCCTCCAAACCAGACCTACCTCATCCAGCTGGAAACGCAGGGGGGACCGCTGGCGGTCTACGGGCGAAGTGAAAACGCCTACCCAGAAGGCGACCTGTACATCGGTGAGGTTAACCAGCAGGCTGATCTGGCGTTCCGGCTTTCATATAGATATGGTTTCTCAGCTGTAAAGGAAGACCTGCTCCGAACCCTGTCCGGCGCCTGGCTCACCTTGCCGCTTGTACTGCTGCTGCTGGTTCCAGGCTTTCTGGCGCTGTGGGCGCTTGGCGGCGACCCCAGCAAGTCCGGTTGGGATTGGGGACAGCGGTTCGGTCTGGCTCTCGGCCTCAGCCTTGGAATAACCCCACTGGTCATGATATGGACCAGCGCCTCAGGCTTGAGCTGGGGACAGTTAGGAGTCCGGATCGGTTACAGCTGTGCTGCAGTGGTGCTTGGGCTGACGGTCGCCTGGCGGCTGCGAGGCGGCTGGCGGCTCCCCAAACCGGACAGAATTGACCTGGCATTAATGGTCATCTTTCTGTTCGCGCTGGGATTGAGGCTTTCGACCATCCGCGACCTTGCTGCTCCTGCCTGGGTGGACCCGGTCCATCATACGACGATCACCCGGCTGATCGTCGAGCAAGGCGCCTATCCAGAGAGCTACGATCCCTATGTCATCGCGACTACCGCCAGCTACCACCCAGGATTTCATGCCACGGTCGCGGCTCTGCATTGGCTCACCGGATTGGAGCTCGACCGGGCCATGCTGCTGCTGGGGCAGATCCTTAATGCGCTGATCGTGCCGGCGATATATCTGCTGACAACTTCGCTGACCGGCAGCCGAAAAGCCGGATTGTTCTCCGCGTTGATCGCGGGCTTTATGACCCCGATGCCGGCTTACTATACGAGCTGGGGCCGCTACACTCAGCTTGCCGGGCTGCTGGCTCTGCCAGCCGCAGCGGCGCTGATGATTTGGCTGCTGGAACAAAAAGCACTTTTCGCTTTCCAAAAAGAGGAAAAAGATCCGGCTCCCGCCGAGGAGAAAAACGGCCAGGCGCATGCATTTAATCCCATCCGAGGAAGCGCCGACGGGATCAAGCTGATCATCCTGGCAGGGATTGCGGCAGCCGGGCTTTTCATCATCCACTACCGGGCAGCAGGTTTTTGGGCGCTGCTGATGATCGCCTATTTCGCAGCTGAAATCGCGCGCACGCTTGATAAAAAGCCGCTCTGGCAGACGCTGCCGCGTTCATTTTTCTGGGTGCTTGCAGCCGCCTGCGCAGCGATCCTGATCAGTCTGCCGTGGTGGTCCGACCTGATCCAGACCATGCTGATCCCCCGGCTGGCCAGGCCGCCTGTGCCGCCTCAGCCGTTTAAGATCGATTGGGGCTATCTGACGCCGGCCTTCGGGCGCGCAGCCCTCTGGTTAGCGGCTGCGGGATTGATCCTCTCGATCCTGCGCCTGCAGTTCTTCGGTCCGGCGCTGGTGCTTTGGGTTGGGCTGCTTTTCCTCGCGGCCAACCAGGGACCCATCCACATTCCGGGGGCAGGGATGATCAATAAGTCGTCGGTCGAGATCATGCTTTTCATGCCCATCGCAGTTTTAGGAGGGTATGCGCTTGGAGGCGCCGCGGAGCTGTTTCAGCAGGCGGCTCGACGGCTACCACGGGTGCCGGGGGAGCTGATCCTCAATGCACTGATAGGTTTGGGGATGCTGGTTGTGATATTTCTTGGCAGCACAAAACTCCTGCCGATCATCAACCCGACCACCCTGCTCTTCCGCGAAGCCGACCGGGATGCCCTCAAATGGATTGAAGAAAACACACCTGCACAGGCGACTTTCTTGATCAATCCATTCTTGTGGGGATACGGTATTTACGCCGGGCACGATGGCGGATATTGGATCACTCCTATGGCAGGCCGGGCGACGATGCCGCCCAATCTTCTTTACGAGATGGGATCCCCGCAGCAGGTCAGTCGAGTCAACCAGATCAGCCAGAGTACTTTGGATCTTGCCGATAACCCATTGGGGCTTAAACAGCTTATGGAAAAAGAGTCCATCTGCTACATCTACCTGGGAAGACGCGGCGGTGCAATATCTCCGCAAAAGCTTTCGGAGAGCCAGCTCTTTCATACCCTTTATTCGCAGGATGGTACCTGGGTATTCAGATCCAGGTCAACGAAGTGCGATTCAGACCTGCCATAGTAAAAACGGAATCAAAAAACCCGCTTGACAGAACCGGATCAAGCCCGTATAATCGGACAGCCTGCCTAAAGGGTAAAGCGCTCTATAAGGCAGGCCTTTTCTGGCATTTTTGAAAGATAGATCGACAAGGAGTAAGCCATGCCCCCACATCCAAAGCGCAAACATTCCCAGGGACGCCGCGACCGCCGGCGCGCTCATGATGCGTTGACACCGACCGACCTCGTCCAGTGCAGCAACTGCGGTGAGATGCGCCTGCCGCACAACGTCTGCCCAAATTGCGGACACTACAAAGGCCGCGAGGTTGTGAGCAAAGAAGAGAAGAAGAAATAACCTTCATTTCAGCTCAATCGACCTCGAATGTGGTTCGCGATCATCCATTGCGGAAGATGGTGAACCACTTTTGTTTTAAATTTTCCCATATCGGAACGCATCTTTCAAACACACAGAGTGTTATGGGTTCGTGATGAGATATCCATTTGATCCCCTGACAACAGCATTTATTTTTCCCGGCCAGGGTTCCCAATCCGTTGGAATGGGCAGGGAGCTGGCCGAGGCTTTTCCAGCGGCGCGATTGACCTTTGAGCAGGCCGATTCCGTTTTGAGCTTTCCGCTCTCCGAAATCGCGTGGAATGGACCGGAAGAGGCGCTCAACGACACCATCAACACCCAGCCAGCCCTGCTGGCTCACTCTGCAGCCGTCCTCCGCGTTTTCCAGGAGCGCTACCCTGGTTTTCGCCCGAGCTTTGTCGCTGGACATTCGATGGGCGAATTAAGCGCTCTGCTTGGTGCGGAAGCGCTCTCATTCGAACCCGCCTTGCGCCTGGCTCACCGGCGCGGCGAGCTGATGAAGGCGGCCGGTCAAATTTCACCGGGCAGGATGGCAGCCGTATTAGGCGCCGACATCCCTACCCTGGAACGGCTCTGTTCAGAAGCCAGCATGCCCGGGCAGGTCGTCCAGGTCGCGAACGACAACTGCCCCGGTCAGGTTGTGATCTCGGGTGCAAATGACGCTTTCGAGCGGCTGATTTCTTTGGCAGCTGGAGCCGGCATTCGCAGGATCCGTCCGCTGGCTGTGAGCATCGCAGCGCATTCACCTCTGATGATCTCCGCCCAGGAGCATTTCAACCAGGCAGTTGGCGAAGCGCCGCTCCTGGACCCGGCTGTCCCACTGGTGGGCAATGTGACCGCCCTCCCGCTTCTCAGCGCCGACGAGCTGCGCCGCGACCTGCGTCTGCAGCTCACCTCGCGCGTTCGCTGGACCGAGTCAATCCGGGAGATGATCCAAAGGGGAACGACCACTTTCATCGAGATGGGCAGCGGGAGCGTGCTCTCCGGTTTACTGAAGCGGATCGATGAAAATGCAGTCGGCATAGCCCTGGGAACTGCGGCTGACTTTGACCGGTTGGCAGGGTGAGTGTTACCAATCTCGGGTCGAGCCGATACAACAGAATCATAACTTATTCTTAATCGCTCTTAACACTTGACAGAATCCAGTTGGCCGTGATAGACTCAGTTGTCAGCGAAGAGTTTCTTTAGAAAGGAGAGGCGCGCTGCATGACAAGACACATTGTTGAGCAATATACCAAGAAGTATGGGCGCGCCCGCGCGTAGAGGGGTAAAGGCTGTCTTCGCAGGCGAAGTGATACACCGTCGTTGAGACTCAGCGGCCACGGGTGCGCCCCATACCCCGTGGCTTTTTATTTTTCCTGACTGGCCTCACTCGCTCAACAGCAGCCGCTTCAATATTTTTCTGTGTGACATTATCCCGCCAGCTGCACTTTCGGTGCAGCTGGATTTTTTTAATCTAAAAACCATAAAATCATACGTGACAGAAGCGTTTTTTTCTGCAATAATGATAGTATAAGATGCACTTGTGAATATGGAGGAGTAAAATGAAGAATCAACCAAACAAATATCTCATCATGCTAGCTCTTTTAAGTTTGATTGGGGGGATTTGCTCAGCGCCTGCTCACCGGTCCTCGCCGCCCGACCGATGGTAGATGTTCAGGCTGAAATAAACACAGCCGTTGCTGCAACGCTGGTTCAGATCGCCATCGAAACAAAGGTGGCGGAGAAAGTCGTCTTGCTTGAACAGCTGCCTCCCGCCCAGGAAGCCGCGACAGCCGCACCCCTACCGACCTCAACTCCGCTGCCAACTTCGACACCTCTACCGACATCGACCCCGCTGCCAACGTACACCGCGGTCCCGCAGGCGACTGCGACAACCGCGCCGCCTGCAGCGAAGTACCCGGTCATTTATGCCGACATGACCAGCAACTGCCGCCAGGGTCCAGGACCCGAGTACGCGGTTGTGGGGTGGTTCCTGGAAGGGACAACCTCTTATGTCTACGGACAGGACGCCGAAAAAGATTGGTGGCTGATCCTGCACCCGACCGATCCGGATGCCTTTTGCTGGGTCTGGGAAGAATCCACATCCGTCCAGGGAGATACGAGCACTGTCCCTGTCGTCGAATCGACCGCTGTGCCCGTAAACAACACCACTTCGAACTACTACCCATATAACTCATACTACCCCTACTACCCATACTACAACCCTTACCCGCCCTGCAACACAACCGGCTGCTGCGATTCGTGGGACTATAAATGGAATAACTGCACCGGCTGGAACAACTGCTGCAAGGTTACGAAATGCCAGCCGGTCAAGAAAGTTTGCGTCAATCCTGTGAAGTGGTGGGGCTGCAACCCTCCCATCATAAAGATCAACAATTGTACGAACAATTGGAAGAACCCCTGCAAGAAAAATCAATGCCCGCCTCTGACAAGCGTGAACATCAATAAATACTGCAAGAACTATCCGGGTTGCTGCGACTGAGTATATCGATCCAAAAGCGCAGCAGGTTTGCCAGTCGTGAAGCAATCCTGCTGCGCTTTGTTTTTTAAGGTGAGAATCTCGTATAATTCTCCCAGAATACCCTGGCAATCTGCACACGTTGCCCTTGAGAAATGGAATGAACCTGGTTCGAACAGATGTGCCCAAAGGCGGCGACTTCTGAAAGGATAACCCGGATGTCTATGAGAAATAAGCCTTTTGCGCTGATCGAGCTGCTCTCCGCAAGCGACGAGGAGCTCAGTCAGCTGGCAATCGATGATCCAGCTGCTTTTGCAGAGTTGTATCACCGCTATTACCAACCGCTTTATCGAGCGATGGTTTCAATAACCAGAGAGGCTGGTACAGCCCAGGAGTTAACAGCCCAAACTTTTATTGCAGCGTTGAAAGGGATTCGGGCTTCCCAAAGCTGCCCCGACTTTAAAACCTGGCTCTTTGCGATTGCTGGCGAGCAAGCTGCGGCGAAAATCCCAGGCAGCACAATCCAGGTGCCTGATTTCAGGAGTGAGGACCGGCAGGATGTCGGGCTTGACCCGCTCGAACAGGAGCGTCCAACCCGACCCGCAGTTCGAGAGCGAGCTGGAAAACCAATTGATGGCGCTCTACGAGGGTACATCCCACCCACCTGGCGGAATAATCAAGAGTAAGAATAACATCGGATGGTGGCTTGGTTTGGGCGGATTGGTTCTTGCCTTGCTGATCGGGCTTGCCTGGTTGTTCGGCAGTCTGACGTCCATGGAGGCGCCAATCACAGACTTGCCAGAATCCAGCCAGCCAACAGGATCGCTCCTGGTCAGCGAGCCGGCTCAAATGGCTTCTCCAGTCAGCGCATATCCAGCGGTTATGCCCCCGACTTTGCCAGCGCTCAGAAAGGTCTACGCCCTGGCAATCCAACCGGACGTCGATTTCAGCCTTGAGGCGACTTTTCCGGAAAATCTCCCCGACGCAGCCCTCTTCCGCCAAGCAGCCTGGGAGCCTGTCACTGTCGAAACCGCCCGGACGTCTGCTGCACAGCTCGGCGTTCAAGGGTCTGTATATTTTCTTCCCAACCAACAGGGCGATGAAAATCATTATCTGGTATGGGACGGCTTGCAGAAAGTTACTTTTTTCGGATCGCCGCGCTCTTCATTTTTGAATCAAAAAATCCAGCAATTTTCGAGCAGCCCGACTGCCAACCACCCTGCCTGCCAGAAGCGGCGACCGGCAGCCTGGAAAGCTTTTTGTCCAGCCGTGATCTGCTCGATTTTCCTTACCAAATCCGGCTCTCAGAGACGGAGCCGCAAGGTTGAGCATATCGTCCAGCTGCTAAACGAGATCCCCCTGCTTTATCGGCCGGGCAATTACCAGGGCGAGGCGCGGGTCGGCTCTGACGGCGAGCTCCTCCGGCTTGACTATCATCCCATCCAGGTGGAAGAGATTGGAAGGTTCCCGATCTTGAGCGCCAGGCAGGCCTGGGAGACAGCCGCTGCCATGCAGACATCCATCGGGATGCATTTTTCAACACGAACGGCTTTTCCTTCAGACGAGCGGACTTGGCTGCGCACCTATCCTCTTGACGAGTCTGTTGAGCTTTTTGGCAGCCTGCAGCTCTATCCATCGGCAGAAGGCGGCGTGCCGCTCGTCTTGTTTGACGGCTTCGAGTTAAAAGGCAGCACCCAGGGGATGGAAAAAGCCGCCGAAACCAACTCATTTGTGCAGGTCTGGGGCCATTTTGTTGAGGAGTCGAAGGGCAGTCGCTTCCTTCAAGTCGACGGCTGGCAGCGCTCTGCATTTCCCAGCCAAACCATCACTGGAACGATCAACCGCCAGGAAGGTCAGGCTCAGCTGGATTCGGATGGAATGACCTATCTTCTGCCCGACTTGCCTGCAGACATACCTGAAGGTCAACCGCTTGCAGTCAGCGGTGTCGTGATCGAAGGACCGCAGCTCACCCTGGACTGGTCTGCTATCTCGAACCCAACCAGGGGCAGCGAATGGGTCGGTGGTCCCGGTTTTTTTGAGCTGGACCTGAGCGAAGGCACCACCTCGGCGGCGTCCGATCCGGCTGCTGTTCAAGCGGGGCAGGGCAACAGGTGGTTGGAAGCGCTGCTCGGACTTCCGCAGATCGTTTTTCACCAATACCCGGACGGATCGACTACCGCAGAAGTCATCCTTAAAATAGATCCAGGTCAGGACGGCTCCGATCTGGGTGAGGTCAGGCTGGAAGGGCCGGGGTTGGAAGGGATCGAAGCGTTTCACAACCTGCCTGTCCGAACCTGGGGTAGCATCGTGGGATCATCGCATAATATCCCTGTCCTCAACGCAGAGCGGATTGAACCCGTCTATCCGGGGTTGAAAAATCAGGCATGGCTGGGACGATATGAGCTGGAGACGATAAATGGGCTGGATGCTGTGAAATTCACGAGCCATAACGGCGAGCAGTTTTTTCTCGATCAGTCAGGGGCAGGCTCAATCGATCAGAACGCGTTCGGCCCTGGCGATCCGGTTGTTGTAGAAGGATACTTGATCCCGGACCAGCAGTCACCTTCAGGGGCTCCCATCATCCACGCGAACGTCATTAATCCTGCTCAGGGTATGGAAGATCTGAGCGGGTATGTCCCCCAGAGCATCACGCCGCTCGTCATCAAAGAAACCGGATCCGCCGGCGCCAGGAAGAAAGCGACCATCACGGCGATCGAGCTGGCATATGCCACCTCCGACCCTCGCGACCCAGAAATTACCAAGAATTTGCAGCCGCCTTATGTGCAGCCTGTCTGGCGGTTTTCCGGGACTTTCGATGATGGGTCGCCCTTTGAGATCTTGATCCAGGCTCTGGATTCACGGTTCTTAATCGCGCCTTGAACCGGACAGTATGACGATCCGCCTTGCTGTTCTTTCCGATATCCACGGCAATCTACCGGCGCTCGAAGCTGTGCTGGATGATATTGGCAGCAAGAGCGTCGACGGCTGGATCCTGGCGGGCGATTACACAGCCGGACCGAATGCAGTAGAATGCATTCAGGTGCAGCGGTCGCTGAACGGCTGGTGCATAACCGGGAATGGTGAAATCGCACTCCGGCGGTTTGATTGCGAAAAAACACCACTCTCCTGGCGAACTCTGCACCAATTCGCCGTTCTGCGCTGGGACCATTCCCGGCTGGATCGGGATACGCTGATTACCTGGCTGGTTTGCCCGAACAATTGCGCATCGAGATCGATGGAACGACTTCGATCCGGGTCGTCCATGGCTCTCCATCCAGCCCTTTCGAGGGCCTGCACCCAGACCCGAAATCAGGCGAGCTGGACAAAGCATTGGCGGAAACTGATGAAACAGTATTGATCTGTGGGCACACCCATGTGCCCTGGAAATCCGAACAGAGCGGCAGGCAGATCCTGAATCCTGGTGCTGTTTGCTGCCCGCTGAACGGATATGTCGGCGCGCAATATGCGATTCTTGAATGGAATGGAAACAACTGGAAGGTGAAGCATCACAAGCTGCGCTATGATATCCGGCAAACTGCGAAGCAATTCGAAACCAGCGGGGCTTTGGCATCCGGCGGCCCGCTGGCCAGATCTTTCCTTCTGAGCATCCAAACAGGCCATGATGTGAGCCGAGAATTCCTGCACCTGGCTCGCTGCCTCGCCGCAGAAGCCGGCTCTCCTGCTGATATGCCGATCCCTGACTCCTGTTGGGACTCGGCTGAAGCTCTCTTCGATTGGAAAGGATATCAAACGTGATGAAGAACGCATCAGGAACGATCACCGGCACATTTTTCGGGACCCTGTTTCTTATAGGTGGAATCGCTTTATGGATCTTCGCTCCAGATTTCAGCGGTTTCTTCGACCGCGGCCACTCGGAGGATGCTCTGCCGGTTTGGGTGCTTCTGTTAATCCTGGCAGCGTTGAATTATGGTTATGCTGGATTATCCAGGTATCTATCCGCACGCACGGCTCAAACGCCAGCCAGCGGCACGGCAGAAGTGAAGGCGGAAGGCGAACAGGACGATAAAGAATAAACCGCGGTATAATGGGCAACGCTTAGGATATGGATGCAGGTTCGGAGGAAAACGATGGGTTTTGAGAACAAGGTGGCAGTAGTTACAGGTGGGCGGCGCGGAATTGGCCAAGCAATCGCCTGTGCCCTGGCGGAACGCGGTGCGCACATCGTCATTGCAGACCGTTTGGAAGGCGAAGGTGATGCCGCAGCTGCTCAAATTACATCAAACTGCGGTCAGCGCACGATTTCAATCCCCACCGATGTATCGGACCACCAGTCAGCTCAGCGCCTGATCGACCTGACGATCGCCGAATTTGGCACGCGTGGACATCCTGGTGAATAACGCCGGCGTGACCCGCGATACGCTTATCCTGCGGATGAGCGAAGCCGATTGGGATTATGTCCTGGATGTCAATTTAAAAGGCGCATGGAACTGCTGTAAAGCCGCGATCAAGCCAATGATGAAACAGCGTTTCGGGCGGATAGTGAATATCTCCTCGGTTTCAGGCCTTGCCGGTCAGGCTGGACAGACCAACTACTCCGCCTCAAAAGCCGGCTTGATTGGGATGAGCAAGGCCCTCGCGCGTGAAGTGGCTTCTCGCGGGATCACTGTAAATGTAGTCGCCCCGGGTTTTGTACCGACAACGCTGACCGAAGACCTTCCGGCGGAGCTGAAGGAAACGATGATGAAAATGATCCCTGTTGGGCGCTGGGGTCAGCCAGAGGAGATTGCCTACGCAGTCGCCTTCCTGGCATCGGATGAAGCCGCCTATATTACAGGTCACGTGCTCAGCGTTGACGGCGGCATGATGATGATGTAAACAGGATGATGAATGTACTGGAGGTAGATTGAACAGCCAGGAAAATCAACCGATTCAAACGGAAGCGATGTACGATTCGCAGGGAAAAACGACTGTCGCTCCAGAAGTGCTTTTAACGATAGCCCGACTCACCACTCTGAATGTGCCTGGAGTCAGTCGCATGAGCACACTACCTGCGAGCGTCAACCGCCTGTTCCAGCGCGGAGTTGGCGAGGGCGTAGCCATCGAAATAAAAGAGGATGTGGTTACGATCGACCTTCACATCATCTTGAAACAGGATTTGAATATCCGGGATGTCAGCCGTGAGGTGCAGTACGAAGTGTGCCGGGCAATCTCAGAGATGGTCGGAATGCAGGTTGGTCGGATCAACATACATATTGAGGACATCGACTACGAAAACAGTTCGAATCTTGTAGGAACCGCCGAGGCGTAAAAGACGATGAAGCCGCGCACCAGGGCACGCAGCATTGCACTCCAGGCGCTGTATGAGATCGATGTTGCCGGACATCTCCCTGGTGAGGTAATGGAAGAAAGGACCAAGGAAGCTGACCTGGAACCAGAGCTGATCGAGTTCGCCCGCCAGATTGTGTTTGGAGTCAACCCGATGTCAGAAATACTCGACCGGTTTATCGCCGCACATGCCCCGGAATGGCCGCTCGATCAGGTCGCAATTATCGATCGGAACATCTTGCGGATCGCATTATGGGAATTTGCTGTGTATGAAAAAACACCATTAAAAGTGGCGATTAATGAAGCGGTAGAGCTTGCAAAAACATACGGCTCAGACAGTACGCCTCGATTTGTCAACGGTGTCCTGGGCAGCCTTGCAGCGCATCAATCCGAGATCCAAACCGCGCTTAAGAGGTAAGGGAAGCAGATGGATTTTCTAGGCGTCGGACCACTCGAACTCATTTTTATCCTTATCATTGCCTTGATCGTAATGGGTCCAAAGGATATGGTAAAAACCGGCCGGACCATGGGTGTTTTTCTCCGAAAAATTGTAATGTCGCCAACATGGCGGGCTGTACAGCAGACATCAAAGGATATCCGCTACCTGCCAAACAAGCTGATCCGCGAAGCCGGATTGGACGAACAAGCCGAAGAGTTGAAGAAGCTCAGCAGCGATGTGAACGAGCTTGGAAAAATCCAAACGGACCTCAGAAATGATTTTAAATAAGGTCAATGCCGATCTCAGCAAAGATATCCAGAAAGTCAATACGGATCTTAACAAAGATCTGAATAAAGTCAGCAGCGAGGTAAACCAGGGGCTTTCGGCCTGGACAACACCTCCAATCCTCCCCGTAGATTTACCCACAGTTCCAGAACCGAAGCCTGAATCCATCTCGCCAGCTCCCGAGCAGCCGCCGATGCCAGAGACTGAAAATACCGCTCCTGACTCAGCGCTGCCTGGTGAAAATTCTCCCGACATTTAACCCCAACCTATGCGCAATATATTCAAACTCATCTGGCGCATTATTTCCGCCCCATTCCGATTTATTGCCTGGTTTTTCCGTCGATTTTTTCAAGCAATCCAGAATAAGATTGCCGAAGTGCGCGCTTTCTTCACCGAAGATATCGAAGATGCGCCAGTTGGAGATGCACTCAATAAAGCCATTGATCATCCGCAGGAGCTGCTTGTTCATCTCGATGCATTGCGCAAACATCTTTTTCGCGCTGTGATGGCGCTGCTGATTGCAGCCGGGTTATCCTTCCTTTTTTTCGAGCAAATTCTTACATTTTTGGCCGCTCCGCTCGAGGGTGGGATGGAATCGCTCGTCGCGATCGAGGTCACAGAACCGATCGGAACAGTAATGCGGGTGGCGCTGCTGACTGGTTTTGCGATTTCATTTCCATATATCGCCCTCGAGGTCTGGCTTTTCATCGCACCCGGCCTCGGCCGCCGCGCCCGTATCGCCGGTCTTTTTGCGATCCCGATCGCGACCCTGTTCTTTATCGGCGGGATGGCTTTTGCATATTTTGTCCTGCTCCCGACTGCGATCCCTTTCCTGATCAATTTCATGGGGATAAAAACGATCCCGCGGCCGTCCTCCTATGTCAAATTTGTGACCCAAATCTTATTCTGGATTGGGATTGCTTTTGAATTTCCGCTGGTGATATTTATTTTTGCGAAATTAGGCCTGGTCAGCGCAGCAGGCCTGATGAAGCAGTGGCGGCTTGCGATTGTGATCATTGCCGTTGCCGCCGCCCTGATCACACCGACCGTAGATCCGGTCAACATGATGCTGGTAATGGGCCCGATGATCATCCTTTTCTTCTTCAGCATTTTTCTGGCTAAGATTGCCCAGCCCAAAGCGCCTGAATGACCATTTTTTAATATGGACTGCTTTCGCCTTCCTTCATCCGGCAAAACCTTCATTGTTGGCCAGTTCAGCCGCCCGCATTCCGGTCAGGGATCAGAGATGGCTGAGAAGATCGTAAACATGAAATCAAACCCCAGGGAATGTTGAAATCCCTGGGGTTTTGCATCATAATATCAAAAGCAGAGCAATCGGAAGGAGGGTGAAATGAGAGCTCGACGGGCACTGCTGTATATGCCAGGCGATGATCTGCGTAAAATCACGAAGGCTGCATCACTTGACGTGGACTGCGTCTGCCTGGATCTCGAAGACGCCGTCGCCCTAAACCGTAAACTGCAGGCGCGAGAGACCACAACGGAGGCGCTTCGAAGCATGGATTTCGGCCGGTCTGAGCGGCTGGCTCGGATCAACGCGGTCGGAAGCGGGTTTGAACAGGCTGACCTTCTCGCGGTCCTTTCAGGAAATCCAGATGCAATTGTGATCCCGAAAGTAGAGAATGGCGAACAAATCCGCTGGGCCAGCGGGCTTGTCGCCGAATACGAGCAAAGCTGCGGTCGGACGATCGGGGAGATCCCTATCCTGGCGATTGTGGAAAGCGCCCGGGCAATCCTGAACCTGATTGAAATCGTTACTGCCGATCCCCGGCTGGAGGGGATCATCTTTGGGGCGGATGATTTCGCGGGAGATATCGGCGCGACCCGCACTCGCGATGCACTGGAAGTCTTTTTTGCCCGCAGTGCTGTGGTAACTCACGCCGCAGCATACGGGCTGCAGGCGATCGATATGGTTTTCGTCGATTTCCACGATCCGGAAGGACTTTTCCGGGAAGCGCAAGACGGAGCGCAATTGGGCTTTACAGGGAAACAGATCATCCACCCGAGCCAGGTTGAGCCGGTTCAACGCGCCTTCACACCATCCGATGAATCCATCGAATTTGCATCGAAACTGATGCAGGAATACACTGCTCACCAACAGGCCGGCGTCGGCGCGTTTGCTCTCGAAGGAAAAATGATCGACGCTCCAATGATCAGATCTGCGAGGCGGGTGTTGGATCGCGCCCGGGCAGCCGGGAAGGTTCAATCCACTTAGGAAAGCTGCAATTTTTTCCGAATATTTCTCTATGGCCAGGTTCGAACGAAGGAGGTGAAGCATGAGGACGGTTTATGCAGTCTCGGGAGGCGTATCTAAATTTGCAAAAGCCCGACCAGACAAAACCTTTCAGGCGATCATTAAAGAAGCTTACGATTACGCAATTCAGGATATCCGTCTGGACCACCGGACATTCGTCCGGTTGGTGGATGGCTCGGTCGCATCCTACTTCTCCGACCATTTCACCCGTCAGCTGATGGCCGGGATCATGGCTCAGGATTATCTGGGATTAACGCCCAAGCCAAGCCACCGGGTGGAAGGCGGCGGCGCAACCGGCGGGATTTGCTTCCAGGAAGCCTGGAAATCCGTCGCAAGCGGTCATATGGATGTTTGCATTGCCTATGGTTTTGAGACAATGAGCCATGTGGAGACCTGGAAGGGGAATGAATTCATAGCTCTGGCTTCGGATGTCTCATTTGACTACCCGGTGGGCGGTTTCTATTCCGGGTACTATGCCATGATGGTCTCACGCCATATGAAAGAATTCGGCACGACCGTCGAGCAGATGGCTGCCGTCAGCGTAAAGAATCATCTCAATGCGTTCCACAACCCGTATGCCCAGAAGCGAAACCGGTACACGATCCAGGACGTACGGAATGCTCCCATGGTTGCCTGGCCGCTTACCCGCCTGGATATCTGCGTGATGTCGGACGGTGCAGCTGCCGTGATCCTCGCATCCGAGGAAGGGCTGAGGAAGTTGGAAGCCGCCGGAGCAGATATTAAACGCCCGCTCGTCCGGATCAGCGGGATCGGCCGCGGCACCGATGCGATGCGGATGGCAGACCGCCCGCAGTTCAATTATGAGACTTTCATGGAGGATTACGCTACCGAGCAGGAGCGCAGCTCAGACCAAACGCGCAGCTACTACCGGGTGCTTTGGGACCATGGGACGCGCTACCCCGGAGTCCATTCCTTTCGCGCCGGGCGGACTGCTGGAAACATGGCTTACAAAATGGCAGGAATCAACGACCCTCTCAGAGAGCTGGACTTTGTCGAGCTCCATGACGCCTACACATCAAGCGAAGTCCAGACGTATGAAGACCTGGGATTGTGCCGATACGGCGAGGGCGGACCATTTGCAGCTTCAGGGAAAGCTTTTCTGCCAGGGATCGACTATGGGCTGGATCTGCCCGAAAAGCCAGTCTGCCCGGTCAACCCGTCTGGCGGCTTGATCGCCTGCGGTCATCCTGTCGGGGCGACCGGTTTGATGCAGGGGGTGTTTGCGATCTGGCAGCTGCAAGGTGCGATCGGCCAGCATTTCGGCGACGATGCGCTGCAGGTCAAAGGCGCCCGGCGCGGGGCTATCCACAGCCATGCCGGGACCGGGACGTACGTGACGGTTTCGATCCTCGAAAACGTCTGAATAATATAAAATTCGAGACGTTTACCATCGGTGAAGGAGTTTGATATGAAAAATTTACCCGAACGACGAGAAGAATCCCTGGGCGGTTTTATCGTCCACGGCGTACCGTTCCCGCTGGAGACCGACCCTGAAGCGCTGGCTTTTCTCAAGAAGATGGCTCCGCTCCAGATCGAACAGGAATATAAAATCACCTACCTGCATTCTTTCGGGCAGGACAGCCCCTGGTTTGCCGGGTTGACCAACCGGCGCCTGCTCGCCAACCGGGATCCGGAGAGCGGCTATACCTATGCGATGCCGCGCGGCCACGATATGGCAAGCGGTGCAGAAACCGAGTGGATTGATATCAGCGACCGCCCGGCAAGGATCCACACCTTCACAGTCTGCTATTTCGGATCCGAGGAATTCCTGCCAGAGACGCCATTTGTGCTCGCGCTGGTTGAGTTTGAAGGAGTGAACACGCTGCTGCTGACGCGCCTGATCGGGTTTGATCCTGACCAGCCTTCCCTGGATTGGATCGGGGAGCGGGTCCAGCCGCGCTTCCTGCGCAACAGCAAGCTCAAGCCTACCGACGTCTATTTCGTCCCGGCTTGAGCCGTAGATGTGGGCCGCCAGCCTGCGGGCATTTCTTGAGCAAGAAGTTTTCAGCCTGCCAGTCGACCCCGACCCGAAGGCGGGGCTGTTCAATCCGTATCGCTCCATCGATTCCGAACTGGACCTGGAAAACGCTGCCGAAATCCGCCGGGAGAACCTGCTCGGCTATATTAATAATCTGCCGGAACGCCCCTGGCTTCTGCTGGTCGGCGAGGCGCCCGGCTGGCGCGGCTGCCGCTTTTCGGGCATACCGTTCACCTCTGAATGCCAGCTTGTTGAAGGAACGCTGCCGTTTCAAGGCCGCCAATCGAGCCGCAAACCGGAGGCATGGGATGAGCGATCGGCTCGAATTTTCTGGAGCGCACTTATGCCGTATTTTCCGGCATTTTTTTGCTGGAACAGCCTGCCTTTCCACCCGTTCAAGCCGGGGATCCCATGTTCCAACCGGCATCCGAAAAAGAGCGAGGCGCGTAGATTTCTTTCGGTATTATCAGGGATTTGGACTATCCTTAAGCCAAGGCAGGTGGTCGGGATAGGCCGCTGGGCTTGCTGGGCTCTCAACGAAGCCGGGGTCGCTTCTACCTATGTGCGCCATCCTGCATACGGCGGATCTGACCAGTTTCAATGCGGGATGCGAACTATACTCACAGCATCCCCGCGGGTGATCCTGTCGGCTCCTTCTCGATCTGCGAAGGTAT
The DNA here is from genome assembly GCA_963726375.1 of uncultured Chloroflexia bacterium. Lineage (GTDB taxonomy): Bacteria > Chloroflexota > Anaerolineae > Anaerolineales > UBA4823 > UTCFX2. The sequence goes on along the minus strand of CAVSCE010000011.1, from coordinate 79,166 downwards.
AATTGGGCGGGTGGGAACAACTCTTGCATCCATTTCCACAGGTACCTCCCAAATGACCCTTAAAACTGCGCTTCGCACACTATTCTCAATCGCAATCATCGTCGGCCTGGTAGGCTGCAACATGCCAGGCTATGAATACTTGCCCGATATCCCCGGTTTGGAGCTGAAATCATCTTCGCCTGTTCCTGTTAGCGGCCTGATCTCCACCGCTTCGGGTGAATTTCCCGAGGCCTTGGTCAGCTTTAAAGTCCAGCCGCCGCCGGATACACCCTCGGATGCAACCCTCTTTCTCGACTCTGCTCGACGAAGTGACCGGTCTGGCTCTGAATACCCAACATAATCCGATGGAACCCGTTGACGAAGCCGGCGAGGAAAAGGCTGAAAAAACGTACACCATCACGATCCCGTTTCGGGTAGGATCGGTTGTGAAATACCGTTACGAACGACAGGCTGGCGCTGTCCAGGTAGCAGAACACCTTTCCGACGGCAGCCCGGTACGCTACCGGATGTTTTACGTTTCCGGACCGGGCGCGGTGGACGATGTGATCAGCCGCTGGACGGATACAGCCTATGAGCTGCCAACTGGGAGGATCCAGGGGCAGGCTACGGATGCGGAGACCGGTAAGCCAATCCCGGAGCTGCTGGTATCCGCGAGCGGCGCACAGACCTTAACCTCTTCGGATGGTTCTTTTATGCTGGAAGGGCTGCCTCCGGGCGTCCACAATCTTGTGGGTTATGCCATGGACGGCGCGTACCAGACCTTTCAGCAAGGAGCACTCGTGGCTGAGGGTTCTACGACGCCGACGCCAATCCAATTAGTACCTGCCGATTTCGTAAAAATTGTCTTTGTCGTCAAGCCTCCTGAAGGTACGCCCCCGGTCATCCCGCTGCGCATGGCGGGGAACCTGACCCAGCTGGGCAATACTTTCGGTGACCTGCCTGGGGGGATCAGCGGTTTGGCTGCGAATATGCCAGCTCTCACGATGCTGCCGGATGGGCGCTATTCGACAAACGCAGCTCTGCCAGTCGGTGCGGATATCCAGTATAAATACACCCTCGGGGACGGATTTTGGAACGCCGAGCGTGCACAAAGCGGCGATTTTAAGCTGCGTCAGCTGATTGTCACTTCGGACACCGTGCTCGTTGAAGATGAGATTGACGCCTGGATTTCTGACTCGGACAATCTGGTTACATTCGATGTGACCGCACCCGCCGATACACCAGATGGCGATTTTGTCTCGATCCAATTCAACCCCCTGCTCGGATGGAATGAGCCGATCCAGATGTGGAGCCTTGGTGGAAACCGTTGGGCTTATGTGCTCTACAGTCCGTTGAACCTGACAGCAAATTTCAGCTACCGCTACTGCCGGAACAACCAGTGCGGGATCGCGGATGACGCCCAAACACCCGGTCCTGATCATGCCGGCCGGCCGTTAAAGTTCGGCAGCGAGCCGCAGACCGTCACCGATCAAATCGCCAAATGGGCAGACTGGTCTTCGGTGGAAAGCGCTGTTCTCCCTTCAGTCGATGCAGTCCAGGGGCGCGGTGATGGATATTGGACCGGCTTCGAGACGGCCTCGGGCTACCGCCCCTCCTGGGAGGCGCTTCTGCCAAATGCTCTGAAACAGATCAAAATGAGCGGGGCAAACCATATCGTTTTCAAGCCCACCTGGAGCTATGGACGCCAGGCGCCTGGCAACACGCTGCCGATCCTGGCTCCGCTGCCGGCGAGCGATCCCTCCTGGAACGCGCTGATTTCTGCGGCGGATCAGGCCAGAACGCTGAAACTTTCTGTAGTAATCCGGCCTTCTGTGAATTTTGAGATCTCTGCATCAGAATGGTGGGCGAGCGCTTCACGTGACGAGAGCTGGTGGCAGGTCTGGTTTGAACAATATCGGGTTTTCGTACTTCATCATGCGGACCTCGCAGCCCGGACCAAAGCACAGGCATTGATTCTGGGCGGAGATTGGCTGCGCCCGGCATTACCCGATGGGGAGCTGGCAGACGGCTCACCCAGCGGCGTCCCGGCGGACGCCGAACAGCGCTGGCGCGATCTGCTGGTTGAAGTGCGCAGCCGTTTTAGCGGCCAGCTGATCTGGGCTCTCTCCCCGCAGGACATCACATCGCCGCCGCCGTTCATTGAGTTGACCGATCGGATTTACCTGGAGCTGGCAGTGCCTCAAAACGGGACGATTGAAACGGTTTTAGGCCAGGACCTGGAAAGCTGGCTTGATAATCTGGCGGCGCCCTTCCAGTTCAATTACGGCAATCCGCTGATCTTGGCTGCGGCATGCCCCGCCGATCCCGATCTTCAGACCCAGGTAGACTGCTACCAGTCTCTGCTTTCCAGCGTGAATGCCCGAGATTGGATCAGTGGATTTATCTCACTGGGCTACTTTCCGGCCGCCGCGATGCGCGATCCGTCCGTTTCAGTCCATGGAAAAACGGCGGAGGAACTGTTAGGGCTGTGGTTTCAAAACATGGCAAAATAAGCAGACGAGCAGCCGTTCTGGTTTCAGCAGATGCCGAATGGCGGGCAATCCGGGAGCTGTTTCCTGCAGTTATTCCAGAGGTTAGCCCATTTGGGGAGGTTTTCAGTACTTATTTGAAGGGCTGGGAGTGCATATACATCCAGGGCGGATGGGGGAAAATTTCAGCGGCGGCTTCAACCCAATACTCGATCGACAGATATGATCCCGAGCTGCTGATCAACCTGGGGACCTGCGGCGGTATTTCCGGGCAAATCGAGCGCGGCGCTCTGGTGCTGGTCGACCGCACGGTGGTCTATGATATTTTTGAGCAGATGGGAGACCCGGTGGAGCATATCGACCATTACACCTGCGAGATCGACCTATCCTGGCTGCATGAGCCTTATCCTGTTCCAGTTGTCCGCACCCTGCTCGTCTCCGGCGACCGGGATTTGTTGGTCGAAGATCTGCCATTGCTGCGCGACCGGTATCACGCTTCAGCCGGAGACTGGGAAACAGGCGCGATCGCCTGGGTTGCTTCCCGCAATCACCGTCGCATCCTGATCCTGCGCGGCGTGACTGATCTTGTGGGCGAAACTGGCAGCGCTGCCTATGGTAACCTGGCGTTTTTTGAGCAGGCGGCTTTCAGTGTTATGGAGCAGCTGGTAGGTTCGCTGCCTGGTTGGCTCGCTGCAGCCGAATAGGCAGAAAAACCTACTATAAGTCCAATTCGGTTAATCCTGAGATTATCGGTTAAACTTGCCTTTGCAGGGATGTCCAGGCGTCTCTGCGTCTTGCCGGACCCAAGATTTGTTTTTGTCGTTTCGATCGAAAAGCAGCCTGGAGCTCACGAATATTATCCATTTTGGAGCAGCCATGAAAGTTGTCTCGGTTTCTCAGATGCAGGCAATCGAGCGCGAGGCGAATGCGAACGGGCTCAGCTACAGCGAGATGATGGAGAACGCCGGCCGCGGGCTGGCCGAGCTGATCCTGGACGAATACGGCTATCTTGAAGAACAGGGTGCGCTGGGGCTGGTCGGCTCGGGCAACAATGGCGGCGATACGCTGGTCGCGCTGGCTTGCCTGGCAGCCGAAGGTTGGAAAACCTGCGCCGCGATCCTGCGCCGGCGGCCTCCAGATGATCCGCTGGCTGCACGGCTGCTCGAAGCCGGCGGCGTAATGTGTGATTTAAGTACATCCGATGATTATTCCAACCTGGGTCGACTGATCGACGAGCACGCCCTGCTGCTCGACGGCGTGCTCGGTACCGGATTTCGGCTGCCATTGGACGGCCCATTAGCGAAATGGCTCGATTTCTCCCGCCGCTGGATCCTTGAATCAAAATCTCCGCCTGTTGTGATTGCAGTCGACTGCCCCTCCGGCATGGACTGCGACAGTGGTGAATCGGCTAAGGAGTGCCTGAGCGCTGAACGCACGGTAACGATGGCTGCTGTCAAACAAGGGCTGCTCAAATTCCCGGCATATCGGCTGGTAGGAGACCTGGACGTGGTCGAGATCGGTCTGCCGCAAGGAGGTGAAGGCTTAGAAGCCTGGCGGAAAGTGCAGACCTTCATCCCGGATGCTGAATGGGTTCGGAATATCCTGCCCGCCCGCCCTCCCGACGCCCATAAGGGGACCTTTGGGACAGCAATGATCGCCGCAGGCAGCCTCAGCTACACCGGTGCGGCTCTGCTCTCCGGGGAAGCTGCCTACCGCTCCGGAGCTGGGCTCGTGACGCTCGCCGTCCCGGAAGTCCTTCACCCTGCCCTGGCTGGGCAGCTCCCCGAAGCGACCTGGCTGTTACTGCCGCAATCTGCCGGGGTGATATCGGAGGAAGCCGGCGAGCTCCTGACTCAAAACCTGGAAAAGGTCACGGCCCTTCTGGTCGGTCCGGGATTAGGGCTGGCAGAGACGACCGCTGGCTTTATTGGCAGGCTGCTCGACCGCCGCCTGCCAGCGCTGGTAGTGGACGCCGATGGATTGAAACTGCTGGCCCGCCAGCCGGATTGGCCTGGTCGAATACCTTCCGAAACCGTGCTGACGCCGCATCCAGGGGAGATGTCCGTGCTCACCGGGTTGCCCGTTCACGAAATCCAGGCGGATCGACTCGCAGCTGCGCTGAATTTCAGCCGGGAATGGGGGCATATTGTCGTCCTGAAAGGGGCTTTCAGCATCATCGCTGCGCCGAATGGAACCGCCGCAGTGATCCCGGTGGCTTCCTCTGCGCTTGCGCGCGCGGGTACTGGTGATGTGCTGGCAGGGCTGATCGTCGGGCTGCGCGCTCAAGGGGTCGCGGCTTTCCCCGCGGCCGTTGCTGCAGCCTGGATCCATGCCGCTGGAGGCTTGCGGGCTGCCGCTGCGCTTGGCAGCACACGGGCAGTTTTGGCGGGTGATGTGCTTCGATATGCGATCCAGGAGATTGGCGAGCTCTCTTAAAAAACATGACCGCAAACAAAACTTTAGTTCGTTTGCAGCCATGCAGTAATTCAGCTTCCCATCCGGGTGTGCTAACCGGATGGGAGCATTAGAAAAAATAACCAGACAATCTACCCTTACTCTACAGCAGGTGGGGCAGCCTCAGCTTCGATGGCCTCAATATTGGCTTTTTCACGGTTGATCATTCGTGAAAGCTGATCGGTCCGATCGTGCAGGTCTTCTATGACAACCGCAAGCTGTTCGCGGGTATCATCGAGCGCCTTTTCTGCGCGCAGCTGGATATCCTGACCGTACTCAACCGCTTTATCCTTCAGCTCGATGCTGCGATCGCGGAGCAGTGTTCGGGTTTCTTCGCCCGACTGAGGGGCGAGCAGCAGAGCAGTGGCGGCGCCAACCAACCCACCGATCACCATTCCGGCAAAAAATGTGACAAAATCGTTGCTGTTATCTGACATATTAACACTCCTTAGGGGTTATTTCTTGGATGACCGCTTCTTTAAGCCAAGAACTGCGAGCAGCTGGGTTAAACCAGCCAGGTATTCATTCATTTTGATCACGGGTTCGACCACGCTCTCGCTGAGAAACACCGTTGTCCCTCGCAAATTGCTGATCGTTTCATTGGTCGAATCCAGGATGGGCTTAACTTCATTTTGGAGCAAGTTGATCAATCGAGCGAGCTGGATCATCAGGATCACCAAAACCAGCCCAATCAACAGCGACTGAATTGCCATAAAAATGATAAAAATATCACGGATTTGGGCGACAACGCCGGGGTCGGCATTGACGAGAAAGATAATGCTCCCAATCAGCGCGATTACAAGAATGATCAGCCCGACAACGATGAATGCAATTGTGCGACGCTCTTCTCGACTGAGCTGTTGGGATGGGCTCGTTCCACCTCCTGTATTGGGAGGTGGGAGCGCGGGTGTGCCAGGTGAACTTTCTTGTTTCTGGATGGTGGGGTCGGGTTCAATACTCAAGACAGCGGATCCTCACTCAATGCGGATTTTATTATATCATATGCAGCAAGACTTGCTTTTCAATCCGTTTCCGGACGCAGTGCGATCTCTTCAATCCGCCGGACAGTCTCTTCGAGAGCAGTCGCCATGGGCAATTCCTGTTCATCGCTGAAGAAATCCACCAGCTCGCGGTAGTACCACAGCGTCCCTTGCTTGCCCCCGTTAAACCGCTTCCAGACCGATTCGCCATCTCGACGCAGGTCATCCAGGATCGAGCGAGCATTGTGAAGTTTATCCGCCAAAGATACCCGCCGAGTTTCGCGGGATGCGGTGCGGAGATGTGCCAGATAGGCTTCTTTGCGCTGCCGCCAGGGGGGTTTAGGAAACGAGAAAGTATCTGTACATCCTTTAACAATATCCGCAACCCTGTCTCCAAATTTCACCTGGATTTCGACCAGGGTGGTTTCTCCACCCTGGTCTTCGGGAGCATCGTGGAGCAGCGCGGCGATTGCTTCATCTTCTGACCCGCCGTCTTCCAGCACCAAGCCAGCGACGGCTATCAGGTGGGCAATATAAGGCGTCCTGCTGCCTTTCCGAACCTGTTGCCTGTGAAGACGGCAGGCATATAAAAACGCCTCTTCGAACCGATTGCTGAGCATCATCAATCAAATACGCTTCAGGGGATCATTTCATAATCGAAAGTCACCGGTGTATCTGGACGGATCGTGCTGATCACGGAGCAGTATTTTTCCACCGACATTTTGATTGCTTTCATCAATTTCTTTGGATCTACTTCACCGACGATGATGAAATGGAGATGAATACGTGTGAAGGTATACGGTGGATCAGAAAGCTGGTCGCCTGAACAAGTGACTTTCAAGTCTCGATAGATCTCGCGCTCGTTTCGCCAGGATCTCAACCACATCATAAGTTGAGCAGGCTGCTGCTGCCATCAACAGCAAGTCCGAGGCTTTGACCCCAACCCTCTTTTCAGGGTCGTCCGGCGAGCTTCCGATCACGATTGAATGATCAAATGAGTTTGTGGCAACAAACATTTGTTTTTCGATTTGTCTGAGTGTGATCTCTGCCATAATTTCCTCAAGTTAGGGATTGGATTCGAAGCTGCAGCCCTTACACCGGGCTCGATTCCATCAAAATCTCTTCGATGATCTCCGCGACCCGGGCATTTTCAGGGTGGTCAGTTTTGTTCAGCATCAGCTGGTTTGCAATTCGTTGTAAAACGCGCGGGTTGATCTGAGCCAGATCAACGGTTATTTTATGCCAGAGCTTTCTCAGATCAGGATTCGAATGGGTCGCAGCATAAACGGCGATTTGAGCCGGAGAGGCCATGCTCAGGTTCCAATTGCTCACGTTGATATCCAGCTCTCTCCCGGAGTTAGACCAGTAATAAGCCAGCATCGGGTTGATCAGGCCTCGCATCCGACCCCAGAGAGGGTCATCCTCCTGCACCAGGTCAAAGAATGCCAGGTAATACGGTCGCGCGCCTGCGTAATCGCGGTTGACCTGCGATAGTTTGCCGGCTATCGCCGAGGCGTAACGAGGCCATGTACCAACGCAGCTCTTCAAGAGTTGCTCCTTCAAGCGACCGTTCTACGGCATCCCACTGCAGCTTACAGGCAAGTAAATAAGTACTGCTTGATGCGGCAAAATCCTGGGATCGCTGGAGCATCGCCTTTTTCGCAAGAGAACGGGCGCTTTCAACGCCAGGGTGAGTGCCTTCTGGGATTTCAATTTGCTCGATATCGCGAAAAAGGACCCGCAAGGCTGGATCCTCAGCAAAGGGGATATTGCTCTGACCTGCGATCGTATAACGGTCGTTTTTATAGACGATTGCCCCGCGATCGTAGAGGTCATCGAGCAGCATATGGATCTGATCCTCCTGGCTGCGGTCATTCATCAGCAAATATGCGAGCTCTCCAAAATCAATTTCCAGCCCGGAACGAACTATTGCAAAGATGAAATCTGATTCAGCTCGGCCGACGAAATCAGACTCGCTTTTTATCCCTGCCGCGATGCGGATTTTCGAATAGGGAGAAACGGGCTGTCCGGCGTAATCAAATGCACCCTGGCGAAAGGCCAGCTGCGAGATATCACGCAGGGTCTCTCTGGTTCGGATCAAGCCTTGAACCTGATAACGCCCTTCCAACTCATCCAGCAGCTCATCCATCGACTGCTCCCCCGGATGTTCAATCAGCTCACGGTAAATATCCCGCAGGACATCCCGGCGGGTGGCCAGGTCGATCTGGGTCAGCTTCAGCCTCGCAAAAACTTGCTTATATTGAGCATCCAGCGTCAGGCGAGGATTGAATTGTTTTTCAATAAAAGCGGAGGTGGGAGGATCAACCCTTTCTTTCTCAGAAATTTCAACATCCTGATAGCCTCCAGTTTCGGATTCCAGAGGAGCTGCAAAAAACTGCAGGTCCTTGACCACCAGCTGCACCAGGTCGCTGTTATCCAGAAGCCAGTCCTTGAATTGAGTGTAACCAAAGTTCGCCTCATTGAAAGCCGGGTTCACCAGGAGCATCGTTTGCTTCAGGCGGGAGGCGAGCACCGGTAAATCTCCCCGCTGTCCATGTGCATGGAGTGCTTTCTTCAGCAAGCCGCGCGCATCTTCGATCTCGACGCAAGACTGCTCATCGAGGTCTGCTGTTTCGCCTAACGCCGTCTCCAGATAAATAAATTCATCGCATGAGCGGACGAGCAGGTCGTGCGTGCTGCTGCGCGGGCCGATCCCTATGGTGTAGCGCCCGTATTCTCGAAGCTTGGCCGCCAGCGGGCTGAAATCGCTGTCCCCGGAGACAATTACGAATGTGTGAATTTGCGGTCGAGTTATCGCGATTTCAAAGGCATCGATCGCCATCCGGATATCGGCGCGATTTTTACCTGACCGGATGCTGAATATCTGGATCAGGTCAATCGAATTATTCATCATCGCTTCGCGATAACGCGAAAATCGCGACCAATCTGCATAGGCTCGCTTCACAACCGCTGGCCCACGGCTCTGCAGGTACTCCATCAATGCGGTGACTTCGAAATCATAGAATTCCCGTTCAGCCCAGAGTGCGACATTTTCGAAATCAATAAAGATAGCTGTTTGCTCGTTCATTTATTTTTTTCAGCTCCTGTATACGAAGATTTCATCTTCTTTTTTCAAATCTTTTTACAGATGATTTTCACCAATTATACGGTAGTTGGTCCAACCCCGGATCGATTTCAAGAAAACCAGAGCGATTTTGCCTGGCTTAAGACATCCTTCCAGCCGCTGCCTTCTTCGTAAGGTGGCGGACCAAGCGAGTCTTCGGATTGGATACCAAGCAGGGCAGCAGCTGAAGCCAGCCCGCAAGCGCGAGCGACCCCCAGGTCATAGCCGCCTTCCAGGAAAAGCGCAATCTTTCCCGAGCAATTCTGGTCGGCAAACTGCGCCAGCGACCCAATCAGCGCACCCAAACCTGCCGCCGACATGATGAGCGAACCAAGCGGATCACGCCAATGAGTGTCAAAACCGATGCTGACCAGCAGCATTTCAGGCCGAAACCGATCGAGGAGCGGCAGGATTATTTCATCCATTGCTGCCCGAAAGCCCTTATCGCCGGTGTTTCGTGGGAAGGGGATATTCGCTGTGTAACCGAAACCCTCTCCAGAACCGCGTTCTTCCAGGCGGCCGCTGCCTGGATAAAAAGGAGACTGGTGGGTCGAAATGAAAAGCACATCGCGGCGCTGGTAGAAGATCTCCTGTGTACCGTTGCCGTGATGCAGGTCCAGGTCAACAATCGCCAAACGGGATGGACTGCGAGCTGAACCAAGCGGGCACGTAAGCAGGTATTCGGCTGCCAGAGCGATATTATTCATCAAACAAAATCCCATCCCGCGCGTTTTCGTGGCATGGTGGCCGGGCGGTCGGGTGAGGGCAAAACCGCGCCTGGCATCGCCTTTCCAGACCGCCGCAGCCACCGCGGTTCCCCCGCCGGCTGCATTCCAGGCAAGTTGCCATGATTCAGGGGTCGTGTATGTGTCCATGTCCAGATGAGCGCCCTGCGTACAGGCTCTTTCAAGAACCAAAAGATAACTGGATGAATGAACTCGAACCGCCAGGTCCATCGAAATCTCCAGCGGTCCCAGGTGTGGAAACGGATCCCATAATCCAGCTTGAACCAGCGCCTGGCGAACCGCCTCGACGCGTTCCGGCCGTTCAGGGTGTCCGTACTCAAAATGGGCTGCGTGACCTTCAGGATAAAACAGGGCAAGCTCTGCCGTCATCATTTCAACTTCTACAGGATCGATTATTGTTTATTGCATGGAAAACCTGCCAGCGGTGTTCCCTTTCCGCCGATCGCGTTTCCTCGCTTGCTCGGAATCATACCACGATCAACCAGGATTCTTCATCGCATAAAGAGGCTGGTACAATAAATCTGCAGGAGACGTGCTGAGAGACCATAGAATTAACCCGAGGAAACCATGACAGATTTACTGTACCAGACCGATAGTTATCTGAAGACATTTCACGCGCACGTTACTTCAGTCGACGCCGAAAACCGCGCTTTAGGCCTGGACTGCAGCGCTTTCTATCCAGGCGGCGGGGGTCAGCCAGCGGACAGCGGGCTTTTAAAATCAGGTGCGCTGGCATTTCCTGTCCGGCGGGCAAAGAAAATCGGCGATGAAGTATTCCACTACATTGAAGGCGAGACGCCTTTTCCGGAAATCGGTGCAGAAATTGAAGGCTCGATCGACTGGGACCGCCGCCACAAATTGATGCGAACCCATACTGCGCTTCACATCCTCTGCGGTGTTGTTTTTCGCGACTATGGAGCTTCAGTCACGGGCGGCGATATGGACCCGCTCGAAGGACGAATGGATTTTGAGTTCGAAACCATGCAGCGCGAGCTGGTCAACTCGATCCAACAAGCTGTGAACCTTGAAGTCGCGAAAGACTTACCGATCCACGTGTCGATTTTACCCCGGCAACAGGCGTTCGCGATCCCGGACCTGATCCGGACAAAGATCAACCTGCTCCCGGAAGGGATCCAGCAGGTGAGGGTGGTAGAGATAGTCGGATTGGACCTGCAGGCAGATGGTGGAACGCATGTTGCCACCACATCCGAAGTCGGCAAGATCCGGGTCGTTGATTACAAGAGCAAGGGCAAGATCAACAAGCGCATTTATATCGCGATTGAAGATTGAGGCGGTTGGATTTTGAACGATGGTTGACCTGCGTGCTGATATTGTGATCTGTGGCGCCGGGATTGCCGGTGTCAGTGCGGCTTACTTCCTTTCTACCCGAGCCGGGATCCGAGACGTCATCCTGGTGGACGAGCTGCCCCCACTCGAGCCTCACCAGCGATCATTCCACCGAATGTTATCGAAACTGGTGGCCTGACCGGCCGATCCGGATGTCTGCAGCCGCGAGTCAGCCGGCGCCGATCTGCTGCTCGACCGTGATCTCATTTAGGCAAATCTCCCATATTTGAGCGAAAACGTCCTGGCCGCTCTGCACGTACGCCGGGCTGGATGGCGGATAATCCACCAGGACGCGCGATAACCGCCCTTTAATCGGCCCTATGGGTGTTGAGGGAGCCTACCTGATCGGGGCTCTCTCTGGTTTCGGCGTGATGGCTGCCTGCGCTTCAGGCGAGCTGCTCGCCAACCACGTGGCTGGCCTGGCTCTTCCGGATTATGCACCTGCTTTCGCTCTGGAGCGCTACTCTGATCCAGCCTACCTGGCCCGGCTGGAGAGCCTTTCAAAGTCCGGGCAGCTCTAAACTGCTAATTCCCCACATTTTTCACTTCTGCAGCCAGATCTGCAATCGCCTGCATCCCCAGGCTGTACGAATGCCATCCAAAGCCGGCGATGCTGCCAGCGCATACCGGAGAGATCAGCGATTCCCGCCGGAAGGACTCGCGGGCGTGGACATTGGAGAGATGCACTTCGACGACCGGGATCTGGATCGCCGCGACGGCGTCGCGCAGTGCGACCGAGGTGTGGGTATAGCCGCCTGGGTTGAAGACCACTCCTTTCGCCCATCTGCGCGCATCCTGGAGCGCGTCGATCAGCTCGCCCTCGCCGTTTGACTGGAATGAACGCACTTCCAGACCCAGCGTTTTACCAATCTCCACCAGACGACGGTCAAGCTCTGCAAGCGTCAGTCGGCCGTAGATTTCCGGCTCTCGCTCGCCCAGCAAGTTGAGGTTAGGACCGTGCAGAACCAGGATAGGGATCATCGCATTCCTCTTTGTTCCATTAGAACTCCATCATTTCGATCAACAACCAACCGGAGACAAATTCAATATTCCATCACTTCAACCAAACGGGCCGGGTCGTCGATTTCGACCCCCCAGCGCACCAGGCCAATTCGCTCGGGAAGAACAATCCGCAGGCTTCCCGAGCGGCGTTTTTTATCCCTGCTCATCGCTGAAATCAGGCGCTCTCGATCAACTCCGGGAGGGATTTGAACAGGCAGGCCTAAGCCTCTCCAGGCATTTTTCAACCTTTTCCGCCAGGCCATCGGGAGCGATCTTCATCCGTTCCGCCAGCCTGGCTGCGGCAACTGTCCCAATTGAGACTGCCTCACCGTGGCGCAACTTGAAATCCGTGGCCAGCTCGAGTCCGTGCCCGAGCGTATGGCCAAGGTTAAGAGTGGCTCGCGGTCCCTGCTCATACGGATCGGATCTAATCACACTTACTTTCACGGCCACGGCCCGGCGGATCAAGCCGACAAAATCATCGCGAATCCCTGTTATGCCCATCGAGCACAGGTCAAACAGCTGCGGATCACCGATCAAACCGTGTTTTATTACTTCAGCCAGGCCGTTGCGCAGCTCCACCTCTGGGAGCGTGGCCAGCGTTTCTAAGTCAGCCAGCACCAGCGCCGGTGGGTGGAAGGCTCCGACCAGGTTTTTCCCCTGCGGAAGGTCAGCTCCGGTCTTCCCTCCCAGGCTGGCATCGACCATCGCAAGCAGCGAGGTCGGAACTGCAACCCAGCGCACCCCCCTCAAAAAGATCGCTGCTGCGAAGCCGGCCAGGTCCCCGACCACACCACCCCCCAGAGCGACCACGGTGCTGGAGCGATCCAGTCCGTAGTTAATGAAACCGTCCAGGAGTTTCTGGACCGTAGCGAAGGTTTTATGAGCTTCGCCAGCTGGAATGACGATCGAATCGGCGCTGTAACCGGAACGGTGGAGCGAAGCCATCAGCGGAGGTGCATAGATCTCCGCCACATTGCTGTCGCTCACGACTGCCAGCGGACCGGTCAGGTGTCGATCGCTGCAGCATCTCGCCCAGGTCGCCAAGGCTGCCGGGTTGGATGCGCACCTCATACGGCTTTCCCATCCCTCCGACCAGGTATCTCCCAAGCAGGATTTGTGCCTGCCAGGCGGTCTGGGTTACATCCAAATCCGCACTCGAGAGCTGGATCGGAAACGAAGCGTAATGTCTGGCGCGGTGTTCAAGAAGAAGACGAAGCTGTGCTTTGGAATCTCCGTTAAGAAGCGGGCGTCCGCCCTCTTCTCCGCCTAACCGGTTCAAAATCATCTCAAAGGGAGCGGAAAGACAGAGGACACGCCCGTTTGATTCCACCAGCGACCGGTTTTGCTGCAGCAGCAGCGCGCCTCCCCCCAGGGCGCAGAACTCCGGACGGGCTGAGGGTGACATCCCTCAGCGCTTCAGCTTCGCAGAGTCGAAATCCAGCCTCCCCGGCAGACTCAAAGATCTCCGGGATGGTCCGACCCTGTTGAAGTTCGATCCGTTCATCGAGGTCGTAAAATGCCAATCCCAGGTTTTCCGCCAGGACCCGGCCGATGGTAGTCTTCCCTGAAGCTGGCGGACCGTATATAAATATGAAATCCCGTGGCATGAAGTCCTGCTTCTCGTTTCTATCCGTTCCAAGCTCTCACTTGCGCGGGTCGACTACCCTGCCCATGAACAGCACCGTTCCCGTCGGTTTGTGGAAAATCTGGAACAGGAACGGCCGGTCCACGTTCAATACGACGGGTTGGTCAACCACCGCAGACATTTCCATCATCACTATTGCGGAAGCCGCAGCCGCTTCGGTCCCCTTTTCATCGACGGCAACAAAAGCCTTGTGGAAGACTTTATCGATACACAGGTTCCCTTCTCCATCCATCCCGGAGAAATCCGGGCTTCCGGTACAGAAAGCATCCGGCATCCCCATATCAACCAGCAGGTCGCTGAGCTGGTAATCGACTGTGAACTCAAATTTCGGCAGATACAGGCTGAGCAGGGTCGGCTGGACGGATGTTTGGATCTGGTTTAATTTCAACCCGTCCAATCCCGCTTCAAAATCCTCGAGACCTCCCTCATCAGGCACCATGATCAGCATGCTGACCTGCTCGCCCTGGTAAGGCAGCTCGACCGCATGGAACCCCTCCCCGGCCAGATATGCCAGTTTCTTCGCCCCATCAAAGCTCATGGTAGGGACATCGATCTGCGTCCCGTCCAGGAGGTGGAAAGGCCGGTCGGCGGTTCTGTCCTTTTCAAACGGAAACAGCCAGTCGGCTTTGAAGTAGATCGCGTTTGCCAGGACCAGGCGGGTGTCTTCATTGACGCCGCCTTTCGGGATCAGGTCTTTGATCTTATCCTGGGTTTTCTCGCTGACCCAACGGTTGATTTCCAGCCTGGCATTTTCGGCATCCTTGACAAAATCAGTCAGGCGCAGACCGGCTCCATAGTGTTGGGCTAACAGATCCAGGTATTCTGGAAGGAAAGGATACCCTTTCTGGCCCCAGATCGAATTCGCCGTATCCAGCTGAAAAGGTTGGTGGTCTGCGCTGGATGTTTTTTTGCTGTTTTGATTGATCTGCTGGTCCAGGGCATTATAAGCCGGGTGCAGGCTCTCCTGGGGGAGGCCAAAATGGAGCACAGCAGCCATTTGTTCCTCCGTAATTCCACGCGCCCCGCCATATGTCATCGCCAAAGCTGTCGAAAGGCTGTACGGGGAGAAGAACTGGTTGCCGGCTTTTTCCCGGATCTTCTGGTAGAAATCCAGCCCAAAGGTCTGGTTGCCGTCCACCAGATCGGCCAGATTTTCCGCTGGGACCTGCGGGTTCTCAATGCGTTGAACTTTCGACTGCATCACACTGCCCTTCGGATCGCCCGGCATCCCTGCCGGTCCGCATGCGTTCAATATCGCGCCCAACCCAATTACTCCAATCCAGAGCCAATCCGGTCGTCTGTTGTTATGTAGCTTCATGTCTGCCTCCTCAATACTCTGAACCAATGGCTTGCTTCATCTTGTGATCAGACGATACTGAAGAGAAAAGGTTCCGGGTCATTCAGGCCAAAACAGGTGCGGCGTCCCATCCATCGTTAAATCAGAGAGCCTGGCCCTGGGGAGTGTTGCGAAGCGGTCCAACATTTCGCTGAGGGTGTCACCTCCTAGTTTTTCGATCAGAACGTCAGAGACCACGAACGCAACCATCGCTTCCAGAATGGGCACCGCCCGCGGCACCGGGCAGAAATCCGACCGCTCGTACTGAGTGCTGGTTTCCATGCCGCTGACCAGGTCGACGGTCTGCTGCGGTGCAAGTGTCGTTGCGATCGGCTTCATCGCTGCCCTCACGACCAGCGGTTCCCCATTGGACACCCCACCCTCCAGGCCTCCAGCCCGGTTCGTCGGACGGACCAGGAGCTCGCCTTCCTTTCGGATCGCATCATGGACTCTGGTGCCGGGAAGAGCTGTGTTTGCAAATGCGCTTCCAAATTCCACACCTTTAACAGCCGGGACACTCAGCACTGCTGCGCCGAGGCGGGCTTCCAGCCGGCGATCCCATTGGGCATAGGATCCCAACCCTGGCGGAAGGTCCGTTACGGTCACCTCAATCACCCCTCCCAGCGTGTCGCGCTCGGCCATTGCCTGGCGAATCCGGTCGGCCATCTGGTGAGCAGCAGATAGGTCCGGACAACGGACTTCACTGGATTCTGAGCGCTCAAAACGAGCTGAAAAGGGCTCATTTTCGTCGATCTGAGCCTCAATCCCGGCGATGGATCGAACGTACCCGCCAACCTTGATCCCAAAGTGAGCCAGGAAGCTCAGGCAGGCTGCGCCGACCGCGACGCGGGCGGCCGTCTCGCGAGCAGAAGGCGCGCTCAAGCGCGGGTCGCAGGTCGGAATAGCCGTATTTCAGCGCGCCGCTCAAGTCAGCGTGCCCGGGGCGCGGGATTGTGAACGGCGGGATGGATTTCCCTTTCCATCTGGCATGATCACCATTTAGGATCTGAAACACCAGCGGCGCCCCGGTCGTAAAGCCTTCCATAACCCCGCCTAAAATGCTGGCGTGGTCCTTCTCGATTTTCATGCGTGGTCCAGCGCCGTATCCCTGCTGCCGGCGAGCGAGCTGTTGGTCGATGATTTCGCTGTTCAACCGGATCCCGGCAGGCATACCATCCAGCACGGCAACCAGCGCCGGTCCGTGCAATTCACCAGCAGTTAAAAATCGAAGCGGCATTGCTTATCTCCTTCGCCTTTCAACCTGTATCAATAACTCGGAATTCGTATTCGCATTCAACGCCGTCTGAATCCAACTTTCCTTATGGATGAACCCAAGGCTTCTTCGTATCGGCTAACCATGAGCCCAGCTTTTCCATCGCGATCTCGATCTGCTCTTCAGGAGCCGTGATCGAGATCCTGACAAAACCTGCTCCGCCTGGTCCAAAGACCGTGCCCGGTGTCAGGCTGACACCGGCATTTTCGAGCGCTTCGACAGCGAATGATTCACAATCCCAGCCTTCCGGCACCGGAGCCCAGACGTACAGCGAGGCGTGCGGCTCTGCTGCTTCGATCCCGGCTCTGCGCAATCCCTTCAGCAGGGCATCCCGGCGGCGACGGTAAGTCTGGTTGCGTTCCACCAGCCAGGTCTGATCGCCGGTCAGCGCCGCAGTGGAGGCTTCGAAGATCGGGAGAAAATGGCTGCTGTCGGCATTGGTCTTCAGTGTGAACAGCGCCTTTACCGCCTCTCGATTGCCAATCAGCGCTCCGGTCCGCCAGCCGGCCATGTTGTGCGACTTAGAGAGCGTGTTGAACTCCACCCCGACGTCTTTTGCTCCTTCCACCTGAAGCAGGCTGAGCGGCTGGACCCCATCGAAATATACCATCCCATAAGCAGCATCATGGCAGACCAGGAAGCCATGCTTCCTGGCAAGGGCTACCGCAGCTTCAAATAATTGCATGTTGGCTACCGCCCCAGTTGGATTGTTTGGGTAATTCAGCCAGAGCAGCTTCGTCGTCTTCAAGATCTCATCCGGGATCGCTTTCAGCTCGGGGAGGTAACCATTTTCTGCTCGGAGTGAGAAGGGCTGCACCCCGGCGCCAGAAAAAGCGCGCCGCGGGTATAGCTGATATAGCCAGGATCGGGGACCAGCACCTGATCTCCTGGTCCCAGGAAAGCCTGGCTCAGGTGAAAGATGCCCTCTTTGGACCCCAGCAGCGGGATAACTTCAGTATCCGGGTCGATGTTCACTCGATAATGACCGGCATACCAATCCGCCCAGGCCTGGCGGAGGTGCTGCGGGCCGCGGTGCGGCTGATAGCTGTGCGAGTCAGCCCGCCGCGCCGATTGAATCAGCGCTTCGATGATATGGGGGGCCGGCGGCAGGTCAGGTGAACCTTCATCCAGCCGGATAACCTCGCGACCCTGAGCCTTCAATGCCGCGATGCGCCCGCTGAGGGCAGCAAAAAAATGAGGTCTGAGGGTCTCCATCCTTGCGGCAGGTTTCATGATTGTCTCTCTCTCAGATCGAATTGCCGTGATCGAGAATGCTTCTCTTCGTCCAGACCAACCGCCTGGCGCATCGCCGGGCGCGGGGCTTGTTGTCCGGTCCAGAGCTCGAAAGCTCGCGCCGCTTGCTCGACAAGCATCCCGAGTCCATTGGCAGCCGGGCAGCCCGCAGCGCGTGCCTCTCGAACCAGGCGGGTTTCGAGCGGTTTATAAACCAGATCGTACACGAAAGCACCTGCTGGCAACAGCAGCCCATCCGGCCAGGGGGAGGTATCCACGTTTGGAAGCATCCCGGCCGAGCTGGCATTGACGATCAGAAGGAAAGTTTGCCTGGAATTTTCCGCCGTAAGGGATTGGATCGACTCTGCATCCAGATGAACGACAGATATCCTGCCTGCAGTCCGATCCGGAAAGACGAATTTCTTCTGGAGACTTTCAACCCAGGGCTGGATTGCTTCAATCCGGCGAACCGCCAGCGCCACCTGCCAGCCGGCTCTCAGGAGCGCAAAACTCACCGCTCTTGCAGCTCCGCCACCGCCAAGCACGATCGCACATCCAGGGGAAGGCGGGTTGCCCGCTCTTAAAGCCGGGATTCCGGTCAGCCGCTCCAGGTCCAGCAAGAAACCGAGGGCGTCTGTGTTGTCGCCAACTGCATGACCATCTTCCATGTAAATTGTATTGACTGCTCCGATCTCTTCTGCCAGCGGTGTGAGCCGGTCGAGATGAGCGGTGATCGTCTGTTTGTGCGGGATCGTGACATTGAGTCCGTGCAGCTCGCCTAACCGAAGCCTGTTCACCAGATTGGCTAAATCCGGTTCGCCTTCGGGAGCTGGCAAGGTGGGATAAAGCCGATACTCGCCAGGCAGATTCAGCGCCTTCAGAGCGGCCGTATGCAGCTGCGGCGAAAGGCTTTTTTCCAGCGGGTAGCCGATTAACCCGAGGGCGAAGGCTTCTGGCTGAGGTTTCATCAGAATATTCCGGAACCAACCAGGCGGGCATCCGCCCCCAATGAACTTAATAGCCCGGCGAAACCGGGGAAGAATTCATGGATGACCGAGGCGCCGCTTACCCGGACTGGTTCCTGGGAAGCCAGCCCGACCAGCGCGAGGGACATCGCCAGCCTGTGGTCGCCGTGTGAATCAGCATGACCGCCGCGGATCGGCCTTCCGCCGAGGATCGCAAATCCGTCCGGCGTCTCCCGAAAATCGACCCCCAGGCGGCGCAGCTCATCTCCCAAAGCTGTGATCCGGTCAGATTCCTTATGGCGAAGCTCTTCGGCCTCCAAGACGGTCGTCTCCCCCTCAGCGTATGCTGCAGCAACTGCAAAGGCCGGGAACTCATCAATCATCCGGACCACCCGCTCGCCGTTCACTCGCCCACCGCGCAGCGCACTGGAGCGGACGATCAGATCACCGACTGGTTCGCCGCCTTGCTCGCTCAACCCTGAAACTTCGATATCGGCGCCCATCTCCTTCAGGGTTTCCAGCAGTCCAGTTCGGGTGGGATTGAGACCGACCCCCCGCAGAACGACACGCGAGCCCGGGACGAGCAGCGCCCCTACAATGATGAATGAGGCGGCCGAGATATCTCCAGGCAGGATCAGATCCAGCGGAGCCAGGTTGAGTGGGTGCGGAGGTTTCAGCCGGGTCCAGCAGCGACCTGCGCCGATGGATTGCGATTGGACCTCAACCCCCATCGCCGAAAGCATCCGCTCGGTGTGGTCGCGGGATGGTCCGGGCTCGGTTAGCTCAGTTTCACCATCAGCGGCCAGCCCGGCGAGAAGCAGGCAGGATTTCACCTGGGCGCTGGCGACCGGGAGCTCCCAGCGCAGCGGAGAGAGCGGTCTCGGCGAAACGCCGAGCGTCAGCGGGGCGCGGTCCTGCTCTCCGGAAATCGCCACACCCATCTGGCGCAGGGGATTGATAATCCTGCCCATCGGCCGGCGGCGCAGACCGGGAGTGCCGTCTAACAAAACAGGCCTGCCCCAGGCTGCTGCAGCCCCAGCCAGGAGCCGGAGCGTGGTGGCCGAGTTGCCGCAATCCAAAATCACCGGAAGCCGGTCTCGAATTTCAAGCCCGACCCCCTGGACGACCAGCGTCGTACCATCCAGGCGCCAGGACACATCCAACCGCTTCAAGCTGTTGAGCATTGCCTCAGTCACACCAGAGACCAGGAAATTTCGCACAGTCGTGCTTCCATCCGCCATGGCTCCCAGCAGCGCAGCGCGGTGCGAGAGCGACTTATCGCCCGGCAGAGAGGGGCCGATTGCCCCGCCAACCTCTCCAACCAGCCGGCTCCCGGGACCAACAATCAGCTCAAGTGAATTCGTCCATGATTGGTTCTGGTGTATTCATGAAGGTTCCTTCCCTGGCATCATGATCTTTAGCTCAATGGATAAGCTGCTCGTAGTTAATCGCGCCTTCTGCGATCAAATCCTCCAGACCGTCCAGGTCTCCATCTTCAATCAGCTTCTCCAGCTCCTGGATTCGGCTTGAGAAACAGCTTAATCGGTCACGGATCTGGAGTCGATTGGTCGCAAGGATATCACGCATCACCGGCCAGGGCGAGGGTGCCAGGCGAGCTGCGCTTCGAAAACCCGGGCCGACCAAAGCAGCTGCTTCCAGCGGAGTAACCGCGGCCAGAGCGTTTGCGACCAGGAAGGGGACATGGCTGGTTGCAGCTACCCATCGATCGTGGATTTCCGGCTCGAGCCAAACCGGGCGAGCCTGAAGCGCCTGTGCGATCTGCTCCGCCAGGCTGCAAATTCTTTTCGAGCTGCGCGGCAGCGGCGTGAATGCAAAGGTTGCTCCATGAAAAATGGCAGAGTCCGCATTTGCCAATCCGCCGCGCTCCTTTCCGCACATTGGGTGACCGCCAATCGGGTCAAATTGGATCGGCAGGGACGCCATCCGTCGGACGATTTCTGTCTTGGTCGAGCCCAAATCCAGGATCATCCCGCCGCCCGGCAGGATCGTCGGCAGATCGTCCAGTAGCGAAAGGATTGCCCCCACAGGCGCCGCAAGAACGGTCAGGTCTGCCTCACCGGCCAGAACGGCAGGATCAGCCGCTGTCCGATCAAAAAGCTTCAACGATTCAGCCAGAAGGAGCGCTTCCGGATCCGGGTCGACGCCAAAGAGTCCCGCACAGTGCCTGCGCAACCCCAATGCAAGCGAGCCTCCCATCAACCCCAGTCCAACTACGACCACCCGACAGGAAGACAGGTCGCTGACCATCAAAAACCAGCCGGTGTGAGCTGCGAGTTTGCCGGGTGGACCGGCGTTGCAAGGCTGCGTCCAACTGCTTCTGTGATCTGCTGGACCTGTTTTACTAACTCAGCAAACCGTTCTGGTTTGAGCGATTGACCTCCATCCGACATCGCCTCATCCGGGTGAGGGTGGACTTCAACGATCAACCCATCTGCGCCAGCGGCAATCCCGGCGCGGGCGATCGCAGTAACATAGGCCCAGTTTCCCGTGCTGTGGCTTGGATCCAGGATCACCGGCAAATGCGTCAGCTCTTTCAGGACAGGGATTGCATTGATATCCGTTGTATTGCGAGTGGAAACCTCAAATGTTCTGATACCGCGCTCGCACAGTATAACCTGCTTGTTGCCGTGGGATAGAATATATTCCGCGGCCATCAGCAGCTCTTCGACCGTCGCCATCATCCCGCGTTTTAGCAGAACGGGGTGCTGGCTTTCACCAACTGCATGAAGCAGCCCAAAGTTCTGCATGTTGCGAGCGCCGATCTGAAGGACGTCCACATGCTGCGCCATCCGAGGGATCTGCTCTTCCCGCATGACCTCGCTTACGATCGGCAGCCCGGTCTGCTCGCGAGCTTCGATCAGGAATTGAAGACCGTCCTCGCCCAGTCCCTGGAAGGCATACGGCGATGTGCGCGGCTTATACACCCCGCCGCGCAGCGCATGCGCTCCCGCTTCGCGCACGGCGTGAGCAGTCTCCAAGAGCTGGCTGCGGTTTTCCACCGAGCAGGGTCCGGCGATGATTACCACTCCAGGTCCGCCAATCCGAACCCCGTCGATCGGAAAAACCGAATCGTCCGGGCGAAACTCGCGCGATGCCAGCTTGTAGGGTCGGGTGATCGGCATGACCCGGTCAACCCCTGAGAGCAGCATGAATTGATCTTGATAGATATGCCGCCCGTCTCCGATCGCCCCGATTATCGTTCGCTCCTCGCCCACCGAAACGTGAGCCTGCATCCCACTGCTCTTCACCCGCTCAATGACGGCATCGATCTCTTTCTTCGAAGCATCAGTGCGCATGATAATCATCATAATGTCACTCTCCTGGATAATCTATATAATAATTACATTTTTCGTGCCCGAACAAGCCGGATTAATCTCAGCTTTCAACTGCGGTTCGTCGCATCGGGCTGCAGATCAGGGCGCAGGCCAGCCGCTTCTTTGAGGTAAACATGCCGGATTTCGGATTGCGGAATGGCTGTGTTCCAATGGATCAACAGCCGGATGCAGCGCGGCAACCCACCTGGCACCGGGATCTCCCTGGCGCAGATCAACGGGACATCGCCCCAACCCGCCTGTCGCGCTGCTGCGGCGGGGTAGACAGCAGATAGATCTTGCGTGACGGTGAATATAACACTGGCGATATCCTGGGTTTGCATCTCAGGATTGGCTTGAAGCAGCGCTTCAAGCAATTCGCGCGTCGCAGATAAAATCGCATCAGCCTGATCTTCTGCAGCGACGGTAGCACCGCGAACGCCTCGGACAGTCATTTTTGCTCCTATTCAGTCCACTGAACCTGTCGGCGAAACAAAAAATGCGAGACCGTTGGTCTCGCATTTCGGGTTTTTGAAAGGGCCAAACCCCGCTTAAGCGCCGCCAACGGCTGCTGGTGTGCAGCGACCGTAATAATAATAGGCGTAAGCGGAGCAAAAAAGCTTCATCGGTTTGGACATCCTTCAGATTGCGCAAGTCTATCCCACCAGTCCTGATCCGTCAAGGGTTGGCTTTCATCCAATGCGGCAACGTCAGTGATACAGCGCGTATACCCGATCCGAAACAGGTGGGTGTATGCAAAACTCCTTTCATTTCTGTAATTTGAAACTAAATTTATCAATTCTGTAAATCCATCCTGGCAGGAGTAGCGTAAACTAAGCTCAAGAATGTAATAAAAATTGCGATATTACTTAAGTACTAAAATATTTGTACATTATTATTATTACAATAATATTTGCATAATATGGAGGCCCAATGAAAGTCATTATGATCTCACCGTTGACCAAGGCGCTGATGGTCTTCATCATGATTGTGTTCAGCCTTAATGGGGCTTTTGCTCGAGCTGTACAGGCTGCGAGCATGAATCCCAACGGCCAGGTACCCTCGGCAGAACCGCAGTCTTTCAACCAGTCATCCGACAATCCGGCGCTGCTCGAAGAGACATCCGGTTATGTCACGCTGGAGCTGGTTATTCCAGGCTTTGAAGTCGTCCAGCAGGGTAACGACAACCAGAGCTGTCAGGTTTTCAAAGTTCGAAATTTCACCGAGACTCAGAAACCAGGCTACCCGCAGCTGCCGGAAAAAACTTCGCTGGTTGGCATTCCCTCGGCTTCTCAGCCCAGCCTTGTCGTGCTTGAAACCGACCAGGTCGAGGTTGATGGCCAGTTCAATCTCTGCCCTGCCGTACGCCCGGTTTTCGAATATTCAAACGAAGCTGAGATCCATTATCTTGGCGAGCAATCCAGCAGGGATTTAAAAGCATATTCGCAGGATCTGTTTTTTCCACAATCACCCGCCGATCTTTCATCCACTGCGATGATCCGAAGCCAGCACGTCGCGCAGGTAACTTTCCAGCCGTTCCAGTACAACCCCATGACCGGGAAAGTGCGTTATTTCCAGCGAATCCGCGTCCGTGTATTCTTCAACCAGCCGGGCGGGGCTTCGTCTCAACAGAACACCCCGGTTGATGAAGGTATTTTCGAGGACATCCTGAGCAAAGGATTGGTCAACAGCCAAACTGCAGCTGGTTTTCGCAGCAGCCCGCAAAGCCCGTCGGTCGGTTTTCGGGAACAGTCTCCCGAATCCGGACAGCCCTGGGTGAAATTGTCTTTTAAGAAGTCCGGTATGGCGGCTGTCTCCTATGAAATCCTGTCCGCATCCGGAGCGGATTTAAGCACCCTGACTCCAAACACCCTGCAGGTTTTCAACCAGGGCAGCGAAGTCTCCAGTTTTGTGACAGGAGATCAGGACGGATCCTTCGATCCTGGAGATCAGGTGATCTTTCACGCAGAATTGATCGAAACCAGGTATTCCGACACGAACGTTTATTGGCTCACCTGGGGGAATACCACGGGCATAAGGATGAGTATGCTGAGTTCAGCTCAGGTCGGAGGCCGCGCTTCTGAACGATTCCTGGCCAACAAGCACCTGGAAACCAATACCTATTACCGGTCGACCATACTGGATACAAGCGGTGATCATTGGTTCTGGAGCTACCTCAATGCCAACGGCGCAACTGCTTCAGCCAGCTACCCATTCTCTCTCTCCTATGTGGATTCTGCATACAGCGCTTCTGCTCGCCTGCGCGGGTCTCTTTTCAGCGATTCCGCTATGCCCAGAAACCACGCCAAAGTCTATATGAACGATAACTATATCGGCGAAGGGTATTGGACACCGGGGACGCAATACAATTTTGACTTTCCATTCCCTATGTCTTACCTGGTCGATGGCGCTAATACGGTTCGTGTCGACCTGCTCTGCGACGGCAATATCACCTACAACCGGGCTTTTGTAAACTGGTTTGACCTCGATTATTGGAGGACTTACGGCGCCGAAGGCGATTCGCTCTCCTTCAAGGGGGAAATGGATGGCACTTATACCTATGAAGTCACCGGGTTTACAAGCCCGAATGTGGATTTATTCGACCTGACCAACCCAAAATCGCCGGTCCGGATCACCGATACATCCGTCCAACCCGAGGAAACGGGTTTTGGGCTCGAGTTTTAAAGTCTCCAGCTCGCTTCAGCGCAGCTACCAGGCGCTGACCTCCAGCAAGTATTTAGCTCCCACCCAGGTCGTCGTCGACAGCCCTTCAAATCTGAAATCCAGCACAAATGGCGCTGATTATCTGTTGATTTCGCATTCATCCTTCATCAGCTCCGTTCAGCCTCTGGCTGAATGGCGTGCCAACCAGGGATTACGTGTTTCCGTAATTGACGTCCAGGATATCTATGATGAGTTTAACGGCGGCGTGTTTTCCCCGGATGCAATCCGAGAATTCATCGCTTATGCGTATGAAACCTGGCAGCAGCCAGCGCCGCAGTTTGTCCTGCTCGTTGGTGACGGGCATTTTGATCCACGCAACTTTTTAGGGACGAATGATCCGATTTTCATCCCGGCATATCTGCACAATATCGATCCATTCCTCGGTGAGACGGCAAGCGATAACCGCTATGTCACCGTTCGAGGGACGGATAATCTTGCAGACTTGCTCATCGGGCGCCTGTCAGTTCGAACCAGTGCAGAAGCATCTGCAGTCGTTTCAAAGATTATCGGTTACGAACAGTCACCGGTTGATGTGGATTGGAATGGAAAATCCTTGTTTATCACCGACAACCCGGATAGCGCCGGGAATTACTATTATTACTCTGATCTGGTGGCGAATTCTTATCTTCCTGATGGATATACAGCCAATAAAGTATATTATGGGAGCACCCATACGACTACGACTGAAGCTCGGACTGCGATCTTGGATTCAATCAACCAGGGCACATTAATCGTCAACTATGTCGGTCACGGGTCCGCGTATCAGCTGGCGAGCGAAGCGCTCTTCCAAAGGAGCTCGCTGTCAGCGCTCACGAACACCAGCAAACTGCCCCTTTTCTCTATGCTGGCCTGCCTGACTGGTTATTTCCACTACCCGAATACAGCCACTGCAGATAACACATCTCTGGCGGAAGCAGTTGTGAAATCCCCCGCTCGTGGCGCCGTTGCGAGCTGGGGTTCTAGCGGAATGGGCGTGATGGAAGGCCAGGATTTCCTGAACCGGGGATTGTTCCAGGCGTTGTTTTACGAAGGCCAGAACCGCGTTGGTGCAGCAGCCCTGCAGGCAAAATTGTTCCTTTACAGCCAATCTAGCTGGTATCCCGACCTGCAGGACACTTACACGCTTTTCGGCGATCCTGCGCTTAAGATTAACGTCCGTCCCAGCGACCTCTCAATCCATCTGAGCGCGGACCCGGTTGGCGGTATCTATAATGGCATGCCGATCACATACACCCTTTCCTATGAAAACATAGGATTGGCTACCGCTTCTCAAGTGCAGATCGACCATCCGCTTCCTGTGACAGTGAGCGATCCAGTGGTCACGCTTTCGGATCTGGAAATGACCCAACTTCCCAACAGCCGGTTATCCTGGACGATCCCACAGCTTGCCCCAGGACAATCCGGCACGATTACGGTACGCGGGGTGATTGATTTGAATGGGACAGGCCAGATTTCCAGCCAGGCAACCATCTACTCTCCAATCGCGGATCTAAATACAGAAAACAATTTTGCGGGACCGATTCAAACCGAGGTACTCTCTCCAACGGCTATTGACCTTGCAATGATCTATGGAACCTATCGGCCTGGCCAGGTGCTCCTGGAGTGGGAGACCGCCAGTGAATTGACAGTCCTGGGTTTTCATATTGATCGCAAGGTTATTGGTTCTGAAGAATGGGTGAGGTTGACCGAATTGATGATCCCAAGCCTTTCATACGGCAGCTTGATCGGAAACACGTATAAATATGAAGACAATAATGTCCCATTCGAAAACAAATATGCGTATCGAATCGCGGTATTTGAAGAAGCTGAAACCTCATATCACGAGATCATACCGCTGAGCACCCTGGTACAGCTGTACCTGCCTTTCGCGAGCCGTTAAGCGCCGGCAAGGAGAGGCATATCGCTGTGTTCAGAATCAGCGCAGGCTTGAAAGAAAATCCTCCACGGGCAGGGCAGGGAGCGTAACTATCCTGATATTGCCTCGTAAAGTGAGCTGGGTAGAGACTTTCACAATCGACCGGTTATCTGGGGCGTCTACGATCGTTACGATGTCGTAAGGCCCCAGTACCGCGTATTGGGCAAGTACATGGATTTGCATCCGTTCAAGCTCCTGATTGACTGCTTCGAACCAACCCGGATTCTCTCGCAGCCGTTCAGCTCCCTCATCCGTCAATGTACCAAGGAGAATATATACTGCCATGGATGCCTCCTGGAAATTTTCAATTTCCGGTTTTAAGTACTGCTCTGACCCGTTTCACCTCGATAGCCTTTGAGTTGTCATGGCGGTATCGGGCTTGAACCTATTCATCCTACCTCCGCCGCATGGGGCAGGATGTTTTTTGACGCGGCAGCCTCCTGCAGCAGGATTTCCCGGGCAGGCGCCGCAAGGCTGATGCCTTGTTTCTGCAGGCTTTCCAGGACATATCGGCGGATAATCCGCTCCACCTGAGCGCCCTTACCGGCATTAACCTTGAGTGTGATGCGGACCTGCACTCCTGACTCATTAAGCTGGTTATAAGCAAAGATCTCTGCAGGCAGAAGCAGCAAATTCTGGACAGCCTCATCCTTTTCTGCCAATTTCACGGCTTGATCCAGAGAATGGACGACTTCTCCCAGATCCAGGCCGAACGGCAGCGTGAATTCCACTTTCGCCTGGCTCCAATCGCGCGAGAGATTTGCGACGATCCGGATGTCTCCGTTGGGGACAATGTTCAGGCTCCCGTCTGCCCCCCGCACAGTCACGGACCGCAAAGTGATATTCTCGACGGTCCCGGAGACGATGCCAATCTTAACTTCGTCGCCTACTCCAAACTGGTTCTCGATCAGGATCAAGAAACCCGATATGAAATCTTTGATAAAAGTTTGCGCACCCAAGGAGATTGCCAGACCGGCGATTCCAGCGCTGGCGATCAGCGGGGCAATATTAAAACCCAGCAATCCCAGCAGTATGAGAGTGGAAACGACCAGGATCAGCGCTCGCAGGGAGGTTATCGCCACATTTTCCATCGTCAAGAAGCGCGAAAGTCGCTCCCCTTCAACTTTTGAAGCAACGATTTTCGCTTTCCAGCGGCGTGCGACTACTCCAACCAGGTACAATAACAACCAGGTGATTATAACCAGCAGGATGATTTGAACCATCAATTGAAGATGCTTGCTGAAAAATGCAATCATCTTATCTACGATCTCTTCGATCATCTTTGTTCCCTTTACCCTTTAAAATAACACCAGTGTGCAAGAGGCAAATGCCTTCGAGATTGATACTCCCAGTCACATAATCACAGGTTCGAAATCAGCACCATTCTCAGAAGCAGTCTATTAGATTATTATAGCAAGAAATATCCTTAACCCATCTTGGATGAAGAGAACAATACGTTGAATCAAAAACTGATCCAGAAATCGTGCGATTCCCTCCAATCGGAGATGATCCGCCTGCATATCCCCGGTGTTGCATTAGGGATTCTGCATGGGCGGCGAGACTTTCAGCGCCGGTTTCGGCGTCACCAACCTCGAAAACCCCCTTCCAGTCGATCAGGATACGCTTTTTCAAGTCGGCTCGATTACAAAGACCTTCACTGCCACCGCATTGATGCGCCTGATCGAGCGCGGCCAGGCTGACCTTGACTCCCCGATCCGATTGATCATCCCAGAACTCAGGATGGCAGACCTGGCTGTCGCAGAAAATGCCAGTTTGAGGCATATCTTTACCCATACAGGCGGCTGGTTGGGCGATTACTTCGACGATGCCGGATCCGGGAATGAGGCGCTTGCGACGGTCGTCGCAAGGATGGACAGGCTCCCCCAGGAGGCGCCGCTCGGCGAGATATATTCCTATAACAACTCCGGTTTTTACCTGGCCGGGCGGGTTCTCGAGCTTCTTTACGGTGAGACCTATGAGACTGCGATCAAGAAGCTTCTGCTTGAACCGCTGGGCATGGACCATTCCTTTTTCTTCGCCCGAGATGCGATCACCTACCGTGTTGCAGCAGGCCATTCTGCGATCTATCCCGGTCAGGATGGCATCCCAGAAGTACTTCGTCCGTGGTGGCTTGCGCGGGCAGCCAATCCCCTCGGCGGTCTGCTCTCCACGGTGAACGATCTGCTCCGATATGCCCACCTGCATATTCACCGCGGAACAGCTCCCAACGGCGAGCGCCTTCTGCAGGCTGACAGCCTCACCCTGATGCAGACTCCGTTCGTCCCTGCCGCGAACGGTGAATTGATTGGGATCAGCTGGTTCCTGCGCGACCTGGAATGGCAGCCGGGTGATCCGCCACGGAGGAGCGACAAATGGACAAATGGCGACCCTGCAAATCGTGCCTTCTGCTGACTTTGCGCTGGTCATCCTGACGAATTCCGACCGCGGCAGCGAGCTTTACCATCCGCTCGCCCGGAGAATGCTGGCGGATTTTCTAGGGCTGATCGAAGCCGAACCCGAACCAATTGAAGCTGAATTATCAACATTATCGCCCTTTGCCGGAATTTATGAATCGGCATCTGAACGGCTCCATCTCGAGCTAAAAGGGGACTGCCTGATGATGCAGGTCGAGCCAAAAGGCGGATTCCCCACTCCTGATGCACCGCCATCTCCGCCTCCCCCGCCCACCCGGTTGGCCCTCTGCGATCCGGATTGCCTGGTGGGATTGGATGAGCCTTTTAAAGGTGACCGGGCCGAAATCCTGCGCGGTCCGCAAGGCGAGCTGGCATGGCTGCGGTTCGGCGGCCGGGTCCACCGCAAGCTATGAACGAGATTAAGCAGCTTTTTCAGCTCGATCCCGGGATCGTCTTCCTGAACCACGGTTCTTTTGGCGCATGCCCGCGCCCGGTTTTCAAGGCCTATCAGGGATGGCAGCGCCGGATGGAACGCGAACCGGTCCTTTTTCTTGGCCGGGAGCTCGCCGCGCTGCAGCTTCAGGCGCGTCAGGGGCTGGGTTCATATCTCAACGCCGAACCTGACGACCTCGTCTTCGTCCCAAACGCAACCCACGGCGTCAACATCGTCGCCCGCTCGCTACCGTTAAGCCCTGGCGACGAAATCCTGACCACAGACCACGAGTACGGCGCCTGCGACAACATCTGGAATTTCATATGCGAGAAAACCGGCGCGAAAGTCATCCGGCAGCCATTCCACCTCCCAATCGGGCTTCCGGAGGCGTTTCTGGAGAGCTTCTGGCAGGGAGTGACCTCGCGCACAAAGCTGATCTTCATCAGCCATATCAGCTTCGCCCACCGCCCAGCTTTTTCCTGTCGAAGCCATCTGCTCCCGCGCCCGCCACTTCGGAATCCTGACCCTGGTCGACGGCGCGCACGCTCCAGGGCAGGTTTCACTGGATTTAAAAGCGGTTGGGGCGGACTTCTACACCGGAAACTGCCACAAATGGATGCTCAGCCCGAAGGGAGCAGGCTTTCTCTTCGCCCGCAAAGAAGCCCAGCCACTGGATCGAACCTCTGGTCGTCAGTTGGGGGTTCAGCCCGAATGAAAAGACGACGACGGATCGCGTTTTATTGATCTCCTGCAGTGGACGGGTACGCACGACCCGGCAGCTGTCGCTCTCTGTCCCTGCAGCGATCCAGTTCATGCAGGAACACAGCTGGAATCAGGTGCAGGCGCAGTGCAGCCTCCTGCTGGAGCAAGCCCTGGACCGTATCTCCGAGCTGACTGGTCTGGCATTCTGCTTATTCTGGAATTCAAAGCGGACATCCGCACTCGCTGCCCCCGCAGATGGGTATCGCCCGCCTGCCGCAAATCCGTGACCTGGCCGCCTTGAAGGCGCGCCTCTTCGATGAATACCGGATTGAAGTCCCGCTGATCGATTGGGGGGGCGAGCACCTGATCCGAATCTCGGTCCAGGGATATAACACCGAGCAGGATATCGAAGCGCTGGTTCATGCGCTTGCCAGCCTGCTCCCGGAAATGCGCCGCTAAAGTGGGGCCTGATCGCCCATCGGCCAGACGTAATCCCGTTCCACCGTCAGGTGCTGAAAGCCGTGCCGGACCAGGATCGGTCGGCTCATCGCACCTGCGCCGACGACCACAAAATTCCTGCCCCGCTCAGCCGCTTCCAGATTCGCCGCTGCAGGATGGCAGCATACCACCCCTGGCCGCGGAATTCTGCCAGCGTCGCACCTCCAAAAAGCCCGGCAAACTGGCTGCCCGGGTGGAAATAAATCCAGCCCGTGCTGACCGGACGTCCTTCGAGGTAACCGACATAAACGCTGAGATACCCAGGGATTTCGAAGTGTGGCATCATGCGCTGCTTCAGCCAGCGAAAATCGCCGCCGTTTACCTGCTCTTCGACGCTGAGAACATCATCCAGCTGCTCTACATCGGTTATGCGCCGAACCTCCAGCCGCCTCCCAGGTGCTGAAACGAACTCGAGAATCATGCAAATCGAGCACCAGAACTGCAGCCGGGTCATCATCCGGCTCAAAGCCGTGTGCAGCCAGCCTTTCTGGCAGCTCGGCTGGCAGGTCATGGTCAAATACCTGCCAGGAGAACGGTTGGTCGAACTTTTGAAAAAAAGCGATCTGGTCGAGGATCGCCTGGTCCAGCTCTCCTCGCTCGAGCCGGCTGTAGAGCACAAAATTCATCCCCGGCGCCGGCCGGATAACCCGGGTGAGCCCGGGGAATGTCTGCTTTTCAACACCGGGCGTCTCAATTTCGATCCGCAGCTCGCTGTCAAGCAGGTCCAGCAGCTCCCTTCGGTCCATTTCCCCAATATACCATAAGGTCCAGGCATCAATCGAAACGAACCTGTGTGTTATGATAAACGCCTGTCATCTTCAATACCGGAGCAGTGTAAGCATGCGCATTTTCTCGATTATTTTGGGGGCAATCGCGATCATTCACGGCCTGATCCATTGGATGGGGTTTACAGCCTACTGGCCGCTCGGATTTTTATCTGAAATCCCAAATAAAACCACCCTGTTGGGAGTAGGAGCAGCAGGTACGCGCCTTTTTGCTCTTTTGTGGCTGCTGGCTGCGCTGGGTTGGATCGCTGGCGGTCTGTTGTTAATATTTAAAAGGCAGGTTTGGGCCCAGGTGATGCTCGTGGCTGCCTTGCTCTCGCTGGTCCTGGGCATGTTGGATGGGATCGCTGCTTTTCACGGCGCCTGGATCGATATCATCTTCGTGATCGTTTTGTTTGTTGTTTTTGGATTTCGCCGGCAGCCAGCTCCCTTTCCAGATTTCCGCGGCACACCGGCCTATCCCACTGAAATCATCGCAATTCCGCCCGGCCTTCCGGCGCCAGTCGAGAGTTTTTACCGCCAGGAATATCCAGACGGCAGGATGCCTGTCTACCGTACTGCGGTGCTGAGCGGTCGGGGGACCATGCGGATCAAGGGGATCAAATTCCCTGCCAGGATGCGATTCACCCATATCGCCGGTCTGGGCTACCGCCACTATATGGAATGCACGTTTTACGGCATCCCAATCTTGAAAGCCAACGAGTATTTTCTTGACGGTCGCGGTCGAATGGAGCTGCCTTTCGGTGTCACCGAAAACGAGCCTGCCGTGGACAGCGCTGCGAACCAGGGTCTTTGGGCGGAAATGCGAACGTACCCATCCTCCTATCTGGCGGATAAGCGCACTCGCTGGGAGGCTGTCGATGACCAGACCGCCCGCCTTTATGTCCCCTGGCAGGAAGGCGAGCAGGTTTTTTCGGTCCGCTTCGACTCGAACACCGGCCGAATGCTGGGGATGGAAACGATGCGCCACCGTGATGCGAAATCTGGCCTGATCCGCTGGGAAACGAGCTCTGTTTTGACCCCAGATCCGAAAGGAGGCCCGGCATTAGAGCTCGGCACCGCGACCTGGGCGGATGAAGGCACGCCCTGGCTGGTTTTTTTGATTGAAGATGCAATCTACAACGCAGATGTGGCTGCCTACATTCACCAGCGCGGCCCATAACCTTATTCGATGATAGAATACCCCCGATGTCAAAACACCTTCTCCTGGTCGACGACGACGCCCTGATGCGGCGCAGCCTCTCCTTCAACCTCCAGCAAAGCGGTTACCGCACCAGCACGGCGGCAAATGCAGAAGACGCCCTGGACCTTGCCCAGCGAGACGCACCAGACCTGGTTCTTCTGGATATCGGCTTACCGGGCATGGATGGATTGGAAGCGCTCAAACGTTTTAAAGAGAGGCTCAACCTTCCGGTGATCTTTCTTACATCCCGCCGGAGAGAGCTGGACGAAGTCCTCGGCCTGGAGCTTGGAGCTGACGACTACGTGACCAAGCCATTCGACCTGGACGTGCTGCTGGCGCGAATTAAAGTCGTCTTGAGAAGAACCGAGCAGCACCCAAATCCGGCTGCTGCAAATTCGGCACTGCAGGTTGGGGATGTAGTGATCGACCCGGCTGCGCATACGGTATCCGTCGCCAAAAACGTTGTCGAGCTCACCCCGAAGGAATTCGACCTTCTCCATACCTTTGCATTGCAGCCTGGTTTAGTCCTGACTACCGACGACCTGCTGGCGCGGGTCTGGGGGGCAGAATTTATCGGCCAGCCCCAGGTGATTTATGTCCACATCCGCTGGCTGCGTGAGAAAATCGAGACAAACCCAAACCAACCGGAGCGGATCGTCACGGTACGCGGAGTTGGATATAAATTTATCCCGGTGGAGGCCTGAACTCAACATGCTCCGGTCTCTGCGCGGCCGCCTGGTTCTGAGCCATATTTTCCCGCTTCTGATCGTTGTGCCCTTGATGTACCTGGGCATTTCCTTCGTCTTCGAGACCCGCTTTCTGATCCCCAGGCTGGCGTCGGACCTGATCAGCGACGCCCGCCTGCTCACGGATGTCGCCCGTCGGGATTACCTGGCTTATGGAGACGATCGCAGCCTGCAGCTGTACCTGCTGAGATTGCAGCCTAACCCTCAGGTGCGCCTGGTTTATCTGAAACCGGACGGAACAGTAGCTTACTCGAACGACCCCAGCTACCTCACCCATGCAGGCGAACAAATCAACGTTCCAGGGCTCGAAAAAGCCCTGAACGGCGAAGAAGTCATCCTGACCAGCTATTCATTCCTTCCAGGCCAACCATATTCAATCAACGTGCTCCTGCCAGTGACGATTTCTGAGGACCAGGTTATTGGCGTGCTTTGGATGACCTATTACAAATCATCGATCACTCAGCTGTTCCAACAAACCAGGACGCTCAGCATTGCGATTGCCGGAGGCGGGCTGCTGATAGGCGCATTGCTCGGACTGGTCCTGGCGCTGAGCATCGGGCGTCCGGTCCGCCAGGCGACCGCTGCGATCCGCGGATTGGCTCGCGGCGAGCAAAGCGAAGTGCTTGTTGAGCAGGGCCCGGAGGAAATCCGCAGCCTGGTTCGTGAAGTCAACGTGCTGGTCACCCGCCTGCACAGCCTGGAGCAATCCCGCCGGCAGCTGCTTGCCAATTTGGTCCACGAGCTCGGCCGCCCGCTGGGCGCTCTCCGCTCGGCGATTCAGGCACTCAAACGCGGTGCAGCTGAAGACCCACAGCTGTTTCAGGACCTGACGACGGGAATGGATGAAGAAGCCGCACGCCTTCAGGGGATCCTGAACGAGCTCGCACACCTGCACGACCAGGTGCTTGGCTCGCTGGAGCTGAAGCGCGAGCCAGCCGAATTATCGGATTGGCTGGTCCGCATGCTCATTCCATGGCAGGAAGCGGCCTATGAAAAACGACTGGTCTGGCAGACCGAAATCCCGCCAGACCTGCCAAAAGTCTCCATAGATCAGGTGCGCTTTGCCCAGGTGATCGGCAACCTGGCCAGCAACGCGGTAAAGTACACCCCGACCGGAGGCAAGGTTCTGGTTTCTGCCGGCGCTGAGGATGGACAGGTCTGGATCCTCTTCCGCGACAGCGGCCCTGGAATCCCAGAAGACGAGCAGAAAAAGCTGTTCCAGCCCTTCTATCAAGGATCCTACGGCCAGCGGATCAAGCAAGGGATGGGATTAGGGCTGAGCATTGCCCAGGACCTTGCCGTCGCCCACGGCGGCCGGATCACCCTGAAGAGCTCCCCTGGAACAGGGAGCGCCTTCACAGTCTGGATTCCCTCACTGGAACCTTCATCTTCCAATGAGCCGCTACCCAATGATTAAAATTCCCCAAATCTTCTGATCTTCTTAAGGTCAGCTTTAGGTTGCCGCAAACCGCTCATAAAGACGCAGGAGCGGTTTACAGGTATCCTATCCCCTGCTTGAGCCACAGGTTCCGTGTTTGCATTTCCCGGTGATGCAAACGACCTGGACTTAACAATCAACCACAGCTAACCATAAGAGGTGAGAAGAAATGAAAAAAACCATCCTGATATCGATGTCCATTATTGCAGCGATGCTGCTTGCGTCATGCGGCGCACCGATCGAAATCGCTGCAAGGTCAGGCCGCACAGGCTCTGCGAGATGCCAGCGAGATGCTGGAGCCGAAAGAATCTGCTGAGTCTCAGCCTGAAATTCAGCCGCAGCCGATCAAGGCGCAGAAACCCGTTCCATCTGCAACCCCCGGTGCGCCGGTGGTAAGCCTGCCAGCTAGAATCAGCCGGTCTGCTGAACGCGTACGAAGGCGCTCTGACCGAAATCTACAATTCGGTCAATCCCTCGGTCGTTAAAATTCGCGTACTTACAACCGCTACTGGTATGAACTTCACCCTTCCTCAGGAAGGGATGCCGCAGATCCCGGGACTTCCTTTCAATTTTGGCCCGAATGAAGCGGACCCCAACCAGGGCGAACAGGCTCCCCAGGCTCAGCCGTATGGTGAAGGCCAGGGCTCTGGATTTGTATGGGACAAAGAAGGACATATCGTCACAAACAATCATGTCGTCGAAGATGCCAGCAAGATCGAAGTCACGTTCTATGATGGCTCTACCTATGAGGCAGAGCTCGTCGGAACGGACGCCGACAGCGACCTGGCTGTGATCAAAGTTGAAAAACCTGCCGATGAGCTCCAGCCGGTGCAGCTTGCCGACTCAACCAAGGTGCAGGTCGGCCAACTTGGGATTGCAATCGGTAACCCCTTCGGGCTGGAGAACTCCATGACCATCGGAATCATCAGCGCAATCGGCCGTACGATGCCGGCGCGCGACACAATGACCGGTGGGCCGAGCTACTCTATCCCGGATGTGATCCAGACCGACGCACCCATCAACCCCGGCAACTCCGGCGGCGTGCTGGTCGACGACCAGGGCCAGGTGATCGGCGTCACCTATATGATTGAATCTCCCTCCCGGGCTAACGCAGGAATCGGTTTTGTGATCCCAGCTTCGATCGTCGGCAAGGTTGTGCCTTCGCTGATCGAAAATGGCGGATATCAGCACCCATACCTGGGCATCTCCGGCATGGACCTGAACCCTACCCTTGCGGAAGCGATGGATCTCGATCCGCTTCAGCGCGGCGTATTGGTAGGCGATCTGACCTCGGGCGGTCCGGCGGCAAAGGCCGGCTTGCGGGGAAGCACGAAGAGTGCGACAGTGGACGGCCAGCAGATCGAGGTCGGTGGTGATGTGATCGTTGCGATCGAAGGCACAGAAATCAATGGGATGGATGACCTGATTTCTTATCTGTCCAGCAGCACGGAAATCGGACAGGAAGTGACCCTGACCGTCTTACGTGATGGCAAGGAAACCCAGCTCAGCGTGAATTTGGAAGCTCGCCCGATGGCCACGACCGAAACGGCGCAAGTCCCATCAGAAGATCCTGAACAGTCAAGCGGTCGACCATGGATAGGCATCACAGCCGGCAGCCTTACGCCTGCGATTGCTGAGGCGATGGACCTTCCGGAAGACCAGGCCGGCGTGTTGGTCGAGCAGGTTGTGAATGGCAGCCCGGCAGAGGAAGCTGGTTTGCTTGGCAGCGATCAGGCTGCAACGATCGACGGACAGCCAGTCATCATCGGCGGGGATGTGATCACCGCCATCGAAGGCAAAGAGGTCGAATCAATGGAAGACCTGGGCACCCTGCTTCAGCAGTACAAGCCTGGCGACGAGATCACCTTGACCATCCTGCGGGATGGAAAGCAGCTGAAACTGTCGCTCACCCTCGGCGAGCGGCCCACCAGCCAGTAGTCTTGAATAAGGAAGTTTATCAAAAAGGGGCGGGCTTTAAACCCGCCTCTTTTTGATTTCATAATTTTGAGTTAATAAGGCATCTCCCATCTTGAATTTGCGAAATAATTCACAATCCGCCTATTCAATGCTATAATTCTCCCACCGATCTATCACCGCTGCCGCATTCCAATCCAATTCATCAATTAAATACAGGAGAAGCCATGGAAGCCAATCAACCTTCCGTCGTCAGCATCCAGGATACCACCGCAAATCCTGCCCCGCTAGGTTTGCTGGCCTTTGGGATGACCACTGTCCTTTTGAACCTGCATAACGCCGGATTGTACGAGCTCAGCTCGATGATCCTGGCGATGGGGATTTTTTACGGAGGGATTGCCCAGGTCATCGCCGGGGTGATGGAGTGGAAAAAGAAAAACACCTTCGGCGCAACCGCATTCACCTCATTTGGCATGTTTTGGCTGACCCTGGTCGGGCTGATCGTGCTGCCCAAGATGGGCTGGTCAGAGCCCACTTCGAACAGCGCAATGGTAGCATTCCTGGTGATGTGGGGGATCTTCACCACCTGCATGTTCATCGCAACGCTGAAACTGACCCGCACGCTGCAGTTCATTTTTGGATCGCTGCTTGTGCTGTTCTTCCTTCTGGCGATCGGCGACGCGACCGGGAATGCAGCAATCAAGACCTTTGCCGGGATCGAAGGGATTGTCTGTGGGCTTTCTGCGGTATATACCGCGGTCGCCCAAATCCTGAATGAGGTCTACCAAAAGAAGCTTCTGCCGCTTTAAGCATTTCCACCACTCCAGGACCTCCCCCGAGCAGGTATGAGTTCGTTTATCCACGATACTTGCGCTCCCCGGCAAGAATCTCGACTGGCAGGCGGTTGCTCGGCGGCGGGAGCGGGCAGGTTGCAAACTCGGTAAACGCGCAGGGCGGGTTGTATGCCCGGTTGAAATCGATCACAACCCTGTCCCCTTCCGGAGCTCCGGCTGTCAGGTAGCGCCCGGCCGGATAGGTCTCATTCCCATTCGTAGAGTCGCGGAATAAGAACCAGAGCCTGCCTTCTTCGATCTCGACAGGTTCGAGCTGGAATTCCTGACCGTGCAGAGTAAACTCGACCATTCCGGGGCAGGGCATCTGGACCATATCGCCGAGAACATTGACGATCGGAATCGAGCGCGGACTGTTGAAAGGGAGAAACCGCGCCTGCAGGCGATAGGCCGGGTCGATCGGAAACCAATCCAGGCTTTTAAAATTCGAGCAAAGCTGGATTGTGAGGATCGAACACCCGCACGCCGAACCGCTCCCCACGCTGGATCACAAAGATCTTCAGATCGTTCACGTAGATTGGCTCGGAGGAATCGTCTTCGATCTTGATCAGCGCGTTTTGGACCAGCGAATCCCCAAGGAGCAGCTTCACACCTGCAGCAGCTTCCAATCGGATTTCCCCGGCGTTCAAATAGAAGCTTCCGACAAACTCCGGTCCCGAACCAACCGGCAGCCGTATGAACTCGGAAGGATCGGCACCCATCCTGTTCTCTCCCGGCTCCAGCCAGAACAATCCCGCGGTAGACAGCCACCCGTGCGGAGCGGCCAGGTTTTTAGCGCGATCGCTGCGCCATTTTTCGATCTCATCAAAATATGTGTCTGCCATGGTCACATCCTGTCAGCGGGAGGCGCCTCTCCGGAAGGAATTGGTATTGAAGGAAGGCTGCGTTGAGCTAACTGGCATTACGGTCCAGCTCTGATTCAACCATGATTCGAACGAGCTCCTCAAAAGTCGTCCGCGCTTCCCAGCCGAGAATCCGGCGGGCTTTTTCGGGATTGCCGACCAGCAGATCGACATCCGCAGGGCGTAAAAACCTCGGATCCTGGACCACATAATCACGGTAGTCCAGCCCGACTGCATCAAAAGCAAGTTCGGCGAAGCGGCCTACGGTTTGCGTACGTCCAGTCGCCAGGAGGAAATCCTCCGGCTGGTCCTGCTGCAGCATCAACCACATCGCTTCGACGTAATCCGGTGCAAAACCCCAATCCCGCTGCGATTCGAGGTTGCCAAGCGCAAGCTGGTGATCCAATCCCAGCTTGATCCGGGCCGCGGATCGGGCGATCTTACGGGTGACAAACTCATGGCCGCGCCGCGGGCTCTCGTGGTTGAAAGCAATCCCCGAGACTGCGAAGAGATGATAACTCTCCCGGTAGTTTACAGTAATCCAATGCCCGTACACCTTTGCGACCCCATACGGGCTGCGCGGATAGAAGGGCGTCTCTTCAGTCTGCGGGATTTCGACGACTTTCCCAAACATCTCGCTCGTACTGGCCTGGTAGAAGCGGATGTCCGGATCCACCAGACGGATCGCATCCAGGAGGCGGGTGACCCCAAGCGCAGTCACTTCGCCGGTGAAGACCGGCTGGGCCCAGGAAGTCTGGACGAACGATTGGGCGGCCAGGTTGTAAACTTCGACCGGGCGGTGCTCGTTGAGCAGGTCGATCATGGATGCCTGGTCGAGCAGGTCTCCCGAGACGAGAGTCAGATTGTCCTGGATATGGCTGATTCGCTCAAAATTAACTGTGCTCGAACGGCAAATCATCCCAATGACCTGGTAGCCCTTCTGGAGCAGGAATTCGGCCAGGTAAGAACCGTCTTGCCCGGTGATTCCGGTGATTAATGCTCGTTTGGATGTCATTCGAAAATCCTTTCTTGAATAAACAATATCAGGGACAGGTCGATTTGTCTGCTAAGCCACTTAGCAAATTTTAACGATTAAAGTGAAAGCGGATATTTTTATCTCTTGAAGATTGCGGTATAGTTGGAGCGAGTACTGGTCACACCGAATGCCTGCCGCTCTCGAAAACCCCGAACGCCCCGCTCCTGAAACTGTCGGCAAGCGAATTGCCAGGCTTCGATCCGAACACAGTTGGACTCAGCAGGCATTGGCTTTACGGCTGGCGATATCGCGCGTCGCCGTTTCGCATATCGAGATGGACCTGACCATCCCAAGCGAGCGGACAGTCATCTTGCTGGCCGGACTGTTCAAGCTCTCCCCGCAGGCGCTGGTTGAAGGCACGACTTACCCGCTGGCAAAGGCCGAGCGGCTGCCGGAGACGACCTGCAGCTACACGCAGCTCGAGCTCAATCTTGCCCTTTTTGAGAATGACCTGGAGTGGCTTGAAAAACTGCCGAATTCACTCGAAAAATCCCGGCTGACCGCTCAAACGCTTGAAAGCTGGACACCCCGGCTTGCCAAACTCGCCGAAACCGGATCAGGTGAGCATGAGCGCGAGCTGCTCGATAGTGCCCGCCTGAAGCTCCGAAAGTGGCTGGATGATCTTCATTAACAGGCCGCCGGTA
The DNA here is from genome assembly GCA_963726375.1 of uncultured Chloroflexia bacterium. GTDB lineage: Bacteria > Chloroflexota > Anaerolineae > Anaerolineales > UBA4823 > UTCFX2. The sequence goes on along the minus strand of CAVSCE010000011.1, from coordinate 39,133 downwards.
TAGATATTTATGAAGTGAAGACCGGCAGTTGGACAGTTGACGAAAGCACTTCCGATAAATCCGCCCCCGCTTCAACCCGGCTGCACGGAACACGCAGGCTTTGAAGCTGCCCTTCAACAGTTTTCGAGCTGAAATGTCCCCCAAACGTTATGGCATCGATCAGAACTGCCACCGGCCGCATGCCTCTGCGCATCAGCAGATCTGCGGTTTTAAATACCGCTTCAGAGGCGCTGGGTGTAATCATCACTGCTGTGCTGCCGCGCGGCATATGCCGGGCTTGAGCTTCAATTAACCCCTGGAGCGGGAGGGTGGATCCGGCCTTGAGCAGCGCCAGCGCCTCCAGCACTTTGCTCAGCTGCCGACCGCCCCGGTCCGAAGGCAGGATTTGAAGAGCCGGGCCGGCAGTGACCAGCCCAACAGCGCGCGCCCGCGCTGCAGGTAGTAGCGCGCCAATGAAGCCGCAACTGTCACGCAATATTCGACCGTCGAAGGCGGCAGCTTGAATTGAAAGCGCGCCCGCCAGAAATCCCGAGGGTCGAACTCGGGATGCTGGTACGGCAACGAGGAGTGGACAGTCCGCGATGCGTCCAGGAAAATCCAAACCTCGGCGAGTGGGTCAAGCTCAAATTCCTTGACCATCAGGCGGTCTCGCCGGGCTGTGCTCACCCAATGGATGCGATTGAGCGGATCGCCGGGAGCATATTCGCGAACCCCTGCTGCATTCGACGTGATCTGAGGAGTACGCCGGCGCAATGCTTCCCCCCGGGGAGCAGACCGGGCGGATTTGGGAAGCTTTGGACATCTACCATCAAAGGATAGACCAGCACGGAATCCCGGCTGGGTATGATCCTACGGGCAGGGAAGAAACCAAAGAGGTCGCCAGAGATCAGCTCCGTTGGACCGAGTGGGAAAATCCCTCGTTCCACCAGACGTGTGCGTGAGAGATAGGTCCGGCTTTCACGGCCGCCGATTAAGGTCAACACATGCGATCCACGCGAGCCCGGTACCGGTGATCGATCGCGCACTTCGATCCAGATGCATGGCAGCCGGCTGGTATTCTGAATTTCAAATCGTTCCTCAAAGACCTGCCCAACCTGCGACCGCAGCGAACGGGCAGTCCGGTTAATCCGAATCCCGCGCAGCGACAGCCTGGACATGATCCAGTTTATAAGAAGCAGACCACCCCACAGATAACTCAATCGGAAATAGAGCGCCGAGCCGGTCAGCGCGGCTGCGATCATGCTGACTGCCAGTAAGCTGAGGACAATCAAGAGGGGATTTGTCATTCAACCTCTTTTTTTCCCGCGGCGCCAGCATCCTTCTTCGCTCCTGAACGTTCCATTCCTGTCAGCGGATCCCCCCCAGGGACAGGGACGTTATGCAGGACTTCCTCAACGACCTGCTCTGAATTCAAATCTCGCAGCCGGGCCCCAGGACCCAGGATGACGCGGTGTGCCAGGGTAGGGACCGCCAGCGCTTTGATATCATCCGGCAGGATATAATCTCGGCCGTCCATCGCTGCCCGGGTCTGGGCAGTTCGGAATAGGGCAAGGCTGCCGCGTGGGCTTGCACCCAGGTAGACTTCAGGATGCACTCGGGTCTGGTGAACGATCTCTACGATGTAGCGTTTGAGGGCAGGAGCGGCATAGATGTCTTTAACTTGCTGCTGAGCCTCTACCAGCTCTTCAACAGAGACGACCTGGTCGAGGCTGGCAAATGGGTGCTGGTATTGCTGGCGTTCAAGGACGCGAACTTCATCTGCAGCGAGCGGGTACCCCAGGCGGACGCGCATCAAAAACCGATCCAGCTGCGCCTCCGGGAGTGGAAACGTCCCTTCATATTCAATCGGATTCTGAGTTGCGAGGACAATAAATGGATGCGGGAGGATCCTGGTGACACCGTCTACGGTGATTGTGCCTTCTTCCATCGCTTCAAGCAGCGCCGCCTGGGTCTTCGGCGTCGCCCGGTTGATTTCATCGGCCAGTACGACCTGAGCCATCACTGGACCGGCGCGAAATTCAAATTCGCGGGTCACCTGGTTAAATATCGATACCCCGGTCACGTCGCTGGGGAGCATATCCGGCGTGAACTGAATCCGGCTGAACGAACATCCCAACGAACGGGCCAGGCTGCGCGCCAGCATCGTCTTGCCGACTCCGGGGACATCCTCAATCAGCAGGTGGCCCTGGCACAGGAGCGCGACAACAGACAGCTCGACGGTATCACGTTTCCCGATGATCACCTTTTCGATATTCTGGACCACTCGCACGGCAAAATCCTGTAAATTACCCATCATTCCTCCTCTAAGGTTAAAGGCAGCAGCCTGCATTGTAGCAGTTAATCCGATATTCTAACAATAGAAACAGATTAAGTACTCACCAGGAGGCGCTGAAGTTCATAACCCACTGTTGCTGTTGATTTCCGACATAGATTTAAATAAGAAACTAATCGAATTAACCCAATATGCTTTCTTGATATGCTGCAGGTCTTATGAATAGTGAGGAACCCCTTTCGAGTATACTAGGAAAACCATAAGACATCCTGACAGGAAGAATTAATGGATACAGAGCCCATCCTTGTGACTATTCTTCATACCAACGACATGCACAGCCGGCTGGAGGCGATGAGCAGGCTTTCTAGCTTCGCCCGCCAGCGTCGGCGTCAGCTGGAAACAGATGGCCGCAGCGTCTTTCAGTTTGACGCCGGAGATGCCGCAGACCGATCGCTCGATTTCACCGGTGTGACGAAGGGAGCGGCCTTCCCCCGCATCCTTTCTGCGATGGGCTGCGACCTCCAGGCTCTTGGGAACGCGATCAGCGTGACTTATGGTCCCCTGGCAGCGGTCGAAATGGCAAAGCGGGCAGATTTCCCGGTGCTGGCAGCAAATTTCTTCAAAGACGGCATGCCGCTATTCGATGAATTCGCAGCCGTCGCAGTCTTCCCTGTGAGCGAGGATGTAAATATCGGGGTCGTCGGGCTGACCGTGCATGCGCCTGATATCTACCGCATCTTCGGTTTTGAAGTCCAGGATTACCGTCAGGTCGCCCGGTTCTGGGTCGAGCAGCTCATCGACCAGGGCATCCGGACGATCATCATCCTGTCGCACCTGGGGCTGAATGATGACCGCCTGCTGGCTGGTTCCGTCCCGGGCATCGACGTGATCATCGGAGGACATTCGCATTCCACTCTGCCGGAAGGGGAATTTTGCAGCGGCGTGCTGGTCGCCCAGGCTGGCGACTATGCCCAGATGCTCGGTCAGGTCGACTTGATCATCGATCCCAAAACAGGCCGGGTGATTTCAAAGCAAGCCGCTCTTATTCGGATCCCGGATGATTCGCCCCTCGATCCGCTTGTCGAAGAGGCAATTCGCGCCGCTTCGGAAGAAGCAGAAACCATCTTTGCCAGTCCAATCGGAGCACTTCAGGCGCCTTTAGGCCTCGACCATTTCCACGAATGCGAAATAGTCAATTTAACCGCAGATATCCTGCGCGAAAGGCTGGGTGCTGACATCGCGATGATCAGCAGCGGGCTTTTTCTCCAGGGACTTCCATCCGGGATCATCACTTTGGGGATGCTGAATGCAGCCTGTTTCACGACCGCCAATCCGCAGCTCTCGGCGCTGCGCGGCGAGCAAATCCTCGATGGGTTGGAGCGCGGGTTTGATCCAGCTTATTATGATCGATATCTCAAATCATTCCGCGGGTCTCCAATCGGGATCCCAGGAATCAGCGGTATGAAAGTGGAGGCAGACCCGCATCCAGCTGCCGGTCGGCGGATCAAGCAGGTCATCATCAACGGAAAGCCTCTGGAGCTCCAACAGGTCTACAGCGTCGCCCATACCGACGCCGAAGTGATCTCAGATATTTACGATGGTGGTTTCTTAAGCGTGGAAAAGGGCCAGGTCCTCAAGGAAGATGCCCCAACGATCGTGCGTGAAGCCATTGCGGAGTACCTTGGGAAACATTCCCCCGTCCCACCACCTGTTCTCGACCGCTGGATCATCTCATATCCATGATCCCTCCGAGACTGGATCAGGCTTGGCGGATCGCTTACGGATCCAGAATGACGCCAGGATGATCACCCCAAGGAATGTCACAGTTGCACCCAGGTAAAAAGAGGCCGGTTGGTAAGCCAGGACGACCTCATGCCGGCCTTCCAGGAGCCGAACTGCCCGGAACAGGTAATTTGCCCTGTAGAGCGGCACTGGCGACCCGTCCACCCACAGCCGCCAGCCTGGATACCAGGTATCCGAGATCACCAGCCAGCCCGGCAGATCAGCCGCGACGCTGAAAGACAGCCAGTTTGGATTAGACGCGGACGATTTTTCTTCGATCGTTGACCAGGGGCGCTTCTCGCCTGCGGATCCAGGCGCATGGCAGGCATCCAACGGCGCTAAATCCTCCCCTTCCAGGATGACCTGCTGGTCAAAATCCGTTCCCTCTCGTAAAACCCATTCACGAGCCTGCAGAGGGTTTTCAGCCTTGATCCCGCACGGCACCCAGCGCAGGCGCTCGCCGTTGAATTCTTTGTAGCTCACACCCCAGGAATCCTGCCTGCTGAGTGATTTGATCAGGCGCACGCCCATCAGATCTAGAAGCTTGAGGCGGGTTTGCGGGGATGTGTCTTCAAGGATCTTCAGCCAGTCCGCGTAACGCCCGGGTACAAGCGGGTCGAAATTGTTCGTCGTCGGGATTCGACCGAGCATCGGGGTGTTCGGGAGCATCACCCTTCTTAAGCTCACCCAATCCTCACCCGGGTTGAACGTGTCGAAGCGCAGAAAGCGGGAATACTTCAGCCATTCCTCCTGCGGTCCCGCCAGGTAAAGCCTGCCGCCTTGCAGTGGTGAAGCCAGGCTGTTGGCGGTGAGCGCCGGGTCATACAACTCGACTGATCCGCCGGGATTTAAGCCCCATGCCGGCGGCCAGCAGATCCACCGCAACGAAGGCCGCGACTGCCCACTGCCAACGACGCAGATGAAATGGGTGGGTAGAGGATTCCTGTCTGGACCTGGGCGGAGAAATCTGGAACAGCTTCCGCCAAATTCCTTCCGGTCTGACCCCGGTTTTGACCCAATCGCTTTGCGAAGTATGCACGATTTCTCTCTCAGACTGCGGAGCGTTCAGCGCCAGGATTGCAGCGCCCAGACCAAGAAGCCCCAGGACTGCCGCAGCGCGGATGAAACTCGGGCTGACCGCGCCTAAATAGAGCCAAGCAAGACCCGCTCCAACCGAAATCGCAAAGCTGCCCATCACCGCCAGGCGCATCCAGTACAATGCCCATCCTTCCGGCCTGCGCCAGCGGTCTGCCCCCATCCCGGCTAACAACGCGAGGGCGAATTCCACCCAGATCATCCAGCGAGTCGGCGCCTGAAACATATTAAAGCTTGGGACATGCCGATACAACCAGGGATAGACAGGCGTGTTGCTTCCCAACCCAAAAACAACGGCAATTCCTGCAATCGAGCCGAGAAAAAGCGCCAGGCGGCGAGAACGACTCCTAAGTTCGGAGCGCGTAAAGGCGGAAACCAGTGCTGCCGACGCCAGCAGGAATGGCAGCAGCCCGACATAGATCGCATCCTCCCAATAGTTTGCATACCCCCAATAATCACCCGTTGCCGGGCTGCCAAACAGGCCAGGCGCAATCAGGGTTAGAAAGTGCCACGGCCAGAAGGAATAATTCATTGCATAAGCATACTCAACGGCAGTTGAGCGCCCGGACTGCTGCAGGTACTCGAACGTAGGCATGAGCTGAATTGCGGCGATCGCTGCAGCCAATCCGAGAGCCAGTCCGTATCCAAGCAGAGATCGTACCGTTCGATTGAGCTTGTTTTTTGATTCCGAAGGAGCCTGCGGATCATTCCAACCCCAGAACGCAGCCCACAGACCCGCAAGCACCAGCGTGTACCAGCAGGTTTGGGCATGACCGGCAAGCAGGGACATCCCCAGGCAGAGGATCAGACAGGTCCGATCCTTCTTCCTGGAGGCCGATCCCTCCGGGGAAGGCGTCAGGTAGAGCAGAATCCACGGCAGCCAGGCCGAGGGCGGCGTTGATGCTAAAAAAACTGAGCCGGGCAACAAGGTAACCAGAGAGCCCAAAGGCCAATCCGCTCACCGCCTGGGCAAGCGCCCCCCATCCCAATCTGCGAGATAGAAGGGCCATCCCGATCCCAGACCAGGCAAGGTGACAGGCGGCTATGACTGCCATCCCCCAGGCCATCAGTTCTTCCCCGCCAACTGCAGTCAAAAAGAGGTAAGGCCAATATGGCTGGATAGGCCAGCCCAGATTGGTAGTTCGCGAACAGCGGTGCACCCATCCCGACGAGCGGATTCCAAAGCGGCAGGTGGCCTGAGAGGATCGTGGTCCAGGCGTAGCTCCACCACGGCCCAAACTGGAGCAGCGGAGTGCCCCAAAACAATGCCTTTCCTCTCAGAAAAACCGGCGAAAGCAATGCCAGTGCAGCCAGCCAGATAGGAAGAAGCGGAAAGTGCAGCAAATTCCGAAATTGAATCCGCCAGCCTTTCACGGTTCGGCTCCCCGGACGCGATAGATCTCATACTCGCCGTCCTCAGCAAAAGGCTGAAGATAGCCTGCCGATCCTGGGTCCCAGCCTCCCAGGGAGCGCTCATCCGGCCCCCAAAAGACAAACTGGATATCAAAGCGCTCGATCAGCGCCAGCCGGCTTTCATCGCTGGTATTCTTTTGAAAAAACGCCTCGACCTGCGGTTTTACTGCTGACAGTCGAATGCTCTCCGGTCCATGTCCGATCGGCACACTGACCGGCGCCCAGGCTGGCAGTGAGTTGCCGGTCCTGAACGATGCCAATACCGCTGATCCTGGCAAAGCGCTTTCCTGCAAACCAGTATATGAAGCAGCCTGATCTGCCGGAAGAAAAAGGGGAGGGGCAGGTTGAGCCGCAGCGAGTATCCCCCCGGCAATCAGCAAAAAAGTCGATGGGAACGCCAGAAGCAGCGGGGACCACCTGACGATAGACTTCTTTTTGAAAAGAAAATCCGTGATCTCTGGCGTATCCAATCCAGACACCGCGAGCACGCACCAGGCTACCCATACACCTTCAGTCAGCCTGCGCTGGAGCTCTAACGGAGCATAAGCCAGAAGCGGAAATGAAAGCACCCAGCCGAGCGGCAGCCAGGCCAACAGAGGGTCGCGTTTCATTAATTTCTTAGCACCAAACCAGGCGAATGGAATGAGCAGCCCGTAGGCCAGCATGTAATGAGCCAGATGGGGGGAGCGGATGACGTTCTGAACTGTCCATTCCCGTGCGTACGGATCATAGATCGATACCCCAAAATTGTAAGCTAGGAAAAGTCCGGGTAGAGCGCCAGCCGCGACCAGCCAGGCTGCGATTTGCCTCGATTTCGTCCATCTCACCGCACCCTGCGGTTTTCGGAAGATTTCGAATATCGCCAATCCAATCCAATGGATCAAAATGACCGCCCCGATGACGGCCAGGCTCAAGGGATTAAAAATACCTGCCATCAGCCATAAAGCCGAGAGCTTCATGGCAGAGCGCCTGGTTCTGCGATGATCGTCGGTCGGATAGTCAGCCGCATTCACCAGATCCAGGTATGCCAGCAGCGCCCAAAGCGTCAGCGCCCGCCCCATCGCCAGGTGAGGCAATCCAAACAGGCTCAGGAAGCCGAAGGCCTCCGGAGAATAGAATTCCAGTGGGAGCGATCCCAACCAGGTCGAACGACCGGAAAGCACGAAAATCCACCCAAGCCCTCCGCCCAGGCAGATCAACCCCACGCTCAGATAACGCAAGCGCCGATATTCGATGAAGCGAGCCGTGAAATCGTAGCTAGCGTATATGAACAGGATCCCGGCTGCAATCCGGAACAGATGAAACAAGGCGACCAGCTGTTCATGAAGCGCCGGCGGAGAGCCGAGTTTTCCTAACAGCAAGTAAGGCAGATAAAAGTACAGGCCTGCCTGCGGATAAGCCGTATATGGCGACCGGAACAGCAAGCTGCCGCTCCAGCCGTTCAGCATTTTGGCAATATAAGAATTTCCGTCTTCAACACCAAAAACGAATCCGCTGAACCGGAACTCATCCCCCTGTGCTGAATATCCAATGATATAAGGGATCGTAGTGATGAGCATCACAATCAGCGCGAAGAGCAGCACAGTCCGCCGCTCAGCCGCAGCTTGCTGTGGCTGAACCAGCAGCTGAGCAGGCAGGATGGTCTCGCTCACGATCCCTGCCTCCGCTTCCAGAACCATCCAAGCCCCAGGATCAGCCAGCCGAAGATTCCAATTGCGAGGCCCGCGTAGACGGTATCCGGGTGGAATTCGAAAAGGACTCGATGGGTTCCCGCTCCAAGCTTCACCGAACGCAGCACGCCTGCATACTTCTCGATCAAGCCGGGTTTCCCATCGACCCAGACCCGCCAGCCGGGGTAATCGATCTCCGATAGCACGACCCTCCCCGGACCAGTCGCATCTGCCTCGATCCGCTCTGGTTGCCAGCGGATCGAATCCAAGGGGACGATTTCTAACTCGCCGCTTTCCGCATCCGGTTCAACCCACAGGCGCGGCATTGCCTTTCGATTTTCGTAGAGTCGAGTCTCATCCACCTGACCCTTATATTCTAAGTCCGGCGTATTCAGGTCGAATTCAGACGTTACGAAACGGACATTCAACAGGCCGAGCAGCACGGGATCGGGCAGGTATCCTTCGTTGTCCTTTGCAGGATCTCCGCTTGAGAACGGCGGAATCGAGACGGCATATCCCATCCCAGGGACGCCAGAGGCAAGGACCATGAAATCTGCATAGGCCTTAAGGTGGAGCGGGTCCACTCCATCTGCAAGCTCAAGGTGTTGGAAGGCAGCGGTCTGCTGGGGGATGCTGTATGAAGGGGAATAGACCCGAAAAAAGCCGCTCTGCGGATTGATTTTTTGGATCTCCTCCGCCAGCGACCTCCTTCAGCAAGCACCAGATCCTTTGGACGATGCACGAACAGCGACCGGTTCATAACCCCCAGATCGATCATGCAGAGAGCCATCAAACCGCCCAACCAGATCTGGTGAGAGATCTGCCCGTTCAGCCGCAGCAGGATCCAGATGACGAACAACGATGCCAGCGCTGCTGCCCAGCCGAAATTCAGGGGAGCGCTACCTGCGATCGCAGCGACGCCCAGGAACAACGCGAGCAGGAAACTCGCGTAACCAACCGCGCACAGGCTTGCCCGGCGTTTCTTGCTTCGCTCCAACGGCTGGGACATCCGTTCAAGAGCATGGGATGCCAGCGCAGCGGCGGCAAGCCCGCTCACAAACAGCACCCGAGCAGGGACGCGCAGCCAGCTGATCCCAGGCTGCCCGGTCAGCCAGCGATACGGCGGAAAATTTTCTCCCAATGAAATGAGTAAGGAAATCAATAAGACTGCCAGCCAGAATCGCGTTTCTCGCCGGGAGCCGGAAATTAATGGCGCGAGAATTGCCAGAATCAGGACGGCCTGGCTCAGATACAGCATATATTCGTGAAAACCATGAAAATCGGGAACCGCCAGCCCAAGAAGCCTGGAGATTGGAAGCGAGTATGCCAGCCGGTCCGCCTGTGCCATATTTGCCCTTGTCGAAAGACCGGCAAATTCGACAAGCGGCAGAAGAAGGGGTGCAGCCAGGAGTAGAGCCCAACAGGTTTTGAGGATTATCCCAGCCAATCGGGTCGCGATAGGGCTGATTTTATCAGCTTGGTCGGGAACCTGAGTTCCTAACAGGCTGTAAGCGGCCCAGAGCAGACCGGCGAAAACGCCCCAGCGTGGATCGGCGATGAAGATCAGCGCCAGGATCACCGGCTCCCAGGTTGGCAGCAAAACCGATCGCCATTTTGGGCGAATCTGGCTCGGATTCGAAGCTGCCAGCAGCCACGGAGTCCAGGGCACGGCGTAAAGTAGGGTCAGGTGCCCGGCGCCGTAATGGGCGAAGAATTTTGGAAGCGAACTGAAGACCAGCCCGCCAAATATCGCAGGGACATAACCCAGGCCTTCCTTTCTCAACAGAAGGTAAAGCCCCACCCCTCCCCAGAATAGATGAGCCGCCACGAGCAGGTTGAAACCCAGGGGGAGTGGGAAAAGAAGTCCTATCCAGCCCGGCAGGTACCAGAGACCGGAAAGTGGATTGGCTGCGAACGGCGCGCCGCTGAAAATGAGCGGGCACCAGAGTGGAATCCGGTGGTCGATCAGGAGCGACTGGCGCAGGTAGATGGCGTAAGGATAATGAGTCAGGCTCATATCGGAAAATGCCGCAACTGTAGAAGGATAGGGAAAACCACCTAACCCGGGGAGGAACAGGAGGGCAGGTATCATCAGCGGCCAGAAATCGGTAGATCGAGTTTCTGAGACGCAGCCAGCTCGTTCGGTCCGACCTGCTCATGGTTGATAAACCTTGTAAATCGTCACACCATCCTGCGAATAGGCCTCTTCCAGATCCAGTATGGACAAATCTCCGAGCGCACGCTCGTCTGGGCCGTAAAAGACAAAACCGACTTCACGCTCGTGAGAGGAAATCTCTCGCCGCTTGCGGGTCCTCGGCAGCATCCCTGAAAAAACTTGTCACAGCAGTCCGTTCTTCGTTTGCATGAACGGTCTCGAATGGATGACCGTAAATCACCCTCTGGCCAGTCCTGCCAGGGACGAACATCCCCATCCTTGGCCCGGCAAGCACCAGCAATTCGGCTGAGGTGTTCGCTTTCATCCATTTAAGCGCCCGTGCTTCACCGCGCTCCAGATAGAGCAGAGGATCACGCCTGAAAGCGCCGTACTGGCCGATAAGCACCACCAGCAAAGTCGTCGGGATCGCCAATCCAAATACGATCCACCGATAAAGCTTCAGCCGTCCTTTGAGATAAGGCTCAAGGAAATCGAGACCGCAGGCTGCAAGCCCAATCAGCGGTACGGAGGCGCCTGCCAGGAAACGCCGCTGCAGTCCAAACGGCGCAAATGCAAGCCCGAATGCCAGCACTGCCCAAACAAGCAGCAGCCGCTCACTCCTTCGGGCGCCGCGGGCAGCCTGCCAGACGCCAGGCAGTGCCAGGAGCAGCACAGGTGAAAATGCGATCAGCAAATCCCAGGCCGGCGGAGTTGGGGTCAGGTTTTGGCTGTTCCAGGCAGCCAGGGCTCTGTCAGCTCTCACAGCCGCAGCCGTGTACAGGATCACCGGGATCCCTCCCAATACGATCCACGCCATCTGGGTTAAGTTGGAAACGACGACCGGGCGAGATCGGCTCGAAAGCATATCCCACAAGACCATCCCGCCCAGGATTCCCAGGACCAGGACGATAGAGAACGGCGACATGCTTCCAAGCCAGGCTGAAGCAAACAGGGCAAAGGCAGGATCCGCGATCCTGGCGAACCATTCAGTTCCAGTCGACTTTCCATCGGTTTCGATACCGTGCAATGCGGGGAGCAGCAGCCAGAGCGATTAATGCCAGGCTGATCGGAAAATGCGGATTGACGTAGCCGGATAAGAAACGGGAATGCTTCAGCAACCCAGAAATCGCTTGTGACTTTGCCAACCAGGAATCCCATCCAACCCAGACCCAAGCCGAGGCAAGCCAGCGAAAATGCAAACGCCCTTTGCCATTCTTTCGCCAACGCCGCCTGGTAGAACCTCCAGACCGCCCAAACCATCGCAGCGGCGCCAAGCAGGCGGGCGAGGTGAAAAATAAGCAGTAAAGGCAAATTCAACCCATTGGCGATATGACCGAGCAGGAGATAGAATGTGAACAGGATCGCCCCCTGCACCCGGATCGCTGGAATACGGCAGAGTGAATTTCCAGCTGCCGCTCCAACCCTGCATCATCTTTGCCAGGTATGAATTTCCATCAGCTGGATTTAATAAAAATCCCCCAAACACCGCATCCGGCCCGGCTGCCAGCAGCGCGCTGAGATACGGCAGCGAGATCAATAAAAGCAGGATGAGAACGACCCGGATTGGCACAAATTTTTCCGTGAGCAGGAGTTTCGGCAACTATACAATGGCGAAACATGCCTGTCAAGAAAACCTGTCCAAACCTTGCTAGGTTGACGGTTCTGTGTCCCTTGTGTTTAAATGAATGAGCCTCTATAATCAAATTAAGATGAGCCGACCTTTAAACTCTACCGACTGCAGCAAATCGATTCCCAGCTGGACGCGCTGCGCCTCCGGCAGGGTGAAATTGACGTCGCCCTTCAGGATGACACACGTATCCGCCAGATTCTTCCAGAAAGTGGAGGATTGTAAAACTGAATGGGCAGCTGCGAAAAAGGCTCTCCACCTCGCCGAAGATGAAACTCAGAAGCAGCGCATAAAAATTGAGCTCACCAAATCGGCCCTCTACGGCGGTAAAGTCCGTAATCCTAAGGAACTTCAGGATCTTCAGAACAAATCAGCTTCTCTGAAGCGTTACCAGACTGTTTTGGAAGACCGGCAGATCGAGACCATGCTCTTGGAAGAACAAGCAGCCGACCTTCTTAGAGCAGCCACAGCAGAGCAAATACAAATTGAGAATGAAGAGGCTCAACGGATCCAGGCGCTTGAGCTTGAAAAGGCAAAAGTCATCCGTGATATCCACAGCTCTGAAGATGAACGCTCAGCTGCGCTGGAAGCGATAGAGCAAGCCGACCTGGTATTGTATAACCAGCTGCGTATAAAGCGGCGCGGGCTCGCCGTTTCTAAGGTCGTACAGAAAGCCTGCTCTGCATGCGGCACGACCTTGAATGCGACCCTGCTGAACGCCGCCCATTCCCCAAACCAGATCAACCAGTGCGACAACTGCGGCCAAATCCTCTACACAGGTTAATTCGTCAAGATGGGCCGCTGGCTCCAAAACTTCGATCGGATTTCTTTCTGGCTTGGTTTTCTGGCTGCGACGCTATTCTGGTGGCTGATCAGGCTGCTCCGTCCGGCCGTCCTGCGCTTCAGCCAGAACCTGCGGGCAGGTGCCGCGGGTTACGCACCAGGAACACGCTCTTGCCGACGAGGTTCGGATCGGAAATGACGTCCTGAGAAAAGCACAGGGCTGGCACCTGGCTGCCGCGCTGTATTCCTTAGACGAAGTTCTTGTTCCACCTCAGTTTCTTGCACCCCCCCAGCTCCCTGATGCCTATGAACCACCCCAGTATGACGACATCACCGATCGGACGATTCCTTATTTAGTCGACGATCCAGAGCTGGCCTCCTTCTATAACGCCCCAAAGCTTGGACTTGCAGAGTCACTTCAGGGTGGTGCGAACCTGGTAATTGTCGGCGTTCCTGGTTCGGGGAAAAGCGTGGCTCTGGCATGCATCGCATGCGAGCAGCTCCGTAAAGAGGGAGATGGGAAAACCCCGACCAGGACACCGCTTCTGATCCACATCGGGGAATTGGGGATGCCGTTTGGGGAAGACCTGAATGCCGATGAGATTTTGCTGACTGCTGCGGCAGCATTTGCTGTCTCCGTGCCGAAGAAGCGCTTGCCCGGCGTGGTCCACACCTTGCTTAAGGAAGAGCGTATCCTGCTGCTGCTGGACGGCCTGGATGAGCTCACGCCGGCTCAGCTGGAAGATGCCAGTAGATTTTATAGAGAGTTTACTCGCAGCCCACCCGGGGATACAAATCGTGACTACTGCACACCTGGGGAACCTGGGCAGACTGCCCAGCCTGGGTTTTCAACCGCTCACCCTGGCAAATTGGGGAAATCCCGAGCGGCATCAGTTTATCAGCCGTTGGGCTGAACTCTGGCAGATTCATACCCGATCACAATCCGATCAGCCCGACTTCCGAGCCAGACCCGCTTCTGGTTACAGGCTGGCTCTTGAACTCAAGCTCGGCTTTGAGCCCGCTCGAATTGACCCTGAAAGTATGGGGAGCATTCGCTGGCGATTCGCTCGGTCCGGACGAGGGGGCTGTCATTGAAGCTCATATGCGCCGGATGACGTTCGGCCAGCCAGCCAGAAATCACAATGGACTCGAACAGCTCGCCTCCCAGATGATCCTCTCGATGGATCCTCTCCCCTCCAGGGCAGCTGCCGAGCTGTGGCTTTCTGGCAAACAAGACGGCGCGGCACGAACAAACAGCAGTGAAGAAGCTGAGAGGCAGACAGGGAGCGGGAATTCGGACTTCGCCGAAGTTGTGCGGGCAGCCGGCGCACTGCCCGATCTGCTCGAATGTGGATTATTGATCCCCAGATCAGCCGATAGGATCTCGCTGGCTCACCCGATCTTCACGGCATACCTTGCCTCAAGACGGCTGAAGGGTGGAAACGTTGCCAGATCCCTGGCAGCTCAGCCTGAATGGTGCGGGCGGAGTAGCGCCTTGAAATATCTAGCGGTCTTCGATCAACGGGCGGAATGGATCGCAGAGCTGCTGAAGTGTGACGACGAAAATCCGCTTCTGGGCGCGCTTTTCCAGGCTCGCCCGCTGGCTCCCCGGCAGCCCGGAGGGATCGATCTGGACGGATCAGGTAATGCGCCGGCTGGCAATCTGCCTGCAAACGGAAGGGCATCCGATTTCGCTGCGTTTTCGGGCGCTCTCTGCGCTGGTGCAGTCAAAACAACCGGGCGTCTCGCTGCTGCTGCGCCAGCTTGCTGCCCAAAAAGGGGTTGAATCTCAACAGCTTGCCGCGTTGGGTTTGGGGTATTTGCGAGATTTCAAATCGATCGAGATCCTTTCCCGGAAGTGCGACCATCCGAATGCAAATCTCAGCAGGGCTGCGCTGCTCGCGCTGGTCGCAATGGGCGAGAATACCGGACTTGAGGCAGCAGGGAAAATCCTGCTCCAAGGGGATGAAGCGAAAAGCAAGGATGCCGCTGAAGCGCTTGCCAACGATATTGGGGAAGGGCACGACTTCTTGCTGGAATGCACCGAGCTGGAGAATCCGAACGTGCGCCGGGCTGCCGTCTTTGGTCTGGGTCGTACCCGGGATCCAAAGTTTGAGAAAGTACTCGAAGCCCTTTCTTCAGATGACAATCAATGGATCGTGCAGGATGCGGCCAAGCAGCAGCTCAAGCAGCTGCATGACGTTCACCCGCGCTCACCGGCTCGGCTCCCAGAGCTGCCCCAGACCCCATGGCTGATCGAGTTCGCGAGCGAAAGGGAGCTCGGCGTTGCCCCTGGAAAGCCTGCTTTCCAATTATTGGAACGAGCCGTTATCGAAGGGAACAAAGACCAGCGCCTGGCGGCAATATATTACCTTGGTTTAAGTGGAAATCCTGCTGCTGCCCCTCCACTCGTAAAGGCATATGCAGCCGGTGAAGAAGAGATACAGGATGCCGTCTATACCGGATTATGGAATCTTGCAGCCTGCGGGATTTCGATATATCCTTAATGTGCTCACCCGAGCGAAAGGAGTAGCCGGTAAATCAGCAAGTCCAGGACCTGAAGCAGGATGATTAATACGACCGGACTGAAGTCCAGGTTGGCGATTGGGGGCACAATTCGGCGAATGGGTACTAAAAACGGATTGACGAACTGATCGATCGTACGACGAATGGGGTGATAAGGATCCATAAAAAATGAAAGGATCGCCTGGACGACGACTACCAGCACGAGCAGCTGGAAAACACGGTGGATCACCTCTGCTAGAAAGATCATAATTTCCTCATCATGAATGATAATTTTCGTTCAATCACGGGCGTGGACCCATGATTGCAGTCCCGATCCGCACCAGAGTCGCACCTTCCTGGATGGCTACAGTAAAATCACTGCTCATCCCCATCGAAAGCTCCTGCCAGTCCGTTCCCGGCAGCTGTCAGCAAGATAATCACGCAGCTGACTCAGCCGGCGGAAACAGGGGCGGGATGGTTCGGGTTCGTCAAAAAATGGCGCCATCGTCATCAACCCGCGCACTTCCAGGTTAGGGAGCCGGGTGATTTCCTGGAACTCCAGCGCTAAAACAGGAAAGGTGGTTTCCTGCCAGGCTGGCCAGCCAAATTTTGTCTCTTCTCCACTCGTGTTGCATTCCAGCAGAACTGGAAGCCGCCGGCCGATCGCTCCGGCAAACCGATCCAGCCGTTGAGCCAGTTTGAGGCTGTCCAGCGAATGCAGCCAGTCGAAGCGTTCACTGACCGATTGAGCCTTGCGGCTCTGGACATGGCCGATCATGTGCCATTCTAGTCCGGTAGGCTCGCCCAGAGCATCCATCTTGGCCAGCGCCTCATCCACATAATTTTCACCCAGCCGCCTCGCTCCAGCCTTTACCGCTGCTTGAATTAACTCAACGGGATGGCCCTTCGTTACCACGATCAGGCGAATAGATTCGGGCTCGCGCCCTGCAGATCGAGCAGCTTGCTCGATCTGTTCGGATACCTGTAAGAAATTTTTACGGATTGAGCTCACCGGCAGCGGAACCATCTTTACATTCCAATCAAAGCCCCAAAACGGCCCGTTCGACCATTTTCAGCCCGGTGGGAATACCAGTCTGAAAGATTGCAGGCAGTGCAAATCTTTGACATTTCGATATTACGCACTCCCAGGTTCTCAAGGATCAGCCTGTTGGCAGCCCACAGGTCAAATTGTACCTTAGTTTCACCGGCCGGATTCCGACCCAAAGGCTGCACAAGGGCAGAGGCGTCCATTCCAAATGCTGTCCTCGCCAGGGCGGCGACTTCCGGCCCGACCTCGTAATGGTGCGCCCCGATCGATGGGCCTATTCCCGCCAGGATATCCGCCGGGTTGGAAAGGTAGCGGCTTTTCATCACATGAACAGCCGCCTCGACAGTTTTATCCACGGTTCCCTTCCAGCCTGCGTGCACCAATCCAATCACCTGACGGATTGGGTCGAACAGGAAGATCGGGACACAATCGGCAAAGCGCATGAAGAGTGTCACGCCTGGTCGGTCTGTCAGGATCGCGTCTGCCTTGAGGTGCGGAACTCCTGGAGGACGCGGCGAGTCGGTGCAGACCACTTCGGTGCTGTGCACCTGCCAGACGTCGAAAAGGCTTTCCAGCGATCGTCCAAGCGCCTCAAAGGAGAGTTGGCGGTTCGCCTGCACCCTGCCGCCGTCGTCGCCAACCGTACCGCCAACGTTTAAAGATGCCCACGGATGCGGGCTGAGGCCGCCACGCCGGCTCAGGATACCGTGAGAGATTCCCGAAATCCTCGAAAGATTCGAAAGTAAAGTAGCGGATTTCTCCAAAATCATGGAACTGCATGATGGGATGGTTTTTCTCAAGCCTGGTCGGTGGTTCGGCTTTGAGGCTCTAAATTGCGGTGAGTGCGCTCCCATTTTGCTTCGTAGATTTTTCTGGTCTCGCACATCAATTCTTCGACGAGCGGATAGCCAAACCAGGCTGTGGTAAAACCAAAAAGAAACCCGGTAAATATCCGAAGCAGGGGCGTGCTTTCGCGGTACGGGATGAAAGACAGCGGCGGCTGGCTGAACAGCTGGCTGAAACCATCCAGGGCGATAGGGACGCACCCGGCTATGATCCAGATATACCACGGCAAGGCTGGCAGGCGGTAGCGAGAAAGCGAGAACAGCAGTCCAAAAATCAGGATCCCAAGATAAATCGCAATATCCCGCTCGCAGAGGGCGACTTTATAACCCACGACTTCATTTCCAGGAAAAGACCGGGCTTTTAGAAGCTCGGATGCCTTCGAGCCCTCGCTGAGCCCTGTTATCTCATTAAAGGATAGTAAACCGCTGACTCCTGCAGATTCGCGGGGATAGACCATCTGCTCGCCAAAGATGAAAATCGATCGATACGCCAGCTGATGGCAGACCAGGCTGTAGCCGCGATAGATAAGGTTCGCTGGCGTTTCCCAGCCAACCTTCATTAACAGAGGCGCCAGAAAAGCCCCTCCCAGATACAGGGCGACGGCAAAATTAAAAACCAGCATGTAATGCCTGGAAAACCAGTAGGAGATGCTGTCTGACTGCCTCCATACACCCAATTCGCGCACCTCGCGCAGTTTTGGAGAAGCCTCCACCAGCGCGATATGACGCTCACGATCGCGCTCCGCCGCAAGCGTAATCCTCAGCTCCTGGATCCCGAAGGGGGCTTTCAACCGAAAAGGTCCTGTCTCGACAACCGGCACCTCGAAATCCGAGCTCGCTCTTCAGCTTTTCGTTGCTGTCCACATCGATCACCTCGAGCCGAAATGGAAACTCTGACTTCAGATCATCCAGATCCTGGCGCGCGATTTCACAAAGATGGCAATCCGCCCGGCTGTAGAGTGTGACCGTGATCAGGCGCTCAGAGCTCATTCAACCGCCCCCAGCGTTCGAAGATAATAAATGAACTGGTCCTGCGACATCACTCCATAATGTCGAAAACGGATCATCCCTTCCGGGTCGATAAACAAAGTTGTCGGGAGCATAAACACCTTGAATGAATCGCTGACCTTTGCATTCGTATCGAAGAGGATTGGGTATGTGATCCCCATCTTGGAAATTAATGGCTCAGCTTTCGATTTGCTCTCAGCCTGATCAATCCCCAACATCGCAAACTGGGGATACTCCTCGGAATAAGCCTGAAACATCGGCATTTCTTCCAGGCAGGGGATGCACCAGGTTGCCCAGAAATTGACCACAACAACCTTACCGCGCAGGTCGGAGAGCCGCACATTTTCCCCATCCAGGCTCTCCAGCTCGAAATCGTTCGCCAGGGATCCTTCCTCAAGACCGGGCAAGCGGGGCATAAGCCGACTGACCTGATCCTTCCAGGGAGATCGTCCCGGTTAAAACCAGGCCAACGATGACGGCTACGATGGCCAGGATTCCGATCCATAAGCCGATCACCGCTATAAGAAGTCTTCTTTGTTTGGATTTTGGATTTTTCACCAGGCAATTCTCCCGAGCATGCTGACGTCGATTTACTCTCTAAACAGGTTCGATCCCTTGATCTTCTTTCCCAGATGGATCTGCAGGTGGGGCAAGTGGATCGAGCATCAAAGCCATCGCCAGAGCTATCGGAAAAAGCGTGGCTCCAAAGATCCACCAGGTAAAGAAATTTCGCCCTTTTCGCGATGCGATGATGCCCGGCACGATCCCCAGCACCACCAGCGCAAAGAACAAATATAATAACAACCGCCCTAAAGCCAGCTCGTTGTAATAATCAAAGAAGCTGCTCAGCTGAGCCAGCTTCTGGAATTGTCCAGACAGCAGCAGTACTCCTACGATAATCAGCAGTACGCCCATCGCAATTTCAACATAATGGGTCATCTTGCGGTAGCGGCGGATCACCGTAGGTCACCAGCCCAATTTCAACCGAAGCCACCAGGAAGGGGATTGCCAACCCGGCAGAATAAGCAGTCAGCAGGATCACGCCCTGCGAGATCGATCCCCCGTTAAGCGCAATCGTCAGTATAGCTCCCAGGATCGGGCCGACGCAGGGCGACCATCCAGCCGAGAAAAACACGCCCATCAGAAATGAGGCCAGATAGCCGCGCTTGCGCTGTGGGGCAGACTGCGGGCGCAGATCATATTCGAGAAAAGGGATTCGCAGCAGCCCGGTCATATGCAGGCCAAAAATAATGATGACAACCCCACCAATTTTCGCCAACCAGCCGCGCGCGTCGTACAGCAGACCGCCAACTGCCGAAGTCGCTACCCCCAGGGTGATGAATACCGTGCTGAAATCCAAGCACAAACGCCAGACCGTGGCTGAAAGAAACGAGGGTATCTGATTTTCCTTCACTGGATGCCGCGACCGTCCTCCCCCAAGATAACCGATATAGGCTGGCACCAGTGAAAACACGCATGGCGAGAAGAACGACGCCAACCCTGCCAGAAATGCAAACCAGATACCAATATTCCCCATCTCCATAACCAAACTCCTGTAAATTCTCGATTAACTGGCTTTCACCAGCACCTTCGTGCTGCCCTGACCGGACTGTGTCACATCCCCTGGCTCTGAAGGCACGTTCGGCAGAGTCCAGCGGAAGATCCACTGTGCATCTTCCGGTCTGCAGTTCACACAGCCGTGCGAACGCGGGAGCGCCGTAGCTGTTGTGCCAGAAGGTCGAATGGATTGCCATTCCCTGGCTTGCAAAAAGCGTCGTCCAGCCGATTCCAGCCAGGTCATAGCCCCCCCCGGTCGTCCCACCTGTCATGTGTACGGAAACAAGCTTGCGCCAGATCGTGTGCTTGCCCGGTGGAGTGGCCCATTCTCCAGCGGGTTTGGAGGTGCTTGAGACTTTCGGACCGCTGGAGATCCTGCAAAAGTACACTTCATCGTTGCCTTCCATGCACGACAGGGTCTGGTAGGTCAGATCGACAACAACCAGTTTTTCCTGAACTTCCGGGTGGATTGGATCAAACTCTTCAGCGGAAATCGGCCGAAATGCCTCCGCTGCCGCCCAAAAGTAGTCGCCATAACTGCCGTATCGGTCGCCGACCCGGTACCAGCTCTGGCCATACTCGTCCGTCCGGATCTGGTCCGCAAACAGGACCTGGCTGTAATAAAGGCGCGGGGTCGTGGTTTGCTCAAGCCAGGGCGAGCGTCCCGGAGGATTCGCCAGTACGATATCTACATACGGTACTGTGACCTCCACCCAAGCGCCCTGCGGATCGGAAAACGCCTTCAGCGGCAGATTGGGCTCGTTCCTGACAGGCTGCAGATTTGCAGCGTATATAAACCCTTCAGGCGTCTCCACATAGCGCTGGTCATTCCAGAGCGGCCGCGAGCCGACCCCCTCCCGCAGCCAGACGACCAGCGCGTCATCAAAAAGCTCTTTGACTGTCGGGCTGTCTTCATCGGGCTTTAATTTCACCTCGACTTTGCCGCCAAGCACCCGACCGAGCCGCTCGGACCGAGGGAAATCAGGCAATCCGCTGGCTGAACGGGCAAGTCCTCCAAGCGAGGGGGTGAATACCATCCCACCAATCGAGAGCAGGGCAGTCTTCAGAAACTGCCGACGAGAAAATACAGAACGCCTGTCAGGTTCAGCCATCAATCACTTCAATCCCTGTGCTCTCCTGCCCGCTGACGGTCACATCCAGCATACCTGGGTCATAGACGACCTCCGGGGCAGTCCAGCGGAAAATCCATTGTGCGTCCTCAGGCAGGCAGTTGACGCAGCCGTGAGAAACCGGATCACCGTAATTGTTATGCCAGAAGGTGGAATGGATCGCCACGCCGCCCGTGGCAAAAATCGATGTCCAGGCGATCCCGGGCAAATCGTATCCCGCGCCGGTCGTCCCACCGCTCATCTGCAGGGAGATATATTTCCGGGTAACCCGGTGGTTCCCCACGGGTGTGGACCAATTGTCCACGACATTACCGTACATATCATATTTCGCGCCGGTGGATGCCCGGCAGAAGAAGACTTCTTGCTTTCCTTCAAAACACGAGACGGTCTGGTGGCCGAGATCGATCTCGATATGCTTGTCCGTCTGGTCCGGGTTAATCGGGGAAAGGTCATCCAGGGTTATCGGGCGAAGCGCTTCTGCCGCCACCCAGAGCATATCCACACCCCCGTAATAATTGGGGTTCAGGCGATATAGCACCTGACCGGCGCTGTCGGTTTGAACCCGGTCTATCCAGAAGGTCTGACTGTAAACCACGCGCAGCGGCAAACCCTGCTCCAACCTGGCTTTTACCCAGGAATTCGAGGACGGTTCCTGCTTGTCCAGAACAGCATCTGCATAAGGAACCGTGACCTCAGCCCACATCCCAGGCTCGCGAGAAGATGGGGGTAAATCTTCGACAGGCTGGTTGGGGTGATTATATACCGGCTGCAGGTAGGGTCCATAAATATACCCATCCGGCGTCTCCACCCAGCGCTGATTGTTGAAAATGTAAGCGGGTTTTGCCCCAGAGACTTCTCGCAGCCAGGGAACGACCGCGTCTTCATACAGCATCCCGAGCGTCTGTGATTTGGGATCCGGGCGGATCTTAAGCTCCACGGAGCCTACAGCAACCCGTCCAAGGCGCTCAGCCTGGGGAAAAACAGGGAGCTCCAGCGGTGATTTCAGCCCGCGCAGATACAACCCGGCCAAACCTGCCCCCGTCATTTTGAGGAAGTCTCGGCGGGTGATCACCGCTTCACCATGTTTCCGCTGGAAGCTTGAGCTGAATGGTTCGCTTTTCATATCTTCTTCAATGTCCTCTTGTGCCAGTTTTCCACAAGGATCAATTCCAGGCACAATCTGTTAAGCATAACCGAAAATAGTTCTGGGTCAATAGCCTTGCAAAACTGAGAGGATTAAGGTTTGGTTAGAAGGATATTGGATGTCTAATGGGGGATTGACATCAATCCATTGATCCAATAAAATTCAGCGTCGCTAATTATCATCGCTGCTAAATATTCGAGGGACATTCATGGACGGAATTATTCCTGAAGACAATCCGCTTTCCGATGCTGCAGCTATGCATCAGACGATCATGCGCCTGAGCCTGGCGTCTCGCCGCAGGTTGGCGCTCGATCTGGAGCCTATCAATCTGACTGTCCCACAATACACGACCCTGCGCACCCTGCATCATAATCCTGATGGCTGCAGCATGTCGTCCCTTGCTGAAAATTCATTCCAGCTTTCTGCAACGATGACCGGCATCGTCGATCGGCTGGTCGAACGAGACCTGGTCCAACGCAAACCCGACCCGGCAGATCGCCGTTCGCAGGTGGTATCCCTGACCGAAAGTGGCTATCAGCTGATGAATGAATTCGAAAAGAAGCAGGTCGAGCGTTTGGAAGCTGTTTTCCGCTTTTTCTCAGCGCAAGAGCGGAGCGAGCTTCTGCGTTTGATGGAGCTCTACTTATCTGCGACAACGACAGACATTCAGCGTCTCGAAGGGTCCGACGAAAACAATCCAGGAAATGCAGCGAGCTGATCCTGGCGCCCAAATCTCTGGGAAATTCAACATGACAGACAAAACCAACCAACGCAATATCTCCATCCTTTTCTTCACCATGATCGTCGTAATGCTCGGCTTTGGGATGATCATTCCGATCATGCCGTTTTACGTCAAAAGCTTCGGTGCAAGCGGTTCCGCGCTGGGGGCGTTGATGGCCGTTTACGGCGTTTTGAATTTCATCTTCGCACCGTTCTGGGGCAGCCTCTCAGATCGGATCGGTCGCAAGCCTGTCATGATGATCGGCGTGCTTGGAAATGTGATCGCACAGCTTCTATTTGGGCTCTCGACCGAGCTTTGGATGCTGTTCGCGGCGCGATCCTTATCTGGAATGCTGGCTGTTGCAACGCTGCCGACCGCAATGGCTTATATCGGAGACAGCACCTCGCACGAGAAACGCAGCAGCGGGATGGGAATGATCGGTGCAGCGATGGGGATAGGGATGGTTTTGGGTCCCGGGATTGGCGGTCTGCTTGCCAAACAATCGCTTTCGACGCCTTTCTTCTTCGCATCGGCTCTTTCCTTGCTCGCGCTGATCTTGATTTTCTTTTTCCTGCCCGAGTCGCAAAAACCAGAGCAAGCAGGGCCGGTTGAAAAACGAACACCCCAGCTCAAAGCCATGGCTCAGGCGCTGGCAGGACCGATGGGTATTTTATTCCTGATGTCCTTCCTTTTCACCTTTGCATTGACAAATTTCGAAGGGATTTTTGGGCTTTATGCAGCGGACCGCTACCAGTATACGCCTGGCAGGGTTGGACTGATGTTGACCATCATCGGTTTGCTCTCGGCTCTGATGCAGGGGTTAATGACAGGCCGGCTGAGCCGGCGCTTTGGCGAGGTCAAGGTGATCCGCTACAGCATGCTGGGGACTGCGGTTGGTTTCCTTTGGATGGCCCGCGCGCAAACCTTCGTTGAAGTGCTTCTTTCAGTCTCATTCTTCGTGATCAGCAACTCTATGATCAACCCGGTTGTGGCTTCGCTGATTTCGCGCCGGACGAAGTCCGGACAGGGCGCGACGATGGGTCTTAACAATTCATTCTTGAGCCTGGGGCGGATCTTTGGCCCGCTTTGGGCAGGCAACATTTACGATGTCGGGATGAACCTGCCGTATATCAGCGGCGCATTCATCATGTTTACAGGATCCTTAATGAGCGTCTTCAAGCTTTCTGACGAAGGCGATGCGCCAGCCGTTATACAAGCTGCCGAGATATCCTGAAGTCTGTTTAACCAATCTTTACCCGGCGAAGCCTCAAGCTGTTGCCGACCACAAAGACGCTGCTGAAAGCCATCGCGCCTGCCGCGAGCATCGGGTTTAAAAAGCCGGCAGCTGCGGTCGGGATCAAGATTATATTGTAGAAAAAAGCCCAGAACAGATTCTGCCTGATCGTCTTCAGCGTGCGCCGTGGACAGGGAGATCGCCTGTGCAACCTGGCGTAAATCACCGCCTATCAGCACGACTGGAGCTGCTGCAATAGCCACATCCGTCCCGGTCCCGATAGCAATCCCCACCTCGGCCTGAGCCAACGCCGGCGCGTCATTGATCCCATCACCGACCATCGCAACAACATCTCCGGCTTCCTGCAGCTCTTTAACCCGGGCGGATTTTTCACCAGGAAGCACTTCAGCCAGCACGGTTGCGATATCTACCTGGCGGGCAATCGTCTCGGCCGTGACTCGATTGTCGCCCGTTATCATCGCCACATTCAGGCCAAGCGAATGAAGCTGGGCGATGGCTTCTGGCGAACCGTCTTTGAGCGTGTCCGCCACCCCAATTACTCCTTCAACCGACCCATCGATCCCAACCAGAATGGTGGACTTGGCCTCCTCCTGCAGGCGAGCTGCTTCTGGCTCCAGGCCGTTCAAAGCCAGGCCGCGATCCTGCATCATCCGAAAACTGCCCAGGGTGACGTGTTTTCCATCAATATCCGCTTCAACTCCCCGGCCGGCATCGGCTTTGAACCCTTGCGGCTCGCTTAGCTGCAGATTCAGCTCCACAGCCCGCGCCAGGATTGCCTCTCCGAGCGGGTGCTCGCTGCCTTTCTCGACCGACGCAGCCAGGCGAATCAGCTCGGACCGAACCGCATCGGATGCTGGTCCTGCATCAGGCAGCCCTGGGAGGATCACATCTGTGACAGCCGGTTGGCCACGCGTGATCGTGCCTGTCTTGTCAAACACGACCATCGTGATTTTCCCTGCCCGTTCCAACGCTTCACCGGATTTAAAAAGGATGCCCTGCTCCGCTCCTCTTCCGGTTCCAACCATCACAGCAGTCGGGGTCGCCAGTCCCATTGCGCACGGACAGGCGATCACCAGCACGGCGACCATGTTGATCAAGGCACGCGTGAACGCGCTCGTCTCAGAGCCGGCCGGGAGCGGGATCAGGAACATCCAGACAAAGAATGTTGCCAGGGCGATCGCGATGACGGCTGGCACAAAAACCGCCGAAACCTGGTCTGCAAGTTTCTGGATCGGCGCCTTACTGCCCTGAGCCTCTTCAACCAGGCGGATGATCTGAGCAAGCGTGGTATCCTTTCCGATTCGTGTCGCTTCAAATTTTAACAATCCCATCCGGTTCAGCGTTGCACCGATCAGGTTATCCCCCGGACCTTTGCTTACCGGGAGCGATTCTCCTGTGAGCATCGACTCGTCCACGGAAGACTGCCCTTCGACAACCACACCATCTACTGGGATCTTCTCGCCTGGCCGCACGATCACGAGGTCACCCAGGCGTACATCTTCAACCGGTAATTCCAGCTCCTGGCCGTCTCTTACCAGACGCGCGGTGCGAGGGCGCAGGCTCATCAATTTTTTAATCGCATCACTCGTCCGGCCCTTCGCCTTTGCTTCAAGGTACTTGCCGAGCTTGATCAGCGTGATGATCATCGCAGAAGTCTCAAAATAGACATGCTGGACCGAAGCTCCCGATCCCATACTTGCATGGCTTGTGTTTTGACCGAATGAAGAAATCACGACTGCAAAGGA
This sequence comes from uncultured Chloroflexia bacterium, assembly GCA_963726375.1. GTDB lineage: Bacteria > Chloroflexota > Anaerolineae > Anaerolineales > UBA4823 > UTCFX2. The sequence goes on along the minus strand of CAVSCE010000011.1, from coordinate 13,378 downwards.
ATAGAAATAAGCCGCGGATGATCCCATTACGATCAGGACATCCATGTTTGCCGATCGATTACGCAAGGCCTTGTACGCGCCTATGTAATATTGTTTGCCCACATAGAACTGCACCGGCGTCGCCAGCAGCAGCATGAGAAGATTCCCCCACCAGGCATTCGCAATTGAGGCTGGCAGAAGTCCCAGGTCACGCGCCATGGAAAACAAGAAGAGCGGGATCGTAAAAATTAACCCGACTGTAAGCAAATGGCGTTGTTGGGCGATCTCGGCCTCGCGAGCCTGTCCTTCTGCATCTTCGAAGTCGCCGCCGGCAAGGACCACGCCCAAAACCAGCGTCTTCTATGACCCGGCGCAGATCGGATTGGCTCACCAGCGTGGGAATATAACGAACCCGAGCTTTTTCGCTGGCAAAGCTGACCTGTACATCTTCAACACCTTCGATCGCGCTCGAGGGCTTTTTCCAGGCGCCGGGCATCGTTGTCATCGCCCATTCGCCGGATCGACAGGTCCGCCTGCCCGCTCGCGATGCCATAACCAGCCCGTTCGACCCGCTCGATCAAGTCGTCCAGGCTTGCCCGGGCTGGATCATACTCAACCGTTGCGCGCTCGGAAGACAGGTTGACCAGTGCATTCTGAACGCCGTCCACCTTTTTTAAATTGCGCTCGACCGTCGACACGCAGTTTGCGCAGGTCATACCGGTGATCGGCAGGATCACCTGTCTGGAATTGCTCATTCTTTGCTAACTAACGGCTGGATAATTGATCGATGCGAGCAGCTGCTTGATCTCTTCTTCGGTGGCAGGACTGTCAAAAGTAATTGTCGCTTCCCGGGCTGCCTGATCAGCCACGACCGAAAGGACTCCCTTCAGCTCGCTCACCTCGCTCTGAATCGTGTGGACGCAGTGTCCGCAGGAGATATTGGGAATTGAATAAGTTACAGTAGTCATCATCTTCTTCCTCTCTTAGGATAAATCTGGGAAATGAAAAACCAGCCAGGGTAATTAAGGTTTCTGGGCCGAACCAAATACATCTATGACTTCTTTCAGCACCCGCTCGCGCTCATCCGGGTCTTCGCCGCGCACCGCTGTGATCAGACACGAGTTCAGATGTCCTTCCAGGATCTGGGCGCTCACCTTGTTTAACGCCGCTTGAACTGCCTGAATCTGGCGAATCACATCGATGCAGTACGCCTCCTCTTCTACCATCCTCTGATTCCGCGCACGTGGCCTTCAATCGTTTGCAGCCGCCGCAATGTTTGCTCGTGTCTCATGATTTGTACCTGTCCAAATTTTGATTTGAACAAATCCATCGTATCATCCCTACCCCCCGGGGGGGAGATATGAATATATTGTACATAATCCGATCCGATTTGTCAAGACTACTAACCAGACTCGACAGACCATGAACTTTGTGGGAACTATAAGGGCAAGCGGATCGAGATCCCTTTTCCGGGTTGGGATCGGTTGACGGGGATTATTCCAAGGCACCGTCAATGGCGCGGCGCAGCGCTGTGGCGGTGAGGTATCCGACCCATTGGTCGAGAATTTTCCCATTTTCATCCAGCAAGAAAAAGTGCGGCTCAACTTTATAACGAAGCTGGCGCTTGAATGGGCGAACTTCCGGGTCATCGATGTCGAGATAAGTAAAGGTCACCGGTCCGCGGTACTCTGCCTCGATCCGCTGGATGATGGGCGCCATCGCCTGGCTTGGTCCGCTCCAGTAGGCGAAAAACATCACGAGCTGGGGCTTCCCGGAAGCCAGCTTCACTTTTGCTGGATCAGACGCTTTCAACCTGGCGCTCACCCAGGGAGGCGCCGGCAGCGGCGTCCGGGTCGGGGTCGGTGTCTTTGTCAGAGTTGGCGTTGGGGTCAAGAAAGGAGTGCGGCTTGACTGAGCCGTTGGGGATGCAGCCGGCATTGCGGTCGCACTCATCTGGGTAGGCTGGGCCTGCTGTGGAACTTGCGAAGAAACGGGCATCCCGGATGGGGAAGTCGGGCTCATGGTTGGCACCACGACGGCCGAAGTCGGTGGGACCGCCAGTGTTGGTGTTCCGGGTCCAGGATAGGGGTTGTAGGGAGGCGCTGTAATCTCACTTCCGCCCGGGTATGGATTTGGGAAAGTTGGTGGGATTTCCATCCCCGGATAAGGCGTCTGTCCAACGAGAACAACCTGTGGCTGGTTCGTGGCTGTTAATGTTGCAGAAGGTGCAGGTGCGGTCAGGGTAGAAGCACCGCTCCCCAGTCTCGTCGGGGCTGGCGAGCCAGTCTTCATCTGAGTTGGAGAAGGAGTAGCCGCGCTTTCTGTTAGCAGGGGGATTGTCGGGCTGGTATTCGCCTGGACAGGCAGAGGATATTCCGGAGAGCCAATCGGAACAGGATAACCTTCTACTGTAGGGATTGGAGGATAGGCTCCCTGGTCCAGTGGGACCAGGGGGAAGGATAGGTCGTAGATTTCAAGAGCCGCGGTTGTGACAGGGAGCGGCGTCATCGGTGAAGAGGTTGCAGAAATCGTCGGAAAGGAAATCGTCGTGCCTTCTGCATTTCGATCGATGTTCAAAAGCGCACCCGGGAGCTTACAGGAAAACAGCGCAAGCCCAAAAATCAGTGCCAGGATACAGATATCGGCCATACCGGCCGGAAACAAGGTTTTTTGACATGCAAAATGATCATATCAGAGAAGGCTTTTTGTCAAGCTGACCGATTTGGCCCAAAACATCCACGTTCAGGCTTGACAGCCGAGGATTTGCTCTGTAAACTTGACTTTCTAATGGATAGGACATTGTCGCGAAAACATTGGATTTTTCTCATCAGCGTTGTCTCGATCCTCGGAGCCGCCTGGATCTGGCTAACCCGACCGGCAGCTATTAACGCCGCCAGCGAACGGATTTCCGCCCCACAGCGCGGTTTTTTTGCACCTGACTTTGAGCTTTCAGACAGCACCGGCCGGTTCTACCGGATCTCGGACTTGCGCGGCCGCCCGCTCTTGATTAATTTCTGGGCATCCTGGTGTGGGCCGTGCCGGGCGGAGATGCCGGCGATGGAGCGAGTTTTTCAAAAATATCGAGACCAGGGATTTCTTATCCTGGGTGTGAACTCAACAATCCAGGACAACCGCAGCGATGCGCTCGCCTTCAGCGACGCACTCCAGCTCAGCTTCCCGATTTTATTTGATGAGCAAGGTGAGGCATCGGATTTATTTGCGGTTCGAGCGCTGCCCACGTCCTTTTTTGTCGCTGCCGATGGAACAATCGAAGAAGTCGTGATCGGCGGACCGATGGCTGAGGCGCTGCTGAACATCCGGGTACAGCAGCTAGTCGAAGGGAAGCCTTAATGCTGCCGGTTCTTCAGGTGGGTCCCGCTGCAATTCAGGCCCCAGGGCTTATCCTGCTGTTTGGCTTGTGGCTCGGCCTTTCGCTTGCCGAACGGTTTTCTGCCCGCCGTGGAGTCTCTGCAAATCATGTAAACAACCTGGTTTTAATCACTTTGGCTTTTGGGATCATCGGCGGACGGCTGATTTACGTTCTGCGCCACTCGGCTGTCTTCATGGAAAGCCCCATCAGCCTGTTATCTCTCAATCCAGGCCTCTTCAGCGCTGCAGACGGGGCAGTAATCGGAATCCTGGCTGGCTGGGTCTACGCCAGCCGCAAGCGGCTGCCTCTCTGGCCGCTCCTCGATTCGATCACACCTGCGCTGAATGTCCTGGCTGTGGCGACAGGCCTTTCTCACCTGGCATCAGGGCTCGCATTCGGCTCTCCTGCGCAGCTGCCCTGGGCGATAGAACTTTGGGGAGCTTCCCGGCATCCAACCCAGGTCTATGAAACCCTGGCAGCGGCGGGGATCTTGATCTTGCTCTGGCCAGGCAGGCAGCGGATAAATGCCTGGCCGCCAGGCCGCTATTTCCTTTCCTTTATTGCACTTTTTGCTGGCTCTCGGCTGGTTCTTGAGGCGTTTCGAGGCGACAGCCTGCTGATATCAGGGGGTTTCCGGCTCGTCCAGGTGGTCGCGCTGCTCGTATTGATCCTCAGCCTCGTCCTGATAGCCAGGCAATCCAAACAGGAACAGGTTTCCTCCTCCTGATCAGATGCTCATAAAATTGGGTTGGAGCCTCGCGAGATATTTTCCAGGAACTCCTGCCGGGTAGCCAGGTTCTTTCGGAAAGCTCCATACATCGCTGACGTGGTCATCCGGGCATCGTGTTTCCGGACTCCACGCATGGTTGCGCACAGATGCAGGCCTTCGACGATAACCGCCACGCCGTATGGATGCAGCAGGTTGTGGATGAACTCTGCTATCTGGCGTGTCATCCGCTCTTGAACCTGCAATCGGCGGGCATACATATCCACAATCCGCGGGATTTTAGACAAACCGATCACTTTTCCCCTGGGAAAGTAGGCAACGTGTGCTCGACCAAGGAAAGGGAGCAGGTGGTGTTCACACAGGCTGTAGAACTCGATGTCGCGGACAATCACCATTTCATCATAGGTTTCATCAAAGACGGCATCGTTGACAATCGCTTCCGGATCAATCCAGTAACCTTCCAGGAGCTCCTCGTACATCCTGGCGACTCGATCGGGGGTGTTGCTCAAACCAGCTCGGGTTGGATCCTCACCAATCGCCGACAACAGATTTTGGACAGCCGTAAGCACACCTGCACGATCAATCGGGTTAACATGGGGCGAGCCGTTCTGGAAGAAGAGCTCTGGCTCTTCATCCGGATTGTCAAGTATCTTATTCATAAAGCCCTCATTCTATATTATGGAAAAATCGTCCCTGAAGTTTAACCGTTTCAATCCGAGAAGTCAACGCAGAAACGATAAACCTCCCCCTCGCCTTATAAAAAGCCGCCCGTGCACACGGGCGGCTTGGTTAATCCATTGGGAAGCGAAGACGTATCTCCCCGGCTTAACCGTAAAGCGGTTCGATCAATCCATAGCTGCCGTCACGGCGGTGGTAAAGGACGTTAATCGAATTTGTATTCACATTGTAGAAAATGAAGAAATTCTCATGGCCTAACAGAAGCATTTGCTCTATCGCTTCCAACTCACTCATGGGTTGGAGCCGGAAGGTTTTTCGCCGGGCGATGATCGGTCCAATTTCCCCGGTATCTTCTTCAGGCGGAACAACTTCAACAACTTCTGCAGCGGATTTGCCGTCCCCGCGGCCTTTATAATGCTTCCCTTTATACCTTTCGATCTGGCGCTGCATCTTTTCCACAGCAGTGTCCATTGCGGCAAAGATATCGTCGGCGCGCTCTTCTGAGCGCAGGATAAAGCCCTTCCCGCGGACAGTGATCTGCGCCACCTGGCGATCGGTAGAGCTTCGAGCAGATTTCACATACGCCAGATCTAACGCGAACCTAGATTATTGTATGGCAGAAATATATCTGAACTCACATAATAAAAAATTGAATTTAATTTTAGCTATGCAATAACGATACAATTATTCCTGGAAACAGGTCTCTGGATATCTGAACTCCAGATATTTATTTTCACGATGGAAAATACTTTTTATATTAATCTGTATCAGTTTTTGGAAAAATACTTCTACAATAGGAGCGGGGAATAAGCCGCATTTACATTTGACAGGAAGGATCTACTCGTTTTTCATGGCTATGATGCCAAAGATAACGGTCGCCCAAATTGATTATCAGATAAATAATATGGGATGCATAAGGCTGGCCCACAGTTAAACTATAAATATTAAAAATATGAAACGAATTTTAAAATCATCTTTAATGTTGTTCCTCTTTTTGCAGGGGATAAACGGTTATTCTCAGGGAACTCAAAATACACAAGGCACTCAAAGTCAGGGAGCGCAGAGTGCACCTAACCCTCAGAGACAACAACAGCGTCAGCCAACTCGTAAAGAAATTGCAATAATGGAAGCTGCTCTTAAGTATAACAAAGATCCCAAATCTTCTTTGCTGGATGCTCATGACCCTGTAATGATAAAGCAGGACAGTGTATATTATCTTTTTGTAACCGGGGGAAGTGTCTCCTCCAGTACCGATCTGATACACTGGAAAAGAGCATACAATGTCTTTGATAAAGCTCCGGAATGGTTAACCCAGGATGTTATTCCGGGTTTCAGAGGTGGTGGTGGATATTGGGCTCCGGATATTCAATATGTAAATGGAATGTATTATTTATATTATTCATTTTCCGCTTTTGCTAAAAATACATCCGCAATAGGTGTTGCTACAAATAAGACTTTGCATCCCACCGACACTGCTTTTAAATGGGTTGATCATGGAATGGTAGTACAATCGGTTCCCAACAGGGATCTGTTTAATGCAATCGACGCTAATCTTATTATGGATGGAAGACAGGGGTGGCTGGTATTTGGCTCCTTCTGGGGAGGTATTAAAATGGTCAAACTTACTCCCGATTTGTTCTCGGTTGCAAAACCGGAGGTTTGGTATACTGTTGCACGCCAGCCAAGAACCTTCGTTCTTGACGACACTGATCCGGGCGATGGAACTATTGAAGGCCCGTTTATTTATAAGCACTTCCAGTATTTTTACCTGTTTGTTTCCCTCGATTATTGCTGCAGAGGTATTAATAGTGATTATAATCTGGTTGTAGGCCGTTCCAGAAATATTGAAGGTCCTTATGTTGACAAGGAAGGTAAACTCTTAAGTCGTGGTGGAGGAACTCTGATCGCTAAAGGAAATGATGTATGGGCTGGGGTAGGACATAGTGCTCATTTCACAATGGATGGGAAAAGTATTTTGATAATGCACGGTTATGATAAAAGAGATAACGGAAGGTCCAAACTTATAATCAGAGAAATGAAATGGGACAGAAGTGACTGGCCTTCAATTGATTTATAACTGGCAATTTCTATCTGAAAATTTAATAGAAACATTATTATGAAAAAAAATTCTGCTTTCACTCTTCTGTTTTTTACACTAACCTTTCTGGCAAGCTCACAGGTTCAGGAACAAAATCAAACACAGAATCTACAACGGGTACAACAAGCCAGAAGGCCTAACCAGACCGGAATAGTCAATCTCGACAGCCTTCGATGGAGAGATATGTGTGTTGTTGCTGATCCGGCAACAAAAACTTATTATATCGTAGGCCCTGGAGGAAGAAGTGTGAGATTTTATTCCAGTAAAGACCTTATTAACTGGGAAGGACCAAAAATGATATATACTGCACCGGCGGATGTCTGGGGCTCTATTCCAATTGTGAGCATCTGGGCTCCTGAAATGCATATTTATAAGGGGAAATATTATCTTTTTCTCACTTTTGATACCCGTAATAAATTATGCGAACAGTGGACTAACTGGGAACGCAATGGTCGTGTTACCAGGGGATCTCAGATCCTGGTCAGCGATTCGCCAACTGGTCCTTTTACTGCTTTTGCAAATCACTCTACACTGCCGGTCGATATGATGACCCTTGACGGGACTCTCTATGTGGAAGACGGAATTCCTTACATAGTTTACTGCCACGAATGGGTGCAGGTAACAAACGGCGCAATAGGGTATGTTCAGCTCAAAGACGATCTCTCCGAAATTGTCGGGGTGCCGAAAAATCTTTTTCGCGCGTCTCAGGCTCCATGGAGTAAGATAAGCGACCAATATGGATGTAATGTGACCGACGGGCCGTTTTTTTATATGGGTAAAACCGGGAAATTATATATGACCTGGACAAGCGGAGGATATGAAGGATATACATGTGGAATTGCAATTTCAGAATCGGGAAAACTTGCAGGCCCATGGAAACAACAGGCTGAACCGCTATACAGAAATGATGGCGGCCATGGTATGATTTTTAAAACTTTTGATGGAAAGATAATGCTGATACTCCATTCCCCCAACAATGCAAATTCCCGTCCCCGGATCTTTGAAATGGAAGATACCGGTCATACTTTGAAGGTGATAAAAGAATTTACCGGACATTGAAATCATATCCATGAATTTTCTTTAATGTCTTTAATTCAACTGTTTCAGGATCTGCCCTGGTAAACAAACCAATAAAGTCTGATATTCCATCGGAATATGATCTGTTGTGGAATGCAGGCATAAGTTATACTTTTAATAATAAATATGTTAAAGCTCAGTAGACTAATAGATCATGGACGCACTTAACAAGACTTTTATTTACATAAAATGAAAACGATGAAAAGATCAAATCTCCTCTTCACTGCAATTACGTTGTTTGTGTTCTTGTCCAATGTTTGTGCCCAGGACTGGCCTCAGTTCCTTGGCCCAAACAGGAATGGCATTTCATCCCAGAAGGGGATACTTCGTACCTGGCCTGCCGGAGGCCCTGAAGTTCTCTGGACAGCAAACGTTGGTCCCGGATATGGCGGCCCGGTGATCAAAGCCGGGAAAGTGTATATGCTCGACAGAGATGATAAAACTGGGGATATAATGAGGTGCTTTGATTTTAACACCGGAAAGGAATTATGGAGCTACAGTTATGATGCACCAGGATCAGTTTCGTATCCGGGTTCACGAAGTGTTCCAACCATTGATGGCAACAGGATCTATTCCTGCGGCCCTTATGGAGACCTATACTGCATTGATGTTAACACACATAAACCGATATGGAACAAGAACATCATGAAAGATTTCGGTGGAAGCAAAATACCTGTTTGGGCGATAACTCAATGTCCGCTTATATATGGTGAATTGCTTATTGTTTCTTACTCACAGGATCCCAGGGCCGGATTGGTTGCATTTAACAAAATGACAGGAGATATCATCTGGAAGACAGAAGCTATCGGTAATGAGACTTATGCCAGCCCGTCTATCGCTAAGATTGCAGGAGAAGATCATCTGGTAATGATATTCTCATCCACAAATACCTTTATGCACAGGGAAGCTGACAAATCCAAGGGCAGGATACTCGGGCTGAAACCACAAACCGGGAAAATTCTCTGGGAATATAATGACTGGGAGAATATGATTCAGGTAGCTCCAGCTCTTGATGCAGGTGAAGGCAGAGTAATTGCAGTGGGAGGATATGAACTGGGGACAGCAATGATAAAAGTCGAAAAAAAGGCAGATGGCAGCTATACAGTTACTGAGCTTTTCAAACATAATGATTTCGGCGATCACACTAAACCACCAATATTGTACAATGGTTATTTCTATGCACAGTTCTCAACAAACAGTAAACGTGATGGTCTTTGCTGTATGAGTATGGATGGCAAGGTTATGTGGAAAACGATGCGTGCGCCTTCTTTTGATAAAGGCAGTATGATACTGGCTGACGGACTGATACTGGCTACCGATGGTAATAAAACTCTGTATCTCATACAACCAGATCCAACAGGATTCAAACCTCTGGCTTCTGCAGAAATACTTGGAATGGGTCAAAATTGGGGTCCTATGGCGCTTGTCGACGGAAAGCTGTTGTTAAGAGATCAAAGCCGACTGATGTGCTTGAGAATTGCGAAGTGAAAAATCTCTTTTATCAATTCCAGGTTCGATATTTCAAGTCTCTTGTCTACACCCTTATACACAATAAGTATTATAGTGCTGACATTCGGGAGACTCTTCACTTCGTTCGGAATGAAGCCAACGAAGGAGGCGTAATGAGGAATCTCCCGCTTATAAGCTAAGTATTAGAAAAAGATGTGTATGAAAGGTAGTGCAAAGAGAGATGATTCCTGCAATATTATTTTTTCATCAAATGCTATTCACTGTCTTTTAATCCTGTTTCACCATCTTCACTTTTCCCATTATCTCAATAAATTCCGGATCGGACCGGAGATTTGCATATGAAATTAAATCAACGTTCATTAATAACAGAAAAAACTCTTCTTTTCCTTCATATCCCTTCCTGAGATAATCCAGTGCTTCCCTGTTCCGGCCTGCCTCTGCCATCAGAGATCCTATCATGCTGTTGGGAACAAATCCGGTCTCTGCCCTTTTCAATAATGTGTCAAGCATTTTTTGTGCCTCAACCGGATTACCGGATCTGCTGTATGCAATCCCGAGATGGGTTATCGACAATGGTGAAAATCCGGCCAGCGTTTTCTCCAGTTCTTCAATCGACTTTTGATACTCTCCTTCAAAAAGATAAATTGCTCCCAGATAATAGTGACATACAGGGAGTTGTTCCGCCAGTTTTGTAAGAAGGGCTATAGCAGCATCTTTTTCCCCTGCCTTATAGAGGTGTACTGCATACAAGCCATCCATTGTAGAATATGACGGATCAGGTTCATGGCCCGCGATCCCATTCAACTGCCTCTGCAAATTTCCCCCTAAAGAATGACATTTCAGCAAAGTATTTGTATACCTCAGGATTATTGGGGGCTAGCTCAAGGGCACGTTTATAGTTACGCTCAGCACTTGCAAAATCGAAATGATATAACAGGTCTGCAACACCAATACATGTATAGGCATCAGCCAGCAGACTATCAAGCTCCAGGGCTTTTAGCCAGTTCCACAGCGGAGGGTAAGCTTCCGCCGGCCTCAGATTGGCATAAAACGCTAAAGTTCCGTAACAGGTGCTAATCCGGTATATGCTTTTGCAAATCCGGGATCAGCTTCAATGGCTTTTTCAAATAAGGTTTTTGCTTTCCATAATGATTCCGGAGTTCGCTGCGACCGCAAGTGTACTGCCAGAAGATAATAATCGTATGCTTCCAGATTTTCAGAAGAAACTTTCTCGATCAGGTTCTTTTCTTCAGGTTTTATGACAGCTTTCAGTTCCTTTGCGACAGTCTGCGCCACCTCGCTCTGAATGGAAAATATGTCAGAAATGTCTCTGTCATATATCTCCGACCATAAATGTGTATCAGTCCTGGCATCAATCAGCTGAACCGTTATCCGCACATTATTACCCATCTTTCTCACGCTGCCCTCCAGAATGGAAGAAACGTTTAACTCACGCGCTATCTCCTTTAACGGCAGATTTGTGTTTTTATATCTCATTGAAGATGTGCGGGAAATTACTTTCAAATCGCCTATCTTGAAAAGGCGGTCTATTATCTCATCTACCATTCCATCACTGAAATATTCCTGTTCAGGGTCATTGCTCAGATTACTGAATGGCATGACAGCTATTGATTTTCCGATAATTATTGTCTGTCTGATAATTTCTTTATCACGGGCGGCAATACTAATAATCCGGCAATCAGAATCAGATGAGAATCACCATCGGAACAGCAATTCTTCTCAAGGAAAATTTTTTCTTGTCAATCTCATTTTCTGTGATATTTGTTTTTCTGTCTGAAGTTTTGCACCCGGATTCTGAATCCCTTTAATTATTTCTTTAACAGCGTTGGCAACTTTATTGATCTGGTTCCGGTACCTGGTTTTATTCAGGTTTGTCTTCTGATCATCATCTGGTTTAAGCGGCCTGTTAACACCCGGCTCTTTATAAATAAATTCAACAGCCCTCAGCGCTCCGCCCAGTTCCTTCTCAAGAAGAGCGGTGTCTTCAGGATCAAGTTCATTGATCTTCACCGGGAGTATTCTGCTTGCAACATTTCCTCCGGCTAGTCTGATATCCCTGCCAAACCGATCCTCTTTAGCCATGGCATTAAAAGCACATAGCTCATTCTGCCATGCAAAGCTTGTCCGGTCGCAATAGGTTTGTGAGATAACAGGAATAAAAACCAGGCACTTCAGTTTTTCTTTAAGCGAGGCATCCACATTATGTGTCTCAAGCAGTCCGTCATGAGGATTGATATCAAAATATACGCTGATCTCCTCTTTGAATGTTGACTCCAGTTCTGTTTTCAGAGACTCAACGAAATCACTCACCCATCGCTCACCTCTGTTATCTTTCTGGCGGTAGCTGATGAAAATGTCGTAATTATATCCTTCAATGGTGCTTGACATCAGGATCCTATTTGGTTCATTATCAAATTTAAACCATTATCAGGCTAAAAGCAAAATTTTCTTATTCTGGTGGAAGTTCAAAATAAAACTTCTGCCATTTCAATTAATTGCACCATCTCTCTGATCATGCTTAGGTTAGGTATTTTATGCCTCTTGTCTACTAAGAAAAAGCCATGCACAGAGTGTCCGGCGACAGATTTCTTCGTTGCATGAGAATGAATTAAGGGTACACGCTCGGAAAGGAGGAGAGAGAAAGTTTCGGAAAAAAAGGGAGCTTAAAATCTTTAATCTTACGGAGAAGACTCGGAAAGAAACCTCAATGTTACCCAAACTTAATTTGTATGGTTTTTTAATATGAGGAGAATAACAATAATTGTTGCCATCAGGATAGTATTCCCTGAATTTATTGACTGCTGCAGGAGAATATTTGTCAGGGTTTATCTTACATTCAACAGTATGAACATCTCCTCCCGTTCCTTTGATTATGAAATCAATTTCATTCCCGTACTTGTCAGTCCAGTAATATACATTTCCAAAAGCAACATGCAGCATATCAAGTACGAGATGCTCCCACAGGACTCCGCGATCGGTCTCCCTGATTTCATTCCAGCCTCTCACATGGCATACGAAACCTGTATCAAAAGCATATATTTTAGGGCGTTTTACGATCTCCCTTTTCCCTCCTCCAAAAAATGGCTGAATCATCGAAATGGCATGCGCAACAGTCAAAGCTTCGATATGAGCCATGACCGTTGGCCTGCTTAATCCGCTCTCTTTAGCCAGTGAAGAAATTTCCAGAATTCCTCCGCTCCGGACAAAAAGCAGCTGCATCAGCTTCAGGAAGCCTGTTCTGTTCCTGACATTGAAAAGTTCCTGAATATCTCTTGCATAATAGCTGTCAATCCATTCAGAATATAATTCTCCTTGCTTAATATCTGATAACAGGAACTCAGGCAAGCCTCCGTTGAGCAACCTTTTATCAAGATCAGGAATATTAAAATCATTCAGGCATTCATTCCACAATACCGGAGGCAGGTAAATCTGAATTTTTCTTCCGGTCAGAGAGTCGCGGAACTTTTTTGTAGCCTCAAGTGTTGAAGAGCCTGTTGCCAGTATTTTCAGATGTGGAAATTCATCTGTACCTATTTTTAATACTTCGCTCGGATGTTCTAATCTGTGTATCTCGTCAAAAATAACAGTTGCACCTGTTGATAAATTGCTGAAGAAGTATTCAGGATTCCCCAGTTGCTGACCCACGGAAGGTAAATCGCAGTTCATGTAAACCGCATCAGGAATCATCCTGCATCAAAATGTTTTACCGCTTCTGCGCACACCGGATAACCAGATCAGCGATCTTTTTCCCCAGCCATTATCCAATTTTTTCAGCCAGAATGTCCGATTTATCATTTAAATATATTTTACATATTATTGGTCCAAATGTAAACTATATTTTACACTTTTGCAATAATTTATTCAGTCTTTTAAACTTATGATTAGATTTTTTCTGCCTTCGATAATGTTGCCCTATTGATCTCTTCCCTTTTTCCATCCCACCTTTCTCCCTTGTTGT
>CAVSCE010000010.1:0-119411 GCA_963726375.1 uncultured Chloroflexia bacterium | reverse complement strand
AAAAAACTCAGGCAGAGGCGGACAAGAACGCGGCGCTGGAGGACGCGGAAAGCGCCGCTGAGCAGCAGGAGCTGGAGCGGGCTGCGGAATTCGACCGGCTGAACCAGGCGCACGTCAAGGCGCAGGTCGCCGGGCCGCGCCAGGTTCCTCGACTATGCGAGCAAGATGGGGTATGAAGTGCAGTACGCGAGCGAGCTCGCGCCGCTGGTCTTCCTGACCGGGCTGACCCGGAGGGAGGTGGAGGAGCTGGGGTTTGCGGAGGGCGTGGACGCGGTCTACGACGCTTCGATGCCCAGCGGGCCGGCGCTGGAGATCGCCAGAAGTACGCAAAACGGCGACCTGGTTGAAGAACCCGACTGGCACACGGCCGGGTACGACGGCAGCGGGGTGAACGTGGCGGTCGTCGAGGGGGAGCGAATGTGGAACGCCAACCCGTACCTCGCCGTGACCGGAACAAGGGACACCAGCAGGGCTTTCAAGGACCACCCGACCGCGGTGGGCGGGATGATCGCCAGCACGCACGGAACCGTGCGCGGGCTGGCGCCCGGAGCGACGATCTACAGCGCGAACGGGGACGACTACGCGACGGTCGCGGCGCTGGAAGCCGCGATGGACTGGGGCGCAACCAACGCGACGGTGATGAACCACAGCTTCTACGCTGACTGCGGGGCATCCACCAGCCTCACGACGATCGACCGGCACATGGACTACATCGTGCGGAATTTCTTTAAAACGGCGGTGGTCGCATCGGGGAACTTCAACGACACCACGTGCGGCGGAAACCCGGTGATCAACGTCAACGCGCCCGGGAAAGGCTTCAACGCCCTGACGGTCGGCGCGTTCGACGACAAGAACACGCCCGGCTGGTCGGACGACACGATGGCGATGAACGGCTCCTCGGTCGTATGGAGCCAGTACAACCACGACGGGCGGTACAAGCCGGAGATCGCGGCGAGCGGGGTCGCGATCAACAGCACGACCCGCACCAACCCGTACACCGGCGACACCGGCAGCGGGACAAGCTACGCCTCGCCGATGGCGGCGGCGACCGCGGCGAACATCATCGACGCGAATCCCGGACTGGTGGACGATCCGGACGTCATCGCATCGATCCTGATGGCGAGCGCGCTGAACAACATCGAAGGAGACGCGCTCTTAAGCCGGCAGGACGGGACAGGCGGGCTGGACGCGAGCGCGGCGCTGGTGACCGTCGAGCGCAACAGCTGGCACACCGACGCGATCGGCAGCGGCACGACCTTCCCGATGACACTCACGGTGGGCGCCTGGGCGGGGGACCACATCCGCTACGCGATGCGCTGGCTTTCCAACGCGAGCGGCGACTACACCAGCGACCCGCAGCCGGTCGACCTGGATCTGTACGTTTACCGCCCGGACGGCACAACCTACGTCACTTCTTCTACCAGCAGTTCGAATAATTACGAGATCGTCGACTTCGTCGCCCCGGTAACCGGTTCGTATAAAATGAGGATCACGTTCTTCAGCGGGACCTGGTCCGGGGGGACGTACCTGGGGAGCGCCTGGTGGTCCGACGGCTGGCACGTCCCGCCAAACTCGCTTTACTCCGATCCCAGCTCAAAACCGATGGGCAACCACCTCGCCTACGACCCGAACGTATGGACGGGCTACAACTACTGGCGGGCGATGGGGATCCGCTCGGCCGCCGGGACCGACCACGACCTGCAGCTGTTTTCGCACAGCTTCTTCGACGACCCGGGACTGAGGATCGAGCGCGAATACTCCGGGTCCACAAGCGGGACGGATTTCATCATGGTGGACGGAAACCACTGGGGGGGCGCACAGGAACAGTACCGGACCAACCGATACAGCGGGAGCGGAAACGTCAACACCTACTACTCGACCCAGCAAATCGCGCTCGATTATAACGGAATCTACGGGCCGTACACGCTCGGAGGCGGGGTCGTGCACGTGTTTGACCTCTATTTTTATACAGGCCCCAACCGGATTATCGCGGCCGTCCCGACCGGCGCGAACACGGCGGACCTGCGGATCAACCTGTTCAAGTCCGACCCGGGCTCATCGGGGACCTGGTCCAGATCAAAATCGGACTATTTGACCTTCGGGGACCTGTCCAGCGCGCCCGCGACTGTGGAGAAGGTACAATACCGGAACACAGGCTCGCCGGACTGGTTCGGGCTGGCGGTCTCGAACGAAAACGGTGGAAATGCTCAATATTACATTTACGTTGAGGACCTGATCTTCCTGCCGGTGATCCGGAGGTAAAAGGCTGAACCCTCACCCACCTACCCTACCCCTCTCCCAAAGGGAGAGAGGGAGGACAGCAATGAAGGGATGAACCACGGAGAAACAGGAAGATGATAAAACTGCCGTTCCCTTGCAGCTGAGGGCGGGAACTTTTTTTGAAGATCCGGCGTTTTAAGGCTGGGCGCCTATCTCAGCGACTGGCGCCTGGAGGTAAGATAATGAGAAGCACGTGGTTTTTGTCTGTTTTGTTGATGCCGGCCCTTCTGATCGCAGCGGGATGCGAGCCGCTCGCGGCTCAACCCGGCGGGACGCCGCAGGAACCCGAGCCCAGCCCGGTGCTCGGAAAACCGTGGATGCCGACCGACGGCACGGCATACCCACCTACAGAGAACCCGTACCAGCCGCCTGCTGAGGGATATCCTTCGCCAGGCGGGGAGTATCCAGCCCCAATGCCGGGTTCTGGAAAGCCAACCGCATTCCAAGTCGTCACAGAAGGCGCGGCGCTGGCATCCGCCAGCCCGAAGCCGCTGACGCTGGCGTTCCGGGCGGGGGAGCGCGATCTGAAGCTTTCGGAGGACCTGCCCAAAGAGCTGATGGAGGCGATGGAGCAGATCGAAAAGCCGCGAGCCGGCGGGCTTTACCTGCTGATCTACGGCGGGCAGAAACCGAGCGGCGGGTACCGGATTGCGATCGACGAGATCACCGTCCAGGGCGAGCCGCAGAAGGAGACGATGCAGGTGCAATGGCGGATGGTCCCGCCCGACCCCGGCAAAGGCAATATCAGCGCGCTGACTTACCCTTACCTGCTGGCGTGGGTAGACAGCCAGGTGGAGGCGGAGCAGGTGGTGTTTGAAGAGGTGAAATAAGAACAGTAAAACGGTTTTCTGCAGCTTTCAAGGCCGGAAATCATGGGAATACTCAAATCAGGATCACTCATACGGGTGATCCTGATGTTTTTATCAACCCATTTTCCCTCTTGACATTAACGCTACGGGATACCATATAATACTTACACAATCCATGTCCACTTACACGGTCAAACAGCTTGCCGACCTGGCAAAGGTCAGCCGCAGGACGCTGCATTATTATGATGAGATCGAGCTGCTGAAGCCGGATGCCGTCGGCAAGAACGGCTACCGAACCTACGGCAGCCAGGCGCTGATCAGGCTGCAGCAGATCCTGTTTTTCAAGGAGCTGGGTTTCAGCCTGGATAAAATTCGGGAGATGATCAGCAGCCCGGGCTTCGACCTGCTCGAGGCATTAGAGCTCCAGCACGCCGGGCTGCTCGCCCACCGGGAGCGGCTGGAACGGCTGATCGAGACCGTGGAACTGACGATCATGACACTACGAGGAGAACTGCCGATGGACGAACAGGCGCTTTTTGACGGTTTCAGCGAGGAACAACAGCAGCGGTACAATGAAGAGGCGGTCGAGCGCTGGGGCGACACGGCGCGCGAGAGCATCCGGAAATGGGACAGCTACAGCAAGCAGAAGCAGGCGGAGATCCTCAAGGAAGGCGAGCAGGTCCAGCGCAGCCTGCTGGAGGCGATGCCGCTCGGACCGGACAGCGCCGAGGCGCAGCTGGCGGTCGCCCGCTGGCACGCCCAGATCCGCAATTTTTACGAGCCTGACGTGGAGATGCTGCTGGGGCTGGCCGACCTTTTCAACGATCAGCCGGAATACAGGGCGACGTATGAGAAGTTGGACCCGGGCCTGCCGGAATTCTTCCGGGAGGCGATCCGGGTCTACTCCGCGGGAATACAAGATTGAAACGCATGGATTTCGAAGTTCGAAGGATTAAAGATTGAAACGCGAAGACGCAAAGGACGCTAAGTTTTTAAACTAGAGATTGAAACACGAAGGGATCAGAAGGAATCGAAGGAATTGATAGAATCGAAGATGATCCCAAAAATTTTTGAGGCGGTTGAGTGGTGGTTTATCAACTGCTCTGCTAAAGTCCGTCCGCAGAGACGGTTATTTCTCTGCCTGGAGCGATTTCTGGTAGGCTTTCCAGCCCGGGCACCAGGTGGTATGCCAGCGCCAGAGCCTGGACATGAAGGCTTTCGGGTTGGCTTCGGCTTTCTTGCGCATCGGGCAGTCCGCACAGTTAGAGGCTTTTTCGGCCATTTCTGTACCTCCAATTTGAGATTTATCGCGCCGAAATCCATCCGGGCGTGCGAGGGTGGATCGGCTTTGCTTTTATTTTAATCCCGGGGTGGGTTTTTGGGGATAAATTAGTGATTCAATTTTACCTATCCAACCGATTGACATTTCGTCGATAAATTTGTAAGATATAGGCGAGCCTGTTCTGAGAGAAGGCTGGCGCATTTGTTCATTCCTCTTTGAATTCATTGACTATTCTAATTATTTTTATCTGCGAAGGGCGGGAGGGCAAATCGATGGAGAACTCAACGAAATTCACCTGGAAACTGCTGCTGGCGGCGAGCGCGCTGTTGATCGCGGCGCTGGCGTGCTCGGTGGATCTGGGCTTAGAAGATAAACCGGACGAGACCGAGCTTGCCCGGAACGTCGAGATGACGCTGACCGCGATTCTGGCGACCGAGGCAGAAGTCGCAACCCAGACGGAGGCGACTGCACCCACGGACACCCCGGCGCCCCCTCCGCCGACCGCTACGAATGCCGAGCCGCCGACGGAGACGAGCATCCCAACTGAGCCGCCGACGCCTACGAAGGAGGGAGTTTATATCGGCCCGATCAAGTTCGCCAGCAAGGTGGACGAGAACAACGAACCGGTGAACCCCTCTGCGCACCTGAAGAAAGGGATCAACACGCTCTACGCGACCTTCCCTTATTCGGGGATGAACGAAAACATGAAGGTCACCGTCCGATGGGAAAATAATGGGGAGGAATTCGTTTCCTCGGTTCGAAACTGGGAATGGGCAGAGTCTGGTAATTTTGCCTGGAGCACATCCTACGAAGGCGGGGGAGGCCTGCCTGCCGGGACGTGGAAATTCTACATCTTCATCGATGGGGAGCTGATACAGACGGGGACGTGCACGATCTCGAGCCAGTAGAGGGTGGTTGTTGGTTGTTAGTTGTTGGTTTTTGGTTGTTAGTTTTTGGTTTTTAGTTGTTGGTTGTTAGTTGTTGGCTGTTAGCAGTTGGCAGTTAGCTGTTAGCGTTAGTTGTTAGCAGTTAGTGGTTAGTGGTTAGTGGTTAGCAGTTAGCTAAGAGTAATATGATTATTACTAAAGCCAAATGCCAAATGCAAAAAGCAAAGTGCAAAAAAGCCCAGCGTAAAAACCAATTGCCAAAAGCCAAGCGTAAAAAGCCAACAGCTAAAAACTAAATGCTAAAAACCAAGCACTAAAAACCAAGCACTAAAAACTAAGCACTAAAAACCAAGCACTAAAAACCAAGCACTAATAACCAAGTATCTAAAAACCAAGCACTAAAAACTAAGTGCTAAAAACCAAGCACTAAAAACCAATTGCTAAAAACCAAGCGCTAAAAACCAAGCACTAAAAACCAAGTGCTAAAAACCAAGTACTAAAAACCAAGCTGCTAAAAGCCAAATGCTAAAAGCTAAATGCTAATAGCTAATATGCTAATAGCTAAATGCTAAAAGCTAACTGCCCTCTCATCTCAGCTCATGCTTTAATTCGCTCCAGATACTCCTCCAGCCGCTCCAAAGCCTGGGGCAGGCTGCGGCGGCCGAAGCCGATCCGGAAGTAGTCCCCGGGATAGTCGTAGATCGAGCCGGGGAGCAGCAGGACGCCAGAGCGTTCAACCAGGTCGCGGCAGAAGCAGGTCCACATCCCCGGTGAGCAGGCGGGGGAAGGCGATCGGGCCGGCAGACGGGCGGCGCCATTCGAAGGTCTCGGGACGGCGGTCGAAGAAATCGTCCAGGAGCGCGAGGTTGGCGAGGATGGTCTCGAGGCTGCGGAGGGCGAGGCGCTGGCGGTGGCGGAGGGCCAGCTCGGCCAGGAACTCGCTCGGGGCGCTGCTGCAGATCGTGGTGTAATCCTTGATCTCGGCGACCCGGGAGAGGACGCTCGGGTCGCGCGTGGCGAGCCAGCCGATTCGCAGCCCTGCCAGGCCGTAGGTTTTCGAGAGGACGCCGAGCGAGACGGCCCGCTCGCTGAGGTCGCAGGCGGCGGGGAGGCGCAGGGCCGGGTCGTGCTCGGATTCGCGAGTAGACTTCGTCGGAGAAGAGCAGGAGGCCGTGATCTTCGACGATCCGGATGAGCTCAGCGAACTCCGAGGCGGGCATCAGGAAGCCGGTGGGGTTGTGCGGCAGGTTGACGACGACCAGGCGGGTGCTCGGGCGGATCGAGCGGCGCAGGTCGTCGAGGGAGAGCGACCAACCGAAGCCGGGCGGGCCTGCCAGCGGGTCAGCTCACAGCCGAGGCTGGCGGCGACTTCAGTGAGGGATTGGTAGCAGGGCGAATGTACGATCGCATGGTCGCCGGGGCTGAGGACGGCGTGCATGAGGAGGAAGATAGCCTCTTCGGCGCCGCTGTGGACGAGGACCTGCTCGGGGGAAATGCGGGTGTAGATGCGGCTGATCTCGGCTCGGAGTGAAGGTGCGCCCCTGGACTCGGTGTAGCCGAGCCAGTGCTGGTGAAAGCGCGCTGCGGCGTCCGGCTCGAGGGCGAGCAGCTCGCCGATGGAAAGGGATTCGCAGTCCGAGGTGCAGAGCAGGAATTCGGCGCTGAACTCGTAGCGGGCGAAGTAGCGTTCGAGCTTGAAGGGGGAGAGGGGCATAGGTCTCCGGGAAGATGGGATATCTTATTTTATCCATTTCCGAGGGAAATGGAGGCAAGGTTCAATTTGCAGCCAGGGGAACTGGGGATTGAATTCGGAGCGACGGACTTGGCGAATGAATTCGCAGCGAAGGATTCTGGCGAATGAATTCGCAGCGACATTTGCGAAGCCGCCCTTCGGCGGCTGATCTGGGGGGACTGCCTGCTCCGTGACAGAAGGGCTGCGCTGCTCGCAGGGACAGAGAGGGCTGCGCTGCTCGCAGGGACAGAGAGGCTGCGCTGCTCGCAGGGACAGAGAGGCTGCGCTGCTCGCTGAGACTGCTTCGTCGCTTCGCTCCTCGCAGTGACAGAAGGGCTGCGCTGCTCGCAGGGACAGAAGAGGCTGCGCTGCTCGCAGGGACAGAGAGGCTGCGCTGCTCGCAGGGACAGAGGGGCTGCGCTGCTCGCAGGGACAGAGAGGCTGCGACTGCTCGCAGCGGTCAGAGGCTTCGCTGCTCGCAGGGACAGAAGGGCTGCGCTGCTCGCAGGGACAGAAGGGCGGCGCGATTGCTTCGCGAAGGAACCATCTTCTAAATCGAAGTCGTTTTTGAAGGTACAATCAAGCTTGAATCAAGGTTTGGTTTTCGAGGAGGCGAACTCCTTCAGCATCAGGGATTTATTGGCAAGCTTTACCACCGGATTCGGATCCAGCGCCCGACCGATGATACGGACGATTTCAGCCGCGATGGGTTCCGCGATGATCAGCGGCGGCATCAGTTGGAGCTGGTTCGCTCGAGCGGAGAGCAGCAATCCCAGCATTGCGATATCGGTTTCCAGGCTTTTAATGTGATCACTTGAATACGGCTCTTTGGTCCGGGGGTCTTTAACGAGCTCGATCGAAAGCATCAAGCCGCAGGCGCGCACATCGCCGATCATAGAGCGCTTTTTTCTCAATGACTTCCAACCCGGATTTTAAATAAGCCCCTATCCTGGCTGAATTTTCCGGCAGCTTCTGATTTATGATGATATCAATCGCTGCCAGGGCGACCGCACAGCCAACCGGATGCCCCCCATGGGTGACCCCATGATGAAAATAGCGGTCCTTTCCATGGAAACGATTGTAGACTTCCTCGGTCGCAAGGGCAGCTGAGAGCGGGAAATAGCCGTTGGTGATCGCCTTGCCGAGGCAGAGGATATCGGGCTGGATCTGCCAGTCCTGGGAGGCAAACAGCTTCCCCGTGCGCCCGAAACCGGTGGTCACTTCATCGGCGATCAGCAGCAACCCGTATTTGCGGCAAATCTCACCGATGCGGAGGTAATATTCTTCGGGACCGGCGACCATGCCAAAATCGCCCATCACCGGTTCGATGATGAACGCGGCAGCGGTATCCGGCCCTTCTGCAAGGATGCTATCCTCGAGCGCCTGGGCGCAAGCCAGCCCGCACTCGGGGTAGCCTGTTTTTCCAAATGGGCAGCGGTAGCAGTATGGGGGGTCGACCTGGACAAACCCCGGAAGCAGCGGTCCAAACTTTTCGAGGGCGATTTCCGATCCCGAGGTGCTGAGGCAGCCGAAGGTAAAGCCGTGGTAAGAACCGCGCAGCGATATAATTTTATAACGGCCGCGTCCAGCCAGAACCGGGCTCTGGCGGTGGTACTGGCGCGCCATTTTCAGGGCTGCTTCAACCGCGTCACTGCCATTGGAGCCCATCATCACATGCTGGTAATGACCGCCGGTGATTTCCACCAGCTTCGCGGCGAGCTCGATCGCAGGCGGGTGGACCAAACTCCAGCAGCCGTTAAAAGCAAGCTCACGCATTTGAGCACTGGCTGCTTCCACCAGTGTCTCCTGGTTCAGACCGGCCGCAACATTCCAAAGGCTCGCTATGGCGTTGATATAACGCGTCCCGCGGTGATTGTAGACATAGGGTCCCTCGCCGCGCGTGATGACAGTCGGACCGAGACCTAAGTACTGCAGGAAGTAGTCCATATCGGTGGACTGGTTCCAGACATGGTAAGGGATGCCATGGTATTCTAATCCGGGCACAGTATCCTCCTTTTGAGAATGGAACAACAGGATTTCTTTTTGAAATCTAAATTCGCAGATTGAACCTGCCAAACCATCGAGTGCGGGGCTATGGTTTTGTCGTCTTAAGCAGTCCCATCGACAACAACAGTGAACAGCTGGTCTTGATGCATGCTCTGGTCTACCAGATCATCCAACAAATTAGCCGCCGAATAAGCACGGGGGTGATCCCGACGATTGGCTCGTCCGGCTCAGGATTGCTGTGCTGCCGGGAAATCCCTGGAATTGATGGTGTAATTCCGAGATGAAAACGGGTACCAGCGCAAAAAATTTCCCTATATTTATTATAGAGGGAATTCGGGGGAAGTCAACAGGTCTGGCTTTGAGGCGTCAAAAACAACCAATTATGTGACAGAAACCTTCGAGGGCGCTTAAATCGCGATGAAAATTTCTATATAATACAAATAAGGTTGATCCAAAGACAACAATAAAGCGGTTGAATGGCTCTGGCTGGGATTGGGTTCCTGGAGGAGGGACAGCATGTCAACAAAGCAACGACCGATCTTGATCCTGTTCTTACTGGTGAGCATCGCAACTGCAGGCGGGTGCGCGGGAAGGAGCAGCGAAGATCATGGACGCGAACCCGGAGGCGCCGTACCTGAACGACGCAACCTACGATCTCGGGAAGAATCCGGCGTATATCGACCTCGAGAACGGCGTGGCGGTCGTGCTCCTGAAGAAGGACGGGCCGGTTTATGAGGTCATGATCACGACGCCGGATCAGGTCGTGAAGTAGAAAGAATCCGCGAGGTGAAGGCTACGGTCAAAAGTCACCCGATTCTTTCCTGTTTTGTCACCGCTCAAGGATTAATTTCTCGTTAAATCGGGGAATTTTGATGTTTTTTCGGGTATAATCCGCGCGTTTCGATTCATCCAACCATTACCACCCGTTCAAGGAAGGCGCCATGAAAATGCTTTATGAGGAGTTGTTCCTGCTTTGCATCCACGAGGAGAAAATGACTTTCTGTCCGTCATCGGCAGCCGGCCTGAACTTCTTTCTGGGAGCGGCGATCCTTTCGGACCTGGCGCTTCAGAATCGGATCCAGATCAAAGAAGACCACCGCATCTACCTGCAGGACGCCGAGCCGACGGGCGACCCGCTGCTGGATGAGACGCTCAAGAAAATCCAGGCGGTTTCCAACCCCAAAAAGGTCGGGTACTGGATGGACGATTTCGAGTTCAAGCAGAAGAAGTTCGCAGCCCAACTGATGGAACAGCTGGCGGCGAAGGGCGTTTTGAAACATGAAGATGAAGATTACAGCTGGGTAATCCCTTACCCAACCGATTCGGTCCCTCCGGCTTCGGCGAAATACAACCTGCGCAACCGGCTCCGCAGCAGGCTGCTGACCCAGGAAGAGCCTGACCAGCACGAGGTGGCTCTGCTCAGCCTGGTGAAAGCATGCTACATGCTGGATCAGGTCTATTTTAAAGATGAGCGCAAGCACGCCATCCGAATGATTAACGAGCTTGTGATGACTTCGGCTTTGAAGGACCCCATCGGGCAGGCCGTGCAGGAGATCGAAAGCGCGCTGACCGCACGGGTCGAAGGGGATTAAGCCTTCCTGCCAGATTGCCATAAAATAACCTCGCCATCCTCGGCGAGGTTTTCCATTTCAGGGCAGAAGCGATGCGAGACAGACAGCAGCACCTGGACGAGGTCCGGGCAACCCTTCAAAGGCAGCTCGCAGGAGGCGATTGGGAGTTTTCGCTTCCAAACGGCAGCGGCAACGAGACATATTTCGCCTCCGGAAAAGGCCGGACCTATTTCATAAAACTGGGAGTGCAAATTGAGAGGTACCAGGCGGCGGCCGCGATGGGCCTGACGCCTGAGGTGCTGGAATGCGGTTATCTGACAGACGGCACAACGTTCATCGTCCAACCCTACATTGAAGGCAGAAGACCCACCAGGAGCGACTACCGCGTCTGCCTCGAGCAAATCGCTGCGACGATCAAACGAACCCATCAAAGCCAAGAATTGAGGCCAGTCCTCCCGAATCCAAGCTCCGAGCTATACCGGGACGCCGGATTGGAGAGGTTGAATCGGGTTCGGCAAAGATGGGAATCCCTGAAGGGACTGGTCCCAGAAAACGCTGGATTTGTGGATGAAAGCCTTGACCTGCTTGCAGGGCAAATTCAAAATTTTCTGGGCGCGGGTCTTGTCGTATCGCACAACGATATCTGCAACGCAAACTGGATAATATGCCCGAATGGGCAAATTTATTTGATCGATTTAGACCTGATGTCCATGGAGGACCCTGCCTGCGACCTGGGCGCGACGCTGTGGTGGTATTACCCACCGGAGCTGAGGCGCAAGTTTCTTAAAATCGCCGGTTATGACGACGACGAGCCGTTTCAAATTCGGATGCAGGCCCGGACGGCGCTGCACTGCCTGGCCATCAGGCTTCCAAGGGAAGGAAGTTTTGATGAGCTTGATCCAGGCTCATTTTCCGAGGCGCTGACTGATTTCAAAGCCGTGCTTGCAGGCGAGGAAAATCCCCAAGGAACTCAGGATTGATGCGGTAAGAACCTGAAAGCTATTCAATCGAGAACCTCGATGCGATCCACCTGAATTTGCGAGCCGTTGTAATCCGGTACGTTGCTGAATAACGTGCCGTAAAGATGAACGATCTTGCCGCTGTCGCGCAGCGATTCGATCTGCGCCTGGACAGCCGGGTCCATAGAATCGATGCCAAAGTAGATCACCTGCCCCAAATCCTGGCGCTCAAAATAGTCATCAAACTGCGCGCCGGGGTCGGTCCGCTTTATGAGGCCCCACCAGCCGGCGATCTCTTCTGCGGTGCCGGGCGGCATGAAACCACCGCTGGCGTTTGAGACTGCATCATCGGTCGCGGCAGGCGAGGGGCTTTTTGGGGCTGCGGGACCGCACTCTCCGCGATAATAAGCCCACTCGTCACAACTGCTGCCGTCCGGGAAAACACAACTTCCAGATTGGCTGCCATCCGCAGCCGTGTGAATTTCGAGTTTGTTCCCATTCTGAGTGCAAAAGACCGAGGCAGGGTTGGGCATGTTCGCCTGAGAAGGTCCCGAGGCGGCGTTTTCAGCTGCCGACTGAGGCTGGAGCGCTGTGCAGGCCGTCAGCGCCATAATCATCATCATGGATGTAAAGAACCTTTTCAACAATTTCTTCTCTCTAGAGCGAAAGATTTTGGGTAATTCGTCCGTTTGCAAGAGTTTATTTTGATATTACAGTCTGTTGATTTTTAATCTTCAAATCCAATGACGGACTGAACAAAGAATATGTTCCTGAAAAATGGAGGTCGTTTGAACTTTTTTCAGCACTTCACGATCATTTGGGGCAGATTTTTCCACCTCCAGGAGCTGATGGAGATCTGGTGAACCTGATTTTCGATAAACATTCGCTTTCATGTCAAAACCACGTCCTTATTCTGCTGTTTAATCATGCCTTCTGTTTTGGGTTTGAATATTGGAAATATACACAATCCAATTCCCACAACATAAAGTGTGCTCTGAAGGACATTCACCTGCCAGCGCCCATGCCCAATATATGAGGATGCCAAAAATGCCATCACTTCCACAAAGCCGATCACAAACAGCAACATCCAGAAAGCCGATTTTTGACCAGCGACCAGGTTTTTGCGGATGAGCGGCCACGTCAGCACCGAGATCACCAACGAGCAAGAGTTGTACAGGATCGTGAAACAATTGAGCGCTGCAACGATCCTGGCACCGAGGCCTGCAATTTCAGCTTCTGAGAAAGAAGCCACCTGCAAAATCGGGGAGTCCTTCTGGAGGACGACGACATAGCACAATATGGTAAAGGCGAGGATAAAGTTAATGCCGCACCAGATTGATAGAACGATCGAACCTTTTTTTAACATTTTGCTTTCCTCTCGTAATGTATTGTGTCTGCTTATTCAGGTATATCCCACGAGCATTTCCATGAACCTGGGCGAGGGGGTTGGGAGAGAGCCTTCAGCTCTCCCTCTCCCCGGAGTGCAAATCTATGCCGCGCTCAAAAGTTCGTTCGTCTCTGTTTTCGCAGGCAGAGAAGCGATTACAGATGGATTGAATCCTTTAACGATCAGCCAAACCGCCAAAACCATTTCCTGCACGGCGATAGGAGCCGCCAAGGGAATGTAGCTGGTAATACGGTTACCGCTGAACAAGGCCAGCACGCAAGCCGCCATCATCAGGACGATCGCGACGATGCCGAAGCCCGACAGCCATCGGGGAATGAGCCGTGATTGGAAGAACAGGTAGTAGTACATAAATGCACCCAGGCAGAAGGCGAACACCGCCACCAGCGCGGCGTGGTCGTGTACGCTCACCAACGAATTGCCGATAGCCTGAAGCGACGCTCGATCGGCAGCTCCCGCTTTTGTGAACTGCTGGCCGAGTGTCTGCAGGGAGAGCAGGCACACGACGCCGACCATGTAAAAGGCCGCCTCCAGGGCCCTGAAGACCACGGATCCAAGGGCCAGACCTGCATTCGACCTCTTCGTGACCGGAAACATCGCGACGGCAATGCCGGCACATGCGAAGTACGCTATGAGAGAGAGCAACACTCCTGCGGCCAGCTGGTTCGGATGTGCGGAGACCTGGGTGAGGTAATCCGTCCCAATCAGATCAGGTATGAGCGGCGCGGCCAGGATGGGACCTGTTAAGGTCGCAATGATGAAAATCACGCCTGTAATCACGGCAATCTTTCGAGTTGAATTCATTTTATATCTCCTTTTTACTGTGCTCAAACGGGTTCGACTACCGGTTTCCACTTCCAGGGAAACCAGGTCGTGAGTAATATGGGGGAAAAGGGAACTTTCTTTGGTCGTGTTCATCTTTATCATCTTTCTTTTACGTTATCGATGGGTTTCATCGAATTTGACCTGAACGACCGATATTAAGGGCATGCCCAGATCACGAACTTTTTTGAGCAATCCATACAGCGCAGCCTGATCGACCACCGGGCCGCTCAGCAGCGTGTCTCCGTTTTCTTCCAGCGTGATGGTCAGGCTTTCAAAGGAATCTATCCACTGAGAGCCCATGTGGCCCTTGATCCTGATCTGATAGATCATGGGTTTTACTGGATTCGTCCTTGGGTCAGAATTGTTTGACATCGCCCTGCACCTTTTGTAGTCGGTCATTTCGGTCCGCGCTACCTGCTCAATGTACACGGATCATATCCCCGACACAGTGTTATCGAACAGACACTTTGGTGTTGGTCAGAGGTGTTGTTTTTCGTTTTTAGGGGAAGTGTCGAGGAAAATTGAAGCTTATAACAAACCCAGCTCGCGGGCACACGCTGACGGCTCCCGTGCGGCTTTGAACCTGCAGTTTCTCGAAAATTCTGCGGTTATGCCCCTTGACCGTGTCCAGGGCGAGGAAAAGCCGCTCGCCGATCTCCCGGTTCGACAACCCCCGGGCTATGAGCTGGAGCACTTCTAACTCGCGCTGGCTCAACGGCTCATTCAGGGAATTCGCAGGGAAAAGATCAGGTTTGGCTTCGATGATTCGCTGCTCGGCTTCAAATGCTGCCAGCAGCTTGTTTGTATAGCCTGGCATGATATCCCGCGCAGACGCTTCGCGAAGCAGCTGCATCATGCTTGAGCCTTCGTCGACGAACATCCGGACGTAGCCCTCCGGCTCGGCCAACGCAAGGGCATTCTGCAAAGGCAAAAGTGCAGCCTGGAGGTCTGCCTGGGCGTGACGAGCAAGCGCCTGCAATACCAGGATTTCGATCACGCTGCCCGTCCTCCCGCCTTCCTGCGCGGCTTTCAGGAGGCGCTCCAGGAGGTCGACCGCCTCAAGAATGAAGCGGTCTGCCGGTCGCGCTGATACCGGGCGATGAGCACCCTGGCCAGGGTGATGTGATCGAACTCGCGCAGGTAGCTGAGCTCGTCTTCTACGGACAGCCCCTGCTGACTCGCCCAACCCAGGGCGTCACCCAGGCGACCCTGGGCGACCCACACCCGGGTCTTCCGCGCCGCGATCGGACGCACATTCGGGGAAAAGTCAGCATCGTACAGTCGCTCGGCCTGGTCGAGCAGGTCGAGCGCGCCATCCAGATCGCCCTGGGCCTCACGAATCCGCGCCATCGCCGCGCACCAGCGATACGGGTTCTGCGGCAACCCGGCAAGCTCACCCAGGGCCTGGCTTGTGAGCAGGTGCTGCGTGGCGGTCTTCAGATCGTTATGCTCACGTAGAAGGGCGCTCATGCCCACGTGCATATCCGCCGCTCCCCGCAGGACCGGCGCGCCCGGCTCCGTCGCCCACTGCAATGCCCGCTGATAGGTGGTCATCGCCGCGTGGAGACAGCCCTGGGCAATCTGGATATCCGCCAGGAAGATAGCGGCGCCGATGGCAGGAGTGATGTACCCGGCCAGGCGGACATGCTCCATGCCATCGGCAGTCATCCGACGAGCCGTATCGAGATCTCCACTCGCCCAGGCAACGAGCCCCAGCTCCGAGGCTGCCCCACCGAGCATCAGATGGTCGTCCTCAAGCGCGAGATCGAGCACCCGTCGAGCGTTTTTCACGGTCTCGGGCATATCACCCCGGGCCAGGGCCTGCGCGGCACGGATCAGGGGGATCATCCCCGGCACACGGCGAAATTCAGCTTGATCGACCACGACCATCCCCGCCAGCGCAGAGCCCGGTCGGCCGTCTGGCGGCTGGGTCCAGCCACCGTTCGGCATCCCGAAGCCGGGGCTCCACACCATCCAGCTCGCCGCAGGACATTGACACGAGGGCATACTCCGTGCTGAGCACAGGCCGGAGGCGGACCAGCTCGTCGGGTAACGCCTTCAGCCAGCCCAGCAAGGTGGCAAACTGGCGCCTGCGAGTTCATGGCTGGGTAGAACAGCTCGACCAGGTCCGCAGCCCGGGCGAAATCCTTGGCGGCCAGCGCGTGGAGGATCGCCTCGGCCGTCAAACCTTCCTGTTCATACCAGGCGCTCGCGCGCGGTGCAGGCCTTCACATTCGCTCAGTAAGCTGGATGCCTGATCAGGCTTTTCGTTCCAGGTTCATCCGAAGGACATCGCCAAAAAGACGGTGATAGCGATACCACTGGCGCCGATCATCGAGCGGAACGAGGAACAGATTGCTTCGCTCCAGCAGATCCAGCATTTCTTTGCCGTCTTCCCGCTCCGTGACAGCATCGCACAGGGAGGCGCATAACCTGTCGAGGACTGCGGTCTGCAGCAGGAAGCTGCGGACCTGTTCAGGCTGGCGCTGAAGGACTTCTTCGACCAGATAGTCGAGCACAAATCGATGGCTGCCGGTGAAGGCCCGGATAAAACCGGAGGCGTCTTCACGGCCCTGGATCGAGAGGGCGGCCAGCTGCAGACCGGCGATCCAGCCCTCGGTGCGGCGCTTCCAGGGCGGCGATGTCTGCAGCTGCAGGTTCAGCCCCATCATCCGGTTCAGAAAGTCGGCGGCCTCGAGGGGGTGAAGCGCAGGTCGGCGAGGCGCAGCTCGGTCAGCTGGGCGCGGGCGCGCAGGCGGGCCAGGGGCAAGGGCGGGTCTTCGCGGGCGGCGATCACCAGGTGGATCTGGGGCGGCAGGTGCTCGACCAGGAAGGCCAGGGCCTGATCCACCGGTTGGGAATCGAGCGAGTGGTAGTCATCCAGGACCAGGATAAGGCGCTCGGGGATGGCGGAAATCTCGTTGAGCAGCGTGGTCAGGATCAATTCGATGGAGGGCGGCTGAGGGGATTGGAGGGCGGCCAACACTCCTGCGCCAATTCTCGGGAGACCCTGCTCGGGGCAGGGTCTGCAACGCTGCGATGAGGTAGGTCAGAAAGCGGGCGAGGTCGCTGTCCGATTCGTCCAGCGACAGCCAGGAGACCCTCACCACTGCCCTCACCCCTGACCCCTCTCCCGGTGGGAGAGGGGAAGTTTAAGGGAGGAGATCCATTCGCTGAGCAGGGTGGTCTTGCCGCAAGCCGGCGGGGGCTGAGATGAGGGTCAGCTTGCGGTGCAGGCCCGCGTCCAGGCGCTCGATCAGGCGCGGGCGGGGTACAATTCCTGGACGGGGCGGGGGGATATAGAGCTTGGTGAGGAGGAGTGGGGCAGGCATCGATTTATTATAATGCCGCGACCCCGTTCACCCCATTTATGATGCTGCCACCGTGATGACGACGCTGCCTTTTTTGCGGCCTGTGTCCGCATAGCGGTGAGCCTCGGCAGCCTGCTCCAGAGGATAGCGCCGGTCGATGACCGGTTTTATCTTGCCCGCCTCAATCCGAATGATCAATAAATTCCTGTATAAAAACCTTCTATTTCTTTGTCGGCCTGGTTGTTCAATCCTTGAAATACATCCTCCTTAATATAAAGATGCATTTTTTCAGGTTCTTCAAACAATGGGCTGTGTGCAGATTGTTCAAAGGTATAAAAACCTTTCGCAGGCGCTTGCAGTTTCTCTAAATAGTCTTCTGCCAATGTGTGAGAACAAGTGTAATCATAGATGCCGCTGAAGAAATAGACGGGGATTTCAAGTTCAGGCACTTTTTGGGCCAGGTCGGTGGCTACCATTTCATCCCAAATGGAACTAACACCTGATTGAGATTTTCCACGCCACATATTGACCTTTTCCATTATTGTATACTCTCGGAAAGTGAGTGAAGGTAAAAAGATGCCATGGATTACCGATTTCATATCATGAGTTGTACCAATTCCGAGGCTGTGCATTGCTCCGTCACGCAAAGCAAGATAGGAATCCGGTATGCCGTCTTTTATTGTGACTGGCGCTGCTTCAAGTTTTCGCACCATTTTTGTGTTTCCGTTTTCTTTGAACTTCTGAAGCATATATTCGTACGCCAGTCTTTCAAATTCGAGCTGGTTCGACATCTGGGCCACGCCAATGTAGGCGTAGTACAACTCCGGCGCCGTGCAGCTGCCTGGATGCCAATAAAGGTTCCCCCGAATGCCCCATGAGGTATATCTTTTCTTTACCGAAGCGGTTACGCAAATAATTCGTCAGCTCCAGCGTGTCAGAGATTAATCGTTCCGCAGTTATAGTCTCTGGTGGAACGCCGGCACTGTAAGAGAGCCCTGAGCCGCGCTGTTCCCACCAAACAACGGTGAAATAGTCTTCCAGACCTGTAGGGTATCTCTGAGTAAGGAAGTAATCAGGCATACCCCCATGCAGGTAAAGCAGCACTGGATGCGTTGCATCTTTGCTCTTGATAAACATCCCTTGTAGCACACCGTTGATGTTGACAAAATCTTTCTCCGAGATGCTGCCCATCAGCGGGCTTCCGTTTTCATCTAAGAAAGGTTCAGGTTTCCCGGGGCTCCATAGCTGTAGTAAGCCCACAAGAATGAGCATGAAAGCCAACAAGATTGGAATTATTGTCAGCATAATACGCACCACCTTCGCATAAACGATTTAATTGGTAGTCGGCTATTGTTTACTATTTGTCATTATTATTCCTCATAAATAGGCAAACAGCTAATGCCTTTATTTGTTCCCAATAATATCTTCAATCTATGTTTTCCAATCCTTGCCTTAATGAGCAATTTTCAATGTAGCATTAAAAGCAAGACCATGTACAGTTGCACACACGCCCAGAGCCCAACGGCTGGCGCTGCCCGCAACCGGAGAGACAGGGCGGACAAATCCACCAGACGCCGAATCCACGCGTTGGAGCATACTCCCCGAAAGCGCGGACGATTGCCCGAACGTGTCCGATGTACGCGCTGATAGGCCGCTCATTGCTCTTGTGGTTTGTTGGAATTTGTTGTAATGTTTGTGGTTTCCAGATCAATACCACAATAATCGCGATACTTATATAAGGTACATATCCCAACCAGTTGTACAAACCGGAACGGGTTACCCCACTTGCCACAACTTGAGCCGAATAAGTGTACAACCAATGAAAAAAGATTGCTGTCCAGATGCTCCCCGCCGTGTTGTTGTGCAACCATGTAAACAAAACCGAGACTGCCATCATGCCAAGCAAGAACCCTACAAAGGAAATCGCCAATTCATGATACGATGTGCCCACCATCATAAACAACGGCAGATGCCACAATGCCCAAACCATTCCGACAATCAAGGATGAATTCAACGCATTCCACCGCGTCTGTAGTCTTCCCAGTGCATATCCACGCCAACCGATTTCTTCTGACAGCGGACCAATGATCAGAAGAGAAAAAACTGCCCAGCTGCGTCACAAACAAAGTCATGTCAAACGCTTGTCCTATGAGACTAAGAATGACCAATTGGCCAATCGTTGCGAAGATAACCACCAGCACAGCCGCCAAATACCAGCGCCAACCAATCTTGACCTGCACGATGCGCCTCCCAAATGGCGCAACCCCGCCGTGCCTTCCTTTTTCCAGGTCAGAAAAATCGCCAACAGGGAGGGAACGAATCCTCGACGAGAAATAATGCGATCGCCCAGGAGGGACCTTTAACATCACTCACGAAACTACTGGTTGGGATTTAAAAAGAGCGAGAGGACCCCAGAAAACGAAATAGGAAAATGCAAGGGTTAATCCGAGAAAGGCATAGGCTTCCTTTACTGGTGTCGTACTTTTCACTTTTTTCTCCTAGATGGTTGACCGGCGTGCTTGATCAAATCGATCCCCTTTTATTCGACCAGAGATCTCAATACCTTGGGGATTTCTCACATTACGTCATTTTTGTAATAAAAACAATCGCTGTTACCAAGTCTACCGAATTCCCGAGAATGTGAGCGATTATTCCAATGTAGATATTCTTCTTTTTTACTCCAAAGACCAATGGCAATAATCCCAGGGTTCTCGTGATAATCATCCAGGGTGTAAAGACATGAACAGCCGCAAACAGGAAACTGTGGAACAAAGCAGCGAACCTCCCCTGCATTCTGGGTAACAAATATCCCCGAAAATATAATTCTTCAACCAATGGAGCCAAAAAAACAATAATTATTAGGAACAGCGAGTATGTGACGGATCAATATTGACTTGGAATAATTGCCATCTAATCCGTAATTTAAGTCTGGCATCCAGAAAAACAACCTCTCCTGTAAAAAGCATCTACAGGTGCTAACAATTTAAAATGGCGCCAGTGACCGCAACAATAAGTATCGGCCATACAATGTACTGCCACCACGGGATTGGATTTCGATAGCTGATGATCCCTTGTAATGTAAAGCGACCTGTCTTTTTCTTCCCCTGAGCCAACAGGTATCCGAACTCGACAGGAATAAGAATAAAGGTAAATGCAAGCAGGAGGGCAAAGATCGATGGATACCCTATATCAGCGACTGGCTGGCGGGCGAGGAAATAAAAACACCCGACCAGGATTCCGGGGAGTAAATGCAGAATGACTGATTTTGTTAGTGAATGTTTTTCGATTTGATTTAGTTCCATTTATTTTTGTCCGTGTGTATCCAGTTGAATATTTCCTGAGGAAAATGCCCGATATTCAATTAAACCCCCTTGTATTTAGTAGCTACCTGATTATACTTGTGTTTTTGCAGACAGGGCTGTAATCGCAGATGGATTAAATCCCTTGAAGATAAGCCAGAATGCCATTACCATTTCCTGCGGCGCCAACACCATTTGCAAATAAAACCCATAGCCGGTATCCATGTGAAAGAAGTGCAGCAATCCCTCGCCAATTCCCGCCTGGATGGTCTGCAACGCGGCGATCAGGTAAGCGGTGAAACGCACCGGATCGCTGTCCGATTCGTCCAGCGACAGCCAGGAGACCCTGACACCTGCCCTGACACCTGCCCTCACCCCTGACCCCTCTCCCGGTGGAAGAGGGGAGTAAAGCGGAGGAGATCCATTCGCTGAGCAGGGTGGTCTTGCCGCAGCCGGCGGGGGCTGAGATGATCGAAAGCTTGCGGTGCTGGCCCCACGTTCAGGCGCTCGATCAGGCGCGGGCGGTGGACAAGCTCTGGACGAGGCGGGGGGATATAGAGCTTGGTGAGGAGAAGTGGGGCTGGCATTGATTTATTATAATGCCGCAACCACTTTCACCCCATTTATGATGCCACCGTGATCACGACGCTGCCTTTTTTGCGGCCTGTGTCCGCATAGCGGTGAGCCTCGGCAGCCTGCTCCAATGGATAGCGACGGTCTATGACCGGCTTTATCTTGCCCGCCTCAATCAGCTCTTTCAGAAAAACCAGATTTTCTGCACGGTCGGGCGCCATCGCGGCGATCACTTTCTTGCCGCCGGTCAGCGCAGTCCAGGCCATTTGAGCAAATACATCCAGACCACCTGCCCCGGCGAGATACAGCCCATTTGGCTTGAGGGAGGATTTATAACGGGCAAACGAAGACCTGCCCGGGACCATATCGAAAATAACATCATACGCCCGGCCGTTCTGTGTGAAATCTTCCTTCGTGTAATCGATCACATGGTCTGCTCCCAGTGACCGCACCAACTCCAGGTTCGTCGTACTGCACACGCCAGTAACTTCAGCACCATAGTACTTGGCGAGCTGGACAGCATAAACGCCGGTGCAACCCGAAGCTCCAATAATGAGAACCTTCTGCCCGGGTTGAATTTTTGCCATATCTCTCAAAAAATAGAGGGCGGTGTTGGCACCAAATGGGATGGATGCAGCTTCTGCGAAGGTTAAATTCGCTGGTTTCATGACCAGCCCGGCGTCTTCAGCCATGCAGCAATATTCGGCATACGCGCCATATTTTCCACTTATGCCAAAGACCTGATCCCCTTTCTTGAACAGCCTGACATCCTTGCCAAGCTCAACAATTTCTCCCGCCAGCTCCGCGCCCAGGACAGGTTGTTTGGGTTTTCTCAAGCCGAACATCAATCTCGCGAGAAATCTGAAGCCGGGCGGGACAAAGACAAAACCGCGGGCATTGCAGTCACCAGTGGTGACAGATGAGGCATGAACTTTGATCAGCACTTCATGATCCTTCGGAGCTGGCTTTTCAACTTCTTGAAGATGCAGGACATCAGCAGGGCCGTATTCAGTGTAAACAATTGCTTTCATGGGTTCCTCCAAATTTCAATTTGCTCGAGATGAATTTCATTGCATTGGATCTGATTGATCGAGACCAACGGCATTCCTAAATCACGCACTTTTTTGAGCAAGCCGTACAACGCAGCCTGGTCGACCACCGGGCCGCATAGAAGCGTGTCACCGTCCTCATTCCAGCGTGATGGACAGGCCCTCAAACCAGTCCATCCACTGAGCGCCCAAATGGCCCGCAATCCTGATTAGATAGACCGGGGGTTGGCGGGAGTCGGTTTTTACATTTAAGGGGTTTGACATGATCTTTAACCTTTTGTTCAGTCCTCAGCCTGCACATACCGTCTGCTCAATGTACGGGAAATATAACGGCTACCAGTATTAGCGGATAGAACCAAAAGTATTGTTTGGGGGTATTGTTTTTAGGGGAACTACAGCAGGCCCAGCTCACGGGCGCGCTTAACAGCTTCAGATCGGTTTTGGACCTGCAGCTTGCTAAAGATGCGCAGGTTGTGTCCTTTGACCGTACTCAAGGCCAGGACAAGCCGCTGACTGATTTCGCTATTGGTGAGTCCCTGGGCGACCAGGCGCAGCACTTCAAGCTCGCGTTCACTCAACGGCTCGATCATTTCCGTTTTTCTAGGACTGGG
Source organism: uncultured Chloroflexia bacterium (assembly GCA_963726375.1). Taxonomy (GTDB): domain Bacteria; phylum Chloroflexota; class Anaerolineae; order Anaerolineales; family UBA4823; genus UTCFX2. Next base: position 96,811 of record CAVSCE010000010.1, on the reverse strand, counting down.
CCGCGCTGCTCAGCTTGGGCCCGCTCGAAGGCAGACAGGAGTTTTTCCACATAAACGAGCAGCGGATAGCCCTGGACGCTCGATTGCTTTTCAATCTGCGAACGAAAATCCAGCATCAGCAATCGGAGCGGCTCGCCTTCGTCTACAAAGATACGGACATAAGCTTCCGGCTGAGCGAGGAGCAAGGCGCGCTCGAGTGAAACCAGAGCCAGGGGAAGGTTCGCCTGGACCTGGTGGGCGAGCGCCTGGACCACCAGGATTTCAATCAGACTGCCGGTCCTTCTTTGCATTTCAGCCGCTTTTAAGAGGCGCTCCAGCAATCCAACTGCCTGCAGGAAAGAGCGCCTGCCCTGACCGCTCTGATATTCGGCTATCAGCACGCGGGCCAGGGTGAGATGCTCGAACTCGCCCAGGTAGCTGACCTCATCTTCAGGTGACAGCCCGCGCTCATGCACCCAATCCAGAGCCCTGGCCAACCGGCCTTGCTTGAGATAAACATGCGCCTTCAAGGCTTCGATGGGACGCGTAACCGGGACAAGGGTCTTGATATACACGCGCGAGGCTTCATCCAACAGGATCAGCGCAGCCTCCAGGTCTCCCCGGGACTCCATAAGCCGAGCCTGGGCAAGATGCCAGCGGTAAAGCCAATCGACAAGCGTGGTGTGCTCACCCAGCTCGCTGGCTTTTTGGATGTGTTCCGCAGCGGCTGCAGCGTCGCCCCATTCATGATACAACAGGGCCAACCCCAGGTAATGGTGTGCCGTGATCTGCTGCGCTTCCTTGCCATATTGTGCGGCAAGCTGCAAGGCCTCCTGGTAGGTTTTTTCTGCTTCGCGAAGGCGGCCCTGCTCAACCAGGATATCCGCCAGAGCAAATGCACTGGCAACAACAAAAACGAAGTTGCCCGCGTGGTGCATACTGTTCATCCAGTCGACCAGGGCAGATCGGGCGGACTCCAGGTCTCCGTTGGACCAGTGGGTGAACTCCAGCATTATCGTAGCCTGGGCGCGCCTGAAAAGGTCATCTTCGGGTATGTGTTGAAGCGCCAGCCCGGCATATTTCAGCGTATCTGAGAGATTCCCCTGAACCTGGGCGTTGTAGGCGCGAGCCAATGCAATCATCGCTGGCAGGGGCTCCAGCTGCGCTTTATCCAGCACTACCATCCCGTCTGATGGACCATTCAGACATCTTTCTGCATCCCGCAGCCGGACCTCGCTGGCTTCCGGTTTGCCCGCATCCATATATGCCAGGCCCATCTGGGTGTTGAGCACCGGCCGAGGGCGGATCACATCTTCTGGCAGCTTCTGAACCCAACCCAGCCAGGCGTAAGTCTGGAAACGGTCGTCCATGCCCTGCCAGGCTGACTCAGCCAGCCCCGCTGCCCGCCCAAAATCGCCGGCGGCGATTGCATGGCGAAAAGCTTCGGTCTCATCCCCGACCTTCTCATACCAATGGCTGGCGCGAAGATGGTATTCTGCAATTTCTCCGGGTGAAGACCTTCGTCCCAACCGCTGGGAAAGGAAATCCCCAAATAGATGGTGATAGCGATACCAGCGCCGCTCGTTATCCAGCGGGACAATAAACAGGTTAGAGGGTCGAGGTACTCTAAGGTCTCCTGGGCGTTCTTCGGACCTGTTCCTGCCCGGAGCACGCCGGATCGCGCAAGACGGCATCACAAAGGGCGCCGCACAGGCGGTCAAGGATGGAAGTGCGCAGGAGAAAAGCCTGGATGCTTTCGGACTGCTTCTGAAGGACTTCATCGACCAGATAGTCGAGCACAAATCGATGGCTGCCGGTGAATGCCCGGATAAAGCCGGCGGCGTCTTCACTGCCCTGGATCGAGAGGGCGGCCAGCTGCAGACCGGCGATCCGGCCCCGGTGCGCGCCTCCAGCGCGGCGATGTCTGCAGCTGTGAGGTTCAACCCCATCATCCGGTTCAGAAAGTCGGCGGCTTCGAGGGGGGTAAAGCGCAGGTCGGCGAGGCGCAGCTCGGTCAGCTGGGCACGGGCGCGCAGACGGGCCAGAGGCAAGGGCGGGTCTTCACGGGTGGCGACCACCAGGTGGATCTGGGGCGGCAGGTGCTCGACGAGGAAGGCCAGGGCCTGATCCACCGGTTTGAATCGAGCGAGTGGTAGTCATCCAGGACCAGGATAAGGCGCTCGGGGACGGCGGAAATCTCGTTGAGCAGCGCGGTCAGGATCGATTCGACGGAGGGCGGCTGAGGGGATTGGAGGGCGGCCAACACTCCTGCGCCCAAGTGTTCGCCTTCTATCGTTCTGTCTGTAACGCCGCGATCAGATATGTGGTCGAAAGCGCACCAGGTCGCTGTCCGATTCGTCCAGCGAAAGCCAGGATACAGTAACCTGCCCTCACCCCTGACCCCTCTCCCGGTGGGAGAGGGGAAGAGTTTAAGGGAGGAAATCCATTCGCTGAGCAGGGTGGTCTTGCCGTAGCCGGCGGGGGCCGAGATGATGGAAAGCTTGCGGTGCAGGCCCACGTTCAGGCGCTCGATCAGGCGCGGGCGGGGGACAAGCTCTGGACGAGGCGGGGGGATATAGAGCTTGGTGAGGAGGTAGTGGGGCCTGGCATACGGTAATTCAGACGGCACACACCCAAATATCGCGTTTGGATGCTTTGGTCTATCCATTAATGGGAAAGCTGCTCAAATAATTCGGTTTGACGGAATCCTTTAGCGATTAGCCATACCGCCAGAACCAATAGATTGAGCTGTGAAGCTATAGTGAACCGATTATGGTGTGTGCTAATCTACGTGCTCGATGAGCTTTTTCAATCTTCCAGAGGGGAAGGCCTTTACATTGGCGCAGTACTTTTTTTATCACCTGGTATCCTGGTCAGCAACATCAAGATAGGCGTCATCACCAAAGTGGAACGACTATACTATCTCACCGAATACGTTGGTCGTGATAAAGGAAATCCACATGATTTTATCTACAACGCGAGTTGGAAGCGCAGCTTTCCCGGCATCCCTTTGAGAAAGCGTCCACGTAAAGCCTCGAGCCAACCCCAGTTCCTGACAATGTGCATAACAATACCGGCATGACCCACCACCCCCGAATAGATATGAGCAGCTACCCACACACTGCGGGAGAACCCTAGAAAGACAATATCCAATTTGTGGGGGATTACGAGCCATAAAACAATGCCTGTTATGGTTGTTATCAGAAGGGCCACAAAGATAGCCACATCGAGCCAGAAGTTGTGTTCAGTCCTACTCATTTGAGAAATTTTCCCATCAATTCTAGGACAAACACACACATTGGCCAAATGAGCCTTCTGGTGCTTTCCTAGACATTTAGATTAGCAATTAATATCCATCGCAGCTTCCATCCCGTTACAAATCAATATCCGGATTGTGGGCAAGACACATGGGACACTCTATGGACACCTCGGACGCACGTCTCCACTTCCTCAGCTCGCTCCTTATCGTCATCAGCGCCTCATTATAGGTACCGTCCAGCCGGTAAACGCCGACACTGGATTCTGGCGCCTCTCGCTCTTCGCCCTCATCCTCACCCACAGCTTCGGATCCATCCACCCCCGCCGCCGTGGACGATTCCCCGCTCATCACCATCTCCCACAACAGTTGGATCTACCAGGTCAGCTTGCAGGGTAAGGATGGCACGTTCCTGGGTCAAGGGACGTGTTACGGGCCTTGCACGAAGTACATCGATTGGCGCGGCCGGGGTGTGATCGCGATCAGCATCAGCGCCTCTTACATCGGCGGATATCCGGATAATTTCATTAGCCGTGATACCACCTTTTCCAGCGTCAGCGGCACGGGCCACAGCGACCTGCCCAGCGTCCCATTTACCATCTCGAATTCGGATGAGAACGCATACGCTGAAGCCACGGTGGACCTGGATGTAGTGCCCAATTACGATATGAGCCGCGGGATCGACTATGGCCTGTTGGACGTGTACCTCAGCCCCAGCGTCGAGGATACCTATTCTCGATCCCTATTTGGGACAACAGTCGGTTACTCATTCTGATAGCATGAACCTGTTCCTGTATTTGCACCAGAGCGCCTTCATAAGAGATAGGCGATATCGACGGCGGCCTGCTGCAAGCGAACCTCATCCGCCGTCCTGGCGACTCCGCTGGCAACAAGCCGGGCACCGCTGGAATTGGATACCTTCGACGTCTACTCCTTCCAGCGCCTATACGGACGAGTCCGGGCAGCGCCAACTTCATGGTAGTGCCTAAGCAAGCGCGAGCCCATTGGGCGACGGGCAGAGCCTCCATCCAGGGCATGCTCAAGGCCAGCTCGGTGGATGATTGATACGCCGCCGGTCTTGAAACAGGCTTATTTTGCCAAGGTGATCGGTGTGTCGGGTAAGGTGGTCAAACGAATTGGCACCACCACCAGTGATGTCACCGTGGGGGATATTCTGCCCGTGGGCAGCTTTTTATCCGCCTCAACGCCCTCCGATTGGACCAGCGGTTATAAACCCTTCATCCGGGTTGCCTTTTCGGACGGCGTGAATATTACCGCCGAACAGGGACTGCAAGGCAGCGAGCACATTACCGAGTTCGAGGGAGGCGAGGCGCCCTGTCGGGGGGTGATCTGGATGGTGAATAAAGTGCTCGTACCGGACGCCTGGTGGTGGAAAGTGCCGCCATCTGCTTATGCGTGGGGTCCGTGGGCCTGGGTCTTGGGCTACGTGCGGGTCGGCGGCGGCGTGCGCAAGCTGTTCGTTGATCCGATCATCGATCATTTCTTGTCACCCGGGGGCATGCTGCGCCAGGCGAATTCGCCGTTGGCGACGGGCGATAGCGCCCTGACCAACAGCCAGCTGGTATTCACCGTCGACAGCGCCAGTGTCCTGCACGTCGAAACCTGGGGCAGGCGGCTGCCCGCATCACCGACGACGCCGGGCAGAGCATGTTGCTCCCCGGCGGTACGCAGGGCGATATCTCCGCCGACTCCACCGGCTATCCCACCCCCGCCAGCCTGTCCCGCTGGCCTGGGGTTGCCCTTCGAGCTGACCACTAACCTGAGCCAGGGCACCGTCCTGACCACCCAGACCCCCACGGTGAGCCTGTACTACACCTCCACCAATACGATCCTGCCCGGCAGCCTGCAAGGGCGGCTGAACGGGCGGTTGTTCACCAACGGGCTGCTCCCCGGCGTAAGCCAGACCACCTACGCCGTTGCGCCGCAAAACCTGCTGAATCAGGGCAGCAACCGGCTGCGCGCCGCTGTCCAGATCAATACGGGCGATCGGCGCACGCTCGACCTCACTTTTTCTGCCAGTGCTGCCCCCGAAACGCCTTTCGGGCTGCGCGCCATCGCAGCCACGGGCAAAGTCTTGCTCGGCTGGCAGCCTAACCAGGAAGGTGACCTGGCTGGCTATCGCGTCTACACCAGCACGACTGAGACCAGCCCCTCGCAGCTGATCACCCACCACCTTGCTCACCCAGCCGGTCTTCCTGGATACGCACCCCGGCGCCGTCCCCCACTGGTACCGGGTAGAGCTGGTGATGCCGCCGGGAATGCCAGCTCCCAGACCGCCGCAGTGCTGGCTGCCCCGCCGCTGCTGCCCGGAACGGCTGCGGCGCCGGTCTCGTTTGCCGCCGCCCCCGGCGATGGAAAGGTCGTGATCAGCTTCGTGGATGAAGACCCGTCTGCGCTGGGCCTGGCGGCTGGAGCGTGCTCCCGGGTCTGCAGGTGAGTTTGCCACGCTGGCATGGATCAACCGCTCCGGTTTCGTGGACCGGAGCGTCACCAACAGCAGCGCCTACCGGTACCGCCTGGTTCCGGTGGGCAGCAACCTGGCGGATGGAACGCCCGCTACAGCGGGTCCGGTTACCCCCACCTGATGCAGCCCCCACCGCTCCTGCCGGGCTGACCGCCTGGATGGAGCAAGAAACCGTGACTTTGGAATGGGACCCGCCCGCCGAAGCCGATGTGACGGGTTACCGCGCCGGCGTGCCGAGCCCGGACTGGCCTTCACGCTCCGCAGCCCCGGAACAGTCACCGGGTACGTCTATACCGATACCGTCACGTTGGACCACCTGTACGCCTGGCAGGTCACCGCCCTGGACGCCGCCGGGCACGAGAGCGCCGCCTCGTCCGTGGTGCAGCTAGCCGCCCGCCGCTCCGATACGCTCTATATCCCGCAGATCTCGCCCGTCACCGGCGGTTACGTGGATGTGTACGCCGGCGGCCTTTTCAGCCCGCCCTACCCGATGGGCACGCAGCTACGCCTAACCCCTGTCCCCCGACCCCGGTTACCGCTTCGTCAGCTGGAGCGGAGATATATCAGCGGCAGCCAGAACCCGCTGGTCTTGGTGCTGAACAGCAACATTTGTCTCACCCCGCACTTCGAGCCGATCCCGACGCCGGGAGCGCTGCCGGTGACTACCTACGCCGGGACGGGCGTGCCGGGCGCCGACAACGGGCCGGCGCTGGATGGAGTTTTCAATAACCCGTCCGGCGTGGCGCTGGATAGCTCCGGCAACCTGTTCGTCGTGGATAGCGTCAACCAGCGCATCCGCAAGATCGATGGCGCCGGCGCGGTGACCACTTTAGCCGGCTCTGTCTGGGGTTTCCAGAATGGCAACGGTACAGCAGCCCGTTTCGCTAACCCGCATGGCATCGCCACGGATACATCGGGCAACGTCTATGTCGCCGATACCGACAACAACGCCATCCGCAAGATCACCCCCGCCGGGGCGGTCACGACCCTGGCGGGCAAGCGGAACGCCCGGGTGGGTGGACGGCGCCGGCGCGACGGCGAAATTCATGTACCCGCTGGGGCTGGTGGTAGACGCCGGGGGGAACGTTTACGTGGCCGATACGATGAACGGTCGCATCCGCAAGATCACCCCCGACGGGGTGGTCAGCACCTGGCCCAACAATTCCACCTATTTCCAGGAACCGCGCGCCCTGGCGTTGGGCCTGACGGGACCACCCTGTATATCGCCGAAGCCTCGCAGAAAATCCGCCAGATGACCGCCGCCGGGGTCCTCTAGCCTTCTGGCCGGTTCAGGGCAGGCGGGCAGCCAGGATGGTTGGGGTAACGCAGCCTCTTTCGTGATGCCGTCCGGGGGCTGGCCGCGAACACCCAGGGGGTGCTGTGGGTGGCCGACCAGAGCAACCATCGTCTGCGGCGCATCACTCCCCAGGGGCTGGTCACTACCGTAACCGGCAATGTAGCAGGCTTTCAGGATGGGCTGCAAGCCCAATTTAGCTATCCCGTGGGGGTCGCAATCGACCGGCCGCGTCGCCTGTTCGTGGCTGATATGAATAATCAGCGTATTCGCCTGGTCAACACCTGGCTGAGCGCTCCGCTCACCCCCGCGGCGGGCGGCGTGTTGTCAGTGATCGCCAGCACGCGTTAACCACCACCACCACCTTCCCCGCTGGGCGGTCAGTGCGCCGCTTACACTGTACTGGACGCCCGACGCACCGGACAACTTGACGGGTGGCCTAGGCCTGGCGGGCGTGCCGTTTTCATTGGTCGCCCGGGATGGCTCCGGCAACCTGGTGACGAGTTTCGCCCACCCCTTTACGCTGGTGATCCACTACTCCAGCGACGACCTGAACGGTTTGGACGAAGCGACGCTGGACCTGTACGTCTGGAACGAGGCCGATGAGCCGCTGGCAGGCTCAAGGCGCCACGCTGGACACTGTCGGTCACACGCTCACCATCAGCCTGTACCACCTCAGTCGCTTCGCCGTGCTGGGCGGTCTGCCGCAGACTTTTCTTTATCTACCGCTGGTGAGGAAATAGCATCCCTGGATGGTCTAGCGCGGGCCTGATCCACCGGTTGGGAATTGAGCGAGTGGTAGTCATCCAGGACCAGGATAAGGCGCTCTGGGACGGCAGAAATCTCGTTGAGCAGCGCGGTCAGGATCGATTTGGCGGAGGGCCGGGCCGAAGGGGATCTGGAGGGCGGCCATCACTCCTGCGCCAAGTGTCGCCTCTATTGTCTGTAACGCCGCGATCAGATATGTGGTGAAACGCACCAGGTCGCTGTCCGATTCGTCCAGCGAAAGCCAGGGCCTCCCTGCCCTCACCCCTGACCCCTCTCCCGGTGGGAGAGGGGAAGAGTTAGGGAGGAAATCCATTCGCTGAGCAGGGTGGTCTTGCCGTAGCCGGCGGGGGCTGAGATGATCGAAAGCTCTGCGGTCCAGGCCCGCGTTCAGGCGCTCGATCAGGCGCGGGCGGGGGACAAGCTCTGGACGAGGCGGGGGGATATAGAGCTTGGTGAGGAGAAGTGGGGCCGGCATACTTGATTTGATTATACATCAGGCTATTTTTGCACAGCGCACGAAAACGAAGCAAACCCCTGACCGGCCTGGGCTGAGATTGCTCCACAGAGAACGTGGACAGGCAGATAGGTCCTCGAAGAACGATGACAGGTGGACAGGTTCAGCGGCAAGGAACGCCGCTTCGCAATGACAAGGTTCTTCGTGGGTGAGGTGCGTGGTGCGCTGTGGTCAGACTCACGATGGCGCAGGTGCACGAAGCAAATCCCGACCGGCTTGGGCTTAGATTGCTATCAGCGGCAAGGAACGCCGCTTCGCAATGACAAGGTTCTTCGTGGGTGAGGTGCGCGGTGGGCTGCGGTCAGGCTCGCGATGGCGCATGTGCACGAAGCAAACCTCGACCGGCTTGGGCTTAGATTGCTTCAGCGGCAAGGTACGCCGCTTCGCAATGACAAGGATCTTCGTGGATGAGGTGCGCGGTGCGCTGTGGTCAGGCTCGCTATGTGCATGTGCACGAAGCAAACCTCGACCGGCTTGGGCTTTCATTGCTCCACAGAGATACGTCCTGTGGACAGGTTCAGCGGCAAGGAACGCCGCTTCGCAATGACAAGGATCTTGTGGATAGGTCCGGTGGACTGTCAAACTCGCGATGGCGCATGTGGCGGCGCAAATCCCGACCGGCCTGGGCTTAGATTGCTTCAGCGGCAAGGAACGCCGCTTCGCAATGACAAGGTTCTTCGTGGGTGAGGTGCGCGGTGCGCTGGGTCAGGCCGCGATGGCGCAGGTGATTGAAATGCTTGCAGCGCTGTGGAGCTGCTCGCAATGACCCCTTATTGAAAGTATGGCCGAACTATCCTCTTAACCTCAGCGAGAATTCTTTACAAATCTTATCCATAAATTATAATAGCTGAATTACCCCCGCCGCTTTACGAAAAGGATGCTCCCCATGAATTTGGCACAGCTCGAAGCGGACGACATGAGCCAATACGAACGAGTTGCACAGGCGATCCGCCGGGCGCAGGCGGCCCTGCTGGAGCGCCAGAACCCGGAGGGCTTCTGGCTGGGCGAGCTGGAGGCAGACGCGAGCGTCACGGCGGGGTACATCCCGCTGATGTACTACCTGTTTGGCTGGGTAGAGCCCGAGCGGCAGCGCAAGGCGATCGCCTATGTGCTGAGCAAGCAAAATCCGGACGGCTCGTGGCCGACTTATTTCGGCGGTCCGGGCGACCTGGATGTAAGCATCCAGTGCTATTTCGGCCTGAAGCTGGGCGGGCTCCCGAGGGACGAGAGGCGCATGGAGCGGGCGTGCGAGTTCATCCGCTCCCAGGGCGGGATCACGAAGTCCAAGGTGTTCACGAAGATCTGGCTGGCGGTTTTCGGCCAGTATGATTACCGCGGGGCGCCATCCGCCCCACCGGAGATCATCTTCCTGCCGATCGACTTCTACTTCAACATCTACGAATTTGCGAGCTGGTCACGCGAGACGCTGATGGCGCTTACGGTGGTGCTGACGCGGAAGCCGGTCTGCAAGGTACCGGAAGGGCGCGGGTGGAGGAGCTGTACCTGGAGCCGTCCGGTCCGAAGCGCTACAAACTTCCTGCGGTCCGCAATCCGTTCTCCTGGCGGGGCGTCTTTCAGATCGTGGACCGGTTTTAAGCGTTGGGACAGGCTCGAGACGGCTCCAAGGCGTGAAAAGGCGCTGCGGATGGTGGAGGCCTGGATCGTCCAGCACCAGGAGATCCGACGGAAGCTGGGGAGGGATCCTGCTGCCATGGATCTATTCGCTGATTGCGCTCAGGAGCCTGGATTACCCGCTCGAGCACCCGGTACTTGCAAGAGGGATCGAGGGTTTCGAAGATTTCCTGATCGAGGACGAGCAGACGCTGCGGTTCATGCCGGCCACATCGCCGGTCTGGGATACCGCCTGGGCAGCGCTGGCGCTGCGCGAATCGGGGATCCCTGCCGGGCAGAAGCAGCTGGTCCGGGCGGCTGGCTGGCTGCTCGAGAAGGAAATCCGGCTGAAAGGCGATTGGAAGGTGAAGGATCCGGGAGGCGAGCCGGGCGGGTGGTCGTTCGAGTTCGTCAACGACTGGTACCCTGACCTGGACGACAGCGCGCTGGTGCCGCGCGCCTTGCTGCGGGTCGATCTGAGCGGAGAGGAGGTGCTGAAGCGGTCGGCGGCGGTGAAACGGGCGCTCAGCTGGGTGGTGCGGATGCAGTCCAAAGACGGCGGCTGGGGCGCGTTCGACAGGGACAACGATCACAAGGCTCTGAGCCACACACCGTTCGCGGATTTCATGTCCCCGCTGGACCCGACCTGCGCCGACGTGAGCGCCCACGCGCTGGAGTTCCTGGCGGAGATCAACCAGGGCGAGGAGAGCCGCCGGCGAGGGGTGGCTTATTTGAAGCAGACCCAGGAAGCCGACGGGGCATGGTACGGACGCTGGGGGGTCAACTATCTGTACGGCACCGGTCTGGCGCTGAGCGGTCTGAGGGCAGCCGGGGAGGATATGGGCCAGGCGTATATCCGCAGGGCGGTGGAGTGGCTGCTCGGCCGCCAAAATCCGGACGGCGGCTGGGGCGAGAGCTGCATGACGTATATCGATCCTGGCCTGCGCGGGCAGGGGAATAGCACCGCCTCGCAGACTGCCTGGGTGCTGCAGGGGCTGATCGCGGCGGGTGAGGCGGCTGATCCGAGGGTCCAGGCCGGGGTGCGCTACCTGCTGGACACACAGACCGCGGACGGGAACTGGATCGAGCCGGAATACACCGGGACGGGTTTCCCGCGCGTTTTTTACCTGCGCTACGATCTTTACCGGATTTATTTCCCGCTGCTCGCGCTGGCGAGGTTTATAAGTAATCAATAGTTTCTGCGTTCATCTCTGGCAAAGAAAATATGACTGCATACGCTACTATCGGTTCCGGAACAGAAGACCCTGGACTGCAGCGAGAAGCGCTGCAAATGCTGGAGGAAACCAGCCGGACGTTTTATATCCCAATCAGCCGGCTGCCCGGCGGCCTGCAGCAGGCGGTGGGCTCGGCGTATCTCTGCCTGCGGGCGATCGACGAGATCGAGGACCATGCCGACCTGTCCGGTGAGATCAAGGCGCGGCTGCTGCGGAATATCAGCCGGGTCATCCAGTCGTCGAGCGAACGGCTGCGGGTCGAGGACCTGCTTCTCAGCACGGCAGAATTCCGGCCGGTATTGGCGGAAGTCACCCTGAGGCTGCCGGACTGGCTGGCGATCGCGCCGCGCTCGATTGCAAGCCGGATCTGGGACGCGACCGCGACGATGGCCGACCGGATGGCCGACTGGGCAAGCGAAAACTTCCGGCTGACGAGCGAGGCCGACCTCGACCGTTATACGATGGGGGTCGCCGGCGCGGTCGGGCTTGTGCTATCCGACCTGTGGGCCTGGTTCGACGGGACGCAGTCCGACCGGACGCTGGCGGTGGGGTTTGGGCGTGGGCTGCAGGCGGTCAATATCCTGCGCAACCGGATGGAAGACTTCCGTAGAGGGGTCGATTTTTTCCCGACGGGCTGGGAGGCGAAGGAGATGCAGGCTTACGCCCGGCGCAACCTTTCTCAGGCGGACGAGTACCTGAGCTCGCTGCCTCCCGGGCCGGCTTTTGATTTCTGCCGGATCCCGCTGCTGCTGGCGCACGCGACGCTGGATGCGATCGAGCAGGGCAGGGAGAAGCTGGAGCGGGGCGAAGTGATCCGGCTGTTGGGATTGGGGGAATGAGGGCGGTAGTTAGCTTAGTGTTGGTTGTTGGTGGTTAGCATTTGGCAGTTAGCGTTTTGTTGTTTGTTGGCTGTTGGTTGTTGTTTGGCTGTTGTGGTTGCTGTTAGCATTTGGCATTTGGCAAATAGCAATCAGTAATTCTTGGCTTGCAGTTAATATTTCCTAAAACACGATATACCATCCGATTTTTAGCAGAAAGCTAAGACCTGTCAAAGACCGGCTGAAGGTTTTAGGATCAGGGAGGAGGCAGGAAAATCTTTAGCGTTTCAAATTCGGAAACAGGCAGCGGGGCGGAGTTCTTCGGGCCGTAGCCGAACTCGAAGACGCCGTCGCCGTCAAAATTGCCCCACATCACGTAGTTCAGCGAGGCGACGACCGCGCCCAGGTGCTGGTTCGCAGCCAGGGCGTTCTGCGCGGTGTGTTCTCCGGGGTAAAACCCAGCAGGTCCGGGTACCCTTTCTTCTTCCCGTAGGGATCCTTGTAGAGCCTGACCACCAGCCGGGGAGCGTCGAAAATCTGCTCCATCGCAAAGATCGCATGCGTCACGCCGCCGACCATGTGGATGTAATCCGGGTTGCCCGGCAGCTTCTTCTGGTCTTCAAATTCAAACGGGTCATACAGCTCGAAACAGATCACATCCAGCGCAATCCCATTGAATTTTTGCCTGGATGCGCCTCTCGCCAGAGCTCCGCCGCATCGCCCAGGTAGAAGCTCCAGGGATCGCTGCGCGGAGGGGTTTTGCCGACCGGGAGAAAAGGCCCGCGCAGCGCGACATCCGAGAGGACGCCCTGGACGAGGCGTTCGGCGGTGGAAAATTTGGGCGTCAATTCGGCGGCCGATCCGCTCAGCTCAATCACCCGCCAGAGGGCCTGGAGGAGCTGGAGGCGGCCGACTCTAGGGCGGCTACGTCCGGGTTGACCGCCGTGCCGGGCGGGAGGTTATCCGGGCGGAGGCAGATCCCGCCGTAGTCGGTCCAATCGTGGGAGCGGGCTGAGGGGGTCGAGGTCGGGAGTGCAGGGAGATCGGTGGGCGGCGAGGTGGGGGTGACGACCAGAACTGCGGGAGTCGGTGTCTGACCTGATGGGTGACGACGACCTCCTGGGTGACGACGACGACCCGGGGGGTGGGGGTCGGGCCGGGGGTGCAGGAGGCGAGGATTAATAATGCAGACATTATGAAGAATCAATTTGTGAGGACTTATCGTTCCTCCCGACAAATTTCATTTTATCTGTGTCCAAAAAGAGCTTTTTCCTTCAGATGGACGCAGATCAGCAAAGGTAATTCCAGAACCATTTTAATCGGTGAGTACCTTAAATAATCGAAAGTCTAGCAGTCCAAATTGGGCTGCCAGCCAGGTTTTTTCTATGATCAGTGCCGGATGGCGGGCAGGTAGATCAGGCCGCTCGGCTCGGCCAGGCCGAAGGTGCTCAGGTGAATGATGGGCACCTGGAGTGTGTGGTTCACCAGGTCGCGGTCATATGCTCCGCAAGCCGCGTCGACCCAATTAGCGCCGTCCCTATAGAGCAAAACCAGCTCGGTTTCCTGCCCGGGTGTGAACGCACCCGTCCCATAGGCGATCGTGATCGTGATGGGGCTTGAGAAGGTCATGTCAGGGATCAGTGTTCCATCCGGGAGGAAGGCCTGCAGGTCGAAGTTGACATCCCGCCTAACAAGAATTCAGCTGGCTCAGAATAAGCCTTCGCTTCGGGGATCGCCACGATCTGGATCTCTTCGGGAACAGAGCCCGCCGGGATTGATGCGGTCGCGGCGACGCCAACGGACGGGGTGCATTCCATCGTCTGCTCGACCTCGGGCTGGACGGTCACAGTTTCGGGAGCGGGTTTTTGTACAGATCGTAGTAGCGCACCCCCGAACCGGCCCGGGTTTAGGTAAAAACTCTGAATATTGGCGGACACATAACTCCGCTGCGTTCGCCTGAACAAGAAATATATCGGGGGTTTCCAAGTAGGTCTGGGTCCTGAATACCTTCATAGCAGTCATTGGCGGCGTCGCCGATCATCGCGACGCAATTATAGATCATCGTATGGTACATGCTCCGCATCGTCGACGGCATGTTTTGACGGGAAGCGTAGGTCCCGTCCAGATATGGGACAACCCAGTTGTGCGGGTGAGGGAAATCCTGTATCCATCCGTTTATCGAGATTGGAATGCGGCTGTTATTTCCATGTCGGCGCTGAAATCCGTATAGGATAAACCCATAATCTTGACATGGTACTTTGGATCCATGGCTTCGATATTCTCTTTCAGGATCTCGGCGATCTTCTGGCGAGCCAAATTATCCGATTGTTATAAGCCACAGTGAGTGAAAAACCGTTCGTCGCGACCAATCCGCCCCAGGCCTGGTCAAGATCATGCTTTGCGAGGGTCGGGTTATAGGTATAGACCGGTTGGTTTTCATCGTAGCCCGGGAGAGGCTTGATGATCGGGCCTGTGCGCTGGACACCAGAGCCGCCGTAGATGGCGTTTTTGTATGAAGCCCAATCAAAAGCGTAATTGAACCCCTTTCGGACGTTGATATCGGTAAAGAAATCCGTCGGGATGCCGTGACCATCCCAGGTACCGCTGCCTACATAGTTCCGGGGCCCACCGGTCACGATATTGTAGGTGAAGAACGCATCTGTCGCCGAAGTCGACAGGCCGCCTGTGTACTTTTTTAAAACGCCACCTCGGGTTCACCAGGGTCGGGGTGATCCCATCCGGCTGCGTGTAATGAAACAGCGTCGCATCGTCAAAATCACCCGCGTAGGTTGGCACGCTGTGGATGAGATCAACGTCACCATTCAGAAGCATCTGAGCGTGTGTTGCGCTGTTGGCTACTACCGTTCGCCTGACCGTTTCAAACCTGGCTAGGCCGAATGGTCCGCCAAGCCAGAGCGGGACGGTGTTCCAATAGGAGTCGTGCCGAGCCAGCACCAGCTCGACCCCCGAAGTCCAATGGTCGAGCTTGAATGGCCCCGTGCCGTTCGTGATATTGCGGAGAGGCGAGGTGGAATTCGAAACGGCATAATAGTTATGCCATGTGCTGCAATCCCCATCCCAGGCGCCCTGCTAAATCGCCCATTCGCGATCGATGACCGACCCACGAGGTGCCCGCCATGTCGTTCATGAAAGGCGCCCAGGCGTTGGCCAGATTGAATGTGACCGTGCCGGCGTTATCGTTCGCGACGACTGCGTTTTTCACCGTCGAGCAGACACCAGCCACCTGGGAAGTATGCGCTTGTTTGATAAGTCTGCAATGAATCTCGGTTATTGCAAACGCTCGGATCGAGCAGATTGCATACATCCATTATTCCCATCCCGAGGAGCGGTTCAGTGAAAAACCATTGGGGTGAATTTGTCCGCCCTGGAGGATGCCGCGCTGGAAGGAATAGGCGACGTCAGAAGCGGTCAGAGGGCCCCCATCGTGGAATTTCGCCCCAGTGCGAATGGTGAATGTGTAGGTTTTCGCGTCCCCGGAAATCGTCCAGCCGGTGGCGAGGAGCGGGATAAATTCATCCGTTTTCTCCCGGTTCATCTCGACGAGAGGCTCGTAAATCTGCATGATCACTTCCCCGCTGGCTGTGTCATAAGCAATAGCAGGATCAAGAACCTGCGGATTCGCCTCCGACCGCGTGAATCAAGACGTTTTCCGGGGATCGCTGCTGACCGAAGTCGGTCTGAGCGCCCGGACTCACCTGAAATGTCAGCTGGGAGCAGCCGGCGGCTCAGTTTCCTTTGCAGAAGCGGCTGAGTTGGAAAAGGCTAAGATGAAACCGATGACCAGGGCAATGCCGAGAAAAGCGAAAGTACAGCTGTGAATTTGCGAACCATGATCCCTCCTGTTATGAATGAATAGTCGTTTTGGTTTTGATTATTTTAATCCACTTTTAATCAACAGTCCACGCTTAGGTTAAATGGTTTTCGATCTGGATCTCATTAAGACGGATTGAGATGGTTACTCCTTTATCCCTGCCGAAGGATTGGCGGCGAGAATTCTGGCACGGAGTCAGCACGATTATTCTGATAAACTACTTGACAAATCCTATTTATTGCGCTGATAATACCGACGATGAACTTGAGAGACGAACTCAAGGAGTTTGAGTTTTTATTGAGCCGCATGGAATATGGAGAAATTTGGATGAAGATTAAGCTGAACAGCGTTTTCGTGGAAGACCAGGAGCAGGCGCTCGAGTTTTATACCGGGGTGCTGGGCTTTGTGAAGAAGATCGATATCCCTTTAGGCCAGTTCCGCTGGCTGACCGTGGTTTCGCCTGAGGAGCCGGAAGGGACGCAGCTTGTGCTGGAGCCGAGCGAAAACCCGGCGCGCAGGCGTTTAAAAAGGCGCTCTTCGAGCAGGGCATCCCGCTGACGGCGTTCGAGGTCGAGGATATCCAGGCTGAGTACGAGCGGTTGAAGGGGCTGGGCGTCGAGTTCAGGAGCGAGCCGACGAAAATGGGCGAGACGACGCTGGCGATGTTTGCCGACACCTGCGGGAATTGGATCCAGATTTATCAAGTATAGTTATTGGTTGTTGATTGATGGTGGTTAGCATTTAGCTGTTTTAGCATTTAGCATTTAGCTGTTGGCTGTTAGCAATTCGCGGTTCGTTGTCAGCTACCGGCGGTTTACAGAGAGCTTCTTGGAAGTTTTCGAATGGCAGTGGGCCTGGAGCGGGTGAAAGAGCTGCCCTTTCAAAGTCCCAGACCAGCGCACGGCAATCCCAGAGCCCGCCGGAGTGCGGACACAGCTTCTGCAGCCGCGATTTTCACCGCCGGCAGACGCAAACGTCCGAAGCTTGCTTCTGGAAGGGGTTATCCCTTCGCTTTCGGGTAAATCTCCAGGTACTTCACGCCGAGGGTGAAGCCGAGCAAGGCGTAAGCCCAGATGCCAAGGGCTACCGCGATCTCGGTCGGCGAGGGGAAGTAGGAGACCGTGATCACGTTCCCGAGCACACCTGGCGACCACTCCGGCGGGGCGACCAATCCGGAGAGGGTGATGTTCCAGCGGTTGATGACAACCCCGGCAACAATCAATCCCAGTGCGAGCATGACCAGGCCGCGGCGCCTGCACAGGTTTGGCAGCAGCAGGATCACCGCCGGGACGAGCCCGCTGAGCAGGATCTCGACACCCCAGAAGGTTGTGGTGTACGGCGTAGTCGCGTTGAGGCGGGAGAGGATGCCGGCGGTGGCGGGGGAGTTGCTATAATAGGATGTCGCCGCCCAGTCCCAGACCTAGATATAGTGGTATCCCAGCGTGATGAAGCCGATCGTGCGGGTGAGCCCCGCGCAGACCTTCGAGGGCAGGTACTGTGGTGGCAAATTTGCCCGACGATCAGCGAGGCGAGCACAGTGAGCGCCATCCCGCCAGCGACGGCGGAGATGATGAACATCACCGGGAGAGAAGAGCTTGAACCAGATCGCCCGCCCGCTGAGCACGCTGTACGTCGCGCCAAGCGAGGACTCGTGGAGCAGCGAGAGCCCCATCCCGATCACAGCCAGGATCGGCGTCAGGGTCTGCAGGAGATCGCCCAGCTTCGAACCACGGCCAGCGCTCGCCAATGTCCAAATCGCCGGTGACCGCCAGCGCTTCCATCACCAGGACGATGGAATAAAGGATCACGCACCAGGTCATCTCCCAAAGCACGGAATGTACGTTCCAGTAGACGATCGGATGCCAGAAGCGGTCCGGGCGGCCGATATCCATCGCGAGGGCGAGCATCGCCCCGGAATAGCCCAGAAAGCCGATGAACACAGCCGGGCTACGCGCAGCGGAAGCTTTGATCCGGAAAATGTAGACGGCGGCGGAGAACGTGAAGGCGCCAGCTCCGAGGGCGATCATCGAGAGGTCGAGCGTGATCCAGAGCCCCCACGGGACCCGGTCGCTCAGGTCGGTGACTTGCAAACCGCCAGCAGACCTGCGAGGCGGCGGCAAGGCCGAGGACAAGCAATGCTACCAGAACTGACACCCAGATCCGGAATGCCCGGCTGGAGGAGGGCCGAGAAGGCGATTTTTCAAGCGTAACGGCGGTCAAATCAGCTGCTCCCTTCATCAGGGCTCACGTAATGGACTTTGGGCTGGGTGCCCCAGCTCTTCGCGCAGCCGGAAGGTCGCTGTTTCGGCCAGAAATTTCGAGACCGGGCTTTCCGGGTCGTTTATATCGCCGAAGATGCGTGCCCCGATCGGACAGGCGTCCACGCAGGCCGGGGTGGCAGCCGGGTCGACACCGGGGATCAAGCCCTCGGAGAGGCCGTCGGTCGATGCGCTGGACGCAGAATGTACATTTTTCAACAACGCCGCGTGGCCGGCGCTCGATCTCGGGCGAACCCCACTCCGGGACGTACGGATTATCGCCTCCTCTGGACCTTCCAGTTGAAGCGGCGGCATCATAGGGGCAGGCTACCTGGCAGTAGCGGCAGCCGATGCAGCGCTCGTAGTCCATCACGACGACCCCGTCGGAGCGGACCCAGGTTGCGCCCACCGGGCAAACCCGGGTGCAAGGGGCTTCCTGGCAGTGCTGGCAAGGCCGGTTCATATAGAACTCCAGCCCCAGCTCAGTCTGTTCGGGGATCACGATATTCCAGCGCATGGCATCTTCCGGGACATCGTTGACCGCCTGGCAGGTATTCACACAGTAGTTGCAGCCGATCCAGCACGACAGGTCGATGGCCATGTGCCACTGGTTTCGAGAGGGTACACCAGCGCTGTGACCTTCGACGTTATGCGTATCCCAGCCGATACCCTGGACGGCATCGGCGGAGAGCGGCCGGTGATCACAACCTGGGCGACCAGGGCAGCACCGGCAGTCAGCCCGCCGATCTTCAGGATATCACTCCGGGAGAGGATCGGTTTCTTTTTTGAGTCCGGTTTTTGCTCAGCAGGCTGTTCGGGTTCGCGGGAAGGACCTGGCTCACTCATCTTCGGACCCTTCTTCCTTTTCCCAATCCGGCTCGTCTTCATCTTCGGCTTCGGCGACTTCTTCAAAAGCCCGGCGCTGATTGCGGCCGATAAAGAAGGCGGTCGAACCACCAAGCACCAGCCCGATCATTCCGCCCTGGAAGAGCGTGGAAAGGCGGGCACTGGCAAGGGCTGCTTCGAGCGCCTGGATGGTCTGTGCGGCCGAGACGCCCGACTCAACGGTCCCACCGGTGTATTCGGCGACAAGCGTCGGGAGGGTGGAGGTGACCCGGAGAATCTCGGCAACTCCGCTTGCGCCGGCTTCATAGCCCGGGAGCGGCGTCCCACTGTGGAGGGCATCTGACGGCACGCCACGCAGGTATCCGGGGTGATCGTGAAGGTGTGACCGGTCGGGACCAACCCGTCCTGGGGTGGGTCTGCCGGAGGCATGACCAGGGCGTGGCATTCGATGCAGGTGATGCCCTTCTGGATGTGGACGTCGTCCTTGTGCTCGCCAAGATCATCTTTATGGCAGTTGATGCACAGCTCGTCTGGATTTTCAAAAAGAGCTTGCTGGCTGTGCGGATTGTGGCAGTCGGAACAACCGACATCCTCAGCGGCATGACCGGAAAGCCGCCATTCGCCCAGCGTGGTGGAGTGGCAGGTGCCGCAGTATTCGGTGTCCGCCAGGACCGGGACCACCGCGGGGGGATGACCTTCAACGGTCACGTACAGTCTTCGCAAGCCACACCCATCTGCAGTGAACTCACCGGTTGTGACATCGTAGCCTGTAGTGTGCAGACCAGGCACTCACCGGGCTCGCCCAGCGAATCCCAGCTCTCGACGAAGAGCGGGTCGGCGTAAGCCTGGGCGTGCGGGCTGTCCACCCAGGAAGCCTGGATGTCGGGGTGGCATTCGGCGCAAGCTTTCGGCGGCTCAGTTTGAACAGGGGCGTCTGCAGGGGCAGCGGGGTCGCGGGGGTCGCGGTCCCCTCCGTCCTGAAGGAGCGGCTGCGAGCCTGGCGCAGACAGCCACTGCCGGGTCGTGAGCCGAAAAGGCCATGCAGAGCACCCAAACCAGGGCTCCGGCGAGCAGGGCGTTGAATGTGCGCAGATTTGGCTTTGGAAGTTTTTTCATTTACTGCCTCAAACGGTCGTTTCCACTGAGTGCGGTTCGAACATCCACGGTTCAATCGCCAGCTGCTTAATTCGAGCTGCTCGGCGTTGAATTCGGTCAGGAAGCTCCAGAAGGCGGCCTGGGCGCCGGTCGCCGGGCGGCGGCGGTTCTGGCCGATGTAGATTTTCCGGCTGATATTCAGAGCCGCGGACGCTGGCACTTTGGCGACCCGCCCGCTGCACAGCCGGTCGATGACCATCTGCGAGATAAAGCCGACCCCGATCCCTTCCTGAACGGCCAGGGCGATCGCTTCGGCGTTTCCAAGCGTGATCAGCGTGTTCAGCTCGCCGGTGGAGATGTTGTGCTCGGCAAGCGCTTCGCGCAGGGCGCTGAACGTCCCGGAATCCGACTCACGCATGATGAAATCTGCTTTCAGAAGCTCACCTCGCTCGATTTCGCCCTCCCACGCCCAGGGATGGTCAAGCGGCGCGATCAAGACGATCGGATCACGCACAAAAGCGATCGATTCGATATCCGAAAGCCTTCAGGCTCCATGCTATACAAGGCGAAATGGACTACGCCTTCAGACAGGCCGCGCAGCGCATCCACCTGGGGAGAGACCTGGCAGGTGACGCGGACCCGAGGAAAAATGCGGTGAAAAAGCACCAGAAGATGAGGCAGGATATATTTACCGGGCGTGGTGCTGCAGCCGACGATCAGGTGGCCGTAAATGTTCCCGCTAAAGGGATTCCATGGTCTCGTCGATCCGGACCGAGAGCGAGACGGCTTCCCGGGCAAAGGGAAGCAGCGCCAACCCTGCATCGGTAAGCTCGAGGTTGCGCCCGCTGCGGATGAAGAGCGGCAGGTCAAAATGGCGCTCGAGCCCCTGGATGTGCTGGCTGACGCTCGGCTGGGTCATATGGAGCTGTTTTGCAGCGCGGGTGAAATTCAGCGTTTCCGCCGAAGCAAGAAAGACATTGAGCTGGTGAACATCTAACACGGCATAAAACCTTTCTGTGAAGTTTAGCACAGAACCTATAGGTAATCCATTTGTCAAAACAGATTTTAGCATAGTTTATACTTATGGCAACGGATAGGAAAAACCTATAAGAAATGGTTATGAATGATACTTGCTACTCTACCATTTTATTTATATAATCTTCGTGAAATGACGAACAAACCGCACTTAAAGTCCAATCGAATGCGCATTATCCGATTATCAGGCCTGCTGCTGACGGCAGTGCTGGTCCTGGCAGGCTGCCAGAGGCACGAGGCTGCGGTCTCCCTGGAGCAACCGCTGGCGCCAGTGATCGCAACCGTACTTGCCCAGGTGGAAGCTCCGGCCGCGGCCGAAGAAGCCGGCCCCCCTGCGGATGAATGCCTGAAATGCCATTCCGATAAGGACCAGCTGATCGAGACCGCTGACCCGGTCGAGGGAGCCACCGAAATCTGAATCCAAAGGGGTTGGCGGCGAGCGCGTGGCTCCGTCGGAGCCATGGGAAAAAGTGCTGGTGAACGCCGAGACCTTCCCCCAGACCGTACACGGCCATATCGCCTGTACGGACTGCCACAAGGGTGAGCAGTCCCCCGACAAAGAAGCTGCCCACGAAGGGCTCGTCGGCACAGCCGAGCGAAGGAACCCGAACGCCTGCAGCGAATGCCACGATGACGTTTCGTCCGTCTACGCCCACAGCCTGCACAGCACGCAGGAGGGCCACTGGACCGTGCTGGACCAGCGCAGCGTCCCGGAAAATCACCCGCAGCTGGAGGAGATGTTCGGGAATCACTGCGCGCTCGTCACGCATCGTGCGGAGACTGCCACATCGGCCAGCCGGTCAGCGTGGGCGGGGGGCTTTTCGACGGTCACAACGTCACCCGCACGCCTCCGATGACCACGCTCCTTCGCCGCCTGCCATGGCAGCCGGGTGGGCAACGAATACCTCGGCAAGAACGAGGGCTTCCCAGGCGATGTCCATTTCCGGGAGGGGCGGATGAACTGCGTGGACTGCCACGACAACCACGAGCTGCACGGGCAGCCGGCGGACTGCCAGCAGTGCCACACCGGGCCCGAAGAGATGGCGCTCGCACCCGCCGACCACCGCTATGCGGGCCTGCAGTCACCGACCTGCGAATCCTGCCACCAGAGCGCCGTGCTCGCCAAGGACAACATCGAGATGCACACCGTCCACGGCGCCGACCTCTCCTGCCAGGTGTGCCATTCGATCACCTACACGAGCTGCGACGGCTGCCACGTAGCGATCAGCGACAAGACCGGGAATCCCGATTTCGAGACGGAAGCCACCTATTTCACGTTCCTGATCGGGCTGAACACAGACCGCAGCTACACCCGCCCTTACAAATACGTCCCGGTGCGGCATGTGCCGGCAACGCCGGACGGGTTCAGCTACTACGGCGAGAACCTGCAGCCGAACTTCAACTCGCTGCCGACCTGGAAATACGCCACGCCGCACAACATCCAGCTGAAGACGCCGCAAACCGAGAGCTGCAACGCCTGCCACGGCAATCCGGATGTTTTTCTGACCGCGGATAAAGTCAACCCGGAGCTCCTGGAAGCGAACCTGCCGGTGGTCGTCCCGACCATCCCGGAAGCGATCCCTGAAGAGCAGTGATGAAACGCGAAGAACGCGAAGGACGCAATGATTTACCAGGGAAAAAGAACGAACATTCAATCCGGTACTATGAGAAACAAAATATAGAGAGACAAAAATTGGAGGAAAGATGATTAAGAAACTGTACCCGTTATTTGCACTCATGATCGCCGCTTACGATGCTGCTGGGCGCGTGCGTGCCGGCAGCCCCCGCAGAGGTGCAGGCGACCGTCGCAGTCGTCGCGACCGCAGGCGCCCGCTCCGGCAGCCACCGAAGCCCCGATCCCCACTGCGGTTCCGACCGAGCCGCCAGCTCCGACCGAAGTCCCACTTGACCTCGAAGCGGTCTTCACCGAGACCTTCCCAACGATCGCCGACAAGAAGCTTGCGACCGTCACCGCTCCGGCGCTCAGTGAAGAGCTCGCCGACAAGCCGCCCTTCCTGCTGGACGTACGCGACGCGGCCGAGATCGAGAAAGACGGTTTCATCGCCGGCGCGGTGAACGTCCCGATCAAAGAGCTGCTGAAGAACCTGGACAAGCTGCCCGGGCTCGACGACCCGATCGTCGTTTACTGCGCTTCCGGCTACCGCGGCGGATCGCGAACCGATTCTGACATCGCTCGGCTATACGAATGTACGCAACCTGAGCGGCGGGATGGGCGAATGGCTTAAGGCCAGCCAGCC
Organism: uncultured Chloroflexia bacterium; assembly: GCA_963726375.1. Lineage (GTDB taxonomy): Bacteria > Chloroflexota > Anaerolineae > Anaerolineales > UBA4823 > UTCFX2. The sequence goes on along the minus strand of CAVSCE010000010.1, from coordinate 73,527 downwards.
AGCCGTCACCGGCGAGATGCCCCCGGCCGGCGAAGCGATCAGCACCCCGATCGTCGAGGACCAGGCGCTCTTCACCGCCTTCGACAAGTTGCCTGACCGCGATGCCGGAAGGCTACTACGGTATGAAGGCCGATGCGTTCAACGAAGCGCTCGCTTCGAGCACTCCTCCGACGATCATCGACCTGCGCACGGTTGAAGAATGGAACAAAGACGGCTACATCAAAGGCGCGTCAACATCCCGTTCGCCGAGCTGATGGCCAACCTGGACAAGCTCCCCGCCAAGGACCAACCGATCGGACTGGTCTGCGCTCCCGGCTACCGGGGCGGGCTTGCGATGCCAGCCTTGAGAATGATGGGCTGGGAGAACGTCTCGAACCTGAACGGAGGCATGGGCGCCTGGAAAGCCGCCAAGCTGCCGGTCGCCGGCTGGGTGGACTGGCAAACGGTGTGGTCCGAATACCTGGCCGCGCTGCCTGAAGGCTTTTACACGGTGAAGGCCGCTGACCTGAACACACAGATGGTCGAAGCTGCGCCATTCCTGCTGGACGTCCGCGATGCTGCCGAGCTTGAAGCAGACGGCTACATCGCCGGCGCAGTCCATATCCCGGTCAAAGAACTGTTCAAGAACCTGGACAAGCTGCCCGCGCTCGACCAACCGATCGTGGTCTACTGCGCTTCCGGCCACCGCGGCGGAATGGCGATGGCAGCGCTGCAGGTGCTGGGGTATACCGATGTCAAGGACCTGGCCGGCGGGATTGGCGCCTGGAAGAAGGCCGAGCTGCCCGTCGAGACTGGCGCTCCTGAGGCGCCTGCGGCCGGTACAGCACCCGAGGTGGACCCGACCCGCCTGCGCGACCTGGACGCTTTCTTCTCAGCCCTGCCGGAAGGATACTTCACCGGTCAAAGCCGCCGACCTGAACACCGAGCTGGCCTCCGAGACCAAGCCGCTGGTGGTCGACCTGCGCACCGACGAAGAATGGGCCACTGGCTACATCGAAGGCTCCGTACATATGCCGATCAACACTCTGCTCGCCGACATGACCCTGCTGCCCGAGAAGGCGGCCCCGGTCGTGCTCACCTGCCAGTCCGGGCACCGCGGCGGGATCGGCCTGCTGGTCCTGCGCATGCTGGGCTGGACGGAAGTCCGCAACCTGGCTGGTGGAATTGGCGCCTGGGCAGCGGCTGAGCTACCTCTGGTGAAGTAGTTGTTGGTTGTGATTGATAGTTGTTAGTTGTTAGCGGTTAGCGGTATGCAGCTGGCTGTTTGAAAACAACTGTTCACAAACCAGGGTCAGGACGTTTAAGCGTGAGAATGTTTAGACGTCCTTACTTTTTAATTTCTATGAGGTTTTGGGATAGAATAGGGGGTCATGACTATTAACACCGAGACAACTTCAGCGAGCCCGGTAGAATTCGACAGGTTCCAGACCGGGCAGGTCGTGCCTGTGCTGGTCGGGCACGTCACACACGACATCTACACCGCGAGCGTCGCTCCGCTGCTTCCGGTGCTGATCGAGAAGCTCTCGCTCAGCCTGACCCAGGCCGGGCTGCTGACGACCTTCATGCAGATCCCGGGCGTGCTCAACCCGTTCATCGGCTACATGGCGGACAAGATCAGCTTCCGCTATTTTGTGATCCTGGCGCCGGCAGTCACGGCGACCTGCATCGGCCTGATCGGCCTGGCCCCAACCTACGCCAGCCTGGCGATCCTGCTTTTCTGCGCCGGGGTGAGCACGGCGGCGTTCCACGCGCCGGCGCCGGCGCTGGTCGGGCGCGCTTCAGGGAGGCAGGTCGGGCTGGGGATGAGCCTGTTCATGGCGGCAGGCGAGCTGGCTTATGCGATCGGCCCGCTGCTGGCGGTCTACATGGTGACGACCTACACGCTGGAAGGGTTCTGGCGGATCTCGGTCTTCGGCTGGGCGGCATCGATCATGCTTTTCTTCAAGCTGCGCGGCTTATCAGCCCGCCCGGAAAAACCGGGGAGCTTCCGAGCGATACTGCCGGAGCTGCCGAGGGTCTTCCTGCCGATCGCGGCTTTCACGCTGCTGCGCTACCCGCTGATGGAGAGCCTGAGCACCTACCTGCCGACGTTCATGAGCCAGAAAGGCTCGAGCCTGTGGGTGGCAGGCGCTTCGTTCTCGATCTACATGGCTTCGGGCGTCGTCGGCGTGCTGGCGATCGGTCCGCTGAGCGACCGGTTTGGACGAAAACAGGTGCTGACGCTGGTGACGCTGATCCCTGCCGGCCTGGCGATCTTGTTCTTGAACTCGAGCGGGGCCGCAACGCTGGTCCTGCTGGTGCTGCTGGGGCTCACGACGCTCTCGACCAACCCGGTGATCCTGGCGATCGTCCAGGAGCATTTTCCAAAAAACCGGGCGACTGCAAACGGGATCTGGATGCTGATAAGCTTTACTTTGAGACCGCTGGCGACGGTCGCAATCGGCTTTATGGGCGACACGATCGGGTTGGAGCGGGCGATGTTCTGGGCGGCATGGTTCTCGCTGCTGGCGGTGTTCGCGATCTGGAGGCTGCCGGAGAGAAAGCAGCAGTTGGCGGTTAGCGGTTAGCTTGGCTAGTTGGTTAGTTAGCGTTAGTTGGTTGTTGGTAGTTTGTTAGTTGTTGGTAATTCGTGGGCAGGTGTTTAAGGGCAGCGATTGGCAATTAGCGAGCAGCGCCTGGCGGTTGGTGATTGGTGGCTGGAAATTCTCATTATGAAAATAGATGTTGGCTGTTTCCAGGTGGATTGAATCTCGGTATACTTGTATGATCGGCTGGGATTTTGGTTTTGATACGCATCAGGAGTGAGAATATGTCGAATACTACGGCACGTTGGGACCTGTCGAACGTTTACCCCGGGTTGGAATCTAAGGAATACCAGGCCGCGGTCGAGGATTTTTCTGGCCAGATCGAACAGCTGGAGGCGCTGTTTGACCGGCGGGTGCGGGGGAGCGAGGCTCACAAACCGATCAAGGAATTGGCCGGGCTGGTCGGGGAGGTGATCGAGCGCTTCAACGCGCTGTTTGAGCTGAAGGAAACGATCGGGCCGTTCATCTACGCGTTCGTCAGCACGGATTCGCACAATTCGCTGGCCCGGAAGCGGCTCTCGGAGTTCGAGAAGATCAACGTGCACGTTGGACAGCTCTACCACCGCTTCGAAGCCTGGATCGGATCGCTGGGGCCGGCGCTGGAAGAGGTGATCGCCTCAAACCCGACGGCGCGCGACCACGATTTTGCGCTGCGCGAGGCCGCCGATCAGGCGAAGTACCTGATGAGCGAGGCGGAAGAAAACCTGGCAGCGGAGCTCAGCCAGAGCAGCTCGACCGCCTGGAGCAACCTGCAGGGGACGATCACGTCGCAGCTGAGCGCGGAGCTTGAAATTGACGGGAAGAAGACCCGGATGCCGCTGCCGGCGATCATCAACCTGCAAACGCACCCCGACGAAGCGGTCCGACGGCTGGGGCACGAGAAAGAGCTCGAGCTGCTCGATTCGATGCGCGAGCCGCTGACGGCCTGCATGAACGGGATCAAGGGCGCGGTCAACGTGCTCAACCGGCGCAGGGGCAGGCAGGACGCGGTCCACAGCGCGATCGACAACTCCCGCCTGGACCGGCCGACGCTGGAAGCGATGCTGGAAGCGATCCGCGATTCGCTCCCGACCTTCCGGGTCTATTTCCACGCCAAGGCCCGCAGGCTCGGCAAAGAGAAGCTGGCGTGGTGGGACCTGTGGGCGCCAACGGGCGACAAAACCGCCGAATACAGCTTTGAAGAGGCGCGCGATTTTATCCTGGAGCGGTTCGGGGGTTTTTCGGAAGACCTGAGGCGCCTGGCGGAGCGGGCTTTTGACCAGCGCTGGATCGACGCCGAGATGCGCGACGGCAAGCGCGGCGGGGCGTTCTGCATGGACATCGCCGGGGTCAAGGAATCGCGCGTGCTGTGCAACTTCGACGGCAGCCTGGACCAGGTCTCGACGATCGCCCACGAGCTGGGGCACGCCTTCCACAACGACTGCATGTTCCGGTTTGGGAAGACCAGCCTGCAGCAATCCACGCCGATGACGCTGGCCGAGACCGCTTCGATCCTGTGCGAGACGATCATCGGGCAGGCGATGCTCAGCCAGACACGCACGCCCGGGGAGGAGCTGGCCGTGCTGGAGAACCAGCTGATCGGGCACAGCCAGGTGATCGTCGACATCTACTCGCGCTACCTGTTCGAGACCGAGGTGTTCGTCCAGCGGGAGAAGGCGGACCTTTCGGCGGAGGAGCTGTGCGAGGCGATGGAGCGAGCTCAGATCGCAGCCTACGGCGACGGGCTGGACGAGCGTTATTTGAACCGCTATATCTGGGCCTGGAAGCCGCACTACTACTCGGCGACGCGCTCGTTTTATAATTTCCCGTATTCTTTCGGGCTGCTGTTCGGGATCGGTCTTTATGCGGTTTACCAGCAGCGCGGGGCGGCCTTCACGAGCGACTATCAACGCCTGCTCGCTTCGACCGGGGAGGCCAGCGCCGCCGACCTGGCCTTGCGGTTTGGGATCGACATCCGCAGCAGGAAATTCTGGGACGACAGCCTTGCGGTGATCGGAGCGCAGATCGAGCGCTACTGCAGCTTGTAAATCGAGGACCCGGATCGGGAGGGAGGTCTCGAATGAGTTCGCTAAACCGGGCTGGCTTGCTGAGGGCAGACCCGCAGCGAGCCGGCCAGAAGCTGGAAGCGATGGAATTGATGCGACGGATGGTTTATGGCACCTATGCAGCTACCTCCCGACTTCAAAGAGCTCTTAAAATTGCTGAACGAACACGAAGTTAGGTACCTGCTGATTGGGGGATACGCAGGAGGAACCTTCGGCTAATTCCGGTTTACTGTGGATATGGATATGATCGAATACCCGCTCTACCTGGAATCCGGACCGCGCCGCAAGACGACGATGGTCCACGTGATCGCGCTGCTCGGCTGTTTCAGCCGGGGACCGACGACCGAGGCAGCGCTGGAAGCGGCTCCGGAGGCAATCCGGCGCTACCTGGGCTACCTGGCCGGGTGCGGCGAGGCGCTGGACCCCGAGGCGGCGTTCAGCACCCGGGTTGAAGCACACGTGATGGAAGGCCCGTGGATCGGCTACGGCGACCCGGCGCCCGGCTTCAGCCCGGATTTCGACCCGCTCGAGCCGGGCGACCTCGAGAAGTACCGCCGCTGGCTGGGCTGGCTGCACCGCGACCTGGCCGAGTATGCCGGAGACCTGCCTCCGTTCATCCTGGAAGCCGAGCCCGAACGCGGTCGCTCGATCTACCGGATCCTGCAGCACACGGCGCATGCCGAAGCCACCTACCTGCGCTACCAGCTCGGACATATCCCGGGGCACAAGGAAGCGCTCAGGCAGATCGAGGCCGGACCGGAAGAGCTGGAGCTCGGGTTGAGTGAGGTTTTTCAGATCAGCGAACGGCGGATCGGGGAGCTGTCTGCGGACGAGATGACGAAATGCGTCCCGCACGGCCAGGTGGTCTGGAGCGCCAGGCGGATGATGCGCAGGATGCTCGAGCACGGCTGGGAGCATCTGATGGAATTGAGGGAGAGGGTGCAGGGGGTTAGCGGTTAGCAGTTAGCGATTAGCGATTAGCATTAGCGTTAGGGTTAGCGGTTAGCGGTTAGCAACTCGTGTCCCGTCAATAAGATTAAACGATCTGAAAAGGGGACAGACAGAACACGAGTGTTTGCGAACATCATCAGATTTAACCAAGCATTCATGCCGGATCACCGCAAGGCGAGTTTTTCACCTTGATATGAAGGCATGTTACCAGTTCAGTGGTCGTCTTTCTAAACGACCTATTCGTGCTCGAATCGCCAGCGCGTCGCGCCGTGCGGCTCGGCCGTGGCGTTCCCGATGGCGGTGTGGAAAGTGAAGCGATAGAGGTGCCAGGGCGGCGGGCCGGCGCTCGGGGCGCTGTACGGGGCCGTGAAGGCGTCGCCCTCGACCTGCACCGGCCAGCCGCCCTCCCGACAGCGCGCAGCCACCCGCTCCAGGGTCGGCGCATCGGTCACCCTGACCGCCTCGCCTTCGAGGACGATGTCGATGGTCGCCAGGCTGGCGGAGATCGTGCAGACCGGATTCGCGGCCAGATTGCGGGACTTGCGCGTCCCCGGTCCGCTCGTGAAATAGATGTCGCCTTCGATCCAGAGGGTACCGATCCCGGCGGCGTGGGGGCGGCCATCCGGCCGCGTCGTGCCGAGGAAGGCAGGTCTGCCGAAGAAGATGCCGGCAGCCAAGAGATCGTGCGGCCTGCTCCACGGCAGCGGAGCATTGCCGTAGATGTCGAGATTCTTGGTCTCAATCGGTGTTCGATCGGCCATCGATATTCCTCCTTCTGAAATGACTGATGCGGTTGGCATTTTTCACCAGATGTTTCTGAAAAAAATGCGTGAGAGCCTTGCTCTCGCAGTCCTATTAGCAAGGCGTTTATCTATTCCGCGAATTATTATATCCAAACCTGCTCTGAAAGGCTTGCTGCTTATCGGTCGATCGTTTCAGGCGGAAATCCCTGGATAGATGTGATTCAATTTTATTCGTGCATCCGTTCTGTTCAGGGTGGGATGAAAATAAGAATAGAAGCTTGCTTTGATTTGCTGAATGCTCAAAACAAGCTTCCTGTTCTTAACTGTTAACTCGGGGAAATTATTTCAAAAGCCAACAGCATACGGCTTACTGCTAATTGCCAACAGCTATAGCTATGCAGCTAACTGCTAACCGCGAAATGCTATTAGTTGAATTCCAGCCGCTGGCGCTTCATCGGTTTGCCGATCGTGCGCTCGATCTGGCGGACCATCCCCAGGTCATCCGGGGTGACCAGCGAGAGGGCGACGCCTGATTTTGCCATGCGGCCTGTGCGGCCGATCCGGTGGGTGTAGGCGTCGGCGGTGTCGGGCATGTCGTAGTTGATCACGTGGGAAATCTGGAGCACGTCGATGCCGCGGGCGGCGATGTCTGTGGCGACCATCACGCGGGCGCGCCCGCTGCGGAAGCTGTCCATCGCCTTCTGGCGGTGGGCCTGGGTCAGGTTGCCCTGCAGCGATGTGGCCGAGTAGCCGGCTTTGACCAGGGTCTGGGCGAGCTTGCTGGCGCGGTGTTTCGTGCGGGTGAAGACGAGCACCTGGCCCTTCCCGGTCTGCTGGAGCAGCTCGAGCAGGACTTCGGATTTCTGGTTGCGGTCGACCGGGTAGAGGGTGTGGCTGACGGTCTCGACGGGACGCGAGCCGCCGATCTCCACTCTGACCGGGTCGTGAAGGAAATCGTCGGCCAGCCCGCGGATTTCCGAGGGCATGGTAGCCGAAAAGAGCAGCGTCTGGCGCTCAGCCGGGAGGGTGAGGCGGATGCGGCGGATGTCGGGCAGAAAGCCCATATCAAACATGCGGTCGGCTTCGTCCAGGACGAAGATCTCGATCCGGCTCAGGTCGAGGCGGCGCTGGCCGATCAGGTCGAGCAGGCGGCCGGGACAGGCGACCAGGATTTCTGCGCCCGCCTGCAGTCCTTTGATCTGCGGCTTGATGCTCACGCCGCCGTAGATCGTCAGGCTGCGCAGCCCGGTGCCGCGGCCGAGCTTCTGGATCACGGAATGGGTCTGCTCCGCAAGCTCGCGGGTCGGGGAGAGGATCAGGGCGCGCGGGATGCCGCGGCGGCCCTTGCTCAGGCGCTGGAGGATCGGCAGTACGAACGCGGCGGTCTTGCCGGTGCCGGTCTGGGCCAGGCCGAGCAGGTCTCGTCCGGAAAGGACGGGGGGGATGGCTTGTTCCTGGATTGGGGTGGGGGTTGTGTAACCGAGGTCAGCAACGCTCCGCAGGATCTGCGGGGATAAATCAAAATTGTTAAAACTCACAAAAGGTCCTTAATTGACTTTAAGTCATGTCGTGCGGCCGAACAGGCAAGGTCTGCGAGACCTTGCGGGCATTGAGGGTCGCGATGGATTATCGATTGAGCCAAGGCGAACCTCAGCCCTTTCGTCCCGAAACCGGACAAGTGCTGTCCCGTTTCAAGCCGAAGGTTGGAGTATACCACAGAAGGGCGGTGGTTGGTTGTTGGTTGTTGGTTATTGGTTATTGGTTGTTGGTTATTGGTGGTTGGTTGTTGGTTGTTGGTTGTTGGTATTGGTTGTATTAGCAATTAGCTATTGGCAATTAGCAGTTAGCAATTAGCAGTGTGATTGCGGTCGACTGTTCCTGGTTGGTTCTTGGTGGTTGGTTTTTGGTAAAAAAGCTGAAACCCATTACCAGCACGAGACTGGCTCATTGCGGCAGATAATTAAAATTGGCTTTGCCAGCAGTTGACTTTTCTCCAGACACAACCAGATACAGGATCATGCTTGCCAGAAGCTAAAATCCGAAACATCGGCCTGCAACGAACAGCTAATTGCCAACAGCTAACAGCTAAACGCTAACTGCTATATGCTGATCTACTTTTTTATCACCGGCAGATAGATGTAGGCGATGCGGATTTCGTACGTTCTCACCGCCGGTGTAGGGCAGGCCGGTCAGCAGGTGGCCGGCAAGATCCTGGATCGCGGCGTCCTGGTGGACGTTCAGGCGGAGCGTTCCGCTGCCCGTGCCGGTGCTGACCGTGACCGTCCAGGTGGTGCGGTCAAGCGGCGCGAGGATGGGGAACACAGGCAGGGCCCCGAGCGTGCCGGTCGTCGTCAGGTAGAAGTCCTGTTCGGTGAGGCTTTCAACCGCCTCGGAGAAGACGACCTGGTAATCGACGCTGCTCTGGAACGACGGGCTGGGGTCGAGGCGGGTGATGGACACGACATAGGGGGCGGTGCGGTCGACGACATACGCTTCGGCAGAAGTGAAAGGCAGGTCAGACAGCTGGTTGCCGGCAAGGTCGGTGATCTCGGCGTCGAGGGGGATGTCCAGGCGGATCGTCCCTTCGCCGGACCCGGGGTCCACCATGAAATCGAACCCGCTCTGGTCCGGGTGCTCGACAATATATTCGAACGAGGCGCCCAGGATCGTCCCGGCTGTCGTGAGCTCGAAATCACTCGCATCAACCCCCTTGACGACCTCAGAGAACTCGAGCGTATACCCGACGCTGCCGCCGTTTGTCGGATTGTGAGAAGTCTGAACGAGCGAGACGACGCCAGGGGCAACCCGGTCAATCGTGTAAGTCTCCCCGAAAAACGGCAGCCCTACGAGCGGATTGCCTGAAAGATCGGCAATGGTCACCGGCTCGACGATATTCAGGCGGACCGCGGCGAATTCCGGCTCGATCTCGACCGTAACCGTGAAGACCGTGTGGTCGCCCGAATCGATCACGCTGGAAATGGGGCTGCTGTTCGGGCCGGCGGTCGCCGTCAGGTTGAAATCATCCACGTCTACACCCGCCACCGGCTCGGTGAACGCGACCGAGTAATCGACGCTCGAGGCGTTGGTCGGATCTGGATCCGCCCGGACGATCGAAACCACTTCAGGCGAGGTGGTATCTGGGATGCATTTCCCGCTGCAGTCCGCGGCGTAAATCGCGGCGATCTCTGCGGCAGAGAGGGCACGCTGGTAGAGCCCGACTTCGTCGATCAGGCCATTCGCGAATTCGACCACGGATGAAGGTCCATCGAGGTAGCGGGCTCCGATAATCGCGCCGGTGCTGCCGCCGCCGAGGGCGACGGTACCAAGATCCTGGCTGCCCGCGGGGAAGCCGTTGAGATAGAAGCTCAGCGATGCGCCGGAACGCACGAATGCGAGGTGGTTCCAGAGGCCGAGGCCCAATTTGACCTCGTCCGAATGGAGGTGGGTGTACCCGCTTCCATTGTAATAATCCAGGCTAAGCCGGTTCCCGCTGCCCCAATCCGCGTGGGTTCCATAGCCAAAGGACCAGAGGTTGTTCGCGCCGTCATTCTGACCCCCCGCCGAGATCAGGCGGTTGACGCCTGCCGTGTCGGCAGGATTGACCCAGGCCTCGAGCGTGAAATCGGCGCCGCCCAGGTCCCAGAGCGGGCTGTCGGGCGTGGAGACGTAGTCATCCGTCCCGTCAAAGCTGAGGGCGTTGCCTGCTTTTCCAGCAGCCCAGAGCGCACCATGGAGAGCGCCGTCGTTCGAACCTATGATATCTTCAGCGGAAGTTCCTTCGTCTTCGTTGAAAGGCCACCAGGAGACCATCTCATCCGGCGGCGGGAAGCAGGGCTTGCACTTGCCCGGGCAGCTGAGCTCAAACAGGGATTCAACTTCCCCGGCGGTCAGCGTGCGGTCGAAGACCTTCAGCTCGTCGATCAGGCCGGGGTAGGCATTGGCGGGGTCGCCCCACCAGCCATTGCCGATGCGGGCCTGGCCGGGGATGTAATTGAAATTCCTGGGGCGGCTTTCGGTAAACTGACCGTTTTTATAGATATATTCGGTTGTGCTGTCCCAGGTGTATGCCAGGTGGGTCCAGACGTTCGCGCTGACGGGGGTGGTGGAATCCCAATCCCAGCCGCCAATACAATGCCACGGGCGCACGTACGTTCCAGATCGCCCAAGCCGATCGTCGATCCATAGCGACGTGCCGGTGTCTCCAAACCCGACGATCACGTCATTCCCGCCCATCGAGGACGGGTTGACCCAGACCGAGATCGCGCCGGCGTCGTTCTTCAGCAGCGCCGAGGCTGCGTCCGGGATGGCGACTTAGTCGTCCGAACCGTCGAAGCTGAGCGCGCTTGCCGATCTTGCCCGCCGTCCAGACCGGCCCGTTGGTGAGCGTGCCGTCGTTGGAGCCCATCAGGTCGTCGAGGGTTGCGCCCGTCCCCTCGTCGAAGGGCCAGTAGAGCACCATGTCTGTTGGAGCGGAGGATGTGCAGCCGCCGGAGAGGGTCGAAATTTCTTCCGCGAGTCAGCGTGCGGGTGTAGATCGTGACTTCGTCGACCTGGCCGTCGAAGAAGCGCTCGTTGATTTGGGACGTGCCGATCATGAGCGGAGTATCGTAATGGATCAAGGGAGCGGTCCGGGTGCCTTCCAGCTCGCCGTCCACGTAGATCCTGGCATCGGAACCATCGTAGGTGCCGACGACGTGGTACCAGCGGTCGGTCGTCACCGGGCTGCTGACTGCGGTCAGACCCGTGCCGCTGGCGCCGCCGATCCACATCCCGAACGCCGCGCCTCTGGTCGCCAAGGCAAATCCTCGGACGTAGCCTTCACGAACGACGATCCCTTTATCGTAATAGGGATCGCCAGACGGAAGGCTCTCCGGCCTGACCCAGGCCTCGATCGAGAAATGGTCTCCGATCGCCTGCAGGCTGGCGCTGTTGGGGACGCTGAGATAGTCATCCACCCCGTCGAAGCTGAAGGCGCGCCCGACCATCCCGCTGGCGTAGGTCGCGCCGTTCGTCAGGGTCGCGTCGTTTTCGCCGACCAGGTCGAAGGGGTGCCCGTCGCCCGACCACCAGGAGAGGATGCCCTGCGGCGGCGCAGTGCAGGTCGAGTCCTGGGGGGCATTGACTGGGTTTGCACTGGCGAAAGAAACCGGCGCCAGCAGGCCAACGATCAGGATCAAGGAAACGACGTTCGAGCGGAAATTCAGGTTTGTCTTCACAGCTTCCCTCCTTGCAGCGAGACGCAAATTTGGAAGAATAATGAACGAAAACAGACGCCCATGCGGGCATCGATCAAAGCACACGCAACTCCTGCCCTAAGTCTCTTCCCTAATGAGAAACCAGTAATTATTCGGTTGGTTCGTTCAAAATAAGATGGATGTTTGATTATAGCGCGGTTTGGGGTAGTTGGTTGTTGGTTGTTAGTGATTGGCAATTGGTGATTGGTTGTTAGTGATTGGTTGCTGGTGATTGGTTGCTGGTGGTTAGCTGTTGGCAGTAAGAAGCGGCGGTGATGCGGGAGACTATATAGCCCAGATCATCCGTTAGGCATGCGACCGCAGTCGATTACGACGACGCTTTCTATAAGGGTAAATACCTGTCAACTGCTGCACGATCCGCTTCTCCAACGCATGCATATTGCATCTCCAGCCGAAGGAAGTTCAGCGCATGCGGCGGTTCAGCCCTGCACAGGATCATCTCAAACGAGCGTTTCCTCGCAGAGCGAAATTTACCGCTTGCTCCAACGGCATTTTGCGACCCTCATCCCATGCAGCGGTGAACGCTTCATCTCCGAGTTCCGCTCGCAGAGTACTCAGATCGCGATCAAATTCCGAGCTTTCAGCGGGCGTCGGTGCAAAAGAGATCGTCTCGCGCAGGACGCTCGCGGCGGCGAACATCCTGGCTGCGCGTTCGAACGCTCCGCTGAACGAATTCAATTTTGCGAGCGCCTCGAGCGAGTCAGCGATGCCCTGTTTGTTTCGCAGTTCGTTTTGAACCGTGAGACTCGATTTCAAGATCTGCTCCGCGCCGCTCGGGTCAGCATGCAGCATGGCAAGCCCCAAAGTCGATTGTGCTTGGGCGTATCGCAGCTTACTCCCAACCTGCTCACCCAAATTCAAGGCTTGACGGGCGAGTGATGCGGCTTGTTCGAAGCTGCCTTTTCCATACTCAACTTGCGCCAGGCCATCCAGAGTATGCGCCGTGCAATGTTTGTCTTTCAAATCCTGCACAATTTGCAGGCTCTCCTGGTAAAGAGCCTGGGCGCGATCCAGGTCTCCTTCACGCCTGGAAAGATTTGCCAGGTAACGCAAAAACCACGAAATGTTATGAGAACTTCCCGTCTTACGGCAAAAAGCCAGTCCATCTTCAAAATACTTGCGCGCCCTTTCAAAATTTCCTTGATCAAGCTCATTATCAGCGAGAGGCTATAAAGATTTTAGGATGCAGGACCGGCATAGAAATTCTGGATAGATCCCATATCAACCATCTGCAGGAAAAGAGCGAGACTCTCCTTCAGCAATTCATCCGCCCCTGTCCGATCACCTTGACGGCGCAGAACATATGCAAGACGTTTAATAAGGTTTCAAAAATCTGGTTCTTATTTTCCGTTTTTCGAGCAATATCCAGACTTTCCTGACATAATTCACCCGCCCGCGATAAATTTCCTTTGTCGGATTTCGAGAAACGCTAATTCACATAAAGCTTCAGCGATACCATTTTCATCGCCAAGCTGTCGGTATATCTGCATACTCTCTGCGTAACTCTTCTCCGCATCGACTAATTCACCCTGTCTTGCTTCAATATTCCCACGTAATATCAATGCTTTCGCTCTAGTCCTGGTTGGGGTATTCGCACCTGGTTGGGCGAGCAATTTCATGAGCCAGTCGCGCTGTTCGAACCAATGGCCGCGAAAAGTCCAAAAACGGTCCAGACCTGCAGCTAACCGCAGTCCTTTCTCTATCTCGGTTTCCATCGACCACGCCAACGCGGCACGAAAATTGTCATGCTCTGCATCCAGGCGGTTCAACATGGCCACCTGCTCACCGCTAAACAATTTCGGATCCGCCTGCTCAACGAAATCCAAGAACCAATCGAGATGGCGATTGCGAAAATTTGTGAGCTGCCCTGAATTGACAAGTTTTTCACGCGCATACTGCCGAATCGTCTCCAGCAAGCGATAGCGAACCCGCCCATCGACGCCTTCGCCCACGAAGACAAGCGACTTGGCTAATAGATTTTGAAGCAGATCGAGCACCTCAAAACTTTCGATCCCATCTCCTGCGCAGATGCTTTCCGCGGCTTCCAACGTCCATCCTCCCGCAAATATTGACAGGCGCTCGAGCAAGATCCGTTCGGCTGGCGAAAGCAAGCTGTAGCTCCAATCGATGAGGGCACGCAGCGTCTGGTGGCGCGGCAGCGCGGTGCGACTTCCGCCTGTCAGCAAGCGAAAACAGTCAACCAGACGCTCGGAGATTTGTTCGACGGAGAGGACATTGACCCGCGCCGCCGCAAGCTCGATCGCGAGTGGAATTCCATCCAGATGATAACAAATCTGCGCGACCGCAGGCGCGTTTTGATTCGTGACCGCAAAATCAGGTTGGATCGTCACGGCTCGGTCGATGAATAAGCGCACTGCCTCGTACTGCGTCAGCGCTTGGACATTCGGCGTCTCCAGGGATGGGATTGCCAGCGACGGCACATGGTAGATATCTTCGCCCGCGATGCCGAACACTTCGCGGCTCGTCGCCAATATTTTCAGATTGGGACAGCCGCGCAAAAGCGCATCGGCGAGTCTCGCACAGGCGTCAATCAAGTGCTCGCAGTTGTCGAACAGGAGCAGACAATTTTTCCGCTCCAAGTATTCGGTCAATGCTAATCTGGATTGTACGTCCGGATTGCAGCTGCAGACCCAGCGCTGCGGCGACGATATGCGGAACAAGCGTGGGGTCGGAAAGCGGCGCAAATTCGACGAACCACACGCCATCGGGAAATTCATCGATAAGGTCAGCCGCAACCTGGATCGCGAGGCGCGTCTTGCCCGCCCCGCCTGCACCGGTGAGCGTAACGAGCCGGGTCCCGTTCAGAATTTCCTTGACACGCGCCATCTCCTGCTCGCGGCCGATGAAACTTGTGAGTTGAATCGGCAGATTGTTGGGATGCGTGTCGAGGGTTTTCAGCGGCAGGAATTCAGCGGGCAAATCGGGGACGACGGCTTGAAAAATATGTTCCGGGCGGACCAAATCTTTGAGCCGATGTGCGCCCAGATCGCGGAGAACGGTTTCAGGGTGCAATTGATCGCGCACGAGCTCGGCCGTCGGAAGCGAAAGCAAGATTTGCCCGCCGTGCCCGGCAGAGAGCAATCGCGCCACCCGGCTCAACGTCAAACCTGAAACATATTCACCGGAGGTGTGTTCGCCGAGGCGCACATCCGCCGTCCCGGTGTGCAGTGCCATCCGCACACGAATCGCGCCTGTTTCGCCCCAGGTTGCATCGCGAAGCGCGCGTTGCGCGGCAAGCGCGGCTTCGAGCCCATCGGTTGCCGTCGAGAATGCCGCGCAGAACGCGTCGCCGATGATTTGAAAGACATAGCCACCGTGTGCGGTAATCGATTCGTTCAAGATCGCATGATGGCACGCGAGCGCGTTCGGCATCGCGTCGGGGTGCTGCTGCCAAAGCCTGGTGCTGCCCTCGATGTCGGTGAAAAGGAAGGTGATGGTGCCTGTGGGGAGTTCAGCTTTCAAGCGCCCTCCAGGCGGCGCCGAGCAGGGCTGCGTCCGGGTTCATCACGACGCTGACCGGGATGCGCTCGAGGATCTCGGTGAAGCGGCCTTTGTCGGTGAAGAACTGGCGGAACTGCGGGTTGCGGAGCCAGGGCAGGATCCGGCGCGGGATGCCGCCCGCCAGGTAGACCCCGCCGACCGCGAGGACTTTGAGGGCCAGGTTGCCGGCTTCCGAGCCGAGGATCGCGGTGAACAGGTCGAGGGTCGCCTCGCAGATCCCTGCCCGCCCTTCCAGCGCGGCATGGGCGATCAGCGGGGTGCGGTCGGGGGCCTGGCTCAGCGCTTCGGCCAGCCATTCCGGCTCGGGATAGCGCCCGGTGTCCTTCAGGAAGTCGTACAGGTTCGGGATGCCGATCCCGGCGCAGACGCGCTCGTAGCTGACGTGGCCGAAGCGGGCGTGGAGGTAGAGCAGCAGGTCGATCTGGAGCTGGCCGTGCGGGGCAAAATCGGTGTGACCGCCTTCTGAGCCGTAAGGAAGGTAGCGGCCGTCCGCCCAAACCAGGAAGCCTTCGCCCAGGCCGGTGCCGGGGGCGATCACCGCGCGCGCTCCGCCGGCGACGGGCGAACCGGGCAGCAGGACTTCCAGGTCGCCCGGGCCGATGTGGGCGACGGCCTGGGCGAGGGCGTCCATGTCGTTGATCAGGACGACCGGGGCGGCCAGCTTCGCTGCGAGCTGGCGGGAGTCGAGCTTCCAGGGCAGGTTGGTGATGTGGGAGCGCCCTTCCACGACCGGGCCGGCGACGTCGAAGCAGGCGCGCTCGACCGGGCTGTCCTGGCCGGCCAGGTATTCTTCCAGGACCGCTTCAAGCGAGCCGTAATCCTGGCTCGGGTATGAGATTTTTCGGTGCGGCTTCCCGGGGGCTTCGCCGGCCGGGAACAGCGCCAGCTCGGTCTTGGTGCCGCCGACGTCTCCGACCAGAATGCAGGGCTTTGCCATGTTTCCACCTCCCATTTTGTTTGGGGATAATTTACCACAATGTGATGCTTTTTGAGGTGGGAATTGAATGATTGAAGCTGGTGTGGGGACGACGGCCTGGGATTACGGCTTGGATTTAAAGATTGAACCGCCAAGGGCGCGAAGAACACGAAGAGGATGAAGATATTTCCTGCTTCAGGCGATCCAGGCGAAGGAACAGCGTATCAACCGGATGCCCCTGCACGAACCCTGCGCTGAATTTGCAGTTGTTGTAGGGCTGGCTGACTGTCTCTTCGCAGGTGTACTCATCGCTCATAAGGTACAAGTGCTCCAAGGGTTGGGGCTGGGTAAATATTCTGATGTTGCCTTTAGATTGCATCCGTTATCAAGGCTCAACGCAACTATCACCTCGCTTCCGTAGATGACCGGCGATGCCGATAATGGAAGCTGGAACCACTCCCAATAATAGTCGTCAGGGCCAGGATCCAGTTCGAGTCTATGGAGCTGCACTTCTTCTCCACGGTAATAGATCTTGTCCGCTACGACATGAACACCGTCTGGCAGCGGCAACACCCCGGTAGCAACAGAAGCCGCTTTGCAATATTGGCGGTACGGGCAGTCCCCGGCAAAGCCAATATCGAAAGTCTCGCTGCATGGACGGTTTACTACCGGAAAATAAAGCGAAGTGATCTCTGGTAACGGAGCTGGCTCCTGCGCCTGGGCAGGCACAGCAGACACGAGCAAAGCAAAAATCAAGATGATTACAAAGCTGAAATTCTTCATGTCACTCCTGCAATAATTATTATAACAAAAAGAAGAGGCCGGATTTCTCCGGCCTCTTTTCAATTCATTTTTTTCCAATTCATTACGGGCACCATTTGCAAAAGTCACTGTGCGTATATACAGTGGTAGCATCAGCCTTGCACCCGTTCTCAAAGAACAGCACAACCTGGATTTCGCTCCCGACAACGACAGTCATAGGCGAGAAAAATATAGTATATGTGCCCCAGTAATAATAATACGGATCCAGTACAGCAGGGAAAACTTCGCCAAGGTAGAAAACCTGCGTGTCGATAATTCTGGCCGCTCCAGGAGGATCTACATGAAAAAAGATATCACTAGATCCCATACAATACTGGTGCGTGCAGTTGCCGGCGACTTCTATCCAGAAGGTCTCGCAAGGGCGGATCACGGCAGGAAAGAAAAGCAAGTTGTTCTCTGGCAGGGGGAACGGTTCCTGGGCCGGGGCTGGCACAGCAGACACGAGCAAAGCAAAAATCAAGATGATTGCAACTGCGGAATTCTTCATGTCGCCGCCTAAATTCTTAGATTGATTATAACAAAAAGAAAAGGCCGGATTTCTCCGGCCTCTTTTCAATTCTCTACGGGTCGATCACGGCTGATCGCACTCAAAGATATCAAAAGGATAGGGCAGATCGATGCAGTGATACCCTTTGTGCAAGTCAACACTGCAGCCATTGTCGAACTCGAGGATGATTTCGACATCGCTCCCTTCGAGGCGCGGGCGAGGAACCTCCATATACATTGTATTTTCGCCATTGCCAAATAGTTGACCAGTTGAGCAGACATGTGCGGCACTGCTTCGCCGCGATAAAAAGCCTGATCGCTTACGACCCTTGGTCCATCCTCCCTGTTATGTGGGCTCCATAGTCATGTACGCAAACGAGTTCCCCTGGCCGTACTGAGAAGTTCGAGGGCCGGCACTTACGAGAGTAATGATCTCGCACTGATGGCTAATTGCCGGAAGATAGAGCGTCTTCATGGACGGCAAAGGTTCTGGCTCCTGCGCCGAGACAGGTATAGAAGACATCGAGCAAAGTAAAAATCAATATAATTGCAACTGCAAAATTCTTCATGTCACTCCCCTAATGGATCACAGCCTTGGTCTTCCCATGGCGGGGGAGGAATTCGACACACATATTGGGTTGTGTACTCGGCCGCGCAGCCATTCTCGAAGGTTATCGCCACCCGTACTTCGCTCCCTGCAATTGGCGGCCATGGGACATCGAAATAAATCCCGCCCCATCCTTCAGCGCTCGAATACGCACCGCTGCTACGCGACGGCATTTCTTCCCCCAGATAATAGACCTGCTCGCTTACAGAAAAACTTATTCCTGGCGGAGAAACTGTTATGCCAGCATAAGAGTTTCCCTGACAATACTGAGACATACAGTTTGCTGCTCCGGCCGTTATTGTTTCACATGGGCGGTATCACGGTCGGCAAATAGAGTGTCTTCATTTCTGGTAAAGGTTCTGGCTCCTGCGCCGAGACAGGCACAGCCGAAAAGAGCATGACAAATATCCATATTGAAACCAATGCAATCTTCTTCATCTTGTCTCCACACTCTTCTCCTGCGGGAGAGCGCGATCGCCGCTCCCTCCCGATCTCTCGATTTTACTCCATCGACACATGGCAGTTCTAAGCTGGCGGCTGGAAAACAGCACGACCGGGATTGAAATGGGCGGCGGCGGTGGACCTCAGCGGGGATTCATCAGGATTGAACGGTCGGAGCGGGATTTTAAGGCTTGAAATCCATTCGAATTTGCTCGATAATATCCGCAGGGGAAGGTCCCAGCGGAAAGGACGGTCATGATGGCGCTTAAGACGAAGGATGAATACCTGGACAGCCTGCGGAGGCATGGAGAAGCGGGTCTATCTGGTTTGGGGAGCGGATGGAGGCGTACGCCGACCACCCGATGCTGCGCCCGTCGCTCAACGCGGCCGCCGAGACATACGCGATCGGCCGCGACCCGCGTTATGCGGAGCTGACCTGCGCCCAATCCAGCCTGACGGGCGAGCCGGTCAACCGCTTCACCCACCTGCACCAGAGCAGCGGACGACCTGGTGAAGAAGATCAAGATGCAGCGGCTGCTCGGCCAGCGGACCGCCTGCTGCTTCCAGCGCTGCGTCGGGATGGACGCGTTCAACGCGGTCGATATCCTGACCCACAAGATGGATGCGAGGCTCGGCACCGGCTACCACCCCAGGTTCAGGGCCTATCTAAGAATGATCCAGGAGCAGGACCTGATGGTGGGCGGGGCGATGACCGACCCGAAGGGAGACCGCGCGGCTCGCCCTCCGAGCAGACGGACCCGGACCTGTACCTGCACGTCTCGGCCGAGGAGCGGGACGGGATCCGGATCCGCGGGGCAAAGCTGCACCAGACGGGCGCGATCGGCTCGCACGAGCTGCTGATCATGCCGACCCGCGTCCTTGAAGGAATCGGAGCAGGAATACGCGGTTGCTGCGCCGTGCCGGCGGACGCCGAGGGGATCGCTGTACGTGCTCGGCCGCCAGCCGAGCGACACGCGGAAGCTGGAAGAGGGACGGATCGACGTCGGCAACTGGAGCTACGGCGGACACGAAGCGGCGGTGATCTTCCAGGACGTATTCGTGCCGTGGGAGCGGGTCTTCATGCACGGCGAGACGGCGTTTGCCGGGGAGCTGGTGGAGACCTTCGCCGGCTACCACCGCTCGAGCTACGGCGGCTGCAAGGTGGGGGTGGGGGACGTGCTGATCGGGGCGGCATCGGCGATCGCAAGGTGCCAGGGGACCGCCCAGGCTTCGCATGTCAGGGACAAGCTGATCGAGATGGTGCACCTGAACGAGACGATGTACGCCTGCGGGATCGCGGCTTCGAGCGAGGGGCAGCGAACGGATTCAGGGACGTACCTGGTCGACCTGCGGCTGGCGAACGTCTGCAAGCTGAACGTGACCCGCTGCCCGTACGAGATCGCCCGGCTGGCGCAGGACATCGCCGGCGGGCTGCTGGCGACGATGCCGAGCGAGCTTGACTTTGAAAGCCCTGAAACGGGAGCGCTGCTGACCCGCTACCTGGCCGGCAGGCAGGAAGTCCCGACGGAATACCGCCAGCGGATGCTGCGGCTGATCGAAAACCTGACGATCGGGGCGGGCGCGGCGGGCTACCTGGTGGAATCGCTGCACGGGGCGGGCTCGCCGATGGCGCAGCGGATCCAGCTGGGGCGGATGGCCGGACTGGAGGAAAAGGAAGCGGATGGCCGAGCGGATCGCCGGGATTGAGGGCTGAAGCGCTCGGGCTAAGGCGCACCCCCGGGAGGCCGGTTTGCGCCGGGTCGAATTTTGCCACCAGCCGATTTCTGGACCAGCCCGTGCAGGCTGCCGACCGCTTTTTTGATCGGCGGGATGCGCAGCGCCAGCAGCAGGAGCACCACCAGCGCCCAGATCCACGGCTCCAGCACGCCCTGTTTGACCAGCCAGATAAAATGCACGACCGCCAGGACGGAGGCGAGGTAGACCAGCCTGTGCAGGCGCTTCCAATTCTGTTTCAGGCGGCGCTGCGAGCCCTGGGTGGAGGTGAGCGCCAGCAGGAGCAGGATCGAGCCGGCGATCAACCCCGCGAGCGCATAGCGCTTTTCGAGCAGCGCGTCCGGGATCAGGCTGAAATCGAAGCCATAATCCAGCGCGATGAAGATCGCAAAGTGGATCGCGGCGTACATGAAGCTGAACAGGCCGAGCGGGCGGCGGAGCCTGATGGCGGGCTTATAACCGAAAAGTTGCTGACCGGCGTGCAGGCCAGGGAGGCGACCAGCATGATCAGGGCTGCTTTGCCGGTGCGCAGGGTGGCGAGCGCGGATCGGGTCCGGGCCCAGGCTCCCCTGCCAGAAATCGTAGCCAAGCGACAACAGCGGGATCAGGCCGGCGATGTAGGCGGCAATCTGGAGGGGGGTGGTCTTGAAGTTCTTCATGTTCGTGTTCAGAGAAGCCATCGCTGCGGTCCGAGAAGCTGCGATTGAAGCTGTTTTGGGCGGCTTTTCTAATAGTTGACGCTCAAATCCATCCCGGCGTAGAGCCCGGCGACTTCATCTTCATAGCCGTTGAACATCAAGGTATCGCGGCGCCCGACCTCGCCGATGCGGCGCTCGCTGGCCTGCGACCAGCGGGGATGGTCGACCTCGGGGTTGACGTTGGCATAGAAACCGTACTCGTTCGGGGCGGCAGCCATCCACAGCGAAGTGGGCATTTCTTCGACCAGCTCGATTTTGACGATCGATTTGATGCTCTTGAAGCCGTACTTCCACGGCACCACCAGCCGCAGGGGGGCGCCGTTCTGCGGCAGCAGGTCTTTTCCGTAGAGACCGGTCGCCATGATCGTCAGGTCGTTCATGGCCTCGTCCACCCGCAGACCTTCGATGTAGGGCCACTGATACCAGGGGCTGGCCTTGATCCCGGGCATGCCGTCCGGATCGTAGATCGTTCTCGAAGCGCACATATTTTGCCTCGGGTTTGGGCTCGACTTCTTCGAGCAGCCGGTGCAAGGGGAATCCCAGCCAGGGGATCACCATCGACCAGGCTTCCACGCAGCGCAGGCGGTAGATGCGCTCTTCGATCTCGAATTTGCGCAGGTCGTCGACAGAGTAGACCTTCGGATTGCTGACCAGGCCGGCGACCGCGACCTCCCAGGGAGAGGTCGGATAGCCTTCGGCCAGCTTTGCGACGCGCTCGTTTGTCGGTTGAAAACTCGTAGTAGTTGTTGTAATTGGTGACGTCTTCGAAGCTGGTGAGGGGATCGCCGAGCTCGTCGCCGGCGGCTGCGGCTGCAGGCGCTTCGGTCTGCGAGACGGCACCGACCGGGGCGCCGGTTTCGAGCGGGCTGGCGGGGGGCTGCCCTTTGCAGGCGGCCAGCAGGGCCGCGGCTCCAGAAAGAATCCCCAGGCTTTTGAGAAAATCCCGCCGGTTGAGATAAAGATGTTCCGGCGTGATCTCGGAAGATTTGATCTTAATCATTTTCATGCTCCTTCGTGTCATAACCTCTAAAGATTGTATCGGTAATCTTTTGGCCACTGCGTTGATTAATCGGCTCAATTCCCGGGGTTGGATTTCGGCTGCTTCGGCAAGCTTAAGTCAACTCTGGGGGACATCGATAGTTTAATCGGCAAAGATTACAACAACCTTACAAGAGCGTGAAAGGGTGATTATGGTTATGCGCTGAATAAGGCTGCAGCCTGGCTCAATCAGGTTGTGGAAGGCAAGGATGCAGATAGAATGCGAATGGATCGGGGAGAAGGACTGAAGACGTTATTACGAAGAACAAAAGCCGGAGGTCGAGCGGAGCACCGGGATTTAGAGCGACTGGTTTGGCCGATGCGGCGAGCCTGGCCGTGCGATCGGCGAACGCCTGAAATTTATTACACTCGGATTCTACGTCCCTGAATCGGTCAAAGAAGTGCATTTTTATAAAAGCCCCACTTTCGATGTATAAATGGGCCATTTGAGCTGATTTTCCGTCAATTTTCAGCAAAAATCGCTACTATTAACCCACATGGGAGATTGTTTGGAATTTGTCATCAAACTCATGCATTCACCCATTGGGTAAAAGAAATGACAGCCACTCCAGACAGCCTGTTAAAATCTTTAGGAAAAGAATTTCTGCAGAATAGGATGTTGCCTTGATTAATAAAATCGAATTCTCAGCCAGAAATCTCACCTCCAATGCCGGGTTATTTCTATTGTTGGAACATGCCAATAAAAATGGGATTTTTGACCTGATTGATCACGACCTGGTTTTTGAGAACGCCTCCACCAACAAAATCAAAATGAACCACATCAAAACCATGCTCTGCGGTAACTTCATTTTTCTGGCCTGGAAGATCATCAGAACGGCCAGAAGTGTGGTGATGAAGCTCTCTGAAAAATATCCTTATCGAGAGATATATGAAAAAAGTTTGTCTTAGGAATATAACCCTTCATGGCTCAACCCGTTGTTTTGATTTAAACCTAACCGAAAAAACCATACCAGATGCCCCAATTTGTGAAAGTGAATCACTAAATTTATTGCAGGCTGGAGGAAAATATGCTATGCTTAAACCAAGATTGTCAAAATCATCACCCTTTGTGGTGAAAATAATGATCGAAAATGCTCGACGTGGGATATACTATTACGATAAACCAAAAAAATCAGGAGGAACCTGGAATTATGCCTAATCGCCCCAATATCCTTATGATCGTGACCGATCAGGAATATGCCCACCAGTCTTTGCCGGCGGGTTTTGTTTTATCCAACCGGGATCGTATCTATGCCCGGGGGGTCACCTTTAACAATCACCATGCCACCACCACCGTATGCACCCCTTCCCGCTCGGTGATGTTACACTGGCAGGCATACGCCGCACACCCGCATGTTTGACAATACCAATTTCGCCTGGATCGATGATATGCGGGCAGATCCGGAGGCCTTGCCCACCATCGGTCATATGCTGCGTGATCTGGGCTACTATACCGCCTATAAAGGCAAATGGCACCTCTCCGAGTTTCCGGCTGGGGACACCCATGAAGCCATGGAACCCTACGGCTTCTCTGACTACCAGGAATGGGGCGATGCGCAAGGCGCGCCGATGGATGGCGTTAAAAAAGATCCATTGATTGCGGCTGATGCCGTCGATTGGCTGACGAAGCGCGCCCCTGAAGTCGCTGCCGCCCAACCGTGGTACATGACCGTGAACTTCGTCAACCCTCACGATATCATGTATTTCGATACCGACGCTGAAGAGATGGTGCAGGTCAAGGGCATGTTCCCGATTTTTAACGCGCCCGATACGCCGCTTTACAACCAGAAATGGCCGACAACCTTACCGGCCTCCTTCTTTGACGACCTCGAGGGACAGCCGCCAGCCGTCCGCAATTATAAACGCCTGAGTGACGTGGCCTACGGTCGGATTCCAATGGATCGCCGGGATATGTGGCACAACCATGTCAACTACTACCTCAACTGCATGCTGGATGTCGACCGGCACATCGGGGCGGTGCTGGATGCCCTGGAAGCGTCCGGCCAGGCTGATAACACGGTCATCATTTTTACCGCCGATCACGGCGAGATGGGAGGCGCCCATCACCTGCGCCAAAAAGGCAGCGTGGCTTTCCGGGAAACCGTCAACGTGCCTCTGGTGATCGTCGATCCGCGCCGCCCCGGCGGAGCCAGGACGGATGCGGTGGGTTCTCATCTCGACCTGGTTCCCACCATCCTGGCTTATGCTGGCCTGCCGGAGGCCGAGCTGCGGCAGCGCTACCCAGCCCTGAAAGGATATGATCTTTCAGGCGTGGTGGAAACGCCCACCTCTGACGGACCGCGCGGCAGCAGCGCAGAACCTGGTAAGGGCTGCCTGCTGACCTACGATATGATCGCCACCATCGACGCGGAATGGCTTAACCGCAACGCTCCCAAGGTGTTCGACCAGGCCGCCGCTCAGGCAGGCCAGGAGTTCCATCGCGGTCTGGAGTTGTTTATCGGCATGCTGGACGAGGTCGGCTTGCCAAACCCGGATAAACGAGAGATATTCCGTTGTGTTTTCGATGGTCGATACAAGCTGGTCCGTTACTTTGGACTGGGCCATTTCAACCTGCCCCCCTCGGTTGAGCGGCTGCAGGCCGATAATGATACTGGTCTCTACGATCTGTTGCTGGATCCTGAGGAGATGGATAATCTGGCCAACCCGACCAATCCCAAGTACAGTGAAGAATTATTATCGACCATGAACCAAAAACTCAATGCGCTGATTGAAGCGGAGATTGGGGAAGATAAAGCCCTATTCACACCACCGGAATAAGCTACACAGATGTGAATTCGAGTAATAATAACCCTTGCGTATCCGGCATGAGGTATATCCGGATGAATTGGGCGGGTCTGTCTACCGGTCGTCGCTTCAACGATCCTGACTAGACCCAATTCGGCATAGGATATCGCTGGAACAGACCCGCCCCTAAATAAATCATCCCCATAGAAAATAATACCCGCATCATATTCTCAAAGGACACGACTTATCTGGCATCGTGGAGAATCCGATGTCCGACGGTCCGCGGGGCAGCGCGATTACCCCTGG
This sequence comes from uncultured Chloroflexia bacterium, assembly GCA_963726375.1. Lineage (GTDB taxonomy): Bacteria > Chloroflexota > Anaerolineae > Anaerolineales > UBA4823 > UTCFX2. The sequence goes on along the minus strand of CAVSCE010000010.1, from coordinate 48,633 downwards.
GATAGGGTGTTTATTCACATACGATATGATCGCCACAATTGACGCCGAATGGTTCATGCGCAATGCACCCAGAGTGTTCGATCAAGCGGCCAAGGCGGCTGGCAACGAATTCCTGCGCGGGTTGGATGAATTCCAGGCTATGCTGGACGAGATCGGCACACCTGATCCGGAGAAGCGCGAGTTGTTCCGGGGCGTCTTCGATGGCCGCTACAAGCTGGTCCGCTACTTTGGGCAGGGCCATTACAACCTGCCGCAATCGGCGGCAGAACTGCTGTCCAGCAACGATGTGGGTCTCTACGACCTTGCCATCGATCCGGAGGAAATGAACAACCTGGCCTACCCGAAAAATCCCGGCTACGATGAAGGGCTGCTGGAAACAATGAACGCCAAGCTGAACGCCCTCATCGAAGCTGAAATCGGGGAGGACCAGCATTGATTAAGCTCAATACCTTAAATCCATTCATGGATCATCAGAAATTTTTTAGGAAATTCAATTGGGAAAACTTACGCCCAGCAGAAGCAAGGCCGATCGGACAACAAGATTTCTGATGAAGTGAAGAGCGGGACGACTGAAGTCGTTTCTACCAAGAACCAAATCCGAAGGGCGAGCGCAGCGGACTGGCCCCGGATTTCTGCGCCTGAGAACAGGGGGAGAGATGGACCGCTTGCAATCGCAGTAAAGTTTATATATACTATGGCCTATGAAACCCCAAATAATCGTCAGCCCTGCCCGACGCTCCAATTATTTCACAGCCGAAACCCCGCAAAATGCAGATTTGAGCAGATGATCCGGGAGGATCCTTGAAGACCAACAGAGCTTATGGACTGGCTGTATTATTCGTTTTCCTGGGGTCCGCGGCGTTTGCGCCGCCAGCAGCCGGGGGAAGCCTGGCGAGGATCGAGGGTCCGCGGATGAACCAGAGCGCTGCGCCGCTGTCCAGCCTGCTGGGAACGGAGCTCAACCCCGACCTGGCCTACGGAGCGACCAACGAGCGATTCCTGCTGGCTTACAGCAATTCGTACAGCTATCCCACCCCGCCGGGGGAGACCTTTGTCTATTCGGTCAAAGCCCAGATGGTGGATTTATCCGGAAGCCCGGTCAACCTGCCGCTTGACATATCCAGCGAGGACGGATCACCGCGCGGAAACCCTGCTGCGGCGTATAACAGCATCTTGGACGAGTTCCTGGTGCTCTGGGATTCGAAGTACGACCCCAACGACAGCGATATCTTCGGCAGGCGGGTGAGTGGGGTTGGCGCGGTGATTGGAGAAACAGAAATCTTTGTAAATTTCACCAATAAGAACGATTCGCTGCCGGACCTGGCCTATAACCCGAACACCGGAGAGTACCTGGCAGTCTACCAGCGCTATGCGACCGACCAATCTGAGATCATCATCCACCGTTTAAACGAGTACGGCAGCCCCTACGATCTAAATGGGACAACCCTGGGAGACGTTTCGATCGACGAGTCCGAGCCGAGGGTCACCTGCAACACGATCACCGGCGAATACCTGGTGATCTGGCACCAGCAGACGGCAGCCGGCAACTACGACATCTACGGCCAGCTTGTCTCGTCGGGGGGCGCGCCGATCGATGTTCAGTTTCCGATCTCCACCGCCCCGAACGACCAGCTCCACCCGCAGATCGCGTTTAACCCGACCAACCAGCAGTACCTGGTCGTCTGGCGCGACGAACGGCTGGACGGCGACATCTACGCCCAGCGGCTGGCGGGGTCGGGCGCTTTGATCGGCGGGAACTTCGCAGTCGCCGACCTGGGGACTGACATCCGCACAAACCCGCAGGTCGCTTACCTCGAAGCAGCTGACGATTTCATGGTCGCCTGGAGCCTGCAGGTCTCAAATAAGGACTTCAACGTTTTCCGGCGGCGGGTGAAGGCTGACGGGGGCTGCCAGAAGCCGAGATCCCGGTCTCGACGCTGGAGAGCCTCGAGGAATACCCGGCAATCGGCGCCGGCGGCGAGCTGAGCTACCTGATCGCCTGGCAGGACGGCCGGGATAGCGATCCAGATATGAACATCTACGGCGAGATCGTCCGGCTGAACCGGATCGAGGGCAAGGTGTTCGAAGGGCTGCAGGGAGATGAGACGATGCCGCTTGAAGGGGTGACGGTCGGGCTGTACGGCTCGAACATCCTCGGCCAACAGGGGGCGCTGCTGGAGACCATGCAGACCGCCACAGACGGCTGGTTTGGCCTGATCGCGTCAGGCAGGCTACGATTTTACAGCATCGTCGAGAGCAACCCGCGAGGATTACTATTCTATTGCAGCATCGTCGCCGGCTGGGAAGCGTGCTGAGCGGCGACTGGATCCAGTACGTCGCCCCGCTCGAGGACAAGGACCTGACCCGCAACCGGTTCTGGGACAGGCCGAACCGGATCGAGGGGGCGGTCTTCGATGGGCTGCAGGGCGACGAATTGATCCCAATGGAAGGGGTGACCGTCAGCCTGTACGGCTCGAACAGCGCAGCAAGTCCAGGGCGAGCTGCTGGGGAGCACGCAGACCGACCTAGGCGGATTGTTTGAGCTCGTTGTGCCGGCGGGCTACGAGTACTACAGCATCGTCGAGACCAACCCGCCGGGGTACCGCTCCGAGGCAGCATCTCGCCGGCTGGAAGCGTGCTGAGCGGCGACTGGATCCAGTACGCCGCCCCGCTCGAGGATAAGGACCTGACCGGCAACCGGTTCTGGGACAGGCCGAACCGGTTCGAGGGGGCGGTCTTTTAGGGGCTGCAGGGCGACGAAAGCTTCCCGCTCGCAGGGGTGACCGTCAGCCTGTACGGCTCAAACAGCGCAGGAATCCAGGGCGACCTGCTCGGGAGCACGCAGACCGACTTAGGTGGCTTTTTTGAGCTCGTCGCACCGGCGGGCTACGAGTACTACAGCATCGTCGAGACCAACCCGCCGGGTACCGTTCCGAGGTGGCCATCTCGCCGGCTGGAAGCGTGCTGAGCGGCGACTGGATCCATACACCGCCCCGCTCGAAGAGTTAGACCTGACCGGCAACCGCTTCTGGGACAGGCCGAACCGGTTCGAGGGACGGTCTTTGAGGGGCTGCAGGGCGACGAAAGCATCCCGCTCGCAGGGGTGACCGTCAGCCTGTACGGCTCGAACAGCGCAGTAGGCCAGGGCGAGCTGCTGGGAGCACGCAGACCGACTCTGGACGGCTTGTTTGAACTCGTCGCGCCGGCGGGCTACGAGTACTACAGCATCGTCGAGACCAACCCGCCGGGGTACCGTTCCGAGGTCGGCCAGCTCGCCGGCTGGAAGCGTGCTGAGCGGCGATTGGATCCAGTACGCCGCCCCGCTCGAGAATAAGGACCTGACCGGCAACCGCTTCTGGGACTCGCCGAACCGGTTCGAGGGCAGTCTTTGAAGGGCTGCAGGGCGACGAAAGCATCCCGCTCGCGGGAGTGACCGTCAGCCTGTACGGCTCGAACAGCGCAGGGGTCCAGGGCGAGCTGCTTGGGAGCACGCAGACCAACCTGGACGGCTTGTTTGGCTTGTCGCGCGCCGGCGGGCTACGAGTACTACAGCATCCTCGAGACCAACCCGCCGGGGTACCGTTCCGAGGCCGCTTCTCGCCGGCGGAAGCGTGCCGAACGGCGACTGGATCCAGTACGCAGCCCCGCTCGAGAATAAGGACCTGACCGGAAACCGGTTCTGGGATTTGCCGAACCGGTTCGAGGGGCAGTCTTTGAAGGGCTGCAGGGCGACGAAAGCATCCCGCTCGCAGGGGTGACCGTCAGCCTGTACGGCTCAAACAACTACGGTCAACCGGGGGAGCTGCTGGGGAGCACGCAGACCGACCTGGACGGGTGGTTTGGATTGATCGCCCCGGCAGGCTACGATTACTACAGCATCGTCGAGACCACTCCGTCGGAATACCGCTCCGAGGCCGCTTTCTCGCCGGAGGGGGAGTGCGAAACGACGACTGGATCCAATACACAGCCCCGCTCGAGAATAAGGACCTGACCGGAAACCGGTTCTGGGACACGCCGAAAGTCGAATTGAATCGGATCCAGGGCAACGTATTCGTGGGGCTGCAGGGCGACGAGACCATCCCGCTGGAATTGGCGACCGTCAGCCTGTACGGCTCAAACAGCGCAGGGGTCCAGGGCGACCTTCTGGGGAGCACGCTGACCAATTCGGACGGCTGGTTCGGATTGATCGCCCCGGCGGGCTACGAGTACTACAGCATCGTCGAGACCAACCTGCCAGGCTATCTCTCGGAAGCAGCATCGTCAACAGGCGGCGTCGTTCAGTCTGCAGACTGGATCCAGTACGCGGCTCCGCTCGAGGCCAAGGACCTGACCGGCAACCGGTTCTGGGACAGGCTGAACCGGATCGAGGGGGCGGTATTCGAAGGGCTGCAGGGCGACGAGACGGCGCCGCTGGAAGGAGTGACCGTCAGCCTGTACGGCTCAAACAGCGCTGGAGTCCAGGGCGAGCTGCTGGGGAGCACGCTGACCCAACTGGACGGACGGTTCACGCTTGATGTGCCGGCGGGCTACGAGTACTACAGCATCGTCGAGACCAACCCGCCGGGATACCGTTCTGAGGCTGCAGTTTCGCTGGATGGGACCGTTCTGACGGAGGACTGGATCCAGTACGCCGCTCCGCTCGAGAACAAGGACCTGACCGGCAACCGGTTCTGGGACAGGCTGAACCGGATCGAGGGGGTGGTCTTCGATGGGCTGCAGGGCGACGAATTGACGCCGATGGAAGGGGTGACCGTCAGCCTGTACGGCTCCAACAGCGCCGGAGTCCAGGGCGAGCTGCTGGGGAGCACGCTGACCCAGCCGGACGGACGGTTCACGCTTGATGTGCCGGCGGGCTACGAGTACTACAGCATCCTCGAGACCAACCCGCCGGGGTATCGTTCTGTGGCAGCATCGTCCCCTATGAGGGGAGGTGTTGAGCGGCGATTGGATCCAGTACGCCGCCCCACTTGAAGCATTAGGACCTGACCGGCAACCGCTTCTGGGACGAGCCGAACCGGTTCGAGGGGATCGGTCTTTGAAGGGCTGCAGGGCGACGAATCGACGCCGATGGAAGGGGTGACCGTCAGCCTGTACGGCTCGAACAGCGCAGGGGTCCAGGGCGAGCTGCTGGGGAGCACGCTGACCAACGCGGACGGCTGGTTCGGATTGATCGCCCCGGCGGGCTACGAGTACTACGGCAATCGTCAAGACGGACCTACCCGGGTACCATTCCGTGGCGGCATCGTCCCCGGCGGGGGACGTGCAGAGCGGCGGCTGGATCCAGTACGCCGCTCCGCTCGAGGCCAAGGACCTGACCGGAAACCGGTTCTGGGTCATGCCGGATCAGATCGATGGGATCTTCCTGCCGGTTGTGTTGAGTTAAAGGTAATTGAAGGTGAAGGGGGATTCAACCAGACGGTCGAATGATCTCAGACAACCCTGGCGGGAAGTAGAAACCTGCCAGGGTGAAGTTTTTAAAGATACCGCTTGCATATGATCCGAGTTTTTTATATACTAAGGGGGAGGAACCTGTGCTCCTCCTTCTTCAGCCGGCACCCATCACCCGCCGCATCTCACCTCCACAGCCAGATCAAAGCGAAAAGCCGTTCAAATCAGGATCCTCAGAGGGAGAGACAATGAAGACCGCAAGAGCTTTCAGGCAGCTTTTTGGACTTGCTCTGCTTGCTTGTGTATCTCTGGCACTCCCCGCTTCAGGGGGCGCATTTCGATCAGCCGAAAACTCCAGCCTGATCCCCGAGGGCGCTGTTCCGCTCACAAGCTTCAGCGGAGATGAGTACAGCCCCGACCTGGGTTATGACCCCGACCTTGATTTTTTTCTGCTGACCTATGGTCGCACCATAAACTTGGGGGATGTTTTTTACCATACGATCGAAGCCCAATTCGTCAACTCCGAAGGGAATCCGGTCTATGGTCCGATTACGCTTTCGGGCTCCACCCCGCCCCCGCGGGACAATCCTTCCGCAGCGTACAAGACCGGATCCTACGAATTCCTGGTCATTTGGGACGCTTATTTCAGCGAGACAGACCACAACATCTACGCACGGCGGGTGAGCGACGGCGGAGCCACCATCGGCTCAGAGATCGCGGTCGACACCTCCACGGCTGACGATCAGCCTCCCCGACCTGGTCTACAACCCGGTTTCCGGGGAGTACCTGGCGGTATGGGAGCGCTACCAGGCCGACCAGTCCGAGATCTACGCCCAGAGGCTGGATGCAAATGGAGCGCCGATAACCGGGGGCGGGTTCTATATTGCCGACGATTCTATCGACGAATCTGGAGCGGCGGTCAGCGTCAACCCAAATACCGGCGAATACCTGGTGGTCTGGCACCAGCAGACTGAATACGGGAATTATGACATCTACGGGCAGCGGGCAAGCGCTGTCGGCGAGCTGACCGGCGGCCCAATTACAATCTCCAGCGCCTCAGCCGACCAGATGCTCCCGCAGCTGGCGTACAACGAGGCCGAAGACGAATTCCTGGTCGTCTGGCAGGACGAGCGCACGGACAGAGACATCTACGGACAGCGGGTGGGCGCGTCCGGGGCGCTGGTCGAGGGGAATTTCGCGATCGCCGAGCTGGGGACATACTACCGCGGCTCTCCGCAGGTCGCGTTTCAATCGCACGCCGTTGATTTCATGGTCACCTGGCAGATGAATGTTCCGGGCGAGGATGTCAACGTCTACCGCAGGCGTGTCCGCACGGATGGCTCAATGCCTGAAGCCGAGATTCTCAGCTCCGGACTGGGAAGCATGGAGATGCACCCGACGATCGCCGCCGGCGGGGACCTGAGCTACCTGATCGCCTGGCAGGACAGCCGGGATGTGAGCCAGGGTGAGAACATCTACGGCGAGATCGTCCGGCTGAACCGGATCCAGGGTAAGGTATTCGCAGGGATGGAAGGCGACGAGACGACGCCGCTGGAGGGGGTGACGGTCGGCCTGTACGGCTCGAACAACGCCGGCCAGCAGGGGGCGCTGCTGGAAAACACGCAGACCGTCCCCGGCGGATGGTTCGGGTTGATCGCGCCGGCGGGTTATGAGTACTACAGCATCGTCGAGACGAACCCGGCGGGATACCTCTCCGAGGCGGCTTTCTCACCGGAGGGCAGCGTGCTGAGCGACGACTGGATCCAGTACGAGATCCCGCTGGAAAGCAAAGACCTGACCGGCAACCGGTTCTGGGACCTGCCGGAATCCCAGCCGAACCAGATCGAGGGAATGGTCTTCGAAGGGCTGGAGGGCGACGAATTCGACGCCGCTGGCTGGGGTGGCTGTCAGCCTGTACGGCTCGAACAGTGCAGGCCAGCAGGGGGCGCTGATTGGAAGGACATTGTCGAATGAGGACGGCTGGTTTGGACTTGGAGGCGCCAGCGGGTTATTAGTATTACAGCATCGTCGAGACCAACCTGCCTGGCTACATCTCCGAAGCGGCCTCATCTCCAACCGGTGTCGTTCAGTCGTCAGATTGGATCCAATTCGAGATCCCTTTGGAAAGCAAGGACCTGACCGGCAACCGCTTCTGGGACCAGCCAGGAGAGCTGGAAGGCTGCGGCGGAGTATTCTACCCGAGCGCAGACGCGAGCGTCGCACTGTACGACCCGTCCACGAACTTCGGGAGCGGAGAGGTGCTGTTTGTGGAGCACAGCCCGCCTCCGGGCAGCCCGGTGTCGCGAAGCTTTCTTAAGTTCGACCTGGACGGGCGGATCCCGGCGGAGGCGGTGATCCACTCGGCCGAGCTGGAGCTGACGCTGAGCCACCCGCCCCTCCCATCTCAGTCGCTGCTGCTCGGGACTGCCAGCCTGCCGCAGGAGTGGGATGAATATACGGTCACCTGGGACAACCAGCCGCCGACCGGATACGAGTCTGGCACGAAATCTTACAGCCCGATCTGGAGCGAGACCGAGCCGGTCTACCTGCGGGTGGACGTCTCGACGCTGGTCAACCTGTGGGCAACCCAGGTCTTCCACCCGACCAGCCTGGCGCTGATCCCCGGGGACGAGCAGCTGGACTTCAATTTCTTCAGCCGGGAGTCCGCCACCCCGCCGCGGCTGGTGGTGAGATGCTCGCCGGTCGTCGAGCCTCCGCCGCGCTCCTACCAGGAACTTAACGACCGCCAGATGACTGGGATTGAACGCCTGAACGAGGATTCGAGCAGCGAGGCGACGATCCAGCTCGGCGAGAGCGGCGCGGTGCGGTTTGGATCATTCGATATCACCCCGCCGTCCGTATACACCGATTCACTCGGGCGGGCGCTGTGGTTCACGCAGTCCTATTCCGACGTGCTGCGGATCTCCGATCCGGAGACAGAGCTGCAGCTCGTTCGCCTGTCGGAGGACGAGGCTGACCTGTTCTTCCGCCAGCGCTACGCGGGCATCCCGGTGCTTGGGTCCGAGATTAACATCCATTTCCTGGGCGATCACATCACCGGGCTGAGCGGGAGCTACCTGAGCGATCTGAGGCTGGACCCGACCCCGCAGATCCCCGCCGAGCGGGCCAGGCAGATCGCGCTGGCGCTCGGCGAGCCGGGAGCTGCCGTCATCTCCGAGGACCAGCTCAGGCTGCTGAACCGCAGCCTGTTCCACGGCGATAACCCGCGCACCTACCTGACCTGGATGGTCGCCCTCAGCCAGAACGGGGGGAGGAGCTGTACATCGACGCGAGCACAGGCAGGCTGCGCTTCCAGCAGCCTCGCAGCAAGATGGGCTTTGACCTCGACATCGAGACCGTCAACCACAACTCCGGGGCCGGGAACTACTGCCACCACTACTGGTGGACGACCGACGACGACCACTGGTGCGACGAGGACGGCTGCAACAGCGACGCGACCCAGGAAGGGATCAACGCTTACAACTACATCAAGAACGTCTACAACTACTGGCAGAACTACCTGGGGCGCGATTCCTACGACGACGACGGGGACGATATCCAATTCTACATGAACGTCGGCACCAACTGGACGAACGCACATTGGCTGGGAGGCTGCGACTTCTTCGAATTTGGGGACGGTCAGGCAACGCAGGATGTTGTGGGGCATGAGTTCAGCCACGGGGTCAACGACTATACTGCTGACCTGGTATACAAGGACCAATCCGGCGTGCTGGACGAGAGCTTTGCGGATATCAACGGCGCATTTGTGGAAGGTGAGTGGATGATTGGGGAAGACACCCCGGGCGGCCAGTGGCGCGATATGGCTGATCCAACGAAATCCTGGCCAGTTCAGCCTGACCGGTACAACAGCACCAATCAGAGTCCTAGCCGGGCACCGCCTGGGACAACGGCGGCGTACACATAAACAGCGGGATCCAGAACAAGGCTGCCTACCTCATCACAGAGGGCGGGGATTTCAATGGCGTGCGTATCCCGTCAGGCGGGATCAGCATCTGGCGGGCGCGGGTGCTTTTCTACAAGACGCTCAAGCGGCTGACTTCGAACGCGAGCATGCTGGACGCCCGCAACGCGGCGGTCGCGGCGGCGACTGAGATGGCCCAGCAGGGCACGAACGGCTTCACGAACAACCACCTCTGCTACGTGCGCAACGGCTACTTCGCAGTCGACCTGGGGAACGGCGACCTGGACTGCGACGGGACAGAGAATAACGTCGACCCCGACCAGGACGGCGACAAGGTCTCCAACAACCAGGACAACTGCCCGCTGAAATCCAACCCGGACCAGATGAACACCGACAAGGACGGCCAGGGTGACGAGTGCGATACGGACGACGACAACGACGGCGACCTGGACGCGGCGGACAACTGCCCTCTGGTGAGCAACCCGCTCCAGAGCGATACCAACACGGACGGACAGGGCGACGCCTGCGACGACAACGACGACAACGACCTGATCCCAGACGCCCAGGACAACTGCCCGCTGGTCACCAACCACGACCAGCTGGACACCGACGCTGACGGGAATGGCGACGCATGCGACAACGACGACGATAACGATATGGTCAGCGACTGGTATGATAACTGCTCGCTGGTTTCAAACTCCAATCAGGCGAACAGCGACGGCGATCCGTTCGGGGACGCCTGCGATTTATGCCCGAATTTCTCCGGAACGGATAACAGCGATCCAGACAAGGACGGCAAGGGCAACTCCTGCGACGACGACGACGACAACGACGGGATCCTGGACGCGGCAGACAACTGCCGGGAGGCCTACAACCCCGACCAGCGAGATATCGACGGAGATGGGAAGGGCTGGGCCTGCGACCAGGACGACGTCGATATCATGACGGAGATGTTGAAAATGCTCACGCTGAAGTACAACCGGGACAGCCCGATCCGCTTCCCGCTCCCGGGCTGCGCGATGTGCGGGGGCGGAACTATCGATCCGGCTTACCGACAGCAGATCGACCTGATCTCGCAGGCGGGCTTCTACGCCCAGATCGTGGACAGCAGCGGGAAGGTGGTCGAGCGGACGAAGTCCGGCGCAGGGGAGCTGCTGAGCCAGAATTTGAGCTTCAAGCCGGCGCCTTTCGCAAATTCGTCCCTGCAGGGGATGCAGAGCCGCTCCGAGACCGGCGAATTCACGCTGCCGCCAGACGGAATCCGCTACTACCTGGAGCTGTTTCCGGTTGAAGGGCTGGATTTGAACCAGACCTATACCATGAGCGTAAAGGTTGAGGAGTATCTTCAGCAGTACCTCTATTTACCGGTGGTGCAAAGATAGCTGGAAGGTCGGAGCATTCCGACGTTGAGAAGTGACAACTTTACTAATCAAAGACCTGGCAGGTTTCAGAAACCTGCCAGGTCTGGTTAATTTATCAGAAGATAGAGAAAGAGGGAAAAGCTAGTGCTGCACTGAAGGCAGATAGAGCATTTCAAGGCTCAGATTGACTTCGCCCCAGAAGCGATCCATCGAGACCGGCGCAGGGACGTAGCCGTCGCTGAGCGTCTTCATGTAAGCGACGAGAGCCGCTTCTTCGTCCATGCTCAACCCCAGGTTTCCCAGCTCGGCGGTGTTGACGTTGACCGCAACTTCCGGCGCAGGCCAGCAGTTTGCAGCCAGGGCTTCGGCCTCCGTGTAATGCCCAGGGCAGACCGGGAGGACATCGCGGGTGTTGTAAAAGTGTACGATCCCTTCCAGCGATTTGAAGTAGCCGTTGTGCCCGAAGGCTTTGACGGCATCCGGCATCGGCCGCATGTCGACGTTGCGGAGGGTGGGCACCTTGTGCTTGCCCCACTCCGCCATGTATTCCGCCTCGGAATAACCTGCCGCCTCCAAAAAACCGCCCAGACCCGGGTCGACGAAGTCGGGATGTTCAACATATATCGGGTTCTCAGGATTCTTTGGGACGCCCAGGTTGTCGAAGGAGTAGTCGGTGAAGAGCGGCAGCGGACCCTGGCTGACGTGGCAGGCTTTTCACCTGGCTTTGCCATCGAGCTTGAAGATTTTTTGATTTTCGAAAACAAATTTCCCTGGATTTGTAGTAATATATCAGAGTAGTTCAGTCTTATTTATCTGAGGAGCAGCACGATGGACCATTTCGAGGCCGATCTGGCCGAATTTCGCCGGAAAAAGGACGAGGCTTTTGCTCACCCCCCTCAGAGCCCGCTCACCCGAGAGCAGCAGGCCGAATTCAACGGGTTGAAGTATTTTCCATACAACCCGGCCCTGCGCTTCACACTCGAGCTGCGGACCTTTCCCGATTTTCAGGAGGTCGAGATGCAGACTTCCACAGGCGACGTCCAGACGTACCGGCGGCTTGGACAGGTGGAATTCGAAGTCGACGAGCAGACTCTGAGGCTGACGGTTTTTTCCAGCGATGACGGCTTCTTTTTACCGTTTGCCGACAGCCTGGCCGGGAGCGAGACGTACCCCGCCGGGCGCTACCTGGAGCCGCAGCTGCAGCCCGGCAGCCGGCTGCTGGTGGACTTCAACATGGCCTACAATCCCTACTGCGCTTACAACGAACGCTGGTCCTGCCCGCTGACGCCGTTCGAGAACCGGCTGAAGGCCCCGATCCGGGCCGGCGAGAAGATCTTTCATCCGGTCAGCGGCTGATCAGGTAGGCGCCGAGCACCAGGAACGCCACTCCTGCGGCGCGCGCCGCGTTCACCTCGATCTTCGGGATCCCCAGCACGCCGAAATGGTCCATCACCAGCGCAAGCACGAGCTGCCCGAAGACCATCGCGGTCAGGGTCGCAGTCGCACCGATGCGCGGCACCAGCAGCACCGGCGCCATCATGATCGCAATCCCCAGGAACGCCCCCAGGTACAGGTACCACTCATCGCGTCCCGGCAGGTTCCGGAGCCTGGCTTCGGATGGGAAAGCCCACGCCAGCAGGACTGAGGTCGTGATACCAACCACGGTCAAGACGAGCAGCGTGCCGAAAACGCCGACTCGCTTACCCAACGCAGTATTGAGCACGCTCTGCACCGCCAGGGCGGCGCCGGTGAGGACCCCCAACGAAAATAATGAGATGAAACGAGCGCTCAGCAATGAAGCCTCCTATAATTTATCTTATTAAGATAATTATTGTCCTATTATGGGGTATAATCACCCTATAATGATACTATCCATTCAGCGGATAATCAGGTCAAAAGCCCGGTCAAGTCCCTGAGACTGCTCGGGGCAAGGCTCGAGCCGGGAACAAGGCACGCAGAACTGGAGGTGGATATGTACGGGACGGTTGCACGAATACGAGTAAAACCAGGTAAGCTTGAGGCGCTCAAGAAGCTGGTACAGGCTGAATTGGAGGCCGGGATCGCAGGGTATTGCGGCCAAACCTTCTTCCAGATGGATAAGGATCCGACCGAGGTGTACATGGCGGTGCTGTTTGATTTGCGCGAGAGCTATTTTCTCAATGCCGACGACCCCAAGCAGGAAGCGCGATACAAGGAGTTCGTCAAGCTGCTGGAAGGCGAGCCGGAGTGGCACGACGGGGAGGTTGTGTTCAGCGATATCAAGTGAGAGCCCTCACCCCTACCCCTCTCCCTGAGGCAGAGGGGAATTCGGTTGGATCGCGTCCGAGGGGGTTTCAGGCGCGGACTCAAACGGAACGAATCCGGAGATCAAGTGTTTTCTTTTTACAAATATCGATAGAAACTAGCTTTGAGACCCTATTGGTGCAAGGATGGCGATCATGTTAGAAGGACAGGACGAAAACCGGGAGGGGACACCCTCCTTTTTTGATAAGCCGAACGTGAAAGTCGAAGTGCTGCCGTACGGCGAGGGCGTCCCGATCGGGATCGAGCGAGTCTCGAACCCGCAGGTCGGGATCGGAGGCGCTTATGGGACCTGGGGGCAGAGCTTTGACAACCAGGAGCTGCCGCGGCTGATCGAAGAGCGGCTGGGCAGCCCGTTGGATCAGAGCATGAGGCTGAACCTCTCCGAGCTGGGGTTCAACCGCCGGCACCACGTACCGTTTCTTACTCCTGAGCAGCATTTTCAATTAGAAGTCGAGGTCGGCGCCCGGTTCCTGCAGGCGGCGGCCGAGGCGAACGGCTGGACGACGAAGGATGTGGATGCGGTCGTGCTGGGGGTGAGCGGACCGGCGAGCGAGGATTTCACCGAGGTGGTTGCCAAGAAGGCAGGCATACGAGAAGGCGCACTGAAGATGAGCGTGCATAAGGCCTGCGACAGCTCGGTCGCCGGGCTGCACATGGCGCTCAACCCGCTGCTGAGCATCCACGAGCGGATGGGGCTGAACCTGGCCGAGGAGCTGCAGGGCAAGAAGGTGCTGGTCGGCGGAGTCGAAGGGCTGAGCCGGTTCCTGATCGTCTCGAGGGACAGCAACGCGGTCCAGCTGTTTGGGAACGGAGCCGGTGTGATCGGCGTGGTTCCCGGCGAGTCGCTGCGCTTCCTGGCAGGGGCGACGCACGAGACCTACGACGAAGAAGGGGTGCTGCAGGTGCGGATGTTCTACCCGCACTCGCGCGAACGGCGGGAGGACCTGCCGCTGGCGGAGGCATCGCAGAGCGGCCGCAACCACTACCGGGTTGCCGGGCTGATGCACGAGCCTGAGACCGACGCCCCGCTGGTGATGGCGGGACCGATGGGGATGGTCAAGCTGTTCGTGCGCAGCGGCGTGCAGACGGTTCAAGAAGCTTACGCCGCCTACCGCCTGCGAATGGAGGCGCTGCACACTTCCAACCACGAGCTGCGGGTCGCGATCGTGCACCACGCCAACTTTAAGATCAACCAGCTCAAGGAGAAGCACCTGCAGAAAGAGGGAATCCGGATCCCGATGCCGTGGCTGCTGGACGAGTTCGGCAACGTGAGCGCGGCGTCGAACATGATCGCGTTCCTGCGCCAGCTGCAGAACCTGCGTGCCGGCGACCACGTCCTGATCGACGGATTTGGGGCGGGGACTTATTACGACGTGCTGGCGGTGGAGCTGGGCGGGTGAATTGGTTGAACCAATGCGATAAATAATAGAGAGGGATTTCATCAGTTTTTTGCGGTCTGGGCGGGTGCATCCCACGATCCTATCTACATTTATGACCTCAATACCTGAGGTTAAGACAATAATTCGGACATACCTTCATTAAAGGGTCATTGCGAGCCTGTCCACGTCTTTCGTGGACGGTTTTTGCGAACCTGTCCACCTGCAGTTCTTCGAGACGATCTTTGTGGAGCAATCCCGTCAAACAGGAGATTGCCACGCCGCAAGAAGAGCACTTGCGGCTCGCAAAGACATGTAATCCCTGATGTTGTCCAAACTCTTGTCCAAAGTTCAGTCAATACTGGTTGACAGAATAATCACTACCCATTAAACTTAATTCGTGAAGATTTATCAGTCATTCATAAATCACACATTTATAAACATCCAAGAAGTAGCAAGATAAAATCTAGAAAGTGTTAGGAGGAGAGCTATGAAGAAATTTGCCGTCCAGATAGCCAGTCTTATGCTGGCGCTAACCATGCTGCTTTCTGCCTGTGCCCCAGCGGCACCTGCAGAGCAGGCACCAGCCGCAACCGAAGCACAACCTGCCCAACCCGTTGAAGAGAAACCAGCCGAAGAAGTACTCCCGGATGTCATCAAAATAGGGGTCAACGAAACGATGACCGGCTGGGGAGCAGCCTACGGCGACATGACCTGGAAAGGCGCCCAACTTGCCCATGAGCAGAAGCCAGAAGTCCTGGGAAAGAAAGTCGAGCTCGTGCTTGTTGATAACAAGAGCGAAAAAAGCGAAGCTGCCCTTGCTGCCCAACGCCTGGTCGAAGTGGAGAACGTAGCAGCTGTCCTGGGGGTCAATTCCAGCTCGATGTCCATGGCTCAAAATGAAGTCCTTGAAAAATCGAAAGTCATCTCCATGGCGACTGCGGCAACCAACCCCCTGGTTACACAAGGGAAACGGTATGCCTTCCGGGCTGCCTTCATCGATCCTTTCCAGGGAGAAGCCGGCGCCAAATTCGCGGTTGAAGAGCTGAAAGCAAAGACAGCGGTACTTTTGGTCGATATCGCCCTCGACTACCCGGTGGGTCTGGCGAATTATTTCCGCCAGAACTTCATCAAGTACACCGAAAATGAAAAAGCTGTTTTAGCCTACCTGTCCTTCCAAACAGGGGACCGCGATTTTACAGCCCAACTGACGCAGATCAAATCGCTCAATCCTGATATCGTCTTTGCCCCAAACGAGTATGCTGAACTCGGCGCGATCTTACAGCAGGCAAAGCAGCTCGGGATCACGGCGAAGTTCCTGGCTGGCGATTCTGCTGACGTCCCGGAGCTGGTTGAAATTGCCGGCGAGAATGCCGAAGGCTTTATGTATACGGCCCAATTCCACCCTGAAGCTTTCACCAATCCCGAATCCAAGCAGTTTGTTGATGCATTCAGGACAAAATACGGGATCGATCCCGAGACATTCTCTGTAACCGGGTATGACGGCTATATGCTGCTGTTGGATGCGATCGAGCGAGCAGGATCGCTTGACCCGGAAAAACTGTATGAAGCATTGGTTGCGACTGCATTCACCGGCGCCGCGCGGTTTGACCAAGTTTGACGAGAACCACAACGCAATCCTTGGGGTTCCGGTAATTGAAATTAACGATGGGAAGAAAACCTTCCGCTATATCGTCCAACCGCCGCAGTAAGAAACCTTAGAGCATCGAAGATGGGGTTTTGCGTGAAGAGCACTTTCGCAAAACCCCAAATTTTTATTTGGAAAGAAATTCGAGGTTCAAATGAACTTTGAACTATTTTTACAGTTCCTTGTCAATGGGATCGCACTCGGAAGCCTGTATGCATTGATTGCGATCGGCTACACGATCATCTATGGTGTTGTCCAATTAATCAATGCCGCGCACGGCGAATTCTTTATGGTTGCAGCATTCTTAACGATGTGGGGGGTGATGCGGTACAACCAGACCTGGTATGTCTCTTTTTTTATCGCGGCAATTCTGGTCGTCCTTTTAGGACTGCTTGTGGATAGGGTCGCTTACCGCCCTCTCCGAAAACAAAAAACATCATCATTTATCGGCGCAATAAGCGTTTCGTTTTTACTGCAGAACTTATTTGTCGTCCTCTTCACTGCTCGAGCCAAACCATTTCCTCACCCGAAACTCTTCGATGAAGTATTGAATTACGGAACGGTTGCTGTTCCGGTTGTAAATATCGGGATTGTGATCGTTTCCATTGTCCTGTTTATCTTGCTTTACTTTCTAATCGTTCACACCAATGTTGGCCGAGCGATGCGGTCCATTTCGAAGGACCCGGAAGTATCGCAGCTCATGGGTGTCAATCCGAACAGGATCATCGCTTATGCTTTTATTCTAAGCACCACATTTGCAGCTATAGGCGCATTCATGTACTGTTCTAAATTTCCATACGTGGATCCCTTCACAGGTGTAATCCCAGGCCTGAAGGCATTCGTCGGTGCTGTGATCGGTGGGATCGGCAGCATCCCAGGCGCCATGGTTGGCGGTTTCTTGCTTGGAATGGGGGAAATTATGATCGTTGCAGCATTCCCTGAATTGACCCAATGGCGAGACATCATGGCCTACGGGCTGCTCATCCTCTTCCTGATTTTTAGACCGGGCGGGATTTTCAACGTTCGCGTCAGGGAGGAGAAAGTCTGAAATGACCATTCGAAAGAATATTCCAAGAATACTATCGATCCTGGTCCTGGCAGGATTGATGATTGTCACTTATTTTGCAGAGAGCCTATTCGACGACTTCGTCATCCGGATATTTAACATGTGGGGGATCTATATCATCATGGTTGTGGGCTTTGATTTGATCTACGGGATCACGGGTCAATTCTCGCTCGCTCAGGCAGGTTTTGCGGCAATCGGCGCCTATACAGTGGCTTTGCTGACGCTCCCTCCCGAGGCAAAGGAGATCAGCTTCCTGCTCGCGCCTCCGCTGCCAGTGATCGCCAACGCAGAATGGCCGTTTCTACCCGCGTTAATCCTCGGCGGTCTGCTGGCAGCACTGGTCGGTTTTATTATCGGCGCGCCTGCACTGCGGCTGCATGGAGATTACCTGCTGATCGTAACCTTTGGTTTCTCTGAAATCATCCGCATGGTGCTGATCAATATCCCAAGAATTACCAACGGTGCAATGGGGCTCAAAGGCATCCCATACTTAAGCAGCCTCAGCTGGACTGTTGGGATTGTGATAATCGTTGTTTTCGTCACCCACCGATTGATTAACAGCAGTTACGGTCGCGCCTTGAAATGCGTGCGAGACGACGAAATTGCCGCCGAAGCTGTTGGCGTAAACCTCTACCGTCATAAAACCATGGCTTTTGTGCTCTCGGCCTTTTTTGGAGGGATTGCCGGCGGTCTTATGGCCGAAATTCTTGGGACGATTGATCCAAATACCTTCCGTCCAGCGCTTACTTATGCAGTCATCACGATAGCCATCCTCGGAGGGATTCGCAGCCTCTCGGGTGGGATCATTGCTGCAGGGATTTATACGATCATGTCCGAGGTGCTTCGATCGGTGGAAGCGCCGCGCATGATTTTCTCTTATGATTTTCCCGGCCTACCTGGGCTGCGCCAGCTTTTCTTTGCAGCGATGCTTTTGTTCTTAATCCTTTTTGCACGCAATGGTGTGCTGGGAGGTCGAGAATTTTCCTGGAGCTGGCTCGATCCCCGGCGAATCTTCAAGAAAAAACCTGTAGATTAGGTGAGACCAGTGACTATCCTGACAATTAATCATCTAACCATGCGATTCGGCGGCCTGGTAGCAGTATCAGACTTCAACATGGAATTGCAGCAAGGCAGAATTGCCGGATTAATTGGTCCGAATGGATCTGGTAAGACGACGGTATTCAATGTTGTAACTGGTTTTTATAAACCGACCGAAGGTTCGATTTTTCTAAAAGATAAAGAAATATCGAACCTCAAACCCGATCGCATCACAAAAATGGGGCTGACCAGGATATTTCAGAACAGTCGTGTTTTCCGAGATTTAACTGTGTTCGACAATGTGATGATCGGACACCATTTGCGCCGGAAGACCGGACCATTCGAATCTGTCATGCACACACCCAAGTACACGAAGCAGGATAAACTGGCTCAGGAACAGACATTGGTCCTCCTGGAACAGCTGGGATTGGACAGCCATGTGGACGACAAAGCAGGATCCCTTCCCTACGGGCTACAGCGCAAGCTTGAAGTTGCCCGAGCATTGTCTACCGAACCAAAGGTGCTGCTGCTTGATGAACCCGCAACAGGATTAAGTGCAGAAGAAAAAGATGAAATGATTAATTTTATCCTCAGGGTTCGCCAGGATTTTAATCTGACGATCTGGTTGATTGAGCATCACATGCGCATCGTTATGGGAATTTGCGAAGAAATCTGGGTGCTCAACTATGGAAAAACCATTGCGCATGGTACGCCTACTGAGATCCAAAACGACCAGGCAGTCATTACGGCTTATCTGGGAGAGGGTTGAGCATGCTTCGCATTGAAAACTTAAACGTTTATTACGGCGGCGTTCACGCTCTGGTAGATATTAATCTCGAGGTATCTCAGGGCTCGGTTATTACATTTATCGGCAGCAATGGGGCAGGAAAAAGCTCAACCCTGCGCAGTATTTGCGGTCTCGTGGAAAACGTCCAGGGACAAATACTTTTCGACAACCAGGATCTCAGCAAGGTGGAGCCTTACGACCGGGTTCGTCTCGGGATTGCCATGGTCCCTGAAGGACGCAGGATTTTGACGAACCTCACGGTCATGGAAAACCTGATCATGGGCGCATACTCCCTGAAAGGGAATAAGAACTTTCAAACAGACTTAAAGAAAGTATTCGAGCTGTTTCCAAGGCTGGAAGAACGCCAGAACCAACGCTCCATTACGCTGTCGGGAGGAGAACAGCAGATGCTGGCTGTCGGCAGAGCGCTTATGTCCCGCCCGCGGCTTTTACTGTTAGATGAGCCATCTTTGGGTCTGGCGCCTAACCTCGTGAAAGAGATGTATCAAACATTCGAACAAATCCACAAGGAAGGTTTGACGATTTTAGTGGTTGAACAAAATGCACACCTGGCGCTCCAGCTGGCAGAATATGGTTATGTGCTCGAGGTCGGGCATATCGTGCTTCAAGGACCCAGCGCTGAGCTCGCCGAGAATGAGGGGGTCAAAAAGGGCGTATATCGGCGCCTGAAAGGAATTTACAGGTGTTCCATCAGTTTCTGGTCTGATATTATTCGAAAAAACCTGCGATTCGAATCCGTTATTACCTCCATCCAGAACCTGCCTATTCTGCTTCCCGCCAACCCGGTCCGCTTCGCATTGTTTTGCTCGTCCAGCTCGCGGCTTCTAAAAAGTTCATGTGGGGGTTCAAATCCGGTTTGGATTATATCAAGGTTATAATTGAAGCGATGTTCGACCTGATCGCCTTCGACGCCGACGACACGCTCTGGCACAACGAGCGCTATTACCGGATGGGCAGAGAGCGCTTTCGAAGAATCATTACCCACTACGAGATCACGGACGCCAGCGACGACCGGCTGGACGAGATCGAAGTCCGCAACCTGCCGCTCTACGGCTATGGGGTGATGAGCTTCGTGCTCTCGCTGATCGAATTGGGGATCACTCTGACCGGGGGGAGGTTCAGCTCGGCAGACGTGAGCGAGCTGATCACGCTCGGCAAGGAGATGCTCACCGCCGAAGTGGAGCTTTACGAGCACGTCGAAGAGACCTTGAGGCAGCTGTCCGCAGAATTCCCATTAATGCTGATCACCAAAGGGGAGGCGACCAACCAGCACGCCAAGATCGCCCGCTCGGGGATCGCGGAGTGCTTCCGCTATATCGAAGTCGTCCACGACAAGAAACCGGCGACCTACCGGGCTATCATCCAGAGGCTGGGCGTTCCCCCCGAAAAATTCCTGATGGTCGGCAACTCGATCCGCTCGGACATCCTGCCGGTGATAGAGATCGGCGGCTGGGCGGCGTTGATCCCGAACGCGCTGACCTGGGCGCACGAAGTCGTGGAACCGGAGCAGGGCTGCTGTCCGCGGATGTTCGAGCTGAAGAGCCTGGGCGACCTTCCCGGTTGGATCAAAACGCACTGACAATTACCCGGTACACAAGCGCACGTTCCAAAATTCGATGACCGCAAAATAGGAGGCAAAGATGAAATCCCCCTGGAGCAACACGTTTAAGCTCATGATGGTTTTCCTGCTGACGTTCAGCTTCCTGCCGATCTTCCCCGGGGAGGCGGCGCCGACGGAGCTGTTCTTCTCAGAATATATCGAAGGATCAAGCTTTAACAAGGCGCTCGAGATCTTCAACGGCACCGGCTCGGCGGTCGACCTGGCTGCGGGCGGCTACAGCGTCCAGCTTTATTCGAACGGGGCGGCATCTCCAAGCCAGTCGGTGAACCTGTCTGGAACCATCACGGACGGCGATGTTTTCGTGATGGCGAACGCCGCCGCGGATCCGACAATCCTGGCTGAGGCTGACCTTCAGAACAGCGCTGTGGTGAACTTCAACGGCGACGACGCGGTCACGCTGAGCAAGGCCGGCGTGATCATTGACGTGATCGGCCAGATCGGCTTCGACCCGGGCACATCATGGACGGGGGAGGCGTGAGCACCGCCGACCAGACCATCCTGCGCAAATATTCGATCTGCCAGGGCGACCCGATCGGCTCAGACGCGTTCGACCCTTCGCTCGAATGGAACGGGAACCCGGTTAACACATTCGCCTATCTGGGCGAGCATGCGGTTAACTGCGGCGCAGAGGATACCGCCCCGAGCGTGAGCGCGACCTACCCCGCCAACGGAGCAACAGATTTCCACGTGTCAAGCAACCTGAGCGTGACCTTCAGCGAGTACGTCAATCTGGCCGCGGACTGGTTCACGCTGGTCTGCACGACGAGCGGGAACGTGACCGCTGCAGTCTCCAGCGGGCAATCGCTGTTTACCCTCAACCCGGACGTGGACCTGGTCGACGGCGAAAGCTGCACTTTGACTATCCTGGCTGCAAAAGTAACGGACCAGGATCCTTACGACCCGCCAGACAGCATGGTGATGGACCATGTGATCACATTTGGCGCAGCAGACCAATGCTCCCTGGACTATACTCCGATCTATTCGATCCAGGGCAGCGGACCTACAGCTGCGATCACCGGCGCGGTGACCACTTTTGGCACGGTGGTCGGCGACTTTGAAGGCGCGACCCCCAACCTGCGCGGCTTCTACCTGCAGGACCCGACCGGAGACGCTGACGTTACAACCTCGGACGGGATCTTCGTTAACAACAGCAGCAACGACAGCGTCAGCCTGGGCGAGATGGTGCGGGTCAGCGGGATTGCTGCAGACTATGATGCCCAGACGCAGATCAGCTCGGTCACGAGCATCATCCCATGCGGGATCGACGGCAACACAATCGATTCCCGCTGATGTTAGCCTACCGCTCGCAAGCATCGAGGCGCTTGAGCCTTTCGAAGGGATGCTGGTGCGCTTCCCGCAGACCCTGTACGTGACCGAGCACTTCCAGCTCGGACGGTTTGGGCAGGTGGTGATGTCGTCCAGCGCCCGACTGCAGCAGCCGACAAACGTCGTGCTTCCCGGAGCGCCGGCGCTGGCGTTGCAGGCGCAAAACGACCTGAACCGGATCATCGTCGATGATGAACTCAACAACCAGAACCGCGACCCGATCGTCTTCGGGCGCGGCGGGCTGCCGCTCAGCGCCGCGAACACGCTGCGCGGCGGCGACACGGCGACCGGGATGGTCGGCGTGATGACCTACGGCTGGTCGGGCAACGCCGCCAGCCCGAACGCCTACCGGCTGCGCCCGATCAACGCCCTGGGCGGAGGCGCCCCGAATTTCATTGAAGCGAACGCGCGCCCGAGCGAGGCGCCGGACGTCGGCGGGACGCTTAAAGCCGCCAGCTTCAACGTGCTCAACTTTTACAATACATTCACGGGCTGCACGGCGGGGGTCGGCGGGCTGGCTGTAGCCTGCCGCGGGGCGGAGGACCAGGTCGAGCTCGACCGCCAGGTGGCGAAGACGGTCGCGGCGCTGGTGAAGGTCGACGCCGATGTGATCGGGATCAGCGAGATCGAGAACGACGGCTACGGCGCTGAGAGCGCGATCCAGTACCTGGTGACTGCATTGAACACCGCGACCGCGCCCGGGACGTACGCCTTTATCGACGTGGACCTCGGGACCGGGCAGACCAATGCGCTGGGGATCGACGCGATCAAGGTCGGGCTGCTTTATAAACCGGCTAAAGTGACGCCGATCGGGCAGACCGCGGCCCTGAACACGGTCGAGTTCGTCAACGGCGGCGACGCGGCGATGCGCAACCGGCCTTCGCTCGCCCAGGCTTTCCAGGAGATCTCGAGCGGGAAGGTGTTTGTGGTGGACGTCAACCACCTGAAGAGCAAGGGCAGCGCCTGCGACCTGCCCGACCAGGTCGACGGGCAGGGCAACTGCAACGCCGTGCGGACGAACGCGGCGAATGCCCTGGCTACCTGGCTGGCGAGCGACCCGACCGGCGTAAATGACAAGGATGTGCTGATCCTGGGCGATTTGAACTCTTACGCGATGGAAGACCCGATCCAGGCGCTTCAAACCGCCGGCTTCGGCAACCTGATCGCGACATTCTCGGGCTCCAGCGCTTATTCCTACGCCTTCAACGGGCAGTGGGGCTATCTGGACCACGCCCTGGGGACCATCGAGCTCACATCCCAGGTGAGCGGGGTTGGCGAGTATCACATCAACTCCGACGAGCCGAGCGTGCTTGACTTCAACACCAATTTCAAGACCGCCGGCCAGATCATCTCGCTGTTCAGCCCGGACGAGTTCCGGACATCCGACCACGACGTGGTGGTGATCGGGCTGAGCCTGGCGACTTCAGCAGGAGATTTTTCTGCCTGTAATCCTGAATTGATCTTATGGAACAATTCCTGCGCACTGAAACGCTGATCATCGGGCTTCTTTTAATCGTCTCGCTGGTCGCGATCGCGATCCGCCGGTTGAAAGTCCCCTACACCGTCGCGCTTGTCGTCGTCGGGCTGCTGATCACGTCTCAATCCGGCACGGTTTTTGAGCTCACCCCGGAGCTGATCCTGGCTTTGTTCCTGCCTCCGCTGGTTTTTGAAGCGGCTTTTCACCTTAATCTGCGCGAGCTGCAGAACAACATGCGCGGCATCCTGTTCCTGGCCGTACCGGGAGTCATCATCAGCATGCTGATCATCGCGGGGATCGTCATGCTGGGGACGACCTTGACGCTGCCCATCGCGCTGGTTTTTGGCTCGTTGATCGCCGCAACCGATCCGGTGGCAGTGGTGGCGCTTTTTCGGGCCCTGGGAGTTCCCAAGCGGCTGAGCGTGCTGGTCGAGGGAGAAAGCCTGTTCAACGACGGCACTGCGATCGTGCTCTTCAACCTGATGCTGGCGGTCGCGCTGACCGGCAAGTTCAGCTTCACCGCCAGCCTGGGTGATTTCCTGCGCGTATCGCTTGGTGGGATCCTTGTCGGGCTGCTCTTAGGGACCGTCGTTTCGAGGTTGATCACCCATGTGGACGATTATCTTATCGAGACGACACTGACCACAGTGTTAGCATACGGCTCGTACCTGCTAGGCGAGCAGCTGCACGTCAGCGGCGTGCTGGCAGTCGTTGTGGCAGGCCTGGTGAATGGTAATATCGGCTCGCAGGGGATGAGCCCGACCACGCGGATCGTGCTGTCCAATTTCTGGGAGTACGTCGCATTCCTGGTTTCGTCGCTGGTGTTCCTGTTGATCGGGATGGACATCAACCTCCCGGCATTAGCCGCTGCATGGCAGCCGGTGCTCTGGGCAATCCTGGCGATCCTGGTGGCCAGGATGGTGGTCGTTTACGGATCCAGCCTGGTTTTGCGCCGGATCGGCGAGCCGATCCCGATCAGCTGGCAGCACGTGATCAATTGGGGAGGGCTGCGCGGCGCGATCTGCCTGGCGCTGGCGCTCAGCCTGCCTGAAGCACTGGGGCCGGACCGGGAACTGCTTCGGTTGATGACCTTTGGCGTGGTGCTTTTCACGCTGCTTGTGCAGAGCACCACGATGGGACCGCTGATCCGGAGGCTGAAAATCGTCACCCGCAGCGAAGCCCAGGTGGAATACGAGCTGCGACATGCCCGGCTGACCGCCTTGCGCTCTGGCGATGCTCGCATCGACCGGATGCACGAGGACGGCCTGCTCTCCACCCATACCTGGGAAAGGCTCAAGCATTATCTCAGCGAAAACGCGGCTTCCCTGACGATGGCCGTGCGCGAGCTCCTGCTGACTGACCCAGCGCTCGAGGCGGAGGAGCTGGACACCGGCTGGAGAGAGCTGCAGCGGTCCCAGCGTGCGACGCTGCTCAGCCTGCGCAGGGACGGCGTCATCTCAGAGGAAGTATTTGAAGTGTTGACCGCGGAAGTGGACGCTCAGCTGAGCGAGGGAGTACCGCTCATCCCAGAAAGTGGGAGCGCACGCACCCATTTTATCGAGGTCACGCTCCCACCAACTTCTCAGTCGGTCGGAAAATCGATCGCCGAAATCAATATCCCGCGCGCCGCGGTGCTGGTCTCCATCCGGCGGGATAAAGAGATCATCATCCCGAGGGGCGACACAATGCTGAGCGAGGGGGATGTCGTCACGCTGCTGTGCGAAGGCGATTCAGCCAGCGAGGCCAGGCAGCTGCTGGTTTCCAGCGAAGAAACAGTCTGAGATCGGAGCTGCCCAATCTGAGAGGTGGACAGCGCCGGATGCGTCCGACCTCCCGTGGTAATCCGAAAGCTGCCTGAGGATCACCGGCAGGTGAATCCTGTTGTGGTAGCTCGTAGCGCGCCCATGTCGACGATCAGACGGCAAGACCGAAACCGGTATCCGCAACCGTCGGGATGTCTCGCGAAGCGCAATAAAAGGTCCATATCCAGCGGGATCAGGCTCCGTCCAGTCGCCATCGCCGTCCAGGTCCATATCATCGGGAGGAGGCAGCGGGGTTGTCTCCGGCATCGATGGCCGGTGAGGTCAACTGCAGGCGCAGGTCGTCATCCAGTCGTGCCGGAGTGTGTTATCCGCGCCGTCCGCATCCACAAAGAGCGGGTCTACGTCGGTGATATGGCTGCAGGTCAGGCCGGGGTCAGCCGGGCAGCCGCCCTGGAGGATGCTGTAGGTCAGCGAGGAAGTCGCTGTTTTGCCGTTGTCGATCTGCTGGGCAGGGTTGCCGTAGAGAATGATGTTGCGCATGTTGACCGATCGTCGCCGGCGCTGGAGAAAATCGTGATCGCGGCGCCGCCGCCGCCAGGCGTGTTCCCGATGATTGCTGCTGTTGTAAATGTTCGCCTTTCCGCTGTTGAAGACCGCGATCGCGGCGCCGTTCGGGGTCGCCGTGTTGCCGCTGAAAGTGCAGTTGATGATCCTTGTGGGGATCAGTGGTGGAGCCCTGGATCGCGATCCCACCGCCGTGGTAGTAGGCATGGTTGTGCAGGAAGCGGACGTTGGCGATGGTCGGGCTGCCGAGCGTGACCAGCAGACCTCCCCCCTTATCCTTGTCTGCCGAGGCCGTCATTGCATACCCGTGCATGATCGTGACGTCGCTCAAGACGGCGGTGGTGTTCGTTGTCGTTCCCGGTGACGACATGGTAGCTGTTGTCCGTCTCATGCCATCGCGTCCGATGTCGCCGCTCAGGATGGTCTCATTCCCCTGCCTTCACGCGCCGGTGGCGCAGGATCTCCGTGCCGGCGAAGCCGCCGAAAATCCTCAGGCCGGATTTGAGCTGGAAGGTCTTTGTGCGGTCGGTATCGGTCGTTGGCCTGTAGTTGCCGGCCGCGACCCAGATTTCATTCACCATGCCTGCGGAGGCGGTGAGAGCGGACTGCAGGCTGGTGAAGGCGTCCGTCCAGTTCGTGCCGTTGTTGGCACCGGAGGCATCGTCATTCACGTAAAGGATGATGGGACCGGTGGTTGTCGAATTAACCATATACTGGTTCAAGGCGATATCGATCCCGAACACATTTCCAGCGCCGAGCGTGAACTTGGTCTGGCATTGCCGTCTCCATCCGCATCATAGAAACCGATCGGCTCGGTGGCAAGCGGACGGCCCGCCGTCTCCGTCATTCATCCATGAAGGCGCTGAGATAATAGTCGCCCTCGGTGTCAGACCCATATCTCGTATTCGCCTCCCGGGATATCCACATTGGTTGGTCTCAACCGGCCCTTCATTCAGGACTCGATGAACTCCGACAATGATGCGGTCTCCTGTCATAGAGCCGTAATACATCACCATCCCGCTGACCGATCCGGCAGTCGGGCGGTAACCCGCCGAGGCGGGTGTGAAACAGAATGAGACCAACGTGATGATGGCTGTGAAGTAGGGCAAGCTGCGGAATTTTCTGAGTTTTGACCTTTGCTTTTCCATTGCCTTTCTCCTTATTTACATTTCTTATCTGGTCACCCAAACCCGAAAGGTCTTCGGATCTTTTCGGGTATATGGGACAGCAATCAGACGATTGAAATCGTCACTGCAATCATGCTTTTTGAAAGCTTTATCCTTCGACTGCTCCAACCTATTTCATGATCGCCGGCAGGAAGATCTTCCAGGGCGCAACCTCATAGGCGCCGATGTCGACGACAGGCGGCGTGCCCAGGCCGGTATCCGCCCCGGGGAAGGCTTCGAAGCGCGAGAACAGATCCATATCAAGCGGAGCAGGCTCCGTGAAATCCCCATCGCCGTCCAGGTCCATATTATCTGCAAAAACAGCGGCGTTGTCGCCGGCGTCGACCGCCGGCGAGGTCCACAGCAGGCGCAGGTTGTCGTCCAGCGTGCCCGAGGTGTTATCCGTCCCGTTCGAATCCACAAAAAGCGGGTCGAGGCTTGTGATGTTGGTGCAGGTCAGTCCGGGCTGGACCGGGCAGGCCCCCTGGAGGATGCTGTTGGCCAGCGAGAAGGTCGCGCTGTTCTGGTCGTCGATCTGCTTGGCTGAATTTCCATAAAGGATGAGATTTCGGGCGGTGACGATCGTCCCGGCGTGCATCACCGTCAGAGCGCCGGCAGGGGCAGTATTCAGGGTGAAGCTGCTGTTGACGATCGTGGCCTTGGCCTGGTTGTAGACCGCGATCCCGGAGCCGTTAGCGGTTGTTTGATTGCCGCTGAAGGTGCAGTTGATGATCCGGGTGGGGTTGGTGGTAGAGCCCTGGATCGAGATGCCGCCGCCGTGGTAGACAGCATAGTTGTGCAGGAAGCGGACGTTGGCGATCGTCGGGCTGCCCCCCGTGATCTGGACCCCGCCGCCCTTATCCCAGGAGGCGTCCGCCCGGCCGTCCATGATCGTGACGTCGCTCAGGACTGCGGTATTGTCGGTGCTGTTGCCGGTTACGACAGCATAACTGTTATCCGTCCAGGTGCCGATGGCGTCCGATGTCACCGCTCAAGATGGTCTCGTTACCTGCTTTTATCCGGTGGTGGCGCAGGATCTCCGTCCCGGCAAAGCCGCCGTAGATCGCGACGTTGTTCTTGAGCTTGAAGGTGCTGCTGCGAGAGGTCCCGGTTTCGGCTTATAGGTGCCGGCGGCGACCCAGATCTCTGTCCCGGGCAGAATCGTCTCTGCTGGGTCCAGGATGCTGCTGCAGCTGCCGTAATGGCATCCGTCCCAGAGTGCCACCGTTGTTCTCGCCTGTCGCGCTGTCATCCACGTAGATGATCAATTGTCCGGTGTCATTCGCAATTTTCAGCGGGATATCGATCCCGGTGAACAGGATCGCTGCCCACTGTGACCAGTGTCCGGGTCACCATCCCCATTTGCATCGATAATACCCCATCGGATCGCCAGGCTGCGGGGACCGCCGATGCCATCGACATCCATTTCCGCCGCGATCACATACTCACCGGGATCAGCACCTCCGAGAAAATAGGAACCGCCCGGACTGGTGATGTTGGTGCAGCCATCCGGCTGCGATCCATAATTCTGGAGATAATAACATACGATGATATTGTATCCCCGGAGCGAGGTTGCCGTAATACATCGCCATCCCGGTGACCGCGCCGGCGGTCGGGCGGTAGCCGGCTGAGGCGGGGGTGAAGCAGATTGCGAGGAACGTGATGAGGGCAACGAAGAAAGACAAGCTGAAGAATTTTTTTGGTTTCGACCGGATCTCGTGCATTGCCTATCTCCTTTTTTTGTTCAATCACAACAATTTTCGAGCGATGGTTTGCTCTAACGATCAGGCCAGAAAAAGCTGGAACTTTTTCGAGCGATAACATCTCAACTTGCGGCTCATCTCCGGATCACCGGCAGGTAGATCGAAGTCCCCGAGGCGGCGAAGGGTGTGCCGGACAACTGGGCGAGGTCGGCGAGGAGGCATCATCGAGCGTCATCGTCACGCAGCCGGTCAGCGGGTCGTAGACCTGGGGCGAAACGAGCGCCCAGGTCGATCCGTCCCACCAGTGGACCTCGCTGCCACCCCCCAGGCCGCAGTAATCGACCGATACAGAGGTGAACGCGTTGCCATAACTCAGGCTGACGTCCATGAACGAGCCGCTGGAGGTGAAGCTGAGGGCACCGCCGGGGTTGGATTCGTATAGGGCGACGATCACAGTCCCAACCCCACTCGCGGTGGCTGTCAACACCGAGGTGCTGGCAACCGCCGTGCCGAGGGGGTCGAGGCTGGTCCCAGCGTCAAATTCAGTCACCTGCGCGCCGGTCTCGGATGTGAAAAGGAAGACTGCCTCCGAAGTACCGCCGCCAGGGGCCGGGTTGACCACCGTGACCGGGAAGGCGCCCAGGGTGGCTATTTTTACGGCTGGAACAAGGGCGGAACTGCGATGATGAGATATATTCCGACACCAGCAGGTCGCCGGTCATTCGGACTTCCGAATCAAGAGGGACAAATCCATTCCCGGTAAGGGTAATCGAGAAATTAGACCCGCCTGCCTCCGCACCATCTGGATCGATGCTGACTATCAGCGGGGTCGGGTTCGTGACCTCTTCGCCGTAATACACAAAGGCTCCGCCGCGCCCATTTGTCGAGATCGAGTCATCCGGCCAACCGTAACCCGGCGCTCCAACCACCAGGTCGTCCAGGCCGTCACCGTTCAAGTCGCCGTTCGAATCGAACTCCTCCCTAACAAGGCATTCGTCTGGTCAATCTCTGATTCCCAATTTGGCGGCGGAAGCGGACCAATGGAACTGCCGCGGGGTTATACGAACACCCTGCCCTGGCCGTAAAACCGCGTCGTATAGGAGTAAGCACCTACATTCGGGTCGTCCCGCCCGTCGCCTGTCAGGTCGCCGGCCGCCGTGAACGCCCAACCGAAGTAGGTGTTAGGCTTGTATCCGGCAGCATCCTGTCCGCATTCGCCGGGGTCCCGGCATCGCCTAACCCGTTGGGATTCTGAGCCGTACCAAATGAATACTGCACCAAAGTTGCTTTACGCGGTTGACGGGTCGTACATCGGCGAGCCGATCAAAACATCGCTGAGCCCATCGCCATTCACATCTCCAGAACCCAGCGCCCAGCCAAAATAGGCGCTCGACTGGGCCGGTTCCGCCATCCAGTCGGCGCCGAGCATGTACGGCCCATCGTCCCCCAGGCCGTCTGCCGAACCGTACCAGACCAGCACCAGGCCGTCCTGGGCAGCCATCACATCGTCAAAGCCATCGCCATTAACGTCCCCTGCACCGCTGACAACAAAACCCAGGTACCATCCGCCGGGGTCGCTCTGCATGGCCGTCCAATTGGGCGCGGGCCTGAGCCCGCATCGGACCCGTAATAGACCAGTACTCCCCGACGTTGTCCGGGATCGAGGGATATATGGCCGACCAATGATCACATCGTCGAAACCGTCTCCGTTCACATCGCCCGCGGTCACCGAGGTACCGAACTCGCCCGGCATAGTTGCTTTCCGTGTACCAGCCTGATGCAGTGATCAAGCCCGTATCAGAGCCATAGTAAAGGAAGGCAGGCACCTTCCTTCGTCTGCCCATTCGAATAATTTGGATCGCCGATGATCACATCGTCGTATCCGTCATCGTCCACGTCGCCGGCTCCGGCGATGGCATTCCCGAAGCGGTCGCCCAGCACATCGCGGGTCAGCAGCGCATCCGGAAATGCTGATGGACCGCCAGCCGAGCCATGGTGGATGTAGGCGCGCCCGGCCAGGCTGTCGTTGCCTGGCTCACCCAGGATCAGGTCGCTGAAGCCGTCTCCATTGACGTCCCCGGCGAATGCTGCCGACATGCCCAGCATGCCATTATCACGCGATCCCTGGAGGCTCCAATCCGGCGGTGGCGCTCGGGCAGGAACGAGCCTGGGTAGACATAGACCCGCCCTTCATATTCGTTGTTATATCCGGTATCAGAGGAAAATTCGACTGCGCTGACCGCAACGTCCGCATACCCATCCCCGTTGACGTCCCCGGCCGGGGCGACGACTTCGCCGTATTTATCGTTATACTTCGCACCCTGCACACTCCAACTCGGGGGATGGATTAAACCATCTGGCGAACCATGATAAAACTGCATCCCACCCCAGAAGGTGTTTCCGTTTGGCATCCCTGCGACTACATCGTCAAAGCCGTCGCCGTCGACATCGCCGACAACCTGCATATCGTAACCCAGGCGGCTACCCTGGTCTTTGCCGCTTTCCGACCAGTCGGCATTTGCCGGCGTGCCTGGATCGCCTAAGCCGGCAGCTGAGCCATACCATGCATAGACCAATCCAGAGCTCGCCGCCCTACCCATGCCCGAAGGGTCGCCGATCAGGGCGTCCGCATAACCATCCCCATTGACGTCACCGCCAGATACGGACAAACCGAAATAATTCGTCCCGGTGGCGGTCCAGGTCGGCGTCGAAAGCAGCCCGCCTGACGATCCGGAATATACGTGGACGATTGCCCCTTCCATTGAACCAATGATCGCGTCGTCATAGCCGTCGCCTGTGAGATCCCCCAGCGAACCTAAGTCATGTCCGAAACCAGCGCCTGCCGAAGCTGTCCAATCTGCATTCGCCGGGGTGCCGGTGTCTCCCATTCCGGTCAGCCCCCCGTACCAGGCGAACACCGTCGACAGTGTAGCAATCATGATGTCGTCGAAGCCGTCACCGTTGAAATCACCTGGTCGGTTCATTAAGAAATAGAACTGCGAATTGGTCGGCGAGGTCTCTGCGATCCAATCGGCGTTGGTCGTCGTCCCGTTTGGTCCCAGGCCTGTCGCTGAACCGAGATAGAGAAAAGCTTTGTTTTCAATATAACCCGGATCGTTATCCGACCCGCCAATGATCAGGATATCGTCATATCCATCCCCATTCACATCGCCGGCAGACCCTACTGCTCTCGCGAAATAGGTATTGTCCATCCCAGTCTCAGCTGTCCAACCTGCGGTCGTGCTCAATCCCGAAGCGGACCCGAAGAACACGAATGCCTTGCCCTCTTCGACCTGCCCGCTGTCGAAAAGATGGGCTCCAACGATCAGGTCGTCATATCCATCGCCGTTGACGTCGCCGGAACTGCTGAGCGAGTCCCCAAATTTAGCCCAATGCTGATTACCTTCGGCGGTCCAGACCGGGCTGGAAAGCAGCGGATCTATCAGCAGCGGGTAGCTGGCCAGATCGTCCTCAACGAGGATTTTCAGACGGGCCGGCACGGATCGATCCAGCGGGTCCGATGCGAGCTCCAACCAGGCGTTGAGCGTTCGCCCAAGCGAGTCAAAGGCACTCAGCCCCCCGTAGCGCAGCTCGGTAAAGCCACTGGCGCCGATAAAATTGACCGCCGTGCGGTCTTCCGTTAAGACTGGCTGCAGATCCCCCTCGATTTCGATCTCTAAAACCAACGGCCGGCCGTCTTGCAGAGCAGCAGGCCGATCCGCAAGCGTGAAACCCTGCTCGAGGCCATTTTCAGCATTGAGATACCATTCGGTCAGAGGGCCGCGCTGATACTCAACCCGCGCTCCTTCGACAACCATCTCCCCAGGCGCCAAAGACTGGACCGACCCGAGATATCCCCAACCAGTCAGGCGCATCCCGAGCTGCCAACGGGGGTCGGCCTCGCTCTGCGGGAAGACCCGGATGCCTGCAGGCAGGAAGTTGGCATTCAGGTCTTGAGCCTGGTTATTCGCCAGATAGGCGGCATCGCCGGCCAGCCAGCTGACCTGGTATTCTCCCTGCCGGAAGCCTACTTCCGGAGAATCCACCGCTTCAACCGAAGGATTATTTTCCAGGCCGCTTTCTAAGATCCATCCCTGGTTTGCAGGCTGTGGCGCGGCGATCAGGATTGCGGCAATGACCAGGCTTAAAAAAGCGCAGAGTGCTGAATTCATCGACGGTTTCATCTTTTTGTCCCTTTTCTGAGGTATGGCTCTGGAGGTCCTGGCTGGTTTCCCGCTCTGCCAGGTTGCCGGGTATGATGCGGCTGAGTTCGCCGGGATTCCGGGCTTCGCCCAGCCAACATTTGAAGGCTGCTCC
Organism: uncultured Chloroflexia bacterium; assembly: GCA_963726375.1. GTDB lineage: Bacteria > Chloroflexota > Anaerolineae > Anaerolineales > UBA4823 > UTCFX2. The sequence continues at coordinate 15,785 of CAVSCE010000010.1, read as the reverse complement.
AGGAAATCGGCCCGGAGCCGGATAATCAAAGGGAACGCCTTGCGGCAGAGAGACATGCTCTTACCTTCACCTCACGATATCAGCTGGAAGAGGTTTGATTGTCCCCGTACCAGCACGGCAAAGAGCGCTTAGAATTTCCTTATCAATGCTCATGCAAGGTTGATATAATCGCGATGGTAAAGCTAAAAACATTATAGACCGTCTGCCGGTCAAAATCAATAACTTCCTATCGATCTCGCACGAGGGAATTTATGGACAAAAAGACGCTCGCTGCAGTGCTGATCGCCGCTTTCATTGGCGCACTCTGGACACCAGGCGTTCCATCCCAATCTGAACCGATCCCTCCGGCGCTGGCAGCCCCGCTTCAGCAGGAGCCAGACCTCCCGGACGATCTGCGGCCGGATGCTGAAATCGGCCTGGACGACTTCCTGATCAGCCGGATGGGGCAGGCGGAGGATGAGGACGGCTGGGCCGGTCCACCTGCCGCGGCATATAACGCGGCGGCGAATGAGTTCCTGGTGGTGTGGGGGGGGTACGAGGCGTGGGAGGGCGAAAGGGGGATATTCTCCCAGCGGATCGATGCCACCACCGGCGAGCTGCTCGGTCTGGCAGTCAATATCACATTTATTCATCCTGATTGGGATTCAACATCTACTCATTTTTTAGAACCTGCAGTGACCTTCAACTATCAGTCGAACGAGTACCTGGTCGTCTGGCAATGCTCGTTTTATTCCAACATCGAACAGGCAAATGATGAAGAGATCTTCGGTCAGCGGCTGAGCTCAGCAGGAGAAGAGGTCGGCTCGAACGACTTCCGCATCAGCAGCATGGGGCCAGAAGGTGATGAAGCATTATCGCCCGTTCACCTGCGGTGACATACAACAGCGTCAGCAACGAATATCTGGTGGTCTGGCATGGTATTGATGCGTCAGCATCCAGTGGTTATGAGATCTACGGTCAGCGCCTGACGGCTTCCGGTGAAGCGACTGGCTCGGATGATTTTCAAATCAGCAGTATGGGACCTTACGGGGACCTGTCGTTCTTCGCCGGAAGTCCGTCTGTAGTGAACAACAGCATCAGCGGCGAAACCCTGGTCGCCTGGCATGGCAGTGATACGGTTCAGCGGTGAGATTGAAATTTTCGTCCAACGGCTCAACTCAGCCGGGAATAGAGGTCAGCCCTTATGATTTTCGGATCAGCACGATGGGACCGGATGAAAATCCCAATTTTGATGCGTACTACCCCAGCCTGGCTTTTAACAGCACCTCCCAGGAATACTTCGTCGCCTGGAAGGGAGATGATGCAGCCGACGGAAAATTCGAGGTCTTCGGCCAGCGGATCAGCAGCTCAGGCGCTGAGGTTGGGAGCGACGATTTCAGGATCAGCGACACCGGGTGGGAAGGCCAGGCTTACCCCGATGACTACAGCGTGGAGGTTGTTTACAACAGCAGCCGCGATGAATACCTGGCAGTTTGGGACGCGATTGCAGGCTTCGATCGCGAGCTTTACAGCCAGCGGCTGAGCTCGGCAGGGGAAGAAATCGGAAGCGACGATCTCAAGATCAGCAGCATGGGACCCGATGGAGACGATTCCTACCTCGCAGCTTTGCCGGCACTGGCATACAACAACTCCGACAAGCAGTACCTGGTGGTCTGGCAGGGCACGGACCTGGGGGCGAGGCTGGAATCCGGCACCGAAGCTGAAAACGCAGCCCCGGATACGCCCCAGCTGTCTGGCGAATACGAGATCTACGGCCAGCGGCTGGAAGGAACGGGGATGGAGATCGGGACGGACGACTTCCGGATCAGCTGCATGGGTCCGGACCCGGCCTCCGGCGGCGCCTCCAGCCCGGATATCGCCTTCAACAGCACGGACGAGCGCTACCTGGTCGTTTGGTCGGGCAAACCCGTCCTCGGTGACGGCGGCTGGGAGATCTTTGGCCAATTCTTGAACGGCACGGACGGAACGCTCTACGGGGCGGCTTTCCAGGTCAGCACGATGGGACCGGATGGAAACGCAAGCTATCACGCCTCCGCCCCGGCAGTCGCCTGGAACAGCACGAACAACGAATATCTGGTCGTCTGGCACGGGGATGATTTCGTCGACGGCGAGCTGGAGATCTACGGGCAGCGGCTGGATTCGGCCGGTGGACAGGTCGGGCCGGACGACTTCCGGATCAGCACGATGGGGGTTGAAGGCAGCGTGATTTACGAGGCGAAGAACCCGCGGCTTGTCTTCAATAACACGAATCATGAATATTTGACCGTCTGGGAGGGCGACACGAATACCGCCCCGCTGGTGGATAACGAGAAAGAGATCTTCGGGAGGCGGATCAGCATCCTCGGCGTCCCGCTCGGGACGGACGAATTCCGGATCAGCAGCATGGGCCCGGACGGCGACGCCAGCTTCGACGCATCGGAGCCGGACATCGCCTTTAACAGCGCTGCGAACGAATATCTGGTCGTCTGGTCGGGCGACACCGAGGCAGGGCTGCTGATTAATGAAGATTTCGAGATTTTCGGACGCCGCCTGAACGCCCTCGGCGCCCTGCTCGGGACGGACGAGTTCCGGATCAGCGCGATGGGATGGGACAATTACATCTACTGGAACGCCTTCACGCCCGAGGCCGTTTACAACAGCATCTCGAATGAATACCTGGTGGTCTGGCGCGGGGGATGACAACGCGCCAGTCTCCGAGGACGAGTTCGAAATTTTCGGCCAGCTGCTGAGCGCAGCCGGAGCGGAGCTTGGAGCTGATGATTTCCATATCAGCGACATCCGCAGTATTGGGGTCACTGTTTACGACGCCTTTTTCCCGGCGGTCGCATTTAATCCACAGAAAAACCAGTATCTTGTGGCCTGGCAGGCCGATGACGGCACGGGGCGATTGGTCGACGACGAGTTTGAAATATTTGTCCAGCGGCTGGACACGCTTGGCGCCCAGGTCGGGCCGGACGACCTGCGCATCTCGAGCATGGGGCCGGACGGGTCGACCCATTTCAACGCGGCTGCGGCTGCGGTCGCGTGCATGTCCGCGGAGGACGAATGCCTGGTGGTCTGGCAGGGCGACGACGACACCCCGCCGCTGATGGACAACGAATTTGAAATCTTCGGCCAGCGGCTGGATGCGACCTGGAGCCTGTTCCTGCCGGTGGTGGAGCGGTAAGTGATCCAGTGTGAAGATGATGTCAAGGTCGGATTTCGGTTCGAGCTTTTATGCTACAATTCCCCCTCACGCGATCCAAATCGAGGCCAGATTATGTCTTCCGAGAACGAGACAATCATCGTCGAACAGCTGAGCAAGACCTACAAGGTCAGCGAGCGCGAGGGCGGGTTCACAGCGGCGGCGCGCAGCTTCTTCAAGCGGCGCTACAAGGACGTGCAGGCCGTCAAGCAGGTGAGCTTCCGGATCGGGCAGGGCGAGATCGTCGGCTTTCTCGGGCCAAACGGCGCGGGCAAGACGACCACGCTCAAGATGCTCTCCGGGCTGCTCCACCCCACCGGCGGGAACGCCCGGGTGCTCGGCTACACGCCCTGGGAGCTTGAATTCAAATTACCTCAAGGCGATGACGCTGGTGATGGGCCAGCGCAACCGGCTGTCCTGGGACATCCCGGCGGCCGACTCCTTCCTGCTCAACCAGGCGATCTACCGCATCCCCGACGACCAGTTTCAGAAGACACTCAAGGAGCTGGACGAGCTGCTCGAGCTCGGCGCCGATCGTCAAAAAGCCGGTCCGCAACCTCTCGCTCGGCGAGCGGATGAAGTGCGAGCTGGCCGCGGGCCTGCTCCACCGGCCGCAGGTGCTCTTCCTCGACGAGCCGACGATCGGGCTGGACATCACCGCCCAGGCGCGCATCCGCTCGTTCCTGCAGGATTACAACCGCCTGACCGGGCGCGACGATCCTGCTCACCAGCCACTACATGGCCGACGTCACGGCGCTGTGCGAGCGGATCATCATCATCCACCTGGGCAAGCTGAAGTACGACGGATCGATCACCAGCCTCTCGCGGCGGATCGCGCCATACAAGCTGATCGGCGTGGCGCTGGGCGAGGCGCGCGAATGCGACCTGAGCTGCTATGGCGAGCTGGTCGAGGCCGGCGAAAACGGCGACAAGCAGTTCATCCAGGTCAAAACGGATGAGGTCGCAGCGATCACCGCCCGGATCCTGCAGGAACTGCCGGTGCACGACCTGACGATCGAAGACCCGCCGATCGAGACCGTGATCGAGCGCGCCTTTGCGGAGCAGGATTGAGATGCTGCAGATCTACCGGCGCTTCTGGCAGGTGACCTGGGCGGAGCAGTGGCAGTACCGCGCCAATTTCATGATGTACCTGCTCTACTGGATCGTCGAGCCGGTCATCTACCTGGCGGTCTGGACGACGATCGCGAACGCCAACGGCGACGTCAGCGGGCTGACGGCGGACGATTTCGTGGTCTATTACATGACCCTGCTGATCGTCGACCAGCTCACCAGCGAGATCACGCTGCACGTGTTCCCCTACAAGATCCAGGACGGGAGCCTCTCGGCGGAGCTGCTGCGCCCGGTGCATCCGCTGCTGACCAACACGCTGACCTACAACATTAGTTTTAAGGCGCTGATCTTCCTGGTGTTCCTGCCGATCTGGTGCCTGCTGTTCCTGATCTTCCGGCCGGATTACAGCATGGTGACGGCCCAATCGCTCCTGCTGGCGGTCCCGGCGGTCGTGATGGGCTTTGGGATCAGCTTCCTGCTCGGCGCGGCAGTCGCAAGCCTGGCGTTCTGGACGACGCGGGTCTATTCGATCGGAGAGTTTTACGACGCGCTCTTCATGCTGTTTTCCGGGCTGTTCGTCCCGCTCGCGCTGATGCCGGAGTTGATCCAGCAGATCGCAAGCTACCTCCCGTTTCAATTTGCGGTCTATTTTCCGATCCAGGTGATCCTGAACCAGCTTTCGCCGGAGCAGATCATGCGGGGTTTTGCGGTCGGGCTGATCTGGCTGGCGGCCGCCTATCTCGTCTTCCGCTGGGTCTGGAAGAATGGGCTGAAACAGTACTCGGCGGTGGGGGCTTAGATGCTGCAAATCTACCACCGCTTCTGGCAGGTGACCTGGGCTGAGCAATGGCAGTACCGCGCCAACCTGCTGATGTACCCGCTCTACTGGCTGATCTCGCCAGTCATCTACCTGGCTGTTTGGAGCTCCATCGCCAATACGAAAGGCAGCGTAAATGGGCTGACCGCGGCAGATTTCACGGTCTACTATCTGACTGCGCTGATCGCCGACCAGTTCACCGGTGAGATCACCCGACACATCTTTACCCACAAAATCCAGGACGGCACACTTTCCGGGGAGCTGCTTCGCCCCGTGCACCCCCTGCTGACCGGCACGCTGGTCTACGACCTTGCTTTTAAGGTACTCATCCTGTTGATTTTCATCCCGGTCTGGCTGCTGCTGTTCGTGCTCTTAAAGCCGGATTACAGCATGGTGACGTGGGGTTCGGTAAAGCTGGCGGTCGCCGGCGGTGGTCCTGGGCTACGGGATTTCCTTCCTGATCGGCGCGATCATCAGCTGCCTTGCGTTCTGGACGACGCGGGTCTATTCGATCTCTGAGTTCAGCTCCGCCGTCTGGATCCTTTTTTCCGGCCAGTTTGTGCCGCTCACGCTGATGCCTCCGATCCTCCAGCAAATCGCGAGCGTTTTGCCGTTTCAATTCTCGATCTACTTTCCGATCCAGGTCATCCTGAACCAGCTCTCCTCGGAGGAGATCGTCCGGAAATTCGCGCTCGGATTGTTCTGGCTGGTGGTCCTCTACGGGGTCTTCCGCTGGGCCTGGCGGAATGGGCTGAAGCAGTACTCGGCGGTGGGGGCTTAGATGGCTGCGCTGAAGCTGATCGGAGTATTTTTGAAGGTGAACCTGCAGATCGCCCTGGCGTACCGGGCGGATACGGTCGTGAACATCCTGATCAACATCATGTGGCTGGGCTGGGAGCTGCTGGGATTGCGGATCATCTTCAGCAACACCGACACGCTCGCCGGGTGGGGGCCGGGGGCAGCTGATCACGCTGCTCGGCGTGTTCCGGCTGATGAACCTGCTGATGGCGGCGGTGATCTGGCCGGCGACCGAGAAATTCAACACCAGCGTGCGCGACGGATCGCTCGACTACACGCTCCTGCAGCCGGCCAACAGCCTGTTCCTGGTCAGCTTTTCTCGAATCGTCGTCTGGAGGATCTGGGACCTGGCGCTGGCAGTGATCCTGATCGCGGTCGGGATCCGGATGAGCGGCGACACGCCGTCACTCCGCCAGCCTGGCCGCCTTCATCCTGCTGGCGGTCTCAGGGGCGCTGGTGATCTACAGCCTGTGGGTTGTGCTGATCGCGCTGACCTTCTGGTTTGTCAAGTTCGACAACAACGTCACCATCCTGCAGGCGCTGATGGACACGGGCCGCTACCCGGTGAGCGTCTACCCGGCCTGGCTGCGGCTGATCGTGACCTTCGTGGTGCCGATCGCGGTTGCGACGACCGTCCCGATGCAGGCGCTGCGCGGCCAGCTGGGGGGCTGGCAGGTGCTGCTTTCCTGGCGTCGGAGCGGCGGCTTTTTTCATTGCTACCCGCGTCTGGAAGGCCGGCGTGCGGCGCTACAGCGGGGCGAGCAGCTGATCCTTCCTTTTCTCCGAATGACCGGCACAAAAATTCGGTTATTCCCGAGCCGAAGCTGGCTTTCTTTCAGTTCGCGATGACCGGCAGATATGTCTTATAGAAAGTCACCATCTTCACCAAAACCAGGTCGAAATCTCCAGTAGAGTGCTCGTGTAGAGGCGAGACTTCAGGGTACACGCGCCAGGTGGACCTTGCTTCCGCCAACGATGAAGAGGTTTCCTTCTCGATCAAACGCGGTGACTTCGCCGTTGTCCGTGCCGGAAGAGCCGAAGAAAGTGTGCCAGCGGTATTCTCCGGCGTCGGTCAGGCTGACTACCGTCAGGTCCATGCCACCTGTGTACGGATAAAGCGGGAGGGCGCCATCCGGGCCGTCCCAGGCCTTCGCACTGTGACCGATAAGCGAAACCCGGTCTGCGGTATCCAGCGCCAGGCTGAGAGAGAAGTCGTCCGCATCCGATCCATAGAACGTATGCCACTGGTAGGCGCCGCCGGAATCCAGCTTCAGCGCAACAAAATCAAAGAGCCCGGTAAAGGATTGAGCGGATCTTCTCCGGCAGGACCGTCCCAGGTCTGATTGCAGGAACCTGCCACAACCGGATTCCCAAGGCTGTCAGTCTGGATATCATAGGAATAATCGCCGGCGCCCGAACCGTGAAAGGTGTGCCAGAGGTAGGCGCCGCTGCTGTCCAGTTTGACCAGCATCAAATCTTTGTCTCCAGCCCGGGGATGGATCGGGGTTTCGCCGGCTGGGCCGGTCCAATCGACCCCAGATGAAGCTGCCAGGTAGAGATGGTTGTCCGCGTCGAAATCGAGCCCCAGGGCGGGGGTGCCGGGATAGAAGGTATGCCACTGGTAGACGCCGGCGCTGCTGAGCTTTAACGCGGAGAGATTCGTCCCACCAGCCGTGAAAGCGTGGAGCGGGAGCTGGTCCGAAGGACCGTTCCAGGTCCCGTTGTTGAACATCACGAAGGTCGGATCATCACTGCTGTCGAGCGCAACGCCGAAGCCGAGCTCCTCTGTGACAGAGACCCCATAGAAGGCATGCCACTGGTAAGCGCCGTCCTTATCGAGCTTCACCAACGAGGCGTCGATGCTGCCGTGAAAAGCGACCAGCGGGTCGGTATTTCCATCCCCCTGCCAGGTCGCATAGCTGAACGCGGCGACATAGACGTTGCCCAGGCTGTCCACGGCGACCTGGCGGCCTTCGTCGTTCGCCGAGCCGCCGTAGAAGGTATGCCAGAGGTAGGTGCCGTCAGGATCCAGCTTGAGCACGAAGAGGTCGGAGTTGTCGGTGTAGGCATGGAGCGGGGACTCTCCAGCCGGACCGTCCCAGGATTCATCACTCGCTCCGACGATGACAAGGTTCTGCTCGAAGTCCACGGCGATGTCGAAGCCGTAATCCGTGTCGGCGGAACCCAGGAAGGTATGCCAGTCATATCTGGGGAGCGGATCCTCCATTTGTGAGGCGGCAGCAAGGCTGCCGGGCGAAAGAAGCGAAACACAGAAGATCAATCCCATCAACAGCCAGCCGAATCCGACCCGGCGACGCTGTTTCAGCAGAGGTTTTTTCCGGTATTCCATTTGTTTTTTCCCTCCAAAACACGAAAGAGCGAGACGATTGAACCCATTATACAGTTGCTCAGACCGATCGGATTGGCCCGTTCCCTTGCAATTTCCTTACAATTGCACCAGCGCGTCAGCGGCTACCCATGGGCCCTGCAGAAGCTGCTGATTCGACTTGCAATATGATTATGACATCTTTCCAAAATAAATCAATGGATTTTTGGGCTGGTTTTTTTTCTTTCTTTCTGAAGGAGTGAAAATCGCATGCATGGAAGGGAGGCGATTGCTCCACATAGATCGTCCTCGAAGAACGATGACAGGTGGACAGGTTCGCAAAGAACGTCCACAAGGAAAGGAGATTGCTTCGCATAGAACGCTCGCAAGGACAGGATGCCGCATAGAACGCTCGCAAGGAAAGGAGATTGCTTCGCATAGAACGCTCGCAAGGAAAGAAGATTGCTCAGGAAACAGATTGCTCGCAAGACGTTGGGAGGGGGAGAACAAGCCAGATGACTAAAACAGGTCAGGCTTTCGGCCTGACCTGTTTTATGCGGAGGACGAGTGGGTGCGGACCCGGCTAATGGCGGATAACCGGCAGATAGATCGAATTCGGGCATGAATTCCCAGACCCGCCCGCCGCCGAGCCAGTTGTTGTTCGTGCCGATATACAGCAAATCATCGGACACCTGGGCTTCCCGGCCCAGTAAATGGGACAGCGAGGGCTGCTCGCTCCAAAAGCGTGCCAGCCGACCCGCTCCCAGCTGTTCAAATTGCCTGTACTGGAGCGCCAGACTTCCATGCCCCTGGTCTCCGCTGAATCGGCGTAATGATACTGGTTGGTGATGGCGTAAATCTGGCCGCGATAGGTGACCAGCCCGCCGACGCCCCAGTTATCCACGTCGCTAAAGCCGGCATCGACGACCTTTTCCCAGGTTGTGCCGTCCGGCGATCGCCAGACCTGGGCGCCCAACGATGAACCAAGTCCTGAATTATAGTTCTGGGTGCCGGCATAAAGCTGCCCGTCAAACACCTCGAGCGACATGATCCGGCGGTTATTTGGGTCGTTAAAGCCGTGGGTCGTTCACAAGCATCCAGGTCGTGCCGTCGGAAGTGCGCCAGAGCTCTGCTCCAGAAGTGTTCCAGTTCATTAAACCGGCATACAGGAAACCGTCAAAGACTTCCATCACCATGACCGCACCGGGAGTGGAGTAGCCTGGGACCGAGCTGTTATAGACGACATCCCAGTCGTTCAAGTCGCCGGTGTCGGAGCGGTAGATCTCTGCACCATGGACGCCGGTATCCGCGCTCCACGTGCCGGCGTAGAGCCAGCCATTAAAGGCTTTGAGCGAAAGGATTTCGGAATTGGTCGGACCGGTAAAGCCGTCGTCGACGACCTTCTCCCAGCCGCCGGTCTGAGGTGTCGCGGTGCGCAAGATCTGCCCGCCGTTTGATCCGCCGGTGTCGAGCTCGTTCCAGGTGCCGGCGTACAGCTTTCCGTTGAATGTTTCGAAAGCATCGACGGCGATATTGGTCTGATCGAGGAATCCACCGGTCATCACCTGCGCCCAGCTGCCAGCACTGTAGGAATAGAGCTCTGCGCCGGCCCCATACCAGGTTGCGGTTGAGGCGTAAAAGCGCGCCGCCGAACTCTGTCATCGACCAGACGCCCCAATTGTAATTACTTCCGAAGCCGGTCACGTTGACCTGGCGCCAGCCCGGGTATGCGGTTGGGATATATTTCTTGACCGTATTGCTGAGCTCGTCGGCCATAGTAAAGGTGGCCGGTCGCGTCTGCAGCAAGCCCATGAGCTCGAGCGGAACACGCCCTGGAAGCTGCCCCAACCGTTCTCGATGCAGTCCAGGAACTTGCCGTCTTTGTCGTAGACTTTGATGTAATCGCCCCAGGCATCGGCGATGTAGACCCGGTCCAAGCCGTCCACGGCGACCGCAGAGGGATAGCGCAGCGTGCCGTAGGTACGGCCAGAGACGCCCGTCCCGATCGAGCGCAGGTAGTTGAGGTTGAGTCGAAGAGCTGGACGCGGTGGTTATTCTGGTCGACGACATATATCCTGCTGGCCGAGTCGACTGCGATATCGATCGGGCGGTTGAACTGGCTTGGGCCGGACCCGCAGGCGCCTTTCTGGGCGAGATAGCTCAGGCTGCTGTCGAAGACCTGGAAGCGGCAGTTGTAGCGGTCTGTGACATAGACCTTCCCATTTTTATCGACCGCCACGCCCATCGGCTGGTCGAACTGGCCGACCCCGGAACCGTAGCCGCCGATCGTGGTCAGGTAGCCGCCGGCGCCGCTGTAGACCTGGACACGGTCAAAATCCTGGTCGACGACGAAGACCCGCCCATCCGGTCCGACCGCGATCGCGGACGGCCAGCCAAAATGGGAGTTATCCTCCAGAGACACTCCTGGCGTACCGACCGTCCAGACCTGCGTCCCATCCCCATTGAGCTTCATAATCCGACGGCCTCTGCCTTCGCTGATGAAGACGCTGCCATCGGGCGTCAGCGCGACCCCGGAAGGATTGTTGTAATGGAACGCGTCGGTGACGTAGGGCACATCGGTCGTGCCGTAGGTCAGGTTGTAGCTGTAGGCGCTGGTGAATTTTTCGATGCGGTGGTTGTTGGTGTCAGCCACGTAAACATTTCCGACCGAATCGACCGCGACGTCGGTCGGCCAGTCGAGCTGCCCATGGGCTGAGCCGTAGCTCCCGAACTTGGTCACATAACCGTAAGGCGGCGTGTTGTTGAAGACCTGAACCCGGTTGTTGTTCGAATCGGCAACAAATATATAAGAAGTATTAACAGCGACCCCCTGCGGGCGGTTGAACTGCCCGTTCGCACTGCCGGCGCTGCCCGTCCCGAGGGTGGCGACGTAGCTGATGTTGTAGACATCCGCGACGTTGAGAATCTGGACCCGGTGATTGGACCGGTCGGCGACGTAGAGCAGGTTGCCGGTCAGGGCGATGTGGGTAGGCTGGTTGAAATTCAAGGGTCCGGTCCCTTGAGACCCAAAGTCGGTCAGGTGCGTACCGGTGTTATCGTAAATCCGGATGCGGTTGTTGTAGCGGTCGCTGATAAAGACCCGGCTGGCGCTGTCGAACGCGATCCCCCAGGGGTTGTCAAAATCATCCCCCCAGACTTCGCCAAACGAGAAAAGGTAACTGCCGCTGGAATCGAACTTGGCGACGTGGTTTGCCCCGCCGTCCACGAGGTAGACGCTGTCGTCATCGTCCTCGGCGACATCCGTGATCCATTCCAGCGAGATGCCGTCATCTTCGTAATATTCGCGGAAACCGGCTTTTCCGATGGTCATGTTCTGGTAGACGCCGGAGGTATTGAATTTAAGCGCCCGCATCTCGTCCGAAGTCGGCGATCCAGACGGTGGCCTGGCGGGCGAAAACGCCGTAGGGGTAGTGAAAATGGGTTGTGTCGTCCAGGAAGGCCTGCTCGGGCACGCCGTAGGTCTGGACGTGCGAGAAGGTCAGCCCGGGCGCGCCGGTTGTGACGAGCGCTGCCTCAGGCCCCAGCGCCTCGGTTTCCGAGGCGAATTGGACCGGCCGGTCCCAGCCGCCTTCAGGGAGGTCAAGGCCGCTGAGGGGTATCCCCGGACCGGCGCCCGGGCGATCCTCAGGCGGCATGTCGCCGGCTGAGCTGAACTGGGCGGCTGCTGCTCCGCTGATCAGCATGGTCAGAACGGCAACAAACGTGATCGCGATGTAGAATTTATTTTTCATTATGCAATCCTTCCCTATTCTATTTTTATTTACTGACGTTGAAGCTCACATCAAGGGCACTCCCCCCGATTGTGATATACGGCACGGATATTATATATTTTCACACCGTACCTGTAAACACCCTATCGAGGCGGAGGAAATGGATCACCCCAGCCGGCTTTTCTGCGGGAAGCGCGCCGCGATCAGGCGGGTGACTTCATCGGCGGTGGTCTCAATCGGCTTATCGGTCACGTCCAGGATCGAGAAGCCCCTGCGCTTATAAAAAGCCCGGGCCAGCTCGATTTCAGCGTACACGCTTTGCGGGTCGGTATAGCTGCCGACGCCGATCGCACCGATCCGGCGCTGGCGTTCTTCACGCAACGCGAGCAGCTGACCCGGCTCGATCGTCAGCCCGACGACACGCTGAGGGTCGACCCGGTCGAGGGATTCTGGTGGGTCCAGCCCTGGGACGAACGGGTAGTTGGCGGCCATCCAACCCTGCACCGAGAGGTAGAGGCTGAGCGGGGTCTTACCGACCCGGGAAACGCCGATCAACAGCAGGTCCGCCTGTTCCCAACCCGAAGGATTGCGCCCGTCGTCGTGCGCCATCGCGTACTCGATCGCCGCGACCCGCTCGAAATAATCTTTCTTCAGCTGGCGGTACAATCCCAGGCTGGCCGAGGGGCTTTTGACCCAACTCTGATTCGAGGGACTCGAAGAGCGGTCCCATCAGGTCGATCGCCGGGACACCGAGCCATTCGCAGCGCTCGATCAGCAGGCGGCGCAGGTTCGGGTCGACCATCGTGTGTACGAGGACAGCTTCTTCCTGCTGCGCTTCGAGGACCACCTCGTCCAGCCGGCGATCGTCGCGAACATGCGGGATCACGATCAGCCGCAGCGAGGCGCCGGGAAACTGTGCCAGGACCGTGTTGACGATCACCTCCCCGCTCGCTCCCACACCGCCGGAGACGATATGGATCGAAGGAGGCTTCATGATTCAAACTCGAGCACGTCCGGCTCGACCAGCAGGCGCTGCATCAGCATCTGGTGGGATCGGACCGGCCCGCTGACGTACCAGAAGGACAGCATCCGACCGCCGATCTTTGACTGGCGGTAGCAGCGGGCGCGCAGGCCGCACTCTTGAAAGACAGCCTGCAGCCTCGGCAGCATCTCGATTTGAAGCTGGGAAGTAATTTCATAGGCATGCTCGAAATGGGTTCGCTCCATGACGGCCTCCAGGCGGGGGAAGGCCCACAGCACCAGAAATGCGATGACCGCGGCGATGCCGGCGAGCAGATAAAAGCCGCCGCCGATGCCAACCCCAAGGGCGGCAACCAGCCAGATGGTGGCGGCGGTCGTCAGGCCGGTCACGCGGCCGCCGCTCTCACGCATGATCACGCCAGCCCCCAGGAAACCGACCCCGACGACGACGTTGGCGGCGATCCGGGTGTTTTCGACCGCGCCCCCCAGGCGGATCGAAAACATCGTGAAAAGCGCTGCGCCCAGGCAGATGAAGATCATCGTCCGGAAACCGGCGGCTTTGTCGCGGAACTCGCGCTCGGTCCCGATCAGACCGCCTGCGAGCAGCGCCAGGACAATTTTTAGAATATCTTCGGGGTAAAAGACCACGGCAGAGGACCTCCTTGGCCTGCATAGTTATTATAAGAGCGAAACGCCGGGTGGGATGGGGATATTATGGATTTCCCGATTAGTATAAATATACCAATATATTAGTAATATATATTGATATATTATCGATTATTATTACTATAATAATAGTATATCTGTCGAGAGTAAATTGGATGAATGAGATCGCCGACTGCGAAGCGCTGCTCTGCCGCGGGATGGGGCGCGGCGCCTACATCAGCATGCAGCAGCTGGGGATACGACCGGTCGTAACCGATATCGCCAGCATCGACGAAGCAGTCACGGCCTACTCGAAGGGTGAAATCGAGGATTTGACGGACAGGCTGCATTGACCGCATTCGAGCTGCAGCCGGCCGCATGGATCTTTCGAGATGCCCGAAATTCCATCGACGCTGCTTCAGCGCTGAGGAAAATCACTTGCCCGAAGCTATCTGGTTTCAACCGATCGGACTGATCCACTCACCGTTTCATGTACCGGAAGATACACCCATCCAGCCCTCCAGGTCGCAGGCAGCCGGGCAGGTGGAGGTCTATCCCGAGTTTTCGGCCGGGCTCAGGACATCGAAGGCTTTTCGCATATCTATTTGATCTACCATTTCCACCGCTCGGAAGGCTGTGACCTGCTCGTCCAGCCGTTCCTGGACGACCGAAAACACGGCCTGTTTTGCAACGCGCTATCCCCGCCGTCCGAACCAGATCGGGCTGTCGATCGTGCGACTTACTAGCCAGGGTGGACAACATCCTGCATATCGAAGGGGTGGACGTGCTCGACGGCACTCCCCTGCTGGATATCAAGCCGTATTTTCCGGATTTTGACCACCAGCAAAACGTCCAGATCGGTTGGTATTCTCAGCGCAGCAAGGAGTAACCTGCCGATTTCACGGAGTCAACAGATCAACTATCTTTGGGAGGCAGCTTCATTCGTAGTCTTCTGATTGGGATGCGGCTGTTTTTCTTCGCTTTCATCTTTTATAGAATTGATTTCGATTCTGAAATTTGTGACATCCTTCACTTGATTTCTTCTCGTTTTGGGGGTATCATTGCTAATAATAATTATTATCAATAACGGCCAAAAACAAAAAAACGGTTGTTAATCTCAGACAACCAATCGAGTAAAAGTACGCTCATGGACCCAACGATCAGCTTTCAAGCGGCAGTTGAGAGAACAACCTGCGGATGACCCACCAACGCCGGCTGGTGCTGCAGGTGCTGCAGCACAGCCAGGACCACCTGGACGCAGAAGCGATCCACGACCAGGTCCGTCACAGCGACCCGCGCATCAGCCTGGCAACGGTCTACCGGACGCTCGGGCTGCTGAAGAGCCTGGGTCTGGTCGACGAGCACAAGCTCGGCGAGGAGCACGGGCATTTTGAGGCGGCAGCGGAACAGGCGCATTATCACTTCACCTGCCTGGGCTGCCGGCAGGTGATCGAATTCCAGGCGCCGGAGATCAGCGAAACCGTGGTCCCGAGGCTCGAAAGCAAAGGCATCCGGGTGAAGCAAACTCGCCTGATCGTCCAGGGCTACTGCCCGGAGTGCCAGACTAAAAGAAGGTAAGCGCAGCATGTTCCGACCTCACAGAAGACGCCGAAGAGAAGGCAAACAGAGTCAGCCAGGATTGATCCCGCTGTGCGACATGCTCACGGGGGAGCACGGCAGGGTGGTTGAGATCCACGGGGGAGGCGGGCTGCACAGCCGGATGGCCGCGCTGGGGTTTACGCCGGGCGTGGAGGTCATCATCCTGCAGAACTGCCGCCCGGGTTCGCTGATCGCCTGCGTGCGCGAGGCGAGGGTGGCGCTCGGGCATGGAGAAGCGTCTCAAATCCTGGTCGAATGGAAGGGCGCAATGGCAGCGACGCTCCCTGCGAATGAGCTGGTTTCTGCGCTTGTACCGGTGAGGATGATCAGCCCGCTGCGCCTGGCGCTGGTCGGCCAACCCAACGTCGGCAAGTCAACCATTTTCAATAAAGTCACCGGGAGCGCCCAATACGTCGGCAACTGGCCCGGGAAAACAAGCGAGCAAAAAACCGCATTCTGCCAGCTTGACGGCGCAGCGATCGAAGTGATCGACCTGCCGGGCACCTACGGCCTGAGCGGGACGATCGAGGAAGAGCGGTCGGTGCGCAAAGCCCTGATCTTCGACCGACCGGACGCGGCGGCGGTGATCGTCAACGCGGCGACGCTGGAGCACAACCTCTACCTGCTCGCCGA
>CAVSCE010000009.1:0-875286 GCA_963726375.1 uncultured Chloroflexia bacterium | reverse complement strand
TGTGTTGAAGGTTCGATCCGCAATCTCATTCCAGAGCGTCCAAAATTTGCATCGCCAACTGCAGATCCGCATCTGCGCCCTCTGGTCACCAGGATCCGCGCCCGGGTCGCCTGTGGTTCTTCCAGCCACAAGAGAGGCTGGTCCGGTGGCGGATCGGTAAATGTGTCAACCCAACGTCCGGCGCCTTCCAGGTCCCCTTGCAAGAGCATCAGCCGGGCGCGCAGGGAGCGTGTCCGGATATCTTCACTACCCGTTTGCTCCAGGTCAAACTGGCTGATCAACTCCACCATCTGCCAGGCTTCAGAGCTCTCCCCTTGGATCTGGTGGATCAACGCCAGGCCTGCCACAGCATCGCGATAAGTAGTTATCTGGGCTGTAAAGCGGTTTTCGACGATCTGGGTAAAGTGCTGCGCGGCAGCCTCCAGCTCATTGCGTTGATAACATACCAGACCGAGATACCAGTCGCCCCAAGTTCTTCATGAATGCAATCCCGCTGCGGGTTGCTCCTTGGAGCAGCACCTGCGCAATTTGCCTGGTCTGCTCAAGCTGGCCGGTATTGCAGGTAGATGAAACACAGAGATTCCAGGACGAACAGGGCATAGGTATCGGTCTTATCGCCGTAAGACTCGTATTCAGCGAGCAGCAACCGTTCGGCCGCCTGCGCCTGGCCGCTGGCTTGCATGGACAAGCCCAGGTAAAGCATCGCTCCGCCGCGCACGAAGGTCCACGATGGGGGCAGGAGCGCTAATGCCTGCCGGCAAAGGTCGATCGCCCGCGTCGGCTGGTTGCTGAAATACGCATGCTGCTGCTCTCAACAGTGAGTAATTTGACCCGTGCAGGATTTGCAGTTCATTATGCCTGCAAAGAGGTCCCACCTTCTGCTTCCAACAGCTCTTCGATCTGCTGGAGCACCTTGCGCTTGCAGGTCAAGCCGCCAGGAAAATTGCAAAGCCCAGGCCCTGATCATCAACAGCTCTGGATTGCTGCTGGATCATCTCTTCCGGCAGCATGCGCAGCCAGCGCTCCAGGGTCGGCCGGTCCTCGCGGTTGATCACATCGCGCAGTCCGGCGCTCATCTGGCGGGCAGCCAGATCCAGGTCGCCGGCTGCCAGGGCGTGATGCAAGGCTTCATCAATCAGTCCATGCGCTTCAAACCAGGCTGACGCCAGGCGATGCAAGTTGGACACCTGGTCAGCCGCCAGCTCGGCGGAAGCTCTCTGCTGCAGCAATTCCTGGAATAAATGATGATAGCGGTACCATTCCCGGCGGTTGTCCAGGGGTATTATGAACAGCTCAGAGCGTTCAATCCAATCCAGGCAGGCGCGCACATTCCAGGCTGGGTCGATCTCTCCAATGACGGCTTCGCACAGCGAAGCGCAAAAGCGATCCAGGATGGAAGTCTTCAATAAAAATGTCGTGGATCGCCGGAAATTGATGGGTCAGCACCTCATCCACCAGGTATCCGGTAATGTCGGCATTCTCGCTGGATAAAGCCGACAGAACCGATTCCTGGCTGCCTGCGGAGCGCAATGAAAGGGCAGCCAGGTGCAGACCGGCGGGCCAGCCTTCAAAGCGCTCTTCCAGCAGGTGCAGGGCATTCTGGCTCACAGGGGCAAATTGCGCCTGGCTCAGATAGGCAGCCGTCTCCTCGGCTGTAAAGCGCAGGTCCTGGGTGCGAATCTCGCTGATCATCCCCTTCGCACGTAGACTGGTCAGCGGGAGGGGCGGGTTCGATGCGTGAGATCAGCACCAGGTGCAGTTGTTTGGGCCAGTGGCGTACCAGTTCACCTTCAAATTGTGAATATCTCTGTTGTGGATGGTGTGGTAGTCATCCAGAACGAGGGTAAATTCTCCGGGAAGCTTTGCGAGCTCGTTACTGAGTAAAAGGTGTAAAAGGACTGCCTGCCGGAGGTTGCTGCCGTGCCTGGAGTAAAATCAGGGTTTCTTCACAGGCTCCCTTGAATATTGTACGCAGGGCGGCTATAAAATAGCGCAGGAAGAGATCGGTGTCGCTGTCATTTTCATCCAGCGAAAGCCAGGCGGAAGGCAGGGGAGTTGCCTTCTCACCCTGACCAGCTGGTGTTTGCTCAAGCCAGGAACCGATCAATGTGGATTTACCAAAACCGGCTGGCGCATAGTACCAGGAGAAGCGGGTGCTCGACACCGTTACTGAGCTGCTCGAACAGCCGGGGACGGTCGATCAAGCCCCTGGTGATCGGCGGCCGGTGTCAGCTTGGTTTGCAGAAGGATTTTATCCCGATGAGGCATGCTGTGGAGATCACCTACCTGTAGGATTGTATTTTACCTAAATCACTTTATGGCCCAATGCGCAGGTCAATTTGAGGCGAAGATCATACTCGACTCGCCTCCTGTGATCCGCTGGTAGGTATCGGCTTTCCGGTTGAGCAACATATTTGTCGCTTCATTGCCTTTTTTTCGCAGGTGAAGCGCCGTCCTGCTCCTTCAAAAACTCCGGTTGCGATCGACGCGGCGGACACGCTCCGGTGGCACCAGCGGCGAAACCTTGGTCGCTTTGAGGTTGTTAGCTCGGAAGCTGGCCTCGAAGTCTGTTGCCAGCCCTATTCCGCCCACTCAAATGCCCTCGAAGACCTAGGGGATTAGTTTTTGACACAAAGATTATATTTCCGTGGATTTATTTTCGAATGATTTGGTTGTAGTCGGATCCTCCTTTTTATTAGTCTTGAGAGAGAGTGATAAACTGAAAGTAAAATCAATCGCTGAAGATTTTTAATAAAACGATTTTTCTCCCACCTCAACTCTTATCTCTGTCAGGCGGCGGTTTGGTGATATGTGATAAAATCTGGGCGATAGTTTGGAGGTCGGATTTCGCATGATTATTGATAGGCTTGAGGACTCAGATGCATAAGTTATTTGCTCTAATGGTTATTGTTATGACATTCGTTTCGAGTGGTTTCGCGGAGGATCCAATCGAGCGCGAAGGACGATCGATTTCCATTCAAAGCTCGCGTCCATCGGAGCCGGAGAATGACATTTTTCTTCCGGTGATCTTTCGCAGCATGGCCCCGCCGGTTTTCGGTGTGGAGACTTACAGCCTCGATTCCTGGAAGCTGGATGCGGCGAGCGCGGCGAATGTCGAGTGGCTGCGCAAAGCAGCCTTCGATTGGGATCGCATCGAGCCTGTTCGCTATGCTCCCCCGGTCTATGATTGGACAAAGGTGGATGAGGCTGGCCTTATCAGCGCCTCCGCCCACAACTTGACCGTGATCGGTACGATTAAATTCACTCCTTCCTGGGCTCAAAAGCTGCCGGGGTGGATTTGTGGGCCGATTGCGCTTGAGTCCATGGATGAGTTTGCCCAATTTGTAACAGCCCTGGTTTCTCGCTACAGCGCCCCGCCCTACAATATCCGCTACTGGGAATTCGGCAATGAAATTGATGTCGATCCCACCTTATATTATGTGCCCCGTTTGGAATTTGGCTGCTGGGGCGACAAGAACGACCCATATTATGGGGGCCGTCATTACGCCGAGATGCTCAAACGCGCCTATCCAGCCGTCAAAGCTGCGAGCAGCTCGTCGCAGGTGTTGATCGGCGGCCTGCTCGTGGACTGCGATCCAGCCCATCCGCCGGCCAGAAGCAAAGATGGGTGCTTGGCTGCAAAATTCCTCGAAGGCATCCTGATCAATGGGGGCGCTCCTTATTTTGATATCCTCGGCTTCCACAGCTACGTCGGCTTTGGTCCTTTAGATAAAATCCACACGGATGACACGCTCAGGATACGGGATGAAGACGATCCAAGCTTCATCTACCGGGGCGGGCAGATCGTTGGCAAGGCAGACTACCTCCGCAGCGTGCTGGCGGCGTATGGGGTCAGCAAACCGCTCTTCCTCTCAGAAATCTCGCTCAGCTGCATCGATGTGGATCCAGTATTCGTCGAGAAATTCTGCACGACTCAAAAAGACCTCTTTTGGGATTTGCAGGCTGATTTTGTCGTCACCAGCCATCTTCGCAGCTGGGGGCTTGGGATGATGGGGACGATTTGGTATATGTTGGAAGATCCCGGATGGCGCGATACAGGGCTGCATACACCCGACGCAACCCCAAAACCGGGCTACTTCGCCCTGCAGTTCATGGCCAATGAGCTTAAAGAAGGTATTTTTAAAGCCGAAATTAAAGATTATCCTGGACTTCGCGGCTATACATTCCAGCTCCTCACAAAGAATGTATCGGTCTTGTGGGCGCCCGATGGGGTAACCGGAGTAACGATCCCGCTCCCCGCCGGGACGACCGCGATTTTTGACAAGTATGGGAATTCGGTCCCCTTGACCGATCCAATCGAAGTGGTTCACCCGACTTATTTTGAATTTCCTCTGTTATAAGTCTCCAGGATAAAAATCCCCTTTAGAAGATTTTTCGGTCAGCTGGATAATTAAAAATATCCAGCTGACTGTATTATGGGATTCTCAAGATGTCGTTCTTCAAATCCAGGGTGATTGAGTATGAATAATTCAAAAAAGGTATATAATCTCCTTAACCTCTCTAATGGACCAGGTTGCCCCGTCCAACGCCCTGACATTCTGCTCATCACCGATTCCTCTGACGCCTGATCGTGTATTGAAAAAAATATATAGTGCGAGATAAGTCGTGAGATGTCCTGACTGCGCTTACCAGAACCCCTCAACCGCCAGGTTTTGTGAAAACTGCGGTACTGCGCTTGTTAATCACTGCCCGAAATGTGGTGAGCCAGCGCGCATGGATGCGCATTACTGTGGATTTTGCGGCCATGCTTTCATTCAATCTCCACAGCTCCTTTCTCCTTTGATTGCTCCCAGACCAGCCGAGCCAAAAATTCCAGTTTTGGACGAGTTTGGCGAAGGGTCAGAACATCATGCTTCGGTCAAGATCAACGCCTCGGTTGATCAAAGAGAGAGACCGAAGGAAAAATCAACCCTCAATGACGGCGCCCGGAAAATTGTCACGATCTTGTTCGCGGATATCGTCGGCTCAACCTCAATTGCAGAAAAACTGGATCCAGAAGAATGGAAGGAAATAGTCACAGGGGCTCACAAGCACATGGCACAGGCAATTTACCGGTACGATGGCACGATCGCACAGCTTCAGGGTGATGGAGTACTTGCTTTCTTTGGCGCTCCAATCACCCACGAAGATGATCCGCTGCGGGCTGTTCGCGCCGGGTTGGATATCCAGCAATCTATTCACCATTATGAGCAGAATCTCCATGGATACATCGATAGATTTCAGGTCCGAATTGGAATTCATACGGGCGCGGTTGTGGTTGGATTGATCGGAGATGAGCTTCATCGGGAGTATCTGGCAATTGGGGATGCAGTGAACCTTGCAGCGCGTCTGCAGTCTGAGGCTCGCGCAGGTAGGGTGCTGGTTTCCGAAACGACGGCACGGTTGGTAAAAGATCGTTATGGGTTGAACCCACTTGGGAAAAGAGTCCTGAAAGGGAAATCAAAACCCGTCCATGTTTTTGAGGTGCAGGGTCCGATCAAAGGGATAGACCCGAACCATTACCCGGCGCGATTTTCATCTCCTCTTGTTGGCCGTCAAAATGAGTTGTCTGGCCTGAGCAAGGCTTTATCTGCTTTACAGACTGGCTCTGGACAAATTGTGCTTGTATCAGGGGAAGCAGGTATTGGGAAAAGCCGGCTGGTGGAAGAAGCCCGCATCGCCATGGCGGATAGCGGGAAGCTGCCCGGAATCTGCTGGTTAACGGGGCGCGCTCTGTCGTACGGAACGAATCTCTCCTATTGGACGATCATCCAGCTTATTAAAGATGATCTTTGCCTTTCGGACGGTGATCCAGAGACCAGAATCAAGGTCAGCTTGCGCCGACGTGTGAATGAGCTGAAGGTAGATGATTCGGGTGTGATCATTCCATATATATTCCACTTGCTTGGAGCAGAGCTGGAAGGCGCACCGGCAAATCAGTTAAGCTCTCTGGATGGCGAAACGCGAAAATTACATTTGAAAATTGCCATCCGTGAATATTTCCGTGCTCTTTCGCTTTTAAAACCGCTCGTCCTGGTTTTTGAAGATTTCCACTGGGCGGATCCTTCAACGTTGGCAGCAGTAGAAAGCCTGATGGCTCTCACCGATCGTCACCGGATCTTGCTGCTTTTGCTCATGCGGCCTGAACGAGATCACGGCTCATGGCGCATCAAGCTGCAGGCAGAAACCGATTATGAACACAGGTATACGGAGATCATTCTGAAACCACTCTCCCAGGATGAGCAGGACAGGATGATCGAAAATCTGACCCAATCTGCAAATTTACCGGATCACCTCCGGCAGTTGATCCTTGACCACTCAGAGGGTAATCCACTTTTCATGGAGGAGCTTGTTCACAGCTTAAAGGAACAGGAGGTTCTGAATTCTGCTGCAGGAAAATCGCAGATCATGAAACCGATCCCTGATCTGGCAATCCCCGAAACGCTCAATGGTTTGCTCCTGGCGCGCATCGATCGACTATCAAATGAGCTCCGCCAAACGCTTCAGCTCGCTTCAGTAATAGGAAAAAGCTTTCTTTACAGCATTTTGGATGAGATTTGCCAGGATCAAGACCTGCTGGATGACCAGCTGGCTCAACTCCAACGACTTGACTTGATCAAAGAGCGAACCAGACAGCCTGAATTGGAATATATTTTTAAACATTCGCTTACTCAAGAGGCTGCTTACCATACCCTGCGCGTGGATCAAAGAAAGGAAATGCATTTTCTCGTAGCCCAGGCGCTCGAGAACATTTTCCCTGAGCGCATTCAGGAGTTTTGCGGTTTCCTGGCATACCATTACCTCAATTCCGGTCAAAAACAAAATGCTGCAGCGTATCTAATCCTGGCGGGAAGAAACGCGATGGACAGGGGAGCATTTCTGGAAGCAAGCCAGAACTTGAGTCAGGCTCTACCTCTCTTCCTGGGGGAAGACGAGGAAAGGCGCTGGCAGATTCTGTTAGACCTTGATGAAATCTATGGAATTTTAGGCGTTCAAGAAGAGCGTCAGGTGATCATTCAACAAATTTTGGAAATTGCTCAGGCGTCGGGCGATGAACATCGGATATCCGAAGCCTTTTACCATAAAGCATCGTATGAAAGTATGAAGGGTCAATTCGGGCTGGAACTGGAATCCCATGTGAGAAGCCTTGCGGCTGCGAAAAGTTCTGGTAACAAACGAATTGAGGCACTGGTCTATGGAATGATGACGATCTGCTATTCAAATCTTGGAGAACTTAAAAAAGCTGAACAAACTGCAAAAAACGCGCTTCAGTGTGCCAGAGAACTTTCGGATGATGCCATTCTTGTTCGAAATCTCAATAATGTAGCTGTTTTCTACCAAAACAGCGGTGATCATGCCCGGTCGATCCAAATTCTTCAGGAGCACGTTTCGATTAACCGCCGTCGATCGAATCAATTCGGCGAAGCGTTGGGCTTGCTAAATCTTGGTTTCAGCTATACAAGCCTGGGTCAATTCCAGCCGGCAGTCAAATCTCTGCAGCGTTCAATCGATATATTTGAGCATATGGAAGCGGTCCGGATGCTTTCCTACGCCAGGTTAAACCTGGGTTTATGTTTGCTGCGCAGCGGTGAAAGCCAGGCTGCGATCCTGGAGATTGAAAAAAGCCTTCCAGCTCTTCAGTCTGCAGGCGATGCGTTTGGAGCTGCCGCATCCATGGCATATCTTGGGCTTGCGTGTGAGCTCTCTGGAGATTTCCCGGAAGCAGAAGCCTATTTTAAGGAGGCGAAAAACCATTATCACAAATCGGGGAGTCTTGGTCTGGAGAGAGATATGACCGCAGGCCTGGCACGCTGCCGATTTAGGCAAAATGATCTTCAAGAGGCACAACACCTTGCCGAAGAAGTCTGGACTTACCTTGAGAATCAAAACGCTGCTTCGTTGGAGTTCCCGATCATGAGTTACCTGACCTGCGCTGAGATCTTCTTGGCGGCCGGCGACGGGGATCGGTCGACCGCTGCTATCAAGCAAGGCCATCAATATTTATTATCTCAGGCGGACCGGATCGTCGATTATGAGTGGCGGAATTCATTTCTTGAGAATATTGCCGAGCACCGGAATATTCGCGAAAAATATCATCAGCTTGTCTAGAAGAATGCTACGTGAGGAGGAATACTATGTTAGCTAACTCGGTTCAAAGTGATTACACAACCTATGATTTTGACAATGGAAAAGTAAGCATAAAAATGAGGGCACAAAAAAATTTCGTCACGGTGAAAAAGCGTCCGCTTCAAAACAGTGAATATTACAAGCTAGAAGAAGGAGATATTATCCGCCAAAATCCGGTTATCGATTTCGAAATTGTTGATGGCATGGCAATACAATCCAGGATTTCAATCCGCCGTTCGAGCTGTCTGTGCGTTATACGGCTGAAGATTTGCGGCGAGCAAATGGCAGGCCGCTGACATTGTGGTTCTTCAATGGTGTGAATTGGATCCAGTTCACAAAAGAGAAACACCATTTTCGCCCTCATTCCAGACCGCCTGGACTTGGACCGTTTGGCCGATAATCCCAATAATGCTGAAACGGGAGGATATGGTGTCGCCTACATCTGGAACTGGAATGATCCTGCGGTTGGCTGGCACCCCTAGGAAAAGGACAATATATGGATGAATGCTTCAATGCGATAAAAACAGCTGGATTTGAGGTAAGACCGGCGAAAATGGATGACCTGCCCTTGGCCGTGCCGATGTTCAACGCGGCAGAAAAAGGAGCTCTCTGGCACGGGCGATTGGACGGTCGAACGATACCAGAAAGAATGGATTGAAAATGGGATCGATCTTGAAAACAGCACCCGGATGATCGTTTCTCCAGGCGGTCAACCTGTGGGATGTGTTGAGTTGTGGGATCTTAATCATCCACCAATCCGACCGTGGATTTGGGGGCGTGTCCACCCGCAGTGGCAGGGGCGTGGAATAGGCAGCGCAATGTTGGAATGGGCGCTCACGACCTCACGCCGGGTGCTGGAACGGCTTCCAGAAGATGCCAGGATGGCTCCTCGGTTGCCGCGCCTTCCAATCACAAGCCAAGCATTGAGCTTTTTGAAAGCTTCGGGATAAATCTATGTCGTTATTCGTGGCGGATGGTCATCGAGCTTGTGTCCCCAGTGCCCGTCCCACAATGGCCTGAAGGAATTTATGTTCGTACGCTGCAATTTCCTCAGGATCTTGAGGCGGTTTTTCTGGCTCAAGAAGACGCGTTCCAGGAGCATTGGGGATTTGTTAAAAGCACATTCGAAGATGCCTTTCCACGCTGGAAGAAATATACCTTTGAAGCTGAAGGCCTGAAACCGGAACTATGGTTTCTGGCGATGGATGGAAATACGATTGCGGGATCAATAAATTCCCAGGAGAGGTCTAATTTAGACGCCGAAATGGGATATATTCCCACATTGGCGGTGCGGAAACCGTACAGACGACGCGGTTTGGGCCAGGCTCTTCTGCAGTGTGCTTTTCGTGCACTTCAAGACCGAGGGGTTACCCGCATCGGTTTGGATGTGGATGCGAAAAACAAGACAGGCGCGACACGGCTCTACCAACGAGTTGGAATGCATGTTGATAGGGAAATCCTGCATTATGAAATTGAGCTGCGGTCCGGGAGGGAGCTGGCTGTTACCGATTAATCAAAAGAACTTTTTTTCATGTGTTCTTTCAAATAGAGACCGGTAAGAGATCCAGGGAACTGGGAAACCGTTTCAGGTGTGCCCTCAGCAACAAGTTTTCCACCTGCAGGGCCTCCTTCTGGTCCAAGGTCAATTACCCAATCGGCAGTTTTGATCAAATCCAGGTTGTGTTCTATGAATACAACAGAGTTGCCCATGTCGACGAGGCGCTGGAGTACGCTTACCAAACGGTTTATATCGGCGAGATGCAGACCTGTCGTTGGTTCGTCGAGCAGATAAAGTGTATGGCCTGTGCTGCGTTTCCCCAGCTCTTTTGCCAGCTTTATCCGCTGACCTTCACCTCCTGAGAGTGTCGCTGTAGACTGCCCTAGTTGAAGATAACCCAACCCGATGTCGGACATCACCTGAAGGCGGGATCGGGCAGCAGGGATTTCCCTGAAAAGATCCAACGCTTCTTCGATGGTCAAATCGAGCACCTGAGAAATGTTATATCCGTTATACAGCACGGAAAGGGTTTTGTTATTGAAGCGCCGACCATGACAGGATGGACAGCGAACTTCAACGTCGGGCATGAAGTGCATGTTAACGGCAATAAAACCTTCACCCTGACATTGTTCGCAGCGTCCTCCGGAGATGTTCATTGAAAAGTGCCGGGCAGAAATTCCTCGACGGCGCGCATCCGACGTAGCTGCAAACGCCGTGCGAATTGGAGTGAAAGTATCGGTATAAGTAGCAGTAATTGAATGTGGTTGTCGTCCGATTTGCTGCTGATTGATCGTGATGATCTTGTCAAGGAACTCGCTGCCTTCGATAAAGTCGTGCTCACCTGGAATCACGCTTGACCCGTATATTCGTTGGCGGAGTCCGTGATCTAGGATATCGAATATGAGCGATGATTTCCCTGATCCGGACACACCCGTCACTGCAACAAGCAGTCCAAGAGGCAGACTGACAGTAATATTATCCAAATTGTGATGTCTGGCTCCATGGATGATAATAGCTTTTTCAGTTGGTACACGGCGTTCCGTGGGTATTGGTATCTTTGTTCGACCATAAAGAAACCTGGCTGTCAATGAGCAATCCAGTTTGGCGATTTTTGCAGGTGAACCTGCTGCAACAATTACACCTCCATGTTTTCCTGCACCAGGGCCAAAGTCGATCAGATAGTCGGCAGCGGCAATCACTTCTAAGTCGTGTTCGATGACGAGGACTGTGTTACCAAGGTCTCGAAGTTCCTTTAAGGTCTCAATCAACTTACGAATATCGCGCGGGTGTGTTCCGATTGTTGGTTCATCAAAGACATATAATATGCCATTTAAACTGGAGCCGAGCATTGCAGCCAGACGCAGCCGCTGGGATTCTCCAGCTGATATAGACGGCATGGACCTATCCATGGTTAAGTAACCGGCACCTACTTTGATTAACCTTGTAAGGCGTTCATTCATCTCTGATCGAATTGGATCTGCGAATATCTTTTCATCGGCAGATAACACAAAAGGCAGGCGATTTAGCCAGAGGATGAGATCCTGAAGCGTCATTCCGGAGAGGGAAGTTATGTTCTGCTGATTTACAGTCACTTTCAAGCTATCAGGGCGCAGCTTGGAGCCATTGCAGTCTGGACAGGTTTGGGTGATCAGATAGATACCCATCTTGCCGAAGTAATCAGAGTCCTCGATCCGTTCGGCAACTCGCCGCAGAAGATTAGTGACGATCCCTTCAAAGCGGCCTTGTCGAACAGTAGCAGGTGGATGTATTTTTGGAAATCTGCTTGAGAAGATTGGATTTTTAACGCCATAAAGGAGCAAGTCGCGCTGTACGGTGGTGAAATCCTCAATCGGGAGGGAAAGATCGATTTCTAAACCATAATGAGCCGCAGCTGCTCTGAGAGTGGAGGCATGGTAATCGATTTGAGAGCTATCCCAGCCAAAGACAGCGCCATCCTGGATGCTTTTTTGCTCATCCACCAGGCGGGATAGGTTGGCTGTTTGGATTATTCCCAACCCGGTGCAGGTTGGACAAGCCCCAGCCGGCTTATTGAAGGAAAAATTTTCCATCCCGATCTCTGGAACAGGTGCAGAACATTTCGGGCAGGGGAAGGTCGTTTCTGGGGTTGAAACATCATCGTGAAAGACGAATTCGTTGCGCCATTCATCACTGGAATGGTTATTAAGAGGCGGGATATCTTCACCACAAACTGGACAGGGTCGGTGACCCAGTCTGGCGAACAGGACGCGAAGATAAGTGTACACGTCCGTGTATGTGCCAACTGTCGAACGCGGATTGTGGTTCGTAAGGCGCTGATCCAGGCTGATAGAAGGTGAAAGCCCGGTGATTAAGTCGACAGGGGGTCTGGTTAGCTTAAATCCAAGATACCCAAGAGTTTCCAGATATTGGCGCTGGCTTTCTTTGTGAAGGATATCGAAAGCAAGGGTGGATTTTCCCGAGCCGGATAATCCAGTAAAAACAACCAGTTTGTTTTTTGGGATGGTGAGGTTTACGTTCTTCAGATTATGTAGCCGGGCACCGCGCACGACAATTGGAGCAATCACCTGACCTCCAAAATAAATTGTTAACGACATCGAAATCCTGCATTCGACAGGATTCAATAACTCTTGTTTACGAGTGTATTATTTGTCCAGTATTCTTTAGTGAGCTTTCACGGATGATCAATTCTGGTTCGAGTGTGATCACTTCTGGTTGAATGTCTTTTTCGCCGCTTAAAACGGATTCGATGATCTGAACCAGCTCACTTACGGCTCTATTTCCTAGCTGGCGCTGGTTCTGACTTACGGTAGTTAGCGGTGGATAATAAAAAGCCAATTCGTTGATATTATCAAACCCTACTAATGCCAGGTCTGCGGGTACGCGAATACCCTGCCTGCAGGCAATTTGGAGGGCACCTAAAGCCATCTGGTCGTTTGATACGAACAAAGCATCCAGGATAGTATTTTTCTCCAATAATTCGGTCATTGCCTTGGCTCCGCTTGAAGAGGACCAATCACCGGAAGCCCAAGCATGCTGATGGGTAGGAATACCGAACTCTTGCAGGACGTCGTGCCAGCCGGCTTTGCGCTGGCGCGCCTCCCACCAATCAAGCGGTCCGGTGATATGCCCGATGCTGCGGCATCCTTGTGAGATCAGGTGTTCCGTCGCCATCCGGCCTCCTAAATAGTTATCCACTGAGACAATAAACTGGTTCTTCCTGGGGGCCATCGTGAGAAATATCGTTGGGATAGGGAGTCGAAACAGCTGCTGTTGAAGATGTTCCCGGTTGTCGCCGATCTCCGCTACTGCCCAGATTATCCCATCCACATGACGGGAGACTAAAAAATTGATTATTGGAATGATGTCGGTATGATGAAATCCCGACAGCTCTTTAAGGAGGAGGGCATAGCCCAACTCTTCAGCCTGTTCGGTGATCCCGCTTAGTGTGCGGGAAGGACCGAGATATTTCAAACCAGCGGTTACGACACCAAGGGTAAAACTGCGCTGCCGGCTTAAACTGCGGGCGATCGCGCTCGGCTGATAGTTTAATTGTTCAATAACTGCCTGAACTCGCAACCGGGTTTCAGCGGCAACATCAGGTCGGTCATTCATCACTCTTGAGACCGTTTGATGAGAAACGCCGGCAGTTGAAGCTACATCCTTGATGGTTACTTTTTTATACATTCCGAAAAACCTGCCTCGTCTAGTTTATCCTGGTGGATAAATATTTGTATCCGATAAATATATGTTACCGTTATCGGGAACGTTCACATTATAGCGATTTGATGATCAATTGTCAATCAGACCTGATTTCCCCTTACATGCAGGTTGTGCGATCAGAATCCTTATGACCTTTGCTACAATGTCATTTTAATAATGGGAATTCCAGCCATTGTTGGGTGATTGAGAATGGGAGTGTCAGTCATAATTGGATGAAATCCTGAAGGATGTATTATGATGAAATCATTCGAAATCCAGCCAGCAATGCTTCAATGTTCCGAACAGGGATGTCCGACATCAAGCGGTGGGATGGTGCGATCCATAATCCTGTTCCGTCAGGTGCGAGCGTTTGAATGCAGCTCTGGATTGCATCACCGACCTCATCAGGATCGCCATGAGGCAGGACAGTCTGAGTTGATATACCCCCATAATAAGAAAGCCGCTCATTGTATTGGCTTCGGAGGGTGCAGTGGTCCAGGACCTCTGGCTGGATCGGATTCAAGCAGGTAAGGCCAATCTCTACTAAATCTGGCAGAATCAATTCGATGGCGCCGTCAGAGTGCATCACAACCGGGAGACCGCGCTCAATAAATGGTGCAAACATCCGCTGCAAGCGCGGTTTGATCATTTTTCGCCATGTATTTGGTGAGAAGAGCAGCCTGTTTTGGGCGCCGTAATCGTCGCCAAAATAGCATCCGTCTACGCCGAGCCCAAGAAAACGATCAATCAATACCAGCTGGATATTCACGATTCGGTCCAGCAATTCCTCAACGTAACCTGGATCAAGGACGAGGTCCATCATCAGCTGCTCGTAACCGCGCAGTGACCAGGCGCGCTCAAAAAGAGCCCAGCCAAAATTCGGTAGGATAAAGAATTCCTGACCATATTCTTTGATGACCTCCGAAGCGTCATCAAGCAATCCTGGTGCGTGCGGTTCGGGCCAAAAAACCGAATCGAGGTCTTTTTTCTCAGCCAAAGGGCTGTGAGCGATGAAATAGCCTTCCTCGCTGGTTGAATGACCAGCACCCCACCAATCAAATCGAATTGCTTCCTTTGGTTTATTGATTCCTTCAAGATTTAGATCCACTCGGATCAGATGGTTATCCAGGAATTGAGGCAGCTCGTCCATTTGAAGATGCCAGTGCGAGGCCAGGATCTCCCCCATTCTAGATGTGTAATTAATCTGCGTTGGAAGATGGTCGATCGGCTGGTGAAGAAGCGCTTTCCTGACACGTTCCTTGTGACTCAGGCTGGTTCCAGTTTGAAGACTGATTTGTTCTTGATTAAAATTCATAAGGACAAAGGATTATACGCTGTTGTAAAGAACGCGCGCAACGATCTGTTCTTGATATTCCGGTGCCAGCTCGCAAAAATAACCACTCCATCCCCAAACGCGAACGATCAAATCACGAAACAGTTCCGGATGCATCCGTGCTTCATTCAGCCTCTCAACGTTCAAGCAGTTGATTTGCAGCTGCTGGCAGCCAAGCTGGGCGAAGGTCCGCACCAACATAGCTAGTTTATGGAGAAACTCTTGATCAGTAAAAACAGTATCCGAAAGCTCGAGAGTGATTGGCCCGCCGTTGTAAATTCGGCCGTAATTGATCTTTGAGAAGGATGCGAAGATGCTGAAGGGACCATCGGAAGCGATCCCAGGTGAAGGAGAAAGATTCGCGCTGAAGAATTCGCCCTGTCGTCGGCCGTCTGCTGTTGCGCCGACGATCGGCTCGCTCATTCCATCATGCCCGCGCGCCAGCCAGACGTAGTACATTGCTGAACCGGATCCTGGTCGGATGATGCCTCCGCGGCCGTTGTCTTTATGAGATTCGCATGCTGCTGCGAACTCTTCGAAGAGAAAGACCAGCATGTCATCGGCAAGGTCTGAATTCTTACCAACTTTTGGTCCTTCTTCAACCAGCCAACGGCGCAGGCTTTCATCTTCATGAAAACTCGAATCCAAAGCTTTGATCAGTTGGTCTGGCATCGAGATCCGACTTTCAAGAAATCCCGATTTGACTGCAGCCAGGGCGTCGGCGGCGTTGGCGGAACAAGCACCATGGATCCCATAATTGTTGTAAACCAATCCAGCAGATAAATCACGGCCGTTTTCCAAACAGCCGTCCATAAAGACAGAATAATATGGCGCGGGCGGGAGAAGAAGGTTTCTGTACCTGGTGACCAGCAAATCTACCTGAACCCGAATATTTTCTTTGACAGCCTCCTGCACCATAGAAAAATCACTGCCGGATTTAAAGCCTTTTCGGATGCCTTGATCCACAGCATAAGGGAAAGAGACAGCTCCGATATTGACCACTTCCATCCCTTTTCCAGGAATAATGAACTCCCAGCAGGCAGCGACGGTATAATCGCGCGCGTCAGGTAGCGCATAACCGTGTTCGACCAGAGCGGGAATGACGACTTCATCGTTTGAATATTGGGGAAAACCTAATCCTCTTCGAGTTAATTCAGAAGCCAGGCTCAGTAATTCAAGGTCAGTGTGTGAGGAAATTCGCAGGTTGATTTTTGGGTCGATCATCGCTGTCTCGCAAGCCACTCGCAGCGCCATTTGGGTCAGTGGATTGCAACCGTCGGGACCATCCCGGGTCATTCCCCCGAGTGTGAGGGATTGCCCGTTGTCGCCTTGCTGGACACCTGGAAAGAGATCGCTGTCCTTATTTAAGGATAGGAAAAACTCAGCAAGCAACTCTTCAGCCCCTTGGTTATCCAGGGCTTTGACTCTCCAGATCATTTTTCAAGTACGGCCACATATACTGATCGAAGCGACCGAGGCCGACATGGTAATGTCCGCCCAGCCAGATTGTGGCATGCAAGAATCGGAGCGCTTGCAAAGCCTCATGAAACGAACGGGGTGGATTCGCCGGAGAATGCCTAAAGTTGTCAGCGATCTCAATCTGACCGGTTCGGCGCGGCTTCTTCTGCATAACGTGCAGCTAATTCCAGGACAGCATCAATCGTCTCGATGGCGCTATCCAGAAATTCGATCGATTCCGGATCATCTGGAATGCTGGTCTTTTGAAGCGACTGCAACTTGCCTGCGGCCATTCAAACCCTGGAATAAGGACCATACCCCAATCAGCACAGATGTTGTTAATTGGACCTAATTCATGAATGGTATAACCTTTCGTATAGGCATCCCATTCTTTGGGATTCAAAATGGGAGGGACAGCAGGGACCGTCCGGGTGAATGCAATTCGTTCGTTAGGAAAGATAACAGGTCGCTCGGCTTCACACATGCGGCGGATCAAGCGAGCTGCTCGTTTTGTCCAGGAAAGGTTTTCAGAAATGCATTCACTCAGCACATCAGGCGCTGCCGCTTGACGGAACTCGCTTGCTGCGCGGTTGCGGATTTGCTGGCGCATTTCAATTAATCTATTGGTCAGGATGGCTCATATGAGCAACTATCCATTACTGAATTTATATTCCCGTCGACGGACGCTGGCGTTCAATCCGATTGAAGAAAAAACTTCCAACCGAGTTTCTATCGGCTGAAGAGGGTCAAAATCTGGATCGAAGGTTTTTCCGCACGAGGCATATTTAGCCCCGGCTAGAGAATTATACGGCAGAAGCTCCACCTGTGGAATCGTAGGCAGTTGGGAGATCAACCGGGCGATCGCATTAAGGTTATTGACAGTGTCAGTCACACCCGGGATCAGCGGGATGCGAACAACAAAAGGGGTTCCAGTCTGGCTGAGAAGGTTTAAATTGTGCAAGGATTGGACCATTGCTCATCCCGGTATATTTCCGATGCAGCAAATCGTCCAGCAGTTTGAGGTCAAAATAGACCAGGTCCACCCTTTCTGCCAATAAGCAAAAATCTTTTTCACTGGCATATCCTGATGTATCCAATAAGGTATGAAGATCATCCAGACTTTCGATCACCTCTGCAATAAATGCAGCCTGCAGGAGCGGCTCGCCTCCCGAAAATGTCACACCGCCCTGGTTCTGGTGGAGGATGAACGCCTGCCTGTTCAATCTTTCAGCCAGAGCTGATGATTCCCAGGTTTCACCCACCCGGCGCTCTCCCAAAGGACTTTGCATGATCTGAGGGAACGATGATTTTCCTTCCGGATTATGGCACCAGCTGCAGTCCAACGGGCAGCCTTTCAAGAAAACGGTCGTTCGCAGGCCTGGTCCATCATGAACAGAAAATTCCTGGATATTGAAGATAATGCCTGTTTTAGGAGAGTTCATGTCCGCTAAATCATATCATCTAGAAGGATGTTGTCAAGCCGGTTGCAAGGTAAGGAGACCTTGAGCATGATAGAATGCGTTATGCAAAAAAGCAGTTTGAAAGGTGCGTTGATTGCCGGATTTTGCGCGTCTGCTGACCTTGCTTTCAGCCTGTGAGCGTGGTGGCGCAGCGATTTCAGAAATCTTCCAGGGAAAGAGAGCAGGTTGTTTCAAAGGAAAAAGAACTTGAGCAGGCAAATCCTGAGGCACTCCAATTCCTGGGAAGCGTTGAATACCAGGTTGTTGAAGAATTTAAAATTACAAATTATGGTCCAGGAGGACCCTCCAAGCACAACCTGTGGGTTGCTCTGATCCAATCGATCCCGCCTTACCAGGAGGTGATAAAAACCTCGATCAACTGGCCAAATTACCGGACTTTCTTTGATGAATATGGAAATCTGATTGCTGAATTTGATTTGAAGGGACTTTTACCAGGGGGAGCTTATTCCTTGAACTTAGCTACCTGATCAGAGTCAACCATCTGGAATACGACCTCACGGTTTGTGAAGGCAAGCTGCCTGAGGAATTTACCAGCCCGGAATTACATATCGAATCGAACAATCCCCAGATTATGAGTTTGTCAGCCGAAGTGATCGAAGGTAAACCGAATCCTTGCGAGCAGGCTCGTGCAATCTATGATTATGCGGCCGATAACCTGGTTTACACGGAAAATGAAAAAGACTGGGGTGCTCAGGCTTCATTGGGCGAGATGGGGGCAGACTGCAGTGAATACGCCGATCTGACCATTGCCTTGTGCCGTTCAGCAGGGATACCTGCTCGCTATTTGGAAGGTGTGCTCTTTCTTGCGAAGGAAAGTGAGCCGCTGGCGCGGAAGGAGCATGCCTGGCTGGAAGTTTATCTTCCCGGCATCGGCTGGATGCCGATGGATCCGACGATGGGACGATCGCTGATCTTGCGAGATAAATACTTCGCTAATCACAATCCCGACCACATCATCGTGACGCGCGGCCGAAACCCATCTGCGCTGCGCGGGGCTAGTTATTTTTCCCATATCTACTGGCCTGGTCCGAGTGCGCAGATCAAGATCGAGCATTTTGGCTGGAAAATCACTCCTCGATAAATCCCAAAAAATGCTACATTTCCAGCCTGCCAGCACCTTCTGCAGCTTGGACTGCGAAGACTTTTGGCTCAATCCCAGTTTTTGATTGATATTGGCAAGAGACCTGATCTATAAATGAGCTGCCCGCAGATTGATGAACGAATGCGACCATGCAGCCCCCGAAGCCGGCTCCAGCCTGCCGGGCGCCAATCACACCTGGACCGCCTATCATTGCGCTGTACATGGCTTCCATCTCGGGACAGCCTATCTCGAATTCATCTCGGGCACCGAGATAAGATTGGGCTGTCAATGAAGCGACCTGATCATAATCAGGCTTTGACAGGGCCGTAGCCAGATCCAGGACGCGCTGGTTCTCCTTGATGATGAACCGACACCGGCGGAAAACGATTTCAGGCATATCCTTATGGTGTTCCTCCAGTTGGCCCAAATCGGCATCACGAAGTGATCTGAGCCCTGGATAAAAACCTGCCAGGATTCTTGCACCCTGTTCGCATTGGGCGCGGCGTTCGGGGTATTCCGATCCAGTCAGAGCGCGCTCGGCGTGGGTATCGCATATTACCACCTCGAGATCCCCAGGAATTGAAATATATTCACTCTGGAGAGATGCGGCAATCCAACAGACAGCGCATGTCCAGCCCTGCCCATCAGGGATGAATACTGGTCCAGAATACCGCAGCGCATCCCGACGAACTCATTCTCTGCGCGCTGGCAGAGTTTTGCCATTTGAACAGGATCAATCTTCAGATTCCCAAGCAGATCGAACATAACTGCTACGGCAACTTCCAGGGCGGCAGATGAGCTCAAACCGCTGCTGAATGGGACTGTGCTGTGGAGCAATCCATCAAAACCCATGAGCGACAAACCTTCATCCTGGAAGATTTTTGCGACGCCGCAGGCATAATTACCCCACGACGAATTCGGAAAATCTCTGGATATCGTCCAGGTTGAATGAATAGAAACCCGGCGTGTTTAACGAGGCGATTCTTACGGTGCGATCCGGGCGCGGCAGGGCAGCAAGCCAGGTATCTCTATCAATCAGCCTGCGTGAGCACAAAACCTTCGTTATAATCTGTGTGGCTGCCCATCAAGTCCACACGACCAGGAGCACGCGTTATCATCTCCGGTTGAGAACCGAAGATATTTTTTAAATTCCTTTCCGATGAACTCACTTCGCTTTAAAGAATCCATTCCCCCATTTATTCCATTCGCCTGCGAAGCACAGAATGCATGGTGACCGAGAGAATGATGATCAATCCGTATATCAGCTGGGTCCAGAAGCCTGTAAGTCCGACTGCTACGGTTGCTGCTTCGATCGCACCAATGATGAAAGCACCAAAGAATGTTCCAAAAATCGTACCGACGCCGCCAAATGCCGAGGTACCTCCCAGGAAGACAGAGGCCATGGTTTTCAGCAGGTAGCCATCACCCAGGCTTGGCCAGAAAAACTTGACGTGCAGGCTTGCGACCACACCAGCAAATGCTGCGATGACACCCAGCAGCATAAAGGCTCGGATGCGAACCCAGCCGTTGTTGACACCCATTAGTTTTGCACTTTCGGCGTTATCTCCGATGAGGTAGATATGGGCGCCAAAGCGCGTCCGGTTCAGCAGAACCCATGCCAGGATTGTGATAACGATCAGCCAGACCATCTGCATTGGGAATACGCCGAACAATTTCCCAACCAGAATGTTATACAGCGGAGTGTGCATCGCGTAAGCCAGCGAGCCGTTCTTGTTCTGAGATAACACCAGCACTGCTCCACGCCAGAAGAACTGCGTGCCGATCGTGGCGACCAGTGAAGGGATGCCAAATCGCACGATGATAATCCCGTTCATCCATCCTGCAAACAGACCGACAGCCAATGCGGCTGCGAAGCTCAACCAGATTGATTGAAATTGAAAATAAGTAAGCAGGAATATCACCATCCCAATCGCCATCACGGAAGGAAATGAAAGGTCCATTTCCCCAGCGATGATCAAAATAGTCAGAGGCATCGCCATGATTGCAAAGAATGGGATCGTGGACATGAAAGCATAGTAAATTTGAGGCTTTGTAAAAGTGCCAGGTGCCAGAATGATAAATATTGCCCACAAAGCGATGAAAACGCTAAAAATGCCCAGTTGAGTGCCGTTAGCTCGTACAAACCTCTTTAGATTGAAGGTTTCTTTATAAGGAGGAACGTTCGAATCTTCTATAGCCGCCATGATCAATTACTCTCCTGTCTGACAACAGGTTCCTCAAAACTGCCTGTCTCAGCGATCCGGATCATCTTTTCCATCAAATCCTCCAGGGTGATCTCTTTGGTCGTGAATTCCCCTGCCACTCTACCTCGGTCGATTACGACCACTCGATCGGCTACAGAATAGACATGAAAAATATTATGATCGATAAATATGGCTGATTTTCCGGCTTTGCGAATATTGTTTACGAAATTTAATAACTTTTGGGTTTCCTTCAAGGATAAGCCCATTGTTGGCTCGTCCAGAATGATGATATCAGCGTCAAAGTACAACGCTCTTACAATTGCAACTCCTTGCCGCTCACCCCCAGAGAAAGTGCCGACTTTAGAATTCGGATCGACTGCAGAGGATGTGAAACCCATCGACTGCACCATCAGGCGGTGGGTCTCATATTTCATTTTCTTAACATCGAGCAGACCATATCGGTTGGTAAGCTCACGACCCAGGAATATATTTCGCCACAATGTCTGCAGCTCAGCGAGGGCGCGTTCCTGATAGACAGTTTCGACCCCAAGCTGCCTCGCCTTTGGGACCGTCAAATTATCAACCTTCTGTCCATTAAAAAGTATTTCACCCGAGGTTGGTTGGTGATAACCGGTAATAATCTTGATTAATGTCGATTTTCCTGCGCCGTTATCTCCGAGCAGGCCGACCACTTCATTCCGACCCAAACGGAAATCAATATCTTCCAGCGCCTGTACTTCTCCGAAAAGTTTGGATACTTTTCGCAGCTCTAATCGATTTTCCATTGTTTCACCTCAAGTGTGGTTAAGGTAGGATGTGTATTTCACTGGGTTCTTAAAATTAAACTCCAACTCAAGAAATTATCGTCCGACCTTTGCCATGGATTTTTAGAATGTCCTGGCAGTTTTGTCACCTGACCAGGACATTCGATTAGAAAAATAATTAGCGGACCTGCTTCTCCACCAGAGCAGCGAGCATCTCAACATTGTCCTTGTGGGCAAAACCGGCGCCTGTATCGATCTGGAGTCCAGAGAATGCATAGTTATGGGACAGGCAGATCTGCAGGATTCCCATATAGCCCTGAAGCCATTGCTGTTGATCGGATACCAGGTCGGTCCATCCATTACGGATGGCATCGACTGTTGCAATGGAGAGGTCAAAACCGGAGGCGAAGACATCATCCGGGCCAAGCCCTGCGCTTTCGAGGAAAGTCTGCTGGGTTCCTGTCAGATTGCCGTGGTCAGTTACGATCATTTTGATATCAGGATTTGCAGACATAACGCCAACAAAAATCGGTACGCCAGCTGCCGCGTCTTTGTTGGTAGCATCATCAATCTCCTGATAGATGA
Organism: uncultured Chloroflexia bacterium; assembly: GCA_963726375.1. Lineage (GTDB taxonomy): Bacteria > Chloroflexota > Anaerolineae > Anaerolineales > UBA4823 > UTCFX2. The sequence goes on along the minus strand of CAVSCE010000009.1, from coordinate 853,056 downwards.
CCTCAACGCCTCCTTCTTCCAAAGCGTCGACGATCCCTTTTGTGCGCTCACCACGTCCAGCTTGAGCGATCAAACCCCAGACAAAAGCCTTATCTCCTGCGGCCAAACCAGATCGGGCAAGGGATTCCTTTCCTAAGGCATATCCGGCTTCATATTGAAGCGCTCCAGCATATCCGAAACCTGCGCCGCCGTATTTGCTTTGAAGATCGGCCAGCTGAACATTCATGCTTGTGACGATGATCCCCTTAGATTCAGCTTCATCAATCAATGGCGCGAAAGCCTCGGTCCCAGGATGACCCATCACAGCGATGCCATTAGGGCTGGTTGCCATCGCTTCGGAGAATTGCGTGATCATCTTCTCTGGGTTCCAATCAGACCACACATATTCCACCTGCGCGCCTGTATCCGCGGCAGCCTGAACAGCACCGTTGTAAACGACAGTCTCAAAAGGTCCGCCTGGAGCGCCGCCGGGGAAGAATACAATCTTCGTCCCTGAGCACCAGCCGCCTTCGGCCGCAGGAGCGGGACCTTCGGTTTCGACTGGTTCGGCAACGACCGCCTCTGTCTCAGCTGCAACAACCTCTTCAGTCTTTTCGACTGCCACTTCCTCTGTCTTTTCGACCGCCACTTCTTCTGTCTTTTCGACGACGGCTGCTTCTGTAGGTGCAGGTGTCGCTGCAGGTGCGCATGCGCCCAGGATCAAGCTTAAGGTCAGAAGGACTGCAAAGAACAAGCTCAATTTCTGCTTCATTTTCTATTCTCCTCATTCTGTTGTTGAAAAATGGATTGGTCCTTAATAATATCTGTCTTGTTTTAATATTATACTTGTTCTGTTTTCACCTCCGAAATTCCAATTCTATTGTTCGCCTCGAATTCAAACCAGTCCAATTTCCAGGATTTTGGGTCTGCCAATTCTGCAGGTATTTCCTGCATGTGCTCTCGTCTTAGTTGATCGCCCGGCAAGGCGTGTTGATGATGGTGTCGACCATCGCTCGAAAATTTTCCATGGGAGTGTCCAGCTGGACATGATGGGTTGGGGCAAGAATTAATCCGCCGCTTTTACCAACGGTACGGATCCTGTCGATCACTTCAGTTTTGACATCCTGAGGAGAGCCAAATGGGAGAGTGTGCTGCTCGTCGATTGTCCCCCAAAAACAAAATCGGTCGCCGTATTGGACTTTAATTTTGGCCGGATCCATGCTGGCGGGCTGGACCGGGTTCAGCACATCGATGCCGATCTCGATCAGCTCAGGGATGATCGGTTCAACGTTGCCGTCCGTGTGATAAGCCACTTTTAACTTGGGATTGATCGTCTTGAGTTCGTGAATAAAGGCTGCCATGCGTGGCTTGAAGAATCTCCGCCACATCTTTGGGGAGATCAGCATTCGGTTCTGCGCCCCGACATCATCACCCATCCAGATCATATCCACACCAAGACCGACTAGCTTCTTTGCAGCTGTCAGATGATAGTGGAAGGGGATGTCGAGTAAGTACTCGGCAAGGTCGGTATCTGTAGCCATGTCAAAGAGGATTTGCTCGAGTCCGCGCAACGCCCAGGCGGTCTCGAAGATCGTCGTAACAGTCACACCAACAATCCAGTATTCGTCATGAAATTGCTGGATAGTCCATTCGGCGTCTTTATATAATTCGGGTCGATCGGGATCTGGTGGTTTGTAATTGATGATCGCTTTTGTATCGGACAATGGATGGGAGTGGATCTCGGTATAATGGCCTTCACCGAAGGGGGTCTGATAAGGTTGCACTCTCCAGCCGACTCCCCACTCGTCGAAATAGTCCGTTTTATTCTGATAATAGGAGTTTGCCCAGCCTACAGATGTCAGCAGCATATCCTCGCCAATTGCTCTTTCGAGCTGATATGTGTTACCGCCGCCGTGTGGGTTGTGGTCACCTTTTTTTTCAAGCGCCAGCTCTGCACGCAGCCGTTCAGCAAACTCTGGAGTGAAACTAACCTGAAAGGGTGAGCGATCTGGCAACTCGTGGTGGAGCGCCATTTCAACACGCTGACGAGGTTTCACATGTCTCTCCAGGTTATCATATGAGCGAGAAGTAGGAAGATGTTATCGTTCCCGTTACCGGTAACGTAGTTTAGCATACAGCCATCCCCATGTCAAGACTTAAGGATCTTGACATAGCTGTTCGAACGATTTCGCCTAGCGAACTAAAGTCTAATTAATCCGAACTGGTTGACCGGACTGCGCCGATTGATAAGCTGCGATTGTGGCTTCAACTGCCCGATATCCATCCCAGCCTGTCACGCTAGGTTGGCGCTGGTCGCGAATGGCAGCAACAAATTCTTCGATCATCGCCTGGTTCATGTCGCTACCCCAGAATTGCCAGGTCGGTCGCTCCAAACGATTGCTGTAAACGATCAGGTTTTGCTTGAAGCCATCCACAATTACCGACCCGTGTTCGGTAATCATCTCGAAGGTCAGGCCTCCCCAGGTAGGCCAATAGGGTGGGCGGGACCAGCTTGCGTCAATCGACGCAAAGACACCGCTGCGAAAGGTGAGCATTTCCAGTGCTCCGGTTTCGACCTGGACATCACCCGCATGGAAAATCCGGTTCGATTGCGCATAGATATCTCTGACTTCGTCCTTCAGGTACCAGCGCATGATATCCAGCAGGTGAACCGTATGATCCATAATCGCCCCACCGCCTGATAGCTCAGGTTCGATAAACCACGTCGCGATGCTTGGTTGGGAGTTCACCCTGGTTGGTTGCATTGAAGCAGTAGTACCTTCCCCAATTCGCCTGCATCGAGCAGTTTCTTTACTTCTCGAAGCGGGGGGCTGAAGCGCATCGGAAATGCGGTCATGAATAGCACACCAGCCTGCTCGCAGGCTTTAACTTCAGCACGCGCATCAGCTAAAGTCGTCGCGATTGGTTTTTCACAAAGGACATTCACGCCAGAGGCGGCTGCCATCTCAACCAGCGTACGATGGCGTGAATTTTCTGTACAGATAATAACTCCGTCTGGACCTGATTCCAGCAGCGTCTCATAAGATCTGAAGAAGCGAGTCCCATATCTGATCGGCAAATTGCTGGCCGCGAGCATGATCTTCGTCTGCTACTCCAACTAATTCTACATTCGGAATCGCATGCAGATTTTGAATATAGGCTTCGGCGTGGTGGTGGGCGAAACTCAAGATTCCAATTTTCATAATCCTAACTCCTCAAGCGGCTCGAGCTGTATCGCCAGACCGGATTGGGCTGAGTGAATGGCTGCCTCGGCAATTTGAACGGCTGCCAGACCATCCTCAGGGGTGACGCGCACCTGGCTTCCTTCCGCGAGGGCTAGATAGAATTCTTTAATTTGGGTGGTATAGGGGCTTTCTTGGGTGGGACTTGAGGGTAGTCCAACGTCTGGCGCTTCACCTTTCGGTCTGGCAATGAGACTGCGGATCGGAGCTGTGTCATCAGAGTCAAACTCGATCAATCCGCCGTCTCCGGCCAGCTCGATATGTGTTCGGAAAGTTGGCGGCGGGTAAGCCCATGCGCCGGAGATATGACTCAGTCCTCCGCTTTTATGTCTCAGGATGACCAGGCCATAATCCACGCCTGCGGCTTGATTATGGGCGGAAATTCTCTTTGCATAGACGCTTTCTACATCGCCCGCAATCCAGCGAGCATAATCATAATCATGGATCATCAAATCCATCAAGATGCCGCCGGATTTTGCCTCATCAAGGAACCAGTTGCCAACTTCTTTCTTAGGACGAAAACTGCCTCTGCTCAGGCGAAGAACGCCTGGTTTACCAATCTGACCGTCAACAACGGCAGCTTTTGCCAGTGCGTATTCCGGGAAGAAGCGGACGACATGCGCAACCAGGAGCATCACTCCAGCTCGTCTGCAAGCGTGAATTGCCGTCCGGCTTTCCTCAACTGTCCGGCATAGCGGTTTTTCACAGATCACGTGCTTCCCGGCTTCTGCAGCTTGGATGATCATCGCTGCATGCAGATGGGTTGGGGTGCACACGTCGACGACATCAACATGCGGCAACAAAGCTTCCAGATCCGGGAAGATTTCCAGGTTGTATATGCCGGCTAGAGGTTCGCACTCAGAGCATGTCTCTGCAGCGATCCCAACCATCTGAGCTGGGGTTTCCGCCCAGCCTGCAGCGTGCATGCTTCCCATAAAACCGGCTCCGACGATTCCAATCCTCATCGATCATCTCCTTATTATTTAACCGCCCCGGCAGTGATGCTCCGGATCATTTGCTGTGAGAAGATCAGGTAAAAGATCATGATTGGGATCATCGCCAATGTCAGAGAGGAAAGCACGGCGTTCCAATCGCTAACAAACTGGCCGAGGAATTGCTGTACGCCCAGGGTGATTGTCGCTGTTTTTGAGCTCGGGGCAAGGATCAAAGGAAACCATAGGTCATTCCATACAGGAATCATTGTGAAGATGCCAATTGCACCGATTGCAGGACGAACCAGAGGGATGACCATACCGAAGACCTGATATTCTGAAGCGCCATCGAGCCGGGCTGCTTCTTTCATTTCTCGCGGTACCTGCCGCATAAATTGGGTAAGTATGAATATAGTCAATGGCAAGGCTTGAGCAATATAAACCAATATCAATGCAACCAATGTATTAACCAATTTGAGAGATACCATCAACCGCAATATGCCCACAGTTCCGAGACGAATGGGGATCATGATTCCGAGAGAAAGATAAAGAGCCAAAAACAAATTGCCCTTGAATGAATACTCGGATAGAGCGAAGGATGCCATCGCACCGATTAATAAGGTTAACAGCAATGCAAATACAGTCACAATGACGCTGTTCTGGAAATTGGTTAGGAAATCTGCCCGTTTGAAGACCGTCACGTATCCGATCAGGCTGAATGTTTCTGAGTTCGGTAGGCTGAATGGGCTGCCGAAGATGGCAGGCTTTTTCTTAAACGAATTGATCACAATCAGGACAATTGGAAACAACGCCAGGATGCTGAAAAAAACCATCACAAGATGGGGGCTGAGATGGCTGAAGGATTGTCGCAACATATAAATGCGTGAGGGTTGTCCGCCTTTTTTGGGGAGATCAGGTATTTGATTGGTCATCGCGTTGCCTCACAGTTCGTAGGTTTGAACACGCCGTTGCCACAAGAACATATAAAGTAGTACACCGGTCAGGATGATCAGGAACATCATAGCTGCAATAGTTGCCCCCATCGTCACATTGCCCAACTGTAATTGCTGTCCGAAAAAGGTACGGAAAAACAGTGTCCCCATGATGTCTGTGGAAAAAGCTGGCCCTGCATTAGCGCCTTTCATTGTATAAATCAAATCAAATGCATTGAAGTTGCCAACAAATGTGAGAATAGTTACGATCCCCAGAGTTGGCAGGATCAATGGGAAGACGATCCTCCAGAAAGCCTGCCAGGCGTTCGCGCCGTCCACCCGAGCTGCTTCGAGCAATTCCTCAGGGATGCCGATGAGGGCTGTATAAAATAAGATCATCGGGATGCCAACAAACTGCCAGACGGATATTAATGATACAGTTACCAGCGCAGTGCTGGGTAATCCCAACCAAGGTTTAAATAATTCCTCCAATCCTACGAGCTCAAGTAATGTCTCTGTAACTCCCCATAAAGGATTAAGGATTAGCTGCCAGATAAAGCCTATGATCACCACAGATAACACGGTCGGCATGAACAGGACAGTGCGGTAAATCTTTCTTCCACGGCCACCGGTTGCCAGCAGCACAGCTAAGAGCAGGCCGATTGGGTTCTGCGCCACCATGTGGACCGCAAAGAAGATGATGTTGTTCTTAAAAGCGTTCCAGAAGAATGGCTCGAAATTTGGGTCAGTGAAGAGCTTGACGTAATTTTGGAGCCCTACATATATTTCCTGTTTTTGTACATCAATCGAATAAAAACTGAGCCGAAGTGAGTTCAACAGGGGGAAAACCATGAAAATCGAATAAATTATTACCGCGGGGGCGAGAAAAACGATTAAATGGGTGGGGAAAGGTCTGCGAACGCGTGTTTGCTGCATCGGGCCGCTCTCCATTCATAAATTGAGAATAGTCTGACGGCATCAACTCTGCCGTCAGACTATATAGCCTTACTCGGTACAGATTTTACTGTCCTGGTTTATACCAGGAATCCAGTCCTGCCTGGATTTCCTGACCTGCCTGTTCGGGCGTCATTGTCCCATTGATTACGGCCGCGCTAACTCGCCACAGCTCGTTCTCAAGGTTCGGCTCTCCGCGGGAGAGGATCTGGTACGAGTTTCGTATGGTCTCTTCGCAGTCGGCGCGCCAACTCATAAATTCCTGAGCCAGTGGGTTTTGTAGGGTGATGGCTTCGTTTGAAAGCGAGAAGAAGCCGGGCAGCGCATTACTGTACAATTCAGCAAACTCTGCACTTGCAACCCACTCGAGGAATATCTTTGCTTCTTCGGGATGAGCTGTTGCTGCATTCATTCCAAGTGCGATGTCAGTGTGGTCACTGATGTAGCAGGTGTCGCCGGCGTTGACAACCGGAGGCGGGAAGATGCCCAACTCAAAGGTTGCTTCTGGCTCGAATACAGAAATTTCCCACGAGCCGGTCGGATAAATCGCAGCCTGACCGGAAGTGAAAAGAACCTGGGAATTGGGGTACTTGACAGCTTCGAAACCCTCGGGCAAGTAGGGCGCCCAACTGGCAAGCTCAGCCCATGTGTCAATGTAGGGCTGATCTGTATATTTACCGGTGCCATCAAGGAGTGCTTTCCGGCCTTCTTCGCCTTTCCAGTAGACGGGTCCAATATTTTGAAATCCCATTGTGGCCGCTTCCCACAAATCAGAGGTCCCCATGGCAATGGGTTTGTAGTCACCCTGAGCTTTTATCGCGTCTAAAGCAGCGTGGAAATCTGCGACAGTGACAGGTTCTTCGGTTATCCCTGCAGCTGTAAAGGCGTCCTTGTTGTAGAAGAAACCGTGAATGACAGATGCCATCGGAACGCAGAATACATTTGCGCCGTCATCGGTAATCCAGGCACTCTTTGCAACATCGCTAAAGTTCGCCATGCCTGCGAGATCATTCAGAGGTGCCAGGTAACCGCTGTCGAAGAGAGCAAGCGAGGCGTCAAAAGGCCGACAGGTTATCAGATCCCCTGCGGTTCCGCCCTCAAGCTTGGTATTAAGTACGCCGTTATATTCAGCGGGTGGAGATGGGGTGAATTCAACTTTTATGTTCGGGTATTTCGCCATGAATGCAGGCAGGATTGTGTCTTGCCAGATCACGAGGTCATCGTTGCGCCAGCTTTCTATGGTAAGCGTGACTTCCTCTGCTGCGGGCGGTTCAGCCGGGGCTTCGGTCGCTGCAGGCGCTTCTACAGGTGCTTCCGTTGCTGCAGGCGCTTCTGCTGGCGGTTCGGCTGGGGCTTCGGTTGCTGCTGGCGCTTCAGCAGGCGCTTCAGTTGCCACTGGAGCTGGCGTGGCTGCAGGAGCACAGGCTGCTAAAATCATACTGAAGGTTAGCATCAGGCTTAGAATCAACATCAATTTACGCATTTTCTTCTCCTAAGAATAGTAGTGAATAGACTGAAAACATGAAAGTAGTTATTTAAAATGAATGATCCACTTAAATTATATCTATCACCTCCTTGGCACCCCATTCAAGCAGACAAACAAGCGTTTCGATGTATAATCGAACCGCTCTCAGATGGTAACACCTGTCTGCAGGCGCTTTATTGTATTCATCATCGCGCATCAGGCGAATCACTCAGACCATTATAAATTCAATTTTCAACATTGTAAATCCATCGTTTTATTTGATTTGGAGAAATCAATTGAAAGAGAATATGCTCCCCGTCAGACCAAGATATATCCCACCGCTCGAGCTGGATTTCCTTCCCGCCGCCTCGTACAACAGAGTTTTCCGTCAAATCGTGCAGGAGAGTGGCGACGGTGACCCCCTGGCGCTTGTCCTGGAACGTGCAGACGGTACACGCTCTCGGTTTGATACGAAGGTATTTAAACCAAATCATCCTTTGAGTGAATCGAACGCCTTTTACATTGAACGTATTTTGAAATTTCTACTCTGGCAGAGGGGCGCTTGGAAGGTCTATGCAGGTGGTCCAAGCGAGGTTGTGGAGGATCTCATAACCAATTATTCGCCGGAAGGTTTGCGCGCTTTTGACTCCCATTTTATGGGCGAGACCATTTACCAGCGCCCATTTAAGATCATTCCTCTCCCATTAGAACAATTGCCAGAGGGAAAGGAAAGCCAGCAGACGCTCGGCAGGCACCTTGACGGCTGTCGGATCGGTTTCGATCTTGGTGCTTCGGATGTTAAAGTATCGGCCGTGATCGATGGCCAGGTAATATTCACCCATGAGATGGAATGGTTTCCCCGCGATCAATCCAACCCAGAATACCATTATCAGAAGATCATGGATCTTCTACTGTTGGCAGCCGGAAAGTTACCGCAGTTGGATGCTGTGGGTGGGAGCTCGGCAGGAGTTATCATAAACAATCGCCCGATGGTTGCCTCGCTTTTTCGGGGAGTTCCGGCTGAGCGGTACGAAGACGTCCGACGAATTTTCATTCGGATCCAGGAGGCGCTTGATGTACCGTTGGAGGTTGTCAATGACGGTGAGGTATCAGCGTTGGCTGGATCGATGTCGCTTAATGAAAATGCGGTGCTTGGATTGGCAATGGGATCCAGCCTGGCTGCCGGATATGTGACCCCACAAGGGAACATCACCACCTGGCTGAACGAACTGGCATTCGCGCCGATTGATTATAATCCCACTGCGGCGCTCGACGAATGGTCTGGCGATCGAGGGGTAGGGGCAGTGTATATGTCCCAACAGTGCGTGTTCAGACTCGCTCCGCGTGCCGGGATTTCAATCCCCGAAGGTAAATCGCTTGCCCAAAAGCTGTTATTCGTGCAGGAGAAGCTGGAAGCTGGACACGAAGGGGCGCACCAGATTTGGGAAAGTATTGGTATTTTCCTTGGTTATGCTGTTGCTCATTATGCTGATTTTTATGATTTGAACCATGTCCAGGTATTAGGTAGAGTCACATCTGGAAGTGGTGGACCATTGATCATTGAAGGGGCTCGCCGCGTTTTGGAAGGTGAATTCCCTGAAGTTGCCAATCGCGTCCATCTTGAACTTCCGGATGAGTTAAGCCGCAGGCTTGGGCAATCTATTGCCGCAGCAAGTCTGCCTGAGATCAAGTAATAAACGCAGAAAAATCGACCTCCAAGAAAAGGCATACAGAAATGAAATTCAAACGCGAGAATGCACAAATTTATATACCCGACGGACTGTCAGTTGATGATGGACTGGGACGGACAACGCACATGGCAGTTGCCGCTCATCAAGATGATATCGAGATCATGGCAATCGACGGGATCCTTAAATGCTTCCAGCAGAAGGATCTGTGGTTTTGTGGGATTGTGGTGACCGATGGTTCCGGTTCCCCGCGAGATGACCTATATAAGAATTTCTCGGACGAAGAAATGCGTCGTATACGTGTTGTCGAGCAAAAGAAAGCAGCCATGATCGGTGACTATTCGGCACAGGTACTGCTGGATTATCCCAGCTCGACCGTGAAAAATCCGGAGAATAAAGAACCCATCGAAGACATGCAGTTGTTAATCAAGGCTGCACACCCGGAGGTGATTTACACCCATAACCTTGCGGATAAACATCCCACACATGTCGCTGTTGCTTTACGAACGATCGAAGCGATCCGCGGGTTACCTGAAAAGCTGCGACCCAAAAAGTTATATGGTTGCGAGGTCTGGCGAGATCTAGGATGGATGCTGGATCGTGAAAAAGTAATTTTCAACACTTCAGCGCATGAAAATATTCAAATGGCGCTCCTGGGTGTTTTTGACTCGCAAATCAGCGGTGGGAAGCGCTACGACCTTGCAACGATGGGCCGTCGAAGGGCAAATGCCACCTACCTGGAATCCCACGCAGTTGATGCAGTTGAGGCCATGGGTGCAGGGATGGATTTGACGCCATTGATCCTGGATCCGTCAATGGATATCCAGGGTTATATTGATGGATTTATCAAACGTTTTGAATATGATGTCTCTCACACGATTGCCAGCCTACGCTCTACCGATTGAATCAATGGTGGATATTTCATTTTGACACCAGTGGCATCTGGTTTATTAATGGATACAGGATGAACAGGCGAGAGCGACTACTTGCTACCTTGCGCGGGCAGAAAGTTGATCGTCCTGCAGTCTGTTTCTATGAATTAAACGGTCTGGATGAAGACTTATCTGATCCAGACCCTTTTAATATTTATAATCACCCATCCTGGAGACCACTAATTGAGCTTACTGCTGCAAAAACGGACCGGATCGTAATGCGGACGGTACCAACTGTTCAGGATGGGTTTGATCCGCTTCATGAACTATCATGGATCGAAACCTGGAGTGATCCTCCCGACCGGCGGTATACTCGCTTGAATATTGCAGCTGGGAAGCGAGTGCTAACCAGCTTGTCACGCCGCGATCGCGACCTGAATACTACCTGGATTGTGGAACCCCTTCTTAAAGATATTGGCGATCTGCGAGCCTATCTGGCTTTACCCTTTCCAGAGGTGGGATGCAAGCCTATGATTCAAGGGGTGTTGGAAGCTGAAAAAGCCCTGGGTGAGACCGGGATTGTCATGATAGATACACCCGATCCGCTGTGCGAGGCAGCCCAGCTTTTTGATATGTCGGTGTACTTGGAAGTTGCGTTCACCGAACAGACATTGTTCCGCAGTTTGTTGGATCGCTTTTATCGAATGATTGAGGCCAAAACGCGCGCAGTCGCCGAAGCACTGCCGGGACGGCTCTGGCGGTTATATGGTCCAGAATATGCTTCACCTCCTTACTTACCACCGAGATTGTTTCGGGATTATGTTCTGGCTTATGATGCCCACCTGATTGAAATAATCCACAATTTTTCTGGTTATGCGCGCATTCACTGCCATGGACGGTTAAGAAATATTTTGGAGTATATCGTTGCTACGGGCTGCATCGCGTTGGATCCAATTGAACCGCCCCCACAAGGGGACGTTTCACTTAAATACGTCCGTGAAAGATACGGTGATCAACTCGTTCTGTTCGGGAAATCTTGAAGCAAGCGATATTGAGACTCTGCAAACACCAATATTCCGAAAGAAAGTGCATCAAGCAATCCAGGCGGGTACTTATGGTGAGGGACGTGGATTTGTATTGATGCCCTCCGCGTGTCCTTATGGCCGTGAGCTTTCCCCACTCGCATTGAATAACTACAGATGTATTCTCGAAGAAGTTGAAAATTACTTTGGGATAAATATTTAATGCCAGATAGCAATCGTTTGGATACAATATTCGGACTCGCTGAAATTGGATTTAAAAGGTCCTTGCCTGAAAATATTCTAAACTCCCTTCATCATGCCCGATCTTGTCTATATAAATATCGTTGCTTTACGATGAAACGAAACCACATCGGATAGCCATTACTGATCTAGGATTATTAATTATCCGTTTAATTGGGTTTGGAAATATTACAGGTAGTAATCAAAGTCGTGTTCTGTGCGAACTTTCCTACGGATCACGAAAATATGTGCTGGTACAGTCATGGGATTAAGTTCAACATAATTACGGTTGCCTTGCCACAGATAGCGTGCGTCAGTCAGGAGATCATGAGCCTGATAGGGTTGGCGAGGATCGAGGCCTAATTCATCCAATGGCAGGGTGATGAAACCTGCTTGTTTGAAATGAGGATCAAGGTTTACAACGATCAGCACCTGATTTGATCCATCCACACTGCTCTTGGAATAGGCGATAATTTGTTCATTATCAACATCATGGAACTGTAAATCATGATTGGTCTTAAAGGCCGGATTCTCCCGGCGGATTTTATTCACCTGACCAATTATTGCTTGTAAGCTGTGAGGATGATCGAAGTTCCAAATCTTGATCTCATATTTTTCAGAATTTAGATATTCTTCCCTGCCAGGAGCAAGAGGTTTGTTTTCACACAGCTCGAACGCAGGTCCGTAAATCCCATAGCTGGGACCTAAAGTAGCAGCCAGGATGAACCTTGTGATGAAAGCAGGGCGTCCGCCAAACTGGAGGTATTCGGTCAGGATATCCGGGGTGTTTGGCCAGAGATTTGGGGTCATGAATTCCCGTACCTCGGTCTGGGTGAGTTCCGTCAGGTACTGGGTTAGCTCCCATTTGGTGTTCCTCCACGGGAAGTAGTTGTATGATTGAGTGAAACCTCTCTTGGCTAATCCGTACAAGGCTTTCGGGCGAGTAAAAGCCTCAGCTAGAAAAATTGCATCGGGACAACCCTGCTTGATTTCGGCGATCAGCCATTCCCATAAACCAAAAGGCTTGGTATGGGGGTTATCGACGCGGAATATGCGCACTCCCTGATCTATCCAGAATTGAAATATGCTCTTCAGCTCATCCCAAAGGTCACGCCAACCTTCTGTTTCAAATTCAAACGGGTAAATGTCCTGGTATTTCTTCGGAGGGTTTTCAGCATATTGGATTGTTCCATCTGGACGTTGACGGAACCATTCCGGGTGATCCGTCACGTAAGGGTGGTCTGGTGCGCATTGAAAAGCGATATCGATCGCCAGTTCGATCCCAAACTGTGAAGCCGATTTGATCAATTGCCGGAAATCCTCAAGTGTGCCCAGTTGTGGATGGATAGCTTTATGACCACCTTCAGTAGATCCTATCGCCCAGGGGCTGCCTGGGTCATCTGGACCAACTTTCATTGAATTATTCCGTCCTTTTCGGAAGCTGGTACCGATCGGATGAATGGGTGGTAAGTAAAGCACATCGAAACCCATCGAAGCAATGTATGGTAATCGCGCCTCGACGTCCTTGAAGGTGCCATGGCGTCCTGGTTCAGTCGAACATGAGCGCGGGAACAACTCGTACCAGGCAGAAAATCGAGCACGTTCGCGATCTACGACGACAACAAGTTCTTTATCATATGTGGTGACGAAACGGCGTTCACCATAAACCGACATTAATTTGGCAAGTTCAGGTGATAAGGCATGCTCTATACCTGCCTCACTGCCAATTCGCATTGTTTCGGCGAAGGTCGCCAGCCAGGTTGCATCGATTTGAGCAGCTCGACCGTGTGCATTCTCAACCATTTCCGCCCCGATCAGCAAGTCAACCGTGACATCTTGCCCGGCTTCAACGCGCTTTTTAATCTCTTGACCAGCTTTTAAAGTGGTCAATCCAACCGCAGACAGTGTAAATGTAGCGTCCTAATTCCTGTGTGGTGAACGAAGCACGCCAGCGGTCGTTGCCGAGGGCTTCCATGGGGACGGCAGTCCAATCAAGATCGCTTTCTTTACGATAGAGGAGCGCACAGGACAGCACCTCATGTCCGTCTGCGAGGATGTCCGCTTCGACTACCGTTTCTTCACCGGCGATGCGCTTTATTGGGAATTTACCAGCGTCGATCTCTGGTGTCACTCCCTCAATTATGACTCTGCTTCTACCTTCATCGGGCTGCATATTTTTCGTCCTTCCTTGACCAGGCGCGTAAGCAATAGAAACCAGGTCTTGTGGGAGCATCAATATTGGGCTGAAAGGAATTCTCCCAATATTATAAGCTATGGTTCTTGATCGTTAAATCGATTTGTAAAGGTCCAGAGTCCTCTGAGCTATTGCTGTCCAGCTGAAATTTTCTTCTACCCGAGAGCGGCCGCTGCGTCCAAACTTCTCCTGCAGTTCAGGATTTAACGCTACGTGATTGATCGCATCAGCAAGATCGGCAGAAAATTCGGAAGGATTTATTGGATCGAATGTTCCTGGCTTGAGATCAAGGTCGACAAGAATCCCTGTTTTATCGGGATCGACGACTTCAGGAATGCCTCCAACTGCAGATGCCACAACAGCAGTCTCGCAAGCCATCGCTTCCAAGTTGATGATCCCAAACGGTTCATAAACCGAAGGACAGCAGAACACAGACGCGTGAGAGTAGAACTGAATGACATCCTCGCGCGGCAGCATTTCCCGAATCCAGATCACACCAGGTCGTCCCTTGCTTACCGCTTCGACGCCTTCGGACATTTCTTGACCAATTTCTGCGGTATCAGGAGCCCCAGCGCATAAAACCACCTGAATGGATGGATCAATCATCGGGATTGCGTTGACCAGGTGGATAATCCCTTTCTGGCGTGTAATCCGGCCGACAAACAAAACATAAGGCCGCTCAGGATCCACGCCGCGCTTGATCAAAGCTTCTACTTCAAGGCTCTTGCGGTATTGCTTCAAATCGATCCCATTATGAATAACATGTACTTTTGCTGGGTTGACATCAGGAAAGCAGTGCAGGACATCGTTTCGGGTCTCATTCGAGACAGCAATGACCGCATCAGCTTCCATTATGCTGTTATTCTCGATCCAGGTGCTCATGTGGTAAGCGTTGCCAAGTTGTTCCACTTTCCAGGGGCGCAAAGGCTCTAATGAATGAGTTGTCAGCACAAATGGTATACCCCAAAGCTTTTTCGCGATAAAGCCGGCGAATTGGACATACCATGTGTGCGAATGCACGACATTTGCATCGAGATTATCCTTCGCCATTGCGAGGTTGCGGTACATTGCATCCAACGCGCCACCAAAACGAGGGTCGGTATTCACCTTAGCTTCGGTCCAGGGACCGTATCCTCTAACTTTTAAGTTTGGCTCTTCTAAGTCTTGATCTCCAAAACAGCGCACTTCAACCGGCACAACTTTGGCTAATTCTCGGCTCAAATATTCGACGTGGACCCCTGCTCCTCCGTATACATAAGGTGGATACTCATTTGTAAAGAGAGCCACTTTGCTGATATCTGCCATTGAATCCTCCTGTCAAATTCCTGTCCGATAATCAGGAAATACTTCTACCTGTTCAATCGATCTACGTTGATTTATATGCTGTCAAAGGACTTGATCGCATTGATCAAGCCATTCGTGGATGAATTGTGGCTGGTAATCAGACCTTTATTTGAGATCTCTGGCAAAATCTTCATTGCAAGCTGCTTTCCCAATTCCACACCCATCTGGTCAAATGAGTTGATATTCCAGATGACGCCCTGGGTGAATATCTTATGCTCGTAGAATGCGATCAGTGAGCCCAGGACTTCAGGTGTCAATTTTGGATACAGGAAGGAATTCGTTGGCCTGTTTCCTGGAAAAGTCTTTGCATGGGCAAGTCTGTCTAGCAGTTCGACCGAATATCCTTGCGCTTCCAGTTCTTTTCGAGCCTCAGATTGAGTCTTGCCTTTCATCAGCGCTTCGGTTTGTGCCAGGAAATTCGAAAGCAGGATCAAATGGTGTTCGCCCAATGGGTTGTGGCTGTTCGCTGCTGCAAGGAAATCACAAGGGATCAGTTGCGTACCCTGGTGGATCAATTGGTAAAAAGCATGTTGACCGTTTGTGCCAGGTTGCCCCCAAATCACAGGACCGGTGGCGTAGTCCAGAAATTCCCCGGAAGATGTAACGCTTTTCCCATTGCTTTCCATATCTCCCTGCTGGAAATAGGCAGGAAAATACGTCAGGTATTGGTCATAAGGCAGGATGGCATGAGACCGGGCTCCAAAGAAGTTGTTGTACCATACGCCGAGCAAGCCCATGATTACAGGAATATTGCTGCTCAATAGGTGTACTGCGAAAGTGGCAATCAACCTTATAGGCGCCATTCAGCAGCTCTTCAAATCGATCTATCCCAAGGTAAAGCGCAATCGACAATCCGATCGCCGACCAGAGCGAATAGCGCCCGCCGACCCAATCCCAAAACTCGAACATATTGCGGGTATCGATCCCAAACTTGCGAACTGCATCGATGTTAGTTGACATGGCTGCAAAATGTTTAGCGACCGCACCTTCGTCATTTGCTGAGCTGAGCAACCATTTGCGCGCTGAGTGGGCATTGGTCATGGTTTCCTGGGTGGTGAAGGTTTTAGACGCAACCAGGAAAAGTGATGTCTCGGGTTGAATCGATTTAAGTGTCTCAACCAGGTCAGTGCCGTCCACGTTCGAAACGAAATGAGCCCTCAGGTCAGCTCTGGCGTAGGGTTTCAGTGCCTCACAGACCATTTTTGGGCCCAAATCAGAGCCGCCTATCCCGATGTTGACGATATCCGTGATTGGTTTGCCAGTATAGCCTTTCCAGCTTCCAGAACGCACTGCCTCGCTGAAATCTCGCATCTTTCCAAGCACCCGGTTGACATCTGGCATCACATCCAATCCGTCGACATAAATTGGATCGTTGGAGCGGTTGCGCAGGGCGACATGCAGGACGGCGCGATCTTCGGTCGTATTGATTTTCTGACCGCTGAACATGGCTTCGATCTTATTCTTCAGGTTCGCCTGGTGAGCCAGCTCGTACAGCAGTCCGAGCGTCTCCGTTGTAATCCGATTCTTCGAGTAATCGAACAGGATCTCCCCCATTTGGACAGAAAAGCGCTCGAACCTTTCGGAATCTTGCGCGAACAGGTCCCTCATATGCAGGTTTTTAACTTGCTCCTGGTGCTGGATCAGCTTTTTCCATGCAAGCGATTCGTCAATTCGGGGCATCCGTCTTTCTCCATAGGACTGAATTAATATTGGATTGAGAGAACCGAAGGTCAGAGAGGCCAGGTGCTAAAGCCTGGCCGGCCATTTGCCAGCCCACACAAGGTCGTTTGGGGTTCCTTTAAATTCGGATTCCCCCATTATTTTATCAATAACTTTCTTGATATTTTCCCCATTGCTGTGAGAAACATCGGTCATTATCTTATGCATCGAATGCACAGCCCTCTGAGTCGATCCCCGCAAAGAAGGAATATTTCGAAACAAATACAACTAGTTTCAAAGCAGCATCTAGGATTGCGTTTATTATCAACGATTTATTAATTTCATTTTTTCCTACTGATTGTCTCACCGCTGGAGACGTGATCCGTGTCGTAATCCTCTGGATATGTGGAGGGGTCAATTCGGCAGTTCCGTCCGATCGATACCCCAGCCGGGATGCGAGCGCGTTTTCCGACGATCGTGATTCCGGTAAATATCTTGTCAGGTTCCTGCTTATTGGGGATGCTGTCTTTCCCTCCTCCAAGCCTGGCATTCTCACCGATTTCGATCTCTTTATCAAGGATGCAGCAGTCGACGACTGTACCGGACCTGATTATCGTATCGTTCATGATGACGGAATCAAGCACGACTGCACCTTTCTCAATAATCACACCAGGAGACAAAACGCTGTTGACAACTTTACCGCTGATCACACACCCATTCGAAGCAATGCTGTTGACCAGCTCCCCGGGAGGAATGCATTTCACAGGAGGCCGTTCCTTTGAACGGGTATGGATCACCCAACTCATATCGTAAAGATCCAGCTCTGGTTTTTCGGCGAGCAGCGCCATGCTGGTTTCCCAATAAGCCTGGATCGTGCCGACATCGACCCAGTATCCTAGAAAGGGATATGCGAAAGCCCGGCCCATCTGAACTATTCGAGGGATGATGTTCTTGCCGAAATCGTGGGAGGAAGTTTTTTCGAGCGCATCTTCCTCTAGCATCCTCACCAAAAATTGCGTATTGAATACATAGATACCCATTGAAGCCAGCGTGGAGTCGGATTGTTTTGGCTTTTCAGCGAATTTTGTGATCTTCTGGCTTGCATCCACGCTCATGATCCCAAATCGACTGACCTCAATTGCTGGAACGTTCATGACTGCAACTGTGAGATCGGCGCCTTTTTCCTGATGAAAGCGGAGCAAATCGCGATAATCCTGCTTGTATATGTGGTCGCCGGAAAGGATTAACAGTGTGTCGCTTCCGTCATCCTGAATAAAATTGCGATTTTGATATAAGGCGTCGGCTGTGCCGCGATACCAATCCTGGTCTGAACGGCCGCGATAGGGCTGCCAGATCCGCACGCCATTGGGTGGAGTGCGGTTGAGGTCCCAGGGTTCGCCTATGCCGATATGCTCCATCAATGAATGAGGCCGGAATTGGGTGAGGACAGCAATCCGATACAGATCCGAATTTACAGCGTTTGACAGTGGAAAATCAATTATTCTATATTTTCCACCAAACGGGACTGCAGGTTTCGCTCTTTTTTCACCCAGGATGCTCAGCCGGCTTCCTGCGCCACCTGCCAGAATCAGAAGTCAATACACTCATATTATCACTTCCTATTCCATGATAGTGTTTATTTGAGACCCGTGAACCATTTTGAAAGTCGATCTTCAGAATAGGGCGGCTGATCCACATAATGCGAAACATCATTGAAGAGCATTAGGCGCGCCCGCACAGGGTCTTTGAAATCCACGATATTCAGGCAGGCTGGTGATTGGTCCAGGCGGTCGCGATAGCCTCTTGCGTCAATCCCCAACAGACTGCTGAGGATCAGTCGGATAGTAGCTTTATGCGAGACAATCGCAGCAGTCTGTCCAAAATGCTTGAATACAATCTCCCGAATCACCGGCAGCGCCCGCGCAATTACCGTGACGCCGGACTCGCCGCCTTCCGGAGCAAAAGTAAATGGATCTTCCTGCCAGGCGGCATATTCTTCGGGATAATCCCTCTCAACATCCGCCCTGCTCATTCGTTCCCAATGGCCGTGATGGATCTCACGCAATCCGTCCCGAGGTTCTGGAATGATTTGGAACGGTTGCGATAAGATTGCGGCAGTCTCGATGGTCCTTCTCATCGGGCTGCAGTAAAAAGCGACAATTTTGTCATCAGCAAGCCGCCGAGCTAGGCAAGCTGCCTGCCATCGTCCTTCGTCTGAAAGATCAACCTCCGTGCCGCCGGAAAACCGGTTTTCAGCGCTCAGGCTGGTTGCACCGTGCCGGATGAGATAAATCCTTGTGGTATTTATCGAGTCATCTCCTGGTTGTGTAAGACGTGATCGTGTTATCTCTGGATGCGCGCCGAGCCGCCTTTTGCAAAAGCCTTCACCTGGTCCAGTGTTGCCATTGTGGTATCACCAGGGAAGGTCGTCATCAGCGCACCATGCGCCCAACCCAGCTTGACAGCATCCATAGGCTCTTCACCAGCCAGGAGGCCGTAGAAAAAGCCTGCCGCAAAACCATCTCCACCTCCAACTCTGTCCAATACATCCAATTCGCATGTTGGAGCGCTATAAGTCTGGCCGTTGATCCAGGCGACTGCTCCCCAGGTGTGCCGGTTTGTCGAATGAACTTCGCGTAACGTGGTTGCGACAACTTTCACCTGAGGGAACTTATTCAAGACCTGGTCGATCATCCCAAAGAATACACTTGGATCTAACTTGGATTTTGCCACCACATTTGGTCCGGCAATTCCTAGCCCCAGTTGCATATCTTCTTCATTCCCAACCAGGACGTCGACATTCTCAACAATTCGCTGCATCACAACTTGAGCACGTTCCTTGCCCCCCCAAATATTCCATAATTTTGCCCGAAAATTCAGGTCAAAGGATGTGACCGCTCCAGCAGATTTTGCTGCCTGCATAGCCTCGATGATTACTTCCCCGGTCGTTGCAGACAATGAAGCAAAAATACCGCCGCTGTGCAGCCAGCGAACACCTTCAGCTAGAATTACTTTCCAGTCAAAATCACCTGGTTTAAGCAGGGCTGCAGCTTCATTGGCGCGATTGTAGAAAACAACCGGGGCGCGTACGCCGTGGCCCTGGTCGCTGTAGACCGTGGCCATATTGGGTCCATTAACGCCATTATGTTGAAAATGCTTGTAAAATGGACTGATGCCCATCGCCCGAACCCGCTCGGCGATAAGGTCGCCAATTGGATAATCGACCATCGCTGAGACGATCCCTGTTCGCAGTTTAAAACAATCTGCCAGGTTGGCAGCGACGTTATACTCGCCCCCGCTGGGATATACTCTCCATTCCGTCGCTTTTCGGAAAGGGATGATCCCAGAATCAACTCTGTGATTTAAAGCACCTAGAGCTAAAAAATCCAGACTTCCAATTTTTGGAATATTCAGACCAATTTCCATCAGTTATGTCCTTTCATGTCATTGCGCCGCACTGATTCCTTGATAACCGTTTCAATCACGAAAATGATGATACTACGATGTTGATCAATGAAAATATACAATGTCAAAATGCGGTTATCAACGGACAAATTAGGTCTTATCAGAGATAAATTCGATTATTGATATCATCCTAAGTATCATCATTTTTGACCTCTGGGAAATCATCAGAGCTATCTTGGAAAATTATCAAGAAAGGTAAAAATATGGTTCATTGGTGATTTAGCGCGCTGCGTCAGCTCCGGCTAATAATGGTTCAATGAATGATTTTATGGTGAAGAAGCAATTTTTCCGAAATCATCACTGTTTCATGCCGATTCTCTCACGATAAGCTCTGGCCTGATTATGATTTCAGTAGAAGAGCTCCCCCCTCAATCGCATCGATGAGAGTACGCATAGCCAGACGTCCAATATATCTCAGGTTCACGTGCAGGGTTGTGAGTTCTGGACGGATGATCGTGGTGAGTGGGATATCATCTACACCGATGATTGCAATATCTTCCGGAACTTTTTTACCGGCTTCTTCTGCAATCTGCATCGCGCCAACTGCCACCAGATCATTGAATGCATAAATCGCGTTGATATCTGGCCTTCGGGCAAACAGCGCAGCTGCAGCAATTTTTCCACCTTCAGTGTCGGGCGCACAGCATTCAACCATCTGGAAGTCATATTCTAGCCCTGCTTCTTGAAGGGCCGCTTTATATCCTTCCTGCCTGCGTTTAGCGGAAAGCGAATTTGTCGGACCATCAATATAAGCAATTTTCTTTCGACCGAGGCTGAGAAAATGGTTGATGGCGTTCTTTGCACCGCGTTGATCATTGACATTGATCGTGATTACGTGGTTTTTAAAGTTATTCAGCTCTCGGTTGATTAGAACAACTGCAGGAAATCGAGTTAATTGTTCTTCAAGCTCATCGTCGGGGAGTCGCGAGCTGCATAGGATCAATCCATCAATATCTTTCTGCCACAATGAATTCAATGCGGTCCTTTCGCGAACCGGGTCTTCGACAGCGTTGACCAGGAAGATGTTGTAAGCTTGATTAAAAGCTGTATCTTCAACTCCCCGGGCGATTTGTGCAAAAAAAGGATTGGTATTGTCCGGGACGACTAAGCCTATCGTGGAGGTTCGGGAGGTGGCAAGGCCGCGTGCAATTTGATTAGGACGATATCCCATTTCTTCAGCCAATGTCATGAGACTCTGGCGAAGATCTTCACTCACTCCAGGTTTCCCGTTGATCGCGCGCGAGACGGTCATCAACGATACATTGGCAACTTTGGCTATATCAGCTAGAGTTGGTCGTCTGTTCATGGTCCCGTTTCGGATAAATTATTCTTATTATCGAATTGTAACCAAAAAAACCTGCTATAATGCATTTTATCACGTTAGCGCTAACATTTCACAACTGATTTATGAAAGGTCAAACCGATCTTCCGCTTTCAAGTTTTTATTAATCTGGAAGACTTAACGATGATGCTTGCCGCTGACCGTTTGTTTGAACCAGATCCTGCTCAAAAATCAGCTGCCTTAGGACTGTATTCATTAATTGAAAATCTACCCATTGTCTCTCCTCATGGACATGTAGACCCGTCTCTGTTCAGCGACCCCGAGCGGCGTTTTGGCGATCCGGCTGAACTGCTTATTCAACCGGACCATTATGTGCTTCGGATGCTGTTTTCGCAGGGCATTCCCTTTGAACGACTGCTCGACCGGGAGAATCCACGCCAGGTCTGGCAGCTTTTTGCAGAAAATTTCTACCTGTTTCGAGGCACACCATCCGGGATGTGGCTGGAGCATGAGCTTGAATCAGTTTTTGGAGTCACCGAGAAATTAGATGAGATTTCAGCTTCCAGGATATATGACCAGATTGAAGCGGCCCTCTCTTCACCGGAATACTCCCCACGCACTCTATTTAACAAATTCAATATCGAAATCCTGGCGACCACCGATTCTGCGGAAGATGCCCTGAAATACCACCAGGAAATACGCAACTCTGGTTGGAATGGGCGGATTATTCCTACATTCCGCCCAGATTCTGTAACCAATCTGCTTGCTTCCGGCTGGCGGGAAAAAATAGATCAATTATCCGCTGTTTGCGGATTTGAAATTTCCGATTATTCCAGTTATATTCGAGCCCTGGAGCAGCGCCGCAGCTTCTTCAAAACACTCGGCGCAACAGCCACAAATTCCGGTGTGTCCAACCCAGCAGCTGAATGGCTTAGTACTAAGGTTGCCGGCGAGATTCTTCAGCGCGCCCTCCATGGAAAAGCATCCCACGAAGATGCGCTCCGATTTACTTCTCATATGATCATGGAAATGGCGCGGATGAGTGTCGAAGATGGGCTTGTCATGCAGCTGCATCCTGGAGTTTACCGAAACCACAATCCCGAAGTATTCTCGAAATTTGGGGCTGATAAGGGATTTGATATCCCAATCGGATGCGAATTCACCCACAATTTACAGCCATTATTGGAACATTTTGGAAACCATCCCAACTTCAGGCTGCTCCTGTTTACCCTGGATAAATCTACTTACGCTCGCGAGCTGGCTCCCCTGGCAGGTGCTTATCCGGCAGTGAAGCTTGGACCTCCCTGGTGGTTTAATGATTCCTGGAATGGAATGCGCCGCTATTTCGACCAGGTAATAGAAACAGCAGGTATGTATAATACGGCTGGCTTCAATGACGATACGCGCGCTTTTCTTTCTATTCCAGCGCGCCACGATGTCTGGAGGCGGGCTTCATCCAATTGGGTGGCTGGACTTTTAGTCCGCAAAGTCATTGATCGAAACGAAGCAGAAAGCATGGTTATTGATCTGGCAGTCGGATTGGCAAAGGCAGCTTACAAGCTTCAATAATACAAATTACCATTTCACATTAAACTTTTCGAAGAAAAGAGAAGGAGAAAGGCGACGATGAAACATTATTTGCAGGCATTTGATTTCAGCGGTCAGAGTGTTGTTATTACGGGGGGAGGAGGAGTATTAGGAGGATCAATGGCTCAAGCGTTGTTTGAATGTGGTGCAAATGTGACCATCCTGGATTACAATCTTCAGATTGCTCAAAAAATGGTGGCTCAATTTGAAAAGAAACCTGGGACTGGCAGCGCTATAGCTGTACAAGGAAATGTCCTGGATGTCGAAACTGTCCAGGCAGCAGTAGATTTGACGATATCAGAATTTGGGAAGATCGACGGTTTGATCAACGCTGCCGGAGGCAATAAACCTGATGCATCAACCAGCGCCGAGAAATCCTTTTTTGATTTGTCTCAAGAGGCGCTGCGTTGGGTGTTCGACTTAAACCTGATGGGCACGATCATTCCATCTCAAATTGTCGGCCGTCACATGGCTGAGCGCAAGCAAGGCGTGATCCTCAATGTTTCATCCATGAATGCTTTTCGACCGCTGACCCGAATCCCTGCCTACTCGGCTGCGAAGGCTGGAGCAAGCAATTTTACCCAATGGTTGGCAGTCCATATGGCGCAGGAATATTCACCAAAAATCCGGGTCAATGCGATCGCTCCTGGCTTCTTCTTAACCGAACAGAACCGTTTTTTATTGACGGATAAAGAAACTGGTGAATGGACCAAACGGGGTCGGCAGATAATCGACCACACCCCGATGAACCGCCTTGGTATCCCGGACGATCTCAATGGTACTGTTTTATGGCTGCTCTCGCCCGCCTCAGAGTTTGTTACGGGTGTTATCATCCCGATTGATGGCGGCTTTTCAGCTTACAGTGGGGTATAAATACCTGCTTAAGCCCTCGGTTTTCATTTCTATGTAACCCCAACAGCTTTCTGGTCTTCAGAGGTGTCAAGAATGATCCATTCCCAAAAGATATCAACTGCAGGCTTTTTGGATTACCAATCGATCTTTGAAACCCTTAACCAAGGACTGCAGGGAAAGTTTACCGCACAAAAAGTCCTCGCACTCATCCCGGACTCAACCCGCTCGATTCCTCTTGCGGAATTGTTCCCAATGATTGTGGAAATCCTTCATGATGCCAGCCAGCTGGATTTCATGGTAGCGTTGGGGACTCATCCATCAATGTCGGAAGATAGTATCAACCAGCTGGTGGGGATAACAAAAGAAGAACGCGAAACGACCTTTAAGAAGATTGGATTACTCAATCATGCCTGGGACGATCCGTCCCAACTTTCCTCACTGGGTGTCATGGAACAGGACGAAATCAAGCAGATTGCGGGACCAAGCTGGCATTCATCTCTGCCGGATCGGGTGGATATTCGAATTAACAAATTAGCCCTGAAGTACGATCATATTTTAATTATCGGACCAACATTCCCACATGAAGTAGTGGGATTTTCTGGTGGGGCAAAATACCTTTTCCCAGGCATCTCAGGGCCGGATATGATTAATGCGACCCACTGGCTTGGCGCTCTCGCAACGGTTGTCGGCACGATCGGGATCAAAGATACACCCGTGAGGAAGATGATCCATGCTGCTGTTGGACGGCTTAATACTCCAGTTACCCTGGCAGCACTGCTGGTGGAAGGACACGATATTTCAGGGGTGATCGTTGGAGATATGTTTGAAGCCTGGAACGCTGCCGCAGATTTGTCAGCTCAAAGACACATTCACTGGTGTGAAAAACCCTATATGAGAGTGCTGTCCTGTGCTCCAACGATGTACGATGAGCTTTGGACGGCCGGGAAAGCGATGTATAAAATAGAACCAGCCGTAGCCAAAGGTGGAGAGGTAATCATCTACGCCCCTCATTTGGATGTGATCAGCCATGTGCATGGACGTTTCATATATGAAATTGGTTATCACATACTTCCGTATTTCTTGAAAGATTGGGAATTGTTCAAGCATATCCCTCTTGGCGTACTTGCCCACAGCACCCATGTTCGAGGATCAGGTATCATGGAAGATGGCGTGGAGAAACCGAACGTAAACCTGATTCTTGCGAGCAAGGTATCCGCAGCGGATTGTGCCAGGCTGAACCTTGGCTACTTGAAATCCTGCAGACATCGATGTAAAATCCTGGCTAAGACCGCGAAAATGAAGGGGTTTTGTATGTCCCACGCGCAGGTGAAATCCTTTATAAGTGGAAGGATCGATGAACCTGGATTGGCTGGTATGGCCAAGCAGTTTATCGGGAATGAACTTCTAGAATTAAGAGCGCGAAATGGTAAATCGACTGTCTGCGCAATCATTTAAAAAACGAGTTGAACGAGAACAATTATGGAGCAGATTATGGAAACGAAATATTCGCTTGGAATTCTCGGTTTAGGAGTTATGGGGCGGAGTCTTGCACAGAATTTTCAGCGCAATGGATTTCCGCCGATCGGTTTCGATGTCTCCCCGCGTATTCCAGAAGGATTTACTGTAAAAGTAACCAACTCACTTGACGAGCTTGCAGGTGCACTGGAAAAGCCGCGGGTCCTTTTCTTAATGGTACCGGCAGGTGGGCCGGTTGATACGGCGATTTCTTCATTGAAACCGTATTTGGACAAAGGTGACATCATCATCGATGGAGGAAACTCATACTTCGCTGATACCGAACGCCGCGTCAAATCCCTCAATCAAGAAGGTATCGAGTTTATCGGAATGGGGGTATCCGGCGGTGAAAGCGGTGCTTTATGGGGCCCAAGTATGATGCCGGGTGGCTCGAAGGCCGCCTGGCCGAGAGTCCAGAAAATGTTCGAGGCTATCGCCGCAAAAGCTGAAGATGGCGAAGCTTGTGTGGCGTGGATGGGCATCGGCGGCGCAGGACATTATGTAAAAATGGTTCATAACGGGATCGAATACGGCGACATGCAGTTGATTGCTGAAATCTATGATTTGCTGCATCGCGGTGCTGGTATTTCAAATGTGGAGCTAGCTGATATTTTTGATGCATGGAATAAACGCGAGCTGCGTTCGTATTTGATTGAAATCACGGCGAAGATCCTTACCCGAATGGATCCTGAGAACCGGCGGATTTCTTGTCGATTTGATCCTTGACGAGGCCGCTCAGAAAGGGACTGGGAAATGGACCAGCCAGACCGCTCTTGATACCGGAGCGCCATTCCAACTATCAATGCAGCGGTGGAAAGTCGATTGCTCTCAGCCCTTAAGGCTGAGAGAGTCGATTGCGGCAAAAGTGTTAGGAAGCGCTGGGAAGTTTACGGGGGATAAAGCAAAATTGGTTGCAGGCGGCAGAACAAGCGTTATATGCCAGTAAGATCACCTCCTATGCCCAGGGTCTGAGCCTGTTGAAGATGGCATCTAGGGAATATAATTGGGATATCGACCTCTCACAGATCGTTCCTGTCTGGCGGGCGGGCTGTATTATCCGGGCATCCTTGCTGAGTGATATTACCAATGCTTATCGCCGAAACCCTGCTCTGCCAAACCTGCTGCTGGATGATGTTTTCACAATGAAGCTGTGCTCAGCCGCCAGGCTGCCTGGCGCGAGGTCGTGCAGACCGCTGTTGGCCTGGGGATCCCGATGCTGGCGACCTGCGCTTCGCTGGCCTATTTCGATGCCTATCGCTCGGAGCACTGCCTGCCAACCTGACCCAGGCGCAGCGAGATTATTTTGGTGCACACACCTACCGTCGGGTGGATCGAGGAAGGTGATTTTCATACCCATTGGGAAGCATAAACCTGGAGAACGCGTCTTAACGAACATTCATAAATTTCATCATTAGAGGAAAAGATGGCTGACAAACAAAAACTGAAAAAACCTGAACTACAAATCCGGATTTGGATATCCACTGGCATTCCTCTGGATCTCGATGATGTGCTTGTCAAGCTGGAAGCTCCTGCACAAGGACTGTTCAGAAGAAGTCAGCCAAACGCCTGGAGCGATATGGGCCGAATGAGCTTAAAGAAAAACCCAGGCCCACCTTTCTTCAACTGGTACTGGCGCAGCTCAACAACTTTATCGTCATCCTGCTGATCGTCGCCTCGGTGATTTCGGCCTTGCTGGGTGACTGGATCGAAGCCGGCAGTGATTATGCTGATTGTGGTTCTGAATGCCATCCTGGGTGTGGTCCAGGAAAGCCGGGCGGAAGAAGCCCTGGCGGCGCTAAAGAAAATGGCCGCTCCGGAATGCCAGGTGCTGCGCGATGGGCAGCGCGTGTCAGTGCCCGCCAGCGAGCTGGTGCCGGGCGATGTTGTTTTTCTGGAGGCCGGGAATTTTGTCCCGGCCGATATGCGCCTGATCGAAGCAGTCAACCTGCGCGTGGAGGAGGCCGCGCTGACCGGCGAATCGGTGCCGGTGCAGAAAAATGCGGCACTCTGTGCTGGATAGAAGACGCCTCGCTGGGCGACCGCAAGAACACCGTCTTTATGGGCACGGTGGTTAATTACGGCCGCGGGCGTGGGATTGTGGTGTCCACCGGTATGCACACCCAGCTTGGGATGATCGCCGATATGCTGCAAACTGTGGAAGAGGAAGGCACCCCTCTTGCAAGCGCGCCTGGACCAGTTGGGAAAGACCCTGGGCATTGGGGCGCTGGCGATCTGTGGGGTGGTGTTTCTGGTGGGTTTGTGGCGCAGCGGTGTGTTTACTGACGGCATTACTGGCGAGAATACCGGAACTGATCGTCGAATAGTTTATGATCGCGGTTGGCCTGGCGATTGCCGCCGTGCCTGAGGGCCTGGCGGCAGTGGTCACGATCAGCCTGGCGCTGGGCATGCGCGAGATGGTCCGCCGACATGCTTTGATCCGCCGGCTGGCTTCGGTTGAAACGCTTGGTTCAGCCACCGTCATCTGCTCGGACAAGACCGGTACCCTGACCCAGAACGTGATGACCGTCACCCGACTGTGGGTGGATGGTAAGATGGCCGAAGTAACCGGCACCGGCTATGATCCAGAGGGAGATTTCTTCATGGATGGCGAACAAGCTGACCTGACGAAGGTACCCGGGCTCACCACCGTGCTGTGGGTTGGAGTATTGAACAATGATGCCGTGTTAGAACCTGTAAATGGCGAAGGCCGCCAACCAGTTCCGCATGATCGGCGATCCGACCGAAGGCGCGATGCTGGTGGCGGCGATGAAAGCATGGGAGGATTTGGACGAGCTGATCAGCAGCCTATCCGCGCGCGCAAAGAAATCCCCTTCGATTCAGACCTGAAGCGCATGACCACCGTTCACGAGATCACCTGGATCAAAGAGCAGGCCCATCGCCCTTCCATGATCAAAGTATGCTGGGCTCGCATGCAGTGACAATCAAAGGCGCACCCGACCTGGTTCTGGACCTGTGCACCGATTATCAGACGATTGATGATCAGGTGATGCCGCTGGATGACGAGATGCGCGCGCACGCATCCGAGAAGCCAACGACAGCATGACCGATGACGCTCTGCGGGTGATGGGATTTGCCTACCGAATTGAAGCCGAAATCCCGGATGAACTGAGCCGGGAATTTGCCGAGCAAGGCTTGATCTTTGCCGGGTTGATGGGCATGATCGATCCGGCCCGCCCAGAAGTGAAACCGGCGCTGGAAAAAGCCCGCGGTGCCGGGCATCCGCACGATCATGATCACCGGCGATTATCCCAACACCGGCCGGGCTGTGGCTGAGAGCATCGGGCTGCTGCGCAAGGTCATAAAGTCTATACCGGGGCCGATATCAATGACATGGATGATCGCACCCTGGCGGAAGAAGTCAAGATACACTGCTGTCTTTGCCCGTGTCTCACCAGAGCATAAGATGCGCATTGTCGATGCCCTGCGGTCGAACGATGAAGTCGTGGCTATGACCGGCGACGGCGTCAACGATGCGCCGGCGATCAAGCGCGCCGACATTGGTGTGGCGATGGGCATCACCGGCACGGATGTGGCCAAAGAAGACCGCGGATATGGTGCTGACCGATGATAACTACGTCAGCATTGTCGCCGCTGTGGAGCAAGGCCGGGTGATCTATGCCAATATCCGCAAGTTTGTCTTCTTCCTGCTTTCCTCCAATATTGCCGAAATCATGATCATCTTCCTGGCGACGCTGGCCGGCCTGCCGATGCCGCTGACCGTCATCCAGCTGCTCTGGCTCAACCTGCTGACCGATGGCGCCCCGGCCCTGGCGCTGGCGATGGAAAAAGGCGATCCGGATATCATGGAGCGCCCCCCTCGTCCTAAGAGCGAATCGATCGTCAACGGCTCGATGCGGCTGGGGATGGTCATCCAGACCATCACACAAACCAGCGCGGTCCTAGGCGCTTTTTTGATTGGACTGTTCTGGCATCTGGGCTGGCGCATCGATCCCTGAAGGCATGAACCCGCTTTCCTATCTGCTCCAGCACGACTGGCGCGGCGTGGATGTGCAGACCGCTGAGACGATGGCTTTTGTCACCCTGTCGCTGTGCGAGCTGTTCCGTGCCTATACCGTCCGCTCCGAGCGGGCTTCCATCTTCAAGCTGGGCGTATTTTCCAATAAGTATATGCAGTACGCAGTGGGTCTATCGATTGTCCTGTTGCTGCTGGTCGTCAACGTGCCTTTCCTGCAGCCGATTTTTAATACCCATTACCTGGCTGGAAAAGAATGGATAATCGTCCTCGGACTTGCGCTCATTCCGGCGATTTCAGAAGAAATTACGAAATTTTTCCTTCGCAGGCAGGATGCCAGAAACAGAAACGCTCTGCAGGCGTAATTAGAATTGTATTTGACCAAGATACCTGCATTCAATGATCATGTTCGTGCAGAATCATTCTGCACGAACATGGAATCACTCTGATCGGAAGAGGATAAAAATGAAAGTCACTCCTGAATTACAGCTCAAGGCTATTAACACAATTCGGTTTCTTGCAGCCGATGGAGTTCAGCAGGCAAAATCTGGACATCCAGGTCTGCCAATGGGGACTGCCCCAATGGCGTACACCATTTGGACTCGCCACCTGACCCACAACCCGGCGAATCCAAAATGGCCGGATCGCGACCGGTTTATCCTATCGGGTGGGCATGGGTCGATGTTGCTGTATGCGCTTCTGCATTTAACCGGTTATGACCTACCCCTGGACGAGCTCAAACATTTCCGTCAATGGGGGAGCCTTACCCCGGGACACCCGGAATTTGGCATAACCCCTGGTGTCGAGACTACGACTGGCCCGCTGGGACAGGGATTTGCGAACGGTATCGGGATGGCGATGGCGGAAGCCCACCTGGCAAAAGTATTTAATCGGCCAGGATATCAAATGATTGACCATAATATTTATGCTATTGTTACCGATGGCGACTTGATGGAAGGAGTTGCGTCTGAAGCCGCTTCTCTCGCTGGTACGTTGAAGTTGGGAAAATTAATTTACCTATATGACGATAATCACATCTCGATTGAAGGCTCGACGGAGCTGGCGTTCACAGAGGATCGAGGTAAGCGGTTTGAAGCATATGGATGGCACGTACAGCATGTTGATGATGGGTTAAATGTCGAAGCGATAGACCGCTGCATCCTGGCAGCAAAACTCGATCCCCGCCCATCGATCATTATGGTTCGCAATATCATCGGTTACGGTCTCCCCACTCGGGCTGGCACGGCGAAAGCCCATGGCGAACCACCTGGGGATGCAGAACTGGATGGAGCGAAAGAAAAACTGGGATGGCCGAAAGAACCGCGTTTCTTTATCCCTGATGATGTACTTGCATTTTTCCGTGAAGCAGTTGAAAAAGGGAAACAGCAGGAAGCTGAATGGCATAGAAAGATGGCAGCATACAGGGCTGATTATCCGGATTTGGCGGCTGAATTAGAACGTCGGCTTTCTGGAAAATTGGTACAAGCTTGGAGTGAGAACCTTTCGGTGTTTCCAGCGGATCCGAAGGGGATTGCATCCCGGGCAGCGTCAGGTAAGGTCATCAATTCATTATCGGATATTCTACCAGAGCTTTTCGGTGGTTCAGCCGACCTTGCTCCATCGACAAATACTTGGATGTCGAGCTCAGAAGCTTTCAGTTCGGCGGAGCTGAAAACAACTGAAGATAAATACGAAATGCGCAACGTTCATTTTGGAGTTCGAGAACATGCAATGGGTTCAATTGTTAACGGGATCAATTATCATGGAGGTCTGATCCCATTTGGAGCGACTTTCATGGTGTTTTCCGATTACATGCGTCCGGCTATCCGGCTTTCCGCACTCTCACACCTTGGATCAATTTGGATTTTTACTCACGACAGCATCGGTGTTGGCGAAGACGGACCGACCCACCAGCCGGTTGAACACCTAGCGGCGCTGAGTGTCAATCCCAAATCTGGTGACTATCCGTCCCGCTGATGCAAATGAGGTCCGTGAAGCATGGATAATCGCAATCGAGAACCGCCACAGACCGACCGCCCTGGTATTGACCCGTCAAAACCTCCCTACTATAGATCGTTCCGTTTACGCTTCCGAATCAGGTCTACGGAAAGGTGCATATGTGTTAGCAGATCTCGGTGGAAAAAAGCCTCAGATCATTTTGATGGCGAGCGGATCCGAAGTGAGTTTGATTCTTGAAGCCGGGAAACGATTGGAAGCACAAGGGGTGGCTGTGCGGTTAATTTCATTCCCCAGCTGGGAGCTGTTTGCAGAACAAGACGAAGGTTATAGAGCTTCTGTCCTGCTTCCAAATGTGACAAAAAGGCTTTCAGTTGAGGCGGGAATCACGCAGGGCTGGCACCGGTGGGTCGGTTCAAATGGTTTCATTCTCGGTTTAGACCGATACGGAGCATCGGCACCAGCAAACCAGGTATTCGAGAATTTCGGTTTCTCAGTCGATCATATTGAGGAAAAAGCCTTAGAGCTTCTTCAAAAATGATTGGGTTGAGCGAGCAACTGATTAGATCAATGGGATCAATAGTGGAAAAAATGTCTCAGAAATATGTATTTTTGGAGAATCACATGAATGCAACTCATCAGCTGCTTCAGTTAGGGCAATCGGTTTGGTACGATAACATTCAGCGCAGTTTGCTGCGTAACGGCGATTTAGCAGGCATGATTGAGCGCGGTGAGATCCGGGGCGTCACATCAAATCCAACCATATTTATGAACGCAATCGCAAAAACGCAAGATTACTCTGATGAGCTGCTGGGATTGGCCGATCAAAAAATCCAGGCTGTGGATGTGTTTTTCAAATTAGCCATAGAGGATATTCAGGCAGCAGCCGATCTTTTCAGACCGATGTACGAGCAGACAGTCGGAAGTGATGGATATGTTAGCCTGGAGGTCAGCCCATTTCTGGCTGATGATACGGCAGCCACGCTGGCGCAGGCGAAACAGCTCTGGCAGCGAGTAAATCGTCCGAACTTAATGATCAAAATCCCGGCGACAAAAGCCGGGATCCCGGCAATCGCAGACGCGATCGCGGCTGGTATCAATGTGAATGTCACACTGATCTTCTCGCTCGATCGGTACGGAGAGGTCATGGATGCGTATTTACGTGGATTAGAGCAGCAGAATCGAGACAGGATTGCCGATTGGGACAATCGCCTCGGTGGCATCTTTCTTTGTGTCGCGAGTTGATTCAATTGTCGATCCGCGGTTGAAGGAAATTATCCAGGCAGGAGGTTCTCGAGCAGAGAAAGCGGAACCATTATTGGGCAATTCAGCAATCGCTAATGCCCGGCTTGCTTATGCAGAATTTAAGAAAATATGTTCCTCGGATCGATTCCAAAAATTAGAACAACGAGGTGCAAAGGTCCAGCGGCCTTTGTGGGCATCCACCAGCACAAAAAATCCTGCTTATCGAGATGTCATGTATGTGGAAGAATTAATTGGACCGGATACCGTCAACACGATGCCACCGCAGACGCTCGTCGCCTTTCTCGACCATGGTAAGGTTCGCTTGAGCCTTGAGGAGGATCTCCCTGGTGCTGTGACGACGCTGCAGGAACTCGAAAATTTAGGAATACCTATGAAGGAAATAACACTGCTGCTGGAGGAGGAAGGAGTAAAGTCCTTCTCAGAAGCTTTTAGAGTATTGCTACAAGCAATTGACGATCAAAGATTTACCGCTTTCTAAGAATTGTCATTTAATAGGTGCAGTAATTTGATTAAACGGGCTGCCCCATTTTTGGGACAGCCCATTTTCGTTATAAACCTGCAAAACTCTTTGTAGAGATTAGTGGGTTATCACTGGCAGGTATTTCATATAAGAGAATAAACCTTCCAGATCCTGGAAAGCTGCGCCGCCCAGCATGGTCTGGCTGGGGGTGGGGGAATTTACTGGCGCCGGGCGAACCTGGAGCTGCATGAAGCTGTCCTGGGCGCTGATGCTCTGGATCCGGATCTGTGTCCCGGTGTGAGGGTTCATCACGCTGCCCAATGGATTGGATGGATCATAGTAATCGGCGCGGTCGTCAAAAACCGGGCGAGCCGGGAGGCTCTCGACAGGCGACAGCACGCTGTTCTGATGGATGTTCGGGATCCCATCCGTAGGTGCAAGCGTGAAGGTGGAGTCGTAGGTCTGGATGCGGTTGCGCCAGCGTCCGCCGTCTATGCGATACAGGGTCTTTGGATGTGAATCAACCGGAAGCAGCAAACCCACACCGGGATGCAGGCCAGTATTATTATCCGCCTGTGAAGTATCCCAGTAGTTGATCAGCAGTCCGTCCTGATAAGCGAAGTGATCGACCCAGTTTCCAAGAAGCGGATTATTCAGGTAGCCGAAGTAGTACGGGCCAACCTTCAAACCGTAGTCGTAGCCCTTGTAGGTGCGGAATTCGGCTACATAATACTGGTTGTACATCTTGTCTTCGGATCCGGTTGTGACTCGGAAGCCGTCGAAGGTCCAGCCAGCATCAGTTTCTGCGCCATCGAGGGGATACCCGGTTACCACTAGGTCATCGACCATGAAACCGTCGTAATTGACGCCGCCGTCGCTCTAATAGCGGAAACCAAGCATCACGTCGCCAGTGTATGCGGAGAGATCGACTGTCAGGTCTACCCAACCGCCCGAGAAACCTTCGATGCCATTAGGTTCAACGGTCGAATTCGACAGGTTCGTGGGAACAGTTGCCCATGTTGCGCCGCCGTCTGTCGAGATAATCACATTGGCAAAGTCGTAACCTTCCTCGATGCCGTAGTTGACTTTTGCGGTTAAGGTGGCGCCTGCTCCGAGTGTGAATGCTTTTACCATCTTGTTGCGCAGGTCATTTGCGGAGCCGCTGAAATAGAAATAGCTGCCTGCATAATGGATCAGCTATGTGTGCATGTGACTGGTTTTTGCGGTAGGATTACAAACAGACCCTGGGCCTGCTTGGTGTTGAATTCCATCGGGCCGAGCTTGTGCTCGGATTTTTGGCCCGCTCTGGCTACCTCGTAGTTCAGCCAGCCGAGTTGGAATTTCTCCCAGGCGCCCATATGGCTGGGTTTGTTTCCAATCGTGTCCTTGCCCTCATCCACCCATGATCCAGATGACATCAGGGTCCAGAAACCGGTCCCGTTCTCGCCGTAGTAGTCGTAAAGGTCCGGCAGTCCCATGTCATGGCCGTATTCATGGGTGAACACGCCCACGCCGCCGTCCTCGGGCAGGATGGTGTACTTGCCGACCCAGAAATCGCTGTCGCCAATCTGAAGTCCGCCGAGTGGATTGAAGTCCGGACCAACAATGCCCTCATAATTCATAGTGGGCGTACCAGCTGTGGCTCCAGATCGTCGTCGGGACACCACCTTCTTCCTCGCCCAGACCAGCGTGGACTGACTGGAAGGTGTCGATGTACCCGTCCGGCTCATCGAAGTTGCCGTTGCCATTGTAATCGTAGCGGTCCCAGACGTCAAATCGCTCAGGTACTCGTTGATTTCGGCTGGGGTTTTTCCTGCTGCGATCTGCATGTCATACCAGCCGTTGATGCTGTCCTCCAGGAAATTCCACACCTGGCTGTCGGGATTGTCATCATACTCCACCATATTTCCCGGAACAGCGATCCATTCCGTCACATCGCCGTGTACGGTGTAGCGGTTGGATGACTGCTCGATGTAGTAAGCTCGCATTGAATTTGCGGGTGGCTCAGCAAACAGCATTTCCATGTAGTAATCACGGTCGAAATCCGGTACCCAGATCGATGTGTTATCGACTGCTCGGTCCGGCTCCATTAGTTCGTTGTGCTTAAGATCGGCGAACTCGCCCAGCACAGTCCAAAGGACACCTTCGCCTTCTCGTTCCAGCTCGACATATTGACCTTTGGCAACTTCATGTACCTTACCAACGGCTTTTCCTGCAAGCTTTTCTTCGAGTGCAAATTTCTTCATATCCAGCTGTTTGGTTGTCAGCGGATCGGCTTTGTTGTCCAGTTTAGGAGCCTGACCTGGCTCGTC
This sequence comes from uncultured Chloroflexia bacterium, assembly GCA_963726375.1. Classification (GTDB taxonomy): domain Bacteria; phylum Chloroflexota; class Anaerolineae; order Anaerolineales; family UBA4823; genus UTCFX2. The sequence goes on along the minus strand of CAVSCE010000009.1, from coordinate 817,844 downwards.
TGCAAAACCCTTGAAAGCCGCCGGGGCTGCTGCTGCAGGGATAATGCTCACGAGCAGCAACACAAGAATGATTAAAATTGGCAGTGTCTTGCTTTTCATACTTTTATCCTCCATTAGACTGTCTGAAATTATTCTTACTCATACATACCTAATATTATTGTCAGCGTGCAACTAACAAAAACCAAAAAACCTCGGATCTGAATTTAATTTACGGGTGATCAATCCTCGATGATCTCACCTCCTTTTATTTCCTTCTATATTAACGACAAATAAGGAGACAACATCTCCTTGGTTAGAAAAATGACTTGTATTCGCCTTTACTTTAATATCTTGCATTATTTGTTAGGTTCTATTCAAATTGTATATCAACCTCCCTAAATAAGCAAGAACAAACCGGTATTCCATACCTGGAAATCTTGAACATGAGACTTTAAACCAAAAAGAAAACGAATGGTCCGTTTTAACAGTTGATTGTCTCATTAACTGATGTATTTCGACATATTTCTTTAAAGTCATTTCAAGCAGAAAGCGGAGTACACTCATACCTCACAGCATGCCATTCATCACTTGACCCCTCTCTTTTGAAGGGCTATCATTGATAATTGAGAGAGATGCAGGATTTCTATTGGCTCAGCAGGTCTTTTATGCTGCATGGCTTCGGATAGGATCACCTGCAAATACATTCGACACCCGAGAAAATTCTCAATTATCAGGAGCTTGAAATGAAAGACTTACTTTTCCGTGGTTCACTCGCTGATCTGGATCCAGCCGTAGATGAGTTAGCACAGCTCGAGTCTGAACGCCAGGCTCGCAAAATCATCCTGATCCCAAGTGAGAGCCAGGCCCCGCTGGCGGTTCGGGAAGCGCTTTCCTCTTCATTTCAGAATATTTATGCGGAAGGTTATCCTGACGAAGAATTCTCGTTTTTTTGGTGAGGATGAAATCCTGGATTTCAAGAACACGATTGGACATTTTCGCCGCTATTCAGATCCCCGGTATTACAAGGGCGTTGAATACGCTGACCTGCTGGAGGCACTGGCTAGAAGGCGATGTGCGGAAGCGTTCGCGGCGAATGGGGTAACCGCGGATCAAATATTTGTCAATGTCCAGGCGTTGTCTGGTGCGCCTGCAAATAATGCCGTTTATCATGCGCTCGTCAATCCAGGTGACACAATTATGGGGATGAACTTACTCCACGGCGGTCATCTTTCCCATGGCTCATCTGTGAATAGATCTGGAAAATACTACAACGCTGTTCACTACACAATCGATCCGATCACTGAACAGATCAACTATGATCAGGTTGAGGCGCTTGCCAAACAGCACAAGCCAAAATTTATTATCGCCGGATTTTCATCATATCCATGGATAGTGGATTGGGCACGTTTTCGTCAGATCGCTTCTTCCGTTGGAGCCTATCTTTTTGCAGATATTGCCCACGTTGCAGGTCTTGTTGTCGGGGGTGTTTATCCGTCTCCTATTGGTTTTGCAGATATTATCACCTTCACAACGCATAAATCGTTATGCGGGCCGCGCGGCGCTTGCATTTTGACCACCGATGCCGGACTTGCACGGAAAATCGACCGTGCGGTCTTCCCAGGTGAACAAGGTGGGCCACATGTTAATGTTTTCGGAGCGATTGCAGTCACGTTTAAACTGGCACAAACCGATCAATTCCGCCAGCTTCAATCCCAGATCGTCAAAAACTGCCTGATATTTACAGAACGCTTAAAAGAACATGGCTTCACGAATTCCTTATGGCGGTACAAACACACATTTGATGAACCTGGACTGCAGCTCGATCCGTGGTTTGAATGGGATCCCACTATCTGGCGATCAAGCCGCAAGGATCCTGGACATTGCCGGCATTGTCACAAATCGCAATACGATCCCGGGTGACAAGTCAGCGATGGATCCCTCCGGCATCAGAATGGGTACTCCATGGGTCTCTCAGCGTGGTTTTAAGGAGAACGAGATGACGGAGCTTGCTGACGTCATTTCAGATCTGCTAAAAGCAACGACGCCTTTTTCTCAAGAAGGTCGAAAAGGTGCAGAAAGAAGGGCAAGAGTTGATTTTACTGCCCTGGAAAATGCAAAAATTTCCGTTCGATCGCTTTCCGAACGTGCGGGATTGGATTTCGAACCATCCTCTCACGGGTATCCTCATTTCTTCTTTGTCGATGACCGTCCTGAGGGAAAATGGGGCGTTTTTGAAATCGGTGGGAATAATGTGCGCGAATTTGTCAACTTTGCTTTTGCGGCAGATGTTGAAGCCCTGGATCCTGGTCAAAACACATCTACTTTGCTGTATACGCCCAAAGGCCAAATTGACGTTAATCTGGCTTGCATCAGTCCATACCAGTTCCAAATGACCGTTGCATCAGAATCGGCTGGGATTGCATCATGCTGGTTGCGGGATCTTTCCGACGGATATGTCTGTTTCTGCGATGATCCGCTTGGAAAACTTCCTGGGCCTGTATGGATTATAGAATCCAAATCCCAACCTATCCCTCCAGAAGGGCTTAAAGCGGTCGGAAAACGAAAACCCTTCTACGTCGGTATGCCTGCGGTAACAAATGGCGGACTCCCATCATTTGACTGGTCAGACAGAGCCCAACCCGAACGCCGCACGCCCATCTATGATCTGCATAAGAAGCTTGGGGCAAAGATGATCCCATTTGCTGGCTGGGAGATGCCTGTATGGTACAGCTCAGTCCTTGAGGAGCATCAGGCAGTTCGTCAGTCGGCTGGAATCTTTGATGTGGCCCACATGGGTGTCTATCAAGTGGAAGGACCCGATGCAGTTGTCTTTTTAGATAGCGTGGTTGGTAATGATATTGGAAGCCTGAAAGTTGGCGAATCCGCGTACACTCATTTGCTGGACCCGCAAGCCAGGGTAATCGATGATCTGCTGGTCTACCACCGGTCTGCTGAGAAATTCCTGGTTGTCGTTAATGCTTCGAATGATGATAAAGATTGGGCCTGGTTGAACTCGGTAAAAGCTGGCCTGGTCTGTATCGATCCAGATTGCCCGCAATCTCAAGTGTATGGCCGCCGGGTCGTGCTCCGCAATCTTCGGGATCCAAAAGAAGGCGTCGATATGCGGGTGGATATTGCCCTCCAGGGGCCGCGCTCTCGAGATATCCTGCTTAGTTTGGATGTTGATCCAGAAACTCGCAAGAAAGTGATGCGTCTAAAACGGACTGAGCTTTGTGAGGCGTCGATCGGCGGATTTGATCTGGTAGTTTCCCGCACCGGATATACTGGCGAAAAAATGGCCTTCGAGCTCTTTGTTCATCCTGAAAAAGCATCGCTGTTATTTGAAGCTCTGCTGCAGAAGGGTAAATCTTTTGGATTAAAACCGATTGGATTGGGTGCCCGCGATTCCCTGCGAACGGAAGCAGGCTTGCCACTCTATGGTCACGAAATGGGGTTGGGATCTGGCAAGGTCGGTTCTCCGGATCTTGGTGTTGCTGAAGCCGGATTTGGTCACTATGTGAAGTCATACAAGCCCTGGTTTATTGGCCGGCAGGCTTTTCTCGAGAAGGAAAAAAGCCGTACTGGAGAGGTAATCCGCTTCCGATTCAATGAGAAGGGAGTCCGGATGGCGCATTCAGGAGATCCTGTTTTAGACAACCGCGGAAAGGTGATTGGCTGGGTGACGAGCTGCGCGGTGGATGGGCAGGGTATGCTGACCGGGCAGGCATTTATTGAATTCAAAAATGCCAGAGATGGTGAAGCGATCCTGATATTCCAAAGCGCATCCGATATTGCAGGAAAAGCGCCAGCCGCTCTTAGAGTTGGCGATAAAATCGGTCATGGCCACACCTGCGACGGTGATCAGCAGGTTCCCCAAGTAACGAAAGTCCTGAGTACGGCAAGCACACGTGACCTATCCGAAATCATAAGATGCAGTAATGATGTAAAGTGGAACAAAGGAGATGAAAATGCAGACCCCTTGGGCCCATCGCTTCGCACAGCGAACCCAGCGAATGGGGAGTTCAGCCATTCGCGAGCTGCTTAAACTAACGGAACAACCAGATATTATCTCGTTTGGCGGAGGAATGCCCGCTCCAGATGTGTTTCCAGCTGAAGAATTCCTGCAGGCATGTGAAAGGGTACTGCACAACCAGGCTGGATTGGCGCTTCAATATGGGAGCACAGAGGGATATACCCCATTAAGAGAAATGATTGTTCGCCATTCATCTCGCTATGGGATTGATGTGACTCCAGAGAATATCTTGATCACATCTGGTTCCCAGCAGGCGCTCGATCTGTTGGGAAAAATCTTGATCAATCCCGGAGACAGGATTCTCGTTGAAGCGCCGACCTATCTGGGAGCGCTCCAGGCCTGGTCTGCCTACGGCGCCGAATACGTCACAGTGCCGATGGATGAAAATGGAATGATCACTGATGCGTTGGAAGAAGCGCTTCGCAGCGGTCCAAAATTCATCTATGTGCTGCCAAATTTCCACAATCCGACTGGTGTCACGCTATCGCTAGAACGTCGGTTAAAGGTGATCGAATTAGCAGATCGGTATGGCGTCCCGATCGTCGAAGATGATCCCTATGGGCAGCTTCGCTATGAAGGCGAGCATCTCCCTTCTGTTGTGGTCCTGGATAGTCAGAACCGAAATACCGGTGATCCTTGCTACAGAGGGAATGTCATTTATCTCAGCACTTTCTCGAAAACGCTTGCGCCGGGTCTGCGCCTGGCATGGGTAGTTGCCCCACCGGAAGTAATTCGTAAACTTGTTCAGGCCAAACAAGGTGCTGATCTGCATACGGCGACTTTCAACCAGCTTGTTGCATACGAGGTGGCGAAGGGGAGGTTTCCTGGACCGCCATATCAAGACCATCCGGCAGGTATATGGTGAGCGCAGGGATGTCATGCTAGGTGCGATGGACTCTATTTTCCTCCAGGAGTGGAATGGACGCATCCGAAGGGCGGTTTGTTCCTTTGGGGGATTTTGCCCGAAGATTTAAGCTCAGCAGATGTGCTGAAAGACGCAATCGCGCAAAAAGTGGCTTTTGTCCCTGGAGCGCCTTTTTATGCGACCGGCGGAGGGCATAACACGATGCGCATTAATTTTTCCTTCGCAACACCAGAAAAAATCCGTGAAGGGATTTCGAGGCTAGGTCGGGTGCTCTACGAAAAATTGGGCCAGCCAGTTTCCTATTAGTCTATCAATAAAAGGACCCGGGCAGAGTAATAATCCCGGGTCCTTCTATTTTGCCAAATCAACTAGTCAATATTTTCGAGAAATTATTGAATGCCAAGCAGCTCAACTTCGAAAACCAGCGTTGCGTTCGGAGGAATTACACCGCCAGCGCCGGTTGATCCGTACCCAATTTCGGGTGGGATTACTAAACGGCGTTTCCCGCCAACTTTCATGCCTGCCACACCTTCTTCCCAACCCTGGATAACATTTCCGGCTCCGAGCAGAAAAGTGAAGGGTTGCCCGCGATCTAAGGATGAATCGAATTTCGTCCCATCTTCGAGCCAGCCTGTGTAATGAACGCTGACGTTTTTCCCTTTAACAGCTTCAGCGCCATCACCCAATACAAGATCTTCATACTTCAATCCCGAATTTGTCGTAATCATATTTTCTCCGCTCGTTGCTACGGGTTCAGGTGTGCGATCTGAAAAAATTAAGTATGCCCCAACTGCGAGGATAATGATTGCAATTGAAACAATCAAAATACGTGTGGTACGTAACCTGGTTGCGCGTCGTCTGGCGCGATCAGAACGATAGGTGGACATTGATGCACCTCATGAATATAAGATTCTCTAAAATTTGGGTTGAAATATATCATAAAACAGCTCGATGTGGAAAGGTGAGCCTGGATACAACCCCATATTTTGTGTATCGAACATCTAATAATTGTGTTAACATTGCAGATCATACGGGTAATAATTATAATCATATTAATTTCGACGATTGAGGGAATCATGTTTTCAGTTGAAAAAATCGATACTCGCTCGAAAGCCCAAGTCCGCCGATTTGTTCAAGATCCCATTTCAATTTTATAAGGATACACCGCAATGGGTACCACCGATTCGCGTTGATGTTGAAGCGATGTTAAATCATCAAAAACACCCATTTTACGAACACTCGGATGGCGAATTTTTCATTGCTGCTCGGGATGGCAAGGATGTTGGTCGGTTGGCGGTATTCGAAAATGTGAACTTCAACAACTATCACGGGACGAAGAAAGCTCAATTCTATTTTTTTGAATGTGAGGATAATCTGGAAACCGCTGAGGCTTTGTTTGAACGTGCTTATGATTGGGCGCGGAACCGGGGTCTGGATACAATCATCGGTCCAAAGGGGCTTGGACCTCTGGATGGCTATGGGATTCTGGTGGAAGGTTTTGAACACCGGCAGATGATGACGATGATGAACTATAACCTGCCCTATTTACCCGTCCTTGTTGAAAAAATGGGATTTGAAAAAGAAGTAGATTTTATCTCATGTTATATCCATGCACCTGAATTTAAATTACCGGATCGGATCTATAAAATCGCCGAAAGGGTCGAGAATCGGGGCACACTTCAGGTCAAGAGGTTCAAGAATAAACGAGAATTAATCGAATGGGCGCCGCGGATCGGCAAAGCTTACAATAAGGCATTTATCAATAATTGGGAATATGTTCCCCTTACAGATCACGAGCTCGATTTTGTGATTAAGAACATCATGACCATCGCAGATCCCAAAATGATCAAGATTATCACGCATGGTGAAGATGTCGTTGGTTTCTTATTCGCGTTTGCTGATGTATCTGCTGCTTTGCAGAGGTCGAAAGGTCGGTTGTTCCCGTTTGGAATAATTGATTTACTGCTCGAGCTTCGCCGATCAAAGTGGGTTGCTTTAAACGGGGAAGGGATTCTGGACGAATTTCAGGGTCGTGGCGGAAATGCTTTACTTTATGCGGAAATCGGAAAGACAGTTAGGGATTTTGGATTTGAACATGCTGATTTAACCCAGGTTGCCGAGACAGCAGTTGATATGCGCAGCGATTTGATCAATCTGGGCGGAAGACCGTATAAAAATCATCGGGTTTACCGCCGAAAGATCTAGATATTTTCTCAATGCCTGAAGTCAGGTTAGATGTCAGATATTTACCAATGGAGTGGAACGTATTTATGATATAAATATGTAATAAATCCATTCGCGATCAGCGGTCTCGTCCGACCCGAGGGGGAGTCGCGTTTGGTCCATTGAAAAAAATCTAAGGAGATCAAGAAATGAAACGTGTAATTCTAACTGCTGTAATTGTTCTGGTGATGCTGTCTCTTTCTGTCGCTTGCGGTCCAAAAAAACCAGCAAACCACCTTGAAGCGATCAAGCAAGCGGGAATGATCAAAGTAGGAACATCTGCAGATTATCCCCCTTTTGAATATGTCGATGATAGCGGAAACAAAATCGGCTTTGATATTGAGCTCATGCAGGAGATCGCCAAGCGGATGGGAGTCAAGCTGGAATGGGTGGATATGCCATTTGACAGCTTAATTGCTGCCGTACAAGAAGGCAAAATCGATGCATCGATTTCTGCTTTCAATTATAGCGAGGAACGCGATCAGACGATCGATTTCACAAAAGAGTATTACATGTCCGAAGATGCCTACATTGTCGCAGAAGAATTTTCGGGTGAGCTGGTAAATCCAGAAGATATAGCCAACTATAAAGTTGGCGTACAGACCGGTACAACGCAGGACGGTTGGCTTACTGATAACCTGGTCGATGCTGGGAAAATGCCCGAAGAAAACCTTTTCCGCTACGACCGTGCCGATCAGGCTGCCATGGATTTAAAGAACGGCCGGATAGAAGTCTGGATGGCAGATTATGTTCCAGGGCAGGCATTGGTTGACCAGTTGGGCGGATTAAAAGTGATCTATAAAGGTGTCCTCTCCAGTGGTCCGATGAATATAATCGTTCCAAATGGAGACACTTCTCTGGCAGAAGAGATGAATAAGATTATCGTTCAATTGGAATCGGAAGGTTTTATCGAAGATCTTGCGATTAAATTCATCGGCGGAATTCAATAGTTTTTCCATGTCAAGATCAAGGAGAGGGAAACCGGGTCCAGCATAAATTTGAAACCTGGCTCTCCCTCTCCACCTCCAAAGGTTGAAAATGCTGCAAAATTTCATTTTCTACATTGGAATGGGAACAGTAGTCACCATCGGAGTTACGCTTGTAGCTCTTCCGATGGGTGCTATTATAGGCCTGGCGTTTGCCTTGCTGCACATTTATGGTGGGAAAGCGATTTCTCGCCTTATGACCGTTTACAGCACGGTAATGCGCGGGATTCCACCCCTAGTCCTGTTGTTCATCTTATATTTTATTATTGCCGGGTCGATCAATATCTCCCCATTTTGGGCTGGATCGATCGCTCTGGGAATCGTCAGCAGCGCTTATCAGATGGAAATCTTCCGCGGAGCCTTGCTTTCGGTAGGAGGTGGGCAAATGATGGCCGCCCGTGCGATTGGGATGTCCAGGTGGAAAGCGATTCGTTATGTTGTCCTTCCGCAAGCGCTTCGGCTTGCGATCCCCCCCTGGTCCAATGAAGCCTCAATTGTTTTGAAAAACTCATCATTGGTGTATGCACTGGGCGTTCCAGAAATCCTGCGACGGGCGCAACAGCTTAGCGCGACGACCCAGCAGCCATTCCTGGCATTTGGCACTGCTGCGGTCATCTATTTCATCTTGGTTTTCACTACAAACCGATTATTGGATTACCTTGATCATCGGATGAAAATCCCGGCACATTCTTGAGATCGGAGCGATCAACTGTGAATAAACTGATCCTCGAAGCAAAAGGGCTCACCAAAACATATGGTCAAAATGTGATCTTTAAGGACATCGATCTATCTGTTCAAGAGGGCGATACGATCGTCATCATCGGTCCGAGCGGAACCGGGAAGAGCACTCTGCTGCGCTGCCTGAACCTGCTGACCAAAGCAGAAAAGGGCCAGATCTGGCTTGATGGGCAGGAGATCACCGCTCCAAACTACAGTGAGGACGTTGTTCGTTCACAAATCGGGATGGTTTTCCAAAATTTCCTGCTTTTTAATCATCTGACCGCTCTCGACAATGTGATGTTAGGTCTTACAAGAGTAAAGCTTCTGCCGCGTGAGCAGGCTCGCGAAAAGGCAATGGAAGAGCTGAACAGAGTAGGCCTTTCGGACCGGGCAGGTCATTATCCTGGCCAGCTCTCCGGAGGTCAGCAGCAGCGTGTTGCGATTGCGAGAGCGTTGGCGATGGACCCCATCGTTATGCTCTTCGATGAGCCAACCTCTGCCCTCGATCCGGAGCTGATCGGAGAAGTGTTGGAAGTCATGCGCCAGCTTGCTCTCCAAAAAATGACAATGCTCGTCGTCACACATGAAATGGGGTTTGCACGCGAAGTCGCAAATCGTATCGTCTTTATGGAAAAAGGCAGCATCCTCGAAGAAGGCTCGCCTGATGAATTATTCCTTCGCCCAAAGTTTGAAAGGACCAGGGAATTCCTTTGGAAGATCAGCGAACTATATGGGCATAAAAAGAATGAAAATCAGACTAACACAGGACAATAAATCAGACAGGGGCATCCATGGCTGATTGGTTTAGTTTTTTTATCAATTCTCTCCCAGCTTTCTGGCAGGGCTTGCTTATAACGCTTGAATTGACTGTAGTAGGTCTTGCTTTGGGACTGGTGCTCGGATTGTTGGCAGCATTGGGCCGTGTGTATGGCAGTCCCTGGGCGCGCAGATTGTCGATCGTGTATATCGAGATATTTCGAGGCACACCTCTTCTTGTTCAACTATTTCTCTTCTACTATGGGCTTCCCGGACTTGGGATCACCTTATCGCGGATGACCTCTGCGTTTCTGGCGCTTGGATTAAACAGCGGCGCTTACCAGGCTGAATATCTGCGTGGAGCGATCCTGGCAATTGGGCAAGGCCAGATGATGGCCGGCCGAGCGATTGGATTATCACGCTGGAAGACAGTCCGATTCGTCATCCTGCCGCAGGCACTTAGGTTAGCGATTCCATCCTGGTCGAATGAGCCAATTTCATTATTGAAATCGACTGCGATTGCCTTCTTGATCGCAGTTCCGGACCTGATGACCAAGGCGAAAGGCATCGCAGCACGAACTTATGATCCAATAGGAACTTATCTGGCAGTCGCAGTCGTCTACCTGGTTGTTGTTGCGATCCTCAGTGAATTTCTCAAATATCTCGAAAGACGCGCTCGCATTCCGGGTCTTGAGATCGAGGGCAAGAAACCCTGATTTTATCAAAATAGAGCTGTGGAAAGAATAATTTCGGAGAACACGGATCAATTAGCCTGGTTCTCCTGTTTTTTCTCTGTAGTTATTAAGTCTTTGACCTTGTTCCACAGACCTTTCATGCGGCGGGCAGCCTCTTTCTTTTCTGCTTCATTTTCTTCACCCGTATATCGCATCAGGATTGCCAATGGGCGGGTCCCGTCAAAATTTTCCATGATGATCAATACCAGCAGCGTCAGCGGAACTGCCAAAATAGCGCCGATCCCACCAAGCAGATACCCCCAGATAAATAATCCGATGAACACATTCACAAAATCATCTAGGTGGCACTTGGGACGCCAGCAGGCGGTTGCGGCGGAGGCGCGGATTGTGAGGACGCCTGGGGAGTTTGAATTACAGGGAAATTTGTGGCCGTGCCGCTACGCGAATAAACATTGGCAATCGCAGCGGCTTGCGGATCATCCGGACCAGGCGGGGGAATCTCGACGGTCGGAGGTGCTGGTAGCCTCGGGAGCACGGACACACTTTTGACAATGCTGACTGTCACCCAACCAGCATCGACCCAGCCATTGCCGCGGCGCCCGCCAGCCGATCGACCCCGGAGAGGTTATCCTGCCGTGCGAGCAGCGCCCGCACACCCTGGTCAGCCGCGCCGCCCAGGAAAGCCCCATAGACGACATAGATCGTCTCCGGCCCGCCAAATATCGCTGTGTTGAAATTGGCGATAGCCGCCGGCTCGCCAGGTGCAGGAGTAGGAACCACAGCTGCCGGGATATTTGGGTCTGGGGTTGCTCTGGCGCGCAGGCTGCCAGCACGACAGCGAATAAGATCAATTGGTGAAATCCATTTATCTCATACTCTTCCATCCTTTTCTGTAAGTATAGAATTGCCGTCCGCTGCGACAAAAATATCTTATCAGCAGCGGACTTAGTAATTTCTGCATTGTTTAAGCTTGCAGTTCAAATCTACGTGACTAGAGCCTACTTCACTTCGAATGACCTCTTAACTCCAGGAAGCATGACGTAGATCAGGATGACCGCGTTGAGCAAAAAGCTGACGCCGGCATCCGAAAAAGTACCCGCACCCAGAGAAACGGTAAAACCCACGATCAGGTTGAAGATTGTGATCACTACGATGAAAAGCCAGGCTTGTTTGTCGACATTCCAAAGCATCTTCACCAACCAGAAATAGACCCACACTAACAAAGCCCACATTAAGAAGGACCAGAAGTTGAAAGCAAACAGCTTAAAGGGGCCAATGACAAAGGGAAGGACCCCCAGCGCTTGAAGAGCGTGGATGCCTGCCAGGACGCCGGCTAACGCAGCCAAAATGGCCAGTACAGTGACACCAAATGGACGATTTTTCATGTTATTTCTCCTGATGAACTTAAATTTTTATTGTGATGGTTTGAGTTATCCAAAAACTGTCTCATCAAACCTTGCCTGAAATCCTGATGTTCCCGAAAGGCTACATCTGGGGGAGCGAAGAGGGATCAAAAGGCTGTAAATATGCTCCGCTCACCCAGCCAATCCCTGATGGAACCGGAGCCACCACTGCAACCCAGGTGCCATCCTGGCTGATCCCCACTGCTTGCAGCGGCGTCCCCGCTGGCACCTTGCCGTAGCTGGGGAACTCATTCCCCGGACCAGCGCGCACATTGACCGGTTCGGTTGTCTGGACGACTAAAGAACCAGTTTCTGGCGGTGCGGGGACAATATCTTCAGGCATGGCAGGAGGCTGAACAACGGGCAGATCTACCGGTGATGTGCCTTGCAGGGTTACATAGGTCGCGCTCACCCAGCCTGTTCCATCTGGCGAGAAGGTCGTCGGGATTGTGACGACGTACCAACCGCCATCCGGGCTGATCCCGGTGACAGGCGCCGAAGCGCCTATGGGAGCCACACCGTAGATGGGATAATCTGTGCTGGGACCGCTGCGAACGTTGACATTCGTGGTAGCAGTTGCGCTGGGTGCGCCAGAGGCTGGTGGAACCGGCTCTACCGTCGGAGCACTGGGCGGCGGCGCCGCTGAGGGGTAATAGGCGTCCTCTAACTCCCAGACTTTTAATTCCTCGTAACGAGAGATGAAAGGATTGGAGCTGCTGGCATTGACAAAGTAACCCAGATCGCCTGCTTCCAAGAATGTGTTATCCGTCGCGCTGCCAAGGTATTTCCCATTAGCATAGAGGTGAAAGTCCCCTGCGTAGGCTGCCACACCCATGCGATTCAATCTCGCCACCGTTGGTCAGGATAACCTCCGAGCTGGTTGGGGCAATTAAATCCGTGACGCTGCCGCCAGTCACCCGCTTCAGGCTGTACTTCCCCGCACAGCTCAGGCTGAACAGGTAACCGCTGCTCGAGTCTGGCGAACGGAAAAGCAGGCCGAACTGATCCCCTGCAGCGCACACATCCGGCATCACCGTCGTCGTTTCAATATAGAAATCCTGGATTTGCGGCCAGGAAGTCGTCCAACAGTAGATCCCCGCCACTCCGTTAGCTGCCATGACAAACTGCCCTCCTGCGATTTCCGAAACGAAGCACATGGTTGCCATCGGCGCGAAGTTAATGGCGCTGTCAAATGTATCGACCCCGGACGGTTCGCCCAGCTCCAAAGCCGGATCTCCTTCCTGCAAAGCCTGGGTTGAGGTCGGCAGCGGCGTCGTTGGCGAAGGCTCCAGAGTCGGGGAGGGAGGGACTGCGGTAAGCGTGGGATTCAGGGCTGCCTGAGCGGTAGTTGTGGCATTGACTGCTTCCGCCACGACGGTTTCATTCATCGTAGGCTGTGCAGGCACCGGTGTGGGGGTCGCAGCTGGAGCGCAAGCTGCCTGCATGGTTAAGATAAGGATCATGGATAGTATCGTAATTGTCTTTTTCAAAGTTCTCCTCTTCATTCGTTTTTTTACGGTTTTTTTCTTCCAGAAATGCTATCTCGTCCGATAACGGGCGTGAAAGTCTGCAACTGCAGCGCACACGGATAGATAGATGCTGTCTTTGCCAGGCTGCGATATCACACCCGTCACTTGCAGGAGGTCACGCAGCAGTTGATTCGCGCCCGCACTCTACATTTTAACGCCGATTCTCTCCAGGCTCGTATCCAGTTTCTCCAGCGCCTCTGCAGTGGTCGAAACGAATTCGCTGATCGGTTCTGCGTCCAAAATGACACATTTCAGCCATCACCGGCGTCGGTAATCAGCTCTTCAAAACGCTCTGTAAAAAATCGCCGCGTTCGAAAACACCAGCGGCGCGTCGAAACGATAAATGATCAATCCCGGCTCGGTCAGCTACGCTTCCTTATCGGCGACACCTCGATACACCATTCCGCCGCTCGCATCCAATTCGTCCAGCTGCGCATCATCAGGTCGAGCGATGTGATAAAGGATGTTGATCAGCGACAGCACGACTGCCACGAGAATACCCTGCAAAACGCCGACGGTCAGCACGCCAAACGCAGTGACAAACGCCAGCCAAAACTCAGTAGTGCGACCCTGGCGTAAGAAGCAAAACGCCGGTAAATCGATCGACCCAATCGAAGCGATGATGATGATTGCGCCTGTAGCTGGTCGTTGACGGCCGCGTCGCGAGGCACTCGATAGCGCATGGGAAACCAGTCAGGAGACCCGCACCGATATTTGCCATGCCGATGCCGACGAATTCCTGGTTTGCGTCGATCTTCTGGCTGTGTCTCGTCGCAAAAACGCGCGCTGTGAGGACTTCATCGGCGAAGATCAGGATCGTCAGTGCAAGCGCAGCAGGGATAAAGGTCAGGATATCTTGAGGGCTGACAGCCGGGATTTGCAGACTTGGCAGTCCGGCCGGCACCTCGCCGAGGATGGCTATTCCCTTTGCCTGCAGGTCAAATACGTCAGAAAGGAGTATGGCAGCGACAACTACGATAAGCGGACCTGGTAAGGCGCGATTGAGGCGGCGTATGAGGAAAAGCGCCGCCATGAACGTCACCCCCAGGGCAACTTTGAGCAAGTGCGCTTCATCCAGGCGGCTGATGAGCTCCACGATCTGCCTGAAGAATTCATCGCTCTCGAGCTTGATGCCGAACATCTTGCCCAGCTGGCTTCCGATGACAATCAGCGATCGCACCATAAATGAAGCCCGGCTGCATATGCCTGGAGCGGGTGCACGTCAAATACGGGGCGAATCTGACGTGCACCCCTTGTCATTCTATTGCGTCCAAGGACGCAATCGCCTAAACCGGCGTTTCAGATGGCTGGCTTACTGCCTGTGCCTCGCTGCGCCTGCCCAACCCGCGTGCTATGGATATTAAGATCAGCGGGAGCAGGATAGCCGCCACCAGCACAAACGGGACTGCAGTCGTGCCGGCAAAGTTCTGCAGTGTGATGAGAATAGCAGCCGACACATTGCGCTGCGCCGTGCCCAACCCCATCACATTGCGGATGCCTGGATCGCGGCCGCCAAATGCAAAACCAATCAGAAGACTGCCGAAGATGAACAACAGCAACGCCAGGAAACCGCGGGTTCCGATCAGGCCGATGACGTTGGCCACGTTCAATCCCAGCCCGACCACCAGCAGGATCATGATCCCCAGGCTGCCAATCTTGTTCATAGTCGGCGCCCAGTTTTGGGCTGTATCGGGCGCGTGTGCCTTGATCAGCAGGCCCAGGATCAGCGGGATCAGCATCAGCACGATCAGCGACTGGGCGATCGCCCCTGCATCCACTTCAACGCCGGTCAATAGCAGCGGCAGTACCACGGGCAGGTAAAAAATGGTCACGACCATCAGGAGCGTCATCACCCCTACCGCAACAGCCAGGCTGGCCTTGGCGGCTCGCGCCTCCAGGATCAGGAAGGGCGCACCCGCACAGGTAGCCAGGACGATCAGTCCGATCCTCAGCGATTCTTCGAGCGGGATGACCAGCGTGATGCCGTAGGCGAGCAGAGGCACCAGTACAAAGTTCGCCAGCAAAGCCAGCACCACCAGGCGTGCATTCTTCAACGGTTGGACGATCTGAGCGACGGTCAGCCCCAGGCCCATTGCAAACATGCTTGCTACGATACCGAGCAGGCCGGACACCTGGGCAATGATCGTAAAGAGTTCATTGGCAGTCATCGGATTTTCTCCTTCTCATAATACGTACGCGTAATTCTGGGTCAGTGCCGTGTAAGCCAGAGCAGGGCTCACACGGCTTAATACCGCCTTGCGTTGCGAACCAGGTTTACACGTCCAGGGTGCTGCGGAGTTTTTCAAGCTCTTCGCCCGTTGGAATCCAGACCATGCGCCGGGTCGAGAGTATAGTTCCAGGGTGCGGAGTTCTTCCAGCCGTTCTTCATCCGCTTGCCGTGGAAGACGCTCTCGGGGTCGTTAACCGTGTCGCCTTCAAAGCCGTCGATGATGTTGTAGATGTTCGTAAAACCCGCCTTGGCAAGCATGTTAATCGCAAAGGCGCTGCGCCCACCGGAGCGGCACATGGCCACGATGGTATCGTCGGGCTTGAACACTTCCTTTACATGGTCGATGAAGTCGGGGTTGATCTCAAATCCGTACTTCTGCTTGTCAGCGTGCCACTGGTATTTGGGAAAGGCCACCGGGATATTGACCGCCGCTTCCGCATGGCCGAGGAAAACGTACTCTTCGACCATGCGCACGTCGAGCACCTTGACCCGGTCAGGGTCAGCCTTCCACATCTCGTAGGCCTCTTTGGCTGTCACGTACAGCCCCAGGGCAGTTTGCTTTGCCTGAGGTACCTGCATCCCCTGATGAATGAGTGTTCCTTCATTTTCAGCCATAAGATCATCTCCATAGTTTAGAAAAACAATTTTACGATTTGAATGGGCGGGTAACCGCCCATTCAAATCAAAGAAAAACTTTACTATCCGAGCCGCGTGCCTTCCACCTCGAGCCCGCCTCCCGTCGGCAGCTTGCTCCAGCTCCGCTTCTGCCATTCTTCCTTGAGCACTTCAACCGCTGCCTGCTCCAGGAACTCCGGCGCCGCCCACTCGTCCACATCGAAGTCGTTCTTGATGTAGCCGTGGCTGAACATGAAGTCCTTGCCGATCTTGATGCACTGCAGGTTCTGCGCGCTCAGGCTCGGCACCATGTCGACGTGCTTGATGCCCTGGTAGGTGTCTTCGGCATCCAGGTAGAACGTCTGCCGGTTGAGGATCGCTCCTGCAGCGTGCTTGTTCTCGTTAGCCCAGCGCCCGACCTTGATCATGGCCTTCATGTAGGCGATGACCAGCTCGGGGTGCTCCTTAGCCATCACGTCGGTGCAGGTGATGACGGCGGGGGTGTTGGCGACCTGTATCGTCCAGTCCGGGTACTTGGACAGGTCCTCGATCATCTTGAGTTGGCCGGTTGCCTCCTGGAGATGCTGGAAGACCTTGCTCTGGGTGTAGATCGCGTCGACGACGCCGCCCAGCAGCGCCTTCTCCAGCGGGCGGAAGGCGTAGTCGTGCTTGTGGTCGCGCCGCATCCACAGCTCCGAGGGGTTGTTCATGGTCACTTGCAGCATCTCGGGTTTGTCATACCAGTCATCCGGGTAGGGGAACTCCACGAGCTCGATATCGTCCATGGTCATGTCGTGCAGCATCAGCATATTCTCGATGCCCATGTGTTCCTGGATGCGCCACCAGTCGTTTTTGATCGTGTTCAGGCTCTTCGAGATGCCGATCTTCTTGCCCTTCAGGTCCTTCATGCGGAAGATCTTGTCGCGGGCGCGCACCAGCATGCCGCCGCCTTCGTAAACCCAGGTCGCCCCCAGCAGCACGGTGCGGCGGAGGTCGGCGTGGACGTGGATCGGGGGATACAGCCCGCCGAAGCGGATCAGGTTGTCGAGGTTGTGGACGTAGTGCGGGTACCAGTTGTTCTCGGGTGCGTGGCGGAAGTAGGCGTACTCGACGCCGATCTTCTTGAACTCCTCACGGCACCAGCCCAGCTCCTGGTCGACGTTGTTGGCGGATACCATCGGGCAGTTGGTGAACCACACCTCTTTCCAGTTCAATGGTACTTTAGTGGAAACTCTTTCTGTTGCCATTGCTTGCTCCTTTTTTATTCCTACTGGTTTCGAGATTTTAGAGAGGTCTCCGGGATAGCAAACAGTCGGTTCGCCACTTTGGTCTTTTGCTTTCTCAGTCATATGCACACTCTCATTATGATTTGGTTGCTCATCACCGGACCGGCGGTGATGGCGGATTGTTCTTACCCAGGCCCGGTCGCCTGGATTGTCCTTTCTCCCTTTGTTTTTTCCTGGTACCTTTTCACCTCCGTTAAAAAATTCCTCGGAAAGGAAAGAATGAGAGCGCATGTCTCCTGAGACGGTTTTTGGCTCGAACCCATTCTGCAGCAGGATGCGCCGTCGCTGGAGCCAGCCGCCTGGCGCTCAGAATTGCCGTAAGTATCACATCTGGAAGGCTTGTCCCGGCCACAAACCAAAAGATCGCATTCATCTCAACCATCTTTCCTGGCTCGAAATGGGCAGTTCTTCCAGTGGGTTGAATCCGTTCAAAGCCCGAGCAGCTTCGCCTTTTGGGCTGCGAACTCCTCTTCGGTGAGCAGCCCCTGGGCTTTCAGCGCGCCGAGGCGCTCGATCTGCGTGATCACGTCTTCTTCCACTGCAGGTGCTTCGGGGATATACTCCTCCTGCGGCGCCGTTTGGGCGTATGCAGTTTGCGTTGCCTGGGCGTATGCCGCAGCGTTCTTGTCCGCCTGGCGGCGGTTTACAGCATTTCTTGTGGCTGTGGCTGTGCCGACCACGGCAGCAGTCCTCGCCATCCCTCTCATTAATCCTGGCATTTTGATCTCCTCTTTAATCTACGCCGAGCGAGGCGAAAGCCTCGTCGACGACCAGCGCCGGCACACGGAAGTTCAACGCGACATCCACGCCGGCCTCATAAAGCGCGTTCACCAGGGCCAGCGCCCAGGTGTGCTCGATCGCCAAAGCGACCACCGACGAGCCGGGCACCATGCCCTCCGTCAGTGTGGCGGCATCATAAGAGTCGAACAGACCGTGCGTCCCGGTTTCGATGAAGCCCAATTTGGCAATTTCATCCGCCGGCAGGTCTTCGATGTCGAGGGTATAGACCACTCCATCGTCGCCTTTCAGCAAGATCATTGCATCCAGCACCCGGATCGTCCCGGATGCAGCCTGCCGTTCGAGCTCCGCCAGCACGTTGCCGTCAAAGCGCGGCTCCCCGGATGCAAGAACGATTACATCAACTGGTCCATGTTTGATCATTTCTTATTACCTCCTGTCAAATTGAATTGTTATTCGCTCGGTGATCTGAGCAAAGAAGTTGTTTATTATTCCGTCTAGTCCCATAATCCAACCGATCATATTTTTTTATCTTCTAATGCATGGCATATGGATCTCACTTGACGGCGATGTATACATAAAACGGGCAAATTACCTGGCTGCCATCAACCACCTGCCACAGTTCTCCGAATGAACCCGGTCCAGGCGGCGCCATCATGGGAACTGTGAAATTATATGTCCCTCCTGGTGGAACAGTGGCGGACAAATCATAACGATCTGGGCCAGTGTGCAAATACACGTTGTCCAACGCACCCCCAAACAGGACATCAAATTGGCCCGCATCCCAGTTCTGCGTTCCGGTGTTCTTAATCGCCCATGTAGCGTTGAATGGGGCATTCATCCCAAACACGGTGCCATCGACCGGATTTTGCGATACCAAAACACAGCTGCTTGTGCTGCTGGGTGGTGGAGGTGTCGATCCGACAACCGGTGGGGCAGCTGGCGCAGCTACAACTGGGACAGCATCGGTATTCTGAGTTACTACATAATCAGCCGATACCCAGCCAAAGCCATCTGCAGCATAGGTGGTAGAAATCTTCACCTGCCACCACTGGCCATCCTGGCTCTTGCCGCTGACTTCGCCAGAAGTCCCTGCGGGCGCCACCACCAGCACCTGGTAATTGGTGCCCGGACCGCTGCGCACGTTCACTGCATCAACTGTCGTGGCTGTAGGCACACCAGCGGGCGGCGGAGGCGGCGCTTCTGAAGTGGTTGCTGTGGGGGATGCTACAACCGGAACGCCCTCAACATTCTGGGAAGTGGTGTACTGCGCTTCTATCCAACCGTGGCCAGCTCCAACCTTTTCGGGATTGAGCCGGACCACCCACCATAAGCCGTCTTCGCTCTTGCCGAGCACACCGCCAATAGAGCCTGCAGGGGCAATTCCATAAGCGGGGAAACTTGCTGCCGGACCGGATCGAACATACACGTTAACCAATGCCGTTGCTTGCGGGTCGCTTGGACCAGGGGGGACAAGCTCTGTAGAAGGTGGAACGGGTGGGGTGGGGAGCACAGGGACGCCGTCAACATTACTGACGGTAACCCAGCCAGCATCCACCCAGCCGCTCCCGGTCGGGGCTACTGAAACGCTAACCGCCCACCACAAACTGTCTTCACTCTTCCCTACCACTTTGGCAGTTGCCCCACCCAGGAAGGCTCCATATACGACATAGTTAGTTCCCGGCCCGCCATAAATAAACGTATTGAAATTGGCGACTGCTGCCGGCTCACCGGGAGCAGGTGTGGGAAAAACCGCAACCGGAACATTTGCAGCCGGGGTTGGGCCTGGTGGCACCGCCTGAGTTGCAGCTGGCGCTGCGGTCGGGGGAGGTGCCTGGGTTGGAGCTGGCGTTGCAGCCCCGCTGCAAGCGCTTAGCAGCAAGACAGCTGCGATCGTCAAAACAATAATCAAGTTGATTTTCATATTCTTACCAGACATTGGGTCCTTTTCTCTTTCTATAGTTGGCAGGTCAATAAATCCTGCCAGGTTCTCTTGTCTATTTATCCTTCTGGGAAAGAATCCATCCGGCTTCCACTTTTTAGGTTCCTGCAACTAGCTTTCACTATCCAATGCGTTGTACTGAAAGCACAGGCAGATGCAGCTCATAAAGTGTGTTAAGGACTCCGCCAGAGCAGCCTGATCACAAAGCTTTCCTACCAGCATCGTGACTGGGAATTCCGCTTCCACTGTGACCAGAGAGAATCGTGCCTTCCAGACGACCAGACCAATCAGGGCTGATCCGGCCTAATACACTGATCTGGTAGATGGCCGGGAGATCGTAGGGGATTGGTTTCCTGGAGGGTGTGCTCATCACGTAAAGATGATAGCCTGATGCGGCGAGTAATGACACCACCTTAAGGTGTAATAAGTTGTTGTATTTGTGTTGTAGGACGATCGGGTTTTCGTTTGGGAAAAGGGCTCAGCGGGGGGGCAGGATGTTCAATTCTTCCGCTCTGGCGACAGCCTTCCAGCGCTGGTTGACATCCAGCTTGCCGTACAGGTTGATTGTGTGGCGTCTGGCTGTCGCGTAGGAAATGTGGAGCTGGTGTGCTATTTCTTTAATGCTCGACGGTCCTCGTAACAAGGTCAGGACCTCGAGCTCCCGCGGGGTGAGCGGTTCAAGCAGTGTCGAATTGCGGTGTGATGCATGTGGCCTCGGCTGTGCTGGACTTTCGCTGCTGGGCTGATTATGATTATCCTCTGCAAATCCTGCCAGGATGCGCCGAATTGTCTCCACAGAATGACCTTGTTCTGCAAGCCGGCTCAGCATCTCCTGCATGGGTTTACCCAAGTCGATAAAAACCCGGATAAAGCCCCCCGTCCAGCTCAGGTCAAGCGCCTGCATCAGCGCAGCGTTGGCTGCTCCGGTTTCCCCCAGGGCATCCAGCGCTAGCGCGCGTAGTGCCAGGATCTCGATCTTGTGGCGGGTGTTATGGGTTCTCTCGACGAGCTCGCCGAGGGCATCTAAGATTTGCAGCGCACTTCGCAGGTCGGCGCCTTTGCCTGTCGCCGCCAGGATGCGCGCCCGGGTCACCTGCGGTTCTTCCAGCCAGAGAAAAGCCTGGTCCGGCGGGGGATCTGTAAATGTGTTTACCCAGTTGATCGAGCCTTCCAGGTTCCCTTGCATGAGCATCAGCCTGGCGCGCAGCGAGCGGGTTCGCTCGTCTTCATTGCCCCGCTGTTCCATGTCATAACGGCTGATTGTTTCCACCATCTGCCAGGCTTCAGCGCTCTCCCCTTTGATTTGATGGATCAGCGCCAGGGCGGCAACTGCATCCCGAAAGGGAGATATCTGGGCAATATAGGGATGCTCGAAGATCTTGGTAAAGTGCACCGCGGCAGCCTCCAGCTCGTTCCGCTGGTAGCTGATAAGGCCGAGAAACCAATCGCCCCAGTACTCCATTAATGGTAGTCCGCTTTTAATCGCCCCCTGCACCTGCTGCTGCGCGGTTTGCCTCGCCTGGTCGATCCGTCCGGTATTGAGGTAGATAAAGCTCAATGATTTCTAGAAGGAACAGGGCATAGAGATTGGTCCTGTCGCTGTAAGCACCGTATTCATCGAGCAGCATCCGCTCGGCTTCCAGCGCCTGGCCGCTCGCCTGCATGGACATGCCCAGGTAAATCATCGCTCCGCCGCACACGAATGTCCACGATTTTGGAAAGATTGTGAGGGTCTGTCGGCAAAGGTCGATCGCATGCGTGGTCTGGTTGCGGAAATATGCCTGCTGAGCTCTTGGCAGAAGGATTAGCCCGCGCAGGATTTGCAGCTCATCCTCCGGTAAGGATTCTCCTCCGCCCGCATCCAGCAGCTCTTCAATTTGCTCGAGCACCTGTGCTTGTTGATTGAGCCTCCACGCGAATTGCAATGCCCAGGCTCTGATCATCAGCAGCCCTGGGTGCCGCCGGATCATCTCCTCCGGCAGCAGCCCCAGCCAGCGCTCCAGGGTCGGCCGGTCCTCGCGGTTGAGCACCTCGCGTAGTCCGTCAGTCATCTGGCGTGCAGCCAGGTCGAAGCCGCCGCCTGCCAGGGCATGGTGGATGGCTTCGTCCAGCAGTCCGCGCTCTTCGAACCAGGTTGAAGCCCGCAGATGCAGGTTGTTCACCTGGTCGGGCGTGATCTCGGCCGATAATCTCTGGCGCAGCAGTTCCTGGAATAAATGGTGATAGCGGTACCATTCCCGCCGGTTGTCCAGGGGAATGATGAAAAGCTCTGAGCTCTCAATTGCATCCAGGCAGCGGCGCGCGTTCCAGGCGGGGTCGATCTCTCCAATCACAGCTTCGCTCAGCGAAGTGCTGAAACGGTCCAAGATCGAAGTATGCAGCAGAAATGTCTGGATCGCCGGCAGCTGGTGGCTCAGCACCTCGCCCATCAGGTATCCTGTGATGTTGGTATCTTCGCCGGATAAAGCTGACAGAACGGCCTCCTGGCTGCTTGCGGAGCGGAAGGAGATCGCCGCCAAATGCAGGCCGGCTGGCCAGCCTTCGAAGCGCTCTTCCATCAGCGGTAGGGCGCTTTGGCTCATCAGCGCAAATTGCGTCTTGCTCAGATAGGCTGAAGTCTCCTCGCGTGTGAAGCGCAATTCGCGGGTCCGGATCTCGCTGATCAATCCCTTTCCGCGCAGGCTGTCGAGCGGTAAGGGCGGGCTGATGCGTGAGATCAGAACCAGGCGCAGCGGTTTTGGCCAGTGGCGCACCAATTCACTCAGAAGGTTGTGCACTTCCTCCCCGTGGATGGAATGGTAGTCGTCCAGGACGAACACGAAGCTTTCAGGGAGCAGCTCGATCTCGTTGCTGAAGGTGGCGTGGAGCACACCCTTCGGGGCTTGCTCTCGTGCCTGAACCAGCATCAGGGTCTCTTCGCAGGCATTTGGGAAAATCGTGCGGAGTGCGGCGATGAAGTAGTGCAGGAAGATGTTCAGGTCGCTGTCGTTTTCGTCCAGCGAAAGCCACGCGGATGGCATGCAAGGCACATTTTCACCCTGACTAGAATCCATGCGTTCAAGCCAGTTGACGATCAGGGTGGTCTTGCCAAAGCCAGCTGGTGCACTTACCAGGATAAGATGGCGGTCAATATCCTGGTTGAGCTGCTCAACCAGCCGCGTCCGTGTGACCAGGTCGTTCGGAAGGCTTGGTCGATGCAGCTTGGTTTGGAGAAGAATTTAAGTTCTGATCAGTCATACACCTTGGATGACCTTATTGATGATATTTTATCAGAGGATATGCAAACCAATAGCCTTCTCCATAGGGTGCTCATTGCCATGCCTGAAAGCTTTCTTGCCTGCACCTTTGGTATTCAACCAGAAGGGAGAGAAGCGGCTAGCTCGGCAGCATGGTCTCGAAAACGCCTGTGATCTGGTGGTTTCCTTACTTAGATAAAACAAAAACCCCCCATATAAAGCAAAAAGGGTCTGCTTTTATAAGCACACCCCAGATCTGGCAGGGTGGGCGATGGGGGTCGAACCCACAACCACTTGATCCACAGTCAAGTGCTCTGCCATTGAGCTACGCCCACCGTAGCGAGAAAAGATTGTATCACGAAGGGAAATGCTTCGCAAGTGCTTTCAGGTCTGGATAAGCTCTTTGATCGTTCTCTCAAGTTCTGAAAGCTGGATAATTATTTGCTTACCTGTATGCAGATCTTTAACAGCTGCTTTCCCTTGTGCTCGTTCATCCGGACCTAGTACGATTGCCACTTCCATTCCCATCCGATCGCCGTATTTTAGCTGCCTGGAGAGCTTCACAAGCTCCGGATACACCGTAGTATTGATCCCGGCTGCACGAAGCTGAGCGGCAATTTTAAACGAATCAGCAAGCGATTCCCGATCGAATAAAGTGATAAGGACCTTTGCGGGGGACGAATCCAGATCCTTCGGCAGCACGCCAAATTTCGCAAGGACTAGACTGATCACAAGGTCACCCATTGCGAAGCCAACCGCAGGCAGAGGCTCACCGCCGACATCGGATACTAGGTTATCATAGCGTCCGCCGCCTAAAATTGCGCGAAATTCACTGTCACAATCCCAGGCTTCAAAAACTGTACCGGTGTAGTAGTCCAATCCCCGGATGATGTGAGGTGCAAAACGGACGTAATCCTTGAGTCCGAGTGCATCAATCAACTCGAAGCAAGAGGTGAGCTCAAGAGACTTTTTCCAGAGGTCATTATCGGCGAGAACCTTCTTCAATCCGGCTATCTGGTGCTGGTCTAAGCCGATATCCTTCGCATAGTCATCCCATGCTTCCGGTGTCATCTTATCTCGACGATCGATCGCTCGAATGACTTCTTTCCACAGCGCCTCTGGCACAAGCAGTCCAGCAAGTTCTTCATTGATCAGCTTACGGTTGTTGACAAGGATATTCACCTGTTCCGGGCTGAGACCTGCCTCCTTGATAAAGGAAGCGGCAATTGCGACCATTTCGGCGTCCGATTCAGGCGTGTCGACGCCGATCATATCTATATTCCATTGGAAGAACTCCCGTGTCCGGCCTTTCTGTGGACGTTCGTATCTCCAAAACGGTCCCCAAGACCACCAGCGGACAGGATAGACAAGCTGCTTCTGGCGCTGGGCGATTAATCTTGCAAGGCTTGGGGTTAGCTCGGGTCGGAGCGTGATGTAGTCACCTCCACGGTCTGCAAAAACAAAAGACTGCTTATTTACTAGCTCCTCTCCTGATTTTGCTGCATAAAGCTCGAGTGTCTCAAGAAAAGGAGCGTCCCATTCTTGATATCCAAAAGATTCCGACACTTTTCGGGCAGTATCATACAGGAAGCTGCGAACCGCCATCTCCGCCGGGTAGTAATCACGTGTGCCTTTGACAGATTGAATACTGTTTTTCATAACTGATATCTTTGCCCTCGTTCGGTATGTTCCTGGGAAAGGATTGTAGCATATAAACCGATTTTGAATCCAGGTACAGTCATTTTTTTTCACAACAATTATGTTGTAGAAAGGGATCATCCTTTCCTTCAAAATTCTTTGTGGAAAATTAATGCACATGCCGAAGAATCAAAAAGGCAAATTATTGCTATAATGTTGAAAGGAACCAACAGAAAATCATTGATTTAAGAAAAGTTCAACCCATCAATCCGGTCGATCGTTCATAATAATTGATATTTGTTAAATTTTAAGTCGATCGCCTTGTCTAATCTACACATTAGTTTAAAAGAAAGCAAGGTTTGTAATGAAGCCAATAATGAAGTCTGTTATCCTGATCATGTTTCTCTTCATTTTTTGTACCAGCTTATTCCCAATTAATGCCTCGGCAGCATCTCCGATCTATGTTCGCCAGAATGGGTCTGACACCAACTGTAACGGATTATTTCCATACAGTGAAGCTCAGGCGACGGGTGATGACTGTGCTTTTCGAACAATTACTCATGGTATTGAGGAGGTCAGCAGCGGAGGAGAAGTTCGAGTTATAAGCGGCACTTTTGATGAGTTGGTCAACCTCAACAGGAATGTTAAGGTCTTGTTCAGCGATACATCCACAATAAATGGGAATCTTTCCATTCAATATGGTGAATTTGAAGCATCTGCACCTTTATTTTATCTGACTGGAAATTTCCTTCGTTCTGACCCCGGGATATTTTCTCACAATAACGGCACTCTGATCTTGAACGGCGCTTCAGCACAAACTATCGGAGGTTCGCTGGCGACATCCTTTAAAAACATCACGATTGATAATCCTTCAAACATTTATCTGAGTAAGGATATTGCCATTATTGGGGCTTTGAATCTTCAAAATGGTAAAGTAATTTTGAATGATTCCCGTTTAACCTTCGGCCCTCAAGCGACAGCTGCCGGGACTTTCTCTTCCAGTATGATGATCATCACCAACGGCTCAGGAAAGGTCTGTAAAAAATATCCGAATAATTATGCTGGACCATGGCCGACTTCGACATTTACATTCCCAATTGGCGATCAAACCGGCGCTTATGATTATTCGCCGGCAACGATTTCCTTCAGCTCAGGGTCTTTTGGAATTGAGCCATCGGTTTGCATGCGCGTGGTAGATGCTCGACTGCCTCAGAACTACTTTCCCATTCACATCACTCGCCATTGGCTTGCAGAAACCGATAACCTATCATCCTTTTCTGCGGATGTAGGTTTTCAATATGTCCAGGATGATGTCGTGGGGGATGAGACAGAATTGGTTGGTTTAAGTCAATCGGGAGTATCCTGGAAGTCAGGTTTGCCGATAAATCCAACCGCAAACACCTTTTCTATCGTTGGTCCAAACCTTGAAGCATTTACTGCCGGTGGAAATGTTTTACCGATTATGCTGGATACACTGGTTTCTGCATCAGGACCATCCAGCGTTCGGCTGAACTGGCAGACCACTTCTGAAACCGGAATTCAGGGTTTTAATATTTTTCGCTCGGAAACTCCCGTTATTCCTGGTGTTCCAATAAATCCGGTGCTGATCCCAGCCAATAATTCCTGTTCGCAGAGTGTTCCATGCATGTATGAATACATCGACAATACCCCAACATTTGGAGTTCTTTATCATTATTGGATCGGCGTTCTCGGCGAAGCCGCATATCAGGAATATTTTGGTCCAATTATGGATGGTTCGTTCCTGCACTCATATCTTCCTGTTATTCGGCGATAATCTGTTTTATTAAACCTTTTTGGTAATCTTTAAAAAAGAAACCGCCGTGCCTCAATTAACACGGCTGGTTCTTTTTTTATCAAGTGAGTCGAATTTATCGCAAGATCAATTCTGTCTGTGGTTTTCCAAGAAAAGTTGCCCCTTTTGCGGTCACAACCACATCTTCTTCGAGACCAATATAACCATACCCTGGTACTTCTAGTCCAGGTTCGATGGTAAATACCTGGCCTTCTTCCAGCGGTTGCAGTGGACTTTCTCCATAGCGCTCCCATTCAGGCCCTAATAAACCGGCGCCGTCATGTACAAGGCGACCTAATTGATGACCTGTGGCATACATATATTCCGGGTAGCCAGCATCGGTTACTACCTTCCGGGCCGAGGCGTCGACATCCCTCCCAAGCACCCCTGGTTTCATCATCGCGGCCTGCAGTTTGAACGGCATCAACAACCGTATTGAATCCCCTTTGGACCTCTTCTGGAGCGCTATTTTCTCCGGGTCTTAATAAGTATCCCACCCGCTGGATATCGGAACAATACTCATTCAGGCGGATACCGAAATCGAAATGCAGAATGTGGCCGCGTTCAAGTCGGATATCCGAAGGACCCGAATGGCCGATTTTCGACTCCGGCCCGGCGTTGACTGCTGGGCAATCGCTAATTTCCCAGGCGGGTTCAAGTTTCAAGGATTTGATTTGTTTGTGCATAAAATTAGCGATCTCTTTTTCGGACATCCCTGGAGAGATATAATCAAATACCTTCGAAAAGATCTTGTCAGTTTCTGCGACTGCTGCTCGGATGCGTTCGATTTCAGCTTGAGTTTTTCGACTGATCAATGCTCCGATTATCGCTTCTGCAGACACCAGACAATTGCGATAAACTGTCCCTTCAAGTAAATCCAATAATGTCAGGTACAAGCCATGCCTTAATCCATCCGCAAGCACATTGTTCTTGGAATAATTGATTGCAATCGATCGAGGTTGGATTTGTTCGAGAGTATCCAGTAAAACAGGTTGAATGGATTGATGGTATGGAAGAACCGTCGAATATGCGCCTGAACGAATGACCATTTCAGAGTCGAAGTTGCCTACAATGGCAATCCTTTCCCCTGAGCGGGTAAGCATCATGGCCGAAAGCCAGGTGAGGTCGTGACCGTAGATCAGCGGCAATACAGGATCCCTGCCTGCTGGGGTTTCACTGACCAGAGTCATCCACAGATCGATATCTTTTTCCTCAAGGATCTTGATAGCCTGTGAGATTTTTTGATGAATAAGTGTAGGCATTGTCAAATTCTCCTAAGTCAAACAACATCTGGAAGGTTGCAATCACGATGGATTGAGCCAGCTCTCTCGCTTAAAATGTGAAGTGAAAATTTTTCACCTGGCTTTCCAGAGACTACCCATTCTGCTCGCGCCCTGTTATCCGTTGGGGACAAGCTCCAAACTGGATCGTTATCCAATTTATTGCTTCTGCCTTCCAGGTGACCTAATTCCAACCTCGATTTTCCATTGATGATTTCGACAGTTGAGGGAAGGTCGAGCTCGACACGAACAGGTCGTGCCGCCTTTCTTTTCTTTCCTTGCTCGCTGGTGTACGTCGGCAAGAAACCAGTATTTTCCACGACGAGTTCCAGCCTGTAATTCCCGTCACCTATTGCGGTTATCTCGAGATTGTGGATGGATAACTTAGGAAGTAGATCACCTAAAGCGATTGCAAACCGGGCATTTTTCTCAGCTTCAGCACCGATGAAATTGAGCGGTGGATTGCGCCAGGTAAACATTTGGTTCCACCCACCCAGTTCGACTTTCCCCAGCTGTGGGTGATCATATAAATACCAGTCAATATAGCTGTCAAGAACGCAGTTCTGATCTACCCATTGGAGTATCTGTAAATCTTCTGTGTGAGGATGATCCCGAAACCATTCAATAAATTTCCGGTCTTTGATCCCGGCTTCGGTCGGTAAGTCCCAAATTTCTACTGTAAAGGCGAAAACGCCAAGATGGTCATACATCCAATCATCAAAACCGCCTGTGGTGATTTCTTTTGGGTGATATTTAAAATCGTGAAAAATAGACACGCAGCGATATCCCGTGATATTCAGTTCCCAACTGACCGATTTTTTTATATACCCACAAGTCATTGGTTTCCATATCATCGTCGGATTTTGTGCTGTAGCACCGAAGAATTGCTGCACTGAAAGTATGATAAGTAATGGCTGCATTGATATTCGGGTGCTTCATGATGAATTCAGCAATTGTCCTGGTTTCGGACTCTGAGATTGGATATGGACCTGCTCCGGCTTGTTCGCTTTCCCCCCTCCACTCAAATGGAAAATTCCGATTAAAATCCAACCCTTCAGGTTGTGCTGCCAGTTTTATTGTAGAGCCGTCATAATTATGCATCCTTCCTTCCGGAAGCAACCTGTAATAATGGCCTCCATGCTCGTTGAGCGACCGTTTCTCCATTAATCGAGGATCCAATTTGCTAATTTTCCAATCCCCATTCGGATCTTCGATCCTCATTTGAAGGATCCGCCCATCTCCATCGATATCCTCTTCATGAAGCCCTTCCTCAAGCTCAAGCCAGGGATAAGGCCTGACTCCGGAACGGATGAAGCGAGGCTTGTCTGCAAGAGCCAGGGCTGCGCCATCAGGATTGATGCGAGGCACGATGTAATAGACGATTTGGTCAAGCAGTCGCCTGGGTTGCTCATCACGACTGTACCCATGCAGTAGATTGTAAGCTGCCTTAAGAAGCGTTGTCGTTCCAGAGATTTCAGTTGCGTGAATATTAGCATCCAGCCAAACAGCCGGTTTATCCGTATCTTTCCCTGTCGCTTTATTCGTCAAAGTTACCAACCATATAGGTCGTTTTTCAAAGCTTTCACCGATGATTTGAAGCTCTACTAGATCCGGAAATTCTTCAGCCCATTCTTTTATGATTTTTTCAATCTCATCATTCGAGAAGTAATGATTGAAATCCATCTTAATAAACCTTTCTCTTGAGAATTGCATTTTACATAGGCCAGGATTCTTCCAGAAAGCTGAAATCGACCAGCCTGGTTCCAATCCTGAAGTGATACCTGTCGATCTTTTCCACGCTGGAATTAATCTTTAAGGAAATCGCGCAGCTCAGTTAATTCTCCTGAATTGAGCCAGGTTGGTGGATCGGATGTCGCAATAAAACCATAAATAGTGGCCAGGTCCTTAAGGTACTGGCGTTGATTTGAATTTAATAAATTCATTTTTGTCCTAAAGAATACGACATCGGGATCGACCTGAATCAGGGCATTCAGCCAATGGCGGTGGATCGATGTTCGAATTGCATTTAAGGTGCTCGGACCAGAAAGATCATGCAGGTAACGACTTCTATCTATGTTGTCCCAGATTGGTGCGACATCTGGTCCGATCCGCAACGCGTCAGCAATTCCGAGTGAGGCTAAAATTGGCGCACCGCAAGCTAAAATGTAGGCATCACCAGCAGCCTCGCGGAGCTTTAAAAGACCCATTCGATACGCCTGTTCGTCTGGCATATTTATCCAGCGATTACCAGGAAGTGCTCCGGCATAAAGAAAATCGAGCTTCAAATATCTATACCCCCACTTGCACACGGTTTCAATCAGGTCGGCTGACCAATCAAGAACCTCAGGATTTGTTGTGTCCAGTGCATAGAATACATCTCCCCAGTTGTATCCAGCGGTTACAAAATCACCGTTTTGATCCTTTAATAGCCACTGTGGATGCACCTTTACCAAACTTGACTGAGGTTGGACGATAAATGGAGCCAGCCAGATGCCTGGTATTAATCCATTCCCTCGGATAGTATCTGCCAAAGACTTCATACCGGAATGAAATTTTTGATTAGGTTCCCAATCACCCATGCATAGCTGCCAGCCATCATCGATCTGAAAAACGTCAAAAGGCAGGTCTTTAAGGCTGGACAGGGTTTCGATGAGCTTCTCCTGGTCGATTTGGGTGAAATAACTGTACCATGAGCACCAGACATTAGGAGAAGAAGCTTGCCTCCGTCTGCCAAACCGCTCGAGAAGCCGGTTTGCATAACGGTCGAACACTTCTGCTTCCGTTCCGTAAGTCAAGAACCATTCTGGGTAGGCTTTGTTGGGTGGAGTCTGGTCGGATTCACACTCTGGAATTCGGTATCTTCCTGAGATCATCCACTTATCAGCGCACATTAAAGCGTCCAGATCAAGTGCACCAAGGAAAAGGATATTTGAATTTTCGCCTTCCAGGGCGCAGAAGCCACTGCTAGAAAAAGGGTATTTTTCGAATAAATCCGGGTGATCCACCTGAGGCCACAAACGACCAATGCCTGGCTTTGGGAATGATTTATTTAATGGGATCCAACTGCACAAACTCCAGGAATGGAAACCATTCCTGAAGAATTTTGTTTCCCCAAAAGGATGAAGTATCTGAATCTCGTAACCCGAAATCAGAATTCCATCTGAGGAATATTCAAGATCGTCTGATTGGACGGAAACTGTCAGATGATTGAAATGGACCTGATTCTGCATCGATCACCCGGCGGAGCAGTTCAATCCACAAAATAGTCACGGCAGGCTTCATCGATCAAGTCGGGGGTAATCTTCGGGGTGCTGGCGTCGTATTCGCAAATTGTGACGATAATTCGTAAAAGATCGCGAGGATGTACGGCCTGCAGACGTCGACCTGGATCGCGATACCAATGCTGAAGCAGATGGACGAATGAATCCTTATCAAATTCCAGGTTCAATTCTTTTGCCTGGATCGTGAATATCTTTAAGAAAAGCCTTTCATCGGGGGATTCAACTTTCACTTTCATGTGGATCCGGCGAAGGAACGCATCATCCACCAATTGGCGAGGATCCAGGTTTGTGCTGAAAACAGTAAGCTGCCGAAAGGGGACAATAACTGTTTGACCGCTGTGCAGCCGTAAAAAATCAATTCGGCTTTCCAGAGGGACAATCCAGCGATTTAAGAGATCAGAAGTGCTAATTTGCTGGCGGCCAAAATCATCTATCAAAAACATGCCCCCATTTGCTTTCATTTGAAGAGGAGCTTCATAAAACTTCGAAATTGGATCAAATCTCAAGTCGAGCGCGTCCATTTTTAACTCGCCCCCCACCGAAACTGCTGGACGTTCGATCAGCGCCCAACGCTGATCTATCCTCCCGAAATCGCCTGTCTTTGCTTTTTCAGATTGAACAGGTTTATGAACGAGTCGATCGTTGATTTGAATGATTTGACCTGCCACAGTGACCGCATAAGGGACGAAGATCGCTTCAGATCCGCCAATCATTTTAGCAATAGCGTTCGCTATCGTCGTTTTTCCGTTACCGGGAGGGCCATATAGGAAAAGAGACGTGCCGTAATTAACTGCAGGTCCGATTTGACGGTGAAAATTCTCCGGTAAAACAAGATGACTCAAGGATTGTTTGACCTGTCCTGGTACGACTTTTGAGCGCTTAAGTGTTTGCAGCTCAATTCCTCGGCTGTAGGATTGGAGTGCGACCGGGACTGGACCAACATATAAACTCCGTTCGAGAGCGGACCGTGCGCGGACCTCACCTGCTTCAGTTAGCGCATAGACATTAGCTAATCTGCCTAGCTCGATACTCGCTTTTGAGACCTCCACCAGATGTTCCTTCTGCATCCAGAGTAAAATCTCATCGACGAGATTCTTTGGGATTTTCAGGACATCCGTGAAACGGGAAAGTGAAACGTTACCTTCATTATAAAGTAATCGGAAGATCAGATCGATGACCAGGTTCTGAGGAACAAGAAGTTCTTCAATAGTCCGCGGTTCCGTCAGTATTTGTTTTAAGGTGTAATCCTGTGTCATTTTGGCCTTCCTTTCAAGTTGATCTAAATTATTATCACTGAATTATTCATCACAATCTGCATGGAAAGTAAACAGGCTGCCAATAGACTGGCGGGTGGAGTTTCTCCAGATTGCTTCTCCAAAGACCTGTGCAACAGAAATGATTTCCAATTTGGAGATCATTTTTTCTTCTTCTATTGGAACCGTGTCGGTTGCGACAATCCTTTTTATTTGTGGAAAGTCACCAAGTTGGATGAGTGCATCACCTGAAAAGAGGCCATGCGTACAAATCACATCTATACTTTCTATCCCGTATTCGATGAGCAGCTTGCACAATTCAAGGACAGTTGTCCCGGTGACAATTTCATCATCATATACCAGGGCGTGGCGGAATCCTTTAATTTGTTTTTGCAGGGTATCGCCAATTTGTACCTCGAAATCTGACACTCTTTCCTTTTGAGCTGCCGCCATCGGGAGTCCCATATACCTGGCAAAGCGCGAAGCCGGTTTTGCCCGCCCAATATCCGGTGAAACCACGATTGATGTATGCGAATCAAGATTATGACCCTTAAAAAAACGGATGAAGAG
Organism: uncultured Chloroflexia bacterium; assembly: GCA_963726375.1. Lineage (GTDB taxonomy): Bacteria > Chloroflexota > Anaerolineae > Anaerolineales > UBA4823 > UTCFX2. Next base: position 784,773 of record CAVSCE010000009.1, on the reverse strand, counting down.
GTGTCTGGCAGTGAGTGGATCAGTTGGTACACTGAAAAAGCCATGGACCTGCGGTGAATGTAGGGTCATTGTCATGAAATGTGTCATTCCAGCGGTCTGAAGCAGGTCGGCAATTAAACGAGCCGTAATTGAGATCCTTGGCGCATCTTTTTTATCAGATCGAGCGTAAGAAAAATATGGGACGATGGCATGCACTTCTGCCGCTCCAGCTCCATGGGCGATGTCGATCATCATGAGCAGCTCTATCAGGTGGTCGCTTACTGGAGGGTTTAGTGATTGCAGGATGTAAACACTTCTTCCCCGGACGCTGGCTCCTAATTGGATATATAGATTATCATTACTGAACCGATCAAAATGGGTGGGATCTAAAGGCACTCCCAAGTAAGCGGCAATATCTGAAGCTAGTTTTGGATGCGATTGACCACTGAAAAACCGGACTTCATTGCAATCTAACGCGCCCATTCATCCCCTCCATGTACAATTTGCCAGATTTGATTCAGTAATTTTCATGTCAACTTTGTTCATCAGGCGATTATGCTTATAATTAAAGACTGCATACCTCTATTTTTTTGATCCCCTGTTTCATCGTACAGGCTTATTTTACCATTCTGCTGGTCGAGAAGCGCTTTTTCAATTACAGTTAATGATTGGTTAATTGCATGAACTCAGCATCTATGCTATGATAGAAATCCTGATCTGGTTTTTATTCTATCGTGAATTGGTTTGAGACCTCATACTTTATGAGTTCATATGTTAATCGACGAGATTTTCTAAAATTGTTTGGAGCTGCATCCATCGGATTGGGTTTCCGTGACTATCCTCCAGGCGGCGATCCGGACAGTCAGCGCGCTCCTTCATTCGCCTTGGGTCGGACTATTTATTCTTTGAGGTATTACGATCAACCTTCTATTTCAAGCAAGGAATTAGGTTTCTACAATACTGACACGGTAATCGAAGTGTTAGAGGAAAAAGTTGGTGACCCTACTCCGATGCACAACCCCATCTGGCTGCGTACACCCGATGGATGGCTGCATTCTGCTTATGTTCAACCGGTCGAGAATATACTCAATCAACCCGTTCTTAAAATCCCAGCTGGAGGGATGCTTGCGGAAGTATCAGTACCGTTCACTCAAGCATGGTCCTCTGGTGATCGGGGGAGAAAGCGTGTCTACAGGTGTTACTATGGGAGCACCTATTGGGTGCAAAATGCATTTAGTGGTATCAATGGTGTAATCTGGTACCAGATTTTCGACGAGAGATATCGCGAATTGTTCCTTGTGGAAGCTCAACATTTGCGCCAAATAAAGGCTGAGGAATTGACACCGCTTTCTCCGGGTGTCAAAGGAAAACGGATAGAAATTGACTTAACCCGCCAGCAATTGGTTGCCATCGAAGGTGACCGCCCTGTTTTTACAACACCCACTGCAACTGGCTATTTTGAAGGCGACACGCCAATCGGTGATTTCCAAATAGAGAGAAAGCAGCCGACGCGGCATATGGCATCAAATTTACAGGGTAATGAATTCGACCTTCCAGGTGTTCCATGGGTGTGTTATATTTCCTGGACCGGGGTTTCATTTCATGGGACTTACTGGCACAACAATTATGGCACCCCTCAAAGTCATGGCTGCATCAATCTTACTCCAGAAGCAGCAAAATGGATTTACAGGTGGTCTGAGCCAAGTGTGCCCGTTGATGAGGATTACGTCGAGTTGGATTATGGGACGCTTGTAACGGTCTTCAAGTCAAAGACTTGAAAATGAAAGGGATGAAGTTATCCGTGAACCATATAAAATCAATAACGAGCTTTAAGAAGGCACTGGTGATCTTTATTTTTGTTTTTTTCCTGATGTTGGCGCTAACCAGCTGCATCCAGATCGTCTCACCTACTCAGGCAGAAACTGCAACCGCACCAGTCCTGATCGTCACACAGGTAATCACCCAAATTATTCCTCCCACTCCAATTCCTGAAACACCTGCTGCAACGAAAACTTTCACCCCTGAGCCACCAACTCCCTCGCCTACTTTTGATCCGATTTCAGCACCGATCTATTTCCCGCTCGAAGATTGTGTGGCTTCGCGGCTGCACGTTGGTGATGTGGCAATGGTGTCGTTGGTTGGTGGACCGAATGGAATCCGTTTTGGACAAGACTTATCAACAGATACCATAATTGCCTATGCTCAACCGGGATCGAAGCTTGAGATTGTTAATGGTCCCTGGTGCAGCCGAGGTTGGATTCGTCTGGCTCGTTCGAATGGCTGACGGAACGATTGGTTACACACCCGAAGGAGATGGGAATTCGTATTGGCTCTGGCCAACATCCGAATAACTCATTTTCTTGATGGATCATAGGAGTTAACTGCTTATGAATAACAATAAGCGATCAGGCTGGTTTCTTCTTCTGATTTTTCTAAGTTTTTCCTTAATTCTTTCTGCTTGCGTTGGCAGAGCGAACCAGATCGCATCAACACCGCAAGTAGTTCAACCTACTGTGCTGATTACCCAATTTATTACTCAAATCGTTGCAACACCAACCATAACACCAACACCTGCACCCACTGAGGTAGTTCCAACCATTGCCCCTACTCTTGCTTCAGGTTGGGATCCATTTCAAGTTCCTATTTATTATCCAATTGGGGGGTGCGTCGCCTCGCGACTCCATCAGGGTGATGTTGCATTTGTCGCGAATGGTGGTGGGGTGGAAGGCCTCCACTTTACTAAAGATATTGGATACGCTCCTATTTTTCGAAAGCTGGAAAATGGTGAGTTGGTGGATATTTACAGAGGTCCATGGTGTTCAAATGGCTCGATTATCTGGAGGGTGGTAACGGCAGATAAGAAAATTGGCTTTGTTGAAGAAGGAAACGGCAGCATCTACTACCTCTTGCCGATGCCGGAAGGGACTCCACGGGTGGTTTCCAGCCAGGATCTGAAAGAAATTATCCAAAACCTACCATAAAAAAGCCCACCTTTCCGTGCAAGGAAGCTAATTTATTAAAGTGTAAAAAAATGATCTGGAATCTTCTCAGGTCATTTTTCATTTTGGTAGCTAACCATTAATGATCAACCTGTTTAACCTTCCGTGAGCTCAACCATAATGCAATGATGCTAAATAAACTGCACAATAAAAAGTAGGGAATCCAAGGTGAGGGTGCAGAAGAGATTAAATCCTTACTCAAAGGAATTTGGACGATAAAAGCTGGTTTTGATTGAGGAAGAATACTTCTGTGCCGACGATTGCACCCAGGGGAGTAAGGGAGAGCAAAAGCCATCCTGCTGTAAGTAGCAACCATTCGTTCCCTCGAACCAGATTTTCAAAATTATCAGGGACGGTGGCTCCGAATAGAAAAATAAAGATCAGGGTGATGATTGGTATCCCAAAAACCACAAAAATTGAAAAAGCATAGGTCAATGTAGTAGCGATGATCGTACGGTGGATCATAGTGGAAAGAAGGATCCCAAGTGCACAAAATGCTGCAGCAGTGGTCATCAGAACCAGTGTAGCGATGATAATCTCCTGCCAAAGGACGCCGCCAATCAAGTATGCTGGACCCTGGAGTGGGATTGATGTGAAGAGTAATAAAAAAACAAATCCCAAACCTGGAAGGAATTTTCCTAGGATAAGGGCAGATGGAGATAATAAAGTCATTTTCAGCAAGTCAAAAGTCTGATGTTCACGTTCAGAAGAAATCGTAGCGCTGGTCATCCCGGGTGCAACAAAACTGACCATCACCAGTTCCATCCATACGAGAAGACCAAATAGCGCCTTTCCAAAGAATCGCCGCTGCTCCAGGGAACCTGGAGAAGTAAGCGCAGATTGAAAAACCAGGAATCCAATAATCATCACAAATCCAAGTCCGATGAGGTGGATGAAAATCAGGAGGAAAGTCCTTGATCCACGCATTCGCGTTCGCAAATCCTTTGTGATGAGAGGATTCTTCAATAATCTTGGGATCGTAATCCTGGATGTCACGATACAATCCCCTTGGTAGCACTCAAGAAGATTTCTTCCAGCTGCTGTTCGTTTTCAGAGAAGCTTAAGAGGTATTTCAGCCTTAAAGAGATTTGAAAGCAATGCGCTCAGATCTGAATCTCCACCTTCAAATTCAAAATCGATCCTTATTCGCCCTGGCAGAGAATAAGCTTGCTGGTAGATAATATTCTTAACTCCGGTTCTATTGCTCAATATTTCTAACAACTCATCCATTTTATGTATGATTATCAGCTCGATTTTCCGTCGGTGTTGAGTTTGAAACTTCAATTCATCCATGGAGCCGACAGCCACTAAAACCCCGGCCTCGATAATTCCTACTCGGCTGCAAAGCTCAGCTACATCCGGGAGGATATGCGAAGAAAAGAAAATCGTCTTACCCATTCGTGATAATTCGGCCAGCAATGCACGCATCTCAACTCGAGCTCGAGGATCGAGGCCGGCAGCTGGTTCATCTAAGAGCAGGATTTGCGGTTCATGCAAGAGTGTTCGCGCCAGACTCAAACGTTGTTTTAGGCCGTGAGAAAGTTGATCTACTTTATCCATGCGGCGGTGAGATAGATCGACGAGCTCCAATAATCCATCGATTAATCCATTCCGTTTTCCAGCCTCGATTTTATAACACGCGCTGAAAAAATCCAGGTACTCCCACACGGTCACGTCTGGATAAACTCCGAACTGATCGGGCATGTAACCGATCAAACCTTTTACTTCTTTAGGAGATTGTTCAACAGAATATCCATTGACGAATACTTTACCTTTTGAAGGAAGGAGTAAACCAGCTATCATACGGATCGTCGTAGTTTTACCGGAGCCGTTTGGTCCAACAAATCCAAAAATCTCGCCTGAAGAGACTTCCAGGTTAAGATTATCAACTGCACACCTCGACCCAAATCGTTTGGTTAACCCAATAAGCTCAATAGATTTCATCGAGAGAATTATAACCTCGCATTTGAGGAACATATTCTGCCCGCTGGTATAATCATATTGCCAATCAATCTCGTCAAAAATTCGGGTTTAGGCAATTTTAGACTTGAATTCTTGTCAGGTATTGTTTGGAATTTTTATTTGACGTATGAATATGGAAAAATGATTTCTGTTTGGATGACATTCCTTGTTCAGTCCATTTTTTACCAGAATGATGAATTCATTATCATTAACATCTTTGAGAATGGAGAAAGCAACCATGGATTTCTTCGAACTAATCCAAAGTCGCCGCAGTGTTCGGGCATATCTACCAGATCCAGTTAGTGATGAATTTCTTGAAAAAATACTTGAAGCAGCTCGCATTGCACCAACTGCTCATAACAACCAACCTTTTAAGATTATTGTTATTCACACGAACGGCAGAGAAGAAGAGCTGCGCAGAATTTATGGTCGCGGTTGGTTTTCTCAGGCTCCATTTCTCCTTTGCGTATGCGGCGTGATACCTGAGGGCTGGGTGCGTGGATATGACAGCAGAAGCTACCTTGAAGTGGATGCAGCGATTGTAATGGATCACATTATCCTGGCGGCGACCGCGCTCGGATTAGGAACATGTTGGGTTGCTGCTTTTAATGCACCCGAAGCAAAAGCCATTTTGAAGCTTCCAGACGATGTGGTACCACTTCTCTTCACCCCTGTTGGATATCCTGCGGATACACCAAAAATTCGTGAGCGAAAACCGCTTTCTGAGCTTGTTCGATATGAAAGTTGGTAGATGTTAAATGGTCGCCTTCTTATGATTTTTGTGAAACATATAATTCTCATACCAACGAGAAGTACCTGGATGAACTTAGTTGAACATATTGCTGCGATTATTTCGGTTCGCCCCGAACAGGTAGCCGCGGTCATTGAGTTAATCGATTTGGGGAATACAATTCCGTTTATTGCTCGATATCGAAAAGAAGCCACTGGCGGATTAGATGATGCGCAGCTGCGAATACTTTCTGATGGACTCGAAAAATTGCGGGCGTTGGATCAGCGCCGCGCAGTAGTGCTGAAATCGATTGATGAGCAGGGGAAATTAACCGAGCAGCTCCGGATTCAGATCGATCATGCTTCGACTATGACGGAGCTGGAAGATATTTACGCGCCCGTATAAACCAAAACGAAAGACTCGCGCCGCAGTTGCAAAGGAACGCGGACTCCAACCCCTGGCGGAGTTAATCATCCACCAATCTCTACTCGATCAATCATTAGAGTTATTGGCAGAAGCTATATCTTTCAGAGGATGTCCCAACACCAAACGATGCGTGGGCTGGAGCGAGGGATATTGCTGCAGAATGGATCAGTGAACACTCGGATATCCGAAGGTCGGTTCGCGAAAAAGCATTCAAGAGGGGGACGCTGCGCTGTTCCAAGTTACCTGACGCATCAGATGATCTGCGGATTTATGAACGCTACTACCATTTTGAGATGCGGGTGGACGACGATTCGCCCTTATCAAACCCTGGCGATGAATCGCGGTGAAGCGGAGAAGGTTTTAAGAGTTGAAATTGCAATCCAAGAACATGATTGGCGCAGTATTATCGAAAGAATATATCCGATAAATAAGCGATCAAGATTTCACAACCAACTTGAGACTTGCAGTACAGGATGCAGCAGGTCGGTTGTTATTGCCATCAATCGAACGAGATGTTCGGCGTGATCTTAAAGAGAAGAGTGAAAAGCATGCGATCACCGTTTTTGCTGAAAACCTGCGCGCTTTGCTGACCCAACCGCCGCTGGTTGGTCAGGTTGTGCTAGGACTGGATCCTGGATTTCGGACGGGCTGTAAAGTTGCTGTTGTTGATCCGACTGGTAGATTATTAGAGACTGCGAATATCTTTCCTCACGGTCCGCAGAATGAATGGGTAAAAGCTCTTGAAATCCTTGAAAGATTAGCGAAAAGTCACGTTGTCACCCTGATCGCGATAGGAAACGGGACTGCATCTCGTGAAACCGAGCAGCTCGTTGCCGAGCTGATCCGAAGCTTACCAAAAATCCACTATTTGATGGTTAATGAAGCAGGCGCCAGCGTATATAGTGCAAGCTCCCTTGCCCGATCCGAGCTGCCTGATCTCGACGTCAGTATTCGTGGAGCTGTTTCCATCGCACGTCGGGTTCAGGATCCATTGGCAGAATTGGTAAAGATTGATCCTAAATCGATAGGGGTAGGTCTTTATCAGCATGATGTGGATCAAACCCAGCTCACAAAGGCACTGAAATCGGTAGTCGAGAATGTTGTAAACTCAGTCGGAGTTGACCTCAATACGGCTTCGGCAGCACTTCTCACGTATGTCGCAGGAGTTGGTCCAAAACTTGCTGAAAAGATCGTCGCACATAGAAACAATAATCGGTCCATTTCCCGACCGGCATGCCCTGATAAATGTCTCCGGAATGGGTCCAAAAGCATTTGAACAAGCTGCAGGTTTCCTTCGTGTAAGAGGAGGTTCGAATCCCTTAGATGCTAGTGCGATCCACCCGGAAAGCTATGCTGCTGCAGAAACGATTTTGTCAAAGGCTGGCCTTTCCATGGGTTCTTCTTCAATGGAAAGGAAAGAATCATTAGCTCTTATGCTTGAGCAAGCTTCGATTAAAGACTTATCAAGCGAACTTGGGCTAGGTGAGCCAACCTTACTGGACATCCTTGAGCAGCTTGTCCGTCCAGGCCGAGATCCTCGAGAAGATCTCCCAGTTCCATTGCTCCGAAGTGACGTAGTAAAAATCGATGATCTCAATAATCGGGATGAATTCTCAAAGGAACTGTTCGCAATGTGGTTGATTTTGGTGCTTTTATTGATTTAGGTGTTAAACAGGATGGACTTCTCCACCGAAGCAACAAGCCTGCAGGTCATTCTTATTGAAAGTAGGAGATGTGGTAGATGTTGAAATCATAAAAATTGAAGTTGATCGTAGTAGGATTAGGTTTAAGAATTTCAGACAAGCGATAGTGATTTCAGAAAAACATTGCTACAAGTCTCTTTTATTCGAAGTGTTTGCGATTAATTTTCTGGCATAGAGTCTGTTCCTTCAACCATAGATAGGAGAAAAACTATGATTATAAAAATTGTACATGGAGATATCGTTCAATCGAGCGCAGACACGATTATTGTGAATTTATTTGAAGGAGTGACCGTTCCTGGCGGAGCAACAGGTTCATTAGATCTGGCTTTAAAAGGTGCTATTCGTGAAATCATTGCGAATGGCGATATACGCGGAAAATTGGGAGAGGTTGGAATAATTTATCCAGGTGGGTCAATCCCAGCAAAACGAGTGTTGATCGTTGGGTTGGGTCCTCTACATAGTTTTGATCTGGAAACCGTCCGCCAGGCGTCATCTTTTGCAGTGAAAAAAGCGAGAGAGCTTAATGCCAAGAATGTTGCTACGGTCGTCCACGGTGCTGGAATTGGCGGATTAGATGTATCTGATGCAGCTCAGGCAGTTGGAGAAGGTTCGATCCTTGGCCTTTACAAAACCCCTAAGCGTTATCCAGAACCCTGGGACACGATCGAGACCATCACTTTTGTTGAGGTGGATCCGCAGAAAATCCAGTCAATCGAAGAGGGCGCGAGGGTAGCACAATATTACAGGTGAAGCAGTATATTTGGTGCGGGATATCGTCAACCTTGGTCCCAATATTGTCACACCTGCTTATCTCGCAAACCTCGCAAGAGATATCTCATTCGAATTCGATATGAAGCTTACTGTTGGAGATCGTGAATGGGCAGCAGAAAGAAAAATGGGGGCATTTCTTGCTGTTGGGAAAGCAGCCTATGAGCCGCCCACATTCATCGTGCTGGAGCACAATCCTGATCGAACCGAATTGGATACCATTGTCCTGGTCGGGAAAGGGATTACATTCGATTCTGGTGGGATTTCGATCAAGCCAGCTGAAAAATTGTCGGATATGAAAGATGATATGGCAGGTGCAGCTGCTGTTTTGGGAGCGATGCAGGTTGTGGGAAAGTTGAATTTACCTCTTCATATCGTCGCGATAGCACCATGCACCGAGAATATGCCAGGAGGGGGCGCATATCATCCAGCAGATATCATCACAGCAAGCAATGGGAAAACGATCGAGATCATCAGCACTGATGCTGAAGGTCGGCTGATCCTATCAGATGCACTTGTTTTTGCGCAGCAGTATCATCCAAAGGCGGTGGTCGACCTGGCGACATTAACAGGAGCATGCGTTACTGCATTGGGAGAATGGGTTGCGGCAGGCTTGTTCAGCAATACAGTTTGGCTGCAGGAAAAGCTAATCGAAAGCGGATCACGTATGCATGAGCGACTCTGGCTGATGCCGCTTTATGAAGATTATGCGAGGAAAATAAAATCACTTGTTGCAGATTTTGCAAATTCCGGTGGTCGTTCTGGGGGAGTTGGTTCTTCGGCTTATTTCCTGAAGCAATTCATCGATTACCCTTGGGCTCATATCGATATGGCTGGGATGGCGATGATTGAAAAGAAAGATGAGACTCCATATACACCTTTCGGAGCAACTGGATATGGAGTACGCCTGCTGGTCGATTTCTTGAGGAATTGGTGAAAGAATCGGCGCTGCTGAATTCTGGCTTTAGATGGTAAGGAGTTTCAATGTCTTTGAATGATGTCTTTGATGAATTATTCGTTGAGTCTTCATTGCTCATGAAGAAATTGAAGATGTCGTCAATTTGAGGATTGACCTGAAGTTTCACACCGATAAAATCTGATCAATGAAAAATATGAGGTGAAAATGCCTATCTATGAATATCTTTGTTTGGATTGTAAAGAAAAATTCGAACGCCTGCGGATGATGAACGAAGCAGACAATCCGATCCAATGCGAAAATTGTCACAGTCAAAACACATCTCGGGCGATATCGGTTTTTTTTGCTGCAAGCGGAGGAAAAGTTGTTGCCGGGAGATCAGGTGGTTGTGCGAGCTGCAGCAGCAATTCATGTGCAACCTGCAGGCATTAGACCAGGCGACGGGATTTGGGTTCAGGATTATTCATTCTTTGCAATGAACTGCTTTGATCTGGAAATTGTTGATCACCAATAACAACCATTCTCCACAGATTGAAAGTGTTCTGGCGTCTCTTCAGGTAGAGGTCGGATCCAATATCGATTAAAGAGGTTTTGAAAATCAGGCCTGTTATCCCATCGGCTGCCTCGAATCCCGAATAATATTTGTGTAGCGCCCCCTAAGTGAACTGCCTGCTTACCGATTTTTTTTACAAATGCAGCAAGGGGAAATCCATAAGCACCAGCCCCAATGATCGCGACATCAAAATTTATGTTCTCTATTTGCTTACACATCCAATCAAGCGCTTCAAACCAATTCAGAAAACCAACCTGTGTACCAGCAATTGACTGAACCGCTTTAAATGGGATTAGTTCAAATTTGGGTAAGACATTCGAGTTTTAAAAGTAGCTCTCTGCGAGAATACTGCATCAAGATGCTTTGAATAAAAGGATGGACCACAAGGACGCGTTTATCAGTTAATGCTTGTGTCCAGGGATCAGCATGAAAATATGGCTCTAGATCTGTTAAAGGGACTGGATGGATTTGCCGATATTGGTTTATCAGCTTGCCTTCATCACCAAATACGCCTAGAATATCTGCATACTGAAGATCGATAAACATTTTTTGTGCAAACTTTTCTAATAACCGATCCTCAGGAGGAAAAAAACCTGCGATATTTTTCATTTTATTGCGAATATCGTCATCCCACCAAAAAGGCCCACTTTGATGAAGCAGATAATGCCAAAATTTATACCAATCTGAGCCTGGAGACACGTTGTTTTGGTATCGAAGCATTGTCTCCATCTCCAATCGACCCAGCCGTCCAATAAAAAGAGGTTTACCCTGAGCTAGAGAATCTTTTATCAGGTCGCTTGCATTTTGCTCCTTGTAATGAATTGAGATGCGAGGTTTTCCGGTGATTGGTCTGTGAAGATATTTTCGCAAAAAAGCAGCCCATCTCTTGCGAGCTTTTTCGATTAAAAGTAGAGTGCTGATAAATATCAGATTTCTAGGTCTCATTTTCTGAGCTTCTTTACACTTTGGAAAATCAAGTCCTGATACAACTGATCAATATCGTTAATCATCTTATTCAGGTTGAATTCCTGATGTGCCAGCGCATGACCAGCGCTGCCGAACTCTTCTCGAAGAAGAGGATCTTTTACTAGCCTGATGCAGAATTCAGTCATTTGCTGTAAATTCCCGGGATGACACAAAAAACCAGTAACGCCTTCTTGAACAGCTTCGATCGTGCCGTCTGCACGGTTTGCCAGGACAGGTAGCTTCATCGCCATAGCCTGCGGAATCACCCGCGGTAGTCCTTCCCAAAGAGATGTGAGCATGAAAATATCCATCGCAGCTAACATCCTTGGTACATCTCTTCGAAGCCCTGCCAGCACAATTCTGCCGGAAATCCCCTCATCCTGGAGCTTCTTTTCAACCTCCGCTAGCAATGGACCTCCACCTACCAACAAGAAAAATACCTCTGGACATACGCGACTAACCTGAGCAGCCACGCTCACCCAGTCAAGAGGGTTTTTTTGTGGTGAGAATCTGCCAACATTTCCAATCACAACTGCATCATGTGGGATCCCTAATTCTAACCTTACTTCGATCCGGTCGATTTTTTCATTATCGAATTCATCCAACGGGATGGCACTTCGAATTCGATGATATTGTTCCTGGCGTCCAATGCCTGCCTGAAGCCCCTTCAGGATATCTCGATTGTTGACCACGATCAGAGCGTCAGTAAAACTCGCCATCCACCTTTCGAGCCAGATATATAGTCGCCGGGTTAGCGGGGGCATGAAATCGTGAAAACTCCAACCATGAATCGTATGGACAATCACAGGTACACCCGCCAGGCGCGCTGCGGCACGACCAAGTATCCCTGCTTTAGAGCTGTGTGTGTGGACAATCTGATATTGCCCGGACTTCATCATCTTGTTCAACTGCCAGAAAGCTTTAAAATCGTCGATTGGACTGATTTGACGTAAGAGATTTGGAATAATCGTTAGCCGAATTCTCTCTGGTGCGCCTCTTCAATCAGACTGCCTTCTGTTCCTGTTTGTGGACCGCAAACAACCTCGATTTGGTACCGGAACTGATCAAGCTTTTCCGCAGTATAGAGCGTATTTTCTTGCGCACCACCGATAATCAGTCGAGTGATCGGATGTAAAACGCGAATGGTTGAGGGTGATGTAAGTTCGATCATCAGGATAAGGCATCCTGGTAGACAGAACGAGTTTGGCGTGCACAGTTCTCCCAGGTGAAGGATTGAGCGCGCTTCAGTCCTGCAGCAATGAATTGCTCACGAGACGATCCACTTTTTATCACCTTTAAGGATCGCTTCGGCAGCCATTTCTGGTTGGTCAGGGGGAACCAGCAGTCCGGCAGCACCCACAATTTCAGGCAGTGCGGTTGTATTTGATGCAATCACCGGTGTTCCACAAGCCATTGCCTCGATAGCAGGCAATCCAAATCCTTCAAAATGGGAAATCAATACTAATGCTTCCGCAGATTGGTATAGAAGTGGTAAATCATTCTCGGGGACATAATCCAGGAAGTGAACCGAATCTTCAAGCCCGAATTTAGATGCTGTTTCTTCTGGAAGCTGATAATCAGCATATCGACGGCCAGCAACCACGAGCTCATACGGAATGTTCACCATCTGACGAAAAATGTGAAAGGAATGGATTAATCCGGGAAGGTTTTTATGTGGACGGCGCTCTCCGACAAAGAGGAGAAACGGATTATTCAGACCTTTTGAGGTTCGATACGAACTTAATCGAGACTCTGATATGCGGATAAAGAATTGTGGATCAATTCCATGGTAAATCACCTTCATTTTGACTGAAGGTGTGCCAGTTAATTTTGATAATCTGTTTGCTGTGTCACCAGAGACGCAGATGATATATTTAGCTCGATGACAGGTGTATTTTGTCATCACCTGGATGATGAGCTTTTTCAGATGTCCGTAATGTGGAAAATATTCTGGATGCGTCAAATATTTGAGATCATGGATAGTCGCGATGATTTTTCCAGGAGAAGCGAATGGCAGGTCAAAATGTGGATAATGGAAGAGGTCAGGTCGATTACGCAGAAGTTCTAAGGGAACGAAAGCCTGGGCTGCATAATTCATGTGTGCGACAGGCAGAGTTTTCAGCCTGAGGTGCTTGCCGGAGAGACCATACACTGGATGGTCTTTTCCCAGGGTAGATTGAATCAGGAGTTTGTATTCAATTTCTTTATTATCTTCTAAAGCCTGAAAACCTCGACAAAGTCCAAGCAAGTACCGCCCGACTCCGCTCATCTGCGGCAGCAGCATCCGCCCATCGATGGTGATGTTCATTAATCTGATCTCTTATCTTCAACAGGTATTAATATTAGGCTTTTAAAGTCTCAAAGACACATTACAAAACATATCCAAATTCGTGATGACGCTTAAAAAGTATACCACCTGGTGATTCAACTTATCATGCTATACTAAGTTATTCAGTTTAGATCGATAATGCTTTGTTTCAATTGAACCAGATAATCGTCCAGATGATGGTTTGATGAGCCTCGCACAACGTAGTTTCCGTTCAGTTACCTGGACAACCACTGCGAATTTCATTTCTCTCCCGGTCAATTTTATTCAATCGGTGATTCTGGCTCGCAACCTGCCAGTTGAGTATTTCGGAATCTTTGCCGGGGTGGTCTCCATCATCGGTTTCTCAGACACTTTTATTGAGATGGGATTGACAAGCGCATTTCTACATCGGTCCGCTGAGACTGAGGATGATAAGAAGGCTTGTACGGCTCTTTTTACACTGCGATTATTTTTTCAGACAATTTGGGCAATCTGCCTGTTATTTTTTGGTGCGTTGGTATTTACTGATTTGCGCCGATCTGTATTCCTTATCATGGTGATATCTACCTACTTCTTGAGGGTATCTCTTGCACCGCGAACTTTGCTTGTAAAACGTGTAGAGCACCGGCGCCTGGCGCTAATCGACTTATCCATTGGATTATGTTCCGCGGCAGTTTCAATAACAATAGCGGTCGTGTATAAGTCAATTTGGGCACTGCTTATCTCATCATGGATTACATTGATCATTTCAATCGCTGGGTTATATTTCTGGAAACCATTTTGGAAGCCAGGGCTAATTTGGGATTTGAAGATTTTAAATACTTCATCAATTTTGGGTCGCGCAACCAGGTCAACAACCTGTTAGATTCAGGTCTTGAAAATCTGGACAATCTCTGGACCGGATATTATTTAGGTGATTTGTTCTTAGGATATTATTCCAGAGCCTTCAAATTTGCATCCTACCCAAGATTATTTCTTTCATCTCCGGTAAATTCCGTTATTGTTGGTACTTATGCCGAGTTAAAATATGACCGTTATCGCCTGTCAATGGCTTTTTTCAGGGCGAATGCTTTCCTGATTCGGGCGGGATTCTTGGTTGCGGGATGGCTGGCTGTAATTGCTCCATATTTGATAAGTCTGATACTCGGAGAGCGATGGCTGCCGATGCTCCAGGCATTTCGATTGATGTTAATATTTGCTATGTTAGATCCAATCAAAGTCTCGGTCTCGAATGTCTTGATTGCTGTAGGTAAACCGGAGAAAATTACCATCGCACGATTTGCACAAGCAATCGTCCTCGTAATCGGTCTCTACATTCTTGGACCCCGTTTGCAGATTTCTGGGGTTGCTATCTCAGTTGACCTGATGATTATCGTCGGAACGATTATCTTGCTGCTCTATACCCGCGATCATGTTGATGTCTCTTACATGAAGCTATTTGCTGTCCCGATTATTTCGATCATAGCAGGGCTGAGCCTGGCTTATATCGTGAATTTTATTCCTGAGCACATCAAATCCGATTGGGTCCTTGGGGCGGCAAAGACGGTCTTGTTTTTAGGAGGTTATCTTGGGGTGTTGTTCGTTTTTGAAAGGCGAGAATTAATCGTTATATTCAAGGAAAGCCTCAATTACTTGATAACAGGAAGAAATACTCCATCTATTAACAGGAAGTAACTGGATATTATTAAATTTGAACATTTGTGTTTCGCTTCCGAGAAAAATATTGATTGAGGAAGACTTATGCCCGGCAAAATGATCGAGGTTTCCCCGCTGCAAGTTCCCATCGCCTTCATCATTTTTAATCGACCTGAGACCACTCGCCGAGTATTTGAACAAATCGCAAGAGTTCGTCCAATCCGTCTTCATATTATCGCGGACGGTCCTCGCCCGGATGTTCCTGAAGATAACATGCGCTGTCGACAAGCTCGACAATTCATTCAGGAAATTAATTGGGAATGTGATCTGACTTGTGATATCTCCGAAACGAACTTAGGCATAAAAGAACGGATCAGCAGTGGGCTGAATGGGTTATTTTCAAAAGTAAATAAGGCAATCATTCTTGAAGATGATTGCTTGCCGAACATTTCCTTTTTTTATTATTGTGAACAGCTTTTAACGCGATTTGAAAATGACCCACGGGTGATGATGGTCAGTGGAACAAATTTTGTTGGTGAGTTAAATCCGATTCCCTACAGCTATTATTATTCAAATATTCCGCTTATCTGGGGATGGGCTACCTGGGCTTCTTCTTGGGAACAATATGACGGAGCCATGCGTCTATGGCCTGAGGTGCGAGACCGCGGGTTGCTGGCGGGTCTATTTCCGAATCCGCGCCACCGCCAGTATTGGGAGAAGCGCCTGCAGTGGACATACGAAGGCCGATTGAATACCTGGGATTATTGCTGGATTCTTGCATGCTGGGTAAATCGAGCACTTACAACAATCCCATCAGGAAACCTGGTAGGAAATATCGGTTTTGGCAATCACGCGACCCATACACTGGGCAGTCATAATCCCTGGATGGACATGCAGACACAGGAAATGGCGTTTCCTCTAAAGCATCCACCGTATCTCTTCCCCGATGCTGCCGCTGATAAAAAAACTCAAGAAGCAGTATTTCGAGAGCATTTGCTTGCTCCAGTAAAAAAACGGTTGAAATTCTGGCTCCGAAAGGTCCGGGCTTAATGAATTTGTCTAAGATTGGATTATCAAGATCATTTTGAAAATACTATGCGTGTAGTTATTGATGGGATCATTTTCCAAAAAGATCCTCACAGCGGAATAGCGCGCTTGTTTCGGGAGCTAATGCCTCGCATGTGCGACCTTTCTCCTGAATTAGAAATATCGTTGTTTATCGATGGTCCAATTCATTCAGAAATTCCGCACCATCCCCAAATTCACATAAAGAATGCACCGGCTGTCCGAATACATTTTAGGCCTCAAGGGCATTGGCGGCAAATCGCTTTCCCATTTCGAAGGGTCGGAAGCAGGTTCTGGAACTTTTCCCGTCAGATCTGGTTGGGGAAAGGCCAAGACGAAATTTGGCATTCAACATTCTTTACCTTCTTACCAGGCTGGCGCAGTCCTGAAATTGTCACTGTCCATGATATGGCGCCTGAGCGCTTCAAAGAAATATTTTCAGATCCAATGGACGCAGCCGGGCGAGATCAGAAAAAGCGATGCATTGAAAGAGCCGTGGAAATCATCTGTGATTCTTGTGCGACAAAGATTGATCTCGAAGCGGAATATCAGTTGGGAGAAAAGAAAATATCTGTGATTCCATTGTCCCACAG
This sequence comes from uncultured Chloroflexia bacterium, assembly GCA_963726375.1. Taxonomy (GTDB): domain Bacteria; phylum Chloroflexota; class Anaerolineae; order Anaerolineales; family UBA4823; genus UTCFX2. The sequence goes on along the minus strand of CAVSCE010000009.1, from coordinate 768,170 downwards.
CAAGGTATTTCAGATTTTCCATGATGATCAATCAGCAGATTTCGACTTTTTAATACGTCCATTCCTTCTTTATGTGGGCAGTCGCGCGCATTATAAAAATTTCCGTTTTCTGCTGGATGTTTATGCAAATTGGGTTCAGCGGGAGCAAATACATCTTGCAGTTGTGGGACCAGCCTGGACCGCTGAAGAAAAGCGTGTGATCGATGCTCTTGGCCTCAAGGATCTTGTTCATAACACCGGTCACGTGAGTGACATAGTTTTATGCCAGGCTTTACAATTCAGCAGCAGCATTGGTTTTCCCATCCATTGTCGAAGGATTTGGGCTGCCTCTTCTGGAAGCAATGGCCTGCGGATGTCCCATTGTTGCATCGAAAATCCCGAGCACGATAGAAGTGGCTGCTGATTGCCCCGCATATTTTAATTTGAAGAATCCGAATGCATTAACACAGGCATTAGACAGGATAATTCGAGAAGGGAGAAATTCTCCTCGTGTCCGTGCTGGAATAAACCGGGCAGCCTCATTCAGCTGGGATCGTACTGCGCAAGCCACACTTGAAGTCTACCAGCGCGCTGCAGGGTTAATTATTGAGACATAAAAATGTCATCTCAAATGCCTTTAGTGTCAATCGTTACACCTTCCTTCAACCAAGGAAGATTCCTGGAAGCTACAATCCGATCGATATTGGACCAAAGCTATAAAAATATCGAATACATGGTGATCGATGGCGGCTCCAAAGATAAAAGTATTGAGATTCTTCAACAATACTCAGATCGGATAAGCTATTGGGTGTCTGAACCGGATCGAGGACAGGCACACGCAATTAATAAAGGCCTTGCTCGAGCCAGGGGATCTTTTCTTGGCTGGGTGAACTCCGATGATGTCTTATTCCCTGAGACCATAGAACACGCAGTCCAGGCGTTTATTCAGAATCCTTCAGTTGATGTTGTCTACGGCCGGCTGGAACGTATCGATGAAAACGATCGGCTGGTGCCAACCCCGATCTTGCCGAAAGACAGGCTTGAATTTTCTCGCAAAAACATTTTGGGTGAATGCATTATTAACCAACCTGGCTCATTCTGGCGCCGAAAAATTATGGAAACAGCAGGTTTGCTTGATGAAAGCTTGAATTATGCCTTGGATTATGAGTATTGGATTAGGCTTGCACTTGTCGGGGCGCGGTTCAAACGCATGCCGGATGTTGCAGCGCGCTTCCGTTTGAGCAGCAGCTCAAAGACAGTCAGTCAAACTGCCGCAATGGCGAGAGAACAGCTAAAGGTGTTGGAGGAAGTCGCAGAGCGGCCAAATCTTTCGAAGGAACTGGGATTATCAACCCAAGAGATTGAAAGACAAGTTCGGTATACAAAAGCACGGATCTGCCTTCACGGCTTTTATGGCGACTTTAAGAGCAGAAAATGGCGCAGCGCCCAGGGCTGGCTGAAAGAAGCAATCCTGAATGATCCGCTTTCGATCTTTGACCGCCGCTGGTTGGCTCTGGCATGGGCGCGGATTCGGCGGTAATTGCTGCTTTAAATTTCATAAGTTTGATTGGGATATAATTGCGGGAAAACGAATTCGAACGTTTCGGGAGAGTACGATTTGCCTACAAAGTTGAGCCGATATGCTGATGGATTCATGGAAGCCGCCTGGTTGGCTGCAGTCATGCTTGTTCCTGTCTTCTTTAATATTTATTCCAGCCGAATATTTGAGCCTGATAAAATCACCTTGCTGCGTACGATCACCCTGGTTCTCCTGGCATCTTGGCTGGTCAAGCTATTTGAACAAGGTGGTTTCCACTGGAACCGGATTCCCAAGGAAAATGGTTGGATCAAATCATTCCTGAGGATTCCTTTAATGCCAGCTGTGACAGGATTGATAATTGTCTATTTTAATCTCAACGATTTTTTCTGTCACTCCATTCACCAGTTTTTGGGGTTCCTATCAGCGCCTCCAGGGTACTTATACAACCTTATCCTATGTTGTGATCTTCTTTGCTTTGATTGCCAATTTGCGCCAACGCAACCAGGTGGAGAGGTTGATCACCATCGCCATCATATCGAGCCTGCCGGTCAGTCTATACGGAGTGCTCCAACGCTATCAGGCTGATCCGATCCCGTGGGGAGGTGATACAACCCAGCGGATAGCAGCGAATCTGGGAAATTCAATTTTCGTCGCTGCTTACCTTGTCATGGCATTTCCACTCGCGTTATTACGAGCCGTTGAATCATTTGAAGCCATGTTATCAGAGCGAGGTGAGCTGTGGCCGAACTTCGCCCGTGCAACTGGTTATTGTTTCATCCTGGCATTGCAGGTTATTGCGATATTCTTCAGCGGTAGCCGAGGCCCCTGGTTAGGACTCGGGACATGCCTGATCGTCATCTGGTTAGGTTTATCGCTAGTCTGGAGAAAAAGATGGTTAACGATCAGCGGCGTAACGCTCATCCTGCTTGCGGCGAGTTTTCTGGTTCTACTGAATATACCGAATGGACCATTGGAGTCGCTCAGAAACCAGCCTGGTTTTGGACGTTTGGGCCAGCTTTTGGATGCTGAAAGCAGGACCGGTCGAGTGCGAACCTTGATCTGGCAAGGGGCAGCTGATTTGATGACTCCTCATGACCCACTTGAATTTCCCGACGGCAGAAAGGATTCGCTTAATTTAATTCGTCCACTGATTGGATACGGACCAGAGAGTATGTATGTCGCATATAATCCATTCTACCCTCCGGAATTAACCCAGGTTGAAAAGCGCAATGCATCACCAGACCGGTCACATAATGAAACATGGGATTCGCTGGTCATCACCGGAGTGCTGGGGTTAACCGCTTATCTGACGTTATTTGGTTCGCTGCTGTATTATGGATTGAAATGGCTCGACCTGGTCCCTGGAAAAAGACAGCGGAACATCTTTCTTGGCCTCTACCTTTCCGGAGGCCTGCTGAGTACGATCATTTTTGTGGCCTACGGTGGGAAGGGATTTCTTGGTGTTGCGCTGCCTTTCGGAATGGTTTTAGGTGCGGTTACTTACATGATCTTGATTTCATTATTTGGAAAAATCGAAAGCCGCCCTTCGGAAACCGATCGAATCCGGTCATATATCATCATCGGTCTTCTTGCCGCAATCACAGCCCACTTCGTTGAGATCAATTTTGGAATTGCGATTGCGGCTACGCGTGTGTATTTTTGGGTATTTGCAGGTTTATTGCTGCTGATGGGTTATATCCTGCCGTTGTACTCCGAAGTTGCCAGCTCAACGAATTCACAGACAGTTTCAGAGGTGGATTTAGGAATTTCTGGTCAAAAATCACGCGACCGGAGGACATCAGGAGGAACTTCCCGCAGGAAACCGGGGGGAGGCGAGCGCCTGTTAAACGAAGCTGGTTTATTCCGAGTTGAATGGATTCGGTCCGCGGTATCGATTGGTTTCTGGTCGGTTTATTGCTTACGACACTGGGTTATGAATACATTTCAAATACAAGCAGGGAACCGTCTGCGATCGGCCTGGTATGGGCTTCGCTGACTGCGCCTGCGCGTGAAGGATCACGCAATGGGATTTTACCGCTCCTGATCACGACGTGGTTTATCAGCCTGATCATCATGTCATCTGAGAGTGTCCAACCTGCTTCAATTCAAAATGCCTCTGCGGGCAAAGTAAATTGGTGGAAAATTATTGGATTTCTGCTGCGATATCGCTTGGGCTGGCTTTCATTTGTTGGACCTGGAATGCGGCTGGGCTTGTGGCGTTAGGGCGCGATACTGCAAGAACCATCGATGAGGTGCTTGTTCAGGTGCGTGATTTTGAACAGATTCTTACGAAATATTATATCCAGGTTTTTATGTTCTTATTTGGGTTGGCAGTGGTTTTGCCAACCGAATGGCCCGCAGTTCGGGCGCGTGCCAGGGCATTGAGTTATGCTGTTGGTACGTTTTTACTCATCCTCGCCTTTGCATTTTCTGCATATTCAAACCTGCGAGTTATCCAGGCGGATATTGCATTTAAGACTGGCGACTTGTTTGCGAGACCTGACAGCTGGCCGGCGGCAATAGCGATCTATAACCGAGCAAATCAGCTGGCACCAAACGAAGATTATTATTATTTATTCTTAGGTCGGGCTTATTTAGAATTTGCAAAGACATTAGAAAATGCCTCTGAACGAGAAAACCTGGTTAATCAAGCTTCTAAGGATCTACAAAAAGCACAGGAAATAAATCCGCTCAATACTGACCACACTGCGAACCTGGCCCGATTGTATTCTCTTTGGGCGACGTTTACAGAGGATAAACAGCTCCGACAGGAAAGGGCTCAAATCTCAGCGGATTTCTTTGATAAAGCGTTGATTTTAAGTCCTAATAATGCCCGTTTATGGGACGAGAGCGCAGTCCTGTACCTTAACGAGATGAACCAACCAGAGGAAGCTTTTCTCCGACTGAACCATGCCTTAAAGCTGGATGCAAGTTACGATTGGACATATGGACTGCTTGGTGAATACTTCAGCCAGGTTGAAGCCAATCGCTATCCCGACCAGCCTGAGAGTCGACAACAAGCTCTTTCCACGGCAGCAGAATATTACTATAAGGCGCTCGAGACCGGAAAATCAAGTGCTTCGTCTCAAATACTTTTTAATTACGCAGTCTCCCTTGGTGGAATCCTTACCCAGCTCGAGAGGCTGGATGAGGCGATCCAGGTCTATTCTACTGCCCTACAACTTAATCCAGAATCGGCTGATAGCTGGCGAATTCTTTTTGCAGTCTCTCAATTGAATGCACATCAAGGAGAATTTCAAGCCGCGCTTCAGTATGCTGAGCAAGCACTGAACCTGGCCCCTGATGATCAAAAGCCAATCATTGATGATTTTATCGGGAAATTGAGTGGCCAACCATAATGGGTAAACCAGGCTTTCTGGTAATGATGATCAGTTTAGTCAGCAGCTTGGCGCTGATCCCAATCATTCGCAAGATTAGCTTGAAGCTGGGACGGATTTCGCTCCCTCGCGAAGATCGATGGCATAAATCACCAACCCCCACATTAGGAGGCGTTGGGATTTTCTTGAGTGTTGCCATCGCTCTTCTGGTCTATAGTGGATGTGAGTGAGATAGATTACTGGCAGCAAGTGGCTTTTCTCAGCGGCTCTTTCCTGCTTTTTCTGGTTGGTCTTTATGATGAATTCCGCCCACTTTCACCGATTGCAAAGCTGATCGCACAAATCCTGGCTGCCACTATAGTGATCAGTCTGGGTTATACCAGCACCTTCTTCACACCGCGGATATCCAATCCAATTCTGGCGCAGTACGCCAATATCCTTCTGACTTATTTCTGGCTTGTTGGGATCACGAACGCAATTAATCTGCTGGATAATATGGATGGGCTGGCAGGTGGCATCTCGCTGATATCAGCGGCTGTGCTGGGTTTCTTTTTCTGGAAAGAAGGCAACTACCCTCTGCTCCTGGTTTCGCTTGCGTTGGTTGGCAGTCTGATTGGTTTTTTGATTTACAATTTTCCCCCAGCCAAGATTTTCATGGGCGACAGTGGGAGCCTTTTCCTGGGTTTTTCCCTGGCCTCACTTGCGATCGCCCAACAACAGCAAGCCTCAAATGTCGTTGCGGTCATGGGTGTTCCAACGCTCATTTTTTTGCTTCCAATCATAGATACTGCTCTCGTCACAATTACCCGTTTGATGCGAGGCCAATCCCCGACGCAAGGAGGTCGCGACCATACTTCCCATCGCCTGGTTGCGTTTGGGCTGAGTGAAAGGCAGGCTCTATTAATCCTATATGGCGTAGCTATGCTTTCTGCAATTGCAGCCGCAGGATTGGAATCTATAAATTATTGGCTCAGCCTGGCGCTTTTCCCGATCCTGATCATCTCAATGGCTTTGTTGGCAGCTTATCTGGGTCGTTTCAAGGTTGTTACAGCCACATCGAAATCCCATCAGCGGGAAGTGATAGCTCGCTGGATGGCTGATTTGACCTACCGTCGTAGGATTTTGGAATTGACCCTGGACTTTTTCTTGATCGGAATTGCCTATTATCTGGCTTTCTTATTTGCTTATGATCTTCAGATGGATATGCAGCGGTTGAGGCTGTATTTGGATACACTCCCACTGGCTTATGCCGGCACATTTTTAGCGTTAATTGCTTTTGGAATCTACCAGTCGGTTTGGCGATATGTTGGGGTGGATGATTTGCTGCGCGAATTTCAAGCAGCAGTTGGCAGTGTTGTCATAATTGCTGCCATGATTTATGGCCTGAACGAAATTCCGCTCACAGCCTGGGAGGAAAATCTGCCCATCATCATTTTATTTTATTATGGCATTTGCTTATTTTTGGCGCTGGCATTTTCTCGCTCATCATTCCGATTGCTGGACACATTACTCCAGCACCATACCCGGGTAGATGAACAAAAGGTCGTGATCGTCGGGGCGGGTGATGCAGGAGAATTAGCGTTGCGTTGGATGATGGTGAACCAGCAGCTGAAATTTCGCCCTGTTGGGTTTGTCTCTTTTGATACGCATCTTGTCGGGAGACGAATCCATGGAATTCGAGTTCTTGGGACAATTGCCATTTTGGATGACCTCATTATTAATAACAAAATTGATGGAATAATCCTGACAGAAACTGTCGAGAGTATGGAAATGCCGGATAAATTATTTCCAGATTTGTCACGAAAATGGTTGCTGGATCCGGCGATTACACCTGGATATTGAACCAGTTATTTCTTGACACATACGTGTTGGACGTGATATATTAACGGGAATTAAGTTCACAGCAATAGTGGATAATAATTATCTAATTATATGCTGGTATTCCACTCTATATTCATTATTGAAAGTGGAAATTTAAGCATACCCAGATAATTATCTTCATGAAGCAAGAAAGGAGTGAGAAAAGACTTCTTACACTTATCTGAGAATCGGGGGGAAAATGACCTCGAAAACTAAGCACTATCGACCAAAAAATCATCTTGAGGAGTCACCATAATGAAAATGTTCGCAACATGGCGAGTAACCAATTTAATTTTGGTTTTTGTTTTGATCTTGGGCTTGATCCCAGGTGTCATTGCTAACGCCGGGGAATCAATCGTTCCGTTCCTTTCTGCAAAACCACAGCCCATCGCGATTGGATCCATGAGCCCTGCAGGAACGCATCTGGTCCCACCTTCGCGGGATGTAATTCTGGATGCGCTGATGCAGGAGGGCGTTCCTATGAACGCTCCTGAAGATGTGATTAAGAAAGCAGAAGCAGAATATCTCAGAAAATTCCAAAAACAATCTTCCACCTGGATCAATCCTAAGTTTCAGGAATGGGTGAACGAACGCGAAGCCCAGCTTGCTGCGCAGTCAGCGACCAACGCTCCCAGTGCTCCAACTGCCGTTGTCCCTGTAGTGGCCACAGTCTATGCCATGGCTGTTGAATTTGACGGTTCAGATACCTTCACTGATTTTCCAGTCGAGCAGCCTGATGGGACCTGCGCGCCCGAGACAGTGACAATTGACGGCCCGGAGCAGGGTGAAATTGCGCGCCCGATGTACCCGGCGGACAACTTTACCGTCTGGTACTCGGATACACTAACCGCAGATGCAAAATTCTACGAGAAAATAATCTTCGGTTATGAAGGCGCCGGACGAACACGCATGGAAATGACCGATCCCGAAGACGGTCTTCCGGGAATCGATCTCGCAGGATACACCGTTCAGGATTATTTCGACAACGTAGCAGGCGATGGCAATGTGACCATCGAAGGCACTGTCGAAGGTTGGGTGTCCGTACCTCATTCTGAAGGCTATTATGGCGCAGATAACTGCGAAGCCGGTTCTAACGGCGGTGGTGCGGGTGTACCAGTTGCGCAGCTCGTTGAAGATGCGCTGACCGAGTTCATGGATGATAATCCTTCCTACTGGACCGATCCCAGCTACTGGCCTACCTATGATGCGAACGACGATGGATTCCTGGACACCTTCTGGATCATCCACGCCGGAGCCGGACAGGAAGCCGACGGAGGTGAGCAGGGGACCTTTGCGATCTGGTCGCACAGCTCTGACCTTCGAAACTACGCCGACTGGCCGAATGGTTTCAAAATCTACGAAGGTGATCCTGGTACAACGGATGATGACATTTATGTCGGCCCGTACACGATGCAGCCTGAGAACTCTGAAACTGGCGTGTTCGCAGAAGAGTTCGGACACAACTTCTTCGGTCTGCCGGATTTGTACACTACCGATGCGAACAATTCCACCGGTCACTGGGCGATCATGTCCGGCGGAGCCTGGAACGGATACCTCGGTGGGACAATCCCAGCCGGCATGCCGCTCTGGTACAGGATGATTGCAGCTGCAGAAGTTGGCGGTGATTATGTGGCTCTGAATTGGAATCAGCCGATGGTCACCCGGGATTATACAGATCCGGCAGAAACCATCACGATCGGTCAGCTGGAAAAGACTCCGGACGGTGTTAACAAGGGTGTCCGCGTCAGCCTGCCGCAGATTCAAGAGACCATCGAGAATATGGCTGGTGATGGCCCTGGCGCTTATTCTGGCACCGGACGTGATCAGACAGAAATCGTCCTGTCTCGCTCGCTGGATATCCCAACAGGCGCTACTGGTGAGTTCTCCTTCTACTCCTATTGGGAGATCGAAGAGGATTGGGATTACGGCTATTTCAAGGTTAATGGAACCTCAATCCCTGATATGGATGGCGTCGCAACGGACTACGATCCGAACGGCAACAACCTGGGCAACGGTTTGACAGGATATTTCGATGGCACTCTCCGTTTTGACCTGGCAGCCTACGCCGGTCAGACCGTCACCGTCTCCCTCACTTACAAGACCGACGCTGCATCAACCGAAGCCGGCTGGTGGGTGGACGATTTCATGCTGGATGGCGTCCTGGTCGACGATTTCTCGTCTGCCGATCCGGATACCAACACTTTCCCCGGTTGGACAAACTCCGATCCAGGCTGGTACGGCGTCCCGAAGCTCGCAGTCTACAACCAATACTACCTGACCGAATGGCGCTCGATGACCGATTATGACGGCAAGATCGCCACGACCCCCTATATCCACAACACGGTCAGCCCGGATTTTGTCACACGTATCCCTTACAATGTCCCGGCAGCGCTGGTTTATTATCGAAACACCAAATATAGCGCAACCTATTCCATGGGAGGCAACCAGGCGGATCCGCCAAGCTACGGCTCAAAATACCAGCTCCTGGTTGTCGACCAGAACTGGCAGCCACTCAGGGCGCAAACGAACACTGGTGCCTGGTTGACCTGGAGTGGTCGGTTAAGCAGCTACGATGCCGGACTTGCGCTGCAGGATTATCAAGGCTTCACGATCCCGGCTTACTACCCGTATCCCGGCAGCGGTCCCTGGACTTACGATGCGAAGGATCCCGTGGATCACTTCAATGATACACTCGGCTACTATGGCGGATACTATTACGGTTCGCCGTGCCCGGCAGGTTATCTCTGCTTCAACGAGCGTTTCGGCAGTGCAGTGATCCCGGCTCGCGATCTATACAGCACTCGAATCGTCAGGTTCAATTCAGATCCAATCTTTGGATTTTATGGATATCCCTGGGCTCCTTCCTGGCTTGGCTCCGGTAAACCTGGTGATGACAACGTCCAATACGGCGTGAATATCCAGCTGGTTTCGAAAGATGGAGATGACGCATACAATTCCACCGCAGACCTGCTCTTCTACAACCACAGCGTCGATTTCATCTCGGACGTCGGTGTCCTTCCGGCTGAAGGCGGCTACGAAGTGACCTACTCCACTGAGATCCAGAATGTAGGCACGGAAGATGCGTACGATATCTGGTACGAATTGTATCCGGACTCTGCCCTCCAAATCCAGAATATCGACATCGCCGGACCGGAATCTGTCCAGGCGACGCGGAAGAGCGCCGATGACCGGAGAACAGCTTCTCCTCGCTCCGGATCGCCGGAAACAGGGATTATCTTGAATTTCGAAATGATCCCTGCTGGACAAACGGTAACCGTGACGGTAACTGGTCTGTATCCATTAGATATGGAAACGCAGTTGTTTGATATCTACTGCGATCTGTATGGATTTGACGGACAGGTCGATCGTGGCGTATGGTGGTTGGATCTGTACGATGTGTTTCTTGGTGTAACGTACCTTCCACTGGTCATACGCTAAAACAAGCAACTCACTTGGATTTCAATCCGAGTGACTGCTCAGATGTAAATTGGTCTGGTGCAACGCGCAGAAATTGTGCGTTGCACCTTTTTTATTCTCCCGAAGAAATACCTCATCATTTCTAAGGCGGATGGTGCCACGCAGGAAATCTGAGGGTTGAATGGATTCTGGTATACTTTAGAAATGGAAACCAATTCTTATATTGATACGAACTGTGCTTCGCCCACTCAATCTTGTCCAATCCCCCTTGTTCGTGTAAAAGGCACGCACCGCCAGATTGGTCAGCAGATCGGCAAATCCGTCGTCGAACAAATTCGGCATAGTATTGAGAGTGCGAAATCGCTGATTGAACTCGACGTATCCCAACCATTGGCCTCAACTGGGAAGGTGCGTTGATACAAGCCCGGAAGTACCTGCCTTTTGCCCAAGAACGGTACCCCACTTATGTAGATGAAATTCTGGGGATGGCAGAAGGGTCAGGAGTGACCTTCGATGACCTTACAGTTGTAAATGCGATGGAAGCTGTCACAATGGATGCCCTCCATTTAACTAAATGCACGAGTATGGCGGTGAATGAAGATCGAACTTCAGACGGACATGTCTTAGTTGCACATAATGAGGACTGGGTTCCGGAGGATGAAGGCGATGTTTACCTGGTCCATGCCGAACCGAATGATGAACCGCCTTTTCTCGCTATGACATATGGGGGCTTGATACCCAACATCGGATTCAATGCCTACGGCATCGCACAGTGCTGTGATTCAGTCTATCCTACCGATTCTCGGATTGGAATTCCGCGAGTGATTGTTTCCCGCGCTGTGCTTGGAGCGCAAACACTTGCAGACGCAATGCGCAGCACTTTGATTTCACACCGCGCTGCTGGATACAATCACCTGCTTGCGCATGAAAAGGGTGAGTTGTATTCGGTCGAAGTATCCGCCCGGCGTTTCGCGATCCTTTATGCAGAAGATGGATTGATCGTACATACAAACCACTACCTGGATGAAAAAATGCAGGCGATCGAAAATGAATCAGATGAGCTGATTGGCACCAGGGTCCGATACTTTCGGGCTTTGCGTTTGCTGCAGCGAACGCCTGCTCATACAATTAAAACCCTCCAGACTATCCAGCGAGACCATCTCGACTACCCGAACTCGATCTGCAATCACTCGGTCGATGATGTAAATCCCCTCGACCGCGAGAAGACGATCAACTCCCTAATTATTGATTTAACCGCTCGTGCACTTCACATTGCCTGGGGTAATCCGTGCGAGAACCAATTCCATACCTATTATCTTGAAGCCTGAACTGGTTCTCCTTGATAAAAAATGTGAGAGGTTCTGTTTTTTGGGAAAAAATCTATTCAATTCCTGCCCCGCGACTTGCGACGCAGCAGTAAACCATTAGCCTGGCGTCCAGTCGCCTGTAAATAACCCGCCTTCAAGCCGTCAATAAACTCTTGAGTTCGTTCCGCTTCTACCAGGTTGATCGTGCAACCTCCAAAGCCAGCGCCTGTAAGTCGAGCTCCGATGCAGCCAGGTAGCTGACGGGTGATCTCAACCAGGATATCAAGCTCAGGAGTACTGACCTCATAAAGGATCTGCAGGCTTTTATGCCCAGAATATAAAAGTGCTCCAAGCGTTTGTTTATCTGATCGATGTAATGCTGTGAAAGCTGACTCTACTCGCTGGATTTCTTTTACCACATGTTCGGCACGTTTTCGGGGGATTTCTTCAAGAAATGGTGCGTAGGCTGCGAATTCCGTCGAAGTGATATCTCGCAGTGAATAAATATCAGGCCGGAATTTTTTCAGCTCTGCGACGGCTTCTTCACATGCAGCACGGCGATCGTTATAACCTGTATTGGTCAAGCTACGACGGATCCCTAAATCGGCGATCACAAGCATGAGCCCTTCAGGTATAGGAACTGGCTCCCAATCCAGAGAGCGAGTATCAAAATACAGTGCGTGATTTTCGACTCCACAGGCGCTGGCAAACTGGTCCATTAATCCGCTTGATACACCGACATAGCAATTCTCAGCATGCTGGCAAAGCTTTGCAAGCTGCATCGGTTGAGCAGTCCAACCGCCAAAAGCCTGCCAGGTGATCCCAAATGCAACCTCGACTGCTGCTGAGGAGCTTAATCCGGCGCCAATCGGAACATCAGAACTATAAACAGCCTGAATGCCTCTTGCTTCGTAGCCCGCCTCTCGAATCGACCAGGCAACTCCAGCTGGATAACATGCCCAGGGTGCAAGCGGGTGTCCATCCAAATCGATTTTCTTTTCAAGATCGGAAAATCGGAAGCTGGTTTCTGCTTGAAGGTCGGCCGCAATCAGATTCACGCAATCGTCATTTGTAGGAGCAGCAATCAAGACAACCGACCGATCGATCGCAGCGGGCATCACGAGTCCATTGTTGTAATCCACATGTTCGCCAAGCAGATTTACCCTGCCAGGAGCCCGTGCTCGGATGGAAGGGCTACGGCCAAAATGTGAATGAAAGAATTCAAGCAGCTCGAAATCATTCATGGAGCAAAAAGGATCAATAAGTTCCCGAGTGAAAACACACCCAGTAATATCCAAATCCAAATTTCTCGTCCGCTATCTACGGCAAAATAGAGCAATGCAGATGAGATTGCCATACTTAGCAGGGCATAACCTAAGGCCTGGTTGCTGTGGGTCTGGAGCCATTTCCTGAAAAATGATGCCATTTGAAGAATTATACCGCGACCAGCATGCCAGCAGCGGCGCTGTAAGAAAAGGGATCACCTGATGATTTGAATTGAATATTTCTTTTGAAGATCATCGAATTCATGTGAAATCCCAAGGAAGATCGAAGTTCCTTCATTTGAATATCTCCAGGTACAAAATTCGATGCCATGTAGATATGTGAACGCATTTATTTATGAATGAAAAGGTCTGCGATGAGTGACAGGAAAAGCATTATCGAGTATGATTGCATCCATTAAAGGAACGATTATGAAGATCATGGCGATTATTAGCGGTGAGTATGGACGTCGAAATGTGGAAAACATCCGGACAAGAGCGCCAAAGGATTGGGAGATATCAATTTTCCAGGCACCGTTGATTTTACCGCCAGTGATCGACTACCCTGAAGATTATGTCCCTGCTTCGCTGCCTGGAGCAGACTTGATCCTGTCTTTTGCAGAAAATCGTGGCGTTGCTGAGTTGATACCTGAGATAGCCGATAGGACCAATGCAAAAGCGGTAATCGCTTCCATTGATAATGAAGCCTGGCTTCCAACGGGTCTTGCCAGGCAGCTTTCAGAATGGCTTGCCCGGATGAATGTAGCATGTGCAACCCCAAAACCTCTCTGCTCGCTAACTGAGAAAGATTATGGGGTAGCCAGAGGAAAGAAGCTTCCTCATGGATCTGATGTAATCGCCGAATTTGCGAGATATTTTGGCCACCCAGACATAAATCTGCAGATAGATCCCGATACAGATGAGGTGATCTCTGTCGTCGTCCAAAGAGATGCTGTCTGTGGGTGTGCCCATTTCGTAGCTGAAAAATTGATTGGGCTCAAAGCTGAAGATGTCCTGGAGAAAGCCGGTCTGCTTCACCATCACTATCCATGCCTGGCAAGCATGGTGAAGCTGCCGGATTTCAACAAAGATACATTGATGCACGAATCAGGAAACCTTTTGAAAGACAATCTGAGACAGCAGCTAAAACCACATATCCACGACCAATATATAAAACCGGATGGGTATAAAAACGACTAAATTATAATGCCGAAATCCCCAAATATTAACCTTTATCTGATGGGGACGAATTAAATCAAAGGCATTATCCATTTCATACAGATAGGGCGGATTTGCTCCTGGACGAGAGCAGTTGATCGCAGCAGCTCTAGCTGCAAAGTTGAGGCAGGCTGCAAGTTGAGAATGCTCAATAGACTCCAAAGTTTTGTGATTAGTTAGCAAGCCTTTGGCATGAAGAAAAGCGAGCGAAGCAGCCAGAAAGGTATCACCGGCTCCGACTGTGTCAACGACTTGAATTTGCGGGGATACGGTCTCAACCGATAACCCAGATTTCGTGTAGCCTTTTGCACCATTAGCTCCTAAAGTCAGTAAGCACATCGAAGGTCCTTTGGTTAACCAGTCATTGACCAAAGGCTCGGGGTTCGAGCCTGGATAAAGCCATTCCAGATCAGCCAGGCTCAATCGCAAAATATCCACATCCTTAAGCCAGGTCTCAAATCGGCGGCGGTATGTTGCGCGATCCGGTATTAAAGTTGGACGCACATTTGGATCCAAAGAAATGATTTCTTGTTTTTGTTTCTCTTTGCAGAAGTCTTTCCAAGGTTGAGGCGCCTGGCTCGAGTAGGAGTGAGATAGAACCAAAATGCAAGGCGCAAATATCACTGGCTAATTTTGCAGGGAGGTCGCTAATCTCGAGACTTCGGTCGGTTGCCTGGCTCGAGTAGAAAACATACTCCGGTTCATAGGCACCTTCATGGGGCAGACTGACAAACGCCAGGGTTGTTGGCCCATCAGCCCTCCGCAGGAATTGGAGATCCACGCCGTTTTCAATCAATTTATCCACCAACATCTGTCCAAAAAAATCAGTAGATAACTTTGTAAACATGCTGACTGGTGTTTCCAGTCGTCCTAATCCAACGGCAATATTGAAGATAGAACCTCCGGGGAACGGTTGATAGCCATTGCCATTCTCTAAAGGTACAAAATCAATCAGAGCTTCACCACAGCAAAGGATCATTTTATTGCTCATTTCGTTGAATATTTATTTTTATTTTCGATAATCCACAGGGTGATTAAATCTATCGAGGCTTATCATGGGGCATTGTCTCTATTTTGTGAATTAACCCAGATTGACTGCATATCCTAGCCCGGGTACATCGGAGGCTGTCAGCCATCCATCTCTCAGGCTGAAACCTGGACTTGAAGGATCATCCAGCAGATGTAAGTGTCCGTCAAGATCACCGAATGAAACATTTGGACTTGAGAGCGCAAAGCTCAAGCCGGCGGCAATGAGTATCGCCGGTTCAATTAAACAACCCACCATTGTGGATATTCTGGCAGCCCGCGCGATAGAATCAAGCTGACGAGCACTGTTCAATCCACCACAAGCAGCTAATTTGATGCTTAGGCTTTGCGCGCAGCGTCCAGACGCAATTTTTAGAACAGATTCTGGATCGCTTGCACTCTGATCAGCCAGGATAGGGACAGGACTCAAATTACTAACCTGGCAAAGCAGCTCAATATTCGATGCCGGAGTGGGTTGTTCCAGGACTTCGATCACACCCTTAAGCGCTCTGGCCACATCCAAGGACTGTCGAACAGAATAGCCGCCATCTGCGTCAAGTCGCAGAATATGATCCGGTAGAGCACGATGTACTGATTGTACCCTTTGCACGTCGAGGTCTGGGTCTTCTCCGCCTTTTAGCTTCAAAATTCTGAAACCATTCCGGGCATGCCGGCGTGAAATCTCAACGGTTTCTTCGTTGGAAACCATTGGGACTGTAATGGAGGTCATGATCCTGTTCCGATATCCACCCAGAAGGCGGTAAAGAGGCAGGCCTGCGGCAACACCTAATAGATCATGAAAGGCTAGATCGAATGCACACAATGCAGCTGGAGACGAGGCTGCCAGTGGGGCTAACTCCGCAAGAGCAAACTCGATATTTAAAGGATTCAGATCGATCGCTTTGGCTGCGCATTCGCGGCGAATTCGCACAGTCTCAGCTGAGTCCTTCTCTTGAGCCGCAGGTTGATCAACTGTGCATCCCCAGGCGCTCTGTCCTTGACGGGTTATTAATCGGACAAAAGACCGCGTTAATATTATGAATTTCTGGAAGCCCTGCCATTTTGACTGGATTTTGGAGTTTAAGCTCGACTGGTGTTACTTCAGCTTTGATAATCTGCATCCGTGCACCTCTACCATCATTTTAACAAATTATTGATTGACTGTGAATAACTTGTTGTTCATCTCATCAGAAGCGGTATAATCCTTTACTTATGGAGTGAATATGCGGGAATATTCGATCTTGGAAATTCAATCCGCCTTTCAGAACGGTGAAATGAACAGCTGTGAGCTTACGTCTCAATATCTTGAGCGGATTCAATTCCTTGATCGTGAAGGACCTGCACTGAACTCGGTGATCGAGCTCAATCCTGATGCAATTGATATTGCCAGATCACTTGATGCCGAAAGGTCGGCTGGGAAAATACGGGGATTACTCCATGGAGTCCCGATCCTGATCAAAGATAACATTGAGACATCTGACAGGATGTCGACGACTTCTGGCTCGCTTGCACTTGCTGGCTACATCGCAAAACATGATGCCTTTTTGATAGCTCGGCTGCGGGAAGCAGGCGCTGTCATCATGGGGAAAACTAATCTCAGCGAATGGGCGAATTTCCGCTCGACCCATTCGATTTCCGGATGGAGCAGCCGAGGCGGGCAAACTCGAAATCCTTACGCATTGGACCGCAGTCCATGCGGTTCAAGCTCTGGATCGGCTGTAGCAGTCGCCGCAAACTTATGTGCTGCAGCGATCGGGACGGAAACCGATGGCTCGATTGTCTGTCCGGCACAGACCAATGGAATTGTTGGAATTAAACCAACCCTGGGGCTGGTCAGTCGTGCAGGGATAATTCCAATAGCGCATAGCCAGGACACTGCCGGTCCGATGACCCGATGCGTTGCCGATGCAGCGATCATGCTGGAGGTGATCCAAGGAATTGATAAAAATGACCCTGCCACCTATGCATTAGCAGATCGAGCCCCAGGTAATTATCTCCAGGCGTGCCGCAGCAAAGATTTGAAGAACATCCGGATCGGCGTTGCAAGAAAATATTTCGGTTTCGATCCGCGTGTTGACAAGGTTATTGAAAATTGCTTATCCGTAATGAAGAAACTCGGAGCTGAGATCATCGACCCGGTAGAGCTGATCGATGAGAGCAAGCTGGCAAAGACCGAAATGGAAGTGCTTTTATATGAATTTCATTCAGATTTGGATCATTATCTGGCCGGACTCGAATCCAGCAGTGCTTTAAAGACAATTCAGGATGTGATTGAGTTATAATGAAAATAACGCTGCTACTGTTATGCCGTTTTTTGGCCAGGAACGGATGATTGCAGCGCAGAAGAAAGGTCCATTAACGCAGAAAAAATACCTCCACGCGCTTGAGAGGAATTTTCAGCTTTCTCGCCAGGATGGAATTGATAAGATCTTGAGCGCCCACAACCTCGATGCGATTGTAGCTCCAACAGGCGGTCCAGCCTGGTTGATTGATCCTGTAAATGGAGATCGATATTCTGGAGGCGGTTTTTCGTCGCTGGCAGCAGTTGCTGGTTATCCGCACATAACTGTGCCTGCTGGGCAGATATTTGGGTTGCCTGTTGGATTATCAATATTTGCATCCGCCTGGTCCGAATATAAGCTGCTCATGATCGCACATGCATTTGAATTGGCTGCCCGCATTCGGATAGCTCCGAAATTTTTACCCACTGTAGAAAATTTCATCGGTGCAGTTAATGACCGTTCTATCGAAAGAATAACCGAATCGAAAAAATTGTAAATTGATATGGAAAATGGAGGATTTGAAATGAAAAATAAAGGTTCTTCCCACAGCCTTATCTTGATACTTGGAATGATTGGCATCCTAGCGCTAGCAGGATTATTTGATTACACGCTCGATGCCTTAGCGGTCCAAAACTCAGAAACAGGAACATTGGATTTGCTGTTGGTTTGGCTTTTTCCCCTCTTAGAATTTCTATGGGCGTTGGCAGCAGTAGGGCTGGTATGGTATATGATTGCAGGTAGGACCTACAGCAGATGGGTGTGTGCTGTCTATCTTATCGTTGGATTGGTGCTGCTGTATGCCAGCCCAATCCTTTATGTTACAAACATCCCAGAATCTTTGTATGTGATCTTGATCTATTTAACCCCTGGCAGCATGCTCTATCAGGCGAGCGGGATTACCGCTGCGATTGGCTTGCTCAGTTTATGGTTCTGGCAGGCGCCGATGAGCAATCCTGCAGAAAAAAATGATTCAGAAATAGTCCAGATTGAAAATCCAGGTGATTAGACGGATAACAACTGCTTCAGGGATAAATGAAGAAATTCCAATTATCGAAGCATGATCTCAAGGATTTTGGGCTGATTTTCCTGGGAACCTTGCTTCAGGCGTTGGCATTACGCTTGTTTCTCGTGCCTGCGAATCTTGCCAGCGGTGGAATCAGCGGACTGGCTCAAATTATCAACCATTACACCGGTTGGCCGATAGGGTTGATGATTTTCCTTGGAAATTTACCAGTTTTTCTCTTGGGCTGGCGCTATCTGGGTGGGATCGGATTTTTGGTGCGCACAGCCTTTGCTGTATTATTGGTTTCTTTTTTCACAGATTTTCTGGCTTTATATTTGCCTGCAAATGGAATCACAAACGACCTTTGTATTAAACAGTCTCTATGGTGGAATTATCGGCGGGATTGGTTATGGCCTCGTATATCGAGGAAAAGGGACGAGCGGTGGAAGTGATATCCTTGCAAGGATTTTGAATAATTGGCGAGGCATTTCGATCTCGCAAAGCTACTTCATCACCGATTCGGTCGTGATGTTCATGGCAGGACTGGCGTTTAGCTGGGAGAATGCACTCTATTCGCTTGTCCAACTATATGTATCTGGCCTTGCCGCAGAAGCGGTCACAGAAGGGACCAATGTTGTTAGAACAGCATTGATCATCACAGCAGAACCAGGCTTTGTTGCCAGAAAGATATTGGATGAAATGGAGCGAGGTGTGACATTGATGGATGCGCGCGGCGCTTATACAGGGACAGAACGAACCGTGCTGTATTGTGTTATATCACGTTCGGAAGTAACTCAGATCAAAGACCTTGTCCGACAGGCAGATCCGAATGCTTTTATGGTGATTGGTCACGCTCACGAAGCGCTAGGTGAAGGTTTCCGACCATTGGTCAAATAATGAGCCTGCTGGAATAGAATTTTAGTTAGAAATACCGACCTGAGTACCTATTAATCGCTGGTGAGCTGCGCGCATACACATATTCATAACAACGCTCAATCCGGATCGGCGAGCTATTTCGGCTGCCAGCTCATTCATAATCCCTTCCTGCATCCAGACAGCTTTTGCACCAATTTGAACCGCATATTCCACGATTTGCACGGTTTCGCTGGCTGGACGGAAAATCTCAACGACATCAACTTTGTCAGGGACCGATAGCAAATCTGGATATGATTTTTCTCCAAGAATGTGCTGGTGTTTTGGATTGACAGGAATGATGCGATAACCTTGTTTTTGGAGATAAGCTGGCACTTGATGGCTTGGTTTTTCAGATTTGGATGAGATTCCTACGACTGCAATCGTCCTGGCAGTCTTGAGGATGTTGAGAACTTGTTCGTCAGGACTTTCTAAAGACATGTTAAGAGGATTGGCCAGGACATCCTCTGAGTCGTACTTGATTGGCAGCTGAACCCGAAAGATTGTCTTACCAGGCCAGGAGAAGGCTCGAATTTCACCGTGGTGCTTATTAACAATGATATTGTATGAAATTTCAAGTCCTAAACCGGTGCCTTTCCCGGGCGGTTTTGTTGTAAAAAATGGATCAAAGATCCTGCTAATTACTTCAGGCGGGATACCGCTGCCATTATCTTCAATTTCAACTTGAATCCAACCATCCAACGCTGTTGTTCGGATCAATATTTCTGGCGATTCAATATTCTGGAGAGCGTCTGCCGCATTGTCAAGAATATTTGTCCAGACCTGATTGAGCTCGCTTCCAAATGCCTGGATCTTTGGTAGTTCTTTGTGATATTCCCGATGGACTTTGATGCCGCTGAGCTTAGAACGCAAGATTAAGAGTGTGTTCTCAAGTCCAAGATGGACATCAACTTCCTGTATCGGTGCACGGTCCAAATAGGAATATGATTTAAGAGCGGAAACAATCTCGGAAATCCTGTTAGCACCTTGCTCAATTTCACTAAGCAGATCATACGCATTATAGGATGCACTTAGCGCTCCGGCAATTAGCGAAAATTCCGTCGGTTGAAATTGAGAGGCCAGGAGTTTAAGTTTTTCGATGTTAAAACCCATGTTGACGAAAGTCGGCGCGAGCTGCCATGCTTCAGGTACTCCAATCTCATCCATCCATGTCTCGAAGGAATATTCAAGATCACTGCGTGCAAGCGGGTCCATGTTCTCGGAAATTTGCCTTGCAGGATTACGAGCTTCTTTTGTAATATCCTCAATGAGTTGGGCTTGGACTGAACTCAAATTTATCGATGCTAAACGGATCTGCGATGAAGTGTAAATCTGCAGAAAATCCTGAAGCTGAGAGGCGCCGCGTTTAACAGCTGCGGCAGGGTTGTTTAATTCATGGGCTACACCTGCTGTCAGCGTGCCGAGCTGTGCCATTTTCTCACTTTGGTGCATTGTAGATGACATAGTTCGCCATCGGGCAAGCGTTGAGTTCAGCAGGATTCGCGATGCCGTTGGGCTGGTTTCGAGAAGGCGTTCGAATTGTTCCTGTTCGATCACAAAAAGGGTGCTGTCTGTCCGGGCTCGAACTGTAGCGTTCCGGGGAGCATCTTCCAACAAGGCCATTTCTCCGATCACATGACCAGTAGAGCGAGTTGCGAGAAGGATCGGTCGCTGACCCGAGTTTTTTATTACTTCAAGAACTCCGCTTTGGATCACATATGCCTTTTCGCCTGGGCTGCCTTCGGCAAAAAGCTCATCCCCGGCCTTTATATGAAGCTCCTCAATCATAGCGCAAAGGATCTGAAGGTCTTCATCAGGCAGGTCGGAGAATAGCGTAACTTTACGAAGAAATTCGACCTTCGATTGATGGTTTGTCGAGAGATTTGCCGAGTTCATTAGAAATTCAGACCGTCTTTAGATATTGGTGAACCTGGCTGACTGCGATTGCCCCTTCACCGACTGCGGAAGCTACCCTGCGGACAGCCCCAAAGCGAATATCGCCAGCTGCAAAAATGCCGCTTGTGCTGGTCTCCAGAAGGAATGGATCGCGAGCAAGTCTCCAACCCATTGGCTTGATCCCATCACGATGGAGGTTAGGACCGGTTAACACAAAGCCATTTGGATCACATTGGACCAATCCAGCAACAAGCTTGGAATGTGGCACAGCGCCAATAAAAATGAAAAGGGCGGATGCTGGTAGAGTTTCCAATTTCGCTGAATGTTGGGTTTTGATTTCTACAGCTTCAAGTCGTTCCTTTCCCATTACCTCAGTGACTTCAGTCTGAAATAAAGTTTCAATATTCGGCGTCGCTTGGATCTGTTGGATCAAGTATTGAGACATGGTTTCGCGTAAGTTTGGACCGCGGACCAGCATGGATACTTTGCTTGCATACCCCGAGAAGAACATCGCTGCCTGTCCCGCAGAATTCGCTCCACCCACCACCAGGACGTTTTGGCCTCGGTACGAAGCAGCTTCTGTAAGAGCCGCCCCGTAATAAACACCTGCGCCAGTAAGCCGCTCGACTCCTTTTGCTTCGAGTTTTTTGACGGAGACACCAGTCGCGATGATTAACGCTTTACAACCGAGTTCGGTCCCATCCTGGAGGGAAATAATATGATAATTATTCTCTGATCGAACTCGAGTGGCTTCCTGAGCTGTTAGTATCTCTGCACCTAACCGGATTGCCTGCGCTGTGGCGCGCTGGGCAAGCTCAACACCGCTCAACCCTTTTGGAAAGCCAAGATAATTTTCGATTCGGGAGCTGGTTCCAGCCTGACCGCCCGTGGCTTCTTTGTCGATTAAAAGCGTCCGTAATCCTTCTGAAGCACCGTAGACCGCTGCGCCCAATCCTGCCGGTCCTGCTCCGATGATGACAAGATCGTAGAACGGCTGAGCAGCCTGGGTCCGCAGACCTGCCTGATTAGCAAGCATCCTGAGATCAGGTTCCACAAGGACAGTTCCATCTGGGAAGAAGACAACCGGTAGTTGAAGCTTTTGGTTTGAGGATTGATCTCGTGATTGGAGCACAGATTCAACCAATACTCTTGCTTGATCATCCTGCTCGATATCCAGCCATCGGAATGGTATTCTGTTGCGAGCAAGAAAATCCTTAACCTCATGGCTTTTTGGAGACCAGAGGGTGCCTGCGACACGGATTCCATCAAAGGGTGGAGGTGAAGTCTGCCACCAATCACTGATCAACCCATCCAGGATTGGGTAGAGGTTTTCATCCGGCGGATCCCAGGGTTTCATCAGGTAATAGTCCAATCCGATACTGTTGATACTATCGATCGCTGCCTGGGTATCCGCATATGCAGTAAGCAAGACTTTACGGCTTTCGGGGTAAAACTTTCGGGCTTCACTTAGAAACTCGGTCCCGCTCATATGCGGCATACGCTGATCAACCAGAAATAATGCCAGTGGATCTTCGCGCTGCTTGAGCTGTCGCACAACTTCCAGCGCTTCGACACCAGATGCTGCCTTGATAATGCGGTAATCGGAGTGAAAGTGGGACCTCAAATCTCGTTCTACCGCGCTGAGGACCTGAGGATCGTCATCAACCGTAAGAATTACTGGTTTTTTCATAGATCCCATGATTAGAGTTGAAATGTCATTTCATCTGTATAGCACCACAACCAGCTTTCGCCGACTTCATAAGAAGCAACGATCGGGTGTTTGGTTTCATGGAAATGGTGCGTGGCGTGTTTGTTCTTGGAATTATCACAGCAGCCAACATGCCCGCATGTCAAACAAATCCTGAGGAATACCCACCTGTCTCCCATCTTTAAGCATTCTTCGCACCCATCGGCTGATGGTGTGACATCGCGAACTGTCGAAATGTGGCTGCACTTTAAAGGGTCAACAGTTCCTGCATCAATTTGATCGCGCACAAGTGAACTGACCTTCACTTTTCCAGTTGAATCCGGCTTCATCTTCCCTCCATAATATTTCTATCGGTATGTTATATATCACTATTATACTCTAAAATATCCTAATACGGCATGCTCAATCTGCGGGGACCAATGCATCTTTCGGTAAGCTTTCAAATCTTTTTTGGGTGATCTGGTGGAGGATTAAGAAAACTGCCAACTGCTACCAAACACAATAAACCACCAGCGTACCAGACCCAGTTTGGATTGTAATTGTCCAGGATCACCCCTGCAGCAGCAGGTCCGACAGTAGCCGGCAGTGCCCAGGAGAGTCCGAATACAGCCATATACCGACCGCGCATATCCTCAGGCGCAAATTTTGCAGCCAATGCCTGGCTGACTGGCATAACAACCATTTCGCCGATCGTTATCAGAATGATTGCGCTGATAAAAAGGTAATATGCAGTCACAAAACCAAACATACTGAAACCAATCATGTAGAACGCCGAACCCAAAGCCATCATCAGCATCGGTGAGTAATTCTTTACCCGCCGGCTCACCCAAAATTGACAAAAGATCACCGTTATGGCTGAACTCGAAAGTAGAAAGCCATACTGTTGAGTAGAGATACCGTGGACATCGCGTAAGTAAACCGAAAGCGAATTGTACATTTGGATATAGACTACCGTCATGAGCATCGAGGCACCGATATAAGCGATGAATAACTTATCGGTAAAAACCCTTCGATAACCGAAAATAGTACCAAGGATGGATTTGGGTTTTTCTTGATCCTGTTCTGTCGCTGGCTTTGTCTCGGGGATCATACGATAGATAATCGCAGCTGTAATAAGACTGCAGATTGCGTCAAAAATGAATAGAAGTAAAAAGGAGCGGGAAGCCATCAGACCCCCGATCGTCGGACCAACAATCCAGGCCATGTTTCCAACAACGCGCATGACCCCAAATCCTTCAGTTCGTTTGTTCTCCGGCAGGATATCAGCAATCATCGCTTGCCAGGCTGGTCCCGCTACGTCAGACAAAGAACCGACTAGAATTGCGAGGATATAGAATATCCAGAGCTCGTTTACCAGCCCCATTGAAACTGCGCTCAATGCGCTGAACACCAGTCCAAACAATACCATCCATTTCCGACCAAACCGATCTGCAAGGGCGCCGCCGATGAAACTTCCAACCAGACCAGAGATGTGAAACATCCCCAGCAATACACCAGCCTCTGTCATTCCAACATTGAAACGCTGGGTAATATACAGCGCGAAGAAGGGGAAGATCATTGTGCCGCCGACACGGTCAACAAACGCAGCAGCCACAAGGATCCAGAACTTCTTTGGAAATTCACCATAAATATTGCGGATTTTATCGATCATTGTTGCCTTCAACTTTGATGAATCATTTGAAAGAAAATAGTTGGAATATTTGGTTGCAGGCGCATAATTATTATTACGGGCTTGATCCGACAAATTTTTAGTATAGCATAGGATTGAGCCCTCTCGATATTTTAATCAGGCAAATAAATATAACCCAGCGACTGTCGGATGGAAGTGCAAATGGGACATTAAATATATTCGATCTGCAAATAGCCCAGGTCTTTCATGATAGAATTTTGGACACGGATTTGGAGGATGAGACCTTGACATTCATTTCACCTAGATTTCAAATGCTGAAAAATGAAGACTGCCTGCGAATTCATCAAGCATCAAAAAAAATCTTGCATGATACTGGCGTCGAGATATTTCACGAAGAAGCGCGGAAATTATTAAGGAACGCAGGCGCCAGCGTGGATGATCGAACATTGCGGATTTCCTCCTACTCTGGTGGAGTGGGCTCTTTCGACTGTTCCTGGTGCATTTAACCTCTTTTGGCGAGGATCGGACAAGGTCGCCTTAACCCTGGACGGTGAAGCGGTCTACTTTGGGTCTGGTTCGGACACATTACGATATCTTGATCCAAAATCAGGAACGAGGCGCGATTTTTGCCTGACTGATATTGCCGATTGTGTCCGGGTCTGTGATGCACTTCCGGAGATAGGATTTGTGATGTCGATGGGAGTGCCCGCTGATGTTCGACCCGACCGGTATTACCGGTATCAGTATGCGACTATCCTCCGAAATACAAATAAGCCGATGGTTGTAGTCTGCAACGACCTCGCTGATATGGAATTGATCACCTCAATGGCCGCGGCAACCGCCGGGGGGCTTGATCGACTTGAAAAATATCCCTCCTTCTTGGTCTATTCTGAGCCGAGCACACCGCTTCAGCACTCTTTTGAAGCGACCGACAAACTTCTTTTTTGTGCAAGCCATACGATTTCAATCACCCACTCTCCAGCTCCTATGATGGGAGGTACTGCGCCAGTCACACTTGCAGGAGCTGTAGCGTTGGGGAATGCAGAGCTATTGAGCAGCCTTGTAATTCATCAGCTCAAACATCCAGGAGCACCATTTCTTTATGGGCATGGGGTTCACAACCTGGATATGAAGACGATGATCAGCGTATATGGTTCGCCGGAATACCAGCTCGCACGCGTGATGGCAGCTGAAATGGGTAGATTTTATTCGTTACCGGTTTGGGGTTACGCTGCTCACAGCGATTCCAAGGTATTGGATGGACAGGCAGCTGCAGATGCACAATTTCAGATTCTGGTCGCTCTTCTGGCAAAGACAAATCTGAATCATGATGTTGGATATCTGGAAGCCGGCTTGACCCATTCTCCTGAGTATATGGTCCTTGCCAATGAGATCATTGCCATGTCGAGGGCATTTGTGCGAGGGGTTAACCTTGATGACGATGCATTGGCGCTGGATGTCATCGATCAAGTCGGTCCTGGTGGACAATATATGACCCATGAGCATACCCTGGCTCACTGGCGCGAGCTATTTGTTCCGACTTTTTTCGATCGGCAGCGCCTTGATCGCTGGGAAAAGCAGGGTTCAAAAGAAATCAAGGAAAGAGTCCGCGAGAAAGACTCTTGCGATCATCGAATCTCATCAACCCAATTCCCTCACAGCCTCGGTAGATGCTGAAATTGAGCATATCTTGAAGGAAAAGTAGATCGAATATCCGCTCTATTTTTTCAAGATGATTCGAGCATCCAGAGCGCGGCTGCCAGATCCCTCAGCAAACACGCGCAGAGGATTTCACATCGATTTCCTGGATGCGTGGAAAATCGCAGAGCAGCTGAGACAATCTCAATAAAGCATCAATCAGCGATCGAATATCTGCTGGTGGTCGGCCGCGGACACCTTTTAGGATCTGGAAACCGTGTAAACGCTGCACCATTTCCTCGGCTGTTTGTCTGGAGATTGGCGCAACTCGAACCTCGACCTCGCCGATGACCTCCACGAAGATACCGCCAAACCCAACAAGCACGACAGGCCCAAACTGTGGGTCCTGGCGACCGCCAAGGATGAGCTCATGTCCTTCTCCAACCATTGGTTGAACCAGAACACCGGAAATCTCTGCCCCAGGATTTTCGCGCGCAATGCGGTCAGTCATCATTCTATAAGCTGAAAGCAGCGATTCTCGATCACTCAGGTCAAGCACAACACCGCCAACATCTGATTTGTGCGAAATTTCCGGAGAAATGATCTTGATTGCAAGAGGAAAACCGATTTGTTGAGCAGCAGATAAAGCATCTTCTTCTGAGTTCACAAGTATCCCGCGCGCAGTTGGAATTCCATACATTTCTAACAGCTCCAGAGCTTCTGCTAGATTCAGGTCACGACCTTCGGACTCAGCTTTCATTATGATTTCAGTAGGGATCTCTCGATCGGAAAGAAATTCTGGAAATTCCTCCTCTGAATGAATTTTCTGATACATTTGAAAATAGCTGTGGCTGTTTTCAAGTGCGCGCACGGTCTCTACGACCTGGGTAAATATCGGGTAGCGGTAATTCTGCTTCAGGAAGGATATTTCGGTAGATGAAGCTGAAAGATAATAGGCAACAGGTTTATCGTATTCCTGGACCAGCTTAATAATTCGTTCCAACAGCTGACGGCTGGTAAGGTTCTCTGCTTCTGAAAGCGCAGTATGCAGAAAAACAACCCCATCGACATTTGGAAGTTTTAGAGTTTGCTCAACGATTTGCGCATAGACATCAAGATCAAACAGATCGCCAAGATCCAGGGGATTTGTCAGGCGGATCACAGAAGCTCGAAAGTGCTTTTCGATCTCTCGTAAGTAGCTATCTGGAAAGCTGGCTAAATTAAATCCTGAAAGCTCGCAAGCGTCCGCTGCAATCACCGCGTGTCCGCCGGAACGTGCGATGACACCTAAATTCCTCCCCCTCATTTGCGGGAGTCCCAGGCTTTTGAGATTATTTCCAAGGGTCGTCGCATCCCGGACCCGTATGATCCCGGACTGAAAAAAAGCAGAATCAACAACCTTGTCATCACTCGTCAGCGAAGCAGTGTGGGAAAGAGCGATCTTTTGTCCCAGGCTGCCAATATTCGATTTGAAAATCATAATGGGTTTTGTCGACTTTTTTGCTATCTGCATCAGACGGCGGCCATCGCCGATACTTTCCAGGTAAATGAAGATGATTGCCGTCTGATCATCATCGAGCAAATATTCCAGGATATCTTCCGCATTTTTATTCAGCATATTCCCAACCGAGACAAATTTGCTCAAGCCCATGCCTTCATTCGTCATCAAATTGAGAACGCTTAAACCAACACCGCCGCTCTGGGTGATGATAGACACATCCCCCTGTTTTATAAATTTCTTGAGCCGCGGGAATGGAACACAAAAACCATTTTCCATGTTAATTGCCCCAATACAGTTTGGACCTACAAACTGTATTGCATATTTATTGGCGATCTCGCAAATCTGATCTTCGAGAGCCTGCCCGGTTTTCGTGTACTCGCGAAAACCAGCAGTCTCAATGATTGCCCAATGGATATCTTTTTTTCCACATTCTTCGAGGACAGCCGGAACTGTTTTTGCAGGAGTGAGGATAACTGCCAGATCGACCTTATCTGGAATATCCATTACTGAATTGTAGATCCGATGGGTTTCTATCGTCCCCCCGCTTGGACCGACGGCGTAAACAATCCCATTGAATCCATACTCAACAAGATTCCCAACGATATTCCGACCAAGATTTGACGGTTTTGATGACACTCCTATCACAGCAACGCTGGTGGGGAAAAAGATCTCACGCATAGATATCCTCGCATTCTGATCCTGATGTATATATTATTATATCCAAGATTGGATAGTTCTTCTTTCCGTCAAATCCCATTCATAATTTTCCTCAATATATTGCCTGGCTACAATTGCGAATCCAAATGATTTCTAAATTGAACCTTTACATATTCTAAATAATCACCTGATATCCTAAACCAAGATGCACTGAGGCTCGAAGCTAATTCAGAATGCATTTAGACCAACAAGTATAGAAAAGGAGATTAATCAAGACATGAAGACCAAGTGGATTATTGCAGTAACAAGTGGGCTGGTAGTATTAACTCTGGCAGCAGGGATTTCGGCATTCAGCCTTTCGTCCAATGCCAGCGCGAAAACGAATGCCAGCCAATTGAGTGTTCAAAGCATCGAGAATCAGGGCAGTTTTTTCTCCCAGGTCTCCCCCTGGTCAGCCAAATGGTGGTGATTACCAGGAGCTGCTCGCAGATGAGTTGGATATTTCTATCGAAGAGCTGCAAGCTGCCATAACAGCAGCTCAGAAGGCTGCTTTAACTGAAGCTGTCGAAAAGGGGTTGATCACGCAAGCGCAGGCTGATGAAATGGCAAATCGTAGCGGCCATGCAGGCGGTTTTGGACGCATGATTATGGGTCCAGACAGCGGAATTGATATGGATGCACTCCTGGCGGAACAGTTAGGGATCAAAGTCGAGACGCTTCAGGCAGCTCAGGTAAAAGCGCGTGAGGCGCAATTTACTCAAGCAGTTGATTTGGGCGAAATGACTGAAGATCAGGTTGAGTTGATAAAAATCCATGAAGCTCTGCACGAATATTTGGCAGATGCCTACCAGGAAGCCTTTAAAACTGCCGTTTCAAAAGCCGTCGCAGATGGTGCGATTACCCAGGCTCAAGCAGATCTCCTTCTTAGCAGTGATGCCAACCGGACTTGGTTCGGGATGGGTGATCCTGGTGGAATGAGAGGCGGACCTGGCCACAAAGGTGGTCCGGCAGGTGGTCCTCAGAATGCACCACTTCCCAATGCATTTCCTGAAACGGATTTGGAGACAGGGAATTAAAATTCCCGGAAATTGATCAAAACTCCCGCAGAAATCAAGATACTCTGCGGGAGTTTTTTGTTCATATGGAAGCTGTTCTTCATCCATCTCGATTTTAGAATATAAAGACTGTCAATCGAGATCTTGATCTTCACCATCGCATCCCAATTCGTTTCCATTCGTATCAAATCCATGTGGATCAGCTCCATCAACCTTGAAATTTGTGTAGGGAATATCTTCACAATCAAGGTCAGGTGGGCTTTTTGGTATGCAGACTGTGGGATAGGACATTTCGCAGACAGCTCCGAAAGTCGGTGTTGGTGTGAATGAAGGCGTCGGACTCTATAGATGGCGAAGGGGTAAATGTCGGAGTAATAGTTGGAGTGAGACTTGGAGTAGTCGTGGGAGGTGTTCCTGTTATTGTTGGAACTTGAGATTGCGTTGGTGTTCGGGTCTGGCTGGGAAGAGGTGTGATTGTTGGCAGTGAGCTTGGACGTGGAGCCCAAATGCCAAGCTGCGCTGATTTTGCAGTAGCCTGTGCGGATCGAAAAGTCTTCAGACAGGAAAAATGATCTAAATATAAATCGACCTGACCGAGTCCAAGTCTTAGAAGCTCATAATTCGCAAAAACATTGGAGTTGTTGACGAGGATATATCGCTGCTTTGTCCCATTTTGGTCTTTGTCGTCATTGTCTGCTATCAAGCGGACAACCTGCCCAACAAGCATTGAAGCGCTTTTTGTTGAAGCAGGAGGTCCAAACAATTCGATTGCAGGTGAATTTGATGCTGTCATCACACCCAAATATTGAATTGTCTGAAGCTTTCCCTGAACATCGACGACGATCTGATCTCCGTTTTCAACCCATTTAACCAGTCCAAAGTCTGTTTCATCCGATTTGGGCAGACAGGCTAGTGGTGATTCTGTATATACAGGTGTTGGAGTGAAGGAAGGAATCAATGTGAGCATTGGGGTTTGGGATGGACTCTGTTTGCTCGCGGTTATTACCGGGGTAATTGTCGTCAGAACAAATTCAGTTCTATTCACCTGCATATTGGTCAGACGCGTGGAGGTTCATTCCGGGAAGGTCCAATACGACCGCATGCTGCGAAAAAGATTCCTGAGATCGCAAGTAACAAGAGCTTCTTGAATTTATTCACAATGACCAGTTCGAACTCGTTAGGAAGATAAAAAAGAAAAATTTACCATAATTGGAAGAATGAGATTAGCTAGCCATCTACACAATCAACATCGGATGACTCTCCATGCATTGGAACAGCCAGCATTATTATATATTGAATTACTGTTTATTACGTGAAACCAACCAGGCAGCAAATTGATCGGTTATTATAAAAATCGCTGAATTTTCTGCCAAAGAACCAGTTTTTCATAAAAAGTAAATTTCGCATTCGCCGGGCTGGTTGACGGCATGAGGATGTATTCCATTTGGGTTGCTAAAAAACTGGGAAGATGGGGATAGGTGTGTCGATAAAATCCATCATGGGCTTTCGCACCATTAAAATAACTGCCCTGATTGTTCGATGATTTCCCAGAAGATAACCAAGTTCATTTGGAATTTCACTTCCCCGTTGGATATTTTGGTCCAAACTCCCTGAGCGTTCACATGTTTGTAGAACATCCCACAGGGCGATCCGATGTTGAATTAATTGCTTGATTCGATCGGGATAAGCTAAACCAGGGTTAAAACCGAAAATCTCACCAAGAATCATCCAAAAATGATTGCGCGGATGCGCATAGTATTGTTTCAGCCTCAGGGATTCGATGCCAGGCATGGAACCAAGGACTAAGATCAGTGGTGCAGGCCCGATTATTGGAGGAAAGCTGTAAATGCGCATCTCAAAAAGGATGCATCCAGCAATGTTTTATTCCTCTTCAAAGACGCTTATCTCACGACGAGGCGAGATGTGTGAAATCACCATGAAGGAGAGCAAAGAAAATAATAAGACCAAGAAACCGATTGTATAAAGGGTCCTCACGACTGGTTGGAACATTAGAATTATCCCAAGAACGATACCGATCATGCAACTGAAGAAGAGAATATTGAATCTTTTAATCGATAAGTATCCGCTGTAGTAACGCGATGCTGTAATTATTAGTGCGATATATGTGAGTAATATGGAAACAAATACAAGCAGGAAGGGGATTCCGGTTATCAATACCGTCATGGCAGTTACTTTTGCAGGTGGTTTTGATGTAACGGGTAAGATAAGAAATCCAAGCACCAGCAGTACAGCTGCAATGACCAAGAGCTTTTTTGGGGGTTGAAATCGTTTGTTCACAATATTTCTCCAATTGCTGCCTGGAGAGGGGAAGACACCACCCCTTCCAGGCGAGAGATGCAGCAAATTTCGTAATTTTTCGGTGTTTGAAATGCCCACCGACCTAATATTTTAGATCAACTACTTTTCGGCTTGCAGCCGATTCCAGGATCGCATCACAAATCACAGCTGTACGATAGCCGTCTTCAAAATCGGCACCAAATGGAGTGACTGATTTATTATTGATCACGCAATCAATGAAATGGGTGATCTCATGGACAAATGAGTGTTCCCATCCAATGATATGACCGTGCGGCCACCAGTTGTTGATCCATGGATGGTTGCCTTCGGTCACGATCACGTCATGAAAGCCTTGGGTTACAGTCGGTTTATCGTCAATCCAAAAGACTTCCATCTCGTTCATCCGTTCGAGATTGAAATGGATCGATCCTTTTTCGCCGTTTATTTCGAAGCAGTTGTAATTTTTCCGGCCTGCAGCAAAACGGGTAGATTTGAGCGTACCGATCGCGCCATTTTCGAACTCGACCGTTGCGACGAATGCATCGTCAACATCGACTTTGCCAACACCTGATCCGTCCGGAAGAGGGCGTTCTTCGATAAAAGTGCGCGTAAATGCGCTGACGCTCTTCATCTCGCCCACCAGGAAGCGCCCCAGATCGATAATATGCGCCCCTAGATCGCCCAGCGCTCCTGAACCGGCCACATTCTTGTCCAACCGCCAGATTTTCGGCGTGTTGTAATGGGCCATGATCCATTCTTGAAGATATACGGCTCGATAATGGTAAATCTTTCCAAGTGCGCCGCTTTGGATCAGCTCGTAAGCCTGCCGGATAGCTGGAACAAAGCGATAGTTGAAAGCGACCATGTTTTTCACGCCAGCTTTGTTCACGGCGTCAAGCGCACCTTTTGCTTCTTCCGCTGTACGGGCCAAAGGTTTCTCACAGATAACATGCTTTCCATGCTGTGCTGCCACAATCGACGGTTCTGCATGCATATTATTCGGACCGCAGTTGTCAAAAATCTGAAAAAGATCGCCGGTTGTATCAAGGAACTCGCGCCAGTTTGTGCAGGCGTTTTCGAAACCATACCGTCGGGCGGCTTCTTCAACACTTTCCTGTCCCAAACCGCATATCCCTACAAGCCGCGGAACGGCTGGTGGCGGATACATCATATATGGAATTTTCTTGTACGCGTTCGAATGGGCTTTTCCCATGAAAGCATACCCAAGCATTCCGATCCCAACTTCTGGAATCTCCTGTCCGGCTGCTGGGCCCGCCATCGTAGTAAAGGATTGTTTCGATTCTTCACTCATGATGTCCTCTGATTTGACCTATTTTTTTGATGCAAAGGCTGCATCAAAAGCGACATTGGAAGGTGTGAGATCCAGCCTGCGAACCATTGCAAGCGCTTCTGGTGCGCCTTGTTCGCGGTTCATCCCGTTGTCTTCCCATTCTACGGAGAATGGTCCTTCATAACCGACGGTATTCAAAGCTCTGAAGATCCGCTCGAAGGGCACTCCACCTCTCCCTGGTGATACAAAATCCCATCCACGCCTGTGGTCGCCGAAATTAAGATGCGATGCCAGGATCCCGTTGCGACCGTTTAGGTTTCTGACGCTCTCTTTAACATGCATATGGTAAATCCGGTCGGCAAATTCATAGACGAACTCTGTCGGATCCATCATTTGCCAGTAAAGATGGCTGGGATCGAAATTGATCCCAAATGAGGGCCGGTGCCCAACTGCATCCAAAGTTGCATGTGTGGTCCAGAAGTCGTAAGCGATTTCAGAAGGATGGACTTCGAGCGCAAATCTCACACCTACCTGATCGAAAACATCCAGGATTGGATTCCACCGATCTGCAAAATCTTTATATCCAGCCTCGATCATTCCTGGGACGATCGGCGGGAACCCAGCCAACAAGTGCCAGATGGATGACCCTGTGAAACCGTTGACAGTCTTGACGCCCAATTTGGCTGCAGCCCGAGCTGTATCCATCACTTCCTGGGAAGCACGTGCCTTTACGCCTTCAGGATTACCATCCCCCCAGATGCGGGAAGGTAAGATGCTTTTATGACGCTCGTCGATCGGATCGCAGACACATTGACCGACGAGATGGGTGCTGATCGCGAAGCATTTCAAGCCATATTTGTTCAGGATATCCCAGCGGCTTTGAATATAGCCAGGATCAGAAAGGGCTTTATCAACTTCGAAATGATCGCCCCAACAAGCTAATTCCAGACCGTCGTATCCATAGGCGCTTGCCTTCCTCGCGACATCCTCAAGAGTTAAATCCGCCCACTGCCCTGTGAAAAGAGTAACTGGTCTTGACATTCTTTACCTCCGATCGATAGTCTATGCTAAAGGATTTTTTTAATTCCAATTGTATCCAGAAACCTGAAAAAGGCTTTCGGTTTGGATTTTCAGCTGGCAAGCTCGCCAAATCGAGCAAAAATTGCTAATGCCGGGTCAATCGGGACCTCGGCTGGTTTTGTCCCTTTTGGTATGCTGATGGTCGGTGTTGGACGGATGCTCTTTCCTTCAAAGTGCGGCATCCATTGGCGCTCTGCCTCCAGCATCTCGGCTGCCATTTCTCGGATTTCTTTCAGCGTAAGGACAGCGGCTGTCAAAGGATCGAGGGCGCAAGCGTGAACAAGATGCTCTGGATCACCGCTCAGTCCTGCTTCCACTGCCAACCGCTGCACATTGATGTTCGTCAAATTCAATGCAGCACATTGCGGTGGTAACTCGCCGACTAAAGTCTTGTGCAGGCCTGTCCGATCTACGTAGATAGGACCTTCTGCACAGCAATCTGCTGGTAGATTGGAGATCATGCCGTTGTTGATCACATTGCCATTAAGCTTAAATGTTCGCCCTGTTTCGAGGGCTTCGATCACATATGAGCCGTATTCGATACTGCGGGAAGGAAGTTTGGTAGGCTCGCCCTTAAGAATTTCCTTGTTCTCATACTTTTCTGCGACCGTTTTGCACCAGGAGTAATATGCGCCAGTCTCCCCACCGAACGCTGGCTCATCGCAGTACAGATCGAGAGATTTTTGATTCTTCCTGAAATATGGGAGATATTCAGAAAGATGTCCAGTCGATTCGGTCATAAAATATCCAAAATGGCGAAAAGCCTCGCCGCGGACTTTCTCATTCACATAGTATTCCGGCAGCTCGAAGCGCTCGCGTAATTTTGGATAAAGATCGACGCCGTTGTGAGCAATCTTCAAGAACCAGGCCATGTGGTTGATGCCTGCGGCAAGGAAGTCGATCTCTTCTTTAGGGATATCTACATAGCCTGAAATTAAATCCAGGGTTGTTTGTACGCCATGGCAAAGCCCGACGAACGGCATTTTGGTCTTACCAATAGCCCAACAAATCATGGCCATTGGATTAACATAATTCAACAGTACCGCATTTGGACAGACTTCTTCCATCTCATGGCACATTTCCATTACAGATGGTATGGAGCGAACGGCTCGAAATACTCCTCCAGGCCCAAGGGTATCGCCTATACACTGGTCCACACCATATTTATAGGGGATCTTATAATCCATTTCAAATCCCCTCACACCTCCCACCTGAAAAGTTGCGATAACGTAATCTGAATCCTTGAGAGCCTCACGTCGGTTTGTTGTTTTCCAGACCTGTGCTGGCAAACCGTTATCCTTGATGACCCGATTGGCAAACTCTTCCACCTGGGAGGTGCGGGTGGTGCTGGGCGCCATTAACGCAAATTCCGTTTTTTCCAAGCCTGGAGTAGCCAGAATATCTAATATGAGTGTTTTGCAAAATACTATACTACCAGCTCCAATTATTGCAACTTTTGCCATTGGACTATCTCCTTTCAAGTGAGTGAAATGGTTGAGTAATGAAGATCTTCATGTACATTTAGATAGAAAATTTATGGTTGAATCCTGCGTCCAGCCTGGTCAAAATAATGCGCTCTTTCGACGTTGAAATTGTAGAGTATGTTTTCACCCATTTTATAACTGCTCATTCCGCCAACGGTACTGATCAACATCTGCTCGCCAGATAGGATATGAAGGATCGTATTCGTGCCCAGAGGTTCAATCAGCACAATTTCGCCCGAAAACTCACCATCTGGGCGTATTTGGACATCCTCTGAGCGAATACCAAACTGAAACTGCTCTGGGAGCAGATTCCGGAAAGATACGGGAACTGTTAATTTCACACCGGAATTTTGAAGATAGAAATGGTCGTTTTCGCGTTCTGCCTTCGCTAAAGTAATGCGAGGAGTACCAATAAGCTGGGCGACAAAAGTTGTTGCAGGTCGATCATATATTTCCACCGGGCTGCCGATTTGAATAATTCTTCCATGGTTCAGGACACCAATCCGATCAGCCATGGTTAATGCTTCGATCTGATCATGTGTAACAAAAATGGTCGTGATCCCTTGAAGCTTTTGGAGATGCTGCAGCTCAGCTCGCAAAGATTCGCGGATTTTGGCATCGAGGTTCGATAAAGGTTCATCCATCAAGAAAACGCTGGGTGAGCGCACTATGGCCCGACCAATCGAGACACGCTGCATTTCCCCGCCAGATAGCTTTGCAGTTTTTCGCTGCAGCAGGTGACTGATCTGGAGGGTCTCTGCAATTCGGGTAACACTCCGGTTAATCTCTTCTTTAGAGTAATTTCGGAGAGGCGCCCGCAGCGGAAAAGCAAGATTGTCGTAGACTGACATTGTTGGATATAGAGAATATTCTTGAAACACAATTGCTGTGTCTCGATCGGCTGGTGATACAGCGTCCATTTCTTCATCGTCAAAGAATACATGTCCTTCGTCATGTTTCTCCAGACCTGAAATGACACGTAATGTAGTTGTTTTTCCTGCACCTGTCGGGCCCAGCAGGACGAAAAATTCCCCGTTTTCGACTTCAAATGAAACTTCTTTGAGCGCTGTGACCTGATTGAATTTCTTAGTAATGTTATTTAATGTTATCTTGCTCATTCTTAGGCCTCTTGTGTCAAAGCAGTTTCTGTATCAGTCCTAAAGAATCGGACATGCTTTGGGTCAATGCATATCTTCATCTGTGTGCCTATTGGAGGGCTTATCGATCGGTCGGTCCGCACTCTTATGATCTGTTTGTCTCCGATGGTCAGATGAAGTAAAGTATCACTACCATTCATATCAACGGCATATACTTCCGCGTTTAAGTCGTCTTCATCGCCAACACAACCCGATTCCGGGCGAAAGCCGATTGTTAACCCGTCATCCTCATCAATCTGCCGCTTTATTGCAGGTTTCCATTCGTCGGGAATTATATATTTCTGATTATCGATAAAATGTACTGCCCCATCGGAAAATCGTCCTTTAAGCAGATTTATACCCGGGCTGCCGATGAAATTTGCAACAAACAAATTCGCAGGATTGAAATATACATCAGCTGGCGAGCCAATTTGCTGGATCGCAGCATTCGACATGACGACGATACGATCTGACATCGCCATTGCCTCAATCTGATCATGTGTCACATATACCGTTGTCGCATGCTGGTTGATATGGAGGCGTTTAATTTCTGCCCTCATTTGCTCCCGAAAATCTGCGTCGAGCGCTCCAAGCGGTTCATCCATCAGAAATGCAGCAGGCCGGCGGACCAGAGCCCTGGCCAGAGCTACACGCTGTTGGTCCCCACCGCTGAGAGAGCCGGGTTTCTGTTTTAGAAGATGCATGATTTGAAGCAATTCAGCAACCTCCTGGACTCTCGCTTGAGCTTCATCATGCCGAACCCCCTGTGCTTCGAGCGGAAACGCGATATTATCTCGGGCGCTCATGTGTGGGTAAAGAGCGTAAAGCTGAAATACATAGGCTATATCGCGGCTGCTAGGATGAGCAAACGTTACATCATGTTGGTTCAGAAATATCTGGCCGTTTGAAACCGTTTCCAATCCAGAAATCATTCGGAGTGTTGTGGTTTTCCCGCAACCAGATGGGCCTAAGAGTGAGACGAACTCGCCATCCTGAACAGTCAGGTCCATTGGCAGAACAGCATGCACATTACCAAAAAGCTTCTCGACTTTTCGAAGTTCTATAGTTGCCATAATCTCACACTTCCTGCCATTATCGACGGACTGCGCCGAATGTAACGCCACGCAGTAAATAATCGCGCATTGCGAATGTGACAAAAACAACCGGGATCAAGAAACCCAGCGATCCAGCGGCTATCGCAGCCCATTCGATTCCACCTGTCCCAAGAACGGCTGGGATGCTGGGTGGAGCTGTTCTTGCCTTCTCAGTGGTGAGCATCAACGCGAAAGCGTATTCATTCCATGCAAAAATCAGGCAGAAGATCGCTGTCGCAGCAATCCCTGTCATCGCCTGAGGCAGCACAACCCGAAGAAATGCTCCGAGTTTGGAATAACCATCAACCATCGCTGCATCTTCGTATTCTTTTGGGATTTCGTCGATGAAACCTTTCATCAACCAGACTGAGAAAGAAAGATTAAAGACGACATAAAGTGTTATTAATCCTATCCGGTTGTCGTACATACCGAGCTGGCGGTACATCAGGAATATCGGGATGGTTACAACCACAGCTGGGAGCATACGGGTGCTGAGGATAAAGAACATCAGGTCATCTTTTCCTTTTACAGGAAACCGGCTGAAGGCGTACCCCGCCAGCACTCCAAAAATAACTGAAAAGATCGTAGAGACAACTGAGATGATGACAGAGTTTGTCAAATAACTGACATACTGGCTTTTGTCAATAATTTGTTGGCCGCGTTGGAGCATCACACGGTCATACCATTTTAGATCGGTGCGTGATTGAAGCTCTTTGAGACCTTGTTCACCTGTAAGCTGCCTGCGTTGGGTGAGGAGGGAGATAAAGCCTTCCATTGTTGGAGAAAAGAAAACTTTAGGTGGAGCAGCGACAGCATCAGAACGAGATTTGAATGCAGTCATGATCATCCAGGCAACCGGGATTAACATGACAAGTGTCACAAGGATTGTCATGACAACCCGGATCGTGCTGCTCATTCTTGAAGATCCGGTGACTTTGTCCACACGAGTGGCATAGTTATACTGCGGTTGGACACGCTTGACGTTTTCAGACATGAATTAGCCCTCCCGGATTCGATTGATCGCCGTGATGTACAGGTTGCTGGTTGCAATGATCACGATTAAGATAAGGTATGCCAGCGCACTCGCCGAACTTGTTCGGAATTGGCCGCCAAATGCTCTCAGATATATTTCGATGGAAACGGTTCGGGTGGCTTCACCCGGACCTCCACCAGTCAGTCCCATGATCAAATCGAAGCTCTTGAAGGCTTCCATTGTACGAAATAAGATTGCGATCAATAATAATGGTGCTACCTGAGGGAGTGTAATGCGACGAAACTGGAACCACGAGCTCGCTCGATCGATGACCGCTGCTTCATAAAGATAGTCTGGGATTGCTTTTAAGCCGGACAAACACCAAAAGCATTACAAATGGACTCCACATCCAGACATCCGTTATCACAACAGCCCACATCGCCAGTTTGGCGCTCGCAAGCCAATCGGTCGTAAGCGGGATTCCAGCCCAGCTGACCAAATAATTAAAAATCCCGTATCCAGGGTTATAGATCAAACCCCAAAACAAGCCGACAACCACGGGCGAGAGCATCATTGGTACTAAAATTAATGTTGTAAGCAAGCCGCTGCCACGAAATTTTTCTCGAAGAAGCATGGCTAGGGAAAATCCGACGATCACCTCAAGCGAGACGGCCAGGATGGTGAAACGACCGGTTGTGGAAAAATAACCCCAGATCTGGTCGCTCGTTAAGTGATTTACTGAAGTTTTGAAAACCTACCCAAACAGGAGGTTTTTTCGCGATTGCCGAATAATTAGTAAATGCAAGATAAAGGCTGTAAAATAATGGGAATATATTCCACAGAATCAACAGTATCAACGTCGGCCAGATAAAAAGATTGGTGATCCCGCGGTCGCTGAGGGTCCAACGCGATTTCTTACTCGTTTTTTGAACAGGAATGGTTGTCGTCATAGGTCACTATCCTGAGACTTCTTTAACAGCAGAGAGCCTCCGAACGATAAATAATTCCGTTCTAATTGGGCTCACATAGAAATGTGTGTGGGAGTCTCCTCCCACACACAACAACCACTAATCAGCTTATTTCAAGTAGCCATATTCTTTCAGAATGGCCTCAAATTCGGTTGCGATGGTGTCCATAACGGTCTTTGCATCGCTCTCGCCGCTGACCAGGAAACCATGCATGTTGCGGTTAACGACTTCCAGGAACAGGCCATATTCGGGGATGTTCCAGAAGTCTTTTACGAAGCCCATCGACTCGGCAAACGCCCGGTTGTAAGCGGTATTGTTGAGGAATTCATCCGATTCGAGAACAACCTTATTGCAGGTGTATCCGCCGACTTTTGCCCATTCGCGCTGAATTTCTTCCTGGGCAAACCACTTGATGAAGTCAAGCGATGCCTGCTGGCGTTCTGGGCTGATATAAGCGTTCACAGAAGTTCCCTGACCACCAAGCGAGACAAAGCGCTCTCCAGTCGGACCGGCAGGCCCGGAGAAGAAACCGGTTACTGCAGCATGTGGATTGACGCCTTCATTTGCAAGCGCCGGGAAGAACGCAAAGTAGTTCATGATCATTGCAGCCTGCCCGGAGATGAATGCATCATTCATTTCTGCATAGAACGCATTGCTGGTTCCAGGAGGAGCAAATTGATATAGGTCCTGGTAGTACTGAAGCGCTTCAATTGCTTCGGGTGAGTTTACTACACCCTGGACCTGATAGCCTTCACCATACCAGTACGCACCCCAAGAGAACATCGGATTCTGGTAGCCCATGATCATGCCATCATAATCTTTCTGGGTATAGACACCAACGCCATACTTGACACCGTTTTTGGGATTGTCCGGGCGGGTGAAGAACTCAGCGATGTCGTAAAGCTGAGCCCAAGTTGTTGGGACGGCAAGGTCATATCCGTATTTCGCTTTGAAGGCTTCCATTTCCGCTGGGTCTTCCAGGAGGTCCTTGCGATATGCCCAGCCTACTGCGTCGCCTTCGGTCGGGTATGCCCAATAAGTGCCGCTGCCAGAAGGAAATTCGCCGTAATATGTCATCGTGGCTTCGGTTACGGTATCCTGAATATTTCCATTGTCCTTGAAGAATTGGGTCAGATCCAGGTAGTGTCCTTGGGTAGCGCCCTGACCAACCCATTGGCTGTCTCCGACGACCATGTCGAAGGCGTCCCCTTGGGCTGCCCATTCAGCTGAAACCCGGTCGTAGAAGCTGCCCCACGGTTCTTGGACAACATTCACTTTAACGCCGGTCTCTTTTTCATACATGTTGCCAATTTCCTGGAGGTAGTTCGCAGGATCCCATTCGGCCCAAAGGATCGTCAATTCAGGTACCGCAGGTGCAGCTGGTGCAACTGGCGCTTCGGTGGCGACGGGCTCGGCCGGCGCTTCGGTGGCGGCAGGTGCAGCAGGAGCTTCAGGTTTTGCTGGCGCTTCAGTTGCGATGGGTTGGCTGACTGCTGGCGCTTCAGTTGCGATAGGTTGGCTGACTGCTGGCGCTTCAGTTGCGATGGGTTGGCTGACTGCTGGTGCACAGGCGCTCAATGCGAGCATAAAAATGATCAGCAGGAACATAAATTTCTTCATTTCTTCTGTTCTCCTTCTTGAAAGTAGTTGATATGATTTTCGTTACAAGTCTGCGAAGTGGAAAATAGGTTGATTTGGTCTATTGCTCCTCCTTTCACCATTTCTCTGTAAGTATATGCGATTTTTAGCCAAAATAGATCGGCAAATTCACAGCAGCAGGGCGATCGCTCGGTCGAGCCAGGATTTGATGATAAACCGCTGCGACACCACCAATGACGCACGCATCCGCTCCATGTCGAGCAAGTACAACCTTTGTGGCTTTACGATGACAATTCAGAGTACGATTATATATCTGCTCGTCAATTAATGGGCTCAGAAATTCCCAGGCAAGGCTGATTGGACCGCCGAAAATGACTAGCTCTGGATTAAGTATGTTTATCAGCGAAGCAATCCCTATCCCCAGTTTTTCTCCAATTTTGTGAAGGCAACTTAATGCGAGATTATCTCCATTTGTAGCTGCCTCTACTACATTCGGCATACTTATCGATGCCAGGTTTCCTCGAGTCAGATCTTGAAGAATGGTTTTCTTTCCATCGGCAGCTGATTTGCGAATGCAATCAAAAAGGGCTCGTTGGCTCGCCTGAGTTTCCCAGCATCCTCGGTTACCGCATCCGCAAACTTCTCCACTTGAATCCATTGTCATATGACCAAATTCACCTGCGAATCCGGTTTTCCCACGCATCAATCTTCCATTGAGGATTATTCCTCCACCAATTCCGACACCGGCACTGATATACAAGACGTCTTTATATCCCCGTGCAGCACCAAAATAATATTCCCCAAGCACTGCCAGATTGGCTTCGTTATCAACAAAAATTGGCACTGGAAATTCGTCATGTAAGAATTTTCCAACTTCAAGATCACTAATATTCAGGTTTGGAGCAAATAACAGCGTCCCGGTTGTATGATCCACCAGACCTGGCACCCCTACAGCAACACCCAATAATCTATTTTGTGTGGAAGAATTCTCGATAATTGTGTTCCGGAGAAGAACCATCAGCTGATCAAGAATATCCTTTTGAGATTCGTTGGGGTTAATTCTTTTATTGAGTTTATAAGTAACATGGGGAGAGAAATCAGTCGAAATAACACTAATAAAGTCAGCTCCTACCTCTGCGCTTACAACAAATCCTGCTTTTGGATTGATGCTCAGCATGACCGAAGGTCTTCCAATTCCAGCATTTTCAAACCCAATTTCGACCACAAGCTGGCGATCGATTAATTCGCTCACCAGGCTGGAAACCGTAGTTTTGTTAACCCGGTTTTCTCGGCTAACAGAGCACGAGACAGCGGAGCTTTTTCTCTCAGTTGATCGAGAATCACAGATAGATTGATCTGGCGGACTAATGCTTGATCGCCGGTTTCTATTCCGCCTTGGCTCATAGGATCATAATCGGGGACAATAGATTTGGGCCTAAAATTCTAAATAAATCGTTTTATGAAACGACAATCCCTTTATTGTCTACCTAGTTTGTTGACCCAACAAACTAGGTAGCTGTGTTAATCTTACATGAAAAACCGCTGATTTCACATGATTATTAGGAGGGGTTTTTTATAGCTATTAAAACTAGTTGCTGATGATTTGATTGTTGCTTAATGCCATACTGACTGCTTCGGTTCTGCTTCCAACTTCCAGCTTGGAAAGGATTCTGCTGACGTGGTTTTTTACAGTAAATAAACTGATGCAAAGTGTCTCCGAGATCTTTAGATTGGAATAGCCTTTCACCATCAGACGAAGGACCTCAGTCTCCCGGGGGGTAAGTTTGGAATATTGAGAAGGAGGTGAGGTAGCTTCCTGGATCAGGATTTGGGCAGCTTCAGGAGCAAGAGTAGGTTTTCCTTGCGCTGCCGTTCGGATTGCATCTGCAAGGCTTGCAGCGGATACGTTTTTTAACAAATAGCTTGTAGCCCCGTTCTGTAAAGCATTTTTCACGAGATGTTCATCACAAAAACTGGATAAAACGATAATCCGGATCTTTGGCTGGTTTTGATGTATCAAATGGATCGCAGTCGCACCATCCATCTCTGGCATGGCAAGGTCCATCAAGACAACATCAGGCTTTAATTCAAGGCATTTTTGAA
Organism: uncultured Chloroflexia bacterium; assembly: GCA_963726375.1. Taxonomy (GTDB): domain Bacteria; phylum Chloroflexota; class Anaerolineae; order Anaerolineales; family UBA4823; genus UTCFX2. The sequence goes on along the minus strand of CAVSCE010000009.1, from coordinate 724,915 downwards.
CGGCTTCAAATCCTGATGATGCATCACCAACCAGCTCCCAGATCATCATAGACCCGCATGAATGCATGTAATCCTTCTCGGAGCATATCGTGATCGTCGACAACCACCACACGAATTCTTCTTGTATTTTCACTCATTCACTGATCTCCTGGAGGAGGATTTTGAACAATCAGGCCAAAATACATCAATATTTGTTCCTTGACCAGGCGTGCTTGAAATTTCTAACCGAGCGCCAATTTCTGCGGCTCTTTCACACATCATTCCTAATCCCATTTGGGTCGACTGAGCCTTCTTGTTATCAAATCCTTGTCCGTCATCGAAAATATGTAGCTGCAATTCTTCCCCGAATTCTATCGAGTATCAGGGACACATGATTTGCACGCGAGTGTTTGGCGATGTTATTCAATGCCTCTTTGAGCAATACGATACAATCCATTTTTTACCTCTGGCTTAAACTCGTGACCGTTTATAAAAATATTGTTGGAGTTGAAATCAGGATTTACCTGCAAGGTGATTTCAATATTTCGGCGGCTCATAGTAGTTTGTGATAACTGTTCTAGCAGCTCAATCAGGCTGGTATTCTCTAACGCTGCAGGACGCAGCTCCAGGAGTAAACTTCTCATCTCAGCCAAAGCGCCTTTGGTCAGGCGTCGCAGGTGATCCAGGTTATGTTTGGCATCCTCATGATCTTTTTCCCACAAAGCGGGTAGTACTTCGGCAATGATACTGGCGGTCCAGAGATTCTGGCTTACGGCATCATGGAGATCACGCGCGAGCCGCTGCCTTTCTTCGAGCGCAGCCGCATTTTGAGTCTGCCTGAACAATTTCGCATTCTGGATAGCAGTTGCAGCCTGGTCTGCAAAGGCTTGCAGACGCTGTGCGTGAATAGGTCGAAAAAAATCCAATCGGGCGCTGTTCAAGTTCAAAAAACCAATAACTTGATTCTCTAATTGGATTGGTGCTCCCAGATAAGATCGAACCCAATCTAGATGAGGTTTTTAAAATCCAGGTCGAAAATCACCAGTATTTCGAAGGATGACCGCCTTTCTATTATTTTGCATGGTCTTTAATATTGGGATTTCGTCGATATTGTATCGAGTTGCTGGCTCGGTTTCCGGCAGATAGCATGATTTCCCATAATATCGAACTTCAACAGCTTCGTCTCCCTCGAGTAGGATAATCGCAGCAGTATCGTATGGGACGACACGCTCGATCAGAACGGACATCCGATCGAGAATGACGTCTAAATCAAGCGACCTATTAAGCATCACTGCTATCTCCTGCAGCGAAGCAGCAAGGTTCTCAGCCGATTGAAGAGATTTTTTGTTATGACTTGCATTGGTTGGAGTGAGAGCCAATGCCAAGGAAGCAAAATTGTTCAGAATTAGTTGGTCTTCAATTAAAGCCATCTTGATGAAAATTATTATCCATCACACATATGCCAAGAAAATCCCCATTCTTGTGAGCAACTTGTGCAGAAGCTGCGAATTGAATATTCCATCGTTCTATTAATCGGTATTCTTCTGACCCTTTATCGTCTTTATTTTACTTAATAAGAGGTTTTTCTAATGTAAAAAGAGTTACCACCAGCGCTTCGGGTTCGTCGATTGCAGGGTACCCGGATTTTAAATAATCAGCCAAGAGCCTGATCAGATCTTTGTTATTCGCCAACCAGATAAAAACATAAGGGGTGTGGAACACACTTGCAGCAGTCTTGGCTAACTCCTGAAGCGGCGGAATATCCAACTCATCTGCTGATTCTTGACACTTAAAAACCGGCAAATTGATCAAGTTTTTATGCTTTTTCAGATCGTGATTTTCGTCAATCATTTCTTTCTGCTTTTACAAATGTCAATGCAGTTTGGGAATTATAGTTCACGTCTGCAAATTAACCAAATATGGTTGTTTACTCAGAACATAAATGCAAATGATAAGGTATCGATCAACTCGACATCCTGCCAACATACCCGTGAAGGACCTAATAAGCTCTCAAACCGAATAATCTGCGTCCTTTATAAAGGCAATTGGGACCTGAAGTCCGAATTCTACCGTCAGGATCAGACTAATAATGGAATCCTTCGACACTTAATTTTCAGTTCTATAATATTATCGGATTGAATAATCCATTCACCACAGTAGCTGAAAGACCTGTAATATTCTGGCTAAGCAGTCAAAAGGAGGAGCTTGCTCAAACAATAAGAATGATCCAAAGAACCGGAGATGTCGTGTTCATCCGTCTTAGGCAGTTGGTTTAGCCAATATTTGAGTGATTATCTCCTTCCAGTTTAACTGAGTTCTTGAAGGAGAGCGGTTTCATCAGGTAGGAGATAATTTATTGGGGAATGCGGATGGGATTTCAATCAATATATGTCCAACTTTTGGCTTCAAAAGTGGTACCTGTGCTGGACAGTCAAAAATAATTTTTCAACCCACCCGTTTCAGCCGAGCATAGAAATCTACTTCAGCCGCTTTAAAATAGCAATATAGCATATTTGCATGGACAAATAAGTCGATCAATTCCCAACCTTCGGCACCCAATGGATTTAATTCATCCTCTCCGGGTGCATTGTCCAGCTCCAGGTCGCGAACGATCAATTGATATTCCCAGGCTGCGTTTTCATTGGTAATCAAATTGGACTTGGAAGTCTGCAAGCCGGGATCTTCTTCAGAAAATGGATATATTTCCATGACATTCACCTATGCATCTTTCTAATCATAACACGATTTTTAAGCCATCTATTCGTAAATAAAAAAGTGATACACTTTATTCTAATGTCATCGGTCGATCCATATTTAGAACCACCCAATAAGCGTCCTGTGGCGGTCACAATCCTCGTGATCCTCTTTGTTATGCAAATGCCAATATTATTCACAAATCTCGCATTTGCATTATGGGAAATTGGAATTCTTGGTTCGTCCAACCCAGTCCAGCAACTTCAGATTGTGATGAGTACCTGGGGAGGTGAATTAGGTGCATTAAAGGCATTCTGGCTGTGGTCCCTATTATTAGTGATTGCATTAGTGACGTTCGCATTATTTAAGTTGCGTCCCTGGGCTTGGACTGCAGCCATGTTGGTTTTAGGGGGACGTTTAGCCCTTGGAGTTTGGGACTTTTTCGATCAGAAGCCGTATTTCTTTATCATGATCCTGTATATTTTGCCAGTAATTCTTCTAAACCTGGAAGATGTGCGGATAGCTTTTGGAGAAAGACTGCCGATTTCCCCAAAGGATGTAATCGATGATGAGAAAAACCGACTTTTCTGATTACGAGCTTCTCAGGATTTATGAGCCGATCCTGAGGTTCAATCGCGGAGAGGTTTTCTTTCCTACGGATGTTGATCGCTATGTCCAGGCATGCTCCTTGTGGGTTAACCACGCAGATGGGCGAGTAGAAAAACTTCTCGGAGAAGGTCAAGTAAATCTAGAAACGCTTGGGGAGCATCGAACTCTTGATCAGGAAGATGTCCTGTACCTTCATTTTGTTGATGATTTATCATTTTCTGATATAACCCGGCAGGTTTTGCACGGCGAGCGAATGTTTGCCCGTGCGATTGATCGAGGTTGGAATCCAGGGAGAGGCCGTCTTGCGCGAGTTGGATACTTTTCCCGGTTGATGGATGCGCTTTTCTCCCTGGTGCTGTTGTTTCGCGGGAAAGTTCCAGGAGCGACTGCGGCGGTTGCTGAGCGGAAATCTCTCCAGATTCAGTCCCAAGGTCAGAAGTATGTCTATTATGGCAGGGTTTTTCGCGATGCAGGATGGATTGGGCTGCAATACTGGTATTTTTACCACTACGGTGATTGGCGGACCGGATTTACGGGCGTGAACGATCACGAATCGGATTGGGAAACGGTATTTGTTTATTTGTATAAAAACTTGCAAGGCGAATTGGTTCCTCGCTGGGCCGTCTATTCTTCTCATGATTTCCAGGGCAGCGATCTGAGGCGGCGTTGGGATGACCGTGAGCAGCTGGATTTAATCGGAAATCATCCCGTGGTTTATGTGGGCGCCGGGTCGCATGCATCTTATTTTCGTCCTGGTGAGTATGTAATTGAAGCAGATATCCCATGGATTGAAAGGATCGTCCACCCATGGTTGCATTTCAAGGCGAGAATAAACCAAATTTTCGGGCTCCGGACCAATCCGATCGCAGATCGGAGAAATTTGCTGAAAATTCCATTTGTAGAATATGCGCGTGGCGATGGAGCTAGCATCGGCCAAGGACAGGAACACGAATGGGAGGCTGTCCTTCTGGATCCGCTGCCGACCTGGGCATCTAATTACCGCGGTTTGTGGGGATTATACGGTCGAGGATCGATAAGTGGAGAAATCGCTCCGGGTGGCCCATTATTCAACAGGAATGGCACACCCAGATTAGCCTGGTATGACCCCTTGGCGTTTTCTGGTCTGGATCGTACTCCAACTCCGCCTGTGGAGCTCGCATGGCTAATTAAGAGGCGCCAGGAGATAGAGCCTCGCCAGGACGAATTAGAGCATGCTATCAGGTTGAAAATGGATGAGCTCCAGAAGGTTTCGGCCGAAAGTACTGCGCTGGCAGATTATCCAAGCCTGAACAATGAGGCGAGAAAAATTAGCCTGCAGATGGAACGGCTCGAATCTGAGATTAGTGGATATAGGCGAGAATACAGCCAGAACAAAATCCTTTCGTTAGCATTGGATCATCGGATCATGATGATCCAAAATGGTGAAGATGATCCTCCTCAAGCACATATCGGCATCTTGCAGACGCCGAACAATCCAGACATCTTGAAATTTGGACAGGTCGCAGAAATTTGGGCAGCAGCCAGTATTGGTTTGCTTCTTATGATCTTTGTTTCAATCTTGATTTTTGTACCTCAACGGATCCCCGTGGGGATAACTATCCTGGTGTTGGCGTTTGTACTCATTGAAGCACTTTTCAGAGGACGTATCCGAGAGACTGCTGCTCTGATAGCAAACGTTTTGGCTGTAATTGTCGCGTTCTTGTTGTTGATTGCATATTTTAAAGAAATTATTATCGGTGTTTTATTGATCGGTGCCATTTTCCTGACCTGGGATAACCTTAGAGAAGTGATCCAGATCAGACCTCGCAGGAGAAAGAAAAGCCAATATTGAAATTTATTATCCGAATTTCTCAAAATTTTCAAAGAGCGGTAAAATATTCCAGCGGTGACCTTGAATTTCAGGATGAAGCAGCGAATATTGGCTGAATAAATTTTTTTAAGGAAGGCGATATATGATTATTGATTTCCAAAAGAAGCTGGAACAATATGCTGATCTGATTGTTAAGATCGGCTTGAATATTCAACCTGGACAACGATTATTAATGGTTGATGGCTCTCGAAACCATGGTATTCCACTAACTGCTGCACCTTTGGCACGCGAAATTGCAAAGAAAGCATATCAAGCTGGTGCATCATTTGTTGACGTGATCTGGGCAGATGATCAGATGAAACTCATCCGCTTCCAGAACGCTCCGAGAACTCGTTCGAAATTTTCCCTCAATGGTTAGCGGACGGGATTTTAGCAGCTGTCAAGCGCGGTGATGCGATGCTGAATATTCAGGGGATCAATCCTGATTTGCTGAAAGATCAAGATCCGGAATTGATTGGACAATGGCAAAAAACTGTATTGACCAAGCTGAAACCGGCAGCGGAATATACCCTTCGAAATGCGGTTAACTGGTGTCTGGTCGCAGCCTCCATCCCGGGCTGGGCTGTGAAAGTATTTCCGGATTTGCATGAAGACGAAGCGGTAGATTGTCTTTGGGAAGCATTATTTAAATTGGTTCGACTGGATCAGGCGGATCCATTCGCTATCTGGCAAGAACACATCTTAAACCTTTCAAAACGGACCAATTATTTACAAAGCAAGAGCTATAAAGCTTTTCACTACCTGGCTCCCGGAACAGATCTTACTGTCGGCTTGCCGACAGGACATCTCTGGAAAGGAGGGCAGATAACCAGTGAAGCTGGAATTCCATTTGTTCCTAATTTACCGACAGAGGAAGTTTTCACTTTAGCGGATAAAAGTGTTGCCGAAGGATTTGTTCAATCAACCAAGACCCTGGCTTACAGCGGCCACGTGGTTGAAGATTTCCGACTTGAGTTCTCTGGAGGAAAAGTTGTCAATTTTACTGCGAAGAAGGGCGAAATTGCTTTGAGAAAGCTCTTTGAAACAGACGAGGGCGCGAGCCGCCTGGGAGAAGTTGCGTTAGTTCCTCATAAGTCTCCGATATCTCAATCAGGGATAATATTCCACCATACCTTGATGGACGAAAATGCCGCTTCACACCTGGCTTTGGGTGCGGCGTATAATTTTACGCTTCACAGTGGTGAGACGATGTCTAAAGAGCAATTTAGTGCCGCGGGAGGCAATATAAGTATCGCGCATGTCGATTTCATGATCGGCTCTGGTCAAATGGATGTCGACGGGTTGAAGCACGATGGATCAGCAGAACCTGTGATGCGCTCCGGTGAATGGGCTTTCGATGTCTAGCTTTTAGATAATAAAATGAAGGCGCAAGGCTATTTATTTCCATTCGGAAAACGGATAATTGGTGTAATTTTATATTTTAATTTTACTGACGATTGCCTGCCAGTCAATTCAAAATGGACCTGAATTGGTGGTCACGTTGGCTGAAAAAGGTGGAGGTCGAATAAAAGGATTAGATCATGAGAAGTTAGACCGGCTTGAACTTTCCATAGGACAAAGCGGGCAGGCACAACCAGGTGAAACAATCACGATTGAAGTCGGCACGACCGAATGTTGTTACGTTTTCGAGCCGGTCAATGCTAATGTGAATTGGTCAATTAAACCTTTGGATGATTCTTCGATTGATCCCAAGACCGGAGAGCTTAGCATCGGTCCAGAGATTGCTGGTGGGACGGTTTATACCATCACTGCTGAAATTGAGAATGGAAGGAAAATCCTGCAGGGGATAGTCACTATCTACCGACCAGATGAAAATCCATTCGTCGGATTTTGGCACGAGACAAAGGAAATTGTTTGTTTTGATTCTTCAGAAAAGAACGTCGTGGCACCTCTCCGTGAGCTTGTTTTTTCTGCTGATGGGACTTTTAAGGCGACATTCACACCGTTTGAAATCTACCACGATTACTGGGGATATTATCGGTATGAGCCTGATAATCATACTATTCAATTTGAAGTAACAGACGGCAACTTTATTCCAGAGGAGTTGGATCTGGAAGGGTTCTATGAATTCCAGGATGATGGGAATCTACTGCTCAGCGATCTCTGGCTTGGTCGAAAAGAAGCTTCTGCTGAACTCGGCTGCGGTCATTTGTTCACACACTAAGAGCTGACCTGAATAAAAAAGTATTCGAGTAACTGAACAAAAAATCCGAAAGATCTATCAGATCCTTCGGATTTTTATTTATGGGGTTGTAATGCATCCAAGATTAAATTATGATGTCGAATATATTATTTTGGGGATTAATTATTCCGAAAGTAGTGGAAAAACAATCAAGGTTTTGATCTCCTCCTGGGCCACTTCATTCGGATCATTCAGGTAGAATTCATAAGCTACGCCAGATGGATGCAAATTTTGTGATTTGAGAAACTCACTCAAGGCTTGATATGCTGGGGCTAATTCTGAATAAGGGCCTTTATGCAAACAGGATGAATATTTGCCTGCCGGCATCTCGCCTGATTGTATCGGCCCTTGCCCAGGCAGTTTCGAAGTTGTTGGAAAACCAATTTCAATGTCCAGGTCCTGCATATCCATATTGTAGTAGGCCACATAAGGAGCGCCGCCAGGCTGTTCCCCGAGGCTTTTAAGATATTGATTAATCTTTCCATACGATTCTGCCAGGACCTGAGGAATCTGAGAAGCAGCTGTGCGGGTACGAATTGAGAACGTCGGTTGAGATTCCTGGTGATAAACTTCACATTTATATTCCATTATTCCCTCCAAGGTCGTCTGAATAATTCAGTTATTCGCATAATAATAGAATATAAGTTCTATTTTGTCAAGATCATAATGCTGGTTCCACTATTAGATTTAGATTTGAAATTCATGGATAAGCTCCGAATGTCAAAAGGATAACCCCGATTAGGAAAAGCAAAATTCCAATCATCCTCATCCGGCGAGTGCCTGCATCATCTGTTTTGAAGATCAGGCTCAGGATAAGGAGCAGGGCACCCCCAACCGTACAACCAAGTGAGAAGCCTAATAGTCCTGCAGACAGCAAAATTATTTCCTATATCATAAGATCAGCATTCGACAAAACAATCAATCTCGATATCCCCTAAAGCACGGCGAAGTTCCGCACTATTGATAATGATCGTGGTATTGCGCTTTCCAGAACCAATCGAAACTTCAGCTTCTAAAAACACTCTATCATCCGCCAGGATACGAATCGGTGAAGGAAGCCCAAAAGGTGTGACAGCGCCGCTCAGATAACCTGTCGTGTTGAAGACTTCCTCTTTTGTAGCCATAGTAATTCGCGAGACGCCGAGGTGTTCGCGTCAGTCTTGGCCAGGAAATTTGGCTTGGTCCAGCGGCCAAAACCATTACGAATTCATTATTTCCAATCCGGAAGAGGATGCTCCTTATAACCTGTTCCGGCCGCTGACCCCGCTCACGCGCTGCCTGCTCCAGAGAAAAAATATCTCCCTGATGCGTAAACAACTGAAATTTCACCTTCTTTCCTGTGAGCTCGAGAATTGCAGGCGTATCAATAATTAGTTGAGGATTATCCATCCATTGTCCCGAAAAATTATGAAAAAATGTGCAGCTGAATCACTTTCAGGCAGGTGCAATATACGCAGCAATCAAGATGTAATGACTCAGTGCGCCAAGAATTACAAATATGTGCCAGATTTCATGGAAACCAAACACTCCCGGGAAAAAATTGGGGCGTTTGAGGACATAGATAATCGCACCGAACGTGAAAAGTACACCGCCGAGAAGCAGTAGTGTGAGCGCGCCTGGGGGCATTTTCGTGAGCATTTCCTGGATTGCGAATATCGAGAACCAGCCCATAAGCAGGTAAATTCCGGCTGTTATCCAGCGAGGTGACTTCATAATTAGCAGCTTTATCGTAATTCCTACCAGTGCTGTTGTCCAGACAATCGCAAGGATTCCCCATCTCCAAAAATCTGAGAAGAAATATAAGCAAATTGGTGTGTAAGTCCCGGCGATAAGTAAAAATATTGATGAATGGTCCAACTTCCGAAGCCAGAGACTGATCGATGGACGGATTTTAAGGAGATGGTAGATTGAGCTCGCAGTGAACATCAGGATCAGACTGATTCCATAAATGGTCAGCGATATTTGCCGGGGGAGGTTATCCTGCGCCAGGAACAGCAGCAAGCCTAATCCAATTCCTGCAGCTATCGCCGCTCCAAGGTGAGTGAGTCCATTTACAGGTTCTCGAAATTTCATAATAATAAATTTTACTTCAAGCCTTTCGATTTGTCAGCCAGGAAACATTGCAAACACTTGATTGTATAAGAAAATCCAGGTGTAGCGAATTTCTTATCCGCCCCTCAACAAACTGTCCAGCTGATGCCCTTTCTTCAACCTTTGGACAGATTAAATTGGTTACCTTCCTCAAATATGACCAGGGTTAGTATTTATATGTCACCCTCCTTGGTCAGAAATCGTACGTAAATATGCTGACCATCGCTTGCAAAACCACCCCAGCCAATGCGACCTCCGATTTCATCCTGGATCTCTGCTTCACCTCGCTGTACAGCCAGGTACAGGTCGCTATTGTAGGCGTTGACGCAGTGCTGCACCTCTGCCCACAAGAAGATAGAGACAGGGTGATCGTTCACGTAAATCGTTTTTCGATCATTGGCCATAAGAATCCAAGAAAGGGAGGAGGCACGAAATGCCTCCTCCCGAACTTCAAATTACGGTTGCTGGATGATACGCCCTTCGATTGTAGGGTATACCGAGGGATCGATGGGTGTATTGGCTGGTGGTACACCAAAGCGGAATTGGACGTATTCGATCAGAGCATCCAGGTCGCTGATCCCGATGCGGGTGACGTTAGTCCCGAGCAGAAACGTGCTGAATTTGTCACCACCCGTAGCTAAGTACTCATTCATCGTGACCGTGTAGGTGGTCGCATCATTTGCGATTGGAGTGTCATCCGACAGTTTGAGATCGATGATGCGCGATCCAACCGGGAGCGTCAGGTTGTACTTATAAGTGATGCCAGAGACCAGCAACACTTTTTTGGGGACACATCCGGGAGTGGAGCATGTCTGGGTGGGTTCGAACTGCTGCTCTAGGAGGCTGTAGATATTCGCCCCGGTGAGGGTCATCGTGACAAGCTTGTTGTCGAACGGCTGGACATCAAAGAAATCGCTCCAGGTGATATCATGAGGATAGGTACCGTATGAGATATCATCCCGGATGCCTCCAGGATTCATGAAGGCGATCTGGGTACCACCCTTCCACGCCTGGGCATCTGCAATGAGGGTACCCATAGGTGATTCACCAGCTCCATTGACTGTCCTTGAGATGGGACCCAGGGTGGATGCCTTGACCTCGTTGACGGTGGGTCCGATCAGGTCCTTGTAGTATTGGACGAGCGATGCAATCTCCGCATCCGGAATCACACCATCATTATAAGTGTTGACCACCTTCAGGGTGGAGCCTGCCACGCCACCGAACAGGCGGTCGTAGCTCAGATTGGAGACCCCAATAGCCGTCCCGGACGAGTACTGCTGGATGATTGGGATGTTGTTGATCTTGCCTGTGAAGCCGCTGTGGGAATGGCCGGAGATGATCAGGTCCACGCCTGAGACTGCGACCCCGACCATCTCGCCGCTGACGACACCGCCATACACGTCCGGCATATGCGCCAGTACAACCACGATGTCGGCTCCCGCCGCGCGCAGCTCAGCAGCCAGCTGGGTTACGACTGGGCCAGCTTCGCGGAACTCCAGGCCGGCTGTGTTACCAGCCATGACGATAGAGGGAGTATCTTTACTGGTCACGCCGATCACGCCGATCTGCTGGCCCTTGACGTTGAGCAATAGCGGTGGGGGCCATCCAATCGGGGCGAGAATCGGTGCCTTCAATAAAAACATTCGCGAGCAGGATGGGGAACTCAGCCTGGGCTATGCGGTCCTGCAGCCTGGGCTGTCCCCAATCGAACTCGTGATTGCCTATCGTAGCCGCCCGATAGCCCATATGGTTGAAGACATCGATGACGGACTCACCCCACAGCAGATTCGAGATAGGCGTACCCTGCATCATATCACCAGCATCCATCAGCAAGGTCCCGAAGGGATTGATGGACTTGAAGCCGTTGATGTAGGTCATATTGTAGGCTGCGCCGCCTACAAATTTCTTGTTTCCACTTTCTGTTAAATACTTTCCGGTCTCCAGCTGCCCGTGGAAGTCATTTGTTGAAAGGAAGGTATAGTACGGGTAACGGGCTTCCCGGATCCAGGCCAAGGCTTCGGCGTTGGTGACGATCTGCTTTGGCAGAAGTTCGTTCCCAGTCGGCATGAAGATCCATGCCAGGATAGTAAAGGCAATGGGATTCTTGGCCCATTTGGAGACGTCATTCTTATCCGAATATTTGTTAAGAACAGACATATCCATTTGGACGTCGATCAGGTCTCCAACAGCGTTCCGAAGCAGGAAGAAAGCTCCCTCGCGGTTGAGGTTGCTACCTGGCATGCCCTTGTCGCCAGGGATGCGCATATAGGTATTACTAGGACATCCGAAGGCTGTTAAAGGTGAAGCCATATCGGTTTTGATTGATGGAGCAGAGGGATTTGTAGTATTCTGCCCGCTTGGCCCAGATGTACCTATGATCATCCCTTCTTGGGCAAGACTATTTATTAGGGGTAGATAAAGGCTATGGAGTTGGCCCAAATCTTCCGAATACAGGCTAGACATGCCAGAGGAATCTTGGGAGCATCCAAAGGCTGTCCACAGCAATTCGGCATAATCATCGCGGCTGATAGGTTCGGACGTGGTCGTGCTCATCCAAGTGTTCACTGGCGGCAATAACGACCAGTTCTCTACAAAAACGTCCTCTGGGGAGATCGTGCCGCGCTCCATGATCCAGTTAGTGATCAGCTCACGCACTTCTACGGTGGATTGGAAGAGCTTGGTGGCAGTGGGGAATTTTCCAGTCGCCCGGTAATTGTTCAGCGCTACCCGGACGAGTTGATCCATCGCAAGTGGCTGACCATTCAATTTCAGTTCGACCACTCGCTGCCCGACCGGCTTGGTCACGTCAAGCTGATATTCGATGCCCGACCACATATCGTAGTTGTAGTCGCGGACGGCAGAGTTCACTGTCACACCAGCCGGCTCGTAGAAGTACTGGTTGAAATAGCCAGCGGTCCACTCCAACTCGTCCTTGATCATCTGGCCGGTAGCCTCGATCACATAAAGGGTGTTGTCGTAGATGTAGACTGCGTAAGCATCCTTAAGCTTGATTGGACCGGCGGTCAGCTTTGCATCGTTGGTGAAGAGCGCCGCCAGGAGGCTTCCACTGGGAAGCCAGCTGCTTCAGCTGCTTCCGTCTGCACCTGGTTGATCAGGTCAGCCATCGGTCCGTCCTCAACGCGGGCAGGGAATCCGCCGGGGAAGTCAGCGGTAGCCGTGCCGATCGGTGTATTGATATAGGCAACCGTCGTATCGTGATAGGGCTGCATGAGGGATTTCAAAGCAGCATCCTCAACTGTCGCTGCCCATCGCCGGAGTCGTGCTCGACTTCGCAGTAACTGCCCAATCCGTACCGGAGCCGCTGACGGTGATGCGGATGTCGGAGATGTTGCGGGTATGGTAGTTCGGCTCGGTCACCAGTACGCCGTTTATGAGTTGGCTAGGAACATTCGCATGGGCATGACCGGCCAGGATCACATCGATCCCGGGCACTTCATTGGCCAGGAACTTGACAAAGTTCTCATCCCGACCGAAGCCATAGGTTTCATCAAGCCCGCTGTGAGCAGCCACGACGATTATGTCTGCACCGGCTGCTTTCATGATGGGCACGTAATTGTTGGCAGCAGTCCATTGCGTCCCCAAAGACGCAATCAACAATGTTTTCCGGTCGCTCCCAATGGACCACTGCAGGCGGGGTTAACCCGAGGATGCCTACCTGGACTCCACCGACATCCTTGATCGTGTAGGGTATGAAGGTGTAATCCCGACAGCCGGTGACGTTGGCAGAGAGTAAGGGGAAGGTCGCTTCACTTTTGAATTTGTTAAACACAGCCGGGCCATAGTTGAACTCATGGTTCCCCACAGTAGCGGCTGTATATCCTATTGTATTCATGGCTAAAGCCAGGGGATTTATCTGATCGGTGTCGATTACACCAAAGTAGTAGGACAGCGGCGTTCCCTGGATGGTATCGCCGTCGTCGATGATGATTGTGTTGGGATTTGTTGCGAGTATCCCTTTTACGTAGGTCTGGATCTTCGTCAGGCCACGTTGGGAAGAGCCAGTGGGAACGCTATCCGTGTAGTAATCGTAGTTGTCGACGTTGCCATGAATGTCGCTTGTGCCGAGGATGACGATGTTACGCGTCTCTTCTGCACTCACCACAGTCGCGCTGGATCCAAACAGGGAAAAAAGAATTACTATAGTTAGCATTGTTGTAAATATGCGATTCTTCTTCATAATCGAATCTCCCTTTCCATATTATCAAATTTTGGATTTAAAAAAACCGCATTCTCGCACGAAAATGCCTTCACCTTCCTCCTCCTCCCCCAATTTTTTTCGCCCAAGTCCATTCTCGAATCTCATTCAATGAGAAGATAATAATTCGTTCAGGCTGAATACAGTCGATCTTGTAACTTTCTGAGTCCGAATGTAAATATCAGATGTACATGAGCGCCGCTTTCATGCTGCCTCGAGAATAAGAAATTTGTGGGAAGAAATAGAACAAAGATAGTTGATATCCAGGAAAGCCACCGAGAACATAACGGCAACAGGCAACCAAAGTTTTGGTATATTCAGTGCGGTAAACTTCGATCATGGACTTGAATTGTTCGTTGAAGTCCTCGAAATTGAAAGAAAATGTTTAGAGAAATATAAACCACAGCAGAATTTTTGTCAGGATATGAAAAAGATATATTCTTGTTCAGAGGTTATTGATCTGTGATATTGATTGCGTAATAGACAATTCTAACGTTTGAGAACTTATTAATCGCTGTGAAGCCACCTCCTTTCGTTGAATATCTTGTATGTGATAAATGATCATCGAATTCAACGATCAGGCTTGTTGCTGAAGCGGAACCATATTTTCGATTTAAAAGTTATTATAGCCAGTGCTCAGCTGCAAGTCAACTTAAATCTGTTTGAGTATTTGATGAAACATAGGCTGGTGAATTATCGCTGAGATAATAGTAGAGCCTGACCGTACTCGAAAATCACAGAATGATTCCATGCCTGAAGGAACATCCTATTGGATATCTTAAAAATAATCCGTGCCATTAACACTATTTTTAAGCGGAAATTGCACGGATACAGTTTGAAACTAATCTAAAGTCAACTATTGAAAATCTTATCCAGCTACTTTGTTCACTTCCTTCAGAAACAGCTCGGCCTGCGATTGTGTGATTCCAAATTGAGCTGCCATAGGATTGCCCACGATCATGCGAAGGGAGAATCCTTTAACCATTCCTACCTGGGGATGATTAGCAACACCCGGAAAGTACTGGTCCAGGGTGGGTCTCACTTTCGGATCTGCGATAAGATCACCTAAAGTTGAATCTAATGTATAAGCCATTTTGATCCTCCTTACTGGTTTGAATAAATAGTTATCGGAAATTATTATAAACCTATTCACCCAGAATTGAAGTTTTTTCTCAATAAGATTCATTGATCCATCAAGAGGATGGGATCAAAGATGTTACAATAAGTTACATGACCGCAGATCGATCGCCGATAAAGTTTGATGCAAATCATCAACCTTCTCGAACTGTCGGTTTGATCCGAATCGTCTCAATTTGCCTTTGCCTTTTCGCGGTTGGTGGGCTGGTTTTTACGCTATTGTTCGCGCCTCAATATATCAAGCTCGACCCGGCTTCATCGGCAGGTATTACCAGCGATCAACAGGGGCAGCAACCGCAAAAACTTGATAACCTTCAAACCAGCAATCTTTCGGCATCACCTACACTCCCGTTTCCGACCGTCACGAACACAATCGAACCAACGATCACACCGACGAATGTGAAGGACGGCTGCATTCCGTGGTCAAGTGTCAATTTAGAGGATGTCGGCAAGGAAACATGCGTTCAAGGAACATACCTTCGGGAAGAGGTTCGCCAGGATGGCGTGAGGATTTTGACATTTGGCGAAAATGATGGCGCCTTTCAAGTTTGGTCGAGCTCACGCCCTTTTTCCTGGTATTTGAAAGATTACCAGTTCAGATGCATGCTTTTCAGGGGAATAATCCTTACCACTGGAGTTCGTCCGATCATGATCTTGCGGTCAAACAGCAAAGTCGAAGTTTGCGAATAATACCAACTCGCAGCAGTTGCTCCTTTTATTATATTTATCCTTAAAAAATCATAGCTGGCGCTGATATTGGCGGCCTTTCCACTGGCTGCGTACGCCTCGAAAAAAACGATAAGCGGAGCTCCACGTCATTGCTAAGTAAAGAGTCCCGATGAGTGGAAGCAGTAAAAACCAGAACGGGCTGAGGCGATAATATCGAAGCGTGGGCATGTAGCAGAATGCCATCGCAAGCCAGGTGATAACGCCAACCAGACGGTGAAGCGGTTCTACGGAGACCATGCCAATAACAGGACCGCAGAAAGCTGCGATCAGAGCAAAGGTTGTCAGAAAAAGTAGAAGCGGGGAATAGTGTAATTGCGTGTAGGCAGATCTTGATACCATATTCCAGATATCTCCCAGTCCCGAATAGCCCCTCAGGCTCTGAACACGCAGGGACTGACCTGTCCATGTTCGAAAACCAGCCTTTTTTACCTTCGCAGCCAGCGCGCAATCGTCGATCAATGCCTGTTGAATCAATTCCAGCCCGCCGATTGCTTCCAGAAGCTTGGTCTCTATAAGAATGCAGCCTCCTGCTGCCGCAGCAAAGCGCCGATCTGCGCTGTTCGCAAGCCGAAATGGATAGAGCAGTTTGAAAAAGAAAATAAAGGCAGGCGTCAGCAGTTTTTCCCAAAAGTTAATCATCGGCAGTGTTGCCATGATCGAGACAAACGGTCTCTCAAAGCTGACCGCCGCTTAAATCAGGTCAGCCATAACACCAGGTGCGAGCTGGATGTCGGCATCCAGAAAAAGGATGTATTTTGTGCGCACTTGTGTCACCCCTTGCTGCAGTGCCCACAATTTTCCAGTCCACCCACGAGCCAGCGGCTTTCCTTCTACCAAAGTGAGATTTAGAAGGTCATTTTTACTGGCGATCTCAACAGTCGAGTCGCTGGAGCAGTCATCCACCAAAATGACTTGAAAATCTTGACCCTGGTTAACTAGCGAATTCAGCGTTCCAGCGATCACAGCTGCTTCATTCCGAGCCGGGATCACGACGCTGACCTGTGAGAGATCGATTTTCAGTTTTTCAGATCCTTTGGAAATGTTGCTGATTTTGATGAGCCCTTCCAGGGTTTCACTGACAAGCCAGGGTTTCCACGGAAGCAGGAGAATTATGCTCCAGATGAGTAATGACAGAAATAATAAGAATACAAGCAGGGATTCCATTGTCAAATTTCTCTTTTATCAAATCTTCTAAAGCCGTTCAATAAGTATAACAGCAAGCTTTTCGCCATGAATTATATTCATTCGACCAGTAAAAAGCTAGAAAGTTGCAGGGTATAATAAGTTTCATGCCCGAATTTGAGCCTATGCTGGTAAAACCAGGATTTTTGATTGAGGTTGAAATTATATTTTCCGATGATCTAGATCGACTCGAATTCGTCATCGTTTCAGATGATCAGGCAGATTTTCAGGCTGGTTTTCTAGGAGAGAGCACGGTCCTTGCGAAAACGCTTTTAGGAGAACCAGTCGGGGAGGAAATCCCTTATTTTGCAGGAGACGCCAGATCCGTTCGAATTATTTCGATAAAGACGACGGACCTCAGTCCAGGCAAGGACCTTGCCCATCGACGGAATGAGACAATTCGCCGTGCAGTGCAGCAATCCGATCAAACGAATGCTATGATCTTTGCATCATCATTCAGCGGAAAATGGGGGGATTATGATCCGCAAGCTATCGAGAGTTGGAATGATACCGGACTTAACCAAAAGAGTCAGATGGATAAACCTGGATGATTTGAGGTTGTGCCGAAATGCCGACCAACCTTCCGCCGGATTATTACGAAATTGAAAAACGCTTCCGGATAGCTGAAACAGCTGCCGAGAAAATTAGCTTGCTGGAAGAAATGTACAGCGTTGTCCCAAAGCATAAGGGCACCGACCACCTCCGTGCTGATTTGCGACGTCAGCTATCCAAACTCAAAGGAGAAGCTCTGCAATCGCATAAAAAACATGGTGGTCAATCTTCTCAATTTCACATTGAGCGCGAAGGCGCAGGACAGGTTGTGCTTATCGGGGCGACCAATACCGGCAAATCAGCGTTGGTAAAGGCTTTAACTCATGCAGTCCCAGAGGTTTCTGCTGCGCCTTTCAGCACCTGGAAGCCTACTCCAGGAATGATGCATTACGAAAATGTCCAGATTCAACTGATCGACACACCAGCTTTAGATAAAGATGGTTATTTGGATCCTGGTTTATTCGACCTTATCCGCCGGGCAGATCTTATGGTATTGGTGGTCGATCTTCAAGCAGATCCATTCCAACAGTTAAACGATTCACTTGAGTTGTTAAAACTGCACCGCATTTTCACGAAGTCAGATGTTGAGACGATTGCTGCTGGTGAAAAATATTTGATTCGTCCTATGATCGTTCTTGCAAATAAGTGTGATGATGATGACGATTTGTGCGAACTTTTTTGTGAGTTGATCGATCATCGCTATCAGGTGATTCCAGTTTCAGCTGAAACCGGTCGGGGGTTGAGCCTCTTTCGCCAAAGAATATACGCTGCACTTGGAGTGATCCGCGTCTATGCTCGGCCTCCAGGCAAAGAACCGGATTTAGAACGGCCATTCGTTCTGAAGCATGGGGAAACCGTTGAAGATTTAGCCAGGAAAATCCACAAGGATTTTTATGAGAACCTGAAAAGCGCCCGGGTCTGGGGGAGCTCAGCATTCGATGGGCAAATGGTGACGAGAGAATTCGTCCTGCAAGACGGCGATATTATCGAATTAAAGGCTTGAATATACTTGTGGATTGACACAGTAAGGCAAACTCTCTCCCTTAATCCCAGCAATCAGATTCTTGGCTGCCATTTCAGCCATTTTAGACCTTGTGGCGTAACTGGCGCTGGCGATATGCGGGGTGACGATCAGATTGTCAAGTTGCAATAGTGGATTGTCCGGAGGCAGGGGTTCTGGAGAAGTCACATCAATAGCTGCAAACGCAATCTTGCCTGTTCTTAGAGCATCATATAAAGCTTGCTGATCGATGATTGGACCACGCGCTGTATTGATTAAAATTGAAGAGGATTTCATTTTAGAAAAGGCCGATTTACCAAACAAATGATGGGTTCGATCGTTTAAGGGTGTATGAATACTGATAAAATCCGATTCTCTGAGTAATGTTTGCAGGTCGACAGCTTCAGCAGAGATCCCAAAGGACTGCCAATTGATCGGTGGAGTTGGATCATAAAATAAGATCCTCATTCCAAATCCTGCTGCGCGCCGGGCAACGGCCTGACCTATCCTCCCAAATCCTACGATCCCGATGGTTGCAGCATGTACATCGTTTCCAAGCAGCCATAATGGCGACCACGTCTTCCAACTTCCATCGACGACCGCTTTTTGTCCTTCAATGACGCGCCTGGCCGCAGCTAATAATAGTGCAAACGCAAAATCTGCGGTCGTTTCGGTCAGTATCCCTGGAGTATTGCCTACTGGTATGCCTCTTCTTGTAGCCGCTGAAATGTCGACATTATCGTATCCAACTGCATGGTTGCTGATCACTTTCAGGGAAGACCCGGCTGATTCCATAACATTGTCATCGATCAAGTCAGTCAGCAAGCAGAGCAATCCATCCGCACCATATAATTCTCTCTAAGATCTCACTTTGGCTAGGAGGCAGCTCATCGACCCAGAGGTCAACGTCGCAAACCTTCTTGATCATATCCAACCCCGAATCTGCGATGATTCTTGTGACGAAAACTCTGGGTTTTGACAAGCTGATCTCCAAACCAGATCCATTCGTGATCATTAATATTTAAAAATTCGCACTTTCATTTTGGATCAAATACTACGAAAAACCCCAGGCGTACACTTTTTGAGGTTTAATCTTGATAAGCAGATGTTCTGGATCGTGGAGCCAGGATTGTGGTTCCTCTGCCTGTGCGCCGTCTTCTCCAAGATACTTTGAATAAATTGATAAACCGCGCATCACTCCAATTTTCGGGTCATCGATCAGCTCAACCCTACCTTCAAATAACACTGCATGGGCAGCTTCTCCTTTGCTGTCGGTATCGATGACAAGAGAAACCTGCGGATTTTTCTTGATTTCTTCAACCTTACGAGTAGAACGAAATGAACTTATCCAGATGAAATTTCCATCCCATTCGTACCAGACTGGAACAACGTGAGGCTGCAGGCTATCGGGGTCGCAGGTTGCAAGTCTGGCAATATGCGCACTACTTAAGAATTCCCGAATTTCTGGCTGAAGAGTAATTTTTAAAATATCTCCTGACATCTTTTCCTCGGATTTTTTTCAACCCTGGATCGCCTCAAGAACCTGTGGAAGAAGCGTGTGTGTTGTTGCCAGGGTTTGATTGGTGTGAATTGTTTGGTGGCCTTCCCAATCGCCGAAATAACCACCAGCTTCACTTAAAATAGGTGGGAAAGGTGCCAGGTCCCAGAGATGCATGATCGGATCCATCATAATTTCTGCACGTCCAGTAGCAACTAGCAAATAACCGTAAGCGTCACCCCACCCAGTTTGAATACTGCATCGTTGAGTAAGGCGATTAAAACAGGCATTAATCCTGATTTTTGATAGGATTTCGTGCTGGTTGTCGTAAAGAGCGCTTGATCAATGGAATTCACTTGAGAGACCCTGGCTCGACGGCCGTTCCACCAGCAGCCAAAGCCAGTCGCAGCGGAGATCATTTCATCCAATGCGGGAAAATATGCAGTGCCGACTTCAATTTTCCCCTCGATCTCTAAGCCAATCAGAACTGCGAATAATGGAACCCCATGGATAAAGGATTTTGTCCCATCGATCGGATCTATGATCCAGCGGTGTGAAGCATAACTCTCAGAATTGGCGCTCTTGCCCAATTCCTCCCCAACAATCGCATGACCAGGAAAATTCTTTTCTATTCGTCTGCGGATAGTCTCCTCAGCCAGGCGATCAGCCATGGTTACGGGCGATGAATCAGACTTCATTTCAACCTTGGTTCCAGTTTGGAAATATCCAAGTGTCAAACGACCAGCTAGGAAAGCTGTTTCTACCATGAAATCTTGATATTTTGAAAGGTTCATCGAGCCGATGATATCATATTTTATCTGATACAATCGAACGCGGTCTTTATTCCATCAATATGCACCTGGAAGAATAACTTGTCTGGTCTTAAATATAAAAAATCCCAGGGTAAGGGCAAACCGAAATGGCTGCTTGGAATCTTAATCGGTGTATTTGCTCTTCAAATGTCTTGCGGTTTCCTTTTTCGTGACGGCGATGGAGATCTTTCTGCAACTCTTTCCGCACTTCGAGCGCAGCAGACTGATCTGGCAGGCACACTTTCCGCTTTCACTGCTGTTGCGAGCGCAGGCTCATCAACCCAAATTGTGCAATCCACAATTGAGGCAAGCCTCGCAACTGCGACTGCCCAACAAGCTCTGGTTTCGACTTTATCCAGCCATCCAAATCCAACAATAAACAGTCCAGGTTCTTACCCGGATGAAAGAATGTTGAAATCAGCCAAAATCCTTTTATTCGAAGATATGTCTGCTTCGCGATATATTCGGATTGTGAAGGAAACGCTCGATCAAAATGGCTACTTTTATCAGGATGTGGGAAGCGCAAAAGGTTGGTTTAAATCAATGTTGCTTTCTGATGTTGAATGGGATCTTGTAATTGCTGCTGCTGAGGCGGATAGAGAATTTGGGGGAGAATTCTTTGAATACATCGATGACCGGATCGCTTCTGGAACAGCAGCAATTGTTGAGAATTGGGATTTTGACCTGGCTCCAAATGGTAAAGCGGGAGGTCTCCTGGCGCGTTGCGGTGTCCGTTTTCAATTAGATTGGTATGAACCACAGATGAGGGCACTCTTTTGGCTTACACAAGACTCGCCGGTATTTACATACCCTAACCGGATCAAACCAGCGCTCCATAATTCGAAGCAAATTTGGAATGGCGATCTAGGCGATCTGTTAGCGGTCGACCGTGATTTGAGCGGTAATGGTGGGGATCCTCTTCTTTTGGCAGGATTAAATCCAAACTGGAAGGAAAGCCATGCAGTTCTGGTATCCTGTCTGGGCGGTAGATTGATCTTGCAGACATTTCGCACGCACGAATATTCACACGATGAAATGGTGGAGCTTTGGGAGAACTACATTTACCAGACATTGAGAAGCTACTTTACCCAATCCGGGAAAGTCATACCTACCCCCTCCAGAAAAG
The DNA here is from genome assembly GCA_963726375.1 of uncultured Chloroflexia bacterium. Lineage (GTDB taxonomy): Bacteria > Chloroflexota > Anaerolineae > Anaerolineales > UBA4823 > UTCFX2. The sequence continues at coordinate 703,238 of CAVSCE010000009.1, read as the reverse complement.
CACCAATCATTGATAGTACTTCCACCCCATTAGCGCCAACCCCAGGCCCAGAGTATAATTTTGCCCATGGTTGTGACGGCTTCTTCCAGGTGAAATTCACAAAATCTCCAGTGTTTCAAAAGGATTTATTTGAACATCATACCGATGGGCAATATCTCATTCTCAGGGCTCAGGTGAAGAGCCTGGCTGATTTTCCGATAATGATTTGGGATGGAGATTACTCAGTAAAGGCACAGATCGAAGGCCAAGATGTGGAAGCATTTATTGACCCCGATGCGACCGGGTATCTATTCATTGAGGACGGAGGTCAACTGGTTCAAGGCATCATTGAACCGGGGGATATATGGAACCTCTCACTCGCTTTTGATGTCAGTTCGAATGCAGCGCCATGGACATTCCATTTCCAACCAGGGCGAGAGTTTGATGGTCCGATCTGCGAGGCGAAGGTTGATATCACTCGCTAGCATTGTGCGAATGATGTTAATGCTGAAGGAAAATTGACAAAGGTGCCTTTGTGTCCCCTGGGATGTTGATTCTTACCTGTGTGACCGCGATCCTGATAATCGGGGCAGGCGTTTATTTATGGTGGCAGGCGTCAATTAAACCAGAAACCTATGAGGAGATGTTCATCGTCCTGAAAGGTGAACCTATTGTAAGGCGCCTCACTGGGGATCAATGGGAAATTGCCAACATTGACGGAAGACAGCCGGAAACCTTACTAGTAAAGAACATTCAAACATCCAAAAAAACTAAATGTGAATTGTTTCCATCCGATGGGAAATATCTTGCAAATGCTGAAATTCTTCCTGGTGAACAGGTTCTTTTTGAGATAGGCTTCACCGATGGCACGGTTCAGGAGACGCGTGAACGATTTGTTCCGATGGAAGGAGCCCACAATTTTCGCGATCTTGGGGGCTATCCAACTCTGGATGGCAGGGAAACTTCCTGGAACAGGATCTTCCGATCTGATGGCCTCGACCATTTGACATCGAATGATCAGCTGTTATTGAGGAGGATCGGTATTAATTTGGTTTGCGACTTACGCTCGTATTCCGAATCATCACAACCGGCCCGATATTTTACCCAGAGAAATCTCCTATCAGCATTTACCTGTCTATTCGAATGATCCAATTGGAATGGCCCGAATTCTTTTTATTCAGACATCGGCTGATTGAAATTTTCAAAGAAATCTATGAAATTTCGATCATAGAGCAAGGTATCCCGGCTTATTCAAAACTGCTTCATATTGCAGCCGATAAAGCCAACTATCCTCTTGTTTTTCACTGTACTGGCGGGAAGGACCGGACGGGATTTGCTGCGGCATTATTGCTGTCGATTTGCCAAGTAAATCGAAAGACGATATTGGTCGATTATTCACTCACCAATCTGTCAATTGAAGAAGTCTTATCGGAATTTCGTTCATCGCTTTCCTCGATAAGATTACCACCAGGTTTTCGAGTCGAGCAAATGTACCCCCTGCTTTCTGCCCGGCCAATGCTTCTGGAGAATGCTTTTTCATATATCGAAGAAAAATATGGCTCAATAGATAGTTACATTACCGATGAACTAGGAATAACGGAAGAAATGAAAACCCAAATTCGTCAAAATCTAGTAATTTAAGGGTCAGATGGCTGCAAAACAAGAATATTTCCACCTGGAATAATGTTGCGCTGAAAATGCAATTGTTTTCGGTTGAGAAGAATAAGACAAATGACGGATTTTTCTATCGATAAGTTTTCAAGCAATGGAAAAATCAGTATAATTGCGACAATCGTTTTCTGGAAATTTCAGTTGTGGTTTTCTAAGTACAGTCAAAAAATAAAATCTAAGGTCTTATGATTGATCAATTGCTCAATCTAATAGCTGTAATAGCATGGGTGTGGTTTTTAGTCGTAATTGTACTTCTGCTGCTGCGAGGCTATCGAGTCGCAGGTCTGAGAGGGGCGGCAAAGACTTTTCTATCATGGCGAGTCCTTCTTGCGCTCAGTATTGCGATAATTCTGTCCCTGATGAGCGCCAGCCTGGTATTTATCGAACCGCAGGAAGTTGGGGTTGTCATTTCGGTGGTTTCTCCCAATGGTTACCGCGAGACACCGCTGCGCTCAGGTTTGCATTTGATCGTGCCGCTTGCCGAATCCGTTGTCCGCTACCCGATCTCCTGGCAAACTTATACGATGTCCACTGAGCCATATGAAGGAGAGAATACCGGGAATGATTTGATTGCGGCCCGGACATCGGACGGGCAGAGTGTTTATCTGGACAGTTCAGTGATTTATAAAATTGATGCCAATGAAGCAGTTCGAGTTCATATCGATTTCCAAAAACGCTTTGTTGAGGATTTTATTCGACCTGTCATGCGGGGGATCATCCGAACAGAGGTATCTCAATTTACTGCTGATGAAATCAACAGCTCGAAAAGGAAGAATCTGGAAGAAAATTTAGGGGAACTGCTCAGGGAAGCATTTACAGAAAAGGGATTTGTTTTGGATCGTTTTTTACTTCGAAATATTGCTTTTTCAAATCAATATGCTGCTGCCATCGAATCAAAACAGGTTGCCGAGCAAGAAAGATTGCAAAAAGAATATCAAGCGGAGCAAATCCGGAAGTTGGCAGAAGGTGAACGCGACCGACTTAAGTTAGAGGCCGCTGGTCGAGCCGCTGCGGTTGAAGTTGAAGCTGGTGCGCAGGCGACTGCAATTGTCTTGAAAGCAAAAGCGGATGCAGATGCGCTAAAATTGCTGAAGGAAGCCCTGAAAGAAGATCCAACTTTGCTCTTATACCGGTACATTGAAAAAATCGCGCCAGGTGTGAAAGTTATGCTTCTCCCGAACTCTAACCCGTTAATCTTACCGTTGCCGGATATTTTAAGTGAGGATCAAACTGTTCTATTAACTTCGACACCAACCGGAACAGTGCAAATCACTCAACAAAATGGAGTTCAATCTGGCACTCCGACGCCAAGTTTAACAATAACCCCGACACCTGTCAGTCAGTAATCGTCAATATGTTATAATGCGGACGAACAAGCCCTTTGGGAGTTCATACTGAGCTAAAGGAGATTACGAAATGGAGCTACTTCTGCTCATTGGAATAGCAGTTGCTGCGGGCTATTGGCTGGCTGGTAGCCGATATAGTAAACCTATCGACGAAACGACAGGAAAAGTCGCAGACTCATCGAAGAAGCTGGCGAATAATGCTGGAGGATGGTTTTCGAATACGTTCAGAAGGAGGAAGAAGCCTGAAAATGAGGTTATTGAGGCTCAGGTAGTGCCTCCAGAGGAAGCTCCACCAGCAGCGAAACAATCAAGCCGGAGAACAGAAGAATAATCGAATAGAAAACGAACAGCGAATTATTACCAGCTGATTATGAGGGAAAGTAGGAGCGAAGAATCAGTCGCTCCTACTTCCAATTTAATACAAAATCTACAAGCTCACGATATTGGATTGCAGCCCGGCTGTTTGAATCCAATTCAAAAATAGTTTTTCCTTCGACAGCGCATTCTCTTAAAATCGTGGCGCGGTGTATAGGATTGAGGATCAGCCTTGGAAATCGCTTCTGTAAATCCTGCAGCGTTGCTCGACTTTCTTTTGTTACGCTATCATAAAAAGTCGGTAAGATCCCCAGGATTCTTCCTTGCCAATTCTGTTCTGTATGAATTCTCTTGAGAGTCTCAGCGATATTAAAAACGCCGTCAGAGGCAAGATAATCAACAGCACAGGGGATCAGAGACTCCATCAGCAGACCATAATGCCTGTTCCTGTAATTCCCCTACGCTTGGAGAAGTGTCGATTACAACATAATCATTTTTTTCGGAGATGCCTGAGGAAAAGATCTTTGATCTTGTAAAAGATATAGGGGAGCGTTGAACGTTTAAGACCGTTTGAGCCGTTGAAGTCTTTCGATCACCAAGGATAACAAAAAGATCATGGCGATCGGTGGAACGGACAACTCTTGCAAGCGGTTGTTCTGCTACGAGCAAATTAAATGCACCCGGTTCCGGTTTTAAGCCCAGGATCGTTGCGCATTGACCCTGAGGATCTAAGTCAACCAACAAGACCCGTTTGCCAGCCAGTACCAGTCCATGAGCCAAGGTAACAGCTGTGGTGGTTTTACCAACTCCGCCTTTTTGATTGGCAATCGTGATTGTTATGGTCATGATCGGACCTCGAAATTCCGATTATTTTTGGTTTTGTTTAGTGGATGAAACAGGAGGCGAAAATCCGGGTGGCCAGGTAGTGAAGCTGTTTGAAATAGCCTTGGATAAGTCCGCTTCAAGCTTATAGGGGAGATCTCCAACCTGGATGGATTCTTCAAAAATCGCTTCCGAGAGGTCTGCCGAACTCAGATCAGCAGCGCTGAGATTCACTCCTGCAAATGAAGTATCACCAATTCGCTTTCCATTGATAACTGCTCCGCTCATATCTGCAGGGCATATAAACCAGCTTGCTGAACGCCATTTCCCCTGGACATATTCAGGACGTGCAAGGTCCTGTTTAATACTTACTTTGATTACCTCAACTTTGCCATCTTGCTCTGCAAGGAAGAAGCCTGTTGGACAGCTTTGCTCGACCATGAGGAATTCAAGAAATTCAGGATAGGTGATATCCACTGCGAAGCTGACGGGAGTTAGTGAGACTAAGCTGGTGTTATCAAAAATGGTCCTCTGTAAGGATGCATTGGTTAGATTTGCGCCTGACAAGTTTGCACCAGTCAGGTCTGTTTGGTCTAAATTTACACCGGATAAATTTGCGCCTCGCAAGTCGGTATTCGAGAGATTTACTTCACTCAGATTGGAATCTTGAAAAACAGATAGTCGGAAATTTGAACCACTCAAGTCGGTACCTTGCAAGTTGATCGAAGCCAGGCTGGCTGAAGGCAGATTTACGTTCTTGAATTTTACCCCTGTTAAATTGGCACTTATCTTCTGAACCACATCTCCTACTTTAATTGTTCCAGAGAATCTGACTGGAGATTGGCTTCCAATGCTCAAATCAGCGTTCGAAAAATCAGATCCAGCCAGGAAGGCTCCAGCCATGTAGCTACCTGCCAGGTCTGCGCCTTTTAAGGTGGCTCCATCAAGCGCAGTTGGAATAAGCTGACCATTATTTACGTAGACATCAAAAACGGAATTGGTCAGGTCTGCATTTTCAAGGATTGCGCCTGATAGGCTGGAACCAATAAATCTAGCACCACTCAGCCATGCATTTGATAAATCTGCGCCGTCGAAATTTGTCATAGTGCTGGTTGTTCCAGATAAATTGGCATCTTTGAGATTTGTGCCTGAAAGGTCTGTGCCTGTAAAGGAAGCTCCTGCCAAAACGGCGTTAGATAGATCGGCGCCTACTAGTCTTACTTGATCAAGAGTAGCGCCGAGCATGTTTGCATTAGCAAGATTAGCACCTTCTAAGGTGGCACCAGTAAAATCTACTCCGCTGAGATCTGCGCCAGATAAATCCGCCCCATTCAAATTAGCATTGATGCCCTGGGCACCGCTCAATACGGCGCCTGCAAGCTTGGCGCCTGTGAGATTGGCTTTATTAAGCTTGATTGCTTTTAAAATTGTACCCTGGCTCAGATCAACATCCTTAAGATTTGTGAGTGACAAATCCGCACCGCTTAGATTTGCTTCATGTAGGATTGATCCGGTTAAATTAGCACCAGTGAAATCTGCGCCAACCAAATTAGAAGAAAGAAAATCCGCTCCAAGAAGACTTGACTTGGTCAGATTTACACCACTTAAAGTCTGCGCCCGAAAAATCTGCCGAGTTCAGGGATGCATCCGTAAAATTCGCACCATTCAAGATCGCATTATCAAATCGCGCGTTATCGAGCTGCTTGCCTCGAAAATCTCTTCCAGTCAAATTTTTGTTGATGCAGAGTGGAGGGCAACTCAATTTGCGGGAGAGGAACCAACCACCGATAATTACAAATAATATAAAAATGACAAATATTTCTTCGATCATCTCGCGGAAGAATGTCATCTTGCTCTTTCTTTTTTCGCCGTTTATTTTCTGAGCGACTTGTGCAGAATCTGCAGAGATAGAACTGGATTTGCTCATTTATCACCAGTACTTAAATAAATTGCCGAAGATGGGATTACATATCCCAAAGGCCAAATCGTAGAAGTCGTCATAAGTCACACCTTGAAATACGGCATCCTTTAAATAGGGCCTTAATCGAACCTCAGTAAGCGCCGCCACGCGGCTGTCATCAAAGACCTTGAACATTTCGGTTTGCCTCAAGGCCGCCTGTAATTCCTGTCCACTCAGGTTGTCGTAACTAAATGTGGTCCCTGCTGTTTGGGGGATGGGTAGTATAAGTATAGCTCCAGTGAGATCCGCACCACGTAAGTCGGTTCCACTCAGATTCGCACCGATCAAATTTGCCCCATTTAAACGGGAACCCAGAGGTCAGCCCCAGTCAAATCGGTTCCAAAGAAGGTACTGCCGCTCAAATTAGTGTTGCTGAAATTGGCTCCAACCATTCGCGCGAGATTGATCCAGGCGCCGCTGATAGATGCATTTTGCATATTTGCGCCGCTCATATCCGAAAGGGTTAAAACACCGCCGTTCAAATTTGTGGAAATCAGGCTCGCACCGCTTAAAATTTCCTCGTCCATTTCTATTCCGCTCAAGTTAACCCCACTTATGAGCGATCCAATTAATTCGGCTTTACGTAATGCAACACCATCTAGAATTGTGGAGGTGAGATTTACTCCAGTCAGCGACGCTCCTTCAAGACTTGCACCTCTCAAGTCTGCAATCTTTAAACACCGCATTTCGCAGATTTGCCAGCGAAAGATCAGCTCCAACAAGCCGCGCACCTTCAAAGTTAGCACTTTCGAGATTTGCCTGAGAGAGGTTTGCGCCTGTAAGGTTAGCATCCTGAAAATTGGCCTGTACAAGTTGAGCTTTGCTTAAGTTCGAATCCATCATTAAGGACTGGCTGAAATCTATTTTCCGCAACGAACGACCAGTAAAATTCTGGCTGATGCAGATCGGAGGACAGCCATCAGGAAGCGACTTTCCGCAACCTGCAATTAATAGTCCAATAAGAAGGACCGCTAAAGTATGACGCAACATTCAGCTGACCTGGTTTCCCAGAGGCACCCATTGATTTAACAATTGACGGCGCTGTTCGCATCCGCAGTTCTTACCAGTCATACGCTCATAAGCATGAGCCACCTTGTCAAATCCAGTGACATGAGCCAGATCGGCGACTGCGTCACCAAGACCTTTTCCAGATTTTAGCCCTGTTCTAACATTCATAATTAATTCTCTCCGAAGTAAATTATAACAGCCTGAGTTCGGACTGTCCTGATCTGCTGCTACGGATGTGCGATCACTACAACTGAGTTGGCTCGATCCAATACTGACTGCATTGCCAGTCCAAGATTTTCTGGATCCAGTGCGCCAAAGCTTTCGTCCAGAATCATCAAATCTGATTGCTGAAGCAGCGCTCGTGCGATGAAGAGACGACTTTTTTCACCATGAGAGAGCTGCCAACCGCTTTCGCCGAGCATTTGCTGAAAACCGGACGGCATTCTTTCTACAAGGTCTCCCAATCCAAGCTCATTGCAGATGTGTTCTGCCTCTTCAAGATCTTCCGATGTTGGAGGCCAACGACGCCCCATGAGCAGATTAAATGCAAAAGTCTCTGAAAAAACATAATTCTCTTGAAATTGCGGAGCCATCACAACTCGCCTGCGCCATTCTTCGGATCCGAGGATTTTTCGATCATATCCCCACAAAAGTAAAGTTCCACTATCTGGCAGCCGGAGGCCAGTAAGAAGCGCGCCAAGGGTCGTTTTCCCTCCACCCGAAGGACCTTCAAGAAGTATTCGGTCGCCTGGATATATTTGCAGGGTGCAATCCTGGATGACTGGTTTCCCTTGGCTTCTATATCGAAATTCAAGATCTCGAGCGATTAAAATAGGCTGCTTTCTATTTATTTGTGCATCTGGTTGAGTTGAAAATTCAGATTTCTCCTGCTTGGGACTAACTGGTGGGATGAAATTCAAATCCGGCAGTTCGGTAAGTCGTTTTGCTGAATTAAATCAGCGGACCGACCTGTTTCCACGCTATGAGTAATCCAACAAGAACTCTGAGAACCACCTGCAAGCTTGTTGAGACCCTGGGTAGCGAGCAGGATTCCACCCAGTCCAATCGCCAGGCTTGCGGCAGTAGGAGCGCTGGTTACGAAGGAAATCGCCAGACCGGATAACCCGACAATTGTCCAACCTCTTGAAACTACCGAATTAATCTGCACGCCAATTCTGTCCACATCTTCCGATAAGTGCAGATAATCCTCGAGGGCTTTGTCTTCTAAATCATGCCAGTGTAATGGATCCTCCTGGACTAGCCGTGTTCGATGACCAACCATTTTTTCAACGATGTCATTCGTCATCCCACGATATGAGATAGCCCATGCCTGGCTGGCTTTTGCATACCGTCCTATCAAGAAGATGGTCAGCGCGCACCAGATCAGGAGAGGACCATACAGCGGCAAGGCCTGTCGGTCCTTTAGATAGAATGAACATTGCCAGGCCAATTTCAATGAAGGAAAGTAGGGAAGTGAAACCGCCGTTTAACGCCAGCATTTCTACAGCTTCAAATTCCATTACTCTCCCCAAGAACTGACCCATGCCTTGATGGCGGATTTCTTCTGGCTCAAGCTTCAAGGCGCCTTGAAGTAGCCGTTGCTTAATATCGCACCTGCACCCATGGAAAGTTCGCTTTGTGCGTTATTCACAATCACAGACAAAGGTATTGTCGATAATAATAAAATTGCCCAGGCAAAAATCCATCCTATCTCGAAATGGCCTTGAAAAATGCCGCGTCCTATTACGAACCAGGATGCAATCGAAATGATTTGCTGGACGAAGTAGATAATGATGACAATATAGAAGGAACGATAAAGACCGTGTTCATGGAATCGGGATGACAGGTCGAGCGCGGGCTGGAAGCCTAAAATCCAACCAGCTTCAATCCGAAGTGTGCCAAGCTGATCATTCAAGATTACCTTGCGTGCTTTTTTCTTCGCTCTTCTGGGATTTGTGCATCCAATAGAACTTCATCGATCATTCCGCCAAGGTGACCTTCTAACGAGAGGGTGATGAAAGAAGAAAGCCAATCGGAGGAGACCCGCCTTGTGCGAAGATCTGGGCAAATGATTTTGACATAATGTTTTTTACCAGAAATTATTGCTACAAATCCCGGATCTTTCGCAGTCTTTCACCCCAGGAAGGCGTAAAATCGCCGGACCACCTGTCAGAAGGAGCAAGCGGATGTCAGAATAAAGAACGCTGATGGGCTCAGCTTCCAGGTTCAGGAATCCTGCAGCATTATTTATCCACCTGTTCAGTGCTTCCGCCCCGAGGTCAGTTAACAAATGATCTGGAGGTTGAGGAAGCTGTTTGACCTGGACTCCAGAGCAGCTTTTCTTGCGAGAATCTCCAATAACTCGCCTAAACGAGCGGCAGGCCAGGCGATTTTGGAAATTGATGGTAGCGTTGGCATGGAAGGAGAATTCCTAATTGAAAAATCTTATCATGCAGAGCTTGGCAAAGCAAGAGTTTTTTGTCTTCTGTTCGGAATTGTCAGTCTACGACAATTGTAGGAATATTTCTTAAATATTGTCTAGAGTTCAATAGGATTATTGGATATTCTTTTATAATTGTAACGGTAGAAAACCCTGCCGACTGGAGGGGTTCGTGTCTCTTCAATTTTCTCGTTCATTACGTTCACTCCGTGTAGATAGCTTTAAAGCAGCCCGGATTGGGATGATATTTGGAGTCCTGCTGATGGGTTTGTTGATCTTGTGGTTTTTTCTTGCAAGAATCACACTTGTATGAGAACAGCTTATCTTTGGAGCTCCGTGAAGATGGAATATTTCTTGCTGAATTCTCGAACGAAGGAATTCAACGGATTCGACAGGGACAATCTGTACTCATCCGGATCGATCGATGGCCCAGACCGACCCACGGAGACACTCACCGGGATCATTTATGACCTTAGAATCAAATTCCAATCAAGTAGAATTGGTCACTACCGGCTTTATCCTTCCGGAAGACCTCAAAATAGGAAAGGTAGGCGGTCGGGTCGATGTCGAGGTAGACTATTTTAACGCCAGCTACAGCTGTTGATCAGGGCTACTGGAAAATATTTGAGTAAAAATGAAATTCCTGTAAGCCCACAAAATCCTCAACCATAACAGTGGAAGAATTTATTTGATCCGCTCGATTACAAACTCAGAGATTAACCAAAGGTTCCTGGTGCCTGAAGTAGTGCAGACTTCGGCGATGGATTGTGGTCCCGCAGCACTAAAATCAATCCTTGAAGGTTTTAATATTTCTGTCAGCTATGGGAGACTGAGAGAGGCATGTCAAACGGATGTGGATGGCACATCAATCAACACGATCGAAGATATTGCCATCCTATTGGGTTTGAATGCGGAACAGGTAATGCTGCCGGCAGACCATTTAATTTTACCCGAAGCTCAAGCTCTTCCGGCAATTGTCGTGGTCCAACGTCCAAACGGGCTGACGCATTTTCTTGTGGTCTGGAATCAAGTTGGCAAGTATTTTACAAGTAATGGACCCTGCAACAGGGCGGCGTTGGGTACACTGGAAAAAATTCAAGAACGAGATTTTCATTCATTCGTTTGCTGTTCCATGCCTTTCCTGGCGAGAATGGGCTGGTACTGATGGTTTGCTTATGCCGCTCCGGCGCCGAATGCATGATATAAAAATTGAAGAATGGCTAATCGATCGATTAATGAACCAGGCGATCGAAAATCCTGACTGGCGTCCAATAGCTACGCTTGATGCTGCTTTGCGGATGACTTCAGAGCTTGTCCAAGCAAACGGATTGGAGGCCGGGGATCAAGCCGCCGCCGTTTTGGAACGTTTTTACAGGCTCAATCTGCAAGGACCCCTGCCAAAGGTGAGATCTGGAGGTGAAAATGCCAATATTGACCAGTTAAATCACTTCATCAACAAAGATATTGATGATCCCTGCAATTTATTGGTCGGTCCTGCCAGTTATTGTGAACGAATCCCAATCCAGAGGTGAGGAAGAGCCTGATAGCCTGTATTTACGAGGTGCAGTTCTGGTTCGCATCACAGGTGTTAGAGAACCGGCGGAAGAGTGGATAGAAGATCGTGAAAAAGAAAAGAGAACAATTCAGAGCGAGCTCCCTCCGGATCTGGCCAATGCACTAAAAGAGCCATCATACCGTCCAGAACATGAGGTTTGGAAAGCTCTAAAAGAAGATGGCTTGTTAACTCCGGTGGTTCTAACAATTGCATTATTCCTTTCGACCGTTGGTGTGATGATCGAAGCGCTCCTCTTTTTTCAAGGGATAATTCAACTGGCACAAATTTTCAGCCTGAAATCCCAACGAGTTCTGGCCACGCTGGCGGTCGTTGCATTTGTTGTTATTCTTTTTTTGCTGGAGCTGCCAATCAGCTCAACTGTGCTGCACATGGGTCGACGGTTCGAAGCGCGCCTTCGAATTGCATTTCTTGAAAAATTGCCACGATTAGGAGACCGATATTTTCGGAGCAGATTAGCTTCGGACATGACCCAGCGTGCTTACGATCTGCGTGGATTACGGATGCTCCCAAACCTGGGCGTTCAATTGTTGAGGACCGGTTTTCAGATCATTTAACAGCAATCGGGGTAATCTGGTTAGATCCGATCAGTGCTCCACTGGCAATTCTTGGGACATTGTTCTTCATTGGACTGACAATATTATCTCGGCCTTTAATCGAAAAAAGCGATCTCAGGCTTCGAACTCATACAGGCGCTCTAAGTCGTTTCTACCTTGATTCTTTACTGGGATTGATCCCGATTAAAACTCACAGAGCAGAGAAAGCTATGCTGCGTCAGCATGAAGCACAATTGTTCGAATGGGTTCGAATCTGGACGAGATTATTATTCGATTTCATCATTAATTCAATCCTTTGGGGCGCTGCTTTACACCGGATTCTCAATTTTGATCCTGTTGAATTACATATCACGTGGAGGTGAGGCAGGAGAGATTTTACTGCTGTTTTATTGGACTTTAAATTTACCCGCTTTGGGCCAATCCTTTGCCAATCTTATCCACCAATACCCTCTGCAGCGAAATCGAGTCCTGCGTTTACTTGAACCTCTTGCCGCTCCAGAAGAAGAAGAGAGCTGGAATTTTGAAGAGGTCCAGAAGGAAAGAAGTCGGGATTTCTCCGCTTTATCAGAAATTTTTGCTGCAAGTGTTGAGATCCAGGATGTATGTCTCCAGTCAGGAGGGCACGTGATCCTGGACGATATAAACTTGAAGATATCTCCTGGAGAACATATCGCAATTGTTGGGGTATCAGGAGCAGGAAAATCGAGCCTGGTAGGATTGATGCTTGGTTGGCATAAGCCTTCTCAAGGAAGGATATTTGTAGATGGAAATGAGTTAGATGGAAAAAAATTACATACATTACGGCGTGAAACGGCTTGGGTTGACCCGGCTGTTCAGCTGTGGAACGCCTCTCTGTATGACAATATCCGGTATGGGATTGAAAATATTGAGGGTATGCCTTTAGGAGAAATAATCCAAAGTGCTGATCTTTATGAAGTGATGGAAAGACTCCCGAATGGACTTAAGACCATTCTTGGTGAAAGTGGAGGATTGGTATCTGGAGGTGAAGGGCAGACGCGTCCGACTGGGGCGGGCAATGCACCGCCCGAATATCCGTCTTGCAGTGCTGGATGAACCTTTCCGAGGATTAGATCGAGAGAAACGCAGAAATCTGTTAGCAATATCCAGACAGCATTGGAAAGAAGTAACACTTTTATGTGTTACCCATGATGTTGGCGAAACAATCAGCTTTCCCCGCGTTCTGGTAATCGAGAGCGGGCGGATTATTAGAAGATGGATGTCCTGTCGACCTGGCAGCAAATCCAATTTCCCGCTACCGGGAATTACTGGATGCCGAGGAAAGCATTCGAAAAAGTATTTGGGCAAATGTTCGCTGGCGGAGATTTAATATCGACGGCGGCAAGCTCAAAATTGAAGAGTAAGAAAAATGCTCAGGATCACTATGTTATAATCTCCTCAAGACGAGGCTCAACCAAAGGAGGCTTATATGCAACTATTTGTTCTGCTCATGATTGCTCTAGTTGTTGGTTATTTCTTTGGAAAACGACGTCAGAAATGATCAGGAGTTTTGAATGGATCTAATATTCCTAATTCTTATATTCCTGGCTCTGGGTTTTCTCATTGGTTCGAGCAGTCTAAGCCGAAAAACTGGACCGGGTTGCTGAGAAAACATGTCGGAAAATCCAAGCGATTTGCCGATCGAATCGAGGATAGTTGGATCCAATTCGTTAGACCTTCGAATTATTCTGAACGATTTCGAATCTGGGTGGCTGAAGTCGAAAAAGGTCTCTTCCCTGAAGACTTTACTAGATGGTTGAGTGGTCTTTCCGAACACGAACTTCAACGACTATGTGAAATCTTTGAATGACTATTCAACTGGCCTTGGTTTCAGCTTACACATGCTAGTACGTGGTGAACTGGACAGCGATCCACGTTTCAGACAAGTTTTCGTCGAAGCAATCACTGTTTACAGCTCGGCTTATCGAAAGGCTAAACAGGCAAAAGAAGAACTTGATCGTGCGAATTCCGAATCGACCGAAAAAAAATCTGAGAAAAATCCGAGCCTGGTGGAAGTGGAAAAAGTGGAGAGCCAAATCGCAGATCGAAGGAAATGGTAGAGGCGGCCTCAACCGATTAGATCTTTCCTGAGAATTACATAAAATAGGCACGTTGAAGTCAGCAGTCTTGTTTCGTGGTTAACGTGCCTGTTTTGTTTTAAGTCCCAAGAACCTAGCCTGAAGGATGTTTAATAGGACACATTTTTTTTGGGATAAAATAGGTTTATGCCGGCGAATTCGCCTATCTCCTCACGCATTTTTGATCGTACAAAATGACCGAGTTGTCCATGTTTCTGCACAGGCATCCGTTTTGAGTGAATGCTCCAGGACGAGCTGCTTACGTTCCGCCTTGATGACGTGCTGGACCTTTTTTCACCAGAATATCGACAAAAAATCCTTAATTGGTGCGTTGGGTCGAGAACGGTGGAATTAGCGAACCGAGAACAGGAATATCGATTACATGGAAGGCAGGGAAAATTTTCCTGGGTCGACCTGCTGTTGACGAAAACGATCTACGGAAACCATCCCGCAATTCAAATGATTTGGATAGATAATTCAGCCCGTTTGTCTGCCGAAGAACAGCTGAGTGAGAATATTTGGAGAGTCCAAATCCTTTATGACATTAACCAGGCGATCCGAACGACGCAGGATATCAAGGAGATTTCAAAGATCGTTTTACAGCATATGTCCTATCTCATCCCAGAATACCTTTCGAGTTATATATATTTATTAAACATTCGTCTGACAGGATCGAGCTTGTGAGTAGCGATGGTCCATTACTCGGATGCAGTGAACAGGATGAAACGCTTTTAGGAAATGGATATATTTTTGATTACTTAAAACTCGAAAACGGGATGCCGGAGATTATCCAGGATCTGCTACCCCTTGAAGGTCCATCACACCTTCAACAGTATCTCGTTGACCATCAAGTGCGTGGAGTGTCAACCTGTCCATTGAATTGGGACGGCGAATTGCAAGGCGCAGTTACCCTCTTTAACAACGTCAGCGAATGTCTTTTCGCCTGCACGAATTCAGGTTGGACAGGAGATAACCAACCTTCTGGCGATTGGATTAAAGCAATCAGAGCTTAAAGAAGCTGAAAATCGCCGAAATCGGGAAGCAGAAGTCATGCGGGATGTGATGTCATCCGTGGCTGGCGCTGGTGGAATTAATGAGATCCTTGAAGCTATTATCGTAAATTTGCACAATGTGATCGATTATGATCGAGCCAGTTTATATCTTGCTGATGAGAATGAACGGTATGTCCTTTCAGATAAGGAGATATTGAAACAGCAGCCTGCTGGAATTGCGTTCACAGATCAAAATCCCTTTGTGGTCATCATGCGAAATACTCAAAAACCTGTTATTGTTGCAGATATCCAGAAGGATCAGCGATTTAATAATTGGTTGGAGTTTGAGACCATCCGCAGTTGGCTTGGAGCGCCACTTCAAACCGGTGAAGAAATGATTGGATTTTTATCGCTTGGATCGTTGGAAGCTGATTCTTTCACAGCAGATGATTCCGAAAGATTACAGGTATTCGCCGACCAGGTTGCAAAAGTGCTCGATCGGGCTTCGCTAGCCGAACAGAACAGGCGTCGAAAAGAAGAGTTGGAGGTACTTTCATCAGTTACATTGGCTCTTGGTCAGGCTGATGGAGGCGAAAATACTTTATATGCAGTTTTAAAGCAGATCGCCCGATTCACTGGTGCGCAGGATGGCATATTCATCGCACCTGATCGACTTGAAACTGCACTAGTTGTTCAAGCAAGCTTGAATGAAGCCATGCTCGGGGTGAGTTTTCCTGCGCGTTGGAATCCGATCTGGGATGTCTATATCCGCGGTGAGACGAAGGTAATTTATGATAACCAGGAAAATGAAGAAATCCGACTCTGAAATGTCGCGAACATTTCTTCCCGGCTCGAAAGCCGCTATTATTGTTCCAGTCAAATCCGGGGGGAGTTCGTTTGGGGTGCTTGGATTTGGTTTCCAATATTCGCATCAAGTTTCGGCGGATAATGTTCGTCTATGTAATGCAGTTGCGGAAATCGCAGCGGCTTCACTGCGTCGATCGGTAATTCTTAAATCGCTCGAAAGACAGGTTGATCTTCGAACACAGCATTTAGCTACTTTATATGAGATCAACGCAATTGTCGGAGAACCGAGCGAACTTGATCTACTCATGCACCGAATTTTGCAGATTACAGTTAATTCCATGTCAAGTCGGGTAGGATTTATTCACTTTTTGGATGAAAAGAGGTCAGAATTTAAGCTGAGAGTGCAAAGCGAGATGGACCCAGAAATTTCAAGAGACATCGAAATCCTTCCAGCCAAAGGTGGTTTTTTTGAACGGTTGGCCAAATCTTCAAATCCTGTGGTTGTAAGCGATCTGCAAAGTGATCCAAGCATCCCAAGAGAATTTTCCTATTTTCAACGTGAAAACTTAAATGCCTTCATTGGTGCCCCAATTCGGTCCAAGGGAAAGACTCTTGGTTTGTTAAGCCTTTTTGATCGATCCATCCTCGATTACTCCATAGAAGATATTACACTTTTCATGACTATCGCTGATCAGTTGGGTGGATTGGTTGAACGCACGAAGCTGATGAAACAGGCTGAGATTGCTGCAGTAGTTCAGGAACGGCAAAGACTGGCTCGCGAGCTTCATGACTCTGTTACCCAGTTGTTGTATAGCCAGGTATTATTCGCAGGAGCAAGTTCAAAAGTACTTGCTAAAGGCGATCTGGTCACAACAAACGCATATTTGGACAGGATTGATAAAGCAGCGCAGCAGGCTTTGAAGGAAATGAGATTGCTTGTTTACCAGCTTCGACCATCAGATTATCTGGAAGAAGGCCTGATTGGAGCTTTATCACGACGGCTTGAATCAGTTGAAAAACGTACGAATATTAATGCCAGCCTTGTTTTTGAAGGCGAGATAAACCTGGATGAATCCCAGGAGATGGCCCTTTACCGCATCGCTGAAGAGGCGTTGAATAATACTCTCAAACATGCCCAGGCTAGCGAAGTCATCATTAAAGTGAGTGGAACTGATAATGGTTTATCCCTGAGCATTAGAGATAATGGATTAGGTTTTGATCCCGAAGTTGAATCCATTAAAGGCGGGATGGGATTGGAAAATATGACCGACAGAGCTCTGGCTTTGGGCGGGAAATTTCGAATAGAAATCAAAACCCGGATTTGGTACAGAAATAATTGTAGAAATTGGAGCATCGAAATGAACCGCTTCATCCAAATATTAATCGTTGATGATCATACCGTTGTTCGCGATGGACTGAATGCATTGCTCTCTGCAGAACCAGGTATGAAAGTTGTTGGGATGTGCGGGGATGGTCAGCAAGCAGTAAAGATGACCAGCGAACTCCACCCAGATGTGATTCTATTGGATCTGGTTATGCCAAAGATGGACGGTGTCCAGGCAACGCTTGAAATCAAAAAGGTCTATCCGCAAGCGCGCATTCTGATATTGACCAGCTTTGCCGAAAACCATCAGGTTTTTTCGGCAATTAAAGCAGGTGCCATAGGCTATTTGATGAAGGATACTTCATCTGAAGAATTAATTCAAGCGATTAGGGATACATATGAGTATCGGCCGGCATTAGGCCCTAATATCGCGCATAAATTGATGATGGATATTCAGAATCAGGAAGGGTCGGTTGGCAATGATGCTTCCCTTACAGAGCGCGAAGTTGAGATTTTACAGCACATGGCTTTAGGTCAGACAAACCAGGACATCGCTGATGAGCTTTTTCTCAGTGAAAGAACTGTCCGGACACACGTAACCAACATACTGGCAAAATTGGGTTTGAATAACCGAACGCAGGCTGTTCTATATGCACTTCGTGAGGGAATTGCTCACATCGATTACACCAATGATGAATAAAGCGGATTTGGTAGGATATTTCTAGAGAAGAACAAGGCTATTCTTCGTCGATGCTCGCATCAGGAGTCCCATATCGGTTCTGGTAACGGTAGTAATTAGCAGCAACTTCTTCTGCTGGTAATTCATCTGGTTGACCGATTTGAAGTGCAAGCCAGACGGTTTTTGCGTTATCTTCCACCATAACGGCAGCTTTTAAAGCTGCCGACACAGACTTTCCAATCGTAAAAACCCCATGGTTTTTCATCAGTATTGCGGTTGATGATCCGATTGAACGAAGGATTTCTTCACCAATTTGTCTCCCGCCAATTCTGGCATATCCACCGCAAGGGATCGGACCGCCAAATTCGTCTGAAAGCGCGGTTAATACGATTGGGATTGACTTTCCTACAGCTGCAAATGCGGTCGCAAAATTTGAATGGGTGTGAGTGATTCCGAACACATCGGGTCGATGTCTATAGATGTATAAATGAGATGCAGTATCTGTTGAAGCCCCGAATATTCCTTCAACGATCTTTCCATTCAAATCGACCACGACCATATTTTCTGCAGATAAATCTTCGAACATAACACCGCTTGGTTTGATCACAACGAGGTTGGTCTCTGGATCCCGTCCGCTGACATTTCCACTTGTCCAGGTTACTAATCCGTATTTTGGCAGTGCCAGATTTGCTTTATAAACTTCCTCACGTAACTTTTCGAGCATAATTAGTTCTCCCAGGGATAAATTTCTTAGTTATTCAATCGAAATTTCTAAGCGCCGACCATCGCTATCTTGTTTTTGTTCACCTTCCGGTTCGCTGCTTTTGGAAATCAGCTCACGCAAGCGATTGGTTTCATCTTCATCCAAATCAGGCGAGAATTTTCCTCCAATGTACAAAACTGTATTGACCAGACCAACTGGCAGCCGCAAATCAACTTTCATCAATCCTGTGCTGAGGTCGCTGACTTTTAATCCGCATTTTCCGCGGCTCTGTCGGCGCTTCTTTTGGTGCTAATCTTGCCCATGTTCCCTGGCCAACTTCCTCCAGCATCAGTCCGGCGGTTTCTGCGGAAATTTCGTTATTCTCAAGCTTTTCAAGAATTCGGAGCCGTTCATCCACGATCTCGTATCTGGAGCTTCGAACTCGCAGCTCCAGCGCATAAAAACCGACTGCAGCGATAAATCCCAATAAGCCTGATAAATACCATAAAATATTTGGATTTAAGTTGTCGAGGATTAATCCTGCAAAGAAAGGACCGATTGCAAAGGGTATAACCCAGCTAAATCCGAAAACAGCCATATACCTGCCACGCATCTCCTCAGGGGCTATACGTGCTACGATAGCCTGCCCGACAGGGCTCACGAACATTTCGCCAATTGTAATGATCGCCATCGCGACGAGGAACATGAAAAAGGCCGTGACAAATCCATACAACAAAAACCCAACTGCATATAATAAGGTACCGACAGCCATGATGATCAAAGGTCGATATTTCTCGATCCGGCACGTGATAGGAAACTGAAACAAGACAACCATCGCAGCATTTAAACTCAGGATGTAGCTGAAACCTCTCTCATCTACACCATGGACGTCCCGCAAGTAGACTGCCAGGGTGGTATTCATTTGAATATAGACCAGCACCATCAATGCAGATGTGATCAAAAACCAGGTGAACGCCGAATCCGTTAATACCTTCTTGTAATCAACAAAAGTCTGCATCATGGATTCTTGAGGCTCGCTTGCTTCTTTCTTTGGCTGCCAGGTCTCTTCCAATGCAAAATATACAACAACTGCAGTGATCAAGCTGGTAACAGCATCTGCGATAAACAAAGAAAGATACGAGTTGACCGCCAGTAAACCGCCTATTAAAGGTCCAATGACTACTGCCAGATTGAAAACAACTCTTAAGATTCCAAACCCGGATGCACGTTTCTCTTCAGGTAATAGATCTGCGATAAGCGCTTGCTGCGCAGGACCAGCCGCGTCAGCCAAAACTCCAACCAGAATAGCA
Organism: uncultured Chloroflexia bacterium; assembly: GCA_963726375.1. GTDB lineage: Bacteria > Chloroflexota > Anaerolineae > Anaerolineales > UBA4823 > UTCFX2. Next base: position 683,656 of record CAVSCE010000009.1, on the reverse strand, counting down.
CTGATCACGAAAAGCTGAATATCGTTGATCACCCCCATTAAAACGCTGGACAATGCACTCATCACCAGGCCGAAGAGCAGCATCCTTTTTCGGCCTAAGCGGTCAGTCAGTGCGCCGCCAACCATTGTCCCAGCAACACTGGAGAGCGAGAAAATCCAAAGATGATTCCCACAGTGGTCATGTTGATCCCAAACTTTTTAGTCAGGTACAGCGTAAAGAATGGGAACAGCATTGCTCCGCCAAGGCGGTCAATAAACGATGATCCAACCACAAGCCAAAACTGGTTGGGGTATTCAGAAATGACCTGGCGGATTCTTCCTAATCCGCTGCCTGGTTTATTTTCGGAGGTTTCTGAGTTGGACATAAAATGACGCTTAGTGAATATTTATTTTTAAAAATCTATTTTACCTTGCGAAAAGAAATATGAACACCCAGAATATTAAGGATGATCATCAGGCTAATTGGATTGATATCCCTCAATTATTCATTCATTCGTTCATTCATATGGAATTTCAATAGCTCAGGTAATGTATAAAGAGGTGTTTCTTTATTTCATAGGGAACTTAACAGCGCCAGTGTTTCTTGCTTCCCACCTGCACCTAATTCTCCGCCTGGTCCGACACAGGATGGACATCCGTCTGCGCACGGACAGGCGACGACCAGCTCAAATGCTCGCTGGATGAGTTCAGAATGCATCGTAAAAAGACGCTGGCTGAATCCGAGCCCGGCAGGAATTTGGTCGTAAAGGACCACTGCAGGTCGTCCTTCAGCCAATCCTAACTGGGGATCTGAATGTACACCTAAATCTGATGCATCGCACATAAGAAAGAATGGAGCAATATTGCCAAGTACAAATGCCAATCCTGCCAAACCGCTCCGTACGCGTACAACGTTCTCCACTTTTCGATGGCAGTCGGGGCAGAGGGTGATCAGATTCTCCAGGACGTTGGCTTGTGCGAAAGTTGTGAACAACCTGAAAGGAGTTTTATGGTGGACATGATGGGCGCGATCACCTTCTGGGGTTCCGCAAACCTGGCAGCGGAAGAAGTCCCGTCGGCGTGTCCGGTCGCGTTGAGCTTCCCAATTAGGACCATAATCGTTGGGCTCGTTTCTCCATAACCCTTCATCTTTCAATTGCGTCACGGTTTGATCAGAAAGTGACAGCCAGTAACCAGTTGTAAGCAAGTCGTGAGAAGGTAATTCCAGCGTCTCAACACCTAACAATTCCTGAGTTTGCCAGCGAATCTTCTTGTAACCTGTTACTTTGGAAGTCACCAAGACTTCCCCTTGAGACTTTATTCCGCCGCGAATTTCCTCCTTCTGGTTGAGTTCGATTAGTTGAACGGTTGTTTCGCGGCGAGGGAGTGTGTAATAATCTAAGTCGATCCGACGGAGTTGTGCTCGATTTTTATCTAAATCCAGGTTTTCGACAAGATAAGTCTCTGCTTCATGTAAATAGATCGCGTTTGGATGGGTTAACCATAAAGCGCTGGTTCGATCAATCTGACCGATCGTAATAGTAGATGCGTTTTGTTCTACCTGAAGCAAGATCGGGCGAGAGTCAGTACTTCTAAGTGAGATCGTTTGGGCTGGATATTGGTCGGCCATCCAGAAATACTTCGACCCAGACTTGTGTAGCGAGCCCTGATCCGTAAGGAATGTTAGGTAGTCCTGCAAGTCCTGAAGTTTCAAACGCCCATAAGTCTCATTTGTGGAAAAAGGCAGTTCAAATGCTGCACAGCGCAAATGATCGAGCAAAATCAGTGGATTATCAGGGTCAATGAGAGCCTGTTCAGGGGATCGACCAAAAAAATATTCAGGGTGCGCCGCCAAAAATTGATCAAGCGGATCCGCCGAAGCCACAAGCACTGCCACGGAATGTTCGGAACTCCTCCCTGCTCTTCCAGCTTGCTGCCATGTTGATGCGATTGTCCCGGGATAACCTACAAGCAAAGCTGCTCCCATCCCACCAATATCGATACCAAGTTCCAACGCATTCGTCGCAACAACTGTTCTAATGGATCCTTCTCGCAGACCGCGTTGATCTCGCGCCGGGTTTCGGATAGATAACCGCTCCGATAGCCGCGTATGATATCACTTGATTGGGAGATAATTGGGTTGTCTAATGATTTAGATTTCGCAGACAAGTGCGGTGCAGAATTTGGAAGCTTTTCACGCAGATAGGAGAGGATTAACTCAACAGTTCGGCGCGATCTTCCAAAAATGATTGTCTGTACTTTCTCAAAATATAAGTCTTCTGCAAGATTAACTGTTTCTTGAAGAGGACTTTGCCGCAACCCTAATTCTGGATCGATAATTGGAGGATTGTAGATCAAGAAAGACTTTGGACCATAAGCGGCTCCGTCATCAGAAACTAATTCTACTTCTGCCTCGGTTAGGTTGACTGCCAGTTCTTCAGGATTCGCAATAGTAGCAGAAGTAAGAAGAAATTGGGGCTGAGACCCGTAGAAATGAGCAATTCTTTTCAAACGACGGATTACATTTGCTACATGTGATCCAAATACTCCCCTATATACATGGGCTTCGTCGATCACAACAAATCGTAAATTAGTGAGAAAATCAGCCCACCGCGTATGATGGGGGAGTATTCCAACGTGCAACATATCGGGGTTGCTGAAGACCATACGGGTTGAGTTCCGAATCTCCTGGCGCATAGTCGCGGATGTATCACCATCATATATCGCCATATTCAATTCGCTTGAATTCGGAATCCGACGTGCTAAGCGCGTGAAGCAATAAATTCATCCCAGCAGCTTGATCCTGTGTCAGTGCTTTTGTGGGGAAGAGGAAAAGGGCGCGAGCTTTTTGATCTTTCAAAAGGAAATCGACGATGGGTAAGTTATAGCAAAGGGTTTTCCCGCTTGCGGTCCCGGTAACCACGACCATGCTTCGACCGCGTTGAACAACATTCAGGCTGGCAGCTTGATGCGTATACAGACGCGTCGATTTCCAAGCTGTTTAACCCTTGGGTAAGTGAAGGATGTAATTCGTCAGGAAATCTAAGCTTACGCGCCGATTGCGCAGGGATTTCATGCCAAACAACCAGCGAATTAGCGATGGACGAGTCGAGTCGCCATTGCGCGAGCAGCCGATCGATTGACATGAAATTCTCATTCCACTTTGATCGTGGTTATGATTTTGTTATTTATCAGGTCAGGATCTGGTTGCTCGGCTTTGATCTCCACAATGTTTTTAAAGTTCCCTAAAACAGAGGGAGCACCGACCAGGATCTTAATTTTGATAACCTCTCTTGGTGCCAGGGTGCCAAGAGTGCATTGAATAATATGGTCTTTTTCCTGGCATTGTGGTGAACCTGGTTCGACGGATAAGAATTTCACAGTATTGGTGAGCGTGTCTGTCATGAAAATTCCACTGGCAGATGAAGGACCGCTGTTTGTAATCGTTACTGTGTAAGTGAATTTTGAGCTGCTTGTTATGGTGATCGGTGCTGCAACTGTCAGCATCAAATCAGCGTTTGATTTGATCGCAGTTGTGTCTGTTGCTGATTTGTTGTTCGTCCCTGGATCAATGGGTGAGATGATCGAAGCAGTATTGCTGATCGTGCCTGACTCATTATTACGAACGGTGGTATTAATGTTAAAAGTTGCCGTGCCGCTCGGATTAAGGTTCACCTGAGCATTGATATTTCCAGATTGTGTGCCGGACGCAGAACAGCTTGAACCTGCGGTTGCATTGCACGTCCAGGTCACATTGGTCAACTTGGCGGGAATACTATCAAGGACATTGATATTATTTACTGAGCTCGGCCCGTTATTAAATACAATGATCGTGTAAGCGAGCGTCTGTCCTGGTTGAACCACATCTTTGTTATCTGTTTTACTCAGTGATAAGGCAGCCCGCGGTGTTAGGTTGTCTGTATCCGTTGCCTGGTTATCGGCAGGATTTAATTCTGCCAGATTTGCCTGCGGAGATACTCGAACTGTATTCTGTAATAATCCAGCCGCATTGGGGGATATTTTCGTATTGATTGTCAATGTTGCAGTTCCGCCAACAGCCAGGTCAATCAATGCATTGATATTACCTGAGCCATTTGTCGTCAAACATCGCGATCCAGGGGATGCGTTGCAGATCCATGTTACGTTTGTCAAAGTAGAAGGCAACTGGTCGATAATCTGGGTGCTGTTCGAAACAGCAGGACCCCGGTTTGTCACAAGCACCGAATAAATAGTATTTGTACCTGGTATGGATGAAGATTGTCCATTACTGATTTCCACGGTGAGGTCAGTGAACCTGGGGGTCGGCGTATGTGTTGGAGTATTTGTAAACGTCGGAGTAGGCGTAATTTTTGGTCTGCGTGTCGCTGTGGGGAGGTAAATAAATGGTGTGCGTGTCGGAATATTAAGCGGATCAGGGTCGATTGAATCTTCAAGTCCATCTCCATCTGTATCTCGTAAAAGAGGATTAGTTCCGCGCTCTACTTCTACACCATCATTAAGACCGTCCGAATCGGTATCTGCAACGATCGGGTTTGTATTCCAGGTGCGAATCTCTAACCCATCATTGAGCCCATCTGCATCTGTGTCAGCGACATTAGGGAGTGTGCCAGCTATGATCTCGAGGTTATTCGTAAGTCCATCTTGATCCTCATCTAATGTAAGCCACGCAGCGGTGGCAGTGGCTGCCTGCAAAGTGGCCTGGTTTGCGCCTTCTAATGATTCGGATGTTGCTGTCTTGTAAAAAACTGCGGTCTGCGTTGCAATCGCAACTTCTGTATTGCCTGCATTCGTCGTGCGATCGGCCTTTCGTACCGGAATAGTAATTTGATTGATCATCAAGCAAATTCCACATGCCAACATGAGAGCCAGCGCAGCAAGTGCAATTGGAGCCCAAGTCGGAAGCACACCTCGACTGATATATTCACCTTGGTGGACTTCCGTTTGTCCCCCTGGGAACTCACACGCGTCTGGAATGGGTGAGAATTCTCCGGTCCTGTCATTCGAGGCCGAAGCAATGATGGTCGAAATTCAACAACTGCCGATTTTCCGACTTGCAGATTGACTTTTACTTTTGGAGGGTCAAATACCAGCGTATGGGCTCTTTCCTCCCATATCACTGTGTAGGTCTCGGGTAAGTTACCCCGGTTGTGAATATACACCTGCCCAATGTCGCCTGTTTGGATAGTATCTGGCCTCAGCTCGCTTGCAAACAGGGAAAATGCTGTCACAGTGAGCGTCGGACGCAGTTCTACTACCTGATCCGGAGAATTCTGACTGGCGATTCGTATTACGAGCATATATCGACCTGCCCGTACTTGCGGCGAACGTGGAGGGCGGATTGCTAACCGAATCTCTTTCTGATTATTCGAAGGCACTCTGATTAAGGAGGGTATGCCAGGCGCCCATTCAAGTGGAATCCCCTGGAGCGAAATTTGAATATTATCATTGGCTGGACCGCGGTTGAAAAGGAGGATAGGTAGATCGATGCTTGAGCCAGGCGTGACCGAGATATTGAGTGAGTCTGAATAAACGCCAAGCCAGCCAAGTCCAGCACTTCTAATGACCTGAGCCGAATCTAAGGGATTGCCGTTTTGAGAAACAAAAACTTCATCCGTTTCAGGTAAAAGCCGATTTGGGTTTGTTGGGAGATCTTTTGCTATCACTGCTTGAGTTGTTCGACCCTGGGCCTGGCGTTCAACTCGCAGCCAGGCTTCACCGATTCGCAGGTTCTCTCCTGGAAGCCAGATAAGGGGTTTGTCTGCACTTAAGCGTTTTTGTTCTATAAACGTCCCGTTTAAGCTGTTGAGGTCTCGAATAAGATAATTTTGTCCATCGAAATCAATTCGGGCATGATTCCTTGATATCCCAGGCAAATCGAGCGGTATATCACTTTCTTTTGTCCTTCCGATCGAGAGCCCTCCTGGTTTCATCTTGAAATTACGGACCGATTTATCAGGCATTAAAACATAAACAGTATCTCCGCTTACATCAACAACAGGCGACGGCAAAACCGTTTCAGCGGAATTCAATCGAGGTGCGAATATAGGACTATTTTGCTCCTCAGGGCGATTTTCAAAATAACTAATAATCTGGGCGGTTCGACTGATTCCAGATGGGGCTGCCTGGCTGCGAGTGAATTGCGGAAGGATTTGCATTAACGCGCTTGCAAGTGTGCTGGCGTCGCCAAATCGATCTTCTGGGTTGGGGGAGAGTGATTTCAGGACAATTTTTTCCAGATCATCCGTCAGGTCCGGATGGAGCAGGTGCGGAGGCAGCACTTGCGGAGGTCCGGAGGATACCTGAGTCTGAGGAGTGGGAGGCTGTCCGGTTATCAATTCATACAAGACAGCTCCTAGAGAAAAAATATCTGCTGGTTTCCCTACCGATGCCCCTCGATTGATTTCGGGAGCTCGATATGCAGCAGCAGACAGACCGGCTCCTGGAGCAATCATACCCGTACGGATTATGATCGGCTGATAGGGTAAATTATCCGACGGATCAGTTTTGAACAGAATATTTGCGGGGTAAATATTTCCATGAATTTTTCCGTTTTGATGGGCGTAGTCGACTGCAAGGCATAGTTCTTTGACCAGTAATACCGTTTCCGCCAGTCCAGGCCAACAATCTGCCTGCCTCATATTCTGTTGAATTTGATTTAAGCTTTGACTTCGAGAGCTTTTCCTGAACAAAATATAATCTTCCTTCGTAAGAACCCACATCGAATAATCTCGCCAGGCCAGCATGCCTCCAGGTAACCATTGAACGAACATCCTGGATGGACTTTTCAACCTGCTTTTCCTGTTGTTTATTTAGATAAATCGCTACCAAACGGTCAAGCTTTGGATCATTCGCCAGGAAAAGGTTGGCTGATTGATCTTCAAATAACAGTGAAGTAATTTGATAACGATCCAGATTTTGACCAACTAGATTTTCCATAAGAGCCTCCAGGAATTTCTCCTGTTGATAATAGGTAATTGCGATATAAAAAATTCCCTACCTGCTCAGTGTAAATAAGGTCTCAAGTGCATTAACAAAGGTCCTTTGACCTTTTCCAGTCATTTCGGATGGAGATCCTTCAAATCCCCAGAGGATATATCTTTTCGATTGCCGGATCAAAGGATAGTAATCAGGTTTTTCAGTTGTGCTCGCAATTGGTTCTATTTCTGGTAATCGGGACGGATAATGAATCCCTACATATTTCGTTGGACGCACATAAAGAGAGATGATCTTTGTAGGTGGGATAACAACGTTATAAGGTTCGTTCCAATACGGCAGTCCCGGATGAATAATCCTGATGTCTTTAAGTTCTCCATGTTCGCCATTTCGCCACCCAATGGTTAAGCCAAATTTTCCAAACAAGGCGTAACCGCCTTCGCCGAAACCCAGGATTGGTAATCCCGATGCATATAAGCTTTGAGCTTCGGAACCTGCATCATCTCCCCAATTCGAATCGTTGCCTGTGTCATGTCCAACCAACACTACTTTTATTCCTCCAAAATCAGTAGAAAGAATATCCATCTGGCGGATCATTCTCACATTGTAGCCTTGCTGGGTTAAAAAGGATTCAAAATCGCTTGATGACTCCGTATCATTCCTGTAGATAAAAGCTATCGACTTTTTTATCTGAGCTGGGAGTGATGTCGTGCGAGTTGCAGACGCAGTATGCGCAGCAATCGCGGTTAGTTGAGCAGCAGCCTGCTTCGTAGAGGTCAGGGCGGTTTCTGTTTGCAGAATGTTTTTCTGTTGGGTTGCGGCGATGTCGACTGTTTGCGACGAGGGGGATAATGGTGCAATTTCTGTGTTATCAGCAATTACATTATGATCTGAATCTGGATTGAGGGGATTCAGGCCTCTAAAAACCTCTTCACCGTCAGAAAGTCCATCGGCGTCCGAATCTGAAATGAGAGGATTTGTCTTGCGATAATTGACCTCTTCACCATCATCGAGTCCATCAGAATCGGTGTCTCTTTCTTCTGGGGATGTGCCTTGGATTTGCTCTTCGTTGTTTGATAGCCCGTCTTCATCGTCGTCCAAAAACTGCCATAATACTGTGGCTGTTGCAGAATCCTTGGTTGTCTGATTTTGGACCTGTTTTTCCAGAAAGGTCGAAGTTGCGGCCTCGTCAGTTTGTAACACAGCTAACAAAACTTCAGTCATTGCGGATTGGGAAGTTAATTTAGGATTAAAATTACTCCCATTTATCGAATTAATTAACAGGAGTGTTGTTATGCTTATCCCCAGGCAAACGAAAGCGAGCAGAGGGATGATCCAGGATGGATATTTTGCTGGGATCGATAATTCTGCATGAAGGATTTGTGGTTGTCCAGAAATCGGTTTTATTTCGGCTGAGAATGGAAACGTCTGTTGGCCGCTTAGAAAGGGACGCTTCTTGATTTCTACTTGAAAATCGATAGATTTTTTTCCCCCTCCAGGGACAACAAGTACGGGGGTTGGGAGGGGTAAATATCAGAAGGTCCGATTGGTCGTTCCATTCGACGGAATATTCATCTTCAATATTTCCCAGATTTTGGATATATATTTGACCAATTTTTCCATGTGAAATATGATGATCAAGAAGCTCGCTCGAGAATCCAATATTCGGAGTGATATTCAATAAGAGGCTGGTTTCAACAATCTCAGCTGGGAAATTTCTGCTCGTTGCACGCACACCAATCATAGAGCTTCCAGCTGGACAATCTGAAGACATGGGTATTTCGATAGTTATCGCAGTTCTGGTTTGCTCACCTGGATCTAGATTAAAGGAATTTGGACGAGAGATTTGCCAAGATTCAGGAATTCCGGTCAAAGTGACCAAGCAAGTATCTGCTTCGTTGTTGTTGTTTTTTATTGAGACGGAAAAATCAGCTCGCTCACCAGGTGCTAACTCCATTTCGATTGGATCCAATATTAAAGTAAATGGCTGCTTGTTGTTCGCTTGATTTTCAGCAAGCGAATCATTCTGATAAATTTGTTTTGGATGGCTTGAGAATAATGCATTCTCCACAATCGCAGTTGAAATCAATTGGAAATGAGTATTACCGATCCTCAAATTTTTACCATAATCCCAAACTTCAGGTACACCAGAAATCAAGCGTTTCTCCGATAAAAATGTACCGTTCGTACTGTTCAGGTCGGTTATTTGATAATTCCCATTGAAGAACTCAATTCTGGCATGATGTCGTGAGGCTTTACCATCCTCCAGAACGATGTCATTATCAGGGTCGCGTCCGACCATCAGGCGCGGTTTGCTTATGAGCACAAAAAATGTCGGTTTATCAGGTGAATCTACCTGAATTTGATCAATTCTGCTGTTGATTGGAGCATCGGCCTCTTTCAGAACGTATGATTCCCGGGTTTCAAACAAACTCTGCTGGTATTCGCCAAAAAGACTGGCGGCCTCTAAAGGGAAGGGAGCCGAAAGATTGGATATCAGGGATTGAGAAAGGTCTTGCAGCGCCGCAGACAGCTCTGCGGCGTTTGAGAACCGATTAGCCGGTTGTTTCTCCATACATCGCAGGATGATTTTCTCGAGCTCTGCAGGAATATCGGGGTGAATTGACGCTGGGAATGGCACAGGAGTATTGGAATGATATTGGATCGCTTCCGCAAGCGTACGAGCCGGGAAAGGAAGTCTGCCGGTCGTAAGCTCAAATAAAAGAACGCCTAAAGAGTAAATATCAGCTCGAAAATCAGCCGGAACTCCAAGAGCCTGCTCGGGTGACATGTATGCAGGAGTGCCCATCGAAATCGGCTCTTGGGTAATGATGCCACCATCGGCTAGTTTAGCCAATCCCAGGTCAGTAATCACCGGATGATATGGAAGGATTCCGGATAATTCTGGTTCGATCATGATATTTCCGGGCTTAATATCTCGATGTAGAACACCCTGGCGGTGTGCATAGTCCAGAGCGTTGCTTACTTGTTGGATCAACACGCAAGCTTCATAAACCTGGATCCATTTTCCATTTGAGCGCAGGTTTCTGAGCATTTTCTCCAGGTCGTCACCTGGGATGAACTTCATTACAATATATAAATACTCCCCATCCTGACCGAAGTCGTGGACTTGCACAATATTGGAGTGGTCGAGCTTGGCTGCAGTCCTTGCCTCCTGAAGGAAATGCTCCTGGAAATTCGCATGTCCTGCAAAATGAGAAAACAAGACTTTTATTGCCACATCGCGTTCCAGGGCAAGATCATGAGCCTTAAATACTGCCCCCATCCCGCCTTCGCCAAGCAGACTGACGATCCTATAGCGATTCAGCGTCTGACCAACCAATTGCAGCATCGATTTCTTCCTGATCTTATAGTTCGCCGTTATAGCCGCCAAAAGATGCTTGTATTTTCATGAAACTAAATAAACTACCTTGCCCAAAAATAAAAGCCTGAAAAATCGAAATTCCTTTTAATAATAATTACCTTCCGGTTTTAGACGATCTGCAATCGATTATTGTTTCAAAAGAAATGGAAATCATTATCCCTATGATTAGGTGAGTATACTCGAAGATTAATAAAAAATGAAGTGATCCAATGATATTTCAAAATTTCATGTGTTAATAGTGTTATGAGTGATTTTATAAAGCTCTTCATAGAGCGGTCGCAGATGCTTGTACAACTTAAGGTATACCAGGTTATATAAATCATCATAAATGGCATGATTTTTTGGATCAGGTTCATATGTGTCGCCGATATGGGTCATCTCCTGAACAGCAGTCTTAAAATCGGTGTAAATCCCTAAACCTACAGCTGCATCGATAGCAGCCCCCAGACCAGATGCTTCATAAATATGCGGTCGGGATGTGGGCAATCCAAAAATATCAGCAGTGATCTTCATCGAGACATTACTCTGGCTACCACCTCCGGCAATCCGCAGCTCTGTGATCGGGACTCCGCTTCTCTTTCGGTACGTTCAGCGCCTTCACGCAGCGCGTAAACAAGACCTTCCAAAATCGCTTTATACAGGTGAGCGCGGGTGTGTACATCACCAAATCCAATGACAGCCCCCTTTGCCTCTGGGCCGGGTATTTTTAGGCCTGGCGACCAGTATGGTTGAAGCACCAAGCCATCTGATCCAGGTGCTATATCCTGGACAAGCTGGTCAAATAAGGCTTCAGGTTCTTGTCCTAATTGTTCTGCAAGCATTTGTTCCTGTTGGCCGAATTCTTGCTTGAACCAACTTACCATCCAAAAGCCACGATAGATCTGTATCTCAAGACTGTAAGCGTTGGGAACAGCTGCAGGATATGGAGGGATGAGGGGGATGACTTCAATGTATTTTTTATGGGTCGTGTTGATCGTAGCTGTCGTGCCGTAGCTCAGACAACCCATGTTTGGCTCCAAACAACCTGCGCCGATCACTTCACACGCCTTATCGGAAGCAGCCGCAACAAGCGGCAGCCCAGCAGGCAACCCTGTGAATTCAGCAGCTTCAGGTGTTATTTCACCCAGGATGTTCGCAGGAGGGATAAGGTCAACAAGTTGCGAGCTTCGGATTGGAAGGACCTGCCATTTCCAATCCCAGCGGTTTGCCCAGCGCAGGTGCTTGTAATCAAATGGCATATATCCGACCTGACAGCCGACTGAATCCACCAGATTACCTGTAAGTCGATAAGTTAAATACCCCGAGAGATAGATATATTTCTCGGTTTTCTCCCAAATTTCTGGTTCGTACTTAGAGATCCAATTGGCTTCCGCCTCGGCTTGCAGGTAGGCCACCGTCCGAGACATGCCTGATAGGCGAAATGCCAATCCCCAAAGACCACCGATTGGCCGCAGTCCCTCGGCTCGGCGTTGATCAAGCCAAACCATTGCTGGTCGAAGCGGCTGGTTATTTCGATCCAGGTTGATTAATGTCGAGCGCTGTGTTGTCAAAGTCACCCCGGCAATCCGCCCACGTGAGATCTCTTTTTCTCCAGAATGATCGATTGCAGTCATTAACTCCTTGCATGCCTGGCAAAGCGCATCCCAAAACACGTTGGGGTATTGCTCTGCGATGCCCGCCGCACTCGAGAAATATGGTTCAATAGGAATGCGTGACTTTGCCAGCAGAGACCCTCTGGGATCAAAAAGCAATGCCCGTACGCTCTGTGTTCCATTGTCTATTGCAATAATTAGATCTTTATTCGGAGAATGATATTTTTCCACTAGGACCTCTAGAAGGATGACTTGAACAATCTGAGCATGATATGAAGATAATCATATCATCACTTGATTTTCCGATTGAACCGCAATCCATTTGAGTTTCGATGAGAGCTGCATATTTAGCGGTATTATATAAACATTCACTGTATAATGAAAATGCCAGAATAACTAGTACCTTCATCTGGAGGGAAAAAATGGACGAATTGCTTGGTTCAGACAGTATTTGATTACGCGATAGTCGGGTCTGGATTTGGGGGGAGTGTTTCAGCGATGCGGTTGGCTGAGAAGGGTTACTCAGTATGCATACTTGAACAAGGGATGCGTTTTAAAGATAATGATTTTGCTCGATCGAACTGGAATATTTGGAAGTATCTGTGGGCGCCAGTATTAAGGTGTTTTGGGATTCAACAGATCAGCCTTTTTAAGAATGTTGTAGTCTTACACTTTGCAGGAGTAGGTGGAGGGAGCCTCGGGTATGCGAATGTCCTCATGCGACCGAGCGACATGATGTTTAGAAACCCTTCTTGGAAGCATTTGGCGGACTGGAAAACACTTCTGGCGCCGCATTATTTGACTGCAGAACGCATGCTTGGAGTGGTGGAAAATCCATGTTTTCACAAGTCCGATCTAATATTAAAGGAAATCTCTACTGAGAAAAAGACGGAATTAACATTTAAACCAACACGTGTTGGTGTCTATTTTGGCCAGCCTGGAATTACTTCTCCAGATCCATATTTTGGAGGAGCTGGCCCCAGCAGACGAGGCTGTACCCAATGTGGGGGATGCATGGTTGGCTGTAGAGAGAACAGCAAGAATTCCCTCGAGAAAAATTACCTGTTCTTTGCTGAGAAAGGAGGAGCGAAAATACTCCCTGGAAGTCGCGTCAGAGATGTTGTCCCAATTTCATCGAGCAAAATCGATGACAGCGCGTTATCTGCTCAAGTACGAATTGTCAACAGCATGGTTATTCCGTCGAAAAAAACAAATTCAGGCGCGAAATGTTATCTTCTCTGCGGGATCGCTGGGAACATTGGAGCTACTTTTTCGCTGTCGCGAATTGACCAGGTCATTACCAGATATTTCAAACCGCCTGGGGACGATGATGAGGACAAACAGCGAGTTTTTGCTCGGTTCGGTGGCAAAGGATAGAAAGTTGGATTATTCAGAGGGTGTGGCAATAACCTCAATATTCTATGCGGATGAAACCACAACGATAGAACCTGTCCGATATCCTGCTGGATCTTCATTGATGCGTTTTCTGTCTGGTCCGTTGCTCGAAGGCGAAGGGAGTGTTTTCAGACGAACGATTCAGTTGACCGGCAAAGTAATTCTTCACCCAGTGAATTTCTTAAAAACCCATATCCTGCCGGGTTGGGCTCAGCGATCAACTATTCTGTTGGTCATGCAAACGATTGACAACCATTTCACGATGAAACTGGGAAGAAGCCCGTTTGCCTTATTTCAAAAGAGATTGGTCTCCGAGGTTGATCCTGATCAGGTTATACCTGGAAGAATCGCAGTCGGTCATGATGTGACCTATCGCTTTGCAGAGAAGACAAAAGGGATTCCACTAGGGACACTTAACGAAGGGATTTTAAACATCCCAATGACAGCCCACATTCTCGGTGGTTGTCCATTTGGGAGGAATGATCAGGAAGGTGTTATCGGTCTCAATTGCGAAGTATTTAATTATCCAGGCCTGTTTGTCATTGACGGTTCTATCATGCCCGCAAATCCCGGTGTGAATCCCAGCTTGACGATTGCCGCCCTGGCAGAATATGCTATGAGTTTTATCCCGGAGAAACCTGGCATTGTCTAGTTCCAAATTTCTTTGTAGTCCCCTTACCTGTCCAATCGCATCACCAGCAGTTCATCCGACAAAAGATTTTTTCGGAACAACCATCCTGCAATCATGGCAATCAGGCGGAAATAGGGAGGCATCCTCGTCTAAGGGTATCTTTTCAAAGGAGAATTTTTGATAAAAACCATTAAGTCCAGAACGACATGTGAGGTAAACTGGCCGAGAACACGAGTTTAATAGCTCCCGAATAATCGACGTGGCGATTCCCTGAAGTGTATTTCCAGGTTTCACAGCAATTGAAGCAAGTTCAATAAGGCCACCTCTGTGAGTTTTTATCTGACCGCAGCCAACCAGAAATCCCTGCTTATCAACAGCGATAATGAACCTTCGCCAATCCAACCCAATTGGGTTGATTCCAACCCTGTGGATCAGTGCACGAATTGCTCGTGAATCGCTGCGGCGCGCCTGACGGAGTGAATAGAGTTGTTCTTTTTGCAATTTATGAACTTAGAAGGCTTTCTAAAATTTTTCGGACTAGCTGAGGATCTGCTTTACCTCCCGATTTCCTCATAGTCTGTCCGACAAACCAGCCGATAAGGGACGTTTTTCCTTTTCGATAATTCTCAACCTGTTCGGGGTTTTCCATAAGAACCTCGGAGCAAACTTTGTGGATCGAATTGACATCACTTACCTGTGCCAGGCCTTCCCTTTCAACGATTTCCTCAGGAGATATTCCTGATTCTTGTACTTTTTCCAGCAAGGATTTTCCAGTCGAAATATTAATACCCCCATCATCGACGAGGCGGATAATCGCGGCCAGGTTCGCAGGAGTGAGCCTTAGACCGGAGGCAGGAGTACCCGATTCATTGATCATCCTTAAGACATCGTTCATAATCCAGTTTGAAATTCGCTTTGGATCTCCATGATAATATTCTAATCGCTGTCTCAAAATATTCTGATAGGCTTCGCTCGCCTGTTAAAAGTTCGGAGTTGTATTCAGGTAGTCCATATTGATCGATAAACCGCTGGCGGCGATCGAGCGGCAGCTCTGGAAGTTCCGCAAGGATTGTATTCAGCCAATCTTGATCAAGGCGGACAGGAAGCAAATCGGGCTCGCGAAAATAGCGGTAATCTGCTTCTGTTTCCTTGGAACGCATCTTTCTTAGAACTCCTGAATCCTCGTCCCATTCGAGCGTCCAGGTTTCGATCTTTCGGCCCGATTTGACTTCGCGGATTTGGCGGTCGATTTCCTTCTCGATCGAATCTTTAACAGCAGTAATTGAATTCACGTTCTTAATTTCAGTTTTTGGATTAAGGTAGTCTGCTCCAACAGGACGGATGGATACATTAGCATCGCAGCGCAGGTGGGCTTTTTCCATATCCGCTTCTGAAATCCCGATCCACTTCAAAAGCTGACGAAGGCGGATCAAGTATTGAGCTGCTTCATCGGCTGTATGTAGATCCGGACCTGTCACCATCTCAACCAGCGGAACGCCGCATCGGTTGAAATCAATCAACCGCTCTCCATTTTCATTTTTAGTTTTGCCAGCGTCTTCTTCGAGATGGAGTTTTAGGATGCTTACCCTGCGGATTTCAGTTTTTTCATCGATTTGTACCGGGAAATCCAGGTAACCGCCACTCGCAAGCGGACGATCGTATTGGGAAATCTGGTATCCCTTTGGCAGATCCGGATAGAAATAATTCTTTCGATCAAAATATGAGGTTAATTGAATATTGGAGTGCATTGCGGCGGCAAGCAGGATTCCCTTTTGTAGAACCGCACTGTTCAATACCGGTAGCACACCCGGCAGACCTGAACAGACCGGGCATATGTTCGTGTTTGGAGGTTGGTTCCATGAATTTGCTTTGCAGGCGCAGAAAATCTTAGTTATAGTATTAAGCTGGATATGGGTTTCCAGCCCGATAACGGCTTCAAACTCTGACATATTCACACTCGTTCACTTCAATCAATTTTTGACCATTTCACTGGACAATTTACGCAATGTGAGAGCGTATGCCCAACGAGCAAACTTCGACTCAACCAATGAGAATTTTTGTGCTGCAAGAATTGATGACTGGTTCTGAAGCAGGTCTCTTTCTCCAATCTGGCGGAAACGCAGTTTACTGCTTCTTTTACAAAGTATCGATCGACAACAGCGTATGATGAGATGTTCGCGAGATATTCTTCAAAATACGCAATTCCCACCAAAATTTCTGGATTTGAAATCGCACTAGGCTCCAACAATTCTTCAGCCGAAGATGACATTCGTTACATCGACTTTTTTATCTTCTCAGTTGGTTCGGAGGATTGCTGGACGGATCTTCCGCCAAGCATCTTCTGCAGTCGCTGTTTCGTAGGCGTAGCCAATTTGAAATAATACGTCTTCTCGAAAATCGGGACCAAGAAGCTGTATTCCGATCGGCATGCCATCCTTATCAAGCCCGCCAGGCAGCGAAATTCCTGGATTACCCGCATGGTTTGCGGTGACAGTGAGCTGGTCGGCGTACTGCATCAAGACAGAATTGCCGTAAATATTTTTCATCGGAAAAGCAGTTGTCGGAGTTGTTGGAGTCAGCATGGCATCCAGCTTGTAAGAACCTTTTGGATCAAACGCCTGTTCAAAATCGCGTCGGATCAAAGTTCGAACGCGCAAAGCGCGAACATAATACTGTTCGCTGTATTGAGCAGCACTGACATACATACCCATAAGGATGCGTAATTTGGGTTGTATCCCAAAGCCCTGGCCTCTCGTTCTGCGGTACATGGCGTGCAGGTCTTCGACAGGATCGGGGCTCCGGTAACCGTATTTTACTCCGTCATACCTGTGCAAGTTCGAAGCTGCTTCAACCCTGGATATTACAAAATACGCAGGAATTCCAAAGCGGGTGTGCGGCATTGGAACCCCATCGATGATTTCTGCGCCTGAGTTCAGCGAGCTTTTGGGCAGCATTCATGACTGCCGTCTGGATATCTGAGCCAATTTGCTCTTCCTGCATTTCTCCAGTTTCTGGATCGGGAAATGTGATCCGGAAGTAATCGGGAGATAGGCCAATTCGAAGTCCTTTAATGTTCTTTCCGAGCATAGCTGGATAATCGGGGACTGGAACTCTGGCGGCGGTTGCGTCTCGCGGATCCGCTCCAGCGATTACTTTCAACATAAGCGCTGCGTCTGTGATGTTTCGGGAGACAGGTCCCGGGCAGTCAAGCGATGAACCAAATGCGATCAATCCATACCGGGAAACCCGGCCATAAGTGGGTTTGACACCAACAACGCCGCAAAAAGCTGCTGGCTGGCGCACGGATCCGGCGGTGTCCGTACCAAGAGAAAGCTGTCCTTCTCCAGCTGCGACAGCAGCTGCGCAGCCCCCCGAAGAACCTCCAGGCACCCTGTTAGTGTTCCATGGATTTCGTGGACTTGGTTTGAATGCTGTTGATTTACTTGAAGATCCGAAAGTAAATTCATCCAGGTTGACTTTGCCTAGGACTATCCCACCAGCATCGATCATTCTCGAAGCAGAGGTTGCCGTGTAGGGTGCTATGAAGTTTGCCAGGATGCGAGAAGCAGCGGTTGAAGGTGTCCCCATAACTGTGAAGATATCCTTGACCGTAAATGGCACACCTGCCAGAAGCCCTGGTTCTTCATTGTGCGCAATTTTGCGATCGATTTCTCTGGCTTGATCAGCTGCCAGCTCGGGTGTTACAGTTATGAAAGCGTGTACTTTTTGAGTGTCATCAGCTGTTTCGTCCGAACTCGCTATCGATCCGGGTCGTCCATCGACATCCATAATCCGTTGCAGGCTTGACTTTACTACTTCCTGTGCAGAAATTTCTTTCTTCCGGATGAGATTGACCAGTTGATAAGCAGGGTAATCGCTGAATTCCATAATTTTTTCCCAATGAAAACTTGAATATTCTATTTAAATGTCCAGAAGGATTACAAATCAATATGTGGGATATCTGGAACAACGAAATATCCATTTAAAGTTTTGGGAGCATGCTCCAGGATAATCTCAGCAATTCCAGATGGCTGCCATTCATCCGATCGAATAAACGGGCTGTTTTCAGCTGTATAAGCCACACCATGCTCAGCAGGCGGAGTTTCTGGATCGATTGGGATCGCCATTAGTTCTTCGATTGACCGCAGCTGATGGTTTAATTGGACAAGTAGATAAGCTGCTTCATCATCGCTCAGATCTAATGCAGCGAGGTCGACAAGATGTCTGAATAGATCAATGTCAATCGGGTCGGTCATCTTGAATTCTCCTGGCGATAGAGTATATCCCAATTCTTCATGGTATGCCAGATGCGCCAGATATCAGGCATGCTATAATCTATTCAATTTGATCCTAAAATAATCCTTAGTTTATGATCAGGAGGAAATCATGGCTCAAAACGAGTTGTTCCCTCTATCCAGCGAACATGAAATGATCCGTCAGGCTGCCAGGGATTTTGCTCAGAATGAAATAAAGCCCATCGCAGCTGAGTTTGATGAGACCGGGGAATTTCCGCTTAAAACTATCAATCAAATGGGTCAGATGGGATTGATGGGTATCGAAGTTCCTGAAGAATATGGGGGAGCCGGGATGGATACAATGTCCTATGTGCTTGCCCTGGAGGAAATCTGTAAGGCAGATGCTTCGCATGGGACGATCATGTCTGTTAACAATTCCCTCTACTGTTATGGGTTATTGAAATTTGCTGACGAAGATCAAAAGCAGAAATTTCTGCCTCCTGTCGCATCTGGAAAGGTTGTTGGCGCATATTCATTGACCGAGCCAATGTCAGGATCAGACGCAGGAACGATGCGAAGTCGGGCGGTTAGAGATGGAGATTTTTACGTTCTTAATGGAAGAAAATCTTGGGTGACAAGTGGACCTGTTGCAAAATTCATCGTGGTCTTCACGATGACTGATCCAGAAAAAGGGCACAATGGGATCAGCGCGTTCATTGTCGATACGGATGTCCCAGGATTTTCACGGGGAAAGAAGGAACCAAAACTCGGTATCCGGGCTTCTGCGACCAGCGAGATTTTATTTGAAGATTGCCGTGTCCCGAGAGCCAACCTGATAGGAAAAGAGGGGGATGGATTCAAAATCGCGATGACGGTTTTGGATGCAGGCAGGATCGGAATAGCAGCGCAGTCGTTGGGTATATCCGAAGCGGCATTTGAAGCAAGCATCGAATACGTGCGGGAACGAGAAGCATTTGGACAAAAAATCGGCCAATTTCAGGGAGTTGCCTTTAAGCTTGCGGACATGAAGACGCGAATTGAAGCCAGCCGGCTTTTACTATACAACGCGGCATATGCAAAAGAAAGTTCCAAGAAAACAGGCAACCGGTTTACTTTGGAAGCATCCATGGCAAAATTATTCGCCTCCGAGTGTGCAAATTTTGTGACTGACGAGGCCGTGCAGATCCATGGTGGGATGGGATACAGCAAAGAACTACCAATCGAGCGCTACTTTCGTGATGCCCGGATAACTGAAATTTACGAAGGAACCAGCGAAATTCAGCGGTTAGTCATCTCACGGTCTGTTATTGGTCTGAAATAGGAAACCAATCTCGAAATTCGATTTATTCAGCGCCATTTTTCCAGAATTCTCAAGGAAAATTAAAAGATACGTTCGGGTTTCGGGAAAAGCAAATCTAAGGTTCAAAGATGAAAGCAATTGCATTTCGAACGCATGGCGGTCCTGAAGTATTAGAATATCTTGATTTCCCCCTGCCAGAAATTCACCAAAATCAGGTTCTGGTACAGATCAAATCCGCTGCGCTTAACCGTCTTGATCTTTGGGTACGGGCAGGGTGGCCTGGTATCCGGTTGGATTACCCTCATATTCCAGGTGCAGATGGTGCTGGAATCGTTGCTGAGATAGGATCGGAGGTCACTCAATTTACCCCTGGAGATAGGGTGGTGATCAATCCAAATCTAAGCTGCGGTAAATGCGAGTTTTGCATTGCTGGAGCTGATAACCGCTGCCGAAACTGGGCATTATTGGGCGAGACTATTCGCGGTACATACGCTGAATTTGTCTCAATACCTGAGACAAACTTGTTCAAGATACCAGATGAGGTTGAATTTCGTACGGCATCTGCCGCAGGATTGGTTTATCAGACGGCCTGGCATTCTCTGATAGAAAGGGGGAAAGTTCAACCAGGCGAGACAGTTCTGATCGTGGGTGCTTCAGGGGGCGTCAATACAGCGAGCATTCAGGTAGCCAAACTGGCTGGTGCGGAAGTGTTTGTGATTGGATCTAGTCCTGCGAAGCTTGCTCTAGCAGAATCGCTCGGGGCAGATCACTTAGTTGATCGTACAAAAAATGAAAATTGGTCTAAGGTCGTTTATGAGCTAACTCAAAAACGTGGTGTCGATCTCATCGTGGATAATATTGGCACAACTTTCCCGCACAGTTTTCGAGCGGCTGCAAAAGGCGGAAGGATTCTGACCGTCGGAAATACAGGCGGCGCTAGGATTGAAATCGATAACCGGTTTGTTTTTGGAAAACATTTAAGCCTGCTTGGATCGACCATGGGAACAAGAAGCGACTTTGAAAAGGTAATGAGCCTGGTCTTTGAAAGAAAACTATCACCTGTTTTGGACCGCGATTTTCCCTTAACAGAAGCCAGGAAAGCGCAAGAATATCTGGAGCATGGAAATCAACTGGGCAAGATAACTCTTTCCATATCGTGATGATTGACCAAGAGAAGGAAAATCATAGCATAGACCTGACTACAACGGGCAGGCGACGTCCATTTAGCGTAACTGTGTTCAGCGCGCTGGTGTTAATTCTATCGGTCTATTCGTTCGTTAGATTTTACTTGGCACTTGATCAATGGGATTTCTTATCTCAGCTCTCCGGATTTTTTCCTGCATATGTTGGTTTGTCTGGGTTGGTATGGGGCTTTGTGAATCTTGGTGTTTTTTGGTTCATTATTCATGTTAAGCGTTACAGTCGATGGCTCATTTTCTTCTGGCTGTTTGCATTTTCGGTATATTTTTGGGTTGATCGACTATTAATCTCTGCTAACAGAGTGAAAATGGAAAGTTGGTCCTTCGCAATTCTTGTAAATATTCTGTTATTTCTCTTGGTATTTTTCTTCTTGACCAGGCCAAAGGTAAAGCGGTATTTTGAGGGAAACGATGAGCGATGATCCAAAAATTGAGCACCTGCGAAGTTTAAAGGCAAAGAGCTTACAAGGCGGCGGTCTAGAGAAAATTGAGGCGCATCACCAGCGTGGCCGATTGACGGCTCGAGAACGGTTGGACCTTCTTTTGGACAGGGGCTCATTTCGAGAGGTAGATGCCTTTGTTCAGCACCGCACTCATGATTTTGGTTTAGAAAACCAAAAATGTCTGGGTGATAGTGTTGTTACTGGATGGGGGACAATAAATAATCGACTGGTTTACGCTTTTTCGCAAGATTTTACATTTCTTGGCGGCAGCCTGGGTGAAGCCCATGCGGAAAAGATTTGTAAAATCATGGACATGGCGCTTAAAAATGGGGCACCGGTTATTGGGATTAATGATTCAGGTGGAGCAAGGATTTAAGAAGGTGTCGTGTCTCTGGGTGGTTATGCCGAACTTTTTCTGAGGAATACGATGGCTTCGGGGGTGGTTCCCCAAATTAGCGCAATCATGGGACCGTGCGCGGGTGGAGCGGTCTACTCACCTGCGCTGACAGATTTTATTTTTATGGTCCGCAACTCGTCTTATATGTTCGTCACCGGTCCAGATGTCGTGAAAACAGTAACCCATGAAGATGTTACTTTTGAGCAGCTTGGAGGAGCTGGAGTTCATGATGAAGTCTCTGGGGTATGTCATGTCGCCACAGATACCGAAGCTGAAACGCTGTATCTTATTCGAAAATTGATGACATATCTGCCGCAGAATAATATGGAAGATCCTCCGGAATTCCAAACTGGCGATGATCCCTTACGTATGGAAGCTGAATTGGATGAAATTATCCCGGACGACCCGAGCAAACCATACAATATGAAAGACTTGATCAAGCTGATCGTCGATCAGGGTGATTTTTTTGAAATTCATGCCCATTATGCTGCGAATATTGTGATTGGATTCGCACGTTTAGGCGGTCACTCTGTTGGGATTGTAGCCAACCAGCCTTCAGTACTTGCCGGGGTACTTGATATCAATTCGTCGGAAAAAGCTGCTCGCTTTATCCGCTTTTGTGATGCATTCAATTTTCCGATCATCACTTTTGTTGATGTACCTGGATTCATGCCTGGAATCAACCAGGAGCATGGAGGCATCATCCGTTCGGGAGCAAAACTGCTCTTCGCATACTGTGAGACAACTTCTCCGAAATTAACTGTCATTACCAGAAAAGCCTATGGTGGCGCATATGATGTCATGAGCAGCAAACATATCCGCGGCGACCTGAACCTGGCATGGCCTTCTGCAGAAATCGCTGTCATGGGACCTGAAGGGGCAGTGAACATCATTTTTCGAAAAGAGCTCGCAAAAGCCGAAGATTCTGTTCAAAGGAAGGCCGAGCTGGTTGCAGAATACCGGGAAAAATTTGCCAATCCGTTCATTGCAGCCTCACGTGGTTATATCGACGATGTAATTGAGCCTCGCGAGACCCGCCCGCGACTAATTAATGGACTGGAAATGCTGAACAATAAACGTGATAACAATCCTTCAAAAAAACACGGCTGTATACCCCTGTAGGCAGGTTTATGTTTAATAAAGTGTTGATCGCAAACCGAGGTGAGATTGCAGTTCGGATCGTGCGCGCATGCCGAGAAATGGGGGTACAGTCGGTTGCCGTTTTTTCCGAAGTCGATCGGAAAGCACTGCACGTCCGGTATGCAGATGAAGCATACTATCTTGGACCAGCAGTTGCCAGAGAGTCCTACCTCCGAGCTGATAAAATCATCGACATCGCGCTAAAATGCGGAGCGAATGCAATACACCCGGGTTATGGTTTTCTTGCCGAGCGTGCAGATTTCGCTCAGGACTGTCTTGATGCAGGGTTAGCTTTCATCGGTCCAAAACCTTCATCGATTGCAGCAATGGGGGACAAGGCGGTCGCCAGAGAAAAAGTTGCAGGAGCAGGGATCTCTGTGGTTCCGGGCACTGAAGGCGAAGGCTCTCTGCAAGATGATGACCTAATTCGAATAGCACCAAAAATTGGCTTTCCGTTGTTGATCAAGGCAACTGCTGGCGGTGGCGGAAAAGGAATGCGGGAAGTCCACAACCAGGCAGACATGCTCGAACTCCTGCATTCTGCTCGTCGAGAAGCTGAAGCTGCATTCGGGGATGGGAATGTTTATCTGGAAAAATTAGTAGAAGGCGCCAGACATATCGAAATCCAAATTCTGGCTGACCAGTTTGGAAATACAATTTATCTGGGAGAGCGCGAATGCTCAATTCAGCGCCGGCACCAAAAATTGCTTGAAGAAGCTCCCTCACCATTCTTATCCGACGACGATGACCTCCGAAAAAGGATGGGTGATATCGCGGTTCGCGCTGCAAAAGCTGTAGGATACATCAACACTGGTACGATTGAATTTCTGGTGGATAAAGACAAGAATTTCTATTTCTTGGAAATGAACACGCGCCTTCAGGTGGAGCATACTGTAACAGAGATGGCTACGGGTGTAGATATCGTAAAGGAACAAATCCGGATCACACGAGGTAGGCCGCTTCGATATGCACAAGAAGATATTCAGATAAAAGGATGGGCGATTGAATGCCGGATCAATGCAGAGGATCCTTATAACAATTTCTTACCTTCCACCGGTCAAATCACCCAAATTTCCCAGCCGACCGGCCCGGGAGTGCGTGTAGACACCGGTGTTTATCCTGGATCCGAAATCTCACCCTATTATGACTCCTTGATTTCCAAACTTATTGTGTATGGAGAAACTCGCGCAGAAGCCATTCTCCGGATGCGGAGAGCCCTGGATGAATATATCATCGTAGGAGTACGGACGAATATCCCTTTCCATCAGAGCCTGATAGATTCCCACCGATTTATGGGTGGGCAATATGATACGCGCTTTGTTGAAGAGCGATTTTCCTTTGGTTCAGAAGATGCAGAAAGAACCGGAAATCCAGAACTGGCAGCGATCTTTGCTACATTAGTTGCGCACCAGGAAAATCGCCGTGCCACTCAAATTATCCAGCGCAATGAGCGTGATACGAGTAATTGGAAATGGATTGGACGCTGGGAAAGAATGCAGCGCTGAAAGAGGCTCTTAATGCGTTATATCGCAACCATCGCTGACCAGGAATATCAGATCGAAATCCTCGACGACCTTCAAATCTCAGTTAATGGTCAGTTATTAGATGTGGACTTTACTTCCGTTGGTGATCATCCAATTTTTTCTCTGCTTCTGAATGGAAAATCGCACGAAGCTTACATTTATCCTGCTGAAAAAGCATGGCAAGTCGTTATGCATGGGCGATCCTATTCGATACTGGTTGAAGAAGAGCTGGAGAGAAGACTCAAGCTTGAATCCGGCACCAATGTCAGTGAAAAAATGGAGTTTCAATTGAAAGCGCCCATGCCTGGTCTGGTGGTCTCGATTGGCGTAGAGAATGGGCAGGTGGTTCATAAAGGCGATATCCTTGTAATTCTTGAGTCAATGAAAATGCAAAATGAATTGAAAGCACCCAGGTCAGGCGTTGTGTCTCGATTGCGAGTCTCACCGGGAATTCGAGTGGAGCAGCATCAGGTGCTTCTGACTATTGTCTAACTTTTGGAAAGGCAGTTTTGATGGAAAACCAGGAAGTGGAGATTAAGTTTTTTGTAAGCAGCCTGCAGCCAATTAGAACAAAAATGGAAAAACAGGGTGTATCGCTTTTTCAGCCGCGAACTTTCGAGGCGAACCTTCGTTTCGACTTGCCAGATGGCTCACTATCCCAATCTTTCAATGTTTTACAGACTTCAGGTTGGACAGCGCCGCTCGCCTGACATTCAAAGGTCCCTCAAAATCAAGCGAAGGCGTTCGAATTCGCCAGGAGATAGAGTTCATTGTTGAAGATTTTTCGAAAGCGCGGCTGTTTCTAGAAGCGCTGGGATATCAGGTCATCATGGGCTATGAAAAATATCGAACGGTTTATGAACTTCATGGTGTTCATGTCACTCTTGACGAAATGCCCTACGGAAATTTTGTTGAATTGGAAGGACCCGATATAAAAACTCTGCACTCTGTCAATCAAGAAATCGGATTGGACTGGAAAACGGCGGTGCCTTTGAGCTACACTGCGCTATTTGACCAGGTGAAGCAGCGGAAAGGTCTTCATTTCCGTGATTTGACCTTTGAAAACTTTGCTGGTTTATCGATCGATGCTGAAGATCTGGGGGTTAAGGCGGCGGATCAAACGTTATAACAATCCTGTTCGTACCGATCGCCGTCTGGTTTTCTGCTTAAAATCCAAGCGTATCACCTAACCAGTTGAGCTGGCGCACTTCATCAGTGTCAATATTGATCAGCTTGTGTAATGCAGTTTGCAAACGAGCCGGGTCGCCAGTTGTATAAAAGCTTCTTCTTGAGTTAAGCGAGCTTTTACGTGTGGATGACATTTCTTTCATTTTTAGTATGCGCTTCGTTTGGCGAGCGACGGCTGGTGCCGGATCGATCACCCTGATGGCTGGTCCGCATATTTCTTAAATCAGGGGGATCACAAGCGGATAATGAGTGCAGCCGAGGACGACCGTGTCTGCACCTTGATTAATCAAAGGAACGAGGGCTTCACTAAGTATCTGTCGAGTGACAGGTCCGTCCAGGTCGCCAGCTTCAATCTGATCCACCAATCCGGGACAGGTGTGCGGGAGTAAGATCACACCGCTGGCAAATCTTTCAACGACCGATGCATATAACTCACCCTGAAAAGTGGCAGGCGTTGCCAACACAGCAACGATTTTACTTGTGCTGTATTCAGCGGCAGGTTTGACTGCTGGTTCCATCCCAACAAAAATTGTATCTGGAAAAAGAAAGCGAAGTTGCTGCAGCGCTGCGGCAGAAGCGGCATTGCACGCCACAACGATTAATTTCGATCCCTGGGAAAGTAAAAATTTTGTGATCCCAACGGCAAACAAACGCACTTCTTCCATCGGTCGCGGACCATAGGGGACGTGGATTTGATCGGCAACATAGAGAATCGATTCGTCTGGGAGATCGGCACGTATCGCCCTCAAGACGGAAAGTCCACCCACCCCAGAGTCAAAAATGCCAATCGGCGCGCCTCGAATGGTTTGTATCATAGTCTCGAAAATTGTTCAGCAGCCTTGACAAATGCCTGGAAAAGTCTCCGCATAATTTCATCATTCTGCAGCCATTCCGGGTGCCACTGTACTGCAAGGCCGAAGGGATTATTTGGCAGCTCGATGGCTTCAATTAGACCGTCTGGAGCAACAGCACTTGCAGACACGCCATTTGCCAGACGTTTAATCCCTTGATGGTGCCAGCTATTGACGCTGATTGTATCCTGCTGCAAAATGTCGAACAGGCGGCTTGTGGGGGAGATTTTTACAGCGTGAGCCAGCCTTTCGCGTGGCCAGTCTACAGGCGAATCATGACGGAGAGAGCCTTGAAATTGATCATTCAGGTCTTCAAAAAGCGTTCCACCCATTCCTACATTGATCATCTGCAAGCCTCGGCAGATGCCGAAAAATGGAATATCATTCTTTATCACTTGCTCAAGGAGTTGAGTTTCAACGCGATCCCGATCTGGATCAATACCATTGACCTTCGGATGCATTTTACTGTTGTACAGTTCGGGATGAACATCGCCTCCGCCTGAAAAAAGTACCCCTTCGAGGTGGGAAATGGTGTCTTTTAGCTGAATATTATCAAGCCCTAAAGGGATTAAAACTGGCACACCACCAGCATTTGATATCGATGCAACGTATGCTTCGACGATACATTGCATGAGAATGCCCGCGGAGTTTACTTCTCGATTAGTCGTTATTCCAATCCATGGGGCTGTCAAAATTCGAGTCCTTGTGTGGAAGTCAAAACCAAAAAGAGCGCAGCTCTAGACAGGACTGCGCCCCAAAGAGGACCATGGTAGGTTCAAGAAAATTTCTGTTTGAGCCGGGCGCTCTTCCCCGTTCGATCGCGCAGGAAGTAGAGCTTTGAACGGCGGATCTGAGAGCTGCGTTCAACGACGACTTTTTCAATTCGAGGCGATCGCAGCAGAAAAGTGCGCTCAACGCCTATCCCATTGCCTGCTACCCGGCGTACGGTGAAATTGGCATTGTTGCCGCCGCTGCGTAGACGGATGATTGTCCCGCGGAATTCCTGAACACGCTCGTTTGAGCCTTCTTTAATTCTCAGAAAAACTTTGACTAAATCGCCGGGGCGAAGGTCTGGGATATTGGAGTTGACAGGTGCTTCAACAGATTTTAACAGTTCGTCCATCTTCTTATGTCCTTAACCAGTTAGCGAGAGCTGTCCGCTCTCAGCGGATTTTCTCGGGCAATATAAAGCCGCCAAAGGCGGCACGGAACGCTATTATACCACTTTGCTTAGATATTGCAAGAAAAAATTCTATCTCTGACACCCTGGTTAAGAGGAAACAATCATTGCCAATAAGATCCACCATTCTATTTGTCGACGACCATCAGGTATAATTCCATCATGTTTGAAATAAGCTCTTTAAAACCCGTTGATTACCTGCTGATTGGGCATTTAACGGTCGATATCACCCCAAATGGCAACTGTCTGGGTGGGACAGTTGTTTATTCAGCATTGACGGCACGGGCGCTAGGTTTAAGCGTCGGGATTGTCACTTCATGGGGCGCAGAGATCTCAGCCGCTCCACTGGATGGTATCCCAATCGTCAGCTTTCCATCTGAAAGAAGCACAACATTCGAAAACAGCTACTCTGATCATGGTCGAACCCAGCGGATGATTTAGAAAGCCGCGAACTCTGGATTTTTTCCAGGTTCCAGAACCATGGCGCTCGACGAGCATCATTCATCTTGGACCCGTAGCACAAGAAATTGAACCGGGCATCCTGCGCAGTTTTCCGGATTCTTTTATTGGTACAACACCTCAAGGCTGGCTGCGCGGATGGGATAAAAATGGGCATGTGCTTCCGGTGGAATGGCCTGAAGCCACCTACGTGCTGGAAAAAGTAGATGCAGCAGTAGTTAGTCTGGAAGATGTTGGCGGAGACGAAAACCGGATTGATGAAATGGCTGCTTCTACTCGAGTACTTGCAGTCACAGAAGGTCGGTTGGGATCTCGCCTTTATTGGAACGGAGATGTCAGGAGATTTCGAGCTCCATTGGTCAGCGAAGTAGATCCAACCGGAGCGGGGGATATTTTCGCTGCGGCATTCTTTATCCGGCTGTTCTCCACGCACGATCCATGGGAGTTGGCTAGATTTGCGACTCATCTCAGTGCAATTTCTGTGACAAGATCAGGCTTGCTGGGCATTCCGACCTCGCAAGACATTAACGCTAGCATGGTGGAGGTTCTTTAAGAACAACTATGGGGAAAATCTACACCATCGCCAATCAAAAAGGTGGTGTCGGCAAGACAACCACGGCGATCAATCTGGGGGCTTATCTCGCCAATTTTGGACAGAAGGTCCTGCTTGTTGATTTGGATCCTCAGTCAAATGCAACTTCGTGTCTTAAGATTGATAAATATCATGTCAAGGGCGGAACCTATGAAGTCCTGATCGGGACTGCACCAGCTGCCAATTATATTCTGCATAATCCACGTTTAAAGCTTTCGCTCTTACCCGCATCCCCGGCGCTTGCTGGCGGAGAAGTCGAGCTGGTCAATGAGCTTGCCCGTGAAAACCGATTGAAAAAAAGCCTTGAATCGGTCGTTGATCGATATGATTACCTCATCGTGGATTGCCCACCATCACTTGGACTATTAACATTGAATGGGCTGGTCGCTGCCAAAGATGGCGTCGTGATCCCTGTTCAGTGTGAATATCTGGCGATGGAAGGCTTAGGTCAGCTGACCCAGACACTGGATCGTGTTCGAGATGCTCTGTTCCCGAGCCTGGCGGTACGCGGAGTAGTTGTAACCATGTACGATGGACGAACCATCTTATCGAACGATGTTGTCAAGGAAGTTCGGCGTTATTTTGGCGATCGTGTATTCAAGACAGTCATCCCGCGCAGTGTGAGGCTTGCCGAATCGCCATCATACGGCCAGCCAATCTCCGTCTATGCGCCGGGGTCGAATGGCGCTCGAGCTTACGCAGATCTCGCTTGCGAAATCCTCGAGGCGGACGGCATCCATATTCCAAAACCGGAAATGTGAAATGGCTCGAAAAACAGGTCTCGGAAGAGGTTTAGAAGCTCTTATCCCTGGAAGCGATCAAACGCAGCCAGGCAGCGGTTTGACCCTGCATGTGGACCAAATTTCTCCAAACCCTCGTCAACCCCGGACGAACTTCAATCCAGAAGACCTCAGTGAGCTGGCTGACTCCATCCGGACTTATGGAGTGCTGCAGCCGCTTATCGTGACGGAGAGCGATCAGCCGGATCACTACTTGCTCATTGCTGGAGAAAGACGGCTGCTTGCTGCCCGGCTTGCCGGTTTGGAGCGGGTGCCAGTGCTTATCCGGGAAGCCACCGATGTAGAACGGCTGGAGCTTGCAATCATCGAAAACGTTCAGCGTGCCGACCTCAATCCATTAGAAGAAGCTGAAGCATTTCGTCAGCTGGCAGAGGATTTTGGCATGTCGCATGAAGAAATCGCCGGTCGAGTGGCAAAGCACCGTGTGACCGTGACAAATACACTCCGTTTGCTCAAGCTTCCAGAGCCGGTACAGAAGTCGCTCGCGGAAGGAAAAATCAGCGAGGGGCATGCTCGGGCATTATTGGGCCTTTCTACTCCCCAATCGCAGTCAGCCGTTTTGCACACCATCCTTTCACAGGATCTGAACGTTCGCCAGACTGAAGCGCTTGTGAGAAAGTTGACAGGCATGAAACCCCATTCCCTGGAGAAACCCACCAATCCACCGGAGATCAACGATCTGGCAGCGCGCCTGGAAACCTGGCTTGGAACTCGAGTGATCCTGACCAAAAGTGGTAAAAAAGGGACGATCACGATCTATTATTATTCGGATGAAGAGCTGGATGCCCTGGTCGGGAAGCTGCTCGAAGGTGTTGAGGAGTAATCAGGTGTACCTTTATAATGCCCAAATTATCACACTTGATAAAAAGATTCCAGATGCCTCTGCGCTGGCGATTCGCGATGGCAGGATCATCGCATTGGGCTCCGACACCGAAATATGCAGCGAATTTGAACGGCAGATGCCAGGTCACAACCTGCTCGGTCAGACCGTTCTACCTGGTTTGACGGACGCGCATATCCATCTGGAGCACTACGCCCTGGGGCTGCAGAAGGTTGATTGTGAGACATCGACAAAAACTGAGTGTTTGGAGAGGGTTGCTGCTCGATCCCGGGAGACTCCTGCCGGAGAATGGGTGCTGGGTCACGGCTGGAACCAGAATAACTGGGAAGATGGTTACGGCACTGCTTCCGAGCTGGATGAGGTCTCCCCGAATAACCCTGTGTACCTGTCTGCGAAATCACTACATGCTGCCTGGACCAATACAATTGCGCTCCGACAGGCGAACCTGACCAGAGATTCGATCGATCCTGCAGGTGGAAAGCTTGGGCGTGACGAATCTGGGCAACCTGAACGGAATTCTTTTTGAAAGCGCGATGGAGCTGGTCGCGGATGCTGCTCCTGAGCCTTCGCTGGATCAGGTAATAACTGCACTCCGATTGGCGCAAGATAATCTTTGGCGGATGGGGATCACTGGCGTTCATGACTTTGACCGGCGGAGGTGCTTTCAGGCCCTTCAGATTCTCCACAGCAATGGAGAACTCGGTCTGCGCGTCCTGAAGAGCATCCCGCTTGAGGACCTTCCACATGCAGCTGGGCTTGGATTGCGCAGCGGGTTCGGTGATGACATGCTCAGGATCGGTGGAGTAAAGATGTTTGCTGATGGAGCCCTCGGTCCTCAAACGGCAGCAATGCTGAAGCCTTATGCGGGCTCTATCGACCAGTATGGATTTCCTGCTGCTGGATAAAGAAGAGATCTTTGAACATGGAAAAACGGCAGTTGATAATGGTTTCTCCCTGGCAATCCATGCAATTGGCGATCGTGCGAACCATGAAGTTATAGAAGCTTTATTCCAGCTGCGCATGTACGAGAACTCTCATCTACATCGGTCGGGCAAACGGGTGACATCACAGCTGAGGCACCGCATCGAGCATGTCCAGCTGATCCACCCAGATGACGCTTCTCGATTGTCTGAGCTTGGGATAACGGCTTCTATGCAGCCAATCCACGCCACTTCGGATATGGAGATGGCGGATCGCTACTGGGGGGGGCGGACAGAATTTTCTTATGCCTGGAAAACCCAGCTCGACGCTGGAGCAAACCTGGCATTTGGATCAGATGCGCCTGTCGAGTTCGCCAAATCCATTCCTGGGACTCCACGCTGCCGTCACCCGCCAGCGTGTGGACGGCCGTCCTGGTCCTGGAGGATGGATTCCGGAGCAGAGATTACCATTATTCGATGCGCTGCAAGCCTATACAATCGGTCCGGCA
Organism: uncultured Chloroflexia bacterium; assembly: GCA_963726375.1. Lineage (GTDB taxonomy): Bacteria > Chloroflexota > Anaerolineae > Anaerolineales > UBA4823 > UTCFX2. Next base: position 652,165 of record CAVSCE010000009.1, on the reverse strand, counting down.
AAGACCGCAGGCTGGGATGACAGGCTTGGATGCCTGATCCCGGGCAGCTATGCTGACTTGATTATTCTAGACCGTAATCCATTCGAAATTCCCCCGGATGAGCTGGCTGACCTGTCTCCGACCTGTACGATGATGAATGGGGAGTGGGTTTTTAATAAGTAAAAGCTGCCCGTCGCAAATCACGAGACAGCTTTCTGCTCCGGAATCCATACTGCTAATTCGAAGACTGCACCAGCGGTTTGACCTGGATCAATTCTGCCTGGACGACCAACCGCTTTAAATAAACGCGCAGCTCGTTGTCCCAACCTGTGCAGGTGATGAGCGTGACCACAGGTTTTTCGTTCGGCTGGATAACGGTTAAGTCGGTGTCTTCCACGGTGGTTTGCTCTTTGACCCTGTAGGTATACAGTTTCTTTTCGGTGTAGACCTGGACTTCATCCCCGGTTTTCAAGACCCTCAGGTTCCAAAAAGGACCTTTTTCGCCAGTGACCAGGTCCACATGTCCTGCGAGTGCGGTGTTGCTTCCCAGTCCTGGCCATGATGTGTCTCCCATCCACGCGATCTCTTGTTTCAAACCGCTGATCAGCCAGGTGCTCCCATTGAACGGGACATATTTGACAATCGCGTCCAGCCCGAGCAAGGGGATCACCAGCCGCTTGATCGAGGAATTGTCCGGCTCGCCTCCGTCTAACCCCACGGAAGCCAACGCAGGCGGTGTCGGGACAGGAAAATCTGGAAGAGTTGACGGGGTTGGCGTCGGAAGCAGGTGGCTGATATCGGTTTCCCCAGATGTGAGCGTGGGGGTTGGTCCAGGCTGCTCGATCTGGCTGTCCATTGGGGTTGGGCGAACCTCAAGCAGCTCGCCTGAAGCCTTGGTTGGCTCGGCAGTTGGCTGCGCTGGTGATTCGCCGATTTCTGCAGCTGGTGCATTGGTGGAGGCCGGGAGGAAGGGTAAGGATGTCGCAACTGGCGGTTTCTGTCCGGAGAGCATTGAAAGCTCATTCATGGTCGGACTCTGCTGGAGAAGCTGCCATGCTCCGGCGCCGAAGCTGACAACTGCCAGCCCCAGGACGATAAATCCAGCTCGGGCATACCCTCCAGAGCGAAGCGGGTGGTTCCGCCGCAAAACCAGGCTGAATGCCAGCAGGCCGAGCGCCGCAAGTATTAGCAGTCCGCCAATTGCCAGGAAAGGTGCAGCAGCAGCGCTCTGGAGATCTTCTCGACCGACAGTCCCTGTGCCGGGCAGTGTCCCAGACGGCAGAACGCGGAAGGCGACGTTGTTTGAGTTGAACTCAGAGACCCCGGTCCATTTGATATATGCCCGATTGCGGTAAGTTTTTGCGGTCGTGACGGATGAATTCACCCTGGCGGAGATGACGATCGTGGTTTTTTCATCCGGGTTCATGGTCGGGATGCGGACTTCAACCTCGCGGGTTGTTGTGCTCAGGGTGGCTGTGCCGCGGCTGGTGGTCGCGCTGACAAGGTCGACGGCATCCGGGAAATAATCGTTGACAATGATGTTGTTTGCAGCAGAATCGCCATTGTTGTTCAGGACGAGCTGGAAAGTGAACGTTTCGCCAACTTTGGCTTGTTCTGGAGTCACTGATTTCTTGATTGAGATTAATGTGTTAGATGAATAGGTGATTTCATTTACATCGTCATCGCTTGATTTTGATGAAGCACCAGCAATATCGTTGGCTGATGCATTAACCCGATTAATTGTGGATGGTCCTACTGGATCGGCAATGACTTGTGCACCGATAACAAACGAGATCGATTCGCCTGGATTCAATCCTTTATTTGGGAAAACCCATGATCGAACAGGGTCCAATTGGACCAGCTCATTCATCGTGTGGCCATTCTTGTTAATCGATACAAATTTGATGTTAAATTCGAGCGTATCTGTGACCCTGATCGAACCTGATACAAGTGCCAGACTGCCTGCATTTGAAAGCGTAATCGTGTAAGAGATTGCTTGACCAGAACCAACTGTGCTCAAACCATCGGTCTTGGAGACTCCAATGAAGCCTGCAGGCAAGATGACTGTTTCAACTTCATTCAATTCGAGGGTATAGCTTGGTGATCCCCAGGTGACTGAGGCTGTATTTGTGATCGTGCGCGGCGTGCTACCAATCTCATCATTTCCCCGAACACCAATCACAAGCAGGGCTTTTTGATCAATGGGAATAGTAACATAAGTATTCAATAGATTGCTCGACACATAGCAGGTTGATGGCGCTCCAACATTGGCATTTCCCAATTGAAGGCGATATTGCAGCGTGCAGCTAGTGTTTTCCAACGTGGATGTGAGAACATCCTTAACCATTGCCCCAATAGGGCCGCTCGTCCGTGTGTTTGTAATGGTTAAAGTGTAGTAAAAAGTTCGTCCAGCGAGGACGCTTGAAGTATCGGGAACCGAGACTTGTTTTTCGATCTCCAGTCCACCAATCACAAACGATGTGCTGTCAGAGTTATTGGATGTATCCCAATCATGTGTGTCGCTTCGAATGCGCGCATAATTTGTCACCGATTGGCCGCTAGTGTCGGTTATAGGCGTAGTTGTGATCACAATGGTTTGTGTGATGCCCTTGGCCATATCTCCTAAGAACCATTGATATGTTTTCCCATTGTTGATTATTGAATATGGGATAGAAGAAATGACCGTGAACGGATTAAGTTCTGCAGGCAGCGTTTCCGTCACAATAACATTCTTAGCAATCGTGGGACCATTATTTGTGATTACCAAAGTGTAAGTAATCGTTGTCGATTTAGACGGTATAGAAACGGGTTTTTGAGTTTTTTCCAATTCCAAATCTGCGCTGCGGATTGGCGTAGTGACTGATGACTGATCTGTAGCAATTATCGCATCACCGATAAAAAGATAAGCCGTGTTGACGACTTGATCGACGGAGATGTCAGGAGCTACATTGACATTGACCTGGATCGGCTCGATGGTCGCTGTTCCAGCAGGAATATTTTCAGTGTAAAAACAGCTGACTTTATCAGAGGTTGTGGAACCTACAATAATACTCGCGGTACAATTCCATTTTCCAAGCGTGGCGGTTGGCTTCCATGTCATGCCGTTGGGAAGCTTATCTTCAACGCTGAAAGTGGAGTTCACCGTCTCTGTATTGGTGCGCTGGACATTGATCACATAGTAATTGCTCGAACCAACTGTAAATATCTGTGGCGACTGAGATTTGACTAATTTTAAAACAAAAGGTGCTAATTGAAAGTTTCTTAAGTTTACTGACTGATTCAAACCGAGGTTCAGGAAATCTGGAAAAAATACTATCGGAATTTCATTAACTTCATCATTTTCACGATCTGGATTGGATGCTGAGATTGTCCCAACTTCTTCCGCCGAAACAACCCTCATCCAGGTTGTTAAAGCAATCCGGTCACAATAAGTGCGAGCACAAGCAGGAGCAACCTGCCGCGCCTTCGTCAATCCAGAAACTTGAGTTTGCATGACATCTCTCCAGAAGTGTTCCTTGGACAGGTTCTTTTTATTATAACACCGCGAAATATACCTGCTTGCACGACCGAAAGCCTGAATTATGATGTCCCATTCTTCAGCCCAAGTTGATTATATGACGAATTTTTATCATCTATGCTATAATGGATAATAATAGCCTTATTAAGAACGCTGGTGTTTCACGTGGCTTGAGGAGAACATCATGACCATCGAAGGTCCGCAGAGTGAGCCGGAAAAATCGCCGCAGAATCCGTACAAGCAGTTTTTAAGGAAGGCTGGTCAGGATCACCGTCTTATGAGCGTACATTGGGAGCTCACCTACAGGTGCAACGAGCGCTGCAGCCACTGCTACCTGGATGTGATGAACCCCAATGCATCGGCGCATGGGGAGCTGACGACCGAAGAATGCTTTTCTGTGATCGACCAGATTTCCGAGCTGGGCGCATTAAACCTGACATTGTCCGGTGGAGAAATTTTTGTCCGGCGGGACTGGTACGAAATCGCGAGCTACGCTCACGCTAAGCGGTTAATGCTGCGGCTGTTTACGAATGGGATCATGATCAAGCCTCAAATTGCCGATAAAATCGCCGGGCTTCACCCGTATTCAGTAGAGGTCAGCCTTTATTCAACCAAACCTGAAGTTCACGATGGGATCACAGGGATTCAGCACTCCTGGGAGCTGTCGACCCGCGCCATCCGGCTGCTCAGGGAGCGCGGCGTTCGGACAATGGTCAAAACACCTCAGATGCGCGAAAACGTCGCCGAATTTCGATGAGATCAAAACATTTGCCAGTGAGTTAGATGCTGGATTCCGATTTGATATCACAGTCACGCCGAAGAACGACGGTAGTCTTCAGCCGCTTCGCCACCAGATGACCTATAGTCAGCTGGTTGGGTTAATAAAGAAGACGATGCATGCGAGAACCTGGTTGGATCGGGAGATTAAGCCAGATCAGGGCACCTGCGGGATTGGAAGTCTCGGTATTGTCATCGATCCAGAAGGTAATGTATACCCATGCATCGAGGTGAAATTAAATTCTGGCAACTTGAAGACGCAAAGCCTGCGGGAAATCTGGGAAAGGAAAGATTATTGGGAGGAGCTCAATCAGATAAATCTCAATCTACTGCCCGTCTGCAGGACATGCGAGCTGGTGAAGTTTTGCACCCGCTGCCACGGTCTGGCCAAAATTGAGACCGGAGACCTCTATGGGCCATCACCTTCACTCTGTCGTGAAGCGTTGGCCAGGCGCCAGGTCTTGATCGAGCTTGGCGAGCTTCCGCAGGATTATCCAGTTCCAGAACATCTCGTTCAATATTTGGATGACTTGAACAAATCCCAAGAAAGCACAAACGTCATTGCAAATGAAAAACTGAAGATTTCTGGATGAACTATCGATAATTGGTGATTGACTGCATTGGACCTTTAACGTAAAATAAGCAATGAAGAGAAAGGATATCCATCATGAATGTTGATCCGAAAGAAAACACTGGCGAAACAGAAAACAACGAAGAACAGGCTCAGCAGAAACCATACAGCAAACCTGAAGTTATTTTTTTTCAACCTTTAGAAGCGATGGCGGATGTATGCCAGCCTCCGATTGGCAAGACATCTCCCACGGATCAGTGTTCACTGTTGCAAAGCTGAACCTGTCGAATCTGCATTAAGCATGCTGGTGGAGGTCGTTGAGGATCTCGTCAAAACCAGATTGAAAATTGGTCAGACGATTGGCTTCCAGGTCCATACGGGCAGTATGTGGCCTGCTTTGAGGCCAGGCGATCTCCTCGTGGTGAAAAGTTATGCAGATTTGTTAACGCTCGAAATAGGAGCTTTGATAGTTTTCCGACAAGACGATCACTGGATCGTTCACCGCCTGATAAGCATCTCATCTACAACCGAAGGATTAAGGATAACAACGAAGGGAGACAACGTGTCTCTCTTCGATCCTATTTGGGACCTTTCTGAACTGTGCGGAGTCGGGGTTGAAATCGTTCGTAAGAATAGACACATTCCGTTAACGACAAAAAAGGTACACCTCCTTGGGGGCTGGATTGCCAGAATTTCTAACCAAATTGGAATCCAGGATGGGGGTCAAATAACCTCCTTAAAGAAATCCCTTAAAATCAAGTTTCTTAGAAAAATTATTCAGGTATTTGCTTTCATAGGATACACCGGTTAAATTATGGAACAAAATTCAACTTTCGAATTCTCAATCCAGATTGCTGGTCTGCCAACTCGTTTATCATTCGTCGGTCTTGCCGAAGAAAAGGCAAACCGGCTAAGTGATTATTATTCAGCATTTTTTCAGGAAAAACAATCGGAAGAATTCACGATAAAAATATTGATCGAGCAAGGTGATCCATTTATTACGCCTGAAGGTCAGTCGAGCTGGCTGGTTGAGACGACCAATCGGAATGGCAGGATTGAGTTCCGTTCTTTCTTCGAGTGCGGCTGGGTGGATATTGCCTCTCGATACGGCGAGCTGGTCATGCGGCCAGAGGGCGACCCGGAAAACTTCTTCGCGTCCTGTACGCCTGGCGGCTGTTGGATGTCGAAGCACTGCTGGTTCATGCGAGCGGGCTGATCCGGGATGGAAGAGGATTTGTATTTTTTGGCCCATCTGGCAGCGGAAAGACAACGATCACGCGCTTATCTCATAATGAGGTCATTTTGAGCGATGACCTGGTCATTCTAAAAAATGAGGTCATCGATGGGAAAGAGACCGTCGTACTATATGGCGTCCCTTTTCGAGGAGAAATCGCGGAAGCGCCTCGCAACAATGCATCAGCCACGCTCGCTGGATTATTCAAACTCACAAAGAATTTGGAACACAAGATTTCAACATTATCTGATGGTGTGGGGGTTGCATCCTTATCTTCATGCGTACCTTTTGTGATGGCCGATGCGAAACATTCCAGAAGAGTCCTGGAATTGTGCCAGACGATAGCAAAGAGAATCGATATTCAAAATTTGGAGTTTTCAAAGGATTCCGGTTTTTGGAGTTTGATCGACGAAGCCATCAGCTATAATATGCAAGCCCAGGCATAAGCAGTCAAAGTGGGTCTGATAATTTCACCAATATCGGACATCCTGGAATAAAGGAATGACTCCAACAATCTTCGAGAAAACTATGAATCCAAAATACTATCCTTTCCCTCACGAGCAAACGGCATTCACGATTGCAGATGATCAAGCTGTGATCATCATGGCAGATACCGGTCAGGTGACTGTGCTTAACGAGGTCGCCACCAGAGTTCTGGCAGCTTGCAGATGGAAAACATAGTCTGGAATCCATTGAAGAAATCCTTTGTAAGGAGTTCGCTGCGTCAGCGGAGATTATTCACACGGACATCCAGGAATTTGTCCAAAAAATGGTTGATATCAGTGCGATCGTGCTTCTAGAAGAACCTTCTGAAGGATGATTTTAACGATCATTCCTGAGCTGGTGATAGAATTTTATTATACAGGTGGTTTTCATCAGACGATATTCTTCCCGATAATATTAGAGGTAAAAATATGCACATGGAGATTTAATCCAAGTCATCTTGAAGATGAACAACAGGGAAAATTCGCAAGTGATTTTGGGGTTCCATCCATCCGGAAATTCACCAAGTTTATTCTGCCAGTATTCGCATCAGCGATTGCATTGATGATGGTATGGTTGTATTTTAACAGTGTCAAATCTGGTTACGCTGCCGCTGAAAATTTTACCTCTAGCAATCTATCTGCCTCGCTCCCAGATCTTGATCTTCAACAACCGATTCCTCCGGATGCCAGAATATTATCTGAAGACGATTTTGGCTTAACGATCGAATTTGACAACCCCAAAATTCGAGATCGTCATGTCGGAATCAGATGAAGGTCCCTGTCAGCTTATTCAAGTAGATGGCTTCTCCGAAATCTCGAACCCTGGAGAACCGCGCCTGCCAGTACACGGCGCCGTATTGGGAATACCCGCTGTTGGAGATCCAGAGCTTATCATTTTAAAAAGCAGAACCCAGCAGATTGGAAGGCGTTTTCAACATCTGCCCGGGACCTGAGCCAGTAATGGATTATCCGATCGACGGCTTACCTGAGGTTGTTAGCTACCGCTTGTTAAAATCGTCCCAGATCTATACTCAAAACAGCTTCCTTCCGGATCAACCGGTGAAGATCGAGTCTACAGGGTTTATCCGAAGCCAGCGAACCGCAGCTTTGCGTTTCAATCCATTCCAATATAATCCAGCTGCAGGAGAATTGCGCTATTTCCCCAAAGTGATAGTCCAGGTTAAGTTGCCTGGAACCGGTTCCTTGAGAAAGCCAGCTTTATCGCAAGCTGATGAAGGGATTTTTGAAGATGTACTGAAATCGAGCCTGATAAATTACGATTTGCCAGGCAATGGAGAATCCCTCCATTTGCTGCGAACGGCATCGAAGCCGGCAAAACATCGAGCCAATTATTCGCTTCAAAAACCACTTTTTCTCAGCCTGCTTATAAGATTTCTATCGGTAATTCAGGTATTTACAGCGTCACATATGATCAGCTGCAGGCAGCCAATTTCCCAGTCGATAGTGTGAACCCAAGAAAGCTCCACTTGTATAACAAAGGAACTGAAGTGGCGATTGAAGTGATTGGAGAGCTAGATGAAGTATTTAACCCTTCGGATGCTATCCTGTTCTATGGGGAAAAGGTTGAAACAAGATTTTCGAAGACAAATGTGTATTGGCTCACCTGGGACGATGAATTTGGAAAGCGGATAATCAGCTCTTCAGGTGAACCTTTAAATAGCTATCCAGTTCCAGCCAGTTTCCCAAAAACAGTCCACCTCGAGAAAAACAGTTTGTATCAAAGTAATAAGCCCAGCGGAACCGAACAGGATTACTGGTATTGGAATTATATCTACTCGTCATCTCCACCAAGCAGCAAGCTTTACACAACGACACTTGATTTTATTTCGAATGAACCGGTCAGTGCAACCCTAAGGGGAGCTCTATATGGCTTTTTGGCAACACCCCGACACCACACATTGGTGTCGATGAATTCGAACCTGGTCTCCGATCTGACATGGCCAGACATCAATGTCTATGAGTTTGAAACCCTGTTCAACCAATCGGTACTTGTGGAGGGTACAAACGCGATCACGCTTGCCGTGCCGATGGATGGGGGGATAACGTATGATTACTTCTTTACCAACTGGTTCGAAATCATGTACCAAAGACTTTTTCGGGCGAGCCAGGGTGAACTAGAATTTCCAATTCAGGCAGGAAATTGGGAAATCCATGCAAGTGGATTTGTCACTTCGAGCATACAGGTTCTCGATATCACCACCGCCACTCTGCCGGTAAAAATTACCGATACCATAATCGAATCCGCCGGAGGCTGAATACCTGATAAAAATCGAACAAACCCTTGCAGAAAAACACCAATATCTGGCATACACACCTGCTGCTGTAAAAGCTCCAATATCTATCGAGCTGGACCAGTCGTCCGATTTGATAGACGATCAAAACGGAGCGGATTATATCTTCATCTCTTATGGTGAGTTCATAACGGATATCCAACCGCTCGCGGATTATCGTGCTGCGCAGGGACTTAGGGTGAAGGTCGTGAACGTCCAGGACATTTACGATGAATTTGGGGCAGGGTTATTTAACCCTGAGGCAATCCATGACTTCCTGGCTTATGCTTATTCCAGCTGGCAGCCTCCTGCACCGATATTTGTCCTCCTGGTTGGCGATGGAGATTACGATTTTCTCAATAATTTTGGATGGAATAATACCAATTATATCCCTCCATACCTGGCCAACGTCGATCGGTGGATCGGAGAGACGGCGGCAGATAACCGCTATGTCAGCGTTTCTGGATCTGATTTCCTGCCGGATATGGCAATTGGTCGACTGCCAGCCCGATCAATTACCGATACGGTTTCGATGGTTGGAAAAATCCTGGAATATGAAAACGACAATACCGCAGCGGATTGGAAAGGTAAAGTCACTTTCATTGCAGATAATGCTGATACAGCCGGCAACTTTGCCCAATTATCGGATTTGATTGCTGACAATGATCTTCCCAACGCTTACGAGAAGACGAAGATATATTTCAAAGTCAATTATCCGACGATTACAGCAGCCCGATATGCATTGACCACGACGATTAATGCCGGGACATTACTGGTCAGTTATGTCGGTCACGGCGCTGTGACCCAATGGATGCACGAAAATGTTTTTGACCCGAAATATCTGCAAAAGGTGAACAATCCTGGTATGTATCCATTTTTTGTCCCGATGACCTGCAACGAAGGATATTTTATTTATCCTTTCAATCCATCGAAGGATTACACGGCGTTGGCAGAGCGGGTCGTCGTACCCCGATTTTAAGGGGGGGATCGCCAGCTTCTCACCCTCTGGACAGGGTGTCGCTTCGGGTCACGATCAGCTCGAGCGTGGGCTTTTCCAGGCGATATTCCATGAATATGAAGACCAGATCGGCCTGGCAGCGATGCAGGCCAAACTTTATTTGTATGCGATGTCAGGCGGAAATTACATTGATTTGATAGAAACATATCACCTTTTTGGCGATCCTGCGACCCGTCTGAAATTGCTCAGGCCAGATGTAACCATTACGAAAACAGGTTCGCAAGGGATCATGACCGAAGCCGGGCACACAGTTCATTTTCATCTGACTTACACAAATACAGGAGAGGCTCCAGCCACGAACATCGTCATCAGCGACACGCTGCCTGCCATGGTCGTAAATCCAGTTGTGACTACCAGCGCAGGATCTTATACTCTGCTATCCGAAGATCCATTGAGAATTGAAGTGCCAGATCTGGAGCCGGGCGCCAGCGAGCAGGTGACAATCACCGGGAGTTTACCGGATTCTTATCTGGGCTGGCTTACGAATTCGGCTTCGATCCAGAGCTCAGGTGAGCTGATCGAGGATCTGGCTGACAATCGCGCTGAGACTTCAGTACAGATCGTCTTCCTTCCTCCGGACGTTTCGATCAGTAAAGTCGGTGAGCAAGGCTTTTTGACCGACTCTGGTTATCCTGTTACTTTCCGGTTGACCTACACCAATCATGGGAACGGAACAGCAACCGATCTGATTATCAGCGACACCCTCCCAATCGCCCTGAAAAACCCGGTCATCAGCACCAGCGCCGATTCTTACACAACGCTTTCAACCGAGCCGCTGCGTTTGCAGATGTCGGACCTGGTTCCTGGAGCAAGCGAACAGGTCACCATCACGGGAAGTGTCACCGAAACATATTCTGGCTTATTATCGAATGCCGCTGCGATTGAAAGCTACGGGGAGGAGCTATCGACACTGGGGGATAACCGTGCAGAAACATGGCTTGATATCGCGCAATTACGACCTGATTTGATCATCAGCAAGGCAGGACAGCAAGGCCGAATGACGAATGCAGGTCATACCGTAACATATAAATTGACTTATACGAATACCGGGACCGGACCAACGAGAAACCTGATCATCAGTGATACGCTCCCGATTTTGTTCGAAAACCCCGATCCTATTTACAAACGCTTATTCCTACACGCTTCTTTCGACCGACCCGCTGGTACTGCAGATGTCCGAGCTCGCGCCAGGCGAGAGCAAGCATGTGATCATAACAGGAAGCGTGCCCGGGAATTTCTGGGTTGGCTTTCGAACGTCGCGGCAATCCAAAGCAGGGATGAGCCCGAGAGCAGCCTGTTGGATAATCGCGCAGAGAATGAGCTTGAAATTGTATTTCTTCCGCCGGACGTGACCATCAGCAAGTCTGGGGAGCAAGGGATCTTGAACGAATTTGGATATCCGATAACCTATCGGATGACTTATTCGAACAATGGAAATGGGACTGCGACTAACCTGGTCATCAGCGACACCCTCCCGACGCAGTTTCAGAATCCGGTCGTGACCACAAGTGCTGATTCTTACCTGCTGCTTTCCGAGGACCCCTTGAGATTGCAAATGCCTGATCTGGTGCCTGGTTCTAGCGAGCAAGTCACAATCACCGGTGTCGTTCCAGACACATATGAGGGCTGGATATCGAATACGATATCTATCGAAAGCTATGGAGAAGAAACATCTACCCAGCTCGATAACCGGGCTGTTGCCTGGGTGGAGATTCTCCAGCTGCGACCAGATTTGTCCTTGACGAAGTCTGGCGAACAGGGACTCACTGATGAACTTGGAACGGATATTACCTTCTGGTTAGATTATTCAAATAATGGTAACGGAACCGCTACCAATGTGATCATCAGCGACACGCTGCCCATGGAATTGATGAATCCGATCATCACCACAAGCGCTTTTTCTTATACTCAACTATCCGCCGATCCTCTGAGGTTGCAGCTGTCTAACCTGACGCCCGGCGCGAGTGAGCGAATCACAATTACCGGTAAGGTGTCGAGTTTTTTTGAGGGCTGGCTGGATAATGCTGCCGAAGTAGAAAGCCTTGGAGAACTGTCTTTGACGACCCATGACAATCGTTCGGAAACATCGATCGAAATCAATCAGTCTCGACCGGACATGGCCATTCTAAAGGAGGGGAACTAGGTCCGCTCGACAGCACCGGCGCCACAGTTACTTTCAGGCTGACGTACACGAATAACGGTAATGCACTCGCAGAAAATTTGATCATTAGCGACACCCTACCTGTCGAGTTCGAGAATCCGATCGTGACTGCAAGCGCCGACTCATTTACTCAAATTTCCAGCGAACCAATGATTCTTCAGATGTCCGATTTGATCCCAGGAGCCAGTGAAATTATCACCATCAGCGGCCATATCTCGAGCGCATTTCAGGGTTGGATGGTGAACGCTGCTTCAGTTCAAACAGATCGAGAGCTTTCAATCTTGAAATCGGATAATCGGGCAGAGACAATGATGGATATCGTGCAGCTGCGTCCGGAGATGAGTATCGGAAAGTTAGGCGAAATTGGAGCAGCCGATCAAACGACCATATCTGTTACTTACCGGCTGATCTATACAAACACTGGATTCGCGACCGCGGCAAACGTTATCGTAACCGAGACGCTGCCTGCCGAGTTCCTAAATCCGGTCGTTACGACCGATGCTGGTTCGTTTACACAGCTCTCGATTGATCCTTTAGTCCTTCAGATGCCTGATTTAGAGACTGGCGCAAGCGCGATGATTACGATAACCGGCGGAGTGCCGATTTCCTTCATAGGTACGCTGGTTAACACTGCGGAGATCAGAACTTCTGGAGAGTTAGAATCTGCTCAGGGGAACAACCAGGCAGAATTGCTGCTGGAAATCTTGAAGTATTTGAATTTTCCGGTGATATTCAGGTGATCCGAAGGATTATATTACCGCTTCAAACGACGTTCGTCACCTGACCTGGTTGTAATTCCTGTCGCATCCAGATATTCCAGGAAAGCAAGCACATACCGCCGGCTTGTGTTGAAATGGTCACGAGCCTGAGCGACGGTTAATGAACCGTTGATACCAATCAAGGTGCGAACTTCAGCCACCATTTTTTCGAAATCGTCCGTCCTGAAGACAACTTCAGGTGCGACAGCTGTCAATTGATTTGTTTCTAGCAGCGCGTTAAAAACATCTTCTCCGATGTCTGCCTGACACTCTTTTACGCTCGGGGGAGAATAAGGCAAATCGGTAAATCGCAAAAACAATCGGTTTATAAGCTGTTCCTGGGAATTTGAGAAATGGATTTCGTGGTCATACCGCTTAATCAATGATCCATCTTCACGCAATGCTCCTTCCTGGACCATTAGTTTCAGTGCGGCATTAAAAAGCCGAGGTGAATTATTGGTCGATAACTTGAGCTTACTTTTCAATTCTTCGCGAGGCAATCCGCGCCGGAGTGGATAGATTTTATGATAACTGTCAGTTTCTTCTTGAATGCGAGCCCTAATCTGCTGCCAATGCACAGCAGTGATTACTAAATCTTCCGAATTGCATTTTTCTATTCCTTGGTCCCGATCAAGATTGATAACCCGTCCTTGACCGATCAATTCCTGGATCGCCTGGGATGCCGTGTTCTCATCCAGGTTCGCACGTGCCAAAACAGCTTTCCATGGTGCTGGTCCGGTGGTTAACAGTGCCTGATAAACTACATCTGTTGGTTCACCCTGTGCAATTGCATCAAGACTTTCGATGGTAGATGCAGCAAACCTTTTATGACGACCTTTTGGTTGTGGATCAACAATTGTCCCTCCGCCGATAGTCTCACCTGGGGAAGGTCTGCGGAGGATATATCGATCGCGTCTTGCGGCTACAATCGGCTGTTCAAGCTCGAGCTGCAGCCATCCTTCATGACCCGGAAGTAATTCCTCAATACCCAATAACCGTACGCGCGCAATAATTTCCGCTGTGCCAATATAAAGCTTTACTTCCGTATTGTGTTTCAGCGGTTGGCTTGATTCCGGTAAATGCCGGAAATAAACATCCAATCGCTGTGACACATTGTAAATACCTGGTTGAGCGACAACATCGCCTCGATGAATTTCATCGAAGGAGATTCCAGAGATGTTTATTGCAGTCCGGCTGCCAGGCAAGGCCGTTTGTTCTTTTTGTTTATGGGTTTGCAGACCGCGAACTCCTGCCGCGTAATCCACTAGGCAATATCTCCAGATCCTCGCTGACGCTCAGACGCCCATCGGTCAATGTTCCGGTAACAACAGTGCCAAAACCTGGGATTGTAAAAACACGGTCAACCGGGAGACGAGGCTTACCCAAATCAAGACGAGGGGGTTTTTGAGAAAGAGTTTGAGCGATCATTTCTTTAAGCACTTGTATGCCGATCATTTTACGTGCCGATACTCGCACAACAGGAGCATCTTGAAGGACAGTCCCATGCAGCACCTGCGCAATGTCTGATTCGACAAGATCAAGCCAATCTGAATCATCGACCATGTCGATTTTCGTCATCGCAACAACGCCGCCATTTATTTGAAGGAGATCAAGAATTGCCAGATGTTCCCGCGTTTGCGGCATCACGCCTTCATCTGCAGCGATAACAAATAATGCTGAATCGATCCCACCGATCCCAGCCAACATATTTTCGATAAAGTCCCGATGGCCTGGGACGTCAACAATCCCGATTTCTTCAATCTGTCCGTTGTCAGATGGGAGAGACAACCAGGCAAAGCCAAGATCGATCGTCATCTCTCGTTCTTTCTCTTCTTTAATCTATCAGGGTGAATCCCAGTCAGCGCTTCGATAAGCGTAGATTTACCATGGTCTACATGTCCAGCAGTTCCAATGACACGCATTCAGTCCTCCAAGGTTGAGAATAACCTATCGGTTCCGTCCGACAGTTCGCTCATAACTTGAGACCCATTCGTGTGTTATCGTGAGCATGGATTGCAGGCGTTTTTCTGTGTGTTCGTTCATTTGCTGGATTAAATCCTGGATTTCCTGAATTCCATCTTCGATTTGTGTGACTTTCTCTGATAATTTCTCATGCTGACGCTGGGCATCATTACGCTGTTCTTCCATTGTCAAAATATAATTGGTCCATCGTTTTTGATCATCTGCTTTGAATGTTGACCATTCCTGTCGAAAGCGTTCTTCGGTCAACCGCTGCATTTCTGCTATCTCGTTGATCCTGCGTTCGACTTTCTGACTCAATTCGTCTGCAATTTGTTGGGAACGTTTAACAGCTCTCTGCGTGGCGTCCAATGCCTGTAAAGACGACTCAATTTCGCTGGCCTGGCTCTCAACCTGATCAAATCGCGTTTGCCATTCTTTCCACAGGCGCTCACGTTCAACATCACGAAGCGCCTGGGTATCCAGAAAATTGGATATGGTTTCCCTGCGCTCCGTTTCTACCGCAGTCAGTTCATTCACTCGTGTCTCAATTTTCTTAAAAGCAGAGGTTGATAATTCCAGTTTTCCGCTCTGGTCGTCCAATCTTTTCCTTGTAGCGGTCACTTCACCAGTCAGGTCTGTTAATTTCTTTGTGTCTTGTCGGCGACCATCTTCAAGCACGCGAATTGACCGAATATATTCTTCTTCGCTATGGTGGAGCATATCCAATCGATTACGCAACTCATCAATATTTCGTCCAAGTCTGATCTCTTCTTCAACCCGCGTTTTTAAGTTCCGTTTTATTTCAGGAAGTTGATCTATTTCTTTACGAACATCAGCAATCCCTGTCTGCAGACTTCGGTTTTCCAACCGGCGCGCTTTCTCAACTTCTTCTTCGCGCCGTTTGTTCTGTTTTTCCAAATCATCAATTTGCTGTTTAAATTCGATCCGAGCCTGTAAAACTGCTTCGTCGAAAACATCTATTTTAGCAACGATGGCGTTTAATCGTGTGATCTGACTTTCTAGCTCTTTCTGTTGTTTTTCTATGGCGGGGAATTTGCCTTCCATCGCCTGGATCGATTCTTCAATACTGCCGACTTTCAGCTTATCTTTACGGCGTTCTTCATCGAGCCAATTAACTTGTTTGACAATTTGATCAATTTCCATCAGTATTCTCCTTAACCTGAGTCAAGACTGAAGCATCATAGCAAATCGTTAATGGATTGATAGATGATTATAGCATGGGGAAAAAGTATAATAAGTGCGCGGGTTTATACATCCAAAAAAGAATTCACCAGAATACTTATGAAGAAGTTAGAAAATAACCCCATTAAAAATAACGCAGTGATACTGCTGCAAATTAGTATGATTTGGAATCGAGATTCCCCAATTTTCCAGGGAGTACCAGGAACGGCATTCATCGCACTAGACAAGAATCGTAAACCGGGAATAATGAGAAAGAGCCTGCCTAGAAAACTGAGAATTAATAATTCATTGGAAATATCGTTTTGGCTTGACCAAATCGTTTGTTGAATTGGGAAACCTGGTAATGCAGGATATCCAGAAATTGAAAATATGGTGATCAATAATCCCATGGTAGCTATCGGGAATTTTCTTGAAATGCCTTTAGTGTTCAGGAGAAGTAATTGTTTGTGGTTGTTTTGGATAATGAATATAGCTACAGCGAAAATAACCAGAGCGATGTTAAACGGTATGAATTGGACATAAATCATTCCAATCGCGGCTGCTTCGCTAATATTATTAGACATGAGACTTATGCCTAAAATTGCATTTCCGATTTGTTGCAAGATCACAAATCCACTTACGCGCAATAGATTGTCTTCAAACGCAGCCAATAGTCCTGAGACAAACACCATCAGAATGGCGAAAGAACCAGCCAATTGTGAAAAATTAATCTCCGGGTACAAAATCTTAAGTGAAGATAATTCTCGAGAGAATAGCAACACATTCACCGATGAAATAAAAAAGAAAACAAATTGAGGCTTAATTGGCTTGGTTTCACCAGTAAGAAGTGGGACCCAGGAATGGAATGGAAATATTGGCAAAACGAGAGCATAACCCAAAAATAAGAATAGAATCGGAACTGAACTATTAATGTGAATCTCGTCATGAGTGACAAGATCGAGAAGCGTCAGGTTTGCGAGAAGAATAAGCCCCAATCCTAGTATCTGGTTGGTCAGGTACTGGAGGTTGCCCCTAGAATGTGGTTGCCCAGGTGGAGAGATGATCGGTATAGAAAGCAGCACCGCAAATCCAATAAAAAGATTTGCATATTGCGGGGGATAAATCGTTAATCCGCCTACAAGAAAACCAGCCATTCCAAGGCCTATTGGAATAAATAATCGATTTTCAGAGATAGAAATCGAAGCTACAAACCAAATCGAGAGGGCAAGAAAAAGTAGAAATAGGATTGGTCGATTCTGGTTGTCAATCGTGAAACGTGCTCCCAAAAAAAAGCTATTTTCATTAATGGATAATGGAGGTAAACCCAATCCAAGTCGGATAGGAGGCGATGGATTGACTGGAAGGACGAGGGCGAAGATTGATAAAAGAATTGAAACCAGGATACCGCTTAATTGCACCCATTTCTCCCAACGCCATAAAAGGAGAAATGCAACACAAGCAATAATCGGAAAATATATCCAAATAAATGGGGCACTCATTTTTTTTAAGTGTCTTTTGCCGGTGCAATGAATAGGTAGGATCCAGTGAGGGCAATAAAAAGCGTAATTAATCCAAGAAAGCCTGCGATGAAAGTTGATGAAGAAAGTCCAGTAATTAGGATTTCAAAACCAGAAAAAATGGATAGAAGCCCGACAGTGAAAAGAATTGGATCCTTTATTGTTATTACACGGAGTAAACCCAGGCTGATTAATATCAGGCTGGTCCATATTTGAAAAATATCAAGGCCAACAAATAGTTTGAGAGATTTCTGTAAAATGGAATAAATCAATATCATAATAATAATTGATGCCAATATTCCAAAACCTGGGTTGATCAAGTGATTATCAGAAAATTGCCCTTCTTGGAAATCTCTCATATTATCGTTTGTAATAGACACCGCTAAAACTGCTCCAGCGATCCAACCAGAAAAAAGGACGGTCAAGGCAACAGCAAGTTGCCATTCTAATGCAACGAAAAAAAAGACGCCCAGGTAAAGTGCTGCGAGCAGTCCAATATTTGTGCGCCGGTCGCTTATTATCTGTAAGAATAATGCAATCAAGGTAACCAGGATTAATACTGACCATTCAAGAGCGTTGATAATCAGCATTATTTATGTTCCGATACTCGTTTGAAGAATTACCGTTAATAACAGAAAAAAAATTAAAAATTCCCAAAGGATACCAGCCTGACTTTCCATAACAATAATCGATATAGTTGAAAGCTTTTGTAATGGAAAAACAAGTTTCGAAAGTTTGTGGTACAACCAATCTAAGGCGAAAAGGCGTTGAATTGGCGGTCCATACCGTTTAATTTCTTGATGAAATTTACGCTTAAAGAATACTGCCAACGCTGAAACCAGGACAAACGCGATCCCTGGAATAAGGCTAAAAATATCAAATCCTGCTGGAAATGGACTGATCTTTGGGAATATCTCAATCCAGAGAAGTGAGAAGAGCGAGATACATAGGATTAGCAAACCAAGTCCATACAATAACAAGATCCAACGTTCGGGCCCTATATTTCCATTGCGGATTGTTAAGCGTATTGAGGAAATATCCTGAAAACATCAAGCTTTGAGCTATAAGAAAAACGAATGTTATTAAAGGCGGTATTAAAAAAAATACCGACCTGCTCCAGCCTAGAACCAACGGCAATCCAAACAACCCAATAGAAGCGAGAATTAGGATGGGTCTTAACCAACGAGAATGTACGGTATATTGAATTAATAAACCACCAGCAAGTATAAAAACCAGTCCAAAGGATACGGATGCTGCAGGCTCTGCAGACAATGCAGCACCAATCGCCAATGAGCCTGTACCTACTGTCCAATATCTCCGAAAAAACAAGATATTATCGGAAGCAATCCAAAGAGCAAGTCCTGCAGCAATCGAAGCGATTATTGCAGGAATGAACAGGACAATCACTATAGGGAGTGCATCGCTTGCATTTGCAACTCGAGTCAATAATAACAGGGCAGGTGCACCTGTTGAAAAGCGGAGAATGGGCTCCTGGCTCGAATTAGATGCGATTTCCGCGGTCAGTGGACGAAATGGTGGGATTATATAAAGTCTTAAAGCTGATGCTACCAACAGGTAAGGTAGAATCGATTTAGGAAGATTTATCATCTGCACGCCACCTTCAATTGAGATGGCCTGTGTAGAAGCATATAGAAGTAAGGAAAAACTTGCCACCTGAACGAAGAAATGAATCATGACTTTCGATGTTTTTTCTGGCGATGCAATAAAAATCCAAATTAATAACTCACACAAGTCTGCCAATGCCCAAGTGATTAATAGAGTATATAAATTTCCAGCACTTAGGACTAATGAGAGAAATCCAGTTAAGAGGATGCTGCCTGCCAACATATCCCAGGTTGGTCGTAACTGCTCTGAATTTCCATTCCGAGTTGTGCAGGTCAGAAACGTACAAAACAGAAGCGTCGTAAGAGCGGTCGAGTAGATCCACACAGTTCTGTCGAAGAAAAAAATATAACCATTTGAAGAGGTCGGACCGGTCACCCCCATAAATGTCATGTGAAAAATACTCGATGGTAGATTATAGGTTAATAGTGATCCAATCCAGGCGATCATCGCAAAAATTGCTGCTACCAGCCAATGATATGCAAATTTTGGTCTGGTGATACGAATCCCGAGCAGTATCCAAAAGCAAAGAAAGAGAACTACGACAGGGATAAAAGCAGCCATGAGATGAATTTATCCATCAGTTTTGAAATCTAATCGCGAACGTTTGGTGGCAACCAAGCAATCCCTTCAGGAAAGACATCCCCATCAACGGGAATTCGCACCTTCTCCTGGTTGTTTGGTGAGATAAATGTCAATTCCCCCTCAGAAGACAAAATAAGCAACCCGCTTCCACCTTCAGCCCAGATAGCGGCTTTGACGTCGATCACCACTTCTGCGATTGGCGAAATTTTTCCATCCTGCAAGTCAATGCGAGCTAAGATTGGTTGGATTGAAGAATTTAGCAGTCTTATCCGAAATAATAAAGTTGTTGAATCCAAAGGATGCAGCCACTCAAGACATAGGGTTACTGGAGCGGAAACAGAAAAGTCAGCTAATACCAGGTTTTCAATCAAACTTCGTGCAGTGATTTCGTTATTACTTTTTAATACAAACAATTCAGGATTGGTCGGAACGAGATTCCAAATTTCAATCTCTGCGGAAAGGAATTCTTTAGGATTGCTTGCATGAGCAACTGCCAAGGATCCATTTGAGAGCCAGGAAATACTGATGTTTGAAGAATCTGTTCGATATGTATCGTGAAGTGAATGAATTCGTCCATTTCGCGAATCAAGCACGATATGCCAATATACCGGTGACCTTGATAAGGACACTTCAAGAAGCACAAATCGATCTATTGGGGACCAAATTGGATTATTGAACCAGGCGTCCATTTCGCTAGTTTTACCATGGGGATCTGTGATGCCAATTTTCCCCGGGTTAATAAGCAGCGGATTGGAGTCTTCGGGGGATGAAATCCAGATACCTCGGGAGTCAGTCCAAAGCAATTTTTTACTGTCAGGAGACCATTTCAGGTCAGAGCATTCGATTGGTTCAAGAGCTACGCATGATCCAATTTCTTTTATTTTGGTTTTCCCCGAAATATGCAAGGCCTGGATCTTCTTATACTTTGAGTTTTGAGTGAAAGCGAGCCAAGTGCCGTCAGGAGAAAGTGTTATTTGATCTACTGCCTCAAAATCTCGCACCAGATTGTTGATCTGTTTTGTCTTAAGATTTAAGATATCCAGGTCAAATAAACTCACACCATTTACTGACACATTTCGAGTCCGTTTTAAGGCGATTGCCATACCTGAATTACTTAAGGAGAAGGACTTAACATCATTAGCAAGAACTACACCATATTGTGTTCGAGGATCCCATCGGACCAATTCTTTACCAGCGAGATACAGTAAATCACTTGAAAGCTCAACTTCCTTTTTATTCACGTCTTCGGAATCTGTTAATCCGGGAAATACCAAAGGGATCGAAGTAGCCGAGTGGAATCCTTTATTAATATATGGTTCCAATGTCATTGTTGGAATGTCGGTCGGATTGGACTGTTCCACCTGTGATGTTCTCGTCAGGGTGGGCCTGCTGGTAATTATTGGTGAAGCGATAGTAGTATTGATCAGATTTGAATTGCGAGAAACTCTTTCTATGGCTTGAACGCACCCTGTTGTGAGCAGTGAAAACAAGAACAACCAACAAATCAAAATAGAAATGATCCTGGTTGAATTCATTCCTATTAAAAAGATGAATGGATCGCCAAAAGGGACTCTAAGTTTTTGAACGAGTTTCAATATTTCCCTGAAGTTTCTCTTTTTCAAAGGACTGGAGCTCCCGGTGTGCGATTGACGAACCTGCCATTGCCCTGCTTTCCCAACCATCTATCTTTGTCAACGATCATTTGTCCGCGGAGGAAAACTTTCTCAGGAAAACCAGTTAACTGCCACCCTTCATAAAGATTGTAATCTGTTCGATGGTGTGAATGTGCTACCCCATAAGTTAGGCGTCTTTCTGGATCCCAGATAACAAGGTCCGCATCCGCACCAGGCAGTAAACATCCTTTTTTGGGATAAAGGCCGAATATTTTCGCAGGGTTGGTGCTTGTCAAAGCAACGAATTGATTTGCGGAAATTCTTCCTGCTCGGACTCCATAAGTCCAGAGTATGGGTAAACGGTCTTCAACTGCCGGAAGACCGTTAGGAATCTTCGAAAAATCATCAAATCCCAGTTCTTTTCCTGGAATTGCCACCTTTTCACCTTCATACAAAATTGGTTTTGTCCCGTCAAAGAAAAAAGGACAATGGTCAGTACCAATTACCTGAATGATACTTTCGTCCAGTCCGTGCCAGAGGCGTTCGTTATCCGCTGTAGTTCTCATTGGCGGAGAACATATCCATTTTGCTCCATCAGGTCTTTTTAAGTTTTCTACCGTGAAGAACAAGTATTGAGGACAAGTCTCGCCCATTACTGGCAGACCATGACTTCTTACATAATTAAGTTGATCAACTTCTCCAGCAACATTCATATGAACGATATAAAGCGGGGCACGCGCCTGAGCTGCGAGGGCTGCGGCACGCAGAGTTGCTTCAACGGCTCCCCATGCTGGACGGGTGTACGCATGCCACTCTGGAGTCCTGAATCCAGCAGCCAGGGCTTCAGATGTCAGGACATCAATTATGTCTCCATTCTCTGCATGAAGCATGGTGAGGAGCCCATTATCTCGAGCGATTCGCATTGCCCGAAAGATTTCACCATCATCCAGGCGCAGGCGGTTATTGTATGCAGTAAAAACTTTTATAGTTGTAATCCCCCAATCAGGCAGCAAAGGAATTTCCGCCTCAATTTTCTTGTCCAATTGGGTTAAGTTCATGTGAAAACTAAAGTCAATTGCAGCTTTCGGATCAGCTTTGTCGCGCCATTTTTGTATTGATTCTATTAATGATGTTTTTTCTTGAGGAACAAAATCGATGACAGTGGTTGTGCCACCAAACGCTGCAGCTTTGTGGCCTGTATAATGATCATCTGAAGAAACAGTTCCAAACATAGGGAGGTCAAAATGAGTATGGGGATCCACTCCACCGGGAAAAATGAACTTCCCTGATGCATCTATGATTTCTGCGCCAGGTACAACGAGTTTGCTGCCGATCTGAGTAATTTGCTCGCCTTCAATAAGCAAATCAGCTGTATATGATTTCGATGCCGTGACATAAAGTGCCTGATTTGATTAGGATTGACATGCTTTATCCTCAATCTTTCTCATCTAAAGGTTGAAAACCATAACCCAAGACCTCGCTTGCTGGCATCACAATTACAAATGCTTTTGGATCAATTGCCACAACGAGTGATTTTAGCTGAGGTACCTCTGTGACAGTTAATGCGCATAGAAGATATTTGGTGGGTATCACCGGTGTACATACCTTTCCCACTCAAGGATGTAATCCCTCGCCCCATATCCTTCATAATTTTTCCAGCTACTAATTCCTGCTGGTCGGTGATGATCAGGGTTAAAAGCTGCGGACGTCGATGGGTGGGGCGAAACCATGCACTTCTTTGACGGCTGCCCTGTCTTTTCACCCATTAATTTACCATCCACTTCTGGCCCAAACCGGGGAAGCACTTCTCCTGGCGAACCCTGTAATCGAATTGTGATGATACTAAAAATCGCCACAATCAAACAAAAAATGAACGCTATGGAAAAAACCACCATTCCGCTAACGGGTCCAATTGCAGCTCGTTCACTAAGTTCACCCCAGGTAGAGACAGGATGAGGTAACAGCGAAAGTTTTGCCAACCATGCAGACCCAACAATCGTATAAATATATAAGTAATTCCTTCTTAATCGTCTCCCGATCGCCTCCAAGGTGGAGATAGGGTATGTTGGGTGAAGTAGACTCTCAGATAACGCTTCAGCCCAATCTGGTGATGGATGAAATGGAGGAACCAGCATTGGAGCAAAAAAATCAGTCTCCATCAATCTTACCCGATAACTCCAAAGCTCGTAGTAACGATATCGTCTGCCTTCAATTAGTAAGAAGATCGTTACCAGAAGAATATTCAAGAAAATCACGACATGATTCCCGGATTGTGAAAATGCAATCGATAGTGCTGCACCTGTCGTAATCACTGCCCAATTTGTTGTTGTATCCAAGCGCTGGCGCCAGACATTTGCTCGCTGGACTTCCGCGCGAAAAAAATGGACCATAGCGGTTGTAAATTCGCTTGATTTCAGCTGGTAACCGCGAAAAGACCAGACGAAATCGCTGGGTCCTTCAGTTTTTCTCTCGTTAGAAGTGAAACCTGAACCTTTTTCGTCGTCCGTGCTATTTTGGTCTGGATCGGATTCTTTGCCCATAAGCCACTATTCTTCACCCTGAGAAATTAATTCTGAGGCATCGCTATCAGGTAGGTCAAGCTCACGAATACCTAATAATCCCGCCAGAATTCGTGGATCGATCTCCATATCCGGAAATTCAGAAGCTTTATAATTTTGAGCTAGAGAAGCCTTATCTCTTAACGCTTGCCAGAGAATTTGACGGTCTTCAGACTTAACGATTAAGTCTCGAATGGAGACTGCACACTGAAAGAGTTCTCCTGTCGTGTAAAAAAAAGAAATCCGACGCCATTGATCAGCCATAATCGGCTCTTTCAGTCGGACGAGAGGTCCAATCTGCATTTTATAATACTCTCGATGTGCATGCGGATGATCTGGTTCATCGTGGATCAGTTCTATTCGTGTGGTTAATTCATGACCTTTTACAGACGCATAATATTGGATTCTCCACTTCTCATCCCCAAATGAGCCTGTTTGATAAAAAGCGAGATAATCCACTGCAACCACTTTCGGAGCCGATCGAAGAGGTATTCGGTACCATCCTAACAATCGGGCAATTTCAAGGTCGCGTGGATTGTTAATTACAGCAACTAAGAATTAATGAAGTGGAATCTAAATTCTTAGGTTCATTCATAATTTATCGGTTAAGTCTACCATCAGACGGAAAAACTGCCAACAGACGCTCTCATGAGTCATTTGTTTTTATGAATAAGACCATTGTTTGGTCTGGACATCGAGATGGTAGGCTTATCAATAATCTCAGCTAAAGAGATCCTCTAATTCTTCTGCTGATAAATTCTTGAAAAAGCCCGATTTTGACGAGATTATTTGTTCGGCAAGATTTTTTTTACGTTCCTGGAGCAGAAGGACTTTTTCTTCTACAGAATCCTTTGTAATTAATCGAAAAATGAAAACCGGTTTATCTTGACCAATTCTATGCGTTCGATTAGAAGCTTGCTCTTCTACAGCCGGATTCCACCAGGGATCAACCTGGATTACATAATCAGCAGCTGTAAGATTCAAACCCAATCCCCCTGCCTTCAGGCTTATTAGAAATAATGGAATTTCAGGATGGTCTTGAAATGTATCAACCTGCTCTTGCCGTGATTGGGTTTGACCATCGAGATAGGCATACGGAATTCCTTGAGCATCAATGGATGTCCGGATCAGATTCAACATCTGGACGAATTGTGAAAATACTAAGGCTTTATGCCCTTCATATTTCAAAGTCATCAGCATCTCAATTAGGAAGTCAAATTTTCCTGAAGAACCATGATATTTTTCGTCGACTAATTTTGGATGGTTTGAAATTTGCCGAAGCCGTAATAATCCTTCAATAATTCGCAATTTACTGTGTTCTATTGTCTGATTTTCTATCAATCCGAGTAAGACGCTGCGGTAAGAATCACGAACTCGGTTGTACATTTTTCTTTGCGATGGTTCCATATCACAATAAATTATTCTCTCTGTTTTTGGAGGAAGCTCAGGAGCGACCTGAGCCTTAGTTCGCCGGAGAATAAATGGGAAAACCATCTTTCGTAATTTTTCAGCTGCGTATTCATCGTTTCGCTTCTCGATGGGTAATCCAAATTCATTCTTAAAATATCTCATGTTGCCCAATAATCCAGGATTTAGAAAATGAAACTGCGACCAAAGCTCCGATGTGGAATTTTCAATGGGCGTGCCAGTCAATACTAATCTGTGTTGAGAACGAAGAAGATGCGCAGCGCGTGCCGTCTGAGATAATGGGTTTTTGATAGCTTGAAATTCATCAAGGATTATATAGTGGAAGGGGTAGCTGTGTAGCATGTGAATATCTCGAAGCATAATCCCATAGGTTGTTACTACCAGGTCATTTCCCTGAAATACTTCAGGGGATTTCCCTCGATTGGAATCAAAGAACTCAAATATCTTCAAATCTGGTGTAAACCTGGCAGCCTCCCTTTGCCAATTGACCAGGAGAGATCTCGGAACGACTAGTAAGCTGGCAGTTAGTTGTTCGTGGATTATTACTTTATTCGAATATATCGATCTAAGAAATGCGAGCGTTTGAATTGTCTTTCCCAATCCCATATCGTCGGCAAGGCAACCACCCAGTTGATGATCACGAAGGAAATGCAGCCAATCAAATCCAGCTTTTTGATATGGTCGAAGCTCACCGATAAAGCCATCTGGGATTGACCTGGGAGGAATTTCATGAAAATTCCTTGACATTAGCTTCTTAATTTCACTACGCCGATGCGAGAACTCATCATCTGCCTGGATTGGATCTGACCCTTCTAATGCCGCCTCAATGATATTCAAGTGATTTTTTGATAGCCTCAACACCTGTCCTTGAATTTCACCGATCGCAAAAATATGTCGAAACCGCTCTAGCCAATCTTCTGGAATTTCGCCGATCGAACCATCAGCAAGCTTAATATAACGCTCCTGTTTTCGAACCATCCTGCGCAACTCTTTTATCGGAACTTCCTGGTCGCCAAATAAGATGATTGTTCGGACATCAAACCAATCAATTCCAGAAGATATTTTGAAGGAAATTGTTGGAGTGTGGCGATTTACGCGAGCAGTTTTGAGTTTTTCTTCCCCGAAGACTTCGTAACCTTCTTGGGCAAGTCGTGGAAGAATATTCAAGATGAAGTTAACAGGGTGAACTCGTGCCTTTAATCGAAAATACCCGGATATCCCTGGGATCGGCGCTCGTTTGAGCCCAAATCCGCTGGTCATTAAGAGATCATAATATTCTTGTTCTTTTTGTGGTTTTCGAGAAATCCGTACAAGTCTTAACGATCCGCCGATCTGTTGGATGCTTTCCAATGGCATTGATGGATCATAATCAAGTTCGACATCCTGGTAAGCAAATCGAAGTTGGATAAATAATTCTCCATTTGTTTCATTCAAATACAGACGAGGGACTGGAATTAAATCATATTCTTGCCAATCCACCGCATCTCCGATGACATGGATTTGTTTTGCCAGTTCTAGAAGATATTGGTCCGCAAATTTTTCAATATCTGATTCGGGTACGTTAATTCTTCCAATCGAAAATAAAGTCTCCAGGGCTTTCGCTGAAACTGGGCTCTCCAACTCCGCAATAGTATCTTCGAATAGAAATCCAGACTGGAATATCATGGATAATCTGAAATTTTCCTGCAGAAATTTCCTTTTCAATTTGATCAAGGATGAGAACGGGCTGAAAAAAGATGCCCCCGTTTTCGCGACAGATTTTCAATTGGATCTGAACAGGTCTTGATGCAATTCTTATCTGTTTTCGAAGTGGTAGCTCAATATCCCCAAGGAATATCGCTCCGTCTACCAGACAAATCAATGACAGAAAGTCTTCAATCATAAAAAGATGGGGTAAGTTTTGGACCTTCTTATGGTCTGAAATGACATTGGCAAGTCGGACTGCTTCGACGCTTGCATTCAAGCAAGAATGTGGGTTAAACTCCTGAACAGGCTGACGCAAACGGGAGATCAGCTCTGGATGACCAAGAAAGAATTGTTCCCAATCGAGGAGGGAATTCTGATTAAATTCAAAATCGATGAATTCTTTGGTAATTGCATTTCGATACAAAATTAATGGGATTACTAGCCAGGAAGGCGATCTTGAAGCGAGGTCCTTTTGAAGGCTAAAAAAAAGCAGAAATTCTAATTGGCTGTTAAACTCTGATTCGTTTGTCGCTTCTACAAGCTTCGCCGCCTGAGATTGCCACTCAGGTGGGATTTCTTTACTTAATCGTTCGCTCAACGCAAGCCAAGCCGCTACGTCATGTTCGCAAATAAGACCGCGTGATGCATGGTTACAGTCGCATTTTAAGTACAGATGCTGATTTTCGATCTTAAATCAAAATCTGGTGGTAATGATTGTCCATTACTGTGCAGCGGGAAGTCAGCTCATTCAGCTCAACTACACGCGCCGCACCGTTTTCAAAAAGCTTAAATCCAATTTGATAGGTTTCGTCATCGACTGATGAAATCAGTCGATCTTTGTTTAAAGTATCAAGATCGAGGGTATGCATAGGCAAAAAGAAAGATCAGGGAGTTCCAGTGCAATCACACCGGAACCCCCTGAAAATTGAGATTATCCTGCAACTAAACGTGAGCTGAGCCGATTTTCCTGAAATTATCGGTCCAAACCAACATCATGGTTGAATTCACGAATCAGCTCATCGATCTGGTCAACCTGGGTGTGAAATTCAGTCCAGTAGTCGCGGTCGTACCATTGAGCTTGAATTTCTTCGTAGGTCTTGCCTTGCTGCTCTACCCAGGTGAAATATTTCAAATTATGAACCCGGCGGCGGTCCTGGTAGGAAAGCTCGATCAGGTTGTCGGTGGATTGACCGTGAAGATAATGCGCATAGTGAGCGGCAGCGTCGGAGGCAGTATACTCTCCAAACTCTTCGTGCATTTCCTCCAACCGGCTTGTATACAATTCCATTAAATCGGTCAGAATTGTCAGCACGATATCATTTTCGCCCAATTCGTAGTACTTGGCAAATTTTATCGCAGAAAGAACATTAGAAATACCCGAGAAACCCATTAAATTCAGATTATTAACTGTCTCTTCAGGCACACCCTTTTTAATCAGATAGGCTTTTCCGGTTGGCTCATTGAAAAGACGGGCAAGGTTAACGACTGCATTGTCGTCAATTGCCACGATCATGTCTGTATTCTTGACGTTATGGATCCATGGAACATGCTTATCGCCGATACCTTCGATGCGGTGAGCCCCAAACCCATTTTCAAGCAGAGTTGGGCACTGAAGCGCCTCGCTGGCGACGATCTTGCTGGAAGGGAATAGTTCTTTCATATAGTCACCTGATCCGATCGTACCAGCCGAACCAGTTGCTGAGGTCATCCCCCGGTAGGTATCGCGTGGACCCATCACATGTTCAAGTACTTCCTTCATGGCGTGTCCGGTCACTTCATAATGCCAGAGGTAATTCCCAAATTCATCAAACTGGTTGAAGATCGCTAGATCCTGACCGGATCTTCGAAGCTCCCAACATTTATCAAAAATCTCTTTCACATTAGATTCAGTTCCTGGCGTCGCAATCACTTCACCAGCGATCTTCGACAGCCAATCAAATCGTTCCCTGCTCATCCCTTCAGGAAGTATCGCGATCAACTCACAAGCGAGAAGGGCAAAATCATAAGCCCCGCCTCGGCAATAATTTCCGGTTGACGGCCAAACTGCTTTTTGGGTTGTGGGATCAAACTGACCAGTAACAAGTCGGGGTACCAGACAACCAAATGCTGCGCCGACTTTATGAGCCCCCGTTGGGAACCATTTGCCAACCAGAACAATGACCCACGCTGAAGTCCCAGTCAGGCTGGAGGGAAGTTCCATGTAATTTACATTTCCATACCCGCCACCTTTTGCGACTGGTTCGTTCTTCCAGGTGATTCTAAAAAGGTTGAGCGGGTTTACGTCCCAAAGTCCAACCGAGCGAAGCTGCTCTTTGACAGCTGTCGGCATTTTTTGAGGATCTTTCATTTGTGCATAGGTAGGGATGACGATCTTTCGCTCTCGAGCGCGCTGAATTCCGCGTTTCCGACGGTCTTTATCCATTGTTAAATCTATTGTTGCCATTTTGTTATCTCTCCTTAAGAATTTGTATTTATTACTCAATGATGATCTACTGGTCAGTTAAGATCATCCTCAACGAATTTCAAAGTCGCGGGGTCATCGCGGACGATATAAAGCGGCCTGGCACGAGCCTCATCGTATAAACGGCCAATATATTCGCCAAGGATCCCAAGCGATATTAATTGAACTCCGCCGAGGAAAAGTACTGCGATCAATGTAGATGCCTGCCCAAAAAATGACTGGTCGCCTGCGAGACGCAAAGCAATAACGATAGGTATAGCCAGGATACTGACTCCTGCGGATATGAAACCAATATATGTAGCGAGCTGGAGTGGAAGATATGAAAAGCCTGTGACTGCATCGCTGGCAAACTTGACCATTTTTTTAAGTGGATACTTTGTTTCTCCGGCATAACGGGCATGACGTTTGTAAGGAACGCCGGTTTGTCGGAATCCGACCCAGACCGACATTCCCCGTAAAAACCGATGCCGCTCACGCATTTGAGAAAGGACGTTCACCACTTTACGATCTAATAACCGAAAATCGCCAGTATCCAGGGGAATATCAACATCGGTGATTCGATAAATCAATCGATAGAAAAGCGACGCAGTAAATAGTTTAAACCAGGTTTCACCTTCTCGTTCTGTCCTAACTGCATAGACGACTTCGTAACCTTCTCGCCATTTTTTAATCATTTCAGGGATCACTTCAGGAGGATCCTGCAAGTCAAAATCAATGATTGTTACTGCATCTCCTCGGCTGTAATCAAGTCCGGCTGTAACCGCAAGCTGATGGCCAAAATTTCGCGCAAAGATCACAGGACGGATATGGTAATCTCGGCTGGCCAAATCGCAAATAATTTCTGCAGATGTATCTTGCGATCCGTCGTCAACTAATATCAATTCCCAGGGTTCGCCAGTTGCCTGCATAGTCTCAGACACTCGGCGGTAAAACTCAGGCAGAGTAGCTGAATTCATTGAAAACAGGGGCGACAATGCTTAGAACAGGTTTGATCATGATATGATCACGATATCTTCGGCAGACAAAATCATAAACCCATCTGACGTTTCAAGGCATCCAGACTTGGTTCGATAATTGGAGCTTCTTTGACAGCTTGCATCGCTGCGCGTACATCTTTCAGCCCGCTTCCAGTGTTTAACACCAGCACAGGATCGGTCGAGCCTATGAAACCAAGCTGAACCGCCTTTTGGAGACCTGCATATGCGGTTGCTCCGGCAGGTTCTGCAAAGATGCCAACTTTTCCCATTTGGGCAATTGATGAAATGATTTCTTCATCTCTAACGATTACATATTGTCCGCCAGTTTGGGACACTGCCCGGACTGCTCGAACACCATCCCGAGGTAGATCCACGGAGATGCTGTCTGCAATCGTCTTCGCCTGAACTGGAATGATGGTCTCTGTTCCTGAATTGAAAGCATTAGCAATGGCTGCTGAGCCTTCTGCCTGAACCCCGAATATTCGAGGAGGTTTTTCAATCCAGCCGAGCGAAACCAAATCTTTAAATCCTTTATGAATTCCAGAGATAATATTCCCATCTCCAACAGAAACAAAAACATTCAAGTCGGAAATTGGGAACCTCAGGTCAGAACTTCTGTGCCAATCCCAAATTTCCAAACCGGCAGTCTTTTTTCCTTCAGCAGTGAAAGGGTTAAATCCCGTATTCCGGCAATACCATCCAAATTCAGCCGCTGCCTGAATTGTCAGGTCAAATGCATCATCATAGGTGCCGTCAACGAGCAGCACTTGTGCGCCGAAAACCAGCAGCTGAGCTACTTTTGCAGGAGGAGCGGTTTTCGGAGCAAAAATGACAGCTTTTTGACCGACGGCTGCAGACATCCCAGCCAATGCAGCGCCAGCGTTTCCGGTGGATGCAGTGACGATCACTTCCGCATTAATCTCACGAGCCCTACTGACGACGATTGCACTGGCCCGGTCTTTGAATGAAGCAGTCGGATTCCTGCTTTCATCCTTAATCCAGAGCTTTTCTAATCCCAATTCTCCGGCAAGACGATCAGGGTTGAGGACAGGCGTCCAACCGGCAAGTCGAAGTGTTGTTCCCAATCCACCAGGATCGGGCACTGGCAGGAGTGGTAGATAGCGCCAGAGAGACGGTTCACCCGCTAATGGCAGACCTGAAGGTCCCAAGGCAATGTGAATGCCTGCAAAGTCTAAAACAACATCCAGGTTTCCCTGGTCTTTTGGACAGGTATAAATTTGTTCATCGGGCGGAAATTCTGACCCGCAAATTGAACATTTGTAACCGAGAAACTTTCTCATCTAAATACTCCTAAAGCTAAATTGAATTTAAAACCTTCATCCTTACAGCATCTGCTGCTTACAGACCTCGCTCACCGCGAATGTAAGGAGTTCCTAGCGCAGCAGGTGACCCCATTCGTTTTCGGATCGCTTCGCGTGAACCAATCACCAATACGATGATCGTGAAGGCATAAGGGATCATTTGTAAAAAGAAACCCCAATAAGGATTGAAATAAAAAGGATTAGGCAATGCCGAGAAGCATCATTGGACCCTGGATATCCAGGATCAGCCGGCGCAAAGCGCCAAAAGCATATGACCCAACCGCTGCTTGAACGGGGTCCCACTGGGCGAAGATCACCAAGCCAATTGCAATCCATCCCTGACCTGCGGTCGTCAGCTCGCTGAACCATCCAGGCGCTACGGCTAAACTGATTGTAGCACCAGCCAGTCCGGCTAAAACACCGCCAACGAAAACGTAAAAATATCGCAGCCGGAAAACATTGATCCCCAGGGCATCGGCAGCTGCCGGGTATTCACCAACTGCGCGGAGGTGCATGCCTGGACGGGTACGGTTGATGTAATACCAGGCTAGTGGAATGAGTAGGTACCCAAAATATACCAATACGCTGTGGTTGGTAAAGAAAATATCTCCCAGGATGGGGATTTGGCTGAGTATAGGGATGGAAAATTTCGGAAGAAGAGAAATTGTTCCTGCTTTGCTCAAACCTTCACCCAAGACCAGGCTGATCCCAGTTCCAAGGAAAGTTAATGCCAGACCGCTGATACTACCTGGTCGGCCATGGAGCGTAATCGTGATGAATGCATGGATCTGACTCAACAAACCAGCAGCAATCATGGCCACAAGTACACCCAGCCATGGATTGCCTGTCTCAACAGCAATGCTAAAAGCGCTCATCGCGCCAACCAGCATCATCCCTTCCACACCAAGGTTGAGAACTCCTGAACGCTCAGCAAAAAGCTCTCCAATAGTCGCAAAAAGTAATACTGTTCCACTGGCTACGCCCGCTTGTAAAATGATCAATATCGCATCCATGATCAAGCCTCCTCCTGCACTCGCTCAATGCGAACTCGATATCGCAGCAAGAAGTCGCTTGCGATCAGACAAACCAGGATGATCCCCTGGATCATCTTGGGTACTCCGGACGGTTGAATTTCTCGCCCGGCCAGGATTAATGCCCCAAACAAAACCGAAACCAGGACAACTGCAAAAGGATTGAGTTTTGCAAGCCAGGCGATAATAATCCCGGTAAATCCGTATCCAGGAGAAATGGCTGATTGAAGGCGGTGAACAACACCGGTGATTTCGGACACGCCAGCCAAGCCCGGCAAGAGCGCCAGAAAACATCATGACCAGAACGATATTGCGGCTGATATTGATCCCTGCATAGCGAGCTGCGCGGGGGTTATCGCCAATCAGCCGAATTTCATATCCCCAACGGCTGCGATAAGATCACCAAACCACACGACTACAGCCATCACCGAGCCCGACAATCAACCCAAGGTGGGTAGTCAATCCACGGAATGCCGGGATCCGGCTCGCCAAAATCCGTCAATCGTGGCAGCCAGGCGTTCTTTGGGAACATAGGGCTCATCTGGAAACCGCCCTCGGTCCAGACACGCAAAAATAAAATAATTGATCAAGGATAAGGCGATATAGTTCATCATCAAGGTTGTGATGATTTCATTGACGTTCAACTTCGCCTTAAGAATGCCGGGGATAAAAGCCCAGAGCGCACCGCAAGATGCCTGCCGCGATCATCGTCACAAGGATAAATATCCAGGTCGGGGTTTCTCAGGCAGCACGGGGATCAGAATCACCGCACTGGCTCCAAAGGCGCCCAGGAAAAACTGCCCTTCTGCACCGATATTCCACAGGCGCATTCGAAATGCAACCGAACAAGCCAGACCCACCAGTATGAAAGGTGTTGCCTTTACGATCGTATCCGAAAAAACTCCCAGATTCCCAAATGAAGCCTTGCGATATGGATATATGAGCTGAATGGATCACCTCCAGAGAAAACAATGATTATTCCTCCAATAATCAGAGCAACCAGGACCGCACCAACAGAGACAGCCAGGGAAACCAACGGGGTGGTTCCTCAAGACGTGGCTCTAGACGGATACGATAAGGAAGCATCTTTCGGTGTGTACTGTCTGGTGTGAAAGCCATATTTCAGCCATCCTTACAGCTGCTCCTGTTCCTGGATTTTCTCAAGCGGAGTACCGGTCATCATCATACCGATCGTTTCAAGGTCGCTTTCCATCTCTCCCATGATCCGTCCTTCGTAAATCACGATGATCCGATCGCTCAGGCTCGATTAATTCTTCCAGTTCTTCGGAGATCAGAAGGATCGCCGCGCCGGCTTCACGCTGGGCCAGGAGCAAGTCTTTGCACACCTTCGATTGCGCCGACATCCAGGCCACGGGTAGGTTGGACTGCAGCAATAAATGACGGCTGACCAGAAATTTCCCGGCCAGGATCACACGCTGCAGGTTGCCCCGGAAAGCAGTCGCACCGGGGTCTCAACTGTTGGCACGATGATATCGTAAGCTTCTTTAACTCATTCGCGAAACGTGTGGCAGCCTTCATATCGACCATCCAGCCCTGTCCAATCGGGGGCTGACGGTATGTTCTTCATGATCACATTGTCTGTAACGCTTAAGTTTGGCGCCGAACCTACATGTGTTCGATCTTCTGGGATATAGGCAAGACCCTTTTGGATTGCAAACAATGAGGATTGGTTGCAGATGACCTCACCTTTCAATTCGACTTTCCCCTGGGCGCAATTTCGCAAGCCAGAAATTACCTGGGCGAGCTCGCTTTGACCATTCCCAGCCACTCCTGCCAACCCAACAATTTCGCCGGCATCGTACCTCAAACGAAACCCCGCGCAGGGCAGGCAAGCCTTTATCATTTATCGGCGTGGATATCCTGGAGACTGAGCACGACTTCGCCAGGCTGCTTGGCTCTTCTTTTCCAGGTGGAAAATGACCTCTCTCCCTACCATCTCTCGAGCCAGCTCCTGGCGAGTCGCGCCATGAGCATTCAAACCTGCCGCAGTCACCTTTCCTTTGCGGAGCACGGTTACCCGGTCTGCGATCGCCATCACTTCTTGCAGTTTGTGGCTGATGAAGATGATCGATTTTCCTTCTGCGACCATCGTTCGAAGGGTATTGAACAACACTTCGATCTCTTGTGGGGCCAACACTGCAGTGGGCTCATCCATGATCAGCACTTCTGCGCCACGGTAAAGCATTTTTAGTATTTCGACCCGCTGCTGCTCACCGACAGAAAGCTGCCAGATTTTCGCTCGTGGATCGACCTGCAAACCAAACTTTTCCCCCAATCTGCAATGATTTCATCAAAATGAGGTAAATTCATGATGAAACGCGGTTCATTCAAGCCAAGCAGGATATTTTCCGTGACCGTTTGGGTGGGAACCAGCATAAAATGCTGGTGGATCATCCCAATGCCCGCCTGAATGGCATCGCGTGGGAGATGATAATGAAACCGGATTTCCATTGATAATTACAACACCTGAATCTTGCCGGTACATCCCTGCCAGGATGTTCATCAAGGTGCTTTTTCCTGCGCCATTTTCGCCCAAAATGCATGGATCTCACCATGCTTCAGTTCAAAATCACATGGTCGTTCGCAAGAACGCCCGGAAATCGCTTTGACTGATACCGCGCATTTCAATAACAACTGGCGAGATTGAAGAAGGGGATATTTGATCTATCTGCGAGTCTGATCGGTCATAGTCTCTCCTGGAGTATAATTTCTAAGACGGCTGAGAGGCCAGAACCTTGTCTTATGACATGGATTTCATGACACAAACAGATCGAGGTTCTGGCCTCCTGATAAGTTCAATTATTAGTGTTTCGGAAGCTCAGCAGTGATGCCTTCAGACCACCACTACATGCAGTATTTGCATTCCAGGCCTGGAGCTCCAGGAGGGAACTGATCCAGGTCAGCCTGCACCATCTTTTCGCCAGCCGGAACAATCACTTTTGCCCTGATTATCTTTGATCTCGCCAGAGAAGACATCGAAGCGGTTGAATTCACCTGCCAGCATCTTTGCCAGGGTATCCTTTACCTTCGTCGATCACCTCAGGGGGCAGGTCTTTCACACCGATGGTCAGCTCCTGACCTTCCATGAAGCCGAACAGGCCAAGACCGCCTGAATCAGCATCAAAGTAATCCCATCCGACTTTATAGGTCTCATCAATGAGACCTTTGGCGACATGCGCATAAACCGGACCCCAGTTCCAATAAGGAGCTGTCAGGCAGCGCTCGACTTTGCAGGAACCAGACCAGTCATAGGTAATACCCCATTTGCCTTTTTCCTGAGCGACATCCGCAACGGCGGGAGTATCCGCACCGGTGAAAACCACCTGGGCGCCAGCATCGAACAACGAAGCAGCAGCTTCTTTCTCAATGACCGGATCGTGCCAGGTGTTGATCCAGCGCACGTCCATCGTGCATTCGGGGCAGGTCTCCTTCATACCAAGGGCAATCGCATTTCCCAGGCGAATTTCTTCTGGGATCGGGAAGGTAGCCATGTAGCCCAAGCTTGGGATTGCCATCCATCTTTGCCCGGGCACCGGCAAGCATCCCAGCCAGATATTTCATGTTTTCCATAGCGCCGAACAAGATTGCCAAAATTCGTCGAGTTTGACTTGTAGCCGCTGATATGGATGAAATATAGTGTCCGGAAATTCACCTGCGACGATTTCCATCGGATCCATGAAACCGAAAGAAGTGCCGAAGATCAGGTTGAATCCTTTGCGGGCAAGGCTGCGGAACACCTGCTCCGAATCGGCGCCTTCAGGGACGTTCTCAATATAGGCAGTATGGACATTCGGGACATTTTGCTGCAACATATTCCAGACCTTCGTAATGCGCCTGCGACCAACCGCCATCATCATGCGGGCCGATCAAGACCATCGCGACATTGAACTTCCCCTCTTCGATATCCGGGATTTGAAAGCCACCGGTTTCTTCTGGTGGTTTGGTCGGTTCAACTTGTGGAGCCTGGGTTTGCTGAGGCTCTGCTGGTTGTGCGGGAGGTGGATTTGCACCTTGTCCGCAAGCAGAGATGACCATCGCAAGAATAGCGAGGAAGGTTACGAGCCGCCAAAGCGTTTTGGTTTGCATATTACTCCTCCGTAGATTTATGTGAAAAATGTTTGGTTAACCATCCATCAATTTCTTTCATCCGATGATTATTGGAAAGTCAGCCTCCTTTCATCCATGCCTTCCAGCATTTCTATTATGGATTTGACCACGATATATTTTGAACTGATTAATGCGCAGAATCTTCTGCAGCATAAGCATACATCGAGACTGCAAGTTCGTCCATAGTAAATTGTACTGGATTTATCAGTTAGGTTGACACCTAATCTACCTGATGCGTGTAGATTATTGTTTCTACTGATGGAGAACGTCAGGCCGCGGCAGTTTGTTTCTCCATTGGAACGCCTGCCATCATAAGACCGATCTCTTCAACGGTCGCCTCGCCTCTTCCGACAATACCCATGATCTGGCCATCAAAGATCACTGCAATCCGATCGGATAGCGTCCTGATTTCGTCCAGGTCTTCCGAGATCAGAAGGATTGCAGTTCCAATCTCGCGCTGTTCCATCAGACGTTTGTGGATATATTCGGTTGCACCGATGTCAACGCCGCGAGTAGGCTGTGCGGCGATAAGAATTTTTGGCTTGCGTGAAAGCTCGCGCGCAAGGATTAATTTCTGGATATTTCCGCCTGAGAGGTTCTTTATCGGAGTATTCAAGTCGGGAGTCTTTACCGAGAATTGGTCAACTAGGTTCTGGGCATGGGCGGCCATTTTAGGAAGGTTTAAGAAGATCCATTTTGTGTATTCTGGGGAATTATGCTCATGCAGGAAGACATTTTCTTCCACTGAAAAATCTCGGATTGCACCATCGCGGATTCTCTCTTCAGGGATATAAGCCTGACCTGCTTTTATCCGTTCTTTGAGTGTCGCTTCGGTCATATCCTGGTCATTAATATTGATTTTTCCGCTTGTGACTTTCCTAAGACCGGCAAGGCACTGAGCCAGCTCGCGCTGTCCGTTTCCGGAGACCCCGGCCAGGCCAACAATCTCACCAGAATGAACGTCGAGATTTACACCCTTTAAAGCCTCCGAACCCCGATCCCCCATCGTATGGATACCTTCGATTTTCAGTCGAGCAGATCCCGCTTTGCGAGGCTGAGGTGCAAGCGGTTTTACTTCTCGACCGACCATCATATCGAATCAGCTCGTCGCGGCTGACTTCTGAAGTATTGCAGGTTCCGATACTTTTCCCATCTCGCAGCACAGTAACACGGTTGCTGATCGCCAATACTTCATGCAATTTATGGGAAATGAAAATCAATGCATGTCCTTCGTTTACCATTCTCTTCAACGTGATAAAGAGATCATCCACCTCTTGCGGAGTAAGGACTGCGGTTGGCTCATCCAGTATGATCAGGCTGGCGCCGCGATAAAGGGCTTTGATGATCTCAACCCTTTGCTGTTCTCCTACCGAAAGCTGCCAGACATATGCCGATGGATCCACTTTTAAGCCATACGTCTGGCTAAGTTTTTCTATTTCCGGGGTGATTTTCTCCAGGTCAAGCAGAGGCTCGCGTGAAGACTTCAATCCTAAGGCAACATTTTGTGCAACAGTTAACGTTGACACGAGCATAAAGTGTTGATGGATCATTCCAATGCCAGCATGGATAGCATCAGATGGTGATCGAAAAACCTGCGGTTGACCATTAATCAATATTTCACCATGATCAGGCCTGTAAAGACCATAAAGCTGGCGCATCAAAGTGCTTTTGCCTGCTCCATTCTCACCAAGGAGTGCCAAGACTTCACCAGCTTTTACATCGATGCAAACTTGCTCATTCGCCAATACACCAGGAAATCTTTTCGTGATATTGCACATCTCCAACTTTTGGATCCGTGGCTTTCCAGGTATGGATGTGTTGCTGTCGATCGATGTCATCATTCGACCTCACAATGGTTTCGGTTAATGATCATGAATTCTGGGAGTTCTCATAAGTCATTAGGGGCGTATGGAAGAAAAGCCCTATGAAAATACAGAAAGATATTGAGTTGTTTCAATCCGATTCCTGTCATTTCCTGACTTATGAGACACCCATTACTTGAAAATCAGCTACGGAAGGACAACGATCGTTCCGTTCTTTATTCCTTCAATCGCCTTATCAGCCGCAGCTTTCACATCAGCCGGCAGGTTGAATTGAGGATTATAGACCATATTCAGTCCACCGTTCTTGATGGTGAGCTTATAAGAAACCCCGCCCAGTTCGCCTTTTTCCCGGCCGGCTATCATTTCGTTGATCATATTGTTCCAATTATACGCCTGACTTGCGACAACCAGGTTCGGCGCCAGCGGGGATTGATCATATTGGGTTGCGAACCACAGGACGTCGCCTGCTTCTTTCGCAGCACCGATTGAGCCAACGACAGCCTGGGATGAACCTGTTAGCGCATCTGCTCCTGCTGCAATATGGGTTTTCGCAGCTTCGGTCATCAGTGCTACGTCAGAGTATGATCCCGTCCAGGTCTCGGATACTGTGATCGTTGGATCAACTGAAGCGACGCCTTTAATAAAACCTTCTACATATGACTTAATATCACCAGCTTCCACCGGTCCAGTTACTCCGATAGTTTTGCTCTTCGTCAGCATGGCGGCCATAATTCCATTGACGTAACCGCCTTCTTCCGATGCTGATGTGTAGGCATAGACATTGTCCAGCCCAAATGTATTTACCTCAGTTCCCCAAGCAAAAGTTGTTTTTGGGAAATCCGGCGCAATTTCCTGCAATGACGAGCCATATTGTGAGCCATGGGCAAAGACAATATCGTAACCCTGGCTTGCATAGTCGCGAATTGCTGCAGCAGCATCCGGAACCTTGAACATATTTTCTGAATATACTAATTCAAAGGCAGCTTCTCCGCCCATATCAGCCTGGACTTTTTTCAATCCTTCATACATCGATTGAGCCCATGCCATATCTGAAATGGAGCTTGCCATCACTAAAGCGACACGGATCGGTTTTTTTGCCTCGTCTTCAGCTGCAGGACCAGCACTTGAAGTGCAGCCGCTTAATACCAGCGAAGAAATCAGAACGAGCTGCAAAAGAAAAATTACCATACTCTTAGTCTTCATTACAATATCTCCTCTATTTCGAACTGAAATGGATTAGTTTTCTCCCCTTTCAAAGGGGTGATTTAACGCTGCAGGCTGGCGCGCTTTATTGGATGCGAAAGCCAATGCAGCGATAGTCAAGATATAAGGCATCATTAGCAAAATATCGGATGGGATGTTGACATTTAGAACTTGCATCCAGAGTTGGAGGGAGTTTATGGAGCTGAACAATAATGCTCCTCCCAGAATTCCCAAAGGTCTCCAACCGCCAAAATATACTAAAGCGACAGCGATAAACCCTTGTCCGGCAGTGAGATTTTCCTGAAAGAGATTGACCAGCGATAATGATAGGGAAGCCCCAGCAATCCCGGCCATTACTGCTCCCAGGCAAACGCTGAAATAACGAATTCTGTTGACGCTTACACCCAGGGTATCCGCAGCCGCCGGATTTTGTCCAACTGATTTTATTTTCAACCCCAGGGTTGTCTTATCCAATACCCACCATGCTAAGGGAACAAGCAAGAATGCCCCATACACCAGCAGGCTCTGGTTGAAGATAATATCACCAATCACGGGGATGTTACCCAGACCAGGCACTCGCACAGCCGAAAAGCCTGGAATTGTCTGGACAGTTCCAACCAGCTTTTTGAACAGCAGCGAAGAAAGGCCAAGACCAAACATGTACAAACCAATACCGCTAATTCCTTGTTCTGCCTTTAAAGTGACGCTGATGAACGACATCAGCAATCCCATCAACAATCCTGCGAGGGCGGCTGCAAGCAAAGCGAGCCATAAGTTGCCGGTGTTGAGTGCAACATAAAAACCAATAAATGCCCCGACCAACATGATCCCATCAACGCCAAGATTAAACACACCAGACGTCTGGGCAAAAGCCTCTCCAATTGAGGCATAAAGGTATGGAGTAGCCAATCGCACAGCCGATGTCAATATTCCAACGATGATAGAAAGGGAGATGAACTCATTCATGACAATACCTCGCTTGCGCTGAGGCTCCTATTGACTTCAGCTTCAGAAATCATTCTTCTTCCTGCCCATTTCCGTGAGAGATAAGCAGAACCGACGACGAACAAGACAATCAAACCCAGAATTGCATCAATCAAGGCAGATGGGACTTGGACGGCACGCTGCATTTTGTCTGCGCCAACCAACAACCCCCCGAAGAGAATCGAAGCAGGTATTGTCCCAATCGGATGTAGGCCGCCGAATAAGGCTGCAACAATCCCTGTAAAGCCATACCCGCTCGTGATCCCTTCAACCAGACGGTGTTGCACGCCGATGACCTCTATGACGCCTGCCAGACCTGCAAAACCACCCGCCAAAGTCAAAGACAATGCCTGGAAACTTTGGATGCTGATTCCAGCATAGCGTGAAGCATCCGGGTTTAATCCTACCGCCCGAATACGATAACCGATTGTCGTACGCCAGAGGAAAAAATAGACAACGATAGCTAATAAGATTGCGAGGATCAAACCCGTATGCAGAAGGGTCTGAGGTACAAGTCTGGTGAGCCAAACCTGTTCTGGGAGTCTTTCACTTTGAGCAAGATAGGTGCCTGATGATATCCCAGCAGGATCGGTAAGCGGTCCGCGTATGAGCAGATCCATCAACAGAATCGCGATCGAATTCAACATGACTGTGCTCAAGATTTCGTTCACATTAAATTGGGCTTTAAGGATTCCTGGAACAAATCCCCATGCAGCTCCAGCAATAAATCCGGCCAGAATTGTTGTTGGGATCAACATCCATCCTGGCCATGTCCTGAAAGTCAACGAAAACCAGGTTCCCATCAGGGCGCCGAGTATAATCTGACCTTCGCCACCGATATTGATCACACTTGCACGAAACGCGATGCATATACCGAGTCCAACAAGCAGTAGGGGAGTGGCTTTAACTAGGGCCTGGGTCATCCCTGAAACGCTGCCAAATACACCTCCGATCATCGCAGCGTAAGCTTCGATCGGATTAACCCCCAACAGCAAAAGCATCACAGCCCCAAAAACCAGCGCAAGTACTACAGCAAGAACAGGGAAGACGCTCGCATAGAAGAACTCCTTCCACCTGATGTTTCGTGGATTAAATTTGTAAATAAAATTCTTGCTGGCAGGACTGACATTTGACATGCTCACCTACCCTTCAGTATTTATGCTGGTTTATCAAAAAAAACAGGCAGGTTGGTTCGAATTCAGTGCCAACCTGCCTGAGCTAACATTAATCGGGTAAAATCCAGGTCCCTGTCTTGCCATCCAACGCATCGGCGATAAATTCAGGTCTGGTTACAAGCGCTTTACCCATTGGATTCGCTTCCAGGAAGGCAATGATGGCCTCAATTTTTGGACCCATGCTGCCTGATAGGAAGTGCCCTTCGGCATAGAGCTTTTTTGCTTCGCTGAGTGTCATCTTGTCCAACCACTGTTGATTGGGCTGATTATAATTGATCGCAACCTGATCTACGGCAGTTGAAATCAGGAAAAGATCAACTTTCAAATCGGATGCCAATAAGCTGCTGGCACGATCCTTGTCGATTACTGCATAGGTTCCTTGCAGCATCCCGTTCTCGTCTTCGATAACCGGGATCCCACCGCCGCCTACTGCAACCACGATAAAATCATCATCGATCAAGCTCTTAATAGCTTCGATCTCAATGATTTTTTTCGGAATTGGGGATGCGATCATCCGGCGCCAACCTCGTCCAGCGTCTTCTTTTACAACCCAACCTTCTTGAGCAAAAACATCCGCTTTTTCTTTGGTTGTGAAACCACCAATACCTTTGGTGGGATTCTTGAACCCGGGATCATCCTTATCCAAAAGTACCTGTGTGACGACTGCTGCGACGGATCGTTTTATTCCACGCTTCTTAAATTCATTGTCCAGGGCGCGCGCGATCATATAACCAATAGATCCCTGCGTGTCGGCTCCGATCACGTCCAATGGAGTGGAATGGACTTCAGGGGAAGCGAGCTCGTTCCGTCGAAGGATGAAACCAACCTGCGGACCATTCCCATGAGTTACGATCACATTCCAGCCGCGTTCGATCATATTGGCGATATGCTTGCAGGATTCCTCAACAGCGGAGACCTGCGAATTAACATCCTCATGCTGCTTATCTAGAATCAGTGAGTTTCCACCGATTGCGACGACTGCAACTTTTTTACTCATTTCTCTCTCCTAGCGCATTGTGAGCGCCATAACAGCTTTTTGGGCATGCATCCGGTTTTCAGCTTCGTCGTACACAACCGAGTTTGGACCGTCCATAACGCCGTCAGTGACTTCGATATTTCGATCAGCAGGCAAAGGATGCATGTAGATCGCATCCGGCTTCGCCAGAGCCATCTTTCGCTCATCGGTGATCCAATGCTCGTATTTCTTTATGATGCGGGCGCCTTCTTCGGCATCTGGAGTATGGACCATTGCACCCCAGGATTTCGCATAGACAATATCGGCGTCCTTGAATGCTGCTTCCATATCATCCATGACCTCGAAACCGACGCCGAACTTGCGCGCCTGTTCCTGAGCCTGGTCCATGATCTCGGGCATCAGCTTGAACTCCGGTGGATGGGCAAGGACAACATCCAGACCGAAACGAGGCATTTGCAGGATAAGAGACTGTGGGACGGACATGGGTTTCTGGTAGGAAGCCGCGTAAGCCCATGAAACGACCATTTTCTTTTTCCGAAGATCACGGCCCTTTTTCTCGACGATCGTCATCAGATCGGCCAAACATTGGAACGGGTGATAGATATCACACTGCATGTTCAGGATCGGTACACGTGATGCTCTGGCGACATCATTCAAGTATTTGTTACCAATGCCCCAATCCACATGTCGAATCGCAATTCCGTCGAAATAACGGCCGAAAATCTCACCGATTTCTTTCGGTGTGTCGCCATGGGAAATCTGCGTCGACTTGGATTCGATGAAAGCACCGTGCCCGCCGAGCTGTGCCATACCTGCCTCGAAAGAGCCGCGCGTGCGCGTGCTGGAGAAGAAAAAGAGCATCGCCAGGACTTTATCGCGCAAATAGGCATGCGATTCGCCCAGGGCACGCTTGCGTTTCAGGTCGAAAGCAACTTCTAATACAGTTTCGACTTCTTCTTTTGTGAAGTCAAGATCGCCAATTAAATCGCGGTTGCGAAGATCAGTTTGCATGAGAACCTCTCTATTCTAAAAAGACTATTCCATTTTTCCCATGACCAGAGCTAACAAGGCCATGCGCATCACGACACCGTAGAAAGCTTCCTGCCAGTAGCGTGACCAGTGGGTGATGTCGACATCGGGAGGAATTTCGTCCATTCTGGGTAGCGAGTGGAGCAAAATGG
Source organism: uncultured Chloroflexia bacterium (assembly GCA_963726375.1). Lineage (GTDB taxonomy): Bacteria > Chloroflexota > Anaerolineae > Anaerolineales > UBA4823 > UTCFX2. The sequence continues at coordinate 607,959 of CAVSCE010000009.1, read as the reverse complement.
CATCGGGTTTTGCCTTGGTATACAGAAGTTCACGTGTGATCTTATAGTTGGCAGGGGTCAAACCAACGTCGCCGGATCGTTCGTCGCGCGATTTTGTATAATCAGGTTGGACGACTGGCTCGACAAGAATAACATCGGCATCACCAATTGCCTGCTCAACATGCTCTGCTTCTTTGAAGTTCAGATTATACTGCTTCAATTCAGCTTTAAATTCATCCTTCATCCCAATTTCTGGTGGAGCAACAAAAGTAACCGGGCAGTCGAATTGCGTCAAAGCATATGCCAGAGAATGCATCGTGCGCATGCGCATATCTCCAACTGCGAGCCATTTGAGGCCATCAATTCGGCCTTTTTCACGCTGAACAGTATAAAGATCGGTCAGAATCTGGGTTGGATGCTCGCCCCAGCCGTCGCCGCCGTTGATGATCGGAACAGAAGCCCATTTTGCGGCTTCGTGGGGAGCGCCCTGCTGGAAATGACGCATCACAATCACGTCGCCGTAGAACTCAAGCATCTTAACTGTGTCTTTAATCAACTCCTGATAGAAGTCGCCGGCGCGGGTCATTTTTGCATCAGAAAAACCGGTTACATGGCCGCCAAGCCGGTGCATAGCTGCTTCATGAGCCAGACGGGTGCGCGTGCTCGGCTGGTAGAAAGCGGTGACCATCGTCTTCTCAGCGAGCATATCGCTGTTGCGGCGTGTCCGAGCAATCGGTTCGAGTTGTTTTGCGACATCTAACACATGGAAAAATTCGTTCCTTTCAAAATCTTTCAGCGAAAGGATATCACGACCAGAAAAACTACGCATTTCAAAACCTCCGTTTAACTAAGGGTTGATAGGATTTGTAAAAACGCAAACTCTTTGCGTGGATACATATGGACATTTTCTGCTGTCCGGATTATCCAACCTTCCGGACGACATGGAAGTGAAAATAACCTGGCAGGAAATAACTGTAAGAATGGTCGATGACATTTCCTGCTGTTGAATAAAGATCCGCAATTAAATAAATCAAAACAACGCCTCGTTGAATTCCGAGCGCGCGTGCAATAGATGAGTTGGCAGTAATCGCATTAATTTCAGTCCGTGAAGAGAGCAATTGCGGATCGCCTCGATTGATTAGAAGGTCAAGAACTGAGCCGCTGAATTTTGATGATAATTCTTCCTGTGTCAAAATATGCACTGGTAGTATGTCCACGAGATAAGCGACGGGACGGTTCTCTGCCATGATGACACGCGAGATTTGGATCACCTCCTCACTGTTATCGAGAGAGAGATTCGAGATTTCCTCTGGTGTTGCAGGTCGACGTTCGACATCCAACTCCCCCATTGTGACCAGAAGATTATTCCGATCTGCAATTGTCTCAATGCTTTCCAGGATTTCTAATCCGCTGTCAAGCGTTCGCGCCGGATGATTTACGTAGGTCCCTGAACCTTGCCTGCGGCGAATGTATCCTTGAGTTTCATATATTCTCATCGCTTCGCGCAAAGTCGCACGCGAGACTCCAAGTGACTTTGCGAGGTCGGGCTCAGATGGCAACCGCCCACCTGCTTCAGTCGTCGCAATAATTTGACCTAGCTGTTCATGCAATCTAATTGTTATCGATGATTCGGCCATAGATAAAATGATCTGCTATCTAATCGTTTCATACTTATACTTTTTCAAGGACGGGAATCATCTGGAACTTCGTTACATCTACCAATCCCAAATCAGAAATCCGAAGCTCAGGGATGACGGGTAAAGCGAGAAGGCTGAGCTGCATATTCGGATTGTTCAGCTTGCAGCCGCAGGACCGAAATCCATCAAGGACAGTTTCTGCTTGATTAGCTACATCCTCTGCCGGATGATTTGACATTAATCCAGCGATTGGTAAAGCAACCTGTCCGATCACCTTGCCTTCACTTACGACCGCTTGTCCGCCTCCGATTTTTGCCAGATAATTCGCGGCAGCAGCCATATCCGCTTCATCCGTTCCGATTACAAGAAGATGATGGCTGTCATGAGCAACTGTCGAGGCAATTCCGCATGGACGATTAAAGCCAAACCCATGAACAAGACCCGTAGTAACTCTACCCGTGCCATGGTGTCTTTCAATCACAGCAATTTTTACCACATCTCGCTGAATATCAATTTTCACTTTTCCGTCCTCGACAGGCATTAAAAATTGCATGTGGCGGGTAGGTGCCTGGTTTTCTAAAATCCCGATCACATTTGCATGAACCTTGCCAGGCACGGAACTGATCAGATCAAAATCGGAAGGAATGATTTCACGTTTCAACAGAACAGAATTGATTGCCCATTCGGGGTATTGAAAAGTTGGAGTACTTGCCAGAAATTGATAATTATCTGCAACGACTTTTCCTCGAGCAATCACCGTTTGGGCTTTGAATTTTCCCAGGTTTTCGACGATGAGGATATCGGCGTAGCGGCGTGGCGCAATCATCCCGATCTCGCGAGATAAGCCAAAATGCTCAGCCGCGTTGATCGTCGCCATTTGTATCGCTGTGATGGGAACAACGCCGTTCGCAACTGCTTCTCTTACCGCGCGATCTACGTGACCCTCACAAACGAGGGTCTCTGAATGCGAGTCGTCCGTGCATAAAATGAACCGGTGAGGATCGAGCTTCAATTCTGTTAATGCCCGAACACCTTCGGCAACATCCAACCACCCGGATCCCAGTCGAAGCATTGCTTTCATCCCTTGCCGCACACGGGCTATTGCGTCTTCCTTTGTTGTCCCTTCGTGATCGTCTTCGGGACCCCCTGCAACATAACCATGAAAAGGATTCCCTAAATCGGGAGAAGCATAATGACCGCCGATCACTTTTCCAGCCAAATGCGTCTCAGCCATTTCGGAATGGATTTTCTCGTCATTTTGATAGACACCCGGAAAATTCATCACTTCACCCAAGCCAATAATCCCTGGCCATTTCAAGGCTTCTGCGACTTCCTGCGGTCCGATTGCAGCACCTGGTGTCTCCAATCCTGGCGCTGATGGAACGCAGGAAGGAACCTGAACCCAGACATGGATTGGCTGGAGGCTCGCTTCATCAACCATCAGTCGTACGCCGCGTAATCCGAAAACGTTAGCGATTTCGTGAGGATCAATAATCATTGCCGTTGTGCCGTGGGGCACGACAGCTCGAACAAATTCGCTGACTGTGAGCATACCTGATTCGACATGCATGTGAGCGTCGATCAGCCCAGGAACTAAGAAATGATCGTGCGCATCGATCAGCTGAGTAAATTCACCAATTGTATGGGAAGCGTCTTCTCCGACATAAGCGATTCGGTCATCACAAATAGCAATATCTATATTTGGGATAATTTCACCAGACTGAACCGATACCCATCGACCATTACGAATGACGAGGTCAGCAGGATGGCGTCCCATGGCGACGTCAACCAGTTTGCGTGTAAAATCTGATGTCATATCAACCATCGATGCACCTCGAAAACCTATGCTTGCAATTCATCTGAGTTTTGAGAATTATTTCCAAACAACCCTGGGGATTTTTAGTGTGCATAGAAAGCGCTGGACGCACTTGGTTATCTTAAAGTCATAACGAATTTGGGTGAAATAAGTCGTTCTCAGAAACCAGCAGCCCGTCGGACCATTAAATGATTGGATTTTGTCATGGATTACGGTTTAGTTTATCAAGAAAATGATTGAATGTCAATTGTCAGACAAATTATTTTAGATTAATTTTTAGTTAGATTCCATCGTTGAAGGAAAATTGATGAGGTGGTAAAATTATTTATCAGTAAAGAATAAAATATCTCGCAGTTAACAATAATTCTTTTCCGGATTTCTTAATTTCCGAACACTAAAAAACAAGTTTGCAGGAGGGATTTGCAGCTTGAAAGTTGAAAAGAATTTCCCCGATCTGGCAACAGGAGATGAACAAATTTATTAAACCGCGGCGTGAAATGCCGCCGGCGATTTTATTCTTCCCATTATATCGATAAAGAGGAAAATATGAATATATTTGGACTTGCCCGGCATGGGCTAAATGACTTTGAGCAATTTGCGATTGTTGCGGTTCTAGTAGTAGCGGTCATCAGCCTGATCTACGCCTGGCTGTTGAAAAACCTGGTCTTGAAGAAAGACAAAGGGACTCCAGAGATGCAGGAAGTTTGGGAGGCTATCAGGATTGGTGCGGATAGCTATCTCAGTCGACAGCTGAAAACTATCTTACCTGCGATCGCAGTTTTGACATTGGCTTTGTTTTTCAGTGTCTACATCGTCAAACCGAGTCAGGAAGCACTGGAAGAATTTCCACTAAATACTAAAATCATCATTGCGGGAGGACGGACGCTGGCATTCATCGTAGGGGCTACCTTTTCACTCCTTGTGGGACAGCTAGGGATGCGCATGGCTATTCAAGCGAACGTGCGCGTCGCATCGGCTTCGCGGCGAGGGTTTAATGAAGCTCTTTCAATAGCCTATTATTCTGGCACTGTGACCGGAATGTTAACCGATGGGCTGGGCCTGCTTGGAGGCACAATCATCTTTATCATTTTCGGACGCGCAGCTCCAGATGCATTATTAGGATTTGGATTGGGGGGAACATTGATTGCGCTGTTTATGCGCGTAGGAGGTGGTATCTTCACAAAAGCTGCGGACGTCGGTGCTGATCTGGTAGGGAAAGTGGAAAAGGATATTCCGGAAGATGATCCCAGAAACGCCGCAGTCATTGCAGATCTGGTAGGAGATAACGTCGGTGATTGTGCCGGAATGGCTGCTGATATCTTCGAGAGCTATGAAGTGACGATCGTCTCGACACTTATCCTTGGGATCGCTCTCATGGCTTTTGACCCTACCCACAGCTTGAAATGGATTGTGTATCCGCTAATTATCCGCGGGATCGGTGTGATCAGCTCAATCCTGGGTACCTTCACAGTTCCGATTTGGGAAAATTTTCCGCTCAAGTTCCTGCGGGCGCATGATTCAGAAGAAGCGATGTTTCGATCATATGAAGTATCGAGTGTCAACACTATCATCCTGTCGTTCATCGTCGCAATCCTTTATGCAAACGACTGGCGCATGGCGATGCTGACGACGATTGGCGTCGGTCTGGCTGTCGTTTTTAACCCGCTCACATCCTATTTCACATCGGCAACCAAAAAACCTGTCAGAGAGATTGTGGAATCCACTGAAACAGGACCTGCAACGACCATCCTCTCTGGATTGGCTGTCGGGATGGAATCTAGCGTTTGGGCGTTAATCGCGATTTCCGTTTCGTTTATTTTCAGTATCATTCTATACCAGGGAGATGGACCGCTGTACGTACTTTATGCAGTTGCCCTGGTGGGGATTGGTATGCTGAGTCACACCGGGAACAATGTTGCGATGGATTCCTACGGTCCGATCTCAGACAACGCGAATGGGATTGGCGAGATGGCCTGGCACGATCAAACCGATGAGAAAACACTCAAAGCTCGACAAATCATGGCCGATCTGGATGCGGTTGGAAATACGACCAAAGCGATTACGAAAGGAATTGCGATTGCTTCAGCAGTGATAGCCGCTGTGAGCCTCTTTGCCTCCTTTATCACGGACGTCAGTAGAGTTCAGGCATCACTCGGCTTGGACGTACTGGATTCGATTCGGGTCTCCAGTACTTCAGTATTTGTAGGGCTTCTCATAGGCGGCGCTCTCCCCTGGATGTTCAGCTCGCTCTCGATACGAGCGGTCAGCCGGGCGGCGGGTGAGATCGTTATGGAGGTTCGCCGGCAGTTCCGCATCCCGGGTGTGATGGAAGCAACCGTCAAGCCCGATTATGCCAGAGTAGTCAGTATTTCGACCACATCCGCCCAAAAAGAGCTGATCCCCCTGGCAACAATCTCAGTCCTAATGCCGCTGCTAATTGGTCTAGTGCTTGGAGTAGAGGCACTTGGTGGTTTCCTGGCGGGAGTTATCCTGAGCGGTCAGCTGCTGGCGGTCTTCATGGCTAATACAGGTGGCGCCTGGGATAACGCAAAGAAGACAATTGAGGATGAGCCTCGCAACTTGGAGAAGAACACCGGTAAAGGCTCGGAGCGGCATAAAGCAAGCGTGGTTGGTGACACGGTCGGTGATCCGTTAAAAGATACCGCCGGACCGGCGCTAAACCCCATGATTAAAGTAGTGAACCTGGTTTCTTTAATTGCAGCTCCAATCTTGGTTGCTTATTCGGATTTAGGTGTGATTGGCTGGTTGTTAGTCATCGTCTTGCTGGCTGGTGTGGTTTGGAGCATCACTCGCAGCAAGAAGCCTGCTCCGAAATTGAAGGCTGCTGATTAAAAGATCATCAACCCTCTGCCGATTTCAAAAAGTGAGCCTGCAAATTCGGCTCACTTTTTGAATGGCTTTGGAGGTTTCGTTTTGAAAATTAAAATTTGGTTGGCACTGATTTCTTTATACATTGTCTGGGGTTCCACTTACCTGGCGATTCGCTTTGCGGTGGAGACAATTCCTCCTTTTCTAATGGCTGGAACCCGTAATTTGACGGCGGGATTGATTTTATACGTCTGGATGCGAGTATCCAAAAAAGGAAAGCCAACCAGGAGTGAATGGAAGACAGCTGGAATCATTGGATTGTTTTTATTAGTGGGTGGAAATGGGTTGGTATCGTGGTCAGAACAGCGGGTGGTTTCCAGTATTGCAGCAGTGATTGTTGGATCAATGCCTCTTTGGATTGTGCTTATCGATGCAATCCGACCAGGTGGAAGCAAGCCATTCTGGCTGACTGTGGCAGGAGTAGTCCTGGGTTTTGTGGGGATCCTGATCCTTGTCAATCCATTCGGCTCAAGCAATGATTCGAACGCAGTGGATACGGTTGGGGCAGTTGCACTATTAATCGCTTCCTTGCTCTGGTCGATTGGTTCGATCTACAGTCGGGAAAATCATCAAAAGCTTCCCAATCAGCCACTTCTGGCTTCTGGGATGGAAATGTTGGTTGGAGGAGTAGGACTCTTTGTTGTTGGGACGCTGGCAGGAGAATGGGGAAGATTAGATGTTGCGAACATCTCGTTTTCATCCATAGCCGGATTGGCGTATTTGATATTCTTTGGCTCGATTGTGGGATTTGCGTCCTATTCCTGGCTTTTGGGTGTTGCCCCAACACCGCTTGTGGCGACTTATGCATATGTAAATCCGCTGGTTGCGGTTTTTTTGGGAAGCATGATAGCCGATGAGCCTGTAAATCTCCAAATCATCTTTTCTGCACTTTTGATCGTTGGGGCAGTTGTGATCATTAATACTACCACCTGGTGGCGGTCGATGGGAAGACTAAGAAGCTCAACCAGCCGGCGAGGTCATGAATAAATCGATGCAGAAGGTATTCCAATAACAGGTCTGGCATTCATAATGGCGCTAAGGATTGCCTGACTGACAGCTTCGGCGGCAAATGCCCCAATCGTATTCACATCTGCCTTCTCTTTTCCCATCGACAATGCGAAAATTGTATCTCCATCCAGCATGGTATGGGCAGGGCGGATAGTGCGGGCAATTCCGTCCTGGGCCATTTGCGCAACTTTATTAATTTCCTCTTTGGAGAGCCTGGCATTTGTCGCGACGACACCAATCACAGTGTTGTTCCTATCGGTGAATTCTTGATTTGAACCAAATGAATTCTTCTGCATCACCTCAAGAGCATTAACGAATTGATCCGCTGGTTGGACAGATTCTTTTTCAAAGGACGGATTGCGCGCCCCAGCGATAATTTTTCCGCTTGCAGGGTCGATCACATCGCCGAGAGGATTGACTGCCACAATTGCTGCGATGATTACTCCATTTCTGAGCTGATACCCACCATTGCCCACCCCGCCCTTCATTGCACTTCCCATCCCAAGGATTTTTCCGACCGTTGCCCCGGTGCCGGCACCCACATTTCCCTGCTCGGGCGGATTATTTGTTGCGTTCAGACATGCTTGATAACCCATTTGGGCATCCGGGCGGATCTCTGGTCGACCAATTCCTAAATCGAACAGGATTGCTGAGGGTACGATGGGGACTTTCGCCACACCAACGTCGAAACCGACCCCACGTTCTTCAAGATATCGGACGACGCCTGTTGCAGCATCAAGCCCGAATGCTGATCCACCTGAAAGGACGACAGCATGCACTTCTTGTACAAGATGGAGGGGGTGCAGAGCGTCAGTTTCCCGCGTGCCTGGAGCGCCGCCGCGCTGGTCAACTCCTCCAACTGCGCCGGTCTCGCATAAGATAACTGTGCATCCAGTCAGCGCTTCTGTGTTCGAGGCATGACCTACTAGGATACCAGGTATATCGATAATTGATATTGAGGATGTGTTCATGAGAATGATTGTATCAAATCCATATCCCCAAATGATGATTGATTTTCTCGTCTTGAACCTTTGGGAAAGTTGACATCTATTATCTTTGGGGTATAATTCCACTTCGCATGGCTATTTTATAGCCCAACACGGCCCCGTAGCTCAATGGTAGAGCAGTTGACTTTTAATCAATTGGTTACAGGTTCGAGCCCTGTCGGGGTCATCATGGCAGCTGCTCCTAAAATTTAGGAGCAGTTGAATTTTTTAAATAATATGATTTCTCAAGGTAGTATATATTCTTTGCCAGGATAAGTATTTTTGAAAAGTCGTCTCAATCAGGTTCTTGATAATTCCAAAATTCCCTTTTGTACTAAATTTATATATCTGAATTGAAACCAATTTAAAGTCAATATGGATTTTCATTATTATTCCCTTGAAAATTGCCATCAAGCAACCGGAACAGTTGTTGTAATCGATGTGATCCGGGCATTCACAACCGCAGCATTCGCTTTTGCAGCTGGTGCAAAATCAATCGAAATAGTGGGAGCTTCTGATGAAGCTTTTCTTCTCCGGGACAAAGATTCAAAAATTCGCCTTATGGGCGAGGAGAATGGGATCAAGATACGTGGTTTTGATTATGGGAATTCACCTGCTGAATTTCTGAATCAAGACCTGAGCGGAATGGAATTAGTTCAACGAACAAGCGCGGAACACAGGGTGTTGTTCGCTCTCGTGGTGCAGAGATTTTGTTAGCGGCAAGCTTTTGCGTTGCTGGTGCAACAGCCCATTATATAAAAATGCTTCAGCAGCGGTCAATCTCATTTGTGATAACTGGGTTTACGCCTGATGGACGCGGCGATGAAGATACTGCCTGTGCAGACTATCTGTCCGCACTTTTTGAGAACCCATCGATTGACCCAGGTCCATTCCTGGACCGTGTCCGCCGTTCTGTTAATGCCCGTTTGCTGGCTGGAGCGTTGATAAATTCTGGTAGCGACCTTGAATATTGCTGCCAGCTTGACCGTTATAATTTTATAATGCGTGTAGAAACTAACGAGAATTCGCTAAAAATGTATAAATTGATTCTTGATAATAAACAAAATCAAAATTACAATCCCTGAGACTGTGTTCAATAACTCTCCATCCAAATAGGGGAAGTCTAATGCACACGGATACCCTGATCCGATTGGCTTTACATGAAGATGCACATTCTGTGCTGCGGCTGGTACACGAACTGACCAGTTTTAATCATGAAGAATGTACGCTTGATCTCGCCTTTGTCCAGTCCTATTTAGGCTTGCCGGGTGCGAATATCCTGATCGCTGAGGAAGATCAGGAAGCTGTTGGTTTCGTCAGCTATTGGATACGACCGAATCTTTACCATGCCGGCATGGTTTGCCTGATTGAAGAGTTAATTACCAGGAGCGGTTATAGATCCCGGGGTATCGGCAGCAAATTATTGACGGAAGTGATTCGACGTGCCAGGGAAATTGGCTGTGTTGAGATCTCTGTCAGTACCATGACGACCAACGAGGCGGCTGTTCGGTTTTACCGCCGGCATGGGCTGACGGACGAATCACTGCTTCTTGAGCAGCATTTTTAATACAGCTTCTGTTTACATGGGTAATCGCTCAAATGATTGATAAAGTCAAAAATCCGAGCCATCGCTCGGATTTTTGACTAAAGAAGAAAGAATGACAGAAAATTGCTTATCGATTTGCAGACGGCAGGTAATTCATAAATAATTTCAGCGCGTTCGGATCAAGCATTGAGGTATCGACGATCGTACTTGCAGTCTTATACAGGTCAATTGTGGCATTCAGCCCATTAACTGAATTGAGCAGCGGCGTTTTTGAGGAATATCCTGAGCGAAGGTCGGTTCTTACGTTCATTTTTTGTGTTTACACCAGTCTTATCGCATGTTCGTAACTTGTGATAATTTTACCGGACTTGTCCTGTTTGACAATACGTCTTTTGACCGGTTTTCATTTATCGAACAAGTATTAGTCCTGGATAGTGTTCGAGTATAATCCAATCACGATAGGAGCTTTCGAATGGATATCAAGCTCTACCAACAATATTTGAATGAATTTGTGCGCAATGCGGTTCGGCAGAGCAATGGCAGCGTGCAAGGGACGGCCGAAAGGCTGCACGAGCTGGAAATAAAAGGCATCTTCGTTTCTCATCGGGAGGAAAAACGCCGTGCCCTGGCTGATGCCCAGCGTGCTTTTGACGATCACCGACATTGGCCAATGGAGATCATCATCAGCCACCTGGGTATTTCCATGGATTGATATTTCTTCAAAGAGAGATACGCCTTTTTATCTCCAGGCGCTGAAATCCCATTCATTCATCAGCATGCGCAGCTCATCTTTGCTGTGCAGATCAAATTTGTATAAGACTCTCTTAATGTGCAACTTGACCGTTTCAGGGGAGATAGACAACCTGGCGGCAATCTGGCGATTGGTGTAATCCAGGCAAACGAACGCCGCCACCTCCTGCTCGCGTTGGGAGAGGGTTTGCCAGCGCTGGTAGGTATCAAGATCCAGATCGCGCTGTGCAACTCCGCTGGCCATCAGATCGGCAGCCACCTCTGTGGGTTTTCGCTGCTCGTGCTCGGCAAGCGCTTCGACATAATCTACCAACGGACCGTCCAATGTGTAACGGCGGCGTTCAATCCGGCGCAAGCCCAGCCTCTTCAGGAAAGCATCCAGGAACGACACAACACGTGCTCCTCGACCTTGTTACTATTAATATGGGGCAGAGATTGAAATCTGATCATCCTGAAATGATTATAAATAGAACAAATGTTCTTGTCAAGCAGTTGTTTGTGAACCAGTGCTCTTTGCCGAATATGCTAAAATCATTCAAATGCGAGAATGGATTGAGCCGTCGGATCAAACGATAACCGAAGACCTGCTGAGTCTGACGAAAGGCAGCCTGCTGGCAGCAAGGGCACTTGCCCGGCGCGGTTATGCTGATGTACGATTGGCAAGGGCTTTTCTTGATCCAGACTGCTTCCAGCCAGCCGAGCCTGGTGAAATGCCCGGGTTGGATCGGGCAAAACTCCGTCTTTGGACTGCGATGCAAAACCGCGAGCACATCCTTGTGTGGGGTGACTTTGATGTAGACGGACAGACTGCTACGGCTATTTTGGTGGAAACACTGACCGAATTGGGGGGTAAGGTGAGCTACCATATCCCAATCCGTGCGAAAGAATCGCATGGGGTCGGTTTAAACGTACTGCGGGAACTTCTAGAGGTTTCGAATGATCCACCGAAGTTGGTGCTGACCTGTGACACAGGAATTTCCGCTTATGATGCGATCGCATATGCCAATGAACGAGATGTAGACGTGATTGTCACCGATCATCATGAGCTGCCAACCCGCCATGCAGGCGAGGATGAACTTGAAGCAATTCAGGAGCTGCTCCCCTTGGCTTATGCAATTGTCTCACCGAGATTGCTGCCGCAAAATCATGGGTTAAGTGGGCTTCCTGGTGCGGGAGTAGCGTATAAACTTGCTGAGGCACTGTATCAATACGCTGGATATCCTGGTGGAGTAAGAAAATATCAGGATTTGGCTGCTTTGGGGATTGTTGCAGACGTTGCTTTGCTGACCGGTGAAACCCGCTTTCTGCTTCAACGCGGATTAGAATGTCTGCGTGGGTCGCAACGAGTGGGTCTGCAGGCTATCTATGAAATGTCTGGACTTGTTCCGGCTTCGATGAACGAAGAACAAATTGGATTTGTCCTGGCGCCCAGACTGAATGCAATGGGCCGATTGAGTGATGCTAATCCAGCTGTTGAGTTGTTAACGACAAAGGATGCTGGAAGAGCACGCATCCTGGCATTGGAATTGGAAGGATGGAACAGCCAGAGGCAATTGATGACCAGCCAGGTTCTAAAAGCTGCACAGGATCAAATTAGCAAGGATACCGACATGACCTCGTCAGCGCTAGTCCTTGCGAGCCCATCCTGGCCAGCAGGAGTGATAGGTATCGTCGCGAGCCGACTTGTCGAAAAATATCGATTGCCTGCAATCCTAATTTCGATGCCTCAAGGAGAATTGGCCCGTGGATCAGCTCGATCTGTGGAAGGAGTGGACATCACCCAGGCGTTATTGAATGTGTCTGATCTCCTATCGGGATTTGGAGGTCATGCGATGGCAGCTGGTTTTTCGATTGATCCCAAGAATATACCCCAATTTAGGCAAAGAATTAGCCAGAATATCCAATCCCAGAAGAATGAATACCCATCGGAAGCTGATTCACTTCTAATAGAAGGATTTCTGGATTGGGGTGGGATTAACCTGGAACTAGCAGAATTCATTGAATCAACTTGCGCCATTCGGACATGGAAATCCTCCCATCATCCTTGCAAGTCGTAACTTAGAGTTGGTGAGTTTTTCGAAACTTGGTCGGCAATCTGAGCACATCAAACTTCTGATTAAAGACCAATTTGGTATTGTGCAAAAAGTGATGTGGTGGGGTGGTTCTGAATCTTGTGACGAATACCAGTTTCCGAGCGGAAAGTTCGATTTAGCTTATCACGTCAGAAGCTCCAGCTATAAAGGTCAAGTTGATTTATCGATCGTTTTTGAAGATCTGCGATCTGATACCCTGGATGACCGGATTGATAATGTCCAAACAAGATTTGAGGTGGTCGATCGAAGGTCTCTTGCATCTCCTTTTCGAGAGCTGTTAAAGATTTTATCAAATATCAATCTTCGAGAAACTATCATATGGGCAGAAGCCGGAGAGCATAGCCGGTTGATAGATGGTCTAAAAGATGCAGGATTAAATAATGCGGATGATCTGGTGTATTTCGAGGGAAAACCTTGTGCCATGCCATTGCCTGATAATATGGACCGTGCCTCCAGGTAGGTGCGAGCTTGCAGAAGCTCTGGAGAAATGCCGACCTTTTAAAGTGGAAGTTTTCGGGATTGATTCTGAGTTTGGTACGCTGAAGTCTTTTATGAATCAACTTAGCGGTTTGCTTCGTTATCAATATTCCAAAGGTGTTAATAAAGTCACAATAAGAACTCTGGCTGGATTAACGGGACATTTAGAAAAAACGGTTCGCCTGGGTTTGGCCTGGTTGGAGGCTGCAGGCCATATTCAAATCATGATTACCGAGGATCAGCTTCCCAATTATTTTCTTTCGGATGCTTGCTCAACTGTTACCTTTTCCTTTGAAAAAGCGAATAATCCGAATGCTCCTATCAAAACTAAGCAGCTTGCAAATCAAATCAGCCAACTTCTGGAAGAGTCAAATGCATTCAGGAAATATTACCTCCGTGCAGACCTGAAAGATTTATTCCAACACTTGACAAAATGAAGGAAATTGATAAAATCATTACTATAAACATCAAAATGTTAGCAGGATTATAGAAATGAATGAAAATGATAATTTTGAATTATTGTTAAATTTCTTCAAGGCGTTAGCCGATGAAAAACGACTGATGATCATTGGTTTTTTGGCCCAAAAACCGACGAATGTTGAACAATTAGCGGAGTCGCTGAACCTGAGCGTTTCAACAACTTCGCACCACTTATCGAAATTGGCAAAGGCAGGGCTGGTTACAGCGCGCGCACAAGGTCATTATGCGATATATTCGCTGCAATTAGAAACTCTGAAAGAAATGGCAAAAGATATGCTTCATGAAAGCAGTTTGACCAATCTCACCCGGAAAATGAGTGAAGATGCCTACGAACAAAAAGTGCTCTCAACATTTCTCGATACGGATGGGCGGATCATCAGCTTTCCTGCACAGGAGAAGAAATTTCTTGTTATTTTGAAATATGTTGTCCAATCCTTTGAGCCGGAAATTCGATACACAGAAAAGGAAGTCAACGAAATCCTTTCTCGATATAATTCTGACACCGCATTGATGCGAAGATACCTGGTAGGTTATGGGTTAATGGATCGAGAGGGTGGCGGTGGTAGTTATTGGCGGCTGCCTTTCACTACCTGATGGAGGATGACAGATGTACTATGCCGTAATCATGGCCGGTGGCTCAGGGACAAGACTCTGGCCCTTGAGCCGTGAACAAAAACCAAAGCAATCGCTGCATTTGGTCGGTGGACAGAGCATGTTCCAGCATGCTGTCCGCCGAATTTCCCCCATTTTCTCCATCGATCGGATATTAATCGCAACCAGACAGGAACATAAGGATATCCTCCAGCAGCAAGAATTCTGAACTTTCGGACTCTCAATTTATACTTGAGCCTGAAGGGCGAGGAACCGCACCTGCGATCGGTTTGGCTGCCATTCACATCAACAGACAAGACCCAGAAGCAGTGATGGCAGTATTAACCGCTGATCATTACATCGAAGACTCAAAAACATTCATAAACGTCCTTCATGCCGCAGAACATTTGGCTCAGCAGAATTTTCTGGTTACATTGGGGATCCAACCAACCAGTCCATCGACAGCATTTGGATATCTAGAACACGGTCAGGCCCTGGATCAAGTCGAAGGATTCAAGACATACCGCCTTAGGGCATTCACCGAGAAACCAGACCATGAAACCGCTGCACGTATGGTTCACTCTGGAATTTATTCGTGGAACAGCGGTATGTTTATCTGGAAAGTAAATCGAATCCTTGAAGAGTTTTCCACCCAGATGCCTCAGTTTTATGACATGCTGATGCGGATTTATGAAACCATCGGCACAACGAGTTATGATCATGTTCTGAAACTAACCTGGCCTCAGATCCCGAAACAGACCATTGATTACGGGATCATGGAAGGAGCTCGAAAGGCTGCAGTAATCCCGGTCGAAATGGGTTGGACCGACGTGGGAAGTTGGAGCAGCTTGATCGATCTTCTGCCATCAGACAAGCTGGGAAATTCTATCAAGGGTGATCATATCGGGATAAATTCTGAAAATTCCCTGATTATCGGCGGTAAGCGACTGATTGCGACGATAGGGATCAAAGAGCTTATCATTGTTGACACAGAAGACGCTCTACTGATTTGCAGCAGAGATCAGGAGCAAAAAGTAAAGAATTTGGTAGAAATGCTGAAAATGCAGGGACGTTCTGATTTAGTTTAAACAATACTTGAAATCATAATTTTGGAGAAATAATTGGCCCTGAATCCAAAAATATTTAAAGCCTATGATATCCGCGGGATTTACCCCTCCGAGCTTGACGAAGATGTAGCATATCGGGTAGGTCGATCCTTTGTTACACTTCTCGCACCAGCAGGAACTCATTATCGGAAGAGATATGAGACTAAGCAGCGAATCGCTGGAAATGGCATTAATCGATGGAATTCTTGACCAGGGTGCAAATGTCATAAGTATCGGAATGGTCAGCACGGATCAATTTTATTTTGCTTGTGCAACAGAAAAATTACCGGGTTTAATGGTTACGGCATCACACAATCCAAAGCAATATAATGGATTTAAGATGGTAAAGGAGATGCCATATCTGTTGAGTGGTGATAGTGGGATCCAGGATATTCGCCGGATTGCCGAGAAGGCTCAATTTCGATCCCCGCGCAGTCGCGGAAAACTGACCAAACGATCTTACCTTGATAGTTTTATTGAAAAAGTGTTTTCCATCGTTGATATTTCGACGATACGGCCTATGAATGTCGTCGCTGATACCGCAAATGGGATGGTTGGCCCTATACTTGATGAGATACATCAACGACTGCCTTTGAAATTGACCCGTCTTTACTTTGAACCTGATGGAAACCTGCCCAATCATGGTCTGGATCCCCTTCAGCCACAAAACCGTGCAGTACTGGAAAGAACGGTAATTGAACAACGAGCAGAGATAGGTTTTGCATATGATGGTGATGGCGACCGTTTTTTTGCAGTTGATGATCGAGGCCGTTTCGTACCCGGTGATTTTTTAACAGCAATCATTGCCAATTATCTGCTTGAACGCGATCCGGGATCGAAAATTATTTATGATGTCAGAGCGTCCTGGGCTGTTCCAGATACGATTCGAAATGCCGGAGGTGAATCTTTGAAAGAGCGTGTCGGTCACGCTTTTATCAAGCGGCGAATGGCAGAAGAATCGGCATTATTTGCCGGTGAAGTCACCGGACATTATTATTTTCGCAGCTTTTTCAGCGCTGATTCAGGAATACTCCCTTCCTTATTACTGCTTCAATTATTATCACAAAAAGAGATGCGACTTTCAGAGCTGCTTTCACCGCTCGAGGAAAGATATTTTCTCTCTGGCGAGATCAATACAAAGGTTGAAAATGTCCAAAGCAGGATGGATCTGCTCAGAAGGCGATTCTCTGATGGAAAATTGAGTACGTTGGATGGAATCTCAATCGATTATCCCGATTGGCATTTTAATGTTCGTCCATCAAACACCGAACCTCTTCTCCGATTGAACCTGGAATCTTATTCGTTCGCAGACAGACATGGAACATCATCGTGATAATGTCCTGAATATAATCAGAGAGCCGATCAATTGAACTTTTACACAATTCATCAACATAACTTGAATATTCCAGAATAAAAAAATGCTTGAAAGTTGAAAATTATGAACCTGAAGTCAAATTTCTCTGAATACTATCTTGCATTTGATCTGGGTGCAGAGAGTGGAAGAGCAATTCTAGGCCGACAGGACGGCAACTTTCTAAGAATTGAGGAAATCCATCGTTTTCCAAATGGACCTGTCTGGCTGAATGATCATCTTTATTGGGATATATTGGCAATATGGTCCGAAATTCAAAAAGGGCTTCGTCTAGCAAGCAGCAAGTGCGGCAGTGGACTTATCAGTATCGGAGTGGATACTTGGGGAGTGGATTTTGGGCTCTTGGACTCGAAGGATGCCCTGATCGGCAATCCATTTCACTATCGTGACAAGCGTACAGATGGGATGATTGAACAGGGTGATAAACTCATCAGCCGGGAAGAGATTTACCAAATCACTGGGAATCAATTTATGCAGTTGAACAGCCTGTATCAGCTGCTGTCGATGAAACTGAGTTTTGATCCTTCCCTGGACACCGCAAGAACTTTCTTGAATTTGCCGGATCTTATTAATTTTTGGCTGACGGATCGCAAGGGAAGTGAATTCACTATTGCCACGACAACCCAATGTTTTAATCCACGAGAAAAGGCTTGGTCAAGGGATTTGCTTTCACGAATGGGGCTTCCCACTGATATTTTTAGAGAAATTATCGAACCTGGCACGACCAACACTCCGCTGCGATCAAATCTGGCGCAAGCATTGGGCATCTCCAGAGCCCAGGTGGCGACAATTGCCAGCCATGACACTGCCTCAGCAATCGCTGCTGTCCCGGCAGAAGTCCAACGATATGCATTTATTAGCTCGGGTACCTGGTCATTAGTAGGCACAGAGATCCCGGAGCCAATCATAAATCATAAGAGCCAGAAGTACGACTTCACAAATGAAGGATGTTTTGGAGGTAATTTCCGTTTCTTGAAGAATATCCCAGGACTCTGGCTTTTACAGGAATGCCGCAGGGATTGGACATCAAAGGGGATTGAGTGCGGTTACCAAGAAATTGCATATCTGGCATCTCAGGCTGAAGCATTTCGAACCTTGCTTAACCCAAACGATCCTTGTTTTCTCAGCCCTGGCGACATGCCTGCCCGTATTCGTCAATATGCAAAGTCCACCCACCAGCCGGTCCCTGAGACCATTGGTGAGATAGTTCGTTGCACACTGGAAAGCCTTGCTTTGACCTACCGGCAGGTGATCGAGAAATCTTGAAGATGTTCTGGGGTATAGGATCGAAGTTGTACATATCGTTGGTGGTGGGAGCCGGAACCAGCTTCTCAACCAATTCACGGCCAGTGCTACAGGATACCCGGTCATCGCAGGTCCTGTGGAAGCCACAGCTGTCGGGAATATCCTCGTTCAAGAAATCGCAATGGGTCGAATTGATACGCTTCCTGAAGCTCGCAATTTGGTGCGTTCTTCATTCGTTATGAATATGTTTGAACCTGGGGAAAAACAAAACTGGGATGATGGATATCAAAAATGGAAGAATCTCTTGAACAATCTTTCTTTACAAACCAGTCAATAGATTAAATTTGAAAAGGAAATCCTTAACGATAATAAAAGGATTGAAATGAGCGAAATAATCATCCACCTTTCAAGAAACATGTTCGAAGATAATGAGCGGCTTTTGATTGAAAAAGACGGCCTCGCTGCATCGATCTTTCAATTTTCGAGTGGTGTTTGCGGCTTGCGTCTCAGGAATTTTTCTGGCGAGATGGTCCTTCTTCCATACCAGGGTCAGCAAATTTGGACTGCAGAATTCAATCGAAGACCATTGACTATGATTTCCATGTTCACTGAACCGAGACCCACCCGCGAGTTCCTGGAAACCTTCGGAGGGTTCTTCCTGCATTGCGGAGTGACAGGCACAGGAGCTCCATCGTCGCCTCAAGATAAGCATGTGCTCCACGGTGAGCTTCCAAATGCTCCTTATCAGGAGGCATGGATCGTGTTGGGTGAAGATCTACAAGGAGAATATATCGGTTTATCAGGTCGATATCATCATACCGTGGCATTTTCACACAACTATATTGCGGAACCAATTGTAAGACTCTACAAGCGATCAAGCGTATTCTCGATTGCAATGAACATTCAAAATCTCAAAAAATCTGAAATGGAGCTGATGTATCTTGCACACATCAATTTTCGCCCGGTAGATGGTGGTACTATCGTTTATTCTGCAATTCCCACCCCGGAGCATGTGCGAGTAAGGAGTTCCATTCCATCCCACATTGTCCCTGGTCCAGGCTATTCTGAATTCTTGCAACTGTTGAACCTTCATCCAGAAATTCATCACCGTTTTTCTTCGGACCAGAGCTACGACCCCGAAGTTGTATTTTTCATCGATTACCTGGCAGACCAAAATGGATTTGCACATACGATGCATATTTTCCCGGACGGTACCGCTGATTATGTTCGCCATACTCCCGCACAGCTCCCTCGTGCCGTTCGCTGGATCGTCAGGACCGAAGATCAGCAAGCTTTGGGATTGATCGAACCAGGGACATCAGAAGTCGAAGGCTACTCTGCAGAGAAAGCAAAGGGAAATCTAAAGACCATACCACCTGGAGGCATCTGGCAGATGGATATTCAAGTTGGTGTTTTGGATGCAGCAGATGTGTCTTCAACCGCAGCGCATATCAGCCAGGTCATTAAACACGCCAGAGACAAATTACCTTAAGTTCATAATAACCTGGAGATTTTATGAAAGTTGACCTTCAATATGGCCGAACTGGATTATGCCTGGATTTACCAGATGATATTGATATTCTTCGAAGCCGATATTTTCCAGGATTGAAAAATGAAACAGCAGCGATAGCAGCCGCACTTCACAACCCAATCGGATCAGAACCGCTTTCTACGCTTATTCATCCTGGAAACCGCGTTGTGATTGTCCACACGGATATTACAAGAGCTACACCGAATAAACGCATTCTCCCGATATTGCTGCGCGAAATCGAACTTGCAGGCATTCGTCGCGAGGATATCACCCTCCTTAATGCCCTCGGAACCCACCGCAAACAGACTGACTTGGAAAATCGAGCTTTGCTTGGAGATTATATCGTCGACCATTATCGCTGCTTCCAGCACGATTGGCACGATCAAGAAAATCTTGCGTTGATCGGTAAGACCCGGTCAGGGAATCCCATCAGAATAAACAAGGTTTATCTAGATGCGGATATTCGAATTCTCACCGGCTTCATCGAGCCCCATTTCTTTGCAGGTTTTAGCGGAGGACCGAAAGGTATCCTTCCTTCCATCGCAGGAGAAGAAAGCGTTTCATCGAACCACAGCTTCTCGATGATCGCACATCCTGATGCAACCTGGGGGAAGACCGACGGAAATCCGATTTGGGAAGAAATGCTTGATGCTGCGCTTCTTGCTAAACCCACTTTCTTATTGAATGTTGCCTTAAACTGCGAACAGAACATCAGCGGAATATTTGCTGGTGATATGCTTAAAGCCCACAAAGCAGGATGTGATTTTGTCCGAGAAAGTGCGATGGTACCAATAAATAGGCTTTATGATGTTGTGCTGACGACAAACGGGGGCTATCCATTGGATCAAAACCTGTATCAATCCCTGAAGGGAATCAGTGCAGCCGAGCGAGCAATTCACGAGAATGGGACAATCATCATGTTCAGCGCATGCGAGGATGGACTGCCCGAACATGGAATGTATGCGGATTTGCTTCGCCAGGCAGGTTCTCCGCGAAGAATCCTGGAAATCCTTTCTTCTCCAGGCTTTTCTGCACCAGATCAATGGCAGGTCCAGATCCAAGCTCAGATTCTCCTGAAACATACCGTTTATCTGTACAGTGATGGATTGACAGAGCGACAAATCCGAGATGCTTTATTCCGACCTGTAGATAATTTGCATAGAATTTTGGATGAATTTCGATCGACCTACGGCAGCGGATTGAGGATGTGTGTTATCCCCGAAGGACCGCAGACTATACCTTGTCTGACCTAGCCCATTCCAAACGATGCTTTGACAATTGTTTTACTTCATCTCCCCTGTGAATATCGCCAGATATCGTCTTACTCAATTTTCAGGGGCATTGAATTAAGCCTTGCCCATACAAACAACCACCGCAAGTTGGAAAAGGGCTTGAAAGGCAATCTTCAACGTTCAAGCGAGACAGGTCGCAGCCAGTGCAGCTGGTACAGGGTGAAAAATCAAAAAATCGGACTTTTTCTCGAAAATCCAAATAAGATTTGTCATTCCATAAATCAAGCAGTCCTCGATTTTCAAGTTTTCCTATCGAATGGGCTTGAGTCTGCCGGTGGTAATTTCCAATGAAATTCCCGCTGCTGTGAAGTAAAGGGATGCAGGGACTTACAGAGCCGTCCCATCGAACAACAGTGCTGCCCTGTTCAATAAATGGACAGGTATCCAAGGCGCGATTTGTCGGTTTTCCTGCCAGTTGCATAACAACCTGCCGGGATTGGATCTCACTTAATGCTTCCCGTGTGTGTTGATTGATATCCATTCGAGGCATATTAATCACTGCGAGCGAATTGTTCTGCCAATAATCATGGTGAGAATAAACCCCTCGAAAAACCGTGTCTTCACGGAGGTCTTCAGTGTGTGGCAGCACATTACTGATTGAGAAGTGTTTTGCTCCCAGACGAGTGCCCAAACGAAGCACTTCTGGTAGATCAGCGATATTTCGCTTCATCGCAACAAAAGCTATTCCTAATTCTGGTTTTGGTGAGTGTTGGTAGCCGGGATTATGACGTGTGAGACGCAACCGTTTTAAGTTATCAATAACCTTAGGCAAGGAGGAACCGAGTTCGAACGTCTTCATAACTCTCAGGTGAAGCTCCATCGAGAGAAACCCAAAGAATATCTAGTCCTGCCTTCGTTAGCTGGACAATCATGTTTTCGCTAAGGAGGACACCATTTGTAATGAGCTCCACATGCGAACCGAGTTTTTTTACCTCAGTCACCATATCAATGATGTTGGAATGAACCAGTGGTTCACCCAGGCCTCCAAAAAAAACCTTTGGGCGTGGTGTAATTTGAGAGATACCATCTAGTATTGTTTTAAATGTTGCCTGGCTCATCCTGCCCAGAGGCTCATCCCAAATATTTCGCATGCATGTAACACAATCGAGATTGCACATATTTGTGACTTCGATGTAAATCTTTGCAACTTGCTCGATCGGCCGGAGGACATGGAATTCGTTGATTCCTTCTTCGATATGGATCTGGGTGCCAGGAACGAGATGATACTTCTCAATCATCTTTTCTGGCAAAATCAGTCTACCGTCAGGATCTACAATAGCATTCAGTAATTGTTTTGGATTCATCGCTCACCTATAACCATAACAGTATCGGATTATTCTATCAAGAACCAACCAAATTTTCTATGACTTATGTCACCTGCAGGTTTTTCCCTTATAATTTGAGGAGCAATCCCATTCAAGGATAATGGAGAAATCGCAGATGAAAAAAGCACTGGTTTGTGGATCGGGTGGTTTTATTGGGGGACACCTTGTCAAGAAGTTAAAAAATGAGGGATATTGGGTGCGAGGAGTAGATCAGAAGCATCATGAATGGTCGCCCGAATCAGCTGACGAGTTTTTGCTTTTAGATCTTCGCAGCGAGGAAAATTGTCGGAGAGCGTTATCTCTTAACAACGGGAACTTCGATGAAGTTTATCAGCTGGCTGCAGACATGGGAGGAATGGGATTCATCCATTCAGCTGAATGCGAAATCATGCATAATAGTGCCTTGATAAATATCCACATGATCCACTCCGCAACTGATCTTGGTGTCTCGCGTTACTTCTTCTCATCATCGGTATGCGTTTATCGGGATATGAAGCCTGGAGAGCCTGAGATGACCGAAACCGAGGCTGTTCCTGCCAATCCAGATAACGAATACGGATGGGAAAAGTTGTATGCGGAACGAATGGCGATGGCATATGCCCGAAATCGTGGCATCAAGGTGCGAATTGCACGATTTCAAAATTGTTATGGCCCAGAAGGAACCTGGACGGGAGGGCGAGAAAAAGCTCCTGCAGCAATCTGCAGAAAAGTGGCGATTGCTGCTGATGGCGGTCAAATAGAGGTTTGGGGAGATGGCAGTGCAATACGTTCCTATACTTACATAGATGACATGATTGATGGGATCTATCTGCTGATGCAATCTGACCTGGAAGGGGCTGTGAATATTGGATGCCCAGAATATGTTACTGTGGATAAACTGGTAGATACAGTAGCGGATGTTGCTGGAAAGAAAATTGTAATCGAGCATATTCAAGGTCCAGTCGGAGTCCAATCACGAAATTTCAGTAATGAACGGATTTATTCGCTTGGGTGGAGGTCCAAATTCAATTTATATGCAGGTATTGAACGCACTTACCCCTGGATCAAGTCGCAGGTTGAAAAACTGGGATAAGATAAATTACAATTTTGAAATTCGTTAATTCCTTCCTCTGAAATATTTAATTTTCCAAATGAATTAGAAATCATGGTAGACTTTTAGAGATAAAGTGGTTATGGGAGTTAATAATGACCAAAGTGGCAGTTGTGACTGATAGCACCACTTGCATTCCTGAGGACTTACTTAAATCCTTAAATATTATAACGGTACCTTATTATATTCACCGAGGAAATGAGGAGCTGTCGAGATCTGGTCACTATTGATCGGGATACGTTTTATAAATGGCTTCCGACTGCAACTGAGCTGCCAAAAACTGCAAGTCCTGGTCCAGGGGATTACGTATCAGCTTACCAGGAGCTGGCAGAAGAGAGAGGAGTTGATCAGATTATCAGCATCCACATGACCTCAAAAGGCAGTGGGGCTTATCAGGCGGCAATCGCCGCTAAAGCAATGGTATCTGAAATGCTGCCGTATTTGAAAATCGAGGTGATTGATAGCCTAAACGTCTCGATGTGCCATGGCTGGATCGCCATCGAAGCCGCACGAGCTTCCCTGGCGAATAAGTCACTTGCAGAAATCGTGGACCAGGTGAAACAGATGATCCCCATCACCAGGATGATCCAGACTGCAGATACGCTGAGATATCTCTACCTGGGAGGAAGAATTGGACGCGCAAAGCATTTGATTGGCTCCATTTTAAATATCAAGCCGTTGATTGGGATGGATGTCGGGGAAATTGTCGCCTTGGGTACTGCGCGCAGCAAGAAGCAAGCATACAGCATGATGGCCGATTTAGTCGAAAAATCGGTGGGAGCGGGTGGCAAAATAAAAATTGCCTATGTGCATGCGGCAGCATTGCAAGAAACTCAGAAGATTAAAGAGCTTATTGATGTTCGGATGCAAATTGTCGAAGAGCTTTTCTGCGAATTATCACCAGCACTGGGGGTGCATTCTGGACCAGGGACCGCAGGTTTGTGTTACTTCCCCGTTTTAAACCAACAGTGAATTACAGCCTTCATTCATCATCGTCTGCAATCATCCCGGGTTGGGATAATTCGATCAATTCACCGTGTACATTAATTCGGATTCGAAAACCCATCATTCCAAGATACGCTCGTAAATCCTCATTAATTCCAGCCTCCATTATTTGATCAAATTGGCGGCTGATGTTCTTCAATTGCGATTCGATAAGCGCAACAGAAAACGGATCTTCTGATCCCATCATCTTTGCAGTTTGCTCACTGAGAAGATCTTCATGACCTTCAATCGACTTAGCGATTGCTTCGAGCACCTGAGAATCAACCTGAGCACTGGGTATGTGTCTTCTAAATCCTTGATCATTTACAACATAGCAAGGTTCTTCACCGATGGAAACGACTTCGGTGGGGAAGTCGTTTTCATCGAATACCAATCCTTGAAATAAGGCATGCTTAGGCATGACCGGATTATACCTCAATGAAATTTTCTAAAATATTCCAAGGTTTAATAAACAAAAATGATTTTAGCCGCAATCGTGTCTTGATTACTGGTGTACACTCACAACCGTTCCGACTGAAGCAAAATCGTATAACCAACCAGCATCTTCGGAATCGAGGTTTAACACAGCCGTGACTCATTGGTGTACCAAAATTATTGTGCCAGTACGTTCCGTGTAATCCATATCCCTTGAAAAAATACATAACATAAGGGACATCCGGGAGGAAATAGTCATCGCCAGTCATATCTGCATGGCGATATTTCACATAAATTTTAAAAACACCTTCAATTGTGACCGTTGGCCAGCGTCCAGTGGAGACTAGAAAGCTGCGAACGACCTGATCACCTTGCATCGCATAGGTCGTTTGGTGTGGAAATATCCACATCTACCCAGCGGTCATCCAAGGATACTTTAGCCGGACGATAACCAGGTCCTGCGTTTGCTTTCTTTTTTGCTTTTCGGGTAGGTGCCGGTGGTGGTGTCGAAGATGGCGGCGAGAGTGTTACCGATGGGAGTAATGTGGGTTCCAGATTCGAAGTCGAGGTTGCTTCGGGTGTCTCTGTTGGAATTGGTGTATCAGTATAGTCAGGAATTTCTGTAGGTTCAGGTGTATAAGATGCTGATGGGATTGGAGTATTCGTCACGGATAAATCGATTGGAGATGGGTTTAGAATGGGAGGCGACGGAGTTGGAGATGGTGAAATTACAGGACTGGATATTGGTGTTCCGCTGGTGCTGATCGCGAATAGCCTTAATTCAGATGGCAGGTTAAACGCAGCTTTCAGCATAATCTCTTCGTCCGATCTCTCAAAGAATGTTGTTAATTGACGAAGTTGGTCCATTGTAAGGCTTGACCGTATTTGTGGGTAATATGGTATCAGGGACGCGGCAAATAAGGTCAGAGAAAGAAATATTGTTGCGATTCCGTAAGAATAAATTGTTAAGAATGATCGCCGAGAATCCGAAGATGATGTGCGTATCGAGATGGCCTGACGCTTGAGTATAGGGGCAGTTTCAGCAGAAGTCACAAGCCGATTGGAAGTGACCCCTTCTTCACCAAAATGGTCTATATTAATTTCAGCAGGCTTGCCGGGAGTTGGTGGTGGAGTTCGCTCAGGTGGCTTGGTATCACTCAACTGCAGCCGTTCTTCTGCCCAGATTAAGCCCTTTTTTGCTCGCTTGCTAGCTGGATTCGCTCGAAGGGCCTGCTCTAAATATGCAATGCTGGCTCGAGGGCTGGCGAGTGCTGCTAAGAGCAGCCAGGGATCCTCAGTATCAGGAGCAAAAGCAGCAGCCTGTTCAGAATAATGACGAGCCGCTCTGCGGTCGCCGTTTCGAAGTGCCTGGCGAGCGTTCTGCAGTGCCAGCGCAGACTTTTCAAGATGATCTAAATCGTGTATCGGCTCAGGAGGGGGGCTCATGGCTGCGATGAATTTGTAGATGGATCGGGGGTAGAGTTGTTTTGCGAACTCATCAACTCGTTTCGAAGATAACAGAGTATCCCGGCTGCAACTCCTTTTGCGACTTTGTCGGGTTCTTGAGTCAAAATTGTGCGGTCCAGATTTAGGAAGCCAGTCTCAATAATCGCAGCTGGAGTGACTTCGGAAATCTCTCCAAAGGCGTGGTACCCCGTCATATCTTGTGTCACACTTGTGCTGTGAAGCGGCAACCCAGTGATTTCACCATATCTGGCACGCAAACAGGAGGTCAATCGTGCTGTGCGGTCTGGATGTTGAGTTGCAAAAGCCTGGGCTACTTTATAACCTGTGGCTTCATTGTTTACAAAATCGCATGAATCGTTATGAATGGATACAAGGGCAGCTGCCTGATAACCAGTCAAGCGCTTGTCGAATTCCTGAAGAAGCTCAACTTGATATCCTTGATCAACAAGGATCTTCTGCACGATGGTTGCGATGTTAAGATTGACTTCGACTTCCGTGAGGCCATCTGAACAAACCGCACCAGCGTCGTTTTTATAATGTCCGGCCACAATTCCAATCAGACGAGGGTTTGGAAGCGTCGGAGTAGGCTGTCCAGGGAGAAATGTTGGGGTCGGCTGCAGTGCTTGTTGGATTCCTGGTTTTGTTGGGATCGGAAACAATGAATTGGTTCGTCCAGGCGTCCAGGCGGTGAACAGGGTTGCAAGAAGGATCGCAACGCCGAGCATGAATTCCATCTGGAATAGAAAACCTTTTCGAGCTGGTTTGATCGATCTAGGCGGATTGAAGATAGCCCATCTTCGAGGTAACTGTTTCCTCTTAATCGCGGTGGAATTATCAATCTTTTCTGGCGATTCTACCGACTGATCAGCCTCAGGCTCGATTTCAGATTCATTGTGAATTGAGTCTTGTGATGATTCCATATTAATGCTGAGATTATAACCTGAATTTTTCAGAACCAGATTGAGCGAAAAAAGAATTCGTGAACCCAACCGTCACGAAGCTTGATGCAATGAATGTGCCTGCCTGAAGGTGAATATTTCTAGATCGGGCCAGCTGGCTCGATCCTGTTGCTGCCAAATATGTGACTTGAAATTGAATTTCAGGAATTCGAATAAATGGATGACGAAAATAAAAATGAGGTTGACTACCATTGCTTTGAAAGAGAGGTCATTAATTATTTCAACGTCTCCAATCCAGAAAATATTCTCCGCCTCCATCTGCCAGAAATCATCTGGAATTTGATAGGAACAAATGGAAGATCCGCTAATGGAATTTCAATATTCCCGAAGATATTATCCACGGCGAGCGTCGTCCATGATCCCCCATCGTCTTTAGACATTCGAAAAAGGACAGGGACATCGCTTTCTCCCCAATTGATGAGCAATGTCTTATCCTTCATCTCCAGTCTCGGAGACAGTTGCGGTTGAAGCATATTGTCGTAAACTTTGCGAGTACTCAGGACCTGATGGTCGAATAAGAATTCAACTGACGAAAAAGGAGCTTCTGGTTTTGGTAGAATTGAATGGATTCTCTTTGATGATATTTCTTTTTCTTGTGCGACTTGGACACTCACCGGGTGCTCAGCTAGTACACCACCATTTTCACCGATAAATCTAATGGAATATAAACCTCTTTCATCAGAAAAGTCGAAGGCGGTTTCGAATTCGTAAAAGGGCTGAAATGTAAACGAATTATCTGATTCAAATCTGCCACGGATATAAATCATTTGTCGAATTTGTGAATTTAAGGAAGGAAATGTAACAAGCTGATCTTGGATCAGGGCATTGTATGTATAATCTGAGATCCATTGATTTGAACAATAGTTCATGATATCGTTTGCAGATGATGGGATGACCGTCTGGCTGCTGTACTGAAATCCATATTGACCAATGATCCCATTCGGGTATGGAAATCCTTCATCAATATTGGTTGCTCCGCACCCTGTAGTATGAAAACGCCCAAAATTATGACCAATCTCATGGGCAGCGGTATCAGCAGCAGGCAGCTTGTAATCACCATTGATGCCTGGAAATCGAAATGCATCATTTGAAATTCCGATAGAAGCCCTATAGCCTAACCATCCCAATCCCACAACACCGCCCATCGCTAGAAAACCATGTGAAACCATCACTATCTTTCAGAGGAATTACCCCGTAATAAACAGTCTTTGCATTCTCACCTGCTTCTGTATCTCTCAAAGCGGTTACTTCATCAAGCAGCCGCTGCCAATCCCCATTTGCATAATTGTTGAGATTACCGTTGAATGAATATGCCATGTGGTTCTGGACTGTTACCGATGGCACAGGATACATCCGAAAAAGTGCATCTTGAACAAAAGTTGTATCCGCAGGTCCATATTCACCGTTTAGCCGAATTGGCACAGCGACAACATTCAAAGCTGGAACATTATGAAACACAGCGAAATAAGAATAGACAAGAGATGTCGATGGTCCAGTGAGCTGGATCTGCAAGTTTATTGAACCTTCAGTAATCCAGGATGATGGAAGTAGCAGAACAATACTTTTTGCCTTGTCGGCTTGCATAGACTCTAGAGGTATGGAAAGTGGAAAAGCTCGACCATTCGATATTGATAGCTGTCCGATCAAGGTATTATTCCGAAATGCCCTGACGGATGCCGTAACACCAGTTTGCTGTACGCTGGTATTTGATCGGGCATAAATTCGTAAGACCGTCGGACGTCCGGCTACAAGTTCCACGGGTGCAGTCAGGTTCTGGATCGCCTGTGATAATTCTATCTCGCCAATAAATAGATTTCCAGGATTTTGGATGATTGGCAAGAAAAGATCAATATTTGTCTTACCAGGAGCATTTTGATATACAGGTATCGTTGGCTGGTGTGCAGAAATCGGATCAATGTCGCCGATCACCAAAAGCGAGATACTTAGAAGAATTTCAAATTTCAGCAAGAAAGAAATTAAATATTTCAATGCTTCCTCGCAGGTTAAATTCTTACTAGTCGCATTGGTCTCATTTTGCAAAGATATCCTTTACAGTTTTGTTTAAAAGTCAGGATAGATAACTAATCAAGACATGTGCAGTCAGATTTGAAACCAGCAAGTGATTCCAAAATACGATAGGAATGAAGAGATTTTACCGAAGGCTGTATGGCTTTCGGTTATAAGAAATGAAGGCTTACGAATTTGAAAGCTAGTAGTAAATTTCCCCCAGCAATTACCACATACCCCACTCAGGCATAGCACCTTCCTCCATCATAGAAAAATCCCACATCTCGAGCCCCAGCTCAATTCGGACTGGCAATTCAAATGCTTCTTCGGCTTTTTGCTTTGTCATTTCGATCATCGCTGGACCATACGGACAGAATGGTGTAGTTAAAATCATGCTCAGGTTCACGCCGCCTTCGTCGATCCTGATATTGCGAATTAAGCCTAATGCAACGATGTCAAGACCAATTTCAGGATCAACAACTTCGCGCATTTTTTCTTTGACGCCCGCCACAATCTCGGGATGAGTTTTTTCAAGTTCCCAAACCGCCGGGTTTGAAGTTGGATTATTCTCGTTTTCTGTCATTCAAGGTTCGCTCCTGTCAATAAGAGAAATTCATTGGGTCATAAACCAAAGGTAGTAAGCTCAGATTCTGGGATGAGATTGCTTGGGATTACATATGTACAAACCGAATCACCATGCAGCAAGCATTGGATTTTCTGAGCCGGGATATTGAGAAGAATAGAAATTAGAGTTTGATCCACGGAACAGACTTCGGGATGGGTTTGACCAATATGAAAATAAGGACAGCTAGATTCTTCGGATCAAATAATTACTGCCATCTTTCTCGATTTCCACATGAAATCCTTCTAATGCAAGCAGACGATGGACGATGATCAATCGCTTCTCGATAGAAAGATCCTGAACTTCGTGCTGGTAAGAGGAAGCCATCGCCTCCGCCATCTGGGTGAAGAGTGTATGAATAAATGCAGGTGTTGCATTCTCCTTCAATTGTTCAAGCAACCGCAGCGTCAACCGGATATAACGGGTCGGAAATTGTTCGTGCCCTCTTTCGGTGAGTGAATAGGTTCTGCGCGGCCGACCAACACCATGCCGTTCTTCTTCCGATTTGACCAATCCTTCTGCTTCAAGCTTAACGATATGGTGACGAATGGAAATTGGATTGAGATCGACAGCTTCTGCCAGCTCGTTGATCGTGCAGTTCTCTCGTGCTAGCAATGTCTGTAATACTCTATCTCTTGATGTTTTATACTCGTTTTCTTCTACCATTATGCTTGTCCTGTATGAAGGGAAAAACTTGCCATCGATCGATGTGAGTATAGCATGTCAAAATATTTTTGTCAATAATTAAGATTATTATCAGAAATATTATTGACTGAAAGCTATTTTTCTGCTATAATTTTGGCTAATCCAATATTGAAGTAAAATGTTTACCCTAGAATATTTGAACGTTACGACCTGATCGTTTTAGCGAATTGTGAATATTTCCAAAAAGCAAGGAGAAGCCGGATGTCTGAGCTTGAAATTCGAAATTTATATGTAAGTATTGATAATCGTGAGATCCTGAAAGGTGTGAACCTGGTCGTAAAACAGGGGGAAGTCCATGCTCTCATGGGACCTAATGGGACAGGGAAATCAACCCTTGCTTATACGCTGATGGGCCATCCAGGATATTCTGTCACTCAAGGTGAAGTTTTCTTTAAAGGGCAAAATATCCTTGAATTGGAACCTGATCAGAGATCTCATCTAGGTGTTTTCCTTGCGTTTCAATACCCGGTTGCAATCCCGGGAGTCTCTGTTGCCAATTTCTTAGAGCAGCCATAAATGCTCGCCGAAAAGCGATCGACCCTGAATATAAGGGAATTTCAATCCCTGAATTCCGAAAATTATTGAAGGAGCGGATGGATTTATTGAAGATGGACCATGCTTTCGCAGGGCGATATTTGAATGAAGGATTTTCTGGGGGGAGAAGAAACGCGCAGAAGTCCTGCAGATGGCAGCTTTACAACCCGAGATTGCGGTAATGGATGAAACGGACTCGGGTCTAGACATCGATGCCCTTCGAATCGTCTCTGAAGGTGTAAATGTACTCAGAGGTCCAGAGATGGGCGTTTTAGTGATTACGCATTACCAAAGAATCTTGAACTATATCAAACCAGAATTTGTCCACATCATGCTGGATGGAAGGATAGTTGAATCTGGTGGAGCAGACCTTGCGCTTCATTTGGAAGAGCATGGTTATGATTGGCTGCGTGAACGCGATGGAGCAACCATCCCGACTTAAACTTATCGCCCCCATCCTGATAATCACCCGTTGTTATCTAGGGATGGGGTTTGTGTGGAGGTAAGAATGTCAAGCGATTCCCGGATTTTAGAGGATATTGGTGATTATAAGTATGGTTTTAATGACCCCGACACCTATGTCTTCAAGAGCCGCAAGGGGTTGGATCGAAAAATCGTCGAGCAGATTTCTTCAATGAAGGGTGAACCCGAATGGATGCTCGATTTTCGATTAAAAGCTCTTGATCATTTCCAAAAACGTCCGATACCAGTCTGGGGAGGGGATCTCAGTAACCTGAATCTGGATGATATTTATTATTATGTGAAACCATCAGATTCTGAAAGCCAATCGTGGGATGATGTACCAGAAACGATCAAGAATACTTTCGATAAGTTGGGTATTCCTGAAGCAGAACGAAAATTCCTGGCCGGAGTCGGAGCTCAATACGAGTCCGAAATGGTCTACCACAAGGTGCAAGATCACCTTGAAAAATTAGGTGTGATATTCTTAAGCATCGAAGACGGACTTCGCAAGCATCCAGACCTCTTCAGGCAATATTTTGGCACTGTAATTCCAATAGAGGATAATAAATTTGCCGCCTTGAACAGAGCCGTGTGGTCCGGTGGCTCATTTATCTATATTCCGAAGGGAATCAAGGTTGACCTTCCACTACAGGCATATTTTCGTCTGAATATCGCGAATATTGGTCAATTCGAGCGCACACTGATCATCGCTGATGAGGGATCGCAGGTTCACTATGTTGAAGGATGCACGGCACCAACATATACGACCGATTCTCTTCATTCTGGTGTGATTGAAATCATTGTGAAGACCTCATGCGCGTGTCCGATATACAACAATTCAGAACTGGTCAACGAATGTGTATAATCTTGTCACCCAGCGTGCTTTGGTTTATGAAGGCGCGACCATGGAATGGGTAGATGCAAATCTGGGATCCAAATTGACGATGAAATACCCTCCACGTATTTGCTGGGTCCGAAAGCACATGGCGAAATATTGTCGATGGCGTTTGCAGGACCCGGACAGCATCAAGATGCCGGGGGTAAAGCAATCCATTTTGCGCCGCATACCAGCAGCAAGATCACTTCAAAATCAATTAGCAAAGGGAGTGGTAGGGCTTCTTACAGAGGTTTATTGAAGGTTCATCAAGGTGCATTCGATGTCAAGTCGAATGTAGTTTGCGATGCACTGCTTTTAGATGAGAAAGCTCGATCAGATACCTACCCATACATTGAAATTGATGAAGAGGATGTTTCTGTTGGACATGAAGCTTCGGTCTCCAAGGTTGGTGAAGAGCAGCTATTTTATTTGATGAGTCGGGGTTGAGTGAGGAAGAAGCAACCACCATGGTTGTGTCCGGATTTATCGAACCTCTCGTGAAAGAACTCCCGATGGAGTATGCTATTGAAATGAACCGGTTGATTCAGCTCCAAATGGAAGGATCGGTCGGATAGAGGCCTAGGAAAGATGAAAGAACGAGTCGTCATATCAAGATCTGGTCAAAGAGGAAGTGCAGAACGCAAGGAATTTGCGTTTGTTGACAGGCTGCCGCCAGGCACTGCTTATAGTACTGGAACTCCTGATTTTATTAGAGATTTCCGCAACAATGCGTTTTCTACGTACAATGAGCTCCGAATGCCCACAGTGAACGACGAACCCTGGCGCAGGACAGACCTGCGAGGATTACCTGTAGAAAAATTTATTCTACCAATTGAGCTTGATCGGAGCAAAGCGCAGCTCTCCGAACCTCCAAAAGCGTTACTTGAACCCTTAACAGGAAACAAGCATGGTGGTCAGATTATCCTAACGGCTAATCAAACAAGGATTGATTTGGATCCAATTTTGGCCCAAAAAGGGGTTATCTTTACAGATATTAAGACAGCACAAAGCGAACATCCACAGATTCTAGAAAAAATTCTGGAAAAATAGTCCAGCCATCTGAAGGTAAGTTCGCTGCTTTGGCGAGTGCATATGCCGATCTGGGCTTACTGATTTATGTTCCGAAAAACCTCCACCTCGAGTTGCCTTTGCACAGCATGCTTTGGGGTCCTGGGATAAATCTGGCATACTTGAGCCATATCCTTGTCTGGTTAGACGATGATTCTTCCTTGACTTATGTTCATGAGACAGCATCTCAAACCGAGCCGAATGGGCATACAATGCACGCCGGGGTTTTAGAAATTCATGTTGGAGAGCGGGCTAATTTACGTTTTGTAGAGCTCCAATCTTGGGGTGAACATGTCTGGAATTTCAGCCATGAGAGGGTTAGGGTGGAGAAAGACGGGAATTTGGATTGGATTTTTGGAGCCATTGGGAGCCACCTCACAAAGAACTTTTCCGAAATCGAGCTTATAGGCCAGGGAGCTACTGGTCGGATGTCAGGATTTTATTTTTCGAGCGGTAGCCAGCATTTTGATCACGATACCCAACAAAACCATCTGGCGAAAAATACAACGAGTGACCTGCTTTTTAAAGGTGCGCTCCGAGATAAAAGTCGATCGGTCTGGCAGGGGATGATTTACGTTGCACCTGGCGCCCAGAAGACAGATGGATATCAGGCAAATCGAAATCTTGTGCTGAGCCGAGAAGCCCGTGCGGATTCCATTCCTGGATTGGAGATTCTGGCTGATGATGTGCGCTGCACGCACGGGGCTACGGTTGGAAAAATTGATCAGGATCAGATATTCTACGCTCGCAGTCGGGGCATCTCGTATAGTGACGCAGAACGCTTGATCGTGGAAGGATTTTTTGATCCCATCATGCAGCGCATCCCATTCGAAGGAGTGCGCTCTCGATTTCAAAACGCCATCGAAGAGAAAATGGGATAATTATATTATGATGAATACTTTTCGGAATCATTTTGGAGGATAATTTGTCTAGTCTATATTTTTCCACAGCTCCCGATCGAGATGAAAATTTTCGAGTGGGTGATTTGATCGAGGTCTTTTGCGATCACGACAGACAAGGCGAGCGAATTCGGGATTGGCTTGTCGGGACTATCGTCCAGGTGGATATGAAATTGATTGCTGTCCAGTTTCAAGATAATGTCTACTTGACCGACGGTTGGATGGTCCCAGATCATGTGCTTTGGTGTCCTAAAGGTTCAAATAATCTCCGAAAACCGCTTCGCCGCAGACGGAAACGACCAACAGGTGGTCGTGTAGTTCAACCACCTGCTTCTTCCGAGACGGAAGACGAAGAATAATGTTGGATTTCATATAAAAGTTAATTCGGCGAAATAAACAATCATGATGGATCACAAACCAGAACAATTCTTTGATATAAATCGTATTCGCTCGGATTTTCCAATCTTAAATCGTGATGTCCACCCCGGAATTAAACTGGTCTATCTGGACTCAACAGCTACGAGCCAAAAACCCCAGATTGTGATCGATTCCATGGATCATTTTTACAGAGAGTCCAATGCAAATATCCATCGGGGGATTCATGTGCTTGCTGAGGAATCGACTGCAGGTTACGAGTTGGCAAGAAAAAAAGTTGCGAGTTTTATCAATGCCGCCTCATCGAGGGAGGTGATCTTTACCAGGAATACAACAGAATCAATAAATCTTGTGGCTTATTCGTGGGGGAGAAAATTTCTCAAGACAGGCGATGTCGTCATACTCACTGAAATGGAACACCATTCCAATTTAGTACCATGGCATATCCTTGCAACGGAGATAGATCT
Source organism: uncultured Chloroflexia bacterium (assembly GCA_963726375.1). Taxonomy (GTDB): domain Bacteria; phylum Chloroflexota; class Anaerolineae; order Anaerolineales; family UBA4823; genus UTCFX2. The sequence goes on along the minus strand of CAVSCE010000009.1, from coordinate 572,885 downwards.
TCGTTTGGAATTCATCCCTGTCGGCGAAGATGGTCTGCTGGATATCGACCAATATGCCAAATTACTTGAGCTTAAACCAAAACTTGTAGCATTTACCCATATGTCCAATGTCCTCGGGACGATTAATCCAGCCAGGGAGATTATTCACCTGGCTCATCAGGCTGGAGCTGTAGCGCTAGTCGATGCAGCACAATCAGTACCGCATTTACCGGTCGACGTCAAAGAACTGGATGCAGATTTTATAGCTTTCTCCGCTCATAAGATGTGCGGACCGACCGGGATAGGAGTATTATTCGGGAAGAGAGAGATGCTGGACGCGATGCCACCATTCTTAGGTGGTGGAGATATGATCAAACGCGTCCATTTGAGGTCATTCGCACCAAACGAGCTGCCTCATAAATTCGAAGCTGGAACGCCAGCAATTGCTGAAGGAATTGGTTTCAATGCTGCAATTGATTACTTGAATACGATTGGCATGCAAGCGATTGCTGACCATGAAAAATGGATTGTGGCTTATGCGATGGAACGGCTTGAAGAAATCCCAGGCGTTCAAGTCATTGGTCCAAAAGCCGAGTACCGCGGCGGTGTAGTCTCTTTTACGCTTTCTGGGATTCATCCTCATGATATCTCTCAAATATTAGATCGATCTGGGATCGCAATTCGCGCAGGACACCACTGTGCGATGCCCCTTCATGAGAAATATGGATTACCCGCAACTGCCAGGGCTAGTTTTTATCTTTATTCCACAAAAGAAGAAGTCGATCATCTAGCCGAATCACTGTACAAGGTTCGTGAATTCTTTAGATTATAAGAAAGTAATTTCTATGGATGACCTTTATCGAGAAATAATAATTGATCGTTATAAAAATCCTCAACATCGCGGAAACCTTGTCCCGCACGACATTGCCTTCGAAGACGATAATCCGCTTTGTGGGGATCACATTCGAATCGAACTGCGAGTAGACTCGAGTAATCGGATCAACGAGGCTGTCTTTGAAGGACATGGATGTGCGATTTCGCAGGCATCTGCGGATCTATTGTTAGATTCTGTCATAAATAAATCGGTCGAAGAAGTAAAACAATTTTCAAAAGAAGATCTACTGGAATTATTAGGCCTGGAGTTGGGTCCAGTTCGTCTGAAATGCGCATTGTTGTCGCTGAAAGTCTTGAAGGCTGGGGTTTATGGTTTGGGAGAAGCCAGCGACGATTTAGTTGACTGAGTTCAATTAAGTGACGAGAGATTAACGTGTTTAATTATTCAATGCGGGACTCTGGAAATCTTGAATTTATTCCAGTTGTTCAACAGGATAATTTTACGCCAGGTGAAAGATTATTTTTTGAGATCGATAACATTTCGCTTGTCCTGTTCGAGATTGCTGGTAAATTCTTCGCTATAGAAGATATCTGCAGCCATGACGATGGTCCGGTTGGTGAAGGTGAGATTGAAGGGTTCGAGATTGTGTGTCCGAGACATGGGGCCAGGTTCGATATCAGGGATGGAAAAGCACTTTCCTTGCCAGCATTTGTGGATATTCCAGCTTATCCGGTAAGAACCAATGCCGGTATGATTGAAATCGGTATTCCTAAAGATTGATAAGAAATTTCAACTGGAGGTTTTGTTCAATTTCTGGGGAATAAATACATCTCCTGGTTCTCTAGTGATGCGTTTAATATCATGATAGAATGATAACGTTCCCGGACACGATAACATATAAAATTTTCGCGTCTTAATAACATTTTGACCTGGTATATCAAATTATATCTTGTTTGCGATCGCCAAATCAATCTTATGTAATCTGCTCTTTTCAGTCGATCTTGGGATTGGAACAGACAAATAAGTAGTCAGCCTTAGTAAAATATTAAAAATTGAATGTAAAATATTCAGGTAAAAATGCAAGTTGATATTATTCAATCTAGAAATGGAGTAGAAAATGAACATTCTTGAAAAGAAACCTGTACTCGGTGTTATTGTTGGGAATCGCGGATTTTTCCCCAACCATCTTTGTGACAGTGGTCGAAAAACGATTTTAAAAGTTCTTGAAAGCCAGGGGATCACAGCGATTGCATTAACTCCAAATGATACGCTTAACGGAAGTATTGAGTTCGATCTCGGATTCGCAGAAATGTGCGGATCTTTTTAAGCTGCATAAAGATGAAATCGATGGCGTGTTGGTTACACTACCCAATTTTGGTGATGAGCGTGCGGTGGCAAATGCACTTCGATGGGCGGATTTAAATGTTCCTGTGCTTATCCATGCGTTTCCTGATGATATGTCAAAGATGACGATTGCCGACAGGCGAGATTCATTCTGTGGAAAAATGTCATGCTGTAACAACCTCACACAATATGGCATACGTTTTACGCTTACAACAATGCACACGATAGATCCAGAAAGTGAAAGTTTTCTCGCCGATTTAAATCGTTTTGTGGGCATTTGTAGGGTTGTAAAAGGTCTTCGAAGGGCAAGGTTGGGTGCGATTGGAGCACGGCCGACCAATTTCAACACCGTACGTTATAGCGAGAAACTGCTGGAACGGAGTGGGATTTCAACGACAACGATCGATCTTTCAGAAATGTTCGGAAAAGCAATTCGAATAAAAGATGAAGATCCCAGGTTTCAAGCAAAAAAGGAGGAAATGCTGTCCTATGTGAAAACCACTGGTATTCCCAAGGCAGCCTTGGACCGTATGGCGCGCCTGGGTGCTGTCATTGATGCATGGATGGAAGAGAATAACCTCGATGCAAGCGCCCTGCAGTGCTGGACAGCCATGGAAGAATTTTATGGAGTGGTACCTTGCACGCTAATGAGCATGATGTCAAACGGATTAATGCCTTCTGCCTGTGAGACAGATATTGCAGGAGTAGTAGGTATGTATGCCATGGTTTTAGCTTCTGGGAAACCTAGTGCACTGGTCGATTGGAACAATAACTATGCCAATGAACCTGATATGGGGGTTGTCTTCCATTGTTCGAATCTTCCAAAGGATATTTTTGTCGATGAAACGATCTCTGCCGAAGATATCCCTACCATGGATTACCAGGCGATTATCGCAGGCACAGTTGGAAAAGACAGCACTTACGGAACCATCGTAGGAAGGGTTAAAGCGATGCCCTTTTCATACTGCAGGGTATCCACAGATGATTTCAATGGGAAAATTTCTGCATATATCGGTGAGGGAGAGTTAACTAACGACCCCTTGAAAACATTTGGTGGTTACGGAGTTGTCAAAATCCCGAACTTGCAGAAGCTCCTTGCTTATATTTGCAACAATGGATTTGAGCATCACGTCGCGATTAACCCATCCAAAATCTCATCAATCTTAGATAAGTCTTTCACAAAATACTTTGGGTGGAATGTTTATAATCACATGAGTTAATAGCTCAGAAAATTAGAGGCTGCAATGGTTGAAATAGAAACCAAGCTGGAACGGATTCGATCCCTTCTCGATAAACATCGTCTGGACGGTTTGTTGTTAAGAAAGAGTGAGCAGCTTCGCCTGGGCGACATGCGGAGCGGCGTCTTTTGTGAATTCCGCCTCAACAGATGGTGCTGCATCATTGCTGATCACTCGGACTGGTCGTTTTGTTCTGACTGACAATATCGAATCCACGCGCTTGAAGGGGGAAGAAAAGCTCGAGGATCAGGGCTGGAAGATCCAAATCAGACAATGGCATGGAAATCCTGCAAATCTGGCCTCCCTCGCAGGTGGAAATAGAATAGGTTGTGATGGACCCATCTTGGACGGATTGGATCTTTCCGTTGAAATTTCCAGGATGAGGACTTTACTGACCCCTGAAGAAATCCACCGTTTCCGCACCTTAGGAAATCTTTGCGCAGAAACGATGAATTCTGCAATCCGATTGGTCACTCCGGGAATGAGCGAATACCAGATTGCTGCGCTCGTCGCTGGCGGCGCATTAAGCCGCGAAGTTCAACCAATCGTCAACCTTATTGCGACAGATGACCGCATATTCTCTTATCGTCACCCGCTCCCAACTTCAAAGCGGCTCGAAAAATATGGGATGCTGGTGATGTGCGGGAGGTACAAGGGTCTGGTTTGCTCAATTACCCGGCTGGTTTACTTTGGACACCTGCCGGAAGAACTTCTTAGAAAATCTCATGCAGTTGCAAGGGTCGACGCTGGAATGATCCTGCAAACCCGCCCAGGAAGCAGCCTGGGAGATGTAATTGAAACAGCCCGCAACGAGTATTCACAGACTGGTTTTGCCGATGAATGGATGGATCATCATCAGGGTGGACCGGCAGGTTACGAGCCGCGTGAATATCTCGCTGTTCCGGGTAGTGAGGATATGATATCGACTGGACAGGCTTATGCCTGGAATCCATCGATTAGAGGGACAAAATCAGAGGATACAATCCTGGTAGGCGAAAATGAGAACGAGGTAATTACGCAAATTCCTGATTGGCCGATGATTTCAATTGAGTACGTTGGGCAGAAAATAAAAAGACCGGCAATTCTTGAAGTAACATGAAATCAGTGCGTTTGCACGGCAGGAATGATTTTAGAATCCATGAAGAGGAGCGCCCATCTCCTGGTAAAGGAGAAGCTCTTTAAGAGTTGAAGCTGTTGGCATCTGCGGATCGGACATCCACTGGATGATTGACACGGCAATCGGGGATTCTGTCTTAACAAAACCACTTGTATTAGGTCATGAATGTTCAGCTTTTGACACCACAAGCGGGCAGCTTGTTGCATTAGATCCAGCTGTTCCGTGTGGAAAATGCGAATCCTGTCGTGAAGGAAATCACAACCTGTGTCCGGAAGTAAAATTTGCGGGTCATGGTCAAATGGATGGTGCGCTAAGGGAATATATTTGCTGGCCGGTTAATAAAATATTTCGGCTGCCGAAGGATTTTAATGCAATAGATGGCGCGATGCTCGAGCCGCTTGGAGTGGCGATCTATGCCCATGACCTGGTACAAATGCATCCAAGAATGCAGCTGGGAGTTTTTGGATGTGGACCCATCGGCCTGTTGTTGATACAGCTTCTGAAATTGAGACGTCCCAGAATGATAGCGGCTTCTGACCGTTTAGAACATCGACTGAAGAAAGCCCAATCGCTTGGGTCAGATCTTCAGCTGCTTGTTGATCAAGATGGACATCCTAATCAGCTAAATCAACAAATTGGGAATCGAGGATTAGATATTGTTTTTGAGACGGCTGGTGAGCCGGAGGCAGTTGAGAGTGCAGTTGCTGCTGCCAGACCAGGAGGGACTGTTGTTATTGTGGGGATACCAGCCAAAGATCAAATAGCATTTTGCGCCTCGACTGCACGCAGAAAGGGACTTCAGATCATTTTGTGTCGCAGAATGAATAATACTTATCCTCGTGCGATTCGGTTGGTAGAAGATGGGCTGATTGATGTTCGAACATTGGTCACCCACAGGTTTCCTTTGAATATGGTTGAAAAGGCATTTGAAATAGCCGCAAAGCGCGATGGATTAAAAGTCATAATCGAACCGCATTCAAATGATTAGGAGAATAATATGGCAAAGAAGTATTCCATTGGTGTAGACTTTGGGACTGAATCTGGCCGAGCTCTGCTTGTGGATGTGGCTACAGGTGAAGAAATCGCCACATCCGTCCACCCTTATTCAAATGGCGTTATTGACGAAAAAATTCCCCAAACGAACGTACAACTCGGACCGGACTGGGCGCTGCAGGATCCTAATGATTACATCGAAGTATACAAAACAGCTGTTCCAACCGTAATTAAAATGGGAGGAGTGGACCCTGCCGATGTAATCGGGATTGGGATTGATTTTACAGCCTGCACCATGCTTCCGGTGAAATCAGATGGAACGCCTTTGTGCAATTTACCCGAGCTTCGGAACAACCCTCATGCCTGGGTAAAGCTCTGGAAACACCATGCAGCCCAGCCAGAGGCAAATAAAATCAATGAAACTGCTCGAGATTTGAACCAGGAGTGGCTTGAAAGATACGGGGGGAAAATTTCCTCCGAATGGTTTTTCTCGAAGACCCTGCAAATTCTGGATGAGGCGCCTGAAATTTATCAAGCTGCAGATCGATTGATCGAGGCTGCAGATTGGGTGATCTGGCAGTTGACAGGGATTGAGACCCGCAACTCTTGTACGGCTGGATATAAAGCCATGTGGTCAAAAAGGGATGGTTTTCCAGAGGAAGATTATTTTCGAGCTTTAGACCCTCGCCTGGCTGATGTTGTCGAGAAAAAGATGAGCAAGCAGATCATTCCGATCGGCCAGAAGGCTGGTGAATTGACGAAGCAGGCTGCTGATTGGACTGGTCTCAAGCCAGGAACGGCTGTAGCAATAGCGAATGTAGATGCACATGTCGCAGTTCCGGCAGCAACAGTCACTGAGGTCGGCCGCATGGTCATGATCATGGGAACCAGCATTTGCCACATGGTGCTGGGCGACAGTGAGCAGCTAGTGCCTGGAATTTGTGGATATGTGGAAGATGGAATCATCCCCGGACTGTTTGGATACGAAGCCGGGCAGTCATGCGTTGGTGATCATTTTGCCTGGTTTGTCGAAAATTGCATTCCAGCAGCATATGAGGATGAAGCCAGGAAGAGAGGAATTTCCACTCATTCCCTGCTCGAAGAAAAAGCCGCTTTACTTAAGCCTGGCGAGAGCGGTTTGCTGGCTCTCGATTGGTGGAATGGTAATCGGAGCGTGCTGGTCGATGTCGATCTGACAGGACTGTTGATCGGCGCAACCCTGGCTACAAAAGCAGAAGAGATTTATCGGGCTTTGATTGAAGCGACTGCATACGGCACTCGCGTAATTGTCGAAGCCTTTGAGAAGAATGGAGTGCCTGTTAACGAGCTGGTCGCTTGCGGTGGGCTTCCGGATCGCAACCGCTTGCTCATGCAAATTTATGCTGATGTCACAGGTCGTGAGATGAAGATTACTGCCTCAAGCCAGACCCCGGCTTTGGGATCCGCTATGTTTGGAGCTGTTGCTGCTGGTAAGAATGCAGGTGGTTACGATTCAATATTCGATGCTGCAAAGAAAATGGCAAAGTTGAAAGATATCACTTATAAGCCAATCCCCGAGAACAGTGCTGTTTATGATAAGCTCTTCGCAGAATACTTATCTTTGCATGACTATTTTGGAAGAGGGGCAAATGATGTCATGAAGCGTTTGAAAATAATCAAGGCCAATTCGAGATCTCAATAAGAATTCTTAAAAATCTTTCCAAGATCATGTTGGGGATGTTGTCCCCAGCATGATCTTTTATTTATCGTTTGGTGCGCGTCCCATCGCATAAAAAGTAGGTACAAACAGGATGCGGGACCCTGATTGTCTGGCAGCCAGATCCATTAATCGGAATTCCTCGAAGTTATGAATACTATTGAAGCGGTTCAGATCAGACTTCATCACCTGCCATTCCTGGTCGGATTCTTCAGAGCTGCGAATTGAAGATTGGTTCCACTGAGCACCCATCACACCACATTCGATATCGACGAAACCGTTTTGATGGAATAATCCTGACAATTTTCGCCCCATCCGAGTTTCAGCGCCTTGCTGCTTCAGGCTTAATTCCTGAATCGCGCTGATTTTCTCTAACTCTTCTGGTTCGTCGATTCGGCCTCCATAATCTGGTTCTGCGAATGCTACGACCCAACCTCCAGGACGGACAACACGCTTCATTTCAAATAATACAGCTATAGGATTTGAGACCCACATCAACAGAAAATGGCAAAAAACGAGGTCAAAATATCCCTGAGAGAACGGTAAGAAATGCGCATCGCCTTAAGTCAGCCCGAATGTAGGACAAATCTTGTGGGCTGAAGTCAAGTAATTAATATTTATGTCCACTCCAGACACAATCCAACTATTCGCATGTGCGAGCCCTGTTATCGTTTCAAGGACAGCGCCAGTCCCGCAGCCCACTTCGAGGACACTGCTTCTATCAAAGAGATCGATTTGGCGCAGAATAAACCTGCGCAAATCTTCAGTCCAGCGTGCCTGCTGGACAAAACGTGGATGCCAATCGATTTTTTGTGTTAGGGGAGTGCTTTGGACTTCGATTTCCTGTTCAACCTTTCCATATTTTATTCCAGGGATCGGTCAGGATATTCCCCAAGATTTTCGGATTGCCTTGTGATGGACGGACATCACCATCTGGCTCAACGTAAATCCATGCTCGCCCCGCACCTTCGATACCTGCATCTTTATTTTCTAGTGCAATCGGGTGTAGGGATGAATAAGGAGCTGGAAGGTTCCAGATCAGCTCAAGGCCAAGAGCAGCAACCCATGACCTCGCAGATTGAAGGTATTCGGCGAGCGAATCATCAACTGCACTCAGAGAGACGTTCACTATTCCTATTTTGGCAAGTCGGCGTAAGATCGCCTCGGAATCTCCCTTATTTTCGTGATCAATTGTCAGGTGTACTGTCAGGGATAGATCTTCAGCAATCGAACTCTGAACGGATTTCCATGACGACTCGTTATCAGATCTTAAGATCAGCATCAGATGATCTAATCCAGATTGAAGGAGTTCAGAAAAATAGCTGGAATCAACGAGCTTTGATCCATAACTTAATAATCCAGTAACCTGACCGGTTCGCTCTGCAAAGCGGATCAGCTCAGGTAAATCATCACGAAGCGTTGGCTCTCCGCCAGTGAATAGTATGTGCGGAATGCCTGCATCCCACGCTTTCTGCATAATGGTTTTCCAGTCTTCAGTTGTCAGTTCCCTTGACACGCGTTCGATCAGTTCTAATTCGGGATTTTCATCCTCGGGAAGTCGATAGGTTAATGCACAATCCAGACGATACGGTGCAGTCAATCTACCAGAAAAGGGTTGAAGGCGGTCGACGTCAAGAAAAGTGACCGGGTCCAAATCGGGTGTCTCGATGATCGTGTGGATTCGATCTGAGAAATTCCTGTAATCCTGCAGCGCTTGATCATGATCGACCTGATAGCGAGTAACCATTAGACGAGCGATCTCTTCTTCGGATTTGCTGCAGATGAGATAATACGCATATTCTGCAGCGGTCAAATTTAGATGAAGAACCGTCGAAGCGTTAATGATCAGCAGCCCATCACCGTTTTCTTCGATACGTAAATGCAATTGGTAGTTACGCGGATCGTGCTGCGGTGCTTTGTAGTGATAAAGACCGGCAGGAATTGGTTTGTTGTTGGAAAAAAAACGCTGAATTGGACGGAGCATACCTGGCATTTTTTCCTCTGACTATTCTTTATTATTTGGATTATGCGTCGAAGATAACGGGCACCCACCACCACATTCTGAAAATAATTGACAGGAATTACATTTTTCCTGCCGTTCCTGGCGATTCCGCAGCTGGTTTGCCAGATCATGTTCCCAGATGCTGTCCCATGGATCGTTGAGCATCGAACCCAGGGGAAAATAATATGATTGGCATGGGATGACTGCTCCATCCGGTTCGATACACATATTGTAGCGGGCGGCAGTACATCCTTTGACACCAAGATCCAGATCCATCGGGTCAAAATTGCAATATTGGGTAGGTGTGTACCAGATCAGCCGTTGATGATGAAGCTCGGTCAGGTTTCGAGCAAGCTCGAGAATCGGCCGCAATTCTGCCTCATGAAGCCCGCTTCCGCATGTAGCACCTGAACCGGAAAAGATCAAGGCATTCAGGCCGATCGTCGGCACTCCGAGTTCGGCAAGAAAATGAAGTGTCTTGTTCATTGATGGTGAATTCTGGCGCAACATCGTAGAGTTGGTCATTACGTAAAGTGGGGTGTCCAACGCATTGCGAATTCCAGCAACAGTTTGTGACCAGGCACCCTTAGCTCGAACCATCTGGTCGTGGATCTGAGGGTCGTGAGAATTCTATTGTGATTTGTACGTGGTCTAATCCAGAGCTGACCAGTGTTTCCAGATAATTAGGCTTGCTTAACGAACGACCATTGGTATTTAATCCAGTGATCAGTCCGACGTGCTGCGCATAGGCAATCAGTTCCGGTAAGTCTGGCCGGAGCGTCGGTTCTCCACCCGTGAAAACCAAATGGGGGATGCCAATTTCCCAAATCCTATCGATGATTTTCTTCCAAGCATCCGTTGAAATTTCTGAAAAATCACGAGGTCGGGCGTTATAACAATGAAAGCAATCATTGTTACAGCGGTAGGTCAAGGCTATGTCCATTCGATAGGGAGCCGAAGGCTTTGTTGTGAAAGGAGGAATGGTTTCAAGATTTAGAGCATGAATGGGACAGGCGCCATTTGGATCAATCAGTTCGTTTAATTGCGAAACAAACTGCGTATAGTCACCAGATATCTTGTGAGTCGATGTTGAGAATTTCCTCTTAAGTTCATGAACTGCTTGGGCTTTAGGAGTGTCTTGTAACGCCAGGAGTGCCATCGATGCTGCTGATCAGATTCAAGTGAATTACGCTGTTTGCGTTGATGATCAAGAGACCACTTCCGTCTGTATCTATTCGCAGGTGAATATGTGCCTTTTCAGAACCATTATCGCGAATAAAGGATGAAAGCTGAATACCATGCGAGTTCGCAGGTTAAGTCCGTCTTGATCTTGCGAAATATTTCCGGAAATCCATCAAATACGACCTCAAAGAATAAAAATCATCACGAAATCTTCATTCAAATCTATCGACCTCCACCGGCGCAAGCGCACGCACAGCCAGCACAGGCACAGGCGCAGGCACATCCCCCACCGCTCCTTCCGCTGCTGCTGCCGCCGCTTCTTGTTACGCTTGGAACCGGGATTGGATTTGTTTTGTTTGTGATAGTTCTGGTGAAATCATTTACATTTCCTATGACGCCAGCAGAGAAATTTTCCACTCCATTGACCATCGATGCAGCAAAGCTGCCGCCGGGAAGTGTTGGTAGCGAAACGCCGCCTCCGGAAGGTTGCCCCACCTGGGTAGGGGATGAAATAGGTCGGGAGGTACTGATTGGTCTGTTGTATGTTGGATCAAATCGGCCCCACCAGTTAGGTAGGTAAACAGGACCTGATTGGAAAACATCCCTGGTGCGGTCGTCATATTCTTTATCCAACATGGTCCACTCCAGGTTTTTATCAAACATTTCGCTCTTCACTTCCGGTGTTTGAGCCGTTTCAACTTGCTTCCAGGCTTTTTCCATAATATCCTGGTAATATGCGATTGTCTCCTTTCGACTGAACCCCTTCATCTTTGCGGAAACGGCTTGAACGATATCTATGGTGACTGTTTGCAGAGCTTTTCGGCGTTCGGTTTTTTCCTGTAATCTAAAAGCCTTGAGAAAATCAACTTCATATGGATTTAACCCATCAGGAAGTATTTCTACGACATCTAATTCAAGCGGATCTTTTGTGCGGACTGTCGCAGCTGCTTTCTTCAGGACTCCGAAAAGGATCATGGTCATCACTTTATCGAGTGGTTGTTCCATGAGTATGGCTGCTTCGACAGCTGTAAGTCCGCGTTTGATCCCGAGACCTTCGATCGTGATTTTTGGTGGAAGATATTTTAATTTTCGTTTTCTGGATGCCTCATTATTCCACCATCCCACACCGATAACCGAAGCAAAAATCCCTCCGCAGCAAAGAAATGTGAAACATGTATCTTCGCTGATGCCAAGGATTTCAAACCAGGAGGGCTTACTTACTGCTGTTGGAGGTACATATTGAGTTGGGAAGGAAGCGCCAAATATATATTTTTTCGAAGCTGATGCTGCCGAATTCGTCCATGTGTAAACTACCCTGCCTTCCTCATCCAGGCTTACTTCTGGTTGTTCGGGCCATCCAGATGGAGCTTTGTGCCAGCGAGGTTCCTCCGGTTGGATCCCAGGAGGAAGATGAATCGAAACCGTTATTTCTGTTGTGCCCTTGATATACTCTGAGCCGAACCAGGTAGGTGTAAAGGCAATGCTTGCGTAACCATCATCCTCGCTGTCATACCGGAGCCAACTTCCGGCATCTGGAATATTCACATGAACTTCCCCCCGCTGCCCTGGGGGTATACCAGCTCCACCCAGCACTACGGCAAAACCCGATCCGTCACCCTCATAATCAGATTGAGATACTGCGACAGTCTGTCCGTTCACTTCGGCGGTTGCACCCTGAAGTGTAAACTGACTGTTTGGCATCCCAACATCAACATATTCGATCCTTGGTGCTGAAAGATCATTAACAAATGTAAATCGATAATCAATGGAAGCAGATCCATCATCATTCACATAAATGTTGACTTCCAGTTGTTCCAACTGAAAAAGATAGGATTGTGCCGATCCAGTCCCATGGAAAATCAACATCAAGCAGATAAGAATAAATGAGATATAAATTTTTCTCATGAAAGCATCCTTTTCTCCAAGAGGAAAGTCACCACTTCGGTTCCTCGGTGAGCTGATAACTCGTTCCACAGTAAGGACATTTTACAACCGGTGCACCAGCCACCATCGAAATGTTATCAGCGGTCAAATGCTCCACCGCATGACTTGCATTTAAGAGTGTCAAGACTGATATTTGCCGGAAGATCTACCTGATAGGTGATATTCGATCCCGATTCGCTTTTTTTGGCACGGCTGAAAAACCAGATGATCACAAAGCCTGCTGAAATGCTGATCAAACCAACCAGAATCCAACCAGGGGACCCTTCGGAACTGAAAGCGCCCCAGACAAAAAGCACACCAAAGAAGATCAGAATCGCTGCGGCGATGTAGGCTATCGCTTTCATTTTTGTCTCCTTGAAAAGAATTAACAGAATCTAATCATACATCATTTCCAATTGCATGGAGAAGTTGACTTCCCAAAGGAGAAGACCAGCCTATTAAATCTGGCAATTAAGGCAGGCTTGATCGATTATTCACCTATGATTTTAACAAGCACCCGTTTCGGTCGACGTCCGTCAAATTCTCCATAAAAAATTTGTTCCCAGGGACCAAAATCAAGGAGGCCATTTGAGATGGCTACTACAACCTCTCGTCCCATAATCTGGCGTTTCAGGTGGGCGTCAGCGTTGTCTTCTCCAGTCCTGTTGTGTCGATATTTTGAGATAGGATCATGGGGTGCCAGTTGTTCAAGCCAGTCATCATAATCCCTGTGCAAACCGCTTTCGTCATCATTAATGAAAACAGAAGCGGTGATATGCATGGCATTTACCAATGCAATACCTTCGATAATCCCACTCTCTCGCAAACACTCCTCAATTTTCGAAGTGATGTTGATAAAGCTGCGCCTCGCAGGAATATTTAACCAGATCTCTTTACGATACGATTTCATTAAGCAAGTCCTCGTAATAGTTTTCTGAAATATATTCAAATCAGACTTTTCTGTGCAGGAACTAGCTGAAACTTAGGATTATTTATCAGCTCGTTGAGATTTGTAATATCTGAAGATTTCTTTAGAAAATGTACACCAATAAACTCCATTTGTTTCAAATAGCGGTTCTGGTGATCGTCATCAATAAAGAGGGTTGTTGAAGGTTTAACTAGCCAACCTGACTGGGAAAACTTGCGGAGTATCGCTTTGAGCATTTTATCTTTTTGACTGCTGTATTCGATGACGGGGTGAAGAAAGAATTGATTAATTTCGAATGCGTGTAATGCTTTCTCAACTGGTGAAGGATGATTGTAGCTTGCCAAAGAGATCAGCAGTTTCATATTCATGAGATTTGCGAGCAAACTTCGGACTTCTGGATACAGACGAAATCTCTGTCCATCATTGCGTTCGATAAAATCCTCCCCAATTCTTCGAAAAGTGTACGTGTCGCTCCCATAATCAGAATAATTGATCCCAGAAATATAACCTCCATCAAGGCCAAACCAGAGGGTATCATCCCCATCAAAAACAATTAAATTTATATATATGCCGCTGGTTGAACTCATTGATTTACAAACCCTAAAAAGTATTTTTCCATAAGATAAGGATGCGGTCAAGGTTATAAGACTGGGAATTTAAAAATTCTATAAGTTGAATTGCATGAAAGAGAAACCACAAGATTAGAAAAAAGGCGATGTATTTATCGCCTTTTTTCGGGAAAATCAAGCTGTTGCCTTTGGAATCCTAAGGAATAGCTGGATTTTCTACTTCAATTGTTCGAATAATGCTTGAAATTTTTCAATCGGCTGCGCACCAACCAATGGAATTCCATTAATCAGAAAACTTGGCGTGCTTTGAACCCCTAATTTTCTAGCAAACTCATTCTGTCGATTGACAGCTTCAGTATATTTGCCGGAATCCAGGCATGAGTTGAAAGCTTTTTGGTCGAGTCCCATCTCTTGAGCAAATTTTTTCAGATTTTCCTCGCTGAACGCACCCTGGTTTTCTCCGTTTTGATGCGAGAATAAATAGTCGTGATATTCCCAAAATTTATCCTGGTCTCCAGCGCATTCGCTCGCTTCAGCAGCGACTATCGACTCGTCTCCAAGAAAAGCAAAATGAAAATAGCCTAACCGTACATCACCCTTATTGACAAAATTTTCTTCAATCTGACGACCCGCGTCAGTTGCCCATCGGCCGCAATAAGGTCATTGAAAGTCGCTAAACTCAATCATAGTTATGGGTGCGGCAGGATCTCCCTTGAAATGAATGGTTTCGGCCACAATCGACTTCATCATTTCCTGATTTGAAGAAACCTGGGTTTGGACAGCAGCGGCAGCTGCAGTTTCTGTCTTCCGAGCTGAAATTGCTTCTGGTCCAAATGCGCCACGGCCTAAATAGCCGAGGATTAAACCGACCAGAAGCATCGCAATGCCAATAATCAGGATCCGACTTTTTTGTCCGCTTTCCGGTTCGCTAATTTCTGTTGGTTCGATATTTTCACCTTCTATCATGCTCCCTCGCTCTTCTTGAGTATTCCTTAATGAATTTATTGGAAATCAACCCGCATTTTCGATTGCTGATCGTAAATGTCGATCGAAACTAGATTAACTTGGCTATTATAGTCGATCTCTACCCGAATAATGAGCAGATTTCAACAAAGATACTTGCGGTGGCTGCTGAGGTAGAGTATCATTTTATTGAATTTGAAAGGCAGTATTCAAATTATGTACCATGATCCCAATTTCCCTTTAGTAGATCTCCACCGCCATCTGGATGGAAGTGTCCGACTTGAGACGATCATCGATCTGAGCCGGAAGCACAATTTAAATCTCCCTGCCTGGGACGTCGAAGGTTTGAGACCATATGTACAGGTGACTGATCCTCAGCCGGGAGTGATGGAATTCATAGGCAAGTTTCAATGGATGATTCAAATTCTGGTCGATTATGATTCCTGTTGGCGGGTTGCCTATGAAAATATTCAAGATGCGAAAATTGAAGGTTTGGATTATGTTGAATTGCGCTTTTCCCCGTTCTTTATGTCAGGTGCACATCAGCTCGACCCTCGGCGGGTCGTTGAGGCAGTATGTGATGGGGTGGATGCCGGAGTAAAAGAGTTTGATCTTAAATCAAAACTGATTGGAATCATCAGCCGCACTTATGGTCCAAAATCTGGCTGGCAAGAGCTGCGTGCACTACTCAGCCAGGGTGAAAGAATTACGGCGCTCGATCTGGCAGGGGATGAGGCGAATTACCCGGCTGTATTGTTTAAAGAGCATTTTTTTGAGGCGCGCAAATCCGGTTGGCATGTCATCGCACATGCTGGAGAAAGTTCGGGTCCGGAGAGCATCTGGCAGGCAGTATTGGAATTGAAGGCTGAACGGATCGGGCATGGTGTTACTGCTCTCAAAGATTCTATGCTGATCGAATATCTTAGGGAACATCATATCGCAATCGAATGCAACCTGACCAGCAATCTCCAGACCAGCACGGTTCCTGATTACTTTAGCCACCCTATCCGGAGCTTCATGGAGCAAGGATTATTGGCGACTATAAATACGGATGATCCGGGTATCAGCGGTATTGACTTGATCCATGAATACGAAGTTGCTGCCCCAGCAGCGGGTTTATCCCAGATCCAGGTTCGACAAATCCAAGAAAATGGGCTCAAGGCAGCATTTCTTTCAGATTTTGAAAGAACAGAGCTGGAGGAAAAATATCATTAATTTTCCGGGATCTGTCCTTTGGAAAATTCGATCTTATCTCCTTCAATCAGGATTAATTTACGACAAATTACTACACCGAATTCTTTTGTTTTGATTTTTGCTGTCATCTCATAATATCCATCCTTGGCTGGTGCTGTAACTTTCGCTTCATATCGACCTGGAGATTTACAAGCTTCTGCCAAAAAAAACGGTTCGGAAATTGTTCCTGATTTTTCTGTAAATTCGACCCATTTATAATTCTCTAAACCTACAATCTGGTGAATGTTCACTTCCACCTGTAGATCATAAATAGGCAGTCCGGTATCGATTGAAGATGCCTTGATGGAAATGGGAATAACTTCACCTGGA
Organism: uncultured Chloroflexia bacterium; assembly: GCA_963726375.1. GTDB lineage: Bacteria > Chloroflexota > Anaerolineae > Anaerolineales > UBA4823 > UTCFX2. The sequence goes on along the minus strand of CAVSCE010000009.1, from coordinate 556,553 downwards.
AGGTACACGTCTCGATCAGAATCAAAACTTACCTTTATTCGAGAAGCTGGAACTGCAGCAAGCTCCCCGATGGTGTACCGCTGAATTAATTCAAACTTCAATTTTTCCAACATAGGTGTGTAATTGCAGATATCCCCATGGTCAGCAGAATATGGGAGTTTTTGGGACGCATTTGGGTGAACCGCACTATGGACAGGTATAGTCCCATCCCCTTCCTCATCCATTATCCAGCGAATGTCTGTTAATTTTTCCTGAAGCAGATTGCGATACAATCCCTTCGCTGACAGTTGGTTGATTGATACCAAAAAAGCAAAGTGTTTCCACACTCAAATCCATCCCTAATTCATTGTAGAAGTTCCTGGCATTTTCGAGCATATCACGCTGCCTGGAATTTGATAGCCAGCGCTGATCGAAAAATGGATCGAATTTACTCCCATTTTCCTGCTTGAGGAAGGGGAGAAATCCAGGAATAAGTTGGTAAAAGGACGGGAATGTGAGAGCAGTCTCCTGGAAATAGTGCTGAATGCCAAATTGATTGAATAGACGTAAAAAGAAGATTTCTGGTCCCTGAAGTAAAGTTTGGATGGATTTTGGGGCTCCATCCCATGGACATGCAATTAAGAACAGCCGATCGATAAATTCTTTCCCACCTTCCTTTTCGATATACCAACGTGCCACGGTGCCCCCATTGCTGTGCGCAATAATCCAAATTAATGAATTGGGATGCCGCTTGTTCAAAAATCGTACCAATGCAGAAAGCTTTCTTGCTGATTCTCGATTATCCTGCCGCCAGTCGTAGGCAAATGTGTACAGCCTGGATGATTTTCCATCTTTATTCCCCATGGAAGCAGAAAAGCCCCAAGATTTCAGTGTATCAATAAGTGGTCCGTATTGTTTTTGCTTTAGAAATGGCGGGATGAACAGGATTTCTTCGACAATCCCGTCTGGAACCAGGTCGTCGTTCGGGAATTGCATTTGCTTGAAAAGATGAATTAAATTGGAATGGATTTCTAATGGATCTTTCAAAATCTTTTGGATATCGATCCAAACAATCTCACCAGTGACACGGTTGCGAAGTCGACTGCCCATATATCCTGGGATAAAGATGACGATATTATCTTGCGGATGGTCATGCCAACCAACATTCATGCTTGTTTTCGACTCCATACGAGAAAGTATCTCGCCTACCAGTCAGGATCAAAAAAATTGGCAGGAGATCTGGTAAGCCGGGTGACTTCAGTGCCGTCTGCATTCATCGTATAGAGTTGCAAGAATCCGTCCCGAAGCAGAGAAAGAAGGATTTTTCCCCCATCTGGAGACCACGCTGCGCGGCTTGGATTTGAGCCAGGATTTTCATATGTGGTTAGTGTTGATAAATTCTGCCCATCTGGATTTATGGACATTAACTTCCAAGTTCCGGATTGAAAAGTCCAAAAAAGAATTTGGTATCCATCAGGAGACCAGGCTGGGAGAATTTCGTCTGTTTCATTATTGGTCAATCGTTCCGATTGAGTTCCATCAGAATTCATCAGATAGATTTCCCAATCTCCGTCTCTGAGTGTTTGAAAAGCAAGACGTTTTCCATCCGGGGACCAGGAAGGGTACATATCGTCAAAAGAGCTTCTGGATAGATTTAGAAGATCAGTCCCGGAAGGAGAGCTGGAATAGACCTCCCAGTTTCCGTCTCGAAAAGTATGAAATGCAATTTGTTGGTCTGAAGGAGCCCAAACAGGTGCCCCTTCATCTGCTGAAGAGATTTCCAATTCTACTAACCCAACGCCTGTCCGGTTGATAATTGAAATATCTCCGTTGCCTTTTTTAAAGTTGACATAGGCAATTTTCTGATGATCATTAGACCATGATGGTTCTGCAGCACGGCTGAAATTTGTTGTCAATCGGAGAATATTTTCTCCATTCGGGTTTGCGCTGTATACCTCTTCAGTTCCATACATATCCGAAATGAAGCAAATATCTCCTTCGCTCTCCATTAGATTTGCCTCTGAAGAGAATGTCAAAGGGGGGAGGTCCTTAAAATTTAAGTTGTAATAAGCATCCTTTGCACGAGTCCGAGGTATAGGTGCTGCAAGCCAACACGCACCCAACAAAGTAACAAGATATTTATGCCCCTGCAGATCCTCAATACTTAGATCCGGGTAGCCTGATTGTTTATGAACAAAATTCAACCCCATCACCAATCCAGAATACAGATCAATCAGAGATTTGCCTGTGGTGCATTCAAAATTTAAGCGAATGAAGACATATGCTGGAAAAGGATCTCGTCTGGTTGGCGGGGAATAGACACGTCCCAAAGCGGTTATATAACTCGGAAAATCGATCGAGACCAGAATTCCATACATCCATTCCATTGGTGAGCTGATCAGGACCCGGTGTAAGGGAAGGCGGCACAATTGTCGCTGATCCGATTGGCGAGTTAAGCGGTTCTGTTGTAAAAATTTGTGTCGGATTGGGTGTTTGAGTATCTATTCTGGTTTGGGTCGGTATATTCGTGGACAAAAGTGGGGTTGAAGACAATTGAACGTGAGTTTCAATTGAAGTTTGCAAAGGAGAACTCGAAAATTGAGGAGATGGAGAATGGGAAACTAGAAATTGTGGAGCGCTTGCCAAAATATTACAGCTTAACAACGAAGCACAAACCAGACACGCTGTGCATAAGGAAATCCGGGCGATCCATACTTCTCGAATCTTTTTTCTTTGCATATTTGTGCAATTATACAGGCAACACCAGCCCTCATGGGATGAATGAGTAAGGCTTTGCCAATTCTTGAAACTTTTTGGCTAGTTTTGCGTAAGAATAATCTAGAAGAAATTTTCAAATCGGATAATTGAAAGGATAAAGAATGAGCATCTGGAGAAGTCTTGTTATGCATTTTCTTTCCCCCCTTAGCGGTTTTGGATAAAGGATGTGGGTCACTTCTGATAGTGACAATCCTTACGCTAGTCGGTTGGGTACCTGGTGTTATTGGCGCAATTGTGATCAATAATCGATAACACAGGAGAGCTCAGCTCGAATTCGAGTACTTTCTGAATAATTTGTCTGCTCTTTATTGGTAAGGCTGCCACTGCGGTGTCAAGCCATCCATAACTGTAATCATTGTCTCTTTTTGGGGGTTGAAGATATAGATTTTTGGTTCTACCTCAGGGTTTTGGCTCCATTTCCCGGAGGACAATTCAGAAAGGCATGAGCGGAATGCAAACCAATTCCCATCCGGAGACCATTTCGGTGAAATCCCGGGAATAAACTCATCGCGCTGGTTTGTATCTGGATTCCAGAACTGCATTGATAAAATCTCACTGTTTTGGGTTAACCCGCATGTTTCGGACCAGGAATTCGTCTTCTGTTTCGGTGCATCCTGATTTTCGAGCGAAAATTGCCTGATCCATCGAAGGATTGAAAAGCGACATCTGTGAAAGCCTCCCCTTCGAAACTCCAGTTCAAGTGATCTGAAGTATTCAGGTCGAGAAGATCAAGCATGGTCGAAAAATCCTCGCAGCTTGAGTATTGCGTCCTAAAATTTGTAATTTTACTATTCTTATCATCAAGCGAAAGGCTGATACCCTGGCTGAACTTATCGTCTAAAGATGTAGGAAAAACCTCGAACTTGCGGGTCTCAAAATTAAAATAAATTGAGATGATACTGACAGTCATATTCACTGCAAAGTGATTGATGCGATATCGTCCCGACCAAACGCCCATCCTCAAGAAAGAGCGGGTGTCCTGTAAAACCTCCAGGCTCATTTTCTGGAGTTAAAGTGGCTCCCCAATCAACAGGATCTTCAATGCGGTACATAATATTCGTTGTGTCCAATGCAACAATCATCCAGCCGATTGTTCCTTTATCTTGAGGAGTCGTAGGGTTCCATAAGACAATCCAATGTTGATCTGGAGACATGATCAGCTGGCGTGGGATAATGGATTGTTCAACATTTAACCCCAAATCCAGGCAGGCTGACCTGATGCTTCCATCACGGTAAAAAAAGCAAATATTCTTCCCATTAAATGCAGCAAGGCGTTCTCCATTTGGGGACCAGGTAAATCCCATGATATCTCCAGCAAATGTCAAAGGATAGGGTTCACTGCCGGGCTGATCTAACATCCAGATATCACCATCTTTGAGGAATGCAAGCGTTGGACCGAATTTCGGGATCGATGTTGGGAGAACTTCCACTGCCGGGGAGATAATAGGTCCTATCGCTTCTTCGGTTGGCGGAGAAGCAGTTGGGCTTTGAGAAGGTATTTCAGGCACATCAATGGTTACTGTAGGGAGTTGTGAAGTCACTAGCAGGAATTTCTTGCTTCTGTGGAGAAGCAGTAATTGGACCTGTGGTTTTTGAAGTGAGAGAAGGCGAGCAAGACGCAGTTGACAGAATAAAGGTCGAGGCAACCATAAAATAACTTCTCAGGATCACTTTCTTATTCACGAGATTGCTCCTTCCCAAATTGTTTACACTCAACCGATAACCCACCAGCGGTTAAGCGAGCAGGTTGGCACTGTTCTTTTTTAACCACGTTCTGCGTTTTTGATAATCCGGCATGATTGTTTCAAGGCGTCGCCAGAATTCCTTCGAATGGTTATGAATTTCAAGGTGCACCAATTCGTGAATCAGGACGTAATCGATGATATCTGGCGGTGCCATCACAAGACGCCAGCTAATACTTATGTTTCTTTTGCTGCTGCAAGAACCCCAGCGAGTGCGTGCTCCGCTGAGCCTGAATTTATAATTCTTGAAATCATGAATTTTGGCAAGCTGCTGTAATCGCTCGGATAATATCTTCCTCGCTTGCTTTTGATACCAGCTAATAATCAAATCCTCAGCTTGATTCCTTGAATTCCAATCCAGTTTGAAGGCATCATCGAATAATAATGCCGGCTTTTGCGACTTAATGAAAACTAAAGAATAAGGCTTGCCAAGGAATGAAAAAGATTCTCCTTCAATATATTTATGTTTTGGAACCGCATTAGTGCGGATTACTCGCTGCTGTTTCCGAATCCATTCTGCTTTTTCAGCCAAAATCCGCTCGATTGTCAATTTAGATAATAGCAAAGGTGACTTCACGGTCACAATTCCATCAGCATCGACAACTATGGATATAGTCTTTCTCTTTGATCGAATAATTTTCACGTTCACAACTTCATTATACTGGCTTACGAATTCGTTGGGAGTCGAATAGGAACTATCGCGTATAATGATTCCACAAGGTCATTTCGATCCCAAAGGTATTGATGCTATTCTGGATGAATATATTATGAATCGGAAATGGATTATTTCATTAATTGGAATGGGAACCTTCACCCTCATTTTGTTGGGTGCAGCTTTGGTAGTATTTTTGCAAGCTCCATTTCGATTATTCGATGGAAATAAATCTGACCTAAATATTTATATCCAGGCGCCTCCACTCGCAGAGCTTGGTGAAGATGTGCGTATGACATTGATGGTCGAAAATTTTAGTGAAGATTTTGAAATGATTGAAGAAATCCGTTTACCCGCATTATTAACCGATTCGGCCGTGGTTAATGAAGTTTTCCCGTCTCTCACACCTGGTCGCCAGGAGTTTTACGGGGATAAGACAGGCTATTTTATCGGCATGATGGTAGAACCTGGTGAACGAAAGGAATTCTTCATAAAACTTATGCCCTGGCAGATTGCGGATGTAGCCGGCCAGATTGAAGTGATGACGGGGGGCAAGGTCAGAGATGTTGGATTTCGGATCTTATTCAATAAACCTGCCGAAATCGTCCTGGTTGCGACTGAGACAGAGCCTCCCACACCCATACCGACGTCCATACCAACGATGGCACCGACGATCATGCCAACTGTTGCACCCCTGGAAGTGCCGTACCAGTCAGTTGTCAAGATATATGCAAAATATAAATATTCAAGTTATCTTAGAAATCTTTGGGATGGCTCAGGAACGATCATATCCGATGATGGGCTAATCCTTACAAATGCTCATCTGGTTCTTCCGTTTGATGGCTATGAACCTGATGCTTTTATCATCGCGATGACTGAAGACCCGTCCTCTCCGCCGGTAGAAATGTTTTTTGCGGATGCCCTCCTTACGGACAAGGATCTGGACATCGCTGTCCTGAAGATTTCTAATGATATGAACATGAAGCCAGTGAATTGGAATGTAGTTAAGCTTCCAAAAGCAAGTCTTGGCGATTCGGATTCGCTCCAACTTGGTGACCCAATTATGATCCTCGGATACCCGGCCATCGGTGGTCAGACGATCACGCTTACAACAGGCAATGTCGGAGGATTTTCGAGTCAGAAATCTTATGGAGATCGGGCATATATCAAGACAGCCGCTACAATATCCGGGGGAACAAGTGGAGGAATGGCTGTGGATGACACGGGCAAGATGATTGCCATCCCAACGCAGCTGGGAAATGGAGATAATGATGAGGTCGTAGACTGCCGAGTTATCGCAGATACAAATGGGGATGGAAATGTAAATCAACGTGATGCTTGTGTTCCTGTAGGGGGATTCATCAACGCTCTGAGACCTGTTAATTTAGCCTATGAATTAATCGAATCGGCAAAGCGACTCACGGGTTCAGCAGAGTAAACATCTTCCAGCGAGTATAATTCATCTCAATTACTCAATTTATAACCGATGAGGTGATCATGAACATTCCAAGGATTTCGCGTCTTGGTGGCGAAACCCGGACTCGATGGACACGATCGCGGGGCAAAAGTTGTCGCAAGAGCACTGCGTGATGCAGGTATGGAGGTAATTTATACTGGACTGCGCCAGACACCGGAGATGATTGCTGAAAGCGCCTTGCAAGAGGATGTTGATGCTGTTGGACTCTCGGTGCTTTCCGGGGCACACATGGCTCTAGTACCGCGAGTACTTGAGCTCCTTTCCGCTAATGGACAGGAAAGCGTGTGTGTGTTTCTTGGCGGGATCATTCCAGACGAAGATGTACCGGTATTGCTCAATATGGGGGTAAAGGGGATTTACGGCCCTGGAACCTCTACGGATCAGATCATCCAGGAAATCCGAAAAGCAATACCATCGCAAGTATCTTCTTGAAGCTGGTATCAAAGAAAATGCAGCTGACGAACGAGCTATTGGCTGGCAGCAGAATTGCGTTAGCCCGAGTTCTGACTCAAATCGAGAATGATACACCCCAGGGTCGTCATTTCAGCAATGAACTGTTCTCATATGCTGGAAATGCTCATCTTATCGGGGTAACTGGTGCTCCTGGAACAGGAAAATCATCGCTTGTTAATCAACTCGCAATTGCCTATCGAAAACCAACTCAGGGACAACCAAAACGAGTTGGAATTGTTGCCGTAGATCCATCCAGCCCTTTTACCGGCGGTGCCATCTTGGGTGATCGGGTTAGAATGCGAGACTTAGCTGGAGATCCTGGAGTTTTTATCCGCTCTATGGCCACTCGCGGTACTCTTGGTGGATTAGCAACAGCAACTTCTGGTGTGGTCCAAGCTATGGATGCGGCTGGTTTTGAGATCATCCTGGTTGAAACTGTTGGAGCTGGTCAGGCAGAAGTAGAGATCGCTCGGCTTGCCCATACTACGATCGTAGTTGAAGCTCCTGGTTTAGGCGATGATATCCAGGCGATAAAGGCAGGGATATTAGAGATCGCCGATATTCTTGTGATCAACAAGGCTGACCGACCAGGAGTTGAATCAACGGAACGTGCACTGCGAAGCATGCTTCAGCTGGCTCATCCTTCCCTTCACATTTTTCAAGACAACTTGAACAAACCAGGCCATCATGGTCAGAATGGGTTATCCAATCTTGCGGTCGAAGGAAAAGACCCTGCAGAAAGCAAGATGCAGTTCTGGGAAACTCCAATAATCAGGACGGTTGCAACGGAAGGGATTGGAATTTCTGAGCTTCAAAATGAAATTTCCCGTTATTTTGAGTATATTGTCGAGACAAGAGAGCTAGCCAGGCGAAATCAAAGTCGATTAAAATCTGAACTCGATATCCTTTTACGGGAAACTCTCGTTGCCAGGTGGCAGGAGCGTGTGCCGGAAACATTGTACATGGAAATTATCGATCGTTTGTATAAAAGAGATATTTCTCCTCGCCAGGCAATTACTATTTTGTTGAAGGATAATGAGATGGGAGGTATTGATGATTTACGGGGATAAAATTCGGTTACGAAGCGCAGAACGTCAGGATATTCCACAATTTGTTTCATGGCTCAATGATCCTGAAATAATTGAAAACCTGATGATCTATGCTCCTTTGTCGAAGGCTGAAGAAGAAGATTGGTTCAATCACATGCTCGAAAGGTCAAAAGATGAACGCCCTCTGGTTATTGAGGTCCTTGAGGGTGATGAATGGATTATGGTTGGCAACTGCGGCATCCATAATATCGATTGGCGCTGTCGGTCTGCCGAATTAGGGATTTTTATTGGAGAAAAGAAGTTGTGGAACCAAGGTTACGGTACAGCGGTGATGCGATTGCTATTAAAGTACGGTTTTCAAACGCTCAATCTGAACCGTCTAATGCTTGATGTTTATGATTTCGAATCACCGAGCAATCCGCACTTATGAAAAGGCAGGATTCATTCATGAAGGCAGAAAACGGCAGGCCATGTATAAAAATGGTCGTTACATGGATATCTTGATCATGAGCGTGCTGAGAGAGGAGTGGCACCAGAACGATGCCTGAGCTTCCTGAGGTTGAGACAATCCGAAGGATGCTGCTTGCAGGCAAGGAGGATAACCCCCCACTTTCTGGGATGACGATCAGCGGAGCGGAAATATTCTGGGAGCGTAGTATTCAGGTTCCAACTTCAGCTGAGTTCGCAAGTCAAATCATAGGGCAGGAAATCAATGATATTTCAAGACGTGGAAAATATTTAATCTTTTCACTCTCAGATTTATTTTTAATCATACACCTCAGGATGAGTGGAGATTTATGGGTGGAGGAGAATGATGCCGAACGAGGTTCTCACCATCGGATGTGGATATTATTCAGCCAGGGATATCGATTAACTTTTAATGATCCCAGGAAATTTGGCCGGATATGGTTAGTGAAAAATCCTGCGGACGTCCTTTCAAAACTCGGTCCGGAACCATTCGATCGAGATTTTCATCCAGAAACTCTATATTCAATGCTAAAGAGGAAAAAGCGACAACTAAAACCGCTTCTACTTGACCAGTCATTTATTGCAGGCTTGGGAAATATCTATACAGACGAAAGCCTCCACCTGGCCGGTTTGCATCCAACCCTTTTATCTTCGCAAGTACTCGAAGAAGATGCAATTAAGCTGTGGAAGTCCATTCGGGAGACACTGGAACAAGGGATTCGGCAGAATGGCTGCAAGCATCGATTGGGTTTTTCGCGGAGGTGAGTTTCAGAATTATTTCAGGGTCTACGGCAGAGTTAACCAGCCATGTTTTACTTGCGGCAGAATGATTGTCCATTGTGTTGTTGGTCAAAGAAGTACATATTACTGTCCGTTTTGTCAGGTTCTACCAGTAGTCGACCAACTATAATCAGGAGCATGACTTCTGAGCTCATCAATTCAATTGTCCCAATTCTAACTATCGGTCTTATTGGACTGATCATCGGCAGCCTGATTGGGGCACTGTTGGTAGTTGCATTTCAAAAACCTGGCACATCGAGAGATGTTTTGGCTTTAAAAACTGGGCGGACCCTGCTGCGAATTTGGCGCGATAGCAAGAATAATCAATTGGTGCTAGAAATGGAGGAAAAGACCTTTTCATCCTTTGAAAAAATGTCTCCTCAAATGCGTTCTAAGTTGGAAATGATTTTAATCGAGCTAAAAAATTGGGCATTTCTTTCCACAGATCCTTACCCTAATTTGTCAATGGATCCATTTCAAAATCCTCAGGCTGATAGGTATTCACCAAAGTTTAATCTGATTCAGCCCATTCGATCATCTCAATTCTCCAAGTCGATTTATTCGAATGAGGTGGATTTTGGAGAATTGATCCCAAAATCGAAAGGGCAAGAAAAATTGGATCAAAAACAAGAAATCCAAATCAGCATAGCAGCTCAAATTGATCATATCCTTCAAAATAAACTTCGCTTATCTCCATTAAGAAATCATTCAATGAAGATTATCGAATCACCGGATGGTGGAATCGCAGTGATCGTCGATGATAAGTCTTACGAGAGTGTTCATGATGTGGCGGATTTTAACTTTAAGAAGCTGATTCAGGAAAGTGTGGCAGAATGGGAGCAAAAAAAATAAGACGACAGCAGATTGGCCGTCGTCTTATCATGGCAGTTCTCTAAGAACGCACGCCGGCGATTATCTCCTTCTACGGCGGCGTTTTTTTTGGATGTGTTCACTCGTTTTCTGCAAATCACCAACAGGTCTGTCGGCCTCTTGATTCGATTGATCGCCACTACCTGATTCTTCCTCAGAAATCTCATCTGCATTTTCTAGAACAGCAGTGGATTCAGATTGCATTAAACCGGTTTGGAACCGGCTGACATCGCGCGGTTGATATGTAAACATCCTTGAAATCACACCTAATCGAATATTAGACTGCAAATTCTGGAACAGCTCTGATGCACGACCTTTATATTGGACAAGCGGATCTCGCTGAGCGTAGGCTTCCAAGCCAATTGAAACCCGCAGAGCTTCCATTTGTGTAAGATAATCCACCCATAACTCGGTAATGACGCCAAGCAGTAGCTGTCGATAAATATTGGAAAGTATCCTTCGGCCTAACTGCTCGGAGATGATCTCACGCTGGTCAAGATCAAGGCTGGATAGGGTGAGTTTTCCAATTGGGGTATCGCTTTCCAGGCCAAGCATTTCGAGAAACTCTTTTCGTGTGTCGGCTTCAAACTCATCCAGACTGGCATTTTCTAGTCTGGAGAATTCTGCCTGTCCCCAAATCTTCCATAAAGCGATCAGTGCAAATTCGAGGTGTTCCAAAACCATACCAGTGATTTGCTCAGACTTTTGATCTTCCAACAATTTGGCTGCAAAGTAAGAATAGACCAATCGATTGGTTTGTTGAAAAACTCGTCGGTGTGTTCGGCGGTCAAACATCGCCTTTGACCCCTTTGGGATTTGAAGCAGCAGCCAGAAAATCTCGTGATCGGAATAGGGAGGCAGTAGTTTTCCCAGTAAAATATCCAAGTCTTTGGATATTTGTCCATTTTCTCCAATTAATTTTTCCTGGCGTTTATTGAACGCCTGGAATGAAGCGTCCATGATTGTCTCAGCGTGCAATTTCCAATCTCGAATATTTGAGTTGTCGTCCTGGAGTTCGAGAGGTTCCCCTATTCGCATTTCGATTGTGCTTATTATTCGTGCGATCGTCTGCGATTGAAAGCTTGATTCAATTTCCATGCGTATCGGTTCGGCCAGTTCGGAAGGATTCTCTCTAAGAAGGCGCAGTTGGCCGCTGGATAACTTCAGAGGGAGGTGTGCGATATTTGATAGCTCAGCTAGCAACTCATTCGTTGGTCGCGGCTGAATTTCCGCTTCTTCAGATACTTCTAATCCTTCGAAGAAGGTATCTAATGAATCCAAACGCTCTTGGAGCTGAGTTTCCATCCGATCTTGACTCTGATCGAGAAAAGTTGAAATAGCCTTAAGTTGATGCTCAGTTTCTGCTTGAAGCGAATTCTTCGCCATCTCCAGGAGGGCGGCGCGGATATCTTCAGCTTCAGGCCTCTCTGGCAACAATTGCTTGATCTCATCCGTTAGCAGCTTAAGTGAAAATGAAGGGAAGATTTGGCTGTTCACTGATAAAGACGGTTGAATTTGTTCAAGCCATGCCAGCAATTTCCAAGGACCACCTTCGTCCTTTAACGCTTCAGGAACACGGCGTGAAAGCTCGGTTTGGAGCATCACGAGCACATCGTCAGTTAAATCAGGTTTGACGAATACGCGATTTCTCTCGGCATAAATGCGTACTCTTTGAGCATTTAATACATCATCATATTCAAGCAAATGTTTCCGAACATCAAAATTTGCACCCTCAACTCGTGTTTGAGATTGCTCGATCAACCGGCTAACAAGCCCAATCTCGAGAGGTAGAGCATCGTCAATTTTCAACCGCTGCATCATTCCATCCGCTTGCTGTCCGCCGAAAAGGCGCATTAAATCATCTTCCATCGACAGGTAAAACCGTGAAGATCCAGGATCGCCCTGGCGAGCAGACCGTCCTCGCAGCTGATTATCAATCCGTCGCGCCTCATGTCTTTCTGATCCCAGCACATGGAGACCACCAAGCTCGCGCACCTGCTCCATTTCATTAAGGTATTTTAGATAATAGTCAATTTCTGCTTCATATATACCGTAATCATCCCGACTGAGCATAAGCAGAGCTTCTTTTCTTTCCAGGTGTGACATTTCATAAGGATCTTTTAGACCGGTTCTGCTTAAAATTCGATTCACGTCGGCAATAATTTCCTCCGCGAGATCACCGCCAAGTTTGATATCCACTCCACGACCTGCCATGTTGGTAGCAATGGTGACAGCTCCAAATGCACCTGCGGTGGCAATGATCTGGCTTTCTTCCGTATGTTTTCGAGCATTGAGAACCTGGTGGTTGATACCCGCCTGGAGACTGGATAATAGTCGTTCTTTAGACTTCTCCGGAAGGTTCAAGATGCTTGACAACCGCTCGAGGTTGATTGGATCATCAGGTATGAAGGGGATTTCGAGTTCTCTTGCAAGCCGTCTCATCGAACTTTGGTCCAACTCCTCAAGTGGGGAATTAAGGAACTGCAGCTCTGGGATCTGCCGGCCATCTTCCTGATAATTATTCTTAGTCATCCATGCATTTCGGAGGAGAAGTACCTGGGCAAGCCGTTTTAGTGGTTCGGCGCGAAGTCGATTTGAAAGTCGTTCCGAGTTTTCTACGGAAGTAGTTCCAACCAACACAGGCCGACCTAAAACATGGAATTGAAGAAGCTCCTGGCAGATTGCGCGAAGTTTGGCTTCAACATTACGAAAGACAACATCTGGATAATCTTTTCGACGCCAATAGATGGGGGATTTCAAGGGATCTTCTTTGAAGGCGTAATAGCCGAATTTGTACCCTTGCTCATCCTTGCTTTCTAATTCTTCTATTTCCGAGTTTGGAAGCATCGCCTGATATTCCAGATTGGTTGGTATTGCCAGCACACCAAGTTTATATATCTTGTCAAACTCTTCGGATTCGGTCACAGCTGTACCACTCATACCTGCTAATTTCTGATACATCCGGAAATAATTCTGGATAGTGATTGTGGCATATGTGACTGATTTGCTTTGGACTTTAACACCTTCCTTTGCTTCCACAGCCTGATGAAGTCCATCAGACCAACGCCTGCCAGGCATCATTCGACCAGTAAATTCATCGATAATGATTACTTTTCCCGCCTGTACAAGGTAATCTTTATTACGGCGATATAGATATTGGGCACGCAAAGCTTGTTCCAGGTAACCCAACACACGTTCTTGTTCGGGTGTAACGTCTTCGGGACGATCTGGATCGCGCAGCGGCATATTTAGCAGCTCTTCGACATGAGCTTCACCCAATTCGGTCAATGTTACAGTTCTATCTTTCTCCTCCACTTCGTAATCTTCTGGACGAAGCGCCTTGGCGACCTGAGAAATGCGGATATACCAATCCGCTTCATCTTGTGCTGGACCGGAGATTATCAATGGAGTTCTTGCTTCATCGATAAGGACATTATCGACTTCATCAATGATCGCGTAATAATGACCGCGTTGAACACGATCATTCAAACTCATCGTCATGTTGTCTCGCAGATAGTCGAACCCAAACTCGCTGTTCGTCCCATAGGTGATATCTGCGAGGTAGGCTTCTTCACGTTGGACAAGGCGAAGTTGATTTTGGTCTTCATGAGGTGATTCCCGCTCAAGGTCGACTAGAAACGCTTTTTTTCCATTCTCGGTTCGAGCAGCCATTTGAAGCACCCCAACTGTTAAGCCAAGTGCACTAAAAATCGGGGCCATCCAGCGCGCATCTCGACGAGCCAGGTAATCATTTACTGTGATGAGGTGGACGCCTCGACCAGTCAATGCATTCAAGTAAAGTGGGAGTGTAGCGACTAGGGTTTTTCCTTCACCAGTTCTCATTTCGGATATTCTTCCCTGGTGCAAGACGATCCCACCAATCAGCTGAACATCATAGTGCCGGAGCCCAATAGTGCGTTTGCTGGCCTCTCGCACTGCAGCAAAAGCATTTGGTAAAATCTCTACCAATACATTTTGTTCAGCTTTCCGCTTCTCTTCGGTTTCTTCGATGCTGTCAGTTTGGTTCGATAATTGAAGCCGAAAATCGATCGTTTTAGCACGTAATTCATCATTACTCAATGATTCGTACTGTGGTTCGAGGCTGTTGATTTGATCGACAATTTCAGAAAGCTTTTCTATTTCGCGTTTATTCGGGTCGCCTCCGACCAGACGAATGAATTTCTTCAGCATTAGTTTTTCCTCTAAGTGGCGGATTATAGCACGGAGCGTTTAAACGGTTTGGAGATTTTGCCGCCAATCTTGCGAATTAATGATTGGAAGTTTTTAAGAAAACTTTCTTTTGTCTCTACAGTAGGAGGTGGGGGAGTCTCGAGAATTTTATCGTAGAGATAAAGAAAAACCAATTTTGTTGAAGCAATCACAGGAGCAGCAAGGAAAATTCCTAATAAGCCAAATTGAGACCCGGCTGCCAAAGCGCCCACGAGAACGACTAATGGATGCAAATCTACGGCTTTCCCGAGCACTCGGGGAACGATAAATTGGTTTTCAAGAAATTGAACAAGTAAATAAAATCCAGCGATGATCATCCCAAAAATTATGTTACTCACCGCTAAGGTAGATGATCCAAATATGAGCGCGACCAGCACTGCAGGAATGAAAGCAAGCAGAGGACCCAGCGTTGGGATCATCTCTAACATCCCTGATAAGAAACCAAAGAAAATCGGCTGTGGTAATCCTAATATTGCTGTGCCTAACCATACTGTTACACCGACGATGACCATTAATGCTAATTGACCATGCAAAAATGATTCCCATATTGAACCCAGGCTGTGAAGCAGGTTTTCAATTTCATCCTTATAAACGGTAGGCATCAGCCGTGGTAGTACCGCCTTTAGCTTATATCCATCAAAACTTAGATAGATACTGAATAAAAAGGCAAAAAATACTGCGACCAATGCTGATGCAACGGCTCCAACTGCACGGACAAGGACACCAAGGGTGGAAGCCAGGCGGGAGATCAATTCAGAAAATGCAATATTCAGATTTAGCGTTTCTGTTGGTTGTTCGGCAGTTAGGTTTGCCATAGTCTTGAGAAACGGGTCAAATAAACTGCTTAGAAAAGGGCCAATCAGAGGAATTTGAGTTAAACGCCCAAGGAATTCAGCGATGCTTTTAGAAATATTTAAGATCAATGATGGAAAATCAATTTCTGTAACTAAGTCAATTGCACTAATTATCGAGGGGATGAGGATCAGTGGGATGAGCAGAATAAAAAGGAAAACAATAAAATATGTGAAGGAGATTGCTAAGGCTCGACGAAATCGAAATCGAACCTGTAAGACATTGACAATAGGTTGGATGATAAAAGCGATTAAAGCGCCAAGAATGACCAATGGGATAACGCTTCGGCCAATGTAAATGCCGAAAAGAAGAAAAATGAATAATCCGGTTCCAACAAGGTATTTGGTTGGCGGGGACCAGATCGTCGTCTGGGCAGGTAGTGGATTAGCCACTTTGACGAAATCTAGATTTTTAATAGCTTTAGCAGATATCGCTGGAGCGGATTCCGTAATCTTCGGTTCTGATATTTGGGATTGCTGGACCATTCCTGGTGGAATTGGAGTATTATCGGAATACAATTTCTGGTGTTCTGATGCCGATCTCTTCGAGACAAGCACGATAATTATTGTTGATATGCCAGCAAGGATTCCTGCGAACAATGTATAAATATTAACTGTAGAAAAACCCTTCTTTCTGCTCATGGCTCAAATTATAACCGAGTGCTGCGTGCATGAAAACCAACTTGAATCTTTAAAATGGTATAATCCTTTCTTAATACTTGATTGCTTCTCCTAAATGAGTTGATGGTATGGCTCCTGCAAGATGCCCTGTTTGTAATGACATAATCTCAATTGGCGTATCTGTAAAGCTGTATCAGGGAATCATATGCCCGACCTGTCTTACATCGGTGCGCGTTGTTTCTTTGAATCCACTGGAGCTTGAATTACCGGATCGTTCTGGAAATGGTGCGGATAGGACCCATCATTCAGGTTACAAGAAAAATCCTCTCGAAAGTAAACAGCATCTGGCTTCAAAGAATTATGGTGGGTTTGATGATTTGGACGAAAATTACGAAGATTTTGACGATTACGTACTAGAAAGACGTTTACGGTATAAGTCAGAAAGAGAAAGACAAAGGAAGAGTGCACAGAAATAACCCATGTCCTTCGTCCACTTGCATGTTCATTCTGAATATTCTCTATTAGATGGCTTTAGCAACATCAAGAAGCTGGTTGAACGCGCAAAGCAGATGGAGATGCCGGCATTAGCCCTTACTGATCATGGAACGATGTTTGGTGTCATCGATTTTTTCAATCAGGCTACGAATGCTGGAGTCAAGCCGATTATTGGAATAGAAGCATATCTTGCCCCTCGGGGAATGAAGTCACGAGACCCTCAGTTTGACAAGAAGGCAACCCACCTCCTGCTGTTGGCAGAAAATCAAAAAGGATATCAGAACCTGCTAAAACTCGCAAGCGCAGCCCAGCTGGATGGATTTTATTATTATCCGAGGGTAGATCATGATTTAGTTGCAGCCTATTCTGAAGGGATAATCTGTACCTCAGGTTGTATGTCGGCCGAAGTGCCGCGATTAATTGCTGATGGAAATCTGAGCGTAGCTCAAAAACAGCTTGATTGGTATTATGAAGTTTTTAGTAAAAATAATTTCTTTTTAGAACTTCAACAGCACGATATCCCGGAACTTGATAGCATCAACAGGAATTTACTCCAGCTTGGAAGACGGTATGATGCCAGTTTTGTGGCAACAAACGATGTACACTATATCGAACCTGAAGATGCTCGCTCACAAGATATCATGCTTGCGATTCAGACTGGTACGTTGCTGAGCGACCCTGGTCGGATGCGGATGACCGATGGGAGCTATTATCTGCGAACACCCGAAGAGATGGCAAGCCTTTTCAAAGATGTTCCGGATGCATTGAACAATACTCTGACCATCGCAGAACGGTGTAACGTTGACCTTAGTTTTAAGGGATATCATTTACCTAATTTTGAAGTCCCTGAAGGATTCACCCCAGACAGCTACTTGAGAACATTATGTGCGGAAGGATTGAAAAACAGATACGGTTCAAGAGCTGATGATCCGATTTTATTGCAGCGGCTTGATTTTGAGCTAAATGTAATCCACCAGATGGGTTTTGATCCGTATTTCTTGATAGTATGGGATTTATGCAGGTATGCAAACAGCCGCGACATCTGGTACAACGCGCGTGGGTCGGCGGCGGGATCGATAGTTGCTTATTCCTTGAATATCACCCTGGTTGACCCAATTGAACATGGATTGATATTCGAAAGGTTTCTTAATCCCGGGCGAATCTCGATGCCAGATATTGATCTGGACTTTAGAGATGACCGGCGGGCTGAGATGATGGAATACACTGCCCGAAAATATGGCGATGACAAGGTTGCCCAAATTATCACTTTTGGCACTCTTGGAGCCAGAGCTGCAATTCGCGATGTCGGTCGAGTAATGGATATCCCATTATCCGAAGTGGATCGAGTGGCAAAACTTGTTCCGAATATCCCTGGAAAACCAATCTCTATCCACCAGGCCCTTGAGGAAGTCCCGGATTTTAAGAAAGCATACAGTTCGACTTCATACATGAAAGACTTGATTGATACTGCTTCTGATGTTGAAGGAGTTGTGCGGAATGCCGGAACCCATGCTGCGGGCGTTATCATCACTGATCAGCCAATAATTGATTACATCCCGCTCCATCGACCAACGGGTAACACCGCAGGTGAAAGTCCAATAAAGACAGTCACTCAATTCGAGATGAATATTCTCGATTCCTTAGGATTATTAAAAGTCGATTTTCTGGGATTATCCACTCTGACGATTATGGCGAAAGCCTGTGATCTGATTGAGAAAAGGCACGGAATAAAGTTTACCCTTGACAATATTCCAACAGATGATCCTCCGACGTTTGAACTGCTTGGTCGCGGGGATACCGCAGGTGTCTTTCAAGTCGAAGGATCGGGTATGCGTCGCTGGTTGATGGAGATGAAACCCACCGAACTAAAGAATGTTGTAGCTATGGTGGCTCTTTTTCGGCCTGGTCCGATGGATTTTATCCCGGGTTATATTCGTAGGATGCATGGCGAAGAAGAGGTCCAATACCTTCACCCCTGGTTGGAAGAGATCTTCAGAGAGACTTACGGTTATCCGGTCTATCAAGAGCAGCTGATGTTTGCTGCAATGAAACTGGCAGGCTATACTGCACCTGAAGCGGATGATTTGCGAAAAGCAATCGCTAAGAAGATGCCTGATAAGCTGATTAAGCATCGGCAGAAGTTTATCGACGGGGCGAAAAAACAAGAGATTGACAAAGATACTGCTGCGAAAATCTTCGAAGAGTGGGAAGAATTTGCGCGGTATGGATTCAACAAGAGTCACGCGGTTGATTATGCGGTAATTGCGGTTCAAACAGCATTCTTAAAACTGCATTATTCTGTAGAGTATATGACGGCATTGCTTTCTGTCTCAAAGAATGATACTGCAAAAGTTGCGATATATGTTGCTGATGCTCGAAAGATGGGGATTGGCGTTAGCCCTCCCGATGTCAATGCCAGCGATTGGGATTTTGCTATTGAAGATTGCGGTGACGGCAGCTCTGTAATCCGATTTGGCCTGGGTGGGGTAAAGAATGTCGGCCAGGCCGCAGTAGAAACGATATTAAACGCACGAATAGATGGGCAGTTTGCCAGTATTGATGACTTTGCCAGACGGGTTGATTTGCGCCAGGTTGGCAGGAGGTCGCTCGAGTTCTTGATAAAAGTTGGCGCATTGGATAAATTTGGCCAAAGGACATCATTACTCGAATTGATCGATCGGATCATCGCATCAAGCGCTTCACATTTTCGTGCTGCTGAAAGCGGGCAGATGAGCCTGTTTGGGGCAGCAACAGGCGTAATGGAGAAGATATCCTTATCTCCGGTAAAAAGTGGGATTAATCTCCGAGATATCCTTGATTGGGAGAAGGAATTAATTGGTCTTTATGTTTCCGACCATCCATTAAATTCAATAATCAGCGAACTGGAGGACGTGGTCACTCATTTTTCTGGACAGCTTGGCGAGGCGACTCATCTTGAGCCTGTTCGGGTAGCAGGAATTGTAACAAGGATTCGTAGCCACACAACAAAATCTGGTCAACCTATGGCCTTTGTTTCAATTGAAGATCTTCAAGGTAGTATTGAATTGGTGATTTTCCCTCGGGCCTGGGACCGATATTCCGAATTGGCACAAGTAGATCGAATAATCCTGGTGGATGGAAAGGTTGATGTGGCTGGAGGCGATCCTAAGATATTAGTCGACAATATTACGACAGAATTCACCCGAACGATAGCTGCAAAATCGTTAAAGAAGGATAAGGCGAATCCGCAAAAATCCCCAGATGTTCAAAAAGTGAAATCAATTTCCCCCAGCTCTTCTCCAAATGGAATTACTTCTTCCTTCGAACCTGAACCTCAAAACATGATCCTGGAGAGTAACCTGATTCCACAAGTTCCAGAAGAGCCCCCAGATTGGTTTGAGCTTCAAACATCAAAGACAGAGGAAGTATTTCAAGGGATACCCGGCGGTCAAAGTCATGAAGTTTCTCTAACAGAACCCGAGCTAAAGGAAGTTGAAGGCGGTGCTTATTCAGTGAAATTCGAAAATCTTGAAATAAGGGATAGTTCAAATTCGCCATCAAATATTCCTGATTTTGAAATGGACAATTTGCTTTCTGAAGACCCTATAACGAGCAGCCAACCGGTAAAAACTGGCTTAATGTTACAACCTGCAGTAGTCCCCGCTTCAACAATAACTTTTGAGAATCAAAACCTTCCGCCAGTATATCATCCCTCCTCAAAGAAAACCTTCATCCGAAAATCAGCATCTCGCGAGTTTCCTGGTACCTCCTCGCCAGAACATTGAAGATACAGACGAAGTTCGAATGTTGACGGTAATTTTACGGGCCAGCGGAGACAAAACTCGAGATGTACTGCGTCTTCGCCGAATCCATGGAATTATGATGACATATCCAGGGATCGACCGCTTTTCAATCCATGTTTTTGAAAAAGGCAGGAGTTTTCTGCTTGAGTTTCCGAACTCGAGTACTCAGGTTTGCTCGGAATTGATCGAAAGATTAAATGGGATGTTAGGTCCTGAAAACATCCAGATCGAGTTCGATCACATTCCAATAATCATTTCCGGATTAGCCGCCAGTTCCTCCAATATATATTCCTTGCGGATCCAGATCTTCGCGAAGGATTCGAAGCTCTTCTGGAAGAGGAGCTTCGGTAAATCGAAGTCTTTCTGAAATCTTTAAATCCCAGCCTGTGTTATCTTTTGCATTATCAATCGTTTTCATGGGATGAAGAGCTGTCAGAATAAGCTCTCCATTGTGATCGGGTTCGAGGATCCCAACGTCGGTTACTACTGCCTGAGGACCCGCCCCCCGCAATCCTATTTTTTCACGTTCACCAAATCCTCCAAGAAATCCTGCGGATGTCTGAAAATCGCATTTCTCTGGAAATCTGCGCTTCTGGTGTGGGGTCATGATGTAGCAACGATTCGCCCAGGCGGCTATTTCTTTTGACCCCCCAGAACCGGGTAGGCGGACTTTGGGATGCGCATAGTCACCGATGACAGTCGCATTGATATTCCCAAATCGATCTATCTGGGCTCCGCCCATGAAACCTACATCGACATTTCCTCTCTGAAGATAAAGTGAAAAGATATCATACATTGAACAAACGGCGATTGCTCCGCTCACAAGGCTTGGATCGCCAATTGAGAGCGGCAGTCGGGCAGGTTGTGCGCCGATAACGCCTGCTTCGTAGATCATCAATAAACTTGGGGCATGCGTTCTCCTGGCGAGATTACACGCGAGGTTTGGCTGACCGACACCTACAAATACAACGTCGCCATCTCTAAGCAAACGGGCTGCGTTGATGATCATTGATTCCGATGGAGAATACTCATTTGAAGTCATTATTTTTTGGTTCCTCATTTATTTATTAAGATTTCATAATTCATAATCACGGATCGATTTTTGATAGAATTCAATCATCAGATTAGCAACTTCACAAGGTTTTTCAAGTGGTACAAGGTGAGTGGCATTCGGAATCGTTCTAATCTTAAGCGCAGGCAGACGCTTTTTCATAATTTCTGCTGTGCGCTCGGAAAAAGTATCTGACTTATCCCCTCGAATAATCAAAATTGGAAGCTGAAGTTGAGAGAAGCGTTTCCATATGTCCATACCATCATTCATACCAGTCAAGTAGATTTGAGCTTCCCAGGCCGGAGGATAGGACAATTTTATGCTGCCATCCAGCATTGGCTCAGCAATTGAGCTCACATATGCCGCAAGATTCTCGTCATCGATCCCTGAAAAAATTGGTTTCTTGCGATAGTTTTTATACATTGAGGTACTGCTGTCAAAGTTGACTCTTCGCTTCGAAGCCCCTTTAACCCAGGGATGGATATGCCTTCCAATGCCCAGCCACGATATAAATCGCCACAAAAGGATTGTCGACGGCTGAAAAATGACAGGATCTATCAACATGAGAAGAGAGAACCGACCGGGTTCATTCAAAGCTGACCTAAGAGTCGTTGTTCCACCAATGGAATGACCTGCTCCAACAATTCCAAATAGGTTTTTCTCTTCTAAGAAACGAAGCAGGTCTGTTGAGAATGGTTTCCAATTAGAGATGGCATTTGGATTTGTCCCAGGCCAAAGAGGCCGCATTCTTGATGCGTAAATATGAAAATATTTCGTTAAATAGCCGAATAATGGTTTATAAGCTAGTGGTGGATAACCATTGGCGTGGGCAAAATGCAATGGATTACCTGATTCTAGAGAATTCGTCAAACGGGATTGAGGTCTTCATATCAGGTCATCAAAAGAAATACTTGAAACTTAAAAACAGCCTTAATAATCTCCATAATCAACCGGAACACTAAGGCGTTTGCGAATTCGTAATCTACCATGGACTTTTGGGCCCAATTTTTTCCAATATTCCTCTCTGTCCTGGACGCCATAAACCCATTCGTTTAGCCAATCGTTCACGAGTTCCTGTGTTTGACTTACACGGTCCCATTCCAGGTAAAAGTCATTATCTCGGTCATAATAACCCTGGGTATAAGATGGATGGCTGCAGAAAGGAACTTCACAGACAGCATCAACGATAAAGCCAGGTATCACGGTCCTGTTGGGATCCGATCGGATGACGCTTTCATCGACTATCTCTTCGGCGGTCAGAATCACTCGCTCTGCTGCAAACGCGGCTTCTTTCTGTTCGCCGATGATCCCCCAAATATGAGCATTCCCTTCGATGTCGCAGCGTTGAACATGAATAATCGCAACATCTGGCTTGAGCGCCGGTACCACGACAACATTTCCACCAGAGAAGGGATCCTTGATATAACGATAATTTGAATTTGCTTTCTCAAGATCATCTGCGGCAGTCAGATTCATTGGCAAGAACGGCAAGACCAGAAGCTCCAGCCTGTAATCTAGTTATCATAGCAAAATGCGAATACTCTTCCCACTCCAACCGTCCCTTTTCAATCTCTGAACGAACGATCCTTAAAGAACCAACTCCAGGATTTCCCATATACGAGAAAATTACTTTTTGTGCGCAGCCAGCAGCAACCATCTGATCATAGATTAGGTCTGGGGTCGCTCGCGCGAGCGTCAGTCTTCTTTTTCTCTGACGAATGATTTCATGACCTACGGCAAAGGGAATTAAATGGGTGAAACCAGCCGCGTAAATTACGTCGCCATCATGAACCAGATCATGAACGGCTTGTGATAATTTCATCATTTTTGTCATAGTTTCAATTCCTGTTTGAGAGATGTTAGGGTGCTTGAAACAAGCACCCTAACCGAAGAAATTTTACCTGGGGTTCCCCATTGGTCGAATATTGTTTTTTAGATTTTGAAAAGATCGATCACCTTTTCCCTGGATTATTCGACCGTTGTCTGGATTTGTTCATGCATATACAGCGGCAGGTAATAGTGACCGCCAGCATTTTTACCACTTGACCCCGAGCCTTTCCAACCGCCAAATGGCTGGAATCCTGGCCATGCTCCTGTAGTTGCGCCTTGAGGGCGATTCGCATAGGTAACACCAGCCTGGATCTTATCAAAAAACCACATCGTCTCTTCTTTTGAACCGTAAAAACCTGCTGTCAAGCCATATCCTACATCGTTTGCTTCAGTCATGGCCTGATCCAGGCTGTCAACTTTAGCAATTGTCGTTATCGGCAGGAACATCTCATGTTTCCAGAGACGGTGGTTTAAAGGAAGATCTGCAACGAATGTTGGTGCGCAGAAATACCCTTTGTCAAAATCGCCACCTTTTATTACTTTTCCGCCTGTCAGGATTGTTCCATCATCTGAAAGCTCTTTTATAAAGCTCTGATAGTCGTCGTATGAACCTTTATTTACGACTGGACCCAGGAAGACAGATCTTTCAACAGGGTCGCCGATCGTCAATTTGTTTGTGAGCTCAATTAACCTGTCAACGAGTTGGTCGTATACCGGCGCTTCGACAAAGACGCGAGAGCAAGCCGAGCATTTTTGTCCCTGTAATCCAAACGAAGATCGGACAATCCCCGTAGCGGCATGTTCGAGATTGGCATTTCGTGAAACGATGGCAGGATTTTTTCCACCCAATTCGAGGATTGTCGGTCTTACCCAGCTGCCTGAGGCAAAATCACGGAATATCTTCATACCGACCTCAAATGAGCCGGTAAAAGTAACCCCTGCTACTTCTGGGCTTTCTATGAGTGCCTGACCTAATGTTCTGCCAGGACCAGTCACAAAGTTGACAACGCCGTCTGGCAATCCTGCATCTCGGAAGCAGTCCACCAATAATCGAACTATCCAGGGTGTATCGGTTGCAGGCTTGACAACAACCGTGTTGCCAGCAACCAAAGCAGATCCCAAGGGTCCACCTGTCAGTGCTGTTGGAAAATTGAAAGGGCTGATGACTAACCAAACGCCATAAGGTCGGAGAACAGAGAAATTCGTCGATTTGTAGCCAACTAATGGGTCTCGCCCCATTTCAACAATGTACCCATCGTTCTTTTCCATTTGATAGCAAGCGTAACGGACGAGATCAGCAGTTTCTGCGACGTCACCAAGCGATTCCATCCGATTTTTCCCAACTTCCAAGGCCATCGCTGCCCCCAGGCTAAAAATCCTCTCATCGATCAGATCTGCAGCTTTCTTCAGCAATTTAACCCTTTCCTTCCAACCGAGCGAGCTCCAACTTGGAAAGGCCTTCTTTGCTGCTTGTAATGCTTCGCGCGCAATGTGTTCATCGCCTTTTTGCATCACTGCCAGCACAAGATCTGTGTTGATAGGGGTTCTATCTTCAAACTTCTCATCAACGAATACTTCTTTTCCCCCAATCAACATCGCGTATTCCTTACCTAAGTTGTTTTTCGTGGAAACAATTGCCTGATCGAATTTTTCATGTAATTCTTCCGGGGGGTTGTACATCGTGGCGTAAGTGAGTTTAAATTTTTCTGCCATTTGGGACTCCTTCATCAATTTTTTGTACCCACTCTGGAACATTTCTCCTTTTCACCCTGGAAGCCAGGATGTAATTAAAACAATTTTAGCTTACATAGTCATTCCCGTCAAAGTAACTTCAAAAATATGTGTCACTAGTTCTGCATTTTTTTAGAAAGTGTGACTTTGAGAGGAAAGCTGTAGTTCACAAAGAGATTACTTTCTCGGCTTTTTGGATCGTTTCTAAGATATCCCCCATCCCGCCGATTATTCCTACTTGGACCTGATTGGAAAGTTTAAAGAAATCCAGACATGTTTTACACAGTACTAGCTCAACACCCTTGCTTTCGAGCAGCTTAAGCTGTGGTAAAACTGGGGAGCCAATACATGCCAGACGGACACCATCTGTGTAGAATAGAATTTTTGCAGGATAATCTCCGGATTTAAGGGTCAGCGACAAATACTTCCCTGCCAGAGTTAGGGGAAGCGGTTCAGGGGCATTACCCATGCCATTCCGAGAAAAAAGGACGACAGAATCTTTTCCAGACATTTTCATCTCCATTTATGGACAATAAGACGCGGTTGATGCCGACTGGCGGCATTTTATTGATAATCTAATCAATAAAATTCAAAAAGTTGTCGCCTTTAATAATTTATTGTCCAGAACTGGACCTTTCCAGCATCTCTTATTAAACTTCATGATTGATGAATAACTACAAATTTCAATTGCTAACTCGAAAATTCTTGTCTGATTATATCGCAGGACGCAGACATGGAAATTAGGTGAGCCTTCTTACTCGAAGCCTTCACCTTTTCGCCTGTCATGGTATTATTAAAATGTCCTCAAATCATCCCCAAAGTACTAATTGGAGGCTTACTCTTGCTGTTCGAAAATAGAGTATTCATAGGGATCGATCCCACTGCAGGCGAGAAACCCATGACCTATGCTGCTTTAGACCAAGAGCTCAGCCTGCTGGCTTTGGGAAATGGTGGGTTGGACGATGTCCTAGCTTTTACTGGAGGACAGCATGATGCATTAGTCGCTATCTGTGCGCCTCGAAATCCTAACGCTCGATTAATGTCCCGAAATGAAATACGTGAGAAATTATCCCCACCCCCAGCTCCGGGTCGATGGGAAAATTACCGCCTGGTAGATTATATACTTCGTCAGCACCACATTTTCACCCTTCCGATCCCTGCAAAAGATGAACTATGTCCTAAATGGATGCGTCAGGGATTTTTAATATTCCGAAGGTTGGTTGAAATAGGTTATCAGATCTATCCTGATGAGACATCGAATCGAGTTTGTTTTGAAGTTTATCCTCATGCAACATTTTGTGCGCTGCTAGGTGTTCTTCCATTTCCAAAAACCACATTTGAAGGAAGATTACAGCGGCAGCTTATATTATTTGAACGTGGGCTGAGAATTCCAGATCCTATGGAATTATTCGAAGAAATCACACGTCACAAACTGCTAATGGGGATTTTGCCATTAGAGAAAATTTATTCCCCAGCTGAATTAGATGCATTGGGAGCTGCGTTCACAGCCTGGTTGGTCCAAAATGAACCGAAAAATATTCTTGTGGTTGGAGACATTCGTGAAGGCCAGATAATCCTTCCTGTATCAGAGCTTAAACCTACTTATGAATAGGATAGTGAAGATGCCAAAATACCGAGCAAAACTTATCGTGAATCCAAATGCTAACTTAGGGCGCGCATGGCATGGTGCAGCTGATTTGCGACCAATTGTTGAAGAGTTGGGAGGTGCTGATTGGGCTGGAACAGTCTATCCAACTCATGGTATTGAACTAGCCCGCAAGGCAGCCGAAGATGGATATGAACTTGTCATTGCAGCTGGAGGTGACGGCACATCACATGAAATCGTCAACGGTCTGATGCAAATTCCAGCCGAACGAAGACCGCGCATGGGGGTAATTCCTTTGGGCTCTGGGAATGACTTCGCCCATACAATCGGGATTGACAGCCGGCCCGAAATTGCGATCAGACAGGTGCTGACCGGTCAACCTAAAAAAATTGATGTTGGGCGCTTTTGGGACGGGTTAGGCCGCAATGAATATTTTGTGAATGCAATCGGGATCGGATTTGATACTACGGTGACAATTCGCTCTCGAAAAATCACCCTGCTCAGCGGATTTATGATTTATTTGGTTGCAGTTTTACAGACGATTCTGTTCAATCATGATGCTCCTTTGATGAATATAAAAACCGATCTAGAGGAATGGACAGATGAGTTGATCATGATTGTATTGTGCAATGGTGGGCGAGAAGGAGGTGGTTTCAACGTTTCGATTCAAGCAAAACCAGATGATGGGATTTTTAATTACACGGCTGTCAGGAAGGTTTCACGGTTAACGATGCTAAGATTGCTTCCGGCTTTTATGTCCGGCGCGATTTCAGGCAAGAAGCAGGTTCGAATGGGCGAGTTCAAAAAGCTTGAAATCAAATCGGATCGCCCGCTGTACATCCATTCGGATGGAGAAATCATCGCGGGATGGGGGATGGACGTCCGCACATTTGGGACCGAGATTTTACCTGGCAGTCTCGAAATCGTTGTTTAACCAATAATAGGAATAATTGTGCATGCCCACACTTGAGCAGAGCCTTCAAGGTCGAGATCTTGGGCATTTACGGATAATCGCTAATCTCTGGAAAATTGATTTTCATGCGCCGGATACCAAAACAGGATTAACTCGTATTGTCCCATTATTATTGAATTCTGAAACCCTTATTGACACAATTAATTCACTCCCTGAAAGCGCCAAGCAGGCTCTTGACGATTTACTTTCGAATGGCGGGAAATTGTCTTGGACCATTTTTACAAGACGATATGGTGCTATCAGGGAAATGGGTTCTGCGCGTCGGGATAGAGAATTGCCGTATCAAGATTCGAATGCACGCATGTCAGAATCCTTATATTATCGAGGTCTGGTAGCTCGAGCGTTTTTTGATACCCAGGAGGGACCGCAGGAATTCGCTTATGTTCCGGATGAGTTCCTTGGCCTTCTCGCTCATGATGCGATTTTCAATCATGACGAACCTCCAATAAGACCTGCAACATCGTCCGAACGTCGATATATCGTCCTTGCGAATGATTATTTGGTGGACGACATTTGTACGGCGCTCGCAGGTTTTCGGCTTGGATATCCTTTCGATGAAATAGATGGATTCTTTATCTCTTCTAAGAATTTACCTTATCGATTAACTGCAAAAATAATTTTCGATTTTACTGCTGCATTAGGTTTATTAAATCCTTCAAAAGTTCTTTTACCAGATCCTGTCCGTCACTTTCTTGAAATTACGCCTGAAAATTCATTGCTAGAGCTCACCCGTTCTTGGGTAAAAAGTCAGGATATCAATGAATTGAAAATGTTGCCTGGTGTTACTGCAGAAGGCGAATGGAAAAATGATCCAATAACCACCCGGCTATTTATTCTAGATTTATTATCATCGTTGTTGGATAGTGTCAAAAGCGAATCCCATGGAACAGTGAACCCCTTTTGGAAGTCTTTCATCATTTATCGCATGGATAAAAAGAACGAACCCTGATTTTCAGAGGACTGCGGGGGAATACGAAAGCTGGTTTTTTACTGATAGCCAATCGGGTCAGAATTTACGTGGATTCGAATTTTGGGATCGGATAGAAGGCGAATTGATCCGCTTCATTCTCTCTGGACCGCTGCACTGGTTAGGTATCCTGGATCTTGCATTTCACGGTCCGCAAGATGCTGGAAATATAGTTCAGCCGACAGCATTTCGATTTTCGACTAGGGCTGAGAATTTACTCAATTTTGCTGCTCATAAGGAATCCGAACAGGAAAATAAACCTATCCAGGTAAACATGGATGCTGAAATATTTGTCCCAAGATCTTACGATCGATCTGTAAGATATCAGATCGCACGCTTTTCCGTTTGGGACGGCTTCAGCCTGGACACCTACCGTTATCATATCACGCCTCAATCCTTGAGTCGTGCTCGCGACCAAGGGTTAAAAGTGCAGCACATCTTGCATATTTTGGCAAAATCTGCTCGGAAAATACCGCCGACCCTGATCTCTGCTCTCCAGAGATGGGAATCTCAGAGCATCGAAGCCCGATTTGAAAAAGTGACGATCCTTCGCCTTAAGTCTCCAGATGATCTTAAGGTCCTTAAAGAATCAAAAGCGAAACGATTCCTCGGGGAGCAGCTAGGACCTGTCACAATTATTGTTCAAGATGGAGCCTGGAAAAGGGTTGCTTCCACACTTATTGAGATGGGAATTTTGGTAGATGATGTTCAAGACCAATGAGGATTGCGACTTAGAATCATTACATTTAGCCTTATCGATATTGAAGGAAAACCATTTCTTGAGAATCGACGAATAGACACATAGGCACATTCTCATGTTTAGTTGGGTTCAGATTTTCTCACCTTATAAACCCTGCTTAATGTTGATAGTATAATTTACCCTCAAATGTGGAAAAATCTACTCCTGATCAACTTCAGAGTTAAAGTCAGGAAATTTATTCAAATCAATGTATACTAATGAGATTGAAACTCTGCTTCTTGACCAGTAAGAATTTGTGAAGGAGGTTTGCCGTGGAAGAAGAAGAATACCAAACCACTGAGAGTCGAATTCCGCGTTGGATTTGGATCGCTGGAGTTGTAGTTGTCTTTCTGTGCCTGGCGATTTTGGTCGCACTTTTTCTGGCTCGGACAAAAATACTCTCATTTGCTGTTGGCGCCCTGGCAAGTGAGACTCCAGTGCCCAGCGCGACATTGATTCCAACTGAAACGTTTACTCCTCTTCCGCCAGATACAGAGACTCCGACGCTGGCACCTTCTGCTACAGAAAGCCCTACGGCTCTGCCAATGCCTCCAGTATCGGTGATGGCTCTTTCGCAAGGCGGTCCAATCCTGGATGAAACATTTTCAGATAATTCGAATAACTGGCAAGGATTTAATCCAGTATCCGAAGTCATTATCCAGGAGGACCAGTTGCAGCTGCGCAGCTCGGATACAGGAAAACCAGCTATTGGGTACTGTCAAAGTGAAAATTGCGGCCCCTACAAAGATTACTATTATTACCAGGCAGAGATCGTTGAAGATCGTCCTACCACCCTCGGACTTGGCTTGGTTTTTGCCATCAATCAGGCTAAATCAGGTTTTTATGCATTTCAAATCCGCCCTTCTTCGGCTGAATACAGCTTATGGAAGTCGACCAATAATCAGATGGTGCAATTGATTGATTGGACTGCGAATTCAGCGATAAAATTTTATCCATTTATGAATATTATTGGTGTTAGCTACCAGGAGGGGAGTATCCAGCTGTATGCAAACGGAGAACAAATTTCCAGCTTTAAGGACACGCAACCTTTAAAGAGGGAAGAATAGGTTTCTCTGTCGAATCTGATGGACTTCGCCTTTTGGCGAATGATGCGATGGTTATGACACTTGCCCCAGTCACACCAGCTCCTCCGGCGCCAGCCGGAATGGCAACCCAACCGTCTACTTATCAATCACCAACACCAGGTTCACGATTTACTCCGACACCTACCCCAAAAGGGGCTTGTCCGGCTTATGTACCAGCAGGGAATTTTGTCCTCGTGGTCTTTAAAACTTCTCCTGGAAAAGGGCAAATTACAATAAATGGATCGAGCCGTCAGGTCGAACAAGGCAACAACGTTTTTTACTTGCCTCTTGAGAGTTCTTACTCTGTTGAAATAGGAAACAAATCTTACGATTACGTTTTTGAAGTGTGTAAAATTGTCAATGTGAAGATGAAATAAGACCCGAGCTTATAATTCTTTGAAAATCGACAGCTCCAGCGATTAACAAGTTGGATAATATGGAGTTCGATCGACCGCATCGCCGTTATAATCCATTACTTGGAGAATGGGTTCTTGTCTCGCCTCAGAGAGCAACGAGACCCTGGCTTGGTCTTATCGAGGAAAACCCATCTGATCAAATCCTTACTTATGATCCTGATTGCTACTTATGTCCTGGCAACTTGCGAGCCGGCAATATAAGAAATCCACCATATTCAGGAACATATGTCTTCGATAATGATTTTCCTGCACTCTTCCAATTGAATGTAGCTGATGTTGGTAATTCACTGGTGCCGGACGACCCAATTTTTTGGTCTGATCCAGTCAGCGGAATCTGCCGGGTGGTATGTTTTTCACCTCGTCATGATTTGACCTTACCAGAGCTGGCGATAACCGAGGTCAAAGCGGTGATTGATACCTGGACAAAACAAACCGTAGAACTTGGGGGTATAGATGAAATCGAATATGTCCAGGTATTTGAAAATAAGGGTGCTGTGATGGGTTGCTCCAATCCGCATCCGCACAGCCAAATTTGGGCAACCAGTTTCATTCCGAATGAGCCAGAAAAAGAATTAAGGCATCTCGGGAACTTTCATAAAGATACTGGCGGCTGCATCCTTTGTCATACAATCCTGTCAGAGCAACAAGATGGTCGCCGGATAGTTGCCGAAAATAACCAATTCTTAGCTATTGTCCCTTTCTGGGCCGTATGGCCATTTGAATTGTTGATCATCTCAAAAAATCACCTGGGTGCTCTAGCAGACCTCTCACATAACGACTTATTTTCTTTGGCAGAGATGCTTCATATAGTCACGATAATCTACGACAACCTTTTTGAAATCTCATTTCCCTATTCGATGGGTATTCATCAGAAACCTACGGATGGAAATGAACATCCCGAAGCGCATTTGCATTTGCATTTCTATCCTCCGCTGCTTCGGTCCGCATTAATCAGAAAATTTATGGTTGGATACGAGATGCTTGCTATGCCACAGCGCGACTTGACGCCAGAAATTGCAGCCCAAAAACTCCGAAACACTTCGAAAATCCATTTTAAAACAAGAATTTCGAGAGAGATTAAGTCCTAAAATTGTTAATTTATGAGGCCTACGATTCTCATGGATGAAAATATTGATATTTTAATGACAGTAAATATCGCTGAGGAATTGCAGTCAAAACTCGAATTAATTTCTCCTCGCTTAAAAATCCATATCCATAAAGCGAGCAGGGTAGATGAGATTCCTTCAGATATATGGGCAATAACTGAGGTATTGTATACCGGTCGAGTGCTCCCTGCTCCTGAATTGACACCAAACCTCCGCTGGATCCAATTCCATCTCACTGGGGTGGATCATGCCCGTGAAGCTCCGATCCTTCAGCGGGAAGGATTGGTTGCGACGACGATGAGCGGAGCATCCTCCTCCCAGGTGGCAGAATATATTACTTTGATGATTCTTGCCTTAGGTCACCGTCTGCCAGATATGATCGATCACCAGCGAAAAAACCTATGGCCAAAAGACCGATGGGAACGTTTTCTTCCTTATGAGCTTAACGGTTCAACGGTCGGAATAGTGGGTTACGGAAGCATCGGCAGGCAGGTTGCTCGATTAATGTATTCCTTTGGGGCGACTGTGTTTGCAACGAAACGAAATGCAATGCATCCAGATGACTATGGATATTCGATCGAAGGATTTGGAGATCCAGGTGGCGATTTTGTTCATCGATTGTATCCAGCCGAGGCAATAATATCGATGGCAAAAGTCGCAGATTTTTTGGTTGTTTGCGTCCCTCTGACAAACTCGACTCGAAATCTGATCGATGCGGATGTTTTTCAGGTTATGAAAGAGACAGCCTTCATAATCGATGCTTCCCGAGGTGGTGTGACCAATCATAACGCCCTGGTAGCGGCTATAAAAGAGAAGAGAATTGCTGGGGCTGCATTAGATGTTTTCCCAGATGAACCTTTGCCTGTTGATCACCCATTATGGAAATTATCAAATGTGATCATAACCCCACATATTTCTGGAATCAGTCCGAAGTATGATGAAAAAGCGATGGATCTATTCGCAGAAAACCTCAGACGATATCTCAAAAAAGAACCACTATTAAATCAAATTGATGTCGATCTGGGTTATTAGAACAGGAAGGATTACCGATTTTTTCACAAATCTCCTCACCAAGAAGTCAAGAATTCCACGATATTGGTAGAATACCAAGCCGATTTAAGGTCGTTTTATTTGACCTAGGAAATACGTTAATCTATTTTGATGGCGATTGGTCCTCCGTTTTCGAGCTTTCAAAACTCGCAATGTTACACAGCCTCCAAAATCATGGAATTCCTTTGGAAGAAGAATTCATTTCCGATTTTTCTTCAAGAATGGAAGCATATTATTTAGTCCGGGATATTGATCTTTTAGAATTATCGACCAGGAAAATCCTTGAGATGGCTTTGAGAAGTTGGGGTTTTAACAATATCAAGCAAGATATGCTTTCCAACGTATTATCCGATATGTACGCGGTGACGCAAGGACATTGGCATCCGGAAGCTGATGCATTGAATACATTAGCGACACTTAGCCGTTCTGGTTACCGCTTGAGCATAATATCAAATGCCGCTGACGATGAGAACACTCAAGTTCTGGTGGATAAGCTTGGTGTACGAAAATATCTTGATTTTGTAATGAGTTCAGCTTATGTTGGAGTTCGCAAACCTAACCCCAAAATCTTTCTGAAAGTTCTTGGGTTAATGGATGCCTCTCCTGACCAGGCAGTGATGGTAGGGGATTCATTATCTGCAGATATTGCAGGTGGTCAAAATCTTGGAATTTTTTCAATCTGGATCAACCGCCGTTCAGGATATCAATTTAAGCATCCAGAAGTGAATCATATCATTCCGAACGCAGTTATTGATCGCCTCGCAGAATTACCTCTCTTGTTGAAAGAATTAGAAGAAAAATATCGTTAACTTGAAATAGGCACTTTTTTGGTGTTCTGCCCAAAATTGTGCCTTAAGTGTTATCAGGATATTTCAATTATCTCATTACGGAAGATTGCTCTCGACGGCTCCATTTGGACGTGGTTGAAGCGTAAGTGTGATATCTTGTGCTTCGCCATCCCGAATTATCGTCAGGACAATGTTCTGACCGGGATTAGTGTTGAGAGTTAGATAAATTAAAATATCTTCAAACGAGCTGACTTCAATACCATCAATTCCAACGATGACATCACCGCCGATTTCAAGCCTGCGGTTTTCCACAATAACTTCACGATTGGATCCGCGCAATCCAGCGCGATCAGCAGGGCCATCCGTGACAACTTGAGAGACATATGCCCCTTTCTCGACTGATAATTCCATCGCTTCTCTTAGTGTCGAATTCAGGTTACCACCCATAACCCCCAACCAACCCCATTCATATGAACCATCTGAGATCAATTTCGGGATAACTCGCGAAATTATACTGACAGGGATGGCAAATCCAACTCCGCTGTTTGACCGACTTTCTCCGTCGGTTTCAATCTGGGCATTCACTCCTATTACTTCTCCAGCTAAATTCATGAGGGGACCACCAGAATTACCAGGATTAATTGGAGCATCTGTCTGAATTGCTTGTGGAATGGAAAAAGGTGTTAATGCTGGAATTGACCGTCCCATAGCACTGATGATTCCACGAGTAAGGGTTCCACCCAGACCGAATGGATTTCCAAGAGCTACAGCTGTCTGTCCCACAGCAATTTGGTCCATATTTGCTAAAGGAAGGGGAGTTAAATTAGCGGGAAGCTGCTCAACTTTCAACACAGCTAAATCACTGTGTAAATCTTCTCCAACTACCTGAGCTCCAACGGAAAATCCATCAGAAAAAATGACTTCGATGCTATCCGCACCATGAATTACATGGGAGTTGGTAATAATATGCCCATCTGTATCATATAAGAAACCAGAACCTTGACCACTCAGGCTGGAAAAGCCTTGATCTATCACATAGGTAATGATATTCACTACGCTTGGGTTTACGCGCCGATACAGGTCAACAAGGATTCCTTCTTCTGAAGTTGTCAATAACGCATACGAAACAGAAGTAGGTTGCGAAATAAGTTTCACAGGCTCGTCTGGCTTTGACGGTGTCAATTCTCTAAGAGTCGCTACTGGCTTCAAGGTTGGTTCATCTGGTCCAGTGTTAATAGAAAACCCGCAAGCAATTATTGAGAATGCTAGTAACATAAATCCCAGGAAAAATATAGGTTTGGTGGTCGACTTCAAAGATAAACTCACTTTCTTGAAAAACAACCCGAATATGCAATAATCAAGTCCAATAGTATAGCTTGAATTTTTCGATAATACATAAACCTATTATAAGAATCACCGAATGGGACTTAATTTCTAAAATAAGATTGCTCAAATGGACAAAAGACGTATTGTCAAAAAACTGGATACTGTTTACAATTGAAATTCGAAGCCATCTCGCTGTCAATCTTATAGAGAAAGGCAATCAGCTAATGGGATTTAAACTTAGATCTGGAGTAATCGCCGGCAGAACAATGTGCTTCCAAGAAATTAATGGACAATGGATTCCGATTTCTGATCCTGTTCCGATACCGCCAACCCCGATCCCCCCAAGTGAGCCTGGAGTACAGTGGTTAAATTGCCAGTCATGCACAGGCAATTCAACTTCACCGGGAACACTAACGAATGCAGCCTGTGAAGTGTGTTTTCTATGAAAACCATGTTAACAAAAGATACGATCATGCCCATACTCCAGCTCAACTTCCATCCCAATTTACTTAAAAGCAAGCCGTCATTAAGGGCTTACAGAGTTAAAACTGATCTTAAATCCGGAAATTGGACGTGCCGCGATTGCAATGGGCAGGTGAATGGGAATACGATGTTCAAACCAACTTGCATCTCTTGTTTCCGCCAGTAGTAATAAGGCCAAACCCTATAACCAATGACAATTTCTAAATTCAAAAACTTCCTGAAAGACAAACGGGCAAACAAGCCCGTTTTTATTGTATCTGGTCTGCCTCGATCAGGAACTTCCTTGATGATGATGATCCTTGATTCTGCAGGAATACCACTACTCACAGATCATGAACGCAGTGCTGACGAAGATAACCCCAACGGTTATTTTGAATTCGAGCGAGTCAAGAAATTGAAAGAGGGTGAAGTTGGGTGGATGGAATTGGCGCCTGGGAGTGCGGTTAAGGTGATTTCTGCGCTGCTCCAATATCTTCCGGATAAATATCATTACAAGGTTCTTTTCATGCGAAGAGCGCTGCCCGAAATCCTGGCATCACAACGAAAAATGCTCATCCATCGAGGTGAAAATCCTGACAAGATCTCAGACGAGGAAATGGGTAAATATTTTGAAGAACATGTTGTCCATGTAATCGATTGGTTAAGAAATCAACCAAATATCGAATATATCATTGTCGATTACAACGAATTAGTGATCAATACTTCTCCTCAAATCAAGAAAGTCAACTTATTTCTTGGTGGAAAACTGGATGAAGAAAAAATGAAGAACGCGATTAATCCTGACCTTTATCGTCAAAGAAGTAAGTAAATAGCTGATTATCGATATGTTTCAATCCCGAGTTTTAGGGCATGTGTAAGGTCTGATGCAATTCCCTGCTTGATCATATAGAGGTCATTTAATTCTTCTGGATCATCGAACAGGTCATAAAGCTCAAAAATCTCATCAAATCCTTCATAACCTGAATAATATATCAATTTATACCGATCACGGATGATCGCCCAAGTTGCTTTTCGCAAGGGGCTGAGGCTTGGATTAGATTTCGCCTCGACCACGATGATGTCGCGATCCGGCAATTTCTCACCGCCATTCAAAAAAAGATCATGGCCTGTTAGCTCAGATGGGGATTGCTTTTCGGCTTGCCTCAATAGTGTTGGGACAAGATCGACAGCGCTTGTGGTGTAAAAAATGTCCTTACGAGTTTTTTGGTGGGGGAAAGAAATTATCAGCGGAATATGCAATAATGGTTCATAAAGTACAGGAGTGTTGTGACCGCTGATCCCACGTTCATTTATTTCACCGTGATCCGAAGTGATGACAAAACAAGTATTCTCAAGGGCATTAATGCTCTCAAGCTTATCGATTAATCGCCCGAACTCACTATCTGCGTAGGCAATCGCTTCATCATATTTACGCCGCAGCCTTGCAAGATTTTTATTCCCCTTATTTTCTGAAAAATAATGGGCTGGTTTTGGCGGTGGGTTCGTTCCATCGTCGAAAGCGCCAATAAATTCTTGCCGGGTTCTATATGGAGCATGCGGGGGGAGCAGGTGAACATATCCAAAAAAAGGCTGGGGAAGGGAGTTGAATTGCTCATCGATCCAATCGACTGCGGTTTCAATAGTAAAACATACGGAATTTGATGACTTACCTTTACCGCAGTTTGGTAACCCTTGTGGAAATTGCCTACGATATGATTTATTGATTTGGGAGCTCCGAATTTCACCCTGGAATTGATCGATTATGGATAAGACAAGGGATGCATCTGTTGAGTAGTTGTTCTTCAGGGTTAATAATTCTGCTTCAACTGGGGCATGGAATTCATTCAATGGGAATTTGTCGGTCCACAGATTTGAAAAGGCCGCCAGGTCAGAAATTTTACTAAGATCATCGATCGATTCGTGAAAACATTCGAGAAGTATCTGTGTCAGAGTATTATGCGTATAGGCAATTTTATGATATTCAGCAGGCAGCAAATTAAAAATATTATGTTTCTGCAGCTTTTTGATTGGTGTTCCTTGCAGATTAATCGCTCGATGAGTCCAGGGATGCATCCCCATGAGAAGCGAGGCGGTGCCTGGGGTAGTGAAATTGCCTGCAGCATAATGCCTGTGAAACACTGTTGCTCGGTCGGCAAAACGTGCAATATTGGGTGTGGTATGACGCTGAAATCCGTATAAGGACATGTCTTTAGCGCTTAGGGCATCGAATACCAGGACGAATAAATTAGGCAGCGAGTGAAAGGATGAGTGATTTGATGCAAGGCTTTCCATCCGAGAATTTAAGCCAGAAATGGCAAGAGCTGCTGGTGCTCCCAGCTTTAAAAAATCACGCCTTGAAAATCTTGAATTTCTTACCATTCGCTTGCCTCGAAATTTCGTAAGATAACGATTAAAACCGCACAAAGATTGAGGAATAAATAAATCGTTGCGAGAACAGTTAGTCTCTCAATAAAAAGGTGAATTTTCGCTTGTATATTATCGGAGAAAATAACAAGTCGATTTAATGAAATTGATGCTCCAATGAAAAACCCAATAAACAATAAATTGAACCAGGGAATTCTTGTTAGTTCAGGAAGCAGATTGCTGGTTGAAGCTAGTTGAACTAGTGCTGCCAAAAGAATTATTAGATAGGACTGAACTATGCCTTGTGCGACCAAATGATCACGGAAGAACCTTTTTGGCAGTACAAACGCGATAAATACCACTATTGCAGTGATAAGCATACTATCCAAAAGGGAAACAAACATAGAGTATGCAAAAACCCCCAGAATATCCCAACTTGGCATTCGCATCAAGTAAGAAGGTAACTCGCGAAAAAAGAAAACTAATGTCCAAAAACTAACGGGGAAAATGATTGCTAATAATATCTGATAAACCTGCAAATATAGAGGCTGGGCCTCAGAATTTCGTTTCAAGGGTCAATCCCTTGTCTGGTCCTGGTTATTTCCATCATCTGTTTCTTCTGGATCATTTCCGGCGATTTTCCGGCGAAATTTCGCGAAGATTATTTTCAATTGCCTCGAAAAAAAGAAGACAATCCCAGAGAAAATTGCAAGTATCACTGCTAACATTTGAAACAGCATACCGCCAGTATTTGGATCGATATAGCCGCGTGGTGTAAGCATGAATTGTGCAGAAGATTGAATAAAAATTTGAATATCAGTCATGCGGTGTCTCCAAAAAAGCCAGTCAACTTCCTGATATCTGAAGATATTTGCAGGAATATTTATTATAAATATCCAAGGCTTCGCAGTCTCTCTTCGACCTCATCCTGATTTTCGGCTGCCAATTTCCGCGGAGAGGTGCTTCGACTTGAGTCTGGTGAGGCGTGGATTGCCAAAGCAGGTATATCACGATAAGAAGGATTTGGAAAATTTTCCATATCTTTTAACGAGAACAATATCCCAGGTACAGCAATGGAATCGAAACAGTGGTCTGCTTCCCAATGATCCAGGTTTTCTTCAATAGATGCTGACCGCCAGCCTCCAAGTCCCGTTTCAGACGAAGCTCGAAATCCTGGAGCATATCCTACAAGGATGTCGGGACCTTGGGCTGAAAGAGCCCCTGAGAATGCTTGCTCATTTGACCAAGCGTTCCAGATAATCGGTTTGTTGTCAGGCCCTAACCACTCGATAAGATCTTTTGATATTTGTTTGACCAAAATATCACGTTCGCTCGGATCGACAATTCCATCTCTTTCGCGCCCCCTTATGTTAAGGTATAGGCTGTTTAATCCGATGGCATAAGCCTTTGTCTGCGCCCAATTGATGGATTTCCAGTCCCTGGCACCATCGAAGTTATTGCCAGAAAGATAACCCTTATCCATTAACCATTGATTTAGATTGACCTTGAAATTGAGATTGTTAAAACCATGGTCAGAGACAACAATTAACTGAATATTCTTTCCGGGTTTTTCTGACAACTTATTTAGCACATCGCCAACAAGCTGATCATATTTTTTATACCAGGTTTCAACCACATCGGGTCGGGTTTTCCAGAACATGTGTTGGATCCGATCGAGTGAATCAAAAACAGATGCGAGCAAGCCTTCCTGGAATTTTTCCAGGTGGTGGAATAGTAAATTGGTACGTGTCTGGAAGATCGAATCGCATAACTTCAGGAATTGATCATCATTAATACACTTATCCTCCAACCCTGTTGTGTCTTGCGGCCAACCAAGCGTCAGAAAAGGACCGCAGGTTTTCCATGCGTCCTTCACAAATGAAGCAGGCGTGCCATAACGCCAAATTGGGTGAACTGGGTGGATTTGAAGCGGAAGAAAATAAATGTTCAATGATGGTTGAAGACTGGTCAAGATCACCCGAGTGATCGCGTGAACTGAACCTAACCAACTAGCTTTGAAGCTGAGCTCCAGGATAGGGCTCCACTCTCCAAGAAATAATCTCTGGATTACACCCCCAATTTTTAAGTCTGCAGTCTGATCATCTATTACAATGATCTCCAAAGGAACGACCGAATTCTTGGCGCCATATTTAGTCTTTATCTGCGGACCTTCAATTTCGCCAGAATATCTCATTTTTCCATTCATTTTCAAATGAAAAACTGGGGTTTTCCCTTGTTTTGAAGGCAGATCTGAATTAGAAGAATAATATGAGCCAACTCCCAGACGTCCTTGAATATCCGGAGTACCCAAACCAGGGAGGGTCTGGACAGGTGATTCTGGTCTGGCGGGGAACGTCGCTGGCCACCATAGAGAGGTAGAGGGGAAACCACGGTCTGCCGCAACATCAAAAATCGTCCGGGAATTGGAAGGACGAACGAATGTCGTTCCACCGAAGTTTTTTGATTTTGGAAGAAGTGAAACTTGAAGACTATATGTCTCAGGATCGCGATGAACAAAATCAAACATTCCATGTTCCCCGGGATTGAGACCCGTTGCAATGCTTGTCCAGGAGACTTCGCTTTGAGGTGGATTGGATACCTGAAATCTCGAATACCAGCCCTTTTCAAGAAATGCACCTAAATGAGGCAGCTTTCCTTCTTGTTGAAGCTTTTCAAAGAGAACCGGGTCGAAAGCATCAAGCCCGATAATAACCGTTTTCATGTGATCGGTAAAATCCTTAGATATTATTTTTAGGCAACAGGGGGATATTATACCGTCTGAAATCTAAAAATAGAGATCAGATAGCACCTTCTCCAGATGGAAATTTTCGGAATGCATAAGAGAAGAAAAAAGGCGGACTTTGTTCTGCAATTTTTCTTCTCTTATGCAAATACGTGTAGTTATAGCTGAAGATCTGCCCGAGCCAAACCATCCGATTGTTCCGAGATAGAAAAGCCAAAGTTGTCGAGAATTTTCCGCATCGCGTGATTGTCCTGGGTCATAACACATTCAATGCGTTCGTATTTCTCGCTTTTTGCTACATCAATCAATCGCCGCATTAGCTCCTTCCCAATTCCCATCCCTTGACAGAAATCGCTAACCAGCATGCTGAAACGTGCAGCGTTAGAGCCGTGAAGCCTGGTCATTCGAGTGGCCGCGATAACCCTGAGTTCATTTTCTTTGGCGTCTGGTTTTTCAACAATTAATGCTATCTCATTGTTGTAATCCCCATGACAAATTCTTGAAAGGCGGTCGTGTTTTGCCCGATCGCTAAGTCGCCTGGGATTCAGAAACCGCAAGTATACGCTTCGATCCGAAAGAGATTCATGAAAATCTACCATCAAAGGTTCATCTTCAGCTTTAACCGGTCTGAAAATCAGTCTTGATCCATCCTTTGCAGTCCATTCAGTCACATACTGGTTGGGATAAGGTCTGATTGCAAGACGAGGGAGCTGATCCTCTCTTGTATCTTTATCATAAATGACAATCCTTGCATCCAAAGCCAGGAGTTTTTCCGGGGAGGCTAATAATGGATTGATATCTAATTCCTTAATCCAGGGTTGTTCACATATCAGTGTGCTGAATTTAACGACAAGCCTCTCCAGCATGGACATGTCGACTGCTTCGCGTCCGCGAACACCTTGCAGAGCCTTGTAAATACGTGTCCGTTCCATCATGCGGCGAGCTAAAGTTGAATTCAATGGGGGCAAACCCAACGCGCTGTCTTTGAATACCTCGACCAGCTGTCCTCCGAGGCCAAAAAGAATGACTGGTCCAAATTGGGGGTCATTGCTGCAGCCGAGGATGATTTCGTAACCCTCAAGATCGATCATCGGTTGGACAGTCACGCCTAAGAAATGTAATTTTCCGTTGGCATCTTTCTCCCCAACTTTATTTTTTATATTATCGGAAATCTTTTTATAAGCTGCTCTCAGAGATTCTTCATCCCGAAGATTGAGCTGGACCCCACCGACATCCGTCTTGTGAGTGATCGTCTCAGAATGCAGTTTCAATACGACAGGATAACCAATCTGGTCTGCGGCTGCGACTGCGTTGTCTTCAGTTACAGCGATAATCGTCTCAACTGTTGGAATTCGGTATGCGGAAAGCAGCTGCTTCGATTCATGTTCGGTAAGTATGGTTCGCCCTTCTTCACGAGCAAGTCTGATGATCTCTCTTGCTCGAGCGGCGTCTGGAGGTCTATCAAGATTATAGGCAGCGAGCGTCGGCGTCTCGTAAAGACGGTCGAGAATTCCAGAATAGTTGGCCATAAAATCGAACATTCTGGCAGCGGTATCAGGATAAGGAAAGGATGGGATATTTGCACGTGAAAGGATTTTATCTCCTTCCTCAATATTTGCACCGCCCATCCAACTGGCCAGGACAGGCTTATCCAATGTCTGTGCATGCTTTACCAATTCCTCTGCCGTTTTTGTTGGATCGGTCATATCTTGAGGGGTCAAAATCACCAGTATGCCGTCACTATTATCATCATTTGCAGAAATTTCTAGAGCTTTTGCATAACGTTCAGGGCTGGCATCGCCTAAAATATCAACTGGATTATTATGACTCCAGGCAGAAGGAAGCAATTCATTGTATGCCTGCATAGTTTCGTCTGAAAGCAGAGCCAGCTGACCACCATTCGTTATTAATGCATCGGTCGCAAGAACGCCCGGTCCACCTGCATTTGTAAGAATGGTCAAGCGGTTTCCTTTTGGTGCGGGCTGTTTCGAGAACAAGTCAGCCATGTGGAATAACTCAGCGATGCTGTCTACTCGGAGTACTCCCGCACGTCTGAAAGCGACTTCCAGGACTGTATCACTTCCTGTCAATGATCCAGTATGCGAAGCAGCCGCTCGAGCTGCCCCCTCAGTTCTACCAGGTTTGATTACGATTATCGGCTTTGTATTAGCAACCTGTCTTGCTGCAGACAGGAAAGAGCGGGCATCGCCAATTGTCTCCATGTAAATGACAATACTTTCGGTGTTTGGGTCATCCCCCAGATAGAAGATCAAATCTCCCCAACCAACATCCAACATCGATCCAATCGAAACAAAATGACTGAATCCAACATTCTCGGTGAGGCTCCAGTCGAGAACCGCCGTGCAGAGGGCACCGCTTTGACTGATAAAACCTACTTTCCCTGGCCGAGCCATTGCTGCTGCGAAAGTTGCGTTCAAACCACTCATCGGGCTCATCACGCCCAGGCAGTTCGGACCAATGATTCGCATCCCACCCCGATTTGCATGTTCCATGATCTGCCGTTCAAGCTCTAAACCTTTTGGACCGGTTTCTTTGAAGCCTGCGGAAATGATTATTGCTCCTTTAATTCCTGCGTCAACGCATTCAGAAATAATAACTGGAACACTTGGGGCAGGTGTTACAACCACAGCGAGTTCGATTTGCTCAGACACCGAAGAAATCGAAGGATAAGCTTTTACTCCAAGCACACTAGATCGCTTGGGATTGATGGGAAAAACAGCTCCCCCAAATGGATTGCTTATAAGGTTCCACATCAATGTCCGTCCAACGCTGCCGATCGTCTCGGTGGCGCCAATGAGTGCGACATTTTTTGGCGCAAATATCGCCGAAAGTGGATTTTGCTCGTATGAAAGGATATCATGCACTGGATCAAGAACAGGTAGACTATTCGAAGACATCATTTTTTTTACCCTTGTTGTTTCTATTCGCCATATTCACTTCAAGGCAGATTTCATTCCAATGATGGAATGGTGATTTTTCAATTCTTCATTGTAACTTAAATCCTAAATGTGCAATCAGTAACATATGTTATCAAATATTCGTGAAATAAAACATAAACTCAAATTGCAGTCGATCCATTGACAATGGAAACAAAACTGAGAGCAAATGCCCAAATTTGCATAATAACTTAGAATATTGACCAATTCTCTTCGCTTTTATCCATTCACACCTGCGTGCCGCGTGCTGCTTGCGCTATAATCTAGGAAGAAAAGTTCTGATTAATTTGCCTTATGTACTGGACAATCTGATGGTGGATCGAACGAAAATTCAAGCCTGGATCAAGGAAATTGAGCAAAGGCCATCCTCTGCAGCGTTGATTTTGAATTATATTGGAAATCGTTTGGAGGAATTGACATCGAAGAATGAAGAATTACAAGCTGAAATTTTTGCTTTACAATCTGGTAACCGAGTGGAAGCATATGAAAATAAGATAGCTCACCTGGAATACCAAATTGATTTATTAAAGCGACAGGGTTTTGCAATCGATCCAGAAACTCTGCCGATGTGCATAAAGCTATATCTCACTCATCATGATTCAAAAGCAACATCTAAACTGCTGATTTATGATTTGACCAGTCGAGTTGCCCAATTAGATTTTTCTCCAGATCTTCACCAGAAGTTCAGAGAAATCGGTCAAT
This sequence comes from uncultured Chloroflexia bacterium, assembly GCA_963726375.1. Lineage (GTDB taxonomy): Bacteria > Chloroflexota > Anaerolineae > Anaerolineales > UBA4823 > UTCFX2. The sequence continues at coordinate 512,430 of CAVSCE010000009.1, read as the reverse complement.
TATCAAATATTGAAAATATCCAACCTGAGACATTCCGAATGCTATCTGCTTTGCCGAATGAGGAATTATTGTTTGTATTTGATTCAGGTCGCGTGGCAACGGTTGGAATTGAGAAGATTTCGCTCGAACAAGCTCAATTATCAGCAGATGAAAAAGTTGAAAAGAGAATTATTAGCTGGGATAATGTGGGAAAACCCATAAATACAAACGGTGGGGAAAAACTTTCGTGCATTTCATCTTTCTCACAATTGCCTTTTTCGGACTATTTTTTCCTCATAAGCAGACGCGGCTACTCAAAAAAAATTCGCACCAGCATGGCCAGCTCCATAATCTCCAATCATTACATTGGAACAGGTATTCAATCAAAACCTGACTGTTTGTTCACAATGAGTCTGGTTCGATCAGATGAAAGGCTCGTTTTTATGTCTCATGAGGGACTCCTTTTGGGTATTTCAACCCAGTCCATACCAGTTTCCTTAGAGGAGATCTTCAAATTAAATTATTCAGACCATGTCGTTGCGTTTATGAAACCAAAACGTGACGAATTTATTCTTGTTTTGACAAATATTGGGAAAACTGTGCAAATAATGCTTGAACAGATTGAGATGGCTAATGGTATAGGAACCAGAGGCCAGGGATTTTTATCGGCAAAACGCAGGAATCAGGGGGTCAGAGTAATTGGTGCGGTTGCAGCCCGAGAGGAAGACATGGGGATTATCATTGACCAGTTTGGAAAAGTGTCTGCAATCCCCATTGGCGAGCTTGCTGATGCGGGAACACTTCCAAATGGAATTGTGCCGATAGCTTTTGGTGTTATTGCATCGCAATATCGATCTGGCTAACATTATGGGTGTTAACGTCGGCTTGGACTTCGGGACATCAAACTCAGGTATTGGAATTTATAATGGCTCGCGGATTAATTTGCTACCCATTGATGCACAGGCATTAATACCTGAAGTTGTCAAGTCGACACTTTACATCACACGCGATCACAACAAATTCATCGGTCAACAAGCAGTGGATCTTTATCACAGCCAAAATACAAATCGTGCCAGGAAATTTGTAAAAAAATGGGCAGGTGAGTTGGAATATATCGGCTCTGAAATGAGATATGTCCGCGACCTTTTTGTCTTTGAGGATGAGTTAAAGCCAGGACGCTTGATCCAATATATCAAGACGGCTTTGAGGAAAATGGGTGGATTGTCTGGTTATCGTGGAACCCAAATTTTTGACCAGTTTTATTCAGTCGACGAATTAGTAAGAATTTACTTATCAAATATCAAACAACGCGCAGAAATTATTTTGAAGGCTGATATTACTGGCGTAGTAATTGGACGACCAATTCTTTTTTCAGAAAATCCCGAATTCGATAAGCTGGCAGAAGACACCTTGCATTCTGCTGCCCTGAAAGCTGGGTTTATTGATGTTGTTTTCGAATACGAGCCAGTAGCAGCTGCACTTTTTTATGAGAAAGGCTTGAAACGAACTCAAAAAGCGTTGATATTTGATCTTGGAGGAGGTACGCTTGACATTGCTCTTGTAAAAATCGGTGATCCTGGTCAAAGGAAAATTTTTGCCAGCGGAGGCATTGAAATTGCCGGGAGTGATTTTGATCGTGAAATTATTAAAAAACAGCTGCTAACTTATTTTGATCCAAAAAACGACGACATGGTTCCCGAAATTAAAGAGATGATCCAGGCAATTCCCGATTGGATAGCATTGACAGAGATGAGCACCCCGATTCATCACACAATTCTCAAGCAAGCTCTCCAAGAAAAACTAGCAATCAATGAATTACGAAGACTTGAGTTCTAATATTCAATGATCTTGCTTTTACATTTTACAATAAAGTTGAAGAAGGAAAGATCGCATTATCCGGGCAGGGGGCGGCTCTGATTCGGATGGACGAAAAAGCTATTAATATTTGGGAGCTTTATACGCGCAATCAGTTCGAATCAGACATCCAATTACAGATTGCTCAGGTTGAAAAGGCGATCAGGGAGGTTGTAAAATTTGCAAATATGGAGCCAGCTGAAGTCGATGTTGTTGTCAAAACGGGTGGATCTTCAAATATTCCAGTTTTTACGGAAAAACTCGAGGATATTTTTGGAAAAAGCAAAATCGTCGAAACAAATTCGTTCAGCAGTGTGACAGCAGGCCTTGCGATCCGCGCACATGAAATATTCTAGCACAGGTTATAATTTCTTCCATGGATCTATTTACCCACGCCATGAATGAGAGAATGAAAGATGAAGCTCCATTAGCTGCCAGGATGAGATCGCGAACCCTGGAAGAATTTTTCGGACAAGAAGAAATCCTTGGTCCTGGTAAACTACTTCGGCGAGCCATCGAAGCGGACAAATTGTTTTCTTCGATAATCCTTTGGGGGCCTCCTGGAAGCGGAAAAACCACCCTGGCAATGATCATTGCCAATCAAACGAAAAGTCATTTTAATACTTTGTCTGCAGTTCTGGCGGGAAAGGCTGATCTCAAACAAGTAATCGATGAAGCGATAGAACGCCGCAAATTATATGGAAAACGCACGATCCTATTTGTTGATGAAGTCCATCGCTGGAATAAGGCTCAACAAGATGCGCTTCTCCCTCATGTGGAAACCGGAACCGTGACTTTAATTGGAGCCACGACCGAGAATCCATATTTTGAAGTTATAGGAGCATTAGTCAGCCGGTCCAGAGTATTTCTCCTGCGTCCTCTCTCAGACGATGATATCCGAAAGGTTTTAGAACTTGCTTTGAACGATGCAGAACGGGGGTACGGCAGTCGAGATATTGAATTGGAACCGGATGCGATGATGCATTTGATCCGTGTTTCTGGGGGAGATGCTCGTAATGCACTTAATGCCTTGGAGTTAGCCGTTGAGAGCACCCCTGCGGCTGTTGGAGGAAAGATAATAATTACTTTATCTGTGGCGCAAGAATTGATCCAACGCAGAGCTGTGCTTTACGACAAGGATGGTGATGCTCATTATGATACGATTTCCGCTTTTATAAAGTCAATCCGCGGTTCTGACCCTGATGCAGCACTATACTGGCTTGCAAAAATGCTTTATGCTGGAGAAGATCCCAGGTTTATTTTGCGAAGACTCATAATATTGGCGGGTGAAGATATTGGACTGGCAGACCCGCGGGTTTGTTGGTAGCGACTGCCGCGGCACAGGCATTTGATTATATCGGTTTACCTGAGGGGATTTTTCCTATCGTCGAAGCGACCCTTTACCTCTCAACAGCACCAAAATCAAATTCTGGACTGGCGTATTTCAAGGCATTTCAAAGGATCGAACAGGAAGGAATTGCGGCTGTTCCTACTCACCTCCAGGATACAAACAGAGATTCAAGAGCTTTAGGTCATGGAGATGGTTATCAATACCCGCACGAAGATCCATCGCATTTTTTGCCACAGCAGTATCTACCAAAACCGCTGCTTGGAACTTATTTTTATCAACCATCCGGATTGGGTTATGAAGCAGATGTAAATCTACGTTTGGCGCAATGGCGTTTGGCACAGCGTGCAGCACTTGGAATATCAAAAGAAGAACTGCTGCCAAATCTAAACGATGATCAAATAAAAAATATCAAGGGAAAGCATGGGAGATAGTCCGATCAGATGCCTACTTTCTTGCTTATAAGGCATGGGGAAAATGATTATGTTAAAAAAGGCCAGTTGGCAGGCCGAATACCCGATATCCACCTTAATGATAGAGGCCGGAGTCAGGTAAATGATTTGGTTTCAATTCTCTCAGGGATTTCTATCGGTGCTGTGTATTCCAGTCCTTTGGAAAGGGCCATTGAGACAGCTTCTCCGATCGCAGAAAGATTTGGATTACCAGTAATTACAAGCGATGGCTTGATAGAAGTCAATTCCGGCGAATGGCAAGGTAGGAAAATTTCAGGATTACGCAAGCTGAAGGAATGGAAGCTTGTTCAGCTTACGCCCTCGCTAGCAAAATTCCCTGGTGGAGAGACCATACCACAGGCTCAATTCAGGATCGTTCAAGAACTAGAAAACCTGTCTGCAAAACACGAAAAGAATGATATCCTTGTTTGCGTATCGCATGCAGATCCAATCAGGTTAGCCGTTGCGTTTTTCTCAGGAATCCCACTGGACTTATTTCAGCGCCTGATGATTGCTCCTGCTTCAATCACTACAATTGAAATTGGATTAACGGGTACGAAATTGATAGGACTGAATTACAAGCCGATTTTCAAACTTCACGATAAATGATTCTGGGATTATTTTTCTAATATAGCCATGGGAGAGCAAATGCCTTCTGAAGAAATTGATCTTCATCCAGTTACCCACATTACAACAGATGCAATCGGCCAACCAGGTAAGCGTGTTTTTTATCTGCAAGGCTGGCAAGGGACACGGACAATAACCCTGATCGCTGAAAAGATACAAATTCAATCATTGGCGGTTGGTTTAGAACAATTTCTCTCTGAAATTTATCAGCGATTTCCGAATTTGCCAGAAGACAAAGAAGAATACCTGGAAGAAAAAATGCATATCAACCCGCCTGTTGACCCACTTTTCAGAGTGGGAGAGCTAGGATTGGGTTACGATGCTGAAGATGATCTTGTGGTGCTCGTTGCGCGTGAAGCGGTAATAGAAGACCAGGATCCGGAAAATTTAAGAGTGGTTCGATACTGGTGCACAAGATCGCAGATCCGGGCGATGTGCCATTGGGGAATGCTGGTTGCAGCACGTGGTCGTCCCACCTGCCCGCAATGTGGAGAAGCTATGGAGCCTGATGGTCATTTCTGTCCAAAGAGAAATGGTCATAAACACTGAAGAATACACCTGTTTAGAACAGGGTTCTATCACGATCTTGGGGGAGTTTGTTTGGGGTTCGAATTATACCTTTCTCACAAAGGTAGAATATCATCAATTGACCTGCAAGGGAGTATATAAACCAAGTAAGGGAGAGCAGCCGTTATGGGATTTCCCGACCGCTTCGCTTGCAAAACGAGAAGCGGCAGCATTTCTCATCAGCCAGGCGATCGGCTGGGGATTTGTGCCACCGACATGCTTCCGAAAAAAAGCGCCATTGGGACCTGGTTCGCTCCAATTATTTGTTGACCACAATCCCGAGTATCATTTTTTCAATTTCTCGGAATCGGATCGGCAGCTGCTGCGCCCCATCGTTCTCTTTGATCTGATCATTAATAATGCCGACAGGAAAGGTAGTCACATTCTGAAGGATTCCGAAGGAAAGTTTTGGCTGATCGACCATGGATTGAGTTTTCACGTGGAAAATAAACTGCGGACAGTGATCTGGGACTTTATTGGTGAACCAATCTCACAAAACTTGTTGGATGATATCCATCGGTTTAATGAAGATTTAGCTTGCGCAGAAAATTTACAATCGGATTTTTATGTTGATTTGAATTCTCTAATCAGCAAGGCGGAAATTTCAGCCATGAGGAAAAGAGTGGATGTATTATTGGCGACCGGCAAGTTCCCAGCACCGGAGCCAAACAGGCGTCCGTTTCCATGGCCGCAAATTTAGGTTAAAGGAGAAGAAATGTGAAAGAAATTAGGGTTGCATTTATGGGATTTGGAAATGTAGGAAAGGCGCTTGCAAGATTAATTCTGAATAAGCAGGACGAGTTAGCTGATCGATACGGAATCCAGCTTACATCGACGGGAATCTTTACTGCAACTCACGGTGGTGCAATTGATTACGCAGGATTAAATTTACTAAAAGTTTTGTCATCTTCCAACTATGAATATTTATCAAAAATATCATTCAGTAATTCGAAAGAGTTCATCCTAAATTCTGGCGCTGATGTGCTTTTTGAGAATTCACCCGTGAATTACTTATCCGGCCAACCGGCATTAGATCATTTACGTTGGGCGCTTGAGCTAGGGATGCATGGGATCACTGCAAACAAGGGACCAGTGGTACATGGACACCAAGAATTAACTGAAATTGCCCAAAGATCCGGAAAAAAATTCCTATTCGAATCTACCGTAATGGATGGTTCTCCGATTTTCTCATTGTTCAGAGAAGCACTCCCAGGAGCTAATTTAATCTCATTTCGAGGAGTTCTAAACTCGACGACAAATATGATCCTAACTTTGATGGAACAAGGCGATAGTTTTGATCAAGCCGTTCTACATTGTCAGGAAATTGGAATTGCGGAGACTGACCCATCTGGTGACATTGATGGTTGGGATGCAGCGGTAAAGGTTGCTGCCTTAACGTCCGTTTTGATGAAATATCCACTCAAGCCTGCAGAAGTTGATCGAACCGGTATTCGTGCGATTTCGAAAAATGCTGTTGATTCTGCTTTTCAAGAGGGAAAGCGATGGAAGTTAGTGTGTACTGCAAAACGTTATTCCGATCATGTCGTGGCAAAAGTTGCACCCGAACTCATCAGTCCGGAATCGCCTCTTTTTGGGGTGAATGGCACAACTTCCATAATCCAGTTTGAAACGGATGTATTAGGATTGTTGTCGATTCTAGAAGAAGATCCGGGTCCTCACACGACTGCCTACGGCTTGTTGGCAGATCTAATTAATGCTGTAAGAGATTAGAAATGGATAAAAAAAGGCGGTGGAAAAGGCCGCCTTTTAGAATTAATAATCTGTTTAAACTCAATATCCGATTATGCAACCACGTTCTCGTTTTGTTCTTCTTTCAAGTCATCTTCAGAAAGCTGTTCAACAGGTTCGTCCTGTAACGAATTTTCAACGGGTGCCGGCTCGATTATTGCGTCATTTTCGGATGGTTCTGACTGATCAGACTGTTCAGACAGTTCATCTGCCATTCCAGGCAGACTCTCTTCACTTTTTTCTAAATCCACAGACATATTGTCCAAAGCCCATGCGATCTGTCTCTCCATCGGAACCTGGCGCATACTGAGTGCGACTCGCTTTCGATCAGGTTTGATGTCCAGTACTTTCAATAAAACCTTATCACCTGGTTTGATAGCGTTCTGAGGGTCCTGATGAGAGGAATATCCAATCTGGCTCGAATGGATTAATCCTTCAACACCCTGGGGGATTTTCGCGAACGCACCAAAATCAACAAGCCGAGTGACAATGCCTTCAAGATAATCCCCTGCTTTTAATTCATCGGAAATGGTTTGCCATGGACCAGGCAGGAGTGCCTTTCGACTAAGACCAATTCGTTGGCGCTCACGATCCACTTCGATAACCTTTACTTCTACTTCATCCCCGATTTTTATCAATTCATTAGGGTGTTTCACTTTTTTCCATGAAAGTTGGGAGACGTGAATCAAGCCATCAATCCCGCCGAGATCAACAAATGCCCCAAAATCCACTACTTTTACGACTTTCCCCTTCAAGACCTGACCTTTCTTAAAACCGTCAAGCATTTTCTGTCGAAGCTCTGACTGGGCGCTTTCAGCTGACAAGATCAATCGCCTGCGTTCAGCATCGACCTCAGTAATTTTGACGTTGATCGTTTTACCAACCATCCCGTTCTTGATTGCATCCGCTCTTTTAGGATTCCGAACACCGCGTAATTCCGGGATTAATGAATACGGCACAAAACCTCGCAAGTTTTCATAGCGAACGATCAAACCACCACGATTGTGATCCACAACATCGAGGGTTAAAATTGCCCCTTCTTCGAGGTCCTTTTTTGCTTTTTCCCAGATCTGTCCTTCCAGACCCTGGCTCAAAGAGACTTCCATCTCGCGATTTTCCGAAGCCGCAGACGTTACAACAACAGGGACCTGACTTCCTGAAGTCAAGCTCTCAAGTAGTTCAGGACTTACATGCTCTAAGTCGCGAAGAGGGATAAGAATCTCGCGTTTCAAGCCAAGATCAAGAAAAATACCTTCCTGATCTTTTCGGATGATTGTTGCTTGAAGGAGTTCACCGGGTTGAGGATTTTGGGTGTCATAATGTGCAATAAGATTCTCAAACCATTCCGGCTGCTGTGTGGGTTGGTCGACTGGTTGGTCCATAAATTATTGGCATTTCCTTAGATGGGATGGAAGAAAGCAAGATTTATCGAATATATCAAATAATGAGATAACTGTCAAATTGAGTCCTGGAGGTCGATTAAGCTTTTAAGGTTTATTTACCGATCCATTCAAAAATTGTAGCTTCGCCCTGTCCAACCCCCACGCATAATGAGGCTAATCCAAAATAAGGCCTGGTTTCAGCCTTTTCCCGCCGGCGCATTTCATGCAGCAAAGTTGTAACAATCCGCGCACCTGAACACCCTAAGGGATGCCCTAATGCTATCGCCCCGCCATTGACGTTTGTGATTTCTGGATTTAAGCCAAGTTCTTGAATCACAGCCAGTGATTGGATCGCAAATGCTTCATTCAATTCAACCAACCTGATATCGTCGATGGATAAACCTGCCCTGGAAGAGGGCTTTTCTGGTGGCAGGCACAGGTCCAAAACCCATGGTTCGAGGGGGTACGCCTGAGGAAGCTGATGAAACGACCCTAGCCATAGGTATCAAACCAAGCTCTGCCGCTTTTTCTCTACTGGCCATCAATACTACAGAAGCGCCATCATTTAACCCAGAAGAATTGCCGGCTGTAACTGTTCCTCCTTTCCGAAAGGCTGGACGCAACCTGCTTAATGATTCTAATGTGGTATCGCGGCGTGGACGTTCATCAATAGAAAACCAAACAGGATCTCCTTTTCGCTGTGGTACTGGTACTGAGAGAATTTCTTGGGAAAATATGCCCGAATTTATGGCATTAATCGCCCGTTGATGAGAAATAAACGCAAATTCATCTTGCTTTTCTCGAGTAATTTCCGGGAACATTTCCGCAATATTTTCGGCGGTTTCTCCCATTGGCTCAATGCCATATTGGTCGGCCATTATTGGATTGGGATATCTCCAACCCAATGCGGTATCCCAGGCAGTAAGGTTGCCAAACGGAAATCCAATTTCGGATTTTGGAAGAGAATAGGGAGCGCGGCTCATACTTTCCACGCCACCAGCTAGATAAAGGTCCCCTTCACCTGCTTTGATTGCCCTGAAAGCCATGTTGATCGAAGCCAAACCTGATGCACATAGACGATTGATAGTCAATCCTGGTACTTCAACCGGAAAGCCAGCAAGCAGCAAGGCCATTCTGGCTATGTTCCGATTATCTTCACCAGCCTGGTTGGCACAGCCAAGATATACTTCTTCAATTTGGATGGGATCGATATTGTTTCGCTGGATGATTGTTTTAAGAAGCAAAGCAGCAAGATCGTCAGGGCGTACCGAGGACAATTTTCCCCCTAATGATCCAATTGGGGATCGAATAGCGTCAATAATTACAACTTCTGTCAACTTTTCCTCCAAGCTATCTCTCCGAAAATATTCATATCTTTTGGTGTAATTCTACTCCTGCTTTCAATGAATGTTAAGAAAATTTGAAATTTGGATTACCTGTTAAAAATCCTATTGTCCTTAGGCATACAAATGCAAAAAATGACAATCACATGGATTGCCATTTTTAATTGAAGTTCGAAGGGTGTTTCTTAGAGAAGATATTCTGCAGCCCATTCTACTCCTAACTCAGAGAGATTTTCAATTGTTGGGATGCCGTCCACCGTCCAACCATTGAGTGAATAATATAAGTCAAGAGCGGATTCGAATTCTTTTTTGTCCATTGATACCCCAGCAGTAGGTCATTATATATTGATCAAACAAAATCCGGTTCGGTCTCAAAAGGATCGACGTCTGGAATCCCTGGTTTAATAAACCGACGCACAGGAAAATAAACCAGGATTCCGACAACTATTGATAAGAGTGCCAATCCCAAGGAGTTAATCCTTCTTCGACAAGCTGGCTGTAAACTGCGAGGATAAAAATTACTGTTGGTCCCAATGTAACCAGAGTAAGCCCGAGCATTCCGCCTGGAATTTTTTGGCGTGGGATATGCGGCAGCTTAATTCGCAGCTTCCATAATGCAAGAAAGCACATCAGCAATACAAGGACATTGAGAAAAACATCGACCACTACAAGAAATGCAAAAGCCTGCAGCGAAAATATGCTGAATATCAATCCGCAAAAAAGGATTGCGACCCAGGGCGTGCCGTATCGCGGATGGACTTTCACCATGAATTTCGGCATCATCCCATCTTCCGCCAGGGCGAAAGGAATTCTGGTTCCACCAAGCCCGTTCCCGATGAACAATCCAATCATCGATAACACAGCAGCGAATGTGACTGTTAACCCCAATAGTGAAGAAAGAGGGCTGTCTTTACCTGCGACTTTATCTCCGATCGCATGAGCGATGTCTGGGAATTCCCAGCCGACCTCGCTCGAAGGATCGACTCCCCATTCTTCCATCTGGTCAGGAGTGACTCCATATTCTTCAAGAGTGACGCCAATTCCTTCGCCGGCTTCAGCTTCTTCAATCCCCCAAACTTGATAGCGGCCGTCATAACCGGCTCCACCATATAAACCTGCCAGGGTTGGCAGCATGTATGTCGCAATGGCTGCAAAAAGAACCAAAGTCATAGCCATCGGATAGGTCCTTTTGGGATGGACAATTTCATCACCGGCGGCGGTGGGAAGCTCCCATCCCATGTAGTTCCACATCACGATAAAAAGACCGACGCTGAATGCGCCTGTGAATGTTTCTCCGTTGGGAAGGAAAGGGAGGGAAATCGTCTCGCCGCTTTTTATCCAGGCATAGAAACCAAAAATGGTCATCAATATCAAAGGGATAAGCATGATTGCGCCGATCCAGTTCGTCGTAATTCCTGAAAGCCTCGCCCCTCTTACATTCAAATAACTGATCGACCAGATCAATATTAGGGCAACTAACCACGATAAAACCCACGCAGGTATTTCAACTCCTCCAATTACTGCACCTTCACGCAGTGCGGGAATGAAGTAACCCAGGTAATACGCTCCAAGTACTGGATAAATTGAAACATCTACCCATGAGACAACCCAGTTCATCCAGCCAGCAAGGAATCCCCAAAAAGGACCAAACGCTTGTTTTATCCAATGATAGTAACCACCTTCGCGTGGCATCATGGAGTTCATCTCGCGAACCATCAACATATTGGGAATCGAATAAATTAAAGGAGTTATGAGAAGGAGAACGAGTGTCAAACCTGGACCAGACCAACCTACCATTGGCTCAACGCCGAAGGACCCGCCGCATACTGTAAAATAGATAAGACCAAATAATGGGAGTAGGGTCAGTTCGCGCTTGAGCTTTGATAATTCCTTCTTGATCTCGAGCTCTTTTGAGGATGTGATGTCTGCCATTTGCTTTTCCTTTCAATAAAAATTTTCGGACAGAAAAATCTCAAGAAAGCCAATTATCAAACCCTGGGAGTAAAATCCATTTTTTACTCCCAGGGTTTATTATCATCTATTGTATTGCTGGATATTCTTTTATACCGTAAGGAAATCCATATTCCGACATCTTCTCAATAAATGGCACTGGATCGAAAGCCTCTGGCCCCAAACACCCAACGGCTTTCCATATCCCATGTTCGAGAAGATCCCATCCGATAACCGCATTGAAAGCAGTTTGAGCGACCACAGCCTGACAATTAAATCTCTGCATGCAGGTTTCATTATCCGCAATTTGATAGATATATACCTGGCGCGGCTGTCCATCTTTTATCCCTTTGACCCAGGTGCCTGCACATGTCTTACCAAACATATTTCCCCCCAGGTGGGCAGGATCGGGAAGACATGCTGCCACGACGTCCCTCGGGGCAACTTCGACATCTTTCACTTTAATTTTTTCTTTGTTGTCCAGGCCTAACATCTTCAGCGTTTTTAAGACAGAGATAAACTGATCTCCCAGTCCATACTTAAAAGTAACTCGATCACACTTTATCCAACGAGGAACTAGCAAAACTTCTTCGTGTTCGACGTTTACACATTCGACATTTCCGATCCCATCAGGAAATTCAAATATTTCCGGCTCGGAAAAAGGTTCTGTGGTGAACCATCCTCTTTCTTTTTCCCAGATGACCGGAGGATTAAGACATTCCTCTATAGTTGTCCAGATCGAAAAATTCGGCGCGAAATCATATCCTCGCACTTCAAGGTTTGCACCGTCGCGGATACCGATCTCCTGGATTTCGTCGAAAAGATAATCCTGGGCATAGCGAGCAAATACATCGGCCATTCCCGGCTCGACTCCAAGCCCTAGAATAGCAAGCAATCCTTTTGTTTCCCATTGTTTTGACCGTTCAAATTGATAATCGCCGAGTTTGATCCCCGTCTTTTTATACGGCTCCAATGGATGTGGTTCTGAAAGCGTCATGGCCATATCCATATAATCACACCCGAACTCATAAGCCGCATCGAAAATTGGTACATTATATTGTGGATCGCAGCCGTTCATAATAAGATCCACTTGATATTTACGGGCTAGTTCTTCGATGAGCTCCTGTTTGCTGGCATCGATGAATTCTGCCGGGAATCTTTCGGGATCGCCAAGTTTTTGTTGGACTTCTTTTGCTCTCTCGAGATCGTAATCGGCGAGAACAACTTTTTCAACCCAAGAGCGGGATTTTGCGATCACTGCAATTGCTTCGCCAACTCCACCAACGCCAACGAGAAGTACTTTCATAAGATGCTCCCTTCAGTTAATTGGTATGTTGATTCTTTTCAAGTTAGATTTGCTTAATCGGGTGAGATATTTTTGTAGGTAATAGACATCGCAGGATTTGTCGTTTTTACACAATAACGATTACTGCAATTACCGAATACGACAGTCCAACTTGTTTATAAAGACAAAATTCTATTCGGTCAAGTGACAAATGTCACCTTAGCTACATTGGTTCTTCCAATTCAAAAAAAGCAAAGATTTGTCCTTTGCTTGAAACTCAAAAACAATTATCAAACGGAATTTTTATCGAATGATGTTCTATGATTTGAAGACAAATGTTTTGGAAAATCGGTGTGATTTTTTTAAGCCATGCTTATTCTTTAATTGATAAGACAAAGTAGCTAAAAGCGTATCCTTTTGTGAGTCTTGGGGATGAACATCTACCCACAACAATTTAAAATATCGGCGCAGCTCATGATCGATATTAGTCATCATAATTCCTGGTATTAGCATTTCTAATCGCTGAAAGCAGGTTCTCTGGTGATTTAACTTTTGTTGCGAATCCATCTACCTCCGCGAGAAGAGGGTTCTGTACGGAGTTTTGAGGATCTAACATTATGATAATGCGAATTCCTGGAAATAATTCGCGAATCAACATTATTGAGTTATTGTCTCGATGTCGTAATAAATCGCCGTCCAGAATAACCAGGTCTGGTGAAATATTGGCTTTGAAGGTTAACAATTCGGACATGTCTTCGGCTTCTCCAACAACAACCCAACCATGTTGTTGTTGGAGAAGCACTCTAAGGCATGCCTTACTCTAGAACTACCATCCGCCAATATGATATTCATCGTGGTTTCTCAACAATATTAATGATCTGAAAACTCTCCTGCCGCAACATGCAAGTGGTGAATTATTTCAATAGCCAGCAGGGGTATTTTTATTGATTGCTTATCAATTTATGTTTTATTGCAAGGGATATCGCTTCAGCACGGTTACTGACATTCAATTTCGATAAGATATTGCTTACATGCACCTTTACTGTCGCTCGGCTGACAAATATTTTCTCTGCAATTTCTGGGTTATTCAATCCTTTTGCCATCAATCCAAGGACTTCACGTTCTCTCCTGGTCAAATCTCTTCCGAGGGTTTCAACTTCATCTCTTCGGATGAGTGATTGGACGGCTTCGGGGGACAGCGTAGGTCTACCAGCATATGCTGCCCGGATTGCATCCGCTAAATCGTCTCCAGAAATATTCTTCAGCAAATAACTGATGGCTCCTGCTTGAAGTGCATCCTGTACCAGTTCTTTATCTTGAAAGCTGGTAAGTGCAATCACCTGGATTTCAGGCCAATTTTTATGAACCAGATGGGTCGCCGCCACGCCTCCAAGTTCCGGCATAATCAAATCCATCAAAACGATATCTGGTCGAAGCTGGTCGCAAAGAAGCATCGCATCCTTACCGTCCCGCGCCTCTCCGACAACCTCAATATCGGATTTATTTTTTAAGAAATGATACAAGTCCCTTTCTGACCATAGCGTGGTCATCGACTATTAATATGCAGAATCGGATGAGCTTCCTGCATTACGTCTTTTGGATTAATCATGATTGTCTTCCTTCCAAATGATTCGTACGCAAGTCCCATTTCCAGGTTGGCTTTGAATGTTGACTTCGGCCCCGATTGAAGCTGCACGTTCTCGCATAATATTTAGCCCTAAATGGTCTGAAGGAATGTGCTCAGGGTTAAAACCTCTTCCGTTATCGATCACGGATAGTTCGACAACAACTCTCTCCGGAGTTTCAAAATTTAGTCCAGTTCCATGAACATTTTTAAGGATGATGAAAATTTCCGTAGCACGAGCATGTTTCAACGCATTGTTTAACGCTTCCTGCGCCATTCGATAAAGAGCTATATGAACATCGGGCGGTAATTCTGAATATCCATTTGTGGTTACGGTAATGGGGATGCCTTCCCGACCGGTTGCGGCTTCAGCCAGTTGGCGGAGCAAATCTTCAAGATGCGATTCTATCAGCGCGGAAGGTCGTAATTCCATCAATAACGCTCTCATCTCAGCCAGGGCTCCTCGATTGAGCTGGCGGAGTTCAGTGAGCAGCTCTTGCGCTTCTGCCGGATTCGATTCGAGAACACCTGGAAGTGCCTCAGCAATTAAACTTGCCTGAAAAAAGTGATTGCGTAACGGCATCATGCAGCTCGCGTGCCAGCCGGTTTCTCTCCTCGGTGACAGCGATTTCCTGCGTTTGCTCATAAATTTGAGCGTTCTTTATCGCAAGAGCAGCACGCTGGGCGAGTAAGATCAATCTATTTTAACTCTTCTGTTGTTATGTGATGAGGTTTCACAAAATCGGCACTGAATACGCCAAATACCTCTCCCCCAACCTTGATCGGTACCTGCATCAGGGCGCAAATGTTCTCTGGGCCAGTGATTTCTTGTCTGACGCGTGGATCTGAAAGGGTGTCTTGGATAATTACTGGTTCCCCGGTTTGAGCAACTGCCCCAACAACTCCGTTCCCGATGTCAGTCGATAGTTTTGAAATCGTTTCAGGGAAGAAACCATATGCAACCCGGACATTCAGCCTTTTTTTGTCATCGTCAAGAACAAATAAAGCTCCTTTGTCGGCTTCTAAAAGTTTAATGGCTGCTTCAACCAGGGCTTCCAAGACTTGATCCAACTCTAGATTTCTGTAAATCGTTTCATCGGCACTGTAAAGGGCTTCGAGTTCCTGGCGGCGAATATCGATTTCTCGCGTCCTTTCTTGTACCAATTCCTCAAGCTGAACGCTACGGTTCTCGACACTTCGTACTCGAATACGATACCCAGCGAAGAAAATAGTCACACCGAAAATCGCGACCAGCAACTTGAACCAGATGGTTTGCCAGATGGGAGGAATGACGCGGATATTTATTACTTTTCCTTCTTCATTCCAGATACCAGCGTTATTGGATGCTTTAAGGTGAAGCTGGAAATTACCTCCAGGAAGGTTAGTATACCGCCCAAAATTCCTGGTTCCTACATAATTCCAATCACTGTCAAAGAATTCCAGCTTGTATGCATGCTCATTTTCCTCAGGCTGAATATAATTGAGACTTGCAAATTCAAAGTCAAATGAATTCTCGGGCCAACGGAGAACTACTTCTTTTTGTAATTCCAAATCGGTTTCTTGAGTATTAGATTTGCCATTCAGTCGCAAGGAAATCAATTCGACTGGGGGACTTGTGGTGTTATCTCGGATATCATCTGGTAAAAATGCAGTGACACCGTTAATACCACCAAAAAATAGTTCACCGTTGAGCTCTTTGCAAAATGCATACGAGTTGAATTCGTTGTCCTGAAGACCATCTTTGGAAGTGTATTTCTGAAATTTCTCCAATTCAGGATAGAACTTCGCCAATCCTTTATTTGTGCTCATCCATAGATTATTTTGATTGTCTGGAAGGATCCCGTAAATAGTCTCATTTGGGAGTCCTTCTTTTTCGTGAAATATTTGCATCTCCCCATTAATTGGATCGTACCGGATCAATCCTTTCCCCACTGTACCAATCCAGAGAAGATTCTGGGTATCCTCAAATATTGACAGGATATTCATATCAGAAAGTGCAAGTTTTCGACCTGCTGCGCCCGAAATTTCGATAAATGCCTTGTTTTGCGGGTCGAAGTGTGAAAGCCCAGCATGCGTTCCAACCCAAAAATGACCATCGCTGGTTGGATATATTGTATTGATCCGGTCACTGTTTGAATATCCCGCCTCTTCGATATTGGTTGAGAAATGTGCAAAATCATTTGTTTTTGGTAAGAATAGATTTAGACCTTTATTCGTACCGATCCAGAGTTCGCCTTTCTGATCTTCAACAATAGCGGAAATATAATCAGCGCTGATGCTTTTCGGATTATCTGGTTCATTCTGATATCGTTCAATAACACCCGCCTCTGGGTCAAAACGATTCAGACCTGCCCCTCCAATTCCAATCCAAAAATCTCCGTTTTTTCTTTTATGAATTGCTTGAATATTGTTTGCCGAGAGGCTCGTAGGATCATTTGGATCGTGCTGAAAATGAGTAAATTTACCGGTTTTACGATTTAATCGATCTAAGCCGTTATCTGTTCCAATCCAAAGGTTCTGACCGTCATGAAGGATCGACCATACGGCATTATTGATTAAGCTGTTCTCATCATTAAACCTAGTTCGATAATGAATAAAATATTGGGTCAATGGATCAATTTTATTAAGCCCACCGCCAAATGTGCCTATCCAGAGAGATCCAGCATTATCTTGAAAAATATCGTAAATATAATTTGTGCTGAGGCTGTTTAGATATCCGATCTCATTCAAATATTAAATCCATTGACCTGAAGATGGATCAAATTGGTATAATCCGGCTCCCCATGTTCCGATCCAAAATCTTCCGTAACGATCCTGAAAGAGGGATGAAACTATATGACTGCCTGAAGTCGATGTTTGTGTTTTTATCGGCTCAAAGTTGATATGTTCAAAATGAGATTGATCTTTTGAAAGACGATTGAGACCACCACCTTCAGTCGAAATCCAAATATTCCCAGAACGATCCTCCAGGATATCCGATATTTTGTTATGGCTGAGGCTGTCTTGATCTTCCGCATTATTTTGGAAGGATACAAAATCTTCTGTGATTGGATTCCATTTCAGTAATCCGTCTGATGTTCCAAACCAAAGGTTTCCACCCAAGTCCTGATAAATCGCATTCGTTCTGCTTTGGAGAAACTTATTGGGGAAATCAGGTTTCTCGCTAAAACTTTTGAAGATTCCGCTGATGGGATCGAATTGATCAATTCCATTTTCCGTTGCTAACCAAAGAATTCCACTTCTATCTCGGAATATTTCGAAGATGATATTACCAGAGATGCTGTTCAACTCCGTTGAACTGTGAGTGTGATGAGTGAATAAGCCGGTATGAATATTGAGGCAGTCAAGTCCACCGCCTTGAGTGCCTATCCACAGGTTCCCAGCATTATCGGAAATCAGAGCATATACCCAATTCGAATTTAAGCTATTACTGTCATCCGGATCATTTTTATATACCAGGAAATTCCTGCCATCGAAACGATTTAAACCATCCTGTGTCCCAAACCACATGAAACCCTTTGCATCTTGAGCGATTGAATTCACTACGCTCATAGAGAGACCTTGATCAGCCGAAAAACGCTCAAATCGAAGATCTGAACCCGGCATCCACGGTGGGGCGTGCTCTTGAGCAGAATTCTATTTGCTCCAACTGGATAGCTTTAGCGGTTAAATTAGAATTGAAATGGAATCCAATGATTACTAAGAATATAGATAAGAACCTCACGAGTAATCTGACAAAATTATGATCCAATTGATAGCACTTTCCAATAAGAGTATATATTAAAACTGGTGAAGGGGATCGATTAATTACCAATTATGGGTAAAAAAACAGGTGTAATTAATTCATCCACTTATATTTCCAGAAATTCCAGGTTTCATGGATCGAAAAAGAAGGCACTATAAGGTTACAAAGTTTTTTGGCGTAACTATATTTAATTTTCGCTTTAAAATTCGGCTATGGTTATAATACTTATAGTACCAATCGAAAGAATCGGTATAGTAGACAATGCACTTTTTCATAATTATTGGAAATCTATTAAAACCGATGCATCTTATTTATTGTGATTTTACTTCCTGATCATATCTTTGATAATAGTATGCGGCTGTTTGGAGGAAGAAATGAGAAAACGAAGTTGGATCGTTTGGCTGGTTATTCTTTCTGTATTGGCGACTCTGTCATGCAATCTAATCCATCGTTTACCGGGGAGATTAAACGAGACTTCCCCAACGATGGAAGGAAAGTCAATAACGCTTGAACCTCAACCGTCCATTGAACCAGCGAAACCAACAGCCGAAGAGCAGCAAACGATAGTTCCATTGAGCCAGGGTCCATTGTTTGCTCTATTTGAAGAATCGCCCGGCGAGACGGCCGCATTGATTAAGCAAGAAAAAATTGCTCCAGATTTGAGCAATGTTAGAAATTCATTTTTGCTATCGGGTGAGATTTTAATAAAATCGTGGAAGATGGTTTTGTTGTTACAAAAGGGGATGAGCTTGAATTCTTTGGATTGTATGAGAAAGCTCGTTATGATAACCAGCCGATATTCATCACCAGCAATTCGCTGCTTCATTCATATCATCTCATGTTCGATAAGTCGCTGCGCGTAGCAGAAGAATTTCATTTCATACCTTTATTGAATCACCTGAATCAAGCAATGGTAGCGAAGAGTGACGAATTATATAATCAACTGCGAGGCACTTCATGGGAAGAAGCAGCAAAGCGGAATGTGGCTTATTTCTCCGTTGCCAGTCGTCTTTTGGATGAAAATGCCGCTGTCCCTGAGTATTCCTTGGACCTTGTTAATGCCGAACTTGCATTGATAAATTCTGCATCTGGGAAACAACAATCACCGATATTCATGGGTCTTGAAAATGGAGAGGATTACACGCAATACATTCCAAGAGGTCATTACACACGAAACGACGCCTTGAAATCGTATTTTAAGAGCATGATGTGGTATGGTCGGATGACTTTTCGCTTGAAAGGTCGGGACCCGGAAACTGGAAAGGCTGAAACGCGTTCCGCAATTTTGCTCGTCCATACTTTGCGGAATACACAAGTTGATGGACGTGCCGCTATACAAGCCTGGGCGGATTTGTATGCGCCAACCGTTTTTTTTGTCGGAAGGAGCGATGATCTAACCGTTATCCAATACGGGGATGTAATGGATTTTGTCTACGGAAATAATTATGAGCTGCAGGATTTAACCGATGAAAGACAGCTGGATAAATTCATCGGACTTGCAGAAACATTACCTCCGCCGAAAATATTAGGCATGATTATTCAGGATAGTGAAAATGAAGAACAGGTGACGAAAGGTTTGCGTTTCATGGGGCAAAGGTTCGTGCCTGACGCATATATATTCCGACAACTGATCTATCGGAATGTTGGTACCCGGGATAATCGGAGAGGATTGCCAAAGGGTTTGGATTTATTCGCTGCAATGGGTTCTGATCGTGCTTACGTGCTTCTTGAACAGATGGGGGAAAAAAATTATGAGAATTATCCATCCCAAATGGAAAAAGTTCGATCATGGATATCGGACCTCACTGTTCCAGAGTGGACAGATACACTGTACAATGCCTGGCTCTATTCATTTTTCCCCCTGCTTCAAGAGTCTGGTGAAGGATATCCTGATTTTATGCGCTCCGAAGCCTGGATGGATAAACAGCTGAATACTTCTCTAGGAAGCTGGGCAGAATTGAAACATGACACGATATTATATGCCAAGCAAGTATACGCCGAGATGGGTGGTGGACCTCCACCTCCACCTCCCTTGCCTCCGAGAGGATACGTGGAACCTGTACCAGAGTTCTATAATCGTCTGGCTGGATTGACTGCTATGACCAGAACAGGATTAGAAAGCAGAGGACTTCTCAGCGAGCCAGACCGAGAGGGTTTGGGGCGATTGGAGGACTTAGCGAGGGCATGCCAATCAATGGCAGAAAAGGAGCTTCGCGGTGAAGCTCTGACGGATAGCGAATACGAACGAATTCGTTATTACGGAGGTGAGCTCGAAAAACTTGTGATCCTTTCAGCCGATATGGATGTTCAAGAAGAAGGAGTTGGCACTCCTGTAGATATGGCAGAAGATCAGCAAGCCGCTGTCATAGCTGACGTAGCAACAGACCCAGATCCTTCTGGATCTGGTCAAAGCGCTCCTGTTGTTCTCGAAGTTGGCGTTGGTCGGATCAATGAGATTTATGTTACCGTCCCGGTTGTTGATGTCGATGGAAAGACGATTCTTCAAGTAGCAAAAGGCGGAGTGTTTTCTTACTATGAGTTCAGCTGGCCAGCTGATGATCGTCTCACCGATGAAAAATGGCGCCGGATGCTTGAAGAAGGAAAAGCACCTGCAAATCAACCTTGGGTCGCAAGCTTTTTCGTTGACGAACCTGCATATGCAGATCTGGTGAAAGGCGTGACAACATTCGATATGGATGTGACTTATTCATATTGGGATCCAATCAACTCAGTTGAAAACCTATCACCCGCTCAGGAGAATTATCGCTCAGAATTGTCTGGATTGAGTCAACAAAAACAATACATTGGACATACATTGATGCATATAAATTATCGATCGGTAGACCTTCAATCACCTGATCGTGCGGTTGTAACTGTCCGGGAAAGATGGATCGACAAGCTATATTCCTTTTCAAGTGATTTCCCGAATTATGATGAACCGGTAATTGCCGAACGTGGTCCTTACGACCTTGATGTGACCTATATTTTAGAGAGAGTCACAGAGTCCTGGGGTGTTATCTGGAAGGTTACCCAGGCACAATACGCAAATCAACCACCTGGATGGTAATGAATTCAAGATTGATGACTTCTAGAAGAATCATCCAACCTGCAGTGAAGATACGAATGAAATATCTTGCTTGGTTTCTATTATTGATAATTATCTCATCTCAAAGCAGCAGACTAACGTCCTCGCTTGCGAGCGGTGATAACCAAAATAGCACCTCATGGTTGTACTTGAGAGATGGATGCATTCCCAACCGCCAAAATGACCTGACAGAACTCTTAATTGTGGGGGACATCATGTTGGGCCGTGGAATTTTGCATGAATATCAACCTTTCCGACACGTAACTAAAAAATTAACCGAATCAAAATTCTTATTTGGAAATTTAGAAGGGGCAATATCATTAAATAATGGCTCATTATCGTCCATTCGCAGGTTTAATGAAGCAAATCAATTCATAATTTCTTTAAATTCCGAGGCGGCAAGAAGTCTCAAGAGTGCAGGTTTCGATCTCATCTCATTGGCAAACAATCACAGCCTTGATGAAGGGCAAGCTGGTTTGGAGAATACTGCGGCCATCCTTTCTGGTACCGGGATCAATGTAATTGGCTCAGGGAAGAATATCCAAGAAGCAAATCAGGCTTTCATTAAAGAAATAAATGGAATTCGAGTTGCTTTTCTTGCGGTCAACGCGATCCGTTCGCCGCAAGATAATCAGTTTCGGACAGGCGAAAACAAATGGCAGATAGCTGATTGGGATCTCGATCGGATTTCAATATCGATTCGGGATGCAAAAATCAACTCCGATGCAGTGGTTATCATGGTTCATTGGGGATACGAGAATGAAATTCACTCCAGCTTATCACAAAATGACGCTGCTCAATTTTTGATTGATCAAGGCTCTGATGTTGTTATCGGAGTTCATCCCCATGTCGTTCAAGAAACTGCGATATTGGAGAGAAATAAGGATAAAGAACGTGTCGGTTTTGTGGCATATAGTTTGGGGAATTTTATATTTGATCAATATGATGAGCTGAACAAGTTCGGCTTGAGCTTGAGGCTGTTATTTGATAAATCCGGATTAGCTGCAGTAGAAGCACTGCCAGTATTGAGTGGGGTAGAGCCGAGATGGGTGGAAGGTGTCGAAGCACAGAAATTGATTGAAAGGATCAGGCCAGCTCCAAAAATAATTTCATATCGATGTACCATTAGAGGATTGCCAACCCATTGAAACTCCAGACAGAGGCATAGAAAAAAGTCCAAGCACTATTCAAATTGATTTGACCGGTGATGGAAATGAAGAAATAGTCCAATTTTCAAATAACTCTGTAAAAATATACGAATACGGGAAGCTGAAATGGCTGAGCGATAAGGATTGGATTATTCAGGATATGGGGGCAGGAGATCCTAATAATGATGGTCGCAATGAAATTATCCTGGCATTGAACAAAGAAGATAATTCGGGAGAACTGAAAAGCCACCCGTTTATTATTGGATATCGAGGGGGAATTTATCGCCAAATTTGGGGAGGGTCTGCTGTCCAATTCCCCATCTTGGAGCTGGAGCTGTTGGATTTGGACAGTGATCGATCTGAAGAATTAGTCGTGCTGGAAAAACGCACGGATAACCAGAAGGCAGTCACGATCTGGAAATGGAATGGATGGGTCTTCAGCCAGATATGGAGCTCCTCTGAAGGTCGTTATGAAGAGTTGATGGTTTCAAAACCCGGAGAGCGAATTCCTGTTATCTCCGTAGGGAAGATCTGGTAACCAATTATTTCTACCCCTTCCTTTGGATAAGTTCAAGTATGGCGGAAGTATTCAACATCGCTTTTGGGATAAACGAATCCAGTAAAGCATATTCCTGATCTTTGCTTCCATCATCGCTCTGTTCTGAGCAATGAGCATTCATCCCAGATGGACCTAAGCCATCCAGCACTGGATAATCACTCCAAAGATGGTTCCCATCCGATAAACCGCCTCTCGCTTCAGGAATGACCAGCAAGTCGAATTCTTTCCCACATTTTTCCCAAATTTCAAATAAAGAATTTGTATTGTCATTATTCGGCCACGGATCGGTGCTTGAAATCAATTCCACATTTACACTGCATGGGAAACCATCCTGGCTTGTGATCGTTGATTTTTTTCCCAGTGCCATAATGTTTTCAATTCCCATCTGAAATACATCAGGTGAGAAGGCGCGCATTTCTACATATGCTTCTGCATGATGCGGAACTCGATTAACAACGCTGCCGCCATGAACTACGCCAACGTTAAATGTCAGCTGTCGGGAATAGTCCGTAAGCTGAGCCACCAGGTCGATGGTTTTTGCGAGCTGCACAATCGCATTTGCACCCTGTTTGTGGGAATTGCCTGCATGAGCTCCGCGTCCATTAGAAATTATCCGGAATTCTGCACGACCCTTCCGGCTTGTTACAATTGAGGTGAATTCAGAATTTGGTGTAGCTCCTTCGAAGATTAAGCAGGCAGAAGCATCGATAGGAATTTTCTGTTTGCATATCCTTCCGAAATCTTCAGAAAGTGTTTCTTCGGATGCATCTAATGCGATCATCCAACGGGCATCCCGATACAACTCGGGATAGAAGGTACTGATTGCATCAAGTACCATAAATATCATGACAGTTCCCCCTTTGATATCCACCGCACCTGGTCCGTAGATGCGATTTCCGATAAGACGATAAGAAAAATCATTGGCTCTTTCCTCTTCTGGAGGAAATACTGTATCAAGATGCGAAATCATGGCAATGAATGGAGCATTTTTTTTATTCTTATCTCCACTTTCGATCATTTTCTGTGTTTAGAAAGAGATGCTTCCCAAAATTGAGGTTCTCAGATCGAATAAAATTCGACCGAAACCCTATTAAGGAAAAAAGGGATGCAGTTAAGTTTCCAAGGAGATTAATGCCTTCTGAATTTGATGTAAATGAATTTATTTCGATCATCTGGCGGTGCATTTCCAAATAATACGGCATCCGAGCTTTAAAAGTAAGATGCAATTTCAGAATTAATCATAACTATGTTCCAAATTGAGAATTTATGGTTGAGGAGTGCCTGGTGGGCTGCCTACATCTGCAATAAGTATCCATCCGATAATGGATCTTTCTTCTCCCTGGTGCTCAACCAATACACATTCCCGGTTGAAGGTATCAAATCGGCGTTCATCAGGGAGAAAACGAAGTCCACCACCGGTCGGAATTCGTCCGATCGCGTTGTAACCTTCATAACAACCGCTCCGAGCCCAAACATCCCGTAGCGCCACTCCGATAAATGGAGTTAATGTTGGTGTGAATGTTGGAGTTGGTGTTGGGGTCCGGGTCGGAGTAGAGGTTGTGGTAATCGTTGGTGTTTGCGTTGGAGTTGTCGTCGGAGTCGAAGTTGTTGTAGGAGTCAATTGCGAAAGATAGGAACGGAATCGCCCAAATCCAAAGTAAAGAAATAACCCAATTATTACAATTCCAAAAACTCCAAGAGCAATTTTCAGAAGCAATAATAAATAAGCATATGGTGACAATAACCGATTGAGACGGTTCACATTTGGATCATTTGGATACCTTTGGCGTGCTTCTTTGCTTATGTGCGCTGCTTGCGATGGCCAGCGTTTATGATTTTCATATGCTGCATATGCTTGGGAAAGTTCATCTTGTAATCGAGTTACATCACGTAGGAATTTTTCAATCTCGCCTGACAAATGATCGAGACCTTCATCCAAACCTGATAAATTTCGGATTTGATCCAGTTGGGATTTTGCTTGTCGTCCCAGGTAAAGAGCTTCGTCCAGCGTTACAGCGCGCTCGGCTTGTGCTTTCAGCTGCCTTGCCTGTTCCTGAAGAGGTGAAAGGGCGCGTGGGATTATCGAACTAGAGTCTTGTTGCGAGTTTATGGAAAACAGGATTTTCCCCATATTCTCCTAATAGAGTGTCCAGATCTGACTTTGCCTGTGTAGCGGATTTTGGATCTAGGTTTGGACTAGAGATTGTTTTGTTGATTTCACGAACCAACTCATTAACTTTTCGGAATTCTTGAGCTTTGTCACCATATTTTGGTAAACCCGTCGCTCGTGCAGCGGTATCCAGTCTCTCAATCAACTCCTCAATTTTTCCAAGTTTAAACAGCTGCAAGCCCTCTTCGTATGCAAGTTCCGCATCTATATTTTCCTGCAATTTTTGCTCAAATTCAAGACCTTCTTGCCACCGCTGGATACCTAATTCATGAAGAATTGCCTGGGCTTTTGAAAGCATATTTAACGCATCAGAATACCTACCGACACGTGCTGCTGATTGAGCTTTTCCGAATGATGATGCTGCTTCAGGTGGTAGGGCTACTGCCGGGATATAACCGGTACGAAGGTAATTATCAGATTCCGATCGATGTTGGCGAGCGCGCTCCCATCCAGGTTCTATTTGAAGGACTTTATCGTAGTTCTTAATTGCTTCAGCATATCTTCCCCCATAAAAAAGCCTTTCAGCTTCTTCCATTTGACGGTCTGCTTGAGGGTCACGGGATACCTGTCCATTGGAAATGGTTTCGACTTGATTGTCTCTGGTTTCAGATAACGGCTTTACTAATGTCGGTTGGTCCTTTTCGGAAGAAGTTGTATCTTCTTCGATCAGATTGAGTTCTGGATTTCAGGTTTCGTCGGAAGACCTGGATGGAATCCTGATCTGCAGGTGGAATATTCTGGTATTCGGAAGAATAAATCAGTTCTTCAATTTCCAGAAGTGCTTTTCGCAGCTCGACCACGGGTGGGGATACTTGTCCAAGAAGGCTTTCAACATTTAGTTTAATATCTGATATTTCGGTCACTTATCCTCCCAAGTTGTCGAACAAGCCTGTAAGCTTTTCATGAATATTAATTATTTTTTCATAAAGTGATTTGGCTGACGTAAATTCACCTGAAAGAACCGCTTCCAGTATATTTTTTACTTCAGATGGAAGTCTTTGATCATCATAGGTCCAATTAACGGCGTAGCTATTTGCAGCGGCCTCAATTTCTTCAGGTCGATTTGGTCCTAAGGGTAATGCACCTTGGGCAGAACGGCCTGTTAGAATGTAGTGGAGAGCCCGGGCTCCAAACTGGACAAGGTCAAATTGGGTTTCTGCGATGGAGAGACCTTGGGGAAATCGTTTAGCAACATTCCAGTCGATCATAAATACGCCGTTTAATTCGTGTAGCCAATAATAATGTAAAATTTTATGGTCACGATAAATAATATTTCGAGAATGGGCTTTTTCAAGAATTTTACATATCTGAGCTGCCATAACAAGGCCGTCTAGAGTCGGGAGGAATTTACCATTGGTATATCCCGTATCGCAATGGAGCAGCAAGTTGTCTTGCTTGGAATACTCCTGAATTGCCAGATAAGGAAGCCAACCGCCAGCTGTGCGGTTTTCGATATCCGCCAAGAAATTATGGATTGAATCCATTCCGAAGCGAAGAACATCCCCTTTTAGCATGTCAGCCGATTGGCTGGTGGTTTCGGAGGGGAAATCTGTGCTATCTCTCATGATAAATCCGCATTCAAGGAGTGGAATCACACCGGTGACATCATGCATCAAGCTGAGAATCAGGGCTTCTTCTCGAAAAAGCGGAAGGGCATATTCAGTTCGGTCTGGACGCATGATTTTGAAAGCGGTGGTAATTCTTTGCCCGCTTTGAGTAGGAACATTCCCTCGAAAAATTCGAGCAGAGGATCCTCGAGCCTCTGATGCCCACGAATCCAGTGGTTCTCCCAGGAGGATACCTGCTGAGGTACCGATACGCAATTCTTTTATTCCTGTTATGGTAGGTTGAATTATTCTCTGAAATTCTTTACGCTCAATCTGCACGAATCCCCTTGACAACGTCATTAATGGTCTGCGGGGTTCGAGCGATATCAACCAACTCAGATCGGTTCGAAGGTTTTCATGCTGAATAAGTACATCTGTGGGTTCGGCACCCTTCCGAATCTTGCTGAAAGCTTCCAGGATTTCATCCAACCAGACTGCTGCGCCAATCTGGTTTCGGATTTCTCGACCTCGAAGTTCATGACGGGTAATAAAATCTTGTAAAGGCTCTTCATTGGTTAAACCAGCTCGAATTTCATTTATCCATGTGTCCGCTTCTTTCAGCGCTTTGTCGGCCTGAATCAACCTTATCCGATCGGGATCCCAGATAAGAATACGTTGAAGTGCGAGATGTGCTGAATGGAAATCTTTCCGGTTCCAGGCGTCTAAAGCAATTTGAGCCTGTGCCTGAGCCTGATCAAGAGCATTAAAGACGGACTTAGTTGCATCAGGAAGAAGCAATGCGGCTTTCTGAAGAACCTGTTGTATATCCAAATAATTTATTCCAGAGTCTGGAGGGTCTGGCTCAAGCAAAGTCCAGCGCGGCAGTATGGTTTCTCGGAGAGTAGTAATAATTTCAAGACGCAATTGATTGTCGTGCTTCAGTTTATCGGTTGAAAGAAGTGCGTGTACCAATCGATTCGTTGCAACCACTGGTCGTAAGCTTGTTGACCCTATCTCGTAACTTCGGATTTGTTCACTAAATATTTCCCACCATTCTGGAACTGGATTACGTAATGAAGCCATTCGTAGCGACCAAAAAGAAGAAATCCAATTTTCATCTATACCTGCCGATAATGTGTCACTACTGATTTCGCCAGCTTTGACTAACTGAGAAAATCCCATTAGAAGATCTGCATATTCATTCGTAATAATCTGTTTTTCTTGGGCTTGAATACAAAGTTTGGAAAAAGATTCAAAATCTCCTGACTCAACCAATGAGTGTGCTATCTTTTGAAAGACTATTTTTGCACCCTGGTAATCTGGAAATTCGCCAAATGCGAAAATCCTGTTATGGATTTCAATCAACTCAGTAAAGTCATCCATGGATACTGAGTTCATTTCAATCATATCTTTTTCGGACAGGCGCAGAGAGCGACGATCAACCAAGAGATCATGGAGAAGATTCTTGGCTTTCTTAAGAATTGGTGATACACCAGCAGAATATGCATTTGTCGCTAAGAAATCAGTTGGCCAATCAAGCATTTCAAACAAAGATGCAGATTCACGTGCTAGGAATTGCCCCATCTCAGAAAGGAATTGTTGATAGTCTCCTAGACGGGAGTGAATTCTATCTTTGGAAATGCCATCAGCCTCAACAAATTGACCATTCCCCCAATCAATTAACGTGAATTGAAAATTTTGATAATCCCAGAAAATATGCTCTGTTTTGATGTCATTCCATAGGATGCCAAATATTGCTCCTGAGGGCAGTTCTGCATTAATCGTATGAATATTCTCAAGATACTCAATAATTCCTACGATAGCACGCAGAAGCAGCAGTTCTGGGATCCTTCCCTGCCTGGAAATCTCCTTAATAAAGAGAGATTGTTTCTCTAAAGAAGAATATTGACCTTCTGATTTCTTTTCCTGAGAGGAAATATCAGAGAACCTAAGATGCCTTGCCATCTGATCGAGACTGATACCCGAAGCAGGAGAGATTATTATGAAAAAGCGATCCGTAAATTCTGTGCCCGGTTTACTTCGATCGATCAAGTATGGTGATCGTATTGCGTTAGCAGGCGTATCAATACTGGATAATATCCCAAGAATTTCAGCTTCCCTTTGAATTTGCGATGCCTGGCGAATCAAATCGCTAGGAAAAGATTTCCGGCGCGGCCGCTTTAGTATCGCCAACCGGCGATCGATAAGTGATTCAACCTGGTAAACCTCGCCGGCATCACCCTCTCCAAGTTTATTTAATAAATTCCAGCCTCGCTGTTGACCAGGAGCGGTTTCCAGAAAGTTCACCTGTTCTATTCTCGGTTGGGTTTATAAAGACCAGCAGGATTTACGATAAGCATCCCTGCTCGATAAGAGATCGGATCGACAAGCGAGAAAGAATTTGAAATCTCAGCCTTAAAGAGTGGAATCCGCTTTAAGGAATACAAACGTTTTTCGATCTTATCCACGCCTGCCGAATTGCTCATCCAATGAAAGTGATCATAAGCCCGAAGATCGATGATTCGAGTGTATCCTCGAAGGGTCTTCCGTCCGTCCACGTTAAAGAAGTCCTCAAAAAATGATAGGACAAGCTCGCGTGTTGTCTTGAAAATTGGTTCCCGATAACGCAAACCAGTGAAGTTAGATTTTGCTACAGCACCGAACAGGTTATTCTGTTTATAAATGGCCAATACATGGTCATCATCTGTTCCAGGTTCAGGGAGTAAATCAATAATTAATGGTGGTCTATTTATCAGACGAAGCATAGCTGCTCCAAATAACGCACCATCAAGACAATGAGCGATCCTGTCGCGAAGAACTTCAAGCGGGCAGCGGTTTTTGTTCTCTGAACTATACTCGCTTTGATCGAGAAATTCCTGGATTTTCAGAGGAGAATCGAGAGATTTGCAGGTCTCACGATCTAATATTGATAATGATTGATTAAAATGCAGTATCTCGGGATCATCCATGATTACACCAAAATGAAACTTAGCATATGGAATATTAATATACAGACATTCAAAATGGCTTTCCTGATTATGTTACCACGAATTATTGATCGCATGATCGGATGATCGGATGATCCGCAATATCTTTCGCTTTTCTTCAAGAACCCACAAAACTGATGGGGAAATGTACGGTAATCGTAGGGTAAACGTAGGGCAATCGTCAAGCAATCTAGTCGGGCGTTTGGTAATATAAGGTTGAAGGGCGATTTCTCTTCTTCTCCTCCTTAGAGAGAGCCGGGAGCGGCGTACCCGGCTCTCAACGATTCCTGGGATATGCAATTTTATCCATATCGTTTAGCTCAATGTATCGAAAACAATCTGTTGTATGATCGTTTACCATTCCAGTAGCCTGCA
Organism: uncultured Chloroflexia bacterium; assembly: GCA_963726375.1. Classification (GTDB taxonomy): domain Bacteria; phylum Chloroflexota; class Anaerolineae; order Anaerolineales; family UBA4823; genus UTCFX2. Next base: position 482,654 of record CAVSCE010000009.1, on the reverse strand, counting down.
TATGTGCATAACATATCGTTGGGCCAACAAATCGAAAACCTCTCAACGATAATTCTTTACTCATCAATTCTGATTCTATCGTTTTTCCAGGTATTTCCGAAATACTTTTCCAATTATTTTGCAATGGTTTTCCGCCAACAAATTTCCAAATAAAAGAATCAAATGACCCAAATTCTCTTTGTATATTGAGAAATATCCGAGCATTTGAAACACAGGCATTGATTTTGCTTCTATTTCGGATGATATTCGGGTTGCTCATCAATAAGGAGATTTTCGCATCGTCATAGTCCGCAATTTTTTCAGGATAAAATTCATTAAATGCTTCGCGAAAATGCATGCGTTTGTGAAGAATCGTTCGCCAACTGAGGCCGGCTTGAAATCCTTCTAAAACGAGAAATTCAAAAAGAATATGATCATCATGGATGGGCGTCCCCCATTCCAGGTCGTGATATTGTACGTATAATGGATCATCGGTAGGGACCCAGGCACATCTGATTGGCATCTTTAATATTCATCCTTTAGATAATTGATTCAACTTGGTCCTGCCCATAGAAATTGACCAAAATTAATTTTCCCAGACTTCGTCAAACACAATCCCTTCTGCTTCCAATAACTGCACTTGATTATCTCTCGAGCTTCCACTCAGGCTAATTTTTCCCTGAGCATTAACCACCCTTTGCCAGGGGACTCCAGATGGGCAAGAGGCCATTGCGCCGCCAACCCATCTGGCAGCATATGCCAGATATTTCTTATTTGACGTATCTTCGGGAGATGCGATCAGTCGTGCAATTTGACCATATGTCGCAACTTTCCCTGGAGGGATTTTTTTTACAAGTTCCCAAACCTCAAGTTGAAATCGATGTGGATCAGGAGGTGATGAAAAATTTTGACTCATTGACGTCTATTCCACATAAAGGTCGAAATCGAGTGCTGGAAGATCACACCATTATATTATTAATCGCACAACAACATCGACACAATATTCGAGCTTGCGTTCGATGTGATTATGAGGAATGGAATGGTTTATAATCTTCAGCAGTGGATGATATTGCAAAAAACGAAAATCGCCAGATAATTCGGGCAGCCGGGATTGTTATGGTTGCATTCATAATAAGCAACCTTGTGGGTTTGGTCCGTCAAATTCTGGTCGCGAAGTCATTTGGAACGCAGGCTGATATGGAGGCTTTCAACGCTGCTAATCGTGTTGCAGAGTCTATTTTTAATTTGGTGGCAGGTGGGGCGCTTGCCTCGGCATTTATTCCGACTTTTACTGCACTTTTATCGACTGAGAATCGTGAGCGAGCCTGGAGGCTGGCTTCTTCAGTCGCGAACTTGATTTTTGTTTTATCTATCATTATTGGGATCATCGCAATTGTCTTTTCGCCCTGGATCGTGCGTAATATTCTCGCACCTGGTTTTGCGGAAGATCCCCAGAAAGAGCAGCTCACTGTAGAATTAATGCGGCTAATGATGCCATCGGCTGTGATTTTTGGGATGAGCGGATTGGTGATGGGTATTTTAAATTCGCACCAATCATTCTTTTTCCCTGCAATTGCACCAGCAATGTATCAATTTGGAATGATCTTTGGTGTGGTTGTACTTTCGCCTGCAATCGGAATTTTTGGGCTTGCTTGGGGTGTACTTATCGGGGCAGTATTGCACCTTGCACTTCAAATTCCATCTTTAATGAGGCTGAATGGACGATATACCTGGTTGGAAGGGATGACTTCGCCAGATGTTCGTGAAGTCGCTCGATTGATGGCACCGCGCCTGCTGGGAGTGGCTATTGTTCAGTTAAATTTCTGGATCAATACTCGCCTGGCTTCCCGGTTTGTTGAGGGAAGTGTCACTGGAGTGGTCCTGGCTTTTACCCTCATGTTGATGCCTCAGGCAGCAATTGCCCAATCTATTGCTATTGCTGCACTGCCCACATTTTCTTCTCAAGTTGCTCTGGGCAGGCTGACAGAAATGAGGCATTCACTTTCTGCAGCTCTTCGCGGGGCTATGTTCTTTTCCATTCCCGCATCAGTCGGTTTAATTATCCTTCGTGTGCCTTTTGTAAGCCTTTTATATCAGCGTGGTGAGTTTGACGAAAGATCAACCGAGCTGGTTGCCTGGGCGCTCTTATTTTACGCTGCTGGACTAGCCGGACACGGTTTAGTTGAAATCCTTTCCAGGGCGTTTTACTCATTGCACGATACAAAAACCCCGGTCTTTGTAGGGATTGGAGCGATGAGTTTGAATATTGGTTTCAGCTTTCTCTTTACGGAATTATTCGTCAGGTGGGGGTGGATGGGGCATGGGGGACTTGCATTGGCGAACTCTATCGCGACAGCATTGGAAGCAGTCGCCTTGTTTTTCTTGATGAAGAAACGACTGGTTGGACTGGAAGGAAGATTATTGCTCGATGGAATTTGGAGAACCTCAATAGCTTCGGGAGTAATGTGTGTCGCGTTATTCTATTGGAGATTCGCAACCAGTCAATCTTCCAACTTGTTTGCAGCTTCAGGAGGGTTGGCTCTTGGTGTTATTGTTTTTGTTATATTTGCCTATCTTTTGAAGATCGGTGAAATGCAAAGTATCACTGCATTAATAAAAAGAAGAATAGCTGGATGAAATTTTGGAAGCAAGTTCCGAATGCGACAAAAATCTATCTGGTAATCACGATCTACCTGATAGTCCTGTTTTGCGGTCTGGCGATCCTCCGGCAATATAGAGAATCACCTGATCAATTTTCGTTAAGCTGGTTGTTATCAAAAGCAAAAATTGGCATTGATGAAACACCAAGTCCAGATTCGGCCAGGATCGTATCAACTTCAACGATAAGGGGTGATGCAGCCTGGTTAAAGAGCAAAGACAAATATCCGCGTTTTAGATGGTCCTGGTGAAAACTATCCTGAAATCGCCTGGTTGGAAGACAATCAAATAACAGAGATCGTTGGGGCAAGCAGTGATGGAAAGTGGTGGGCTATTCAACTCCCTTATTTTCGCGACTGGAATGGGATGGGTATTAAAATCGGAAGTCGAGTTTAATCGTACAGAATTTGTTCAAGTAATTACTCCTGAGTTAGCCATCCAGCCATTTGCCACCACATCAGATCAAATTCCGACCGGAAAGGCGATTGCCAACATAAATATCCGCAGTGGGCCTGACTTGAAATATCAGAAAATTGGCACATTAGAAATCGATAAATCTGCCGAGATCATAGGTATGAGTGCTGACGAATTTTGGTATTTAATAAAAATCCCCGGAACAGAAAACCTCCAAGGTTGGGTCAGCCGTGATTATGTTATTGTTCAACATGCGGATAAAGTTTCGATCGTGGGCGAAAACAACAATTTCGAATCGACGCTTTCTCCTAGTTCTGCATATTTACTCGCGAAAGCAACACTAAATGTTCGTAATGGCCCTGATATAACTTTTGCAGTAATCGGACAGCTTGAATCCGGCGAGCTGGCTGAAATTTTAGGGAAGACTTCTGATGGACTCTGGTGGGCAATTCAATTTCCTGGTGCGGCAGATGAGCAGGGCTGGGTAGCAAGCGCATATGCTGATGCAAAAAATGTAGAAAACGTACCAGTGATTCCCTGAAAATTCGAATATATAAAGTTCGGATTCTCATTCGTGCTCTGAAGGAATGCCCTCGATAGCATTACTGGTAAGGATCTTGACCTGCATCTCCGCATTGTCAAGAAGCCTGGCACAATGGTCAGCTAACTTCTTACCATGGTCGAAAAGGGAAAGAGCTTCCTCAAGTGTTTTCTCTCCGCTTTCCAAAGAAGCGACAATTTTCTCCAGTTCAGTGAAAGCATCTTCATAAGAGAGCTGATCAATCGAGATCGGGTTTTCAGAATTTGGTTTTACTGTCATTTTCCTATCCATAAATCAATTTAAAGATTGGCGTGTTTAACGAATAAAAGCTTCCATCGAGCGAAATCAAATTTTAGGATCACGGGTTACAAAGATGTTTCTAATCAAGTGTTCTTCCTCTCGGAGACTGTGGCCGGGAATTGTCCGTCCGATAGAAGAATATTGATCTCGTCATGCATCAAAACATGTTGGATTGAGGTGACAAGCTTTCCGTCATCTTTTGTGATAATCGCGTATCCACGACGGAGGACGGAAACTGGATGAAGGCTGAGTAAACGTTGGTACAAACCCTTTTGATTAGTCGTTTTTACAAGTAAATAATGGGAAATGACATGATCTAACAAACGCTCGTTATCATCTAATTTTTGAAGAAGGGTCTGAATTAACCTTGTTGGGGATCTAAATTCAAGCATTTTTTTATAGCCGATTAGAGAATTCCGAAAGGAATTTATGATATCTACAATTATTCGATCGAGTTGAGTATTGCGATCTGTGAGGTCCGCCATAAGGTCTATCCTGGAAGGAGTGGCTAACTCTGCAGATGCAGTCGGAGTTGGAGCCCGTAAATCACTGAGAAAATCCGCAATCGTGAAATCCGTTTCATGTCCAATTCCCGAAATAATCGGAACAGGCGATGCAGCAATCACCCTTGCAACTCTTTCGGTATTAAACGGCCAAAGATCTTCAATAGATCCACCTCCACGTGCGATGATGATCAGGTCTGGAAGCACATCTCGATATAATTTCTCCAATGCGTTGGCAATCGAATCGGGAGCATCTATCCCTTGAACAAGCGAAGGGGAGATTGTTACTTCCACTACAGGGTATCTTCTTTGGAGAGTATTCAGAATATCTTGAAGTGCTGCTCCGGTTGGAGAAGTAACTATCCCGATTTTCTTTGGAAATCGTGGGATAGGTCGTTTTCGGTCCGAATCGAACAAACCCTCAGATTCTAATTGATTTTTTAATCGCAAGAATTCCTGATAAAGCACCCCTTCACCGGCTAATCTGATCTGATCAACATAAAGCTGGTACTGACCAGATACTTCATAGATACTAATTTTTCCATGCACTTCAACCGAAAGACCGTCTCGCAAAGAAATCGGTAGACGATTGATCGTTGATCTCCAGATCACACATTTCAAGGATGAATGTGCATCTTTCAAAGTGAAGTAAACATGTCCCGATGCAGGCCGAGCTAAATTGGAAATTTCTCCATGAATCCAAAGATTTTGTAAAACTTCATCGCTCTCGATGACATCCCTAACATAGCGATTGAGCTCAGATACAGACCAGAAAGGAATCCGATTCTAAATAATAATTTTCCATCATAAATATTCATATTGACTATGATTTCTGAAGCCGAAAAACAAAGGATACCTTTTTTCAATAAGGATGTCAACTATTCCCTTATCCTCATTTTTTTGCTAAAATACTTTTATCTCAAAAAACCTTTCATCTATCATGATCATGTCTATAATAGATCTTGCGATGAAACCCTATTTTTTGGAGTATTATCTTGAACCATCTATGGACACCTTGGCGAATGGAAGTATATTCTTAAGGAAAAGAAAAATGGATGTGTTTTTTGCGATGAGCTCGAAAAAAATGACGGGCCAGATAATCTCATAATTTTTCGGGGGCAATGTTCATTTGTCATCCTGAATTGTTATCCTTACACAAGCGGCCATTTGATGGTGGTCCCATATATTCATAAATCAGTATTGGAAGCCCTTAACCAAGAAATCCGATCTGAGCTGATTGAATTATCAACTCATTCGATGCAGGTTTTACGAAAAGCATATCGACCTCAAGGCTTTCAACCTTGGTGTGAATATTGGCAAGGTTGCAGGTGCAGGTGTATTAGAACATGTACACCTGCATGTTGTACCTCGTTGGGGAGGTGATTCAAATTTTATGACTTCCTTGGCAGACACAAGGGTACTCCCGGAATTACTCCGAGATACATATCGAAGAGTTCAGGAAGCCTGGCGGATACCTTCAGAAAACGTAGACGAATAACATCGAGGTCGATAGTCTCCAAAAATATCCTCCTCTTCCTGTAAAAATAAGCAATAGATTCCAATCGAATACCACAGGAGGTGGCTTATGGTACCGGAATCTACAAGCAGATTGCCTGTCATTTTAAGCGCTGCACGCACTCCCATTGGTCGATTTCAGGGAAGTTTGTGCAATATTTCGGCGCCAAAGTTAGGTGCAATCGTGATTAGAGCTGCTGACCGCAAGAGCAGGGATAAAAAAACCAGAAGAAATCAATGAAGTGTATATGGGTAATGTAGTTTCTGCAGGCGTGGGGCAGGCACCGGCTCGGCAAGCAGCGATATTTGCCGGTTTGCCTTCTGAAGTTGGAGCAACGACGATCAATAAAGTTTGTGGATCGGGTTTGAAGTCTGTGATGCTTGCCGCTCAAGCGATTAAAGCAGACGAAGGCGAGCTTTTCGTGTGTGGTGGAATGGAGAATATGAGCAGAGCTCCATATCTTGTGGGTGGAAGAACCGGGGATTTGCGATTTGGACACGCACAGCTAACTGACTCGCTCTTGCTCGATGGTCTTTGGGACCCTTTTGAAAATTGGGCGATGGGGGATGCAGGCGAATTTATTGCCGCTCAATTTAATATTTCAAGAAAAGAACTGGATGAATATGCCTGTCAAAGTCATCAAAAAGCCATCCGAGCTATAGATGAAGGAAAGTTTTCATCTGAAATTGTTCCGGTGGAGGTCCCCAGCGAAGAAAGGCCAGGTCTCAATTTTTGAGATTGATGAATGCCCTCGTCGGGATACATCTTTCGATATGCTGTCAAATTTGAAACCCGCCTTTCAAAAAGATGGGAAAATCACCCCTGGAAATGCTCCTGGGTTGAATGATGGCGCGGCTGCGCTGGTTGTTGCTAGCCAACATAAATCCGAAGAATTGGGTCTTGTGCCGATGGCCAGAATTCTTGCCTGGGGACAGGCAGCTGTGGAACCCAAATGGCTTTTTGACGCTCCAGCGAAGGCAATCCCGGTAGTTCTTGAAAAGGCTGGCCTGAAATTGACCGATATTGATCTTTTTGAGGTAAATGAAGCATTTGCCGCGCAGGTACTCGCTAATGGCAAGGCCTTGAAAGAAAAAGGTTGGGATTGGTCAAAAGTAAATGTGAACGGTGGGGCTATCGCACTGGGTCATCCAATCGGTGCTAGCGGTGCAAGAATATTGACTACTCTTTTGTATGCGCTTAAAGACCGGGGAAAGAAATTTGGGCTTGCTTGCCTGTGCCTTGGTGGAGCAGAAGCTGTCGCGATGATCATTGATGCGGGATAACGGAGGGATCATGGGTATCCGGAAGATTTTTGTTATTGGGTCTGGGACAATGGGGAGCGGAATTGCTCAAGTAGCCGCGACTTCAGGATATCAAGCGATTTTATGGATATTTCGCCGGAGCAGCTTTTGAAAGCAAAAGAGTTGATCCAAAAATCTGCACAAAGACTTTTTGAAAAGAACAAAATTGATCTTAACCAGCTCCAAGCGGCTCTTAGTATTCCAACAACAACGAACTATGAAGGTGTTGCTAATGCTGATTTGGTAATTGAAGCAGCAACTGAAGTCCCGGATCTTAAAGTTCAGATTATTTTCTGATCTGAGCCAACACGTTAATCCCCAGGCCTTGCTTGCGACCAATACGTCTTCTATAAGCATTACAAAAATCGCTGCTGCAACAAATCGACCTTCCCAGGTCATTGGGATGCATTTCATGAACCCCGTACCCTTGATGCGCTTGGTAGAAGTAATCCGTGGACTGGTGACCAGCAATGAAACCTGTGAACAGATTCTTAAGGTCTGCAGGGAGATGGGAAAGGAACCAATCGAAGCGAACGATTTACCTGGCTTTATTTCGAATCGGATCCTTTGCCCAATGATTAATGAGGCTGTATTTGCCCTTCAAGAAGGGGTTGGAACACCAGAAGCGATAGATTCGGTGATGAAATTAGGAATGAATCACCCCATGGGACCATTAGCGTTGTGCGACTTAATAGGATTAGATGTGGTGCTTTTCGTGTTGGAAGTACTTCAGCGTGATCTTGGTGACGATAAATACAGACCGGCTTACTTACTCCGAAAGATGGTCGACGCTGGACGTCTCGGCAGAAAGACCGGTCACGGTTTCTTTATTTATGAATAATTTATACATCAACTATTTATGAAAAAACCAACACCAAGAATACCTGGACCGCCATGAGTTAACAATTGCTGGCGGCATATTATATATCTCTACTTCGGTTTGATTAACAGCTTGGCTTAGTTCGGATGCAAGTTTTTGCGCCTGATCAGCAGCATCGGCGTGTAATATTGTCAGATTTCCAGAACCATCTCTTGGAATCTGTTCCAGAACTATTTCCTTGAGACGTGCGATAGCTCGTTTGTGGGTGCGTTCTTTCTCATATTGGTCCACTTTTCCATCATTCAATCGTAATATTGGTTTGACCTGCAGCATACCGCCTAGCAATGCAGATGCCCCTCCAATTCGACCGCCGCGAGCAAGATAATCTAAAGAATCCACCAGGAAATAAATCCGACAACGGGATGACATTTCTTTTATCTTTTCGATAAGGTCAACAATTCCCATTTCCTCTTCTGCCCACGCGGTAGCAAATTTAACAATTGTCCCAAGCGGACTGGCTACCAGGCGGGTGTCGACCACGTGAATGTTTGCGTCAGGAAAATCTTGAGATGCAATGATTGCCGAACGAACAGTCCCACTGACTTCGGTTGATGGATGAATGCAGAGGATAGGGTTTTTATCTTGTGAAAATTTTTCAAATTCCTTGATAAATAGCTCTGGCGGAGGAGCAGCAGTTTTTGGAAGCTTTGAGCTGCTTTTTAACCTGCTCATAAAGGCATTAATATCCATATCAACACCTTCTAAAAATGACTCTTCTCCAAAGTTGATAACTTGGGGAATAATCGGGATTTGATGTTCCTTTGCATATTCGGAGAAAGGCATGACGTAGTATCTGTGATGATGTGTATCATAATTGCTTCCCTCTTCATGAAGTTCAATGATTTTGAGATAAGAAAATCAAAAATCCATGTTGACCCGAATTATTTCAAGATGGAGATTTCAAAGAACTTTAAACATTAAGACTCTGTTTGGTGGAATTCGAAATTTATTTTCTTGGTTTTTTTCCAATCCAATCACGATTATTCCAATACTTGTGATTATGCATGATACCAAAAAACTAATATTAATGGCTGTGAATATCGAAATTTCCGGTGGTAACACTGAATTATTAAGGATTGTTGTAAAAATTGCACCAGACAATCCGACCCCAAGGACCATACCAAAATTTCGTGATGTTGCGATATTCCAGACGCAATCCCTAAGTGAGTTTTTGGAGCCGATCCCAGTAACGCGCTGTTGTTTGGTGAGATGAAACACCCTATTCCAAATCCTGCAATGCCTAGACGAATTCGCCAGATTATGGATCGGAGTATCAACCGAAATTCTTGATAATAAAAATATACCAAGGGTCAAAAAAACCATACCCAAAAGTGCCGGTAGCCGTGTGCCTATTCGGTCAGATATCAAACCAGCAATGGCGCGGTGACCGCCATGATTAACGGCATGATTGTGAGAATCACACCAGCATTTCCAGCATTGATCCCTCTGCCTTGAATTAGATAGAACGGCATTAAAAATATAATGCTATACACCCCGATGTAATTGATTATTGAACTGATCACTGAAGATGTAAAAATTGAATTCGAAAAGAGGTGAAGATCCAGTATCGGAGATTTTCCTCTTTTTTCAATCAAATAAAAAAATCCCGAGAAAGATAAATGCCGAGAGAAAGAGAAGAATGATCGGAATGGAATCCCATCCGAGTGTTGAACCCTTATTTAGCCCAAACAAGAGTGCAACCAATCCAAAAATGAATAAAACCGCGCCTATTATAATCGAAAGACTTTAATCTCCATGTTCTTGACATCGTTTTTGATTGAAAGAATGCTTAGGACCAGCGCGGTGATACCGACTGGGATATTGATGAAGAATACGGAACGCCATCCGAATTGTTGTGTTAAAAAATCCACCAATATGCAGGACCAATCGTAAGACCCAGATAGGTCATTGTGGCTTGCAGACCAAGCGCCTGCCCTCGTTGTCTTGACGGAAAGCTGGATGTAAGTATTGCAGGTGAATTGGCCTGAATTAATGCTGCACCAACCGCTTGAATTCCTCGTGAAATAATTAGCATCTGAATTGAAGAGGAAAAGCTGCAGATAAATGAGCTGGATATAAAAATACCAAATCCACTGATGTAAACTTTTTTATGACCCATCAGATCCCCCAGACGCCCGAAACTTAACAACAAGCCACTCGCAACCAATAAATATATCGTCACGACCCATTCGATCTCTGCTACAGAACTATGAAAATATCGGCGCAATACCGGCAATATTGTGTTTACAACACTGCCATCCAGCGTGGACATAAACGTGCCGATACCGATAGCAATCAACACCATCCATTTTCTGGGTTCAATTGTTGTTGAGAGCGATGTATTCAATGAAATGAAATTATTGTTCCTAAAAAACCAGATATCTTTAAAGCCAGAGATTTATGCAAGTATCAATTTTTCGGAGATGCTAACCCCTCTGTGTATCCGGCTGATGATGTCAGCAAGCATTCCTGCAACTGATAATGTCACGATTTTTGGATGAAGCTTCTCAGATGGGATTGGAATGGTGTTTGTTGTTACAAGTTTTTCAATTCTTTCTTCTTTATCCAGGATATCAAGCGCAGAGGGTAGCAAAACCGGATGGGTCACAGCAAAGAAAGCGGTACCAACTGCACCGCGGTCGTAAAGGGCGTCAAGCTGCCTCATTACACTGCCGCTTGCCAATAAATCATCAACGATTATTGGACGATGTCCGGCGATATCTCCAACTACGTGAGTTGTTTCAGTTTTTTGGAAGCCCAATCGTCTCTTATGCATTATTACCAGAGGCAGGTTTAGCCGCTCTGCGTATCGACCAGCCATGCCGGCTCGTCCAACATCGGGGCTGACGATCGCTGCATTAGCAAACTCCGGTTTTCGGAAATACTCTGCGAGTAGTGGCATTGCGGTTAAGGATCTACTGGAATATTAAAAAAGCCTTGCGTCGCACGATTGTGGATATCGATGTAAATTATTCGAGCAGCCCCCAATGTTTCCAACAGATTAGCAACAACGTGTGCGCTGAATTGCTTCTCTTCCTCTTGCCATTCGATCCTGGCGGGCATAAGGAAAATAGGGCACAACAAGTGTGACAATATGCGAGCTGGCTCGTCGAAATCCATCGAGAAGCAGCAACAACTCCATTAAGTTGTCATTGACGGGGACCGAACAGGGTTGAATAAGGAATATGTCTTGATCGCGAACAACCTCATCAATCATGATGTGAATTTCGCTATCAGGGAGTACCTGGGTCGTTGATTTTCCAACAGACGTGCCTAGAATTGTCGCAACTTCTTTTGCTAACTCAGGATGCGCAGAACCGGAGAAAATTCGGAGAGGATGGACTGACATAATTCACGCGAGAATGGAGGAATTAATTAGAAATTGAAACTGACTAATTTTGATTATACACTACAAAGCAATGGCATCTTTACCGATTGGGAACAAATGTCAAACGATGCCTGGTATTCGAGTTTGATCTCTTCGTGATTGACCAGCATCGGGTGGTAGTTGCCTTTAAGCCAGTCATCTGTTTGGTCATTAAAATGCGGGCTTGCAGGATTACCCGATTGCCCACCAGCCAACACCGAACAGGACTTTTCCAAATCACTAAGGTCAACGATCATTCGATAAGCAGGTCCTATCATGTGGGTTGAATTGAGATTATGGTAATTAGTACCAGTCGCCCAGACAGTGGTATGATCGCCGCCCACAGGATAAGGACCGATATTAAAAACCGAAGCTAAAAGTTCGTTGGATCCTAAAGCGTGATTAATGGTAATTTGATGAAGATGTCCCCAGGTCCAATTCTTAATAGTCTTTGCCTAAAATTATTTTCAAATCCTGGACTGTCTGATTTAATGCTATTAGAAAACAATCATCTCGGGTTTCACCCTTTCCAAGATTGAACCAAGATGAATTGGGTCTGCTGCAAAGATCCGAAATCCATGAGAAGCATCGATCTCCATACAAAGTACTTTCGGCCAGGATAGGTGTTGGTCCCTTGCCGGCGACTTTTTCGACTAAATCCAGTTGGTTGTCTTCGGGATTCTTTACCGTCTCTGTTCCCGGCTGCAAATTATTCTTTAAAAATTAACCGAATTAGTTTTCGAATAAAAACCTGATAAATGGCTGCGGCCTGGCTGTCAGCGTTTAGAATACCGTCCCAATTCTTAATGTATTCCAACGTTTTTTCAAGGTCCGAACCGTCCAAATGAGAAGAATTTGGCAGATTAAGCCTTGCTAAATGTCGGGCAATCACTCTAGCTGTTGGTGAACATTGATCAAATTGCATGCGTTTGAAGTAAGATGAATTAATTTTCTCATCCCCAAGCTGTGCGTTTTTATCAAGGATCATTTCTGAAATTCTCTGTGCTCTATCTCCAGTAATTGGTTCCAGCTCGAGGCTGATAGGATAATCTGCACCAACCACGCGATTATTAGCCGTGACAATAAAACCCTGAGCGGGATTTTCCAAACTCGGCAGGGATGAAAATGGCAAATAAGAAGACCATTCATATTCATTTGTCCATCCAGGAACCGGTATCTTACCCTGTCCCTTATTTCGGAAGGGGATTTTGCCTGCAAGAACATAACCAATATTGCCATCACGATCAGCAAAAACGATGTTTTGATTTGGGGTTGTCCATTGTCTGGCAGCCTGACGAAATTCTGAGCAGTCCTTAGCGAGAAAAAAGCCATGCAAACTATTCATCATCGAGTCAGGGTCTAAAGCGGTCCAGCACATGGAAAGCGGCGATTCACCCGCCAAATCTGGCGCCAGATGATTTATGATTGGACCATGGCGAGTAATGATCGTTTCGTGCTTAACGGATTCTTTGTCTTTTATTTTGATTTCTTCACGAATTACTCGACATTTTTCCCAATTCCCTTGGTAATCTGCTTCGTAATCTCCGGTTTCGGTGCGACGGATATGTTCGACAAATAGATCCTGGACATCTGCGAAGCCATTCGTAAATCCCCAGGCCACATGTCCGTTATGACCTGAAATTATTCCCGGTATACCGGGGAATGAAACCCCATAAAGTGACAATTCATCCGTGACCAGATGGTTTTCGTACCAAATTGAAGGGACCGTTAGACCGAGGTGCATATCATTTGCAAGGAGCGGGTACCCGGATTTAGTCCATTTTCCTGAGACTACCCATGAATTGCTGCCTAATCCATCATAAGGCGAAGGACCGGAAAATGGTTTTACCTGCTGCAATTGGTCCGAAGCCCGAAAATGAATATTTTCATAATTTGCTGAAGGAGGGACAATGAATGGCCATCTGGAAAGGGGAGGCGGCTCTAATTCTGCGGCTTTTTCTGGCCCAATACAATTGATTACTTGAGCACGCAGTAATTCCATCTCCCAATTAACAGATAGCGACCAGGCCATCATCTTGACCCAGCTTAAGAAGTTTGCTATTGTCCAGGCTTCAGGTTGGTAGCGAAGTAGAAAGCATTCGACAGGAAGTTTGCCTGCAGCTAAAAAGGCATTGATGCCATTCGCATAGGCATTAAGGGCAGCGCGTGTTGTCTCGTCAAGTAAAGAAATTTCAAATTCAGCAACTTTGCGCAACGTCAGAGTCCGCATCCATTGATCTAAAGGTAATGTAACTTCGCCGATAATTTCAGATAATCTTCCCGCTGTCAATCTGCGGTTAAAATCCATTTGCCAAAAGCGATCCTGGGCATGAATAAAGCCCTGACAAAAGAACAGATCATGTTCGGATTTAGCAACAATATGCGGGATTCCCCATTCGTCTCGGGAAACCTCAACAGAATTCTGCAATTCGCCCGAGTAAATGAAACCATCTAGCTTTGGCAGCCGTGTGCGAGCCACCGCTTTGATGATTGGTTTGATCAGAACATGTGTCAATTTTTTACTCATCTTTCACCTCCTGGCACTCATTCGAGTAAACGCATTTTCGGCGAAAAAATCATCATCCCAAGAGCAAATAAAAACAGGATGATACATCCTGTTAAGACTGCCCCGGGTGAATTTAGAATTTCGGCCAGTTGTCCAATAAAAAGTGCACCTAAGGGAACGGAACCGAAGAAAACCAGGCTGTATATCCCCATCACTCTCCCGCGTAAATTATCGGTAACATGTGTTTGAACCAGCGAATTAGCCAAATTAAGGATCAATACCAGGGATCCTCCGGCACCACCAAGAAGGATCAGTGAAATTGGAATTTCTCTAGCAAAGCTGAATGCTGCAAGCAAAAGTGGGAACATTATCGTTCCGAGAGTTAACAACTTTCCTCGAAACTTAAAGCGACCCAACGATGCAATCGTTAATGCACCGATCAATGCGCCAAACCCTCTGGCAGAATTAAGTAAACCATTCGTACGAACATCTCCACCAAGCACTTCTACAGCCCAGACTGGAAGAAGCACGACGAACGAGAAGCCAAACATCGCTTCGATTCCAATTAGACCGATTAGGTTCCTGATGATTTTGTTGGAAAAAACATACCTGATCCCTTCTTTCAGGTCTGTAAATGCTGATGTTGTCCTAACTCTAGTGACCCAACCTGGAAGGTGCATGAGTGAAAGCGCTGCAATCACAGCAATGAAAGAAAATCCATTGATCGTGAAACACAATGCAGGTCCAAACAAGCGCATAAATTAATCCTGCAGCAGCGGGGCCAATGATCGCAGCCGTGTTAAACATTGTTGCATTAAGCGCAATTGCGTTCGTAAGGTCTTCACGGTCTACGAGCTCTGGAGCAAATGCTAAACGGGCAGGTGCATCAAACGCATTGGTAATTCCAAGCAAGAATGCGAGGATGATGATATGCCAGGGTTGAACGATCCCTGTGAAGGTAAGAAGCGCAAGTAAAAATGCTAAAACCATCATACTGGATTGCGTAATGACCAGTAATTTTCGAATATGCACCCGATCTGTTACAACTCCACCAATCAACATGAAAATCCAGCTTGGCGCACCGGAAGCAAAACCAACATAACCTAAATAAGCTGGTGAATGTGTCAACTCATAAATCAGAAAACCTTGGGCAGTATTTTGCATCCAGGTACCAAACAACGAGACGATTTGGCCGTAGAACCACAATCGATAGTTTGGATATTTCAGCGATGGCGAAAGTATGACTGAAAGCGCTCAACGATTTTGTCACACGGATAAACAGATTTTATAATTTCCAAGAATTTTCAATTATCTTTCTGATTCAATCCAATCATAAGAACGAGTAACTGCCTGCTTCCAGCGAGAGATCAACATGGATCGATGTGATTTATCCATATCTGGCATCCAAATCTTGTTCACTTGCCAAATATTCTGAATTTCGGCAGGATCATTCCAATATCCCGCGGCCAAACCTGCCGCAAATGCTGCGCCTAGCGCTGTAGTCTCGCTAATCGAAGGACGAACCACAGGAACATTTAAAATATCAGATTGGAACTGCATTAGCAACTCATTATAGACCATCCCTCCATCAACTTGTAATTTCTGCAAATTGATGCCAGAATCAGTCTCCATTGCTTGCAGCACTTCAGTGGTTTGGAACGCGGTTGCTTCGAGCACAGCCCGAGCAATGTGACCCTTATGGATAAATCGAGTCAACCCAACAATTACTCCTCGAGCGTCTGAACGCCAATAAGGAGCAAACAGACCAGAAAAAGCTGGCACGAAGTATATGCCTCCATTGTCTTTGACAGAGCCTGCAAGAGTTTCGATATCGGAAGAAGATTGTATCAAGCCAAGATTGTCCCGCAGCCACTGTACAGCGTGCCAGCGATCGCAATTGAACCCTCCAGCGCATAGATCACAGGATTTGCTCCAAACTGGTAGGCGACCGTTGTGAGCAGCCCATGTTTAGATTCAAGCGGCGTATAGCCAATATTCATCAACATGAAACAACCAGTACCATAAGTGTTCTTGGCATCTCCAAGATTAAAACAGGTTTGACCGACTAAAGCTGCTTGCTGATCACCAAGATCGCCGCATATTGGTATTACAGCGTGAAACGGACCGTCAGGACCGTGGACCCCCAGGAGTTTCGGATCGCTTGAAGGCTTAATCTCGGGCATCATCTGTCTGGGGATTCTCAAATATTCCCAATAATTCCTCGTCCCAGTCACACGAATGTATATTCATCAAGAGCGTTCGACTTGCATTCGTCACATCGGTAATATGTGAACCTTTCCCTGGTCCTCCTGTGAGCCACCAGATAAGCCATGTGTCAATATTGCCAAATATTAATGAGCCATTTTCTGCGCCTGTGCGTGCACCGGGGATGTGATCCAATATCCATTTAATTTTGGTTGCAGAAAAATAAGGAGCTAAAGGCAGACCAGTAATCGAACGAAATCGTTCAAGACCACCTTCTAGAGCCAGCTGATCGCACAACTGCTTTGTCCGTGTGTCTTGCCAGACAATAGCGTTATAAACGGGTCGGCCTGTGTTTTTATCCCATACTATCGTTGTCTCTCGCTGATTTGTGATCCCAATTGCTGAAATTTGTTCTGGCTTAATGGATGATGATGCAATTGCATCTCGAATTACATTTTCCGTACTGTTCCAGATTTCTAAGGGTTCGTGTTCAACCCATCCAGGTTCTGGATATTTTTGAGTATGTTCCTTTTGGGACGATCCGATAATATCGCCAATTTTATTGAAGATAAGACAGCGAGTGCTGGTTGTGCCTTGATCAATTGAAGCTATATATTTTTCCATGAGATCGCTCCTTGAGATCAGTTTACATAATCCACATTTTTTCTTATGGATCACGATTTTTATTAGTTATTCGATATAAAAAAAAGTGCGAAAGTCATTTATTACAATGGTGTACTTCCGACACTGCAATAATGAAACTAAACGCACCATTTCATCTGCGGTTGTTTGTTTTTCTAGTTTATTACTGATTACACGAATCAGTGGTCAGTACATTTCAGTCAGCTTGAAGTCGGTCTCGGCCTCGGGCTTAATTGCAATAACTACAGAAAGGAATTCTTTTCCTACTCCCCAAATCCGAATAAATTATTGTTCTCATCACTTAACAGCCAGTTTGATGCATATCCAGCTTTTCCATCTGGTGCAGTAAGATCAACTCGAAGATCAACTTCTTCACCTGGATATACATTTTGTGGGATGTTTACTTGATCAAGTCCTCCCATTTTTTCACCATCGAAGTATCTCAAGGTATAAGCAGGTGTCCATATGCAGGTACCATCGTTTCGAACTCTCCAAATTTTTGCAAACGACTGACCGGCTTCGATGGCTGTTTTATCAGCAATTGTCAGGTGTCTGATGAATGTTGCCTGATTTGTGCATTCATTGGCAGTTGGAGATGCTTTGGAATTTTCAACATCTGTAGATGCGGCTGTTGGTCCTGGTGGAGGCGGGATAAAATTTTGTGGTGTAGGTTGAATTGTTGGCGGCGAGACAGGAGAAGAAGTGGGAGAAGCCGGTATCGCAGAATCAGAGATTCAAAATCCTAACAGCTTTTTGATTATTGCTTTCTACATTACTGATGGATTGAGTAGCTTTGGTAGAAACAGCAGAAGTGCAAGCTGTGATTATGAATTGACAGAAAAAAATAAGAAATACGAAATATAATCGTATTTTGTTCATGATTGTCACAAATTTGATAATTGTTCTAAAAATGATTTGTGATCTGGCGACCTGCGCCAGGATAAGTTATCGTATTCAGCCGCATGATTTGCTTGGGATTACCTTTTGCTTCTTTTCGCGTGTTTCACGGACATTAAATGCAATCGTAATGGGTTCAGCTCCCAAATTCCCCGATCCCAAATTGGGTCCCGTCTGTTGATACCAGCATCCACTCTGCAGAGTATAAATCGGGTACTGTCGGCGTTTGAAATAATAAATTGATATCAATTGTCCCACCTGGCGGAACCTCTTGATTAATAGGGATTGATTCCTGAGAATTTTAAGTTATCACCATTAACAAAAGTAAATTGATAATCCTTAGCCCACGTACAAGTCCCAGCATTTTCGATTCGCCAGCTCTTTGTAACAAAAAGACCCGGGTCTAATATTGAGTTATCCGAAACAGATAAATGACGGACCAACTCAGCAAGATTGGTACAGGCCGGGACGGTTGGAGTTGGAGATGCTGATGGAGTTGGCGAGGCATCCGGTGTTGGTTCAATAGTGCTTGTCGGAAGACGCGGTTGGTGTAAATGTAGGTGAAGGAATTGGAGTAGGCGAGCTTGTTGCTGAAATACTAAGCGTCGGAACTTGAGATTGATTTTGAGCCTGATCTTCTGGAGTATTGCTTTGTCGCTGATTGGCACAAGCTGTAATAGAAAAAATGCTTACCATTAAAAGTATAAATAATCGCTTCAAAGTAGTTTCCTTGGATGTAAATTTGTATTACCGACGATACACGCCGGTTGGGCTATCTTCTTCAGCCACCGCCGCCGCACATCCCCCTAAATATACCATTAAATTTCTTATCTGTCCCTACGATGATTGAGACCCAGAAAAAGTTAAACTTACTATTTCCGGCTCCAAAAACATTCCCTTCATCGTCCTGGAGCATCCAATTGCCTTGATAGTAATTTGATTTCTTTGGGGCGACGAGATCAATTGAGACCTCAACTGTATCGCCTGGAAGAACTTCAACCCCAATTCCCTTTGGTGATAATCCTTCCATTTGATCTCCACTTGTGAAAATTAGCGAATAATCAGGCGACCAGGTGCACGTGCCTGCGTTTTGAAGCAGCCACACTTTGGTAAATCGCTGGCCTGATTTCATTTCCGATTCATCATTGACTGTAATATCTTTGACAAATTCAGCCAGGTTTTGGCATTTTCCCCCATTTGAATAATCTGCTGAATAATGATTAATTGGCGTCAACGATGGGACTGGTGTAGAAGTTGCGCTTATCTCCACATGGGATTGGCGGTTCTCTAACACAGGGAAAATTGTTGGGAAGGTAGTTGGGGTTGAAGTCGCGAAATAGCTGATACCAAGCGTGGCAACCATAGTTCGGACCGCAAGCGTCTGTGCCAAACCGGGTATCGAAGTTTGAGCCGGTGTCGTCGAGCATGAGTTTAAACAAATTGTCGCAAGAATAAAAGCAAAAATCAAAGGTCTGTTTTTCATGATATTCTCATAATTGTTCAGACGTTATCCTAATATTTTTATTCAAAGTTGTCAGGTTGAGTATATCAGGATTATGCAATAAAAAAAGGTATCCAGAAGAAAAATGCTGGATACCTTGCATAAATGTGATTTTTCAGATTTATTTATTATACTTTTTCGACTTTAATAGCGCATATTTTATATTCGGGGATTTTAGCTACCGGATCGAGAGCTGCAATTGTTAGTTCATTTACTGGTGATGCTGGAAAGTGAAAATTTGCGAATATCATTCCTGGCGGAACGCGGTCTGTTAGCCAGGCTTCGGCTTCGATCATGCCTCGACGGGAAGTTATCCTGACTCGATTATTTGGTCTTATGTCCAATCGAGCTGCATCATCAGGGTGAATTTCGACTTTTGCCTGTTTATATATTTCCAATAAGCCCTGAGACCTCCGGGTCATCTCGCCTCCATGCCAATGATAGAGAACTCGACCTGTACTGAGAAGCATTGGGAATTCTTCATCAGGCATTTCTTCTGGCTCTACATGTTCTATGGGCATGAATTTGCCTTTGCCGCGGGAAAATTGCCCGATATGCAGAATTGGGGTGCCCTTATGGAATTTATCTTTTACAGGCCATTGCAGGGTCTCACCACGCTCTAATCGTTCCAGGCTAACTCCTGCATAGCTGGGAGTAAGCAAAGCAATTTCCTCCATAATTTCAGAGGTATTTTGATAATCCCAATTTGCCAAAGAAGCATTTTCTTCTATTTGCATACCTGCTTCGATAATTTTCTTAGCCAGATCCTTGATAATTCTCCAATCTTCACGGGCTTCCCCAATCGGAGAGATGGCTTTCCTGACCATCTGGATACGCCTCTCTGTGTTAGTAAAAGAACCGGTTTTTTCTGCAAAGCTGACACCAGGCAGCAGGATATCTGCGATATGGTGCAGTCTCGGAAGGGAAAATCTCCTGTAATATTATAAGTTCGCATGTATTTAGCATGTGACGGACGTGAGAGCTGTTTGGATCGCTCATTACAGGATCTTCGCCAACGATATACAATGCTTTTGTTTTTCCCGTTTCTGATTCCTGGGATCATTTCAGTTACCGTCATCCCGACTGAGCCCGAAAGTGGGACCCCCCAGGCTTTTTCGAATTTTTCCTTGACCGAATTGACGGTTACATTTTGATATCCCGGGTAGACATTCGGAAGTCCTCCCATATCGCAGGCACCCTGGACATTATTCTGGCCGCGAAGTGGGTTTACGCCACCACCCGGGATACCGATATTTCCTAGCAGCATTTGCAAATTTGCCAGATCCATCACATTTCTAACACCAACGATATGCTGTGTGATTCCCATCGCCCACATGACGGCCATGGGTTTGTTCGTTGCCAGAATTTCTGCTGCTTCGTAAAGCATTTCCACTGGAACATGAGTAATTTTTGCAACTTTCTCGGGAGGATATTGGTTCACTACGGCTCGAAATTCTTCAAAGCCTTCGGTCCTTTCCGTCGATGAATTGATGATCTTCCCACCCCTTTTCAAGAATGATATTCATTAATCCGTTGATTAAAGGGATGTCCGTGCCCGGTCTATGACGGATATGCAATGCTGCAAACTCAGCAATATCAATTCGGCGTGGATCCGCCAGGACCAACTTAACACCTCGATTGAGCACTGCCTGACGTATCTTTATGCCAAAAACTGGATGCTGTTCGGTTGTATTTGATCCGATGATAAGCATCGACTGAGCATTTTGAGCGATGTCATCCATCGGATTTGTCATTGCGCCAGAGCCAAACGCTGTGGCCAGACCGGCCACGGTGCTGGAGTGTCAGAGGCGGGCGCAATGGTCGATGTTATTAGTCCCAATCACTTGTCTGGCAAATTTATTCAACAAATAATTCTCTTCGTTCAAGCATTTCGCAGAAGCAAGTATGCTGACGCTATCCGGCCCAAAGGTATCGCGTGTTAATCGCAAACGGGATGCAGTGATATCAATCGCCGTATCCCAATCGACATCGACCCATTCACCACGATCGGCTGGGCCGCTGAGTACCTTCAAGTAAATATCTCCTGACTTGTGGTTTTTTTAATCGATCAGGATGATGAATAAAATCAAATCCATATCTTCCCTTCACGCAAAGCGCCATACCGTTAACTGGTGCATTTGGATTGGAAGCTACGCCGATGATGCGATTATCTTTTACCTGGAGATCAAACTGACATCCGACGCCGCAATAAGTGCAGGTTGTTGTCACCGGTTTGATTTGATGGGCGCGACCTTTTCCATGAGTCATTTTGTTTGATTAACGCACCTGTTGGACAGTAGGCAACGCACTGTCCGCACGATTTCACAGCGCGCCTCCAGCATTGAACTATCGGAGCCAGCGACAATCCTTTCCTCGAAACCTCGAAATGCAACTCCCCAAACAAATCGTCCCTGTACTTCGGCGCAAGCCTGCACACAACGTCGGCAAAGGATGCACTTGTTCATGTCAACCCGGATGAATGGATTTGGATCGCTGTCAACCGGATATCGTTTTCCTTTGCTGCCCCATTCTGGCACGTCAATTTGATACTCGTACGCCAAATCTTGCAGCTCGCATGAACCGCTCGATTCGCAGACAAGACAATCCATCGGATGGTTTGCCAGCATAAGCTCGAGAGTTTTTCTACGGGAGCGAATCACGCGCTCGCTTTTGGATAGAATTTGCATCCCCTCCCAAACGCTAGTCGCACAAGCTGCTTGTAAGAACCTTTGTCCGTGCACTTCGACGACACATATTCGACAATTTCCTGTTGGTGTCAAATCTCGGTGAAAACAAAGAGTGGGAATTGTTATACCATGATCGCGAGCAACAGAAAGTATGCTTTGACCAGGATTTACATCTAATTCTTGATCATCAAAATTGATTTTTATCGTCATGTCGGTTTTCTTTCGTCTTTCACCTCAAATGTGAAAGAACATGAATAAAACTAATCTCCAGTTTTCGCGTACAAGGAATTCTTCCTTGAAATTCATAAGTGCGGAATTGATTGGGATTGGCACAGATTGTCCAAGCCCGCAGAAAGAAGCGTCATATAAATTCTCTGTAATTGCAATCAGCTCGTCAGTTAATCCTGGTTCGCCACTTCCTTCTGCAAGATATTCAAAAATTTCAAATGCCCGATGGGTTCCGACCCGGCAGGGTGTGCATTTTCCACAAGATTTATATGAAAAGAAGCGCAGCAGTTCCCGTAAAAATGCGACAAGTGAGATGCTTTGATCACAAATCAAGAATGCTCCGGCTCCAAGCGAAATTCCTTTTGCAACGGAGGCATAATCGATAGGAATGTCCATTTTATCGGAACCCACAATCGTCCCGGCTGCACCGCCTGTCAACGCGAAAATGA
Source organism: uncultured Chloroflexia bacterium (assembly GCA_963726375.1). Lineage (GTDB taxonomy): Bacteria > Chloroflexota > Anaerolineae > Anaerolineales > UBA4823 > UTCFX2. Next base: position 460,080 of record CAVSCE010000009.1, on the reverse strand, counting down.
AATTTTGATCCCCGTGACATTCCTCCGCCGAATTGATTTATTGCTTGCCTGAGTGTGATTCCAAAAGGAGCCTCAAATAAACCAGGATTATTGACGTGCCCCAAGAGCATATATAATTTTGTTCCCGGTGTCGAATATTCACTTAAAGTCCGAAACCAATTGCTCCCGTGTGTGATAATATGCGGTATGGCAGCAAAAGACTCGACATTATTGACTAGGGTTGGTTTCCCGTGCAGACCAAAAATCGGGGGATAAGGTGGTCGATTTCGGGGTTCGCCGCGTTTTCCTTCGAGCGATTCAATTAACGCGGTTTCTTCGCCACAAATATAAGCTCCAGCGCCGCGGTGAACATGGATATGAAATGAGAAATCCGTCCCCAGGATATTGCTTCCTAGATAATTCATATTTTGTGCCTGGTTGATGGCTTTTTCCAAACGCAGGGCCTGGACTTCATATTCTCCACGGATGTAAATATAAGCTTCGTTGGAACCGCATGCATACCCTGCCAGAACCATCCCTTCAAGGATCTGGTGAGGATCCGTATCAATCAGGATGCGGTCCTTGAATATCAATGGCTCAGATTCATCCGCATTACAGATTATATATTTTGGATAATTTTCCGCTTGAGCTACAAATCGCCATTTGCGACCAACAGGAAATCCAGCCCCTCCTCGACCAGATAATCCAGAAGCCTCAACTTCAGCAAGCACCGCCTGGGGTTCACCTTGGAGAGCAGTCCGCAATCCTGCATAGGCGCCATGCTATCAGAGCCGATTTCAAGAGAATCAGGATCTACAACTCCTGCTCGTTTTAACATCACTCGCACTTCACCGTCTCTTGCCTTCGTATAATCACTTGGCCGGCCGAGAAAACCGGACGATAGTAAATGAACCTCCTCGGGAGTAACTGGTCCTACCTGATTGTCGTTAACAAGTACCGCAGGCGCTCGGTCGCATTGTCCCAAACAGCTCGTGTTTTCAACAGTCCAATCCGGATTATTTTCATAATTGCGAAGAATGGCTTTCTTTATTTCCATTGATCCATGCATCCAGCAAACCGGTCCATCACAGACCCGAATTATCCCTCTGCGTTTGTTTTCCAAGCGATAGCATCGAGTAAAATGTTGCGACTCCATAAATACTTCGAAGCGGGATCCGTAAGTTTTCGGCGAGTGCCGAAATATTCTGCTTGGACAGGTCAATTTTTCTAAACTGGATATCGCGAAGTATTTCAATAATAGCTTCTGGATCTTGATTATGATGAGCTATGATTTCTTCAATAACTTGATTTGGGTTTTGTTGGTTATTTATTTTTCGTTTGGATCATTCGAGATAATCCTTCCGGGATGTGAATAAATCCTATATTGATTACGGCGTGCATACCCTATCAATGTGATACCCATTACTTCAGCCATTTGAACAGACAATGAACTGGGAGAAGTACGCGAGATCACGATTGCCGCTTCCAATCGATTTGCTTTTTGCAGCATTTCAGAGCTGACCCTGCCGGTTGTCAGCAAGAATCTTCGGAGGAGCGCAGGCTGTTGATGTAAAAACTTCCCGGCAATTTTATCTAACGTATTGTGCCGCCCAATGTCTTCGCCGGTGATGATTGTTTCAACCCCGTCAGTTAGAATTGAAGTGTGGACCCCTCCCGATGTATTATAGAGATCTTGTGATTTAAACAATGTTTCAATTAATTCCTGTATCTTTCGTGATGAAATAAGGAAATCGTCAAATTTTACTTTGGTTAACGAAGTTGTGTCATCTTCGATCGATGTCACACCTCCCGTACATCCAGAAGTCTTTCGCCAGGATTTTGGTTGAGAAATTTGATGATTTAACCAGACATCAACATTATCACCAGCAGGACATATCCGTGCTTCAATAATCTCATCGAAGGTTTGGATCAAGTTTTCGTTATATAGGAAACCAATCGCAAGGGCTTCTAAATCGACTGGCGTGCACATGAATGTCAGCCAATATTCCCCATTGACCGTTAAGGACACCGGAGCCTCTACAATAATCTCTCCTTTTTGCAAGCTTCTTTGATTTGGATTAACTGCTGTGTAAAAAACCGATTTGCTCGCACCTGTCATAATTCAAAAAACCTGTATTTATAGAAATAATTGCCTTCGAAATTTTAAAATAAACATTTCATTATGTATTTAACTCTGTGGATATCCATATCCATGAGATATTTGCAAACTGTATTGTATCAGGAATAAATATCCAAAGCACATAAACCATTTTGATATAATTCAGACCAAGACCGGGATAATTATCCAGGAGGGCATTGTGGAGAAATATCGTGTTAATTCAAACGCAACAATAAAACTTGAAGAATGGGATCCGGACGATACCAGCGAATTCGATCAGGGCAAGAATGCTGGATCGGAGAAAGCAACTCAAATGAGCATGGAATTGGAAAAATTACAAGAGCTTTTATATGCTGAGCAAAAACGAAAAATACTGATCGTTTTGCAGGGCATGGATACATCCGGCAAAGATGGAGTGATCCGTCATGTTTTTGATGGAGTGAATCCACAAGGAGTTAGAGTAGCCAGTTTTAAAGTGCCAACGCCTATCGAAATCTCCCATGATTACCTGTGGCGAATTCATCAGCAGGTACCCGGAAATGGGGAGATTGTCATATTCAATCGAAGTCATTACGAAGATGTCCTGATCGTTCGTGTGCATCAGCTCGTGCCCGAAAATGTTTGGTCGAAAAGGTACGAACAAATCCTTGCATTTGAAAAAATGCTTATTGATGAAGGTTGCATAATCCTGAAATTCTTCCTTCACATCAGTAAAGATGAACAAAAAAGAAGACTTCTGGCGCGGATTGAAGATGCAAGCAAGAACTGGAAATTTAACGTTGACGATATCAAAGAGCGTAAGTTGTGGTCTGAATACGAAAAAGCTTATGAAGATGTCTTGAACAAAACCAGTCGGGAATGGGCGCCATGGTTCATTGTGCCATCAAATCGAAAATGGTACCGCAATTTGGTGATTGGAGAAATTATTGTCCAGGCCTTAAAATCTCTTGACATGCAATATCCGGTGGTAGATATTGATCCTAAATTAATAACGTTCGAATAGATGGACTTAAGGAATATTCCAGTAGGCGACTTCGTCCACGAGAACTTCAAAAGTATTTCCAGATACTGAGCGAATAACAAGTCCAAAAAGGCCATCCTGAAAGGTCTGGTCTGAAAATTGAAAAATGAGGGTGTCATTGGCAAACAGCTGGAAATCTGATCCTTTTGCAGATATCCACATAATATTTGATTGCCCGCCTCCAGCTTTTATCGCTGAAGAACTAGTCCAATTTTGAATTCCAGCATATACACCATCGTCCATTCGATATACCCGGTAATGCCCATCACACGAAAAAGAAAAGACCAAACCCGAGTTTATGTTTCCATTTATATTATCAGGAGCACGAACTAGCAAGCCATAACCATCTTTTTCGGAACAGATTGGTGATGTTTTGAATACCGCTTGAAGGTAAAAATCCTTCAAATTGATCGATCCAGCAACTCGCCATTGGTCTGCGGTCGGTTTTAATGTCCTTATGACGAGCTTACCGTCTGATATTTGATATTCGACATCCGAATCTGGTCCGAGATACCATGGTGTAGATTTATTCTCAAATGATATGCTCCAATCAGCCTTGCCGAGAGAAGAAGGAATTGCACCGGTTTCAGGATTTGGTACGCCTTCTTCAACTTGAATCTTAACCCAAAATGCAGTGTCAGAATTTTGACCCAGACCGAATTCCTCACCTGTGGACGATCGCAGTTTCCAAAAACCTTGATAAATTCCTGGAGTTGAAGGGGCTGTTTGCGGTAAATATAATTGTATCGATGCACCTGGAACTACGGTCTGACCGATTGGTGATGGACTTGTTCCGTTCATTTTTTCACCTTGATAATGAACCAGCTCGTAATCAGATCCCCAAACGCATGTCCCAACATTTCGTAAAGTCCAGGTTTTGATGAACTCTTGCCCCGGTGCGAAAATTGTGCCATCCATGACGGTTTCGTTGATAAATTTGACTGCATTGATACAGTTAGATTGACTTGGTGTATGAGTTGCAGCTTGAGTTGAGTTGATAATTTCAGTTTGGCTTATCAGTGGAGTAATTGTATGTGTGTTGGATGGTGTATTTGTTGGTGTTAGGGATAAATTGATAAAAGTGGCTTGCGGAGTAACGGTCGAATGAACAGTTTGCTGGAATGCAGCAGTCTGTAAATAGGAATTCACTGAAATTGCGGTTTGCGTTTGAGCAACAATTCCTGCCAGCTCGGATTTTTGGTCAGGCTGCGGCAGGTTACAGGCATAAGTGAAGGATAAGCATATGACTACGGCATATAAGCGAATTGATTTTTTTATCATCGAGTTTTTCCCAAAAGCATGTATCAATGCTCGAAAGATATCGTATTCCAAGGACGATATCTTCTTCCGTTATGTTCCATTAGCCTGAGCCAGCTGCCTGCAGAGTTCGAGATCTCTTGTCAAGAAAAGAAAATGCAATCACGCTCAACATTCCAATACATGCACCACCAATCCAAATTGCAGTCGGCCCAAAAGTATCGTTTAAAAAGCCACCAAGAATAGGGGCTATTCCGGATGCAACGCCCCACGTTAAGGCATAAAGGCTCATATAGCGGCCGCGTTTGTCAACTCGGTGCCCTGTTGGCTACATACGTGCTGGATGTCGGAACGATGACCAATTCTCCGATCGTCATGATCACCATGCATGCCCAGAATCCCCAAAAGCCAGTCATGAATGAGACCATACCTACAGCTGTCATATAAAAAAAAGCACCCACAGTTACAACCGATAAGGTAGGGTATCGTTTTGTGATTTTGGTGATAAACAGCTGCAAGGTAACGACCATTATTGCATTTGTAGTTGGTATAAATCCATACATCTGCATGGGTACGGCATAGTTTTCGGTGGCATGAACGGGTAAAAGTACCCAAATTAATGATGCACACATCGAAACCAATGTGAATGAGAAAATAAAGCTGACATATGGGTAATCTTTGAAGATCGGCAGATATCCCCCAAGTTTCTCCTTGTTATCTTTCTTGAACTTATTTTCATCCCGATGTACATCTGTCTTCGACGGCAAGGTTTCGCGAGCAAATAGAAAAAGGAGTAAGCTATAAGTGATCATACCGAACGCTGCGAGATAAAAAGCCAGCGTGAAAGAGGATGCGGCGATGAATCCACCTATTGCTGGACCAATCGCAATTCCCAGGTTGTTGCTTAATCGAAACAATGCATAAGCATCAATTCTTTTCTCGGGTGGGACAATATCAGCCATCATAGCATCAGCCCCTACCCGATAAAGTGGATTTACACATCCAGTAATGCCTAATAGAATTGCGAATTGAATAAAAGTGCTTGCATTACCAAGAAAGATATATGCCAGCCCATTGATCCCCAGGCTGGCGATCATGATCCATTTTCTGCCCAGGCGGTCAATGATCGGACCGCCGACGAATGATGCAGCCAAACCCAAAAGCGGCACTTAATGTGAACAAACTTGCAGCAACGGTTAAAGGAGTATCTAGTTTGTCGCTGATGTAAACTAACCAAAAAGGCCAAATCATGCTGGAACCAATGGTGCTTATCAGCATTCCAACAAACATCAACCAGAATTGACGAGGATACTCTTTGAAAATACTTCGGGCTCGAGAATAAATCATAATTGCCATTCGTTTTGCGTCGACTTCAACCGAATGGCAATTATATCCCAGACCGAAATTGGTCTGATTGTCGTTATAGATCTAGTTGTTAGCTTGTTTCGATAGTATCTTTCACACGATTTAAATCCAATCGAAATTTAGAGAGCTCTGTCTGCATCTCGATTGATTTACCTTGCTCTGATCGAACGAAGCGAGTATAGGGTGAAATAGCGTTTTGAATATTTTGGATCGACCGATCAATTTCCTTTTGAAATTGTTGACGCAGAGAATTCGTTAATTGTTCTCGCAAATTTGCGATTTTTCCAGCCATTTCCTTTTTTGCAATTCTTCGTCGTGCAGGAATTATGACTAAACCAAGGGCAGCAATGAAAGTAGCCATCAGGATTCCAGTAACATCGGCTGCTACTGTTGTGGCCATTGCAGTAATTACTGCCCCCAGGCTTATTGCTCCAACCTCAAGAATGGCTGAAGCAGCTACAGCATCCTGCGCGCTTTCAGCGATTGCTTTAGCTTCAGCAGTTTTATCATATGTCTCAACGATTCGTTGTGACTCCCGGGCGATGGTATCGATCAGATGATCGCGATCATACGAAAAATTCCCCATGCTTACAGATCCTATGATCCGACTTTGATAATTGCGCCTGCGTTCCGATAAATGTTCTGATATCGCCTGCCATTGGCGTAAATCAGAATCAACCAACCAATCAATCAATTCGCGAACTTTTGCATCAATATTTGCTGGCACATCGAGGATCACTTCCTTTTCGAAATCATGTCTAATGCGTTCTTTACTAAAAAGATCAAAGACTCGTGTCAATTTAAACCTTTCATCAAAGAAATTCAAACCGCGTCTTTCCATTTCGTAGAGAACATTCTCGATATCTGACATCCGAAAATTAAAGTCCCTCTCCATGTCCTCATTGTAAAGCTGGAGCTGAGAATCAACATCAACCAACATTTGTGTGTCTTCTTTCAACATATCCAGACGAGTTTCGACTACAGACAAATAGCGGTCTGTAAGGAAAAGCGCAACACCGACGGGATTGAGTAATTTATGATGGATCCGGCTTTTCTCATCTAGGCTTGTCCGAATAAATGTTTCAAGTGCTTCAAATTTGCTTGCATTCCAAAAATCAGGGAATCCCTGTTTTGCTTTCAATGCAAGCCGGGCACTGATAGGAAATATTTGAGGTGTTACATCAAGAAGTTTTCGAGAATTTTCAAGCACAAAATTGGTAATGACTTGGATTTCATGATCGTCTTGAAGGATGTCAATTTTATTAATGACTACAACCACTTTTTTACCCCAATTGCGGACCAACTCAAGAAATAGTCTTTCACTTTCTGTAAAAGGTCGGTCGGCAGAAGTTATGAAAATTACAAGATCAGATCGTGGTATGAAGTCAGTCGTTATTGATTCGTGAGATCGAATGATCGCATTGGTGCCTGGCGTGTCAACAATACTGATCTCGGAAAGCCATTCAATTGGCAGATTGATCACCAATTGATTCTCTTGATTAGGGTTCGCTGAGATTCTCTTCCAAAGCGCAGCAGATTAATTTGTGACGTAGTCGGAGTGACCCCTTCTTCGAGAAAACGATCGCCTAATAATGCATTGATAAATGCACTCTTCCCGGAATTGAATTCACCTACAATAACTAATAGGAAGAGCTCGTCTAATTGAGATATGGATTCTAGCAGAGCTTTTGTATCGGCGTCATCGGCTTGAAATTTAACAAGGGAAGTCAGTAAATTATTCAGGATAATTCGTTCTTCTCTTAATATGGTATCGTATTGTGCTGTCAGAATCTTCATATATTTGCTCCCGCAAATGGATTATAGCATTGAGAAAAGAAATGGTGTATTTAATCCGAATTTGGAGATATACTCTGTTCTTATTGAAATTCAATCCAATCAAATTTGGAATGGCTGCTCATTGTTGCGTCCGAATATTCGATTTGAAAATTGCCAGATCTGTCAACCTTGTCACGCTTTGAAGGTATGTATTACACGCGCAATTGTCCAAATAGATCGCGACGACCCTCCATATATCGAATTAGGTCGTTGCAATGGATGCGGTTTATGCGTACTAGCCTGTGAGAACGGCGCGATATTGCTTTCTAACCCTTCATTTCAACAATTTCGAGGAAATACTTAGAAATATTCAACTCCAGCCCATGTGTGTATATGTTTCTGAGAGATTTGTATGACAAGCAGAAGATTTTGGGTTCGCATATTTTGGATAGTCGGGATGATTTTCAACCTCGCAGGATGTATTTCGAACAGAGACATAATTTCTTTGACGGAAGCAAAACCGACAGCTGCATTCACCGAAATTACTGATCATGCATCAATCGAAACCACTTCATTACCAGAGGTCACATCCTATTTAACATTTAGTTCAGCCCTTCAGGCTGATGATCTTGGGAACATCAGTTCGCTGATTTGGCTTTCAGATAATAGTATTGTCTTGGCAGGCTCCAATGATGTCGGTGTAGTTGCGCTGCCTGATCCAGAATCATATACTGCACAGCAATTCTCTGTTCAATCGGTGACACCCGCCGAAGACACAATCTTATTAACCCGAAGTCCTTTTGAAGAAATCATTGGTTGGGTCAGCAACAAGCAGGAAATCAATATTTGGAATCCAAATAAGACTAAACAAGCTAAGGTGATTGGCACTTCTTCCAGTCCAATCACAGGATTATCGATTCATCCACGAGGTAAAGTTGTTGCGTACTCATCAACAGAAAAAGAAATCAATCAGGTAGACATATTAACCGGCGATTCAGTGTTTAACCAGAAAACTCCTGCCTGGTTATCCAATCTAACATATTCATCGGATGGAACTAGAATTGCTGGAGTTGACCTCGCAAGTTTTAGAGTTTATATTTACTTTGTTAATGGTGAGTTGGAAAAACAATTAGAATGGAGCGATTCTGCGATTTCATCTTTGTATGGCGCATACTTCAGCCCCGATTGGTCGCGTATCGCCTGGGTCGCCCAAACCGCTGTTATGATCATGGACGTTGAATCTATGAAGGAGTTGGTGTTGATCTCACACGAAGACCCGGTTAGTTCTATCGCATGGTCTCTTGATAGTAAACTGGTTGCAATTGGATCTTTGGGGACCGGCGGGGAGGAAAATATTCCCAAGGTGGTGATGTGGGAGATCGAAAATCCAACTCATCCGATCGAATATGCACAATCCGCACCAGTGATAAGTCTGTCTTTCTCGCCAAATGGGACCCAACTCGCAGTTCTCGTTCAGACAGGCGATGTCCATATTATCACCTTCTAGTATTGCAAATCTCAAGCTAAGGAAAAATAATGAAAACATTTCGTGTTGCTTTACTGGCTAATCTTAAAGATAACGCCCCGAAATTCCAAGGGATGAGTAAAGATCAGTGGGATGATTTAGATAGTGAACACACGATCAATGCGCTTGTTAATGCAATGAAATCAGCTGGACATGCTTGCGATTTTCTAGAGGGCAATTTAACCCTCCTGGAAATACTGCCCAAATATAAGCCCGATATATGCTTTAATATTTGCGAAAGCCATTTTGGAGATGCTCGCGAAGCACAAATTCCGGCTTTATTAGAGATGCTCAGAATTCCCTATACAGGTTCAAAAGTTCTAACTCTTGCACTCGCGCTTGATAAACCCATGACAAAGCGCATACTTACATATCATGATTTGCCGACCCCGCCTTTTCAGGTTTTCGAACGTGTTGAAGATCCTCTAAGCGACGATATGCAGTTTCCAATGTTTGTAAAACCAAGCCGTGAAGGGACAGGAATGGGAGTTTCGGCAAGATCCATTGTTAATAATCCACTTGAGTTGAAAGAGCAGGTAGATTATGTCCTCAGGAAATATCACCAGCCTGCTCTTGTAGAGAGGTTTATTGAAGGCCGAGAAATTACTGTCGGGATAGTGGGAAATCTAGAAGGACCAGTCGCAAGAAGAATGCCGATAGATGAAGAAGCACCGCAAATTCTAAGCCGGACTAAGATTTTGCCACCGCTTGAAGTAGATCTGGATCCATTTATAGATAGTGATATGGTTTACAGTAACCGACTTAAGGTGGAGTTGGCGAAAGATTTAAATTATCTGGTTCCTGCACCCATAGAAAAAGAGCTTGAATACGATTTAAATTGGTACACAGCGGCTGTATTTCGAGTTACCGGCGCCCAAGATGTCTCAAGAGTTGATTTTCGTTTGGATATCCATGACGGCTTGAAGCCTTATATCCTCGAGACGAATCCTCTACCCGGTTTGTCCCCTGGCATTTCAGATCTTGTTATAGAAGCGCAAGCTGCAGGTATCGAATACGAAGAATTGGTCAATTTAATTTTGGAAACTGCTCTAAAACGATACGGCTTGATTTGATCGAAGATTTGAAGATTGGTCCTAAAAACAATAAGATAATATTAAGCTTCATCCTGGTTATGATATGGGAGCCGTCCACTCACCCATACCACCATCAAACTCACATCATCTGCATTAGTTTCTTCAACAGGGTATTTCTCTTTGTACGCCTTGTAAAGGACATCGAAATCCTCTCCAGTTAGGCCATTCTGGTACGAAACCAGGCATACGGTTCCTATCCGCCTGGAGAGGCAATACATCCCATCCGCGAAAAATTAATAGATCAAAAACATTCTGTCGAAGTTCATTGTGAATTTCTGCCCAGGCAGATAAAATTGCTGAGACAACTTGAGGGTTCTTTATAAACGCTTCTGATGTAGGTTTTATCTTCAGATGCACGGGAGCATTTTTGATATTACGAAAACCTGGTATTTGGATATGTTCTTTGCATAATATTTCGACACGAATTCTATCTTCCTTTGGTAATTCCGGTAAACCTAGAAGTGCAGATTTAACAACCTCTAGACGAAAATCATCACGCATGAATTCATTGATTGCATGAAAAGGGAGGTAACTTACTGTCTTATCGTCCACATAAATATCCTTTGCCTGAATAGAAATAGATTGTCAAATATGCTTATGTCCGGTTGAGTATTTTTAAAAAGTATACAATAAAAACATGGATAAAATTCATTTCTTTCAAGTCTGAGGTATACTCTCCGCGTATTTTGTGAATTCTGAAGGAGATATGAAAATGGCTTTTCTGTATACTCCAGAAAGCGCTATGGCTATCGTAGCACATCCAGATGATATAGAATTTACTTGTGCTGGAACTCTCGCAAAGTGGGCGCGCGATGGGGCGAGAGTGTCTTTTGTACTTTGCACCAGCGGTGACGTTGGAATTGATGAACCTGGAATGACCCGCTTGCTTTGTACAGAAATCCGAGAAAAAGAGCAGACCGAAGCGGCCAGCGTCGTTGGCGCTACAGAAGTGATTTTTATCCGAGAACCCGATGGAATGCTTCAGGCTACGATAGACCTCAGGAAAAAACTTGTCAGGGAAATTCGTCGATTTAGACCTGAGGTCGTAATTTGCGGTGATCCAACAATTGTTTGGGCAGGGGATGATTATATCAATCATCCAGATCATCGCGCTGCAGCCACGGCTGCATTAGACGCGGTTTTCCCCGCTTCTGGTCAACCAAATCTTTTCGAAGAACTGGAAGCAGAAGGTTTTTTTCCACATAAACCGCGTAAAGTCTTTGCCACTTCGTGGGGTGGAGCCGATTATTTTGTCAATATTGGGGAAACGATAGACATTAAGATTAAAGCATTGAAATCACATCGATCACAAATGAAGGATTGGGATCCGGAACCGATGATTCGACAGTGGGCAGCAGAAAGCGCAAAAGGGAAGGAGATGGAATACGCCGAAGGTTTCAGGGTCGTTACGCTTGTTGATGATGAAACCTGGTCGAAACAAAACAACAAATTAATCCATGGCGAGTCCGATCAGATCAGTTGAAGCCTTTGAAGCATGCCAGCGACTGCCAGCAGGGGCGCTGCGTCGCTCCGCAAATGATTGAGAGGTTCACCATTGGTATCCAAGAAAGATATGTCTTGACTGGCAGGAATAATACCAAGAAGTGGGATGTCAAGGCGGTTAATTCGTTCGTGCAGAGCTTCCGATAAATTGTCATCGACGCGATTTAAGATCAAATGGGCATTTTCAATATGTATATCGAGGTTATTTCGAAATGCTGCTATTCTTTCGGCCGCGACAATTCCGCGCAAGCTAGGATCAGAGACAATTAATAAATGCTGGACATCACGAGTTGTCCTCCGGCTTAGATGTTCCATGCCGGCCTCATTATCAATAACAACATACTTGTAATTCTTGCTGATGCTGTCAATTACTTCTCGCAAATTATGATTGACAGCACAATAACAACCCTGACCTTCAGAACGGCCCATTGCTATTAAGTCGAACTGATCTCCTTCAGACAAGGAAGCACGGATTTGGTAATCGAGATAATCACGCTTGGAGATCCCGCCAGGCAGACTGCCCATCGCAGCTCCTCCAGAATTCAGGGAGCTTTGAACTTGATCGAGTATATTCTCACGGATATCTCCTACAGTCCAATCTAGATCCAGGCCGAGTACCATATTTAAATTACTGCTGGGATCGGCATCTATCGCCAAAATAGGTCCGCAATGATACGATGCTAAGGTATTTATTATCATTCCTGCAATTGAAGTCTTACCAACACCTCCTTTGCCAGCCAGAGCGATTGTAGTTGTCATGTTTTTCCTCTAATTTTTATACCCTGAAAATTTCAGATTATTATTCGAGTAATATTCTAAGCTTGTCTGCTATCATTTCACAAGAAATTCGAAGGGCTGGGACATGGTCATACACGGCAATGCCTAACCGTCTGCTTCTTGAACGAGTAGATCCGCTTCCAGAAAGCCCAATACAGGTAATTCCGGAGTTTCTGCTTCTAGGAACATTGCTTCTTCCCGATTTCGAACTTTATTTCCAACCAACCAGAGGCGAGTAAGACCAATATCGGCGGCTAATTTCTTAATCTGTGATGCAGTACCCAAACTACGGCGGGTTGGTTCCACAACAATCAACATTGCATCCACAAAATCAACCGTTGCTCTACCTAAATGCTCAACGCCTGCGTACATATCTAAGAGCAGGATGTCATCTTTCCGAAAGAGCAGGTGAGTGAACAAAGTCTTCAGCATTGCGCTTTCTGGACAAATACAACCTGACCCTCCGGTGTCAACAGAACCCATTTCTAATAGCCGGACATTCTTATATGTGACACTAAATCGATCTGGAATATCATCAACTCGCGGGTTAATTGTAAAAAAACCACCCATAGTCCCGGGACGAGCGCCTGTCCTTTCCTCGATTAGTTCATCCATCTCTGAGATCGGATGCAGCTGGTTCCGCAAATTCAAGGGGAAACCAAGAGCTCCTGCCAAACAAGGAGAGGGGTCTGCGTCCACTGCAAGGACCTGGCGACCTTTATCGGCAAATGATTGAGCCAGCAAGGCAGTAAGCGTGGTTTTTCCAACGCCACCTTTTCCGGTTATTGCGATTTTCATCAGTAACCTGCACCTTTGCTATTCATGACGGATTCTCACTCGAGAGCCTTGAGGTGTATCTTCAATGTCAAATCCGGCTTGGATAATTTCATCTCGAAGCGCATCAGCTTCTGCCCAACGCTTCTCTTTACGCAGATTTTGCCGCTGCTGTGCCAGCATGAGAATTGCCTCAGGAATCACTTCTTCCTCAGGTTTCCACCGACCTAAATTCAGGCCAAGAATCCGATCAAATTCCAAAATCGTGGCTTTTTTCGAAGAATCAGGTAGAGCACTCCTCGCGAGTTCCCAAACGACAGCAACAGCGCGCGGCATATTCAGATCTTCGTTAACCTGAGAAGTAAATTGTTCGAGATAATGAGAATCAATGGATCCTGGTTCTCCCCATCCAAATACCAAGGCCCGTAATTTATCCAAGGATTTTGCTGCTCCGTCGAGCCCTTCCCAGGTGAAATTGAGCTTAGCTCTATAAAGTGCGCTAAATGTAAAGAAACGATACGCTAGTGGATCAAAGCCTTTGTCTAAGAGCGTTTTTATTCTTAGAAAGCCTCCCTGTGATTTTGCCATCTTGGCTTCATCTAGCTGCAGAAAATATCCATGCATCCAAAAATTCGCCAGGTGAGTGTTATAGCAGGCTTCGGTTTGGGCAATTTCGTTGGTGTGATGAACAGAAATGTGATCTTCGCCGCCACAATGGATATCAAAAAAGCTGCCAAGATATTTAGCTGACATTGCCGAGCATTCAATATGCCAGCCAGGGAAACCTTTTCCCCAGGGACTATCCCATTCCATCTGGCGTTTTTGATCCTTTGGGCTAAATTTCCAGAGTGCAAAATCAGTTGGTAGACGTTTTTCGCCCATCTCGATGCGCGTCCCTGCTTGCAAACCTTCCACGTCGATTCTTGCCAGATAACCATAATCTGAAAGCTTCGATGTGTCAAAATACACTCCATCGGAAGTTTTGTAAGAATAGCCCTGCATTTCAATGCATTGAATGAATTCTATCTGTTCATTAATGTGATCAGTAGCCTTACACCAAATAATTGGTTGAAGGATATTCAAAAGGTTGAGATCTTCTATAAAAGCCTGCGTATAATACTCAGCGATCTCCCAGGCAGTTTTTCCGGTGCGTCGAGATCCTTTTTCCATTTTGTCTTCACCGGTATCCGCATCTGAGACTAAATGACCAACATCCGTAATATTCATCACATGTTTGACTGAATACCCATTGAATTCCAGGGTACGCCGAAGAATATCCTCAAAAATATAGGTTCGCATATTCCCGATATGCGCATAGTCATATACGGTTGGTCCGCATGCATAAATACCAACTTCATTTCCTGAAAGCGGTTTAAAATCTCGGATACTACGGGTATATGTATCAAACAAACGGACATTCATTATGCGCTTTCTCCCGTTCATGTAAATGGTAGGTTTTCAATTATTAAGACTAATTTATTTGCTTTCGATTGAGCCATATTCCCAATAAAACTACGAAGACAGATAAGATCGCAAGAAATATCATAGTTTCTGTAAACCGCGGATCATTTATCGGAACTGGACCCGATGGTATTGAAGTTGATTGTGGTGTCTGTGTAGTTGTAGACCGTCTCAGCTAATACAAAAGGATCGTGCTCGAATAGGTAAATTGACAGTCATGAACGTATTTTGTCGACTATTAGTATTTATTTGGAATGTCGGACTGTGAGCTTCAGTCGAAAAAGGAAGTATCGTGAAAATTATTAAGAGGAAAGGAAAAATAAATTTCATAGTCCAACTCAATTCAATCGCTATAAAATCATATTAATTAACATCCGACTTAAGGATATGGGTGATAACAGTTGCTCCGCTGCCGCCAATATTCTGTGTCATGCCAATTCTCGCATCTTCGACCTGTGTAGGACCAGAATCGCCTCGTAATTGTTGGACAACTTCAACAATTTGATAAATTCCAGTTGCACCAACCGGATGACCGCGCCCCTTAAGACCACCTCGGGTTGATATGGGTATTCGTCCATTTGGACCGATCTCATCGGTTAAGCCTAGTTCTGGAGCTTTTCCCGGCTCAGCAAAGCCGCAGGCTTCAAGTGATAATGCAGACATGATCGAGAAAGCATCGTGCAGCTCAAAAAGATCGATGTCCTTCGGTTTCACACTGGCCTGGTTGTAAGCCCGAGAAGCTGATATTTCTGCTGCTGCAAGCCAAAGTGGATTTTTACGAGACTGAACGGCTAATGTATCGGTTGCAGCAGCGGATCCAACGATTTTGATTACGGGTCGACGCCTGGAAGTCCCTTGTGGAAAATATACCAGATGAGCTGTCAATCCCGGCGATGATAACTGCAGCTGATCCATCGCCAATGGGAGATGCGTCCAGCAGGTTAATCGGATCTGATATCATTCTGGCTTGTTCGTAATCTCTTTGATCGATTTTTTCATGAAGACGAGCGAATGGGTTATGGACAGCATTTGCGTGGGCGTTAATGGAAAAAGGGGAAAAATCCGTATGTTTCCAGCCGTATTCATGCATATATCGCTGCATAATCAACGCATTAATACCAACAAAAGATAACCCGTGGATTATTTCATAATCTGCATCAGCAGCAGTGGCCAGGGCTGCAGTGGTATCTGGGGCTTTCGTTTCACTCATCTTCTCGACGCCAACTACGACAGCAGTGTCGAGTTCATATGAACCAACAGCCATCAATCCAATTCGAAGTGCAGCAGCACCGGAGCCACAAGCAGCTTCAACTTTCAGCGATTCTCTTCCTTTCATCCCCACCCAGTCGGAGATCAACGATCCCAGATTCTCCTGTTTGCTTAGAATGCCAGAAAGCATATTGCCAACAAAAATGCCATCAATAAAATCGCTCCCAGCATCGTTCAAGGCTTCAAAAATTGCTTCTCCGGCAATTTCTCGAATAGATTTTCCCCAGTTTTCGGTAACGACCGTTTGTCCAATACCAATGATAGCAATCTCTCTCATATTGTATTATCCGTTAATGTTGCACAGGTACTCAAATTTCCTTTTATGGATCAAAATTTGAATCCATAAGATGATACCATCCATTTCATCGATTATACACTCGAGGATTTATTGGAAAGAATATGGAAAATCCTTTATCTTAACACGACCAGTATTGATCATTTGAGCAAGTTCGATGGGAGAATTGACTGGTCTTTTACATACGAAATGATCACAGACATAGCATGTTGTTTTATTATGGATGATGGGTCTGTTTACCAATAATTCTGGGGAATCTTGCGGGGCAGGGAGAGTGGAGGAAACAAGTATACATTCCGGTCTAAAACGATCCCAAACGACATCAAGAAAGCCTTCTAAATCCTTTGAGTTACCATCAGATACTAAAACCACTTGCGTAATGGGAATTATGGATGTTAAAATTGCGCATAGCCAATTACCAAACAACAATACATTTTTATCCAAATAACCATAAATATAATCTATCGAGATTTGCGCAATTTTTCGATATTTTTCATTACCAGTAAAAAATTCCATGAGAAGAAGCGCAGTGACTGCCTGAGAAATTCCAGAAGGGATGGCATTGTCCAAAAAATCTTTCGGACGATATATTAAAGATTCTGTGTCGAGGCGAGTTGAAAAGAAATTCCCAGACGCATCTGAAAAAAGTCGGAGCATTTCATCCGTTAATTTCCTTGCCGATGCAAACCAGCGGTTATTATGATCTGTTTGGTAAAGAGAAATCAAAGCGATAATCAGACTGGCATAATCTTCGAGATAGGCGTCATATTTTGCAGATGCTTGTCTCCAGGACCGCAACATGCCGCGTTCAGTTGACATTTTTTCCAATAAAAATCCAGCACATTTTTGGGCAACAATTAAGTAATTAGGATCTTTGAGATAGCGCGCAGCTTCTGAAAAGGTATGGAGTGCCATAGCATTCCACGATAGAAGAACTTTGTCATCAGTCGCAGGACTCACACGCATATGACGGTAAGAGTATAGTAATGTACTGATTTGAGAATACAGAGAATTCTACTTCAGATGGTTCTATAAAAAACATCTCTGCAAGTTCTTGAGTGCTCATCTCTCGATGAAGAACATTCCTGCCTTCGAAATTCCCTTGTGCAGTAATGCCAAATGCTGCTGTACAAAAATTTACCAGATCAATCCCGGAAGGATTATATATTGAACCGCTTTCCACTTGAATAATTGATTCAATCTCATTAAAGTTCCAGGTATAAAACAGTCCTTCCATCCCCTCAGTGTCCGCATCCAGGCTTGAAAAGAAAACCTCCATCTCCTGAAGTTAATTCCCTTAATATAAAATCCAAAGTTTTTCGACAAATTTCCAAGTATTTCTCGTCTCTTGATAATAGATATGCATAGAGATAAACTCGAGAAAGCAGAACGTTATCGTATAACATTTTTTCGAAATGCGGGACAAGCCATTCATTATCGGTACTGTACCGAGAAAATCCACCCCCGATCAAATCATACATTCCACCTTTAGACATTGACTTGAGTGCATGAAAAGCCAAATCCAGGGCTAAACGATCGCCATTCGAGCCAAATCGAAGAAGGAATTCAATAATCATTGGATGTGGAAATTTTGGTGCCTGACCCCAGCCTCCATATTTCCAATCATAATTCTTAGCGAGAGTTTGTACGACTTTCTGTAACTCATTCAAATCCATTAACAGGTTTGAAGAAGATGTTCTTTGGATCAACGAGCTATTTCTGATGTACTCGGTCACTTGATCAGCGGAATTCAGGATTTTTTCCCGATCTTCAACCCATAATCTTGTGACAGTCACAACAACATCTTCAAAAGATGGCAGATTATACCGACGAACTGGTGGAAAATATGTTCCACCATAGAAAGGCTTACCATCTGGAGAAAGAAAAACACTCAGAGGCCAGCCACCATGTCCAGTTAATGCAACCACTGCATCCATATAGATCGAATCGATATCCGGTCGTTCTTCACGATCCACTTTTATATTAATAAAATTTTCGTTCAATAACTTTGCTATATGGGGATTTTCGAAAGATTCACGGGACATTACATGACACCAGTGACATGCAGAGTATCCAATACTCAAGAATATTAGTTTCTCTCTCAATCCTTGCTCGCTCCAAAGCTTCTTGATTCCAAGGGTACCAATCGACTGGATTTTCGGCATGTTGAATAAGGTAGAGTGAATTTTCACCCGACAATCGGTTCCCCATAAATTATTCTCCAAACTCAAGCTCAAATGCAAGATCATCATCCCAGTTTGGTGCCGTCTCTAAAACTATTTCTCCGAAAATTTCTTCTTGTTTGACAAGAATCATATCCCGTTTTACAAGCTCCAATAAGGCCAGGAATGTGACTACTATTTCAAGTCGATGGGAACTCCCTGACACAAGTTGAGAAAAGGCTCCCAGCTTGTTCCTATTGATATATTCAACGATCCATCCAATTCTTTCGCGAATTGAGATTCTGGGAGCCGCAACGACTGAACTAAGCAATGAGATCTGATCTTCTTTGAAGAAGAGGTATTGAGCAGTCTTGAATTAATTCATTAACCGAGATGCCATTTAGATCGATAGAGGGTTCAACATGGGGAGTCGGAGCCCAACGAGGAAATGTGTGATGAAATGAATGCAGCTCTCCTAATAATTGGGCAATTTCCTTATATCGCTTATATACAATGAGCTGTCTTGCTAATGCTTCACCAGGATCGATCTCACCAGGTTCACGGATGGGAGGACGAGGCAATAATGCTTCTGATTTAATTTGTAACAGCCTGGAAGCGGTAATCAGGAACGGTGAGACATCTGATGCCATATTTTGAGGCATTTGATGCAAATGATCAATAAATTGGTCGGTTACATGTGCAAGAGCCAATTTTGTAATATCTAACTCAGCCTTCTCGATCAGCTGGAGAAGTAAATCAAGCGGACCTTCAAATATTTCTGTCGATACGATATAAGGTTTCAAAGGAAAGAGGGTGGGAGACATCCCGGAGATTATACCTGACATTTTTCTGCCGTCATGCTATACTTCCAGGCGCCAGATTGAAGTGACTGTGTACTTTTTCAATTCATTGTAACAAAAAACCCTGATATGCATCAAAGGTTGAGAGAGATAAATATTTATTTGGAGGATTTTATGATTTCGGAACCCATTCATGTAACAGATGCGGCATTTGAGAAGACTGTTCTTACAATCAACAATCCCGGCAATTGTTGATTTTTGGGCACCCTGGTGCGGACCATGCAAAATGGTAGCTCCAATTTTGGATAAAATTGCTAAAGAACAAAGCGGGAAATTATTGGTAACGAAAATCAACACAGATGAGAATTCGGAATGGGCGATGAAATATGGCGTCCAAGGAATTCCAACGATGCTGTTCATCGCAAATGGAAAAGTAATCCACAGGCAAGTCGGGGCGTTGCCGGAACCGATGCTTCGTGAAGTTGTGTCGCAATTCCTTGATGTAATAGCGACCAATCCAGCATAAACTACAGTTTATGATAAAAGAAAAGAAGGTCGAGATGATCGAAGCACTCGACCTTCTTTTATATAATCTTAATCCTAATTCGTTGATTCGCTCGATCCTGGCGCCTAAACTCCGCAATTTTTCATCAACTTTTTCATATCCACGATCAATTTGCCCGATATTTCTGATTGTCGATTTCCCCTTGGCAGCCAATGCAGCCAGGACTAAAGACATACCTGCCCGGATATCCGGACTTTCCATTTTCTCTCCGAAGAAAGTAGTAGGACCCTGGACAATGCAGCGATGCGGATCGCAAAGAACGATATGTGCTCCCATACTGACCAATTTATCAATGAAAAACATTCTGCTTGGATACATCCAATCATGAAAAAGCACACTCCCACTAGACTGGGTTGCAACTACTATCGCGATACTCATCAAATCTGTTGGAAATGCCGGCCAGGTCATCACTTTGATTTCTGGGATTGCATCACCCAAGTCAGGTTCAATCTTGAGCTTTTGATCAGATGAGATCAATAAGTCGTCATGATCATAAACCCAGGTTACACCAAGCCGTTCAAAAACCATTCGGATCATCTCGAGGTATTGGTGTCCACAATTTTTTATCCGAATTTCTCCTTTCGTAACGACAGCCGCGCCGATGAAACTAACGACCTCAAGATAATCCGGACCTATTGTGAATTCACCTCCGTGAAGTTCACGAACGCCCTTGACGTGCAGGGTATTTGAACCAATCTGATCTATCTGAGCTCCTAGGGAATTCAGAAAATGACAGAGTTCTTGAACATGAGGTTCTGATGCTGCATTCTTGATGACTGTCTCACCTTTCGCTTTGACTGCCGCCATAATTGCATTTTCAGTTGCTGTCACACTGGCTTCATCAAGCAAGATACTGGAGCCTTTTAAGTCCTTTACTTTGAAATCCAGGACATGATCTACCCGATCATATTCAATTCTTGCACCAAGCGCCTGCAGCGCCAGAGTATGCGTATCCAGCCTTCTGCGACCAATCACATCACCACCCGGGGGGAGGTAACCTTAATTCCCCCGCTCTTGCTACCATTGGACCCGCAAGTAATATTGAGGCTCGAATTCGCCGACATTTTTCAGGATCCAAATCCGCTGCCCGAACATGCGATGCGTGAAATTTGACTGAATGTGCAGCCGTTTGCTCAACCGAAACCCCAAGACTCTTCAAGAGGATCTGCATATCTTGAACGTCTCGTATTGAAGGAACATTATGCAAGGTGATCGGTTCTTCTGAGAGTAAAGTAGCTGCAATCAATGGTAATGCAGCGTTTTTATTGCCAGAGGGGGTTACAGTCCCAGCCAACACAGTTCCACCCTGAATTTCAAATTTTTCCATGATGATCATTCTCCTGAATATTCTGGTATTTAAGAGATCATTGCTATAATACCGTACAATTACAGAGATTATACTGAAATAAACCCAATTTCATTCCAGGTGAGATCATGGATTTGCTATTTTGCTTTTTGGGGGGCGTTTTTTGTGGAATGATCATTAACTATATTGCAGATGTTTTACCGAATAAACGCAGACTGATGCTGCCGGTTTGCCTGAGTTGTGATAAGCGATACGCAATACTCAACTATTTATTTATTCCAAGACGCTGCACGAATTGTCATTCTAGTCGCGCCGTCCGCACCTGGGTTGTAGAATTTGGTATGGGATTGTTCGGCGTATAC
This sequence comes from uncultured Chloroflexia bacterium, assembly GCA_963726375.1. GTDB lineage: Bacteria > Chloroflexota > Anaerolineae > Anaerolineales > UBA4823 > UTCFX2. The sequence goes on along the minus strand of CAVSCE010000009.1, from coordinate 438,670 downwards.
TGGTTGGAATATCACACTATACAACTTGGCTTACTGATAGGCTTTATCACTGTGTCTTATCTCGCCCTTGTTTCTGTCATTGATATAGAGCATAGACTTATTATGCATCTGACAAGCGTATTTGGGTTTTGGATAGGATTAATAACAGGTATAACCTTGCATGGCTGGCAAGCGACGCTTTTAGGCGGATTGGCAGGCTACATTTTGATGCTTGGATTTTACAGTTTGGGTTTCTTGTTTATCAAAATATCTCACCAAATTCGAAGGCAAGAAACATATGAAGAAGAAGCTATTGGGTTCGGAGATGTTAACCTTGCAGGAATCATCGGGTTGATGTTAGGATGGCCAGGGATTACTGTTGGCATGATCATTACAATCTTCTCTGCAGGAGCAATTAGCTTGATATATCTTCTTATTGCTCTGTTTAAAGGAAAATATCATCCTGATCTTTCAATTCCTTACGGCCCATTCCTGAACCTGAGCGCATTTTTATTGCTTTTCATCCGACCATATTTCAACCAGATATAATTTGTCTTGAAACCGAATGAAAGAACCAGGGCTGTCGATAAAAAAAGACAGCCCTGGGGTATTAAGCGAAATATAATTACGCTGCAGCGGATTGATTACTCTTGCGGAACCACCGCTTCCACTCTTTTCCATCCCACACTACCAAAATAGGGGAAGCAATAAAGATTGAAGAATAAGTTCCGCTTAGAAGTCCAACAAGCAGGATTGTCGCGAATTCGCGTAGCGTTACTCCACCAAAGAGCGCAAGTGCTAAGAGCATGAATTCGACCGTCATCAATTGAGTGTTAATTGACCGCTGGAGTGTTTGTACGATCGAATGATTTACCAGAGTTCTCAAAATTTAGACGTTTATAAATCCCTGTATTCTCACGGATGCGGTCAAAAACGACAACTTTATCCTGGACCGAGAAACCAATGACTGTGAGTAGTGCGGTCAAGAATAATGAGTTGATACTCCACCCCCATAAAACACTTCCTATGGCTGTGAGGCTGAAAACGATCGCAACATCGTGAATCATCGCGATGATTGCACAGATACCATACCGAAGTGAATGAGGACACCTCGAAACGCGAATGTCAAGTAAAACGTTACGATTATTGCCGCAACCGCAGCAGCCTGTGCAGCTCTAGCGGTGACTTCTCGACCAATCGTTGGTCCAACGCTGTCAAACTTAAGAACGGTAACCTCAGAGTCAAATTCTTTACTCAACTCAGAAACGATCGAACCGCGGACAGCTTCTTCAAGTACAGAAGATCGAATAACATACGATCCTTCGCTTGTCGTTTGCACCTGGACATCTTCAACACCTAATCGGTTATACAGTAAAATAATCTCTGCTTCGGTCGGGGTTGCGCCTGCGATTTTAACTTCCAACAGACTACCACCTGTAAAATCGATCGAAACTGGGAGTTTTCCCGTAGAAACCATGTAGCCCAGTAATGCTAATCCAGGAATAATGATTAATAGAGAAAACAAGAAATAATAGTATCTTTTACCAATGATGTCTATCATTGTTATTTCCCTTCTAAATCCCAAACCACTTCGAGTAATCTTTAGATTTGAAATAATTGGTCACCAATTCCATCAAAGCTCGCGTAACTACGATAGCTGTAAAGAGGCTTACAATGACCCCAAGCATCAAAGTAATGGAAAAGCCTTTTACGATTGTTGCACCATAAGTGCTTCCGAACCAGAAAAGGATTCCACAAGTTATCAAAGTAGCGATATTTGAATCTCGAATGGATGGCCATGCCCTTCGCCAACCCAAATCAACGGATTGCCGCAGAGTTTTTCCTGACCGCAACTCTTCTTTAAGCCGCTCAAAAATCAGGATATTCGCATCCAAAGCGCTACCCGTGCTCAATAAAAATCCTGCGATTCCTGGAAGCGTAAGGGTAATCGGAATAAATCGGAAAATCGCAAACGTTCCTGCGGCAAATATCAAAATTGAGATACTCGCTATAACACCAAGCAATCGGTAATAAATAATCATGAATAGGATAACAATCGTAAAACCTATCATGCCTGCTACCAGACTTTTTTGAAGGGATTCCATACCAAGCGTCGGACCAACAGTTCGGATTTCGATTACCTTTAATGGAATAGGCAGTGATCCATATCGAAGCTGAATTGCAAGATTATTCGCTTCATCTGCAGAAAAATCTCCGCTGATTACACCTTGCCCGCTTGGAATTGCTGAATTGATCGTTGGAACTGATACGACCTCTTTATCCACCACTATTGCGAGGACATCACCAATGTGCGAAGCCGTAAAATCCGAGAAAACCTTTGCACCATCCGACGCTAGCTCAAACGCAACTTCATATCCGCCGGTCTGCGGGTTTGTGGAGACATTTACTGATTTTAGATCCGCACCAGTGAGGACAGTGGGGAATGTTTGTGTTGCGACAACAGATGAGGTTATTTGAGATGTAGACGTGATTGTGCTTGTGAGCGCGCTTTCGGCTGGACCGAGTTCTGTGTTGATCTTTGATCCAATCAGCATAACGGATTGTTCCTGTGGAATTCCAGAAAAATCAACCAATTCAAGCAAACCAGTTTGTTGGATCGTCGCAAGAGCCCTTTCAGGATCAGTTTCTCCAGGTAGCTCAACAACAATACGTCTATCCCCAGCTTTTTGAACAACAGCTTCTGTCAAGCCTAATCCGTTGACACGATTTTCAACAATGCTGGTAGCTGCATCCATTGCCCCAGGTTCAATTGGTGTTGACTCAAGGTAGGTCTGCTTCCATTAGAGCTTGAACACCACCAACCAAATCCAATCCCAGGCGGGTGGCTACATCTTTGTTCAACCCCAAGAAATGAAAACCTGGGCTGTTTGGTATCACAATATAAATTGCGAGTGCTACCACAACAACGATCAAAATGATTAAATAACTTAAACGTTGAGACATTCCAACAGCGTCCTCCTAATCCAAACAAATACCAGCCGAAGGCTGGCAAACCGAAGGGAGATTATACCCCTGAAATTCTATCTTGTCCAATTATCCAGGATTCTCTTGTGACAGATTGCAGGAATCTCAACACCAGGATTAAAACTTCGTCAATTGAGCAGATATCCGTGTCAATATACAGATCGGCATGCTGTCTGGCATGCCGAAGACGGAATAGTTGCTCCTCGTATTCTTTCCAGAGTCCAATCGAGATTCTTTCTTGAAATTGAGAGAGGGTAAGATACATGAAGATAGATCAAGACATCAGGTTTCGAGATCTTCTTCCACATATCGGGTACATAAGAATGCTCCTGTGCAATGTGGCGGATATCGAATTCTTTTAACTCCGAGGCTGAAGATAGGGTAGATTTCCCAGAGGCACAAGGTCCTACAATACCAACGCGGAGCTTTTTCATTGGCTTAGAAAGCTTTATTATTTTTTTAGCTGTTGAGGGGAAACCTTACATTCATGCGGCGAACAGAATCACCGCTGTATTCTGTAACATTGATCACTACAACAGAAATATCATCCACCGGTCTTTCATCATCCAACCTTACCGCTTCCCGTAAAAGTGAATCAGCAATCCAATCGGGCGATGGGTTGTCCTCATCTAGTAACAACTGCTGGAAAGATCCTGGGATATCCATCGGATGACCCGAGCGTTCCCCTGCATGGCTTAGACCATCGGTAAAGGCAACCACATAAAGTCCTGGTTCGAGATCAATCTCAGAAATTACTGGACGGGTATCCCTGTAGATGCCAACCGGCTGGCATGGTTCATCCAGCAGACAGATTTCTGAATGCGACGAAACCAATACAGGCGCCGGATTGTTCCGTGTGATCACCAGGGTGCGTGTCTGCTGGTCTATCGACAGGATATTCAATGTTGCTGAAACTTTCCCGCCGCGCTCTGTGTAAAGTGTGTCAGAAGCAGCGCGGGCTGCTGCGCCATCTCTAACTCCATCCGCTAATAATGAGATGACCTTCCTGACAACCAACGTTGAAATCGTCTTTGCACCTTTTCCGGAGCTTTGGCCGTCGACCATTACCACAGAAATTCCGCCATTAGGTCGCTCGACCACTTCAACTGTGTCACCGCTGGAGGAGACAGCATATTTTTTTGTCTTAGAGACAGATATTTGCATCTCCATAACTTACAATTTTACATCAAAATTATCGACAATTATTCCATAAATCATTTCACAGCGAGCTGACCGCACCCTGCCTGTATATCAATCCCCCTTCTGGTTCGGACTGTACAAGGAATTCCGTACCGTTCAAGAATTGCTTGGAATTCGTAAGCTTTCTTTCTTGATGATGCTTTACCGGGATATTTTTCAGTAGGGTTGAGTGGGATCACATTCACATGGCACATTGATGCTCCCCCATAGATAAAGGGCTTCATCAGCTGAGCCAAAGCAGATGCCTGGTCAATCCCATCATTGACACCTTCAATCAGGGCCCATTCAAAAGAGATACGGCGGTTGGTTAATTCGACATATTTCTGGCATGCAGTCATCAATAACTTGATTGGATACTTGCGATTAATTGGAAGCAAGGTATTTCGTAATCCATCGCTGGCAGCATGAAGGGAGATTGCAAGGTTCACCTGCCGTTTCTCTCGGGCAAATCGTTCGATCAATGGTACCAAGCCTACTGTGGAAATCGTGAACCGACGAGCACCAAAATCAAAACCATGCGGATCGTTAAGACGGTCGATTGCATTCATCGTTAAATCGTAATTATGAAAAGGTTCTCCCATTCCCATCAGGACAATATTTGTAATGCGTTCTCCGGATTGCTGCAACAGCCTGGAATAATAGATCACTTGCTCGACAATTTCACCTCCAGTCAGGTTCTTTCGAAAACCCATTTGACCAGTTGCGCAAAACACACAGCCCATTGCACATCCTGCCTGACTCGAAATGCAAATCGTTCTGCGGTTACGGTACCTCATCAAGACCGCTTCAATCGCGAATTCTTCGGACAACTTGAAAAAGGGTTTTGGTTGTCTCACCGTCCTCAGAAGCAATCCATTTGATCGGCTCAAGATGACAAATATCATAACGGTCAGCTAACTGCGCTCGTAAGGATGCGGGTAAAGTGCTGAACTCATCAAATGAAGACCATAAGTTAATATACAATCCTTGCCAGATTTGTTTTACCCGATACTCTGGCTGACCAAGTTCTTTTAGCTCTTCGCTCAGATCGGCGACATCAAGATCATAAATCAGCTTTCGATTTGGGTTGCTCATAATTTCTTTACCAATGTCGTAAGATCCTGTTCGATAAAATCGGGTGCGGGCAGCCATGAATTTGCAGCATCCTTTGTAGTCACACCGCTCAAGACAACTCCAGTTTTACACCCGGCTTTTTGTCCACCTGCAATATCGGTTTCCAGACGATCTCCCACTGCAATAGTTTCGTGGGGAAGAACTCCTAATCGTTAAAATGCAACTTGAAACATTTCGGGTTCAGGTTTCCCCATTATTTGGGGCTCAGTCTCTGATGCTGCGACAACAGCTGCCAGGATTGAGCCGGCACCAGGCATCAATCCCTCTGGTGTAGGATAAGTACGGTCGGGATTGGTGCCGATGAACATTGCTCCTGATCTAATCAAAGTAGCTGCTTTACCCAACTTCTCATAATTAACTTTTCTGTCCATACCGACTATCACTGCAAGGACATCCCGTTCGGAAATGTAAAAACCTTGATTTTCAAGCGTTTCGGTCAGACCATTTTCGCCAATAATATAAACCGGACCTCCACCAGGAAAGTGCCGGCTCAGGAATTGTGCTGTTGCATCCGCCGAATTAACAATCTGGAGGACATCCAACTTTAACACCCAGCTTAAGCAATTTATCCTGATTTGCCCTGGCAGATCGAGTCGCGTTATTTGTCGCAAGGCAAACCCGCAAATCCTTTCGCTCGATCTCTTTGAATATCCACGGCAAATCACCGATGGGTTGATTATCCCGCCATAAGACACCGTCCATATCAAGAATAAGTGCTTTTATTGCCGGGTTTTTTGACGTCATGTCTACTCCTAAGAAATTGCGAGTCGTGCAATGGAAAACACGACTCGCAAGCAATAAACCTATCAATTCATCTATGGTTTATTAACAGTCAGCTTTGCTTCAGGGATTTCCATAACATTATCCACAAGCCCATATTCCACTGCGCCTTTCGCATCCAAATAAAAGTCACGGTTTGTATCGTGGTCTATAGTCTCGATAGACTTACCTGTATGCCTGGCAAGGATGTCTGTTAATTGTTCTTTCAAGCGCAAGATTTCGCGTGCCTGGATTTCGATATCCGATGCTTGCCCTTGAGCTCCGCCAAGGGGCTGGTGCATATGGATCGTAGCGTTCGGAAGTGCGTATCTTTCACCTTTTGTCCCGGCGGTTAAAAGAACCGTCCCAAAAGATGCAGTCATCCCAACTGCCAGACGTCCTAATGGGATTCGGAATCATCTGCATGGTGTCATATATAGCCATGCCTGCGTAAACCTGTCCACCTGGGGAGTTTATATACATCTGAATTGGCGATTCAGGATCCTCACTGCTCAGGAAAAGAAGCTGAGCAACTGTTACATTTGCTACCTGATCATTGATTGGTGTGCCAAGGAAGACAATCCTGATTCCTCAGCAGAAGTGAATAGATATCATATGCCCTTTCACCGCGTGCGGTTGTCTCAATCACCATCGGGATCAGGGACTCGGGGTTCATCATTTTTTCCTCCAAGAATTAGTTACGGATAAATGTTGTGCTAATCTTCAGTTACTTCCGAAATAACTGGCTTTTCCTCAGCCATCTCCAGGCTGGACGATCCTATCTTGGCGTCTGAAGTCTCAGGCGTTTCGCTTTCCTCCAACTCAAGCGTTTCCATTCTTCCACGGGCGTAATCACGCAGCCTTTGAATGGACTTTCGAGTGAGAAGGTCGACAAGCACATTATTAACGATGTTGTTCTGGACATCTGACTTATTGAGCTTACGGGATTCTTTTTCAGGAAGAACCCTCTGCAAGTACTGCAGCGTGCTGCCGGCTTCGGTCTCCAGCTCTTCACGCTCAACCTGGATTTTCTCCGCATTGCCAAGCTCAAAAAGAAACAGATTTCTTTTCAATCTTTTTTCTGCAGCTGGTTTGACTTCCTCACGCAATGCCGCCTCATCCATATTGCGAGACTTCAAGGTAAATATTCATATCTATACCCTGACGCTCGATCTGATCAGTCAAGTTATGAATGACCTGGTCAATCTCATCTTCAAGCATCTGTTGTGCAAACTTGAATTCAGATTGTGCTACGGCCAGCTCAATGATTTCGTTATCATAAGTCTCGTTGAAGACATCCTCTGCCTGCAATTCAAGCCTGGTCCTGACGTCTTTGCGCAGAGCTTCCAGGTTTTCAAAATCACCGATGGAAATCGCAAATGCATCGTCGAATTCCGGAAGCGTTCTGGACTTGACATTTTCAATTTCATAATCAAAGTGCGCTGAGGCGTTCCTCATGTTTTCGTTGGCATAATCTTCTGGGAATACATAATCGACGCTGCCAGAAGCACCTGCAGATTTTCCTACCAAAAGCTGCGAAAAACCTCGATAAGGCCATTCATGCTCATCGTCATGTCGAATGATGAGCGGGTAGGACCGCTCTTCGACTAATGGCTGTTCCTGTTCATCCACAAAAATCGTCCCGTTCAGGTGAACGGAAACAACATCTCCTTCTTCAGCAGGTCGGTCAACGGGCTCGATGATAGCCTGGCGCTCACGGAGCGAGTTCAGAGTATCCTGGATGTCATCTTCACTAACAGGTTTTGGCTCGTAGGGCTTGCGTATAGATTTATAATCTCCAAGCGTTACTTCTGCATCCAGAGGAACCACAAACTCAAGCGTTAAAGGTTCCATCTCGGCGACATTTTCGAGACGTCCTGGGCCGTAAGGCTTTAATTTTTGCTTCCTCGATAACTTCGGGGTAAATCGCATCAACTAGCAATTCCAATGCTTCTTCAAAGATCGCTGCCTCGCCCACAGTTCGCTGAATGACAGGGTAGGGGGCTTTTCCAGGGCGAAAACCCGGTATTTTAATCCGGCGGGCAAGTTTTGATGCAGCCCGGCGTTTCATCTCGTCCAGTCTCTCATCCTCAATTTCAGCGGTGATCTTGACTTCGTGGTTTTCAAGGGGTTGTGTTTCGATTTTCAAGGCAGCTTCCTTTATTATGTAATATTAATGAATACGGCGGAATAATCCGCCGCATTATAACATGCGTTCATCAGTTGAATTATAAGATGAATATATAAAAAAGGGGGATGATGGGAGCCAGATTTTACGTCTCTACCTCCCTTGAAGTGCGTCATGGAGAGCCCAGTATGCAGGTTTGGGTTGGCCGTTAAGATCAAAGAGGAGGGGGATGTCAGGATTCCCAGTGTACCCGGGAATCCATGATTCCCGGTCAGTCAATCCCCATGTAAGAAATGCCTTGCAGTTGGTTATTGCAAGGCAGCTAGCCATCGCCTGACGGTATATCTCGGCTTGGGCATCCAGTTTATTTTCCAGACTTTCGTGGCTGTATTGTGTTCGTACATCCATCTCAGTGATATGGACATCCAAACCAAGCTCAGCCAGACGCTTCATGTTTGCATCCAATTCATCGGGGGTTGGTGGACCATCAAGCCATACATGCATCTGAAAGCCTACCGCATCGATTGGAACTCCATTTTCTTTCAGACTTTTTACCAGATTGTAGATTGCCTGAGATTTTTCATTCAATCCTTCAGCTTCGTGGTCATTGTAGACCAAAATAGCGTCCGGATCAGCTTCATGCGCCCAGTGAAAGGCCAGAGCGATGTACTCCGGTCCTATGACTCGCAGCCAGTGTGTATTCCACAATGCGCCATCGGTTCCGACTGCTTCATTGACCACATCCCAAGCCCATATCTTGCCACGATAGCGTCCGACCACCGTTTGGATATGTTCTCGCAGGATTTGCTTCCACTGCTTTTTTGTGAATTGACCTTCTCGTGACCCAGGCTGGATTCTGCATATCCCAGACAAGTACGTGCCCATAAACAAGCATGTCATTTTCCTGGGCAAACGCCACGATCTGATCGCTCTTTGAGAAATCATAACGATTGCGCTCTGGATGGATCGATTCCCATTTCATTACATTCTCAACCGCTATCATGTTGAACTCGCGAATGAGAAGGTCGGTGTATCCCGGTCGATTCCAGAAGCCTGGATCTGTGGCGGCACCAATGGCCAACCCATGCTGGTCAGCAAGATGGCGCAGTGAAATGACCGGGGTGGGAGTTGGCGTTTTGGTAGGAATCAAAGTCGAGGTTGGTGACGGTGTTACGGTTGGTGTTCTTGTTGGAGTTAAGAACAGGGTCGGCGAGAGATTTGTTGTAGGAATATCGTTTCATTACGGTAGAATTCGGCGCCCCCCCCTTATTTGAAGGCACTGGGGTACATGCACCGATCAATGTCATAATGATAATCAACATCAATAGAAGTCGTTTCATGGTGAAGCACCGTAGATAACCAAAGACTTGACCAGGCCCGCAAACTTTTCGCGGTAAACCGACCCGGTTGGAAAAAGCTGGCGTAGTTCCGCTTCTGTTCAACAGACGGTGCGATTGAGCAAGCGCCTTGGCAGCAGCAACGTCGGGAATTCTCGGATACCAGCCCAGGTTAAAACGTCGGATCAGGCTGACTTTCAGAGCCAGCGGGAAGAACTGAAAGAATGGCACCAGAAAATGCGGCTCAAGGGGGAATTTGTGGTTAGGAGTCTGGATAAAGAAAAACCTACCAATCCGTTGAACCTCGTCTGCCATCTTCGCCTGCGCCGTCCATGTTCCAAGATGCTCGATTACCGAGTTAGAGAAGACAACACAGAACTGCCGGTTTCTAAATTCTGGCAAACAAGTGGCGTCGCCCACACAGCTATGAAAGTTCGGCCGATTAACTTCAATCGGATAGGAGTTTAGCAAAGTGATATCTACCTCGTTCGCCTCGGTCAGCTCCATCTGTTCCCAAAAAATCGCTTCTCCGCCCAGATCCAGGATTTGCACCGGACGCGGCAGTGGGGCAATAAAATTCAGGAACACCTTGAAACGGCGCTGGCGCATAGAAGTTGCCAGTGTGCCGGCGGTGCGATGATCAACCAGTCGCCGCATGAAACGAGGCATTCCCGTGCCAGAATTCATTTCAGGGAGGTGAATCATCTAAAACTCATCAGATAATCTAACATCTGGAGATTTCGTCTGACATAATTCCCCACAAATCTTGGAATGGGGAAGACGGGGGTCGAACCCGTACGCCTTTCGGCACATGATCCTAAGTCATGCCTGTCTGCCAGTTCCAGCACTTCCCCGGGAACATCTTCGTATTCTAAAGTTCAGGCGGAGGCAATTTTAACACAATTTGCACCTTGTCCTGCAGTAAACACTTATAAACCTAATAATTTTTTATAATTCTTCGAATTATTCGGTATAATCCTCGAATTCATTTTTCAGGAGAAATCGTCTTGAGCAGGGTCATTCATACTGAAAGCGCAGGAAAAGATCGGACGCAATTATCGCGGGACATTCTACGCGCACTCCACCAACTAATGCGGCAAAGCAAGGTCGATGAACAAACTCGCGACCTGGCTGCTTTCATTTCGCTCGCGCTGGATGATATCGCTAAGACTATCGATGCATCCGTCACGGCATGGGAAAAACGGGGGTACTGGCTGAAAGCAGACAGGTTTCGGCTGGAATGGGAATGGGCGGAGAGGCTTGGAAGGAAAATGCGCGATGCACTGATGAGTGATGACTGGGACTCGGTTGCATTGACATCGGCACAGGTGGCTGAAAAATTGAAAGGCATCCAGCTCCCAAAACGAGAGCCAAATACAATTCCGTGGAACGGCTCCTGGGAGAAATTACAGCTTTCCAACCGACCACAGCGATAACTGTTCAACGGGCTTTCTACCATTTAGAAGGATAAACGGCAACAGCCGTTCGACCTGGATCCCCAATTTCTTTAAATCAGCTACAGACCCGACCGTGCCGAGACGTCGGGCTGAAAGGATTGCCTGAGCGTTTTTTGGACCGATCCCTGGCAGACGAAGAAGGGTGGGGAGGTCAGCAAGGTTGATTTCGACTGGTTTCTCGGCGAGGTTCTGCCTTGCCCAGGCTAATTTGGGATCAACTCGCACTGGCAGATCTCCGTCGGATTCAAACGGCAGATCTTCAAGTGAAAATCCATAATCTCTCAACAAAAACGAAGCCTGATAAAGCCGGTGTTCGCGGACGTGAGAGGCCGGCGGAAGGTTTTCAAGCGGGGTATCCGGGACAGGGTTGAAGGCAGAGTAATATGCCCTTTTCAAGTGATAGACGCGAATCAGGTGCTCAGTCGTGCTCAGAAGCTCCAGGTCGCTTTCTCCCACGGCACCGACAACAAATTGAGTTGTCAGCGATGGGCGCATCCCACCAGGACGGTCTGGATCAATTCTGCCGCGGACTTTTTCGACTGATTTCATCGGCTCGATCAGATCATCTAGAAAAGATTTATGAGGCGCCAGAGCAGCAAGGCGGTCAGGATTTGGCGCTTCCAGGTTGATTGAGACTCGGTTCGCGAGCTTCACTGACTGCTCGATCTGGCTGAACTCGGCGCCGGGCATGATCTTCAAGTGGATATACCCGCCAAAATGGTATTTCGCCCGCAGGATTTCAGCGGTCGCGATGATCCTGTCCTGCGTACGCAGCCCACCTCCGGCAACACCCGAGCTGAGGAAAAGCCCCTCGACCACACCAGCCCGGTAATATGTCATAAAAGCCTGCGCCATCTCTTCGGGGCTAAGGGTTGCTCGATGGAAGTCCCGGCCTGCCCTGAATGGACAGTAATTACAGTCTTTCTCGCAGGCAGAAGTGAGCAGGGTTTTCATAAGCGAGATCGTCCTGCCATTCGGCATGACTGCCTGGGTGATGTTCAGGTCATCCAGGCGGTGCTTCGAACCCTGCATTGCCGGGCAGTCTTTTTCTTCACCTGGCTCATACTGCATCTGGGAGGAGAGCTCACGTAAACGGCTGAACGGATCCATGATAATCCAGGAGAATTGAATTGAAAAATAATTCAAATCGATTCAAATAATATTTCAAGCCTATTCATTTCAACCAGGTATTTATCAGATGAACAGGCGTTAGTTCTATTATAGCACAATAGTTCTATTTACACAATGACTTCATAAGAAATATTGATAATTCATGAAGATTATTGTTGGAGCTATATATAATTGAGACGAATGACGAAATATGAGTAGAGCGATCATCCTGGCAGGGGCAGGGCGGTCGCACGAGAAGAAATTTTTATTCTTCCGATAAAACCTTTATGCGTGATGTTTATCAAATTTCGTAAATGACCATAAAAACATATTTTTGGCAATTTTCCTCAGAATTCGACAGAAGGGGGCATTTCCCAGATTATTGTGCAGAAATTGGAATTTATACTATTATGCTTTTGATAAGTATTATTATCACCAGCATGAATGATTTCATGTTATAATGATTTTATCCTGTGATGTGAGTTTCAGCGATGATTAAAAACCTCGAGAACTCATCCATTGATCAAGCAATCTCTCTTTACAACAGTTCTGTCGCTCTATCTCGAAGTCTAAATACGGCACGATCCTACAGGAACGCGTTAAACGCTTTCAGGATTGTCCTGGAAGATAGAAGCCTTATCCCTGAGGAAACCCCAATCAGCAAGCTTCCTGAAGATGCGGTAAGCTGGTTTGCGCAGTCTCTCAAGCTAAATTCTCCAGCGACGGAACAGCTTTACCTGACAGCCGTGGCTGGATTTTATGAATTCCTGTCAGCCGAGCAGCTTGCAGAGCCTAATCTGCCGCGCATCCGGCTGCTGATCCGCCAAAGAGCCCGAAAACCAGGCCAGCGGCTGCCACAGTTTCCTCAAAATGATATTGAATTAACCATAGATTATGCTATTAATCTTGCCGATCAGGCTTATGAAATCACCCAACGATCAATTGATCCTTATGCGCGATCGAGCCTTCATATTGGTACTGGCTGATACCGGGCTGCGAGTCCATGAAGCCTGCGGTTTACGGCGTGGAGACCTGGACTGGAATGAACAAAAAGCAATTGTCATCGGAAAAGGAGATCGCCAGGCTGTAGTGCGCTTTTCATCAAGAAGCCTACACGCAATCAAGGATTACTTATCCGTCCGCAGCAAGCTTGACGGCAGCTCGGGTAAGCCGCTCCCATCGCTTCCGCTTTTTCCGCGCCACGACCGCGGCGCCGGCAAAAAGGTCAAGCCGATCACAACCGGAACCGGACGCAATATCATCCACCAGCGCGTGAGTGAAGCGCTCGGCGCTGAAGCAGCCGATACGATCACACCGCACTCGTTCCGCCATTATTTTGTCACAACAGTACTGCGAGGTTCGGGGGGAAATCTCAAAATGGCCCAGGAGCTCGCCCGGCATCGGAACATTGCGGTCACACAACGCTATGCGCATCTTTCGAATGATGAGCTTGACAAGACCTACGGCCAGATCTTCGAATTCAAAGGATACCAATCCAAGCCCAGATATGGATTAGAAATCCCAATTCTTCGGATTGAAAGCTAGCTTGAATGGCGCAGCCAAGAGCGCCATACTCGACTTTGTAACGAAAGTGACCACACCGGACAGCCCCGACTTTGTGCCGGAGCCAGAACGCATCGCCACCTTCGACAACGACGGCACGCTCTGGTGCGAACAGCCGGTGCCCGTTCAATTCTTCTTCGCGCTCGACCGCGTGCAGGCCCTCGTGCCCCAGCATCCCGAATGGAAGGACAAGGAACCGTTCGCCTCGCTGCTCAAGGGTGATTTGAATGCCGCACTCGCCGGCGGTGACCACGCGCTCCTCGAACTCGCTCATGGCCACGCACGCGGGCATGACCACGGTGGAATTCGAGCAGATCGTCAAGGACTGGCTCGCTACCGCGAAACATCCAAAATACAAAAGGCCTTACACCGAGTGTGTTTATCAGCCGATGCTCGAACTGCTCGCCTACCTGCGCGCCAACGGTTTCAAGAACTTCATCGTTTCCGGCGGCGGCATCGAGTTCATGCGCGCCTGGTCGGAACAGGTTTATGGCATCCCGCCGGAACAGGTCATCGGCAGCAGCATCCAGACAAAGTTTGAAATCCGTGATGGTCAGCCCGTCCTCGTGCGTCTGCCGCAGCTGAACTTCAACGGTGATAAAGACGGCAAACCCGTCGCCATCAACCAGCACATTGGCCGCCGGCCCGTCATGGCGTTCGGAAATTCCGCTGGCGACCAGCAGATGTTGGAATACACGCAGGGCGGCAGCGGGGCGCGGTTCATGCTGTTGATCCTGCACGATGATGCGGCGCGCGAAGTATGCCTACGGTCCGGCCCGCGGATTGCCAGATGTTAAACTGGGCGCCTTCCCGCCAGCGCTTGATGAGCAGGCGAAGAAGGACAGCTGGATCGTCGTCAGCATGAAGGATGACTGGAAACAAATCTTTCCGGTCGGGCAGAGCCCCGTCACGGCCATTAACATCCTGTTAAAACCAGACGCCACGATGCTCCAGCATGCACAAGCCAACAACGCGCGGCTGCTCGGAGTCTTCCCGAAGGGTTTCGCTCTGGACGCGACGCACCGTCCGCACATCACCATGATCCAGCGTTTCGTCCGCACGGCAGACCTCGACAAGGTCTATGCCGCCGCCCACAAGGTGCTCGCTGCCGCCAATGTGAACGCCATGAAGCTGGAAGCTTCCAAATACTACTACATCCCGAGCGGCGCCATTGGCCTTGCGGGCATCGTCGCGAAGCCGACGCCGGAATTGCTCAAGCTGCAAGCGGACATCATTGCCGCCGTCGCCCCGTTCACGGTGGACACCGGAACCATGGCCGCGTTCACCGCTGCGCACGACGATCCTGCATTCGATGCGCAGTTGATCGAATACGTGTCGACGTTCGTGCCAAAGAAGACCGGCGAACATTTCACTCCGCACGTCACTACCGGCGTCGCCCTCCGCGACTATCTCGACAAAATGTTGGCCGAACCGTTTGAACCGTTCACCTTCTCGCCCGCGGGCGCGGCCGTTTACCAGCTTGGCCCGTTCGGCACGGCGGCTCCCCCCCCCCAGTTTGTCCTAGAAATCTCATTATTATCCATCTCCATATTTCAGGATATTTGTCACTGTATCTTCCTCCAAAAAAAAGATATGATACTTTGTGAATAAATTAACGATCTGTAGGCTTCAGGTCAGAGGGAAATATGGCAATCAAGCACGCTTCAGAAGTTGAAGATCCGAGGATACTCACACTTCGCTCTCACCGCGAAATAGCCCGAATGGGCGGCGGCGAGAAACGGATCGATGTCCAACACAGCAAGGGGAAATTAACCGCTCGAGAGCGCCTCGATCTGCTGCTCAACTCAGGCACATTCAATGAGCTTGAACCCTTCATCACTGCTCCAGACGATGAAATGGGTCTCGCAACCGAGAAATACCCGGGTGACGGCGTTGTTACCGGATACGGCCAGATTGAAGGGCGGACTGTGTACGTCTATTCTCAGGATTTCACCGTTTACGGCGGCACCTTGAGCATGATGCAAGGTCATAAAATCTGCCGAGTGATGGACCTGGCGGTCCGAAACGGCGTCCCAATTATCGGGCTGATCGACTCCGGCGGTGCCAGGATCCAGGAGGGCGTTAAGAGCCTGGGCGCTTATGCGGAAATATTCCGCCGGAACGCTCAGTATTCAGGAGTCATCCCGCAGATCAGCGTGATGTTAGGCCCGTGCGCCGGCGGAGCAGCTTATTCCCCGGCTCTGACTGATCTGATCATCATGGTAGACAAACATTCGTTCATGTTTCTGACTGGACCTGAAGTCATCAAGGGCATGACCGGAGAAATCGTTGAAGCAGAATCCCTGGGCGGAGCTGAAGTTCACAGCACGATGAGCGGCACATCGCATTTCATCACAAAAGACGAGCATGAAGCATTGGAGCTGACGCGCAGGATCATCGGATATTTTCCATCTAACAATGTAGAAAATCCACCCTGTTTGCAGTCCATGGACGACCCGATGAGGATGGACAGCGATCTAAATCACCTGATCCCGCTGGATGCCTATGAACCGTACAGCATGCACGACGTTATCCAGCATGTTGTCGACCATAGATCATTTATTGAGATCCAACACGGATGGGCGATGAATGCAATTGTAGGCCTCTCCCGGATCGGCGGAAACAGCGTGGGGATCGTAGCCCAGGAACCCAGCGTCATGGCCGGCGTCATCGACATCGATGCTTCGGACAAAATGGCTCAATTCGTAAGGATGTGCGACTGCTTCAACATCCCGATCGTCACATTTGTCGATTCTCCCGGGTTTCTCCCCGGAACACACCAGGAATATGGAGGGATCATCCGGCACGGCGCAAAAGTGCTGTACGCGTTCTCAGAAGCCACAGTCCCAAAGATCACAGTGGTCACGCGCAAGGCCTACGGCGGTGCTTATGTCGTGATGGGCAGTAAATACCTTGGAACGGACGTCACATATGCCTGGCCGAGCGCAGAAATTGCTGTCATGGGCGCAGAAGGAGCTGTAAATATCCTCTTCAAGCGACAGATTGAGTCGGCACCGGATCCTGTCTCAGAGCGAAAGCGGCTCGTCGACGATTATCGCGAGCGATTCAATAATCCGTATTTTGCGGCCAGGGAGGGATATGTCGATGACATCATCGAGCCAAAAGAGACTCGTCCTAAAATCATCGCTTCACTTGCAGCATTGCGCGATAAACAGGCATTCGCACCGCCACGCAAACACGGGAATATCCCCGTCTGAAGCAGGCATCCATTGACCGAAAACATGATTGCCGCACTTCAAATTACATTGATCGGGATGGGGCTGGTCTTTGCAGCGATCGTCCTGCTGTGGATCGTGATGGCGCTGCTGGTACGTTTTACACCAAGCCGTGAGACTTCTTCGGAACCAAGCCCGATTGAAAAAAAAGACCGACGAGCAAGAAATCCTGCACAAACGAGCTGCTGCAGCTGCAGTTGCGGCAGCTCTGGACCGGCGAGCTGACAGCATGACACCGCACCCCTATCCAATACCACCTACGCCAATCGTCAGCGCGTGGCAGGCCGTGCTTCGCACCCGCATGCTCACAAAAAGAAGGTTCAGATCATGAAATTCACCGTACGAATTGACGATCAATCTTTTGAGGTTGAGATTGGCAACATCAATGAGCGGCCAATCGTCGCAGTTGTTGACGGAAAACCTTATGAGGTCTGGCCAGAAAATGAAATGAACGGGGCACTTCAGATTGAGCCTGTAGTTGAGAAACCGCAAGGAACTCCTCGTCCCGAGGCAACAGGATCTGTTCCTTCCAGAACCGGCAGGGATACAAAAGTCGTGCGAGCACCAATCCCGGGAGTTATCGTCAACGTGCAGGTAAGAACTGGAGAAATCGTTGAGATCGGCCAGGCGCTCTTTACAATCGAGGCAATGAAAATGCGCAATCTGATCCGCGCTACCCGAACGGGTGAAATTGGCGAGATATTCGCCTCAATCGGGCAGACCGTCAACCATAATGACCCGCTGCTGGAATTTACGGAGTAAAGTGGATGCCCATTCAAGATCTTCTGCCCGATCTTTTTAAGGGTATTGCGAATTTCACATGGGGAAACGTCTTGATGATGATAGTTGGGGGAATTCTGATCGCCCTGGCAGTGATTAAGGAATACGAGCCTGTTCTGCTATTACCCATTGGATTTGGATGCATTGTCGCGAACATCCCGCTGACCGGGATGATGGAAGAAAACGGGATCTTTGGCGTGCTTTACAAAGCGGGGATCAGTACCGAGCTTCTCCCACTCCTGATTTTCATAGGCGTCGGTGCTATGATCGATTTCAGCCCACTCCTTTCACAGCCGTCGATGGTGCTGATGGGAGCGGCCGGGCAATTCGGTATTTACGGGACGCTGATCCTGGCGACCTTGATTGGGTTCCCTTTGAATGAAGCCGCCTCGATCGGTGTGATCGGCGCTATCGACGGACCAACTTCCATATTTGTAGCGAGCAAGCTAGCTCCCGAGCTGCTCGCGCCGATTGCTGTTGCAGCCTATTCTTATATGAGCCTGGTCCCAATCATCCAGCCGCCGATCATGAAATTAATGACGACGAAAAAAGAGCGCAGAATCCGGATGGAGTATGCGCCTCGCCCGGTTTCTAAACGCGCCAAAATTCTATTCCCAGTCGTCGTGACGCTGATCGTCGGGCTGCTCGTACCAGATGCTGCACCATTAATCTCATTTCTCATGCTCGGGAACCTGCTGCGTGAATCCCTTGTCGTCGACAGATTGAGCAAATCTGCCCAGAACGAGATTGCGAACGTCGCCACCCTCTTTTTGGGTATTACCATCGGCTCGACGATGACCGCTTCCAGTTTCTTGAACTGGCAAACCATCAGCATTCTGATCCTTGGATTATTTGCATTTGGGCTCGATACGGCTGCAGGTCTGCTTTTCGGGAAATTTATGGCTTTTATCACTGGTGGGAAGGTCAACCCTCTCATTGGTGCAGCCGGGATCAGCGCATTTCCTATGGCCGGCCGACTGGCTGCCAAAGTGGCTCAAGACGAGGATTTTGATAACTATATTCTGATGCACGCGATGGGAACCAACACTGCTGGTCAACTCGGCAGCGTGATCGCTGGCGGTGTCCTGCTTGCACTTGTAAGCGGGATGGTTTGATTATTCAAGTTTTGAAAACAGCTCTACGGGGTGGAAAGCTTTTCTCCCAACACCATCCTTGATTTGCGATCGACATGATGTTCCCGAAGCGGCGATCAGGGTGGACTCGTCTGCAGTACGAACCGCCGGAAATAAACTCAGCTCCCCAATATCCATTGATAGTCCGTAATGCTCCTCTTCATATCCGAACGCGCCAGCCATTCCACAGCAGCCCGAATCGATCATTTCTACTTCATATCCTGCAGAACGCAGAAGGGCTTCGGCCGCCCCTGCTCCAACTGTTGAGCCGTCCGCCCGGAGCGAACGGGCTTTCTGATAACAGTGACTATGAACGAGCACCTTTATTTTTGAGGAACTTGAAAATGGATTACCTAATTGATCGGGAATGGCTATGCGCATTGCATTTGATAATGAACCCTTTCCTGCGTCAGGTTTTCTTTCATTTACAACCCGGAGAAGCAGCTCCTCAATGCAGAAACTCCGATCGGCGATCGATTGAACTATTGGGTCCTCCGGCAGCAGGTCCGGGTATTCATCCATTAACCAAAGCACCTCAGAAGGCTCCACCCCGACAATCGGATAAATCGCTTTTGGATCAAGAGCCTCTATCGAGCGGACCAAATTGATTGCATGTCTTTTCGCCTGCTGAAGAAATCCCTTTGAGATCAAGGTTCTACCCGTCCCTATTACTGGGAGAAGCACTACATCATAACCTGAACTTCTCAGCGCTTTCAGCGCGGCAACTCCGACTTCTGGCTCAAAATACTCTGTAAATGGATCGGAAAGGAAAAGCACCGTCTCATGGGTTCCGGATTGGTCCGGTCTTTCTTTGTCGATATCTTGAGCATCCTTGAATCTTTTCCACTGCGAATGCAGTGATCTTGCTGCGAACCTGGGCAGCCCACGCTTGCGGCTGATTCCCAGCAGGCGCTCTCCAATGATCCGAGTTAAACTCCACATCATGATGGGATTGGCAATCCGATGCAGCGGCTGCACAAATTGTGCGATCTGCCCAATATATCCGAACAAGAAGTCGCGCAGCCTTCGGCGATGGCGCAGGTAGTACCATTCTAGGAATTCATATTTCAGTTTTGCCATATCGACCGAGGATGGACATTCGGCTTTGCAGCCTTTGCAAGCCAGACAAAAATCCAGCGCTTGAAAAATGGCGGTTTCGACTACAGGTTCAGTCTGACTGCTGGCGCTGACCATAGCCCGGAGCAGGTTCGCCCGACCGCGGGTGGAGTAAACCTCTTCCCGCGATGCCTGAAAAGAAGGGCACATCACGCCATCGGCTTTCCGGCAGACACCTGCGCCATTGCACTGCTCAACCGCGCCGGTCAGACCCGCCTGTTTCGAGAAACTGAATACCGTCTTCCACCCTTTCGATTGATAATCAGCGCCAAATCTCAGGTTCTGATTCATAGTTGGCAGAGGTAGTGACTCTTCGAGGCTGACGATCCTTCCCGGGTTCATCAGACCATCAGGGTCGGCAGCTTGCTTGATCTCGCGAAACATCGAGGTAATCTCTGCGCCAAACATCCGCTCATTCCATTCAGACCGGGAAATCCCATCGCCATGCTCTCCGCTGACTGCGCCCCCCAGGCTGAGCGTCAAATTTACGGCATCGCTGGCCAGGCTGCGGAGCGTCTGAACTCCTTGGACGGATTTCAAGTTGATCACCGGCCGAATATGAAGACAACCTGCCGAGGCGTGCCCGTAATTCTCACCTTCAACCCCGTATGAAGCCATGATGCGTTCCATCTCACGAACGAATTCCCCCAATCGATCGACTGGCACCGACAGGTCTTCGATGAAGCTCCAGGGTTTTTGGTCTCCTGGGCGGGACATAAAAAGCCCTAAACCCGCTTTGCGAACGCCCCAGATCATTTTCTGCGAAGCTGCAGAATCCGCCACCAGGGCTTTTCGGTTTTTTGCCAACGTTGATGCTTTTTCTCTAATCTGCTGCTCAACACCGCCCGTGTATTCAACGACCAACAATGCAGGCACACCCGCCTGGGATTCCATGAGCGGTGATAGTACGGAAACTTGTTCCGCATAGGCGGGCACAGACCTGGCAAGCGCAATTAAATTCTGCGGAATTAGCTCAACTGCAGATGGAAAGGTTCCAAGGATCGCAGGAACCTGATCGCAAGCCTGAGCGATATCTGAAAAAGCCAGCACGGTAAGTATCGAGAAAGTGGGTTTGGGCACCAGACGGACCTGCGCTTTGCGGATCACGCCCAGCGTGCCCTCAGCCCCGGAGATCAGGCTGGCCAGGTTGATAGACCCGGATTGAACGGGTGGATACGGCAAGGTTTCAGGATTATTTTCCGACCAGACCCGAGGTTGGGCCGGGGACCACGGGATCAGATAGTTGAGGTTGTATCCCGATGCCCTTCGCCAGGTGCGAGGCCAGTTTTCCTTGATTGCATTAGATTTCGTTTCCCGAATTTGCAGTGCAGCGCGATAGAGGTCCGCCTCACGTCCGATATTGTCCGCAGCAATCTGCACAGCTGCGCTCGTGGAAATTTCCTTCAGCTCAACAGCAGCTCCGTCCGAAAGGACGACATCCAATCCAATAACATGGTCAGCAGTCATGCCGTAGCAGATCGAATGGGCGCCGGCAGCATTATTAGATATGCACCCCCCCATTGATGCGCGCTCGGCAGAAGCTGGATCCGGACCGAACATCAATCCAAATTCAGACGCCTGCTTGTTTAACGAATTTAAAATCAGGCCGGGCTCCACTAGAGCGGTATGCTCTTCTGGATTGATCTCGATCAGCCTGTTCAGAAAACGAGAACAGTCGATGATCCAGCCCGCACCGATCGCCTGCCCGGCCAGGCTGGAACCCGAGCCGCGCGCAATGACCGGGGCGTTATATTCTGCACATACTTGCACGATCGCCTGGAGGTCATCAATATCCTTTGGGAATACCACACCCATTGGTTCAATCTGATAGATCGACGCATCCGTGCTGTACAGCAGTCTGGCGGTGTGGTCAATCCTGACCTGCCCGGAGAGATTTTTCTTAAGTTTTTCCGCCGTATTTAGAAGCTGATCGTTCGGATTTGCTTTCAAATTATTTTCCATTTTCGAATTGATTTCAGGCATTGTAAGTATTCCGGCTGGATGTGTCAAGTTTTTCCAGCACCAACAATTAATCTTAAGGAGAAGTTGACCCCTTACTGCAAAGTACTTGATGAAAGTCACATTGACTTGTCCAACCATTCGTACTAAACTCAATAATAATATCGGGAATACATCAATAAAAGAATCCTTGAAACAGGAGTTGAGACTTAAGATGAGCATCAGTCGTTTAGCAAGGTCAATCGCACCTTCGCCTACATTAGCGCTCAACGAAGAAGCCCGCATTATGCGTGAACGCGGAGAGCCCGTCATCAATATGGGCATCGGTGAACCAAAAAACAAAACGCCTATAACCGCTATTCTCAGCTCGGCAGCCCGGCTCAGCGGAGGAGACGTAAAATATACTCCGCCGGATGGCACACCTTCACTAAAGAAAGCGATCATCCGCTATACAGAAGAGAACTACGACCGGGTCGTTGCGCCCGATAACATCATCGTCTCAGCTGGCGCCAAGCAATCTCTATTCAATATCCTTTACAGCATCTTGAATCCACAGGATGAAGTGATCATCCTTGCCCCGCATTGGGTGAGCTATCCCGAAATGGTCAAGATGTGCTACGGCGTACCTGTGATCGTGACGCCAATAGACGGCCGCTTTATCCCCTCCTTTGAAGAAATTGAGGAAGCGGTAACGTCCTACACAAAGGCGATCATCGTAAACAGCCCGAATAATCCATCCGGAGCTGTTTTTTCGTCAGATTTGATTGCGCAAATAGTCGATTACTGCGAGCGAAAAAAGATCTACTTGATCATGGACGACATTTATCACAAGCTAGTTTTCAGCGGAGTAAAAGCCTCACCCGGTTATCAATTTACCGAGAAAACCGTCGAAGATTCGATGCTGATCGTCGTAAACGGCGTCGCCAAGCTCTACGGAATGACGGGTTTTCGAATTGGCTGGGTCGTCACAAACCGCAAGCTTGTCGAAGTCATGACCAATGTCCAGAGCCAGACCACTTCTTGTACTTCAGTCGTGCTTCAGGCTGCAGCCGAAGGCGCGCTGACGGGCATGCAGAGCGTCGTAGAAAACCTGAGGCTGACTTTCGAAAACAATCGCGATGTGACCGTGCAGGAGCTGAAAGCCTTCAACGGGATTAAAACCACAAAACCGGACGGCACGTTCTATGTACTGCCCGATTTCCGGGCGTACTCGAACGACTCCGTCGAACTCGCAAAAATGCTGCTCAAGCGTGCTCTCGTCGTAACGGTCCCGGGCAAGGAATTTGGGATGGAAGGCTATTTAAGGTTGAGCTTTGCAGGCAGCATAAAGGATATCACAACCAGCATCGAGCGGATTAAATGGGCGCTCGATCCCAACTCACCCAATGAAATCTATATTGGCGATCGAAAATTGGTAAGGGATTGGCTATGAACAACCTCCTTGATATCAAAACCCCTGCCGAGGCGCAGGCATCGTCTCGTAAAAGCGATTACGGACTTGAAAATCATGGCTTAACAAACCTGAACAAGGTCTACTGGAATTTGCCAACAGAAGCTTTATACGAAGAAGCGATTTTCCGCAACGAAGGAAAACTCAGCATTGCTGGACCGCTGGTAGTGAACACTGGCAAACACACTGCCCGTGCTGCGAATGACAAATTTGTAGTGCGCGAGCCGTCGTCTGAGGAGCACGTCTGGTGGGGTCAGTACAACCGACCATACAGCGAAGAAAAATTTCACGACCTCTTCAACCGGGTTCAGGGATTTGTGCAGGGGCGGGACCTTTTCATCCAGGACTGCTTCGCAGGGTCCGATCCAAATTACCGCCTGCCGGTCCGGATCATCACCGAGCTGGCCTGGCACAGCATCTTTGCCCGAAACATGTTCATCCCGCCCGCAACGAATGAGGACTACCGCCGGCACGTCCCGGATTTTACTGTGATTGCGGTACCGAGTTTTAAAACATTTCCGCAATTGGACGGCACACCATCGAATACCGTGATTGCGATCAATTTTCAACAGCGTCTCTGCATGATAGGGAACTCCGGGTATGCCGGCGAGATCAAGAAGTCGATCTTTACGATCATGAATTATCTGCTCCCGCTTGAAGGCGTCATGACCATGCACTGCTCCGCGAACGTCGGGAAAACTGGCGATTCCGCACTTTTCTTTGGGCTCTCCGGCACAGGAAAAACCACACTCTCAGCAGACCCGCTGCGCGGTCTAATTGGGGACGACGAGCACGGTTGGAGCGATGAAGGTGTTTTCAACTTCGAAGGCGGGTGCTATGCAAAAGTCATCGCGCTTTCTCCGACAGCAGAGCCTCAAATTTACGCCTGCACGCGTCGATTTGGCACGCTGTTGGAAAATGTCATTTACGATCCCGTGACAAGACTAATTGACCTGGATGACGATACTCAAACCGAGAACACGCGCGCCTCGTACCCGCTGGAGTTCATCGATAACGCCATACCGGAGAAGCGCGCCGGTCATCCGAAGGATATCATTTTCTTAACCTGTGATGCGTCCGGAGTCATGCCACCAATCGCCAGGCTCGATCCTGACCAGGCGCTTTATCATTTTATCTCCGGATACACCTCGAAAATTGCTGGGACTGAAATTGGGCTCGGAGAAGAACCGGAGATAACATTCAGCACTTGTTTTGGCGGACCTTTTATGGTGCATCATCCCGCTTATTACGCAAACCTGCTCAGACAGAAGATCGAACGCCATGCAGTCCGCTGCTGGCTGATCAACACCGGTTGGGTCGGCGGCCCTTATGGGGTCGGCAAACGAATCAGCATCCGCTACACCCGGGCGATGCTCAACGCAGCTCTCGATGGAATGCTTGATAACGTAGAATACACAGTTGATCCTGTTTTTGGCTTTCGAGTGCCCAGGACTTGCCCGGATATCCCCGAAGGCGTCCTCGATCCAGCATCATCCTGGTCGAGTCGAGAAGCATATTTCAAGCGCTACCGTTCGCTGGCATCCAGGTTTATTGATAATTTTAAGAAGTTTGAAGACCAGGCATCCGAAGAAGTAAAGAAAGCCGGTCCGAAGATCTAAACTCATCGAACAGGCTTGAATGAAAATCAAACCCGAGAGGTCGCAGAAGCCTTTCGGGTTTTCGTTTGTTATAACGCCCAGGAAAGTAGAATACCCATTAATGCAAGGATGATTCCAAGATGCAGAAAAAAGTTGCTGGATGAAAGCCACCCGATTCCGGGAAAGAATTGTAAAAGAAAATTCACAACAACGAGAACCATCCCGATTATGATTGGCAATCCTTTTCTACTTGCGAAGAAATCAGACAGATTATCAGCCCAGCTGCTCAACTTTCTATTCATGATAGCCTCTAATCGGAAAACATTCTTAATTTGTGAAAAGATAATGTCTAATTTCCAACAGGTTGATCCTCTTTCCGATCAAAATACGGCTGAAAACGAGCAAGAAGGCGTCCTGGTACTTTCCCCTGGATGAACACGCCACCGCGTATATGCTCGACGCGTTCAACCTGGCCGAATTCATGGAATAACGAGATCAAAGCGCCTTCATGGTATGGAAGCTTGACGGTGATATCCGTAAACATTTCGTATAACCGGTCTGCGATCGAGACAGATAATTCTTCGATTCCGATTCCCTGCAGAGCGGAGACAGCCATCGCATTTGGGAAGTTTGAAATCTTATTTTGGGCTTCATGAGGATCAGCAAGCTGGTCGATTTTATTCAAGACGGTCAGGACCGGGATATGCCCAGCGCCAATTTCATCGAGTGTCTGGTGAACTGACGCAGCCTGAGCGTATGAGTTGGGATGGTTGATATCGACAACATGCAAAAGTAAATCGGCTTCAGCGATCTCTTCTAGAGTTGCCCGAAAAGCTGCAACAAGCTCGGTTGGGAGTTTTTGGATAAAACCGACTGTATCTGTGAATAACGCCTGATATCCACCGCGGAAGCTGCACCCTGCGGGTTGTAGGATCCAACGTAGCGAAAAGCTGGTCAGCCACGTAAACGTTCGCGCCTGCCAGCCTGTTCAGCAGGGTGGATTTGCCAGCGTTGGTGTACCCGACCAACGTAACCAGAGGGATGCGAGAGCGGCTTCTCCTGGCTCGATATTGTTTGCGGTGGGTGCGAACTTTTTCCAGCTCACCCTTCAAATGGTCTATCCGCCTGCGAATTTCCCGCCGGTCTACTTCAAGCTGGGTTTCCCCTGGACCACGCAATCCTACACCGCCGACACTCCCAGTGCGCCCCCCTCCCCCGCCGGCCTGACGAGCAAGGTGCGTCCATGCTCGCGTGAGCCTCGGAAGGCGGTATTCATATTGGGCTAACTCTACTTGCAGAGCTCCTTCGCGTGTGTTTGCGTGCTGGGCAAAAATATCCAGGATCAGAGCCGTTCGATCAAGGATGCGAAGCTCAGTACCAAAGATCAGCTCGAGTTCGCGGAAGTGGCGAGGCGATAGCTCCTCATCAAATAAAATCACATTAGCGTCAAATTCAACGGCAAGGGTTTTTACTTCTTCCACTTTCCCTGGTCCGATATATGTATTTGAATTGGGATGATCTAATTTTTGAGTTGTCTCCCCTACAACCTCCAATCCTGCAGTATCAGCAAGCAGAGCTAACTCCGCCAGTGAATCGGACAGCGATAACAGACCTTGCTTGCCGTAAATCTCGACGCCTACAAGAAAAGCTCGCTCTCTTGGTCTGGTTGTTAATTCAGGATCTTTTTTCGACATATTTCCCTGCATTCTCTTTAATAAAATGATCTAATCAATTTCTTATTACTGAAATCATTATCGACCAAAATACTCGTCCGTTGTCTCCAGAAATCGGCTCAAGTCTTGCTGGGCTCGCATGGAATAAGCCTTTGCTCGCTCTCTTTTGCCTCGAATTCCAGTTTGGTCCATAACTGGCATGATCCCAAAATTGGCCTTCATCGGTTGAAAATCCTGGATGCTTGCTTCGGTGATGTATTTTATTAACGCTCCGAGCATCGTCGTTTCAGGTAAAATGATCGGCGGTTGGCTGTTGATCCTGCGCGCTGCATTCCAGCCCGCTAAGAGCCCAGTCGCGATATTCCCTAAATATCCTTCCACTCCGGTGATTTGGCCGGCAAAGAAAATTTCTGGTCGGTTTTTAAATTGAAGGGATGGGTTCAAGTTTCTCGGTGAACAGATGTAGGTATTCCTGTGCATCTGACCATATCGGATAATATCTGCCTTCTCAAGTCCAGGAATCATCCGGAAGAGCCTGCGTTGTTCCGAGAACTTGAGATTTGTTTGAAATCCGACCAGGTTATACAGCGAACCAGCCAGGTTATCCTGTCGAAGCTGAACCACAGCATAGGGTCGCTTTCCAGTACTCGGATCGACCAATCCGACAGGGCGCATGGGACCAAACGCCAGAGCCTCTTTTCCCCGTCGTGCTAGGATTTCAACCGGTAAGCACCCTTCAAAGAAGACGCGCTGAGCCTGCCTGAACTCCACGATCAATCTCGCTTTCGAATTCCCGCAGCTCAATCCGCTCAGCAGACAATAATTCATCAACAAAATCGTAATATTGCTGGCGAGAAAAAGGACAATTGATGTAATCCCCATTCGGTAAGTCCCCGCGCTGATACCTGGACGCTCGAAAGGCTATCTGCATGTCGATTGATTCCTGGGTCACGATTGGAGCGACTGCATCAAAAAAATACAGCTGGTCTTGACCTGTGATCCGATTGATTTCGGCTGCAAGCGCAGGGGAAGTCAGAGGTCCCGATGCGATGATGACCGGACTTTCGGGAATGAACTTGATTTCCTGGCGGATCAGATGAATTTTCGGGCAGGAGGTGATTTTTTCAGTCACTGATTCCGCAAACGCAACGCGATCCACAGCTAATGCCCCGCCAGCCGGAAGAGAAGTCTCTTGAGCGCATTCGATCAGCAATGAACCCATGCATGTGATCTCTTCTTTCAGTAATCCGGATGCCCGGTCGCTGAGCTGTGAGCCAAATGAATTTGAACAAACCAATTCTGCCAGCCGGTCACTTCTGTGAACGCCGGTCTGGGTTACTGGACGCATTTCAAATAATGAAACATCCAATCCCCGCTTTGCCGCCTGCCAGGCTGCTTCACTACCAGCCAGACCTCCTCCGATAACGATCAACTCAGACATCTCAGTGGTAATTGTACCAAGAAAGAGTAGTATAATCTTCTTGTTAAAGATAAACGAGAAATTCGGCTGGCCGCACAGGCTTGTCAACAGATTTTTTTATAACCATATGGAGATTAAAAATGAATTTCGGTCCTACTGAGCTAATTATCATATTGGTAATCGTCATCGTACTTTTTGGCGTCGGCCGGATCAGCAAAATAGCTGGCGAAATGGGCAGCGGGATTTGGCTTTTAAGCAAGGTATCCAGGATACGGACGAAACGAAAGATAAATCTGAACCAACCGCACCTGATCAGAAAGAAACCGACCAGGCTGAAAAGTCCTGACAAATTGGTTAGCCCAAGATCCAAGAGAACCGCCTCCGATTTTTGGAGGTGGTTGCGTATCTGCACAACAATTCCATTTCCCCGAATACTCCTGTTTTTTTACTCATGCCATTCCATGAATTCGATCAGCAATCACGGTTGCACTATATCGATCTAAATCCTGAATCCGAGAATACAATCGTGCTCATCCACGGGCTGGGAGCGACGTGTGATTCCTGGGCTCTTCAATTCGATAAATTGTGCAGTTCAGGTTTCCGAGTTTTAGCTTTTGATGTGCCGGGGTTTGGAAAATCCGATCCAATAAGCGGCGGTTTGTCTGCCTGGGCTTCCAGGATTTCGCAATGTGCCTCAGCAATCCAGTTAAATACCTATAAGCTGGCAGGGATTTCTATGGGAGGCGTCCTTGCTCAGCAAATTGCTTTTGAATATCCTGAGACAATCGACAAATTGGTGATTATTAATTCATTCGACAGGCTGGATTTTTCAAAACCGCAAACCTGGCCATATTTTGTAACTCGATTGATCCTGCTGCATACGCTCGGCTTACCGATTCAGGCAAAGGCTGTAGCACGAAAAGTATTTCCTAAGCCCGAGCAGGAAATGTACCGAAGAGTGCTGATTGATCAAATTCTTCAAGCAGATCCACGATCTTACCGGAGCGCGATGCATGATCTCGCACGTTTTAATAGTGCTGACCGCCTTCACAGGATCCAGGCTCCAACGCTTGTGATAACCGGAGAGCAAGATTCCACCGTCGCACCCGAAATTCAGAGCCGGCTAGCTCAGGGAATCCCAAATTGCCGCCAGGTGATCATTCCTGATGCCGGCCATGCTGTGACCATCGATCAATATCAAGAATTTAACCGTATCCTGGTAGACTTCTTGTTGAATTGAAAATTGTAATGGAGAAAAGTATGAAACACCTTTCTATCCGATTATTGATTTTACTCGTCACCATAATCTCACCCTCATATTACTGCATCTGCGGCTAAATCCGAAGTCATCCAGGCAGTCCTATTCTTCTCACAGACCTGTCCAGCATGCCACAAGGTCATGGAGGAAATCCTGCCTCCCATTTGTAGATAAATATCCCAATCAAGTGGATATTGTCGGAGTTGATGTCAATCATCCGATTGGATACGACCTTTATCAAGCCGCGCTCACTAAATATGAGGTTTCAGACGATAGGATCGGAGTCCCCACTTTGATCCTTGGTTCAAACGTCCTTGTTGGAGCCGATGAGATTGAAGCCCATATCGCCGAGCTGATTGAAGCTGGACTGGCGTCTGGAGGAACTGAATGGCCGGATATCCCCGGCTTAAGCCAGGTTATTGCTGCGCAGGATCAAGCCGGCACACAAATTCTTCCGAGTGCAAATCAACAACAGTCCACTGAGCAAAATGGACAACCAGTATTCGTTCAAAAATTTCTGCAGGACCCCATTGCCAACACAATAGCAGTTATTGTATTTAATAGGAATGCTGATTTGCGCTGGAGTAGTCCTTGCCAGCTACCTCAAAGGCCCTGACAGCAGGTTTCTTACTTTCCCAGATTTTTTTATTCCTGTCCTGGCTATCATCGGGCTTGGGGTGGCATTTATCTGTCTTATGTCGAGATCACTCATTCCGCTGCGATATGCGGTCCGGTCGGTAACTGCAACAGCGTTCAAGAAAGCCCATATGCGAAATTGTTCGGAATTATCCCAATTGGAATATTGGGAGTTTTCGGTTATCTCGAATCCTGGGCAGTTGGCTGTTGATGATCTACGGCCCTGATTCCACTCAGAAGCTGTTTACAATCGCAATTTGGGGAATGGCATGGTTCGGCGTATTATTTTCAATCTACTTGACCTTTCTGGAGCCATTCGTGATAGGCGCCACATGCGCCTGGTGCATAACGAGTGCGATCGTTATGACACTGCTGCTGCTGGCATCGACTGCACCCGCAAAGGAAGCACTTCGGATCGATTACAGTGAATTTGATGAAGATGATTTGGATGAAGAAGGGGAAGAACCAGAACAAATTACTGATTGAATTTGTCGACGATTATCCAGGCATTTCGATCCGAGCGCTCAATTCTGATTTCCCCACCAAATTCGGCAAATAACCCTGCAATGGCTTGTGGTGATAAAAAATGGCTCCTCATCAAAGCGATTTTCTCTGCCATAGCAACAAGTTTTACCAGCGGCTGGTTAAAATCCATTTCTTCAATAACCAGCCTGCCGCCGGGTTTCAACAATCGCCATAATTCATCAATAGTTTTTTGGTGGTTGATGACATGATGGAGTGCATCGACCATCAATATCCTGGTAAATAATTCATCTGGAAAAGGCAAGCTTTCCGTATTAGAGCACACCAGACTGCAACAATTCTTTTGAGCTGCTTGTTGAAGCATTTCCAAAGATGAATCTGCGATGACAATCGATTTGATTTTGCCAGTCAGGAATTGTGCGATCCTTCCTGTCCCCCCTCCAGCATCTAATACCAAACCATCAGCTGGCAAGTCTAAAAGTGAGATTAATTTTTGCGGGAAGGCTGGTTTGATCGCCCTATCGTAGAAAGGTGCAAGCAGGCCAAAGTGATCAAGGATAGGCACAGCGGCGTCCTCTTATTTTCGCTGATGTCGAACTATCGGCGGATCAAAGGCAGAAAAATTGGATTTTCGATCGAATATTCGCGAATATTTCAATAAAACCAGGTTTCGAGAACAATCTGCGTAGGTATTAAATTTGATCGGTGGGGACAATTCATTTCCAGCTAGATCCAAGACCTGCAACCTCATAGTCTCAGACGAGGCGGAAGCATGATCTCCCAGCTTGAAGAGGAAACCGCCCGGTCCAAAGTCGGCTGACCCTCCAGAAACACCATAGGAGAGGATTTGGTTCCCTGAGTAGGATCCCCAAATTTTCACAACGATCCCGGTTACTGGAGTACCAAGCTGGTTAAAAACCTGTCCCCCTATACCAGACCAATTGCAGCCAGCTTCTATCTCGACAAAATTACTGATTGAGGTCGGTGTTCCTGATTGAGGTGCAAAGATCGTCTCAGTGAATTCGGCAGATGCAGAATTGTAAGAAATCCCGAGGCAAAGCAGAAGCGGGACAAGGAAATATCGACCATTCTGCACACTGAACAGACTCCAAAACATCAATATTCTTCGTCTTCATCCAACCATAATTCATCGTCCTCTTCGTCCAGGTCGATGTCTTCCCACTCTTCTAACTCTTCTTCTTCTTCTTCCCAGTCGTTATCATTGTTTACATCATCCGCTCTCGAGAAAGTCATGCATCCAGCATCCGGATCAATCTCAATCGCGGCCGCTCCGCAGTATCCATCATCAAGAAATACACAATCGATGTAGTGGCAGCGAATACGCGGGCATCATTACCTCCTAAAATGTTGATTTCAAACTTTATTACCTGCCATCCAGAAACCAGGCATCTACCTGCCCGCCGGACGGCACTGATTTTACCCCAGAAGGGATTAAAAGCATAGCGTTTGCCTGAACTAAGGATCGCAAGTTTCCGGAACCCTGGTGGCCGGTGAGCCTGGCAAAATATAAGCCGTCTTCATGAGTCACAACAGCCCGAAGATAACTTTCACGACCATCCGATTCAACCGCATCTACCAGTTTTACTTTTATTGTTTTCCTAATCTTATCTTTTTCGCCTAACATTTGCTGGAGGACCGGGCGAACAAAGACTTCAAAACCTACGAATGCTGAAACCGGGTTGCCAGGCAATCCAATGAATGGCGTTTTTTCGTAATAGCCAAATGCAAAAGGCTTCCCTGGGCGCATATTTACTCGCCAAAATTCTAAATGGCCAAATTTCTCAATGACATGCCGGACGAAATCCATTGCCCCAACGCTTACTCCCGCTGATGAAAGGATCAGGTCCACGCCAATTTTTTCGACTGCGTTGAGAGTTTTTCGAACGTCTTCCGGATGGTCAGCTATGATACCAAGGTTTATCGCCTGCGCCCCACATTGCTCCACCTGGCCGATCAATGTGTACATATTTGCATCATGAATTTTTCCAGGTTCAAGCGGCGCTTCAACAGGTAGCAGCTCATCCCCCGTCGAAAAAATCGCCACCCTGGGTTTTTTATGAACTAACAACTCGGCTTTGCCCACCATGCTTAACAAGCCTGCGTCCTGAGGCCGGATTAAGTGACCGCTCTCCAATATGATTTCTCCAGCCTGGAGATCATCCCCTTGTCGGCGAATATTGTCATTTTTACGG
Source organism: uncultured Chloroflexia bacterium (assembly GCA_963726375.1). Lineage (GTDB taxonomy): Bacteria > Chloroflexota > Anaerolineae > Anaerolineales > UBA4823 > UTCFX2. The sequence goes on along the minus strand of CAVSCE010000009.1, from coordinate 406,084 downwards.
ACGGACCGGCTGATACCAACCACTTCAGGAGCCTGTAATCCAACCTGGCGATAGTTGAAATCAGTCCATTCAACAGGTACGACTGCATCCGCGCCTGGCGGGATTTTTGCTCCAGTCATGATCCGTGCTGCCTGACCCTGATGGATGAAGGTAATAACATCCTTCCCAGCAGGGATGTCTTCGACAACCTTGAGTGATATCGGATGTTCTTCCGCCGCCAGGAGCGTATCATCGGCGTAAACAGCAAAACCATCCATCGCAGAAGTATCGAAAGAAGGGAGCGAAATCTGGGATATGATAGGCTCAGCCAGGACTCTGCCAACCGCAGAACTGAGCGGAATTGCTTCAGACGCTAGCGTTGGAAAGTGTGCGAGCAGCCGCCGGCGAGCTTCGCTAACATTGAGCAAATCAGTTTCCTGTGCCATTCGGAGCGGTATTATACCATTATGCGAGAACGTAAATCGTGTAGTTTTTCAAGGAATCAAATCGGATCATCCTGGCCGAACCCGACGAGCCTCCATCACATTTGCCAGGTTTTCGAGACGATCCAGGACTCGGCTGAGCTGAATAATATCTCTCACTTCGATCACCAGGTCAAAAACAGCCAGATTTCGACTTGTTTCGACTTTTACCCGCGGCATATTTACCCCTTCATCCGAAATCAGCGTAGACACATCCTTCATCAGCCCATCTCGGTCGTATGCTTTGATTCGAACAGGCACCGGGTAGGTGGCCTTTGGCTCTCCCCAACTCACCCTGACCAGCCTTTCACGATCACCAATTCTGAGTACGTTCGGGCAATCTTTTCGATGGATTGTTGCCCCCCGGCCGCGAGTGATATACCCTACAATCTCATCGCCAGGAGCTGGATTGCAACAGCGAGCAAAATTCGTCAGCAGCCCCTTCAAACCCAATACAGTTACAGCGTCTTCGGTAGGCCCTGTCCCCGCAGGTTTCGATGTGGGCAGCAGCTCATCGACATTTTCTTCGCGGTCTCCTAAAGTAAGGTGGTTTACAATCTTATGAGTTGGAAGATCGCCTGTTCCAAGCGAGACGTAAAGATCTTCAACAGACCTTAATTCAAATTCCTTTGCTAACCGCTCAAGATTGGTATCTGAAAGACCGAGCCGACGCAGCTCCTTCTCCAACATCACTTTTCCTGTGCTCGCATTTTTTTCGCGAGCCTGCCGCTTGAACCAGTTGCGAATTTTCGATCTCGCCCGCTGAGTTTGGACCAGTCCGAGATTTGGATTCAACCAATCCAGGCTTGGACCGCCGCGCTTTGCTGCCAGAATCTCGACTTTATCGCCAGTGTGGAGCTGGTAATCCAATGAGACCAGCTTCCCATTAATTTTTGCCCCACGGCAGCGATGCCCGATATCCGTGTGAACCTGATAAGCAAAATCAATCGGCGTTGAGCCGGCAGCTAAATCTATGATGTCCCCCTTCGGCGTAAAAACGTAAACACGGTCCTGGAAGACCTCATTTTTCATGCTGTCAACAAATTCACCAGCATCTTCCACATCCTGCCGCCACTCCATTAACGAACGCAGCCACAAGATTCTCCGTTCATAGTCATCATCTCGTCCAGAACCTTCTTTGTATCGCCAGTGTGCAGCAATTCCATACTCTGCGTTTTGATGCATTTCCTGGGTTCGAAGCTGGATTTCAAGCGTTTTTCCATCGTCATAATTAACCGCGGTATGGAGAGACCGATAAAAATTATCTTTCGGGGCAGCAATATAGTCATCAAACTCATTCGGGATCGGCCGCCAATTAGAATGAATGATCCCCAGCGCGGTGTAGCAGGCTGTGGTATCTGGAACGATCACTCGAACACCACGAACATCATGGACCAGATCGAACGGGATACCTTTACGGACCATTTTGCGGTAGATCGAGTAGATGTGCTTGGGGCGTGCTGAGATTTCCGACTGAATATTCGAAGCAGCGAGGACAAATTCAAGCTTCTGCTTGATTTGCTGCATCTCTGCCTCACGCTCAGATCGCCGACTTGCCAGATTATCCGCAATCTCACGGAATTTCTCCGGGTTAACATATCGAAAACCCAGATCTTCCAGCTCCCATTTAATTTGCCAGATCCCCAAGCGGTTCGCAAGTGGTGCAAAAATGTCCAGAGTTTCCTGAGCAATTCTCCTGCGTTTGCTGTCCGGCATATGCCCAAGCGTGCGCATATTATGGAGCCTGTCGGCGAGTTTAATAAGAATTACCCGAACATCTTCCCCCATAGCCAGGAAGGTTTTTCGAAGCGTCTCTGACACCAGATCATATTTTCGGCTGCGAAGGATAATGTCCGCAGCTTCTTCTGGGGCAGCCTCACCCCGTCTTTCTGCAATTTCTCGCCGGACTTCTTCTTCGAGCACTTCTTTTTCTTGCTGGTCCCCCCGAGAAACGCGCGGCAAATGTGTGAGCTTGGTCACACCATCGACGAGCCGGGCGATCTCATCGCCAAAATCACGATCCAAATCTGCAAGCGTGATGTCTGTGTCTTCTACCGTATCATGAAGCAGTGCGGCTGCGACAACAGAAGGGGGAACACGCATTTCCGAAAGAATATATGCTACCGAAATGCAGTGATAAATATAAGGTTCACCTGAAACACGTTTTTGTCCCTCGTGAGCCAGTTCTGCAACGCGATACGCCCGCAGCACAAGATCCCGGTCAGCTGGGGAATACGTTTCAGGCAGTGAATGGATTAAATCCTCGATCTGCATCATTGACCTTTCGGACTGCATGAGTATAACATCGGCTCGCATCCAAACCAAGGGTGCTTTAAGGTTCAACCCTGTAAAATTTTACTGAATTTATACGGGCAGTTTATAGGTTTTCATTGCTTATTCAGACATCGGAGAGTAAATTATATCTACCAGCATAAATAATCCGTGAAACAACGGTCAATCAATCAGGTTCAAACAGGAGGATCCAATGTTAAGATTTACGCGATATTCACTTTTTGTCGGGATAGTCATCCTGGCGCTCGTATTCCCGTTCTCTGCTGGCGCAGCGGGCAATTGCCCAGGGCACCCTCCCAAACCAAAGTGGGGGTATTGTGGTTGGCAGCAGCCGTACTACGTAGTCTACCCAACTTTCTTTGTGAACTCAGTTGTGAGAAATGGGACTGTGACGGTGACTGCATACAACCTGCCGGCATCGGATACATTCCAGGTCCGGATGGGTTATTATGGGACGCTTGGTATCCACGGTATCCCGGTGGCGACTTTCCCCACAGGCAGCGGCGGCACCCAGACCATGACCTTCTCAATCCCACCCGAGCTGTATAACTGCTTCCAGATCGCGATCCGGATGCAGAGCGTCCAGGGATCTGGTTTCTACGCCTACAACTGGTTCTATAACAACACCGCCTACTGAGCGCAAGATTCTTCGAAGTCTCCTCTACATTCGAAAGAAGATGGCCGTCCGCAGCAGACGGCCATCTCGATTCTTATCAATTGAGGAATTCGCATTCGATGATCTGATCAGGGTTGGACAGCGGGCGTGTCCGTTGGAAGTGGAGTTGGGGATCTGGTGACATCGATAATTGCTTCCCAGCGATACGGCTTATACGGTCGCCCAAAGAAGTATGTCTCCACCACACGCCTGAAGATTGGTGCCGCAATTTCTGAACCCTCACCGGCATTTTCGGCGATGACTACAACAGCAATATCGGGTTTTGTCTCATCATTTTCGAATGTATACCCTCCAAACCATGCATGTGGAGTTCCAGTCTGCGAGGTTGCAGTCCCAGTTTTACCTGCAATCGCAACTTTTAGGTCATTAAGTTGAAGAAACGCCGTCCCCATCGGTTGTTTACTGCTCGGAACGCCTTTCATTGCTTCCTGAATGATCTTCAGATTTGCTGGTTTGAGCGGGAGAGTTCCTTGCTTTTCTGGTTTGAAGCTGGATCGAACTGCGCCATTCTTACCGACGATTTTTTCAATGACCTGAGGTCGGTAGAGTGTGCCGCCATTCCCTACTGCGGCAATAAAACGGGCAACCTGAAGCGGTGTTACTTGAAGGTCTCCCTGGCCAATCGCCAGATTGGTTGCATCCAGCGGGCTGGCCGGATCCGGGACATTCCCAGCCTCTTCTTCCACCCCCTCGATCCCCGTTTTGCTCCCAAGGCCAAAGCTGCGCGCCATCTCCGATATGGACGTCGTCAACCCGGCGCTGTAAAGATCGTAGCCAATATGATAAAACCAGGGATTGCACGATTTAATCAAACCTTGAGGCAGGGTTAATAGCCCGCTGGGCTGGGTTTCGCCGTCCTCCTGAAAATGGTCCCAGGTCCAATCGTAAAGAGTTATGCCACCCAGCTCATCAAATGTGTATCCGCATTCATAGGTAGAATCGGCAGTATACCGGCCGCTTTCAAGCCCAGCTGCGGTGGTAATTATCTTAAATACAGATCCTAAGGGATATTGACCCTGAGAAGCGCGATTGAACTGCGGCAGGCGCTGGTCATTGGTAATTTCGCCGAGCAAGGTATTCCAATTGTAATTTTCAATCTCGAATGCATTGGGGTCGAAACCCGGCGTGGAAGCGAGCGCCAGCACTTTTCCAGTATTCCGCTCCAGAACGACGATAGCCCCTCTGAACGATGACATCGCTTTTTGAACCTGATATTGGAAATCGCGATCGATCGTCGTATAGATATCCTCTCCTGGGATGCTGGCTGCCGAACCCAACTCAACGATTGGTTTTCCGTCTGGATTAACACATAAACTGTTCCCCCTGGCGTACCATTCAACGTCTCTTCCCCCCAAAGCTCGACCCCCTTCCGACCCACACGGTCATCACCCAGGTACCCCTTGCGCCGGAAGCTGCTCATTTCTTCTTGCTGAATTGGGCTGACGTATCCCACCAGGTGCGGAGCGATACCGCTCCCAGGATAGAGCCGGCGGCTGTACTCTGAAACGACTACGGAGCCGATATTCCTCAATTGATCCAACAGGCGAGGTTCTTCATCAACCGGGATTTCACTGATCGGGATATACGCGCCCGGATTGGCGTTTGCGATCATCTCTGCGATCGTAAATGAACGATAATTTGAGATGCTCGCCAGCATTGAAAGCAATCCCTTTGATTCTTCAAGATTGACATAATCCGGCCAGACGCCAACTGCAGCAGCATCGGTTTGCTGTGCCAGCGGATTTCCATTTATATCAAAAATGCTCGCCCGGCCATCCCACTCCCGGTCGAGTCCAAGATAGTTACCACCTGCCAGCTCTGGAAGCGCCAATCCAGCATCCCATAGAATCCGCCAGCGTCCTTCTTCGAGCGACAAGCGCATCACCATCTCTCGCTGGAAATTATCAAGGATCGCTGTTTGATAATCTACCCTGTACCCGATATCGGCAGTCTCCGGGCTGGTCTGTGCCGAAATAATTTCTGCTGACAAATCGATCAAGGTAGTCTCATTTGCGAGATTTTCATAAACTTCTTTGAATTTTTCAGGGCTGATATTCGCCTGCGCCGACTCAGCAAGCAGGGAATACATAGACTTGTAATCAAATTCTTGCCATGCTTTCAAGAATTCTTCGGCAGCCAGTTCGGCGGAAGGGGGCTGAGTGACGCGGACTTCCGGCGGTCTCAAGGTCGGCAAAGGGGTTGGTGAAGTTTCGAGTTGATTTGGCTTGCAAGCTGTTATTAGTAGGAAAAATAGGATCGCGAAGGTTATCGTCCGGACCATTCTTCCGCTTTTTTGGGTGGATATCAAAAGGTAGCCTCGTAATCTTGATTCATCTACAGAAAAATCGTCAAAAATTTAATATTCGAAAATCATAAACGATTTTAACCCTTCTAGCAAGCGATGCTGGGAGATATGAGCATCAATTAATCCTTTCCTGATGGAAAAATGAGCGCAAGGGTCTTATTAAAACCACACTGTAAAACAAGTCATTTGCTGCATTTTTTCGATTTTATTCAGCGATTATAATTACCCCTTCCGAACCGGGAACCTGAAGGTAGTCGGGTTCGTCCTTTACCTATTGAACTGATCAAAAAGGAACTTCAACCTGTGAACAAAGTGATTCTCCAGCCATTCAAACTCTCAATAAGCCGAATCGTGCTTGTTTCTCTGGTGGCGGTTTTTTTTAGATTTTCGATTTGCAGCCTGACCATCTCGCCTGCTGCTGCCCAAACCCCGCTCCCTCAAGGATTGAACGATATTTCCATGAACGCAGTTCCTGGTTTTGAAGGAAACTTTAAATACGGAGAATGGATCCCGATTTTTGTCGAGATTGAAAATAATGGGCGCGACCTGAATGCAGAAATCCAGGTATCTATTCCAGGAGCGAATGGAACGATCGTTTACGCAGCTTTTGTAGAGCTGCCCTCAATGGCGCACAAGCGCGTGGTCCTCTACGTGCTTCCGAATAATTATTCCCGCGAGCTTGATGTCAATTTGGTTTCGGACGAAGAATTACTGGTTTCAGACCGGATTTCCGTTCACCCAAATCCAACTGTCAATTACCTGGTAGGCTTGATCGCACCTGAACGAGGCGCACTTTCCATGATCGCTGCTGCTGAGCTGCCTGGAATCAAAAGAAGCAGAGTCATAATTGACATCCCACTGGATCAGATTCCAGAACGCTTTGAAGGCTTACGCAACTTCGACTTGTTGGTGCTCAGCGATCTGGATACAACCTTGCTGACACCATCTCAAGGTATCGCAATCGAAACCTGGGTGCGCCAGGGAGGCAGGCTGGTGATTGGTGGAGGCACACATGCACAGCTTACAACTGCTGGTCTCCCAAAATCGTTATTCCCTGGTGAAATCTCAGCTACCCAGGAAATCCATACGGTTCAATCATTAGAAGACTTCACAGGAAAAGAACAACCGGTGCTCATACCCGGACCATTTGTAGCTGCGGTGCTTAAATCCGAGACGGACCAAATCCTGATCAGCGAAGGGCAAATTAAATTAGCATCTGAGTGGAAACTGGGAAACGGTTCAGTAAATTTCCTCGCGTCTGGATCCAATCGTAGCCCCTTTTGATGCCTGGAAAGGTACACCTGACTTCTGGAGCGCATTGATCTCTCCAGGGGCTGCATTTTCCGAATATCTGCCGACCGATATGTCTGCCCGCCAGCAGTTCTCCAGCAATATGCCTTATGTGCTTTCCAACCTGCCGGTCCTGGATATGCCCTCCGCCAGAGGGTTAGCCATGATGCTGATTGTTTACATACTTCTGATTGGTCCCATTAATTATCTGGTCCTGCGAAAGAGAAACCAGCTGCAACTGGCCTGGATCACAATCCCTGTTATTACGATTATTTTCTCAGCAGCATCCTTTACCCTGGGATATATCCTCCATGGGACAGATATTTTTATTAACAAGATTTCTGTCCTTCAAATTTCACCAGAAGGGAGAGCTCATTTTGACAGCTTTGTTGGGATCTTTTCACCGGCGCAAACAGCGTATCAGATCGAAGTCAAAGGCGGCGGTTTGCTCAGCCCGCTAAATCCTTATAACGAGCCGTGGAGCTCGGTCAGCCCATCCATCGATTCAAAGCCGGCTGGCCGAGTGATGACCCTGGTCCAGGGGGATCCTGCGTTGGTAAAGGGATTGAGCGTGAACCAGTGGTCCATGCAAAGCTTTATGTCGGAAGGAGAAATCCCCGACTTCGGTGCCATAACGGGTGATTTACAGCTCGATCAGGACAAGATCACTGGCTCGGTCACAAATTCAACCTCGCATTCATTCCAGGACTTATCATTAATTTTAGGGAATAAATTCGTTCAAATTGGACCTTTAGCACCCGGGGAGAAAGCGGATGTCAGCCTGGAATTAGCTGCTTTGGGCATGCCAAATTTCACAGGATCTTTAAGCTATGCTATGTTTGAGAATGAGATCAATGCGGCAGGGTCTTCTACCCGCCGCCAGGCGGAAGCCCGCCGCTCAATCGTCGAGAGCTTATTTGAGCGCACACCTCCCTACATTTTTTCTTCTAATTCCAATGTTTCAGCATCCTTCTCCGCCCCAACACCCACATTCATCGGGTGGATGGATGAAGCCCCTCCTGAGGTCGGCATCGCGGGAGTCGAGCCAGGCCGTCAGACATCAGCTGTCGTTGTGATGCCGTTATCTTATGACCTGACGGATTCTGGGAATGTTTCCATCGCAGTTGGGATGGTACCGGGCAGCCTGGTAGAAAATCCACGCGAAGGGGGCACCTGCGGGATGGCTGGGACAACATCAGTTTATATCGCCCGAGGCGAAGCGACATTCGAATTTAAAGTCCCCCACAATTCTCTAATATTGATGTTGAGAACCTGAAACTTTCCCTGTTAACTGACAGCGGTGATTTCACAAACCCAAAAGTCGAGCTTTATGATTGGGAAAAAAGCATCTGGACTGCCCTTTCAGGCCTGAATCAAGGTGTCAGTCTGATCCCGGAGGCCAGAAAATTCCTTCGAACCGACGGCCTCATCCGCGTCCGGCTTGGTGCAGAAAATGCTCAAAGCTGCTACTACCTTGCCCTCGGCTTAGACGGCGTCCGGCATTGAGCCATCCATCCAAGAGGATTACAAAAACCAATGTATGCCATCACGACTCGAGACTTGTCTCGCTCCTATGGGAAAATCCAGGCGGTACATCATCTTAACCTCAAAATCCCTTCTGGATCACTCTTTGGTTTAATCGGGCCAAATGGCGCGGGAAAATCGACCACCATCCGGATGCTTGCTGGACTTCTTGAGCCAGGTGAAGGGGAAATCCGGATAAACGAACTCACGATTTCAGCGCTACTGGCGGGAGATCCAATGGCAGATCGGATACATGCCGGACTTCTTCGGAGTTTATGACGAATTGCTTGTCTGGGAGTACCTGGATTTTTACGCCCGCTGTTTCAGGCTCTCCCCTAACAAACGAGCCCGTACGATTGATGAGCTGTTAGAGCTTGTGGATTTGAGCGAGAAACGCGATACATATGTCCATATGCTTTCGCGAGGGATGCGCCAGCGGTTATGCCTGGCACATGCTTTAATTCACGACCCCCAGATCCTGCTGTTAGACGAACCCGCATCTGGTCTAGACCCCCGCGCCCGGGTCGAAATGCGCGAACTTTTACGCGAGCTTCAGAAAATGGGGAAGACGATCTTGCTCAGCTCACATATATTAACCGAACTGGCCGAGCTTTGCGATCGAGTTGCGATAATGGAGCACGGCCGGCTCGTAACAAGCGGGCCGTTGGAAGAGGTCCTTCATCAGGCCGAGGGGCACAGAATGATCGATATTCTGGTTCTGAGCGATGCCGAGCAGGCTGCAGCAGTGTTGAACGGTTTCTCGGGCGTCCAGAATGTCTTTGAGCAACGAAGCAGGGATGGTGCAGTCCATTTCGAGATTGAATTCTCCGGTGACGATCAATCGGCCGCAGACTTGCTTGAAAACTTGATATCTGAGAAAGTCCGGGTCTCAGCCTTCAGCGAATTAATGTCCAGCCTCGAAGAAGCATTCTTAAATCTGACTAAAGGTGAAATAGCCTGATGGATGCCATCAAGTCCTTTGAAGTCAACCCGATCATCGTAAAGGAGCTACGGTCGCGAATGCGCGGTGGTCGCGCTTTTGCAACCTTAACCATTACGCTTGTTTTACTTGGGATTCTTGGCTATGCGCTTTATCGCATGACTCTGACCACATCCCAATATTCTTCAAGTCCGATCAGCCCACAGATTGGACAAATGCTCTTCACAGGCCTGGCATTCCTGCTGCTGCTGATCATTGCAGCAATCACTCCATCCATAACTGCTGGAGAAATAAGCGGCGAACGCGAGAAACAGACTTACGAAATGCTTCTGGCAACACCCCTCTCACCCGCCTCAATCTTGTGGGGAAAGCTCATTGCCGCGATGAGCTATATCTTCCTGGTTATCTTCGCAGCTATCCCGATGGCCAGTCTTGTATTCATTTACGGCGGTGTTTCGATCCGGGATATGGTCAAAGCTCTGGCAGCCTTGCTCGTGGTTGCGATCATGTTCGGTGTCATCGGCTTGTTCTATTCGGCGCTCTTTAACCACAGCGGCCGCGCAACCGTGCTTTCATACCTCACTGTCGCCTTGCTGTTATTTGGTCCGCTCTTTGCAGCAGTGATGGTCGGTGTGATGAACCAATCCGATCCACCACGCTGGATCATGGCCCCAAGCCCAATCATGGTGCTGGCTTCTACTTTCAGCGCTTCCGTTAATCCATCTGAGCATCCCAAGTGCGTTCTGGATGTTGGGAAGCCCGGTTTATTGGATCCTCGGTTCTCCGCCTATCAGCATGACCAGCATCCCACGTCCGGTTTACCATTTTGGGTTGCCGATCTACAGTTTGCTGACGCTGGTACTTTACCTGGTTACGACCAGACTGGTAAGACCGGTTCGACGCTGGCGCATATCGCTACCCGAAGCTCTTTTAACGCTGGTTTTGATATTAGGCTTTCTCAGCATTATCGGATTGGGTTATCTCGGGACAACCAACCGCTATGAAAACATCCGTATCTTGAATTCCGCGTCTCCGACGCCATTGCCTGAGATTGTTCCAGACCTTCCGGCAATTAAGCCGGTCAATCCTGAAGAATCCCAAACGCCTGTGCCAGTAAATCCCACAAGTTCCCCCAAAGGTCTGATTCTTCCGCAGCTGGCGGTGAATTGAAATGAGCGATCTTCATACATTTCTATCGCGCTTCCGCCGACGAATGCACTCACGGCGGATCTGGCTTGAACTTCAAAACACGCTTTGGATACCTTTTCTGGCATGCTTGATTATTCAAGTTGCCGGCAGGCTGTTTCCAATTCAAGATTTAATTCTATGGACTTTGATCCCTATTCCGTTCTGGGCAGCAGGAATTGTGCTTTCAGCCTTGATCAAGCGAATATCCCTTTACCAGACAGCACTTTCCGCCGACCTGGAATTAGGCTTGAAAGAGCGGCTTTCGACCGCTTATTCCCTTCAATATGGAGATATCCAGGAAGCTGACGTTGCTTCTATCACTTCAGGATTAGAGTTGATTCGACGCCAATATGCTGATGCACTGGATTGGGCATCCGAAATTGACCCAATTCATGCATTTCCTTTTACTATTCGGACGAAACCCCTGGCGGCAGCAGTTGGATTGCTCTTTATTGTCTGCCTTTCTACCTTGCTGCCCAACAGGATGGAGCTCGTGATCCAGGAACGCCACACAATCCAAGAAGCTGCCAAAGCGCAGGCAAGTGAATTGGAGCAAGCCGAACAGCGGATCGAAAATCTTGAAACTCTATCCCCTGAAGCCCGCCAGGCACTGATTGAACAATTAAAGGCGCTGACGCAATCGCTTCGTGAGAATCCAGGAGATCTGGATCAAGCCCTGGCAGATCTATCGCGCTTTGAGGATCAGCTGCGCCTGAACCTCGACCCGAATCTGGCCGGTCGTGAGGCTCTGGGAGCCCAGCTTTCAGCACAGCTCGCACGGCTCAGCCAGAAAGACACAGGCGAACGCAGCTCTGAAACTATAGATGAAACCCTCGCAGCCCTGCTTGGAAAGCTGGAGAGCATGTCTGCCGACGAACTTGATCGAACTTCTCGAGCCCTGGCACAATTATCTGCTATGGCTTCTCAGGTGGGTGATCCTGATCTGGCTTCAGCGCTGGCAGCCTTAGCCGAGGCAGCGCAAGCGAGCGATCCTCAAGCAGCTGACCAGGCAGCCCAGGCTATCCAATCGGCAATGAAGCGGCTTGATCAGCAGCTGACTGACCAGGATATCCAACAAAGCCTGCTCAGCCAGGCAGCAGCCAGCCGTCAGGCTCTTTCTCAGGCAGCGTGTCCATTTGCACAGGGCCAATCTGGCAGCCAGGCTGCAAACACGACAGGCAGTGGAGGGCAAGGACTGCAGCCTGGAGGGGGCGGCGGAACTCAGGCACGGACACTGCCACCAGCAGTCGGAGGGCGAGCAAATATCAGTCCAAAAGGCAGCGCCCCTTCAGTGCAAGCTGGCGCGTTCGATGAGCAGGTATACGCCCCATGGCAGAGATCATTAACCGAAGGAAATGAGCTCTTTATACCCGGTCAGGATACTGGCGAGGGAGAGACGTCAACGATCGAAGGACAGGGTTCACAACCCGGAATATCTAATCCTGCGCTGGCACCATATTCCGAGGTCTACTACCAGTATTTATCCGCCGCAAATCAGGCAGTTGAGCAAGGATATATTCCTGCAGGTCTTTCAGAGTATATCCGCCTTTATTTTTCTTCACTGGAACCAAGATAAAGTAATAAACTGAAATAGATCCAGAGTTAGGAGATTCTAATGACCTCTGATTTGAAACCTTCAAAATCTAGTTCCGCAGAAACCATGACCCCTGAAATATTTTGCGGGATTGTCGCAGATATCGAAGCCCAGGTCGGGCGGATTATTGTCGGTCAGCAGGAATTAGTCCGGTTTACCCTGGCAACCATGCTGGCAGGAGGTAACGCCCTACTGGAAGGGGTCCCCGGGTTGGGAAAAACCATCCTGGTTCGTACACTCGCACAATCTGTGGATTTATCCTTCGCCCGCATCCAGTTCACACCCGATCTGATGCCATCCGATATTGTGGGGACGAATCTCATCGTTGAAGACGAGAGCGGCAGGCGAAGTTTTCAATTTGAACCCGGACCGATCTTTGCGAACCTGGTCCTGGCTGATGAGATCAATCGCGCTACACCAAAAACCCAATCTGCCATGCTTGAGGCCATGCAGGAGCATTCGGTCACGGTCGCGAAAGCTACACGAATGCTGCCAGAGCCTTTTTTTGTCCTTGCGACCCAAAATCCAATCGAAATGGAAGGCACCTATCCGCTGCCTGAAGCACAGCTTGACCGGTTTTTCTTCAAGATCGATGTGCCCTTCCCGTCGGCTGCGGAGCTTGTTCAGATCGCCGAACGGACAACTTCTTCTGCAGCTCCAGGCGCAGAGAAGGTTGCTGATGGACAGACCATCCAGGCGATGCAGCAGCTCGCGAGATCGCTTCCGATTGCACCTCATGTGACCGGATTTGCGGCTCGCCTGCTCAAATCCACCCACCCGACTGATCCATCCTCGCCACAAATCGTCCGAGATTATGTCAGATACGGCGCCAGCCCGCGTGGGATGCAGGCGATGGTCCTGGCTGGCAAGATTTTCGCTTTATTAGACGGAAGATTTAACGTAGCATTTGACGATATACGCCGAGCCTCGCTCCCCGCACTGCGGCACAGGCTGATTCTAAATTTTGAAGCCCAGGCTGAGTCCATCCATGCAGATCAGATCATCCAAAGTCTATGCGAGCTAGTATCCCCGGAAGACTAGTCCTTTCAATGCCAGAAGAAAAACAAGTTCTTTTCAACGAATTTTTTCTGCGCCGTCTGGAACGGCTTGCATTGCTATATCGCAGCGCGGCCAAGAGCCAGGCGCAAGGCGAACGGAGAAGCTCCCAACGCGGGCAATCAGTCGAATTTGCTGACTTCAGGCCGTACTCGCTGGGTGACGACTTCCGCCGGATTGATTGGAATGCTTATGCCCGGCTCGAGCGTCTTTTTATCAAGCTGTTCCTCGATGAAAAAGAGATCACCGTACACCTGCTCCTGGACAACAGCGGTTCGATGGATTGGGGTGAGCCCAACAAATTCTCTTACGCGGTCCGCACAGCGGCAGCATTCGGATATATCGCCCTGGTTGGTTTGGATCGAGTTTCAGCATCGGCTCTTTTTCCCACTGATCGCAACAATCATCACAGGCTAAGGCCCGTCCGAGGCAGAAGCTCAGCATACCGCTTGTTCACGTACCTGCAATCCATAATAATCAGCGAAACACTCGTGGATCCGACCAAAACGCCTGGATTTTTCACGCTGATGAATGAAAAACCTGGAACCGTCTTGATTTTGAGCGATCTGATGGGTGATTCCTGGCAATCCGCAGTAAATCGGATCAGCGCAAGAGGCCATGAAGTAACGATAATTCATATCCTCGCACCAGATGAAGCGAATCCACTAATTAAGTGGTGATTTCTGCCTGGTCGATTCGGAGAATGCAGAGCAGGTAGAGATCACTGCAGATTATGAGACTATTCAGAAGTACAACAACCGCCTTGTCGAATGGCAGGACGCCTGGGCGGAATTTTGCGCAAAGCGGCAGATCAATTATGTTTCAGTCACATCGGGACTGCCGCTGGAAGAGCTGATCTTTGCGTCTCTACCGAAATCAGGAATTCTGAGATGAGGTTTCTTAACCCAGCCGCTACCATGTTGTTGGCGCTGATCCCGGTCATCCTGCTCCTTTATCTGCTGAAACTTCGCAGGGATGAAAGACCGGTATCCAGCACTTACCTATGGAAAAAAATTGTTCGTGATATGCAAGCGAATGCACCCTGGCAGCGTCTGCAGCGCAACCTGCTTTTGTTCTTGCAGCTGTTGTTTCTGACTGCGCTCATCATAGCCGCAGCGCGCCCATCCGTACCTTCTGGAACCATCTCGAGCAAATCCGCAGTATTCATCTTCGATACTTCAGCCAGCATGTCGGCTGCAGACGTCCTGCCGAACAGGATCGAAACAGCCAAGAAGCAAGCCCTTCAACTGATTGATGGACTTGAAAGCAATACTCTTATTACGATCATAAATGCCGGCGAGCGCCCTCAGACCCTGGTCTCGCTCAGCACAAACAGACATCTCATCCGACAAGCCCTCGGTCAACTTCAACCTGGATCAGGCGGCTCTGATTTGGGCTCTGCCCTTCAAATTGCGGCTGCAATCGCCCGGCGGCAAACGGACACGCATACAATCGTGCTCTCGGATGGGAGTCCCACCCTACCGGAGCAGATTTCGTTCCCTGGAAGCATAACCTTCATCCCGGTTGGATCCAGCGCAGAAAATCAAGCGATATCCGTATTTTCACTCTCAAAAAATCCAAAGGACTCCTCGCTGACTGGATATGCAACTGCAGAAAATTACGGTGGAGCTCCAGCATCGCGACGCCTTGCAGTTTTTGCAGATGGGGTCATGATCAGCGCGGCGGATCTCGAGATCCCTGCAGGCGAAGAACGCTCTCTCGTCGTCAGCGGAATCATCAGCACCACAGAAACTGCCGAAGCGCGCCTTCTTCCGCCCGATTCGGGCAAGGATTACCTGGTACTTGATGACCGCGCCTATGCGATCGCTCGACCTTCTGAGCCTATAACTGTTACAGTTATCGGCAGCGGGAACCTTTTTCTCGAGACAGCAATCAGCCTGCTGCCCAACATTAAGCTGATTTTGGTCAAACCGGATGAACCTGTCGATCCCACCTCACAGCTGGTTGTCTATGACGGTGTAAGCCCAAAATTGGCTGATCTTCCGCCAGGGAACTTGCTTTTCATCGCTCCTCCTGAGAGCACCGCATTTTTTACCGTAACTGGGCGCATTAAGAATCCCATCCCAGCTATCGTCGAACCAGCTGATCCCATGGTCGAAAATATTGATTTTTCCGGTGTAAATATCCTGGATTCGGCCGAGCTTTCAGTCCCTTACTGGGCAAATTCACTTGTCGAGGATTCACTCTCCCCCCGACCTCGTCCTGCTCTGATTTTCATTGGGGAAGTTGAAGGTCGGCGAATTGGAGTGCTATCTTTCAGCCTCACCCGATCGGATCTCCCCCTTCAGATCGCCTTTCCAATTTTGATCTCGAATCTGGTCAGCTGGCTAACTCCTGGCAGCTCAGGCGGTATCCCAGCCTCGATCTCAACTGGTCAGCCGCTCAAAATCGAGCTCCTTCCTGATGAAGAGGACATCGCTGCTAAGATCACTGTTACGAAACCCGATGGGAATGCAGTGCAGTTGGATGGCTCGTCTGGACAGCTGGTTTTCGCCGATACCGGTCAAACCGGAATTTACCAGATAAATATCGGGAACCAGAAATCGATCACCTTTGCTGTCAACTCGTTTTCTCCAAATGAATCGCGGATTGCCGTACAGACCACTCTTCCCATCAAACAAACTGCTGGAGATGAGAAGAGTGCAACTACCCAAACCGGCTGGCAGGAATACTGGCGGTTGGCCGCCGCGACTGCACTGTTTCTGCTCATCCTGGAATGGCTGGTGTTCCACAGATCTGTCCTGAACCAGCAGTTTCGCAGGCTGAGGATACCTTCCAGAAAAGCTAAACCATCCATCCGATGAGCCTATCGTTCTATTACCCCGATTACCTTTGGATCAGTCTGATCCTGCCGTTCCTGGCAGCGATTGCCCTTGCTAGCCCGCTTCGTCGAAATCCTGGTCGTTTCTATTCAAGCCTGGCGATACGGATGCTGATATTTCTGGCATTAATCCTATCGCTTGCCGGAGCCCAGCTGAATATTCGTTCTGATCTGCTCACAACAGTTTTCGTCCTGGACGCCTCCGATAGCGTATCTCCTGAACAGCGCCAGAAAGGAGAGGCAATCCTTCGTGAAGCGATAAGCAATAAACCAGAAGGTGACCAGGCTGCCTTGATCGTCTTTGGTGAAGAAGCGCTGGTTGAGAGGCTGAGCTCAGACGATCCGATTCTCGCAGAAATCACTTCCATACCGGTATCCGAACACACCAATATCGCTGGCGCGCTTCAAATTGCCCAGGCAATTTTCCCGGGCGAGGGTGCCCGTCGAATTGTGCTGCTTTCCGACGGGCGTGAGAACCTTGGCCAGGCAATCGACCAGGCTGAGCTTGCCGCTGCAGCTGGGATCGAGCTCAGCTACATTCCACTTGGCAGCGCGCCTTCAGGCGCCGAAGTCTGGATCGATTCATTCCATGCTCCCAACGAAGTCAGGCTTGGACAAGATTTCGATCTTAAAGTTGTAATCGAAAGCTCTGCCGCGCTCGAAGCAACCCTGCGCGTCTTCGAGGAAGGGGCGTTGGTTAAATCCATCGAGATCCGGCTGCTGCCAGGTTCAAATCGGGTGACCATCCCGATGAATGCTGCGACGAGCCAGCTTGATGACGTCGGCTTGTTTCGCCGTTTTCATGTTCAGGTAATCCCAGCCGCGGACACTCGCCTTCAAAATAATTCAGCAAGTGCATACACAATTGTCCAGGGACCTCCATCCATCCTGGTAGTTGAAGGAGGACCTGGAGACGGCCGGAATTTTGCAGAAGCGCTCCAGGCTGCTTCGATGAACGTTTCCCTGAGCACACCAGCTGAGATGCCATCATCACTGAATGAGCTGGTAAATTATGAAGGAGTCGTGTTGGTTAATGTCCCCGCTGCTGCACTCCCAACTGGCGTGATGGACATCTTGCAGGTTTACGTGCGTGATCTTGGGAAAGGCCTGGTAATGGTCGGCGGTCCAGGATCATTTGGATCCGGCGGGTACCTTCGCACGCCGTTGGAAGAAATCCTTCCTGTGGATATGGATGTTCGGGATAAGACCATTCAATCGAACCTCGCATTGGTCCTGGCAGTCGACAAGTCGGGGAGCATGGGACGCTGCCACTGCGACAACCCGGACCTGAACCAGACGTACACGCCCAATCAAAGCGGGCAGCCAAAAGTAGACATCGCCAAAGAAGCTGTAATGCGTGCCGCCAGCGCGATTGGGAAGGATGATTATCTGGGCGTTGTCGCATTTGATTCTCAACCACGCTGGGCTGTTGAACTGGCGCAGCTGCCTGATCCACTCTCGCTTGAACGTTCGATCAGCGCGATCCAGGCTGAAGGCGGTACCAACCTTGAGGCCGGAGTTAAAGAAGCTTATCTAGCCCTGCAGGATGTACAGGCCAGGCGCAAACACATCATTTTGATGACCGACGGCTGGGTGCGAACTGGCGAACTTAACAATCTTGCTCAAGAGATGGCTTCGCAGGGGATCACTTTCAGCATCGTAGCCGCAGGGGAAGGTTCAGCCGAGTACTTGCACGCGCTGGCTTCGCTGGGAGGAGGTGAATTTTACCCTGCCACGAACATCCAGGAGGTCCCAGAGATCTTTTTAAAAGAGACGATGAAATCCGTTGGTAAATACATCGTTGAAGAAGCTTTCTATCCTATTTCAGCCTCACCAAGTCCAATTCTTCGAGGCATTGACGCAGGTGGACTCCCCCCCCTGCTGGGATACAACGGCGTCTCGGCAAAGAAAACCGCTCGCCTGGACCTGATCACTCCGAAAGGCGATCCACTGCTTGCTTCCTGGCAGCACGGCTTGGGTCGCACCGCAGTGTGGACTTCAGATTTCAGGGGTCAATGGGCGATCGAATGGTTGGAATGGGACGGCTTTGCCCCATTTGCGGCCCAGCTAGTCAGCTGGACGCTTCCGTCGCCGCGTGCTGAGGGGCTCGAAATCCAGGCATCTCATCAGGAAAATCAGGCAATCATCTCGATGCGTGCCGCACATAAAGACGGCAGCCCTTATAATTCGCTTACCGGTATGGTGACACTGATCGACCCAAGCCTTGAAGTCCGTGAAATATCAATGAAGCAAATCGGCGCCGGTCAATATCAAGCATCTGCAGACGCATCCTCCCCAGGGGTTTACCTGCTGCGTGTTGGAGTAAATGACGGCGACCAGTCGCTGGGTCAATCGACTACAGGATTGGTGGTGCCATTTTCGCCTGAATACAAGACCAGCGGTGTGGATTTCAGCTTTCTAAGCCGACTTGCTGGTTCGACGGGTGGAGGTGAAATAAATCCAGAAGATCCTGCTATCATTTTTGCCCACAACCTGGATTCAATCCCAAGCGCGACACAAATCTGGCTGCCCCTACTCGTCCTAGCCGCGCTGCTCTTCCCGCTTGATGTCGCGCTGCGCCGATTGAGCGTTCGGAAAAAAGATCTTTCGAAGGCAGCTGCATGGGTCCAATCGAGACGGCATCGCTCTACAACCAGGGATCTCGAGCCACGCCCCAGGCTATTAGAAGGTCTGTTCGAAGCACGCCAGCGCGCACGACATCACATCGACCGCCAGGATCATTCGTTTTCGTCTGAACCGAATCCGCTGAACAAATCAGTCGGAAATATTCCTTCAAAATCCGTCAACCCAGACGAATCCAGAGAGTCCTTGATAGAACCCGATCATCTCCCGAGCGGAGAAGATGAAACTTTAAACCGGCTTAAAGCTGCAAAAAAGCGCCTCCGCCGGTAGGGGGAGGCTGGATTTTCTATTTACTTTAACTGATACCTGCTTTAGCAAGTATTTTTTCGCCACATAAGAGATTTACGGAAGGATCAATACTTGACCCGGATAGAGCCAGCTGTCTGGTGAGAGGCCATTGAGCTCTGCCAGGTAGGCTGGATCAATATCGCCATAATAACAGGCAATTCGATAGATCGTCTCGCCAGGCTGCACGATATGTGAATTCGGATGCGGACGCAGCCTTCGATCCCCCGGAAACGGATGCGGATTGCGAGGGAGATGAACTGGTTGACCAGCGAAGTATATTTGTCCAGGGAAAAATCCATTCAGCCAGAGAATCTGGTTTGGATCTATGTTATACCGGCGCGCCAGGCAAAAAGGAAACTCTCCACGATGCAAGAAAACAACATCCGGGATCTCGGGAATAGCAGCGCTGGATGGTCCAGAAATATCGGTCGCTGATCCTCCAGATGGGACAGTCGGAATAACTGGGATCGCTGATGGTAGAACGACCGTCTCCAGCACAACCGGATGCTCTGTTGGTGAAAGCTCAGGCGCAAGAGTTGGATGTCCAGGTTCCGGCGAAACCTGGGTGATCTGAGGAAAGCCCGAAGGTGAAGGCGTGGCTGCAACTGCTGTCTCCGCCCGTATTGGAACCGCCGATAAAGTCGCCTGGATCCGTTCCGCGATGCTTGTGCGCGTCAGTAAGAGTGGCTCTATCGTCGAGGAGGATCTATCTCAGAGGTCGCGGTTGCCGGTACCGGACGGTTGCATCCCCAAGACAAAAGGCCAAGGGAGACGATAAAAATAAACAAGCACAAACGTCTCTTGTCCAACTGATCTCCCGACAAGGACCAAATATAAAAACCTAAATCGAATATCTTGCTGCGATTATAATCTAAATCGAGAAATCTTCCCCATGCCAGACCCCATGATCTGGAATATGGAAGGGTGCAGCATGGACATTATTAGAATGGCCTTCTATCTTCTCTTCTAATTGCTTCACATGCTCCATTAACAACGCCAATGATTCGCCAATCGCGTCTGGGAGACGGTTATGATCTAGATCTGGCTGAGTCGAGTCGTCCCTCGGCTGGCTTCGCATCACTACCTGACCAGGGACACCGACGACAACCGAGTTCTGGCGGCACATTCCTGACGACCACTGCATTTGCGCCAATCCGGCTGCACTCGCCGACAGTAATCGCTCCAAGGATCTTCGCGCCTGCCCCAACAACAACATAATCTTCCAGTGTGGGATGACGTTTACCCTTCTGCATGCTCACCCCACCTAAAGTCACACCGTGATATAGAGTAACATAATCACCAATTTCGGCGGTCTCGCCGATCACGACACCCATCCCATGATCGATGAAGAACTCCGACCCGATCTTAGCTCCAGGATGAATCTCGATCCCGGTTAAAGCTCGCATAATTTGGGAAATCCAGCGGGCGATCAGCTTGAGGTTTTTCTTCCACAGCCAGTGCGCGAAGCGATGACCCCAGACCGCATGCAGTCCGGGATAGCATAACAAAATTTCTAAAGTATTTCTCGCAGCTGGATCGCGCTCGAAGACTGAATGCAGATCACTCCGGATGATTCGAACTGCCTTTGCTAACATGACCCACCTGTCTAATGGTACTCAATCCGCAAGATCTGCAAACAACGGCGTGCTCAAGTAGCGTTCCCCGTAGGATGGGATGATCACTACGATAAGTTTACCCTGGTTTTCTTTGCGGTCTGCAACCTGGAGGGCAGCCCAGGTCGCTGCACCGGATGAAATCCCCACCAGCAACCCCTCTTCCTGCGCCATCCGACGAGCATAAGCAAAGGCGTCACTGCCCCGAACTTTGATGACCTCATCATAAATCGAAGTATTCAAGATTTCAGGCACGAAACCTGCTCCGATCCCCTGAATTGGATGCGGTCCGCGCTGACCGCCGGAAAGGACTGGCGAATCGAAGGGTTCAACCGCGACAATCTGAATTGAAGGTTTGAGGTCCTTCAAAACTTCGCCGACCCCGGTTATTGTCCCACCGGTGCCGATCCCTGCAACAAGCACGTCCACTTTTCCGTCGGTATCGCGCCAGATTTCTTCGGCAGTAGTGCGGCGGTGGATCTCAGGGTTGGCTGGATTCTTGAACTGCTGCAGGAGCAGGCAGTTTGGATCTTCAGCAGCCATTTCCTCAGCCTTGCGTATCGCGCCGTTCATCCCTTCTGCGCCCGGAGTTAATATCAAATTTGCCCCGTAAGCCCGGAGCAAAATCCGCCGCTCGCGGCTCATGGTCTCGGGCATGGTCAGGGTCAATGGATACCCAGCGCGGCACAGACCATCGCCAGGGCAATCCCGGTATTCCCGCTTGTTGGTTCTACAATCGTCGTGGCTGGTCCAATCAATCCGGCTGCCTCAGCGGCCTGGACCATCGATGCGCCGATCCTATCTTTGACGCTGTGACCCGGGTTAAAATATTCCAGCTTGGCGACCACATCCGCCCCCGCACCTGCGGTTATCCTGTTCAGCCTGACCAACGGGGTATTTCCAATCAAGTCAATTATGTTATTTGCGATTCTCATAAATAATCATGCCTATTCAGGGAAGAGTAATCTGCATTTTACCATCGGTTAAGAATTTCCAACAGTTTTTATCCACTTCGGCTTTTCGGACTCTATCCACACAAAGCAAGCTCTTCTCCTTCCTTGACAAAGTGAGTAAATTCACTGACTGACCATTCCTGTAGCCCAAGTTTCTCCACAGTCCGGCCGCGCCGGTAGTAATCCGTCCGGTGTATGATGCAAGCCAGCCGGATGATACTGTCAATCCCGCGCACCGATACGCCGTACCGGTCTCCTAGCGAGGCAATCGGGACGAGGCTCATAGGGACATCTTCGGTGATATAGCGGTGATTCAACGTCAGGGGCGCCTGGATTCCATAATAACCGGATTGGTTGTGGATCGCCTCATTCAGATCAGAACCATCTGCATCATATGCCATCTTTAGCCACTCCATTGCTGTTCGGGCGCGGATGCCGAGCGCAGCAGCGACAGTCACCCTTTCTCGGTCAAGCACTTCAAGCACTCGAGCGACGGACGGTGTTACCCCTTCAATGTAGAATTGAAATTCATCGACCGATTCGATCCGGCCTGCATTAAGCAGGGTCAACGCCGGGTGAAAGATCGCTCCCATATTGTTCAAGCCGGTATGCAGCACGCTGACCCCGTCGATGAATTGCGGAAAAGCCGGTGCGAGCGCCTCTAAAACCTCTGGAGTGCATTTTGAAGGAAGCGCAGCGACAGGGACAGACTCTTTGATCCGGAAGATCCGGGCAAGCGCCGGGCCATCCGAGCGGCTTGCGTAGATCAGCGTCTCTGCCTCGGCGATAATCACTTTTTTTGCACACTTGTTTTGTTTAAGGACCTGATAGAATTCGATCGCGCCGCATGTTCTGCCAGGATTAAGCACAACAATCTGCCCATCCTGCAAAAAGGGTGCAGCCAGCTTGCCGATATCGCTGTGGGCGGTTGAAGGGAGAACGACCATGATCACATCCGCCCCATCCAGTGCTTCACCCATGTCCGAAGTGATTTTTTCCAGCCTGCCAAAGCCATGCGGGCCGCCTTCATAGCTGGAGAGTTCGATCCCACCGCGCGCCCGGATAACTGAAATATGGTCCGGAGTGCGATTGTAGAGACAGACAGGGAAATCCATTAAAGCCAGGTGGGCGGCCATCGCCTTGCCACCATGACCTGCACCTAAGACTGCAAACCGAGTTTTTTGAGCCATCATTTTTCCTTTTTAAATGCTTGAGTCTTTCTTCTTCGTTCAACAATTGACCCGAATCGTCAACCGCCTCGCATCCACCTTCAACAATCAATGTCCTGGCCGTGCCAGCTGCATAAGGGTTGCTGCGAAGCTGCGGTGCATCCAGGATCCCAGATGTTACTGCTTTTGCAAGCGTCGTCGGATCGGTGAGCGGGTCATCGACGTCCTGTCCGGTCAGGTTTCGAATCGCTTCAAGCGTTCTCTCCGCCTCTGAAATCAGCCAGGATCTTCTTTTTTGAATTTTTGGGTCCGCTGTCATATCCGGCTGACCGCGGAGCGCATTCTCAATTACGTGCTGCGCGATCCGGCCGGATTCAATAACCTCTTCGGCTGTGGCAGCGTGATCCGCTTCAGAAAATCCTACGACATGAATAATCTGCGGCTGGATCGACATTTGAAGGTAGACGCTTGCTGCAAGGTGGGCGTGTGCCGCAGCAGGTTCAAGCGGGTAGCTGAGCAGCCCGGTTCGGGTCTGTTTCCAGATCCGAAAGCCTTTCTCGGCAAGCGGCGCGATGATGTCTGTCACAGCCATCATCTTTGCCAGATCCATCGCGTCGGATGTCCCCGGCGGGCTGTTAAACATAAGCTGAGCGATGTAATCTTTTACGCCAAACTTCTTTGCGTTATACGCCGAGAGGAATGCTGAAACAATGAAAACCACATCGGAAGCGTCACGCATCCCCCAATGGTGTGGTTCGTTGAGTTCAACAGGAATTGACCTTTGCCCATACCATTCCATGAGTTTTTGGTGCTCCCGGATCGATCCTTCCAAATCCCAAGGACCGCGTCCGTCCATTCGGTTGAACCAAAACAGAGGGACTGCACACCAGGCGTTTCCGATCGTCTCGACGTACATCTGCGCCAGGCGTAAAAAATCGTCCGTACCCGAATAAGTCCGCAACAGCGGGAAATTCCCGGTTCGGCTGGCCTGAAAGAGCTCCCGATAATCCTCGGCTGAGCGAACTGGCACACCCCCGGCACCTGTCCTGCGGCGGTCCTGACGTTCAGGGTGGAAGAAATTCTCCTGGGCATCCTGGTCCACGCCAAGTGAAATTACATCAATGATCTTTGCTGCGGCGATGTTCCGGACTCCTTCGATAGTCTCAGCCATGGTCGGCCTGCCATAATGATGGCGTAGAAGGGGATACGGTTCCTTCCAATGGATCCGGTCTACCAGATTTTGCGGAAAGGTTGTTTCCTCATCCGGTTTAACTGAGACCCCTTTCAGGTACGCGTTGATCCAATCGATTGGATCCGACCCGTCAAAAACCTGCTCAAAGAAATGAAGTTGTTTTACCCTTTCAGCCACAGGCGGTGTCCCACCGAAAGCAAACCGCGTTCCTGTTTCATGGAGCTGCGCGGCCTGCTCGGCGAAATCAGCCAGGAGCCGCTCGCCTGTCTCAGCTGTCAGGCGATAGGAAACGCCAACAAGATCCGCCTTCTCCCTCACCGCAGCATCAACAACTGCCTGGATGCTGACTGCTGGACCAAGAAAAACCGTCCGCCATCCGGCGTTTTCAGCCAACCGCAGAAAATTCAACACACCTGCGACATGGACGCATTCACCCAGCGCACCAGCAACGATTGTTTTCCTTGGGTTCACTACCGGGCTCTCCTTGTATTTACGACAGGCACGAAGTTACAGCCAGCAAAAATATGCGATCCATTTTATTACCCCCAAAAACAGTATAACACAACGTAAAAAGACCACTTCGAAGCATAGCAAATTATTAAACCCGGGAATTTTCAGAGAATGCGAACAAAAAAGACAGATCGTTGACATTTGTCTGGGTGGGTCCAGTTCGGAGGAGATCACCGAGTGGATCGAAGAAATTATAAGAGTCGTTTCTTCGAAGATAGTCCTGAGGATCCAATCCGATGGATGCAGCACGCCTCAGGGTATCACCGGTGACCGCGGCACCAGCCGCATCCGTCGGTCCATCCCCGCCGTCCGTCGAGAATGAGACCAGAATCATGCTGCTGAGACCGGAAAGACCTTCAACTGCACCCAGGGCGACCTCCTGGTTTCGCCCACCTTTTCCGTCCCCACGGACCGTCACGGTCGTCTCCCCTCCGAAGACCAGGCAGGCCGGCCTTGGCAGCGGTTTCCCGACGAGAGCGATCCTGCGAGCAAGCGCAGCAATTTTTGCACCAGCCTTACGCGCTTCGCCTTGCATGCTGGTTGTGAGAACCTGGGAGTGGAATCCCAGTGCGCGAGCCTTATCGACCGCAGCATGTGCTGCAATCGAGTTGGATCCAATCAGGACCGTTTTGACCCGCCCGAAAATTGGGTCGTCGGGCTTCATACTTTCCGGTTCTTCGCCAGCCGCGCCTCGAGCCAGATGATCTCGGACTGCAGAAAATTTTCTGCCTTCAATCCCATATTTTTCCAGGATTGCCAGACAGTCGGAGAAGGTTGATGGATCCGGAACCGTCGGTCCGGAGGCGATCACGTCGAGCGGATCGCCAATTACATCAGAAAGGACAAGCGCTCGCAGCTCTGATGGAGACGAGAATCGCGCCAACCCGCCACCTTTAATTCGGTCGAGATGCTTGCGAAGCGTGTTGATCTCGTTGATATTCGCCCCACAGCGCAGGAGCGTATATCGTCAGCTCCTGCAGGTCTTCCAGGCTGATCCCATCGACAGGCCATGTCAGCAAGGCTGATCCGCCGCCAGAGACCAGACAGATCACCAGATCACCTTCTTGAGCAGATTCAACAAGTTTTACGATCTGTTGGGTGCCAGATATCCCTTCCCGATCAGGCAGAGGGTGGCCAGCTGTGAAGACACGTGTCCGTTCAAGACGTTTCGAGATGACCTGCAGGCAGGTCGTGTCCGTATTTCGTGATGATCACCCCGGCAGTGAGCCGATTTCCCAGGATTTCTTCTGAAGCCTGTGCCATCGGAAAAGCGGCCTTCCCAAAACCGACGAGATAGATATGGTTGTATTTTACAATGTCGGTTGAGAGCCCTTCTGCGGCTTTATCGCTGCCGCCACCGCTTGCAGCACGTTTGACCGCTTCGTACGGATCGACCGCAGCCAAAGCCGCTTGAAGGACAGCATCCACCTGCGGAGCATGAATTGATTCTTTGATGCTGCGCGCATCGAGCATAATCTCGATCATCAATTAATTATACAGGTAAAATCCATGAACGCATCCTTTTTTGGAATCACACGAAATGAAAAACCCTGCCGTTGTGACAGGGTTTTTCTTCGTTGGCGGTCCCGACGGGATTTGAACCCGCGATCTCGGCCTTGACAGGGCCGCATGTTTGGCCGCTACACCACGGGACCATGCGCGGGCGATAGTTTACCATACCGGTACCTCAGCGTCAAGCCCTAAACAAGTCTGCTGGATGGTCCGACCGTGTGATTGAAGGTTATAATAACTTCCTATGCCCTCGTATCCAATCCCAGCTGAACAGACTTGGGTGAAGTTGACTGTGCTTAATTCGCAATTTATCACAACCGCGTCTCCAGCTTTCAGCGTCGAAGAGGCGCGTGGATTTATCAGCCGGATCCGGGCGGAATTCAGCGATGCATCGCACAATGTCCCTGCTTTTATGATTGGATATGGGTCATCTGTGATCACCCACTGCAGCGATGACGGCGAGCCTTCCGGGACCGCCGGACGCCCGGCTCTGGCCGTGCTGACCGGCAGCAATCTTGGAGACATCGCACTGGTCGTCACACGTTACTTTGGCGGCACAAAACTCGGAACCGGTGGGCTTGTGCGAGCCTACGGCGATTCCGTCCGGGAACTCTTGAAAGTTCTGCCGCGCGCTCGCAAGGTCCCAACCCATACCTTCCTGATTGCGGCGCCATATCCATGGTATGAGCGCCTGCAGCTCATGATCAAGGCACACGGCGGGCAGACGGCATCCCAAGATTTTGGGGCTGACGTCACCCTCACAGTAAAAATGCCAGTTGAAACCTATCCTGGATTTAAGTCAGCACTTTCCGAGGCATCGCATGCATCGCTGCAGGCGCTGATCATCCAGACCGAAGAATTAATCGTCCCAATTCCGCCCTGATTAAATCGGTATTTAGCTTTTGGGTTTCGGTTTTTTAATTTATTATCCAGAACATAAACAAGCATCATTTTCAACGGAGGTTAATAATGGATAAAGTACGCTGGGGCTTGCTTTCCACAGCAGCCATCAACCGCAAGCTGATCCCTCCCATCCGGGACTCTCGAGCGCGGCGAGCTCATCGCTGTCGCGAGCCGCACTTCAGCTCGCGCCCAAGAATATGCTAAGGAGTGGGAAATCCCGCTCGCATTCGGCAGCTATCAGGAAATGCTCAATTCCGGAAAGATCGACGCAGTTTACATAAGCCTCCCCAACCACCTTCACGCTGAATGGGCTGTAAAAGCGCTGCGAGCAGGGATCCACGTGCTTTGCGAAAAGCCGTTTGCATTATCGCTTGCCGAGGTGGATGCGATGATCCTGGCAAGTCGTCAGACAGGAAAAATCCTCACGGAAGCCTTCATGTACCGATTCCACCCGCAGGCTAAGATAGCCGGTGAGTTTGTTCGAGCCGGCAACCTGGGCGAGCTGAGCCATGCTAACGGGACATTCAGCTTCCTGACCACCGACCGGAAAGACGTCCGATTGGTCGCAGAGTGGGGCGGCGGCAGCCTTTGGGATGTTGGAGTTTATCCCCTTAGTATGGCGCAATACCTGTTCGGTGGTCCGCCGATCCGAGTATTCGCGATGCAGTGGGTGGGAGACACCGGCGTCGATGAAACTTTCGTCGGCCAGATGCAGTACCCTGGCGACCGTTTTGCCCAAATCTCCTCTTCTTTCCGCACGGAATTCAATATTTATTTCGAGCTCGTCGGCACACTCGGCCGCCTGACATTTTCGCGGCCTTTCACAGCGATGGACATTCAGCGCCGACTGACATTCTTCCCCAATGTTGGGGAACCGATCGAGATTGCAGTTCCAGACGAGGAGCTGTATCTTGGCGAGGTCGTCGATATGAATAATTCTATCCTGGAAGGCACACCGCCCTATCTCACGCTGGATGAGACACGCAACCATGTCAAGACTGCCCTCGCGCTGTATGAATCCGCCCGTACTGGTAAGCTCGTCGACCTGGCAGAAATTGAATGACAGTTTAATGCACTACCGACCTGACTTCATTTCTTCAGTCAGGTCGGTAGTGGCTATGCGCATTGTCGATATGCGTTTTTTCGAAATTTGCGCCAATTATTCCCTTTGATTTTGCAGCAGCCGGAGCAGTGTCCTCTCGGCCAGCAAATCCGTGCTCACCATCCCCAGAACGATCCCATTCTCAACGACCGGCATCGCGCTGATCTCGTGATATTCCAGCTTGCGGATCATACTCAGGATCTTTTCTTCCGGTTGAACACAGATTGCTTCCTTCGTCATAATGAGAGACAGCGGCTGTTTTTTGCTGACCCCCTCTGCTGTCGAACGAGTGACATCCCAATCCGTCACGATCCCAACCAGCTGATTTCCTTCTGAAACCACTGCAAGGATCGAGCACTTCGACTCGACCAACAGCGCAGCTGCATCGCGGATCGCCCGCTCTTGAGTGATCGTTGGGATTGGTACCATAATTTCTGCAGCCGTGTGGTCTGCCTCTCGCCTCACCACGCGATTGATGCTGATGGTTTCTGCGGCTTCACTGGGCAGCAAATCCGGATCTCCGACCAGCATTTCAATAAATTCACGCATATTACTGCGAATCACTTCTTCGCGAGCTTTTTCCGCCGCTTTTCGGCGATGATCCGCCAGTAAGCTTAAGTCCTCGGCATGCTCGAGCAGCCATTCCTCAACTGAAGGTCGATCCCCAAGCATCTCGTTCGGGATGCGCAGGTGACTCGGGGTCTTGATTAGCTGATCCTGGGCGGCGAAGATCACCCCACCGGAATTAACCAGAAAATCTGGCGCGATCAGCACTCCTCGCTGCCGATAAACTTCGCGCTCCATCCGAAGCCTGGCTGCCCTGCGGGTTTTTTCCGGTGTATAAGTATTTGCACCTTCAATGATCACAGTCCATTTTCCCATCCGGTCCACGGTCATGCTCGGCTGTGAGGATTCATCCAGGTCCAGGTAATTCGAGATCGGCGAAGCAGGGATAAGGCAGAATGCCAATTCCCTCAGCAAGTCGTTTGACGCGCTGCAGAATTTCGTGCTCGAGACACCCCAATGATCCGAGACGAGTTTCTCAGTGAAATATGGGCGAGTGACAGAAATGCGGTCGCGACGAAGCTCAAACAATTCGTCAACAGGCAAGCCCTTCAGATCATACAAATAACCGAGCGCGTCGCTGATCCCAATGACTTTCGCTGAAAAGAGCTGATCATTGATTTGACGGGCTGTATGCGCACCGACCGCCCCAAATCCCTGCACCAGGATCGTCAGATCCTCGACACGCGGGATCTGCATATCTGTAAATTGCTGCAGGCCGCGCAGCCTGGGCATTTCATCCAGCAGCGATTTCAATGCAATCACCAAACCACCAGCTGCTGCCCCAAGCTGGTCGACCCGACTGCCGCCCATGTCCGCCGGCTTTGAAACGACAGTGTCCAGCCCGTTTTCTATTGCGATCGTTTTCATGTCGGCATCGTCTGTCCCGACATCCGGTCCAGGTAGGAAAATTGTTTTGTAACGTGCCAGGAGGCGGGCAAACCTTCGAACCACCTCGTTATGCTCTTCCCGGGTCAGGCTGCGTTCAGCGAGAATCCCTACCTTTCCCCCTCCGAATGGGAGATTGGAAGCGGCGTTCTTCATGGTCATCCCCCGAGCCAGCCCGCTCACCGTTGCGGGAGTCAAATCCGGAAGCATGCGGATCCCCCCCATTGCTGGACGCCCCATTGCCATGTTATCCACCACAAGGTAGCCGCCAACTTCGAGCGAAGCCAACTCGTCCCACATGCAGACCACCAGGTACGGTCCCAGCTCATCGACATCAATTCCAAGCCGGGCCAAGCGATCGATGTCTGAGGCAGTGAACTCCATAAAGCAGAGATCGCCCTCGCAGACCAATCGATTCGCCCAGGTCTGCTCGGGCAGCCGGGCGCGCAGAAATGCTTCCATCTTCTTTGGGATCATCGTAAAGCTCCAGTCTTTCTCAGTCGATTGATCAGAGGTGCAGGTTTTGGGCTGCGACGAAAGAAAGCCCGCTTTCAGTCAGCGCCCAGGCAGTATTGTTCACAGACTCCCATTTATCAATAAAATTTTGTTCCAATGCGCTCCAATCGCCAGAGGCGATGACTTCGCTTTTCTCTCGAAAATAGTCCATGATGTCTGAAGGATGTTCTCGAGTGACCTCGGTTTCCGGATCGCCGCCCTCATGTTTGGCAGAAATATTTCTGACGTGGTCGGCAATCTGGGTCAGCTCCTCTCGCCGGTTATAAGGCTGGCGCACGATGCTCTTCCAGGTTTCAGTGATGTGATGTTCGAAGCGGACGACGTCTTCAAAACCCAACATTTTTCGAAACTGAGCGGTAATTTCCATGGTCTCATTGTTAATCGAATTGCTCCAATTGAAACCGATCAATGGGGATGTGCCGTCGTCTCTCGAAAACAGCTTCGCACCCAACAGGGTCCACAAGCCTGCATAGGGGTTGTCGTTGCCCATGAAAACGGAAATCTTGAATTCGATATCGACCCCAATTCGATAAAGCAGGTAGCCCACGAGGACTGTGCCAGGATTGATGTTCAAAACCTGTCGAACACCAAAATGGGTGTAATAATAAAGGTATTCATCCAGCCATTTCAGCGGGTATTGATTTGGCTGGCCTATCCCACCAAAATATCCCGTGATCGTCGCCGGCCCACCCAGATGGACATTCGAGCCGTCCGTCCCTTTGGTGTCAAGCGTTTCGACATAACTTGCACCAACAATCTGCATTGCAGCTGCGATCGCCGGCAGGTCGCCGTCCAGCTCCTGTTCCTTCATCTTTCGGACCTTGATAAATCGGCCGGGCATCAGCTTTTGCTCAGCAATCGAACGCTTTGCGATCTCGATGACCCACGGGAAATATTGTGTTGCGCTGATCTCCAGCGTGACTGCGAAATCATCCGCAAAGGACATCTGGTCCGCCCGGTCACCAAGCACCTTTCTGCGGTAGTCCGCAACCGGGATAAAGCGATGTTTCTCCCGCTGCTCCTCCAACCAGCGCAGATCTTCCAGGTATTCCGGCTTTGTTTCCTGCACCTGTTTGATCAGGTTCGAATACGCGCCGGCCTGTGCCGCCTTGCGGTTGATCTCTTCCGGCGTCCCATATTTCGATACGACTGAGAGAAACTCATCGACCACCCGCATATCTGGGTCCAGTAAAACAGCATTGATATCATCCAGCCGGTCATATGGGATTTTCAAGAGCCGCCGCAGTTCGTTCTCCATTATTCCTCCTATCGATCCGAAACGATCTTTTTGTGAAATGTTTTGCTTTTTTGCCTGGCGCATCGATTTTTTTCGTCAAGGCTAGTCTTTCTTATTGTACGGGAGATTGAACCGCCAGACAACTGATGAAACACATATTTTTCAAGTGATACTCATAGTATATAAGCGGGATGGTACAACCTGTTCCGTCAGCAGCCGGCGAATCACATTATTCCGCTGCGGCCCTTCGAGAAATGGTCTGATTAAACGCTTGCCGTGCGAATAGGTAAAGGCATATAACCTTGCGAGAGGTAAATCCAACCACGGAAGGTAGCTGCGGAGCTGCGCTTCAGGGAATGCCGAATAAGTCATCGCGTATTCCAGAATATTTTCCATCGAACGCCCAGCCTCGATCAGAGTTGCGAGATTGCTGCTCAGGTCGTCAGGCGAGACGACCGAGAAGGCTTTTAATATCAGGGCGAGGTCGCCATCAACATGAGTATTGCCAACGAGAGGAAGAATTTCTTCCTGGAGCCAATCTGCGGCTTCCTGGTAATTGAAAATCATCTCTGGCGCCAGCGATGCAATCCCTTCAGCTATCAAGAGCTGGGGACCGAGCGAGAAGAAGACTGACTGCTCCTGAAATCCCTTCTCTCGATAGATATGCAATTCTTTAAGGCATGATTCAGTATGGTGTCCCGGGTATCCTTCGTGGCACATCTGGTAAAGCAGTAAAAATGGGTAGACGGGTCGATCCAGGTTGAGCTCCAGGCGCGATCGATACATTCCTCGATACCAATTCGCAGCCCCATAATTGATCCCATGGCGTGGTTCCAGATCCAGCACCTCACCCTCCGGCAGCGGCACAATCCTGTCAGTCCTCTTTCGAGCTTCTGCCAGGATCAATTCCATGATCGGGAGGACCAGCTCGGTTTTTTCAAGCGGAAGACGAATGCTCTCAAGCCAGCCGGAATACCTTTCTTTTAGTGCACCCTTTCCCGGCAGCGCTTGATCCAGCAGGCTGAGTGACTCTTCAAATTCCTGCTCCGGGATCCAATCCGGTTGGATGTCGAAGACTTTTTCAAGCTGAAGAAAGAATGGCATCGCCTCCCCGGATTTTATCCGGGCGATTGTCTCGAGCGCTTCAACATGCTTTGCCAGGTAAATCTCCCGGTTGAGGTCCAGGTTGAGGCTGGGGAGCCGGTCTAATAGCGAACTGGCTTGATCTGCAAGCCTGCGGAAATCCCAAATTGCTTCAGAAGTCGCGGCTGTCTTCAGCTTTTCAGGTCCGTAATATGTATCTAAGAAAGGAGCGGCATCCACCTGTTGAAAAGCACGATCCATCCGCAATGCCAGCAGGATGTAGTTCTCAATCCAATCATTCGCCAACATCGTTCAGAATCCTCTCAAGATATTCGTTTTCAAAAAAAGCCACAAACACCCCTCCACCAGAATATTATAAGTCAGTTCACATCCTGGTTCGAGATGTTTGCGGCTGTTTCGCAGTCAGATGTTCTCTGTTGGATCGATCTTTAACCAGACACCTTCTCCAATCCAGCTTCCTGGATTATTCGCGGTACGATCTCTTCCCAGCCGACTGCCATCAGGTGGATGCCATGCA
The DNA here is from genome assembly GCA_963726375.1 of uncultured Chloroflexia bacterium. Lineage (GTDB taxonomy): Bacteria > Chloroflexota > Anaerolineae > Anaerolineales > UBA4823 > UTCFX2. The sequence goes on along the minus strand of CAVSCE010000009.1, from coordinate 373,205 downwards.
CACCTTGTTTTCCTCTTGATCGCTTCGATCAACTCCAGAGCAATCTGCACGCCTTCTTCCTCTGCGCCATCCCCAGCGGCTTCCATCCGCTTAGCAACAGCTTCTCCGGGATGACTACACCCGGCACTTCTTGATGCATATAATGCGCCATCTTCAAGTTTTTGAGTGGAGTGATCCCGATTAAGATGTAGACTTTATCCAGGATATCTCGTTTGGCCAGCTCGTTCAGCCAGATTTCCAACCCATCCGGGTCAAATACCAGGTTTGTCTGGAAGAACTGTGCCCCGGCATTGACTTTCTTGTGCTCTCGGATTGCCTGAAATCTGGGTTCCGAGGCATACGGCGAGGCTGCCGCGCCCAGGAAAATACTTTGGGGGGAATTTCATCGAGCGCCCATCCAGGTATGTGCCATCATCGCGCATCCGCCGCAAGATCCACAGCATCTGGATCGAGTCGATATCCAGAATGTCCATCCGGCCGCGCGGTTCGGGGGACATCTTCATGCTGTCGCCGGATAGACACAGAATATTGCGTACCCCCAGTGCGTTTGCGCCCAGGACTTCGGCTTGCAGCCCGATCCGAGTCCGGTCACGCGCCGCGATCTGCATCACTGGCTCAGCTCCGTTCTGGATTGCGATGGTGCTGCAGGCCCAGCTGGACATGCGCGGCGTTGCCGATGGCGAGTCCGTGAAGTTTATCGCCGCCACATATGGCTTCACCAATTCGATATTCGAGACCAGCTTTTTAGTAGCAGTTGTCAACGGCGGAGCGACTTCGGCTGTGACGACAAACTCACCCGCCTTCAGCCGGCGTTCCAGCTCGGAGACCGGCTCGCTGTATGCCGGGGGATGGTATTCCGCATCACCTTTCCACCAATCCGGCTGGCGTACAGGCTGGAAGACCGACTCCCAGGTCTACGGCTCGCTTGGCAGCGATCCCGTGTCAGCATCCCGGATAACAACTTTTCCTGTGCCAACTTTACGCATCTGACAAATACATCGCCCCAGGTTTCGGTGCCAACTTTGTTCCAATCAAGCGGCGGCAAGACTTCCAGCAGTTTCTTCCCGCCCCATCGTGAAAGCCCTCTCGTAGATTTTGTACCAGATGCAAGGGCGAGTTTCATCCACGTAACAATGTTCTTCGGTTGAGCCGCCGCATGGGCCATTCCGGATGCCCCTTTGGGCATTCCATCGAGCAGATAAAGGCCGTCTCCTGCAGCAGGCAATTGCCACACATCCGGCAGCCAAATATCGGCCCTTTGACCACACGCTCAACCGCTGCCAATGCCCGCGGCCCAAGCGGCTCTTTTTTAAAGGGCAGAAATGGCGGTTGCCAACGCCGTCCAGGTGTAAATCCAGGCATTTTGAACCTCCTTCTAACAACTGTATTTTCATACCAGTGCGATATGCTCATCAGATCGGTTTATTGACCCAGGTAAGCTTCGGCATAAATAACTTTGTCCAACAAGATTTGCACCGTTTTCCAGATCGCGACCTGCTCCGGATCGCTCATGTCCACGTCATCGACGCAGGCTCTTCCATCGCGGCGATCCGGTCGGCAATCTTCAGGTACAGCCGCCCCACCGGGTCGCTGTCATCGCGATTCTCGATGACCCGGATGCGTCTCCTTCAGCTGCTCGTCCATCGGATTGCGCAATCATCATTTGCAGCCCGACGCCCATCAGCATCGCCAGTAGGCCCGGTTGATCAACGGGCGGTTCTGCGCCGGCACTGCATTTGAAACATTCGAAAGCCCGACCGAAATCGCAGGCGACGGATCCCAGGCATACTGCAGCGTCCGCACCGCCTCGATCAATTGCGGGCAGTACTGCTGGCAGCCAGAAACAGTCAGCACCAGCGGGTCGATGATCAGGTTTTCCATCGGGATAATCGATCTCCATCATCCTTGGGATGAGCGTTTCGACTGCGATGTTTACACGCTCGTCCGCAGCAACCGGGATTCCCGAAGAACCCATCGTTAATGCGATCATTCTGGCATTATATTTTTTCGCCAGCAGCGGCACTTTCTCAAGTCGCTCGGGTTCCGCGGAAGTCGAGTTGATGATTGGCTGTGCTTTGGTGATCTTCTTCAATCCGGCTTCGATCCCCAGCCAGGTTCGTGGTGTCGAAACTCAACGGCACATCGACTACCGCCTCGACCGTCTCCACCATCCAGGGGAAAATTTCCTCCCCGTCCTTCTTACGCGGGCCCAGGTTGATATCCAGCGCCTGCGCCCCGGCTTCCACCTGTCTGACCGCCAGTTCCTGGAAAATACTGACGTCCTTTTTTTTCAGAGCTTCCTTTACTTTTTCCGAGATGATATGAATATTTTCGCCAATGATATACATGCGTCCTCCCATCCTTCATTTGAATTCTGGATATTAGTACTTGTTGACTCTTTTGCAGCGCCTCTGCCACGACTGGGAACAGCGATCCAGGTCCGTATGCGGCAGGAACAAGGCCGACATGAAAGCTTCGTAAAATGAATTATCCGCCGAAAGTTCGATGTAAGTCATTCGTGCAGGCGATATCGCTGATGCGCTCTCGGGCATTTCGGTCCAGAAGGCATAATATGCCCCTCGCACCGACGTATTTCCCAGGAATTGAAATCGCTCCCAGGGCATATCGGGCAGCAGTCCAATTTGAACTGCTTTTTCGACATTGATGTATTTTCCGAACGATCCACCGATCAACATCTGGTCGATCATCTCCATCGGCACGCCAACGCTGTCTGCCAGTACGGTGTAGCCAGCGTAGATAGCGCCTTTGGCGCGGATCAAGTTGTCGATATCAACATGCGTGATGACAATATCTCGCTTGTGCTCGGTCTCAGCTACCCCAGGCAATCACATATTCCAAGCCATGCTCGCCCTGGCGAATCCGATGGGTCGTCGAGATGGGTATTCATGTTCCCGGCTTTGTCGATCAACACCGGTCATGAACATCTCTGCCAGGAGCGAGATCAACCCGCTGCCGCAGATACCCTACCGGATTTCCGCCGCCAATCACCCGGAAGTGGGTTCATGATGTTTCGCCTGTTGATCCATACTTCTTCGATGGCGCCTTTGGTTGCGCGCATTCCATCCACAACTCCCGCCCCTTCAAAAGCCGGTCCGGCAGAACAGGCACAGGTAACCAGCCATTCGCTCGATCCCAGCACGATCTCCCCGTTGGTACCGACATCCATAAAGAGGGTGACTTGGTCGCAGTCATCCATACCGGAAGCGATACACCCCGGCGGTGATATCCGCGCCGACATAGCTTGCTACTCCCGGCAGGCAATCAACCGATGCCTTCCGGGTTGATTTGCAGCCCATCTTCTCGCGCCGGTCACAGGGGCACATGGTTCACAGTGGTGACAAATGGCGACAAGCCGAATGCTGGCCGCAGGTATGCCCAACAGCAGATGCATCATGTGCTGTTTCCGGAAATGTTGCTTTAACAATTTCCTGGGGTGGACTTGTATGCGACGATTCAACTTGTTTGCATGCAGTCTCAAGAAGCCGGTTAATCGTTCCAGTACCAGATTCCGCATCTCCTCGCCGACCATTCCTCGATGGCGTACACAATCCGCGAAATCACATCTTCGCCGCGCGCGATTTGACCGTTGTAATCAGATACCTGGGCTTTGACCTCGCCGCTGACAGATCAACCAGCCAGACCGTTACAGTGGTCGTACCGATATCGATCGCAGCCCCACATAACGGCTGATCGTCAAACTGATGTCCTGGCAGCAGATCGATCAAGCGTTCCTCGACCGCGTCTGCTCGAAACGCTTCATGACATCCAGGATTGCAGTGACTTCCCATTCCGCCTTCGCGCAGGATGCTTCCAAGCTTACGCAGCATGCTGCAGACGACGATCGAACTGCAGGAAATCCTGTCTGCTGGCGGAGGGCTGTCAGCAAACGGCTGAAGTCATCTGTCTGGTCGTCCATGCTCGGCGGGGATAGGCTGAGCCGGACCCTTCGGATCGATTGATCTGCGACGGAAGTCGTATCCAGTCGGTACCCTGATTTCCGCTACCGTCAGATCCGTGGTCAACCGTCTCTCAATCTTCTCCTGCTCGGTACGCGAACGATACATCCCCTTCCACCACCGTCTGGCAGGCAAGGGCATATCCCTGATCAGATCGTCTGAGTAAGCCGCAGCGTGCTGCGGCGGCGAACAGGTCCTTCAAGCACTTGAACAGCACACCGTCCACAGCGGCCCTGCCCACCGCATGGTTGGGCAATCTCGATCCCGGCCAGGCTGCGCCGCTTCAGATAGCAGTGTACCTGCTGGGTACCTTTACCGGCTTTGAAAGCGACGTCAGAACGGACGGAATAATTGGTCATTTCCAGACTGCTTCTGGTGTTCGGTCCTCCAAGTAGCTAAAGCGCCTGTTTCATAAATTTTGGCAGGTCGACCGCTTCGCGCGGACCGACCCGGATCTCCCAGTCGGACAGTTCCGCTTCAAGCTCACCAGAAAGCACTGCTACATGTCCTGGGATGACGATCCGCTTCCGGCTCACCTTTATCAGCCAGGCCGTATGCCTTAACTGCCTTGGCAATCCGTTCGGAGTCAAATTTCCCAGCAGCCCAGGCAGTTAGAACGCTCATTCCTTCTGCATCGCACACCACCAGCCAGGCTGGAAGTCCAGATCCTCTCGACTTCGTTTGCCACGCTGAAGTAGGTGATGCTGAAATTCGTCGTAACCAGGACCGGGCTGTCTGCGTTTGGGATTGTTGATCTCATAAACACCAGGCTGGACCTGGATCGGCTTTTGCGGATCGGTGTAAATATTTTCTCGCAGCACAAGCAGCGGATAAACCAGCTCTGGTGAAAAACTTTCCAGGACGATAAATCCAGCAAATTTTGCGATTGCCTGGGTCGCAGCTGCCACAGTACTTCGGGAAAACAATTTGACGGATACCCGAGCGGGCGGAAATTCTTCTTCAGCGCAAGCCGGCGGACCAGTGTGCTGAAGGTAAGCAGCGGCCCCAGACTCCCGCTCCCTGGATCTAAAACCAGGTCCTCGAGGCCAGCTGTTTTTATCTTCTCGGTTAAGTCGGCAGCTTCATCGACAGTCGCAGCCGAAACCGCAAGCGCGGCTTTATACTGCTTCGCCAGTCCAGCCATTGCCTGCCAGTTCGAGGCGTCAGCAGCATGGATCAGCGGAACCTCACCCGGCAGAACCTTGAGCCCGGCCTCCACCACTGCTGGATCTCTGCTGACCAGTATCAGCGGCCGCTTGCTCGCCATCCTGACAGCTTTTACGGCCGAAGCAAATTTTTCGGGGTCACCACTGGCAGCATGCGACAGCAAATCCGTCCAGCTTCAGCTCGATCCCGACATAATTAACTGTATAGGCGTCTGCACCAGCAGCTTTTGTTTGGATCGCCTCCGGGGTATCTGTGTCGACCAGCTGAATGAACAAACCGGGTTTGTTATAAAAGGTCTTTTCATGCCGATAGAGGACAACTTCATTTCCGGCTTTTACTTCAAACCCATCTGATTTCAATGAAACCAAGCGGATCGGTGGGGCGGCCGATTCAGCAAGCTGCGCTTTTGACTCTTCGCTGACATAAGGACAGGAGGAAAGCTCTACCTGCTTTGCAGCCAGTTTCATCGCGAAAGCCAGGCAGGTCGGAAACCCGCATTCCTTACAGTTGGTTTGCGGAAGCAATTTGTAGATTTGGATTCCTGATAGTGCCATAGTTATTTACTCCGATTATTTGCGGGTCAGCTTTAAAGCCTGAACAGCCATCAGCTCTTCGATCGCCGCCTGGACACGTTTCACGCTCTCCGGGTGGCGCAAAATGAGGATATCCGCACCAGATTCTAATAAAGCGACCGCTGTCATCGTCTCCCAATTGATCGCACGCTGAAGCCAATCACCCCAGCTTGAAGGGACACCCTCGCCTACCTTTGATTCTTTCGTCTTCCAGGCTTCGAATCCAGGGGTCACGAGCATCGGAGCTGGGTCATCGAATCGCCTTGCAGCGCGGCAAGCCGCAGCCGTTCCATAACCGAATAGCCGTATTCGATCCCATAACCCAATGCCCCTGTGGTTGGGTCCATGATGATTCGATCCAACGGCAAACCCATGTCGCTGATCAAGATATTGAGCTGTTTGGCCAGGTTGACGTCCATCGGGGTGCGGGCGTCGACAAGGTGACCATTTGCCATTGCGGTCGCGACGATTGTGCGGTAGTTCTTGTCTTCGCAGATACCGAGCAGAAGCCGCTCCCCTTTGGTCGCTTCTGCGACGGCTACAAGTAAATTGTTATCCACCTCCGCCTGACCGGGTCCAAACACGATCAGCGGCAGACCGCTTGCTTAAAACTGATTTCACACTTGCAACCGCACTGTCCGGGGTGTTCTCCAATCCAAGCACAAGCTGGATCAGGTCGGCGCCTGCTTCTTCAGCTGCTTTCGCCCATTCGCGGGATCATCCAATAACGCACCCCACATCTCCAGAAGCAGTGGAGACCATTCTTCGGGTCGTCGATCCCGGATTTCCATCCCTACCAGCGGTCGGTTTGGCTGATCTGCCTTCGAAATGCATGAACGGCATCATGGTCTCCCCTCCCACAGTCACCGTCCGCGGTCCGCGTCCCACCTTCGGCTGCAGTCGCTCCAAGCGTCACCTGGCGGACACTGCCAGGCCATTTGTCTTTCGGAATTTCTATGGGCATTTTTCCTCCTTTTTGGCTTATGGTATTTATTTTCAAGCCCAAAGCCTGAGGGAATTTTGAACCTCAGGCTTTTTTGCATTCTGCGTTCTATTCTTGCTGTGCCTTCATGTTTTAGAACATCGGATCCATCACCAATGCCGGGTGACCATTTTCCTCCAGGAAGACCATCAATTCTTCTACGGTTGTTGCGCTGCGCTCATCGCCAATTTTCTCGATCAGATCCGGGTCACCTTCGCGCATCGCCACAATTTTTAGCTCTTCAGCCATCGATTGTTTCAAAACGCTGCTCATCCAGACCACACGTTTAAACCCACCATCTGCTGAGATGAACTTCGGGCTGATCAGGTAGAATTTGCCGACACCCATCACTCCCGGGGTCTGCAAACCGCCACCTGCAATTCCTGCCAGCGTGCTGAAGGTCATCCCTGCCGGCGTCATGCTGGTATCCTCCCGGCTGACTACCATCACACCGTTCACTTCGGGGATCAGCATAACGATGCACTCAAAACAGCCGCAAGCGGTCATTGGGTTTTCCATGATCGAATACATCGAAACTTCCTGAACCTGTCCGTGCGAGCCGATTTTCGCATAATCGTTCGTCCCCAACCAGTAGCCTTTCTGGAAATCGATCATTTTACCGAGCTTAATCGGCTGGTTCGGTCCGGTAGGATTGATATTGAACGACGCCTTGCAGTCCAGCCAGTTATATGCACCGCACAAGTCCAAGCCGCTCCGGGCTTACGACGCAAACATGGTTTGGCGCAAACGATTGGCACAGCGTGCAGGAGTAAAACTCTTCCACCCGATCATCGGTTAGATCTGCCAGGCGTTTGTTGCGGAAATCGTAGGCCTCACGCGCTTTGGCGAGCCAGGTCTGCACCTTTTCCGGCTCTGTATATATTGTCACCTGGACCTTGTCGACAATCGCCCCAAAATCTGTCTTAAACCTGGCATGCAGGATTTTTCCAAAATGCTCAAGATTGAAACCTTTCTCTGCCGCGCCGTTGGATATGCGGATCCAGGCGATATCACGCTGACCTATGTGCTGAATCCCCGAAGCGCCGTTGACAAAATAGTGGATCTGCCGTTCGAGCACCGGTTCAAAATCCTGCTGCATTTGCCGTCCGGCAACCTGAACAACGATCCCCATATCCATCGAGCCCTGCACTGGCAGGTCTTCGAACGTCGGTCCAACGACCTCAACTTTTCCGTCGACGACATCATCCAGCGGAGCCATCTGCAGAAATTCAAAACAGCGCGAATATTTTCCACCGAACTCCACTCGCATATCCGCCTTGCGGACCACTTCACCTTCGAATGCAGAGCCGTATGGCACCGGAACAGGGACATCCGAAACTTTTACTTTCACTCCGCGGACTTCGATGCATTTCTGCACCAGGCGCTCGGCGCGCTCCAGGTCATCTTTACCGTCAATCTCATTAAATGGCTGGCTGACGACATGTTCGTATCGGGTAATGCCAGTTGGCAGGATCTCAGGGATCACCGTGTCTGCGATCACAGGGAAACCAAAGTTGATCGCTCCGGCGGCTGCGGCATATTTCAAGTCATCCACTTCACCCAACGCCAGCACAAACGCAAATACCCGCTCCCGGTTGTAAAGCAGAATATCCCTCGCCTGCCCCCCTTTCATTCCACCAAACGTCAAAGCTGAACGGACTGCAAAACCCAGGGCATAGATCGCGCTGATCGTATCTGTACCAAAAGGAACGGTGTAGGTATCGTATCCCAGCTCGACGCCTTCTTCCTGCAGCTGGTGGATGATGCTCCGGCCGTTCACATTCCCACTGAGAAAGGTCAAGATGTTGCGTTTTTGAAGCTCACGGACGATCTTGACTGCCACCTCGTTTGACTTTGCCGCACCGACGATCGCCGCAAAGCCCGGCATCCGTCCATCGACCAGCTGGATTCCCCACGAGCGCAGCTGTATATCGTCTATCGGACCATTCAAATGCCCATCCAGACCACCGTCGGCAGACCCTGCATCAGGGCTGGTAAAGGACGTCCCTCCAGCCAGCTGAAAACCGGGCATCGCTTCCGGCTGCAAACCGTAGATGAAGCGAATTGCCTCGATCGTCTCGGCAGCAAGCAGCGTGGCCATACCGCTGTCCAGCGTTTCCCCGAGGTAAGGGGTCCAATGCCTGGAAGATGGAACGGGGTGCAGGAGCCTTCGAGCTTGCTGTATCACCGGCTCGAGCTGGCCCAATGTTTCGACCTCTCTCCCGGTCATCCCAAGGATCAGAGGTAAATAGTAAGCGGTGTTTGGAAAAGCGACCTTCGCTATCCGGTCCCTTCTCGGTTAATGCTTTATGGAGCAAAAGCTCTGCTTCAGTTACCAGGGCATTGGCGCCCCGGATCGCACGTGTGGCAATGTATCGTGACATTTCAGGATCTCCTCACAGCCAGGCTGTCTAATCGGCAGCCACTCCATAAAGTGCTTCGCGCCGCTCTTCAAATGGAAGCTCTTCCATCTCGACCATCCGATGATCGCCGCCGCGCCCAAACCTTTTCTCGTCATAGACGGGTAAACCCAGATCAGCCCGCTTTTTATCGATATGCTCCAGGGTCCGTCGGATCATCTCGTCTGTGTCGGCGATGAATTCCATCTTGCCGCCATACAGCTCTTCCCAGCCCTTACTGATATAGTTCAGGACCACATCGCTGTCGCTGACCCGATCTGGCATACCGCTGATTGGGGAAGCGCCTCCAAAGATCACGTACGCACCGGATGCCACACAGTACGTGCCGATCGACAGCGCTTTCTCGCTCATCCATTCTGGGGCCAGTCCAACCGCTGGAATCTGATCGATATCATCCCCCAATCCACCTTCTTCCACCATCTGGGTCAGGACAGTCAGGATCCTGGTATTATCGACGCACGAGCCCATATGCAGCACCGGAGGGATTCCGATCGTCTCACAGACTTCTCGTAAGCCAGGGCCAACTTTTTCTAATCCTGCTTCGCCCAACAGCAGCCCAAGCTTTGCGCTCGCTATCGCCCCACAACCTGTCTCGACCACCAACACATCCTGCTTCAGGAGCTCCTGAGTGACATATGTGTGCAGATAGTCCTGTTTACTGCGCGGATTGTTGCAACCGACGATCGCTGCTACGCCGCGGATCCGCCCGGACATGATGGCATCGTTCAGCGGCCTGAATGACGCTCTGTAAGAACCACCGAGCATATAATTGATATATTCATGCGAAAAGCCGGGGATCAGGTCCTCGCGTACCTGCGGAATGTGGGTTTTCCCACGCTCTTTGTAATTATCGATCGCCACTTTTAAGATCTGCTTCGCAATCGTCAGCGCTTTATGTTCATCGAACTGGATATGAGTTGCGCCTTTGATATGAACTTTTGGCGAAGTCGTGATCACCTTGGTATGGAAATTGCTGGCCAGCTCCACCAGCGCCTGCATCACGCACTGCACGTCAACCACCATCGCTTCTACTGCGCCGGTGAGAATCGCAAGCTCCTGGTGAAGGAAGTTGCCTGCTGCCGGGATACCCTGGCGCATCAGGATTTCGTTCGCAGTGCAGCAAATTCCGGAAAGGTTGACACCTTTTGCGCCGGCCGCTTTGGCGTACTCAATAATCTCCGGGTCTTGCGAAGCAGCTACGATCATCTGACTGAGGGTCGGTTCGTGCCCATGGACGACGACATTGACCATATCATCCTTAAGCACACCCAAATTCGCCTGGCCGAGAATTGGCGCCGGAGTCCCAAACAGGATATCTGAGACGTCAGTGGCGATCAGGCTTCCACCCCAACCGTCGGCTAATGCCGTTCGAACCGTGTGGAGCAGGATATGCGTAGGTTCCTGATCATCGCCGATATGGGTGCGGTGCAAGGCTTCGACAACCTCGCGGTCTACCCCACGCGGCATCACACCTTTCTCCTCCCACAGCTTCTGGCGCTTTTCGGGAGCTCGTTTTGTGACGACAATTCTCCCTTTTTGCTGACCGAACTGGGCAATATACAAGTCTGCCAGCTCGTTTGCGATTTCTTGTGGAGAACGGCCTTCGATTTTTATTCCATTCAGCGCAGCAACCGAGCGAAGTTTTGCCACATCGCGGAGAACATACCCCTCCGCTTCGCCGTTTGCGACCGCCTTTAAGGTAAAAGCCATATCGCGCCCGTGATCCGAGTGCGCGGCAGATCCGGCAGCCACCGAACGAATAAAATTCCTTGCCTGGATCGTATCGATCGTGGCGCCACATACCCCGGTCTGCCCGTCTTTGGTTAGCCGGCAAGGGCCCATTCCGCAGATCTTGCAGCACATCCCAGCGCCCCCAATATTGCATGGGATCATTTCCTCAGCCCGGCTGAAGGCAGTGCCGATCCCCAGCTCGTCGGCTCGAATTAACATCTCCTGAGCAGCCGGGTCTGCGGTCCGCTCTTCTTGTGTCCTCTTTCCCTTCACCATTTTTAATCCTCCATTTTACTTTTAATAACACCAAATCCTGGGCAGTTCCAGAGCGGTCTGCCGGAATAATTTATCCGCTGGGCAAAACTTACCACCTGACGGCTCGTTTCAAAGACTTCCGTATGCCTGAAAAAAGTCAGTGCCCGATCGGTTTCTTCAGTCGCCGGTCTGCCGCTCTCTACCGGAGCAGACCAGTCGCTCAAGTATCCAGCGTTATCGAGCGTTTCTGTGAGCTGCTTTTCACTGATTTTTTCATCATCAAATTTCACTTCGACGATTCGAAAAGCACTGCTGGCATACACATCCTCAACGCCGATAAGATCAAAAAGAAGTCGGCGCACTTCTTGAACATGATGATCGCCAAACAAAACGGGGGTATTATAGGTAGTCGTTTTTTTCATCAGTTTTTCCTCTGGTGTTTCGGTATTAGACCAATTTCTACTAGATGGTTATCTTCATCCTGGTTTGCGCCTCTCAATGCCTGAGTTTACTGGGATATAAAAATAACGCCTGGACAATTAAGGACTTTAAAAGCAGCGCCAGGCGTTAATAAAGCAGATCACCATAAAATACGGATAAACTACCAAGATAAGTTTGAATTTTAATTCTAATTATCAAATTTGGTTAATTCTTGATATCTACAAGTGGTAATTATAATTTATTTTCCTGTAGAAAACACCCCATTTCCGATAGAGAATAGGGATATGAACACAACCATGCAGTAGCGGTCTAAATTCGGATAAAGTCGGCTTGTTTAAGTTCTCCTCCGGGCAGTACAACGATAAAATCGTCATCAGCCGAAGCAAGCAGCCCAGCTGTTTCACCAAGCCGGCGGATATATCGATCGCTCCCCAGGATTTCCTGATAGCGCATCCCCCAGCGCTCGCAGTATGCCGCCACATCAAGCGCCGTTTTACGATGGAGGTCCAGATCTGATTGCCGATGGGCGACGAAAGCCAGCCGGCTGTAATTTTTGTACATCGAATCCATCACATAACTGGCTTTCTTTTCTCCGTATCTTAAGGACATAATCCTGATATTCCTGAAGAGGATTGCTGCCAGATTCGAGCCAGCCTTTGCTCAGATAATATGTACCAGGGGACTCATTGAATTCCCTCCAATATGCAGCAAAAGATCCCAGCAGGATAGCTATGCAGTCATCCGTGCGCGGGATCAGCAGTGTGTGTTTTCCGGCACGGATTCCATCTAAGCCGTTGCCGCAAAGCCCGTATCCAAGCACCACCAGGCTCGGAGCAGCAATCCCATCGATCTGCTCCTGTACTGCTGCTTTCAGCTGCTTTGGCACTTTATGAAGCCCATAATCGAGGAATGTGATCTGGGAGGTGCGTTCAGGTAGAAAGGATTCGATCAAGTTTTGAAATACTTTACACGCAATCAACACAACAGGCAATGAGCGGCTGTCTTCCATGTCTCTGATTCTTTCTTAAATTGTAAATATGCCGGGAATTTTACTACGAATTGAAAGAGCATCATTTTCCTGATTTTCGATGTCGGCGCAATTCACCGCTACATCCCACTAATTATCCCGGATCGACATCTCAATCCTATGCTATACTGAGACCATTCACATAAACGTTCACATTATTGGGAGCATGGAAGATGATCAAGGAATATGAGCTGCTTGAAGATTTAGAACTCAGTTGCGAAGAAGATGCATGGTTATGATTCCAATCCAATCACCTGGCTGAACTGGGTTAAATATCTCCTGATGAAACTGGAAGAACAATCCAAGGACTTTGAGCCTGCCAATCAGCAGAGATATATCGAAATGATCGCTCACCTTAGAGATTTAATCTACAACAGGCAGACAACTGGAGGTTGGTAGATAGCCTGCAAAAAATGATAAAAGCCCCCAGATACGGAGGCTTTTTTTGTGGCGAGGGTGGGACTTGAACCCACGACCCGTGAATTATGAGCTCACTGCTCTTCCAACTGAGCTACCTCGCCATAGGAAGCGGCAAAATGTTACTACGCCTTGGTAGTTTTGTCAACAACTTCCATGTGCCCCCTAAATATCCCTGTCAACATGATAACGAGTTAGGTTTTCAAGCGCCCGGCGTTCGGTTCCTTCCGGGAATTCAAACAGGATTTCCAGGCCGCGGTCGGCAAAGCGTTTAGCTTCTGCCATCGACTTCTCGATCGCTCCGCTGTCCCGGATTGATTTCACAAGCCTATCTATCCCTGCGTCGTTGATTCGTCCGACTTTTATCAATTGCGCCATATCCGGATCGTCTGGAAAAGCCTCCAAATAGTAAAGGGCAGGAAGTGTTATCAGTCCCTGGCGGAGATCGCTGGCAACGGGTTTACCCAGCCTGACTTGCTCGCTTGTGAAATCCAGAATATCATCGACAATTTGGAACGCTAATCCTATTGAATTGCCAAATTCTCTGGAAGCATCAACAACCGCTTCACTCACCGGGCTTAACAAAGCAGGAGCAGTTGTCGCAAGCTCGAACAAGGATGCCGTCTTGGCGTAGATTCGTTTTTCATAATTTTCCCGGCTTGCCAGTCCGCGGCTCTCAAAAAGTTGGGTTATTTCGCCATTGACGATCGTGGTCAGCGTTTCAGCAAAAAGCTGCATCACCGCAACCGATTCGGTTTCAGCGGCCAGCTTGGCTGCTCGCGAAAATATGAAGTCACCGGTCAAAACCGTGGCTGCTGGAGACCACTGCGAATTGAGCGTTGCGATCCCACGGCGCAGAAACGCACCATCAATCAGATCGTCGTGGACAAGTGTCGCAGTGTGAAGCAGCTCAATTGCAGCTGCCAGGGTCACCAATCGATCCTTATCCCCACCCAGCATCTCACCCATCAGCAGGGCCAAAGCCGGGCGGACGCGTTTTCCCCCCGAAGAAAGCAGGTGCTGCAATGCAGCTCCCAGCTCAGGATGGCGGTCAACCGCCTGGCAGCGCATAAGCTTTTCAACGCGCTCCATTTCATCAAGAACCGGGTATAGAAAATCACCTGATTTAACCAAGCTTTTCACCAATCAAACAACCTCGCCGCATTTTGCGCAGTAATTTTCCCAAGATTTTCGACATCCATTCCACGCAGCCCGGCAATCATCTCTGCAACATAACGGACATAAGCTGGCTCATTCCTTTTCCCCCGGAAAGGATGTGGAGGCTGGAACGGTGCGTCCGTTTCGATCAGAAGATAATTTTCCGGCAGGTGGCGCGCGATTTCTTTCAGCACATCTGCTTTATTATATGTCACAGGACCAGGTATCCCGATCATGAATTCAATCGCAATCGCTCGTTCTCCGGCGGCCAGATCACCGCTGAACGAATGAAATACTCCAGGTCGTGTAGCAAGCTCTTCGTTTCGCCCGCGCAACCCTTTCTGCCAGGATTCGAGGATTGTTAGGGCATCAGTAAGCGCCGGTCGATGCGCTAAATCTCGGTCACGCACATGGACAACGACCGGCAGACCCGCCTCAGCTGCCAATTCGAGCTGCTGCTCGAAAAGCTGCCTCTGCAGGTTGCTTGGGGTATGATTCCAGTAATCGTCCAGGCCAATTTCCCCAACTGCAACGACTTTCGGACTCAAGAGAAGGCTCCGCAGCACACAGGCTGTGTTTTCATCCCAACTTGAAGCATCATTTGGATGGACGCCTGCGGCGGCGTACACGCATTCGTCTTGCACAGCAAGATCTAATGCCGACTTGCTAGTCTCCAGATCGATCCCGGGAACCAGGATGCGCTCTACACCAACCTGCAAGGCGCGTTCAATTACGGCCGTTCGATCGACGTTAAAACTTTCAAAGTTCAAATGACAATGGGTATCAGCCAGCACGTACGAGGTTCTATCCTATCTTCGCTCGATTATACCTTTTTTTCGCCATGAATAGACTGATCTTGGTTATAATCCGCTCAGAAAACTGGATATGGATAATTAGATAATGAAAACCTATTTTGACTATGCTGCGACAACCCCCGTAGATGCCCGCGTGCTTGAGGCGATGATCCCATACTTCAGCCAGATTTTCGGAAATACTTCATCAATCCATCGATTTGGACAGAAGGCTGAAGGTGCACTGGAGCAAAGCCGACATGTGCTTTCTGGCGCGCTAAACTGCAGGGAAAATGAAGTTATATTCACTTCTTGCGGATCGGAGTCCGACAACCTGGCGCTGCGCGGTGCGGCATTGGCAGCACGAGAGCTGCGCGGCGCAAACCACCTGCTGATCAGTCCTGTGGAGCACCATGCTGTCTCGAAGACCGCTGAACAGCTCAATCGGCTCCACGGTTTTGAGTTGGAAATTCTTTCGGTAGACAGGTTTGGCCGAGTCGATCCAGCTGAAGTCGCCTCCCGCCTGCGTTCCTCCACTGCCCTGGTCTCGGTAATTTATGCCAACAACGAGATCGGGACTATCAACCCGATCTATCAAATCGGCACAATTTGCCGTTCGATGGGAATACCCTTTCATACTGACGCAGTTCAGGCTGCTGCTTACCTGACAGTAGATGTTGAGGCGCTCAACGTGGACCTGCTTTCGCTTGGCGCCCATAAATTTTACGGTCCAAAAGGCGTTGGCGCGCTTTATGTTAGAAAAGGGATTCCAATCCTGCCGATTCTGACCGGGGGCAGCCAGGAATACGGCTTACGCGCTGGAACACACAATGTCCCTTACATTGTTGGGATGGCTGAAGCCCTGCGGCTGGCGCAGGTCGAGAGCCAGGAACGGATCAGGAAATTGAAACCGCTCCGCGATCGATTGATCGGCCAGATTCTGGAGGAGATCCCTGACTCACAGCTGACAGGTCATCATGAAATGCGTCTTCCTAACCATGCCAGTTTCGCATTTCATGGAGCTGATGGAAACACCCTGCTGATGCTGCTCGATGCAGCAGGATTTGCTTGTTCTTCAGGCTCTGCCTGCAAGACAGGTGATCCAATGCCATCTGACGTGCTCACCGCTCTCGGGCTTGAGAAGGAATGGGCTCTCGGATCGCTACGACTTACTCTTGGTGAAGGCACAGAAATACAGCAGGTCGAGAGCTTGATCCAAACCCTACCGGAGCTTGTCAATCGTGCCAGAACCCTCCACTAAAGTCATCATCGCGATGAGCGGCGGAGTTGATAGCTCGGTCGCAGCAGCCCTTCTCGTCGAGCAAGGTTATGAAGTGACCGGTATAATGCTGCGATTGTGGAGTGAATGCGGTCGGGAGGCTGAAAACCGCTGCTGCTCACCGGACTCGATGGCGATAGCCCGCCAGGTGGCAGCCAGGCTGGACATCCCATTCTATGTCGTAGATGCGCAGCAGGCTCATTATGATGCGGTTGTCCGGACGTTTATTGACGGTTATTATGCCGGTTACACACCAAATCCTTGCCTGTCATGCAATATCCACATACGCTGGGGTTTCCTGCTCCAGCACGCCCGCTTGCTCGGCGCCGATTGGATGGCGACCGGTCATTATGCCCGGCTTGACTGGCAGGATAACCGGCTTCGTTTGCTGGTGGCAAAAGACTCTACGAAAGATCAATCGTATGTCCTTCATTCGCTTACTCAGAATCAGCTCTCTCAGACTCTATTTCCTCTCGGCAATCTCACAAAAATCGAGGTTCGACAGATCGCACGCGAGCATGGGCTGCCGGCGGCGGAGCGTTCTGAAAGCCAGGATCTTTGCTTTTTGGGCGGCGAAGATTACCGAAATTTCCTGCTCCGCATTGCCCCACAAACATATAAAACCCGGACCGATTCTTACACAAGACGACCGCCCCCTGGGAAGCCATCGAGGCCTGGCATTTTATACAATTGGACAGCGGAAAGGGATCGGAATTTCATCACCGGCACCCCTCTATGTGCTTCAAAAAGACCTGGACCGAAATGCCCTGATTGTAGGTCCGCACGAAGCGCTCGGCTCAGATTCTCTCGTTGCTGGAGGAATAAGTTGGGTCGCTGGCAGCCCACCTCCATCTCCATTCCAGGCAGATGTGAAAATCCGCTCCACAGCAGCCCGGGTTGGGGCAGTTGTCAACCTCGAACCAAACCAGCAAGCCTTTATCCAGCTCAACGAGCCTTTGAGGGATATTACACCCGGCCAGGCAGCCGTTTTTTATCAGGGTGAGATCTGCCTGGGTGGCGGAATTATTCTCAGGTAAATTCAGAAAATATGTATGGGCGATAAATGTTTTTTCGATGCTCACCAATGCGTAGATTTGGATAAGGAAGAACGATGAATACGCCTTCGATACTCCTAGGAATTTTGATCTCAACATTACTCGGCGCTGTTTTTCACATCTGGCGAGGCGGTGGATTAGGAAAACTGCTGTTAGACCTGGTCTTGGGCTGGATTGGCTTCTGGTTCGGACATCTCCTTGCAAGCCGATTTGATATTACGATTGGGGACCTGGGATCGCTCCACCTGGGAACAGCGCTCCTGTTTGAATTTATCTTTCTGATGATCGGGGATTGGTTGAGCCAGGTCAATCCTGAAAAACGCTCCAGCCGACGGGAATAGTCGCCCAAATAAAAACCCCCTCGCAATGCGAGGGGGGTGAGTGCAAAAAATGGTACAGTCTATCTAGAGAATAGTCACCTGTGCAGCCTGCAAGCCTTTCGGCCCTTGTTCGATACTAAATTCTACCTGCTGACCCTCTTGAAGGGTGCGATAGCCATCGGTCTGGATTGCGGTGTAGTGCACGAATACGTCCGATCCACCCTGGCGCTCAAGGAAGCCGTACCCCTTGCTCGCATTGAACCACTTAACTTTTCCAACGATTCGGTTATTCATTACTTCTATTCTCCTTATAGAACTGTGTCGATCATTCGGCCGCCAGTTTGCCGGTTCCCGCTTGCACACCAGCAATTGGGAATAAAAAAACCGCCTGAACACGACTATCGCTCAGCCCGGTCATAGGATCCAGCAAAAAGAAAAGCGTGCCATTACTGAATAAATTTTATCAGTCCTGCCAATTTCCGTCAAGGTATTTTTTTTATCTCATTTATCGTAATATAATGCTCCCGGAGGATCAACTAAGCATATATGGACACACATTCCCCTGCTCTGCTCGTCCAGGAAGGCGATCTGATTGAGCTGGTCAGCCCGACAAATAAGGTTTATCTCATCCGTCTCAAAGCTGACGGGCAGCTTCACACGCACCGCGGCATCGTCGAATTCAATGATCTGATCGGATTGCCATGGGGCAGCCAGGTCGCAACACATTTAGGTAGTCCTTTTTACCTGCTGCAGCCTTCTCTTAGCGATATCTTGCGAGAAACCCGCCGCAATACCCAGATCATCTACCCAAAAGACATCGGTTTTATCCTGATCTCAATGGGGATTGGACCTGGCACAGTCGTCCTGGAAGCCGGGACTGGCTCCGGCGCTTTTACTACGGCGCTTGCATGGTCGGTCGGTTCGCAAGGCCGGGTATATTCCTACGAGCAGCGGCCTGAGATGCAGGCGCTGGCACGCAAAAACCTTGAACGTTTAGGCTTCCTGGATCGAGTTGAACTCAAGCAGCGCGATATCGCAGAAGGCTTTGATGAAGTTGGAATAGATGCCCTTTTTCTAGATCTACCAAATCCATACGATTATTTGTCCCAGGTTCGTACAGCATTGAAGCCAGGAGGCTATTTCGGCACGATCCTGCCCACGTCTAACCAGGTGTGCCGCCTGCTGCATACCCTTCATCCGAACGGTTTTGCATTTATAGATGTTTGCGAGGTGATCTTGCGTTACTACAAAGCCAACGGCGATCGATTTCGCCCTGTCGACAGGATGGTTGCGCACACGGGTTTCCTGGTTTTTGCGCGCGTTTTGCTTCCCGGCGAACCACCTCCAGCTTTCGAGTCTGTTAAGATCATCTGAATTGGAAGAAAATGGAACGAGCTCAGAGGCAGATTAAGAACATGTTTCAAACGCAAGTTCTTCACGAAGCGGAGATAGAACGGCGCCTTGCAAGGGCACTCTGCTCGGAATCAAGAACTCTCGTCCTGGAATTCCCACAAATTAAGGAGATTGTCAAAGCTGAGCCTCGTCCGGCAGCAGTCTTGATACTGCTCCTGGTTGAAGATTCGGCCTGGAACCTGCTGCTCACTCGCCGCAGCGCCGAGCTGCCTGAACACAGCGGACAGGTTGCGTTTCCTGGCGGCCGCTCCGATCCTGAAGACCGCTCACCAGAAGAGACCGCCTTGCGAGAAGCGGAGGAAGAGATCGGTTTAAAACGACAGGACGTCAGGATTTTGGGTCGATTACCTGATTACCACACCATCACCAATTATCTCGTGACGCCATTTGTTGGAAGCATCCCATGGCCATACGCCTTGTCTCCAGCCGCAAACGAAGTCACTCGCATATTCAAGGTCCCGCTCGATTGGCTGGCTGATCCAGCCAATCACGAGACCCGGTTTCGACCGCTGCCGGCGCCTCACCCAGCAGTCCCGGTTGTCTATTTTCATCCTTATGACGGCGAAGTACTCTGGGGAGCCAGCGCCAGATTATCACTCACATTGATCAATACGCTTCAAAATCCTGGATGACTTGGATTAAATAAACGGGAGGCCGGATCGCTCTGACCTCCCCGAAAATCCCCAGGTCTGAAGAATTAACCTTCTTCTTCTTCCTTCTTGCCTTTTTCGATCACCTCGGGCTCAAACGCTGAAGTTTCTTCAACAACTGCCTCAACCCTCTCAAGCTGCGGGGCAGTGACGAGTACTACCATTTCTTCAGCGTCCGTTAAGACATCGACGCCTGCGGGCACCTGCAGATCCCGGACCCGGATCAGGTCGCCGATCCGGTTCAGCACGGAAATGTCTACAACAATTCGGTCAGGCAGGTCGCCTGGGAGTGACTCGACCTCGATGACTTCCTGTCCGGTGACAAGCACACCATCAAATATTTTGACAGCTGGTGCTTCGCCTTGCAGGTCAATCGAGACTTTTGTTCGAAGTTTTTCGGTCAGCGAAACTGCCTGGAAATCGATGTGGATCAACGCGCCAGTCAGCGGGTTGCGCTGCTTTTGTCTAACCAACGCAGTATGTATCTCGCCGTTTTCCAGCACCAGTTTCACAAGGTGTGACGATGATACCATTGATAGCACGCGGCTCGCTTCCCGAAATTCGAGGCTGATTGCCTTCGGCTCGATATGCGGACCGTAGAGAATTGCGGGTAAGCGGCCTGCTCGCCGAAGCGCCCGCACCTGCTTGCCAATGATTTCCCGGTCTTTCACTTGAAAAACAATATCTTCCATTTTAACCTTCCTCAGAGCGCCTCTCACCGCATCTCTGCGGTTACCCTCGCTCTTTTGGTATTAATCCGGCGCCTGCCGGTGAAATAATCCAGCAGCCGGGTCCGTCCCGGCAGTTGGGGCTAACCTTTTTTCCGGCTCAGACTGCTCAAGACAAAAAGGACTAATCCTGTCGCCGCGCCAAAAACAATTCCGCCAAGCAAAACCCGGGGCGTATCGATGACGGTCTGAATCTCTCCATTTACGTTCCCTGCGATGAGAATCCCGGCTCGAACGGAGCTGGCTTGAAGCTCTCGTGCGACGATCAAGCCTACCTGCGTGTTGTTAACCTGGGCGGATTGAGCGCAGACCGTGCAGGTCTGACCGCCTTCAATCGTGATCGACTCGCTTTTCACCATGCCAAGTGCGGTGTCAACCGCCTTAAGGCTTCCAGCCTGAACATTCAATAATCCGCTCTGCTGGATCGAGATATTCTCGGCGTTCAAATTTGCGGCGGCGCTCTGACGCATCTCGACTTCAGCAGCCGTAACTTTGCCAGCATAACTCTGGCTCATCCGGACAAGCTCAGCATTCACATTCTCTACATTGGTGTCCGTGACGTTGACAGCTTCCCCGGTGATTTCTAGCGGTGCTTCATTTTCTTCCTGTTCGCTTTTCAGCGGTTCCTGGTCGCTCACTTTCGCCTCCTCTATCAGGTCAACAAAGCGGCATCCCTGGGAAATCCAGGGGTGGGTCTCAAACGGCTGTTCATTTTAGCCCGCTTTTTATTTTCCGTCAATAGGGATCGATTGTATGGATGCAACTAAATTCCAATGGCAGGACTCGCAAAGAACAATCCAGCCTCACTTTTCCAGCGAGAATGCATATTAATGACGTTGGATATTATTTTTTCACAACCGGCAGATAGAGAACCACTCTTTGTCTGCAGGTCCTCGCTCGATCGCCCCAATGTCGCAGGCTGCTCCCTGTGGGCGTGAAACGCCGCGCTGTTCTGTTGAGATCATCCCGCAATCACCATGATCGTGAGCCGGACCGCCTGCTAAGGGCAAAGTCAGCCAAAACACGCCATCGCTGTCCTTCCACGGGCCAAGCCCGGGATCGGGGGTCGAAGGCATATCGCTGGGTTTGTCAAGGCTGCAGGTATCATCGCTGGCGATATTATTTCCATCCGAATACAACATCCCTTCACAGCCTGGATATTCCGAGTGGACGATGGAGTTCTTTAAGTTCATCGAAGCTTCAATTCCGCTGTCTATCGCCTCATACCTAATCTGATCGCCATGTAATTATTAACGAAGGTTAGCTGTATGGTGATTTTCATAGTCAGAAGAACTTTCCGAAGTTGCACGAAAGTCACAGTCAGCAAAGCCGCAAAGGCGGATTGGAAAAAGTGTAATTACAAGAGCAGTATCTACTTTATTCCTGTAGCCCTATCGATTTATCAGTGGCAGAAAAATATGATAATTGACAATCTCATGCGTAAATAAAGCAGACCAGGTACCGGTCATTTCGCAAAGCGGTTTCGTCCGATACGTTATCGTGCCGTCTGCGCGCTCAGAAGAAGTAAAATCACCTTCGACAAATGTGCCTAACACACCTGTGCCATTATCAAAATGGTGGTCTGAGATCAGTAAGCCGTCCGTGATAGTATGTGTCGCAACTGTGCCACCACAATTAATAGTAGCTCTGATTGAATCAGCTGCCACAGAGCATTCAGGTAAATTTTCAACCTCAAACTCAATCGGAAGTCCCTGGCTGGTGGTACCCGACCAAATACCTGCCATAGGACATATCCGTGGCGCATCTAAATGAAGCCTGCCATGCCCGTAAATGTTATCCGCTCCAAATGGTCCCATATCGATCGCGCCGAACTTGAGTGACACCCACAATTCATCGGGAGTGGATGCCGGATAAGCGTCTAAAACCAACGCTGCTGCACCTGCCACGTGAGGAGTGGCGGCAGAGGTTCCATTGAACTTGTCCAATGTCCCATAACTGACAGTGCTCACATTGGCAAACGCGGAGATATCAGGCTTTCCAAATCCGCCCGTTGCGATGCCGCCAGGACCGTTCGTCGGTCCCTGCGAGCTGTACGATTCCTGTGGCCAGGGAGAGCTGACATCCAGTGCTGCCACCGTCATCGCATTGGTGGCATCCGCCAGATTGTTCAGGCTGCGGTCGTGATTGATAAATTTGAGACGTGCAATCTTTGGCGCAAATACCTCGATGTTATTATCCCCATAACCGTAAACCTTTTTTATTGCGAATCCGTATGATGCAGATGCTCCCGTAGTAGTATAGAATATTTCTTCGGTTGGCTTCTGTCCGGGGCTACCATCCTGGCTATTCTCACTTGCCGCCACCTGTTCCCACCCTTGTAGTAAAAGATTATAGCGATACAAATACAAATCATAATCTTGATTTACGTTTGTCCAGTCATCCCAACGCAGGTAGACTTTGATTGAGCTGCCCGAAGGAATGAGATAAGCAAAGTTATTTCCAGGACCATAGTAGTTAATAGTCTCACCTTCATTGAAAAAATGGTATCCCTGGTCGTATGGATCATTATAGGGTCCACCCCAGTGGCTTCGCGATCGTTTCCTGCGGAAGTCAGCCACAAGATCCCAGCATTTTGTGCTAGCTGGACAAGATCTGCGAATTCCCCGTTCCCATCACCCGGCGTGATGTTGTACCAGCCAAGTGAAGTGGAGATGATATCGACTTGGTTCGTATCCTTCATCCAGGTCACAGCCTGAGCCAGGTCCAAATTCGTGCTGACTTTTGCGAAGTAAAGCTCGGCCTCCGGTGCAACATCGTAGACGACCTCTGCACAGGCAGTGCCGTGCACGGTGGTGGCGTTGACTTGCAGAACGGATTTCACCGTCCACAAAGTTCTTCACAGACACAGCGGATGGTAAATCGCTGCCAAGCAGGTTGGGATAGCCCAGAAAACCAAGATCGATGATACCAATCTTGACTCCTGCGCCTAGATAACCAGCGCTGTGCCATGAAGCACCGTTCATCGCAGCCAACCCTTCAGTCGTGTAGCTTCCAACCTGTTCATTTTCCAGGAGGACGGCCTCCGCTGGACGGCGAATAAAAAAGACTTCATCGTGGGCGGCAACAGCTTCCAGTTTACCAATTGGCAACCATCCCT
The DNA here is from genome assembly GCA_963726375.1 of uncultured Chloroflexia bacterium. GTDB lineage: Bacteria > Chloroflexota > Anaerolineae > Anaerolineales > UBA4823 > UTCFX2. Next base: position 349,704 of record CAVSCE010000009.1, on the reverse strand, counting down.
GGATCAAGGTCCCGTCTATGCTGGTTTTTGTTACCTCGCCACCTGCTTCATTGACCACTGTAATTGCATCTGGCAATCCGTCTGCAGGAATAACAATTTGGACTTGCACTCGACCGCCAGACATTGTCAGCGATTGGGATTGTATTAGAGCATTTTGTGCAGCTGGATCTTCAGCATCTGCCAGACCAGCCATGCTTAAATCAAGCTTGGGGTTTTTTGAAGAGCGCGCATCCACATGATTCGAATCGAGATTCCAAACATGCACTTCTTGTGGTATGGGGATTGTCTCAAATGGTGGATCTTCTTGGGGAATAGGTGCTGCCATGCTGTTCGTGTGAAAACACATGAGGCAGAAAACGACCATAACGGTGAGCACTTGGCCGATCACTTGACCTTTTTGCGCGTACGGTTTTTTGTTCATCTTCTTTCCATCCTTCGGATAATTGATAATGTTATTGACCGAGGAATATTCCATAAAATAATTAGCATATTTTTTCGGAAGGACATCCTTATCAGATGAGGTTAGCATTTCACTGAGGGGCCTTCCCCGCATATTGTCCTTGAGAGCCATTTTGCAGAATGGCCTCCATGAAGGCTTCCAGAGTCCGCCAATCACGGAAGTAGCGCACTTCGCCGCTGCTCACGTGCTGGACCTTGCCACGGAAGTCCGTCTGCCCGCCGCCGAGGTCTTCTTGCCACAGGCGGAGCATGAACAGCTGCGTGTTGATCGATGATTGGTCAGCACCGTTTTTGGTTGCCATGATCGGATTTTCCTACCCGGTCTGGATGCCGAGCATGCGGCGTGCACAAGAATCCAGCGTTGTCTGTTCCACCCCGAAGAGGTGGGCCGTCGTTTGCATCGGAATCGGAGTATCGTAGGTCTCCATACCAGCCAGCACAGGCGGGACAATTTCTGGAAGGAGCGGGATCTGCTCACCAGGGGCGACAAACTTCACGGGCAGCTCCTGGCCCAAGATCTTGCTGAAGGCATCCACGATTCCGCACCAAGTCAATGGTTCTGGTCCTCCCAGGGCCAGCTTCTGATTGATCGCCGAAGGATGGCCAATGGCTGCAGTACAAAAAGCTGCCACATCCCCGACCGAGATGAGCGAATGCAGACGCTGACCCTCACCAACCAGCGTGACGGGCTGGTGGGCTTGCAGCGGGATCCCGACCACCATCCCGATCCAGCTCTCCATGAAAAAATTGGGGGAAAGAATAGTGTAAGGCATCCCGCTTCCGATAAGGGCCGCTTCAGTTTCAGCCTTGGCCTGGAACAGCGGCACTGGATGATGCAAATCGGCGCCGAGGAATGAAACAAAAATGAACTGCTTAACGCCTGCAGATTTGGCAGCTTCGATCAAGGCAAGGTTGCCCCGGCGATCCACAGTATCCACATTGTCATCACCGCCGCGCATCGCCGAATTCGCGGTGGTGATCACGGTTTCGGTCCCTCGACATGCCCTTTCAAGCGAGGCGCGGTCCTTGAGGTCGCCATAGACCGGATTGGCGCCTGCGTCGATCAATGAACGTGCCAAAGTAGCCATCCCTTGCAGCGACATTTGCTCTGAAGGGGAATTGTGGCGAACCAGAATGCGCACCTCCCTGCCTTCGTCCAGCAGCCGCCTGGTAATCATCCCGCCTAATACTCCTGTGGATCCAACAACGAGTAACATTTTTTCCTCCAGATATAATTAATCAGGTTTTTATCTCACGTAAATATTTGGGGACATGAATCTCCACCGGTCTTTTTTGCAGGGAATCCTTCATTCTGCAAAACACAATTCATATCAAACAAGCCGGGGAGCCCGTTCACGGTTCCAGGGCATATGCTTGAGCACCATCGCGATGCTGCAGCGACCAAACAACACAACCATGACAGTGCCCAGCAAGAGCACGATGTAAAACGGCAGTCGAATAACCGGCCACAATCCGGTCAGCGCCCAAATAAAATAAACAATCCGGATTTGAGTTGGGAAAGCCGACACGCTCCGCTCGCGCAGCAGGAAAACGACGACTTGAATGGCGCTGATTGCAATGACAATGTAATATCCAGCCGTCCATCCGGCAATTGCGGCAATAATGAAGGCCAGGGTGACAGTCCAAAACCACCAGAATGGGTCACGAAATTCCAATTTCAGCTTCACAGCATCCTCCTTATGACATATATACATTCTGAATGAATACTTCCGAACCTGATGAAGCTATCATACAAAATATATCGTTTGAAAAGCGTTTGACGGGGCGTTTGAACTCAGACGACTTATGTGGAAATTCAATAGGGTCAGCTCAGGCATGAAACGCCCGCCACAACCCCGATTTCAATGCTTAAGGGGAAGGTCTGACAAGTTATTAAATGGATTGATGCAGGGAACAGACTACAGGTAGCCCATTTCTTGGGCAAGCGCTACCGCTCGATCCAGATAGCGAGCGTGAGACTTCAGCCTGGCCTTCTTCATCTGCCCGAACTGCCGCTTGAAGCAGGGAGTCCAGCTCTTCTGGCAAGAGCTGTTGGGTCGGTTCGAGCAACGCCTTGACGTATGACCAGGCTTGAAGGATCTTGCCCTGCGCAAGCGCTGATGCGATGAGAGGCCAGAGCGCCTGCCATTGAAATGGATATACAAGTGGCGACTTCCGCCATAATTCCAACGCTTCCTGACATGCTTGTTCGACGGTTATTAAATCACCTCTGCGCCAGTCTAACCATGCGCGGTTGCTTATTGCAGCGGCTACGTAGTCAGGCATGTGAGCCGCTTCAGCCGCTTCCTGGGCGCGCGCTGCGCAATCCAGTACCCGCTCCAAACGACCAAGAAACCGGTTCAAGATGGTCAAATAGGTAAGGCTGAGGGTCCTCATTGACAGAAATTTGCCAAATTCAGCCAGCTCGAGGGCGGTATTCAAATATTCCTCGGCTTCTTCGAGTTGACGCCGCCAGAGGAGCAGGAAACCAAGCTCGAAATTCCATTCAATCCTGGTTTTCAGGCTGCCAGATTCATGGCTTAATGTCAGGCCTTCACGAGCATCAGCCAGCATTTCGTCCGACACGCGGTAGCGGTCTTTGCGCAGATGTAACAGGCAGGAAGCCCATAAAAACCTCAGGCGGAGTGCGGGACTAGCATGCGCCTGAATTACTGGCTGAAATTTATTTAGCAAAGTGTCCATCTCCGGCCATTGCGCCAACCAATAATATGTCCAGATTTGTTCGACCTGCACTTCCAGCCATTCATCTTCCCACTGATAAGAATAATCACAAGGCGGCTCGCCCAGTGCATGTTCGGCTCGTCTGCAAGCTTCCAGTGCCTGCGGGTAGAGCCTTTGTTCCCGCAGTGCTACCGCCGACTTCCGGTGAAGTCGCGCCTCCCAAACTCGATCATTTTTGGCAATCCACGATTGAGCCTTTGTGTATGCTTGCAGGGCATCCTCATGATTTACCTCGATTTCATGGACATCACCGATCGTCTCCCAGAGCTGAGCCGGGAGTATAAAGCTGGTCTCATCTACCGTCCCGCCCTTCCAGGCATCTTTCACCTGCGCCAGGCCGCGCTGAAGCAGGGCAAGTGCTTCAGCGTTGGAATAAACCTGGCGCGCAACATTTGCGGCGCGCAAATAATAGGAGGCTGCTTTTTCCGGCAAGCCAGCTTTCTCATAATGGGCTGCCAGCTGGTGGCTGACAGGATCAAGTTCTTCTGCCTGAAGCGCCTCCAACGCCTGGGCGATACGCCGGTGGAGCAGCCGCCTATGGGCAGCGCTCATACTGCGGTAGGCGACCTCGCGCAGCTTGTCGTGGCTGAAGTCGTAAGCTTCAATTCCGTGCTCGCGCACGATGCGCCGCTGCCAAAGCTCGTCGAGCTCGTGGACCAGTGTGTCCTCATCCCTGCCGCTGGCTTTTTGAAGCAGCTTAAAACTGAACTCCCGACCGATGACTGCCGCCACTTCAGTCAGGTCGCGCGTTGGTGGAGAAACCTGCGCCAGGCGCGATTCAAGTACCGAGCGCACCTTCGGCGGCAGGTTGATCCCCTCCGAGTTGAAATCAGACGATTGCATTCGATTCGTATCACTTTCAATACCCTGTGCAGCAGCTGGCAGCTTCGCCCGCATGGTTTCAACCACAAACAATGGATTGCCCTCTGTCTCACGGTAAAGGTGATGGGCCGCCTGCCTGCCAATATCTGCGCCCGCGATCCGCGTCGCCAGAGTATATGTAGCATTCTCATCCAGTGGTCCGAGATCAATCTCGCTAACCTGACCAGCAAGGCGCAGCGAGTGGAGCCAGGATATCAGTGGATGGTCCATGTCAATTTCTTCCGGCCGATAGGTACCGACGACCAACATCCGGGCGGACCGATCGAAACGAAGCAGGAAATGCAGCCATTCCAGGGTATCTCGATCGCACCACTGCAAGTCGTCAATCATCAGCAGGAGGGGTTGATTTATCGATAGGATGGCTTGAGCCAGTGCTTCGAAGAGGCGCTGGCGCTGCCAGGCTTCAGTCAGCGCTGTTGGACGAGGTAGATCAGGTCTCATAGCTAATATTTCCGGCAGCAGCCGTGCTACTTCACCAATATAGGCATCTTCCAATCGTATTAATGGATGGGCGCGCAGTAAGGCAATAACCGGACCAAAAGCCAATTCGCCCTCAGCCGCAAAGCAGCGAGAATTGGCCCTGCTAATCCCCTGACGACCAGCCCACTGCAGCAGATCTTCCGCCAGCCTGGTCTTACCGATTCCAGCCTCTCCACACAGCATAATGACCTGCGGTCCCTTTCCAGAGACGACTGCATGCCAGTTCTGAAGCATCTGCGTCCATTCTTTCTCCCGACCTATCAGGGGAGTAAAAGAGGTCGTCGCAGGTACAGTTGGTGCCTGGCGCGCTTCTGCACTTAAAAGCTGCTGGTAGACTTCTCGGGTGGCAGCGCTGGGTTCCACCTCCAGCTCTCGCTGCAAGACCGTCGTGCAGGTGTGGTAAACCCTGAGTGCACCAGCCCGGTCATCATTCAGGGCGTGAAGGCGAATGAGACGCCGGTAAGCGGCTTCATGCAGCGGGTCATACCGCAGTAATTGCTGGGTGTTTCGAATCGCTCCCTGGTAATCGCGCTGTTCCTCGAGCAAATTCCCCAGCCTTTCAAGGACGTCCAGGTACGACTGGCGCAAACCTTCACGGTGGGATATGATCCATTCATCGTAGCAGCTTGGAAGCAAGTCTCCCTTGTATAAGTCTGCCGCTCGTATAAAAGCTTCTCGAGCTGATAATGGAGAATTTTGCTTTAGTGCTTGTTCTGCTTGGGAGATTTCAGTATTAAAGTCGATAATATCCAGCGAGAAGGGGGCATCAGACCGCCACTGCATCGTTTGTACAGTGACGTCAAGGTAGGTGTCCGAATTCGGTAAGGCATGCCGGAGATGGTGCAGCAGGTTGCGCAGGTTCGTGCGCGCTTGAGATTCGTTTGTATCTGGCCAGAAGAGGAAAGCCAGGTAAGCACGGGACTGGGGAGCACTTCTGTGAAGCAACAGATACGCCAACAAGGATTGCAGGCGTGGTGTTTCAATGTCCCTGACGGGCATTTCCCCGTATTGAACGCAGAAATCGCCCAACAGCGAGACTCTCAGCATACGAGCCAATTCCTCCCTCGACCACTGCCGATTGCTCACGCATCAGTTAATCAATTATATCCCATCCGATTATCAAGTCATAATCTAGATGTCAAGTCTTCTAAAAGAGACTAATAAGACACGGGCAAGAATGCGTCGTTCAATTTCAAGGTACAATTGGATTCCGCAGTGTCTATGCAGTTGATTTCCAGAGAGTCGACCTTGAATGACCGTATCAGACAACAGCGAATATTCTCGATTTCGATCGACCGCTGTCAGGATTAGTGGACAGGATTTTTCGATCATCACCAAGCCTGGTTTCTCCAATTGGGAGAAGCTGACACCCTCTGAGCAGCTTCTTGCAGATAATATTCTGCATATCGAACAACATGACGTGCTAATACTTGGCAGCAGGAATCCGGCTGCTGCCGCATTTTTAGCGGTACGCTTCCCCAAATCAAGGATATGGATACATGATTTCAACCAGGTCGCGCTTGACGCCGTAGAAGAAACACTAAGCTTACATAAGGCAGCCAACGTTACCATGATGGAAGCGGTAGATCTCCCGGAAGATCTGCAGGGTTCATTTGACACCGTCCTGATCCTGCTCCCGAAGGGAAGGCTGCTGGCTCGACGCTGGCTTTACACTGCATTCATCGCGCTTCGTCAGGGGGGAACCTGCTTTCTCGCCGGTGCGAATCAGGAGGGTATTCTACCCTCTATCCATGACGGCGAAGTGATATTCGGAAAGTCAGCCGTCCTCGCATACAAGAAAGGCAGCCGCCTGGTCCGGTGGACCAGGACGAAGGGGTTACCGGATGAGACCGGTTGGTGGGTGGACTCCGGAATTCGCCCAGGTGAATGGGTTAACCTAAATTTCGAAGTCTGCGGGGATGCATTTTCATTGGTCAGCTTGCCCGGGATTTTCTCGTACGACCGCCTGGACGAAGGGACAAGGCTGCTGCTGGAATCACTTCCCACCTCGATTGATGGAAATGCAGCCGATCTCGGATGCGGATATGGGATCATCGGTCTTTTCGCAGCACTTCACGGTGCCGCCGCAGTTGATTTGATCGATTCAAACCTGATTGCAATTCATGCCGCCGAAGAAAATATCCGTCGATACAATCTGAACCTTGTGCGTGCCTTTGCAGGCGATGTACTAGGCTCTGCAGGTGGTCGCCGATATGACCTCATCCTCTCCAATCCCCCATTCCATTCTGGCCGAGAAGTAGATTACCAGATCGCAGAGGCGTTCATCCGGCAGAGCCGCCTCGCGCTTCAACCTGGTGGGAGATTAATAATCGTCGTAAACCGTTTTCTCCGTTACGAACGCTGGTTGGAAGGGCTGTTCGCGCGGATCAGTGAATCAGGCGGAAATTCACGCTTCCGGGTTCTGACTGCAGAGGTCTAAATCGCCTTTTCAAGGATTTGCCAGAGTTCTTCATCTGATAGCACGATGGGATTGCCTTTCGTGCTGCTGGCTCGGTTGGTGTTTTCAACCACGGAAGCAAATTTATCTCTTTCCAAACCGTAGGATCCAAGACCTGGGATCTGGAAATCGGTCATCAACTGGATGAGAAAATCGACCCCGGCTTCCGGAGGGGCTTTCTTGCCGGTAAGCAGTCGCGCGATCCTGGCGTACCGCTCCAGAGCAGGGTGGTTCGGGATCCTCTTACGAAGCGCCTGAATATTCGCTTCCATGACGATCGGCAGCAGCCTGGCGCAGACAGCTCCATGCGGCGCTTCACACATCCCTCCAATCACACCTGCGAATCCATGCACCGCCCCTAAGCGCGCATTCGCCAAAGCTAACCCGCCGAACAGGCTGGCTAAAGCCATGTCTTCCCGGGCTTCAGCGTCGTCAGGGTTTTCACAAGCAGTCCGAAGCGAGCGAGAAATCCGCTTGATGCCGTCCCGGCAGAGCGCATCCGTGAGCGGATTTGCTGCATTTGACACGAACGGTTCTATCAGCTGGGTCAGCGCATCTGAACCCGTCCAGGCGGTGATATGCCTCGGCAAGCTGTAGGTCAGCTCTGGATCAACCAATGCAACCTTTGGAAGGATAAGCGGGCTGCGCAGGCTTGCCTTGACGTGTTGCTCTTCGGATGCAATGACCGCATTGCGGGTCACTTCGGAACCCGTTCCTGCGGTGGTTGGGATCGCCAGTATCGGCAGCGGTGGTACTCTCAGGGGTTTCCCCGCTCCAATCACTTCGATGTAATCGAGCGGCTCGCCAGGATTGTTCGCCAGAGCGGCGATCGCCTTGGCGTTGTCGATCGCACTCCCGCCGCCGAACCCGATCACCAGATCACAGCCTTTCCGCCGTGCCAATTTTGCACCAGAGCTGACTGAACTGACAGTTGGCTCGCCAGATAGCTGAAAGACATCCAGCGTAAGACCAGATGATTTCAGATGGTCTCTCAATTGTTCCAGAGCTGGATCTCCAGGTGAAAAATGCGTTGCTGCCAGCGCCTGGCTTCCGAGGCTTCCGGCCAGTTTGCCGACCTGTGTAAACGACCCAGGGCCAAATACGATCCGTGCAGCCGTCGCGAATTCAAATTCCATTTGGTTTCTACGGCTACCACCCGGAGTCTTCCGGGAAAATATTCTGGTGCTTCACTCCCACCCGCGGCTCGGCCATCATCGGGGTAACGGTATCCCGCCAACGGATGTAATGGGCGGTCTCTTTGTGCGCCGCCTGGGCTTCTTGAGATCGATAGACTTCTACCAGGATAAACCTTCTCGGTTCATCCTGCTGTTGGATCACATCAAATCGCGCGATACCTGGCTCTTTGATGCTGTTTCGAGCGTTTTCCAGCGCGGCATCCTTGAACGCATCAATCGCGTCCTCATTAACATGCACATAAACAAGCACAACGATCATCCGTAAGGCTCCTTTCTGACCCGTCAACCGATTGTATCAAAGAACAGCTAACCTGTTTGACATGCTTTCACCAGAGCGATTATACTTATCATTCGATTTCAGATCTCGAAATTATCTATCTTAATCAGGAGTACTCCTTATGTCAAATCCTATCGCCACACGAATTGGCGTCTTAACAAGCGGAGGGGACGCACAGGGCATGAACGCAGCTGTGCGCTCGATCGTCCGCACCGCATTAGATCGGGGACTAGAAGCATACGCCATTTACGAAGGCTATAAAGGGATGGTCGAAGGCGGGCAGCGGATCCAGAAGATGAGCTGGGAATCGGTCGGAGGCATCCTTCACAAAGGAGGGACGATCATCGGAACTGCCCGTTCGGAGGAATTCAGGACTCCCGAAGGTCGAAAGAAAGCCGCCCTGAACCTGATTCAAGCAGAGATCCACAAACTGGTTGTCATCGGGGGCGACGGCAGCCTGACAGGAGCAAACATATTCCGGCAGGAATGGCCTGCCTGGGTTTCTGAGCTGCTCAAAGAAGGCAAGATTTCCCGAAAACTGGCTGATAGAAATCCATTTCTCCAGATTGTCGGACTGGTTGGATCAATTGATAACGACATGTTCGGCACAGATATGACTATCGGCGCCAATTCTGCTCTCCACCGGATCACGGAGGCGATCGATGCGATCAGCAGCACTGCCGCCAGCCATCAGCGCGCTTTTGTCGTCAAAGTAATGGGCCGCAACTGCGGCTACCTCGCGTTGATGGGCGGGCTGGCGTCAGGCGCAGATTGGATCTTAATCCCTGAAAGCCCACCCGATTCAGATAACTGGCGCGAGCTGATGAGCGAACGACTGAAAGCCGGCCGCCAGGCCGGACGGCGGGATACGATCGTAGTCATCGCTGAAGGTGCGCGCGACCGCCAGGGAAAACTGATCGGCAGCACAGAAGTCGCAGAGATGCTGGAAGCATCTATGGGTGAAGAAGTCCGTGTGACCGTGCTGGGGCATGTCCAGCGCGGCGGATCGCCATCAGCGTTTGACCGCAATCTAGGTACGCTCTTGGGGCATGCAGCCGTCGAAAGCCTGATGCAGACCGACGCAAACCAGGAGCCGCAGCTGATCGGAATGCGGGGCAACCGGATCATCCATTCACCACTGATGGAATGCGTGGAAAAGACGCGTGAAGTTGCGAAGGCTATTGACGCACATGACTACCAGACCGCAATGGAACTGCGCGGCAGCAGCTTCAAGGAGTCTTTCCAGACATTAAAGACCATGCTGCGCGCCCTTACCGCATCCTCCTCGCCCGAACCAGAAGCGCTTCCGGCTTGCGATCATGCACGCAGGCGCTCCCGCTCCAGGCATGAATGCAGCTGTGCGCGTGTCCGTCCGCCTCGGTTTGGATCGAGGTCATATCATTCTTGGGATTAATAACGGCTACCCGGGCCTCATGGACGGAGAAATTATTGAGATGGATTGGATGAGCGTTAACGGTTGGGCGGCAATGGGCGGCTGCGAGCTGGGTACCAGCCGCCGCGTCCCTTCGGGCAGCGACTTTTATAATATCGCCCGCTCAATAGAAGAAAATGAGATTGATGGTCTGTTGATAATCGGTGGCTGGGCAGGATACGAAACTGCCAGCCTGATGTTAAAAGCCCGCGAAAACTACCCTGCTTTCAATATTCCAATCGTTTGTCTCCCTGCAACGATCAATAACAACTTACCTGGATCCGAGCTGAGCATCGGCGCAGACACTGCCCTCAATAATATCGTCGAAGCAGTGGATAAAATTAAAGATTTAGCTGTAGCTCAGCGCCGCGTTTTCGTTGTCGAGGTCATGGGCAGGTCGTGCGGTTACCTGGCTTTGATGAGCGGGCTGGCGACCGGCGCCGAGCGAGCGTATCTCAATGAAGAAGGTGTGACTTTAAAAGACCTTCAGAAAGACGTGGAACACCTCATCTATGGTTTTGAACATGGAAAAAGGTTGGGGCTGATGATCCGCAGCGAAAATGCTAATCCAGTCTATGATACAAAATTCATGGTCGCATTGTTCGAAGAGGAAGGCCAGGAATTGTTTGATGTTCGCCAATCGATTCTTGGTCATCTTCAAGAAGGCGGTACGCCTTCCCCGTTTGACCGGATCCAATCAACTCGCCTATCGACGAGATCAATCGATTACCTGATTGAACAGGTTGAGCAGGGCTCTTCGGCGTGCGCTTTCATCGGGCTGCAGGGTAAAGAGATAAAATTTCATGATCTTGCGGATTTCGACAGGATGGTGGAGGTAAAAAAACAGCGCCCGAAGGAACAATGGTGGATGGATGTTCGTCCTATTGCCAAGGTGCTCTCTCAGCCTTCGCCAGGCTCTGAGCTTCCGGCGGACAGCTGAGAGCGACCTCGTAAGGAGTACTTTTGCCTGATCCGATACTACGCCAACCTGGAGAACCCCAAACCAGCAGACAGCAGACGCAGACATCACAGGGCATAATGCGAAATCAAATGCAGCCTGCCCACGTCGAAACCCCACTTCGACCAGGTTCTCCGACTGCGCCGCACCGACCGGGATATCCTCCCGCTCAAAGACCCGATCCTGCCCCATATGGATCCGGCTCGACTGGAAAACCTCCCTATCAACAGCCGGCAAACCCGCAGCTGAGGCCAGCCAGACCCTATCGGCGGATTCGCCGCCCCCCTCGGCGCCGGTTCTCGTTCCTGAGGTGCGGCTGCCTGGGATTGGTCTTCGTCCTGTCATGTCTTGCTTTGACTGGCGCCGTTGCTGTGATCCTTCCGGGTAGGTCCAATCTGGTTCTGTTAGGGATCGATTACGTAGATCCTGGCAGTTATGCAGCTCGTACCGACACGATCATGCTCGCTTCTTTCACCCCCCAAAAACCTACCATCCGGATTTTTCTATCCCGCGAGATTTATGGGTGACTATCCCCGGGGTCGGTGAAAATCGGATTAACACCGCGCATTTCTTCGCCGAATCCAACCAGACGGGAAGTGGACCGAAGGCCGTAATCCAGACCATCGAGCAGAATTTTGGCATTCCGATTGATTATTACCTTCGGATAAAATTTGAAGGATTCCGCGAGATTGTGGATGCACTTGGGGGTGTGAATATCGTGCTTTCCGAGCCGATGGCAGGTTACGCTGCAGGCCGACACCATCTCACCGGGCGTAAAGCACTAGCTTTCGTCCGCAACCGGGCCGATTTGGACGATTTTTTTCGAATGAAGCACGGTCAATTGATGCTGAAATCCCTTTTTCTTAACCTGCTCAATCCTCTGAAATGGCCGCGCCTGCCCCTGGTCGCCAACGCATTCATTAATGCGGTGGATACCAATGTACCGGTCTGGATTTGGCCTCGACTTGGTTTGATGCTGCTGACTTCCGGCCCGGATGGGATCCAGATGCAAACGATCGAGCGCGAGATGGTTACACCTTATACGACCAATCAAGGCGCCAGCGTCCTGCTTCCGAAATGGGAGCTGATCCGCATGCTGATTCTACCAAATGTTTGAAATATGAAAAATGGATAATTCACAGGCTGCTACCCTGATCGAATATAACTCTTGGGCAAATGCGCGGATCCTTTCCAAAGTGTCCGGGATGCCTCAATCCGACCTTTTCATCCAATCCGTTCTTAGCCACAAGACGATTATCGACACTCTAGTCCACATATTGGATACCCAATGGTACTGGCGAGAAGGCGCACAGACCGGAATTTTGCCAACTGGCAAGTTATTACCATCAGATTTTACCGACTTATCAGCTCTTAAGGCTCGATGGGCTATTGAAGACCGCCTTTTGCTCGAATTCGTTCAGAAGTCTCACTCCACAAGCTATAAATGGCTTCACGACCTACCATTGGTCAAAGGCAAAGCCCCGTACCAGACCGTTGTGGCATATTCTCATCCATATCGTCAACCACGGAACCCAGCATCGAAGCGAGCTCGGGCAGCACCTGGCAACACTCGGAAAATCCCCCGGAGATCTGGATTTCATCAAATACTCAGCGAGAGTGGGCTCATAATAAGCCAATGTATAGTATGTTAAAATTAGGCGATGGAAAAGCACTATAAAGTAGTAGCAACGAACAGAAAAGCCAGCCATGAGTTTTTTCTGCTTGAGCGGTATGAGGCCGGGATCGCACTGCAGGGAAGCGAGATTAAATCCATCCGGCTCGGGCAGATAAGCCTGGCCGAGGCGTATGTGCGCATCGATGGGCATGAAGCCTGGTTAGAGGATGCACATATTGCCCCCTACGAGCACGCCGGATCCTTTGGTCACGAACCTCGCCGGCCTCGCCGGCTCCTGCTGCATAAGAAAGAGATACGTAAGCTGTGGAACGAGGTCCGGCAGAAGGGTGCGACAATCGTCCCAACGAGAGTTTACTTAAAGGATGGCCGGGCAAAAGTCGAAATTGCTACCGCGAAAGGCAAGAAGCTTTATGATAAACGGGAAGCCATCGCAAAGCGCGATTCAGAGCGAGAGCTTGCCCGCGAGTTTCGCCGTCGAGAATAACAGCTCCAGACCTGATTTTCCCAAAACAATCACAGACTGCAAGATTTCGCGGATAGGGTTCAACGCTCGATTATTTCTTGCTCAAGCGCTTCAGCCAGAGCCAGGTATTTTTCATGCACGCCTTCACCGGTTTCCTCATGTTCTACAAGCTCAAAACCCTCCCAAACCGAATCGTACTGATCTTCAGGAATTACACGGTCGGCCATCGGGAAAAGGATATGATCTTCTTTGTAAATATGCTGGTGCAGCAGAGTGACGTAATCCCGCGAGCTTTGGATCACCCGCTCAATCGCGCTCGGATCTCCAGATAGCAAATCCTGTGCAGCGGCATGCAGCGCACGCGTATGACTTCGCCCGGCTTCGTGCTCCGCAAGCATGACACCCAAAGGTCCACCTTCGTAAGGGATCCCCTGCTCGTTCATACGGGAAAACAAGACCCCCTCTTCTTTTTTGTGGTGACAGCCGTCTGCGAACCCTCGGATAAAATCCGTCGCAGAAAGGAAAAATTCCGGTCTGACAATTTTGCCACTTTCCAACTTGTTGGCAGCCTCTTCCAGTGTATCCAAAACTCGCTCGATCACCCGATGCTCTTCGCTCAATACAATCGTCGCTTTCATCTCTTTCCTTCCATTCTGGCATGCAGCCAATAATCAATAGGATATATCTTTTTCAATATTAAACTTGCGGTCCCTTTCAATATACCAGGAACTTACAATTATCTCTTTGCTCAAGCGCAAAGAGGGATAAAATTGGTGAGATGGAATATCTCAACCCCACCACCCTGGACGAAATTGGAAAAATTCCACTGTTTCAGGGGGTCGCTCGTGAAGATCTTCTTAGGCTCGTCCAGAACGCCCATCGAAAACAGCTTCATGCAGGCGGATTCTTTTTTATCCAGGGAGATCCTGCCGATCACATGTATGTCCTACTTGAAGGCCGCGTCAAGCTGACACAAGTTGGACCGGACGGTCAGCAAGCATTAATCCGGATGATCACACCAGTCACCCTTTTTGCCCTGGTGGCCATGACGGCATTCACAAATTATCTGGTGACCGCCCAAGCAGTCGATGACAGTCAGGCGTTTTATTGGACTCGAGATGAGCTCATGGAATTCATGCGTCGGTCGCCGCAAATGGCTGTCAATGCGATGCAGATGATGGCAGAGCGCCTTCAAGAAATCCAGGAACGCTTCCGGGAAGCGACGACTGTGAAAGTCGAAAAACGCCTTGCTCATACGTTGATTCGTCTTGCAGCCCAATCCAGCAAAGAGGTCGAACAAGGGACGCTAATTGATCTACCTTTGACCCGCCAGGATCTGGCGGAAATGTCTGGGACTACGCTTTTTACCGTCAGCCGGATACTCAGCCGCTGGGATGATCAAGGTCTGATAATCGCCAGTCGAGAACAAGTCATCATCCGCAACTCTAACCAGCTGTCAAAGATTGTCGAGGAAAATCATGATTAACCTTTTCCTGATGTATTTGGACGATCAGTTCTTCCTTGCTCATAAATAAAACCCATTCAGGATCTTTCACCTGTACCCAAAATCAGGCACTCTCATTAAAGGAGCGAAGTCGTGCATATTCAAAACATAATCGCATTAATCATCACATTTGCTGCCGCTCTGATTTTTCTGCGGATCATGGACTTTACCGCGCAGAAAGGCTGGGTTGGAAGTCGAACCAGCCGAAAGCTGATCCATATCGGCACCGGTCCAATCTTTGTGATTTGCTGGCTTTTGTTTAATGACGCAAGCTACACTCGTTGGTTAGCTGCGCTTGTCCCACTTTCCATTACAATCCAATTTGCACTGGTGGGAATGGGGATCATGAAAGATGAAGGTGCGGTCCAGGGAATGTCTCGCACCGGAGATCCGCGCGAGATTTTGCGTGGTCCGCTCTATTATGGAATTGTCTTCGTCCTGCTGACCCTAGTCTTCTGGAAAGACAGCCCCATCGGGATCGTTGCGCTGATGATGCTCTGCGGCGGCGACGGTGTTGCAGAGATCCTGGGGCGCAATTACGGTAAAACCAGACTTCCCTGGAATAAGGGAAAATCATGGATAGGCAGCGCTGGTTTTATTGCCGGTGGATGGATCCTCTCTATGATCGTGTTATGGATCTTTCAGTTAGCGGGTGTTTTTTCAGGCGGAGTTACGACTTTTCTGCTGCCGGTTTCGCTGGTAGCGTTGGGATCGATGCTGGTCGAGTCTGTCACCCCGCATGATTTAGATAACCTTACGATCCCTGCAACCGCCGTAATCCTGGGTCTAATGTTATTTTAGAAAGACTGCAGACCAGAGGAGCCATTGACGCTGAAGTGCGAATATGATAATATCCGTCTGATATCGTTGATTTTAAGCATTAAACGATTTAACCTGACAGACAGAGCAGACCTGCTTGGTCTGACAAAGATCGGTACACAAGGAGAATAGGAAATCCAAATGTTAGCAGACCAGATTCAAACCGACACAATCAAAATGACCCCCTCAGCTGTCGAGGCGGTGCGAAACCTGATGACAGAGCGAAACCTCGAGGGTTATGCGCTGCGCGTCTTCGTCTCCGGCAGCGGTTGTTCAGGTCTTCAGTATGGCATGGCGCTCGAAAACAACATCCGAGAGCAGGATTTAACTGCTGAATTTGACGGTGTGAAAGTTGTTGTGGATGAAATTTCGGTTGAATATATGCGCGGTTCTACTGTTGATTATATAGAATCCGAGAAGGGAAGCGGATTCAAGATCGATAATCCGAACTCTTTCAGCTCCTGCAGCTCATCCGGCTGCAGCGGCTGCCAGTAAGTTTCATCAATTTAATCGTTCAATACAGAACCGGGCTTGTATTCCAGCCCGGTTTTTTTATTAGCGGCCACGCAACAGGGATAGCAGCGTTCCAAACACGCCGACGATCGCCATGCCAACGATCACCAGTCCCATTGGGATGCCTCCTGGTTGGGAAGCGATTGGGGCGTCCACAGGAAGCGTTGGAAACTGAACCGGTGGCGGCTCTGTGAATGTCGGCAGTCGTGTCGGCGGGATTTCTACAAGGAATTGAGCCGCCAGCGTGGGATCGATCGTCGAAGTAACCATCGGTGTCGATGTAGGCGGCGGCTCGATCACCGGAAGCGAGCCATTCACATCAATCAGATCCGTCCACACCCAGGCCACACCCCCCGGTACTCCCGGGTAAGCGATCTCAACCCAATCTCCACCCGGTGATCGGCCCAGTGCTGGCACCTGAGAGCCTTCAACAAGCACCCCGATGATGTCGTATGCGACGGTCGAGGGACCTGCGCGCACGTTTAATCAAACCTTGTTCATTGTCCAGCACTATCGCAGTTGCACCAGCTGGCGTTCCGGTCACGGTTGGGATTGAGCCTGTGGGAATTTGAGCGGAAGGACCAGCAGACGCCTGCCAGAAAATTCCGATGAGCAGTATTCCAACCAGTAGTATGATCACACTCAGCTTGAAGTGATACTTAGTCAATTCTCTTAAATTCATTCCTGATACTCTCCTGGATAGTCCACAACCCAGCAAATGGAGATTATAATCGAACCTGACTTGAAACAGCGAGGTGTTGATTGAACGAGCAGAGGATACTTCATGGAGAAATCAGCCCGACTGATCTTGCCCGGGCATTGATCGGTGAGTTCAATCACGGCGCTCTGCGAGCACAGCAGATCGGCAGTGGAAACGCAATCATCGTTCAAATAGCCACCCATGAAATCGCCGCATCTGGAGGTCGAACCGGGCTGACTGTCTCGCTGAGGTCTATCGCTGACGGCGTTGCAGTTGAAGTCGGCAAGCAGTCCTGGCTCGGTGTAGCCGCAAGCCTGGGTCAATCGGCTTTTTATGCCTTACGCAGCCCCTGGAACCTGCTCGGCAGGTTGGATGACATCGCTCAAGATATCGAGAACATCCAACTTACGGAAGATGTCTGGAGGGTTCTGAACGATACTGCACGCTCTCTTGGAGCAGGGCTGGAACTCTCAGAACGGCTGCGAAGAATGGTATGTGAATACTGCCTGACTGCAAATTCCGTGGGTGAATCAGCTTGCATCGCCTGCGGAGCGCCGCTTGGCCTGGTTCAACCACGCACATGCCGCAACTGCGGATTTGTCCTTAAGAGAAGCGAAGCTGTTTGTCCGAACTGCGCCCGTCCCATATAAGGAAATAAATTACATAAGTCCTGGGACTCCTAAATTTCTTCGCCTCTTTGTATTTAATTGACCAGTGTTCTCAAAGGTTGATTTCAAAGCATATTGAGCTGCTGCACTGCAGACAGCACAGCCGGCAGCAGACTGTCGGTCTCTTCATCCCTTCGATTTTCCAACCGGGTTGTCATATCGTTCAAGCGTTGGAAGGGCATCAAGGTAGCCAATCCGTCCGATGAAGCTCGCAGCTTGCTTACGGATGTCTTTCGGAGCATCTCGGTTCGCCAGGATTTGGGCCAGATGATTGCCTGCATCCGAGCAAAAGCCCATCAAGTCAGCGATGCTAGGTTCAGCCGATTTGTCGTATTCCGCGACCTGGAGCAGCGCAAAAATCTCGCGGGTTCGCATTTCACCCAGCTGAGCCAACAACGTTTCCTGTACTTCAAAACTCGGACCAGCAGGGCTGCCAATGGAATTGATCATCCCGGCAATAGTTTTTACAATTCGGGTTCGGAACTCAATATCCGGTTCTTTCAGCCGAGTTACAAGGATATATGCGACGAGCGGGAGCTGACGGACCGTGTCAAATTCGATCAGGCGGTCCAGCCCACCTACACGGACCAATAAATCTGGCGAAGCTAAGGACTCCAGCGCCTGCCAGATGACTGAAATCAGCTCTAACCTGTTCGTTGATGCTCCGTCAGGAGCGGGTGGGATGGGGGGTTCAGGTTCGAACAATTGGGGATCCAAATCCATGCGAGGGGATTCTTCAGCATCATGAAACCACTGATCAAAAAGCGATGCTAATTCTTCTGAGCGATGCACGTTTTTAGTATACCCGAATTGAGGTTAAGGTTTTCGAAAGACTAGGTTAAGTCTTTCATTCAAATTGTTTAAAATTCATGAAGATTGTGTTAAATAGAGCAAGTGGATGGACAAAAGAAATAATGATATAATTACGAAAATAGCCTTATTGTCTATGTATTTTAGGGTGTTTTCGCACAAGACCAAAGGAGGCATAATTCTACCCAATCATAACTGCATCGAAAAAACTCAAAACGTCCCTTGTTCAGGGTTATTAGCGATTTTCTCCAAATATTTTATTCAACCAAAAAATGCTTTCTCGTCAGAGGAGGTGTCATTTGACAGCCCAACCTGTCTTAAATCAAGATGTTAATCCTAATTTGAGGTTCTTGGAGGAGGTCAGCGCCGCGCACTGCGGGCGTCTCTCGGCTGGAGATGTGCATTCAGTGCGGAACCTGCGGGGGTTCATGCCCTCCAGCTGCTGACATGGATCATACTCCCCGAATGTTGTTTGCCTTGATCCGCGCAGGGATGCGTGAAGAAGCTCTCAGCAGCAACACACCCTGGATTTGTGTCTCCTGCTATCATTGCGTTGTCCGCTGCCCACAAGATGTGCATATTGCGGATGTTATGTATACACTAAAAAGCATGGCCATCCAGGAAAAATTGTATAAGGACTCAACCGCACCAGATTTTTCGCAAACTTTCGTTGACATGGTTGAGACTTACGGTCGAAGTTACGAATTCGGCCTTGCAACCCGCCATTACCTGAAACACTTTCCGCTGCGTATGCCCAGCATGGCTCCGATGGGTTTTGGGATGTTGAGCAAGAAGCGGATGGATATCACTCCGAACAGGATCGACGGGATCAATCAGCTCACGACGATCCTGAACCGTGCCAAAGAGCTGGAGGTGCCGTGATGGAAAAATATCTCTTTTTCCCCGGCTGTGCGATGGAAACAAGCGCAAAAGCATACAACGAATCGCTCCAGGCGGTCCTCGAACCTATGGGGCTGCGGCTTGAAGAAATTCAGGATTGGAACTGCTGCGGGGCGACCGAATACCTTGGAATCAGCACGGTTCCAGCCTATGCATTGATCAGCCGCAATCTTGCCATCGCCGCCAGGCAAAACCACTCGTCGAATACTCTGGTAGCATCATGCAGCGCCTGTTATCTTAATCTTGCTAAGGCAGATCATTACATGGCTGAGCGTCCTGCTCTGGGCGAGAAAGTCAATGTCGCCCTGGCAGCTGGCGGACTGAGCTACACGCCCGGTACACTTGAGATTCGACACCTGCTCGACGTAATCATCAATGATGTCGGTTTGGATGCAGTTAAAGAAAGGGTGTCCTTACCCCTCAAGGGATTGCGAGTTGCACCATATCTCGGCTGCATGGTCCCACGGCCCGATTATAAAAAACATTGGTCCGATCATGAGTATCCAACCGAGCTGGACCGACTGTTAAGAGCGCTTGGCGCAGAGGTGATCGACTTCCCGCTTAAGACCCACTGCTGTGGAGGTCACATGACACAGATCAGCCCAACAACTGCCTTTGAGCTGATCCGCCGGTTGGTAGCTTCTGCTGACCGCTATAAAGCGGATGTGATGGTTACGGTCTGTCCGATGTGCCAGATGAACCTCGACGCCTATCAAAACGAAACAAACCAGCATTTTCATACGAATTATAAAATGCCCATTCTATTCTTTACACAATTAATGGGGATCGCGTTTGGGCTCGATCCAAAGAAGCTAGGTTTCGGAAGAGAGCTGGTCAGCGCTCGCCAGGCAATGAGCAGGATTGGGGTAGAAGTTCCCCAGGCAGAAGAGAGCATTGCACCTCAGCGACGCAAGAAACCCAGCGGTCTGCCCATGCCGATCATGCCCGGCGATAGGGAGGCAGAATCATGACCACGAATCAAGAACAAGCCAAAGAACGTATCGGAGTGTATGTCTGCCACTGCGGATCTAACATCGCCGGGATCGTGGATGTTGAAGATGTCGCAGTTTGGGCAGGGAAAGAGCTTGCCGACCGCGGGGTTGTGATCTCGCGCGATTATAAGTTCATGTGCTCCAGCCTGGGTCAGGAGCTGATCGAGAAAGACATTCAGGAGGAAGGGTTGACCCGGGTTGTGGTCGCGGCGTGCTCCCCACATCTGCATGAAAATACATTCCGAACTGCCTGCGAGCGCGGCGGTTTAAACCGGTATCTCTGCGAGCTCGTCTCGATCCGAGAGCAAGTCTCATGGGTCCATACTGATAAAGCTGCGGCAACGGCAAAGTCTAAAGCGGTTGTTTCCGGCGGAGTGGAGCGGGTGATACACCATGAATCGCTCGAAGCTCTGCACGTTCCTATTCACCCTGCCACGCTGGTGGTCGGGGGTGGGATTGCCGGGATCCAGGCTGCAGTCGAGATCGCCGACGCCGGGTTCCCCGTCTATCTGGTTGAACGCGAACCATCTGTCGGTGGGCACATGTCGCAGTTCGATAAGACGTTTCCGACGCTGGATTGCGCAGCCTGCATCCTCACTCCAAAGATGGTTACAGCTGGAACACACCCCAATATCAAGCTCTTCACTTACAGTGAAGTCACCCGTGTGGACGGCTATGTCGGTAATTTTACAGTCACTATGCGCAAAAAAGCCCGCTATGTGAATGAAAACCTCTGCACCGGATGTGGAATATGCCAGGAAAAATGTCCGAAAAAAGTGATCGACGAGATCTATGAAGCTGGACTTGGATACCGAAAAGCAGTTTATACCCCGTTTCCCCAGGCTGTCCCCAAATATCCGGTAATCGATGTCCCAAACTGCACCTACTTCCAGAAAGGGACATGCAAGGCATGTGAAAAATTCTGTCCAACGAACGCGATCGACTTTTCCCAGCAGGATGAGTTCCTCACCATTCAAGTAGGAAATATCATCCTGGCAACCGGCTACGATCTGTTTGATCCGCGCCAGGTTAGCCAGTATGGCTACGGCCGGCTTGCAAATGTGTTCACAAGCCTGGAATTCGAGCGTTTGACCAACGCCGCTGGTCCAACGAATGGGGCAATCGTTCTGCGAGACGGTGTCACGACGCCTAAAACCGTTGGGATCCTGCACTGCGTCGGAAGCCGGGATCGGAATTTTAACAATTACTGTTCCGTTATCTGCTGTATGCAGTCCTTAAAGTTTGCTCACCTGGTCCACGAGCGAACTGGGGCTACGGTTTATAACTTCTATATCGACATGCGCACCGCTTACAAGGAGTACGACGAGTTCTATCAACGCGTATTAGAAGAAGGCACGCTTTTCGTGCGAGGCAAAGTCGCAGAAGTAACCGATGCAGCCCGCCTGCCGGGTGAAGAGGGCAAGTTGATAATCCAGGTTGAGGACACGCTGGTTGGAAAACAGCGGCGCATCCCGGTGGATATGGTCGTCCTTTCTGCGGCGATGGTCCCCCGCTTCGACGCGCATGAGACCGCCAAGCTCTTTGGAATATCGTGCAGTGCGAATGGATGGTTCATCGAGAAACATCCCAAGCTGGACCCGGTGGCGACGATGACCGAAGGCATCTTCATCGCTGGATGTGTCCAGGGTCCGAAAGATATCCCATCATCTGTGTCGCAAGGAGCAGCAGCAGCAGCCCGGGTGCTGGGGCGTATTCAGCAGGGAGAAATTGCACTTGAACCGGTTCGAGCGACTGTGAATCAGGATATATGCTCAGGCTGCCGGATTTGCAACAACTTGTGTCCGTTCAACGCAATCCTTTTTCACGAAGACCGGATGGTCACTGAAGTCAATCCAGCGCTCTGCCAGGGCTGCGGGACCTGCGTGGCTGCCTGCCCCGCAGGAGCAATTACAGGCACTGGTTTCAGCAACGACCAGGTTTTCGCCCAGATAGAAGGGCTGCTGATGGTGAATTTCGAACATGAGCGCCTGGCTGAACTGCCATAGAGGAGAAGATGCTGATGATTGACAACTTCGAACCGATACTTATCGGATTTACCTGCAACTGGTGCAGCTACCGGGCGGCTGATCTGGCAGGAACTGCGAGAGTAAAATACCCGCCGAACATCCGGTTGATCCGGCTGATGTGCTCCGGCCGGCTTGATCCGACTTTTGTAATCAAAGCTCTGGCAGACGGCGCAGACGGGGTGCTGATCACTGGCTGCCACCCTGGCGAATGCCATTACCTAGAACAGAACTACAAGGCGTTGCGACGCTACCTGCTCCTGCGCCGAACTTTAGAAGGTATGGGGATTGAACCTCAGCGTGTGAAGCTTGTTTGGGCAAGCGCAGCAGAAGGTGTAAAGCTTGCCCAGGAAATTGGGGATTATGGTCGAGGAAATACGCAAGCTCGGTCCGCTCAACTGGCCGCGCTGGCAAGGTCGCGACAGGCCTCAGGTTATCCATGAAACCCTGGCTGCGGAGGCATCGGTATGAACGCACAATCAAAGCCGAAATTTGCAATGTACTGGGCTGCATCCTGCGGTGGCTGCGAGATCGCCGTCCTTAATATCGGGGAGAAAATCCTCGACGTGGACGCCAATTTTGAAGTGGTTTTTTGGCCGGTTGCGATGGATGCCAAGTACAAAGATGTCGAGGCGATGCCAGACGGATCGATTTTGCTCACTCTTTTCAATGGCGGTATTCGCAACCATGAAAATGAGGAAATTGCCAGGCTGCTTCGGCTGAAATCGCAGATTCTGGTCGCATTTGGTTCTTGCGCCTGTGAAGGCTGCATCCCTGGCCTGGCAAATTTATCATCTCCGGAACAGGTATTTGCTGCTGCATACGACAGCATAACCAGCATAAATCCGGAAAAACTCCGTCCTGCATATCGCTTTTCAATGCCCGAAGGGATCATTTCACATCCCAGCCTTCAATCCAGTGCTTCGGACTCTCGACCAGGTCGTCCCGGTCGATTACTATATGCCCGGCTGTCCTCCCAGAGTCGCACCAAATCGCTGCGGTCATCGACCTTGTGATCCAGGTGCTGCAAGGCCAGGCAAATCTTCCACCAAAAAGATCCGTGATCGGCGCCGGAAACTCAACCGTATGTGATGACTGCCCTCGCCAGAGAAACGTAAAAAGCATTAAGGCGTTCCGGCGGATCCAGGATCTGGAAAATCCAGATCCGAACTTGTGCCTGCTTGAACAAGGCATACCCTGCAATGGTCCGGCCACCCGCAGTGGATGCGGGTCGCTCTGCCCGCAGGCTGGAGCCCAGTGCATCGGCTGCTACGGGCCGGCTGAAGGGGTGCTCGATTATGGCAGTCGTTTAATCTCGGCTTTTTCATCCGTTATCGACAGCGTTGATCCAAACGAAATTGAGCGGATTCTTGATGGAATACCGGATCCCGTCGGACAGTTTTACCGCTTCAACCTTGCCGGCTCAATTCTACGAGCCGGGAAACCTGCCTGGGACGAACAAAAGGGATAGGAGAGAGATGCGATGCAACGGATAACAATCGATCCCATCACCCGGCTGGAAGGCCATGGAAAGATCGAGATCTTCCTGAACGAAGAAGGAGATGTAGCTAACACCTATTTCCAGATCCCGGAGCTTAGAGGTTTTGAGCGGTTTTGTGTCGGGCGGCCGGTAGAAGAAATGCCACTGCTTACGAACAGGATCTGTGGGGTATGCCCGGAAGCCCATCATATGGCTGCAGCAAAAGCTGCCGATATGGTTTATCATGTCGATCCACCGCCGACCGCGAAGAAGCTGCGTGAGCTGCTTTACTCCGGTTTTTACTTTACTGACCATACGACGCATTTCTATGCCCTCGCCGGTCCTGACTTCGTGATGGGGCCAGATGCCCCCGTAGCTGAGCGGAACATCCTCGGTGTCATCCATAAAGTCGGGTTGCAGGTCGGCGGTCAGGTGATCCAGGCCCGAAAATATGGCCATCGCATCGTTGAGATCATCGGCGGACGAAAGGTCCACCCTTGCACTTCGATACCGGGTGGGCTGACCAAGGGCATCACCGAAGAGCAGCGGCAAGAAATCGAAGCAATCGGCCGTTGGGGGATCGAGTTTGCCCAATTTACCCTGAAGCTTTTTGGCGACATCGTTTTGGGCAATAAAACCTATCTCGACCTGATTCTCGGAGATATCTATACGCACAGGACCTATTCCATCGGGTTGGTTGACGAGAACAACAAGGTCAATTTCTACGACGGTAAAGTCAGTGTCGTCGATCCTGAAGGCGGACGGCTGGGTAAATATGCTCCAACCGAATATTCCGACTGGATCGCAGAACATGTCGAGCCATGGACCTATCTCAAGTTCCCCTACCTGAAAAAGGTGGGATGGAAAGGTTTTGTGGACGGTATGGACTCGGGAGTTTATTTTGCCACGCCTCTCTCGCGTCTGAATGCGTCGGACGGGATGACCACTCCGCTAGCCCAGGCTGAATATGAAAAGTTCTATGAAACATTAGGCGGTAAACCAGTCCATCAACGGCTGGCGATCCACTGGGCAAGGCTGATCGAGCTGCTCTATTCGGCCGAGCGGATCGTCGAGCTGGCGACTGATCCGGAGATCACCTCACCGGACTTCCACCGCGTACCCACAGAAAAACCTACGGAAGGAGTAGGCATTGTAGAGGCGCCGCGCGGCACATTGACCCATCACTATAAGACCGACGAGCGCGGCATTCTTACCGAAGTCAACCTTATCGTCGGGACAACAAACAACTATGCCCCGATCAGCATGTCGATAAAGAAAGCAGCCCAAAGCCTCATTACCAGGGGCAGTATTGTGACCGAACCGATGTTAAACATGGTCGAGATGGCTTTCCGGGCATATGACCCTTGTTTTGGCTGCGCCACCCACTCGCTTCCTGGCCGAATGCCGCTTCAAGTCGTGATCCGTGATGCAAATGGCAAGCCGATTGAAGTCTTAAGACAGTACTGTTGAGGATGTCCTCACTTTTCGAAAAAACCTTTTTCGATCTTACCGGCGAGCGGATAGAACTTATGGTTCCAACCGCTCGTCCGGAAACGATCGTCATCGGTCTGGGGAATCCCATACTTGGGGATGATGGAGTTGGTTGGCAGTTAACCAGACAGGTTGAGGCCAGGCTCGCAGAAAAAAGAGCTGCCAGTTCAAGATTGTTTGAGTTTGATTACCTGTCGGCTGGCGGCCTGGGTTTAATGGAGCGTCTGGTCGGCTACACGCGAGCTTTGCTGATCAACTCGATCACAACCGGTTTGCAACCAGTAGGGACTGTGAATTTTTTCACGCTGGATGATCTACCACTGACAGCCGGGCACCTTACTTCTGCTCATGATGCTTCCCTTCAGGATGCAGTGTCGATGGGTCGGGCGCTTGGAGCTCCCCTTCCAGCAGAAATACTCATCCTTGCAATTGAGATACTGCCATGTTTTGACTTTTCTGAGGAATTATCCCCAACAGTCCTTGCGGCAATCCCAGATGCAACTATACAGGCACTCAATATTCTGGAACAGCTCAGTCCAGGTTGAGAAGCAGTCTCGTCGTAATGCTCAAAAAAAGGAGGAAAAAATGATTTCTCCCGAAAGGCTAAGAAGATATCCATTTTTTGCCGGATTGTCTGAAAACCAGCTGGATTCGATTGCCCTGATTTCTGAAGAAAAATCCGGAGAGATAAACGAAGTTATCTTTGAAGAAGGACAACCCGCAAATCTTCTTTGCTTGCTAACAGAGGGTGGCGTTGACCTATATTACACATCCTCCCAGCCTACTCGAACGAAAGAAAATAGAGAAGCTTATGTTGGCTCAATCAATCCCGGAGAAATTTTCGGGGTGAGCGCTCTGGTTGAACCCTTTGTCTTCAACGCCTTCACCAGGTTTTCTCACAAATCAAACTATATTTCCATCGATGCAGTTCAGCTGCGAGCGCTGTTGGACAGCGATCCAGCCATGGGCTACATCCTGCTGCAGCATCTCACGAAAGCTATCATCAAGCGCCTGTTTGACACAAGAGTACAGCTGGCTGCAGCCTGGGTAGAAAACAGCTAATTAAATATTCTTCTAGCTGCATATTTTACGGAAGAATTCTTGCATGCCGCGGTAACAGCCAGCGCTGAGCTTATGACCAACGTCGTCCTCACAGTACGAGACCAGAGCCCCGGCTTTCTGTAGTACGATGTTCCCTTGTCTGGCACGTTCGACTGGCACAATCTTGTCTTTAGAACCGTGTGCTGCAAAAATTGGCAGGCCTTCGAGCGGCTTGCCGGCAGCTGCAGCCTCCACACCTTCTGGGACAAAACCTGAGAGCCCGGCAATTGCCTGAACGCTGCCCAGGCGTTCCAGCGCAAAGCTGTAGGCCAGTGCTGCCCCCTGGCTGAATCCGACAATCCTCAAGCGCTCGAAATCCCCGCTGGAAAACGGTTTCCAGTGCTGCAATCCCGCCAACACTACTGCGGCAGTCTTGAAATCCGAAAGGGAAGGCCACATCCTGGTCTCTTTTGGATACCAAGAATACCCGCCAATTGGGCTTTCAAACAACCCACCGCGGGACAATAATCAGGCAGCCGGGAGGCAGCTTGGATTCGAAGATCCACATCGAGTTTTCGTCGCCTGTCCAGCCGTGGAGCATCAACGCAACAGGGTGAGGTCCAACCCCTTCCGGAATCCTGTATTTAAGCGTCAATCCGTCCTTCTCAAGAATCCTGATCGACTGGTCTTCCATGCTCAGGTTCAAAACCACCTCACTCGTCCAATTTTCGAGCTGCCCAACCCATGAACGCGATGACACCAACTACAAGAAGGACCGGAACTAAAGCGAAGCCAATGCAGATTAATCCAGTCAGCGCAGCATCGCGGCCGTAAATCAGGAAGATAGACCCCAGACCGATGATAAGCAGAATAAGAAAAAAACCGATCAGGAGGCGAGTATTGGTTTGTGATGCGTAGCGGCGCAGGTCCTTCGTCATGCAGTAATTTTAACCGCGGATATCCAAAATTGCTTAAAGAGAAATGCTTCAGGCAAAGAAAAATATTTTGGTGAATTTACAGGTTGTAAGAAGGCTCAGGTACAATAGGTATCAGGAAAATTATCCATGGATATTTCAAAGGATTGGCAGTCAGATTTCAACGATGAAATTATGGCGGCACTCACCGCTCGGATGCAAGGTAACGAGGGGAAGGCGCGAGTATGCGCACGGCGGGCGGCAGGAATTGCTGCTGGTGAGTTTTTCCGACGTCAGGGGATGCAATACTCAACAGTCAGCGCCTATGAAAGGTTGAAAATACTGGAGCAAATGATAGACCTGCCGCCAGAAATTCAGGCGACCGCCGGACATTTTCTGGTCCGATCGACACCCGAGCACGAACTTCCGATCGACGCTGACCTGATCGAAGATGCGATCTTACTCCGTGATAGGCTCATTATGATTTCAAGATGACACTTTCTGGCTGCACTCACCACCGCTGAGGAATATCCCCGGTGATCGATAGTTTATAATGAGTTTATCTCTGGCGGCCGTGGAGCCTGAGCACGTTTACGGCTCCGACCAACTCAGCAGCCAACCAGATCATCCCGGCAGCAATTCCTGCAGCTGTCGCAACCCCAGAACCAATAATAATCATGAAAATGAGGTCGGAATGCTTGGGGCGTTGTAAATCCGGTGGGGTCTGCAGGCGGTTGCGCAGTTCCGTCACAAAATCAGGCCGCGGTGGAATCGGTTTAAAGGTCGAAACGAGAGCTTCTTCTACCTCGGGCAGCGCTACTTCCATTCCTGCTGCCCTACCCAGAGGTGAATTTTGGGTGATTTGCCTTTTCATAAGGACTCCTTCGCCGGAAACGTCACCAATCCAACGGTTCCGGGTCCTAAATTTGCAGCAACGCCAATCGAAAGTTCTGTGGCAATCACCTCGATACAATTCAACTTTTCCTGGACAGCTGCCTGCAAAATCTGACCAGATTCTGGATCCTGTGCGTTCACTATTGCTGCCCTGACTGGTGTATCCCCCAAACGCCTTACCATTTCATCAACTACATATTGAAGCGCCCGCCGGCGCGTTCTTACTTTATCACCGACCTCAAGCATCCCATTCTTCAGGATAATGATCGGTTTTACATCAAGAAGTGAAGCGAGTGCGGCCTGAAGCGCCTTCACACGCCCGCTGCGCCAGGCAAAATCCAGGGTTTTTAGCGTCAGGATGATCTGTACCTGTGTTGCCATCCATTCCATTCGCCGGATGATCTCGTCCAGGCCAGCGCCAGCCCGATCCATCAACCTGGCTTCGCGAGCCATAAATGCAACAGCCGCAGAACCGCTTTTTGTATCAACTACATGCACTGGAATCTCATCTTTGAGCTCTTTCGAAGCGACCAGGGCTGAGCTTAGCGTACCAGAAAGCTTGCTGGAGATGTTTAATGACAGGATTTGATCGCCAGGATTCGCAATGCTCCGGTAAAACTGGATAAATTGGTGCGGACTTGGTTGAGAGGTCTTGGGGAAGGATCCACCTTCTTTGGCCATCCGATAGAATTCTTGATCGCTCAGCTCAACTCCCTGGAGGTAAGTTCTTTCACCAAACAAAATATTAATCGGGACCATTCGAATTCTTGAACTCGGACATCCATCCTTTCGGGAGGTCCGCGCCGCCATCGATCGCAATTTTTAGTTTATCGAGAGGATTCTCCAAAACAACTCCTTTCATCCGGGTTCGTCAAGCGGATATGCCGCGACGCCCACAGTTCCAGGCCCCAGATTTGCTGCGATACCAATCGAAAGATTTGTGACGATCAGCTCCTCAATGTTGAGGCTTTTTTGCGCCAACTCGACCAGGATTTCAGCCGAAGCAGGATCTTCAGCATGGACGACCGCCAGTCGCAGCGCACGAGCACCTACCCGCTCTGCAATCAATTCGACGATGTGATCCAAAGCTCGCCGACGCGTCCGGACCCGATCACCCATTTCCAGCACACCTTGATTTAGCACGATCACGGGTTTCACATCCAACAGGGAAGCCAATGCAGCCTGAAGCGCTTTCACTCGCCCGCTCCTCCGGGCAAAATCGAGCGTTTTCAGGGTCAGCACGATTTGAACGCGTGCTGCGATCGCCTCAAGCCGTTTCACGATTGCTTCCGCACCCATACCCGATTGTTCCAACCAGCGGGCCTCACGAGCCATAAAGCCCATGATCGCCGAGCCGCTTGCAGAGTCTACTGGGAAAACGGACAGCTTGCCAGCCAGCTCGCCGCGGCGATCTGCGCCGAAGCCAATGTCCCGGATAGCTTGCCAGTGACATGGATCGATATGATCTCATCACCCGGCTTGGCGATCGTCCGATAAAACTCGATAAACTGTTGCGGGGAGGGTTGAGATGTTTTTGGGAATAGCCGGCTTTCTGAAGCCATCGCATAGAAGTCTCGATCGCTCAGGTCAACCCCGGAGAGGTACATTTTTTCTCCAAAATGGATGTTAATTGGGATCGTCTGAATGTCATACGCAGCGGCCCACCCATCGGGGAGGTCGCCTGCACTATCTATGACTATCCTAAGAGCTTTCTGGGGATCTTGCATTCGAGGTCTCTTTAATTCCTCCGAATTTCGATTTCCTTCATCGCCATCGCTTAAAGCTGATGGAACGATCAACTCGTCTCGGATGCTTAACAGCGTCCGGTGGTACAGGCTTTTTATTGCGCCTTCCGTTCGCCCCATGACTTTCCCAATTTCTGCATTGGAGAGGTCGTCCACAAATTTTAAGATCAACAGCTCCTGACGTTCGGAAGGCAGGTCCCGGATCACATGAAGCAGCCGCTCCCGCTCTTCCAGAAGCAGGAGTTCATGCTCAGGATAATTCAAATGCTGGGAGAGAAGCATACCATCATCCAGTGGGACATCCTTGCGCCTGCTGTTGTCCCTGTGCCAGTTGGCGACCAGGTTGTGGGCGATCCGGTAAAGCCAGGCCGAAAACGGCAGTCCGCGGTGATTGTAATTCCCTATATGGTTCATCGCTCGCATGAAAACACGCTCAGTAAGGTCTTCTGCGTCACTAATATTGCCTACCCGGTAATAAATGTAGTTAAAAATCCGAGGCACATAGCGCTCGTAAAGCCTGCCAAAAGCTTCGCCGTCTCCCCCAATCGCTTGTTCGATCACTTCCGTATCGTCGATATCAACCACGATCATGATCCTTTTGACCTGGAAGGATCGTAGAAAGGGCAAATGAGGAGAGAGGCTGGTTAATCATAGAAACCCCAAAAAATTGGAATCGTTGCTGCGTGGTTCATTGAGACTTAAGAGTACTAACATACAGATTTTCTCAGGGAATAATCAATAAAACGAGTAAAAGGGTTATAATATTGACACAGCATGGGGATGATTGGTTTCGACGGGAGAGGCTGGCCCCGAATTGCGAGCCGATAGGCGCCGACATCGTTAAATCAGCGTAAAAAACAAGTGCCAACCGCACAAATACGCTACTCTGCCCCTCGCTGCATAAGCGAGAGCAGATAAGCTGATCCCCAAAGGAGGGTCACGTCCACCGGCACCGAACTCTGACCGGTGGCGGGGTAGGCGTGACAAAGTCAGAGTGCCGCAGTAGCGCACGGCGCTAAGCATGTGAAAGAGAGGCTCTCGGGTCCCAGCAGATAGCGGATGATGATCCTTTGCCAGCTGAAATCCCATCGGCGAAATGTAAACTAATTAGACTACGCTCGTAGATATTCGAGGGACGAATCTTTCGGACTCGGGTTCGATTCCCGACATCTCCACCTTTTTTACCAGAACGTTCAATCATAAATTGTTTGAACGTTCTTCTTTTCTCATGATTTCTGGATGATCAAACCTTTAAGATATTGCCCTTCAGGAAAATTAAGCGCAACTGGGTGATCTTCAGCCTGAGTAAAATCCTTGGATTATTTGCGCATCCACTCCGGCATCCAGCGATGCACCAGTAACAATTTTCTGAAAAACCGATGCGTCAATTCCTCCCGAACAAGAAAAAGTGAACAACAGGCCTCCCGGACGGAGGAGTTTGAAAGCTAACATGTTGATATCCTTATATCCCCTCGCCGCCTTTTCAACGAATCCAGCGGTTGGAGCAAATTTTGGCGGATCAAGGATGATCAAATCAAAACTGCTGTTGCGATCGCGGAAATTCCTGAGCGCATCAAATACGTCCGCCTGTAGAACGGTGTGACGATCATTCGGCAGTCCATTTAATGCCAGGTTATCCCGCACCAGGTTCAGCGATTCTTGCGAGGTATCCACACTGCAAACAGACGCAGCCCCCCCGGCAAATGCGTTTACTGTGAACCCTCCTGTGTAGCTGAAGCAGTCCAGCACATCCGCCCCAGCACAGAGCTCACGGACTTCTCCGCCTGTTTTCGCGTTGATCCAAGTAGAAACCAGTCTTGTGGCCGCGGCGCAGATCGACTTGAAAACCTAACCCGTATTCTTCAATCCTGACCCTCTCGGGAAGGGGATCTCCCCAAAGCTGCCCATTTCGCGCCTGCAATCCTTCCAGTCTGCGGACATCCACATCGGAGCGCTCATAGATTCCCCTTATTTGAAGGAGGTCCTTCAAGAGAGCGATGATCTCGGATTTCCAGCGCTCGGGTCCGCTGCTGAGCAGCTGGATAACCGCCCAATGCTGGTAGATGTCAACCACCAATCCAGACAGGTCGTCTGACTCGCCGTGAACAAGACGAAATGCATTGGATTTTTCTGCTGTGATCCATCTTCTGCGGGCAGAAATCGCTTTTTCCAACCGACGACGGAAAAAATCCAAATCGATGCTTTCATTTTCATCCCAGGTCCAAACTCTGGCCCGGATTTGAGAGTACGGGCTGAAGGCTCCCCAACCCAGGAAATCGCTTCGACTGCTTTCTATGCGCAATGTGTCGCCGATTTCGGGGTTTCCTGCGAGCGATTCCACTGCCCCAGAGAAGACCCAGGGGTGGCGTGCGCATAAGCGATTTCTCTCGCCCAGTCTTCAAATGAAGCGTCGGATCAGATAAGCCCAATCGATTTTCCTGCTTCGGCAATTATATCCATCGCTTGCTCAATCTCACCTGGCTCGTGCGCGGCTGTTACAGTCGCTCGCAGCCGGGCGAGGGCAGGCGGGACCGCCGGCGAGACGACCGGCAGCACAAAGATGTCATGATGCTGGGCGTAGCGGGTCATCTGGTAGGCGATCTCATCTTCTCCGCAGACCACCGGGACGATCGCAGTTTCCGTCTGAAGCGTGTCAAAACCCCGCTGCTTCAGTCCATCAATAAACTGGCGGCTGTTTGAATTGATCTTTTCGATCCGCCAGGGCTCATCCAGGATCACCTCAAATGCAGCCTTCGCAGCTGCTGCTTGCGCCGGAGGAAGCGCAGCTGAGAAGATGTATGCTCGCGAGGAATGACGCAAATAATCGATTAAATTCGCATCCCCTGCGATATACCCCCCAACAGAAGGGATAGTTTTACTCAATGTACCCATTTTGATGTCGATCGTCCCCGGCATCCCAAAATGCTCTTCGATCCCGCGTCCAGTCTTGCCGAGCACACCAACCGAATGCGCTTCATCAATCATCAACCAAGCCTTGTATTGTTTGCACAGACTAACGACCTTTGGGAAGTCGATGACGTCACCATCCATGCTGAAAACAGAATCGGCCACGACCAACCGAGCATCCCCATCAGCTGCCTGCTTCAAACGGTCTTCCAAAGCCTGCATGTCATTGTGCTTGAAGCGCAGAAATTTTGCCCCAGACATCAAGCAACCATCGACAATGCTGGCATGGTTCAGCTTATCCGAGATCACATAATCGCCGCGACCGACCAGCGTTGCGATGACGCTGAGATTGGTTGCATAACCCGATGAAAAAGTCACTGCAGCTTCCGCACCTTTGAAGGCTGCGATCGTCTCCTCGAGCTCACGGTGAATGCCCAGCGTGCCAGCGAGAGTCCGAACACCGTGCGTCCCCGTCCCATAGCGGTCCAGTGCTGCTCTGGCAGCGGTATTGATATGCGGGTGACCAATTAATCCCAGGTAGCTGTATGAAGCGAACATCGTCATTTCGCGCCCATGCACAAGTACTCGCGCCCCGCCTCGCAGCTCACTGATCGGCTGGTTGTAAAAATACAGGTCTTTTTGCTGCATTTCCTGCACGCGGTGGTTCATTGCCTGAACACGCAAATTGATGCTGTCATTAAACCCAATTTCCGACATCGAATTTCTCCTGTTATCGCCGGTTTGCTGTGGCAAATTATTCTTGTAGCAAGTATAAAATCAATTCAAACGATCATTTTAGTCGATTTAAACAGAATTTGGGGTGGGAGAATCACAAAAGGGTTGTCAATTCTGGTCAGACAACCTCGGTTAGAAACCGATTAGAACATCCAGATTGGGTTTTTATTGGATTTCAATCGCTATCAGTGTGTCCTGGTCGATCCACTTTCCGTGGCTAATCACGTGGCGAGGCGCGGCATGATTGCGCAGCGCTTCAAGCACGCTGTTCTCCTGCAGGACGACCAGGTTTGCGGGTGCGCCTACTTCCAATTTAAAATTCTTTAATCCCATCGCCTGCGCAGCTTTTGTTGTAATCATGTCGTACAGCGTTTCCATATCCGCCGTCGCAGTCATCCAAAGCAGGTGGGAAGCGAGGAAGGCGACCTCCAGCATGTTGTTCCTTCCAAAGGGGTAGTAAGCATCCGAGATATCGTCTTGCCCGAGGCAGACCAACACCCCTTCTTGTAAAAGGTCGTGAACGCGGGCGTGCAGCGGACCTGTATGTGGATCACTCACAATACCCATTCCTGCCTTCTTTAGTAGCGCGACAACCTTCTGAAAATAGGGGGTAGGATATAATGCCATGGCGCGTGCATGGTGGGCCAAAACCCGGCCCTGCCAGCCGCGTCGTAAAGCTTCAAGTGCCATCCCTTCCAGAGACCGCAGACCGGGATCACCGGCGTCATCGACTAGCATCGACACGTCTTTGTCATAGCGGACACCCAGGTCGAAAATAAACCGGATATGCGCTTGAATGTCCTCTTCTGAATACTCAATCCAGGGAATCCCTCCGGCGATATCTGCTCCGAGACCCATCGCCTCTTCCATCAAATCCGCAGCACCCGGTTCTCGAAGGATCCCATCCTGTGCAAAAGCCACGACCTGGACGTCGACGATACCGCGAAACTCCTCCCTGGCCCGGATCAACGCCTTAACACCTTCGAGACGGGCTTTGTTATCGACATCCGCAAATGCTCTGATGTGCGTATTGCCATACCGGGCAGCTTCGACCAACGCACGGCGGACATTTTTTATGATCCATTCTTCGGCATATTTTTCCTTGACGCGTGCTGCCAGCTCGATCGCTGTCATCGCTTTACCCATGTCAGCCCCGTGGTACTCTTTGAGGGCATCATCGCTTGCCATTTCAAGTGTGTAGACTTTGCAGAGGTGTAAATGGGGATTAACAAATGATTCCGTCACCAGATTGCCGCTCGCGTTGAGATTGATCCTGGCGTCGTTATCGATTTTCGCTGATATTTCTACTATTCTTCCTCCTGAGACGCCGATATCAACCAATCCTTCCGAATTGCCGCGCAGGCGGGCCTGCTGAATAATCAGGTCGTAGATTGTGTTCATTTTTTCTCTCTTTTCTTGATCTTGAGCCGTATCGTCAGCAAGAATTCTAGAACTTTTCAGGTTCATTGAGGTTTAAAATGATCTTTAAACCAGCTTGAAACGCTCAGGCGAAGGGTGGCGTGATACCAGCTCGTGTGCGATCTGATTGTGCCGCTCGACCAGCTCATCCAGGTCGACTGTCAGGAGCTTGCCATCGCGGACAATGACCTGGCCATTGATGACTGATAAATCGACACGATCAACTGCGCAGAGCAGCAGCGCAGCAAGCGGATCGTGCACTGCTCCGCCTGCCATGCTGAGCGTGTTCAGGTTTACGCCGACAAAATCGGCAGCCTTTCCCGGTTCCAAAGAGCCAAGTTCATCTCGCCCCAGCACCGCTGCCCCTCCCTTGCTTGCCAGCTCCAGGGCTTCCTGAACGCTGAATACGGCAGCCCCGCCCTTCACGCGCTGAAGCAGCATCGCCTGCCGGGCTTCATTCAGAACATGACCGGTATCATTGCTGGCAGAGCCGTCAACACCCACACCAACATTGACACCAGCGTCCAGCATCTCGCGCACCGGACAAATTCCAGATCCAAGGCGCATGTTAGAGCTGGGACAATGCGCAACGCTCGTCCCGGTTTCTGCCATCATCTTGATTTCAGCTGAATCGACAAAAATTGAATGAGCCCACCACACATCAGGTCCAACCCAGCCGATCGATTCCATTAATCTGGCAGGACGCTTACCAAACATTTGATCACAGAATTTTTCTTCATCTCGGGTTTCGGCTACATGCGTGTGCAGACGAACGTTTTTGTACGAGCGGGCAAGCCTTACTGCCTCCTGCATCAGATCAAGAGTAACAGTGAATGGGGAACAAGGTCCCAACGCGACCCGGACCATCGAATAAGGTTCGGGATCATGATAAGTCTCAATGACGCGCTGACAATCCCTCAGCACTGTCATCTTCATCTTCCACGCAAGACTCAGGGGGTAATCCGCCCTTGCTTCGCCCCAACGACTGTGAGCCGCGCGTGACATGAAATCGCATCCCTATCTTCGAAGCGGCGCGCACCTGCGCGTCTGAATGTCGCATCGTTTGGATATAGGTACATATGGTCGCTGCTGGCAGTACAACCAGAGAGGATCATCTCAGCCATCGCCGTCTGCGTGCTGATGTAGACCGCTTCGTCGGTAAGGTCCGCCCAGATTGGGAATAGACGCACCAGCCAGTCAAACAGCCCTTCATTCTGACAGCCCGGCACGGCTCGGGTGAGTGACTGCCAGAAATGATGGTGTGTGTTCACCAGGCCTGGCAGGATCGCCAGGTTTCTGGCATCGATGACCTGATCCGCAAAAGCTGGGAGCTCTTCGGTTTTTCCTACCTGCTCGATAACATTGTTCCTTACGTATAATCCACCTTCATTAATCTGACGTCCCTGAGCATCCTGAGTTACGAGCACGCGAGCATTTTTGATTAAAGGGTCGACATGAAATTCTCCTGGAACCGGCTGCTGAAAACAATGAAACAAAAAGCAGCGAGATTTTTCAGATGCTGAAAGGATCAGTAAGTAGCCGGTGTATTTGCCACCAGCACTTCTGCGATTCCTGCGCCAATATTCTGCCAGCGGTGAGGGATGTCTGATTTGTAATAAATCACATCTCCTTCTTCGAGGTCATAGCATTCATCTTCGCCCAGGACAACTCGTACGGAGCCTCTGATGATAAAGCTGAATTCCTCTCCCTGGTGGATGCTCTCTTTGACTTTGTCGGAGTCCGGCTGCATGCGGATGACAAAAATCTCGATATTGCGCCTGGAGGAAACCAGAGGTGATTCGGCCGCATCTTCTCCAAGGGAGAACCAGCGCCGGTTCACGCTTCGGACAACACTGACTTCGCTGCCGTTTTCAGCATCAAAAAATCGGATCAGCGGTGTGTCCAGGGCTCTGCCAATGCTTTCAAGATTGTTGATGCTCAGGCTGACCTGTCCATTCTCGATCTGGCTTAGATAGGAGACCGAGATATTAGCAATCCCAGACAACTCCTGCAATGTATAGCCTTTTTGTTTCCTGAATTCACGGATGCGCTTTCCAATCAGTTTCATTTTCTTTAAGTTTCACCCCAAGTGGTTCGTTTCAATGGATTAGACATGTACGACATTACTCGACCTGTCTCTGAGAAATCTCCTGGATAAGCTGTGTTGTTTTCTCGATTGCGTGGCGGATTATGATTTCCCCTTTTTCTGCGGTCGCTTGAGTTGGGTCCCCAATCACACCTTCTGCTCCAAAATCCTGTGACGCCCAGCTGGAATGGACCGGTTTGCCAAAATCGAGCGGAGCAGTGGTCTGGGGAAGCTCCCCGACCAGCTCCGGGAACAGGTGCATCATCATGGATGCCTCTACCGAACCGCCATGGACTTCTTTTCCGACCAGATTCGGGAATACGCTGGCAGTGATTTCATCGAAAAACGAGCTCGCCCACAGATCAATGTTAAAGATCCTGACCCGATGCTTACACCGAAGATCATATCCAAAGGATTGGAGAAGAGCGGTGTTTCCACCGTGTCCATTCAAAAAAATATAGCGTTTAAATCCGTGCGCCGACAGGCTGGAGATAATATCTTCGCAGATCTGCATCATTGTCGCCATCTGGAGCGAGACTGTCCCAGCAAAAGCGAGATGCTCGGGGCTTTTGCCCATCGCCTGGAGCGGCAAGAAAAGGGCAGGAAATCCAGCACCCAGGCGATCTGCGGACTCCATCAACGACAGCCTGTAAAATGAGCGCATCCGTGCCCAGCGGGAGATGAGGACCATGCTGTTCCAGCGAAGCGACAGGCCAGACGACAAGATATCGATCGGCTTTCAAGCCGGCAATCTGGAATGTAGGTGAGCTCCTGAAAGGCGAGAGCTTTTTCAGCCATTCGGTGTTAACCTTCCTTGATATAAGGCGAAGCCAGCGCGGCAGGGGAAGCCGCCTTGCGTGCGACAATCATCAGAGCGAAAATCGTTACTGCGTAAGGGGTCATCCGCAGAAATTCCTCCGGGATTTGAAAACCGACCGCCTGCAGAGAAAGCTGCAGCGCATCGGCAAAACCGAATACCAGCGCAGCCACCATCGCCCGTTTTGGCTTCCACTGGCCGAAGATGACGATTGCCAGGGCGATAAAACCCCTTCCGGCAGCCATATTATCCGTAAAACGAGCCAGCTGCGCGATCGCCAGGAACGCCCCGCCCAGTCCTGCTCCAACGCCGCTGAGGATCACTCCAACATAGCGAGTCCGTATGACGTTGATCCCCATCGTCTCAGACGCCAACGGATACTCACCGACTGAGCGCAAATTCAAACCCCACATCGTCCGATAAAGCGCATAGCTTGCGATCGGGACAAGCAGAAACGCCAAATAAACAATCGGTTTTTGCTGGAAAAAGATCGGACCCAGCACCGGCAGAGAGCTTAGGACAGGGATCTGGACCTCAGCCATCGGCTCGACCGAAGGCGGGATGATCGAGACGCCAAAGAAAACTCGATAAATAAATGTCGTTAATCCCAGGGCGAAAATGTTCAACGTGATCCCAACAACTACCTGGTCAGCGTGAAGGTTTATGGTCATGAATGCGAAAAGCAGGCTGATCAATACACCACCCAGTATACCGACAGCCAATCCCAACCAGCTGTTACCCAAATAATATGCAGCGATAAAGCCGGTCAGCGCGCCAGCGAGCATCTGGGCTTCCAAACCGATATTCAGTATTCCTGATTTTTCTGCGAATATTTCTCCCAAAGCCGGCAGCAGGATAGGTGTGGCGATCCGAATTGTGGAAGCAAACAGGTTGATCAAAAAAACTGCGCTAAGAACTCGTTCCAATACCATGCTCAACTCTCCTTTGTCGCAGGCAGCGGCGGTTGTGATTGGCCAGTTCCTTCAGCTTTTCGCCATTTTTCCTTCAGCCGTATAAAAGGCACGAAATCGTAATCAAGCAGGAACTCCGTCCCCAAGATGCAAAGGACGACCAGTCCTTGCAGCACCTGCGAAAGCGCAATCGGAACCTGGGTCACCCGCTGCATTTGAGCCGATCCAACCGTCAGGCTGGCAAAAAGATAGGACGAGAAAATCACCGCGATCGGATTCAGCTTTCCCAACAACGCTACAACCATTGCCGTGAAACCATAGCTTGGTGAGATTCCGTCCAGAAGACGGTAATGAAAACCCAGGACTTCGTTTGCACCCGCCAAACCGGTCAGAAAGCCGCTCAGGATCATCACCAGAAGAATCGTACGCCCCACTTTGATGCCGCCGTATTCAGCCGCGTTTGGATTGGCACCAACCGCCCGGATATTGTAGCCAACCGTCGTATGATAAATCAGTATAAAAACAACAAAAGCCGTGACGATGGCGATAATCGCACCAGCGTGAAGCCGTGCTGGAGGAAAAAGGAGCGGCAGGATTGCAGTTTCCGCAATGCGCGGCGTCTGCGGCATGAATCCACCGACTTCTTCCATCGGGCCATGGACCAACCAGCTTATGAAAAGGATTGAAATGTAATTCAGCATCAAACAGGTGATGACTTCGTTTACTTTAAGATAGACTTTCAGCAGCGCTGGGATCAGCGCCCAAAGGCTGCCGAAGATGCCTCCGGCGAGCATGCACAGAGTAATGTGAGCCCAGATTGGCAAACCGTGGACGTTTATTCCTACCCAAACAGCTCCCAGGGCGCCCATATAGATCTGCCCTTCACCACCGACGTTCCAGACCTTCGCTTTGAAAGCGATGACCATACCCAAGCCAGCGAACAGCAGCGGCGTGCCTTTTACAACTGTTTCTACAAGTCCACTCGTTCGCCCAAATGCGCCGATAAAAAGCTCCCGAAAAACAAGGATGGGTGGTTTTCCTACAATAGCGATCAGGATCGTTGTGATCAAGAAGGCCAACAAAACGGACAAAAGGATCAGAATCAGGTTCATCCACCCGCCGTGGGGTTGTTCTCGTTTTTGAATGATTGGCTTCATTGTCTCAACTCAACTCCCGCCATCAGCAGGCCGATCTGGTCGATCCGCGCATCCTGGGCTGAAAATTCTCCAACAATTTTGCCTTCAAAGATCACCGCAATGGTGTCGCTTAAGGTAAAGATTTCATCCAATTCGGTCGAAATTAATAGGATCGCGGAACCTTTTGCACGCTCGTTTAAGAGATAATGGTAAACTGATTCAGTCGCAGCCACATCCAATCCTCGGGTGGGTTGGACTGCAATCAAAACCCGGTGCGGCCGCGAGACTTCCCTTCCAAAAATCATCTTCTGCAGATTACCACCTGAAAGCGCTTTGGCTTTTACTTTTGAATTCGGCGTCCGCACGTCAAATTCCTTTATCAGCCTGTCTGCGGTTTTGTAAATGGTATCCCAGCGCATAAATCCAAGGGACGAAAATGGCGGCTGCTTGTGCACTCTGAGGATCATATTCTCACCCAGTGAAAAATCACCAATCGATCCTGAGCGCTTCCTATCCTGAGGGATGCAGGCAATTCCAAGGCTGATGAACGCTGAAGGATCTCCGTTTGTGATATCTTTTCCCTCAAGCCATATCGTCCCGTTGGTCGATTTACGCAGCCCGCTCAGCAGCTCAGCAATCTCACTCTGGCCGTTCCCATCCACACCAGCCAATCCGACGATTTCGCCTTTGCACACATTGAGCGAGACCCCGCGCAGTGCGTCCAGGCCGCGATCATTTTTTGCCCAGATATTTTCCAGGATCAGCTCAGGTTCACCGCACTCGATTTCTTCCCGTTCTATCTGGAGGACAACTTTTCGTCCGACCATCATGTCCGCCAGCTCGTTTGGATTAGTTTCGCTTGTGCTGACAGTCTTAACAAGACGTCCGTTGCGCAGCACAGTTACCCGGTCGCTGATTGCCATCACTTCATTCAGCTTATGGCTGATGAATATGATCGTGGTCCCGTGAGCGACGAGCGAGCGCAGGATGACAAATAAATCGCTGCTCTCCTGAGGAGTCAGCACCGCGGTCGGTTCGTCAAGGATCAGCAACTTTGCCCCGCGGTAGACAGCCTTTAAAATCTCGACCCGCTGCTGCATTCCTACCGGAAGCTGCCAGATTACCGCCCCGGGATCGATGTCCAATCCT
Organism: uncultured Chloroflexia bacterium; assembly: GCA_963726375.1. Taxonomy (GTDB): domain Bacteria; phylum Chloroflexota; class Anaerolineae; order Anaerolineales; family UBA4823; genus UTCFX2. The sequence continues at coordinate 309,066 of CAVSCE010000009.1, read as the reverse complement.
AGCTTTGTGCACAATTCCTTGATTCTTGGCTCTTCCTCTTCGGGTTTGAAAGCTATCCCTTTTTCCTGGGTACTGCCCAGCACGACATTTTCTGTCACGGTGAAGACCGGGATGAGCATAAAATGCTGGTGGACCATACCAATCCCAAGGCGGATCGCTTCCAGTGGAGAATTGAATTTTACCTTCTCCCCCTGGAAAATAATTTCTCCCTCCTGCGGCTGGTAAAGCCCATACAAGATGTTCATCAAGGTAGTCTTACCCGCACCATTCTCACCGAGCAGGGCGTGAATCTCACCCTGTTCGATCTCCAGGTCGATATGGTCGTTGGCAAGCACACCTGGGAAATGCTTTGTGATACCTTTGATTTCTAGAATAGGCGCCAAGTGCAGCTCCTTTTAAAAACTAATCGTAAACCCCTGAGGATCAAATTGACCCTCAGGGAAAGGGCTGATAAGTATAGATTTTTATAAAATCCTGGTGTTCCATGGATCGATGATCCAAAGAACACCAGGAAACTTCAAACTTGACTACTGCTGGTCGATGCGTTCGTAAATCTCTGGTACGGTAAACTCGCCGCTGATGATCTTGTCGCGCATGGCAAGCACCTGGTCAATCACCTCCTGCGGCACCATGGCGCCGAACGGGGCGATGTCGATGATGCCTTCCTTGATACCTGCGACCCATGCTGAGCCGCCGAAGGTGCCGTCTTCGATGCGCTGGACCTGCAGGGCAATCGTCTTCGGATTATCCACCACCAGGCTGGTCAGGAACAGTTCAGGGGCGATTTCACTCTGATCGCCGCCGTATCCGATGATGTAAACGCCTTTCTCCTTAGCAACCTGGATCGCGCCCATGCCGGTCGAATCCGCAGTCTGCATGATGACGTCAGCACCATTCGCAATCTGCGCCAACGCAGCCTCGCGGCCTTTTTCCGGGTCTTCAAAAGTACCCGTGAGAACACCCAGAATGGTCACATCCGGGTTCACAGATTGAGCGCCCTTGGTGTAGGCTGCCAGGTTCGGCGATCTGAGGCAGGAATCTCCATCCCACCGACGTAGCCGATCTTATTGCTCTTCGTCATCAATCCGGCGGTCATACCGGCCAGATATGCCCCCTGGAATTCCTGCTGATCCACGAAGCCCAGGTTCTTCGGAATCTGTCACGTCTGGCGGTGCTTTTCCGCTGACGTGGAAGTAATTATTCGGGAAATCCGGGGCCACTTTCAGAGCCGGCTCGCCGAACTCAAATCCGTGACCGATGATCAGCCCAAAGCCCTGCTCGGCGTATCCCCGGAAGCCGGCTTCGATATCCGGAACCGGCACGCTCTCGGTGTAGGCTGTTTCGTAGCCCTGAGCCTGAATTTCCTGTAAGCCTTTGTAGGCGTTGGCGTTCCAGCCTGCATCGCCAATCGAACCCGGCAGCAGCAGTGCGACGCTCATCTTGGTTTCAGGCGCGCCAGTAGCTTCTTGATCGATGCGGTCGTAGATCTCGGGTACCACAAATTCACCGCTGACGATCTCATCACGCTTCGCGATCACCTGATCAACGACCGTCTGGGGCACCATCGAGCCGAATGGGGCGATATCGATGATTTTTTCTTTGATCCCTGCGACCCAAACCGACCCGCCGAAGGTCCCTTCTTCGATGCGCTGGACCTGAAGTGCAATCGCTTTCGGATTGTCGACCATCAGGCTGGTCAGGAACAGGTCCGGGGCAATCTCACTCTGGTCGCCACCGTAACCGATGATTGGAACGCCTTTCTCCTTAGCAACCTGGATCAGCGCCCATGCCGGTCGAGTCAGCCGTCTGCATGATGACATCCGCTCCGTTTGAAATCTGGGCCAGCGCGGCCTCGCGGCCTTTTTCTGGATCTTCAAACGTGCCTGTCAGCACACCCAGGATTTGAACGTCCGGTTTTACAGATTGAGCACCCTTGGTGTATGCAGCCAGGTTGGCTAACTGCGGCGGGATTTCCATCCCACCCACGTAGCCGATCTTGCCGCTTTTGGTCATCAATCCAGCGGTCATCCCGGAAAGATACGCGCCCTGGTATTCCTGCTGATCCAGGAAGCCCAGGTTCTTCGGGATCGTCACATCCGGCGGCGCTTTGCCGCTGACATGGAAATATGTCTCCGGAAAATCAGGAGCCACCTTCAGCGCCGGCTCGCCGAACTCAAAGCCGTGACCAATGATCAGGTTGTAGCCCTGCTCGGCGTAACCGCGGAAGCCGGCTTCGATGTCTGCGATCGGAACGCTCTCTGTATAAGCTGTTTCGTATCCCTGAGCCTGAATTTCCTGCAGGCCCTTATATGCGTTGGCGTTCCAGCCTGCATCGCCGATCGAACCCGGCAGAAGCAGAGCAACTTTCATTTTCGCTTCCGGCGCAGCAGGAGCTTCCGTTGCTGCTGGTGCTTCCGTTTTGGCAGGAGCCTCGGTTGCAGCGGGCGCCTTGGTCGGCGCGGCAGCAGGTTGGGCGCATCCGGTGAACAGCAGCACAAAAATCATCACCAGGCTGAACATCCGGAAAATACTATAGTAGCGACTTTGCATCTTTTCCTCCTCCAGTTCTGCTGGAATGGAATGTGTGATTTGGATTTCTTTTATCCTTGCTTCAATTTGTGTCATTATTCTTTCAATAGCCAGAAAATTTTTCATCCGAAAATCTGGTTTCTGTTCATAACCTCCTCTCTAGTTTTCCTTTATGCTAAAAAATGACCTAATTCTCTATGTAAACCGAATCAAACCTCTAAGCGCCATTTCTCTAAGTGAGAAATCTCCTCCTGAATTCTTAAGGGTACTGTTGTGTGATAACTGCAAAAATCTTAAAACGGTCATCGGGACCAACAGTCCTCATACCGGATTTGAATTTTACATTTTCCACTAATAATACATTTTTCAATAAATTCGCTCAAAATATTGTTGTTTTTCAATGATTGTTCCGTCTCAGATAATAATACCAAAATGCTCTAAAATATATTTGAGAACTATTTATGATGAAGTCCATGCGCGCGAAATATGGGATAAATAACGCATACCGTAAAGATCATTGCCTGATAAGAAATCGGATGCGAACAGGGCAGTAACACCTATTCTACCGATTGTTGAACAGGTAGGTGGTTCTACAAGCGCAGCATCCAAACCAGCTGGGATTGCAGCCATAAGGTAAACCAGGTCGATCAAGTCTTTCTGGGGCATCCCAAAACCTGCATTATCTATACCTAGGAAAGTTGTAACTCCCAATTCATTTTTAAGCATGGAAAGCAGCTTAAAGTCACCCTCATCGCATCTGGTGGAAAAACCGCTGCAGTCAGGCATAATGGATCGATGACAAGATCATCCTTTTCAATACCGTAATTCTGTGCGCTCCTGAACAATTTTCTGGCAATTTCAAATCGCTCATCGACAGTGTTAGGGATTCCCGAACTATCCATGCATAAACCAATAACCGCGGACTTGCTTTCTTTTGCCAGTGGAAGGATCTTTTCAATTTTTTGATCTTCACCGTTAAAGGAATTTATCATGACTTTGTAAGGAAATGCATCTAATGTTCTTACCAAGGCTTCATAATTATTCGAATCCAATGAGATTGGCAAGCCGGATGCATCATGAGCTGCAATGCAAACCTTGGGCAGCATTTCTTTTTCATCTACGTCTTGATGGGCGATCATAATATCAAGAAAACCAACACCTTCAGCCTTCTGTTTTTCAGCCAATTTCTTAACCCGGTCCAGCTTCCCTTGGGCGAGTTCGATGGCTAATTCCTCATCTTTTAGTGTGTTAATCAACATTGCAGCAATTGCTGTTGGGTGGCCGGTTCCAAAAACAAAATTTCCCTGAGAGCTACTTATAGTCGTCATCATTTCCCTTTTTTAAAGCCAATCAATCTGACAAGTTCTTTTGCTTTATCAATCCTTCTTCCCATTTCATCACGTAAGACAGATGATTTTCCATTGCAAAAGCGACTTCCAACTATACGCTTTGCTCCCATCACTCCCACAAATTCGCCTTTAGAAACAGCAAATGAAATATCCTGGAGTGCCGGCTTTGACGATTTCTCGTATATCACAGTAAGGTTGTTGATTTCTAATGCTTTTTCTGTCATATTCAAACCTTATCCGACATAATAAATCTTTAGAATAGTCTTCGCCGGCACTCAAGTCTCTTGATCAATTTGATGAAATCTACATGGCTAATGCAAGTATCCCGGGAAATATGGGCCGAACAGGTATTCGTTGATGTTATCGATGTATGTCGGCTTGTCGTCGATGAGGATACAGCGCTTGGTCGGGCGACCATCCCTACCCTTTACGGATACAACCTGACCATCCACCATCACCATAGAAACGCCAAAAGTATCGTCGAGCGCCATCGCTTCCAGAGCGTCTTGTCCGGCAGCGTCGTAGCCAGAATCGATCGCAAGGATATCCGCCTCACGCCCGACCTCAATTTTGCCGCGATTGAAGCCCATCAAGTCAGCTGAGTTGCCAGTTCCCATCGCAATAGCCTGGGCTGGCGGAATGTCGTTGAAGGCTGCAGCACGCATCACCATGCGCTGGATGCAGTTCGGCATGACACCCTGCCCAGTCGGAGTATCAGACCCGAAGACTACGCGGTGAAGCTCGTTTCGTTCTTTCAGATAGGCAAATATGCGATCTGCCATCTTCTGGTTGCCCATGGAGATAAACTCTACGTGGGCTTTTGTTCCGTCAATGCAGGCCTTGATCTCTGACCACGGTGCAGCGGTCGACCCGCCGTTGCAGTGGGCAAGCTTATCCGGCTGGATCGCCAGGCACAGCTCAGCGCCGACCAGCGAGGAACCGGGGATCGATTGAGGGCCGATATGAACGGATACTTTGAAGTTGTGCTTGCGGGCCCATTGGATCATCGGGGCAACATCGGGGACTTTATAAAGCCCGCCGCCGCCGATCTCGGCGATCAGCCAGACACCGGCCTTCGCCATCTCGTCAAAATCTGCTTCGGTCAATCCCGCAGTCAGCACAAGCGCACCACCATGGAATTTCTGAAAACCACCAGGTCGAAAATTGTCGAAGATGTGCTTGGCTACAATTGCAGTCGCCTTTGTGCCGATCGGGTCGTTGAAGAAACGCGGAAAACCCGGGCCTTGTTCCCCCTCTGAAACGATAGTGGTGATGCCGTACCAGAGGTAGCTTTCCATCCAGTTCAGCGCCTGCGCCATCGATTGGAAGTCATCAACAGTATTATGAACATGCAGGTCCATAAATCCAGGGCAGACCACCTGCCCCTGGACATCTATAACATGATCGGCTGAGCTTGTGTCGATATCCTTAGCCCAGCCGATCTGATCGATAATCCCGTCTTTGACGAGAATTGTGTCTGCGTCGATGATGCCCTTAAAGTAATCTCCTGACACCATTTTCCCGACATTCTTAATCGCCACTTTGCCAATGTACCTTCGGTCGAGCATATGTACCTCCTGATATTTTCTTTATTATCAAAATTCACCGGGGAATATTTTGCTATAGACAAAATATACGATTATAATTAAGTAAATTCAAGTGACAAATGTAATATGACATTCATCATATTTCCAATAATGTATGCTGCAGCTCTGATCAAGCATTTCTTCGGATAAACGACAAGGACAGGTAAAAATGGACGATCATGATGAAAGCAGTTCGAACGGGGTAAAAACTTTTTATAAAGGGATAAGCTTTTGTTCAGTATTTCTTGGGGGAAACATATCGGCCGTCGATGTAAAAGACGGGAAGGTCATCCGGATCAGACCAGTCCATTTTGATTCAAAATATGATCCAAAGGATTTCAACCCCTGGGAGATCAAGGCGCGCGGGAAGGTCTTTAAGCCGAAACTCAAATCTTTGCTGCCGCCGATCAGCCTGAATTATAAGAAACGCGTCTTTTCACCGAATCGAATCAAGTATCCGCTAAAAAGGGTCGACTGGGATCCAAACGGCGAACGGCATCCCGAGAACCGCGGCAAGAGTAAATTCGTGCGCATCTCCTGGGATGAAGCAACGGACTTGATCGCAGCAGAAATCCGGCGCGTTCATCAGAAGTATGGACCATATGCCATCCTTTGCCAGGCGGATGGTCATGGAACCTACAAAGTCGTCAATGGGGCGCACGGGTGCAATACCAACCTGCTTACGCTGATGGGCGGCTACACCATGCAGGTCCGCAACCCAGACAGCTGGGAAGGCTGGTGGTGGGGCGCCAAGCATACCTGGGGGATGGAGCCCGTAGGGATGTCGATGCCGCAAACGAACGCCCCGCTCGACGTGTTCCAGAACTCCGAAATGGTGCTTTTTTGGGGCTGCGATTTCGAAACAACCAACTGGGGTTTCGGCGACCAGTCTCTCAGCAGGTGGTGCTATTTCATTACAGAACTGGGGATCAAATCCATCTATATCTGCCCGGACGTAAATTATGCAGCCGGAATCCATGCCGACAAATGGATCCCCATTAAACCAAACACCGATCCAGCATTGCAGCTCGCGATTGCCTACGTCTGGATGACCGAGGGCCTTTACGATCAAGAATACGTAAGCACTCACACATTCGGTTATGAAAAATTCGAAGAATATGTCCTTGGAAAAGAAGACGGAGTCCCCAAAACTCCTCGCTGGGCTTCGGAAAAAACCGGCGTCCCGCCATGGACGATCAAGGCGCTCGCCAGGGAGTGGCACGCCCGGGCGACCTCGATTGCCCACTGGTGCGGCGGCGCGATGTTCCGCGGGCCGTATTCAACCGAGCCAGCCAGGCTCGAAGTGCTGCTTCTTGCGATGCAGGGGATCGGGAAAGAAGGTGTACAGCAGCTGAATGTCCAGAGCTACTTTGGGATCGACGGGGCGATCTGCCCGCGACCCAGCCGCTATCCAGACCTATTCGAGGCTGAGCACGGCCATAATTACCTGCGCGACCCCTTGCCGAAGCAGAACATCATCAAGACGCTGATCCCGGAAGCGATCCTGAATCCACCGGTGAGCTGGTACAGCGTCGGGATTTGCATGATGCCAGTCGAAGACCAGTTTATCAAATACCATTACCCGATCGAAGGCTGCTCGGAAGTCCATATGATCTGGTCTGACACACCCTGCTGGGACACCTGCTGGAATAATGGGAATAAGATCCTGGAAGCCTATCAGAGCGATAAGATCGAATGCATCGTTGTCCAGCATCCCTGGATGGAAAACGAGTGCATGTTTGCGGATATCATCCTGCCGATCACCTCCAAACTGGAAGAAGAGGATATCGGAGTAGATATCCTCGGCGGAGAATTTTACAGCATTTACTACGAAGGAAAATGCATCGAACCGCTCGGTGAAGCGATGAGTGATTATGAAGCAGTTGGAGAGGTTGCTAAAAAGCTGGGCCTGTACGACCAGTACACCGGCGGTCGGACGGTCCAGGAGTGGATCAGGTATGGATTTGAGACCTCAGGCTGTCAGGATTTAATCAGCTGGGAGGACTTCAAGGAAAAAGGTTACTTTGTCATCCCGACCGACCCGGAATGGGCGGAGTATGCCCCCCCACTGAGATGGTTTTATTACTATCCAGAAGAGTATCCGCTGAAGACGCCTTCCGGGAAAATTGAATTTTTCTCTCAAAACCTGGCGCATTACTTCCCTGACGACGAGGAACGGCCTCCGGTCCCGCACTGGATACCCTCTGGCATCTCGCACCAGGAGACGCTCGAAACCGATCGGGCAAAGAAATATCCCCTGCTGATGCTTTCAAACCACCCCCGCTGGAGGATGCATGCCCAGCACGATGACGTCACCTGGACGAGAGAAATTCCGACTTGCAAGGTGAAAGGACCGGACGGGTATATGTACGAGCCGGTCTGGCTGCATCCCAGCGAAGCCGAGAAGCGGGACATCAAAGACGGCGACGTTATCAAAATATTCAACGAAAGAGGCGCTGTGTTAGGCGGAGCGCTGGTCACCGAGCGGGTAATGCCGGGTGTGGTCTACCAGGACCATGGCGCCCGCTGCGACCATATCGTCCCAGGGGAGCTCGACCGCGGCGGAGCAAACAATTTGATCTGTCCAAGCAGCACGGTTTCGAAAAACGCAACCGGCATGGCGACCAGCGGTTTTCTGGTCAATATCGAAAAAGTAGACATCTTCGAGCTGATGAAACAGTATCCAGAGGAGTTCAATCGGGAATATGACCCGGCGTCAGGTCCGCTTTTCGGTGGATGGATTGAAGGAGGTGCAAAGTGAAAGCCTTCTTGATTGACCTTTCGATCTGCAACGGCTGCTACAACTGCCAAATTGCATGCAAGGACGAGCATGTGGATAACGATTGGTTGCCGTACGCACGCTCCCAGCCAGACACCGGCCAGTTCTGGATGAAGCAGAAGGAATTCGTCCGGGGAACAGTCCCCAAAGTAAAAATTTCCTACCTCCCAACCCCCTGCATGCACTGCGCAAAAGCCCCATGTATTCCCGCCTGCAGTGTAGATGCGATTTACCGCAGGGAGGACGGCCTGGTCATAATCGACCCGCAGAAATGCGACGGCTGCGGAGACTGCGTGAAAGCATGTCCATATGAAGCAATCTATTTCAACCAGGAGCTCAAGCTGGCCCAGAAGTGTACCGGGTGTGCCCACCTTCTCGACCAGGGTTGGAAAGAGCCCAGGTGCGCGGACGCCTGCCCTACCGGGGCGATACGATTTGGGGAGGCAGAAGAGTTTTCCGAGATGCTTCCCAAAGCGGAGGTCCTCCGCCCCGAGCTTGAATGCTCGCCGCAAGTTTATTATCTCAATCTGCCAAAACGGTTTATCGCTGGGACGGTCTATGATCCAGATGAGGAAGAAGTCTTGATCGGCGCCGAGCTGACACTTACAAATCAGGGATCAGGCAAAACGACGGCTGTCAAAACCGACAGCTTCGGTGATTTCTGGTTCAACGACCTGGAAGAAGGCAGTTTCACTCTGCTTATACAGAAGGACGGATACCCCCAGAAAACCGTTGGAACGATCACGACGCTTCAAGACGTAAACCTGGGTGACATCCCCGTTTCCAGGCAGTGAAATGCAGTTGAATCAGGAAGAAAACGACCAGGGAATTCGAACGCCCTGGTCGTTTGGCGTCCATAATTTATTCCCCGGCGAGCTTGCGCAGTCCTGCTTCGTCCAGGATTGGGACTCCCAGCTCTTGAGCCTTTTTTAGTTTCGAGCCGGGTGATTCTCCATTCACGAGATAGCTGGTCTTTTTGCTGACCGAATCGACTGCCTTTCCACCACGAATCTGGATATATTCCTTTACCCCCTCTCGAGATAGCGTGGGGAGCGTACCTGTGACCACGAAACTCAACCCGATGAAAGGCTGCGGCGTTTCCATCAAGGAATTCTCCTCTCGAAGCGGCCAAACTCCAGCAAGGTGAAGCTTTTTGATCACTTCGCGGTTTGCCGGTCGGGAAAACCAATCCACAACAGCTTGAGCAATGTTAGGGCCAATTCCTTCGATTGTCTGCAGCTCGTCTGAACCTGCCCTTCCAAGCGCATCCAAGTCCGCATAACGAGCGCCCAGGTCATTGGCGACCACCTCTCCGACGCCGCGGATACCCAAAGCAATAATTAAGCGTGCCAGGCTTTGGGTTCGCGATGCAGCGATTGAATCAAGCAGGTTGTCCGCTTTCTTCTCAGCAAATCCTTCCAGCTGAAGGAGATCTTCCCTGCGGAGCGTGTAAAGGTCGGCAACATCACAGACCAGCCCGCCTCCAACCAGCTGTTCAACGATTTTAATCCCGAGTCCAACGATGTCCATTGCGCCGCGCGAGACAAAATGCTCGAGGTTGCGGATACGTTGAGCTGGGCATGAAGCGTTCACGCAGTACCAGGCTACTTCTCCGGGCAGGTTTTCGACCGGCTCCCCGCAGGTCGGACAGCGTTCCGGAGGTAGGAACACCGGCTCGCTCCCAGTGCGCATCTCTATCACCGGACCGATAACATAAGGGATCACCTCTCCGGCGCGCTTGACCCGCACCCGGTCACCTACCCGGATGTCTTTTTCGGAGATATAGTCAAAATTGTGCAGGGTTGCCTGCTTGACGATCACACCGCCAATATCGACCGGCTCGAGCATCGCATAAGGAGTCAGCACGCCGGTACGACCAACGTTGACGCCGATATCCTGCAGCGTCGTTGTCACTTCCTGGGCCGGGAATTTGAAGGCAATCGCGCCGCGCGGATCTTTTCCGACATATCCGAGCGAACCGGCGAGCACCAGATCATTCAGCTTTATCACCATTCCGTCCACTTCGTAGGGAAGCTCGAACCGGCGACTTGCCCAGCTCTCGCACTCCTGAATTGCCTGCGCCAGACCAGGTTGGATGGTGATCCCAGCTGCGACTGGAAATCCCAGTTTTTGAAGAGATTCCAACAGTTCAGATTGGGTACCAGGAAGGGAGCCGTCTGAGGAGACGATCGCATAAGCCAGCAGGTTGAGCGGCCTCTGTGCGGTAAGCACCGGATCAAGCTGGCGGAGAGAGCCTGCGGCAGTGTTGCGAGGATTAAGATACGTTTTCTCACCCGCTGCTTCCAACTTTCGATTGAGCGCATCGAAATCCTTCACATTCATGAAGACCTCTCCTCGAACGTACAGGTCAGGCGGTGCTTTCGGTCCGTTCGGGTCGACTGGGATACGCAAGGGAATTGAACGGATCGTTCGCAGGTTGGATGTGACATCTTCCCCCACTTCGCCGTCACCGCGCGTCGCCCCCTGAACAAAAATTCCATCTCGATAATGCAGCACAACTGTCAAACCATCAATCTTAGGCTCTACGACAAATTCGCTTGCATCAACACGCCCATCGATCTTAAGGATCCGCTCGTACCATTCCCGCACATCATCCGCCGAGAAGGCATTAGCAAGTGAAAGGATTGGCGCAGGATGACGGACCTTGGAAAATCGAGGAGCGGGCAAACCTCCTGCCCGTTGGGTGGGCGAATCAGCAGTCACCCATTCCGGGTGTTCAAGCTCTGCTTGACGCAGCGTGACCAGCAGCTGGTCAAATTCATAATCGCTGATCAGCGGATCGTCCAGCACATGATAGCGGTAGTTATGGAAATGGATCTGGTGGCGCAGTTCTTCCAGACGTTCGCGTTCCATATTTTTTTCCTCAAGTTCGGCCATTTCTCATCTCGCAATCCGATTATTTACTCGAAAACGATGCTCTCACAGCTTTCGTTCCGGCTATAATGAGCAAGAAATCTGCAAAGCAGGAGTGATTAATGATTGATCAGATCATACTCGTCTATGCGACGAGTTGGTGCTTTGATTGTCGCCGGGCTCGCATGTTCCTGGACAAACACTCGATACCTTATCGTTGGATTGATATTGACCATGATAAGGAAGGTGAGCAGCTCGTCAAACAGACCAATCGGGGTTTCCGAAGCGTCCCGACAATCGTTTTTCCTGATGGAAGAATCTTAGTCGAGCCAAGCGATCAAGAACTCGCTGCGGCATTTCAAAAATAAAATGGTCATGAGTCCAATACGATTGATCAGCCCATTCGACCAGTGATATACGTCTCGGTTAGCTCCTGATCTGGGTTGATGAACAGCTTCGTGGTTGGATTAAATTCGATCAGGTCTCCAAGCCAGAAAAATCCTGTAAAATCGGAAATGCGAGCTGCCTGCTGCATGTTGTGGGTCACAATAACGATCGTGTAGCGTTCTTTTAAACCGTCGATGAGCGCTTCGAGATGAGCGGTTGCGATCGGGTCCAGGGCAGAAGCCGGCTCGTCCATCAGGATCACTTCTGGTTGAACAGCCAGCACACGCGCCAGGCATAGGCGCTGCTGCTGCCCGAGCGACAGGCTTAATGCTTCATCCTTCAGGTTATCCTTCAACTCCTGCCACAAGCCGACCTGCTCAAGGCTTTGCTCAACGATGCTTTCAACTTCATCCCGATTCTCAGCAAGCCTGAGCATCTGAACGCCGAAAGCAACGTTCTCAAATACGCTTTTTGGAAACGGATTGGGTTTCTGGAAAACCATCCCCATCCTGCGGCGGAGATCTGTGAGGTCGAATCCTTCCGAATAGATATTTTCTCCGGAATATACGATCTCACCTTCAACCCGGGTGTTTGGGATTGTGTCATTCATCCGGTTCAGACAGCGCAGAAAAGTGGACTTTCCACAACCAGATGGTCCAATCAGCGCTGTAACCAGGTGTGCTTGAATCTCCAGGTTAATTTTTGACAATGCGAGGCTGGTTCCGTAATAGAAATCAAGATCACGGACGTGGATGATAGGTTCTGGATCGGACATAGAAATATTCTACTCTAATTTCAATATTTTTTTTATCCTTGAAGAAGGACTTGTCCACCTTTTTCTTTACGGCTATAATCATTCCGATGAACAGAGCACTCGGGCAGATATTCTTATGCTTTTTCTTAAGCTATTGCGCTGCCAGCTGTTCTCCTGGCAGCAATCAGGCTGCAGCCTCCTCAGAAAAACCACAGACGACAATTGAGAACAAGGGCTCCGACACCATGGTCAACCTTGCGCTGGCCTGGGCCGAAGCATACCAATTAATCCGTCCCGAGGTTAGCGTCTCTGTCACTGGCGGTGGGAGCGGTACGGGGATCGCGGCGTTAATTAACAACTCAGTGGATATCGCCAACGCTTCCAGGGAGATCAAGGAAGAGGAAGAAGCCTCGGCGATCGAAAACGGCGTCCAACCAGTCGAATTCACGGTCGCAAGAGACGCGATCGCAGTAATTGTCCACCCGGACAACCCGGTGGACAATCTAACGCTCGAGCAGATATCAAACATCTACAGCGGAATCATTAATAACTGGAACGAAGTCGGCGGTGAAGATCGAGAAATTGTTCGGCTCTCGCGAGAAACGAACTCAGGTACGCATATCTATTTTTTGGAAACCGTGCTACGCCTGGGTGAGAAAGATAACAAGACCCTTTTCTCCCGGGACACACTGCTGCTGCCGTCATCCCAAGGGATCACAGAGGAGGTCAAAGCCAATCCGCATGCGATCGGCTACGATGGGCTGGGGTATATCATCCCTGAAGTTAAGACGATCGGAGTTGCCAGAGAGGCAGGTTCGCCTTATATCCTGCCATCGGCCGAAACGGTGAACAACGGCAGCTATCCAATCGCACGCGACCTGTACATGTACACCGCTGGAGAACCCTACGGTGCCGTGCGCGAATTCCTGGATTGGATTTTCAGCGAACAGGCCCAGCAAATCGTCCAGGATTTAGGATTCGTTCCCATCGTGAGCACCAAATGACGACTGAAATCTGCCTATCTGATAGGGCAGCATTTCCAACCAGTCTCATAAATCTGCTCCTCAAAATGGATTGTTATGGATAATCACCTTGGTTGGAAAGAAAGCCTGATTACCAAAACGATCCGGGTATCTGGCTATTCTGCGATCGTCTTTGTCGTGATTATATTCGGATATCTCATGCTGGAAGGTTTACCAGCGCTGGGAGAGGTTTCCGTCGAGAACCTGTTGAGCGACCGCTGGTATCCAATCGAAGATTATTACGGAATCCTGCCGCTCATCCTGGGTTCGCTGATTGTCACTATTGGGGCCACGCTGATCGCAGTACCCATTGGAATCTGCACCGCAGTGTATATTGCAGAAATCGCTCCGCAGTGGGCAAGCGAAATCCTTAAACCCCTGGTTGAAGTGCTGGCAGGAATCCCATCTGTCGTCCTGGGATTTTTCGGTGTTCTCATCCTGTCCCCATTCCTGCGGGAGCTGCTTGAGCTTTCAACCGGCCTGACTGCCCTGGCAGGGGCTCTCCTGCTCGCTGCAACCTCGCTGCCGACGATTGTTTCTGTCTCTGAAGACGCGCTGTATGCCGTCCCTAAATCCTACCGAGATGCATCTATCGCACTCGGCGTTACCGAATGGCAGACAATCTGGCACGTCACGCTGCCGGCGGCTCGCTCTGGTGTGCTGACCGCCTGCATGCTTGGGATCGGTCGAACGGTTGGAGAGACAATGGCAGTGCTGATGGTTACAGGCAACGCGCCGATCATCCCGCGCGGCCTGGCAGACCTGTTTTCGCCCGTCAGGACAATGACCGCTACGATCGCAGCAGAGATGGGCGAAGTCGCAACCGGAAGCGTGCATTATCATGTTCTTTTCTTCATTGGAATTGTGCTATTCTTGATCACCCTGGCGGTCAACATGACTGCGGCTTCTGTAATTTTCCGCACCCGCAGGCGCGCCGAGAGAATCTTATCCTGACCAGTTTGCAAGGGAAATTGTGACGGAATTTAAACCTGACCATAAAGCAACCGATAACCTCGCTGATAAAAAACCTATCAAGAGCAGCTCAAAATCTCGAAACAGAGCCCAGCGGATTGGATTTAGCGCGGTTACCGTCGTCGCTTTCATGACGATCATCCCGATCTTCCTGATCATTGGCACGATTGTCGTGCGCGGTTTCCAAATGATCACTCCCGAGTTCATCTTCGAATTTCCGAGCGATGGGATGAAAGCCGGTGGGATCTGGCCGGCGATCGTTGGGACGATTTATTTAATAATAGGGACAGCAATTTTCTCCGTACCACTTGGGATTGCAGCCGCGATCTATCTGTCCGAATATTCCCCCAACAACCGCCTCACCCAGACAATCCGTGTTGCGATCATCACGCTTGCAGGCATCCCTTCGGTCGTCTACGGTTTGTTTGGATTGGGGATATTTGTCCTGTACTTCCAGTTCGGGACGAGCATCCTGGCGGGTTCGCTAACGCTCGCGATCATGAACATCCCGGTGATCATCAGCACATCAGAAGAGGCGCTTCGCTCCGTGCCTCAGGAATTTCGAGTCGTCAGCATATCGCTCGGCGCCACCCGCTGGCAGACGATCCGGCGCATCGTCCTGCCTCAAGCCGTACCTGGGATTCTGACCGGAGTGATCCTGGGACTGGAACGAGCGGCTGGAGAGACCGCGCCCATTCTGTTCACAGCCGCAGCTTTTTATCTGACCAGCCTGCCATCCTCTCCGCTCGACCAAACGATGGCGCTTCCTTACCACCTTTATGTGATCTCGACACAGGTGCCTGGAATGCCGCAGTCAATCCAATACGGCACTGCGCTCGTCCTGCTATTCCTGGTGCTGGGGATGAACCTGGTAGCGACGATCATCAGATCGCGGGCACGCGCCCGTCGCCAGTGGTAGCAATATGGATAAGATTATCATCGAAGACTTTTCACTGGTTTATTCGGATCAGGTCACGCCGCTGCGCGGAATAAACCTGAACATCCCTGCCCAGGCGATCACCGTGCTGTTTGGTCCGGCCGGAGGGGGAAAATCCACTTTACTACGTGTGATTAACCGCCTGAACGACCTCGCAGATGTTGTTTCGACATCTGGAAAGGTGCTTATTGCGGATGAAGAGCGTAGATTTGTGAACATTCTTGACCGGAGCCTTGATGTGATCGCCCTTCGCAGGAGAGTGGGCATGGTCTTCGCAAGGCCGATCGTACTCCCGCTGACAATTCGCGCTAACCTGACATACTCCCTCGAAGTTGCTGGCGAAAAGGACCGCGTCGTTCTCGATTCGGCGGTAGAGCGAAGCCTGCGCCTGGCTGCGCTCTGGGATGAAGTCGCAGATCGTTTGGAGGAGCCGGCAACCGCCCTCTCTGGCGGGCAGCAGCAGCGGCTGTGCCTGGCTCGCAGCCTGGTGCTGGAGCCAGAGGTCATCCTGCTGGATGAACCGACCTCCGGGCTGGATCCAATCTCAACAACTAAAGTAGAAGCTGCCCTTCAAGAGCTGAAAGCGCGCTACACGATCATCCTGGTCCCGCATTCGATCCAGCAGGCAGCCCGAACGGCAGATTTTGCGGCATTTTTCTTGCAAGGTGAATTGATAGAGTTTGCACCAGGAACCCTGGTTTTTACAAATCCTCAGGATAAGCGAACAAAAGATTATATTGAAGGCCGCTTTGGATAAGGTGAAAAAAGTGGTCAACCATGACTGATCAGATTCTTATTGTCGACGATGAACCTGCGCTTCTCGATTCCATCGTCTACTACCTTGTCCATCAAGGATACCAGGTTGAATCGGCTGCAGATGGTCTCGCTGCCCTGGATGTGGCTCGCAAAATCCGCCCGGATTTGATCATCCTCGATCTTATGCTCCCCAAGTTGGATGGTTTTGAAGTCACACGCATCTTGCGCCAGGAGATGAACGTTCCGATCATCATGCTGACTGCCCGGGACGACGAGATTGACCGTGTGATCGGGCTCGAAATGGGTGCGGATGATTACATGACAAAACCCTTCAGCATGCGTGAGCTGCTTGCGCGCATAAAAGCTCAGCTCCGGAGAGTTCGAATGATTCGGGCGGAGATGGATAACGATGATTCTCTGCCTCCAGAGCTGATCCAATTTGGCGACCTCACTGTGAATCTCACCCGTCGCGAAGTGTTGTTAGCAGGGAAACCTCTTTCCCTTAAACCGAAGGAGTTCGATCTGCTTTTTTACTTCACCAGGCACAAAGGTCAGCTGGTCTCGCGCGAAATCCTGCTGGAGCAGGTCTGGGGCTGGGATTTTTCTGGGGGCAGCCGCACCGTAGATGTACATGTCCGCTGGCTGCGCGAGAAAATTGAAGAAAATCCAGCAGCCCCCGTCCGTCTGATCACCGTACGAGGCGCGGGCTATCGTTTCGAGGGTTGATGATGTTTTATCATATTCGCACACGGATAGGTGTATCTTACATCCTGCTGGTCCTGGCAGTTCTGATCGGACTATCCTTCTACATAATCAGGTTCGTTGAGGATCGTTCGGTGGAGGACCTGGAGGCGCGCCTGGGCGACCAGGCGACGTTAATCGCACAGCTAGCTGCCCCAATCATGACAGGCGATCCTGACCCTGCCCTCGTCGATGCGCTCGCTCACCAGGTCGGCTCTGAAACCCAGTCTCGGGTCACGATTATCGACCAGGACGGCGTGGTCTTGGGGGAATCCGTCGAAGATCGAGCTACAATGGACAACCATGCAAGCCGGCCAGAATTCGTCCAGGCCAGGCTGAATGGGATTGGATCATCGATCCGCTTCAGTCAAACTGCAAAAACGGACATGTTCTACCTCGCCGTCCCGGTAACTGATCAGGGCAAGACGCTCGGATTCGTCCGGGTTGCCCTTTCGCTCGAGGCGGTTGACCAAAAAGTCGCACACCTGCGCAATACGCTTTTGAGTGCGGCAATTGCTGCTGCACTGCTTGCCGGGCTCCTGGCAGTCTTGATCTCCTCAAAAGTAACCCGACCGCTGCGGGAGCTTATCGCTGCGTCGGATCAAATGGCTGAAGGCCGGCTGGAAAACCACCTTATCCCGACGACACACGACGAGATCGGTCAGCTGACCCAGACTTTCAACGAAATGGCTCACCAGCTTAATGCAAGAATTGCCGATCTGGAGGCAGAGCGCAGCCGGGTAGGGGCAGTACTGAGCGTGATGACCGACGGCGTAATCATTGTCGATTCGGATAACCGTGTTCAATCGATCAACCCGGCAGCAGTCGATATATTTGAGCTCGATCTGGAAAAAACACAGGGCAAATCTCTTTTCGAGCTCGTCCGTCACCACAAGCTTGCGGAAATTCTTGATCGCTCCCGCGAAACCAGCGAATCACAGTCTGCAACGCTCGAAGTCGGCGGGAAACGGCTCTATATCCAGGCCACAGCAACCCCGCTTGGCTCTGCACAGCCCGGCAATATGCTGGTGCTGTTCCAAAACCTGACTCGCCTGCGCCGGTTGGAGACGATCCGCCAGGACTTTATCAGCAACATCTCCCACGAGCTGCGCACCCCGCTTGCATCCCTCAAAGCACTAACAGAGACGCTGAATGACACCGCTCTCGAAGACCCGCCGGCTGCCAGGCATTTTCTCCAGCAAATGGATACCGAGATCGACGCGCTTACCCAGCTGGTCGAAGAGCTGCTCGAGCTGTCGCGGATTGAATCAGGCCGTGTCCCACTCAAGCTGGAGCCAGTCAGCCCTTTTACACTGATCGAGCAAGCCGTACAGCGGCTCAAAATGCAGGCAGAGCGCGCCCAGCTGAAAATCTTCATCGAATGTCCTCCCGACCTGCCTCCATTCCCCGCCGATCCTAACCGCCTGGAGCAGGTCATCGTCAACCTGCTCCACAATGCGATCAAATTCACTTCCGTTGGAGGCGAAGTGCACATCGCTGCTCAACAGACTAAAACAAGCATCCTGTTTTCGGTCCAGGACAATGGCCAGGGCATCGCATCCGCCGACCTGCCGCGGATTTTCGAGCGGTTCTACAAGACGGACCGCGCCCGGTCCGGCGGCGGGACAGGTTTAGGCCTGGCAATTTCACGCCGGCTTGTCGAAGCCCACGGCGGCACAATTTGGGCGGAAAGCCTCGAAGGAAAAGGCAGCACGTTCTATTTTTCAATCCCTCTGGCTGGAAAAGAAATAACCCGAAATAATCAATGAACATCGAGCCGGCACCACCGAGCATACAGCCTGAACCGCTGCCTTCGCTGAGGATCAGGCTGTTTGAGGTCTTTACGCAACTTTCTCAAGCTCGGTTTTACCGCTTTTGGCGGACCGGCTGCGCATATCGCCTTATATGAAGAAGAATTCGTCCGGCGCCGAAAGTGGCTCAGCGAAGCGCATTTCCTGGACCTGCTGGGTGCGGTCAATCTGATCCCCGGCCCTAATTCGACAGAGATGGCGATCCATATCGGCTATCTGCGTGCTGGGTGGCTTGGACTGATTACAGCTGGGGTCAGTTTTATCACGCCCTCGATGCTGATGGTGCTGGGTTTGGCATGGTTCTACGTCCGGTATGGATCGCTGCCGCAGATCGAGTGGATCCTTTACGGGATCAAGCCTGTGATGATCATCATTATCCTACAGGCTGGCTATTTACTCGGCATCCGGGCCGTTAAGGGCATCCCGCAAGCTGTCCTCTTTTCTGGCGCTGCTGTGTTTTCCTTCTGGACGATCCATCCACTTCTGATCTTATTCGGAGGCGGGATCGGTTATTATTTTATCCAGATATTCCGGCAGCGTGGCAGCTCTGCTGCAGCCTTACTGCTCGGTCTAACCAAAGGAGCACCAACCGGTAACGGCAGCTTAAGGCACTCCATCCTTACCGGGATCACCGGCACGATTGCTGCCTCAGGAGCGGCGTTTGCCGGAGCAGCAGTCCCCTTCAGCATGACGATGTTGTTTTTCACCTTCCTGAAGATCGGCGCGGTGCTCTACGGCAGCGGCTACGTGCTGCTGGCGTTTCTAGAAGCTGACTTCGTCCGAAAGCTGGGCTGGATCACTGAATCGCAGCTGCTGGAGGCTATCTCTATCGGCCAGATCACCCCGGGTCCTGTATTTACGACGGCTACGTTTATCGGCTATCTGACTGGCGGGCTTCCCGGCGGGCTGCTTGCAACGGCAGCGATATTTTTGCCTTCCTTCATCCTGGTGGCGCTCAGCAACCCGATCATCCCGCTCATCCGCCGCTCCCCTTCGCTGGGTTTGCTGCTGGACGGCGTCAACCTGGCATCGCTTGGATTGATGTCTGGGGTCACGATCGTGCTCGCCCGTTCTGCTCTGATCGATCCGCTGACCTGGATCATTGCAGCCGTTGCAGCAATCCTGATTTTTAAGATTCCGACTGCAATCAACCTGGTTGATTCTGGGCGGCGGTTTGATCGGGCTGTTCAAATTCTTGATTCAGTAATAATTCCCTCATCAAGGTGAACAAATGGATAGGACAGCAGATCGGTCCAAACAGGCTGCCGAGATGTTAACGAACGTTTACCAATCCTTGACAACCTGTTAAAGCCCTGTTCCCAGATCGTTAAACATCAACCGCTATACTTCTCTTTGAAAATTGGACTAAACACCGATTCATAAAAGGAGAAGTACATGTTCAGAAAAATGTCCCTATTCATTTCGATGATTCTGCTGGCAGTGCTGGTCGTTTCTGCCTGCGCACCAGCAGCCACCCAGGCGCCTGCGATGACTGAAGCTCCTGTCAAGACCGAAGCACCAGTGATGACCGAAGCGCCTGTCAAGACCGAAGGCTGAGCCAGCCGCATGACCGAAGCTCCTGCCATGACCGAAGCGCCTGCCATGACCGAAGCTGCTGCAGCTGAGGGCGCAACGCTACCCGAAGTTGATCCTGCACTTACCAGCGGAAATATCATTGCTGCCGGCAGCTCTACCGTCTTCCCGCTCGCCGAAGCACTCGCCCAGCAGTTTAAGAGTGAAGGATTTACCGGCGAGATCACGATTGACTCGATCGGCTCGGGCGGCGGTTTTGAGCGGTTTTGTAAGACCGGCGAGACCGACGTCTCAACCGCTTCGCGCGGGATCAAGGATACCGAGGTCGAGAACTGCCTCGCGATCGGACGCACACCCGTCGAATTTCGGATCGGCACAGACGCTCTGGCCGTCACAGTCAGCAGCTCGAACGACTTCGTGACCGACGTCACGCTGGAAGAGCTGGCTAAAATCTATTCGAAAGACGTAACAAAATGGAATGAAGTCCGACCCGAATGGCCGGCAGAAGATATCTTACGCTTTTCCCCAGGCACCGACTCCGGCACTTTCGATTATTTCGTCGAAGCAGTGATGGATAAAGTCTACGTCGTCGACAAAGATGCGGACAAGGGTAAGGGCGAAGAAGCCATCCTTTCTGCCGCGAACATCCAGTTCTCCGAGGACGACAACGTCCTGGTTCAGGGTGTCGAAGGCAGCCCATTCGCAGTCGGCTACTTCGGTTTCGCCTATTACCTCGAAAACAAGGATCTGCTGAAGGCGATCTCTGTGGACGGTGTCGAGCCGAACGAAGCGACCGCCGAGAGCAATGAGTACCCGCTCTCTCGCCCGCTGTTCATCTACTCCGACGCGAAAATCATGGCTGAAAAACCCCAGGTCGCCGCATTTGTGAATTACTTCCTGACTTACGTCAACGACCTGATCATAGACGTCGGCTACTTCCCGGCCAGCCCGGATGCCCTCGACGAAGCGCGCCAGAACTGGCTCGATGCGATGGGACAATAGGATCTATCAGACTCTATCCATAACCTGAGGGCTATTTTAGCCCTCAGGTTTCTTGATCTCAATATCAGCAAAATGAAATCTGAACCCTTCCAACCCATCAACCTGCGGAAACAACCCCATATTAAAGAGAGCCTGATCCAGGCATTCTTATTCTTCTGCGGCGCGGTGTCGATCCTGACCACGGTTGGGATCGTCGTGATCCTGCTTGAAGAGGCCCTGCGGTTCCTTTCGAGCCCGGAGGTCAGCCTCATTCAGTTTCTGACAGGCACTACCTGGCAGCCAAAGCTGCTCCAATTTGGAATCTGGCCGCTGCTGATGGCGACATTCATGACCACCGCTTTCGCGATGCTGCTCGCAGTCCCGATCGGCCTGTGTGTGGCGATATACCTGAGCGAATACGCCACGGAGCGCGTACGGAAGACCATTAAACCCACTCTGGAAGTCCTGGCTGGGATCCCAACCGTAGTTTACGGATATTTCGCCCTGACCTGGATGACCCCGATGCTGAGGAATATATTTGGAAATGATGTCGTCGACATCTTCAACACAGCTTCGGCCGGACTGGTGATGGGTGTCCTGCTGCTCCCGCTGATCGCGACCATGTCCGAAGATGCGCTGCACGCTGTCCCGCGCTCGCTGCGCGAAGCAGCTTTCGCACTAGGCGCGACTCGCCTCGAGACAGCCGTTAAGGTCGTCCTCCCTGCAGCCATATCAGGGATCGCTGCCGCGGTGCTGCTTGCAATCTCCAGGGCTGTCGGTGAGACGATGATTGTCGCAATCGCGTCCGGCAACGGCCCGAAATTCACACTCAATCCTTTTAAAGGCGCAGAGACGATTACCGGACATATCGTGCGGATCAGCGGAGGCGATCTGAGCTATGATTCGATCGATTACAACAGCATCTTTGCCCTCGCCCTGGTCCTGTTCTTCATCACCTTTTTCTTGAATGTCATCAGCCAGCGGATTGTCAGGCGATTCAGGGAGGAGTACGAATGACGCTCATTCACAACCACACTGACCAGGCACATCCGAAGCTGGACTCTGTTCACTCCGGCAGGTCAGATAATCTACCCGGACGCCACCGGCTGGGTAAATTCTGGCGGACAATCTTCCTACTCTCAACCGGCGCTGCAATTCTTTTCCTCGGAATCTTGCTGTTTGACATCCTCGACAGCGCTTTCGGATATACCGCAGTTGAGTACCGCCGCCAGCCGAGTGAGCTCACACCTTCAGGCGCCCCATTGGAAGACCTTTCTCATGCGGAGCTTACCGCGATCATCCAGGAAAACCTGACGAAAAACCGGGTCAGAACCATTGAGAAAGAGACGCCTTTCGATCAGCGCAGCGAAGAGGACCTGCAGGCAATCATCACCGAAGAAATCCTCAAACCCGAGATCCAGGCAACATGGGGATTGGTGGACTCGATCCTTCACAGGCAGGAAATCCTGGCAGAAGCGAGCATATCGTTTCCTGATGCGCTTGTGGAGTTCACAACCTGGCTTGACCGGGATTTTCTGAGATCACCGCAGGCTTCAACGGCGCTGTATGCGGGCGTTCGGACTGCTTTGCGCGGATCGCTGTACGTGATCCTGATCACGTTCCTGGCCGCACTGCCGATCGGGATCGGAGCGGCGATCTACCTGCAGGAATATGCTGCGGATAACCGCCTCAACCGCTTTATCCAGACCAATATTAACAACCTTGCCGGTGTCCCATCTATCATTTATGGGATGCTTGGGCTCTCAATTTTTGTACGGTTGCTTTCGAACATGACAAGCGGCGCGTTATTCAGCTATCCAGACGCGGACCCAAACAACGGGCGAACTATCCTTTCTGCCGGGCTGACGCTGTCGCTCCTGATCCTGCCCGTGATTATTATCAATGCTCAGGAGGCGATTAAAACGGTTCCGAATTCACTCAGAGAAGCCAGCTATGGGCTCGGCGCCACGCGCTGGCAGACTGTTTGGAGCCATGTGCTGCCCAATTCGATCTCAGGGATCCTGACCGGCGCAATTCTGGCGCTCTCGCGCGCGTTTGGCGAGACCGCACCGCTGGTCATCGTCGGAGCATCGACCTATATAACATTCGACCCGGACAGCATCTTTTCGAAATTCACCACGCTGCCAATCCAGATCTACCAATGGACGTCGCGTCCGCAGGAAGAATTCAGGAACATCGCTGCAGCCGCGATTATCGTGCTGATGGTAGTCCTGCTTGCCATCAACGCGGCGGCAATCATCCTGAGGAACCGCTATTCCAGGACAATGCAATGAACATGTCTACGTATGTCACCAAGTTAAGGGATACGGAAACCAGCTCGGCTATATCGGCGGCACCCGAGAACTGTGCAATTTCTGCATCCAACCTGACAATCTACTACGGCAATTTCAAGGCTGTAGCGAATATCAATTTGAGCATCGAAGCACAGAAGATCACTGCGCTGATCGGACCTTCTGGATGCGGGAAGAGCACTGTGCTGCGCGCCTTCAACCGGATGAACGATCTGATCCCTTCGGCGCGAGCTGAAGGAGAGGTGTATTTTCACGGGCAGAATATCTACGAGCCGGATGTTGACCCTGTTCAGGTCAGGCGGCACATTGGGATGGTCTTTCAGAAACCAAACCCGTTTCCAAAATCTATCTACGAGAACATCGCCTGGGGCGCCCGGATCAACGGTTTCAAAGGATCCAAAGTCGACCTGGACACTTTGGTGGAGGAAGCGCTTGTGAGCGCTGCGCTTTGGGACGAGGTGAAGGACAAGCTCAACCAGAGCGGGCTTTCGCTCTCGGGAGGTCAGCAGCAGCGGCTTTGTATTGCCCGCGCGATTGCAATAAAACCTGATATCATATTGATGGATGAGCCCTGTTCGGCGTTGGATCCGATTGCGACCCTGAAAATCGAGGAGCTGATGCGAGAGCTGATCCAGAATTACACGATCATCATCGTCACCCACAACATGCAGCAGGCGGCCCGTGTTTCAGATTTGACAGCGTTCTTCTCGCTCGATCAGAACAGGACTGGATCGATGATCGAATTCGGCACGACAACCCAGATTTTTACCAATCCGGCCAATAAGGTCACCGAAGATTACATCACAGGTCGATTTGGTTAGCGAGGGCTTCGAGTATGGCAAGAGATATCCTGGATAAAAAAATCCGCCACCTGTTTGACGAAATCTTGCTTTTAGACAGCATGGTGGAGAGCGCTACGATCGATGCTGTTGAGGCCTTAAAGCAACGCGACCTGATTAAAGCCGAGCAGGTCTACCTTTTTGATAAACGGATTAACGCCCGGCGGTTCGAGCTCGAAAATGACGTCATCATTACAATCGCCACCCAGCAGCCCATCATGGCAGGGGATCTAAGGCTGATGGCTTCGATGCTCGAGGTGGTTGCGGAGCTGGAACGGATGGGCGACTATGCCAAGGGGATTGCCAAGATTTGCCTGATGATCGGCGACGAACCGCACATCAAGCCGCTGATTGATATCCCTAAGATGAGCGACCTGGTGGTAAGCATGCTCCACCGGGCTGTCAGCGCGTTCATCAACCTGGACCACGAAGCAGCCCAGAAAATCCCGCAGGAAGACGACAAAGTCGACGAGCTTTACAACCTGGTCTACCGCGACCTGGTCGAAATTATGGTGCATGATACGACGACTGTGAACCAGGCCAACCACCTGATGTGGGCCGCTCACAACCTGGAGCGGATGGCCGACCGGGTGACGAATATCTGCGAGCGAACGATCTATGTTGCAACCGGCCAGCTGGTAGAGATAGACACGTCAGACGACGAATCGATCAAGCAGCTGAGGAATTGAGAACTTACCTCAGACATATTTTGTCTATACGCAAAATACCCGGCGAAGATAGCCGGGTATTTTTATAATGAATCGCCAAAAGAGTACAGCGGATTAATTTACCTGGATCTCGACGTAGATGATCTCCCCAAAGGGTTCCCCGGCAGGATCGCGCGCCTGCCAGGCGCTGGTGTAGACCCCCGGACTGACCGGAGCTGTCAGCAGCATCCGGATCACCGCCTCACTGCCAGCGCGGGCTGGATACAGCGCCTGCTCTTCCGGGAGGCCCAGCTCAGGACCGGCGACAAGGACGAGCCTGTAGCTGCTGTCCCAGCTGCAGGTACCGCTGTTCTGCACCTGCCAGCGCTTATCAACCTGGACGCCGCGCCCGATCAACGTCCCATCGGGGACGGTCAGGTCAGCGACAAACGTCAGGCTGTTGGAGCAGTCCGGGGTCGGGCTGGGCTTTGCAGGTGTTTCAACGATCTCCCGAGTTGCGGTCGGGGTTACCGCCCTCACAACTGGAACTGCAGGCTGTTGAGTCCGGGCCGGGCTGGTGGCGGCTGTGAGGCTGGTTGTCGAGCTGTCTTGAGGGGTCGGTCCTGCACGCCCAGCGCATCCTGCAGCTGAAGTTAAGGAAAGCAGCAGCACGATCCAAATAAAGAACGTGATCGAGCCCCTCACCATTGAATTGAACCTAAAAATTCAAATCGATTCAAATCTTCGTTCCACCGAAGTTCCATGCGCAGATATTAAACCTCTTCTGGAAGATCGCTTTCGTCTTCCGAGCCGGCAGAAAATCCCATTGAAAGCTGGCCTTCCATCGCCTGCTGGCGGACTGCGATCTCAATCTCATCGGCGAGCTCCGGGTTCTGCTTCAGGAAATCCTTGGCATTCTCACGCCCCTGCCCCAGGCGGATATCGCCATAGGAGTAGAACGAGCCGCGCTTGACGATGATATCCAGACCGGTCGCCAGGTCGATCAGATCGCCATAGCGCGAGATGCCTTCGTTGTACATGATGTCAAATTCGGCCGTGCGGAAGGGAGCGGCGACCTTGTTCTTGACTACACGTACTCTGGTCCGACTGCCGATGATTTCCGCTCCGAGCTTGATCGATTGGATCCGGCGAACATCCAACCGGACTGAGGCGTAGAATTTAAGCGCCATCCCGCCGGTGGTCGTCTCGGGGTTGCCGAACATCACCCCGATCTTCAGGCGGAGCTGGTTGGTGAAGATCACCGCAGTATTTGTCTGCTTGATCGCACCTGAGAGCTTGCGCAGCGCCTGAGACATCAAGCGGGCCTGCATGCCCATCGGCGAATCGCCCATATCGCCTTCGATCTCGGCGCGCGGGACGAGGGCTGCGACCAAGTCGATCACGATCACGTCCACCGCACCAGAGCGGACGAGGGTCTCGGTGATTTCGAGGGCTTGCTCGCCAGTATCCGGCTGCGAGATCAGCAGGCTTTCGACGTCCACCCCGCAGCGGGCGGCGTAGACCGGGTCGAGGGCGTGTTCCATATCGATATAAGCGCAGGTCCCGCCGAGCTTCTGGCCTTCGGCGACGATATGCTGGCTGATCGTGGTCTTGCCCGAAGATTCAGGCCCGAAGATCTCGGTGATCCGGCCGCGCGGGATCCCGCCAACGCCGAGGGCGATGTCGAGCGAGAGCGCCCCGGTGGGGATCGCTTCAACAACCAGGTGATGCGCTTCGCCAAGGCGCATGATCGAGCCATCGCCGTAGCGTTTCGTGATCTCGCCCACCGCTTTGTCCAGGGCAGCCTGGCGCGGCCCTTCGTTTGGTGTCTCGACCTGGTTCGTGGTGGATTTCTTTGCCATGGGGGTCTCTCTCCTGATTAATAGGTTCCGTGCTGATGCTATTGTATCGCGTTCAAGCTGCAGCGATTAAAGTGAACCTGCGGCTAAGATAAGTTTAGCACAAGCGTTCTATTTGTCAAGGGGGAGAAAATCGATCAACGTCGTGCAGGAACCTATCCATCGGGAGGGATGAAATCCGAACCTTTGACCGGCGGCCTGGTGAAGTCAAAACCACCTCCAAGGCGGAAGTGAAAATAGCTGACCTGTCCGGGCTGGATGACGAGATCGTCGGTCTTATAGATCACCTGATTGTGTTCAAGCAAGAGCGAATAGCGTCCCGGCAGCAGATCCCCCAGCACCAGGTTTTCGTCATAATACGAATCGCTGTTCAGCGAGCCCTCGGCATAGGTGACCGCTTCAAAGATTTGCTGGGTCTCCTGGCGGACTATCTTAGCTTTGACCCTGGGAAGCTTGCGGCCGCCGGCCTCGGTCACCGAGCCGACAAGCACTCCCCAGCCCTGCGGCGGCGAGATCCACAGCTCCGGGTTGCGGGTGCCAAAAAAGGTCGTATCGCCCAAGCGGACTTCGAGGTGGACATGCGGACCGGACGTATTACCGGTCATGCCAATCACGCCGATCGTTTCGCCGGCCTCGACTTTCTGACCGCGGTACACATAGACTTCGTCCATGTGACCGTAGACGGTGTAGATCATCTGACCGCCATATCCAAAGTCATGCTTGATCGCGACCGCGATCCCATAGGGATCCCTGTAAGGATCATTTAAGAAATACAGACCGTAGCCGGCGTGAATAACCGTCCCCGACCCGGCTGCAAGAATTGGCGTGCCCCTCGGCGCAGGGATATCGATCCCGGTATGCGGCTCAGAATAAAAGAGGTAGCCATAGCGGTAGCGCGCCAGCGGCCAGTTTACTTCATCTGCGCCTACAGGACGGGTCAGGTAAAAGTGGTCCTGTGGAGAAGGCTCCCAGGGGGTGGGGTAAAGCGGGGGCCGCCAGAGCGAGATTGGCTCCGGTCCCGCAGCCGGGAACGCGAAATCGAGCGGCGCGGCGGGGAAATCAGTCGAAGCGGAGGGTTGTTCCAGGTCTGGGAGGCCTTCCAGCTCGGCAAGCAGCGGTGTGGGAGAAGCAAGGTCCTGCTCGAAGGTCGCAACGGGAGGCTCGGCAGCCGGGTCTGGAATTTCAACTGTTGGACTGGTCTGAACGACCGCATCCTGAAGATCGGCTGCCGCGGCGCTGACCGGCGACTGCACGGATAAAGACTCGCAGCCTGAAGCGGCCAGCAGAACCAGGCAGGTTAACGTCCAGGATGCCAGGACGGCTTTTTCAGGAAATGTCTTCGCTCTTTTCAGGCTCGGTCTGTCCATCAGGTCACTTTGAAGGCGTTGCGGTTGCCAGCGGGCGGCGGGTAGGCGGCAAGGTAGGCGTCGGAGAGATGTATTTCGTCGGCGTCAGCGTCGGCAGAGGGGTGGGTGTTTCCGTCGCTGTCGCAGTAGGCGTCGGGGAGAGCACGAGCGTTGGCGTGTTCAACGCCTGGCGAGGATAGACCTGCAGCATCGCATCCATCCAATCCAACCCGGCGCGCAGAACGAACTTGTTGAAGTTCACTCCCGAATAGGAGTTTTTCCAGGTGCTCAGCGCCGGCAGGCGCTCCCAGCCGTAAGCAGCAGCAAGCCGGGTGAAATCCACCCAATATCCAGTCGGAAGATGGTCAAATCGTTTTCCACCTGCTTCATAGGCACGCGGATCGCCAGAATGGCGCGCAGCCATGTCGAAAGGGAAATCCTGCAGGGGGACACCCTGCGATCCGTCCTGCAGGCGAGCGCGCAGGAAGATCCGCCAGTAAATCTCCGGTCCAAATGCCTCCTGGACGATCACGAGCCAACCAGCCTGAAGGGGCGCGGTATTTGTTGAGAATGCCCGCCCGGTATAGAGCCAGTTTTCATAGCTGCCCTGTTCCAGCGGCGATGTCAGCGGGACATAAGCCTCCTGGAGCGTATTGAGAAAATCCCAACCGGCTTCAATCGAGACACGCTCCCGCAGCACCGAAAAAGATTCATCGGCCATGTCCTGGAGCATCGGCAGCGGGGCTTTCACGCCTGCCAGGTCTACAATAGACACCCGACCGGTCTCGCTGAGAGTTCGATTCTGAACACGCCAGGGCGGCTGAGGAGCTTGCTGGGAGGTCGGCTCAAGCTGCTTCAGAAAACCAGCGGATAGACCCGCTCTCACCCAGCTGATCCCAAGCAAATCGCCCACGATCTCCTGCAGCGGAACAACGACGCGCCCATCAGCAGAGCCGTAAGTGACGAGATAGGTCTGGTTAGGCGTTCGATATGAGGTCAGTAAAACCGTTCCGCTATCGTCCCAAACCGGCCAACTGCCAGAAGCAAGCTTCCTTGGGGCGTCGTCCGGTTTCTGCGAGTCCCAAAGCACCAGCTGTTCAATCCCTGCTGAACCGACCGCGGACCAGGCCAGCAATAGCCCATCCGGCGACCAGGCCGGTCGACGGTCAGAGCTGGACGAATCACGGCTGAGGTTCGTGAAGCGCTCCGCTGACTTATCCAGGTTGGCAGCCCAGATTTCCTGGTCTCCAGTCCGGGTCGAGACAAATGCGACCATCCTTCCCCCAGGCGCCCAGGCGGGGGAGAAGTCCGCAGCCGGATCGTCCGTGAGGCGGATCGGCTGCTGCGAACCGTCCAGCGGTCTGATCATAATCTCGAGGCTTCCACCAGCTTCCGAGAAAAGATAAGATTCATAGGCCAGCCACAGACCGTCGGGGGACCAGCTTGGGCTGGATTCGTATTCAGGGGTATCGGTAAGCTGGCTGATCGAGCCGTCTTCAAGACTGAGAAGGTACAGATCCCAGCGGCCAGATCGGTTGGATGCGAAGGCTGCCATCCGACCGTCAGGGCTGACAGCCGGGGTAACGTCATCCCAATCGCCCATCGTGAGGCGCATGAACCGGCTATCAGCCGGGGTATAAGCAAATAAATGGGGATAACCGCTGTCTACGATAGAAACCAATGCCGAACCGCCGCTCAAGTCCAGGTCATCCTGATAGAGGTCCATCGAACCTTGGGCGATCAGGATCGACCGAGATTATGGACTCCGAGGTGGGGGTCGATGTTGAAGCAGATTCTGCCCCAGCCAGGATAAGGCTGCCAATCCGCCCCTCCGGCTGTTCCTTTGGGAAAAGCCGACCTGCCAGACCCGGCCAGGCAAGCAAGACTACCAGGGCAATCATCATGGCCAGCAGCGCCAGGGTTGCGGCGCGCAACGTCCGAAGCGTCCATGCTTGTCTCGACGTCGATGCTGGCTTCGTCATGAGCCCATTAAATCATGCAATGCAGTTTGCGCAGCTTGCAGATATGCAATGACAAGCTGCATTTAACGATCTACTGAACATCAGTATGGGATCAGATATTGAAACCAGTCTGGTAGAGGGAATGGTAAATTCCACCCAGGGCGATCAGCTCAGAATGGCTACCCTGTTCGCGAATGCGGCCATCTTCGATGACCACAATCCGGTCGGCGTGAACAATCGTCGAAAGCCGATGAGCGATCACAAATGAAGTTCGAGCGCTCAGCAAGCGGTCCAGAGCGGATTGGATCAACAGCTCGGTTTGCGCGTCGACGCTGGAGGTGGCTTCGTCGAGGATCAGGATGCGCGGATCGGCCAGAAGGGCGCGGGCGAAGGAGATCAGCTGGCGCTGGCCGACTGAAAGGATCACTCCGCCTTCTTCGACAGGCGTCTGGTAACCAGAGCCGCAGCCTTGAGATGAAATCATGGGCGCCGACCGCGCGGGCAGCGGCTTCGACCTGCTCATCGCTGGCCTCTAACCGCCCGAACCGGATGTTCTCGGCCACCGTCCCTGAAAAAAGGAACGGATCCTGGAGGACGATGCCCATCTGGCGGCGGAGGCTGAGCTGGGATACCTCACGCAAATCATACCCGTCAATCAGCACTCGTCCTTCGGTCGGGTCGTAAAACCGGCTGACCAGCTTGACCAGGGTCGTCTTTCCGGCTCCGGTCTTACCGACCAGCGCTACCGTCTCGCCCGGGGAGATATCCAGATCGATCTCATCCAGGACGAGGCTGGGGTCATCCGAGTATTGGAATGAGATTCGCTCGAAGCGAACGGCGCCCTGAATTGGGGGGATTTCAACCGCACCGGGCTGGTCGGCGACCTCGGGAGGCGTATCGAGCAGCGCAAAGATGCGCTCACCGCCGGCCATCGTCGATTGGAGCGAATCGTAGCGTTGGCTCAGGTCGCGGATCGGATCGAAGAGCCGTTCGATATACAGCACAAAAGCAACAAGCACTCCGGGCGTGATCGCTCGAAGGGCATCCGGATCAAGCACAGCCTTCCCACCAAACCAGACTACCAGCGCGATTGCGACCGCCCCAAGCAGGTCGATCCCGGCGGGGAAGGCAGCGGCAACCCGCGCAGCCTGAAGGTTCGCGTCCAGGTTGCCCCGGTTGACCTGGTCGTGAAAGAAGGAGTAATTCTTGTCCTGGCGCGAGAAAGCCTGGACGACGCGCACAGCGTTGATGTTTTCGGCGAGAACCGAATTGACCCAGCTGATCGCGACTCGAACGGTCCGGTAATTTTGTCTTGCCCGCCTCCGGAAACTAACCGTCAGTGCGATCATCAGCGGCAGGACCAGAAAGGTGATCAGCGCAAGCCTTGGATTGAGGAAGACCATCGCCAGCAGGATGCCGATCACGGTAAACATATCGCGCGCCGCAGCGAGGAGCGCCCATGTGATGAATTCGCGCAGGACCGAGACATCGTTGATCAACCTGGTGATCACCCGCCCGACACTGTAGCGGGTGTAGAAACCGAGCGAGAGCTCCTGCAGGTGTGAAAAAAGCTGGTCGCGCAGATCATAGATGATCGATTGCCCGACCCTGACCATGATGTTGACTCGCAGGAATATCGACAGCCACTGCAACGAGATCGCACCCAGATACAGCAGCACCGCCCGGGCAAGAGCTTCGCGGGAGCCAGCTTCCATCCCGGAATCGACCGCCACCTTCACCAGCAGCGGGCCGGCGACCTGCGCAGCAGAATTCAGCGCCATCAGCAGCAACGAAAAGATGACCTTGCCCGTATACGGCTTGAAATAGGCTGCCAACCGGCGCGCGACCTGCGGGTCGTAGCCCTTCATGACGATGTCTTCAACGTTTGGCGGGTTCTGCATCGTCTTCGTTCCCGGTTTGATAGGGTTCAAAATGATAACCCGAAACCCTGGTAGGGGAGGGATCTTTCGGGGATGATAGATTGTATCCTTCGAGCGATTCCGAGGGAGGGTATGGATCGGCCTGGTCGCGCAGCTGCAGATCAAATATTTGCCGATAAAGACCGCCTTGTTGAAGCAAGGTCTCATGCCTACCGCGCTCCACGATCCGACCGTCCTGCATCACCAGGATCATGTCCGCCCGCCGGACGGTAGAAAGGCGGTGGGCGATCACAAATGTGGTCCGCCCCTGCATGAGCTTATCAAGCGCGGCCTGGATCTGCCTCTCGGTCTCGGTATCTACGCTCGAGGTCGAATTCATCGAGGATCAAGATGCGCGGGTCCATCAGCAGGGCGCGGGCGATCGCGATCCGCTGGCGCTGCCCACCGGAAAGGGTGATCCCGCGCTCA
The DNA here is from genome assembly GCA_963726375.1 of uncultured Chloroflexia bacterium. Classification (GTDB taxonomy): domain Bacteria; phylum Chloroflexota; class Anaerolineae; order Anaerolineales; family UBA4823; genus UTCFX2. Next base: position 276,743 of record CAVSCE010000009.1, on the reverse strand, counting down.
CCCACGACTGTCTGATATCCTTCCGGCAGATCGCAGATAAAATCGTGGGCCTGGGCAGCCCGGGCTGCGGTCTCGATTTCCTCCTTTGAAGCCTCCGGACGACCGTAGGCGATATTCTCCGCGATTGAAATCGAGAAGAGCAGCGAAGTTTGAAGGACAATCCCAATCTGGCTGCGCAGCGAAGTCAGATCCACCGGACGTACGTCGACCCCATCAAGACGGACTGATCCTTCGCTCGGATCGTAGAAGCGAGGGATCAAATTTACAAGCGAAGTCTTCCCCGAACCCGTCGGTCCGATCAGGGCGACGATCTGGTTCGGCTGGACGTGCAGATCCACGTCTTCAAGCGCCGCGATCGTCTGCTGGAGGTAGTGCAGGCTGACCCGCTCCAGCTCGACTTCACCCCGAAGGGGAGGAAGCACCAGGGCATCCGGAAGGTTTTGGATCTCTGGCTCAAGATCGAGGATTTCATACGTTCGGCGAGCGCCGGCAGAAGCTTCACCGGCAGTATTGACGAGGAAGGCCAGCTGCTGAGCTGGCTGGGCCAACAGCAGCAGGTAGCCGTTGAACGCAATCACCTCGCCGACAGTCATCTCGCCCTGCAGAACCATATTTCCACCAAACCAAAGGATCAAGATCGTGCCAAGCGAGACCAGGAAATGGCTGGTCGGCATCACAAATGCAAAAATGCTGTTCACACGGACGCGGGCGTCGTAAAGCGCCTGGTTTCGAACCGCGAAGCGCTTGATTTCATGTTTTTCGCGGGCAAAGGCTCGGACGACCTGCACCCCGCTGACGTTCTCCTGGACGATTGCCGAGAGGTCCCCAAGAGCCACGTCGATCCGGTAGAAGAACTCACCGACCCGCCTGCCCCAACTCGTCGTCATCAGCACGAGCGGGATCAATGGGAGCAAGGCGATCACCGCCAGCGCGCTGGACTGGTAGAACAGCAGCGCGACGACCCCCAGCGAAAGCAGCGCCAGGCGGATGAACTCGACCACTCCAAAACCAGCGAACCGCTCGATGGCTCGAACATCTTCGATGCAGCGGCTGATCAACTGTCCGGTCTGCGAGCGGTCATGGAACGAAAAAGGAAGGTTCTGGATGTGGTCATAGAGCTGGTTGCGGAGGTCGTAGCCGATCCAGTTTGCGATCCGCTCACTGCGGAAGCGCTGCTGATAGAGCAGCGCCGAGCGCATTAAACCAATCCCCAGGAGCAGCAGCGCCATCCAGCCAATGTAGCGCGCCGAACTCTCCGCCAGCCCGACATCGATCACCTGCCGGATGATCGTCGGAATCGCCAACTGGACAGCGGTCAGGATTAATGTAATAAGCAGGACAATCGCGATGGACGGCCAATAAGCCCGCAGCACGGGTTTGAGCCGAATAAGGTCTTTCATGTTTGTTAAACAGTTCGGTTTTTTGACTTTACCCGCAGGTCCGGAAGGACCTTTCGGATTTATTTTAATCCTACCATAAACTTCACCTGGACAGGATGTTTGATATCTCGAGGTTCGAGCCAATAAATTCGAGGTCAGTTTCTTGACTTTTTCCCTGCTCTCGGCTATAATAATGATAAATATTATCTTAATTATTATAATATTGCAGGCAGGATTTGTCGGTCTCTCGAAAGAGATGATCATGGATGCCTGGCATCAAAACCAAAATTTGCAGCAATCTCGAAATCCCAAGGTTGCTGTAAATATTTAAGGATGCCCCAGGCTGCACTTTCTTGTAATCGGAACTCATTTTTCATCAGAAACCTGAGGAAATGCAGGAATGGATTTTGGAGAGAAGAAATGGCGAGTTTTGACAGGATAGGTTCAACCCTCGGCGGCAGGTATCAAATCCAGGAACTGATCGGCCAGGGAGGCATGTCCTCCGTTTATAAGGCCCTGGATCCAAATCTGCAGCGGATTGTCGCAGTCAAAATGATTCACCCGCATATGTCGGGGGATCCAAAGTTTTCCGCTCGATTTGAGGATGAAGCCCGGGCGGTCGCCCGACTGCGCCATCCCAATATCGTCCAGGTATTCGATTTTAACAATGATGGAGATGTCTACTACATGGTGCAGGAATACCTGCCCGGCGAGTCGCTCCAGGCCTTGCTGCACAGGTACCAGCTCAGTGGGGAACAAATTGTCCCCAGAAATGGCGATCCGTTTCACGATGGGGGTATGCTCGGCGATCGACTATGCCCACCAACTTGGGATGATCCATCGCGATATAAAGCCGGCCAATATCATGATCGACGAGCGAGGTCAGGCTATCCTGATGGATTTTGGGATCGTCAAGCTGCAGCAGGGGGATTCGCACACGACTACCGGGACCATTGTCGGTACGATCGCCTATATGCCTCCCGACCTGATCCGCGGAGATCCGCCAGAGCCTCGCTCAGATATTTACTCGCTCGGCGTCACGCTGTTCGAGATGCTGACAGGTCAGCTGCCTTTCCACTCAGATTCGGCGATTACGCTGATGATGATGGTTCAGAATAATCCGGTCCCAGACCTGCACCAGCTCCGGACGGATATCCCGGAGGACCTGGTCGCAATTATCAAGAAATCCCTGGCAAAAAACCGGGAAGACCGTTTTCGGACAGCTGGAGAAATGGGCGCAGTACTTAACAGAGTGTTGAATTCCCTTCAAAGGCAGCATACCAGCTGCCGATACGCAGCCAGACAGCACCCTGGTGCAGGGAAAGATCGATCCTGCGCTGTTGAGAACATATGCGCAGTCGCAAAACTGGCAGGAGCAAGTTTCAGCTTCCCAGACAGGCCTGGCAAATTCCAACGGCAGCTCAGCCATCCCGACAGGCACGTCAAAACCCGTGAATGCCGCACCGGACGCCGGCCTTACGGCAGGATCCGGCGCAGCAGTCCACGAACCTGCGCTGCCAAAACCAGCAAAAGACCATGGATCTGGTCGGAGAGCAGGTATCTGGATTGGCGCAGGAGTTTTCCTTGTCGTTCTCCTGCTCAGCACAGGGTTTGTCTTGCGCAGGTCGGCTCGAAATCAGCAAATCGCGGAAGGGCGAGACAACTCAGCCAGCTCGACACTCGCAGCACCTGCAGCTCTTCCGACCCAGGAACCTGCGGCTGCTGTTCTGCCAATCGAAACTGCAGCAGCCGCGACGGTTGAAGCGATTCCAACTGAAAATCATTCGATGGAGACCTCTTCGCTCGAAACCCCGCAGTTTACGCCCACATCCATGGCATCTCTCAGCGCAGCGCCAGCCATCCCCGCTCGATATCCCTTTTATCCAGCTCAGTCCGATTCAGATCGACAACCAGGACCGCTACGTGGTCGATTTTGAGGTTCTGAACCTGGACAAAACCGCCCGTGGAGACCGCGCTCATTTCTATTTCAATACTGCGCCGCTCACAGTTTCGGGTGTTCCGCAAGAAGGATTTTATTCGATCTTTACCGAAGCGCCGCCATATATGGGATTGAAAACAACGGCTCGCGATCGAAGCGCAGTTGAATTATGCGTATTGGTCGCCCATTTCGACGGAAACATGATCCCGGGCAGCGGAACTTGCCGGCCGCTCCCGGACGTGAATTCAATCACTTCCAATTCTGAGACAATCTGTCGATACGGACCGGGCGAGGAGTATCCGGAGATACGAACGATTAACTTTGGTCACTCAGCCCTCGTCGAAGGGCTTTCTCCGGACGAGAGCTGGTGGTTTGTTCGTAATCCAGCCGAGAAGACGGAAACCTGCTGGGTTTCTAATGCGACGACTACTTTCAATGGGGATATCACTAGAGCTGAGCATGGTTCAACCTCCCCCTGTCCCCACGGGAATGGTAATTGGTTCCGGTCCATTCGTGGAAATCAAGCAAATAACAGTCGACGACCAGGCTCGCTTTGTCGTTGAGTATATTTCTCACAATTTCACTGAGAAATACCCGGGCACCCACATGCACTATCTTCTTTAACACTGTGCCGGTAAATGAGATTGGGATCGATAACGGATCCGGGAACCGCTTGAGCTGGGGAGGACCATCGCCCTTCAGCGGTTATAAAGTCAGCGATGTCCCTCCCGGAGCTGACAGCCTGTGCGTTCTGGTCGCCAACCCCGACCATACGGTCCAGCCGGCTTCTGGCAACTGTTTTAAGCTGCCAGAAGCACCTTGATTTTTCAGGGTATGCTGGAGTAAAGCTATATCCTTCCGACGGAGCGATATCATCGTGATATCGTCGAATTGAAGCGTCTCGAGGATGTGTTCGTTCAGACGGATATACACCCGGTTCAGAAGCTCAGATGCCGAATTTTGAGGCTGGTTGAGCAGGTCTTTGAGCTTCGGCTTGCCAAATTTTTCACCGGATGAGTTCTTAGCGTCGGGGACGCCATCGGTGTATCCAAATACCGTGTCTCCGGGTTGGATGTAGACCGAATTGATCGCGAATTTTGCATCAGCAAACACGCCCAATGCCGGTCCTGTTGGCGCGAGCGAGGCTTTCAGCTCCCCATTTCTTCCGATTACCATCGGTGGTTCGTGCCCGGCGTTGATGTAATAAAGCTTGTTCGACGGGACATCGAGAACCCCAAAGAAAACGGTCGCGAACATGTTCGCATCCATATGGTGGCTGGCAATATATGTATTTGTCTGCATGATGGCGTTGTTCAGTGCGGTAGCTCCTACGGAGCGGTTCAGCCGGGTAGTGCGAAGCTCACCAGGAACTACAGAGCCGATCTCTAAGAGGGTCAGGAACTGCTCCTGGTAGTACTGCTCCGCAAATGAATGGAGCAGGCTGCGGAAAAGCGCCATGAACAACGCTGCTCCGACACCCTTATCACAGACATCCCCGATAATGAAGGCGAGGCGGTCTTCATCCGCCAGGGTGAAGATATCGTAAAAATCTCCAGAGACCTCGCGCGCCGGATCGAGCAGCCCGGCCGTCTCGTAACCGGGAAGCTGAGGCAGCACGCTCGGGAGGAAACCCAGCTGGATCTGCCGGCCGACTTTCAAATCCTGCTCGAGCTTCACATAATTTTGCTGTTCCAGGAGCAGCATCTGGGTATTAAGCACGACAGCTGCCTGGGAGGTGAGCGATTCGACAACCAGTTTGTGGTATTCGTTGAACGGCTTGATCACCCCGGTCTCGGGATCCATTGCGTTCAGGAGCTGGAGCACACCAATCACGCGCCCTTCATGATTTTTGAGAGGCACCGTTAAGATGGATACGGTTCGATAACCAGTTTTCTTGTCGAACTCCTTCGTCCCTGAAAAGTCGAAGTGGGCTGCATTGTAAACATCCGGGATCTGGATTGTGGAGCCGGTTGCGGCGACATAGCTGGCCACGTTTCGTGTATTCGGCTCATCGGTTTCGACATCGCAAATCGGGAGCGGCTCAAAGTCGATCGGCTCTCCGGACCTGCCTCCACGTGCGATCCCAAGCGAATCGGTGTACATGATCTTGAATGCAAGCCGGTCGTCGTCCGTCCTCAAATAGAGCGTCCCTGCATCTGAATTGCAGATTTTCTTCGCTTCGAAAAGCATCCTTTCGAGAAGGTGGTCGATATTCCCTTCTTGAGACATGGCAATCCCCAACGGCAGGATGTCTTTCTCCATCCTGAGGCGCAGATTGAACAGGTCTTTGAGGGTGTCATTCAACAAGTTGAGCAGGTTTCTTCCAAGGATCGAGCTGAGGGTCGGGTTGTTCTCAACGATCTCGTGGAAGTCCTGCTGTTCGAAACGCAGAACCTCAATCGGAGTATCCGTGGTAGCGGAGTAGATGTGTTTCACACCATCGTACAACCCGATCTGCCCGAAGATTTCCAAGGGTGCCAAGCCTATCCAGGATGAAATCATCTACATGGGTATGTACTTCTCCATGCAGGATTAAGAACATGGCATTGCCTTCTTCGCCTTCTTTGACGATCACGGTGTTCGGGGAATAAAAGGCAGGCTTCGCCCGCCTTGCCAGATCGACGAGCACCTGTTCGGGCATTCCCCAAAACAGCCGCTCTTTTCTCAATATCTCGATGACTTCTTGAAATTGGTCCAAGGAGTTGCCTTTCTATTCACCCAACCCGGTTTGATCAGGCGGGATGTTGACAACGAATGTGTGGAAATTTTGTCCATCGGTGTATTCGTAGTGGAAGTCGTCCACACCGCGCACAGCCAGGAAGACGCCCAAACCGCCGATCGGACGTTCGCTGATCGGTTTATCCAGGTTATCCGGATCCTTCTTCCCGTATGGATCATATTCCTGGCTTGTGTCGGTCAACAGGATTGTCAGCGTGGAAGGTTGGAGTGTCTGCAGAGATCGCAATCTCTCCCTCCAAACCGGCTTCTTCATACCCATGCGTAACGATGTTCGTGGCAATCTCATCCACTGCCAGGCTGAGATCTATAGATGGCCTTACGATCCAAACCAGCTTTCTCTCCAACCTCCTTCACATACCTTCGGATAGCGGAGAGAGAATTGAGCGTTCCTGGTACGGTCAGCCCATCCATGGGTGTCGCCTAAATCGTTTCGATTTCAGAAGCGATATATTCATCCATCACGATCACGCTTCTGCACAAATCCTGTCATTGTGATGGTCTCGCGGATCGCTTCGGTAGGTTCGACGACGTATATATCGACCTGCGACCCCATTTTCTGCTTGGCGAAAATCAAAACGCGCAGGCCAGCGCTGGCCATGTATTCCAGCCCCTTGAGCATTAATACCAGTCGTTTTGCATCCTGGTCGGCGGCTTTCTGGATTTCGCTGCGGAATTGATCGGCCACGCTTGCATCGAGCTCTCCAACAAGCGTAATGATTGCAACCCCAGCAGAGGTCATCTTGAGTTCTGCGCTAAAAGCCATTTGTACCTCTCCTGATCTGAAATATCGTGTGATTATCCTATCTAAAAGTCTATCTGCCAACGAGGATAAAGATCGATCGTCCCGCAGCTGTATAGCCTTGTTGATCTTCTAAACGGGGTTCTGAGCCCGGCTCCCAGATGTCCTGAGGAGAGGGCATGCTGGTATTTGCCGAGACATGCCACTGGCATCCATCCGGCAAGCCTGGCAGCTCGAATGGAAGCGTCTCCGAGTGCATGTTCATACCAACATAAATGAAATCATCACGCATGAGATCCATCCCTGGCATACTTACCGTTGAGCATGAAACCAATCGCGCTGCCCATTCCAGTCTGCATTCCAGGCCTGAGTGCCGTGCCAGGTGATATCCGCGTAGCCGGTGCCTTTTGCATCCTGGTTTTGGAAATGGGTTTTGTTTCGCAAGATCGGATGCGCATGTCGGAATTGGATCATCTGCTTGAAGAAGCGGTACAGATGAGCATTCTTCTCCAGCAGCGACCAATCCTGCCAGTTCAGCTCGTTATCGTGGCAGTAGGTGTTGTTGTTGCCAGACTGGCTGCGGCCCATCTCATCACCCATCAGGATCATGGGAACCCCCTGGCTGACCAGCATCATCACCGCAGCGTTCTTGATCTGCTGGGAGCGCAGGGATTGATCCAGAAATCGTCGCGTAGGACCTTCCCAACCGCAGTTCCAGCTATAGTTGTCGTTCGATCCATCGTTGTTGTTTTCAAGGTTGTCCCAGTTGTGCTTTTCATTGTAGGACACCATGTCCATCAGTGTAAACCCGTCATGGGCGGTCATGAAGTTGATCGAAGCTGTCGGCCCCCGGCTGCGGTACAGATCGGGCGAGCCTTGCAGGCGCTGAGCCATCTCGCCGAGCATACCGGCATCTCCCTTTCAGGAAACGGCGGGCTGAATCGCGAAACTTGCCGTTCCATTCTGCCCAGCGGCCGTAGGCCGGGAACGAACCAACCTGGTATAAGCCGCCTGCATCCCAGGCTTCTGCGATCAGCTTGCATTTCCCAAGGATCGGATCGTAGGCCAGGGTCTCCAGCAGGGGCGGGTTCGCCAGGGGCACCCCGATGGAGTCACGACCCAGAATGGCGGCCAGATCGAAACGAAACCCATCGATATGGTATTCCGCTGCCCAGTAGCGCAGAGCATCCAGAACCATGTCCCGCACGATCGGGTTGTTGCAGTTCAGGGTGTTTCCGGTTCCACTGAAGTTGAAATAATACCCATCCTGGGTCAGGGTATAGTAGGTTGTGTTATCGATGCCGCGGAAGGAGATCGTGGGGCCAAATTCGTTGCCTTCGGCGGTGTGGTTGAAAACCACATCCAGGATGACCTCGATCCCATTCTTATGCAGCTCTTTGACCATGGTTTTCAGCTCATCCGCAACCATGGTGCCATCCCCGGTTCGACCGGTGGCGGCATACCCCGCCTTGGGGGCAAAGAAACCCACCGTGCTGTATCCCCAATAATTCAACTTCTGCCACTGATCCCAGAATCGGGTCTTTCTTACCGTTTTCGAACTCGTCGAATTCGTAGATTGGAAGCAATTCAACGCAGTTGATCCCAAGATCTTTCAGGTATGGGATCTTGTCGCGAATTGCCGAGAACGTGCCTGGTTGGCGGACGCCAGAAGAGGCGTCCCGCGTGAAACTGCGCACATGCATTTCATAGATCACCAGGTCTTCGAAGGGAATTTCAAGCGGACGGTCGCCCTCCCAATCGAAGTCATCATAAACAACACGGCCGCGGTGCTGGTATGGATCAGACCAATCGGGCTCAGAGCCCCATACATCCCGACCACCGATCGCCCTGGCATAGGGATCCAGGAGCACCTGGGAGGGATCGAAACGATGGTATCCCGGCTCGCCGCGCCGCACCCTGGAATATGGTCCTTCGAAACGGTATCCATATTCGATATTTTCGTAGTCCAGGTCAAACACCGTCATGGTATAGACATTTCCAATCCGGAATTCACCCCAGACCGTCTCGCCGGTGCTCGCCTTTCGAAACATGCCTCGAAACGGAATCTCGACCAGCGGCTCTTTTTCCCCTTTGCGGTAAAGCACCAGGACGCAGTAGCTGGCATGCCTGGAAAAAACGGAAAAATTGATACCGCCAGGGACAATCGTCGCGCCAAAGGGTAAGCCCGCCCTGGGCGGATTTTATAGCCGCCAAATTCATGGGTTGGGTAGATATCGATTCGTTCCATTCACAGGTTCCTAGCTGGCAAAGGCAGCCATGCCTTCCGCAGTATTACTGACCACGGTGAAATGCACCAGGAATCCGGTTGCATCCATGGTTTCCTTGATTTCATCCGATAACCCAGAAAGCACGAGCTTGCCTTTGTTGGCAGACGAGTGCCGGTAAAGCATCAACAGACAGCCGGAGCCCAGCACTGGACATATACTCCACCTTGCCCATATCCAGCAGGCAATTCTTCCCCGAGCTGACCAGCGGCAGCACTCTTTCCTGCACGATACTGGCGGTTTTTCCGTCAATATCGCCGATAATGACCGCCAGGGTCGCGCCCGCTTGTTCGATGACCTGAATTTCCATTCTCAGCTTCCTCTCTTATAGCTCTCACTTGGGGCGATGCGCACTTTTACTGACAATCGCTGCTTGCTGTCCGGCAGGTTGACCGTCAGTTTATCGGCATCGAACCCATAGTAATCACTCCCATCGACCCAGACGCGCTCGATGAAGACACTGCCCTTGGGCAGGATATCCGGCGAGACGTGCAGGATATTATCCTTGAAACCGCCCGGAAGCGGCTTGAAGTAAAGCTCCAACGGTCGTTTTGTGATCAGCAGGTTGGTATAGACCTGGGCCAGGTAGCACAGCTCAAAGGAGTGGTATCCGCTCATCGAATGGCTGCCCTTCAAGCGTTCGGTTCCCATCAAATAGGGGATGCCGTTGGCGAGCACGTTGAAATACACCGCGCCATCGTCGTGATCCAGGTAGAAAGCGTTATAAAAGGAAGACGATTCACGGGCGATCTTCAAGTATTCTGGATCCTTCAAAATGCCGTGCAAAATCAGATACGCAAGAATGCCTTGCTCCTGCTGCCACCAGGCCTTGCGGTCGTGGAAAGCATATCGGTATTGAGATTTCCCTGGTCCGAGGGTGCGTTCCATCACATCGTACCAGCCGCCGCGCTGCTGGTCGCCGCCGATCGAAGGCATGGTCGCTGCGATCTTGCGAGCAAATTTCTCATATTCCTTCTTGGGAAGCTCTCCGTACATGCGCATCAGGTTCCAGGCGATCTTCAGGTTGTGACCGACCACGCCTCGATTTTGCTGCCACATGTGGGTCCGATCGGGGGACCAGTCCTCGAAGAATTTCTCCTGGACGAATGGGCTGTTTTCATAATCCTGGAAGTGAGCGGTGATGGTGTCAAAGGTAAACTCCAGCATCTTGAAATAGCGCTCTTCCCCGGTAGCCAGGTAAAGGTTGATCAGGTAAGCCGGGGCATGATCGCCGACCGAGTTCCAGTTCTTCTTGGCTTTGTTTGCACCAAGGCTTTCGGCGCGTGGATCGAGCATGATCGGATCCAGGTGCGAGAAATACCCCCCTTGTCCTTATCCAGGAAGAAACGGTCGAACAGGTCTACGGTCAGCTCGGCGTCTCTCAGAATTGCCGGGTCGCCGGTGATGCGGTAGGTCTGGATCGGTCCAGCCAGAGCGTAGATTTGTTCATAGGCCGGGATGGCGTCAAAATCATCGCCAAATTCCGAGGCAAATATCTTGGTTTCACGCCGCCCGTCGACATCGATGCCGTGATACCAGTAGGCAATTTTCTCATCCGGATCATAAAAACGCATATGATCCCGTAAATAAAGGGTGCCTTTTTCGGCGCCTTCCAAAAAGCGGTCATCGCCGCTGAGCAGATAGGCAGATGCAAATCCGTATACCAGGCGCGAGATCGTATCCGTCTCCTGGCGGTAGTGATCCATGGATTTCTCACCAGAAAGGGAGAGCGTCGTGCGGTAATTCTTATAGTCGATCTCCTGATCATTGAACTGGGCTTTCAAATAGAACGCACCCAAAGAACGAATCTGGTCGATCCACCAATCCTGGCGCTCGAAATCGAACGAATCCGGGCGAGCCGAGGGGAAGACCAGGTACTGGGCTTCTAAATCATAGCCGTCCTTTTCAGGATAGAAGATAGAATACGCGTACAGATAGCGACCGGGGGTGAGCATATCGCGCATCTGACCACCACACCAGTGGCGGGGATGTTCGAGGTTGTTGACGATCCAGGCGTAAGTGCCGGGGGCGAATTTGATATTGTATTCACGACCGCTGTTCGCCTTGAGCGTAAAAACATCTCTTTCCCGGTCGAATCCAGTAACATACCCTGCGACCGTATCCGAGAAAGTAAATCCTATTTCGTTAGCCATTGCTGCTCCTTTGATGACACATGAGAACCTGTGTTTTCCAAGAAAGTTTCACCCTGGAAAGGCAGGTGGATTTTCTTCATCCTGGTAACCCTGAGTGATTTCCACGATATTGCCTTCAGGGTCAGCTACCCAGACCGTGCGCCAGCCGGGGATAAATGCATCAAAATCGAACGGTCCCGAGGGTAATCCTGGCATCTGAACCCAATTCCATGAGTTTTTCGTCCACGCTCTCAACCTTGAAAGCGAGATGGCGCCATTCCGAGTACCACGGACCATCCTCAAGCGCATGCGGGACGGGCCGAGCCTCCCTGGACTGAAACAACTCCAGATAGGCGTTCTCATTCTTGATAAATACGATCTGGTTCCCGTCGCCCAGAGGGATCACGCGAGCCCGGCGAAATCCAAAATAGCGGGAGTAAAACCTTTCAATCGCAAGCGGATCGTCGCAGGCGATTGCGACATGATGAAGAATTAACGACATTTCAGCAGTCCTCCTGGTTGCTTCGCTTAACGCTCGGCAAGGATATCGATAATCTTGCGTGCGAACTGGTGGCAATGCTGCCCGGTTCGCCCGGTCACAAGGTCGCCATCCACAACCACATCCTGGTCGGTGTAGATTGCGCCCATATTAATCACATCGCCATGCAGGTTATTATGGGCTACGACCCTGCGGCCGCGAACCAGCTCCGGGGCAGGCGCCAGCAGCCACATCCCGTGGCAGATGATCCCTTTGAGGATCGACGGCTCGGCAAAAGCACGCTTAAGAAATTGTGTCGCCGGAGGAAGCACGTTCACATCTTCGGTGTAGCGCAGGCGATCAGAGACGATCGCAGAAGGTACGATGATGGCCGAATAGCTGCGCAATTCTGCATCGCTCATATTCTCGAAGCTCTCCGAACATACAAACGGAGCACGATATTCATGACCGTAGAAAGTGAGAGACTGCTGGCCCCACAGGCGAGTGAGCCAATGCAGCTCGATCCCTTCTTCCGGGAAGCGGTGCTCGTAATAGAATATTTCCTTTTCGTAAAAGTCGCCTTCGATCAGGATCCCGATTTTCTTACCCGACTGGCTCATCCTGGCTTCCCTTTCAGTCCTTGAGGTTTTACAAGCCGTGCTCACGGCGGATGAAATCTGCCGCACGCTCGCCGATCATTACGATAGCTGTGTGCGGATTGCCGGTCACGACAGCCGGCATCACGCTGGCATCAGCTACACGCAGTCCTTTTACTCCGTAGACTCTCAGCTCCGGATCCACCACAGCAAGCGAGTTCGATCCCCATCTTGCAGGAGCCAGACTGGTGGTGATAAGAGTTGGCTTTCTGCCGCAGGAATTGAACCAGATCGCTGTCGGTCACATAATCCGGTCCAGGCAGCAGCTCGCCTTTCAAATCATTGGAGAAAGCCTGGCTGGCAAAGATCTCCCGGCTGATCTTCACACCCTGGACCATCTTGCGCATATCTGAATCTTCCGCAAGGTAATTGGGGTTAAGCAGCGGCTTTTCCAGGGGGTCCTTGCTTGCGAGCCTTACCCAGCCACGCGAGAGAGGCCGCTGCAAACCAGGGATGATCGTGATCGAATTGGGATGGCTCTGGCCGATAATGATATCGAACGGCACATGCACCAGGTTGAACTGAAGATCCGGGCCAATCAAGCGGGGATCGCTCCTGGTAAATAAGGCGGCTTCGGATAGATTGAGATTCCCCTGTGGGACGGGCTCGCGAGTTCCGCGGATCACTCCGGTTAAGACATGGTTGTGGAAATTTTCTCCCACGCCGGGCAGATCTACCACAACAGGCTTATCGAACTCCTTCAGCTGTCTGGCGCTTCCAATTCCCGAATTCAGCAAGATATGAGGCGATTCCAGCGCACCTGCGCAGAGGACTACTTCCTGACGGGCACGAACTCGCTGCAACCTGCCATCCTGGAAGAATTCCGCGCCCACGCAGCGGGTCCCTTCCATGATCAGGCGGGTCACCTGAGCATTGGCCTTCAGGGTGACATTCGGACGCTGGAGGGCAGGCAGCAGGCAGGATACCGCCATGCTGGCGCGTTTGCCATCCCGGCCGATATTCACATGGTGCCACCCGGCGCCTTCCATCTGCGGTCCGTTGAAATCTTCGGTACTTGGATAGCCCAGCTCGAGACAGGCATCGATAAACATCCGGGAAAATTTATTCGGGTTGTGGTTACCGGCATTGATCACGCTCAGCGGACCACCCTGCCCAACCAGATCGCTGGTTCGGTCTTCTTGATCCTCGATCCGCTTGAAGAAGGGCAGGACTTCATCGAAAGACCAGCCAACCGCGCCGTTGTAAGCCCAATTATCGAAATCTGAGCGGTGCCCGCGAATATGCATCATGATATAGAGCTGGCTGCTTCCGCCGATCACTTTGCCGCGAGGTTCATAAGTCTGGCGTCCATTCAAGCCTTCCTGCGGAACACTCGAGTACCCCCAATCATACGGTGAACCGAGAAGCGTGTACCAGACGGAAGGGTTCTCCATGTTCTCCGGGATTTGAGCGCCGCCTGCTTCAATCACCAGGACACTGGCATCCGGGTTCTCACTCAACCGGTAAGTCACCATGGAGCCGGCCGAACCGGCACCGATTACGATGTAATCATAGTCGCTCATTTTGCTATCCTTCCGATATCTGGCGAAGAAAAGGCTCGAATGGTTTCGAGTCATGGACGTTCTGCATGTAGATGATCTTGCCGTCCTTGAAACGGTAATAATTCATCACATCGCATTCTATCGGCTCATCCGGGTATTTTGCGGCGCGAGCCGAAATGTGCGAGATGATCATCCCCTGGTCGGCTTCCACTACGGCTGCGCGTAAGTTGTTCTGGAAGCGGGCGTAAGCCTTTCCCATCCCAGCCATCATCGGACGCAGGGTCGCAAGACCTTCGATTCTCCCGGCAAGCTGCTCATCCATGATCATTTCGTCGGCAAACAGGTCGCACCAGGCATCCCATTTTCCGGCATTTGCATATTCAAAATACTTCTTGATAATCGTGTGGTTATCCACCTTGAATGCTCCTGAACTAAGATAATAGCTGGCAAATCAGGCTCCAGCGGCTGCTCCAGCGACCCCAAGCTGCTGCATCAGGCCGAGCATGTCGACGTTGTACCAGCTCTCGACCACCTGTCCTGCGGCGAATCGCAGGATGCCAATCTCACCCCAGGTGGCTTTTTTCCCGGTCGCGGGTATCCCCATTAACTCGCCCGTCTGAGTGCCGGTCTGCGAGAAGTAGACCAGGACGTAATCGCCGTCCGCCAGCAGTTCGATGATCCGGGTCGAATAGTCCGGCATGGCATTTCGGAACATGCGCGGCGATCAGCTTTACTCCTTCGCCGCCTTTGGGCAGCGCCGGAGCGGACGGGCTGGTGGCTTGAGGGTGAAAGACTTCGTCAGCATATGAATAGTTGCCTTTGTCCCAGACTTCTTCGAAAAACCGCCGCGTAATCGCCTTGTTTTCGGCCGGGGAGGTCTGGCGCTTTGCGCTGACGTAAGGCGGGATTGGCACAGGCGGGATTGATTCAGACCCTGGCTGGGCCGGAATGACGCCCATTTGCTGCATCACGCTCAACCCATCCCATTCCTGCCAGCGAGCGTCCATCAGCCCGGAATCGTTGAAACGGAAGATCGCTGTGCCAGTCCATTCGACGTATTTTCCGGTCGGCGGCGCCATTCCCATGAAATTTCCACTATGCGTGCCACCCAGCGTACCGCGCACCCCGATCAGGCTGCCCTCTGCAACCATGAGCTCCACGCGAAAGCTTAAATCGGGCATAGATGCGATGAACTGGCGGTAAAGATCCCGGAATTCCCCGGCTCCATGCAAATCTCGAAAACCGGCGCCTCCAAAGCTGACGAAATCCGCTGCGAACATCTCGTCAAAAACATCCAGATTCTGGCGGTTTGACTCTGCATAGAGACGGATCATCGCCGCCTTCATCTCATTGATCGTCAGCTGAGCACGCGGGATCGTGCTTACCTCCAACGGATTGAGACTACCGTCCCATACATGTTGGGCATACGATGGATTTTTATATGCCTCCATCAAATATTCCTCATGCATTTCCGGAGAGCTGATTGATCATGCTGAGCATATCAACTTCGTACCAGCTCTCTTCGATCTTGCCATCCTGGATGCGAAGCACGCCGATCTCCGTCCAGGTCGCCTTCCGGCCGCTGGGCGCCATCCCCATCAATTCCGCCCCGGTGTGCGTCCCGCTTTGGGTGAAGCGAGCCGCAACCTGCTTTTCGTCGGCGACCACCAGATCAATCTTCATGTTGTAATCCGGCATCGCCTCGCGGAACATGCGCGCCAGCATTTTGACGCTTTCTGGGCCTTTGGGAAGGTCCGGTGCGCTGGGACTGGTGTGGTCTTGAGAAAACAGCTCATCTGCGACAGCCAGGTTGCCCTTATTCCAAATCTCTTCGATCATGCGCTGCATGATCGCCTTGTTCTGCTCTACCGTCATGATTGCCTCCATCTGCGAAATGAAATTTAATTAATGAGTTGCCGCCGTCACGGCTGGCGATCGCGACCAGAACTGGTCGTATTGGGCGGTGCCGTCCCCAAAAATGGCGCCTTTACCGGCGATGATCTTTCCTCCGCGCCAGCGCAGGACATTTGCCACCTCGATATCCAACGTCTTGTTCGATGTTCCCTTTCGAGTACCCTGGTTGCGTGTCAGGACAACGGAATAATCTCCGGTCACGAGGACTTTGCCAGCGACTGGCTCCATTTTGAAGCTGTGATCAGACTGGTCGCCGAGCTGGCTCATGAAAGCCAGGAACTCTTCCAGGCTGTAGTACCAGCCGGAATATTCATTGTGTCCGGGAACCTGCCAGACCAGATCTACGGACCAATACTCTTTAATCCTGGATAGATCGCCAGAGGCGAGGGCGTTGTACGCTTCGAGGACATAGGCTGGCGTGACTGCAGCTTCGATCTGTTGGAGAGCTGGCTGGTTGGGAGCCGGGATTGCGCCCATCTGCTGCATCATCCCGAGCATATTCAGCTCGCCCCAACCTTCTGCGATTTTGCCGTTCACCACCCGGTCGATGCCGATCGAGGTCACCTCGACCCGTTTTCCGCTGGGAGGGACGCCGTAAAAATCCCCCATGTGCGTTCCCCGAAAGGTCATTCGGATCACAGACAGGTCGTCCTCGGTGAGGATGTCATCCATAGACATCCGTCCGTCCGGGAACGCTTTATGCCAGACCTGGACCATTTCTGCAACACCATTCGGGCCCTGCTTGATGTCCTGGCCGCCCGCCCCATGGGCTGTAAACTCAGGATCGACCAGCTCCTGGGTGATCGCGTAATTCTTTTTATTCCAGAGCTCTTCAAACCAGCGGGAAAATAACTCCCGATGCTCGTCTGATTTTGACATAAGATTTTCCCTCCAATACTGATCGAAATCCGATTATTGCTGACCTGGCATGGGGATAGCGCCGATCTGCATCATCAACCCAAACAGGTCCAAATCAATCCACCCATCGGTCACTTTACCGTTAACAACCCGGAAAGTGCGAGTGCCTGTCCATCGAATGACCCGATTGGTGGCTGGAACGCCCATGAATGGACCGGTATGCCTGCCTTCGATCACCCCGCGACCTGTTACTTTATCGGCTTCGGCGATCAGGTCTTCGAAGGTATACCAGAGGTCCGAAAACGCTGACGAGAACATTCGATAAGCGTCCTTGAGTCCTTCGATTCCTGGTTTCTGGCCAGGAAGGGCGTTGTGGTCGACGAAATTTGGGTCGACATACTCATCAAAACGGTCCAACTCACCGATATTGGTGGCATAAACATAGCGTGTCACCATAAAACGGTTGTAGTCCAGCGTCCCTGGCTCGATTTTGCGGGTCAGCTGCTGCTGAAGGGAGGCGATATCCGGCGCGCCGTGGTGCTCAACGATTCGATCGTTGGCAACCCGGAAGAAACCCATCGACGACCAGGTCGCCCGCAGTCCGGTGGGCTCAATCCCCATAAACGGTTTCCCTAGATGGGTCGCACGACCTGTAACGCGGGTCGCCACCCAATCTCCCTGCGAGATCATGTCATCGATTACAAAATGAACATCAGGGAAAGCGCTCCGGAACATCACCGGCACAGCTCGAATTGCATCGAAACCACCGGTAGGCGCGCCTGGAGGGGCATTATGATCGAGGTAATCTTCTGAAAAGATTTCCGGGATCAATTCATATTTGCCCTGGTTGATGACCTGCTCAACAAATGACCGATAAAGAGTTTTCGCTATCTCAGACATGCTGATCCTTCCTCACGCTTCAGGTATATCAAATGTGATATTGTATTGAGCTGCAATTTGCGCCGCTCTGGCAAAATCCGGCGGTCCAGAAAGCGGCGGCGGTGGATTTGCAGGATCATCAATCACCTGGCCGATCCCTTCGAAAAATCCTTCCAGGCCTCCTGGCGTGATGAGCAGGACCATCCTGCCCGGTTTATCACCAACAGACTTGAAGCCGTGATTGATCCCCAATCGGAACATAGACGTATGTTTCCGGACCAATCCTGGCAGTGATGATTGTTGGTCGTGTCGTACATCTCGAACTCACCTTCAAGAATGTAATAAGCTTCGTCTTCTTTGTGGTGAGTATGGATTGGCACGCCTTCTCCTACCGGGACGGATGAAACAAAGAGCGAGAAAATCCCGCGGGTGTCGTCCTTCGTCGCTTTGCAGAGATTGGTCACCCCTAAAACCCGAGTAGTCGATTTGCTCTCTTCGGGCTGAACAATCGTGACTTGCTCATATCTGGACTTTGGACGGGTCATAGCGGCGGAGCGCCGGCTGCCCGGGTCCGACGCCAAGCTGTCCGAGCAATCCTGCCATATCGAAAATGCCCCAGCGCTCAACGAACTGGCCTTTTTCAACCTTCAGAAACGTCATCCCGCTGAATGTAATCTGCTTGCCCGTTTGAGGGATCCCCATAAAAGCACCACGGTGGGTCCCGGTACCGCTGAAACGAATCGCGACCCGGTCAGAATCCGTGAAAACCTGGTTTAAGGTGTAGCGGATATCTGGAAACGCCGACCGGAACATGGTAACGGAGGCCTTGTAGCCGTTGCGGCCGCGTGGAGAGCCTGGCTGGCGGTTGTGATCCACGGCGTTCGCCGCGATCAGCTCGTCGACGACTGCAAGGTTTCCCTTATTCCAGACTTCTTCAAAGAAATAACGCACAAGCTCGCCGTTGTCATTGAAATTCGTATTGGAGGGCTCAACCGTATCTTGAATACCCGCCCAAATTCTCTGGGCTCGCTCGGACCGACTGATCTGTCCTGTCATCACAATTCTCCTTATTCTTCAAGCCTAATGGGTCGGCGGTGTAACAGCAGGCGAGCTCGACCAGAACTGGTCGTATTCTTCTGTCCCGTCGCCAAAAATCGCTCCCTTGCCGGCGATGACCTTGCCATGCCGCCAGCGCAGCACATGGGCAACTTCGATATCCATCGTCTTTCCGGGCTGGTTTTTTCGATTCCCACGATTGCGGGTCAGATCGACAGAGTAATCACCTGTAACCAGGACCTGCCCGGCAATCGGCTGCATATTGAAGCTGTGACCCGAAAGCTCTCCGACTTCACCCATGAATGCCAGGAACTCGTCCAGGCTGTAATACCAGCCAGACAGGCGGTTATGACCGGGCACCTGCCAGACCATCTCATCTGCCCAATACATCCGGATGCGGTTGATATCTCCAGATCCCAATGCCGCATATGCTTTCGCAACATGGTCCGGGGTTACCGCAGCTTCGATTTCAAACATCTTCTGCTGCGAGGCCGGGGACGGCATGGCTCCCATCTGGATCATCATGCCGAGCATATCCAATTCACCCCAGCCTTCGGTGATCTTGCCGTTCACGACCCGGTCGATCCCTATCGACGTCACCTTGATGGATTTATTGCTGGCCGGGATGCCGTAGAAATCACCCTGGTGCGTGCCGGTGAAGGTCATCCTTATGACCGAATACTCCCCTTCGGTGATGATGTCATCCATCGTCATGCGACCATCTGGAAAAGATTTGTGCCAGGTTTTGACAAGATCTGCGACGCCGTCAGGTCCCTGCTGGATGTCCTGACCACCAGCGCCATGAGCTGTGAAACCCGGGTCGACAAGCTCCTGCGTGATGGCGTAATTCTTGAGGTTCCACAACTGTTCGAACCAGCGGGAGAACAGGGCGCGATGTTCTGCTGCCCGGTCGACAACTTCGGGCTGCTCACTGATCACAACTGCGGCGGGTTCTTCACCCAGGTGGACCGTGGGTTTTGCGGCGATGAAGACGGTTGCATCGGCACTGATCTGGATCGGCTCAAAAACCAGGGTTACTCCCTCCCCCAGGTTGATCCTGTCGCCTGCCTTCAGGACGTGCTCGCCGACCAGCCTGGCATCGTTCACGAACGTCCCATTGGTCGATCCCAGATCGACGAGGATGTAGCTCCCGGCAAAATAACGCATGCGGGCATGCCGGCGGGATAAACCGCGGTCCTCAATCACGATAATGTTATTGCTTTCCCTGCCGATGGAAATCTCTCCCTGGGGGAGCTTGAACTCCTTCCCAGGAGTAGGGCCTTTGATCATTAACAAATGAAAGGATTGCTCTGCCATTCAGGTTCTCCTAACCAAACTCAACAACAGCTTACCTGGTCCGCAACAGGACGCCTGCTGATCATATTTCGACTTAACCAAATCTTCAATTCCAGCACAGCCTGCTCAGGTTCGATCAACCTATACCCATGCAGGCTGTGCTGGATAAATTCACTTAACTACCTTCCCAGATCTTTTGGGCCTGGGCGTCCTTCACTTCATCTGCCTTCTGACTGGCCAGCTGTTCGGTAAAATTACGCATGATCTCGTTCGATTTACCATGCATGGCAGCATAATCAGGGCCGTAAAGGAAAGGCAAATCGGGGAGAGGCGTGCCGGCAATCGACCACTCATATGCAGGAGTCTCCTGGATGATGCAGTAGGTATACGGCCTGGCGACATCGCCTACAACGCTGATGAAGGTGTCTGTCATCTTCTTCAGCAGCTCACGTTTCTGTTCAGGGCTGGTAAGAACAACCCCTTCAATAACCTGTATTGTGATAATTGGCATCTTATTACTCCTATTTCTGGTCCGTGATCACCGGTAAAAAAGACATGAGTTGATTGGATTAATCTCGTTAAACAGGGAAAAATCGATCGATCAATGACTGGGTGGGGTTACAACTGGCGAGCGGGACCAGAACTGGTCGTATTCGGTCGTCCCATCACCAAAGATCGCACCCTTGCCAGCGATAACCTTGCCGTCCCGCCAGCGTAAAACATGGACGACTTCGATATCCATGCCTTTTTCTGGCTCGTTGTCACGGTTGCCGACATTGCGGGTCAGGTCAGCCGAATATTCACCTGTGACGACAACCTGTCCGGCGATCGGGGTCATCTTGAAACTGCGTCCGGAGAGCCGGCCGACCTCGCCCATGAAGGCCAGAAATCCGTCCAGCCCGGTATACCAGCCAGCCAGGCGGCTGTGTCCAGGCACCTGCCAGACCATCCCCTGATCCCAATACTCGCGGATGCGCTCGATATCGCCTGACCCCAGGGCTTCATAAGCCTTCAGCACATGTTCTGGTGTTACGACAGCCTGAACTTTCGCCATCATCGACCTCCCTACTCTGCCAGCCTGGCTGGAATACCCTTGAGCTTGAACATCGTCCACATGTAGCGGTCCACCGTATGCTGGTCACCGGTGTGGACCCGCACTTCGAAGATTTTCCCGTCCTTGATCCCGTAGCTTGTGCAGGTTGGGAAAAGGAATTCTTCATTTCCGATCTTGCCGTGGCCCAGATGCTTCTCAACGACCGTTCCATCATCCAGCACACCGAAGTGGACGTTGTCCACGACGATACCCGCTTTAAACAGGGAGCCGAAGAAAGCGATTACGGCATCGACGCCTTCCATCCGACCGGAGAGCGGATGATGACCGGGCATCGTCCAGCTCATCTGGGGGTGGAAGATCTCCTTGCGGATCGATTCCATATCACCCTTGCCGAAGTAATCGTACATGCGCAGAACCAACTGTGTATTATCCATCTCTGTTTCTCCTAATAATGTAAGGTTTGGATCGAATGTTCAACAGGCGACCAGACTGCTACAGCCTGGCAAAACCTGGTGCATAATTAAACGGTGCAACCGTTGCGTTGTAGGTCACGATCTCCAGCCCAAAGGAGTTTTTCTTTGAGCGCCGAACGGTCCAGCGCTGGGTCGCATCCATCGAAACCCGCTTGCTCTTCGGCTCGGGAGCAACCCACCAGCTGGCCTGCCAGCCTACAACGACATCCAGGATGGCTTCCTCACCGCTGATCTTGGACTCGACCGTCTGGACATAATGGTTCTCATCGAAGAACAGGTTAGTCACCCGGTCGTACCACTTCTTGAAAGAAGCATAATCGCGGATATCTCCGTCGGGGAACTGCATGTTCAAATCCCGATCAGCCAGAAGTGCATAAGCCTGCTCGATCGGCACATGGAAATCCAGCGCCTGATACCATGCTGCTACAAAATTCTTGATTTGTTGCTCCGTAATTGGCTCACTCATAAAATCCTCCAAATTGTCTGTCTGGGATAATCATTCCAATTATTGACCGCAGGTGTTCCCAACCCGTTCTGGATGGGTATCGCTCTCCAACACCAGGTCGATCAAAAAGGGACCGGGATGGGCCAGCATCTGCTCGATCGCAGGACCGATTTCCCACGGCTTTTCAACCCGCAGCCCCTGGACGCCAAGCGATCGAGCGAGCTCAGCGAAATGCAAGGGTGGGTGCGAGAGGTCGAAGCTCAGCGGGTAATCGTGCTTTGGGATGGACTGCTCTTTCCAGTACTCCTCAATATTCAGTTGAAGCAGGCGGTAAGAGGCGTTGTTGCAAATCACAAACTTGGCGTTGATATTATGCCTTGCCGCAGTCCAGAGCGCCTGGATGGTATACATCGAGCCGCCGTCTCCAGTGAAACCGATCACCAGCTTATCAGGATGAGCCAGCCTGGCACCGATAGCACCCGGGATTCCCACCCCCAGAGACCCACCTCGTGTGAGGAAATATTGGTCCGCCTTTTGGGGAGGGGCATAGCGCACTACGGCCGGCGAAGATGTGAGCGCTTCGTCGAAGATCACGACGTCCTCAGGAAGCTGAGGCGCCAGCTCTTCCATGAAACGCGCCATCGAGATCGGTACGACATCGCGTGCCAGGCTATCTTTCTCCAGGGCAGCGCGAAGTTTTTCCTGTTTAGCCGACCCGATCTGCTCAACGCGATCCAATGCCGCACGCTGCTGGTCAGGACTTCGCATCGATGCGAGCAGCTCCCCCAGCTTCCCCAGGGTCAGCTTTGGATCGGCCACGAGACCAAGCTCGACCGGGTGGTTTTTAGCGATCTCATAGGCGTTCAGATCGATATGGATTGTCTTTGCACCTGGAGCATAGATGTTGCCAAGCGCCGGATAGACTTCTGGGAGCATATACGTGCCAACGACCAGGTTTGCATCGCCTTTTGTCGTGATCGGGAGGCTGTTTTTCCCAAACATATGACCGGTCATGCCCTGATAAAGAGGGTGGTCGTAAGGCATGTTCAATTCGCCTGAATCGGCCTCCCAGACTTCCGCTCCCAGCAGCTCGGCAACCTGCACAAGCTCTGCTTGCGCATCGGAATATGCGACCCCATCGCCGATGAAGATCATCGGCTTTTTTGCGGAAAGCAGGATTTCTGCTGCCTGTCGCAGGGTGTCTTCATCCGGTGCGACCCTGGTATTGAGGATTGAGGTTGGGAAAACCTCTTCAGATACCTCGGCATCCAGGACGTCCGCCGGGAGACACACGTAGACCGGACCCATGGGCGGCGTCGAGGCGATCTTCACAGCCCTCCGGATTACCCTCAGAAGGGAAGCGGGGTCGAGCACCATCGTCGACCATTTGGTTACAGGCTCCATCATGGCTACCAGATCGGCAGCCATCTGGGCATCCATATTCATGTATTTCAGCCCTGCATCGGCGCCGATGACAACCAGAGGGGAATGGCCGCGCCTGGCCTGGTAGAGGGCGCCGACAGCGTTTCCGATCCCAGGCGAGCTGTGCAGCTGGACAAGGGCCGGTCGTTTTTTCG
Organism: uncultured Chloroflexia bacterium; assembly: GCA_963726375.1. GTDB lineage: Bacteria > Chloroflexota > Anaerolineae > Anaerolineales > UBA4823 > UTCFX2. Next base: position 253,342 of record CAVSCE010000009.1, on the reverse strand, counting down.
CACGAGCATACCCATCGGCTGCCATCACTGCGATCGACTCCTGCAGGGTCAGGATATATTTCATCCTGGGAAATTCTGACAAGGCGTCCAGGAAACCCTGTTCGACCGTGCCTGGATTTCCGAACATGATATCGATGCCGTCGGCAAGGAACTGTTCTATCAGGGCGAAGCGCCCGGTCTTACCAGCCATATCGCCGCAGACCCTTCTCGAGTACTTCGATCATCAATTCGCCAACGAGGCGTGAGTCCTGGGTCGATCGGCCTGTCAAAAATGGGTAGTCCAGGATCGTTGAAAGAGTGCGCCCAACCCCGCCGTGATATTGACCTTCAGGACCGACTGCGTCTCGCAGGATCAGCTCGAGCGGGTAGAATGGAGGCCCAAAATTGAGGTTTCCACTGGTTACGAAACCCGTGCCGTCTTTGTAATCATATTCCATTGCGTGCCCGGTGACATGCTTGCCCCAGATGATGCTCTTGCGCTCGGTCCAATCCCTGGCGAAGGCCAGGCAGGTCACGCAGTAGCATTCGGCCGCGATCAGCTTCCCCTGAGCCAGAAAACCCAGGATCACATCGTGAAGACGCTGGTTGTTGACCATATCGACCATCGGTCCGCTGCCGCCCGGCATGAGCAAAGCATCATATTCTTCCAGATCTTTCCAGGCGAGATCGCGTGCGTTGTAATAAGCTTCGAGCGCATGACCAAAATCTTTTGAATTGAAATACGGACGCTCTGGGAACCACTCCGAAAGATTGATCGGATTATTCAGGCGATCCGACTTATGGATCTCTCGTGACCTGGCGGCATAGTAGGCATCCGTTACAACTTTATCCAATGGGGGATCAAAATACCCTTCCTGCATGCTTGGCGGAAGCGCCGGCGGGCGATTTCCCTTCGCCGTCACAAAAACGGATTGGTATCCATTTTGATCTAAGACTTCCAGCGGACCAACAAGCTCTTCTCCCCAATAGCCCCACTCAGATAATGCGATCAAGATCTTCTTTGGCATACTATTCTCCTTGTAGCGTAGATTGACACTTGCCTGTGAAAGAACTGTTCTCAATAACCCACCATCGAACAACCATCGATCGGTGTGAAGTCTGGCTGCTCTAATCTCTCGTCCGATGGACGATCTTGCCAAAATCCTGCGCCCCAGGCCTGACCGGGAGCAAATACCTTTCATCGATATTTATGTGCAGCCTGAATTAAATTCACTGCGCACAAATAACAGGATTTTAGTTTTCCATTTTATTTTTATTACTAGGAATTGGCGATATTATAATGCAATCTTTTTGAAACGCAAGATCATTATCGGATATATTATGATTAGAATACTCTAATTATATTCCGGCCTTACTGATCCTGTTTATAAAAAGAACTTCGCGTGGCTGGCTGAAAAGCACAACAATCGAGCATGAATTCCTGATCATCTGCAAATACAAGGAATCCATTCAGCCAGGCAAAGCCCTGGCTGATTTGGCTTGTGATCTGCTGCGCGTTCTGGTTACTTCAGGACGAGCGGCAAGTAAATCTGTACAAGATCTGGTGAAGACTCCTTCAAGAAGCCATAAATCGACCACCACGTTTTGCGGGCTGTGCTGAGTGAAGCTGCGCGCCTCACCCGAGACAGCTATTACGCGTGGTGTAATGCCCGGCAGGCAAGCCGTTTTTATCAACGAGAACCTGGAGAAAACCTCCTTCGAGTTGAGTTGACAGCCAGGTCGCATCGCTGAAAATATCCGGCACAAGATCCCCGCCGCCTGTGTTGAGTATACCGACGACCTGGGGAACAGGGTTGGATCCGAGCGTATGGGCGCGAAAAGTGAGATGCTGCGGATCGACCATCAGGTCTGGCAGCGGAATCACATCTGAGATGATATTTTCATAGGTTGCAGGGGTGGAGCCGGCATCCAAAGCGGAGCTTCCGCCAATCTCTTCTTCGCCGTCGGAGAATCCATCGCCGTCGGTATCAGCGATTTGAGGATGCGTCAGGCGCTGGAATTCAAGCAGGTTTTGCAGCCCGTCTCCGTCTTCGTCATCGGCAGGATCGCCGACTTCGTGGGCCGCTTCCCAATCATCCGCCAGCCCATCCCCATCTTCGTCCTGATAATCGCTCACAAGCGCTGCAACCCAATTTGACGTTCTGCTCAGACGCGCCCAATCATCATGGGTCTGGATCATGAAAAACCACACGAAACCCGGCTCGAGCATGCTCAAGCTGATTTCATTGGTAAAACCAAGATCGAAAGGCGGATCGACCTGGCCATTTCCCAATGGGCGGCCTTTTGAGTAATGCAACCAGTACCCGCTGCCCGGCGGTAAAACCAGGGCAGGCCAGGAAAGTGTGACCTCGTTGGTAGACACAACGACAACCGACAAGGGACCTGGGTCTGGCGCATCAGCGGGAACGCCGTCGTCAACCACCGCCTCATCGAGATTGCTGAATGGGCTCAGGTTCCCGCTGGCATCGTAGGCAGCAATTTGGGCCTGGATATTTTCTCCGGCGTTGAACCCACCCAACCGGGTGCATTGCATCCAATTATTCGGATCACTCACCTGAGCCTGCACGCGTAAATCGTGCATGTGAGTATCTCCATACACATCCGGTGAGATATAGCGCACGATATAGCCTGCCAGGTCTTTTTCTCCGTTGTGGTCCCAACATCCAAAAATCCTTCAGCAATTGGGACCATTACAAATCCGGTCGGGGTGGCAGGCGCGGCAGTGTCTTGAAGGTGAATCACTCCTGGAGCATTCATCCAGAAATCGCCGGGGATCTGGTTTGTACCGGTGATGTTGACCTCAGGTTGAATGGGCTCGCTGCCCGGCTGGCCGCTGTAAACTCGGGCGTAGACATGGTAATCCCCAAAAGCCAGCGAAGACAGGTCCCAGTTGAAGCTCCCGTCGCTGAGCGCAAGGTTCTCGCGGATTACACCGCCCAACTGCTGGGTATCGGTCAGGGCAGTTGAATTCGTTACGGTGTAATACAGGGATACGCGCAGGTCTACTGCCGGCGGCTGGGCCGGAACATCCCAGCTCAAATTATAGGGGGTGGTGTTGTCTGAGAGAAATACATCGCCGAAGGGTGAGTTGAGCTGCAGACCGGCAGGAATGGCCTTGTTCGCGAACCAGATGAAATGATAGTCATTATTGGCGGCGGTATTCTCGATTTTTGCCTGCCAGGTACCGGGCATGGGCTGTGGTATCCCGTATAAAATGGAATTTAATGTGGCTGCAATGGACACTCCATAACCAGCCGCATTCGCGGGCGTGATTTCAACCAAATCGGGCCGGATGAGGGTTAAAACAGGCGCACCCTGGCTCCAGGTCAACCCGGCTGTGAAAGAACCGGTGAAGGCAGTCACATTTAATGGGTGGGTGACGTCTGGCGCGAGCGGGTTCGGCACCGCCAAACGCTTCAATTCAAGCGGCGCACCCGAACTTTGCGGGCCGCGATCGGCTATCAAGTCTCCTCCTGGATATAAAACTGAACTAAAATCCGAGATTTCTCTCCTGTTTCCCAATGAATTCAGGCTTGCAGCTGAAGTCGGACCGTACTGGTCGATCAAGATATGCCCATCGCTGCCCAGGATGAAGTGGAAACCAGATTTGAAGCCGTAGAAGAAACCCACATCGAAGCCGATCACTTCGAATTTCCCCTTGATGCCCCATTCATATTTTGAACAGCCAGAGGACTGGCAGAACTGGCCAAATGCGACCGTGATAGAAAAGGAAATATCCCACGGTGGGATTTCGATGAACTCCCACGAAAAGGCCTGACCCTGGTCAATGTAGATTGTGGCATTGATGCTGCCGGCAAAGTGGGTTTCATTGTCGTTGGGCAGCCAGCTGTACTTGTTCTGCCAGCCCTGGCCTTTCCATAAGTGGGCGTACACCTGTCCTGATAACCAGCTGCTGTAGGTTGCGAAGACATCGACCCCGACGTCCAACGGGTTCCAGGACACCCAGGCATGCCCGTTGTAGTCCACCTTTGTCAGCACATCGCCGCTGGCTTGCATGTCAAACAAACCGGCGTATTTATCCTCACGCCAGCCGATCCATCTATGATTTCGCTGTTGTCGTGATAATCGAAATTGAATTCGATTTCTGTGTTCGATGGACCGATCTGCACATCGCCTTTGACCATACTTACCAGGACGCCCGTGCTTCCAGCAGGGATATCGGGCGGCCCATGCCACTCCAGGATTACCTGGCGCAGGGTGGTTTCGCAAAGGATGAATTCTGCGTTGATCATCATGCCTGGATTGGTATCCGAGCCCAGCCCGGCAGGGCGATCTTCGATTTCCCGGTGAGGACGACCACTTTCTCATTGTTCGCACTGTTTGGACAAACTTTCACATCGACGTTCACCTCGCCGTTGAAAGTCCGGAAATTAAACGGCAGCGTGACCGATTTAACCGAATTTGGATGGTCGGTGCTGAACACGATCAGCTCTCCCGGCGAATTTAAGGAAACCGTTTGGGCAGCGCCTCCGATGTTTAGATCCGGCAAGTCCCAGGTGCGGTTGGGTGTACTGGGTGTATCGTCCGAAGAGCGGATGTCCAGGCAGTCCCCCGGGCATGAGCCTTCGCTGTCTTCTAAGTCCGCGCCGACCGGGAGGAGCAGGGCAACAACCCCCTTCCAGTTGGAGCCTAACGATGCTGGCGCGGCAACCCTGGCTCCAACCCCGCCATCACCGACCGTACCGGGCGCGTTGCGAAGGTTGGTGAAGCGGCCATTTGGCAAATATTCGTCGGAATAATCCACATCCCAGGCGCTGCCAAACAGCAGCGTCAAGCTGGCGATCAAAGAATCGTTTGGCACCAACACAGGAGAGAGGTTTATATTCGAGAGTGTAGAGTAGCCTTCGGCTTGAAATTCCCAGGAAAGGTTGAACACAAAATTTTCCAGTCCAGCAGGTGAAGTGAGGACCTGGCGCGTCATCGTGGTCTTCGCTTCGGCTGCCTGCCGGTCGACATTGACATTTAACTGCAGGTTGGTCAGGTCTGACGGAATTAATGGGGGGCTATCATAGGTTACCAGAGGCAAAGGTACGAGCCGGCCGAAATTTGGGTTTGAGGGGCTGATCCCAGGATCGGGATACCCCAGGGTAGCCCCAGTGAAGAGCAGGAAAGGGTCCTCGTTTCCGAGGGGTCCGGTCACCAGAGAGGTGACGCCGGTGGTAAAAAAGGAATAGGTGGAAGTATCGAAGGAAATTGGAGCCCCGGCGACAGAAATCCAACGATCCTGCTGCCCGGCAAGCCAATCAGACTTCCAGACGACCGATGCTGAAAGCGCTCCTGGACCTGACTGGTATACTGTCCCACATGCGGAGCCGCTGCAGTTGAAACCCGCAGGGTTGAAGACTCTGGAAATTGCCAACATCCCGATAGTCCGTATTTATGCCTGGTTTTTCGGTGGTGATGCAGCCGTCTTTCGTGGGCACACCATTTTTTTGGCATACGACCAATGATAAAACCAACGTCGAAGAAACGGGTATGGTGGAAGTAATCGGCGGATCGTCCGTACCTCCAAATGTCGGGTTCACATCACCGAAATACTCGATCGTTAAAGCCCAGGTGCCGGCCTCTGCCGAACCCACTTTAGCGCTGCCCATCTCAAACATACCCGGCGCGGTGTGACCGCCAAGTTTCTGACCATTCAAGTCCTTGATCCACGTATTTCCAGAAGCTGCAGGGCGGAACAAGCGCGTTTCAAAGAATGGGAATTCGACTGCATCACCAGTGGAAGGATGGTTCGATGTAGCGAAGATGCTCACACCGATACGGGAGTTAGCGGCCAGGTTGAGGTTTTTGATCCGGATGTATCTCGCTTGTTGTCATGACTTCGGTAAACGTGATATGCGTGCCGGGGGAGAGGGAGGATTGCCAGCCAGGTCAACCGAGGGCACGGCATCGATCAGGTAAGAGTTTACATATTTATTGGCCGGGGATTTAGGATTCGGAGGGTACAACCAGGCTGCCAGATCGGTCGCTGTTGGATCGCCGCGTGTGATGATGAAATTGGGCCGATCCTTGAAATCGCCTTCGGAAGGCTTACTCGCACAGCTGGGGTTAAATGGATCGACGCAGCCCTTTGCCATGCGCAGGTTCCCAGATGCTTTCGCAATGATATCCGCTCCAGATTGGACCTGGTTCAGCCCTTTTACCGCGATCGCAGTCCATGTGCTGGCAGAAGCCGGCGGAAGATAGGCGTGATAGGTGTCGGCGAAATTCTTACCAAAAGTCGGCAGGTTTGACTGGAGAGGCTGGTTCAAGCTCAAGGTAGGCGGAGCATAGGTGATCTGCAGCATGAACCCGCTGCCTTCGCTGGCTGAGAGATTGAATGGGTTCTCCGGGTCGAGGCGCTTATAGTCACCCTTGGTCCAGGCTGCCGTGGTGGGTATTTTCAGGAAATCTGTGCAGTTCATACACAGGTTTTCTGGATACTGGTAAAGAAACAGGCCGTTGTTCGGCACTGACCCATCCAGCCAACCGCTGACAAAGCCGCCAGGACCCGTCTGCAGGTGGAAACGGGTCACGAATGATGTTGCCGCGACCGGGATGACAGGTTTCGTACCAACAACCAGCGATTTCTGGTCAAGGTAAGGGTTCGCAATTGTAGGTCGATTGTAATTGTAGTTCGCGGTAGCTGGAGACCAGGCTGAAGTCACCTGGTGGACCCGAACTTGCTTTTTGACGATCGTGCCACCAGAGCCAAGGGTAAAGTTTTCTGGAGCGACGAGCAAGTCCGCCTTCTCGACTACATAGCCGGGAGGCAGGGTTGGAAGCTGGTCGAAGCGCACAAGAGCTTCGATCCTGCCAGTCAAGTTTTCCAGGTTCCTCCCGATTTTTAGGTTATCTTCACCAGTAAGCGGGCAGGGAGATGAGGGATAGCTGCTGCATAACTGAGCAGTGGTAACCGGTGAGAGCGTCTTCATAGTCGGATCGAGCACTACCGGATAGCGACGTGTTGGATCTGCCCACCAAGCTAACGGCGTCTCGACAGAAACCTGCCACTCTCCATCGCCGCCAGGAATGAACCTGTAGCTTCCGCTAACGAAGTCAGCGGGGTTGTCCTGCTCGTAGGCGATAACAGGCTCTAACACCAGCTCGGTGGTGCTGCCCTTTTGTATTTCCACACTCCCTGTCGTGCTGAACAAGCCTGGCTGCAATTCTCCGTCGGCACTCAAGGTTGTTCCAGGGGAAAGGCGAAAGGTCGCAAGCAGCGACAGTTTAACCCCCGATTCGACATCGCAATTCGCATTTTTAGAGAAGTCTCCGTCCTCATTTTTTATTTGAAATTGTCCGCAAATATCCAGGATGGCAGTACGGTCTTTAATTACCAGCGATTGTTCCATCATCCCTGGCGCGGAAGAAATTTCTTCAACAATCCCCGGCCAACTCCAGGAACTCTCATAACGAATAGTCTGGCTGTCATCGGTCAGCTCTCCAGGTAAGGCAGAGGCGGGATCGAGAACTTCGGCAAGCACCTTCTTTTCGCCGCTGCCAGGAATCAAGACCAACTCGCTCGATTGCCACTGCAGGCGGGTGTCACCATTTCTAAGGTTGAGGGTTGCGATCCGCTCGGCTGCTGATATCCGCAAGGAGTTGGTGAAATTTGTAAACCCCCCCTCAACAGCAGGAAACGCGGATCGATAGGCTGCCAATTCCCAGCGCTGTCCTGGTAATGCATGGGGGAGGAAGAGAGCGTGATCTGCCTGCGCCCGCTTTCCAGCGCTTCCTCGCGCATGAAAGTCGACAACAAGGCGGTTTTATTTTCCGGTGGGGATAGATCAGGCTCTCCACGGTCGCTGGGAGTTGATATCGTGTTCGGCTGCCCATCTGGCAGCGATATTTTCAGGGGAGATGTTTCTTTGAGATCTGCCTGGATGGGAGGAGCAAGTGCAGGGTGTAGGAGAAGCTGAGACCAGTGAAAAACCAGCGGGTAGAACGAGACTGATCAGAACCAGGAGCGATAATGCAGAATGTACGGTAATCGAAACGGGAAACCGATAAACCTTTTCCATCGCCTACCTCCACTATTAAAGTTGATCCTCGGCGGCGAGTGGATAATGTAGATGAGGATTGTATGATTATAGACGGAATTGCCGTCTATCGCAAGGTCATAATCCTCGTTTCGGTATGGAGCGTGCGGTGCTAATCCTGGGGAACGAGATTAGATGATGAATCAGATCAAGCTTGAGGGCAGGTCTCACGAGCGAGCAATACGTATCGGCTACATCGACTACTAAACGCTGGTAGGGAATACTCTGATCCTCTTCGGCCTCTTCTCGCTGGTCGATGTTCCAGATAGAACAGGACGGCTTTGAGGGTGTATTCGCCAGGCACCGGCTCGCCACGCAGGTGCATGTTCAGCTCCATTTTTCGGCTCATGGTCTCAATGATATCGACGCTTCCTGCCAGACTGCCGCCTGGATCAAGCAAGGTCATCTCCAAGCTGGGATGTTTTTGAAAAGGGTCCAGCTCGAGCGATATTTTTACCCTCCGCCCGTCCGGCCAGGGCTGCGCTTTGAGCGACCGGATGCGGGTTTCAGCCGGCGGGAGCGGGATTTCCGAAGGGTCTTCGAAAAAAATGTCCATTCAGCGATTAAACCACAGATAACCACAGATGGACAAGCCTAAAAACCTGATACCATCCATGGCTACCTGTGGTTTTCTGTTTTTTTTAGAAGCCTACTCGATTCCGGCCATCCAGGCCAGCCCGACCGTCCCAGGACCTGCATGTGTCCCGATCACCGGGCTGACTTCGCCGAGGATAGCCTGAGTGGTTTCGATTTGATGTTGAGGCCTGAGCCAGCAGGTTGAGCGCGTCTGAGTGGGCGTTGGCATGCAACGCCGCAATACGAACTGGATGGCTGGTTCCAACCCGTTCATGGACGAGCTCAATGAGACGGGTAATCGATTTGCTGCGCGTGCGGACTTTTTCAACGCCCTCGACATGTCCGTCGACGACTTCGAGGATTGGCTTGATATTCAGCGCAGTACCCATAAAACGGGTGCCGCCCCCGATCCGACCGCCGCGGTGCAGGAACTCAAGTGTGTCCACTGCAAAGATGACACCCACCTTCTGGCGAGCGTTTTCGGCCGCCAGGCGGGCTTGATTCAGGTCGGCTCCCTGGCTCAATGCCTCAGCAGCGTGTAAAACCACGAATCCCATCGCGAGGGATGTCGTGCCCGAATTTACGATCTCGATCGGGGCATTTGGAAAGGCTGCTTTCGCCTGGAGCGCCGAGCTGATCGTCCCTGAAAGCTTCTCCGCGATTAATATTGATAAGACCTGATAACCTTCGGTGATGAGCTTCCCGTAGATTTCGAGAAAGCTTTTTGGGGTCACCTGTGATGTGCTCGGCATTATTTTTGCGCCTTTCAGGCGCTCGTAAAATTCCTTCGGGTGGATATCCACCCCATCCTCGTACGTCTCACCATCCCAGATCAAGACCTGCGGGACAACATGAATCCCGTACTGCTCAACGATATTCCTGGGAAGATTAGCCGTACTATCCGTTACAATCGCGATTTTTGACATTGAAATAAGTGCTCCTTTGGATATATGCTGACTGCTATTAACACTTGATAATCAATAAACGTTCCTCCCATTTATAAACCTTCCCTTGACCATAATTCGCTTACAGGCTAAAATTCACTGCTATGTTTGAAAACCTGACTCAGCGATTAGATGAAGTCTTCAAAGGTCTGCGCCGGCGCGGAAAACTTTCCGAGTTGGACGTGGACGCAGCGATGCGCGAAGTGCGAATGGCGCTGCTTGAAGCCGACGTTAACTACGGTGTCGTCAAAGACTTTGTCAGCCGGGTGCGCGAGAGGGCAGTCGGGCAAGAAGTCTCGAAGGCTCTAAATCCCGGGCAGCAGGTGGTTAAGATCGTTCACGAAGAGCTCATCACCACCCTCGGGCCAGCCGAAAGGCTGAATTTTTCCGGCCCCAAACCCCGCACGTTGATGCTCGTCGGGCTCCAGGGCTCAGGCAAGACCACTGCCGCCGGCAAGCTGGCGCGGCTTCTGAGCGCACAGGGCGAGCGGGTGATGCTCGTCGCGTGCGACCCCTACCGACCTGCAGCTGTCCGCCAGCTCGAGACTCTCGGCGAGCGTCTGAACGTCCCGGTCGTGTTCGAGCAGGGTGTAAAACCCCCGCAGCTTGCGAAGAAAGCCGTTGAACAGGGTCAAAAAGGCGGCTTTACTGTGATCATCCTGGACACTGCCGGACGATCGCAGCTCGACAGCGAGCTAATGGAAGAGCTGAGTGCGATTCAGAGCAAGGTTAATCCGGCGGAAGTGCTGCTGGTCGTCGATTCGATGATCGGCCAGGAATCGGTCAACATCGCCAAGGGTTTCCGGGATGTAATCCCGCTTACTGGATTGATCCTGACCAAGATCGAAGGCGACGCGCGCGGCGGCGCGGCGATCTCGATTCGATCCGTAACCGGCGTGCCGATCAAATTCCTCGGCACGGGCGAAGCCCTGGACGCGATCGAAGCCTACGATCCCAACCGGTTAGCCGGACAGAATCCTCGGGATGGGCGACATGCTCGGGTTGATCGAAAAAGCCGAGGCCGCCTACGATGAAAAGACCGCTCGCGAGCAGGCAGATAAGCTGATGGCCGGCGATTTTTCGCTGCAGGATTTTGCCGATCAGCTCAAACAGCTCCGCAAGATGGGACCGCTCGCGGCAGATCCTTGAGATGCTTCCAGGGGGGATGAACCAGCTTGCAAAGCAGATCGAGCCCCAGGACGCCGAAAAACAGCTCAGCCTGACCGAGGCGATTATCAGCTCGATGACAAAGGAAGAGCGCCGCAAGCCGGACATCTTGAACGCCTCCCGGCGCAGGCGAATTGCAAGCGGGTCCGGCACCCAGGTGCAGGATGTCAACCGCCTGATGAAACAGTTTCGCGATGCGCAGAAGCTGTTCAAAACAATGAAAAAATCCGGGATGCGCGGGCTGCCGCGCATGTTCGGATAGATATGCCCTTGAAGACTGATCCCATCCAGGAATGCAGCAGCAGTCTGCCGCTTCCTGGATGGGAAGGCCTCGAGAGGGATGCCAGTCCCAGGAAGACCGGTGGTGAACAGCCCCCTTCAGCTGCCCTCACACAACCGCGAATCCGGCTGATCCATGATCATAGAACAACCCAGATAGACAATTGAAGGAGATTTTTCAAATGGTACGAATTCGACTGCGCAGAATTGGCGCAAAAGCACAACCCAGCTACCGCATCGTGGCGGCAGACAAAGAATCACCTCGCGACAGCCGCGTAGCTGGAATTACTCGGTTTCTACAATCCGCGCACGCAGCCAGCCACGATCACATTCAAAGAGGATCGGGTTTACGATTGGCTTTCAAAAGGCGCTCAACCCAGCGAATTTGTCGTCCGGCTGTTCAGAAGCGCCGGCCTGACCGAGCGGTTACGAGCGGTTCAAAAAGGGCGAAGCGCTTGAGACTCTGCTGGCTGAAGCCCAGCAAGCAGAAGACCTCCGCAACGTTAACGAGAAGACCGAGCGGATTGTGCCGACGAAGAAGAAATAGACAACCGGGACGATCGTCTCTATCCTGAATTCCAGAAGACCCACCCTCGTGGGATTAAGTTCCATTCGGAGGGAAGGTATGGATGAATTAATCGAATATATTGCAAAATCGCTTGTCGATGATCCAACCCAGGTCGTGGTCACGGAATACCGCCGCGGGGCGCAAGTGATCATCAATCTGAGCGTCGCCAAGGAAGACATGGGCCGGATTATCGGCAGAAGCGGACGGGTAGCTGGCGCGATGCGAATGCTGCTGCGCGTGGCCGCCGCTCAGGAAGGCAAGCGCGGCATTCTTGATATCGCCGAACCGGATTGACGATCCCATGCCGGAGATGAGTAAGTCCCAAACATGGTCGGAACCAGAAGGCTCGCCTCAGTCGGGCGAGCCTTTGTACCTGGCAGTGGGACGCCTGCTCCGAACCCATGGCCTTAAAGGCGATCTCCTGATGGAAATCCTGACCGATTTCCCGGAGCGTATAAAAACAGGGCAGGTGCTGTACGTCGGAAGCGAGCACCAGCCGCTCTCGATCCGAGGCATTCGGGGTCATTCGAGCGGATTGATCATCAGCTTCCCTGGCATCGATACCCCTGAGCAAGCTGCGGAACTTCGAAACCAGCTGGCTTTTGTAAGGGCAGATGAAATCCCTCCGCTGCCGGACGGGGAGTTTTACCAGCACCAGCTGCTTGGCCTGCGGGTGGTCAGCGAGGACGGGCAGCAGCTCGGGAAAATTGAGGGGATCATTGAAACCGGGGCGAATGATGTTTTTATCGTCCGCCAGCTTAATAACGCCGAGCTGCTTTTACCGAATATTTCAGATGTCGTCCTCGATGTCAACCTGGCACAAGGTGAAATTCAAGTCCACCTGCTCCCAGGACTCATGCCTGACTGAACCGTCATCGATCGAAATCACTCCAGGAATGCAAGCGTTGGAAGAAGACAAGAAATACTGGGTCGGCTTTAACCTGGTCAAGGGGATCGGATCAGCCCGGATGAAGACGCTCCTGGATGCTTTCGGCAGCGCCGAACAGGCCTGGCGCGCTTCGACCAGTGAGCTTGAACAGGCCGGATTGAGCGCGCGGCTGGTTGAAGCAGTCGAAAAAGTCCGCTGCTCGGATGCGCTTGAGATTACCTGGGAAATCATCCAGCAAAAAATGATCCAGGTGCTGACCTGGGATGATTCACTCTATCCCCGCAGACTGAAAGAGATCGACCAATCGCCTCCGCCTGCTATACTTGACCGGGACAATCTCCGAACAGGACCAATGGACCGTCGCGATCGTCGGGACACGGCGAGTCACTGCCTACGGCAGGCAGCTCACCGAAGAAATCGCGCGCGGCCTGGCGCAAAACGGCGTGACAGTCATCAGCGGGCTGGCGCGTGGTATCGATTCCATCGCCCATCAAGCCGCTTTGAAAAACCAGGGCCGAACGCTGGCAGTGCTGGGCAGCGGAGTAGATAATATTTACCCTCCCGAACACCGCCAGCTGGCAGCCCAGATTGTTGAATTGGGTGCAATCATCAGTGATTATCCGCCCGGCACACCGCCCGAGGCAGCAAATTTTCCCCCTCGAAACCGGATCATCTCCGGGCTTGCTCAGGCTGTGATCGTCGTGGAAGCAGGTGAAGTCAGCGGGTCGCTGATCACGGCCAGTTTTGCCGCAGAACAGAACCGGGAAGTATTCGCGGTCCCGGGATACCTTTATGCTCCTCAGAGTCGGGGGACGAACGCCTTGATCCGAAGCGGGGCTAAGATATTCATCGACCTGCAGGATGTGCTGTCTTGCCTGAACCTGAGCAATTCTAAGAACCAGAGAGAAGCCCGGTCTGTCTTGCCAGCTGACGCCTCAGAAGCCCAGCTTTATGCTTTGTTAGGGCGCGAGCCGCTCCACATCGACGAGATCCGCATGCTGTCCAGCCTGCCAATCGAGCAAATCTCGGCGGCGCTGACAATGATGGAATTGAAAGGCATGGTCCGGCAGATGGGCGGGATGCGTTACATTGCAGTCTTCGAAAAAGGAGCAGAATATACTGCTTAATGGAATTTTTAGGAGGATACTCAGGTGGAAGCCTATTGTGTAAAATGCAGAACCAAGCGGGAAATGACGGAACCCGCACCGTTTTTCACGAAAACCGGGCACGCCGGCGACGGGAGGGATATGCGCGGTTTGCGGCACACGGCTGACCCGCATGGGTCGGACGGAAGCTCATGAAGCCCTCCCGCCTCCAGATCCAGAAGCTCGAAAAAAACTTCGTTCCGGCCGCCTGGTGATCGTCGAATTACCCGCGAAAGCACGCACCGTCGGACGTTTCTTAGGTAAGGATTACACGGTTAAAGCTTCGATTGGACATGTCCGGGATCTGCTTCGTTCGCAGCTCTCCGTTGATGTTGACAACAACTTTACTCCAAAATACCGGGTGCCGAACGAGAAAAAGCCAGTTGTCAAAGAGCTGAAAACCCTGGCCCGGTCTGCGGCGGAAATCTACCTGGCAACTGACCCCGACCGCGAGGGCGAGGCAATCGCCTGGCACCTGCTGGAATCAGCCGAGATAGACCCGAAGATGACCCAGCGGGTGGTCTTCCATGAGATTACCGAGCCGGCAATCGCCGAAGCCTTCCAGCATTCCCGCCAGATCAATATGGACCTGGTCGACGCCCAGCAAGCCCGGCGGGTGCTGGACAGACTGGTCGGCTACAGCATCAGCCCGCTGCTCTGGCGCAAGGTCCGCAGCCGTCTTTCGGCAGGAAGGGTTCAGTCTGTTGCGCTGCGGCTGATTGTCGAACGTGAGCGCGAGATCGACGCTTTCATCCCGGTCGAATACTGGACGATCGAAGCCGAATTTATGCCCCAGGGGGGTAAACAATCGTTCACCGCCAAGCTGGCTAAAGTCGATGACGCAGATCCTGTCCTGGGTAATGAAGCGGACGTCAAGCCGCTGCTGGTGGAGATGGAGCAAGCCGCGTACCAGATTTCTAAGATCAAACGCGGCGAGCGACGGCGAAATCCGACCGCCCCTTTCATCACAAGCAGCCTGCAGCAGGAGGCGTCTCGCCGGTTGGGCTACACCGCCAGGCGGACGATGGCACTTGCACAGCAGCTCTATGAAGGGATCGATACCGGTGAAGGCGGCGCGGTTGGCCTGATCACCTACATGCGAACCGATTCGACCAACGTTGCCGAGCTGGCGCAGGCTGAAGCCCGGCAGTTCATCCGCGAGCGCTACGGCGAGAAATTCCTACCCGAGCAAGCGCCAAAATACAAGACAAAAGCTGTCGGCGCACAGGAAGCTCACGAAGCCATCCGTCCGACCTCCGTGCTGCGCCAGCCAGATTTGCTCAAAGAACGCCTCAACCGGGACCAGTTCCGACTCTACCAGCTGATCTGGCAGCGCTTTGTCGCATCGCAGATGTCTGCCGCGGTCTACGACACGCTGTCGATCGATGTACTCGGGAAGAAGGATGCGCACAGCTACCTGTTCCGCGCCTCCGGCTCGACCGTCGTCTTTCAGGGATTCTTGATCGTGTACGAAGAAGCACGCGACGAAGACCAGAAAGCCGACGAGGAAGAAAACACGCGCATCCCGGCAGGCCTGGTCGAGAACCAGACCCAGCGGCTGGTTCGGCTCATCCCGGAGCAGCACTTCACCCAGCCCCCGCCTCGATATTCAGAAGCGACACTGGTGCGCGCCCTGGAAGAGAATGGGATCGGGCGCCCGTCGACATACGCGCCAATCCTGGCGACCATCCAGGCGCGCGGCTATGTGATCCGGGAAGGAAGGAAGCTGACCCCCACCGAAACCGGCATCCTGGTCAATGACCTGCTGATCGAACATTTCCCGGATATCCTGGATATTCGCTTTACCGCACAGATGGAAGCAGAGCTTGACCGGATCGCAGAGGGAGAGCTGCCGTGGGTCGACGTGATCCGCGAGTTTTACCTGCCGTTCTCTCAGGAAGTAACACTCGCAGAGCAGAAAATGCCCGAGCTGAACGTCGGACCCGAACCGATTGGACGCGAATGCCCGGAATGCGGAAATGAGCTTGTTATTCGCTGGGGTCGTTATGGGAAATTCATCAGCTGCAGCAACTTCCCGGAATGCAGGCACACAGAAGCCTGGCTGGAGAAAATCGGAGTTGCATGCCCGAAAGACGGCGGTGATATCGTCGAGCGAAAAACTCGCAAAGGACGGACTTTTTTACGGCTGCGCCAACTACCCGGGCTGCGATTTCACCTCATGGAAGCAACCACTGCCGCGCCCTTGCCCGGAATGCGGCGGACTGCTTGTCGTCGCCGATAAACAGAATGCCCAATGCCTCAGCTGCGAAGAGCGTTTCTCACTCGATGAAGTCTCAGCCGACGATTTCGCCCAAAAGTCGGATGCGGTATGATTCTTGCACCAGGATTAATGATTGTTGAGCAAAAGGTGTTGCAATAATCTGCAGAATAGTCTAAAATTATTCAGGAAATTCCTATTTTCCACCAGAACACCTGTTGCCCGCATGCAGACCTTTTTTGGCATTTCAAGAATAATCAGGAGCAATTAGATGGATACCGTCCGCCAATTTGTGAAGAACCCGCTTGTTACTGGAATCGCCGGTTTGATCATCGGTGCGATTTTCGGATTGGTCGTGCTGGGCTGGTGGATCTGGCCGGTTCAATGGGTCAATGCGACACCGGAACACCTCAGCTATGAGTGGAAAACAGAATTTTTGCGCATGTCGATCGGATCATTCGGACTGACCGGAGGAGTCGCCAGCGCGCAGGAACAATACAGCGCGGTTGGAGAAGATGCCGAGCAGATTCTTTCCGACATCTCGATGGATCCACAGGGGCTAAGCGATGTCCTGATCGGCGAATACATGAGCGTCGTCGGATCGGGAGCCCCAGCCCCGCTGCCGCCAGCTGAGGGGACGGTGGAAGCCCCGATCGCTGCGACTGAGCCTGTCATGGAGGGCGTAACAGAAGAACCTGAAGAAGATTCGGGCAGCTCGTTCCCGATCCTGCTTGCCGCGCTGTGCGTGCTGCTGCTCGCAATCGCCGGCTTCCTGGGATATATGTTCTTTTTCCGCAAGAAATCCTTCCTGAGCGGGCAACCCACCCCTGCGACACAGGCTGCCGAAGCCCGAAAAGAGGTTGGTTATACGGATTATGCGACTGCAGGAAGCGACACTCCGATCGCCCAATTCATGGCTTCCTACAAGCTCGGAGACGACCTTTTCGACGACTTATTCAGCATCGACTCGCCATCCGGTGAATTCCTGGGCGAATGCGGGGTCGGGATCTCAGAGACAATCGGGGTCGGCGACCACAAGAAGGTGACCGCTTTCGAAGTCTGGCTGTTCGACAAGAATGACATCCAGACGATCACAAAAGTGCTGATGAGCACGCACGCATTCAACGATCCAACCATCCGCCAGCGCCTGGAGGCGAAGGGCGAGCCGGTGCTGCTCGAACCGGGGATCGAAACAGTACTCGAGACGCAGACCCTGCAGCTTTCTGCCCGGGTCGTCGACACGAGCTACGGCGACGGATCCATGCCTGCGGAGAGCTTTTTCGACCACATGCTGGTCGAGCTGGCAGTCTGGTCGAAGGCCTGATCATTCCGGTCAAACCGCTCGATTAACATAATATACTCAAAACGCCCTTCCCTGATGATGGGATGGGCGTTTTGTTGTTAACCTTTTTACCTGGCTTTCAGGCTGATCATCACCAGCGGTTGTTTTTTGCAGACAAAAAAGCAGGTGTATAATTTTCAAGATCGATGTGATTTTTCTTTTTTTGAGGAGATTAACATGTCTCTATCCAACATCATCACCTGGATCATCGTAGGCGGGATCGCTGGCGTGCTCGCGGATATGCTGGTCAAAGGCATCAATGTTGGGCTGCTTGGCGCGATCGTGATCGGCATCATCGGCGCTTTCATCGGCGGCTGGCTTTTCGGACTCCTGGGTTGAGCCTGCTGCCAGGGATACTGGGTCAGATCCTCAGCGCCCTGGTCGGCGCGATCATTTTATTGATCATTTTAAGGTTTATCAGAAGGGGTTAACCAGCCTTTATTTCTTCGAGATATCCTCCTGGCAGATCAGGAATGACTGGAGGATGTTTGTTCGCGTTAATTATCAATTATGGAGTAATTTAATGGAAATCCATCCCAGGTTCCGCCCATTTTCTGCCTGGATACTGATTGGACTGCTTGCTTTTCTTGGAATCAATGCGGTCGTCGCGGGGGGACTGTTCATCATCGCGCCGGATGGTCACCTGATCCAGATGCCGCTCAGCAACCTGGACGGCTCGCCCTTCTCGAATTTCCTGATCCCCGGGGTGCTGTTGTTTTTGTTTGTCGGGGTCTATTCGCTTGTGATCGCCGGGGGATTATGGAAGCTCCTGCCCTGGCAGTGGCCGAACCGGATCAATCCTTTCAAGCGGTTCCACTGGAGCTGGGCTGGATCGCTTGCAGCCGGACTGATCCTGATCATCTGGATCCTCGTGCAGATCCAGTGGGTGCAGTTTGGCATGCTTCACATCATCTGCCTGGCGTGGGGAACCCTGATTTTAATGGTTGGGTTGCTGCCAGGCGTTCGCCGCTACTGCACCCTGTAAGGATCGCTCACTCGATCTTCAGGATCTTCAGCGCGAAAGACCCTCCGGGGGTGGTGACGGTCACGACGTCGCCGACCTTACCGCCCATCAACGCCCGTCCAACCGGCGATTCGTTCGAGATTTTTCCGCTGGTCGGGTCAGCTTCCTTAGCGCCTACCATCTGGAACACCTCCGGCGAGTAATCCTCTTCCTGAACCGTCACTTTTGCACCAACTTCGACGCAATCAAATCCGCCTGTCCGGCTCTCGACAATCGTGGCGTTCTTAAGCATATAATCGAGCTCCTGGATCCGGCCTTCCAAAAAACCCTGGTCTTCTTTCGCCTTGTGATAATCGGCATTCTCCGAAAGGTCGCCCTCCTGGATAGCAGAGCGCAGCCGCTTTGCGAGCGCGACTCGCTCGACCGTTTTCAGTTGTTCCAGCTCCTGTTTCAATCGGGCTGCGCCCTCGGCCGTCAGGTACAGCGGATCACTCATGTTCATTCCTCACGTCTTATTGTAACCTGGATCAAAAAGCTTCTGGTGTTCCTCGATCGCGTAGCGGTCGGTCATCCCGGCCAGGTAGTCGCAAATCGTCCGCTCCAATTCAACCTCCTCCACCTGCTCCTGGATGTGCCTGGGGAGGGTTGAAGGCTCAGACTTAAAGGCATTAAAGAGGTCCGTGATGACCCGCTCGGCCTTCACCTGCATCCGCTCGACGCGGTAATGGCAGTAAAGCTCGGCGAAAAGGAAATCCTTTATCTCCCGGTTACGGCGAGCCATGTCTTCGCTGAAGGTCATCACATTGTAAGGCAGCCGCTGAAGCTCTTCCGCCGAGCGGACCTGACTCTCACGCAGGCGCTGATCGGTTGTCTCAACCAGGTCGCTGACTTCCAGACCAATCATCCTGCGGATCAGCCTGTGGCGCGCCAGGTCGTCGAGCGGCTCGGCGCGAATCCCCACGCTTTCGAGCAGGATCTCCCAGATCGTGATCCCGTCCAGCATAGCCGGTGTGATCATCCCCGAGCGCAGCCCATCATCGAGGTCGTGGGCGGTATAAGCAAGCTCGTCGGCGACGTTGACGATCTGAGCCTCCAGGTTGCCGCGCAGCTCTGGGTTGTACTCGGAGGCGTCTGAGATGTCGTACTCCGACTCGTGCTTGACCATCCCCTCGCGCACCTCCCAGCACAGGTTCAAACCGGGAAAATCGGGGTACCTCCGCTCGAGCACGGTGACAATCCGGAGCGACTGCTTGTTGTGGTCGAATCCGTCGTAATCCTTCATCAACCGGGCCAGGGCGACCTCACCGGAGTGCCCGAAGGCGCTGTGTCCAAGGTCGTGCGCCAGGCTGATCGCTTCGACGAGGTCTTCATTTGCGCCAAGAGCCCGCGCCACCGTCCGACCGATCTGTGCGACCTCGAGGGTGTGAGTCAGACGGGTGCGGTAGTAATCACCTTCGTAATTGATGAACACCTGGGTCTTGTACTCCAGCCGCCTGAAGGCGGTAGTGTGCAGGATCCGGTCGCGGTCTCGCTGGAACGGCGTACGGTAGTCTGGCTCATCCTCAGCGTATGCACGCCCTTTCGTAAGCATGCTCCGGCAGGCGTAGGGGGCGAGGCTCTGAGCTTCAAGTTTTTCAAGCTGATCACGGCTAAAATGCATCGCTTATGTGCCTTCCTCCCAGGAATTCAGGTAGGCTACCTGCTCTGGTGAGAGCGTATCGATGTCCACCTTCATCCCGGCGAGCTTTAAACGGGCAATCTCCCGGTCGATCTCTCCAGGAACGCTGTAGACTTTATTTGACAGGCTTGGGCGGTTCTTGACCAGATATTCCAGGCTGAGAGCCTGATTGGCAAAAGACATGTCCATCACGCTTGCCGGATGACCTTCTGCGGAAGCCAGGTTGATCAGCCGCCCCTCTCCGAGAATGTTGATCAGACGCCCGTCAGGCAGCACGTATTGATCGACAAAAGGTCGGACCAGGCGTTTTTCGACCGCCATCCCTTCCAAGGCGGGGATGTTGATTTCAACGTTGAAATGACCGGAATTGGCGACAATTGCGCCGTCTTTCATCAACTCAAAATGCCGTCTATCGACGACATTGATATCGCCCGTCAGCGTGACGAAGATATCACCGATCGAGGCTGCTTCGTCCATCGGCATCACCCGGAAACCATCCATCACCGCTTCCAGGGCCGGCAGTGGATCGACTTCCGTGACGATCACATTCGAGCCCATGCCGCGTGCCCGCATCGCCAGGCCGCGCCCGCACCAGCCGTATCCGGCGACAACAAAGGTCTTCCCGGCCAGCAGCACGTTGGTCGCCCGAATAATCCCATCGAGCGTTGATTGACCTGTGCCGTAGCGGTTATCAAAGAGGTGTTTTGTCATCGCGTCGTTGACCGCGATCACCGGAAATGCCAGTGCCCCATCCGCAGCCATGGCCCGAAGCCGGATCACGCCAGTCGTCGTCTCTTCTGTGCCGCCGATCACGCCAGGGAGCTGCTCGCGGCGCTCCTTGTGGAGCGTACTGACCAGGTCGGCGCCGTCGTCCATCGTCACCTGGGGCAGATGATCGAGGGCGGCGCGGATATGCTTGTAGTATGTCACGTTATCTTCACCTTTGATCGCAAAGGTTGGGATCTCGTAATGCGAAACCAGGCAGGCAGCGACGTCATCCTGGGTAGAAAGTGGATTGGATGCAGTCAGCACGACATCTGCGCCGCCCAGGTGGAGCGTGTTCATCAAGTTTGCCGTCTCGGTGGTCACATGCAGGCAAGCTGAGATGCGGACGCCCTGCAGCGGGCGTTCTTTCGCAAACCGGTCGCGGATCAACCGCAAGACGGGCATCTCGCGCTCTGCCCAATCTATTCGCCGCCGACCACCTTCAGCCAGCTTCGTGTCTTTTACGTCATATTTTTCCATAAAACTCTCCGTCCATGTAATTTGATTCTTGATAATCCATCGAGTTATCGTTAGAGCCAATACTTCTACCTCAGGCAGCTTTTCAGCTTATTCGGTTTGAGAAGTTTTGCTCAAGCCTGACATTCCATCAATCGCAGTTCGGAACGCCGAGAAAGCATAGCAGCTGGTCTTGAAGGAGGCTGAACAACACCGCCAAAAACCACAATAAGCCAAATACCAGAAAAGGAAAACCTTCCGAGAAAGATCCCCGGTTGATCCATTCAAGCTCCATAAAAGGGATGACGAGAACGGCGCTGAGGATCGCAGGCCATATGATGCCTGGAAAGATTTTAATCATCTGATTATGTGGTCTTAACAGGCTTATTCAGACCATCCAGCCGGCCGCCATCGTCAAAATGAGATCTAAAACGATCCGTAAACTCACGGATCGTGAAGGAATGCGCCTGTGTGCCGCGCTGTTCCAGGCAGTACGCTGCTGCGAGCGAGCCCATCTTACCGCAGAGCTCCAGATCAAAGCCGCTGTGAAGTCCGGTCAAAAATCCACCGCGGAACGCATCGCCGACTCCAGTTGGATCGACAATTTGCTCCGGCTTTACGATCGGGATTTCAACCTCACCCTGATTCGAATAGATAAGCGCGCCCTTTTTGCCTAGAGTCACCACAATGAAGGCGTCAGGGTGGTTTGCCAGGATATCTTCAGGTTTCATCCCGGTCATCTTCTGGATCAGCGCGTACTCGTAATCGTTTACGAACAGGGCTTTCGCCGCCTCGATCCCGCAGCGGAGCTCTTCCGCCGTCAGCCTGACGATCTGCTGAGAAGGGTCGTAGGCGTAAGGGATCCCAAGCTGCTGGCATTCCTGGCAGTAAAGCCCCATAGCACCCGGGTCGTTTGGCGAGATCACCACCAAATCCGGCCTGACGTCGAGCTGAGTCAGCGACAGCTCGGCAGCATGCGCCATCGCGCCTGGATAAAAGCTCGCGATCTGCGCGTTGGCTCGATCGGTATTGACGAAGAATGAAGCCGTAAAAACACCTGGGATCACTTTCGCCCCGCTGGTATCCACACCTTTTTGCTCGAGCGACTGCCGGTATTCTGCGAAGTCCTCGCCCACCGCCGCCCAAAGCCGGGGGTGGGCTCCCAGAAGCGCCATCGTGTGAGCGATGTTCGGGGCGATTCCCCCGGGCATCTTGGTCATCGATTTAACCAGGAATGAAAGGCTGATCGAATCCAGCCTGTCTGGAAGAAAATGGTCCTTAAAGTATCCCGGGAAGGACATCAAATAATCGAATGCAACCGAACCAGTGAGCAGGATATCCATAAAAAACAAACCTTCATTAAATCGATTTAAAGCAGCAATCTGCTAAAACAGCCCGACTATTTTA
Organism: uncultured Chloroflexia bacterium; assembly: GCA_963726375.1. Taxonomy (GTDB): domain Bacteria; phylum Chloroflexota; class Anaerolineae; order Anaerolineales; family UBA4823; genus UTCFX2. The sequence goes on along the minus strand of CAVSCE010000009.1, from coordinate 230,899 downwards.
CTTCAATTTCTCTGAAACATTAGCGATAATCCTGGGAAAATTGGCAGAGGAGGCAGGTGAACTGAATTTAATTTAGATAGATATACTATAATTCGTGCATCATTGTTTTTTAATTAAAAATGAATACCTAAGCAGCAAGGAAGGATTATTCTATGGATCGGATGGCGAAACTACGCACAAAGGCAATCGTTTCGCTGATTCTTGCCGCCGCCTCTACTGCGGCCGTGCTGCCTGAACATCCATTGATTGGCTTGAAGGCTGATGCCATTTACCAGGCCGAGAACGAAGAAATTCTCAGCTTCCTCCCGATCATCATCCGGATAATACCAGAGCCAATCGGCAGCCTTCAGAATGAATGGTACCTGATGGTGGATGACGGTCACATCCAGTCCAGGGACGTCGAGCGAATTTATCACCCGTTCAAGAAATATCCCGGAAACCCGGTCCTGAAAGCGGACCGCCCCTGGGAGGGAATTGTCGTTCAGCTCTATGGAACAGTCCTGCCGGGGTTCCGGATGTGGTATTCTACCTATGCGCATGAGACTCACAGCGTCCATGTCCTTTATGCCGAAAGCACGGATGGGCTTACCTGGCGAAAACCCAGGCTGAATGGAACCAGCCGGAACGTCCTATTTAATGGAGAAAAAGCTGCCCTTCCATCTTTAATCCACGCACCAAACGACCTGACCAGCCCGTTCAAGCTGCTTGTGTACCAGAATGGCGGTTTCAGCGGATATGATTCGTTCGACGGCATCTTGAACTTTCCATACCCAGAGAACCCGCTTTACTCGAATGCAGGCGATGTGGCTCAATTCTACTGGGATCCGGCAACACTCCGCTTCCGGGGGACTGCCAAGGAAAGGGTTGTTGTGGAGGATGTTTCACGCAGAGCCGTGCGCTTCATCGATTCATATGACTTGATCACCTGGGAAGTGCAGCCTGACCTGCTGGTTCCAGACCTTAAAGATGATTTTATCTATGAAGGATTCTATACTCATTTCTATGGGCTGCCAGTTTTTCCAATCGGCGAGCAGTACCTTGGATTGCTGTGGGTATTGATGACGACGGATATAAATGGCGAATTCGGGCAGGCGCACGTGCAGCTGGTTTCGAGTTCACGACGGCACGCATTGGATCCGGGAAGAAGGCGTCCGCCCGCCGATCCTGGACTACGGCGCTCCTGGTGAATGGGATGATGGGCAGATCTACACATCGAACCGGCCTGTGAAGGTCGGAGATGAGCTCTGGTTGTATTACAGCGGCTGCAGCGAGCAGCACAGCGTCAACCTACCAACGACCGTCTGCTCCATCGGTCTGGCAAAAGCAGGCTACAACCGGTTGGCTTCACTGACAGGCAGTGGCGTTGTGATCACAGATGAATTCAAACCAGCTGGGAAAACGCTGCATCTGAATTATGACGGCAGCCAGGGAGAATTGAGCGTCCAGCTGACCGCTCAAGGAATCCCGATCCCTGGATATGAAGCGGAAAACTGCCTGCCCATGCGAGAGGACAGCCAGGACCAGATTGTTCGATGGCTCACTGGCAGCCTATTACCTGGTATCCCATTTCAGATCGAGTTCCGGTTGGAAAACAGCTCGATTTTTGGGTTTGCCCAGATGGATGAACCCGGCGGCGATTAATCCAGTCCACATTTTTCGTCAATTGACACACTTAATTTAATGGATTATATTCTTCATGATGAATCCTCGCCTCCAATCTTTCCTGCGGATTGCGCTGCTGGCTGCTCTGTTATCAGGCTGCATCCGCCCTGCGAAATCCATCCCATCCTCTGCTCTGCCGACCCCTGCTTCCCGTACTGGCTCATCCGAGCTGCCCATCGGAAAACCTCCCGCCGACCTCCACCCTGGAACCGAGCCCCACCCCGCCGCCGACTCCTACTCCGCTCCCGGAGGTTCGAGTCCGTGAAGGCGAACAGGCACTCAGAAACGGCGATTGGGAACAGGCCATCGCTGAATACAAGCTGGCTTACGACGGCTCGAGCGACCCGGACTTGAGCGCCGAAGCGCTGCTCGGCCTGGCTCGCAGCTATCTCTCCGGGCGGAATGAGTATGAAGCGATCGCAAAGGTTGAACAGCTGCTTGCAGACCACCCGGAAGCCCACCAGGTTCCGGCGGCTCACTTCGTGCTCGCCCAGGCTTTCTCGCGCCAGGAGCGCTTCGCCGAAGCTGCCGAGGAATACCGCACTTATATCGTCCTGCACCCGGGTGTGATTGACTCGTATATTTGGAACCTGCGAGCCGATGCGCTGTTCGATGCCGGCGATTACGCCACCGCGGCGGTGGATTACCAGGCCGCACTGGGTGCGCCAGGCGTGCTCGATGACATCCAGCTGCGGCTAAAGCTTGCCCGATCTTACGCCCTGACAGGCGATTTCCCCACTGCGCTGACCCTCTACGATGATATTTACAACCGCACGGAAAGTGAATACACCCGCGCTCTCGTAAATCTACGCAAGGGGCAGGCCTACACAGAGCTTGGCCAGATCGACCAGGCTCATGAAGCGTACCTTGACTCGGTCAACCGATATCCGGGATCATACGACACCTATTCGGCGCTGATCGCGCTGGTCGAAGCTGGAATCGAGGTCAACGCCCTCCAGCGCGGGATCGTGGACTATTACGCAGGACAATACGGACCGGCGATGGCTGCCTTTGACAGCTACCTGCAGGCGGATCCGGCCGACCCCGGGACAGCGCGATATTTCTACGGGCTCGCGGCGCGCGCCCAGGGCAACTTCAGCGCCGCAATCGAACAATGGGATGCGATCATCACGGAAGATCCAGCACATGCACTCTGGGATGATGCCTGGGAGCAGAAAGCCTACACGCAATGGGCGCATCTCTCGCTCTATGACGATGCAATTCGCACGCTGATCCAATTTACTGAACAATCCGATTCGCACCCGCGCGCGGCTGAATTCATCTTCGACGCGGCTCAGGTCGCCGAGCAAAACGACGATCTGAGCCAGGCTATCGAGCTGTGGGAGCGCCAGGCGAGCGAATATCCCAATGACGAACGCACCGTCCGCTCACGATTCCTGGCTGCGCTCGCCCGCTACCGGCAAGGCGATTATCCAGCCGCCCAAAACGCTTTTGAGCGCTTCCTCAGCGTTGCAGTCTCACTCGAAGATCGAGCTGCTGGAAATTTCTGGGCAGCAAAATCGGCCCTGGCCAAGGATGACCCGGAAAGCGCCCGGACAACCTTCCAGACCGCCGCTTCCATCGATCCAACCGGCTATTACAGCGAGCGAGCTCGAGACTACCTGCACGACCGAGGCCTGTTCGAGCCGCCGATCGGCTATGACCTTGGATACGACTTGAACGCCGAGCGCGACAAGGCTGCGGAATGGGTCAAGACCACTTTCAACCTCCCGCCTGAAACCGACCTGAGCGGACCTGGTGACCTGGCAGACGATCCATCGCTGCAGCGCGGGCTGGAATTATGGGAGCTTGGGCTCTACGACGATGCGCGCGGCGAATTCGAAGTACTGCGAACGCGGTCTCAATCCGACCCGGCGCGCACTTTCAGGCTTATTCAACTGTTCATCGATCTGGGCGCCTACCGCCCCGGGATCATGGCCGCCCGGCAGGTGCTTGACCTGGCAGGGTTGGATGAAGCTGCGATGTTCTCTGCACCCGCTTATTTCAACCACATCCGATTTGGGAGCTATTTTCCTGAGCTCGTGATGCCGCTGGCGCAGGATTACGGATTTCATCCCCTTTTCATCTTCTCGCTGGTCAGGCAGGAAAGCCTGTTCGAAGGTTTTGTCAACTCGTCAGCAGGGGCACGCGGGCTGATGCAGATCATGCCAGCGACCGGCGACGAGATTGCGGCAAACCTCGGTTGGCCTGATGAATACAGCTCGGACGACCTCTACCGCCCGCTGGTGAGCCTGAGGCTGGGGATGGATTACCTGGATGGGCAGCGGGCGCTTTTCGATGGCGACCTGTTCGCGGCGCTGGCAGCCTACAACGGCGGACCAGGAAACGCGGCCGCGTGGCACTCGCTCGCACCAGACGATCCAGACCTTTTCCTCGAGTTCGATCCGATACGAAGAGACGCGCGAAATACCTCAAGCGGATATACGAAAACTTCAACCTCTACCGGATGATTTACAACCGGACTCCATAAAACCCTGCGGTTTGTAGAAGGCCGGGTGCTGTTTGTTTGCCCGCAGGTGGGTGCACTACCAGGGTGTGCATACGGATGAACAATTCACGTAATTTGTGACAAACAGGGGAGTTATCCAGCAGCTTTCAAGCACCTGAATGCGATCCACAGATCATAACTTCAAGGCGTCGGCTCAGCGGCCTGCTGTGATTTTGGGCGCGTCTGCAAAAACCAGGCAGAGATATTCGATAAGCGGTCAGATGGATCGTAAAGCGGACCCATGCTCACCCCGCCCACGCTCTTATCAACACCATATGAATAAGTTGGGTAGAAAAGCGTCAGCGCAGGAAGCTCGGTCGCAAATCGAACCTGAAAATTCTTGTAGCGGCGGAGGCGCTCATCATAATCGTCCAGGACACGCGCCTGTTCCAGGTACTCGCTCACCTGGCGGTCGTCCCATTGGGCATAGTTCTGGCCGGAGGTGATCTGAGCCTGGTGCCAGAAGGGGTATGGGTCGGGATCTGGAGTCCGCTGAAAATCCAGCTCCACGAGTGCAGCCTGGTAGGTGCGCGGCTCAAGGTAATCCGCCAGCAAGTCCGCATAAGGGACGGATTTAAGCGTGACTAAGACACCCAACCTGGCCCAATCTTGCTGAATCCGTCCGGCAATCTGCGATGAAAGCGGATCATCCGGGTGAACGAGCTCGAACTCAAGCGCGACGCCTTCCTTGGCGCGAGCTGCACCGCCTTCGGCAGGGATCGTATAACCTGCCTTCTTTAAGATATCAACCGCCTGATCTGGATCGTAATCGACCTGTGATACCCCCCCATAAAATGCCCAGCTTTCCGGGAAGACCGGTCCGTTCGCCAGGATCGCCTGTCCACCAAGGATCCGATTGATGATCGACTGGCGGTTGATCCCCATCATCAGCGCCTTGCGGACGTCCAGCTCTTTGAAGAAGGGCAGCTTGGCGTTATCCAGGTTTAAGTAGACGAGGCTGAGTTTGGGAAGGCGTCCTGTAAAAAGCTGCATCTCTTCATTTTGAAGAGCCGTGTTGAGCTGCTCGGTCGGGATCTCACCGACGCCCAAAACATCTTCCTGATCATAGGCATTCAGAGCGCTCTCAGCGTCCGGGTAGAACTTGAAGGTCAGCTCCTGGATGAACGGCTTGCTGCCGAAATAATCCGGAAACGCCTCGAACGTCATCGAGCTGATCTGGTTCGATTGAGCTTCCATTGACTTGTACCGAAACGGTCCGCAGCCCACCGGTTGTAGGTTGTACGGTGCAGCGGTGATCTCTGCGGGTGTCATCCCACCAAGCAGGTGCTTTGGGAGAATCCCGATCGCAAGGTAATCGAGAAATGGCGAGAATGCCTCGGGAAGGATGAACTGCAGTGTTTTTTGATCCAGCGCAGCAACCTGAATTTGCTTCCAGAACTGCTGAAGGTCCTTTGGTACGGGCATTTCTTCATTTTGAAGCAGCCCAATCGTGAAGATCACGTCTTCGCTCGTCACCGGACTGCCGTCGTGCCAGACGGCGCCAGGCCGAATCGAAAAACTGTACGATTTGCCGTCCTTGGCAATCCCCCAAGAATCCGCCAGATCTCCATGCGGCAGACCGCGGTCATCGAACTGGATAAGACTGCAGAAGACCAGCGCGCCGATATCTCGATCCACCTGGTTGTAGAAATCGAGCAGCGGGTTGATCCGAACAGGCGAGCCAATCAGCGCTTCGGTGTAAGCGCCTCCGACGACCGGTTGATCTGCCGATTCTTCACCTGTAACGGAAGGCTGTTCCTGGCCTAAGAGCACCACGCCAATCGCAATTAAAGCCAGGAAAACAACCAGTATCTGCCAGCGAAGCTTTTTCAAATCAGTCCGAAAATGGGAAGAGGTCGATTTTTCTCAGATGGAAATGGAGAATCAAGCGATCATCGTCGCTGCGATCGCCAGGAAGAAAAATAAGAACGACAACCCAATCGTCACCCGAAAAAGGACTTTTTCAATCCCACGGCGGGCAGTGAAGATGCCGCCAGAATCGCCGCCGGTCAAACCGCCCAATCCTGCGCCCTTGCTTTGCAGGATCACGCTGACAATCAAGGCGATTGACGTTATAATCATCGCTATATCGATATAAAGTTCCACAAAATCCTCCAGCCGAAAACTTACTCTAATTGGGTAAAAAGCAGGGTGGATTATACCTTCCGTCCACCGAAACGTCAAACCCTGATCTTATTGAGATAATGACCGAAATTGTCGTCAACCTGCATATGCATACCCGATATTCAGACGGGTCTGGCACGCATGCGGAGATCGCAAAGGCGGCGCTGCGCTGCGGGCTGGACGCGGTCATCGTAACCGATCATAACGTCTACGTCGAAGGACCCGAGGGTTATTATACTGACGGCGAACGGCGGGTGCTGCTGCTTGTTGGAGAAGAAATCCACGATCCTGCCCGGTCGCCTCAGAAGAGCCACCTGCTCGTCTTTGGCGCCGGCGAGGATTTTTCGCATCTGGCTTCTGACCTGGACAAATTGATCCGAACGATTATAAAAAACCACGGCCTGGCATTCGCCGCCCATCCGTTTGATCCTGCCGCACCGCTCGTCCAGCAGGAGGATCTTTCCTGGGAAGACTGGCAAATCGCTGGATTGACCGGGTTGGAAATTTGGAACGGAGATTCCGAGTATAAATCGCTGCTTACATCGTGGCCGAAAATATTCTTTTATACTTTTTTTCCAAATCGGATCCCGGTCAGCCCCTTCCCGCAAACCCTAAAAAAATGGGACGAGCGGCTTGAGGCCGGCCAGAAACTCACTGCGATCGGAGGTTCGGATGCCCATGCCTTTGACATTCGGAAAGGGCTGATCCACCGGATAATATTCCCCTACGATTACCATTTTCGCACGATCAACACCCACGTACTGATCCAAAATCCGTTGAGCGGCGATGTCAAGGCGGATCAGGAGGCGATCTATGATGCCATCCGGCATGGATCCTGTTATATTGCCAATGATTTGCCTGCATCCGGAAAAGGCTTTTCCTTTACAGCACACGGCTATGGGCGCAAGGTCGAAATGGGAATGGAGATCAGCGCTGAACGCGGAGTCACCTTCCAGGTCCGCCTGCCTTCACCTGCAGAAGTCCGTCTGATCCGATACGGCCAGGTCGTCGAAACCTGGCACAATCATACTTCATGCACGTTCATTGCTACCCAACCCGGTGCTTATCGGGTAGAAGCGTATATACAATTTTTGGGCCGCCTGGTCGGCTGGATTTTCAGCAACCCGATTTATGTCCGGGCATAAGCAAGCCATACGAGGTGGAAAAATGGAAGAAAGACGAAGGCTGGATCGAAAACTGCTGAACTATTTTTCCCGCGTTACTGACAAGGAAAATGACAGGCTGCTGGGTTATCTGGTGGACCTCACGACCGGCGGCGCATTAATGGTCGGAGAAGCCCCTCTCCGAACCGGTTCAATCGTCCGGCTGAGAATAGACCTGCCGGAGAGCTTTCCAGAAGAACAAGAGCTCGAATTACGGGCAAAAGCGGTCTGGTCGGGTCCCGATCCTGATGCAGGACTGTACAGAACAGGCCTGCAGCTGATCGAGGCTGAGCCTGAGGACCTGGTCATTCTCGAGCGATTGATCGCAGAATATGGGATGTAGGCCGAGCGTGCCTTAGACCTTTAACGAGCCGCGGAACGCCCTGGCGCCATAGTAAGATTCTGCACCGTTGTGATACACAAAGACGTGGTCGTAGCGACGATCGGCAAAGAGGGCGCCGCCGAGTTTTCTAATTTCAAAAGGAGTTTTCACCCAGCTCGAAGTTTTCAGGTCGAAATTTCCAAGTTGCTGCAACTCTCGATATTGGTCTTCCGTTAAAAGCTCAATGCCCATGTCTGCCGCCAGACCGACAGCGCTATGTTCTGGCTTAAATGTTTTCCTCGCCTCCAGCGCTTCACGGTCGTAACAAACATTTCTACGACCAACCGGGCTTTCCGCTGAGCAATCATAAAAAATGTATTCACCCGTCTTTCAAGTCAAGACCAACTACATCGGGTTCGCCGCCGGTTCTTTCCATTTCGTTGAGCGACCACAGTTTTTCAGGATTCGCTACCAGCCTTGTCTGTACTTCGGTCCATTCAAGACCTTGATGTCGGGTCATGTTTTTCTGAAAACGTGCTCTTAATGTTCTGAGCAGTTCTTCATGCTGTTCTGATGACAACTCTTTTTGATTGCTATTCATGGTATTTGTTGCCTCTGTTGAATTGATCTATCAAGCTAATATATACCGCGGTTAGATCTCAAAACTCACCGGCTGGTACTTCAGGCACATCGGTCAAAATACTTAAATTCGCAGGAAAAGGCTTCCTATTCACTCTTCCAGAGTATATTTTACCCTAATTTTCATCTAATTAGGTAAATATGATCAGCGAGACTTGAACCCAACAAACATCAATCAAATATAACCTAATCCTAACAGCACCATAACAGAAATAATAAACCATTCCATGCTATACTATTCGCCGACCGCCGTCAGGAAGGCTTGAATTTCCTAAAACGGCAAACCTTGATCATAGAGAGTGCTCGGTTTTTCAGTGAATTTGGTAAAAAGATCCATCAAAATAATCCGGCAGCCGATCATCCTGATGCTATTCATGCCGATGCTGCTGTTCGGACGCAGTCCTTTCTCTGCCTCTCCTGACTTAACCGTTTCGAACGAAAATCAACAGGATTGGAGCGAAACCGATTATGCATTGTTCCTTCCGACAGTCTCACGCTGGACGTCGATAGATCTAACTGTTTCAGGCGTTGAAGTTACGCAGACCATCCAGACGATGACAAACTCTGTCGACCTGGTCGCCGGAAGGCCGACCGTGCTGCGGGTTTTTGGGAAAACGAACACAACTCTGCCGATCTGGAATGTGGACATCACGGTTGAAGCCAAGCGAAATGGCCAGCCGTTATCAGGCTCGCCGATTGTGCTTGGGAGCCAGACAATCCAGCCAGTACCAACCCGGACTGATATCTCTTCGACCGCAAACCTCAGATTGCCGGGCAGCTGGCTCTCCGGCCGCACACAGCTGACGATCACAATCAACCCTTCCGAGGCGATCGCTGAAGTCGATGCTTCGAACAACACACTGGTCCACAATGCAAACTATATCGATGTCCCAGCGCTTGACGTCAAGATCATCCCGATCGAATACTTAGATATGTATTACACGCTTTTTCCGGCAGTGGAGAATTTTGACTTCATCGATAACATGCTGATGAAGATGTACCCGGTGAACGACGTCGTGATCTCGCGGCGGACCACCGCTGTACCATTATGAAGACCCGCTCGATACATCCTATGGATGGAATTACCTGCTCGACCTGGTCACTGCGATGCGCTATTCGGAGAACGCACCACCCGGACGGATCTATTACGGGTTGATCCCGGTCGAAGATGCCAACGGCAATACCTGGTGGAATCCGAATGCGAATGGGACAATGGGCGTTGGATGGATCGGAGACCGCGCTGCGATCGGCCTCGCAGATTCTCCAGATCATGGGATCAACGGCGGCTTTATCGCCGCCCATGAGATGGGTCACAACCTGGGGCGCTGGCATTCCCCATGCGATGTTACAGTACGACCTGGATCCTTTCGAACCCTATCCCTACAGCCCCGATGCAATCATCTCTAATGTCGGGCTTGACGTCACTGATTTGACGGATTTCACCCTGGTCCCGGCAACATATCACGACATCATGGGCTACTGCGAGCAGGCATGGATCTCCGATTTCACCTATACCCGGATGATGACCAACCAGATCAACGTCGCCTCCAGCGCCGCAGCGATGCCTGAAGGAGAAAGCCTGTTCATCCGGGCCAAGCGGGATAAAAACGGCGCGGTGACCTGGATGCCGAGCTATCTTTTGACCGGTTCTCCAACGCAGGCAGCAATAAACAGCCCTTATAAAATCGAGATTTTGAGTGAAGACGGCGCCATCGTTGGAGCTCATCCGGTAGGTGGATTAACTTCATCCGATTCGGGTACGATCCGGCTGATTTCGGCCGTCATCCCGCTCCCGACAGAAAAATTCAGCCTGATCCGGCTGCTGGAAGGGGAAAAACAGCTGGCTGAAAGCAGAATCGCACCGCGCTCAGACGCCCAAATACTGGCTGCCTCCCAACGGAGCGAATCCGCAGGCGGGACGCTGCTTTCATGGGGCGCTCCAGGCGTGCCGGCGCTGATCCGCTATACGGTGGAAGGCAATCCTGAGATCACGATGCTCGCAATCGACTGGCGCTCTGGAGAATATTACCTCGAACCCGAGAAATTCCCAGCCGGCAGGATCACTTTCGAAATCCTGCTCGCAGACCAGGATTCTGAACCGATCTTGATCGATTGGGAGAATCCGGGATCGTGAACTTAAATCAAGGAAATGCAGCTCCAACTATGAATAAGATCCGCTTGAGCATCGGCCTGGTTTTCGGCATAGCACTGCTGCTGACTGCGTGCATAAAAATCGAGAAAAGCTACAACCAGCAGGAAGCGCTTGAGATCGCCTGGAAAACCCTGGATCCGAATACAACCGCCCACAACCGGGATGATTGGGAGATCCATGCGGCTGCAAAAGTGCGCGGCAGCGAAGTCGTGCGGGAATTCGCCCAGGTCCACCCGGCGAACTGCCCCGGCCCGGTTCCACCTGACAACATGCCGATCAAGCTGACTTCCGAATACTGGTACATCAAGGTGCTGCCTCACCCTGAGGCGCTGAGACCATCCACTGGGACCGAATCCGCAGATCTGGTGCTGGTAAAACCGGAGCCGAACATAACTGAGGCGGAATTCCTGATCAATCTCTACGGGGGGGAAGTGGTCGCCCGAAAAATCATCTGCAAGTGATCAGATTATTCGAATGCTAGTCGAGTCCGGTCATGGATCCTGATAAAGGGCCGGATTTTTAAATGGCGCCAGAGCCAGGATCACTGCCTGCTCATAGACTGTGGCTCGGTCAAGGACATTATCGGTCAGCAGGCCGACAGCTCCATTTTCCTGCTTCGAGTTCGAGCGGCCGAAGACGATGTCGTCCGCCTCACCGAGCTCGATCCCGCTGGCGACCAGACGGGCAACCGCAGATGGAAGAAAAAACGTCCCGGTGCGCGCTTTGCCCAATCCATCCGGTGAAAGCACAGCGACCCAGGCAAACGCGGCAATTTCTTGTCCGACGGCCTCCACCCCGCCTTCCAGCCCCACCCAAAAATCCGCGTCCGGTTGGATCTCCCGGGCATTTCGAGCCCGGTTGCAGGCACCGAGGAGCGTCTCTGCGTCCGAGGAAGGCTGTGCGCTTACCCCAGATTCCGCCGAGATTTTCTCAATGCTGAAGCTCTCGTCTGGGAACATCCGGACAAAGCCCCCGCGCACGGCTGAGGCTTTCACGGGGTTCGTAGAGGCCACGACTACCGTCTTCACTAAAAAACCCCTTTGTAGGCGCCGCCATCGACGGGAAGCATCAATCCGGTCAGAAATGAAGCCGCCGGTGAAAGCAGGAATACCGCCGCCCTTGCGAACTCATCCGGCCTGGCCATTCGCCCCAGCGGGATGCTCGCAGCTTGCAGGCGCTTCTCTTCTTCAATCGTCGTCCCATTTCTCAGCGCCCGGTCCAACATAAGCTGCTCGACGCGCTCAGTTTCCGTCCAGCCCGGGAGGATCGAATTAAACCGGATCCCTTCCGCTGCCATGTTGAGAGCCAGATCCTTCGTGAGCCCGATCGTGGCCAGGCGAACGCTGTTCGAGAGGATCAGATTCGGGACAGGCTGCTTGACCGAGATCGAAGTGATCGTCAGCACGCTCCCGGCAGCCGACTGGCGCAGATGCGGAAGCGCGGCGCGGATCAGCCGCACGTGGCTCATGAAGTTCAGCTCAAGCGCGGCCTGCCAGGCAGAATCATCAAAGGCCTCGAAGCCGCCGGGTGGCGGACCACCAGCGTTCGTTACAAGCAAATCCAGGCCTCCGAGCGCCTGAACAGCCCGATCTACGATCAGCTTTGCTGATTTCAGGATCTGCCAGGTCGCCGGGATCGGGGAACACGGTCATCCCGGTCTGCTCCTGGATCTGACCGGCTGCGTCAGCCAACCGTCCTGGATCGCGCCCATTGATTGCAACCTGGGCGCCCTCATTTGAGAGCTCGCTGTGCGGTCGCGAAACCCAGACCGCTGCTCCCCCCGGCGACCAGTGCTTTTAATCCTTTCAATCCCAGATCCATGCGGTTCTCCTCTTCTAGCTGCCTGCCGACTTGCCCAGCTTCACTTCGATCTGGATCGGCTGCCGATCGCGGACGACGGTCACTGTGATCGCATCGCCGGGCTGGTAACGGAAAAGGCTGTTCAGGTATGAATGGTCTTCGTCGATCTCTGTATCGCCGATCCTTGTGAGAATGTCATCCGGCCGCAGCCCGGATTGATCCGCAGGGCTGCCTGCGACCACATCCGTAATGTATACGCCCCATTTGACCGGAAGGTTATACGCCTGGGCGACCCCGGGCGTGACCAGCTGGTAGCGGATCCCAAGGTAAGGGCGGGCGAAATATCCCGTTTCCATGATCTGTTCGGCGACCGCGCGCGGCTGCGTTTATCGGGATCGCAAAACCGAGCCCTTCGGCTACCGCTCCGCTCTCACTGCTCCGAACGACCAGCGTATTGATCCCGATCACCTGGCCGGCCAGGTTGACCAGCGGTCCACCTGAGTTTCCCTGGTTGATCGCTGCGTCGGTCTGGATCAGACCTTCAATCAGGTAGCCTTGACCGGTTTCGATCGACCGTCCGGTCGCGCTGACGACCCCAACTGTAACGGTATTCTTAAAATCGCCAAGCGGGGAACCGATCGCGATCACGCTTTCTCCTGGTTTCAGGGCGTCGGAATTTCCCAGGCCGGCGACAGCCGGCGGAAGGACATTTGTTTTCAGCACAGCCAGGTCGGCGTATGGGTCCGCCCCAACGATTTGAGCCTGCTGCTGGCTGCCGTCCGAGAGGACGATGCTGACCTCATCCGCCCCTTCTACGACATGGTTGTTGGTCAGGATGTAGCCCTCGGACGAAATGAAAAAACCGCTCCCGCTGACCGTCTGGTCACCCGTTGGGCCAAAGAACGTCATTTGGCCTGGGATCGTGCCTACGACGGTCACCACAGCCGGGCCTACCTGCTCTACTGCCCGGGTGATCGTGGATTTAATCCCGGTCGAATTCGATCTGGAATTCAGGCGGAGGTGCGCTTGGGACGACCGGATTGGGCACCTGCGTGGTTTCCAACCGATCCGCGACTGCACGATAGACGACTACCGCACCTGCGGCTGCTCCGAGCATCCCGGATGATGCGACGGCAAGGATGATCAGCAAAACGAAGAAAATCCGCTTCCAGGTAATCTCTTTCATCATCTCGATTCGTACTTCTCTCCCAAAATTTCCACATCGGGCCAGTTGCGGCTGATCCACTCCACTGTTTCCTGGAGAACGCGCTGGTTGTGACGCTCGTCATTGCTGACCACTGCACAGGCGATCCGGGCACTCTGCCAAACGTCCAGATAATCCAGCTCTGCAGCCGAGAGATTAAACTCGCGGTGAAGCCGGGCAAGGAGCGGTTTGAGCCGGCTGCGCTTCTGCTTGAGTGAAGTGCACCCGGGCAGCTCGATATCCATGGTCAGCAGACCAACGGGCATGGGAGGAGGATTTCCTTTCAATGAGCTCATGCTACTCGCCAACACCAGCGATGTTGCAAGCTCCAGAGTCCCCATAGTATAATCCAGGTTATGGACAGTCAAAAAGGTTGGATCGCGGTGATTGGAATTTTAATGATCATGGCCCTGGCAGGATTTGGGCTGGTTTACGTCATATTCAACGCAACCGAGCGGGCGCTCACACCCGTCCAGTCGGTAACAGGCGAGCTGGCGACCCAGGTCTCGACCTTTCTTAACCCGACGCCAACGGTGCTGCCCTCCCCAATTACAGTGATCCGGGACATTCGCTCGCTCGCCCGTCTCGAGACGATCCAATACACGATTGAAAAAGTGATCACGGCAGAGCGAAACCAGGATTCGCTCCCCCAGCTTTTTGGGGATAAATTGATTTTCGTCGCTCACGGCAAAGTGATCGCCGGGCTGAACCTGGGGAAGGTCGGCGCTGATGATTTCAAATATGAGGATGGTATTCTTTATCTTAGTCTACCCGAGCCGGAAGTCTTTATCGTCGCGCTGGACAATAAGAAATCGTACGTTTACGACCGCGATACAGGCCTGTTCACAAAAGGCGACATCAATCTGGAATCAACCGCCCGGGCTGCAGCAGAAGACGAGGTTGAGAAAGCCGCTGAAGAAGACGGAATCCTGGAGCTGGCTCGCCAGAACGGTGAAAGCTTCCTGAGCAGGCTGCTGCGCGATCTGGGTTACCCGGATGTGATTTTCGAGTATCCAGACAGGGCGCCGACCCCCACCCCCTGATCTTCATTTCAGTTTCGTACATTCCAGTTCGGATTTGAATATTTCTGCTCTGCCAGCTCTTCCGCCCGGCTGAGCTCGGCTTCGCTTAGCTCCCCGGCGACCAGCTGCAGGTTGAGCGACTCGGCGAATGCCGCTTCCAGAGCATCCGCAGCCTGCTGCCAGGATATTGGCCTGCCGAACGCCGCTTCGATCGTCGTGGCTCGGCTCAGCAGCCGGTCGGCGGCCTCCTGGCGGGCAGACTCGTCCGGGAATCGCAGCGCCTTCACGATCCGGCTCAGGTCGCCGCAAAGCGGGAGAGAACCATGCTGGAGCACGCCGTCCTTGCTCCGCCTTTGGGCGCTTCCGATCAGTTTTTTTCCATCGATTGTGATCTCATAATTGGAGGGCACTTCGAAGCAAACCGGATTTATGATATTCCCAATCGGCTGCGTTCTGGCCGAGTTCGGCTCACCGACCGCTTCAGCTGGAAGACCGATCCGCCGCAGCCCGTCCAAGAGGGAAGCTGAGAGGCAGTGGTAGCTCGCGAGCACACCGCCCGTCAGGCGCGGGTCAGACTCTGGACCGACGACCGAATAGGTGATCTCATCTGTATGGAGGATTGCCCTTCCGCCTGTCGGCCGGCGGACGATCCCCCACCCTAAATCTGCCAGCGCTTGCTGATCAGCATCTTCAACCGGTTGGGCATATCCCAAGGAGAGGCAAGGCGGATCCCAGGCATAGAAGCGCAGCGTCGGAAGAGCACGCCCGGCACCAACGGCCTCAAGGACCGCCTCATCGACGGCCATGTTCCAGTCGCCGGGTTTTCCGGGGTGGCGGATCAGCCGCCATTCTGACTTTGGAAATATCATCATCTGCTCCTGTATTTTTGGAGGTCGGGGAGTCTTGTACGCAAGGCGCCTTCTGCTTTATTTTTAGGTCATGGGAACAGGGGTCGTGGCAGTTGGTGTCGCCGTCGCGGTCGGAGTAGGTGTTGCCGTAGGGGGAGTGCCCGTCACGGTCGGGGTCGCAGTTGGTGGGGTGCCAGTGATGGTAGGCGTTGCCAGCGGTGTTGGCGTCGGCAGCGTGCCGGTCACAGTCGGGGTCAAGGTCGGGCTGGTGGCTGTCGGCGGCGGAACGGTCGTTGGTATTGGGATCATCGTCGGCGCCGGCGCCTGGGTAGGCTGGACTACCTGGGTGGGCGTCAGGGTTGCGATGGGCTCCTGCAGCGGCTCGAGCTTCAGACGCGCCAGCGTGGTGAACGGACTTTTGGAGTAATCCAGCCAGAGCCGCTGGTAAGCGTTTACGGCTGTTTCTTCGTCTTTCGCAAGCTCGGCGGACAACCCAAGCATGTAGTAGTACTCATCGCAGCTCCAGGTCGGTTTGCAGAGCAGACCCGGATATTCTTCAAGCGCCTCGAGCTGCTCCTGGATCAGCTCCGGAGAAGTACCGGAGAGTAATCCTTCCCGATAACTCTCCAGCGGCACAAAAAAGCGGCTCGGATATTCCTTGCGGAGCGGGACGGGGACAAGATACGGAGCATCGGTATCCGGGAAGCGCCTCATCGTGAAAGCGATCGACCCATCCAGCATCGTCGCAGGCTGATAGCTCTGTCCATCGTCTTCAATGTATGCGTCCTCGATCGGATCAATGGGTGGAATTCGGCTCTCGACCACCCCAGGCATCACCGGGTGAAAATAACCCCCGCCTTTCACCAGGATCCAAAAATCCAGCATGCTGCGTGGTGCGTTCCGAACTGTAAACCAGCGCTCGGTTTCGTCATCGTCATCAAAATCGTAGTAACCGGAAGAAATCGGCTCGACCCCCCATTCACGCAGGTACTGAAGCGCGTCCTGCGAGCTGGGGATCTGCGAAGCCAGCAGCTCCAGCGCAGCAGCAGGGTCGCAGTAAACTGCAGTCAGGCAAGCCCGGTAGATATCCTCCGGTTTTTGATACGCCGCCAGGAAGCGCTGGGCAGGGTCGATCCATGAGCTGGTTGGGACGACCGGATCCGTGGAGATTTCGTTCATCAGCTCGACAGCGGTTTCACCTTCGCCAGAAAGTGCACGATAAATCCCCAACCGGTATTTCCAACCGTCAAGGGCATCCGCGGGGTAGGGCTCGCCTTCCGAGTTTTCTTCGGGCGGCCAATAGGGAAGCAAGGTCTCCATCAAATCGGCCGCAGCCTTTTCACCCCAATAATTCACCGCCAGGTCGATCAGCGGCTCGCACATCCCCAGCTCATCCGGCAGCTCTGCAAACTGGATCTGTTCGGAAACCTGCTCAAAATACAGCTCATTCCAGCGGTATGCGAGCTTCAAATCGACCGGACAGGACGGGTAGACCTGTGCCTGGAATTCCAGCAGCGGTCTGCCTTCCTGATCCGACTGGACGGCCCAATAATCGATAAAATCCATCCCGACCGAGAAGATCGCCTGGGACGGAAGGAACGGCAGCTCGACCGGATCGCCTGTTGCGAGGCTGAACACAGTCGGTGGATTGAGGTCCCGCTCACCCTCCAGGCTGGAAAAGTAGATCGCGATCTCTTCACCGTTCTCAGGCCTGTCATCGAGATCCGCCAGAATCCAGTTCGATTCGCGCGGGTGGACGAAATCGAAGCGGGTCAGCAGCGGCTCCGCCTGGTAGCCGGCGTTTTTCCGAAGGAGCCAGATAAAGGCGCTGCCACCCTCCAGGCCTGTCTCGCTCTCTTCTTGCGGACTGACCGGCGGCTCTTCCGACCCTGCCCGGATCTCGAGCACATAGCTCTCCAGGTAACCAGGCGGGATCGGCGCTTCGACCATGAACAGCTGCATGCGCGGCTCCTGGATCGGGAACCAGGCGTAAAGCTCGTCGAGGTCCACCTGCGAGCGGTTCAAGTTGTCTGCGATCAGCGCTGAGTACGTCTCTCCAGATTCCGAGTCGCCGGTCAGAGCCTGGTCGTATGCCAGGCTCCAGCGCCAACCTTCTGCCTGCGCAGCGTCTGGGAAGCGAAGCAGGGCTTCTCTCAGGGCAAAGATCGGGTAAGAATAGGAGTCGTAATAAGCCTGCAGGGTTTCATCTGAATTGCCTCGATCTATTCCGGCGGGATAGGATTGAAGAAGGTTCACTCCCAGGTCGGCATTCGCCGCGTCCCAGGGTTTAAGAGTGTAAGCGCCTTCGTAGACCAGGGCTTTCGCCGGGGTCAGGCTGGGAAAGGGCGTGATCGTCGGAGTTTGCGTAGGGGTCGGCGACCAGGAGGGACTGGGGGTGATCGTTGGGGATGAGGTTGGGCGCGGCGTGGTCGTGATCGTCGGGCTGGGAGTTCGCAGAAGGGACCAGGGTCGGCGTCAGCGACGGCAGGCGGGTGATCGTCGGCGGCACGGACGGAGTTGACTGCCTGGATCGGTAAAGCGTGTATCCGAGTACCGCCATCATGAGGGCAGCCAGGCAGGCCGCGATCAAAATCAAATTGAGCACCAGCAGGGCAACCCGCCGCTTTTCTGGAACACCTTCAGACATGGGGGTCTCAGTCATCAAAACCAGGCGCTTCCTGGTGCGCTTCTGCCAGAGCTGCTTCCAATAATTCTGGCCTCAGCGCGAGCAGCGGCGGCCTGACAGCCCATTGGGGCAGCGCGTGAAGTCGGTGGATCAGCGCTTTATAAAGCGGTGGGAAAGGCGCATAGCGGTTCATCACGCCGCGCGCCGTCTTCAACCGCGACACTGCATCCGGATCCGAACCGCCCTTCTGGCGCTGGTCGTAGACCCGGCGCAGGTCAGGCGAGCGCAGGTTTGCCATCGCTGTGATGCAGCCGGCGGCGGAATGTTCGAGCGCAAGGTCAAAGAGCGAATCGGTACCGTTGAGCGTGAGCAGATCCCTCCCAAATCGCGTCCCGAGCTGGACGGCGTGGTCTGCATCGGCCGTTGAATCCTTGATCCCGATGCGATGGTCCGGGAACAGGTCCATCAGCCTGGCGATCAGGTCGGGCGAGATCTCGATTCCGGTCGTTCCCGGGATGTGGTAGAGCAGAAAGGCCGAGCCAACCGGGACAGAGCGCCGAATCACCTGGGAAAACCACTCCAATAACCCGGGTTCAGTCGCTTTGCGGAAGTAATACGGCGGCAGGACGACGACGCCGTCAAAACCCAGGTCAAAAATAGTCCGATTCAGGGCGATCGTCTCCTCGATGCTTGGCGTGCCCGTACCGGCCAGCAGCAGGAAATCCGGGTAAGCCGCGCGGACTTCAAGCGAGCGTTTCGCGATTGCGATCCGCTCTTCCCTGGCAAATGAAGGCCCTTCGCCGGTCGTACCAAGAAGAAGCGCCCCGTGGCAGCCGCGCCGCGCCAGGAAGTCGAGCAGGAGCGGCAAATCTTCCAAAGCGATTGAGCCGTCCGGGTTCAGCGGTGTCAGGGCTGCGGCGATCACTCCATCGATTACTTTTTTCACAGCCATGCGCCGATTATACTGGATAAACGATGCCAGGATGATTCCCTCTACCAATCTCAATCGCTTCGGTGAAGGGATTGGAGCGCTGTCGTCAACCAGAGATTTAAATTCGCCTATCGAGCCAATCTTTTAGAATTTTAACTGCCGTATTGCTCGCTGTTCTGATTTTCGGACTGGGCTCAAAATGGCAGGCGCAAGCTGAATCACCACCCCCAGCAGATCCGGACGGGCCATCAGCAACGGTTGGACCAGTCAACCTGGGTTCTTCTGGGATTATCCATGCTGGTGATCCTTGCGTTTGCCTTCGATATGCCTTCAGGGTCCATGATCAGCCAAGATGTCCGCGCTGCTACCAATATGCCCAAAGCGCTCAGCGCGGGTCAGACTGCGGCTCTTCAGGGCAGCCAGCTGGTCCTGCAAGAAGCAGTCACCATGAGATTTCTACCGATCATTTTGCGCTGAAACAGACCTAGAATTTTTCCATTCCTCTGCCCTGGAAGGAGGAATATGGGTCAGGGTTGAAAAACTCCACACTCCCTGGTATAGTATCCAGGATGATGACCCCCAGATATAAGCTGAATCTCCTTCTTATTTTCATTTTTTTGCTCTTCCCTGCCTGCAGCCAGACCGAGACGCCATCCGATCTTCCCCCCGAGCTGACCGAATCAAGTCTTCGAAACCCCGACGCCCAGGCCAGCGCCGACGACCTTTCCCACCGAAGAGATCCTGCACGGGACAGTGATCATCCGCCATTCCTGGGAGGAGGACAAGCTGCCCGTCCTGGCGGCCATTATCAAATCCTTCCAGAGCTACCATCCCGACGTGATGTTCGACGTCCTTTATGTCCCACCTGAGCTGCTGCTCGAGAGGTTCATCGCAGATTCCAGCGAAGGTCTGGCCCCGGACCTGCTGCTCGGGCCAGCTGATTGGGGACCCGAGCTTTTCCAGCAAGACCTTTTAGCGGACTTGAACGCTGATATCAGCTCCAGCCTGCTTAATTCACTTAACCCTGCGGCGCTGGAATCCGCCCGGGTCGATCCTGCCCTGATCGGGCTGCCTTATTCGATCAGCGGGGTCGTCCTGTACCGCAATAAGGACGTGATCACCATCCAGGCAGACAACTTTAACGAGCTGGTCACGCTGGCTCAGACGAGCACACAGGGCGCGACAATTGGGTCCTACCTGGAGAGGAGCTTCTTTTATTCAGGCGGGCACCTGATCGGTTTAGGCGGGGAGTTCATCGATTTGAACGGCTTGCCGGCGTTCAACAACGGGCAGGGTATCGCCTGGCTGGAGCTGCTCAAAGCATTCGACCAGGCCGGACCGACGAACTTTTTCGGCGACGCCGACCTGGACCGCTTCAAGCTCGGCGAAATCGGCTGGATCATCGACGGAAGCTGGAACCTGCCTCAGCTGAGCGAAGGCTATCGGGGCAGAGAAACTTGCGGTCGATCCCTGGCCGACCTACCTGGAAGGCTCGATGTCGGGTTTTGTGCTGGCCGAGAATATCTACCTGAGCTCGAAATCCGCAGGAGCGGACCGCCGCTCTGCAGTCGAGTTTATCCGCTTTTTGATCATGCCCGAAGCGCAATCGCTGCTGGCGGATTCCGGCACGATCCCTTCCGCCACGGTTTTTAAAGGCACCGACCCGACATACGGCCCGCTGGTCGCCCAGGTATCCGAAGCACTTGCCAAGGGAGCAGCCTACCCGCTCGAACCGGAGTTTACAACCTACAGCCTGATTTTCGACCAGCAGCTGCGGGCTTATTTCGAGCAGGACCTCCCTCCAGAGCAGGTGCTCCAGTCCGCCCAGGACGCAATCATGGCCGAGCTTGCAAAGACGCCGACGCCGTAGGTTAAAGCTTTCGGCAACAAACGCTCTTCCCTACCTCAATGACCTTTGTAATCAATTCTTATGACAGTTGGCACTACCCAAACTGTCCTGCAAAGGGTTTAATAAGATAAGAACGGTTGGATTTATTCGTGCAGAAAAGGCGAGCAAGTATTATTGGTCCTTGATGACGAGATTGCTTCGCATAAGATGCTCGCAATGAAAAAGTTGGAGGTGTGTGAATGGCTGTAAAAGGTTGGATCGAAGTCAGCCTGACGTACTGCAAAGGCTGCGAATTATGCGTCGCTGAGTGCCCGCAAAAAGTGCTGGCGCTGGACATGGACCAATTCACCCCGAAGGGCTTTCATCCCGTCCATTTGATTGCGGAAGGCTGCACCGGCTGCGCGATCTGCGCGTTGGTCTGCCCGGAAGCGGCACTGACCGTCTACCGCCAGACGCCGGTGCGGACGACCAACGCCGGCTGATCCTGGGAGGATTTCATGACTCGTGAACTGATGAAAGGCAACGAAGCGATGGCAGAGGCGGCAATCCGCGCCGGTGTCAAAGCTTATTTTGGCTATCCAATCACACCCCAGACCGAGCTGCTCGAATGGATGGCCCGGCGGATGCCTGAGCTCGGGCGTGTGTTCCTTCAAGCCGAGAGCGAAGTCGCGGCGGTGAACATGGTTTACGGAGCGGCTTGCACGGGTGTGCGCGTGATGAGCTCGTCATCGAGCCCGGGCGTAAGCCTGATGATGGAAGGCCTGTCCTACATCGCCGGGACCGAGCTGCCCTGCGTGCTGATCGACGTGATGCGCGGCGGTCCCGGGCTGGGGAACATCGCCCCTTCCCAGGGCGACTACAACCAGATCGTCCACGGCGGGGGCCACGGCGATTATTTTCCGATCGTACTGGCACCTTCCAGCGTCCAGGAAGCGATCGACCTGACGGTGCTCGCCTTCGACCTGGCCGAGAAATACCGCGCCCTGACCATTGTGCTCGCCGATGGGAACGTGGGGCAGATGATGGAGCCAGCTGAGCTGCCCCCGATGCAGCCGGTCGAACGCCCGATCCCCGAATGGGCTGTCCATGGAGCCATCGGACGCGAAAGGCGGATCCTTTCATCTATATATATCAAACCAGAAGATGAGGAAGTCACCAACCTGCGGCTGCTCGAGCGATGGAAGGTGATCGAAGCAAATGAAGTCCGCTACAAGGAATATTTCCTGGACGACGCCGAGATCGTCGTGATCGGCTTCGGCACCGCCGGCCGGATCGCCTACTCGGCAGTCCGCCAGGCTCGGGCGCAGGGAATCCCGGTCGGCCTGTTCCGCCCGGTCAGCCTGAGCCCATTCCCGTCCACCCAGATCGCTGAGCTGGCGAAAAACGCCCAGTCGATCCTGGTGGTCGAGATGAATACAGGCCAGATGCTGGAAGACATCCTTCGAGACGTCGGCAGGCGATGCCCCGTCCAGTTTTACGGCCGGATGGGCGGGATCGTCCCGTTCCCGGATGAAATCCTGACCGCGATCCAGCGCCTGGCGAAGGAAAAACCTGGGCTTGACGCTGACCCGCGTGCCGACTGGATCCAGCACATGAAAAAGATCCTCAATTAGGACGATTATCGAGGAGAAAAAATTATGGATGCTCCTGTAACGGTAGTTTATTCACGACCCAGATCGTTCACGCCTGTTTCGACAACCTACTGCCCGGGCTGCACCCACGGCGTGGCACACCGACTGATCGCCGAAACGCTCGATGAGATGCAGCTGCGCGAGCGGACGATCGGAGTTGCACCGGTGGGCTGTTCTGTGTTTGCGTACAATTTCTTCGACTGCGATTTCGTCGAAGCCGCACACGGGCGCGCCCCGGCGATGGCAACCGGTATCAAGCGCACCCTTCCCGACCGGATCGTCTTCACCTATCAGGGCGACGGCGACCTGGCATCTATCGGGATGGGCGAGATCATGCATGCTGCCGGGCGCGGCGAGAACATCACGGTAATTTTTATCAACAACGCGATCTACGGGATGACCGGCGGGCAGATGGCACCCACCACCCTGCCCGGCCAGAAAACCACGTCTTCCCCGCTTGGGAGGGATGTGGAACAGGCCGGTTTTCCTCTGCGGATGGCCGAGGCGCTCGCCACGATGGATGGCTGCGGTTACTCGGTCCGCCGCAGCCTGCACGACCCGAAGAATATCCGCCTGGCAAAAAAAGCAATCCGGACGGCGTTCGAGGTCCAGGTGCGCGGGCTGGGTTTCGCGATCGTCGAGCTGCTGTCCACCTGCCCGACCAACTGGGGTCTGACGCCGCAGCAGGCATTGGGTTTCGTCGAGGAAAAGATGGTCCCCGCCTTCCCGCTGGGTGATTTTAAGATTTCGGCGTCCCTGGAAGGCGTCAGGTTTTAGGAGGTTCAGGCATGCAGACAGAGGTTATTTTTGCGGGTTTTGGCGGCCAGGGGATTCTTTTTGCCGGGCAGGTCGTCGCTTATGCAGCGATGGACTTAGGCCTGGAAGTGACGTGGATCCCATCCTACGGCCCGGAGATGCGCGGCGGGACGGCGAACTGCACCGTGATCCTGGCGGATGAGCCGATCGGCGCACCGACGGTGCGCAATCCAAGGGCGGCGCTTGCGTTCAACCTGCCTTCGCTGGAGAAATACGAACCGCTTGTCCTCCCCGGCGGGGTGCTGGTGGTGAACCAATCCCTGGTCGACCGGGAGGTGCAGCGCAGCGATCTTCACTCTGTGCTGATCCCGGCGAATGAGATCGCCGAAAAAATAGGAGACAAGCGCCTGACGAATATGGTCATGCTCGGCGCGCTGATTGAGCTGCTCCCTGTCCTGACGGTCGATGTAATCGAGAAGACGCTGGCCGCGCACCTGCCGCAGAAACACCACCGCCTGCTCCCGGCGAACTCGCAGGCGCTTCGAGAAGGAGGCGACTTCGCCCGGAAAGCAGCCTTCCAGCCCGAATCTTTCTAATGATTTATCATTAAGAACAGAAAGAGACCCGAGATTTTTATCATCCCGGGCTCTTTTTTTGATAAAATCATGGTTATGCCCAGCCTGATAAAAAAATCTCTCTTATTCGTTCTACTGGCGGTCCTGGCGTTCAGTCTGGCAGGCTGCGATGCGATCCCATTCCTCGCTCCGACCCCGACTCCGACCGCCACAGCAACGCCGGCGCCCACTGCGACTCCCCTGCCAACCGAAACGCCGATCCCCACCCCGACTTTCACACCCCCCCCAACCAATACAGCAGCTCCACCGCCGCCGACCGCACCTTCGCTTCCAACCCAACCCGCTGCGACTCTGACGGTCGAACAATCGGTGCTGGTTTATTACATCAACAAGGAGGAAAAAGGCCGCTTTGGCTGCGGGGAAGCGCTGTGGTATATCAAGACGCTTTTCCCAAAAACAGGAAACGTACCTATTGATGTTACGAACGCGCTCAAGACGATCCTGTCGTACCACGGTGAGACGATCGGCATCCTGTATCACCCCGGCGCGGCATCAAACCTGGCTGTGAACAACGTAGAATTCGATAACGGGACTGTGAAGGTCTACCTGACTGGCGAGTATGTGCGCACAAAAGATTCTTGCGATGCAACGCGATTCAAAGACCAGCTTCGATTTACGATCAAGCAATTTGAAGGCGTCAAGGACATCATCATCTACGTAAACGGCACGCCGATCGCAGATGTGATGGCCCGGAAATAATCCCGATCCTGCATTGGAAGCTTAACGCAGCGGGTGGGCGCTGACGATTTATCAACGCCCACCCAGCCATCCTCCGATAGAGAGAGCAAACCGACGCGTGTGCGGCGAGCAAAATAATTCCTTTTTCGTCGGTCAGCGAAATGGATTATACCCGAGAATCAAAAAATGATCGGCTTGTGAAAGGGATATTAATCTTCGTAAATTATCCCTGAAAACCCTTGATTTATTGAAAGAATGTGATAATATTTACGAAGCTAGCGCCCGGGTGCCCCCCTCACTCGGGCGCTAGCGCTTTAAGCGGTACCCGTTAGGAATTCCCACAACCTGCGTATCGCTCCCCATCCGTATCCAACTTCAGGAACCATCTGCCCGCCGATATCCTTAATTTTCTCCCGAACTGCTTTTCCACCCAAGTGTTCGTAGAACTCCCGGCTGGGATTGGCTGCCATGACCCAGATCAGCATGGTCTCCAAATGCAGGTTTTCGGTCAGATGCCTGGTAGAAGCTGCGACCAGGGAGCGTCCGATCCCGCGCTTATGGTACAAAGGCAGCACGTAAAGAGCGTAAATCTCGCCGCGGTATTCAAGGTCGCCGCTTTCTTCTGGTCCGCAGAATGCATAACCGATGATCTCCATTAATTCGTTTTCTGCCACAAATAACCTCTACACCGGGAGATCTATTTTCAAAGAAGGCCTTCCGCCAACGCTCTGAGGCAGCCTGGTATGTCATCCCGTCGAGCAGCTCATCCGGAAGGATGCCGCGGTAGGCATCTTTCCATGTGGCAACGCGCACTCTTGCCATGCCGTCGACATCTTCGAGCCGGGCAGAGCGGATATTAATTCCGGTCATCATACGATCGGCTCCCATTTTTGCATGATTCTCAGAATCGGTTGTTCCTTATTCATACGCCAGCACCTCGCGGATCGTCAGTCGAGCTGCGCTCGCGCCGGCAGCATGCTGGCCGCCGACGAAAGCAACAGGACGACCCCAAGCCACCATAACACCCCTTGCAGTGTGAAAGCCAGCGGGACCGGGTCGCTCTCCATCGCCTCAGAGATGATGCGCAGCATTACGGCAGTGATCGGATAAGAAAGCACCCAGGCGCACGCCCAGCTGATTAAGCCGATGAGAGCTCCTTCGATCACGACTGATTTTATTATTGTAAGGTCCCCTGCTCCGATCGCGCGCATCACGCCGATTTCTCGCGTGCGCTCGATCACGTTCATCCCCATCGTGCCGGCCAAACCGATCGCGCCGACGAAAGCCGTCAGCAGCGCCATGCTCATGAGAAATGCGATCATAATATTCATCGAAAGCGAGGCTTGCTCACGCGATTCCAGCCCCGCTTCGACATTCTGCACCTGCAAGTTCAGGCTGCGCATGTGGCTATCGATCGCCTCCGCGATCGCCTTCTGGCTTTGCAGGGTATGGGCATCGGTAATCATCCGGTAGGAAGCCGCTTCACCAGGCGCGCCGATCAAATCAGAGAAGTAATCGTAATCGGCGTAAGCCATCATGGAACCCAGCATCTCGGTGAAGCTGAACACCCCGATCACTTCCCAATCTTCTATCCGCCCATCTGCCACGCGCAGGCGCAGCATATCTCCGGGCTTTAGATCAGGGTACAAATTATAGATTGGAATCGCGACTACCAGGGCGCGCTGATCCCCGGGCTGGATCCAGCGCCCGGACAAAAGTTCCACCTTCAGTAAGGGCGTATCAGCCGGTGGGGCGATGATAGTCAGGTCCTCAAGCAGGTTATCCTGAGGATCGAGGATTTCCGCTGGCGCGCCCCGACCAGGCCTCAACGTACTCCACGCCCGGCACCTGGCGTAAAACCTGTGAAATCCGCTCCGAGCGGTAGGGACGATCAAAGCTCAGGGTGACATCCGCCTGGAAATGCTGCATCAGCTCATCCAAGTAGGCATCCAATGAGGCGCGTGCGTTGAACACGGCGATAAAGATCGCCCCTGCAACAGTCAAGGTCAAGAGGGTCAGCGCCAGGCGGCCCTTGCGCCGGAAGGTGTTTCGGATTGAAAGCAGCACCGGGCGCGACAGCAATCCCACCGCCAACCGGTTCAGCCCGCGGAAGATACCGGTGCTGACGACCTGGTCACCGATTCGATCGTTGCTGATCGCCCGTCGCACGCTGATTTTCGATCCGCTGCGCACCGGCAGGATGCCGGCTGCTATCGGCACGCAGACCGCGGTCGCTACCTGGACCGCCAGCGCAGCAGGGACAATTCGAAAGCCCTGCAAACTTGCGTTGAACATACCTGCCATCATCAACGACAGCTGATAACCAGCCCAGGCCCCAAGCGGAACAGCGATCACAAGCGCGATCAAGGCGTAAGCCAGGATCATCATCAGGTACATCGCCATAATTTGGCGGCCGCGCGCTCCGACAAGCTTCATCACGCCGATTTGATGGAGGTGCTGCGTGAACAGGGCGTTGAGGGTATTGACGATCAGAGAGCTGCTCAGAAGCATCACCAGCACACCCAACACGCCTAAAATGCCCATCATTGCCAGAGCCATGGCCACCATCGGGTATTCATCCGACCTGTATACCGAAGAGCTGAACACTGTTCCGTCGTTCTTTTCGATCTTCGTCGTGACGGCATCCGCCACGCTTTGGATGGAATTTATATCATTTTCATGCTCACTTACCGTGATCAGCAGGCGGTCGTACAGCCTTGTCCCACCCAGCCAGAGGATCGTGTCTTCGGTGATAAAGCCGCGATAATTGCCCATTGGGTCATGAGCAGTTGTCATGTCGCCGACTTCACCCGCCACGCGCATCACTCTCGTCGTCCCGTCCTGAAGCTCGACCTGCAGCCAATCGCCGGTGCGGAAACCGGTATCGCGCATCATATCGTAGTTGATCACCAGCTCATGCTCGGCAGGGACGGTTTCTCCTGATACCGGCTTGAGCTGGTTTATCTGGATCCTATCTTCGCCTTCGATTGCCTGGAGGTTGACGCTCAACCAGGAAGAGCCATCCTTGCTGAGGCGCACGCTGAGCGACTGGCGGCCTTCAGCCTGCCCCACGCCAGGGACCTCTTCGACCGAGTGGAGAAAATGCTCGTCGAAGGGCGTGGTTCTCATCTCAATATTAGCAGGATGGATCATGGTGTAGCTGAGATTGAGGTCTTCGCCCAGGATCATATACGACGTAACGATGGTCCCAATGGCGAACACGCCCACGGCGATAGAAGCTACAACAAGCAGCGTGCGAGTCCTGCCTTCCCACAGGTCGGCCAGCACTTTTCGCCAGCGCGGGAGAAGCAGCTTAGTCCTGGTCTTCATCTTCAAAACGTCCTGCTTCTGCCAATCTCTCATGCTCATCCATTCGCTCTCGGGCCACGCTGCTCAGCTCCATCCGTACCGCCGGGGCGCCGTCGATCAGGCGCAGGAATTCAGCCCGATCCAACAGGGCGATTTCTGCTGGTCCGTTCAAGGCAGCCCGAACGCTGGCGATCGACCTGCCGCCATTCAAAAGCTCAACTTCACCGAAGAACTGCCCTGCTCCCAGGCTTGCCAGGCTGATCTCCGGACAATCCGGTTTTTTCAAGACCACTTCTACTTCGCCACTCGCGACCATAAAAAAGTTCTCCACCGGTTCACCCTGTTGCAGGATGATCTCCCCAGGTTGGAAAAATCGCCTTGCTGCCTGGTGAGTGATCTGGAGCATCTGAGGATGGTTGAGCAGCGGCAAGGCGCGCGCCACCACGTCGTCGATGATCTCGCCATCTGATAGGATCACGGTCTGTTCCGTGCGGCGGGTGATCGAGGGGTCGTGGGTGACGATCAGGATCGTCTTTCCTTGTGCGGCAAGCTCCTGGAAAAGGTGGATGATCGCAGCAGCAGAGCGTGAATCAAGGTTTCCGGTTGGCTCGTCTGCAACGATGATCGGCGGATCGGTGGCCAGGGCACGGGCGATGGCTGCGCTTTGCTGCTGCCCGCTGGAAACCATGGAAGGGAGCTTGTTTGCGTGATCTTCCAGGTGGACCCTCCGAAGCAGCTCCAGGGCGCGCTTCGGGCGCTCGCTTACCGGGTAGACGCTGCAGTAATCCATCGGCAGCATCGTGTTCTCAAGCAATGTCAGCGCAGGCAGCAGCTGAAAGAATTGAAATACGATGCCCATGGCACGCCCGCGCCAGAGCGCTCGCTTGCTCTCTGACATCTCGTAGATATGCTGACCGTCGATGATCACCTGACCGGAGGTCGGATGGTCGATACCCGTGAGCATGTTAAGCAGGGTGGATTTGCCGCTGCCGGATTTCCCGACGATCGAGACAAACTGACCGTAGTTCATCTGCAGATTGATTCCCTTGAGAGCCGGGAAGGATCCAGCTGCGTTCACATAGGTCTTGACGACATCATGCAATTCAATCGCTTTTTGATGTGAATGCTCGGACCATTTTCCGCTGATGCTTCTGGCGTAAGACGCTCCGTTTGGGCGGCTTTGCGGTTCTGGACGCCCCTCGTTATCCGCCCCTCCCGGTGAGGACGAGTCTCGCCCAGCAGCAGGAGCTTCATCCAGCCCTCTCACGCTGCTTCCCGTCGAAAAGGTCTGGGAGGTATTGTTTTCATACCGTTCTGAAGGCGAGACGACGATTTTGCCGTCGGAGATTTGAACCGTCCGTGAACAGCGCCCTGCCAGAGAGCTATCGTGAGTGACCATGACGATCGTCTTTCCAGCATCGATCAGACGGTTGAAAAGCTGGAGGATCGTCTCGGCAGTCGCGGAATCCAGATTGCCGGTAGGCTCATCCGCCAGGATCAAAGGCGGGTCGTTTATGAGGGCTCGGGCGATCGCGACCCGCTGCTTTTGCCCACCGGAGATGTGCGCCGGGAGCTTGTAAACGTGCTCGCTCAGCTCGACCAGGTCCAGCAGCTCAAGGGCGCGCTGCTGCGTGTTCTTAGGGCTGTAGCGTCCGGAGAAATCCTGCGGGATCATCACATTATCCACCAGGTCAAGCTGCGGAAGCAGCTCAAAAGACTGGTAGACAATTCCCACGTTCTGCCCGCGCCAGGCTGCCAGCTCATCCTCGTTCAGCGTGCCGAGTGAAAGCACCTTCTCTACTCCAACTGCGGCTCCATTCCTGGTCGGTCGAAAAATCACTTCTCCGGAGGTGATCTCGCTCACTCCGCTGAGCATGTTCAGCAGTGTGGTCTTGCCTGCCCCGGATTTGCCGACGACTCCGAGGAATTCGCCCGGAAACACCTGCAAATCAATACAATTCAACGCAGTGAATCCACCTGCCCCGGTCTGGTAGACCTTGGTCAGGCTGCGCGCTTCGATCAATGGTTTGAGATCGCTCAAGGTTTGCAACCTAATGCAGAAAATACTTCAGTCACCTGGGATGCCAGCATTTGCAGGTCATCCTCTTCCATCATAAGAACTTCGTCCAAACAGATCTGAAGCTGTTCGCGCAGCTTCACAAACCATTCCTGCCCAGGCGTGCTCTGCTGCGCCAGCAAGCCGAAGAGAAAGCCACTCATAAGGCATAAGTTAGCTCTTAGCAATTTATTTTCCGCTGGAATCAAAGACGGCATATATTCGCAAAATAGACTCCACCCAGAGGTTTGCTGCAGGCGGAGGGCAGCAATCGTAATAACTTCGGCACAGTAGCGCACTTCTCCCTGCCCCGGAGGCGCAAGTCGAGACATCATCTGCTCAACCAGGTCGCTCTGGTCAGCCGGCAGCCAGCCATCGCGAAGTTTTGCCACCAGGAAATCCTTGAGCGCATCGCCTTCCAGGTTGTCCGCCCCGGTCTCAGCCAGCACTCTTGATTGATGGGAATTAGCCTTGCTGGTGGGGAAGAACAGGCGCTCTGCCCTTCCTGGACCGATTTTGTCCGACGGCAGCTGGTATTCAGAGGTCACATAGCCTTTTTCTTCCAGCAGGCAGAGCATATCGTAGGCCGTAAAAGGGCTGACGCCCAGGCGTTCTGCTAACAACGAATAATGGACCGGACCATCGAACTCCTTCTTCAAGTCAAACATTTTTTGGACAAATATTTCTTGGCGGCGAGTCAATTTCATATCAAATTTTTCCAAATTATCCAAAATTACCAAAATATCGAGGATAATTTTACCCTCGAACGGAATGCTGTCAAGATTATTAATAATTGGAAATGGTTTTAAATATGCGAACAGCAGGTATCTTTCAGGTGTGGCGCTGGGATTTCAACCCAGGGCTTTCTGGACACCATGAAGGGGGAAGAATTCAAGAATGAAGACTATTTATCCGTCTGCTCAAACCGGCTTTTCATCCCTCAGCATCCTGCGAAGGTGTTTCCCGACCATCGTCTTGGGCAGGCTGTCGCGAAACTCGATATCCCTGGGCACTTTATATCCGACCAGCTTTGTGCGGCAGGCATCCTGAATCTCTTTGGCGCTGGCCGCTTCTCCCGCTTTCAACACCACCCAGGCTTTCACCGCCTCGCCCTGGACGGCATCGGGCACGCCAGCCACGCAAACCTCCGCGACCGCCGGGATTGAAGCAATCACTTCTTCCACCTCGCGCGGCCAGACCTGAAAACCGCTGGGTTTGATTAAATCCTTCTTGCGGTCTACGATGAAAAGATACCCATCCTCATCCATGTAGCCGATATCCCCAGTGTAGACCCAACCATCCCGGATCATATTCGCCGTTTCAGTTGGATGTTCCCAATATCCCACCATCACCTGGGGGGCACGGATGATGATCTCACCGATTTCCATCGGGAGCAGGCTTGTCTCTCCATTTTCAACATCGACGATGCGCAGGTCGACATCCGAGATCGGCACACCGGTCGAGCCTTCTTTGTACACGCCGTGGACCGGGCAGGCTACCGTCGCCAGCATGGTCTCAGTCATTGCATACGCTTCGAGCAGCCGTCCGCCTGTCAGGGATTCAAAACGATGCTTTGTCTCAGCCAGCAAAGGAGCGGCTGCCGAGTAGCAAATTTTCATCGACTTGAAGTCGACTTTTCCTGCCAGGACCGCAGGGTGGTTGAGCAGGCCGTTAAACAAAGTAGGCACGCCGTGGAGCACCGCCGGGCGCGTCTTCTGGATGGTGGCGACGAGATCGTCAAGGTCACGCGGGTTGGGCACCAGGACCATCGGCCAGCGCGCCAGCAGTGATGTGCACATCCCCATGTTGCCGTAAATATGGAACATCGGCATGCAGATCGTGATCCGATCATCCCAGTCCGTCAGGACTGACTTCGCATATGTGTGCAGCTGCATCGCACTGATCAACAGCGCCTGGTGAGTGCCGAGGGCGGCTTTTGGCGTGCCTGAAGTGCCGCCGCTGAACAGCAGGATGGCTGGATCTTTGGGACCCACAACAATTCCCGGTGAGGCAGCATTGGCATAGCGTTTCAACAGCTCGTCCATGCTGTAGTCGCCTGGTTGAAGCTGAATCCAATGGCCCTCTTTCTTCTCTTTTAATAAAGTGAAAAGCAGGCGCAGATGCGGCGCCAGATGATCTTTGATATTGGTGGCGATGATCCGCTTTACCCGGCAGCGCGCCTGCACTTCTTTGACTTTCTCATAGAAGGGAGTCAGCACGACGACCGTCTCTGCCCCCACATCCTTCAGCGCAAATTCCAGCTCTGTGGCTGTGTAAAGAGAATTGATCGGGCAGACGATCGCGCCCGCCTTCCATGCCCCCAGCTGGGCAATGATCGCCTGAGGGGAATTTGGGATCAACAGCGCAACTCGCTCGCCCTTTCTTACCCCCAGGCTTACCAGGGCTGTCCCAAAGGCATTGCTCAGCTTTTCCAGCTCATCGTAGCTCATGCGCCGGTCTTTAAAAATCAGCGCAGTGTGTTGAGGCCGCAGCCGAACAGTCTCCCGGACTGCCTCCAATAAGGTGCTTTCGGGATACGGCTGCAAGGTACGCGGCATTCCCGGATCATAACTATTAAACCAGGGTCTTTCTTCCACACTCGCCTCCTGCATGCTGACTCATCCAGTTAAATGGTCATTTCCATCGATTGGACTTCTTGGGTCAGAGCAGTATTTCAGCTCGTTATTGAACAAATAGAATCTGTATTTTCCCGGTTTCGAGCCGGCGCGACGATATGATCCAGCCGATATCCCCTGGGTCCGGCACGAGACCTGGATACGCCGTTGAATGGACAATGTCCATTAATTAGTTGTTGGGATTTAGCCAACGGCTCAAGTTATCGAAGAAATGGCGCCCGTTTTTCCCTTTTTCTGCTCCTGCTTGGTCACCTGTTTCTTCTTTTTCTTCTCTTTGTTTTTCGGACTCTTGTCGCCCATAGCATGCTCTCCAGTTTTGATGATCATTTCAAGGCTGAGCCTAAGGTTTCACATAGGCGCCCATGAGACGATTATAACGGATAAAGTCGGGTAAGGGTAAAAACATGATGGTCCATCTTCAGAGTGTTGAGAAAAGCGATTCAAGCCAGAATAAAAAAAACCGTTTTCTTTCTTTCCATAGAAATGAAAACGGTCTTCAGTCGGGGCGCTGGGATTTGAACCCAGGGCCTCTTGCACCCCATGCAAGCGCGCTAGCCGGACTGCGCCACGCCCCGATTTGAGCGACCGGATTATAGCGCGGTCTATGATTTCTGACAACCCCTCGGATCAACTTTTTCTGAAGCTTTAGTTTTATGGAGTCTTCACTTCAAATTCGGCCAGGACGGAGTCGGCGTCCAGCTCGCGCCGCCGTTCTGCTCGAACAGCATCAGCCGCAGCGGGTCGAAGTGCCTGAAAACCCCGCTGGTGCGCCAGAGCTTGTAATTATCCCTGGCTTCCTTCGGATCCTCATCTCGATAATAGGAGAATTGGTTGAACTGCGACCCGGCTGGACCCAGGCGCGCTTCCAGGTGAAGGTGGGCGGCAGCCGTGTTCCCGGTCTTGCCGACGAATCCCACCGGCGCGCAGGGTTGAAGCTCGTCTCCAAGGGACACTGCGGGCGAATTTGTGTCCATGTGGCCGTAGAGCAGGTAGAGCGACTCGCCTGGGATGATCCCAAAGGCGCGCCAGACAGCTTCCGGCAGCTGCTCGAGCTTGGTTTCAACGATCACCAGATTGCCGAACGGGAACGAATCGCGGATCGACGCTGCAACTCGACCTCCGAGCGACGAACGGACTGGGGTCCCCTCCAGCGGGCTGTTGCCCTTCCAGTGGATATATGCAAAATCGACGCCCTGATGACGGGCGTCCGAGCCCGGTTTGACCGGAGGGCGATATTCATCCGACATGACTCGCGGCAGGTCTTCCAGCTCGACAAACTCGAGCGGGGAGCAGAGCCAGGGATCTGAAAGCATAACTGGCTCAACGGTCGGCAGCGGGAACTGTTCTTCGGTCGCCGCAGGCTGAGCTGCTGGGAGAATCGCTGGTGCTGCAGTCACCGGGTTCTGCTTCTCAGCCGGGATTGTGGATGCGGCTGGAGTTGTTTGCCGTATCAGCAGCGTCGGGACTGTCGGGGCTGCAAATGTCGCTTCCATTTCTTCGATTTCGAGCTTAGAAGGAGCGCCACCCACTGGACTCAGTCCGCAGGAGCAGAGCAGCAAGGCAAAACATGCAATAAAAATCGTTCTTACAGGTCTCAAAACCATCTCCCGCACGATTATACTGGCAATCCATCCAGGAAGGAGATGAAAAATCTACCCAGCTTCGATATAATACCTTCTGTCATCTACCTTCTTTTCTAATGGAAAATCAAAATGCGCATCCTCTCCGTGATCGGCACCCGCCCCGAAGCCGTGAAAATGGCGCCCATCGTGCGCCTGCTTGGGAAGACTCCAGGGGTAGAGCCGCTTGTCTGCCTCACCGCCCAGCACCGCCAGATGCTCGACCAGGTGCTTGATCTCTTCCAGATCGTCCCGGACGTCGACCTGGACCTTATGCGCCCCGACCAGACTCTGGCTGGTCTGACAGCGTCCATCTTTGAAAAGTTGGACCCGGTTTTAGAGGATTTGCGCCCGGACTGGCTGCTGGTCCAGGGCGACACCACGACCGTGATGGCCGCGGCGCTGCTGGGCTTCTACCGCGGCATCCTGGTCGGGCACGTCGAGGCTGGGCTGCGAACCGGCAACAGGCGGCAGCCCTTTCCAGAAGAGATCAACCGCCGGGTCGCAAGCGTCGCTGCCGACCTGCATTTCGCCCCGACCAAGTGGGCGCGCCATAACCTGCTGCGCGAAGGCATCCCGGCGGAGCGGGTGATCGTCACCGGCAACCCGGTCATCGACGCGCTGCAGTACGCCTCGGCACTGCCTCCCACCCGGAGCCTGACAGAGCTTTTAGAAAACCTGGGTGTCGCCTGCGACCAGATCCCGCTGCAGAACCCGCGGCTGGT
Organism: uncultured Chloroflexia bacterium; assembly: GCA_963726375.1. Lineage (GTDB taxonomy): Bacteria > Chloroflexota > Anaerolineae > Anaerolineales > UBA4823 > UTCFX2. The sequence goes on along the minus strand of CAVSCE010000009.1, from coordinate 196,003 downwards.
CCTGGTCACCGCTCACCGCCGGGAGAGCTTCGGCAAGCCGCTCGAATCGATCTGCGAGGCGATCCGAGAGCTTTCAGAAGGCTACAAAGGAGCGGTGCGGTTCATTTACCCCGTCCATCTGAACCCAAAGGTCCAGGCGACCGTGCAATCCACGCTACGTGGGCTCCCAAATGTCAGCCTGCTCGAACCGCTCGATTACCTCCCGATGATCCAGCTAATCCGGCGTTCAAGCCTGGTGCTGACCGATTCGGGCGGGATTCAGGAGGAGGCTCCCAGCCTGGGCGTGCCCGTGCTGGTGATGCGCCAGACGACCGAGCGCCCGGAAGGAGTCGCTGCCGGCGTCGTCAGGCTGGTCGGGACAGACCGCGATAAGATCATTCGCGAAACCCGCCGCCTGCTGGACGATCCTGATGCCCACCGCCAGATGCAGCATGCGGTCAACCCCTACGGCGATGGTCATGCCGCCGAGCGGATCGTTCGGGCATTGATCGATTTTCACTGAGTTGGGAGGACTTTTAAATGTGAGAAGTTAAGAGCGAAAGACGGTCCAACGTCTCTTCCAGCTGCCGCTTAACGATCGGCCATTCACTATCGATGATGCTGTACATCACCGAGCTGCGTACCAGCCCATCCGAACGGACCATGTGATTGCGCAGCACGCCCTCTTTCACCACCCCCAGCTTCTCGATCGCCCGCTGCGAACGCAGGTTGCGCAAATCCGTCTTCATCTGCACCCGAATGCAGCCCAGCACTTCGAAGGCGTGGCGCAGAAGCAAGTACTTCGCCTCGGTATTGATCCCACTGCCCTGGTAGTCGACCCCGTACCAGGTCCCACCAATCTCCAGGCCGCGATGTTCCGGTCGGATGTCCATGAAGCGAGTCGCTCCGATTGCCCTGTCACTTTTTTGGTGGATCACCGCAAACGGCAGGTCGGCCCCGCGACTTTGACGGTTCAGCATATCTTCGACCCAGGCCCGCAAGCCCAATTCATCGCAAATATCGCCGTAAAGCATATAACGCCAGATGCGCTCGTCCGAACCGACCAGCGATAAATCTGGAACATGCGCCAGAGAAAGCGGCTCCAGCCGGATCAGCCGGCCGGTTAATGTAACTGGTTCAACCTTCAATCTGACCTCAATCACCTGCCAGGATTCACCAATCCTGGAATATACCATGAAATTCAGCATCGGCTATAATACCTTGCGAATATCTGCGTCACAGCCCTCGCAGCCCATTGGAGAAAAACCCCATGGAAATCGGTTTAGTGCAAAAAGTCGATATCGATCAAGAGATGCAGCAAGCCTATCTCGATTATGCGATGAGCGTGATCGTGGCTCGAGCCCTCCCGGACGCCCGGGATGGGCTGAAGCCTGTCCACCGCCGGATCCTCTACGCGATGCACGATATGGGCTTGCGCCCGGACACAGCTTTTAAAAAATCCGCCCGAATCGTCGGCGAAGTGCTCGGCAAATACCACCCCCACGGCGACAGCGCCGTCTACGAGGCGATGGCTCGCATGGCGCAGGACTTTTCAATGCGCTATATGCTCGTCGAAGGCCAGGGCAACTTTGGGAGCATAGACGGCGACCCGCCGGCCGCGATGCGTTATACCGAAGCCAGGCTGGCTTCCCCGGCAGGCTTGATGCTGGGGGACATCGGAAAAAACACGGTCGATTTCAGCCCAAACTTCGACGGTACGCTCTCCGAGCCGACCGTGCTCCCGGCGGCGATCCCGAACCTGCTCGTCAACGGTGCGACAGGGATCGCGGTCGGGATGGCGACCAGCATCCCGCCGCACAACCTGGCTGAAGTGGTTGAAGCGCTTCAGTTCCTGCTGGATAACTGGGAGAAGCTGGATGATATCTCAATAGAAGAAATCGTCCAGTTTCATAAAGGGACCTGATTTCCCAACCGGCGGCGTGATCATCCAGGGCAGCGAAGAGGAAAACCTGGTCAGCGCCTACTCCACCGGCCGCGGCCGGGTCACCGTCCAGGCCAGCGCGCACCTGGAGGAGATGGAGCGCGGCCGAAGCCGGATCATCGTCACCGAGCTGCCTTACATGACCAATAAATCCTCGCTGATCGAACGGATCGCCGAGCTGGCTCGCGAGCAGAGGATCGACGGGATCGTCGACCTGCGCGACGAATCCGACCGCAACGGGATGCGGATCGTCATCGAGCTGAGCAAAGCCGCAGATCCGGATGCGGTGCTGCGTGACCTTTACAAGCACACCCCGATGCAGTCCACCTTTAGCATCATCATGCTCGCGCTGGTCAACGGAGAGCCTCGCCACCTCAGCCTGAAGCAGTGTCTGCGGGTCTTCCTCGACCACAGGCTGGAGGTCGTCCGCCGGCGGAGCGAATACGATCTGGCAAAAGCCCGGGCTCGCATTCATATATTGGAAGGCTTGCGGATCGCCCTGCAGCACCTCGACGAAGTGATCGCCTTGATCCGAAAAGCCCCTGACGTTGAAACCGCCCGCGACCGCCTGATGAAGCGCTTCAGGCTGACTGAGATCCAGGCTCAGGCGATCCTGGACATGCAGCTGCGCCGCCTGGCCGCCCTCGAGCGCAAAAAAATCGAGGACGAGTACAAAGAGGTCGCGGCGTTGATCAAACAGCTTGAGGCGCTGCTGAAATCGCCGAAGAAGATGCGCCAGGTGGTCAGCGAAGAGCTCCAGGCTGTCAAAGAAGCCTTCGGCGACCGCCGCCGCACCCATATCATCCAGCTTAAAGCAGGCGAAAAGAAGTCCTCATTACTCACCAAGACCGACCTGGTCGAAGAGCGGGTGATCTGGGTCTCCATCCACCCCGATGGGCTGATCTCACGGACGATTGAAGATAAGCCGCCTCGCCAGAGCGGACGTGAAGCGCCGCGCTGGCTGATCCGTTCATCCACCCGGGATACGTTGTACATCATCGACGAAGACGGCGATGCCGCCGCCCTGCCGGTCCACGCCCTCCCCGAGACAGACGAACCCGACCAGGGTGTCCCGTTTCACAAGCTTACGCCTTTCAGCGAATTGGCAGTCCCGGTCGGGGTATTTTCCCTCCCACCGCGCTCCGGGCGTGACGAAACCAACCTATCATTTGAGAACCATTACCTGCTCAGCGCCACCCGGCAAGGGATGCTTAAGAAATCAGCGCTTTCGGACCTGCCAGGAGCATCGGCAGGGCTTTTCACGCTCGTAAAAGTGAACAGCGGCGACCGGCTCGGTTGGGTGCAGATCACGAGCGGGTCCAACGAGATCCTGCTCGCAGCCAGCTCCGGGATGGCGATCCGGTTCAGCGAGGAAAGCGTCCGGCCGATGGGCCTGGTCGCAGCCGGCGTGCTGGGGATGAAGCTCCTGGAAGGCGAGGAGCTGATCGGGATGGAGATTCTGCCTGAATCCGGCTCGGCGCTGCTGGTCTCTGCCCAGGGGAGGGCCAAGCGGCTGGCTGTCGACCAGTTCCCTCTGCAGGGGCGATATGGTTTGGGCGTGATGGCCTGGAAACTGCCCCCCGGCGACCGGATTGTAGGGCTGGCTTTCGGCGAAGATGCCGACAAAGCCACGCTTCACATTACAAAGCTGCTGCCCAAGACGATCCGATTTGACGAAGCGCCGCTCCAGACCCGCGCCAACCGCGGCACCTTGATCCAGCTCCTGAAACCAGACCAGCAAGTCTATGGATTGACCGTCGCCTGGGAACCCTTGCGACCGGGCGAGCCTCAAAAGCAGAGGAAGCGCCGATCGGGCCGTAGAGATGAAACGCCGACCGCGAAGAAGGTCGCCAGAAAAACGGCAGCCGAGAACCTGACCGAAGCAAAAGCACCGGCTGCAACAGGAAAGCCACGCCACACATCAAAACCGGGCGCGAGCGCCGGACCGACATCAAAACCTGCTGCAAAACCCGCCGCTCAGGAGAAGCCTAAACGACCTGGAAAACCAGCTGTAGGAACCAGCAGCTCATCGAAACCTGCATCCCAATCATCTGTCCAGGAGAAGCCAAAACGATCACCCGAGCCAGCTGAAGGCACAAGCCGTTCCTCGAAACCCGCAGCAAAGCCGGCTGCACAAGAAAAGCCCAAACGCTCCAAAAAAGCGGTTGATCCAACCGCGCCGGTTAAAAACCTGCTGTGAAAACCGTCCCTGCTGGCGCGAAGAAAGCCGCTCCAAAACAACCGGGAGAGAAGCAGACTTCACCGAAAAAATCCGCTTCCACAACCGAAATCAAACCGGCATCCCCCAGGAAGACACCGATGAAACAACCGTCGGCTGCAGAAAAACCCATCCAGCAGCAGCTACCACTGATCCCAGCTCCAAAGCCGCCTAAAAAATCTGAGAGAAAGAATTCCGCTCCACTCCCAGCTGCCCCTGAGCAGAAAAAACCTGCTGAAAAAAAGCCGTCTTCCAAAAAGCCAACTGCTGGTAAATAACAGCAGGCCCAGGGCAAAGAACCAGCTGAAACCTGCCAATCTTTCGTTTGCAGGATCTGCAGCAGTGCCGATAGCAGGCCTCACCGCCCTGCAGGGATTGCGCGATCGAGGGCATGTTCAATCAGGGCAAAAAGTCTTGATCCAGGGTGCTGCTGGCGGAGTGGGCACATTCGCAGTCCAGATTGCGAAAGCCTTTGGAGCAGAAGTCACTGCGGTATCCAGCACCCAAAATCTGGAACAGGCGCGCTCCCTTGGTGCGGATTTATATTATTGACTACACGCAGCATAATTTAACCAGCAGCGGCCGGCAATACGACCTGATCCTGGCAGTTAATGGATTCCACCCGCTCTCTGATTACAAACGAGCTTTAGCCCCCGGCGGTATTTATAACATGGCCGGCGGCACCGCGGCCCAAATCTTTCAGGCTCTGCTGCTGGGCCCATGGTACTCGAGCAGAGGCGGCAAGAAATTTACGGTCCTGTCCGCGAATGCGAACCGAGCAGACCTTGAGGTACTCAAAGAGCTTCTGGAAGCTGGAAAGATTGCACCGGTGATCGAGCGGCGCTACCCGTTAAGCGAGACTGCTGAAGCGCTGCGGTATCTTGGCCAAGGACACGCCCGCGGGAAAGTCGTGATAATCATTTAGAGAACGGGAAATTAATCGGTATCCATAAACCAACAGCGAACATATGCAGTTTTTGCCAATCGCTAATTGCTAAATTCTATTTACTGACAGTAAAATACGAATAGTGATACACGATCTTCCCGCCAACGATGCCCATCGAATCCCCCCCATTGGTCACATTGCCCGCGCTCGACTTCGCCGTCCAGGTGAAGCTGCGCGTGCTCTGATCGCCGTCCGATTCCACCAGCTGGAACGTCGCATTCGGCAGGACCTGGCTGAAGAGCGCCTGGTACCAGCCGCGGATCGCCTCTGTGCCCTGCAGCGTTCGATCTGCGTCCACATGGACGCCGTTTGGGGCGTACAGCGCCGCAATCCGAGCGGAATCGTGTTCGTTTAATAACGCAAAATACCGCACGATGAGATCCACATTTGTCTCGTCCGAAGGCCAGGAGTATGAGCTGACTGCATCCCAAAGCGCGGGCAGATAGAGCTTCGTGTGGCCCCATTCCCACATATTTGCCGCGCTCATATTCAAGTTTCGGGCGGTCTGGAGGAATTCAAGAACCTCCGAAACCGAAGGCTCCCAGCTGCCCTGCTTATATGCCGAGCCGGTAGGGATAATCGGACGAAACGGTGAGATCGCCTGGAATTCACGCAGGCTGCGGATCAGCTGATCAGCCGGGTTATGAGCCTCCACCCAGTAAACCTGGGGCATATTGTAGTCGCACTTTTCCAGGAACTGCCTCCATGGCAGAGTCGGATGGTAGGTCGGATAGCGGTAAGAGCTGAGCGCGATCGGTAGGCTGGGCAGCCCGATCCGCAGCTGGCTCATGTAGGCAGCAGCTGCCTCATCCCGCCCGGCGAGCTTGTACTGGTCTTCTGCATCGATCACAAATCCATCCAGCCCAAGCTGAATTGAGCGCAGAATCGCGATGTTCGCCTCCCCGATCGGATCGTATCCATAGACATACTGCCAGCCGAAGCAGAGGATATTCTGGCTGTGAAGCTGCTGAATTACCGCCGGGACGAGGTCTGCCCCGGTCGTCGGATCCAGATTATACGCGCTGGTGCCGTCAGCGACCTTAATCAGCACATGCGAAAGACCCGCCTGCACGGCCTGGCTCGCGATCGCAGCGGCGCTCCCGCCCTCACACCTGCGGATCTGCCAGATGTACCAGCCTTTTCCAGTCAACATGGGGTGATGGATCCTGCGAAGCTATTTCAGATTCTGCGATTTGCGGATCACGTTCATCACCGCCTCTTTGTTCGGCACGAGGACCATCGCGCCTTCTGGGGTGATCCAGTCGTAGACGTGATTGTACGTGATCGCATAGGAGTGAATATCGCGTGACTTGATGATTTTGGCGGCAAACGGCAGCCAGCGGATTACATCCAGCATGGTTAAATCCGTCTTAACGCTGTGGTCGTATGCATCCCAGATCTCAGGCGCTTTGCGGATGATATCGATTGATACCAGTTTCTCGAAGAGCGCATTCAGGACTTCCTGCTGTCGACGGTTGCGGGCGATATCGTTGGTCGTCTTGCGAGTACGCACGTACCAGAGCACGGTATCGGCGTTCATCTCAACCGCGCCTTTCGGGATTTTGACCCAATACCCGGCGCGGTAGTCAGCGACCGGCTCAGCGACCTGGACGGTCAGCCCGCCCAGGCTGTCCACAAATTTCTTGAACGATGAGAAATCGATCAAGATATGGTAATCGACGTTCACTCCGAAATTATGCTGGAAGGTATCCTTGAGCATTTTGTACCCGCCGTAGGTCCAGGCGGTGTTGATCCGGCTTTGACCCCAACCGGGAAGCATCACCCAAAGATCGCGCGGGAACGAGGTCAGGTTCACCCTCCCCAGGTCGGTGTTTACGGTCAGCAGGATGATCGTATCTGTCCGGAACCCCGCATCCCACGGGCGGCGGTCCGAGCCCAGCAGCAATATATTAATCTGGCTGGGGAGCTTTTCCATTTCAGGCGCAGCAGTTAACTCGGGGGTCGGAGGCAGAGGTGAGGCGGTCGGCGTCCCAGGCGTCGACCCTGCGGGGACTGCAGTTTTGATTTCTCCAGAGACCGTTCTGGTCGGCTCTGGAGTGAGCTGGGCTTGTGTGAGAACAGGACCTGCAGGTGTGTCCGAAGCCGGCTGGGTCGGCAGTGCAGCCTGTGTCTGGATCGCGATCAGCGTCGCAGTCGGCGCAAGCGGTTGGAACGGCGTAGGGGTGGGGGTTGCATCGGTTGGTGCAAGCACATAGGTTGCCTGTCCTGCAAATCCAGAGAGAAAAGCGTCTGGAGGCATCCCTGCGGCAGCAGTCCGGAGGTTGCCAACCAGAAGCAAGCCGGCGGCAGACAAACCAAAGGCGAGGCAAACCAGCAGCAGGAGGATGAACTTAGAATTAAGCGGTCGCGCTTTCACGATTGGTTTTTTATGATTTCAACGATCTGATCCGAATGTACGGTACATCACTGAACTCACATCGGTGCAAATTCCGTACCAGCAGGCGAAAGAATTTAGATTGACTCTGCACAATTGATTTTTCCTTTTTCAATCCAGGATTGGAGGCGGAGGAGGCTGGGGCGGCTGTATCTCCGGCGGTTCCGGCGGCTCCGGTCGAAACGGTGGTTCGCTGATCGGTGGATCGACCGCAGGCGGTCTGATCACAGGCGGATGGGTTACCTGGCGCACCGGAACCGGCGGCAGCCAACCCGGCTGCAGGGTCGGGAAAAATACCGGTTTCAGCGGAAGACGCGGAACAAACAGGTGCTGTCCGGGATAGAGCCGTGATTCGTGCAGGCAGTTGGCGCTCACCAGTTGCGATACCGAAGCCCCGACCTTCATGCTCAGCGAGCTCAACGTGTCTCCAGGCTGAACGATATAGACGATCCAGCGCCTGCCGGCGGTGCGCTGCACGCCCCGACCTGGATGGTGACCTGTGTGGCAGGACCGGTTGGAGAGGAAATTGGGAGGTTCAACGATACTCCCGGTTTTACGGCGCCAGCTTCGAGGCAGCTCCCTGCCAGGATCGCAGCAGCGCTGATCCCGAGCTGCTCTGCAAGCCCGGCAACTGTCTCGCCGTCCTGAAGGACAACTTTTTGCCAGCCTTGCTGCGGCGGGCAATCTGGTGCGGATGGCAGCGTTGGGATGGCGGTAGATACGGGTGTCGAATATTGGAATAAAGGACCGCCCCCCGGGGTGATATTTAACAAAGCGGGTTTGGTTTTCTCCAGCTGAACGACTTCAATAATTGGCGGCGCCTCGGTCGTCGAGGCCGACACTGCAGACGCCTGCCCGCTCTCCATCAGAGTCAGGACCACGCTGCCCAGGATCAACCCCCCGAAAAGGACAGCCATCAGTGAGCCTGTGGCAAACTGCAGCCAGGCTTTCAAGTCGTTTCCTCTCCACCTGAGCCTGTCGTTCCCGAATCTCCATTTTCTGCAGTTGGGATCAGCACGCTGAATGTTGCGCCTTGCCCCGGCTGGCTGTCAACCCATATCCGGCCGCGCAGCGCCTCAACAAGCGCTTTCAGCCGGACAAAATCGACCTCGCTAGCGGCCAACCCGGGAATCGAGTCCTGCCGCTCCCCACCTTCCTGGGGCAGCGAAAATACGCGCCGGAGGGTCTGGTCGTCCATTCCAGCTCCCTGGTCAGTGACCTGGACCAGCGCGTATTCGCGCTCCCCAGGTCTGCTTTCAAGCCAGGCTTTCACGCCGACCTCGCCTCCGTCCGGCGATACAGTAAACGCATTCCGAAGCAGAAGGCTGACAACCCTTCGAATAACGACCGGGTCGCTTTCGATGATCAGTGGGCCTTCTGGGAGGCTGAGGTTCAGCTCCAGATGTCGGCGTGCGACCTTTCCATTGGTTTCCTTCACAGCCTGCCTGATTTCCTGCCGCAAGTCGATTGTGTGCAGGCTGATCCGGGTTGGATCCGCTTCGGATGTCGAAATCTGGGTCAGCTCGTCGATCAGCCGGCCAAATCGACCGGTGGAGACCCGGATTCGCTCCAGAAAGCGGCGCTGTTCTCCCTTCAAAGGTCCGGGCGATTCGCTGAGAAGTTTATCGGTATACCCGACGATCGAGGAGAGCGGCTCACGCAGGTCATCCGTGATTGAAAGGATGGTCTGGAGCTGCAGCGCAGAAGGAGGGAAACATCCTGCTGAGCAGCGCCAGAATTAGCATTCAGCTCAGCCAGGCGGCTTTCGGTTTCGGAGACCGAACTGCGCAAGACGGCAATCTCCTCCAGGAGCAGACGAAGCTCGCCCAGGACCGGTGCGCTTCTGCCGGATGACTTCGCCTTCCAGCTGGGAGAGGGCACCCTGGAGGCGTTGAGTTTGATTGTACGAGCGCGCCACTGCGTCGTTGAGGTCCAACTGCCCGACCATCAATGCGGACATCTTAATGATTTGATCTTGATCGCGGCGGGCGCTCTCCTGCAGGGCTGCGATCTGATCGCGCAGTTTCAGGTCCTCCTCCAGCGCTCCCTGCGCCTGGTCCTGGATCCGGCGGGAAGCCTGGCGAGCCTGCTCCAATTCATCCCGTATTGCAGCAGTCTCCCTGGCACGCTGCAAGAATTGGGTAAGAAACCTGGACAGCTGTGCGATCGCGGACTGCTCTGCAACGGTCCAGTCTTCGTGAAAATCACTGGCGATCAGGATCACACCGGATTCTGCCTTGCCTTCTGCAGACAGGACCGGGACAAAAAGCATTGCCCCCGGGCGCTCGATTCCAAAGGTGTTGATCAGCGTCAGCCGGTCAGGCGAAGTGTTGGAGCCGGCCAAACGGCGAAGCCTGCCCATTCGCAGGCAGGATGCCATGATCGGCAGCGAGCTGGCGTCCAACACCGCCTCATCGTAATACCGGTCAGTGATCCGATCGTAACCGCAGACCAACCTCAGCTGACCATCGCTTTGGAGCGGATCGACCAGGACCGCTATGCTTGCTTTTGAGCTGACGGCAAGCGCGGCTGCAACTCGCCGGCTGGCTTGCTCTTCGGTCAGGTCGTCCATCAGGCCAAGCAGTGAATTTAAAAATTCGGGCGATTCTTGATACAAGGCGCCGACGGATACATCAAAGAACTCAGATGCTGCGAGCCCAAAGACAGGCTCAGACTTCCATTCATCCTCTATCATCGGTTCGGTGGGTTGGTGACCTGGGTCAATCTGCAGGCGCTGGGGGAGAAGCAGCAGGAGTGGGAACGCCGCAATCTCGAAGAGGCGCAAAACCAGCGGATAATCCCCGCTGTACGGCAGCAGCAAGTAGACGAATCGCCCGGCTGCAAGCAAGAGGAGCATTGCGAGACCGTAACCCCAGCCTGACGGTCGGTTGAGCACCAGCAGCAGTGCGCTCGCACCGATCAGCACGAGCGATGCAACCTGCAATCCGATATCGATCTGAGAACCGTTCAGGGCTGATGGGTCTCCGCTGGCGTATGAGACCTGGATCCACCACAACGAGGCAAAAATGGAACCAACCAGCGCCAGGAAACCGACAACAAGCGCAGCCGCATCTGCACCAGGGTCCGGTCGAGGAAAGCACCAAAGCCATCCGAGCACGACCAGGCTGACCAGTGCAGCAGCCCGGTCAAAAAGTGCCAGCCAGAGCCGCCCTTCGATGATCCCGGCTCTGGCCAGGGCAGAGGAGACGAACAAGGCGATCTGAATCAGCAGCAGCAGCCCTAATCCGAACAGTACCCGCCGGCTGTAGGCATACTCAGATCGATTGATCTGGGTTACGACGACCTGAATAGCGCCAGCGATCGAGAAAGCCAGGACGAGGTGGTAAGCCAGCCGGCCGGATTCGGACCCAAGCAGAGCCAGGATCTGGTCGATTAATCCATTCATCATTAATAAAACCCTAAGCTTGAATTATAGCATGCTCGTTCTGGTTTCGTGCGTCGCAGTGAATCTCACGATACCTCTGAGACGCAAATCAGCTTAATAGAGCTGCTACCTGAATTCTCAGCATAGCTGGCAGAGGTTTCTTAATGATTATGAACGGTTGACAAAACCCGGATTAACGGTAAAATACCTTGCGCAAAGGAAAGACGCAACCGGCCGAAGTGGCGGAATTGGCAGACGCGCTACGTTCAGGGCGTAGTGAGAGAACTCTCATGTGGGTTCAAGTCCCACCTTCGGCACAGAAATCCTTTCATTAATAATCAAATGAGGGGATTTTTGTGCTTTAATGAATGTTTTATATGAATTTTCGATATGAACGACTTGATGATGCATCTTCAATTGAATGAATTATTTTTCTGGTATAGAAACTGCACCGACGTTATGGTATGGATCATCTTGCGGTCTTAGCCAGGATTTGGTAAGATCAGTGATAGGATTTATTGGCAGGCTCAAGGAGTGGAAATGCGATATTTTGCCTTAGCAGCAGGGCTGGTGATCATCGCCTACCTCGTGATGAATTTCAACAGCCGGACAGCCGACCTGAACCAGCTTACAGCCGAACATGCGATCGTAAAAGCCGAGCGGGACGCAAAGCTGCAAACCAAGTCCGCTCTAAATGACCAGATCACCTTTGCGACCTCTGAAGCCGCCGTTCACCGCTGGGCTTACGAAAACCACATGGTCCGACCTGGCGACATACCGGTTGTACCGGTGGCGGTCGCGAATCCGACACCCACCGTTATCCCCAAACCGGCCGCGACCCAGGTGAAGACCAGTATGCTCGACCACTGGCTGCTGCTCTTTATTGACCCGGAATAAACTGAGAACCGGTTTTTAATCAAAAGCATTCGAATTTCTCTTCCTGGATAATTGCCTTGACGAGCATGGGGGTGCGTGATACAATGACGTCCGCTCGGGGGGTGGGCACAATCGATGCGGGGTGGAGCAGTGGCAGCTCGTCGGGCTCATAACCCGAAGGTCCTCAGTTCGAATCTGAGCCCCGCTACTGAAGGCAAGGACTGTCCCAAAAGAATGGGGCAGTCCTTTTCGCGGATTGAAGATAATGCGATTCGAATGGGGGCATGAAGAAAAAACGCTCGGCGCCTGAACAACCGCGACACCGGTCACGAAAAGAACGGCAGATAATTGCTCGAAACTACCTGTTGACAATTGAATGTATATTATGTATTATATTGTTGAACAATCCTACAATCCTACAATTTGGCGCGCTTTAAGATTGCAGGCAACCATGAGTGTAAAATATTAGCGACCGGAGGGGTTTCGGTAATTGATAAAGCTTGTTTCGATGTCTTGCGTTGACCATTTTCATAGAAGCAAGTTCTGCGGCTGCCACCGTTGTCTCTACAAATCAGGCAATATCATAATATGCATTAGCGGATAACAGCATGTTTCAAATGAATGACCCATTTTTGGTTCAAAACCCGCGTGATCTCCTCGAGACCCAAATTCAACCTGTATCCCTCGTTAATATCATCGTTGAACGATTTAAACAATCTATCGTTAGTGGACAGTATAAACCGGGAGAGAGTATCAACGAATCACAGCTGGCTGAAAAAATGGGCGTTTCACGGGGGACACTTCGAGAAGCATTCCGAATCCTGATCAGCGAAGGGATGCTTGAAAAATTACCCAACAGGTCTTTGAGAGTCAGAATTTTATCTGCAGAGAAAGCCTGGGAGATCATCACCCTGCGGGCTGAGTTGGAATGTTTTGCAGCGAGGATGGTTTCTCAAAAACTTAACCCAGAAAAAATTAATCATCTGCAGAAAATTTGTCAAAAGCTTGACGAAGCAGCCGCCATGGATGACGATCCCACTTTTTCCCATTGGGATTTTCAGCTCCACAGGTCGATCGTGGCATTTTCGGAGCATGAGCTGTTGTTCGAAACCTGGTTGAAAATCGGTTCCTGGATTCTTCTCATGTTTGCGAACGAATCCCACACCAAAGGAGAGCTGCTGGCTAATGCAGTAAACCACAGGAACATCGTTGAAGCGATAATCTCTGGTGATCCAAACAAAGCCCAGGACACGATTAAAAAGGACCTTTTAGATCAATCTGAGCTTTGGCGAGCTCTCCAGGCGGATCACAATCTTTTTTCGAAGACTTGATCTCAAAAACTCAATCATGAATTATGGTCAAATTTGGAACAGGGAAAAGGAAAAATGAAAATCGTCTGCTGTTGGTTGTATGCGATTGATAAGTACGGCTTTCCTCCATCGATGGAACACATCATCCAGGCCATCTCGGATATGGGCGAGCTTGGTTTTGAGTATATTGAATTGGAAGGCGTTGGTTTTGACAATTTAGGTCAGGTGATCGACCATCAAGATCAAATCAAGCTGGCACTTCAGAAGGCAGGGGTTAAGCTGGCTAACTTTGCTGCCATCCTGCCGGAAATGATCTCACCTGATCCAGAAATCGCTGCCAGAGCCATGGAGCTTTTCGAACAGGCTGCCAAAATGGCGGTCTATCTGGAGACGCCGCGCATCTGGATCGACAGCTACTTTCCTCCGCTGGAGTTGAAAGAAGGCACAGCCATGACCGAAGCAATCAACTTCGGACAGGTGTATCAAGTGCACATCCCGGAAGGCTTCAGCTGGTGGAAATTCTGGGATAGTTATGTTGCGACGATTAAGCAGGCCAACCAGATCGCAAAAGCTCATGGTTTGGAGCTGCTGATCGAGCCGCGGGTAGGTGAAGTGACCGCTAATACTGATTCTCTGCTGCGCCTTTTTGATGCGGTTGGAGATCCAAATTTGGGCTGTATCTTTGATACCGCCCATCTGCATGCACAAAAAGAGCTTTTACCGCTCAGCGTGGAAAAATTAGGCCGGAGAATCCGCTATATTCATGTGGCGGATAATGACAGCCGGATTAACCATCATCTTGTTCCGGGAGAGGGAAATATCGATTGGGAGGAGGTATTTCTGGCGCTCAAACGGCAGGGTTTCGACGGCTGCTACGCGATTGATCTGGAAGAAATGCCATCCCTGGAGCAACGCTTTTTGGAATGTAAGCAAATTTTAGAGGGCTATGGTCAAAGACTTGGGCTTTGATTCAGCAGCATCCTGATGATCGAGTATCGAAAGGTAGCGCATGGCTGTTCTTCCAGTCTTCAGCACGAAAATCGATGAGCTTCGGGTAAAAGTATATGGATCGAACAACGAGATGGGTTTGGCCGGCTCTGAACTGGCTGTCGAAATCATTGTTCAGGCAGTCAAGGAAAAAGGGCGCGCAAATCTGATCCTTGCCTCGGCGAATTCACAGCTCTCCTTCTTAGACGCATTTGGTGAGCTGCCGGGCATCGACTGGAAGCATCTCAATTTCTTTCATATGGACGAATATATTGGCATCGGCTCTGGTCACCCGGCGAGCTTCTCTGCGTTTCTGTGCCGACACCTGTTTGACAGGATAACACCAGGAGCCTTTTATCCAATTCCGACCGAAGGAGATATTGATTCAATCTGCAGGGATTACGAGCAACTGCTGCGCACCCATCCGGCTGACTTGTGCGTCATGGGGATCGGGGAAAACGGCCATGTCGCGTTCAATGATCCTCCGTACGCGGATTTTCATGACCATCTCTGGGTTAAACCGGTCGAAATTGATGATGTCTCTCGCCTGCAGCAGGTTAAGGAAGGTCATTTCGAGCATATCGACAGCGTCCCCCGTCACGCGGTAACGCTCACCATCCCGGCGCTGCTAGCTGCCAGGCATATTCTGGTGCTTGTCCCAGAAAAGCGAAAAGCGGATGCCGTGTATAAAAGTTTGTTTGGACCAATTGTCGAGACCTGCCCGGCATCGGTCCTGCGAGATGCAGCCCACGCCCAACTCTTGCTTGATGCCGATTCTGCCTGCCGAATGTTTTTCTCTGGACTACAACAGACCAGAATGAGTTGATTGATATCCTGCATAAAAAATACGAACAATGGACCTCAGCTACTTTGACTGCAACTGTTCGATCGGGCGCTTTGCGATCCCCCAACCGGGGTCGTTCTTCACACCCGAAGCCCTGCTGGCGGAGATGGACTATACCGGGATCGACCAGTCTCTTGTGCACCATGCCTGGGCTCGGGAATACAGCCCGGCGGAAGGTAATTCTCGAACTCTTGGATGAGATTGCCGGTCACGATCGGCTGATTCCATGCTGGGTGATCATGCCGCACCATACGGGCGAATTCCCTGCCCCGGCCGAGCTGGTCTCGTTGCTGATTGAACATGGCGTCAGGGCTGTGCGAATGTTTCCAGCATTGGAATTCAATAACTGGAGTTTAAGCTCGTGGTCGGCTGCTGGATTATTGGGCGCGCTGGCTGAAATCCACATTCCGCTGTTCGTCAGTTTTAATCAAATCACCTGGGATGGAATTTACGCAACATGCAAGGCATATCCCGGCCTTCCAATTATCGTCACAGAAGTACGCTACGAGGAATACCGGGCGCTTTACCCATTGTTTGAAGCGCTTCCGAACCTGCATATCGATCTATGCTGGACGATCGTCCACTGCGGTCTGGAGGCAGCGGTGGAACGCTTTGGACCACAGCGTTTTTTGTTTGGCAGCCGGATGCCAATTTTCTCAGCTGGACCGGCACTTTGCTACATTCAGTACGCTGAATTGGGCGATGAAGCCAGGCGGCTGATCGCGGGTGATAACCTGCGCAGGCTGCTCGCCTGGCCGGAGCTGGCAATTGCGAAGGAACAAACGAAGGAGCGGGTGTGATACCGATCCCGATATCTCAGGGCAATGAACCAGCTCTTGATTTTCGGGATGAGCCGATATTAATCCGTTCTCGTGCAGGGCTGCCGCTGGATGAGCTTGTGATCGATGCACATGGGCACTTAGGTTCCTGGAGGCAGTTTGCGATCCCTCAATCAGACGCTGCTGGATTGGTAAGGGTCATGAACCGTTGCGGAGTTCAGGCGATCGCGATCAGCGGGATGCTGAGTATTGGGCCGGATTATAAAGCCGGGAATTTAGCTGTTTCTAAGGCGGCTGAGGCATATCCAGGCCGTTTCATCGGTTACGTCACGATAAATCCAAACTATCCCTCGAATGAAACCAAAGAGGAGCTGGAATACTGGTTGGGGAATCATCCGTGGATGCGTGCGATCAAGCTTCACCCGGCTTATCACGACTACCCCATCAATGGACCGGCGTATTTGCCGGCATTTGAAGCTGCCCGGCGTTATCGAGCGCCGGTGCTGATCCACACCTGGGGTGTCGGGCAAGAAGCCGCTTTGTGCGGTCCGGACATGTTTATTGATATCGCCAATGCCTTTCCGGATGTACAATTGATTCTAGGACACTCCGGTGGGCTGCTGACAGGCTATCGAGCGGCTGTGAATTCGGCACTTCGCTGTGAGAATATCCATCTGGAAACCTGCGGGTCTTTTCAGGCGATGGGTCTGGTCGAGCATCTGGTCGAGCGAGTAGGCAGCCATCGAGTTCTTTTTGGGTCAGACGCCTGCTTCCTGGCGTTGTCCGCTGAGCTGGGGCGTGTGACCTTTGCCAGGCTGAGCACGGCTGACAAGCGCAACATTTTAGGATTAAACGCTGCCCGGTTGTTTGGTTGGCGAAACTTCGACGGGATGGACCAGGCAACACAACCATGATGAATTCCTGCGAACGAGTTCGAAATGCAATTGCGCACCGCCGACCGGATCGTCCGCCAGCGGATGGAGCGTTCTGCCCGGAAATATGGCGATCGCTTCGGGAGCACTTCAAGACGAATGTTGATGAAGAAATTCTGGTCGAGTTGGGCATAGATTTCCGTCAGGCAGTCATCGAGCCGCCCAGCGACTTTGCTGCCGCAGCCATTCCGGCGCCCATAGACGCAGATGTTGGCGTCGGCTCGCGAAATCTGGTGAAGATGTTGCCTGACGGTGAATTCGAGGACGATCGCGGCATCCGCCGAGCGATTGGAAGCACGGAAGAATATTTTCATTTCACCTATCACCCATTAAGCGTTGCCGATCATCTTAACACGTACACCTTCCCGGATCCAGATCTACCCGAGCGGTATGCACATCTGGACTCATGCGTGGACCGTTTCAAGAATAAGTACATGATCGGGATCGAGACCGGCAATATTTTTCGAGATGCCTGGGAACTGCGCGGGATGGACCAATTCCTGATCGATACCCTGCTCAACCCCGATTTTGTCACCCGGCTTCTTGATATCATAACGGAATCAAAAATAATTGAAGTCACCAGATTGGTCGAACACGGGGCAGATATCGTACAGATGGTCGGGGATATCGCCAGTCAAAAGAGTATGCTTGTCTCTCCACATTGGTGGCGTGCTGAGATAAAGCCAAGGTTAGCCAGGATCATTGATTTCGACGCGCCGCCCCGGAATATTTTATTACTTCCACAGCGACGGGGCAATGCAATCGGTGCTGCCCGACCTCATTGAAATTGGTTTTGATATTGTGAACCCGCTTCAGCCAGAATGCATGGATATCCTCGCGATCAAACGCGAGTACGGATCCCATTTTTCCATGCATTCGACCATGTCTTCTCAGCATACGCTGCCATTTGGCACTTCAGAAGACGTGCGGGCAGAAATAAGGGCGCGCATTCGTGATTGCGGGGCAGACGGTGGCTTGATTCTCGCACCGTCGAATATCGTCCAGCAAGACGTGCCATTGGAGAACCTTCTGGCGCTCTATGATGAAATCAAACATCCTGGCAAATCATCGGGCAATCTGAAATCTGAGTCCATTGAGGAGAATATATGACCCTGAAATTCGGGATAATTGGTGCAGGGAATATCGCTCCAGTCCATGCGACGGCCATTCAGTGCATCCCAGACTCGGAATTGGTTGCTGTCGCTGATTCCAATATGGATCGCGCCCAGGCAATAACTTCGCAATATGGCGGCGATGCCTATACGAATTACCGTGATATCCTGGCTCGCCCCGATCTGGACGTCGTCACGCTTTGCGTCCCGCATTATCTGCATGCACGGATTACGATAGAAGCTGCAGCTGCTGGAAAGCACGTGTTATGCGAAAAGCCGATGGCCATCTCAGTAAATGAATGCGACCAAATGATCGCAGCATGCGAGAAGGCGGGCGTCACGCTTGGCGTCATTTTCCAGGGTCGCTTTGAGCCCCTTGCGCTGCGGTTAAAATCGGCCATCGAATCAAACGAGCTGGGCCGGCTCTTGTGGGTTAGCGCAAACACATTCTGGCATCGAACCGATGCGTACTACAACACCGGCATCTGGCGCGGCACCTGGGCATACGAAGGCGGCGGAGTTCTGATCAACCAGGCAATTCATGCGCTGGACCTCCTGCTCTGGATTGCCGGATCGCCTTCTCGTGTGACAGCCCTAATCCGGACTCTGAACCATAAAATTGAAGTTGAAGATTGCGCATTGGCAAGCCTTGAGTATGATAACGGCCAGCTGGGTCTGGTGCAAGCCACAACAATCGCCATTCCTGGATACCCGGAGCGGCTGGAATTTTATGGGGACCAGGGGAGCGCGATCTACCACAAAGGGCAGGGTCAGCTGGAATGGCATTTTTTGGAAAGCAGCAAAGATCGAGTCGATAAATCAGAGGCAAGCAGTGGAGCGGCAAGGCCAATGGATATTTCGGCTTCAGGTCACATCGCCCAATTCAACGATTTTGCACAATCCATTCACGAGAATCGCCGCCCGAAAGTGAGTGGCGAGGATGGACGGCTCAGCATTGAGCTTGTGGAAGCGATATACCTGTCTTCGCGTAAGGAAACCAGCATTGCACTCCCCCTGGGGACAGCGAAACCGGAAGGATTTAGCCAGGTAGAAAAAATATCCGTTTACGAAGATCAAGTGACCAGAAATTTTTGGACTTTGAAATACTTCTTACACTCGAAAGGATTGTCGAAATGGGAAAAAGCACTAAGTTAGCGATATTGGGCGGCGAAAAAGCAGTTTCAAGCAATTATAAGGAACGCTGGCCGATAATCGATGAAGATACGGTTAACGCTGTCGTCCAGCATATGCTGACAGAAGACCTCTCCATTGCCGACGGCAGCGGGATCGTGGACGAATTTGAGAATAATTATGCTCGCTACCATGGTGTAAAACATGCTCTTGTTCAAAATAATGGCACATCTGCGCTTCATGCTGCCTATTTTGCTGTTGGAGTGGGGCCTGAAGATGAAGTGATCGTCCCTACCTACACATGGCCATCCACGGCAAACGCAGTCCTCTCCTGCAATGCTACTCCGATATTTTGCGATGTCGATCCCAGGACCCTTTGTGCAGATCCGGCAGACATCGAGAGAAGAATTACGCCCCGCACCAAAGCAATTGGTGTGGTTCATATTTGGGGACATCCTGCTGATATGGACGCGATCAACGCGATTGCCCGAAAACACAATCTCAAGGTCATCGAGGACGCAGCCCACGCGCATGGTGCAACGTATAAAGGGCG
This sequence comes from uncultured Chloroflexia bacterium, assembly GCA_963726375.1. Taxonomy (GTDB): domain Bacteria; phylum Chloroflexota; class Anaerolineae; order Anaerolineales; family UBA4823; genus UTCFX2. The sequence continues at coordinate 176,614 of CAVSCE010000009.1, read as the reverse complement.
AAAGGTTGGGACCCTGGGCGATATCGGCTGTTACAGCCTTCAGGCAAGCAAGATGATTATTGGCGGTGAGGCGGGGATTGCAATAACTGACAATCCGGAATATTTCGATAGAATGTTGACGCTCTCTCATTATGGAGGCCGGATTGAGGTCGATCAAGTCACAGGAAAATACAAGGACTTTGCTTATACAGGTCTGGGGCCGAAATACCGGGTCCATCCGATTGCTGCCGTTATCGCAAACATTCAATTCCAACACCTGGATGAATGGATGAAATTGCGCCAGAGCAATCTAAACTATTTATCGGCAGGTTTGCAAGGCCTTCGTGGAATCGAGCCGTCCTTCACAGAGGAAAATTGCACCCGGGGAGGTTATTACGGATACCGAATCAAATACCACCCTGAGCAATTAAATCACCTGCCGATTGATCGGTTTATCACGGCGCTGCAGGCCGAGGGTGTTGATGCGTTTCCTGAACGCTACAGGCTGCTCCATCGTCAAATGCTTTATCGTGGTGCAAGTTACTACGAAAAGGTGACTGGCTATAAATGGCCTTACGCTCCAATCCGGGAGATCAACTATCAAGATCAAGATTTTCCAGTCGCTGTGGAAATTCATCCAAGATTGATTGGTTTACCTACCTTTACGCATCACTGTCCCGAGGTGCTTGACCAGTATATCGAAGCTTTTTCGAAAGTCATCGAGAATGCGGATCAAATCGTTGGATAAGCTTTCCTTAAGCCATAGGTTCAGCCAAAGGGACAGAAGAATTCTCAAACTGTAGCCTGGCTCTTGGATTCAGGTTGATGCAGGCGAAAATGAAGAGTTTTACACCAGTATTTCAAAATGGATGTAGACTCGAAGAAGGAGGTGAATACATATTTTCATGGTTAAGCAAGGTACCAGGTTAGTCCAATCGAATCGCAAAGCAAACTTATGAGAAGGAGAATCAAGAAATGTCGAAAAAACAATATTTCTTCAACACCATAGCCATATTGGCTGTGCTGCTTCTAGCTGTATCCGGGTGTGCACCAGCTGCACAGCCAACCCAGGCGCCAGCTGCAGAAGCGCCTGCTGCAGAAGCTCCAGCTGCCGAAGCTCCAGCACCAGCACCTGCTGAGGAAGCAGTAACGCTGACGATCTGGACCGGTTACCCGGAGCTGGAACCGCTTTACAGAGATGTCGCAGACCAATTCATGGCAACCCACCCGAATGTGAAGTTTGAGTTCTTGAGCACAACGTTGAGAGAATTCGAGACGAAACTCCAGGCCGCATTGCCAACTGGCACAGGTCCGGACATCTTCGATGTTATGCCGAACATCACTCCTATCCTGATTGAAGGCGAGCTGATAAATCCAAACCCGCCCGAAGTCGAGGCGGTGGTGAAAGGCGGGGCATATGATGAGTTCACAGTGAACTACTTCACCTTCGACGGCAAGACTTTTGGCATACCGATGTTGGATGGCAGCAAAGCATCGCTGTTCTACAACAAAGACATGTTTGCAGAAGCAGGACTTGGATCCCGAAAAACCTCCGGCGACCTTTGCTGAGATGATGGATTACTCCCAGAAACTGGTGAAGTATGATGCTTCTAGATAATATTCTGCGCAGCGGCATGAGCCTGCGCCTGTCTGGTCAGGGAAGTGGAATCGCCGAAAAGTTCTGGTTCTTCCTGCACAACATGGGCGGGGATGTCATCGTTCCAACCGCCGATGGCACGAAGTGGCATAACGGTTATGACAACGAAGCCGGTCAAAAGGCGCTGAAGTATCATATCGACGCCGTGCATAAGATGCACGTCGACGACCAACAGGTCAAGCACGACGCGGAAGCCTTCGTGACCGAGCAGACAGCCATGTTCCTGCGCGAAATCATGGGTAATCGGAGAAGTAGCTTCCAAAAACCCAGATCTGAACTATGGCACCGCCCCAATGCCCAAGGACATGCGCTTCGACACCCTGACCCAACCTGCTGGAGTTTACGTTGCCAAGAGCTCCAAGAACCCGATGTTGCCTGGGAATATGCCATGCTTCTCACCAACCCTGAGAACACATATCCTTCAGATCGAGAAGACAGGCTGGATTTCACCTCGCATCGACGTTGATTGGGCGCCTCTGCTCGAAAAATCCCCGCAGTATGAGGTGTTCGTCAACCCGCCAGCAGAGCTGGGCTATTATGTCTACCCACTGCTCACCAGTTTCGATGAGATCTTGACCAAGATGGCAGACCGCCTGGTGGCGGCTTACCTGGACAAAACTCTGGTGGACAATCCGGAAGCACTTGCTGCAACCGTTAAAGCGATGGCCGAGGAGACCGATTCGATCCTGAAGCAAGCCGGGATATACGGGACAGACTAGGATTGAAAGCTAAGGCTGCGGCAGCAACAAGCATTCAGTAAGTATCCTGTGCTTCAAAGCGGACGCGCCCGCCTTAATATTAGCCTATCCCATCATTCGGTGTGTCTGCAGATGCCAGATTGACATCTGCAGACACACCCCCTCATTGCTGGCGTTACCCAGGATCGAAAACTTGAGAATCGTAACCTGACAGAAAGTTGAAAAATCGTTTGACGATTTTTGCGGAGAAAACCCATGAGCGTAACAAGCCTGGAAAAGACCGGTAAAAAACCGGCAGTAAATCGGCTGGCATCTTTTTTCGGTAAGTTCCTGGGGAAAAATCCCCAGCAGCGATCGAAATTATTATTTTGCTATGCGATGCTGACCCCGATCATGCTGTTATTCTTCTACATCCGCATCTATCCGATTTTGCGAACATTATTCATAAGCTTTTTCAATTGGGATTACACCCGCCGTGTCCACCCTTTCATTGGTATAACAAACTATCAGATAATGCTGACGGATAGCCGCTTCCTCGATGCACTCAGGAACACCGCTGTATTTTCCGTTGCCACAGTTTTATTGAGCATCATCCTGGCTCTGCCGCTCTCCATCGTCCTGGCAGGAAAAATCAAGTTTGCCCCTATCTATCAGGCAATCTTCTTCATCCCCTTCATTACACCCATGGTACCGATGGCGGTAGCCTGGAAATGGATCTATGATGCCAAGTACGGTATCTTAAATTATGCTTTATCGCTCTTCCATATTCAACCCGTCGGTTGGCTGACTTACCCAGAAACAGCGCTTTGGGCGATCATTTTAATGAGCGTCTGGAAGGTCATCGGATATAACATGGTGCTCTTTCTGGTAGGGATCAAGAATATCCCGGCCACTTATTATGAAGCAGCTGAGCTGGACGGCGGTGGAAGCTGGAATCTATTCCGCTATATCACATTCCCGCTGCTGCGTCCGATGTTGCTATTTGTTATTGTCACTTCTACGATCAACGCATTCAACGTGTTCACGCAGGTGTATGTGATGACGCTGGGCTCTCAATCTGCGCCCGGCAGCGCGGTACGGGTGCTGGTCTATGACATCTACTCCAACGGTTTTCAATTCCGGAAGATGGGCTACGCATCTGCGGAAGCTGTGTTTCTGACAGTAGTCGTCTTATTGTTGACGTTGGTGCAATTCAAATTCTTCCGGACTGAAGAGGGATGACCATGAACTCTAGTGCAACGCAAAGAAGGATAATTTCGCCTTCCCAAAGGCGATTGCAGAAAATCTCAAGCAGCACGGCGAGGCATATGATCTTGCTCCTGGGTAGTGTCATCATGCTGATCCCGTTTGCCTGGATGTTGGCGACCTCCTTTAAACCGCCGACAGAAGTGCTGACCTGGCCGCCGGAGTTCATCCCACGAAATCCCACCTGGGATAACTACTATAAAGTTATGGAGACCATCCCAGTCGTGCGCTTTTTCTTTAACAGCCTCGTCATCTCGGTCGTGTCCACCCTGATCGTTCTGATTACATCGCTTGTGGCAGGTTATGTATTCGCAAAGTTTCGCTTTCCAGGTCGAGATATCCTTTTCATTATCATCCTCGCAACGGCGATCGTCCCTTTCGAAGGCTACATGCTGCCGTTCTACTTACAAATGATCAGCATAAAATGGGTGAATACCTACCAGGGGATCATCGCCCCGTATGCAATTATGAGCTTCGGTATCTTCCTGATGCGCCAACACATCTCATCGGCAATCCCGGATGAATTCATCGATGCCGCCCGAATCGATGGGGCGTCTGAATGGGCTATCTTTCAGCGCATTATCATTCCATTATCCACGTCTGCCCTGGGGGCGCTCGGGATTTTCGCTTTCATCCAGGCCTGGGGTGCGTTACATCTGGCCCCTTCTGATCGCAAGCGATCAGAATATCTTCAACATGGAACTCGGCTTGACGGCCTTTCAATTTAAATTCAGCGTGGATTATGGACCTCTCATGGCCGGATCAGTGCTGAACGTGCTTCCGATGATCATTGTCTTTTTCATCCTGAGGCGTCGGATCATCGAGAGCATAGCATTGTCGGGTCTGCGAGGTTGATTTCCGGATGATGATCTGGGCTGACATTGCCACGATAATCACCCCTTATTTAGGTTTGATTATTTTGATAGGAGTTGGAGTGCTTGCTGCATGGCTGCACATCCTCACGCCAGAGCTGATCAACCAGCTCAGCGAGATCATCCTGATTCTCATCATACCCGTGTTCGTCTTCTGGAATGCCGCATCTGGTTCTATTAAAACCGTTATCAATCAAGCACCATGGATGTTTGGGATCGGTTTGTGCAGCGGATTTGTGGGTTACGCCGTAGCATCTGCCATCGCTCGAATTTTTCACTGGGAATGGCCTCAGCGAGCTGTGCTGTTGGTTTCTGGTGTGACTGGAAATACAGGTTTCCTGGGTATCCCAATCTGTGCGGCATTATATGGCAGCCAGGGGACCATCCTCGCGGTGCTGTTCGACCTGGGAGCGTCCATTTATCTTTTTACGCTCGGAATAGGCGTTTTTCAAAATTCGGGCCAATTCACTGATTCAAGCCCGGCAAGGAAATCCTTGCTGATTAAACAAATCTTCAACCCAATTTTTATCGCTTTGCTTCTTGGTGTAGCAATTTCATTGTCAGATAAGCGTTTGCCATTGTTCCTGGAATATCCGCTGAACAGCCTTTCAAATACCGCCATACCGATCATGATGCTCATTCTTGGAGGCCTGATCTACAATACTTACCTGGACTATCACGTTGGCAACCGGAAATTGATCCTGATCAGTTTTTTAAGTTGATCATCCTGCCTCTACTGACCTGGATGGCAATCTTGACCCTGCCGCTTACGGACACAACACGGGAAATTGCAGTTGTCCAGGCGGCCATGCCCAGTGCAATCATGGCGGCAACTTTGGCTGCCCGCTACAATGCCGATGCAAGCCTGGCCGCGAATGCAACAATGATAACCACCCTGGTTTCGATGCTGACGATCCCGATTTTTGCTTTTATCGTCCACTGAAAAGGAGTGCTTAATGAAAATAGCCTGCGGTTATACCATCCCGATCACGCTTTTTGGTATCCCTCCTTCCCCTGAAAACCACCTTAAAGCAATGGAAATCGTCGGACAGGCCGGTTTCCAGGCAATGGAGCTTGAATTATATGACGAGCTTCTATCGGCTCATCGTCGTGATATCCATAAAATGCGAGCCATCTTGGACCGATATGGCATGTCTGTTCCTTCGGTCATGACTGTTGAAGAGCATATGTTCAGCACAGACCAGTCCATATCTGACAGGGCAGTCAATGATTTTGATAGCCTGACAGATCTCATTTGCGAATTAGAGTCCCCTTCTGGTTGCAATCTGCGGCTACATGCCGCCTGAAATCCGCCCACAGGGCACGGAGCTGTACACCGGAGGTCCTCCGACCGCAGTGATTGTTGACGATGATTTCTCATGGTCGGCCTTTTGGGATCATGCCGTGCGAATTGTGGATCAATTTGCAGGAATTGCGGGATCAAAAGGGTTGACTTTGCTGATCGAGACCCGAGCTAACGATTGGGTTGGATCCGTTGACTCCATTCTCCATCTCATTCGCAATGTAAAAAGAGATAATATCGGTGTAATCCTGGATGTCGCCCATGTCCATGCAGGCAAAGAATACCTGTCCCTTGTCGTTCGAAAGTTGAGCGATTATATAAAGCTCGTCCATCTATCTGATAACGACAGCTCTTTCGCTTATCACTATCCGCCAGGACGTGGGAATATCGATTTTCCTACCCTGTTTCATGATTTGCGCCTGGTTGGATACGATGGAACATTGGTGATCGATATTTCGGGTGTCGATCATATTGTTGAAGAAGCCATCCAGGCCCGAGAGTATTTTTTGGGCATTCTGGGGAGGCAAAATTGATCCGGTTAAGCCTCTCGTCTTTCATTTATGTGAATTATCCATTGGATATCGCTATCCAGCATATCTCCGATGCCGGCTATGATGGGATCGACTTCTGGGGAGGCCGCCCGCATGCATATCGAAAGGACATCAACGAAGCGGATATCGAGAGAATCAAAGAATTGCTGGGCGAACTCCAGCTTGGGGTTGCCTCTTTTATCCCGGCTCAATTTAGATATCCAACATGCCTTTGCAGCGCCAGCGATTTCATCCGGCAGGAGAGCATCGAATATATCAAGGACAGCATCCAAACTGCCGCAGCCTTAGGGGCTCCAGTGGTAAGCGTCTGCCCGGGACACAGCCTGTTTGGTCAATCGAAGTCCGCTGCCTGGGATAGTTTGCGCAGAAGTCTTGATGAAATCTGTCGATTTGCAGCATCCTTTCCCATACGCATTGCGATTGAACCTGCAGACAAATATGAAACGGACCTGATCAACACGGTAACCGATGCCATGAAGATCATTGACCAGTTAGGATTTGATAACCTGGGCCTTGTATTGGATACTGGCCATTCTCATATCGTTGGCGAGGAAACAACACAGGCTATGGCCCTGGCTCGAGACAGGCTGTTTCATGTTCATATCGATGATAATAACGGACTTAGGGACCAGCATCTTGTGCCAGGACAGGGGAGCTTTGATTTCCCACCCTTCCTTGAAGCGCTGGACAAGGTCGGTTATCAAGGTTTTTTGGGCGTCGAGTTGAGCTGGGATGTAACGATCGATCCAGACCCTGCAGCATCCCAGGCATTGAAGTATTTGAAAAGCATCAAATAATGTCAAGAATAACCACAGAGGAGGTTTTCCATGGACGATTTTGAGAAATATGTATTCAGTACAAAGGATACTACACGCTTTCGATTTCCAACACACGTCAACGATTTGGTGATGAATTGATCTGAAGCAGTAACTTCCGAAGTATTTCTGGTCGTGCTGGAACCCGGAGAAGCGCCACCGCTGCATCTTCATCCTGACACGGAACAGATCTTTTATTTGATCCAGGGGAAAGGCACTCTGAGAATTGGCGAGCATGGCGCGAAACAATTTCCTGTTGGTCCCGGGGACGTTGTTCGAGTTCCGCCGCACACGCTCCACTCTATTCTCTGCGAAAGTCCGGAATCAATCATCTATGTCAGCGTCGATTGTTTTGTGAATGGACGCCCGGAAGCAGAGCCGACGTTTGAAGCTCACACTCGGAATCTGTGCAAAGATAACGGGTGGGACTACGATGAAGTTTACCAACCCAAGTAGTCTCTACCATGCAGGGTTGTTTCTGTAGCGGTGGGATTGTATGAACTCGCGTCAAAGAACTTTAAACGCTATCGATCATCTTGAGTCAGATAAGCTGCCTGTGGATTTCGGATCCACGACAGTCACCGGGATCTCTGCTACCGCCTATTACTGGTTGATAGAAGCATTGAGGATGCACGGCAGCAAAACGCGTGTATATGATGTCGTCGGCCAACTCGCTCAACTAGATGAATTCGGTATTAGAGGCATCACATAGTGATGTGATCGACATCGGCAGGTTGTTCAATCTGAATGACCAGGATTGGAAAGATTTCACTTTGCCAAGCGGAATTAAAGTCCAGATCCCAATCTGGTTCCAGCCGGTACAGCGACCTGAAGACTCCTGGGATGTTTACGATTCAGACGGTGACGTCATCGCCACCATGCCTCTGGGAGCAACCTTCTTCGATCAAACAGTTTTTCCATATCTTGATGGTTACCCCTCCAATTATAAAGACCTGTCCAAGGCAATGGCAAAAGTCCATTGGGTTAAACTGGCTCGCAGCCCGTGGGACCATGCCGACGAGCATGATTTTTTTGACCAGCTGCGCCAGCGGATAATCACATTCCGTCAGAAATCCGACCGTGCTGTAGTGATCGCGGCTGGATGCAGTCTGTTTGAGATGGGTGGTTTCTTGCGCCGCATGGATAACTTCCTGGTTGACCTGCTCGAGAATCCAATGGAAGTAGAGCGCCTGCTCGATGCTTTAGTCGAACATCATTTAGAAACATTAGAGAAGATTTGCTCTGCGGTAGGTGATCTAGTCGATATTGTGCGTTTTGGAGATGATTTTGGCACCAACCACGGGCTCTTCTTGTCGCCTAAAACATACCGGCGCTTTTTCAAGCCGCGCCAAAAAATCTTATGCGATTTTGTAAAAAAACACAGCAATATGCGGATATTTCTGCATTCCTGTGGTTCTGTTTACCCGATCATTCAGGACTTTATTGAAGTGGGGTTCGACATTCTAAACCCGGTCCAGATCACTGCCAGAGACATGCAGCCAGAAAGACTTAAGGTTGAGTTTGGAAAAGACATCACATTTTGGGGAGGAGGGTGTGATACTCGATTTATATTGAACAGTGGTTCACCCGACGAAGTGAAAAGCCATGTCCGAAAGAATATCGAAGCCTTTGCTCCTGGCGGCGGTTTTGTTTTCGCAACAATCCATAATATCCTTTCTGATGTTCCACCGCAAAATATTGTGGCACTTTTTGAGGCGGTGGGTGAATATCGATGAGTATCAGGACCCGGGAAAGAGATTGTTTGCGAAAATAAACATCTCACAATTTATTAACTTATATATCTTGGGTATACCACGGCGCTGTTGCGGAGTACGCCAACCATTAACTTGGATTTTGCATCATGCGCTCCCTGATATACTCAGCGAGCTCACCTGGATATAAATGCCGGAACCCCATTTTACTAAATTGATTTCGCGTTTTTTAGCTTGTGACACAATCGTGATTTTGTGCGCGCCCATCGCATTATTAATTGAAATGGCTTCAGAAGCGAGCAGCACTTCAGCCATCTTCCCTGAATGAAGTTCTTCCCAGATTTGTTTGTTTTCTAACCTACCCAGGACCTTGTCCAAGTCTGGATAGCTTGGGTTGATCCCTTCCACACAACCGCTCACAAGAACGATTTCTCCATCGTTTTGGGTGACTAACGCAGCTGAAAAAATCCCTTTATCACCCTGGAAAAAATCAAAATCCACGGGGGATGTGCTGCTTATCGTCAGGTCTGCTTTGGTGTGTACGGGAACACCATAAACTTTTTGAGCGAATTCAATACCGGCTCGATGTGCGTCGATGAAATGACCAGCTACGCTGAATAAAAGTTCGCCGTCCCAATTTAATACAACATTCAGTATGAATTTTAAGCCGATCTTCTCGGCAACTTCTTCCATCTCCTGGCGCATGACTGTATTGACTTCTCCCAGACTACCGCTCGATGCGCCCAGCAAATGGTAATGAGCAATTGCTTCTTTATGTGCAATACCGGGTAAGATCGCCTTAGCGCCTCCGCTCCAACCAGCAGGATAATGCGGAGTTATATTGCCTACTGCTATAGAGAAATCTGCATCCATGAAATGTCGATTGATTAATATGGGTATGCCGTGTTTTGTAAACCCTAAATTAACGACAGCATTTAGATCATTACAGGAGTGTGTGATTACCTCGATTTTCGACAAAATTGACTTCCCGTATTTTGTATCTACTTCTGCTGGGGTCATCACCCTGTGGGTTCCTGAGGCAATGATGAGTTTGATTTCGGAATCCTTAACTCCCGCGAGATTAAGCGTATCAAGCAAAACATGAATTAAGACTTTTACAGGTGTCGGGCGGGTATAGTCATCTGAGATAATCAGGATTTTCTGCCCAGGGATGATCATTTTTCTAAGAGGCAGCATACCGATTGGATGCTCTAACGCATGCTGGACTGTTCCAGCAGGATTTGCGGCGGGCTTGATTGCCTGCGGTCGAATGTCAAACACGAGATTCTCGGCTGGAATCTCAATATCCAAACCTTGATTTATATAGGGGATGTGAATGAGGGTCATGGATGATCAAGAGTTCCGATGGATAAAATGTCGCGTAAGAATGTATCAAATCGGGAGATTATTGATGGGATCTCTTTCGTTAAGACTTAAGGTTCAAATGAATTGGACAAATACTGCCAGCCAATTGAAAGAGGTTTACTTGATTGTATTACGAAAAGGAGAAAAATGATCATTAAAATGATCCTCAAGAATTGAGTAATAGGTCTCTTCATTGTCTATCAGGGTAGCATAAAGCGAATTGCGTAAGGAGCTGTTTTCAAGGACAGAACCGTAGGTAACGTGTAATACTTCCCGAACGTTGAAATCGTTCAGTATTCCGGGGAGCTGCTCATCCTGAAGAGAAGAGAGCGATGGAATCTCAGCCAGATTTGCAGAGACATGATAGAGCATCCGATCCTCAGAGTAGCAGTCAACAGCACACCTCAATATAAGGCGAAAAAGGGCAGGATCTTTTAGAGCGGCTACTCTTAAAGCCTCCAGATAGCTGGTACCGGAAGTTTTAAGATGGATCAACTCACCTGCAAATCGAGCTGCAACAGGATAAATCCGAAATTTATCTGATCCAGAGTGCAGGCTGAGCTTATAGGGGCCGTATTCAATCGCTACTGCCGCATGTTGAGAAAACAATCTCTCGAACTCTTCAAGATCCCCAATATAATCTACCCCTTTTTCAAATCTTCCGGGGAATCGCGGCGCAAAACCAATCCATTTTACTCCCAGACGCTTTAACTCACTGACGATATAGATGTGGTCAAATATTGTTGTAGTCGCATCAGCCTCGTCGATGCTTATTTCGAGCTCAAAAGGTATATTTTTGTCTTCTAAGTGGCGATACATTTTTAAAATATGAGAAACTGCCCGTCCAAATTTTGCGGCTGAAAGAAGGAGCTCTTCGAGGCTGATCGTCAGGAAAGAATTCCCAATATCAATCTTCTTATCTACAAGTTGAGCTTGCAGGCTTTTAGGATCGGATTCCAAATCGGACCAGGGCAGACTCGCCACTTTACTCATGATCTCTGAGCCAGAATATTCTGATGCACGATTGTCGATATAGTCGCACGAGTTGATTGTGAACTGAGTAAATCCGGCTGAAGCAAATAAGTCGATCTGTTCAGTCGTTTTTAAATGGTCCGCATCGGCTCCATAACCATTTCTCCACCCTTCCTGAAACGTCCCCCACATTGCGTCATCGAGCACCTGAGTTGGGCTGCGTTTCGTGCGAGAATTTTCCCTTATCGATTGTTGGGCAAGAATGGGCGACATATCAGAAAGACGGACAGCACGGATGTGACCTGGAGTGGCCAGCCCAAGTCGATCCCCACAGCCAGCTGATTTATGCAAGCCAATTAACCTGGGAGTTTAAGAAAAGGAGCTCGCTTCGAAGCATTTTTGCACTTTGGGTGTCCGCAGGTGCAATCGTGTGAAATGCCTGTCTTCCAGCAAACGTTACAATTTCTGTTTTACCATCAAGTTCTTGATTTACTGAATCCTTAGTGGATAAAATGCATAAGATCTTCTTTTTGTCCATTTTAGCCAGGTAATAAATCGAATGCTTTGTTGGAGTGATTGAGCGAGGATATATCCTGTAGTTTGTCAGTTTTTGTAATTCACTGATTAGCTGGTCATCTCCTGATTGCAATTCGTGTTGGAGTTCTTGAATAATCATTCGAAATTGAAACAGATTTTTTCACCATGGTTTTTTCATTTCCTTCGCCAAAATAAATTTACGAGAGGCAGCAAATCCAATCCCAATTTTAATTAATCAATGCGAATAAGACCTGTCAACCAAACCTAAAAAGAAGGTTAATCGGTACGATAAGTGTACTCCAGAAAATGATTTACCTTTCACGGAGATGGTCAGATCCACCGCAAGGGTTCGCAAGACACCTGCGTCATAATGCGCCATCAGAACGGACAAATCCAGCTCTCTGAGCTGCTTTCTCTCCTCCGATGAGACGCTTATGTTATGATACTTGTTGGCTATATCGATATTATGGATGACGTATCACGCTTCATAACAACTTTACAGCGTGTGCCCCAATTCAGTGGGTTGACCGATGAAACCCAGGAAGCGATTGCCGCGTCTGCGATCCATCGCCATTTTAATAGCGGTCAAGTGATCTATGTGGAAGGCGAGCCCGCTGAATCGATTTATCTTCTGGAATCCGGTTGGATTAAAGCCACGCGGATGACGCGGAGGGTCGCGAGCAAGCGATGATGTTCCTTCGACCTGTTGGAGTCTTTGGCGACATCGCGGTTTTGACCGGCACAACGTATCCAGGCACAGTTGTTGCCCTGGAAGCGGTGCAGGTTTGGAAAATCCCTGCAAAAACATTCCTCGATTTGATCTCGCACTATCCTGACCTGGCGCTGGCGGTTATCCATCATCTCGGGGAACGCGTGCTCCATTATGTGAACCTGGTCGAAGACCTTTCCCTGCGGAGTGTTGAAGCGCGGCTGGCACATTCGCTGCTGCATCAGGCCGAGCTCCACGATGACCAATTAATCGTCCCTCGCCGTGAGTGGACGACTTTTGACCAGATGGCTGTGCGCCTGGGGACGGTGCGCGATGTGCTCAGCCGGGCGCTTAAAACGCTTGAAACGGAAAATCTGCTCAGGGTGGAGAAGAAGAGGATCGTCCTGCTCGATCCTAAAGGTCTGGCAGAACGCGCCGACCGCTGAAAAATTTTATAGAAAATCGATGTTACGGATGCCGGGGTCGCAGCTAGAAAAATGGCGTCTGTTTTCAATCTCTCATAATGCATAAGTTTGAATGCTTAAGCCAGAATTCGTTTGACGAAATCCTGAAACGATAAAAGTCGTATACAGAAACCAATCTTATCTGTATTATTCATAGGGTCGCTCGAATCAATCGGTCTGATCGAAACTATGCAGAACTTCCATTCCATTCCAGACGAAAACTTGAGATTGTCGATCCTTGCTGAATTAACAGTTGATGCTCGAACCACCAAAGCTAAATTGCGTGTGGGTGTACTGAATGGGATTGCTCACCTGGCAGGTGTGGTTGATTTAGCGATGGAAAGAACGGCTGCAGAAGAAATAGCACAGAGCGTGGATGGCGTGCGTGGAGTTGTGAACCGGATCGAGGCCCCGGGTGCCCCCTGCCCGGCGCGTGAAATCAATCTGGACTTGAAAAAATAACCACAATTCTTCTGGATACGAGGCGTATTTTTATGACAAAATTCTTCAGCAAATGGCTCCGAAAATTTCACCGTTGGATCGCCGTGCCGACTGCCTTGCTCATCCCTGCAGCTGTGATTGTCAAGCTGGCTGGCGATAGTCAGACCGTCGCTGCCTGGGAAAAGTTCGACAAGGTCCCATCTTTATTTATGCTCGTGATGGCGATCACTGGAACATACCTGTTCTTGCTCCCATATATCGTCAAAGGGCAGCGAAAGAAGAAAGTGGAAGCTGCCGCAAGAAGTGCGCAGTCAGGTGCAGCGGAATGAAGTTCCTTGATATACTTCTTAAGGGAAATCACAATGAAAAACAATTCTAAGATTGGAATCGTACTGGCGATTGTAGGTATTCTGACCAGCTTGATCATTTTTTACCTGCTGGCCGTGCAATACAACCTGGTCATCGCATCCAAGGTCGCAGATGGTCGGATTGATGAGGCGACATCTGTAAGGATCACTTATGCCGTGCTTGGCTGGATTGGCATAGCTGCCGGAGCGATCTGGGCGACAGTTCTTTATGGCTTCGTATACAAGGAAAAGTGGGCCTGGTTTTGGGGCGCAATCGCTGCTACCATCCAGCTTCTGGTAGGATTTTTCCCGATGATCCCTGCCATGGACAGCGATCTACCCACGCCGACCATGATCGTTTTTATCCTGGCAGCGATCCTTTGGTTTGGCATGCTTCTCATCGGCGGCGTTGAGAATAAGATCATCGCGCTGACGTTTGTCGCCGGTATTGCTTATGTTCTGACTTTCATTGACGGAGTCGCACCGATTGCAAAGTACACTACATCACATGACGATCCATTCTGGAATGGCATGTATGTCTTGTCGCAGCAGGTCAGCTGGTGGGGGGCGGCAGCCTGGGCAATATTTATCTTTGCCGTCCTGAAAAAGAAATCGTGGGCAATTCCCGTTGGCATCTTTGCAGGGACCATGTCTATGTTGGCTGGTTACCCGCTAGGACTGCACAACGCGCTGGTCGAGGTGCACCGATTCTCCATGTTCCTGCCCGCACCGCTTCTTAGCACAGGTCTGATGATCTACTTGCTGCTGCCGGGAACGCGAAAAATGCTATTAAAGTGGAATCAAGCCGAATAGAATTCATTCAAAAATTATTTTTATCAGGAATAATAAATGTTCACAATTAATAATTTATTCTTGCTGCTGACGGGCTTGCTGGCTGCCTACCTGTGCTGGTTATTCTGGAAGCGCTATAACCTGCACAAAGCGCTGCACAATATCTACTATCTGATGGGTTCCGCCGTGCTTCTGGTTTCCGGCCTCTTGCTCATATTCCTTGGGATGGATATTCTGGCTTCACCCTTGGTATTGACCGTTGCCAGCCTGATACCGCTGGGCATCTCGATGGGGCTGGCTGAAGAATATTTCCCTGCCTGGAAGAAGATTTATAAGTGGTTTGCATTAATTGGATTCCTTGCCATTGCTGTGTCCAGCATCGGCGGAATGGATAGCATGAAGAAAATTGCAGTTCCACTTTTTCATGGGGTCGCCGGCCTGGTCATTTTCCTTGGTCCATTCTTTGCGAAGAACGCTCCAAAGGGTTTCTGGTGGGTCAGTATCGGAGGACTGCTCATCGGTCTGGGCGGAATTGCACTGGCATTTCTCTCCGCCGGCGCGCAGCTGCTTTTCTTCACTCAGGAATTTGTTATGCAAATCCTGACCCCCCTTCTCTTTCTCATGACTGGAGCGTTTACCATAGGTTTCACCAGAAAGGGTTAGAAACCTCATGCGGCAGTTCTTTAAAGATCGTTTGAACTACCTCTTTAGCTCAACCAAAGGCTTGATCCTAGTTGCAATCGCCATGGTGGCAATGGTCACGGCTGTGTGGGGGATGCTCTCAGGTCCAATGGCTGAGATGGGTGTGCGTGAAGTGGTAATCAAGCTGCTGGGCATGGATATGGTGCAGGCTGACCGCGAAGGGCGCATTATCATCCTGTACCACTCCATCGCGATGGCCATCATCGCCATCGAAGTGTATATGGTCACCAGCCTGCTGGAGATGAAGCCTTTCTATAAGACAACCGTGCGGGTTCTTATCACGGTCGGCTATCTTGTGACGATGGTCTTTGGGCTGGCTTTTGCATACTTTGGCCACTTCTGGGTTTTTCATGGTTTGTATATTGCAGGATTGTCGCTCATTTTCTTCGCGGGTGTGCTTCTGGCGATAGCGCTCTGGCCCTGGAACCCCAACTATCCAAATACCGACAGGTCCTATGCCCACATCGGCAGCCTGGACCTGGAACGCACCGCCTTTTTTGCTACGGCGCTGACCACGGTGCTTTCGGCATTGTTTGGCGCGGTGCCGGGCTCGTACTTTGGCAACGGATTTGAAGTATTCCTGGCAGAAAATATCATCCGCTTGCCTGAAAAATCGACAATGGAGTATTCCGTGATCGGCCACCTGCACATCATGCTGGCGTTGATCGCCATCATGATCACGCTAATCGTCGGCCGCTGGCTGAACTTCAAGGGCGTCATGCATAAGCTGGCCATGCCCCTTATGATCTTGGGCACCATCGTACTCAACCTGGGCGTCTGGGGTGTGGTCACCCCGCTCGAACCGGTGGCTCACATGATCATCTACGTCGGGGCGACACCCTCCATGCTGGCCGCCCTGCTGCTGCTCATCTGGAGTTGGGCTAAGTTGATGCGGGAAGGCACTGCGCATCTTAAAAAGCCCGGCTTTGGACAAAAGATCAGCGCGCTCCTGCGCGACCCGCTCAAGTTTGGCGTGACCTGGCAGATGCTCTTTATGAACTTCACTACCTCGGGCATTGGCATTTTCATGGCCGTCAAGCTGGACGAGATCTTCCGCGTTTGGCCGGCTCGTGAAGAGCGAATCGAGCTTACCGGACACTGGCACGTGCTTTCTGCGATTATCGCGACGATCATCTTGCTGTACTACGGTGATATGATCGGCCTCAAGGGTAAAATCCGCCAGCTGTACGGTTGGGGCATTATCATTCTCTCGAACATTGCTTTTGCCGCCGTCACGGTATTTGAGATGAAACGTCTCTTTATCACCGAGGCGGAGCAGCAACCTCTGGTCAATTTCCTGATGTTTGCCATGGACTTCGGACTCGCCATGCTGCTGGTCATGTTGGCAGCCGTGATGGTGTGGCGCCTGGCAGATTTGTTCAAGGCAAAGGGTCGCTGGTCGGAAGAAAAGAGCCACGAGCTTTCCCAGGAGGTCGCAGAATGAAACGCCTTGTGCCGACGCTCCTCTTTACTGGCATATTTTTGGCTTCCTGTGCAACTGTCGATCTGAATGCACCTCTGCCGGTTTACAAAACTGGAGTGGATTCGGACGCCTGGGTGAAAATCCCGGAAGGAGAGTTCTATTTTGGTCAAAATGAGGATGTTGAGAAAACTCCCGCGTTCGAGATCATGGTCACCGATGTAACCAAAGCGCAATATGCTGATTTCCTGAACCGAGCCCTTGCAGATGGCAAAATTAAAGTGGACGGCGAGCAGATTGTTGGCTTTTATCCCGGCGATGAATTTCACGGCGTCAAGCACGAAGAACCGATCGACGCCGGGGACTGGATTTTCATCCCGCTGGATGACCCCTCTCAGCGCATCTTGTTTGATGGCAAAACCTTCACCGTCCAGCAGGGCTATGAAAACCACCCGATGACGATGGTAAGCTGGTTTGGTGCCTGGGGCTACTGCGTTTATCACGACTGGCGGCTGCCGACTGAGATAGAATGGGAAAAAGCCGGGCGCGGGACAGATCGCGTCCTTTCCCCTGGGGTGATGATATCCAGCTTGAGAACGCCAATTTCTACACAAGCCGTGACCCGTTCGAGGATATGAGCTCCTTCGGTTCGCGCACCACGCCGGTTGGCTTTTACAACGGCCACAGCTATGATGGCTATAACACGCTGGATTCAACCTCCCCATATGGATTGTATGATATGGCTGGCAACGTGTGGCAGTGGACCGGCGACGTCTATGAAGGAATGCATTACCGCTTTATGCGCGGCGGATCGAAGGATACCTATGATATGGACCTGAGGTTATGGGTGAGGAATAATGCCACACCTACCTACTTCAGCCCAGGAGTGGGGTTCCGCTGCGCCCGCTGAAACTGATCTCTCTGAAAATGGTGAGGCGAAGGCAACTTACCCTCCCATTTTGCATTCCAGGAGTATAAGCTTGAAAATTGTGCCTGACAAAATTCGGCTTTACTGGCCGCTGATCAAGAGCTTGCAAACTGGCTTGCTGGTATCCACTGGCCTGGCGGGGTACATGAGCGCCCGCTGTCCCGTCTTCAACCTGCCCACTTTGCTTGTCCTGTTCCTCAGCCTGGTGGCATCTATCAGCGGAAGCACCATACTGAATATGTGGTGGGACCGCGATATCGATGCAAAAATGGGCCGGACACAAAAACGCCCCCTTGCTTCCGGAAAAATAGATCCTGCTGCGGCCTTGCGGATTGGGCTTGCGCTCTCGTTGCTTGGTGTTGGATTGGCGGCAGCCTTGAATCCACTTTATGGCCTGATCATCTTTGCGGGTTGGTTCTTCGACGTCATTATTTACACCCTGTGGCTCAAGCGGCGCACCTGCTGGAGCATCGTCTGGGGTGGTATTTCTGGCGGCATGCCCATCCTCGCCGGTCGGGTCCTGGCTATCGGCGGTTTTGATTGGGTGGGGATACTCCTTGCGCTCGGTATCCTGTTCTGGATCCCAACCCATATCTTGACTTTCCAGATGCGATATTTTGATGATTACCAGCATGCAGATGTGCCCACATTCCCATCTGTCTACGGATTTGGTATTACCCGGGCGATGATCGCCGTCTCAAGCATCCTGGCCGCAATTTCGATGGGACTGGCTGCCTGGGGCATCGGTATGCAATGGGGTTTTCTGCGGTTGTTGGGAGTTCTCTCACTCGGCTTGCTTGTGCTGGCAATCAGCATGATCTTACGCCCTTCCGAGCGTGTCAACTTTGGATTATTCAAGTATGCTTCTGTCTACATGCTCTCTTCGATGTTATTAATGATGTTCTAGCGAGTGGATTAACAATGAAAATGTCTGCATTCGATCGGATTCTGCTGCTCATCACCTGCCTGCTCGCTGCATATCAGGTGGCAATCGGCATTGAAGGCTTAGACACGATTCCGATCATCGCTTACACCATCGCATTTGGTGTTCTCCTTGTCGCAGGATTGCTGCTGATTATCCTCGGATTTGAAGTGTTGGAGTCGCCGATCGTGGTTATCATCTCGACGATCATCCCGCTTTCGTTATCTCTGGGCCTGGTTTGGCAGTTCCTGCCGGCTTTCAGGAGCGCATACCTGACCTTTGTTATCCTTGGCTTCCTGGCGATTGTCATCACGCGCATCATCCCCACGCAGAACAGGCTTCCGACGATTGTGCTTGCCCTGGTTCATGGTGTTGCAGGGATGACGATCTTCTTGCTGCCGATACTGCTCGTATTTCAAGGAGTAATGGAGCCAGGCTTCGCTCTCGTTGGGGTGGGTGGTGCGCTGATAGGGATTGGCGGTCTCCTGCTCTCATTCTTGAAAACAGGCAAGCCTATCCTTTCAAAGGAGCTGATCCTGAGGATCATACCTGGGCTGCTGCTGCTCACCACAATTTGTTTCGTAGTCGGGGTTCAAGTTCGCATAACCGCCGGCCTGGATTAATTCATTATCCAAATTTCTAAGGAGAATGCAGTGTCATCAAATAGTCGCTTTGCAAAATTTCTGCGTTATTTCGGCATTTTGATGATGGGACTGACAGCCGGGTTCACACTGCTGGGTGGAATCGGCACGAGCTGCGCGGCACTCTTCCCGACCAGCTGGGAAAGCATGGCCCCGCTTGCCGCTTTACAGTGGCTGTATATCCTGTTCGTGCTGGCGGGTATCAGCCTCGGCATCCTGGGTATCCGCGCCACAATCTTGCTCATAAAAGGGACTGAGAAATCCTATCTGCTGGCGTTGTATGTATTGATTGCCGGCGTTGTAGTTGGCGCCATCCATATCTTTGCTTCGCGCGCCCTGCGCGGAAATTCTATGCCTGTGGATGCGGTGGTTTACACAACCGTTTTGACGTTGGTCGTCTTCCTGCTTTTCCGGATCCCCTTCATCTGGCAAGGCGTGAATTTTGCGAAAGGAAATGCCAGATCCAATGCTCCAGCCGGTGGTGTTGCAGCCATAATGCTGGGTCTGCTCACACTCACCATTCAGTACACAATGGGCCCCACACACACCTGGAATGGCGTCAATTATGCCGACGCGTTCAATGTGGCAATGACCGGACTTGGCATTGCGTGCCTGCTTTTCGGGGTTGGACTCTTAATCCGACTGACCTTGAATGCGCTTCAGTTCGGTGGTTCAGCCCCGTATTTAGCGGATGCCGACGTTTCTCTTCCAGTGCAATATAGATGAAGTAACGCGGTTAAGGTAAAGAAATTCGATTTATCGCTGCACACGTCCTGATCCATCGCCTCCCAACAGGCGAAAAACCTCCTCAGCAGAGACGCGGTTGAAGTCTCCAATGATGGAATGCTTCAAACAGGAAGCTGCGACGGCGAAATCAAGCGCTTCTTTTGTTGGAATCCCGGTCGCCAGACGGTAGATCAATCCGCCAGCGAATGCATCTCCTCCACCGACTCTGTCGACAATATCAGTGATATCGTAATGCGGCCCGATAAAAAAATCATTCCGGTCATGAAGACAGCCCGACCAGCCGTTGTGGTCAGCGCTGTAACTCTGGCGTAAAGTGATCGCCTGCATCTTTAAGTTGGGATATTTTTCCAGGACAGCTTCGCAAAGCACTTGAAATTTCCCGACATTCAGCTGACCGGATTGAATTTCCTTTTTCCACGATTGCTCATCGACCTTTACGTCTAACGCGAGCTGGCAATCCTCTTCGTTGGCGATCCCTACATCGACATACTTCACCAATTCATCCATCACCTCGACCGCATTCTTTCCGTATTTCCACAAATTCTTGCGGTAGTTGTAGTCGCAGGAAACGGTGACTTCGTGGAGCTTCGCCTGCTTAACTGCGGTGACCGCCAGGTCCGCCGCCTTTTGGCTGATAGCCGGTGTGATCCCGGAGATGTGAAACCAATCCGCCCCAGAAAAGATCTCATCCCAATTGAACTGCTCGAGGTCGGCGTTGGCAATCGAAGAGTTCATGCGATCGTAGATCACGACCGAAGGGCGCTGGTTTGCTCCGGCTTCCAAATAGTAGATACCGATGCGGTCGCCGCCGCGCTGGATAAAACGCGTATCCACCCCGGTCGCGCGCAGGAACGAAATGCAAGCGTTTGCCACCGCATTCTTAGGCAAGACGGTCACAAAAGCAGCATCCACACCAAAATTTGCCAGCGAAACGGCAACATTCGCTTCACCACCTGCGAAGGTCGCTTCGAAGCTGCCTGTTTGCAGCAGCCGCTCAAAACCCGGAGATTTCAGCCGCAGCATGATTTCTCCCAACGTGACAACTCGAGGTTTTTTCATGCTCAATTTATCCCCTCACTTCTTTGATAATCGCTAACGCCTCGCGCGTCAGCTGCGTGACCTCGTCAAACCGTCCTTCAGAGATTAATTTCTTATTCACCGGCCAGCTCCCCCCGCAGGCATGGACACAAGGCATGCGAAGATAATCCGCCAGGTTGGCAGCCGATACACCGCCCATGGGGATGAATTTCATCGCCGGAAACGGAGCCGACAGCGCCTTGAGACCGTTCATCCCCCCCATCACTTCAGCCGGGAAGAACTTTAGGACTTTTAGACCGCGCACCATCCCCTGGGTGACCTCAGAAGCCGTTGCCACTCCGGGAAGCGTTGGCAAGCCTTTTTCTATGCACCAATCCACCAACGTCGGGTTAAACCCGGCCGAGACGATGAACCTGGCTCCTGCAGCTAAGGCTTCTTCAGCCCAATCGACGCTGATGATCGAGCCTGCCCCAACCATTATCTCCGGGTAAGCCTCCGACATGGTTCGGATCGCATCTGCAGCGGCTGAGGTTCGAAATGTGATTTCTGCCACGGTCAGGCCGCCATTTAAAAGTGCGCGTCCCAGAGGAATTGCATCCTGCGCATTTTGAAGCTCGATAGCCGTCAGAAGTCCATGTTTTCCCGTGATTTCTAAAATGTCCATGTGTGTTTCCTTTCCTACCATAATAATAAAAATGCTTTTTCTCAGCAGCAGTAGCCCTGCCGGGTTGGGTGATGCCCAACCTGGTCCAGAATCAGACGCGTTCAAAACCGCCAGATTTCTGCTCCAGCATCTATCTTGATTGTGACGCCGGTGATCCGATCGTAAGCCGGCGTGCATAAATTTGCGATAAGCGTGGCGACATCTTTACGGGTGACAAGCGTTTTTAGGGGTGAACGGGCGGTATACCTCTCTCCGAAGGTTGGATCAAATTCAGCGATGTCCGGCAGGCTTTCGAAAATCTGTCCAGGCGCTACCGCGTTCACCGTGACCTCAGGACCAGCTTCCAAAGCGAGCTCCTCGGTTATGAATTGAACGCCGTACTTTGCGAGCCCGTAGATCGTGTGGTTGCGAACATACGCCGAGCCAGCCGACATGCTCACGATCCTTCCCCATCCGTTGGCTTTCATCACCGGTACGATTTCCTGAGCGGTGAGGTAGATAGCTTTTAAATTAACATCCATCACCCGGTCATAGACTTGCTCGCTCATCGATAAATAGGGGTCCATGCTGAACGGACCGGCGTTATTCACCAGAATATCGACCTTACCGAAGGTATCCATGGCTGTCTGGCACATTCTGCGAATCTCGCTGCTTTGCGAGACATCCGCGGGAATCGCAGCCGCAAGGACACCATATCCTCTTATGCGCTCGAGAATTTTATCCCTGGACTCCTCCAGGTCCGGCAGATCCAGGTCGTTGATCACAACTGCCGCACCGTAGCTCGCCAGTGTTTCAGCGGTCACTGCACCGAGATTGCGGTAAGAACCGGTCACCAGGGCGACCTTCCCTTGCAAAGGCTTCTCGTTCAAATTTATTACCTCCATCACACAATCCTTATGGTTTAAACTGGCTCAAGCCGTCCAATACACGATCGATGTCCACTTCTGAGCAGGTTGGAGCCATGTGGCCCACCCGAAAGATCTTGTCTTTCAAAGCTCCCAGGCCGCCGGCGATTTTGATCTGGTGTTCTTCCGCCATGTAGGTAATGATCTTGCCTGTGGGCACACCTTCCGGTCCGTAAGCTGCGGTTAAAACAGGCGCCATCATATCATCGGATGTATAAGGAGGCATACCGATCCTGCGCAGCCCATTTCGAAGTCGAAGAGCGAGCCGCCTGTAACGCTCCATCCTGTAATCCACACCCTCCCTCAGCAAGTTGTCCATGCTGGTTTTAAGCGCCAATACGTTGTTTGTTGCCATGGTGATAGGGAATGGATGCCAATCTCCCCATTCGTGAACATATTTTCTCCATGTGCGCAGGTTCGTGTACCAGCCATGGTTGGTTGAAGGAAATCTGTCGATGAACTCCCAACCGCGCCTACTTACAGCAACAGGCGCTAATCCGGGAGGCGCTCCAAGGCATTTTTGGGAGGCGGTTGCGCACAGGTCTACATTCCAGGCATCCATCCGCACCGGAATGCCTCCAAGAGAAGAGACCGCGTCGACCATGTAGCAAAGGCCGTGCTTCCTTACAATCCTCCCGATTTCTTCAATCGGGTTGATAATCGTCGTCGATGTCTCCAGGTGCACGACGCATGCGCCCCTGGCATCCGGGTTATTCAGGATCGCAGCCTCAAAATCTTCAGGTACTAACGGCTTTCCCCATTCGGCTTCTACAAGAACCGTGTTCAGGCCGTATCCCTCCGCAATCGCTTTTAATCGTTCTCCAAAAAAACCGTTGATCCCAATGATCACTTTTTCCCCTGTGCTGAAAGCGCTGCCCAGGCAGCTGTCCAAACCGCAGGAGCCGGATCCTACCATCAGATAAACATCCCCTTCAGTATTGAAAAGTTGCTTTACGATTTCAGTGGTTTGGTTGTAGAGCTCGGTCCATTCTGGGCCGTAATGCGCCCGGACCGGGCTTCCCATCGCCTTCATCACGTCTGGTTCAGGTTGAATTGGACCTGGGATCATCAATAAGAGTTCTTTATGTGACATTTCGGTGTGTACTCCATCCATCGGATCAACTGAGAGATTTCTCGATTTGACCCAGTTTTCTTTTTTCGTTGATAGAAACCTTATTCGTAAGAAGCCATCGGGGAGACGAATGCTTCGCTCACCGCGGGCACTTCGGGCGCCTTAGCCAGCATGATTGCTGTGCGGGCGACCTTGCGGCCTACTACCCGGGCTGAAAACAACCCCCAGGCGTCCTTTTTGACGGCTTCCCTGCTCGCGCTTCCGGTCACATCTTCCCAGCCGGCTCCGCCGTAATATCCTATTGGCCCATGGTCCGGATCCACGCTCCCAACAACCACCATGCCAAGTATGGCGCAGAAGCGGAGCTGTGTAAGGATTGCAGTTTCCTGACCTCCGTGGCGGTGAAAACCGACTGCCAGCGCCCCGGCAGCTGTACGCGAAAAATCCGGCGCAGGAAAAGGGATGCTGGGGAACCAGAAGGGTTTCACAAGCGAGGTGCAGCGTTCCATGAAAGCCCGCATGTGGGCGTTGACATCGGAAAAATATACTGGCGATGCCATGATGACCCCGTTCGGAACGGGGTCGACCAGCGGTCGCACCACTTCCGCCCAATCGTCTTCGAGGACGCATTGATCGGCCAGCGACATCGTTTGGCGCCGCTCGCATGCCTTGCAGTCATAGCAGGGTTTGATCACCTTGGCTTTCAGCGTGACGATCTCAGTCGAAATTTCAGGGTAGGCTTCTTTTGCAGCGTTCAACGCTTCCCTGAGCATGATTTCTGTGTTGGCCTTGCCGCGGGCTGCTGCAGATACCTAAAATGCGGATTTTTTCAGCCATAGCGATTAACCACCCGGTACTACCTGAACGAATTTTAGATGCTGCCCGTCTTTTACAGGGATGCTGTCGACCTCCCACAGCTGAACCATCCGAGAATCCAGGACCATCATATAACCTGGAACGGGGGCTACCCGACCGTCGTTCTCAGTGAAAAGGTCCTGCGCCCATTCTGCCTCGGACATTTTTACCAGAACATCGTACAGGGTATCCTCACCAGGACCGACATCGAGGTCATTCAGCCGGGCGCCCGTGGTCGCGCGGATCTCTGTGTAAATCACTAAATTCTGGCGGTTCATGTGACGCTCCTGGAGCTTAACTCTACCGGTGGAGGCACGGGTCGACCTTCCGACCGATCTACCAACACTTGAGCCAATGCTTTAAGCGGTTCTCTTTCAGCCTCCGGAATTTCGACGAAGCTCAGCGCCCCAGGGAAACAAACCGCAACACACTGTGGGCTGCCGCCGCACAAATCGCAGGTGAGCGGATTTCCTTCAGGGGTGATATGGATCACCTGGTAGCGGCACTCTTCTTCACAGTTGTAGCATTGGGTGCAAAGGTCTGTATCGATCACAATCGCGCCAGTATCGGGATTGACGTAGATCGCTTCCGTCGGACAAGAGACCACACAGGGTGTGTCTTCACATTGTTGGCAGAGGTTCGGCACCGAGAGACAGATATCTTCCCATTGAATAATCCGGATATTGCTCTGGCTCAGCTCGAATTTACCGACATTCCTGAACGAACAGGCCAATGCGCACTGCCCGCAGCCGGTACATTTTTCAACATCCACTCAAATCTGTTTCATCGCCTGTTTCCTTTCTATCAAAGTATCAAAATATACCCTTAAGCAGCTCTTCAACCGGTTTGAAGACCAGGTCAGGCTGACCAAAGCGAACCGGTGAGAAGGCGTTCTGACCTTCTTTGGACTTCAATGCTCCCCGCAGGCGAGGATGGCAAGGTGCTACGACCAGCGCGATTTCATCGCCTAATTTCAAATCCACGCTCATCAAACCTCGGCCAGTCTGTGGGTCCAGACCCAGGATGAAATCGGGGAAAATAGTGACGGGTTTTCCGTCCATCTTTAAAGCCATATACTCGTTCTTGATCACCAGCTCAGCGCCGCCGCTCAGCTGCGCATTGATGAAGTAAAAACCTTCCCATTCTTTTTCCTCTAACTTCTGGATGACGCCGGAGTGCAGATGCTTCCCTCCAACAATATTGGCGACGACTGCGACCGGATCTGATTTTTCAGCTCGAGCTCTGATGACTGCTTCACCCAAAGCGAGGGCGCCGCTGATCGTGTGAGGGATCACCGTCTCTTTGAGCTTCTTTCCACTCATAGGATAATGGCTGTTCGCCCCCATCCCCCCACCTCTAGTCACCACCCAGCGGCCCAACATGTCCGCAAATGTGTTCTCGGCGCCGTATCGAACGACAACTGCGTTCCCTGCGGCGTCCACCAGCGGCATGGGGGTCAAGGATACACCATAGCCAATAAACGAGATCATCTGAGTCTCAGGCGCTGCCCGTCCAAGGCCATCTCCGTCGATCACCGGGATGCCGGTGCGGGCACCCAGGGAAAGCATCACCGGGGTGTTCAGTCCACCCATTTCAAAGGCGACAATATAATCGATCTTCTTGCCGATCGTCTCGGCCTGCAGCTTGAACGCTTCCGTAAGCTCAAAACGCTTCTCCCATCCAGAGATTAATTCTTTCGGGCTGATCTTGTCCAGGACTTTCACAGAACCCATGATCCCACCGCTGGCGACTATGGCATCATCAGGCACATCCTCAGGCTGGACGATTTTCGCTGCCCGACCTTTTTCTAGGTCGTTTTCCATGATGATCCGCCCCCACTCGGGAGAGCCTCCACCGCCTGTTCCAAGTATTGCCAGACCTTCTAAAAACGCTCCAATATTTTC
Source organism: uncultured Chloroflexia bacterium (assembly GCA_963726375.1). Taxonomy (GTDB): domain Bacteria; phylum Chloroflexota; class Anaerolineae; order Anaerolineales; family UBA4823; genus UTCFX2. The sequence continues at coordinate 150,357 of CAVSCE010000009.1, read as the reverse complement.
TTTTGTAAACATATCGATATCCCTGTTTCTTAGTGAATGGTTTGCAGTCTTCTGTCCGCCCCTTCGAGGGCGAAAATCCAGGTTATTTGATCAGATCGTTCTCAGCCTGGAATGTATCCGAGCTTCTCCAGCTCGTCTGCCCAGGATCTCAATTTGTAGTCTTCCAGCACGGTTCTGGTCGGACGTCCGGTGGCGACATCCCATCCATGCATGGCATAGTAGCGGTCAAGAAGTGGATTCATCACCTCAAGCGAGTTGATATTGGGCCTGTCTGTGACATTTTTTAATGGCTCGGTCATCAGGCGCTTCGGCAAGCGATCGTCCACGCGAGTGGCGCCTTCCCTGGTGTTGAAGCAGCGTTCCATGGTGACGATCTTCTTGCCGAGCTTCATGCCCTGTTCTTCATCGCAAGGCACACCCACCGAAGCCGAAAAAAGCTCGGACATCAGCGATGGAGTCATATAATATTGGGCGGTCGAAGCAAATGCGCACAACCCAAGAGCATCCGTCATCGCATAGACGTCTTCGTGCCAGCGGACGATCTCCGGGCGCTTCTCGGTAATATAAGGTGTGGCATATTTTTTATCCCCCGTCACTTTTTCGATGACATCCAGCATTTCTGGCGACATCCCAAATTCGGCCAGTGTTTCGGTCATCAAGTGATCCGGGCCGCGCGGGTTGACCATGAATGCCAGGGCATAGGAATATGCAGACCGGGTTTCAACCCGCGACTGCTCCAATCCTTTAGCCTGCATCGCCCAGTTTTCCGAGTTTTGTCCCATTTCTTCGGCAGCGCGCTTGACGCCGTTCGCAAGCATATTACCCAGGCCTTGGCGGTAGGTGATCATTTCGATCAATGAGATGACCGTCTCTGCATTCCCCCAGGAGAGATCCAAACCCCCGCGATCGAAGTTGAGCTCTCGTTGGTGGCACTCCATCGCCCACTGGATCACACTTCCGGTAGAAATGGTATCCAGGCCGTAAATATCGCAAAGCTCATTTGCCCGAATGATCGCTTCAATATCGCTCACGCCGGTTCCGGAACCCAGGGCGCTGAAGGTTTCATATTCCGGTCCGCCGGCGTATGCCCCCTGGTATTTTCCATTTTTTACTTCCGAGTAGCGGTGGCAGGACATCGGGCAGGAGTAACATCCCACCCGGCGCTTGAGGTAGCCACCGTCGACCAGCGCCTGACCTGAAATCTTATTAGCGTCTTCAAAATAACCGGATTGATAATTGTAGGTTGGCAGGATATGCATTTCGTTCACAGCCGTGACGCTGCCCGAAGTCCCATAGATATGGGTGCTGAGCGCGCCAGACTGCTTGTGGTAGAGCTCCCACGCAGCATCAACCAGCTCTTTGAAACGGTCTGGTTCGGCCACCTCGACCGGATGGGTGCCGCGCACCGCGATTGCTTTGAGATTCTTTGAACCCATCACTGCGCCTGCGCCGCCGCGCGCCGCGGCGTTGTAGTTTGAGCACATGATCGCAGCAAACATGACCAGGTTTTCTCCCGCCTGTCCAATGCTGGCTACCTTAAGATTACTGTTGCCTACTTCCTGTTGGATGATGTGCTCGGTTGCGCGAACATCTTTTCCCCACAGGTGGCGGGCGTCCCGAATCTCCACCTTATCGTCGTAGATATAAAGATACACCGGTGAATCCGCTTTTCCGGTAAAAACCACATAGGAATATCCAGCAAATCGAAATTCTCCGCCCCAGGCTCCCCCCACGTTGGTTTTGAGATACAGATTCGTGGATGGGCTTTTCGTCGTCACGGAGATTCGCCCCGAGCTGGGTGCTGAGGTCCCCGTCAGCGGACCAGTCCCAAATATTAATACGTTGTCCGGTCCGAGGGGATCGGTCCCTTTGGGTACCATTTCCCACAGCAGTGCGGCATTATAACCTCGGCAGCCGATGTACTGGCTGGCGAGCTCCTTTGTGTATGGGCGTTTGGAAATCTTGCGCAGGGTCAAATCCACAAATAAGATATCCCCAAGCATTGACACACTCATATCATCCTCCTGACTGACAGTTTATGAATAAACGAGCTTCTTCAACGATTGACTCTATCGCTAATTGTCTCTCCGCAGGTATCGGCAGCGGCTGGTGAGAATCCAAAAGCCTCTTAGCCTGTTTGTTCGCATTCGCAAGAAGGTGCGAGCTGCCTTCAGGTGTGGTCAACGGGTCCAGGTTGCGAGCTCGCATAGGAGCGAGAAACAGCGATTTGCGCATCTCTGCGACTGTATGTTCACTTAACATGAAATTTCCATCTGCGCCCGTTGAAGCAATCAGATCCTCAGCCAGCGAGGTATCGGAAACAGGGATTCCTTGTAAGAAAAATCGGACGGAGGCGCATAGATCGTGGTCGATCATCTGCTGTCCCATGCTGGTGACCATCCCGGCGCCCAGCAAACCGGATGCTCCGTCATGGATGACATCCACCCCGGCTGATGCCGCCGAGAGCACTCCAAAAGTCTTTTCGATCCCGGTCTGGACATCCGACACAGGGCTGTCTGTAACCCCTCCGGTTGCGTAGCCCAATGGGATCCGGTAGCGGTCGCACAGCTGCTGGGTGGCACAGGTGAGAAGAGAAACTTCCGGTCCGCCCAGGGCGAGCTTGGTGTAGCGCATGTCAAATCCACCCGAAAAGGTGCCGTAGATTACGGGAGCGCCCGGGTTTGCGAGCTGGTGGATCACCAATCCAGCCAGGAATTCTGCGTTCTGTTGCGCCAGTGCGCCTGCAAGAGTCACCGGAGCTGTTGCCCCTGCCATCGCCCCGCACACGATAAAACAGGGAATATTCTCGCGCGCCAACAGGATAAATTTGGTCGCAACATCTTCCGAATAATGCAGCGGCGAATTTGGTACCCCTCCAGCTGAGATCGGCAGAGGATCCTCTTTTCCAACCACCTGGCGTGCAATTTTAAACACATAGTCCACCAGCTCCGCCCTTTCCAGGCTGAGCTGGACATGCTTGGATGTATTCAGGAGCACTTCGGCCGTGCAGATTACGTCGAGCAGCGGCGCCGGAATATCCTGCGGAACAACCGCGAACAAGACCATGTGGACAAGATCGAGCGCATCTGCAAGCCGGGTGAAATCTGCCAGGTCAGTTAATTTTGCATCCCTGACAAGCCCAGTTTCAGCTTCGCGGACCCAGGTTGCCCCAAAACCGCTGGTGAAATGGATGTTGCCTTCACCCAGGTAGAGGTTTTTTGCGGGATCGCGAGCATAAAGGGTTACTTTTGCAGGTGAAGATTCAATCGCTTTTTCAACGATTTCGAGCCGGAAGGCGCGCGTTTGCTCCTTCGATTTTCGCACCGGCTACACGCAGCATCGCGAGCGCTTCGGGGTTGTCAATCCTGACGCCAACCTTATCCAGAATCCTCACCGAGGCGTCATGGATTTCCTCCACATCGCTCTTGCTCAATACCTCCAATCGCCTGTGGATCAGCGGTCTGATCCCGCTGGATCTGTTCTGAGTTGGGTAAGTCGGCGATTGGCTCACGGTCTCCCTTGACTTTCCGGCTTTATTCTCATCTCCGGTGGGAACTTCCCATTTCTTTCCCAGTCTGCCGACCTGGCGGTGTCAAACATCGCAAGGATATTTTCTGGGGGAACACCCGGTTGGATATTATGCACAGCCGCCAGGATAAAACCGCCCTGGGTCGCCATCCGATTCACCGTCTCCCGGACCGCCTGCTCGACTTCAGCTGCGCTGCCATTTGGAAGCAGGTGCTGCGTGTCGATACCTCCCCAGAATGTGAGGTGATCGCCGTAGCGGCGCTTCAATTGAGCCGGCGCCATATTCCTGGCCGATACCTGAACCGGATTGATCACCTTGATCCCAATTTCCACCAGGTCATCTAACAAAGGAAAGATCGAACCACAGCTGTGGATCCCAACAACCGCCTCGGTCTTGGAGCGGATCATAGAGACTATCTCAGCCAGGTGGGGTTTGACCAGACTGCGCCACCGCGCCGGTGAGATCAAGCTTGTAGATTGGACCCCGTAATCGTCCCAAAGCGTCACCATATCGAGGTATGGACCGGCTGCATCCAGGTACGCCCCGTGCATTTGCAGAAGGAAGGCTGAAGTGCTATCAATCAACGCTTCTGCGAATTCAGGGAAATCAGTGAGCGCGAACAGCATTCGCTCCAGTCCCACGGTGAACCAGGCGGTCTCCCACACTCCCACAAGCCCGGCTTCTATGGCGAAATCGGTCTCACTTCGCAGCCTTGCAAGCTCATCGCTCACCCCTCGCACCCGACCTGGATCATATGGGTCAGGCCATCGGAACTTTTCAAGCGAATCCAGCGTGCAATCAGCCAGCGGGAATTCGACCATATCGTAGTAATAACCGCCAGGAGGCCTGCACCAGCGTGTGCCGAACTCATCGAAAAAACTGTCGTCTGGGAGAAGGTCGAAGCGATAACGATCCGGTTGTCCAGGCAGCACATGGCGGAAGTCGATGTCAAAGCGCTCCAGGACCGGCTCTTCGATGCGAGCCAGACCGAGGACCATATTGCCCACCTGCGTGGGTGTATCGATCCCCAACCTCTGCTTGAGGGCGTTATACGGCTCGACCAGGATCCCGGTTTGGGTGCCGCCCAGATCTACAGGAACTCGGTCGGGGTCGCGGTGGTCCAGCGTCATCAGAACACGGTCGCGGTGGCTCAGCATCAGAACAGGGTTCTCCTCATTTGCGAGATTGGAAATGGATTATTTATCCAGCCCCAATTCCTCCACTGCGGCGGCAGAGCTGGCTTTTTCCTGTGCATAGGAGGTGTAATCCCATTCACAGCCGTCGTCACCCGCCATCAGGCGCCGGGTGTGTTGGAAGAACATCTCATCGTCAAAACCATTGGCCTGCCCCACATCACCAGCACAATATGCTTTACCGATGAAGATGATCTCTTCCGGGCTTAATCCCCAGCGTGCCATCAGGTCAAAGGCGGCGCATCCAGTCACCCGAAATATGAACTGTTCGGCATTAAGAACAGGCGCTTCTTTCGTCCCAACGCCGTATAAAACATCCCAGGCTTCGGCCATCCCGACCGGTCCATTCCCTGTTTTTGAGAATTTGCGCGCTTCCTCGCCCAGGCGATGCCCCGTCCTATACATTGCCTTTCCAAGGATCTCGCGCGCTTCTTCTTTCGACATCGTCTTGATCAGCTCGCGGTATGTCTCCACGAACAGACCTGCTTCCCACTCCATCCCGGTTGTAAATAATCGCACTGCTGTGGAAAAGGGGACCATTTTTTCGTTTTCTGGCATTTTCGAATCCTCCATTACGAATAAACAAACATCGCCTTGCTGGCGTGAGTGCGGTGCTTTTCGATTGCGGTTTGAATTGCATCCCGCCAATCCGTTATTGAAAACCGATGGGTGATCATCGAAGCTTGCTCAGCCTTTCCGCTGCTGACCATGTCGAGAGCCATTTGAAATTCGCGCTTACCCTCGTAGTATGAATAACACATGGATGGCAGGACAGGCGATTCAAGCAGCAGGAGCTTGAGCAGATCGAATGGTCTATCTCCAGAGAATACGCCTTCCATGATGATTTTGCCTTTCGGACGCACCATCCCAAGCGCTTCCTGGAGCGCATCGGTATTCCCACCTACGCATTCATAAACCTGGTCTACGCCCCAACCCTGGGTCAGGCGCTTGACTTCCTTGACCGGATCAAATTTGCCGGCAGTGACAATCACCTCCGTTGCGCCGTAGCTCCGCGCCATCTCGCCCTGCCAGTCGTACTTGGAGACAGCGATGATCTCTTTCAAGCCAGCCGCCTTCAAACACTGGATCGTATCTATCCCGATGATCCCACAGCCGATCACGACCGCAGTCTCACCAGGGACCGGCCTCGCCAGATTGATCGCATGCACCGTGCAGGCAAGCGTATCCAGCAGCGCCGCTTCTTCCAGGCTGACATGATCGGGAATCTTAAACACGCGCGTGCTGTGGTAAAGGCAGTACTCACCGTACCCGCCCGGGATCATCCTGCCAATCGGCACACCGACGATGCTTAAGTTCGGACAAAGCTGATAATTGCCTGTCTGGCACATGGGACAGGGTTTCAAGCCCAATTCCCGGCAGGCATGCAGCGGTTCCAGCGCCACCCGGTCGCCGATTTCCAGGTCTTCCACCCCATCCCCGAGGATTGCGACCACGCCTGCCGCCTCGTGTCCCATCACCGCAGGGAGATTCTCATCATGCACCAGGTGGCGAGTATAGCCCTGCAGATAATGCAAGTCCGAGCCGCAAATCCCGTTAGCCGCGGTTTTAACCACGACCCAGCCTGGCGGCGGTAGCGGCGTCGGGAAATCACCATATTTCACCCCATCAGGCCATTGACCACCGTCCCAAATAACTGCTTTCATAGGTATTTATCCTTCATATTCCTTCACTTCGTCATGTTTTTGCGCTAACCACGAATAAACATGGTTTTTATCGATTTGTTTTTGCCTTTCGAGATTGCCATATTTATTGCGTCTTCCCACTGCTCTGGAGGAAAACGATGCGTAATCAATTCCTGATGAGTAACCTTGCCGTCTCGCAGCAGGTCCATGGCAATCTGGAATTCTCGTTCGTACCCCGCGGTGGAATAGCTGTTCGATGAAATGATATTGACTTCCTTCCAAAGCATGGAAAACAAATCGATCGGACGACGTCCGGGAAACACTCCCAGCATTACTGCCTGTCCGCCCATGCGGCACATCCCGACAGACTGGTCAAGCGCGTCGGTCTCGCCCCCCACACACTCATACACCTGATCAACTCCCCAACCGCCTGTCAAATTCATCACTTCCTTGACCGGGTCCATATCTTTCTGAAGGAGTATGGTTTCCGTTGCGCCTAATTTCCTGGCGATCTCTGCCTGGAAGTCGTACTTGGCCAGGGCGATGATGTCCTTGACTCCTTCGACGCGCAGACATTGGATCATATCCAAACCGATAATCCCGCAGCCGTAAACAACCGTTAAATCGCCCATGCCAGGATGAACCAGCTTCACAGCATGCACCCCGACCGCCAGGATATCCAACAACGCTGCGTCCTCCAGCGCCACATTGTCAGGAACCTTAAACAGGCGGCTTTCGTGTGCGATGGAATATTCCCCATACCCGCCTGGGAGCATCTCGACGAGCGGGATGCCTACATGCGTGAGTCCGTTCTGGCAGATGTGGTATTTGCCGATTTTGCACATCGGACACAGCGGCAGGCCTCGTTCTGCACACCCATGCAGTGGTTCAATTGCGACCCGATCTCCGGTTTTTACGCTGGTAACGCCTTCGCCCACTTCCACAACAACACCGGCGTTCTCATGGCCCAGAACTGCTGGAAGATTCTTATCCGGGATCCAGCTGCGGTTATACCCCAGAATGTAATGCAGATCAGAACCGCAGATACCGGCCGCCCTGGTGTTGACAAGCACCCAGCCTGGGCGGACCTTTGGGATCTCAAATTCAGTGAATGTCAGACCTTCAGGAAAATTGCGGCCGTCCCATACGATTGCATTCATTTTCTTTCCAGACATATTCAAGTCCTTTCAGGGTATCAGTTCAACAAACTAAAAAAGGTATTGCCACACAGCTCTAATCCAGATGGCACGCCACCATGCGGCCGCCTTCAACCCTGACCAGGTGAGGCTCCTTACTGCTGCAAATCTCCTTGCGGAACGGGCAGCGAGTGTGGAAGCGGCAGCCCGCCGGTGGTGCGGTGGCGCTGGGTATCTCCCCAATCAATGTGAGGCGTTCCCGGTGAAGCGTTGGATCTGGCACAGGGACCGAATCGATTAATACTCGGGTATACGGGTGCATTGGGCTGGCAAATATATCGCAAGTTTTTCCAACCTCAACGATCTGTCCAAGATACATCACGGCGACCCGATCGGTCATGTATTTCACATTGCTCAGATCATGAGAAATGAGAATATAGCTCAAATTAAACTGCTTCTGCAGATCGCGCAGGAGCTGAGTGACCTGAGTTTTCACTGAAACATCCAGGGAGGCAGTTGGCTCGTCCAGGATCAATAGCTCAGGAGTGAACGCCAGGGCGCGAGCAATCGCGATCCGCTGCTGCTGACCCCCACTGAACTGATGTGGATATTTATCAAGATCGGAAGTCTCCAATCCCACGCTTTCAAGCAGCTCGATCGAGCGTGTGAGCCGTTTTTCCGTGGGGCAGCCTGCATGCGCCAGAGCATCGATCAGGGTTTGACGGCAGGTAAAGCGGGGATTTAGAGAGTCGGTTGGATCCTGAAAGACCATCTGCATCTTCTTGCGAAGGTCACGCATCTCTTTCCCGCGCAGTTTTACGATGTTCTTCCCATCCAGAAAAATATCTCCGGCAGTCAGCTCAACCAGCCTGATCGCACCTCTTCCCACCGTCGTTTTTCCCGAACCGCTCTCTCCCACAAGTCCTAAAGTTTCACCCCGATATAAATAGAGATTCACCTTGTCTGCGGCGTGAACGACTGTGTCAGGTCCGACCATGTTGCGGCGGATCACAAAATGAATCGTTAAATCCCGCAGCTCGAGCAGCGGGGGGACAATTGGTCCGGGATCAATACCGTGACGAAACCCAGGAGGAAACGTAGTGGATTTGACAGGATTGATATTCTCAGCGGATTCAATAGCCGTATCTTGCATAGCCTACCTTTCTACAAAGTGACAGGCTGCCAGCCGACCGTCTTTCACCGGCAGCAATTCAGGTTGTTCGACCCGACAGAGATCCTGCGATCGTGAACAGCGCGGATGGAATGGACACCCGGCTGGGCGGTTGAGCGCGTTCGGAACGTAGCCGGGCAGCGGAATCGGCTGTTCGTCAATGTCCACGCGCGGGATTGATTCTAATAATCCGATCGTATAGGGATGGATCGGATCGCTGAAAAGGTCCCTGGTTGGAGAAACCTCCATCACCCTGCTGGCGTACATGACGACGATCCGCTGGCAAGTTTCAGCTACCACACCCAGGTCATGGGTGATTAAAATCTGGGTCTCGTTCATTCGCTCGCGAATTTCTGCCAGCAGCTCCATGATCTGGCGCTGGATCGTCACATCCAGCCCTGTGGTAGGTTCATCGGCGATCACCAGCTGCGGTTCGCAGATGATTGCCATTACGATCATCGCTCGCTGGCACATTCCACCGCTCACCTGATGCGGATATTGATTGCTGAACCGAACTGGATCGCCAATTCCAACCCGGCTCAGCATCTCCATCCGCCGGGCAGTGGCTTCGGAAGCGGAGCTTTTCGTATGACGCCGATAGACCCGATCGATCTGATCGCCCAGGGTCAATACCGGATTCAAGCAGGTGCGCGGGTTTTGGAAGATCATGCTGATCTTGCTGCCCCGTACTTCTTGCATTTCCTTCTCGGGTATCGTTAATAATGGCATGCCCTCATAAATAATTTCACCACCAACTACCTTCCCGGGAGGCTGGATCAGTCCCATGATTGCCATCCCTGTAACAGATTTACCCGAACCACTTTCTCCGACCAGGCCGATGGATTCACCTCTTTGGACATCAAATGATGCGCCGTCGACGGCTTTGGCGACGCCGCGGAAGGTGAAAAAATGAATTTGAAGATCCTTGACTCTCAAAATTGGATCAACCACAATCAGCTCCGCAGCTTGGGATCAAACACATCGCGCATACCGTCAGCAAGCAGATTAAATCCCAGAATAGTTATTGCCATGACCAACCCCGGAAAGATGGAAAGCCACCACTGCCCGGAGGCGATATACCCAACTCCGGCATTAATCATTGAGCCCCACTCGGGTAGAGGAGGCCTGACGCCCAATCCAATGAAACTCAAAGCTGCGGCGTCCAGGATCGCGTAGCTCATACTCAAGGCAAATTGGACGAGTATGGGTGTAATGCAGTTCGGGAGCAGCTGTTTAAAAATGATCTCTGTCTCTGAGGCGCCCATACAGCGCGCCGCTTCTGTGTAACCGCGCTCCCGAGCAGATAATATCTCGCCGCGCATCAAGCGAGCAAAAATGGAAATCATAATAAATGCCACCACATAAATAATGGTCGTTGTCCCAGATCCAAGGGCAACCGCCAACGCCATGGCCAGGATAAAAGCAGGAAACGCCTGGATCACATCCAGAACGCGCATGATGACTTCCCCCACAGCCTTGCCAAAATATCCAGCCACCGCGCCGAGGAACACGCCAATCAGCGTGGCAATCCCAACTGCGCTCGAAGCGATGAATAAATCGGTGCGTGTTGCATAGATCACGCGCGAGAAAATATCTCTTCCGTATTCATCGGTGCCCATCCAATGGTCCCTGGAAGGTGCTTCAAGTCGGACTGCAGGTTTTACATCCAACGGTTCATAAGGAGCAAGGGAAGGGCCAAAGATCGCAACCAGGGTCATAAAGATGATGATCCCTAAGCCCAATAAGGTGACCGGGTTGCGACGCAGCAAATAAATCTCAAAATCATATCGTTTGATAAAAACGTTGAACCGATGCAGGATTGAGGTTCGACGTAATGGGTAAGGTTGATCCATTTACGTACCTTCCAATCAATAAGTAATCCGGGGATCAATAACGGTGTAAAGCAGGTCGACGAAAAGATTGATCAGGACATAAATCGTCGCGGTCAACAATACAAAACCCTGGACAGGAGCATAATCCGTATTAAGGATCGAATTCACAGCATAATAACCGAGTCCAGGCCAGGAAAAAACTACCTCAACGAGCACTTCTCCGCCCAATGACCAGCCCAGAATCAGTCCGATTGAAGTTACAACTGGCAGCAAAGCGTTGCGCAAAGCATCTCGATACATTACAGTGTTCGGTTTCAAGCCCAAAGAACGCGCAGTCCGCACATAATTAGAATTCAACACCTCAAGCATGCTGTTGCGCGTGATTCTCAAAATTGGAGCCAGCATCGCAAAACCCAACGTGATCGCTGGCAAGGCGATATATCTGAGACTGGTACCAAGTGCAGACCAATTCCTGGTTAGAATAAAATCGACGATGTACATCCCGGTGATGGTATCCGGGGGAATATCATTGATTCCCATCCGCCCCAACGGCGGAGGAGCTATATGCAACTTAAAATAGAGGAAATAGATCAGCACGACCCCGGTCCAGAAGATGGGGATCGAGACTCCACCCACGGAAACAACACAAATCACATGGTCAAGCCATTTATCTCGATTTACTGCAGCCCGAATACCCAGCGGCAGCCCAATCAACACCGCCAGAATCAAACTGGTAATCGTTAATTCAAACGTAGCCGGGACACGCTGTTTCAGATCCTCAATTACTGGCTGTCGAGTTCGGTAAGCGTAGCCAAGATCACCTTGCAGGACATTGCGTATATAAATACTGTATTGGACGTACAACGGCCGGTCGAGACCTAAATCTACCCGGGCTTTTTGAACGTCCTCTTCTTTAGCGTAAGGGCTTAAGAGGATATATAACGGGTCGCCAGGAATGACATGGGTTATGAAGAACGTGATAACAGAAATACCCAACAGAATGGGAATCAGCATTGCTATACGTTTGAGTGCATAAATCAATATTCTCATGCCTACCGACCGATCTGATCAAGGTTCTCTGCTGGCTTCGACTGTGCAAAGCCAGCAGAGAAATAGTCAGAGAGGCTTACTCTTCGAACAATTGAGCAAATCGCAGCAGGGTATCAGGGTAGTACGAGTATCCCTGGACTGCCTTCAGCATTGCCAAATTCCAGGTTGGATGGTAGATCGGCATGTTTGGAAGATCCCCAGCCACGATCGTCTGGACTTCTTCGACATAGCCGTTCCGAACCGTGCTGTCCAGCTCGGTCAGACCCTTCGTGATCAGCTCATCCACTTCGGGGTTGGAGTAGCTTCCATAGTTGCAGCAGCCGCTGTCTGAAGATTTAAAGTTCCAATACAGCGAATAAATCGGGTCAGGAACATAGGGGATCCAGAAGTTGAAGGCGAAAAGGCCTGGTTCGTGAGACGCCAGTTTTTCGCTGTGGGCAGCCAATGCAACCGGTTGGATATCCATCTGGATGCCGATCTTTGCCAGCTCTGCCTGGATATAGACTACGACCTGTTCCTCTTCTGGCACTCCCTGTTTGGAATAGAAGGTGATCGGCGGTAATCCCTTACCTTCGGGGTAACCGGCTGCAACCAGGAGTTCCTTGGCTTTTTCAAGGTCATATGTATACGGGGAAGCGTCGATATGACCCTCCAAACCGACAGGAATCCAGCTGGTTGCAGGAAGAGCGTAGCCGTAGGTCACATCATTGATGATGGTATCGTACGGGATAGCATAGACGATCGCCTGGCGGAGCTCAAGCTTGCTCCAGGGTTCGGCGTTCGCGCCAAGCCACCAGAAGAGGGTTCCAAAAGTTGGGGTAGCATAAGCAGAAAGATTTGGATCGGCTTTCAGGGTCTCCATGTCTTTCAGAGGCGCTTCGTACACCATGTCCACGTCACCGCTCTGAAGCAGCAGCAAGCGGTTCTGGACATCCGGGACGATTTTATAGATTACTTTCTTGTAAAACGGCGGCTCTCCCCAGTAATTCGGGTTGGCAGCAAGGACGAGCTCGACGCCGGCTTCATATTTCTCCAGCATATAGGGGCCAGATCCGGTTGGATTGGCAGATGCCCACTGCTGCTGCTCTTCAGCCGTAGCGCCATTGGCTGCGATTTGAGCCACGTTGACGATTACCATATTCATTTCCTGCATTACTTTCAGGAACATTGGATTGGATTGCGGCAGCGTGAACTTGACCGTGTAATCATCCACCACCTCAATCTGATCACCACTGGTGACAAAAGCCACATCTGAGAGTAAGAAGGAAGCGAGGCTGGGGATACCCAAAACACGCACGAAGCTGTCCTTGACAGCCTGAGCCGTGACCGGGTCGCCATTATTGAACTTGGCATTCTGGCGCAGTTTGAAAGTGAACTCTTTTCCGTCTTTATCTTCAAAAAACTCGGCCAGGTTTGGCACGACATTGGTGATATCTCGCACCGGATTACCCATTTCATCCGTCTTAGGACCATAGTCGACCAGGGTATCATGGGTGTTGATAATCACCTCATTGGCCAGCCAATAGATTGAGGTTGCCGGGTCCCAGCCTGCAATATCAGCAGAGACCGCGATCGTCAGCGTGTCGTCAGCAGCTTTAACCGGCTCTGCTGGCGGAGCTTCTGTTACTTCTGGGGCAGCGGGTGCTTCAGTTACAACAGGTTCAGCAGGAGCTTCAGTAGCGACAGGCTCTGCTGGCGCTTCGGTCGCAGCTGGCTTAGCCGGTTCCACTGCTGCTGAAGTCGGGGTCGCAGCGGGGGCACAACCAGCCAACAGCATCGAAAGCATCACAACAAGCACGATGCAGTAACTAAACATCTTATGTAACTTTGCCATCTCTTTCATCTCCTTTGTAAGTATCAAATAGTATGGTGAGTAATTATCGGTAGTCAATCGTATATTTTCTCAGTTTTTCACCTCCTTGCAGAGAGGGAATATCCCTGTCTTGTCCAGTGAAATATGTCTTCAGTTTCAGCAGACCAGTGATTCATATAACAGCCCATGCTCTGCGAGATTTGGCTGGCGGTCTTCATAATTCGCCTGCCGAACCGGATTGTGTCTTCGGGCGTGAAATTCTGGATCAGTGTTGACAGACTGACTGCACCTATCGCCTCATTGTCATAACCATAGATAACTGCTCCAACACACCCGATCCCCAGCTCGTTTTCCTCTTGATCGATAGCGTAGCCGCGCTGGCGAACTCGCTCCAAATCTGCCAGTAAAGCCTCCGCTGTCGTGATTGTATTCGGAGTTCGCTGGATCATGGCACCTGTGAAATGGGACGCTACCTCTTGTGAATTGAGAGTCGCCAGAAGCGCTTTGCCCATCGCAGTACAGTAAGCCGATGCGATCATTCCTGGGTGGGATCGCATCTAAATCGGGCTGTCGCTTTCGACTTTATCGATATAAATGACAGAATTATCATTCAACACCCCCAAATGAATTGCCAGACAAGGCTCTTCGGCCAGTGCTTCCAGAAAAGGTCGGGCAACAGTTCGTAAATCCATCTGCTGCAAAGAAACCCCTGCGATTTGTAAAGGCTTACCGCCAATCCGGTACCGGAAAGTTTCTAAATCATATTCCAACCAGCCGCAATCGACGAGAGTTCTCAGATAGCGGTAGACATTGCTGCGATTCATACCAAGTGATTTAGCAACTTCCTGCAAGAGGACGCCTTTTTTATGACCATCGAGGGAGGTAAACTCCAGCACCTGTAGTCCATGGACCAGCGTGCTCGAAGTACTAACGCTTGATTTAGAGGCTTTTTTCAATCAATGCCTCCTTCTATTTCAAATAATGAACATGGTCTTCATATATTATACTATTTTTATTCATGGTCGAAATCCCGATATGTCATTATTTCCATAGGTCATTTATCTGTTAATAGTCGATCACGAAATTTGTTTTGGGTAAGACCGGTGATATCCCATCATCCATCGATCATCGAGGCTTCTCTTTTTTCCGCTCCAGCCAAAACGCACGCGACCTGGTGTCCATCTCCCATATCAACAAATGGGACAGGAAGGCTGCATTCTGATCGGACATAAGGACAGCGGGTTTGCAGACCGCAGCCCACTTCGATCTGCCGAGATGTGGGGGTCTCGCCGTGCAGGAAAATACGCTGGCGTTTTGATGAAGGGTCGGGAATCGGGATTGCAGAGAGCAGCGCCTGAGTGTAAACATGCTGTGGGTTGCTAAAAACGTCCTTTAACTCACCCATCTCGATGATCCTGCCCAGGTACATCACCAGCACCCGGTCGCACAGGTTCTGAACAGTGCTCAGGTCATGGGAGATATATAGATATGCCATATTCAGCTCACGCTGAAGTCGACGCAATAATGCTAATATATAAATCCTTAGGGACATATCCAGAGAGGAGGTCGGCTCATCCAGCACGACGAAATCAGGACTTGTGGCAATCGCTCGGGCAATTCCTACACGTTGTTTTTGCCCACCGCTCAGCTGATGCGGGTATCGGTCCAAATGTTCCGCTTCGAGGGTGACTCGCTGGACCAGCTCCTTAAGCTGCGATTTGGATTCATAGAGGCCATGCAGCACCAATGGTTCTTTGATAGTCCGACCCACATTGAATCGGGGGTTTAGCGACTCGTTCGGATCTTGAAAAACGATCTGGAAGAATTTTCGCCAGCTGCGCAAATCACCCCGCTCGACTGAAGCTAAATCCTTGTTCTTAAATATCACCTTACCGCTTGTCGGTTTATCCAACATCAATATGCAGCGGGCTGTGGTGCTCTTACCGCAGCCGCTCTCGCCGACCAGGCCAACCGCTTCACCCGGGAAAATCTCGAAGCTCACCCCATTGACGGCATGGATCGTATGTCTGCCGTCATTAAAATATTTGTGAAGGTTTTCAACTCGCAGCAATGGTTCGATCATCTCAACCGGTCTTTTTCTCTCGCAAAGCTCATTAATGCCTGTAAAAACATGATAGTCATCGAGTTAGAGATTGATATCGTGACCCTGGTAATATTTATAACAATATACAACATGATCACAATCGTCATCAGGAATTTCTGGACGTTTCAGCGTGCAATCGGGGCATATTTCAGCACATTGACTGGCAAATCGGCATCCTAGCGAATCGAATGCAACTGAAATCGGTGCGAGAGCCTGGCTTGTGTCCAGGTCGCTCTTTCGATCTACACGCAGGATGCTCTTTAAAAGGCGCTGGGTGTAGGGATGACCAGGGACTTCAAAAATATCCGCAACCTTCGCGATTTCCATTACCTGACCGGCATACATCACCCCGACCCGATCGCAAACTTCACTGACTACTCCTAAATCATGGGTGATCAGCAAGACAGCGACCCCGGTTCGAGCCTGGATTTCTTTGATAAGCTCGAAAATCTGAGCCTGTATGGTCACGTCGAGACCTGTTGTCGGCTCGTCAGCTATCAGTAATTTGGGCTGGCATGCCAGCATCATCGCAACCAGGGCGCGCTGCGCCATGCCGCCGCTTAACTGGTGTGGATAGGAGCGGGCACGCAAATCTGCATCGGATATCCCTACCTGTTTCATCAAGTCGATCGCCATCGGGTAGTGCTGGTCCGAGGATACATCACGGTGGAGCCTGACGGCGCGTGCGATTTGATCGCCGATACGCATCAAGGGGTTGAGCGCCATGCGCGGGATTCTGGAAGATCATCGCGATCTTCTTGCCGCGAATATGGTGCATTTCTCGGGCGGAGAGCTTTAGCAAGTCCTGCCCTTCAAACCAGACGCTGCCGCCTGTCGCCTTGATCGTGTTCGGCAGCAGGCGCATGGTCGTCAGAGCAGTCATGGTCTTGCCTGAACCGCTTTCTCCAACCAGGCCGACGATTTCGTTTTGATAAATCTTCAACGAGAGCCGATCAAGGATAACGCGCTGGCTTTCAATATTCTGCAATGAGACAGACAGCTTATCGATATAGAGGAGAGGGGCTTCGCTCACTGCTCCTCCTTAGTCAGGATATCTCGAAGACCATCACCGACCAGGTTGAAAGCAAATGCAGCCAGTACGATAGCTGCCCCCGGATACAACCAGACCCACCACTCCCCAGTGATAATCCGTTGAGCCCCCTCCGAGACCATTACACCCCATTCAGCAGTGGGCGGCGTGATGCCCAGTCCAAGGAAAGCCAATCCGGCAGCGTCCAGGATTGCCCATCCAGAAACCAGGGTCATTTGGACCAGTGAGGGAGTCAAAGCATTGGGCAACAAATGTACCAGAGCTACTCGCCACCCAGGATTCCCGACGCTGACTGCAGCATCGGCGTATTGGCGATTTCGCACAGTCAGCATTTCGCCGCGCGTCAGTCGGATAAAGTAAGGGGTATAGGCGATCGTGATGGCGATGATTACGTTTTGGACGGTATCGCCAAGCGCGGAGGTGATCGCCATTGCAAGGATGAAAGCTGGAAAAGCGAACATCACATCCACCACCCGCATAGCGATTAAATCTACTTTTCCTCCATAAAAACCAACAACGCCTCCGATAAGCGATCCCAAACTGAATGAGAGCAAAGAGACAAACAAAGCGATCAAAAGGTCTAACCGTGCGGCGTAGATGATCCTTGTCAAAACATCTCGCCCGAATTTATCGGTGCCGAAGGGATGGATGGCGTTTGGCTCACCGAGAGTGTATTTTGGATTTGGCATTGCCGGATCGAATGGGGTTAACCACGGTCCAATGACAACGATAATCAGGAAGAATATAATAATCATCACACCTATAATGAACATAGGAAAACGCAGAGCGCGGCGCAATCTTTTACGGGTATCACGCCATTTTTTTTCACTTTTCGTGCTGCTGAGTGCACCACTATTCGAGTCAGGAGTGGATAGGCTCAATGAATTACTCCAATCGGATCTGTGGGTTCACCAATGCGTAGGTTACGTCTATCATAAAATTTATTGAGACATATATTAGAGCGATCAATATTACAAAACCTTGCACAGCATTGAAGTCATTCGTCACCAGCGCTTTCCAGGCATAAAGGCCGATCCCAGGCCAGGCGAAGACTTGCTCGACGATTAAGCTTCCACCCATCAGATAACCAAAAACAATGCCTAACATGGTCAGGATCGGGATAAAAGCATTGAATATGCCATCTTTGGACAACAACTCTCGATTCGGAACTCCGATAGCCCTGGCTGTGCGTATATAATCTGAATTCAGAACGTCCTTCATCGCAGCGCGAGAAATCTTAATAATGGGCGCACTGACAATGAATGCGAGTGTGCAGGCTGGCAACCAGATGTGATTGAATGCATCCACAAACGTCTTGAAGTCGCGAGTCAGAATACTATCCAGGAGATAAAGGCCGGTAATATGTGTCGGTTCGTCAACCCCAATCGTCAATCGCCCGACCGGGGCAGCCGCCCATCCCAAAATATAATAAAAAATGTAAACTCCAACCAACGCCAGCCAGAACAAGGCAAGCGAGGCGCCTAAAGTGGCAAAGACGCGCACAGCCTGATCAATCCATTTGCCGGAATGCACGGCTGCGATGATCCCCAAAGGCAGGCCAACCAGGACTGCAATGATAAATGCCGACATTGCCAGCTCAAAGGTCGCGGGAATTCGGATAGCAAGCTCCTCAGTCACAGGCTGCCCGGTTCGCCAGCTTTCGCCTAGATCTCTCTGCAGCAGCTGCAAGAAATAAGCGCCAAACTGGATGTAAAGCGGACGATCCAGGCCCATTTGCTTCTCATATTGTTTGATCAGATCTTCATCTGCCAGCGGACCCGCACGCAGGGCGGCGGGGTTGTTGGGCAGCAAGCGAGTAAGAAGAAACGCGAAGATAATCACCCCGATAATCGCGATCAAAGTGAGCCAGAAGCGGTTAATGATATATCGGAGATAGTAAGGCATGAGCTTTATTTCCGATAAAGGTGCCTTTCCATACTATTATTAGATTAATTTGCATTCGAGTAATCTTGCAAGGGCAAATCTAACTGCCCTTGCAAGATGTCGAGATGGGAAATAATCTTTGGATCGTGGCTACTTGGTCAAGAAAGCGAAATGCGTGTGCAGGTCGTTGAAGAAACTGACACCGGTCACGCCTTTGAGGGCCGCGATCACCCAGTCGTTCTGGTACAGATAGATCCAGGTGGCTGCCTCGACGGCCATTTTTTGGCCTTCATGGCTCAAGGTCTCGCGCTGAGCGGGATCACTGATGACAATCAAGTCGTCGATGATCTTATCCATTGCGGGATCGCAGTACATTGCG
The DNA here is from genome assembly GCA_963726375.1 of uncultured Chloroflexia bacterium. Taxonomy (GTDB): domain Bacteria; phylum Chloroflexota; class Anaerolineae; order Anaerolineales; family UBA4823; genus UTCFX2. The sequence continues at coordinate 131,572 of CAVSCE010000009.1, read as the reverse complement.
TAGTTCGTCCAGGCTTCACACCGGAAATTCCAGGTCAGCTGGAATGCTGGATCATTGCCCCACGAATACCATTCAAACATATAGAAGGGTTGTTCGTGGGTGTCGAGCATGCTGTTAAATTGAGCAGTCGGCTGAGCATTGATGTTGACCTTAACACCAATCGTAGCAAGACCGGCCTGAACCCAGGTAGCAGCATCCATGCGTGCTTGATCTTCCTGCGGAACAAGCAGGTCGACTGTGAAGCCGTCCGGGTATCCTGCTTCTGTCAACAACGCCTTGGCTTCTTCTACGGTAGCATTGTCGTATGGCCAGAATTCTTGGGTGTGCGTCGGCATGCCGTCGCCTACCGGGGATTTTCGATTCTTACCAAAACCAAATATCACATTATCGACGATCGCCTGGTAATCCACGACCATGGAAACAGCCTTGCGCACCCGTAGGTCGTCGAAAGGCTTTTTGGTCACATTCATACCTGCGTGGTATACACGCGGAGTTTTAATTGAAAAGATGGTCAGATCCGGATCAGCCTGCAATGTATTCACATCTTTATAAGGAATGCCCTGGGCAATGTCGATATCCCCAGCTTTCAAAAGCTGTTCACGGGTGGAAGCGTCTGGGATGTAGCGGTAGATCACTTTCGAGTTGCCGTAATAGTCCGGTCCGCGCCAGTAGTAAGGATTCGGCTCAAAGACGTATTCTTCGCCGGCTTTCCAGCTCGTAATGATATACGGTCCGCTGGAATTGGCATTGGTGCGGTGCCACTCTTCAGCCCATGGATCCTCCGCCGTTGCATGCTCTTTGATCGTCTTCTCACTCATCGCGCCGAGAACCTGAAAACCGTAGATGATAAGGGACAAAGAGGAGGCTTTGTTCTGCGTGATTTGAAGGGTGTAATCGTCAATCACTTTGACCTGGTCGATCAATTCCACACCGGCAAACGAGGGCAGCAGCAATTTGATATAACCGTTGCCGTTAAGAGCACGATCGAAGGTCATGTAATAATCTTTCGCGGTCACGGGTGTGCCGTCGGCGAATTTTGCTTCTTTGCGAAGCTTGAAGGTGTAGACAAGACCGTCATCTGAAATCGTCCAGGATTCAGCCCCTGCTCCCTGGAATTCGTTGATACCTATCCAGACGCCATTTTCATCCTGCTCGCCTTTTTGGGTCACCAGCGGCTCGTACATATTCGCTGTCGCATCATACCCGGCGATTGTCCGGAACTGCTGCAGCTCGATATGGTCGATATCGCCATCGATCGCTATAATAATCGTCGGTTTTTCTACGGCTGGAGGAACTGTCGCAGCTGGCTCTGCTGGTGCTGCAGTCTCCACTGGGGCAGAAGTTACTGCTGGTGCGGCAGGCTCAGCTGGGGCGGCAGTTTCTGCTGGAGCGGCTGGTTCTGCTGGAGCGGCTGCTTCCGGCGTCGGGGTGGGGGTTGGAGCACACCCGGCCAACACCATCGAGAGCATCAAAACAAGCACGATGCCATAACTGAACAACTTGTTTAAGTTTGCCATCTCTTTCGTCTCCTTATAAGGCTTCGAATTGTTAGGTTAGCACGCAATCTCAGCTTCTGGTCTGGTTGATCGATTTCAGGTCACCTCCTCCTTTTCGGGCAGGATTTTTTCCTGCCGCATCCAATGAAGAGCGCGTTCGATCTCAGAGAGCGGTGGTTCATAGGGCAGCCCATGCTCTGCGAGATGCGGCCGGCAGTTTTCATGATTCGGTTTCCAAAGATGGTGGTGGTTTCAGGGGTAAGGTTCTGGATTAATGTTGAGTGGCTGATGGCGCCGATTGCTTTATTATCATATCCAAAAATTGCCGCACCAACGCAGCCGATCCCGGACTCGTTCTCCTCATTATCTATTGAATAGCCGCGCAGGCGAACCTGGTCCAGGTCTGCAATCAAACCAGCAATGCTGGTGATCGTGTTGGGCGTTCGTTGGAACAAATCATCCCCCACAAGCGAAGCTACCTGATGATCGCTCAAGGTTGCCAGCAATGCCTTACCCATGGCAGTGCAGTAAGCAGGCGCGACCATTCCAGGATGAGATCGCATCTGGATCGGGCTGTTGCTTTCAATTTTATCAATATAGATGATGGATGGTCCGTCCATAACACCCAGGTGGATGGCAAGACAGGTTTCTTCTGCGAGTGCTTCGAGGAAAGGGCGGGCTATCGTGCGAAGATCGATCTGCTGAAGGGACAGGCCAGCAATTTGAAGCGGCTTTCCGCCAATTCGGTAGCGGTATGTCTCGGGATCATAATCCAGCCAGCCGCAATCGACGAGAAGTCTTCAAGTAACGGTAGACTTTACTGCGACCCATGCCCAGTGATTTAGAGATTTCCTGGAGGTTAATTCCTTTTTTCTTACCTGCGAGGGCGGTAAACTCGAGCACTTCGAGACCCTGGGACAGCGTGCTTGAGGATACACCGGCTGATTTTGAGGTTTTTTCCACGACCGCCTCCGAATTCGTTTCGAATATTGAACACGGTCTTCAAATTTTACACATCACTTTTTATTCTCGAAATGTTGATCCATATGATAATCCAAATGTCATTTTTTTGGTATCCCATTTCTCGCATCGAAGCCAAAGGCTGGATCGTTTATGCTTTTTCATATCCTCCATTAATTTCCCATGCTCGTACGAGAGCCAGATAATTCTCTACGGGAACGCCAGTTTGAACGGCATTGGATGCACCTAAGATCAATCCACCGCCCTCTTTACAAGTGTTCAGCAAATCGCTGGTAGCATCGAATACATCGGCTGGGCTTTCACCCAGCAGCAGCCTGCAATCCACATTCCCGCTCAAACACAAACGCCTGCCAACGGTTTGTTTTACTTTGTGCATACTCATCCTGGCAGTAGGATCAATCGCTTGCAAGCAATCCACACCCAAATCCGCAATCCGATCCAGACAGGAGTTGAGGTTACCGTCGGAATGCAAAATCGAAAACATCCCCAATTTCCTGAGTGCATCCACCCAACGGTCGAGGTAAGGCCAGACGTAGCGATCCAGCTGGCGTGGATTCATGAAAGTGCTGTGGTTATCGGCGAGGTCAGAAGTCGTGAGACCGATTTCCACGCCCAATTCAAAGAATCTCTTAGCAGCCTTAATTCCTTCCTGTAATTTTTGTTCTGCGAGGTCATCGATCTCATCCGGGGCATCATAGAGCCGATAGGCAAAATCGACATAATCTTCCCGCATAGGTATTCCAAGAAGCGCTGAACAATTCGCCACCAGCATCAGATCAGGCGGCGCCAGCTTGCGCAGCATCTTTGCCTGGCGGTCGCGCCCTTCTTCCGGCATCCAATAATAAGCTGGCGAGCGAGGTCCAATTTCCCAATATTGGCTGGGCAGCGTGATCGCGGAAAAATGCAATCGTTCGGAAACTGAAATGAAAATCTCCGCATTATCATAAACTGCTCGCTCTTTTTCCCCATCCGTTAATTTCTGGTATTCTTCACCAATGACCAGGCGCTTCTCCGCAAACTTGTCCCATAAATGAAATTCGAGCTCCCACAGCGGCACCCTTCCCGCTGGCTGACAATTTGTGAGAGCTGAAATCATATCCTCTTTTTTAGTCATAATTTCATTTCTTCCACAGCAGCAAATATGTTTTTGCTCTTACTTTTGGAAAACCGCTTCGGCCTAAACATCGTTCTGAAGTTTATCACAGGACATCTGAGGACAATGAAGATGAATACGCACACCAGGCGGGTATAATCAACCATGTGAGGCTTTAATAGTGCAATTAATAATTCCTGTTTATCGGACCTATTCAAAATGTTCCTTCCAACGACCCCTCAAGAAATGAGCCAGCTGGGCTGGCCGCGCCTGGACGTTATTCTGGTCACCGGCGACAGCTATATCGACAGCCCTTACGTCGGGATCGCTGTGATTGGAAAAGTACTGCAGCAAGCTGGTTTTCGCGTGGGCGTGATCGCCCAACCGGATTTGGATTCGGGTCAAGACATCAGCCGCCTGGGTGAACCCCGGCTTTTCTGGGGGGTCAGCGCAGGCTGCATCAACTCGCTGGTTGCTAACTACACCGCCCTGAAGAAGAGACGGAAGACCGACGACTATACGCCTGGAGGGCTCAACAACCGGAGGCCCGACCGCGCCAGTATCGCTTACACCAACTTAATCAGGCGCCATCACAAGAACACTTCACCGATCGTCTTGGGCGGAATCGAAGCCAGCCTGCGCCGCATCACCCACTACGATTTCTGGTCGGACAGGCTGCGCCGATCGATCCTGCTCGACGCCAAGGCCGATTACCTGCTCTACGGAATGGCCGAAAAAGCCGCTGTTGAGCTGGCGCAGCGCCTGCAGAGCGGCGATGAGATCCGCCAGATTCGCGGCCTGTGCTACCTGGTTGGAGAATCTGAGCAGGGGTCGATCCCCGGCGGCTACCTGGAGCTGCCTTCCTTCGAGACCGTAATCCAGGACAAAAACGCCTTTATCGATATGTTTCACCTGTTCTACCAGAACAACGATCCGATCACGGCGAAAGGCTTGTTCCAGAAGCACGCCGGACGATATCTGGTCCAGAACCCACCTGCCCTCAGCATGAGCCAGGCGGAGTTAGACGCAGTTTACGGTCTGGATTATGAGCGCCGCCAGCACCCCTATTACGAAAGCCAGGGAAAGGTGAGGGCGTTGGAGACGATCCAGTTCTCCATCCCCACCCACCGCGGCTGTTATGGAGAGTGCAGCTTCTGCTGCGATCGCCATTCATGAAGGTCGCACCGTCCGGTGGCGCAGCCCGGAATCCATCCTGGCCGAGGCCAGCCTGCTGACTCAGCATCCGGAGTTCAAAGGTTACATCCAGGATGTGGGCGGTCCAACCGCAAATATGTACGGTTTCGAATGTGAGAAGAAGCTCGCCCGCGGCGCCTGTTCAAAGAAAAGCTGCCTGTTCCCGGAAGTCTGCCCGCTGTTAAAAGTCGACCACGCACCCCAGCTGAATCTGCTCAAAAAGATCCGCAGACTGCCCGGGGTTAAGAAGGTCTTTGTCGCTTCCGGCATCCGCTACGACCTCCTGCTGAGCGACCAGGCTTGCGGCTCGACCTACTTGCGCGAAGTGGTCGCGCACCATGTTTCCGGACAGATGAAGGTGGCGCCGGAGCACAGCGAAGACGGCGTGCTGCGGCGCATGGGAAAGCCGGGGAAGGCTTCGCTGCTGCGGTTCAAAGATCTGTTCGACAATTTATCCCGCGAGAGCGGCAAAGAGCAGTACCTGACCTACTACCTGATCGCCGCCCACCCGGGCTGCACCGAACAGGATATGGCACGCTTGAAGGCATTCACCAGCAAGCAGCTTAAAATCCACCCCGAGCAGGTCCAAATCTTCACCCCCACCCCATCCACTTACGCCAGCCTGATGTATTACACCGAGCTGGACCCTTTCACCCGCCAGCCGATATTTGTTGAGAAGAATCCGCGCCGAAAAGAGCTCCAGAAACAAATCGTCGTCGGTAAAAGCGAGCGCTGACATGGCAGGGGAGAAGATTTTCGTCGCATGTCCACCCGGACTGGAGCACATCACCGCCAGGGAAATGCGTTCGCTGGGTTTTCTCCCGGCAAGCGCGGCAGCTGCTGGCACGAGAAGGGGTAAGAGCCCCGCCGAAGCGGATTATTCGGGCGGAGGGGTGGAAACGATCGTCAGCGGCTCCCAGAATTCAAGATCAGACCTGGAAAACCGCCTGGAGTCGGTTTATCGCCTCAACATTTCATTGCGAGCTGCAAGCCGGGTGCTTGTGCGGCTGGGAGAATTTTACGCGGCAGCTTTCTCAGAGCTGCGCAAGAAGGCGGGCGGCTTGAATGGGAGCGCTACCTGTCTCCTGGTCGGCCGGTAGCGCTGCGGGTGAGCTGTCACAAATCAAAGCTGTATCATTCCGATGCAGTGGCCGAGCGGGTATTGGGTGCCATTGCCGACCGCATGGGCAGGCCTGTACCTGCTGCCGGGTTCGACGAAGACGCCAGCAGCAGTCTGCCTCAGCTGGTAGTCGTGCGCCTTCTGCATGACCAGGTGACCGTCAGCGTCAACTCGTCCGGCGAACACCTGCACCGCCGCGGCTACCGGCTGGCAGCAGCCAAAGCTCCGCTGCGCGAGAACCTGGCTGCCGGCATGCTTCTGGCATCTGGTTGGGACCGGCGCCTCCCCCCTGCTTGACCCGTTTTGCGGATCTGGCACGATCCCGATTGAGGCTGCGATGCTCTCAGCAGACCTGGCGCCCGGGCGACTGCGCCGCTTTGCTTTTATGGATTGGCCGGATTTCGACAACGGATTATTTGAACGCGTCCTGGAGGGGTCTAACCAGACGGTCCAGGCAATGGCCGAAGATCAAAAAAAGAAGCCAGCGATCCTCGGCTCCGACCGAGACGCCGGGGCGATCGCGATGGCGGAAGCAAATGCATTCGGGCTGGAACTGCTGAGGCTATCGAGTTTTCCTGCCAGGCGATCTCGGCGGTTGAACCTCCCGCCGCTCCCGGTTGGGTGGTGACCAATCCTCCATACGGTCTGCGGGTCAGCGCCCAAAAGGACCTGCGCAACCTGTACGCCCAGCTCGGGAAGGTGCTGCGCCTGAAATGCCCTGGCTGGCGCTATGCGGTCCTTTGCAGCGACGAGCGCCTTTTCAACCATACCGGTTTCCACCCGAAAACCCTGCTTTCCTTTGAAAACGGTGGTGTGCAGGTGAAGCTCTACTGCGGGACCGTTTCAGACTGACGGCTCGGCGTATTCCAGGACGAAACTTTTAACCTGCGCGCATTCAACCTGAAATTCTTGAAAAATTACCTGGCCGTTTCGGAAGAAAACTTCGCCCAAAGCAGCTGGTGAAGGTCCTGGTCATCCAGGTGGCTTGTCGCAGCCAGGGTCGTCTGGTGGTCCGTTTCATCAAACAAGGATCATAATTTGAGATTGTTCTTAATCCGCACCGGGTGATTTGAGGCAGTCTTTAAGGCTGGATGAATGAGACATTTTCTGCAGATAGGTTTTACGTCCATTAAGCAATAGGATTAGGCATGACTCTGAGCCTATTGCTTTTCACTTCTATTAGCCGTATACTGAATTTAACGAGTTCCAAACCTCACTAGTTGACGCTATCCGATAACAATCCCAAATCCAGATCGGCAACTTTACGGAGACCGAATGATACAAATCCAGCGCTCTCTCCTTTCCAGTTCGTTCAAGGGTTTAATTGCCCTTTTCTTGCTGGCTGTCTTGCTGACTGGAACCGACCCAATCCTGGCCAGTTCTGTCGTGAAGACCGATGCCGCTCTCGCTCAGAAGCTAAATCAACCGTCCGCTGTTCAAGTACTGCCCCCGGACGAGACCCAATCGATCTCCAACAATCCCCAGGTCGCAGTCGACTATCTGATCCTCACAACGTCTCTGATCAGGTCTAACTCCAACATCGAAGCGTATGCAGATTTCATGACCGAGCATGGCTACAATGTATTCATCCAGGATGTAGGTGAGCTATACCTTTATCCGGGTTTCACTCGGGCGGACCGCATCCGCTCCTTTCTTAAATCCATCTATCTCGCCTGGGGCTTGAAATATGTCCTGCTGGTGGGCGATCCTCGGGTGGCAACTGGGGATGTGCCAATGAAGGACACATGGCCTAACCACCTGACGAATGCCCAACCCACAACGAATAATCCCTGGGAAATGGTGCCCACCGACGCTTACTTTTCCAACCTGACCGGCAACTGGGATCTGAACGGCAACGGTTATGCTGGCGAAGCAGAGGGCAATGGCCAGGCAGGCGATATCGGCGCCGGCGGGCTGAATTTTTACCCTGATGTGTCCGTTGGGCGCATCCCGGTGTACAACGCCGATTACGCCGCCCTGAACCATATCCTAGACAAGCTGATCGCTTATCAGAGCATCACCCAGCGGCAGGCCTGGCAGAACAAGGCGCTGTTCCCGATGGTCTATAACAACCCCACATATGATGAAGCTGTGATGGGATACGTTCTGGAAACAAACCTAATGGCTCCCAACGGCATCTCTTCTTACAGAATTTATATAAATCACCCCACCTCAGATGTCTGCAACCAGGTTTCAACATTTCCGTCATGACCAGGATGTCAGTAAAGATGCGGCGGTCAACTATTGGTCAATCAACCCGGTAGGGCTGATGGTGGCCGCCGGGCACGGCAATTCCTCGGGCATCGCGGTAGGTTATGGAACTTCAACCATTCCGTGCGAGCTGCCTTACTATCTGATCGAAAACAGCGATCTGCCAGCTCTGAATGACAGCCAGCCTGCATTCACCTTCCACGCGGCTTGCGCCAATGCCTATATTGAAGATTCGGATAATTTCGCCTACAGCCTGCTGCGGAAGGGCGCCATCGCCACGGTGGCCGGGACGCGCGGGACGATGGGCTCTGACCTGGACACGGTCGACGGGCTGCCCTACACCTATGACAGCAAAGCCAGCCTCGGATACAACTATATTAAGTACCTGATGGAAGGCTATCCTGCCGGACAGGCGCTGCCGCTGGCCAAGACGCTGTTTACCATGCACTCGTGGAATGAAATGCAGAACTTCTTCGCTTATAACTTATTCGGGGACCCAACGCTGGTATTTTTTGTAAAACCCGCCGTCTACGAAATCAACAATCCCTCCGACCTGTACGCCGATCCCCTGGACCCGAGCGGTCACCAGCCGTTTAACCTTCACTGGACCGATAACGGCAACCTCAAAGAGTATTACCGCCTCACCCTGTCTCCGACCGATATGAGCGGAACCGTGACTGTCCAGGCTCCCCGCAATACGGTGGCTTTCTCGGCGCTCAGCCAGACCAGCTGCGGCAAGACTTATAACATAAAGGTGCAGGCAGTAAACCGCTCGACGGTATCTGCTGACAGCAACACCATTCAGGTGGCTGCGGATCCCTGCAAACCGGCTGCCCCAAGTGATCTGACGGCGTCGATTCAGAATGCGCATGTTGTGCTGAGTTGGCACGACAATTCCAGCACGGAAACCGGTTTTCAGATTTTCCGTAGCTTCTACGGAGGCATGCAGTTAGTAGGAGAAGTGGGTCCTAATTTGACCTCCTGGGCAAATTCTACAGCCCAGTGCTATACAAACTACAACTACTTTGTCAATGCAACCAATATTTCAGGGGATTCCCCGTCTAGCAACCTGGTGAAAGTTCTCTCTCAGATGTGCCCGCCGGTAAAGCCAATAGTAACCCAGGGCGCGCTTGATGAAACCTTGGTTAACCTGTCATGGACAGACAGCAGCACTGCCGCGACCAGAGAAGACGGCTTTGAAGTGTGGGCCAGGCCGCTCGCCGGCGAATGGGTAAAGCGGAATACTTCAGCAGCGGATACGACAGGTTATTACGATCCACAGGTGCAGTGCGGTGCATTCTATTATCACAGGGTCGTGGCATTCAATAACGGCGGGCGCACAACCAGCGACGACCTTCTGACCAGCACTGCCAGCTGCACGCCTCCTGCCGCGCCCACAAATCTGACGGCTGAATCGAACTATTTTTTCAAAACGGAGATTCGCCTCAACTGGATGGACAACAGCCAAAACGAGTACGGGTTTACGATCGAGCGCCAGAGTGGTTCGGATTGGATTCCTATTGCCAGCCTGGGACCTGACCAAACATCCACCCACATCACCGGTTTGGTCTGCGGCACAAGCTACACCTTTCGCGTCTACGCCTTCAATACGCTGAATTCAGCTTACAGCAGCACCGAGACTGGCTCGACGGCGGTTTGCGATTCCAGCTCACCAATTCACTTCGGAGCGACCCCAGTTTCGATGACCCAAATCAACCTGTCTTGGGACCCGGCATACGGACGTACGCCCTCCGGTTATCAGCTGATCCGCTCGGTTGGCTTGAGCAGGACGATGAACTGGCAGCCGCTCGCCAACGTGGCGGAGCCAACGCACACCTATTCCGATACCAGCCTGACGTGCGGAACGACCTACTATTACAGCATCCGCTCGGTGTTCCCCACCCCGCCAACCTTCTCGCTATACGTCGATCCCACTTCTGCCGTCTCCCTGCCCTGCAAACCAGGTCCAGCTCGGCGGTATCCATGCCCGGGCACATTCGCAGACAGCCATCACTATCACCTGGCTGCCGCTCTCGGAAGAAGTCCAGGATGGCTACAATGTCGAACGCTCCTACTACCAACCCAGCGGCGGAAAAACGTGGCTGCCAGTTGCCAGACTTGCGGCGAATGCCACATCTTTTGATGATACCGATTTGATTTGCGGCACGATCAACGAATACCGGATGCAGGCGTTCAATGCGAGCGGCAGCGGAGATTACAGCGAAGAAATCAGCGAATGGACTGCGGAATGCGCACCGCATGCTCCAGTCGGCCTGCAAACCACCGCTATTCACAAGACCAGCCTCAGCCTGGCCTGGATGGATGAGGGTGACAACGAGGACGGCTTCCATATCGAGCGCAGCGGCGGTGGCGGCGCTGACTGGTCTACAGTCGGCAGCGTCGATGAAAATGCCGCCGTCTTTGATGACACCGGCCTGACCTGCGGGACGCCTTACTCCTACCGCATCCAGGCATTCAACACCGGTGGAGAAGCGGCCAGTGATATCTTGGAGACGATCACAACCCCCTGCGACCCGTCTTTCTCCGCTGTTTACGGACCGCAAGGCGTCGTGAATCTGACATGGACCGATCCTGGTCAGGGCACGACCGAATATGTGCTCCAGCGCGCCTTGCACAATGGCGTGCCCGATTGGGTCGTCAATCTCCCGCCTGATCAGTACGCTTACCGCGACCTGAACGTGGATTGCGGACCAGCTTACGACTATTACGTCGTGGCGATAAACCCCAGCGGCGAGTCGGATTGGCCAGCTCCGCAGGTGGTTGACGCAGTTTGCTCTCCAACCACAGCCATGACTCTTGCAGCATCGAATCCCACATATAAATCGATCAGGCTGAACTGGACAGCCAGCGCTGGCGGGCAAACAGGTTATAAGCTGCTGCGCTCCATCGACGGTTTGGACAACTGGTTGTTAGTCGCGGAACTTAGAGATGGTGAAACCCAATATGTGGACGCCAGCCTTGCTTCCGACTCCACGTATTACTATCGGCTGTGGGCGTCCAATGCTGGCGGTCAGATCGGCAGTAATATCACCTCCGGCGCAACCGAATTCGCCATCATGCTGCCGATCGTGATCAGGTAAGCTGCGATAGCCTCGTAGATTTGACTCTACGAGGCTGGTGATCCCCCCGATATACTTTGGCCGCTGCTTGGTTTTAAAACTGCTTGTTTGCGTGCAGCCGGTTCACGCGAAAAATTGATAAAATCTCAGCCGACGTATCTACCAGAACGAAAAGTAATCATTCTATTGAATGGGGGTTATGGAGGTGAATTCGAGATCGAAGACAGGTTTACCGTTCAGAGTATAATATTGGTCTGCTGGCGGTATAGTGTGGATAATAATCCTGTGATTAATGTTCGATTCGGTATGTTTTGGATAGCTGCGGTTGTTTTAGCAATTCATATAACCGGTTGCAGCATGATTCCTTACTATAATCGGCCAACGCTGATGCCCACCTATACGAACACGATCACACCTTCATCCACGCCAACATTCACTTCGACCGCAACAAGCACTCTGACGAACACCCCAACTCCCGAACCCTCGCCTACGCTGTCTCCAACCACAACTCCGATCCCACCGAGCCCGACACTAGGCTTGACCAAAGTGAGGTTCGTCAATAAACTGCCCTACGAGATCAAAGTCACGATGATTGGACCGATGTACAAAAGCTTTTTGGTTCGGGCATACTCGGATTTTGTCACGATGCTCATGCCTGGGGAGTATTCCTACGAAGCGAAAATTGTCCAATTTCCGATTGTAGTCGACAAAATCACGATTCCCTCCAGGTCCAGATCAATTTACCTGGACCTGGTCGAGGTCGAATAAATAGGAAAAGGTTCTCTTTAAGGGGACGAAAATCCTCCTATGCTATACTAAGCTCGACGAAATGCCTGACCCGGGAAACCGACCAGATGCCGCCTGAAAACAAACGCTCAACCGCCGCCCGACTGACGATCCTCGCTTTGATCTCCGTCTTGTTGATCCTTGCACTTGCTGGATTGCAGTCAAACTGGGTGCAGGCCGAGGCGGACGGCAGCTCTTGCAACCAGAGGCACTAAGGCGGCCACCGCCACCCGCACCACCAGGCCGGAAAAAGTAGGGGAAAATAAGGTCTACTCCAGGCTTTGCGGGCAGCTAGTCTTCCTGACGGACCGGTTAAATGGACAGCAGAAACTTGGGTTAAAGCCTTGCGGAAGTGGGAAGCCTTTTATCTTCGAGAAGCATCCCAGGGATATCGTGGCATTTTACCAATTGAGAGATGCCGAGGTTCGGAAAGGAAGCACTTTCGACTCTGTCTCAATTCGGTCCGCTGAATAAATTTATCATCACCTATGAGAATTACGTCGGGATTACAAGTTGTTCGGAATGTGGTTTGTACGGAGTTCTTCCTACCTGGACCAGGCCTCCGTTGTTAACGAATACCCCAACGCCAGCACCGACTGAAACAGCCTCTCTACCTTCGTCGACGCCAACCGAAACCGCAACCCTGGCACCATTCGAGGTCACAGAGACTTACAGCATGTTCGAGCTCCTCTATGGGACAGAAACCCCGACCTCAACACCGAGCGAATCACCAACGCCCACGCCGCTCCCCACGATACTTCAATCTACAGGTCGAGACAGCCTCGAGCACATCGGTCGTCCGGCACGAATCTGGTGCTGGTCTTTGGGATTGGGCTGGTGATCATCCTTGTCATTCTGGCTTACCTGATCTGGATTTCCAGCATGCGCTCCAGACCGAAATAACTACACTTGATCCTTCTTTTCCCCGTCGCCAGATTTGACGGCCTTGCGGAACTCGCTGATCGCTTTTCCGAAATCCCCACCGAGGCGACCGATTCGGCCTGCCCCAAACAACACAATCACGATCACCAGGATGATGATCAATTCAGTTGGACCCAGATGAAAAGGCATCGTTCCTCCAAATACTCTTAACCAGAATGGTTTTAATGCGGAAGCATTTCTCCAGCACAAGCACCTGCTGTGATGGTTTGATTATTTTACCATCTCATGGCTATCCCTTATATCCGCCTATGATTACGATAACCTATAAATAATCCAAAAGGATACCTTTCAGGTACCCATTCGGATGATCAAGATGCTCTTTTTACGCTCATTAATAGCCCAACATGGTGTAGTACGATGGAACGGAAATCTTTATAATATTAGAGATCAAGAACATTGGCTCATTTTCTCCCCATTCAGCAAAGAAAGAGGTCCTATGGAGTGATTTTTTGAATTAAGTGCCAAAATCCTTTTAGCTTGGGCTGAAAAAGCTCACTCCGACAGGAGCGTTAAAGATTGTCAGCCCAAAGCAAGTTTCCGGCAAATCTTCTTAAAGGAGAAGAAAAAATGGAAGAAAAAGAAGAAAAGATCGAACAAAAGGGGAGCGAGAAAGTCTCAAGAAGGGAATTTCTCAAGAGCGTTGGGGTTGTTGTCGGTGGAGCAGCGGTAGGTGGTGGTGTAATCGCCGGCTGCGCACCATAAACCAGCCGAGGAAGCTGCACCAGCCGCAGAAGCGACCGCTGTCCCCGGGCAGGCTCCTGCTGCTCCCGCACCTGTTACAGGAGAGATGGTGGTTGCCGCACCAGCCGTGCAGGAAGAGCTCTCCATCACCCGAGGGACCAGCGCGATGGGCTTCGGTCGAGACGGAATGCCGGCAAAGCATGAAGTCAAAGGCGGCAAGATCATCCGAACCAGGCCGCTGCATTACGCAGATGAGGGCTATGGTCCGGATTATTTGAAGCCCTGGAAGATCGAAGTCAAAGGCAAAGTGCTCGAGCCGCCTTATAAGAAAGTGCTTCTGACCCCGCTCGGCTTGAGCTACAGGAAGCGCGTTTACTCCCCCAACCGGATCAAATATCCCCTCAAGCGCGTCGACTGGGAACCCGGCGGCGATCCGGCGAAAATCAACCCGCAGAACCGCGGCAAAAGCAAATACAAGCGGATCAGCTGGGATGAAGCCACGACGATCATTGCCAGCGAGCTCAAGCGCATTCAGGAAAAATACGGCTATTTCGCAGTTCTAGCGCAGGCGGATGGACACGGCGAAGGCAAGTGCGTCCACGGACCTCACGGCTGCCAGACTCAGCTCCTGCGGCACATGGGCCCTGACGAGCAGAACAGCTACACGGTGCAGATCCGGGTTGCGGACTCCTGGGAAGGCTGGTATTGGGGCGGTAAGCATGTCACCGGTTGGGAGACAATGGGCACTTCTGCCCCGATGGCGAACCAGACCATGAACATCGCCGAGAACTGCGAGATGCTGCTGGTTTCGACCGACCCGGAGACCACCACCTGGGGCTTCAACGAGCAGTTTGCCAGCCTGGTATGCTACTGGCTCACCGACATCGGCATCGAACAGGTCTTCATTACCCCTGACTTGAACTATGCCGGGGCGATCCACGCCAATAAGTGGATCCCCGTGCTGCCCTGCCAGGACGCCGCCCTGTATCTGGCGGTCTGCTATGTCTGGCTGACCGAAGACACGTACGACAAGGAGTATGTCGCAACCCATACGGTCGGCTTCGACCAGTTTGCGGCTTACGTCCTTGGCAACGAAGAAGGCGATCCGGAAGGACCCAAGACGCCCGAATGGGCAGCCCCACGCTGCGGCGTCCCGGCCTGGACGATCAAAGCCCTGGCCCGAAACTGGAATAAGAAGAAGACTTCGATCGCCGGTTTCATGGGACCCGGAATGCGCGGCACCTATTCGACCGAACCGTGCCGGATCCAGGCCTGCGCCGAAGGGATGCAGGGCTATGGAGCCCCCGGGCCGCACGCGCTACTCGTTTGGCGGCGGTTTGCCCGGGAAAGGCGGCAACATCTGCCTTCGACCGCAGGCTGACCGAAGGAGATCCCGCGCCCGCCCGCGGCCTCGAAGAGACCGAAGTCGCGCAGGATTATTTCCGCCCGAAACAGTATCATCCGCAAGGTCGAAATCCATGAAGCGATCCTCAATCCACCGATCACCTGGCACGGCATTGGCTCGCCCTGGCTGATGGCAGCCGACCAGTCTCGCCCGTTCCAGTTCCCGATCCCGAAAGAAGAGGGCGGTACGGATATCCACATGATCTGGACGGACACACCCTGCTGGACGACATGCTGGAACGGCGGCAACCTCTATGTCGATGCAATGCGTGATCAAAAGATCGAATTCATCCTGACCGAGCATCCCTGGATGGAGGACGATACGATGCTCTCCGATATCATCCTGCCGACCACGACCCGCTGCGAGGAATACGACATCAGCGCCGGCGCCGGCAACGTCTGGATGGTTCAGGACGGCGTCCAACCGATCGGCGAATCCAAGACCGACTACGAGGTTTCCTGGGAAGTCGCCAAGAAGCTGGGCGGTGACCTGGAGGAAAAGTACACCTGGGGCAGGACAGTCGAAGACTGGATGAAGTATGCCTACGAGACCCGCGAGATCGAGAAGCTGAGCGGGATGACCTAGGAGGAGTTCAAGGAGAAAGGTTTCTGGTCCGCTCCGTACGACCCGAAATGGGAAGAGTCGCTGAAGACCCCGCCGGGTGGAAGAGGCTTCTACGAAGACCCGAAGGCGAATCCCTTGAAGACCCCGACTGGGCTTGTTGGAGTATGAATCCTCGTTCATTAAAGACGAACTTCCCCGATGACGAAGAGCGCCCACCTGTCCCGCACTGGATCCCGGAAGGCGAAACCCACCAGGACAACATCCTTGGCGAGCGCGGCAAGAAGTATCCGCTTCTCTGCCAGTCGAACCACGGCCGCTGGAGAGTGCATGCCGAGCACGATGACATCCCCTGGCTGCGGGAGATCCCAACCTGCAAGATCAAGGGCATCGACGGCTACATGTACGAGCCGATCTGGATCCACCCGATCGAGGCCAAGAAGCGCGGCATCAAGCAGGGAGATATCATCGGCATGTACAACGAGCGCGGTATGGTCCTCGGCGGCGCCTATGTGACCGAAAGAATCATCCCCGGCGCAGCTCTACCAGGACCACGGCGCAAGAGTGGATCATCATCAATTCGGAAGGTCCGCAGAGCAGTTACATCGATCGCGGCGGCGCCAACAACCTCATCTGCCCGGAGAAAATCCTCTCGAGGAACTGCGGCGGTCAGGTTGGCAGCGGCTTCCTGGTTGAGGTCAAGAAGGTTAACATCTTTGAGCTGATGCAGAAATATCCTGAAGCTTTTGCAAAGGATTATGATCCTGCCAGTGGATTGATATTCAAGAACTGGGTTGTCGGAGGCGAGCTATGAAAGTCTTTATGGTTGATTCCACAAGATGCAACGGGTGCTACAACTGCCAGATTGCTTGTAAGGACGAGCACTGCGGCAATGACTGGACCCCGTATGCCGTATCTCAGCCCGAGACCGGGCAGTTCTGGCTGAAACAGCATGAGTTCGTGCGCGGGAACGTCCCGCACGTCAAAATGACCTACGTTCCCGTGATGTGCCAGCACTGCGAAGATGCTCCTTGCATGGCGTCCTGCCCAGTGGAAGGCGCCATCTACACGCGTGATGACGGATTGGTCATCATTGATCCGCAGAAATGCTCTGGATGCATGAACTGCGTCGATGCCTGCCCGTATGGCGTAATCTATTTCAACACGGCTTCCCAAGTCGCTCAGAAGTGCACCGGCTGCGCCCACCTGCTGGATCGAGGCTGGGCGGAGCCGCGCTGCGTCGACGCCTGCCCGACGGGAGCGCTGCTGTTCGGCGAAGAAGCCGATCTCAGCGCCAAGACGGCTGAAGGCGTCACGCTCCACCCGGAGTTCGGCCTCAAGACGAAGGTCTTCTATAAAGGCCTTGCCAGACCGCTTCATCGCCGGGACCGTTTATGATCCAGGCGCGAGCGAAGTGGTGATCGGTGCCAAGTGCACCCTGACCGGTGAAGGCGAAACCTTCACTGCGGACACGAACCACTGGGGCGACTTCTGGTTCAATGGACTGAAGGTCGGAAAGTACTCGCTGGCGATCGAATCCGGAGGTAAAACCAAGACCATCGCCGACATCAGCACTGCGCTCGACGTCGGCCTGGGAGATGTTGCGCTGGAGTAATCTTCCTGCGTAAATGATACCTGGAGAGTGAGGGTTCGAAATTCACCCGGACCCTCACTCGTTGTATAATAAACAGATGAACCCTGATGGCACTGTAGTCTCTCGGGGGATAATTCGGTCAGACAGCAATTGAAACCGCTTTCACTTTACACGCTAATTTGTTTCGAATTGTTTGAAAAAACAAAATGAAAAGTAAGGAGCCGGAAGAACATTATGGATGGGACTGAAAACTTAACGGAAAAAACTGAGGAAAAAAGCAGCAAGAAAGGGACCTTGATTTTCCGGGCTCTGGTGGCGCTCGGCACTGTTCTGTTCCTGGTTTCATGGTTTATGCCCTGGTGGACGATCGATATCGAAGGATTTGGAAATCGAATGGTCCATATTCGTCCCTGGGGGCTGATAATCGACGAACGGATGGGCGATTTCAAGATCCTGCTGAAGGGGTCGGAAATGCCCTCTTTTTTCACACCGCTGATGTGGCTTTACTTTGCTTTATGTGTGATTGCCCTCGTAGTTGGTTTCATCATCTGCTCAAAAGCAATCCGCCTTGGAAAATTAAAAATTACACTTTCTCAATTGCTGGTCGGAGGCGTTGGGCTTAGTTATTTCATCGCTGGAATTGTCATGGCGGTTTTTGCCGGCTACAGGATGGAAAAAATGGGTGTTCCACTGGTCGGTCGTACTTTCCTCGACCTGGGAGACCCTGTGATTGCCTTTTTGGATACATATCTCCTCCCCGGTTATTATCTGATCTACGTAGCCGCAATTTGCTTATCTTAATCGGCGATATTTGAGAAGAAAATCATCGGCAAGAGGTAATTTGGATTTTTGAATCAACCAGGCCAGAAAATTTATACCTCCCCGTTATCGGTTTGATCCTTTGGCGGGCTGCAGGAGCGGCCCGCCAGCCAGGTTTATCTCTTTATTGACTTCCCGCCGCAGTTCGCTTAGAATGCTTTTCGTGCATCATCCTGAACGTCAGCCGGTAATTTCGGCTGCCGGCTGTGCAGGCTGTCCAGCGAAATGCCGATCGATCTGCTCCCGCTTCAGGATTTCTGCTAGAATTTAACTTACAGGAGAAATGATGACCTACGATGCTGTCTTGATCCATCCTCCGGCGATCCACGATTTTAGAAAGAAAGCGATCTTTCCTGGACCCATTGCCTACACTGTGGGCGGAAGCACGGTGCAGTTCATCATGCCGCCGGTCGGCATGCTCAGCATCGCCGATTTCCTCGACAGAAACGGCTACCGGGTGGTTGTGGATAACCTCGGCGAGCGCATGGTCTCCAGCGCGAGTTTTGACGTCGAGAAATATATCCAGAACCTCTCTGCCAAAGTTTATTCGATTGGTCTGCACTGGTGCGTTCACTCGCAAGGGGCTGTCGAGATCGCT
Organism: uncultured Chloroflexia bacterium; assembly: GCA_963726375.1. Lineage (GTDB taxonomy): Bacteria > Chloroflexota > Anaerolineae > Anaerolineales > UBA4823 > UTCFX2. Next base: position 113,011 of record CAVSCE010000009.1, on the reverse strand, counting down.
CGGTTGTGCAAGAGGCTGCATCCTGAGGCGATGGTAGTATTGGGCGGATTAACTGCGACAGTCTTTCATGAGGAAATCCTTCGGAAATATCCTTTTGTCGACGCTGTGATCCGGGGCGAGGCAGAAAAGCCATTCCTCTCCTTGATGCGAGCTCTCGAAGACAGGCAGGACCTGATTAATGTCCCAAACCTGACTTTCCGCGATCAGGCAGGTGGGATCGTAAGCGTGCCGCTGATGAAGCCTGACGTCGACCTGGACGATTATGAGTTCACCCGCCTGGATCTGCTTGAGCCAAAGCGGTCGATTTTCACTCCGGGGATGTATCCGAGCTGGGTGATCCCGGTCTGCCGGGGCTGCACGCACAACTGTGTTTCGTGCGGAGGCTCGGCCTACAGCTACCGTACCTACCTGGGAAGGGATAAACCGGCATTTAGAAGTCCCGAAAAGATCGCCGAAGATTTGAATAAGCTCAAGCGACCACGGCGTCGAGCTTGCATTTCTCTTTCAAGATCCTCGCATAGGCGGCAGGGACTATTGGACCAGGCTCTTGACGACGCTTCAGAAGGAGAAAATCCGACTCCGGCAGATCACGATGGAGCTGTTCACACCCGCCGACGAAGAGTACATGCAGGAGCTGGCAAAAATCGATGCCCGCATCGTCCTGAGCATCTCTCCGGAATCCGGTGTAGACAGCGTACGCGGAGCTCATGGACGAAAATATACGAACGAAGATCTCTACCGTACCATCGAGCTGTGCAAAAGATATGGGATCATCCTGGGGAGTTTCTCGATGCTCGCCCTCGCAAACGACACCGAGGAGACGGTTAAACAAACCTGGAAATCGTGGGAGCATATCTGTCTCTTTGCACACCATCCATCAGGCGCCCGTCGATTACGCCTTCGGTCCGATGATCTTGCTGGATCCGGGCTCGCTTGCCTTTGACCGGTCGTCGAGCTACGGCTACCGCCTGATATTTAAAGAATTTGAAGACTATGTCAGAGGCATGTCGCTTCCTTCCTGGCACCAGTGGATCTCCTATGAGACCAAGTTCCTTGATCGGGATTCGATCGCAAAACTGACGATCGACTCGCTGGAGTATTCGATCAACCTCAGGGAGAAAAGCGGCTTCTTCACAAAAGCTGAGGCAGATATCGCCCGCTTCTGTTTTGTCGATTTTGGCAAAGAGACGATTCGCGTTGTGGACGAAGCGATGCAGCTACCAGATGAACGCGAAAGGACGAAGAAGCTGCAGAGATTCAGCAAGTCGCTGGAATCCAGGCTTGAAGCCAGGACATCTCCAAGAAAATGATTGTGAGCAGGCACGTCGATTTTTTATCAGCCCCATAAGAAAACTTTCCTGCCTCTCTGATGCAGATCGAAAATGAAAATCACCGCTAAGAAAATCAGCCTCTATATCCTGGATCTGCTCCTGTTCTTCAGCGCTGGCATCGTGATTTTCAGCGGCTATGTGATCTGGTTCATTGTCCCGCGGGCGTGGGGCTGCATGGAAACACCTACTGCAGCGGAAACGGCCTTGGCCCAACCGGGAACTGCGTGAATTTACTGGGGATGGTCCGCTACAGCTGGATAAAATTTCATAACTGGGCGGCAGTCGTACTGGTTGTTATCATTTTGATCCATATCGTCCTGCATTGGGGCTGGATCATCGCAACAACCCGCAGGATCAGCGCCCACTACAACCGCAGCGCCGTTCGGGTACTCGAGCTCTACGGCGTTTTTGCCTTGCTGGTCGCCCTTTTTCTGTTCCAATGCAGCTCGGGATTGGTGCTCTGGCTGGTGCTGCCGCGCGGCATGCGGGATTACGACCGGATGGCTCAGGGGTTTGGAAGGACATTTCTGGGGCTGCAGCGGAATAATTGGGTTGATCTGCATGCCTGGATCGCAGTAATCATCGTCTCAATCCTCCTTGTGCACCTGATCCTGAACTGGAATTTTGTGGTGGGTGCTGTAAAGAAAGTCTTCCGCCGGGGGAGGATATCATAACCGAGTTGAAGACTCAGAATGCACTCAAAGATGCCGGCCTGCACGTTGGGATCATCGGGACGCTGACGTTCATCGTATTTGTCCTGATTTTTCGTGAGGATTGGACTGAGCAGTATCAATATCTGATCTACCTGCTGCCGCTGCCGGTGATCTGCCTCATCGCAGCGAAGAAATTTCCGCTCGCAGGTGGCTTTATGCTGGTCGGATTGGGTCTCGGCGCGGCAGTCTTCGATATATATTTCTCCCCCTACCATCCTGGCCAGATCACAGGCAGAGGACTGGGTTATACGCTGATCTTTGTCACCCTTCCTCTGGTAAGCTCCGGGATTTTCCATCTGCTGCTCTGGCGAAAATACCGCTGAGCCGATAAATCCGGCGATGATCAAGAACAACCAATGCCCGGTATGATAAAATCTGGATATGAAATTACAGGTTTACTTCACACTGACAAAGTATATATAAGGGGGATCGATGCTTAAGCTGTTCAGACTATTCTTCGTCGCTGCATCCTTCCTCACCAGCTCCTTCAACTTTCGATCACCCCATGCCGCGGACAAGCCCATTCTATTTCAAGACCAGGACCAGCCCAACCTGGAGACGGAAATCTACCTTCCGGTGATCTTTCGCCCGATGCCCATGCCGGTGTACGGCGCTGAAACTTACGATTTTCAAACCTGGAAGCTGAACTCGGCGAACGCTGCAGGCGTCAAATGGCTGCGCCAGTCTGCTTTTGATTGGGATCTGATCGAGCCGGTCCGATACGATTCCCCGGTCTACGATTGGTCTCAGGTGGATGAAGCCGGGTTGATCCGGGCTTCAAGCCGCAACCTGACTGTGATCGGGACGATCAAATTTACTCCTTCCTGGGCTCAGAAAATTCCAGGCGAGTACTGCGGACCGATTGCTCTGAACTCCATGGATGAGTTTGCTCGATTTGTCAGCGCGCTTGTGGCGCGCTACAGCATACCTCCCTATAACATCCGCTACTGGGAGTTTGGGAATGAGGTCGATATTGACCCCGATTTACTGCCAGATCCGAGGAACGTATACGGCTGCTGGGGCGACGATTTCGGACGCATATTACGGCGGTGGATATTATGCCACGATGCTGCAATGGGCTTACCCGGCTGTGAAAGCTGCCAGCAGCAGCTCGCAGGTGCTGATCGGCGGTCTGTTGCTCGACTGCGATCCAACGCACCCGCCGCCCGGAAAAAACTGCAAGCCGGCAAAATTTCTCGAGGGCATCCTGAGAAATGGGGGCGCAGGATCCTTCGACATCGTCTCATTCCACAGCTATATCGGTTTCGGTAAATTTGGAGCAGATTCAGCGCTCAAAGATTTGGGATGAAGATAATCCCAGCTTCGCCTACCGCGGCGGGCAGATCATCGGAAAAATTGACTTCATCAAAAGTGTGCTTTCAGCATACCAGGTCAGCAAGCCGATTTTCATGACCGAAGTCTCGCTCAGCTGTAAGGAAGAAGAAGTATTCTGCACGACCGAACAAGCCCTGTTCTGGGATTTGCAGGCAGATTTCGTCGTATCAAGCAACCTTCGCAGCTGGGGGGAAGGGTTGATTGGGACGATCTGGTACACGCTGGAGGAATCCGATTGGCGCGGCACCGGCCTTCACATCAACACAGGTGCGCCAAAACCCGGTTATTACGCCCTGCAGTTCATGTCGAATGAGCTGAAGGATGCCACCGTCAAGGCGAAAATCAGCGATTATCCCGGGCTGCGCGGCTACAAATTCGAGCTTCCCGCGAAGAACGTCTGGGTCTTATGGACGCCTGATGGGGTGACTGGCATTACGATTCCGCTCCCGTCAGGGACGAACGCGATTTATGATAAGTTTGGGAACCCGATCGCCCTCACGGACCCGATCACGATCGTCCACCCGACCTATTTTGAGCTCTTGCCTTAAAGGTATCCCTGCTTCACCCAGGCGATGTTCCCTCAGGATCCAGCCGGAAAGACTCTCCCGGCATCAAGATCTTCACCTGCACATCCGGGGCGATCCTCGCCGCAGTTTTTGCGAAGATTTGCGGTGGCATGCGGTGGAAGGCAGGATTTAACCACGCCATCCCGACCGGGAGGTAGGTGCCCCAATGGATCGGGATCGCCCACCGAGGTTTCAGCAGCGTCAGTGATTTTGCCGCATCGATCGGGCTCATGTGCATCCGGCCCAGGTGCGGTCCCCAACCCCAGACCGGAATCAGCGCCACGTCGATCCGATCTGAGATGCTAACCATTTCTGGAAACATCTGGGTATCCCCCGGATAGTAGACTCTGACCCCTTTCTCGATCAGATAACCCATGCAGTCCGCCTGGATTCCAAGCGGGTGGCGGGAGTTGATGTGTTGAGCGGGTGTTGTGCGAATTTTCAGGTCGAATATTTTCAGCTCATCGCCAATTTTTAATTCGATAAAATTGGTAATCTTGTTCTTTTTAAGGAGCTCTCCCGCACCTCTAGGGACAAGCACCTTCGGCTTGTTCCCGAGAGATTTGATGCTCCGCAGATCGAGGTGATCAAAGTGCAGGTGGGAAATCAGGATCGCATCGAAGTCCTGTAGGAATTCGGTTTGTGGTGTTGGCGCTGTGCGGACGATGTGAAAAATCCGGCGCGCAAAGACCGGATCTGTGATCAATTTAATGCCATCGATCTCTATGATCAACGAAGAATGGCCGAGGTATGTGATGATTACGGACATTCGATATCCATCTCCTTAAATCGACCACGCAAGGATCTGTCTGCTGATGCTGTCAGGGCATTCCAATTCTCTCGATCAAATCCAGCAGCGGCTGCTGGCTGATCCGAATCAGCCCGGCTTGCGCCCGGTCCAGGTCGGCGATCAGCAGGATGACCGGTGCGAAGACCAGGATCAGGAAAATGATCGTCGGCCAGCTCCTTGCTCCCGTAAGCCCGAACTGGTATCCCAGCGCCGCCATCGAAAACATCGTCACCAGCATCAACATCAGCCAGATGGTATCCGGGATTCGGTTCCTGAGAGCTGTGATCCGAGCCGATTCCACATCAATCATCTGGTTCAAACTCTCAATGAAGAGACCGGTGGCGACCGAATTGTCTTCCTGTTCGGCGCGATCAGCGATCTCCCAAAGCTGGTCCTGCAGTGCAGCCGATTTAGCCATGCCTTCCGGCGTCAGGATCACATGAGCGCCGCCTGAACGGAGGATTGTATATTCCCTTAAGAGAGAGCGCGCCTCGGCTTGCATCGTTTCTGGGATGAAATCGACCCTCAGGTAGGTCGTCCCAATCGCATTCGCTTCCTGAAGCACCATCTGCTTGCGGTTGTCGAAGCGGGCGGCTGCCATGCTGAAGGTGAACGCCAGCAGGAAAGCCAGCAGTCCCATCGTTGCCCCCACTGCAGCTCCAACCGGGGCATTCTTCTCATCTTGATGGCGCCGGGTGCTGTAGTTGCCCAGCCGCCATCCGATTTCCGTCGTGATTAAAACGATCAATCCAGCGATGATATACAGCTCCCATAACGGGTACGAATCCACTATGCTGCTCGCAACCATTGTTGACCTCGCTCAATCATGCGATCCTGGATTTTTCCATCTGACCCGGTCATGTTTTTGGCCGACGAAATCTCGCGACCAGCTTAGGACTCGATCACTTCCTGGAAATTGAATTATATCAACAAGTGCCTGCAAGTATTAATGGGAATGGTGCCCGCTGGCCGTCCCAAGGGCATGCTCAAAAACCAGCATCGAATAATATCCCCAATCGAAAGGTTGGGTGTAGCTGAGATGTGGATGGATGACCTGGGAAGCGCCTTCCTGCTTGAGATTCAGATCAAGGAATTTGAGCATCTGCGCCCAGGCTTCAGCCTGAACCCCGCCGGCTTTGATGGAATTGATATCCGTTACAAATGCATGCGGCTGATCCGCGTAGATCGTAATTTCATGCGGCACACCTGCCTTCTCCAGAGCTGCCTCAAACGCCTGGACGACTTCGACCGGGATGGAGCGGTCTGCCCCGCCAAATATGCCGAGCAGCGGACCGGGGAGCGCCCGCAGCGCTTCCGCATCGGTCTCCGGAGAGCCGTAAAAAACCACCGTGGCTGCTAACCGGTCGTTGTTCAGGCTGTAAGTCAGTGCTGCCCTCCCTCCGTAGCAAAATCCAACAATCCCAATCCGGTCCCTGGCGACCTCAGGCTGGTCCTCGATCCAGGCATAAACTGCGTCCAGGTCCTGGTTTACCTGTTCAGGCTTGTTTGTGATCACCTGGTAGATCGCTCGCGGAATCCAGCTGGTGGTAGAACCGCGGAAGGTGTCAGGGGCGACGACCAGGTACCCCTCTTCTGCCAGTCCCTGCGCCTTGCCAACGATGCTCTCGTTGAGTTCAAAAAACTCGTGGATCATGATCACTACCGGGAATGGACCTTCTCCCTGCGGCTTTGCGACATAGGCGCGCACTTCCGGGCTGCCCTCCAGCCCGGGGATGGTGGTGTTGGTGACCGCTTCGATCCGCTCTCCACCGACGGCGTAATCGATGATGGTGGATAGCACCAGAAACGCCGCAAGCGCAAGCAGCAGGACCAGGGATCCCAGCAGGATAATTTTCAGAAGTCTCATACCACTCCAATCTCGGTCAAATAAGTATCAAATATTCATATATTATATTATATAATAGATAATAATTATCTAAATATAATATGAATATTCTATTGTGTAATTGGAATCTCGAGGGCTTGAATTGCGCAAGAAAACTCGCAAATCCGTGTAGATTTGACCCAATATTACAACGCTGATTTCAAACCATGAGGCAAGGTTGGCAGATTGGTAAAAAATGGACTAAAATGATGAGAGAATTATTTTATGTGCGCTATCCATGTTCGATAGGGCTTGTCCAGACCCTGGCTAGCTCTATTAGTCAGAACGCAGCCACAATCGCTGCTCACACAGGGACTTCCTGCCTGGGTTCAGCCGCGATCTTTCCGAGCTGCTCGAAGCAGCTCGCACCGGGCGGATTGACGTGATCGTTGGAGATTAGGGACGAATGACAAACGGATTTGACCAGCTGACCGGGCATCAATATATCAACCTCGAGACCTTCCGAAAGAGCGGTGCGGGCGTCCGGACCCCGGTCTGGTTCGTTCAGGAAGGTGATACCCTTTACATTCGCACGATCGCCGACTCGGGCAAAGTGAAGCGCATCCGCAACAAAGGACGGGTCAACATCGCCCCCTGCAAGGTAGACGGCAAACTGCTCGGAGAGTGGAACCCTGCGCTTGCCTGCGAAGTGAGCGAGGAGACCGCTTGCTGTGATATCGACCGGCTCTTCGATCAAAAATACGGCCTGATGAAAAAGCTTTTCGCGGTCGCCTCGGTTTTGAGAAAGTCTAAAAGCACATTTCTCCAGTTGAGTTGGATAGAATGAGGTAATAAATGGGACCAATTATTCTGATTGTCATCATCATCCTGCTCGTCCTGCTAATCGGACCTTTCTTGATCCCGGTCCGTCCGCTGGAGAATGCTGTTCCGCCGCAGCAGCTCGCTGACGAGGACAGCCAGTTTATCGAAGTTGGCGGGCTGGATCTCCATGTCAAATTGAAAGGAGAAGGCGAGCCTGTCATCCTGCTGCTGCACGGTTTTGGCGCGAGCCTGTACTCCTGGCAGGCAGTCTTGGAGCCGCTCAGCCAGTACGGCACGGTGATCGCTTATGACCAGCCCGGGTTCGGTCTCACCGAACGGCCTATCGCCTGGGAGGGGCCGAATCCTTACAGCCCCGAATCTCAGGTCAGCCTTGTCGTTGGGCTGCTGGACCACTTTGGCGTTGAAAAGGCGGTTCTGGTTGGTAATTCAGCCGGCGGTACATTGGCTATGCGCTTTTTTCTCGCTTATCCCGGACGGGTCTCGGGGCTTATCCTGGTCGATCCGGCCGTTTATGCTGGCGGCGGTCCGCCAGATTGGACGCGCCCGCTGCTTGCCACACCGCAGATGCGCCGCCTCGGACCGCTGATGATCCGCCGCATCCAGTCTCAAGGTGCAGCTCTGATCCGGACGGCCTGGCACAATCCTGAGCAGATATCCCCTCAGACACTTGAGCTGTATCTAAAACCCATGAAAGCAGAAAATTGGGATAAGGCGCTGTGGGAGTTCACGCTGGCCGGCGGTAAATCAGATCTGTCTGGCAGGTTAAACTCGATAAACATGCCGGTGCTGGTGATTACCGGCGACGACGACCGAATCGTACCCACCGCGCAGAGTATCCGCTTGAGCGCAGAGCTGCCGAACGCAAAGCTTGTCGTTATCCCCGAAGCCGGGCATGTTCCGCACGAAGAAAAACCGCAGGACTTTATGAAAGCCGTGCAGGATTATCTCGAAACCGTCCTGAAGGACTCGTGATCAATTATAAAAAAGGGTTCAAATAAAGGTTTACACTGCCAACTATGATTCCGGCTCCCCGGCAGCTGGTGAAGCTTCTAGGATCATTTGAATCAGCGCTTCGGCCTTATCAGCCGTATGAACGCCTGTTTCACGCCACAGAACTTCCCCCTCCCGGTTCAGCAGCATCACGGTGATCTCGTCTTCATTCGCTATCCCCAGAGCCCTCCGGAAAGGAATTTTGTTCAGGTAAAGCGTGATGGTCCGATCGTGTGCGGTCTGGTTAGGGATGCCGGCCCGCATTCCCTCGTTTAGAAAGGTTTTTGAAATCACGTTCATCTGATAGATGGTTGGCAGCTCATAGTAGCGAACGCCCGGATATACCTTTTCAAGCCGGCGGGCTTCGGGCAGCCATGAGTTGACCTGCGATTGCTGCCAGCGCTGGAAGGCGATGAAGATGATATTCAAATCACCCTGCAGGTCGTCCGGCAGGGTGATTTTTCTGCGCAGCAGGTTTGAGCCGATAACAACTGGAAATTTCATCGTTGATTGTTCTGGCTCTCAGGTCTGCTAATTAATGTTTGCGCTGGCGGTCGCTGTCAATTCTGACCGGCTGTCTGGCAGGCTCTGGATTCCGCCTTGCCGAAAGGACACCAATAACGACGATCAATGCAGCTGCACTTAATAAATATACCATCTCATCCTCCATTTTCTTACTTATTATACCATTTTACTCTTTAAATAGATTACAGTTTTCTAAGAATATCAATATATTGTCTATATAATATATACGTTAGTCCGATCGAAAAGGCTGATCCGCAGACAGTCCTATAGCTTGACAACACCCGCATACCAGCGCCAGCCATGACCCGTCCGGCGCTGCCAACCCTGCCGCTGCCTCCCCCAATGGGTTACCCTTCTGATCCCCCGCTTGCTCACCTGGAAGGGGATTGCCTGAGCCTGTTCCAGGTGCTATGCTCGGATCATCTTATAGCGAAAATCGACCCCCGGAGAAAACGTGAACGAAACGCACATTCCAACACCAGCGCTCCCCTGCTTGCGCCCGAAGAGCCTAGTGCCTGGTCAGGTCTACTGGCGACGAATCGGGCTGCCCGGTGAGTGTCTTGACTGGACCCCGGTCAGGTTCGTCAGCCACACCTCCTGCCCGGCATATGTGATCGTTGCGAACGGCAGCAGGCTGAACGAAAGGGTGCCTCGGGATGAACTGTTCGCCCAGGTGAAGGACCCGGGTAGCCTCGATCTGTCCGGTAGTATGCGATGATGGACAAATGCCTGATTTCATTCTTGATATTGACAAAGAAGGAAGATGCTGGCTGACCGCAAGTTTACTTCCAGGCCGCCTCCCCTTCAATCCACGTCCCAGTAGATCAGCGCCGAACGGACCCCGTGGGGCCAGACGTATTTTCCATCCTTGAAGGCAAGCTCTTCCTGCAGCCTGCGAGCAAAATAGGCGTCATACTGCGGATTCACCCTTAACCCCAACCGGCGTTTGACGTCAGCCAGAGCGTCTTCGAGGCTGTCCTGCGACCAGGGCTTCCAGCGCCCATCTTCTTCAATCAGCACGTTGGCGTAGATCCCCATCTCGAGCAGGCAGTTGTAGGCGATCGTAAAATTAGGGCTGTCGTTCGGGTGGCCGAGCACCGTCCGGGCGAACTCGGCCATCAGCCCATCCGCCTTTGGCGCCCGGATCAGGATAAAGCAGGTCCGCCGGGTGACTGCGATCATCTTGCGGACAAAGCGGGGGAAATCCGGCTCTCCGTACATCGCGTGCGAGCACAGCGAGAAATCGTGCGGTTCCAGATCGACGTCCGGCCAGGCACCTTCGACGACCCGGACGTTGGACACTCCGGCTTTCTCAAGGTTTTCGCGCATGACTTCGATCATACCGGCCGACCGATCGACTGCCGTGACTGAAGCGAGAGACCTGGATGCCAGGATCGACCATGCCCCGGTGCCCGCGCCGATGTCCACCAGCGTCCCTTCAGGGAGCATGTTCAGCCTGGATACGAAGAAATCCCGGCTCGAATCAGGCCGGGACCAGCGCCTTTCGATTTCTTCAGAAAAGGAGCGAGCCCGGTGCTTCCAGTGGTCTTCCGGGACTTCCCCGTCCGCATGCCAGTGATCGTATAGATTGACCAGCTCTCTCCAAAGCTCAGCCCAGTCTGGGATTGTTTCCATAATCTGTTAATCAACCGCCATCATCACGCTGGAAGCCTTGATCACAGCGTAGGCTTCCATGCCTTCCCTCAAGCCGAGCCCTTCAACCGATTCATTGGTAATGATCGACACAACTTCCGCTCCACCTGCCAGGCGCAGGGTCACTTCTGCGTTGACTGCACCGCGTGTGACTTTGATGACGGTCCCTTTGAGAACATTTCTTGCGCTGAGCTTCATTCTGTTTCTCCTGGAATTTTTGTGGTTGAATTGATCTATTCACGGGTTGAAAAGTTATTATAAGCCTCTTTCAGATTCGAATGCGATCAGCACTTTGATGAAAAGGAGAGAAAGAAACGAGACGATCACCAGGATGACGGACAAGGTCAGGGCGCTCTCCAGGTCCTTTTCAAATCCCAGGTAGATTGCAGTCGTCATCGTCTGCGTCCGGCCCGGGAAAATTTCCGGCAAAGATCATCGTCGCGCCAAACTCTCCCAGGGCGCGGCGCCCAGCTCATCATCGCCCCGCTGATCAGCGCAAACCGGGAAAGCGGCAGGACGATGTAGCGGAAAATCTGGGTGCGGTCGGCGCCGTCCAGCTGGGCGGCCTGCTCGATCTCCATCTCGATGCCGGCAAATCCCAATGTGGCAGACCGGATATAAAACGGAGCTGCGACAAACGTCTGAGCGAGCACAACCGCCGCTGCTGTGAACGCCACAGGCACGCCGATCCCATCCAGCCAGCCGCCGATGATCCCTTTCCGTCCCAGGGTCATCAAAAGTGCAACGCCGGCAACCGAAGGCGGCAGCACCGTCGGCAGATCGATCAGGGTGTCCAGCGCCTTTTTAAACCGGAAGTTATGCCGCCCCATCAGGTATGCCAGCGGTGTGCCCGCCGCCAGGATGATCCCCAGGCTGACCATGGTGGTCTTAAAGCTGATGACCATCGCCTGTATGACCACCTCCGAGCTCAGGTTCTCCAGCAGCTCCTGGAATGTGATCCGGCTGAACAGCATCAGGATCGGGACTAATAAAAAGACCACCATCGGGAGCGCAGCCAGGCGCCAGGCGTGCTCGCTCCAGTTTTTCGTTGTGCTCCTCCGGCTTGATAAGATCCCGGGCTGCCTGCCTGTCCGCTGTTAAATCCGCCTTGCGGTCGGGTAAATTCACGTTCTACCAAGGGACATTCCAATATCTTTGCGCAAGCTGTGCGCTCATGCGTTCGATCTCACCAGGGTTTTGAATGGTGGCTGTTTCGGCTTGAGGAAAACGCTGCAGAAAAACCTGAACATATTCCGGACGAACGACGACGATCGCCAATCGAAAGGTCGATGCTGCCGCCAACAGGTCAAAGCCGGCCGTCCAACCCTGATGGCGGTCAAACTCGAGCGGACCCAGCTCGTCCAGCACAAACAGGTCGCATGGCAAGGACAGCCTCAGGATACCGTCGCCCCACGCAAAAGATCCCCGTCAAAAATCCAGTTGCCAACCCGTGGACCGTGCAGCTCGTCTGGTATAAGGCTGGCAAGCAGGCGGCGTTCCCCTGTGCTGCATTACCACCTCGATCCCTGTTTTCTGGCTGTCCTTCATCCTGGCAGGTGCAAGCAGCCCGCGCACTGACCAACCTGCCGTTTTTGCCTGCTCCGACAAGTCTGAGCAGCAGGCTGGTCTTTCCTGCCCCGCGCCAGCCAGTCAATACGACGATTTCCGGGCTTCGAGCATTCCTCTCCATTGGGTTCAGCTCCACACCACGAGCCGGCGGTCGTTGGATTCTACGACCTCCACCGGGAGCCCGTATAGTTCGGATAGGTTTTCAGCTGTCAGGACCTCTGTGCAGGCTGCCCAGCTGCTGCACCCTGCCCTCGCGCATCAGGATCATGTGCGTCGCCAACGCTGAGGCCACTTCCGGTTCATGGGTAGTGAAGATGACTGTGACTCCTTCTGCGTTCAGGCGCTTGAGCAGGTGGATCAAGCGGGCCTTGTTGCTCAGGTCCAGATGAGAGGTCGGCTCGTCCAGCAGCAGCAGACGCGGCTCTTGAGCAAGCGCACGGGCAATCAGCCCTAGCTGGCGCTCGCCGCCGCTCAACCCGGTGACCGGCCGGTAGGCAAGCTCCCCCAACCCGATCCGCTCCAGGGCTTTCCGGGCGATGGCGATATCTTTTTACTCGGCATCTCCAACGGTCGAAGGTACGGTGTGCGTCCGAAGAGCGCATAATCGAGCAGGGTGTAATCAAATGCGACAGGCTCGCTCTGCGGCACAAGACCGATGCATCTTCCCAACTCGTTGCGGGCATAGCGCCCAAGCGGTTTTCCATCCAGATAGATGACCCCGGACTGCGGCTTGAGCCAGCCCAAGATCAGGTGCAGCAGCGTGGTCTTGCCGGCGCCATTTGGACCCAGGATAGCGGTCACTGTTCCTGGTCGGACCTCCAGGCAGAGGTCCGGCAGGACGACAGGCTGGTGCGCTGAATAACCAAAGCGGATATGATCGAAGGAAAGCAGCGAATTGCTCATGCTGTTTTCTGCACCGGTTGGGAGATCATCAGGATCAGGAAGAACAGCGATCCCAGTAAAGAAGTCAAAATGCCCAGCGGAATCTCGCCGGCAAGCAGCGTCCGGGCCAGGGTGTCGCAAATAAGCGTGAACAGACCGCCCATCAGCATCGCGGCTGGCAGCGCAAAGCGAGTGTCAGCGCCAAACATCCGGCGCGCCATGTGCGGAGTGATCAAACCCACCCATCCGACCATTCCGCTGACCGAGATCACCGCCGCGGTCGCGGCAGTTGCAGCTGTGAGCGCGATCGTCCTTTCCCGGGTCGGCGCCAGTCCGAGCGAATAGGCAGTCTCGTCACCGAGCGAGAGTAAGTTCAGCCGCCAGCGCATCCGGTACATCAAGATCAGCCCCACCAGGACGACCGGCAGGATCGACCTCAGCCGCTCCCAGGTGATCCCCCACAGCCCGCCGAGCATCCAGAAAGTGATTTCTGGAAGCTGGCTGAGCGGATCGGCAAGGTATTTTAAGATACCCAGCCCGGCAGAAAACAAGGCCGACACAGCGATGCCCGCCAGCACAAGCCGCAGCACCCAGCCGCCGTAGCGCACCTTCCTTGCCAGCACATAGGAAAGCCCCAGCCCAATAAAAGCAAAGAACGCCGAGCTGGCTTGCACCGACAGGGCGGCGCTCGTCAGAAAGATAATGCTGAATGCCGCTCCAAAGGCAGCTCCCTGCGAGACTCCCAGGAAACCGGGTTCGACCAGCGGATTCCCAAAAATGGTCTGAAACACCGCGCCGGCCGCGGAGAGCGACATCCCCAGGAGGACCGACGTCAGCAGGCGAGGCAGGCGCAGGTTCCAGATCAGGCGCTGGGCCAGGGTGTCATCGCCCAGGCGCTCCAGCGAGATCAATCCCGGATGCGGATAACGACCGATGAACAGGCAGAGAGCCATCGCCCCCAGCAGCAGCAAGGCAAGATAGACCAATACCCGGCTGCGGCTGGCGATGCTGGTGCTTTCTTGAACCTTCTGAATGGGGAGAGTTCGCTCTCGAATCAAGGCAAATTTCCCAGGATGGTAGGCAGGATTTCCTTTTGGAAGGCTGCTTTGTCCATCCCATATAATTCCTGGTAGAAGTCCTGGGCCTCCTGCTGGATATCCAGGTCGGGGAATAGATCCGGATGGATCATCTTCGCCAGCCAGAGCAAGCCGAGTGCCCAACGCGTGTCCGGTTGGTCCCAGCTGTACAGGTCGGTCGCAAATCCGTATACTTTTCCGTCCTTCATCGCCCGCAGCTCCTGCCACTGCGGATCGGCTTTCAGGCTGGCGATCACTTCGAGCGTTGGTTTATTATATGAAACGATGAAGACCTGGTCCGGGTCCCAGGCGGCGACCTGCTCCAGGCTGACCTTCGTCCAACCTTTCCCAGGGTTAGCGTCTGCCCAGATCGGGTTGCCGCCGGCGGTTTGGACCAGATAGGTCTGCATCCAGCCCATCGGCGGGACGTTGAACGCCACCTGGCCGTCTTTATCCGAGTAGTACAGCAGCAGAGTGCGGGGTTTTCTTCATTCTTCAACCCCTTTACTGCCTGACTGACCCGGTCGACTGCGCTCCTGGTAGAAGGCTGCCACTTCCTGCGCTCTGGCTTCGTTCTGGAAGAGCTGACCCAGGGTTGCCAGGTCTCTCTGGTACTGCTCTTCGGTCTCAAAATCCACGTACACGACCGGGATGCCGATTTGCTCGAGCGGTGCACCCATTGTTTCAGCCGCGCTGCTTTTCAAGATCACCAGATCCGGCTGGACTGCAGCGATCTGCTCGACGCCGGCTTCTTTCCCCAATTGAATCTTGTCGTAAAAACTGGGATCGATCAGAGGGATAAAGTTGCCTGTGCCCTGGTTTGTATCTCCGATCGCAGCAATCCGCCTGGAGGCTTCCGGGAATGTGTAGATCGCGTCGGCGATCATGAAGAGCGCTTTACCGTTCAGGACGATCCGCTCCGGCGGCTTTTCAAAGGCCACTTCTCGACCCAGGGCGTCAGTGACGACGATCTTTCGCCAGAAGCCGCAGGTTTTGCCACCGGGATGAAATTGTACTTCGCCAGAATGTCCTGGCCTTCCGGCAGCGAGCACCAGGTCGATAAACGCCTGTGCCAGCTCCTTAATCCTTGCTCTCTTTGACTGGATGCGATCGGATAAGCTGGCGATCACGTTCAAATGCGTCAGGGATTTCCAGGTTGCCGACCTTGTCTGCATCCGCTGCCTGAAATGTCGCTCAGGTAGACGATCCCGGCATCCGCCTCGCCCAAAGCCACTTTAGTGAGCACGGCCTTGACGTTTTCCTCGTACGAGACCGACGTTCATTGAGGACCTCGTCTTTGAACGTCGCTCCGTATTGCGGATCTTTGACCGCCTTGTCCAAAAAGTCCAGAGCGTACTGGCCGACCGGGACTTCCTTCGCGGCGAGCACCAGCTTTAGGCCGGGTTTGGTAATGTCCGTCAATTCTGCCAATCCAGCCGGGTTGTCCTTTGGAAAAATCACAACCAAACGGTTTTTCGCAAAAGTTTGCTGAGTCCCGGCTGACGATCTCCCCGGCTTCGATGACTGCATCCATCCATTTTTTGCTGGCGCTCGCAAATACGTCCGCCGGCGCACCTTCATTGATCTGCTGGGCCAGCTGTTGCGACCCGGCGAAGTTGAATACGACGGTCGCCCCGGGATTGCTTGCTTCAAACAGATTGCCGATCTCGCCAAAGGGCTCCGTCAGTGAAGACGCTGCGAAGACGATCAGATCAACCGATTCCTCAGGAACGGCAGCCGGCGCCTCCGGAGAACTTGACGCATCGACACCTGCAGGGGTTTGAGCTGCCACCGCAGTCGGCTCAACCCCGGCTGGAGCGGCTGTCGACTAGGAGCACAGCCGGTCAGCAGCAGGGAAATCGTCAACAATAGAAAAGGGATGGATTTCAGTTTCACAATTATTCTCCAGGTTTCATGATGATATTTTAGCTAGAACCCTTCAGGGTGCCTGGATGGACGCTGGTGCAGGAAACCCTAGCGGATTACTTCGACACTGCCTGATGTTTGGGAAACCATATAACCACTAAGATTGCTCAAGGATGTGCGAAAATCACCGGTATTTAAATATTCGAAGAAGGGAGCGTATTCCGGGCTGGCTGTCAGGCTTTCCGGGAAGACCAGCTCGTATGGCTCTTCATAAAGTGGGACGAAATCCATTCCAAACTGGTGGGCGCTTTCCGCGAGCCCCACTCCAAAGTCCGCCGTTTTTTGCTGCACCTGGCGTGCGACTGCATTATGGGAGCGTGCCAGGCTTTGCTTCGATGCGATATGCTCGGGCTGGATTCCTTGCTTTTCAAGCTGCAGGTCGAGCCACTGGCGCACCCCGGAACCGGTTTCACGGTTTACAAAGCAGAGCTCCGGGCGGGTCAGGTCCTCCAGCGAGCGAATTCCTCGCGGGTTTCCCGGCTGGACGATCAGCCCTTCCAGACGGCAGAAGACCCGGATCAGCGCCATGGCCTGTCCGGGAAAGAGCATCCGGACGTAAGCTCGATTGTATACTTCGGTTCCGGGCTCGATCAGGTGTGAGGCGCTGATCTGGCACAGCCCCTGTCGCAGCGCGATCAAGCCGTCCATGCTGGAGAGCGGCATATGGACAAGGAAAATTGGCACAGTGGTTCGGGAAAATTGATCTGCCAGCATGCGGACGGCAGAATTCGATCGAGCTGATCATCAATCCGTGCTTGCCAGCAGGGATATCAGGCATTACTGCCTGGTGAATGATGATTGCGTGCTGGCTGGCGCGGTAGTATTTCTCCTGCCCACCCAGGACCGGGCGCGATTCAATGAATTCGACCAGGCCGGCCTCTTCAAGCAGCTTTAAATGATGGCGGATGTGAGCGGGCGATTCTTGAAAATGCTCTCCAAGCTGGGTCAGGGTCGCCTGTGAGCTCATCAGCCGGCGCAGGATCGCCAGGCGCTTGGGATTGCTGAGGAGCTTGAAGAGATTGGGAGTCGATTCCATATCAAGTATTTAGATTAAGGTTAAACTTAATCTTATGGTTTTTGAGTATAGCTTTACCAGATAGACCTGTCAAGTACCCGATCGGATTATTTTGCTTCCATCGGCTCCGAATGGATAGTCCCATTCAACCTGGGGATGATCTCCGGGATGCTGTGAACATAGAGAAGTGTTTTCAAAGCTGGATTGACTTTCAACCGGTTCAACTTTATACTGTTGCGCAGGCATTTTTTACTGAATTTCATCTTCAGCAACCCGCGAAACCAATGAAACCCTTGAGCCCTTTGCGCAACCCGATTCGATCGAGCCTCTCTATCCAATTGTCGGCTTTGATCCTGCTTGCTACTTTCATCCCGATCGGAATCGGCGCCTTGCTGTTCCACAACTTTATCATCAAGGGGATCGCCAAATCGGTTGAGGTCCAAACCCTCAGTACAACATCATTGATTGAAGATGCCCTGCAGCATGCTTTCGTGCAGAACGATTGGGAAGTTATTCAAAAGCTGGTCTTCGATATTGGCACCCAACACCGCGTCGAAGCGATCAGGCTGCTGGGATCTGACAGAAGTTGTCCTCGCCAGCTCGATCCCGGACGAAATAGGCGTGCTGCTGGACCAGCCGCCATTCTGCCCGGATTGCGAACCGGCGGAAGCCCCAACGGATCTGGCGAGCAGTGTGCGGCCGATCACCAGGAACAATCGCGAGCTTCTGGTCGTCTCCGAAACGATTGATAACCGGATCTCCTGTCAGAACTGCCACGGCGATGAGGGTCCAGCCCTTGGGCTGATCCAGGCAGAATTTCCGGCTGGACCGATCGAGGACTGGCATCTGCTCCTGGACAGTGCGTTGATTCTCGGCACGTTCCTGATGGGCTTGTTGGTCTCGTTATTGATCTATCTCATCCTTTTTAGCAAGGTGATCCATCCGATTAACAGGCTCCACCACAAGTTGAGCTTCATTCAATCCACAGAGCAGGGAAATGAGATCCAACGGGTCGCATCACAGGTCGCAATCCTGAATGAACATTGGGTGGACAGCGAAAAACGGCTGGCCGATCAGCATAAGAAAATCGACACGATCTTTTCGCTGCAGTACAATATCGAGAATCCCCCTTCCTTGGAGAAATTCTTCAGGCAGGCTTTGGGAATACTTCAGCAGGTGACTGGTTTTTCATCGATCACGATGCGCCTCTATGAACCAGCGACTAGGTCGTACCGGCTGATGGCGCATAAAGGGATGTCGCCGGCGATGGTATCCGATATGGAAAACTTGTCGGAAGACAGCGGGTTCCACGCTGAGATCGCTCAGACCCTATATCCTGTCGCGACATCCGATCTGCCCGGCGATGCACGCATCGCCAGTCCTCTCCAATCCAGGAAGGTTATCGAAGCCTGGTTTGCATCCCGCTGCTCGCCCAGGACAGTCTGGTGGGTTCGATTCAGATCGCCACCAAGTATGAATATGAATGGGAAGCAGAGGAGCTTCGCTGGCTTGCCTTGATTGGCCGGCTGATCGGTTCCCTGATCTACCAGATTCAGCTCTCCGAGAAGCTGCGGGACCTGGCTGTGCTGGAAGAACGCTCCCGCATCGCCCAGGAAATCCACGACGGGCTGGCGCAATTGATCGGCTCAATGAGGCTCTGGTCTGATGATGCGCTGCTCTCCCTTGAGAATGAAAATTATAAAGCCGTCGAAAATTCGCTCAACAAAATTGAAAGCGCAGCCCGCGATGCGTACTCCAGCTTGAGAGATGAGATGCTCGGGCTGCGCGTAACGGTCTTCCCGGATAAAGACCTGCTGGCGGTGATCAGCGAATATCTCACCCGCTTCCAGCGCCAGTGGGGATTGAAAACAATTCTCACGATTGACGAGTTAGCCCAAAACTCGCGACCGTGGCCGATTTCCCCTGAAGCAGAGATCCAGCTGATCCGGATCCTGCAGGAAGCGCTTACAAACGTCCGCCGGCATGCAAATGCGTCCAAAATATTCGTCCGGATGTCCACTACGGAAGCCCGGCTGAGAGTGAGAATCAGCGACGACGGCCTCGGTTTCGACATGGATCAAATCCCGGAAGACCGCCTGGGAATGCGAATCATGCGCGAGCGAGCTGCTCACGTCTCTGGATCCATCACAGTGACCTCCAAACCTGGAGCGGGCACGAACCTGGATGTAGAAATCCCCCTCCGAAAATCCGAGAACCCCCCATCAGGTGCATGATGAATACTATTTTGATTGTCGACGACCATATCCTGTTCCGCGAAGGAATGCACGGCATCATCGACCACTGGGACGATTTTGAAGTTTGCGGTGAGGCTTCCAATGGCCGCGACGCACTGGCTTTGGCTCACGATCTGCTCCCGGATATCGTCCTGATGGACATCAACATGCCGGTGATGGATGGGATCGAAGCGACCCGCCGGATCAGCCGAGAGCTTCCTTCCATCCGAGTCGTGATGCTGACCATGTCGGAAGAAGAGGAGAACCTGTTCAAAGCCATCCAATTCGGCGCGCAGGGCTATATCTTAAAAGACACTCCCTCCAAACGGTTGCATGATGAGCTCCGCCGGATGCTTCACGGCGAGACGCCTCTTTCCGGCTTGATGGCGACAAAAGTCCTGGAAGAATTTAATCGTCCCGGTGGGAAAGCACAGCCCGGAAGCGAATATCGCGAGTCTTTGACCGAGCGTGAGCGGACGGTGTTGGAGTTGATCGTCCAGGGCTTATCGAACAACGAGATCGCAGAGAAAATCTTCTTGAGTGAGAACACGGTCAAGAAACACCTGCGCAATATCCTCGATAAGCTGCATTTGAATAATCGCGTAGAGGCGGCGGTTTATGCCGTGCGGGAAGGGCTTGTAGATTGAAACCAGCGAGCAGTTAGAGAAAACCAGAATTGCTGCTTTCGCTGCTTTTTCGTGATGATGGATTGATCAACAAGGGGATCCAGAAACCAGGATGGCTCGATTGGGTACCGCAGGGTATCCAATCGGTTTTTTTTTATATCAGGATGAATGCTCTTTCGTGTACTGAGGGGGTTGGCAGTTAACCTGCGTACGATGGTAAAGTAAATTAGTCGGGTGGGTGTCTCAGCTAACCTGGAGTCACTGGTTGTGGTTTTAACTATCAGCGCCAATCCTCTGTTAAGGAAGTCATCCATCAAGCGGTGATGCCTTTAGGGTCCGATTGTGTTGAGCTTGAGCCGGATGCCGCTCTGTCCAGTATTCCAGAAATTCAACCCGAGACGATCATCATCGACGAAACCATCACACCCACGTTGTTTGAAGCCATCATCCATGAAGCGCGCGGCATTGACTAAAGCGCGGTGATTCGTGGTTGAAAAACCCTCAGCAAAATGAGATCGTCCTGTAACGATGCGCGGGGAACGACGATCGGAAACTTATCCGATCTGGTCGAGGCGATCGGCACGAATCCCAAACAGCTTTAACAAATCGAAGATTTGTGGATTTATTGAGGTATAAGAGCAAAGGGGAAACCTCCGGTTCCTGCTTTTCCTGCTCGGCCAAAATATTCTCCACCCCAAGAAACCCCAGGAACAGCTCACAAGCCCTAAATCGGAGCGGGACCTGCCAGGAATAATCACCTGGCAGGCCCCTCGCGATCCAGGTTGGAAGATCAAAGAAACAGGCAGTTTTCAAGGGTAAAATAACGTTCATATTGAGCATAAGAAGGATTTATTAATGCAAGATCAAGACGATGCCGAACTCACTCAGCGGGATATGGCTGAGATCGCCCAGGCAAGGGCTGATTTTTACTCATTTCTGAACCTGCATTTTTCAACAATCCCGGATGTCGGATTTGTTCGGAAGCTTTACGATGGCGAGGTGCTCGCGGCATTGCAGGCGCTGGTGCAGGATGATCAGGTCGAGCCTGAAATCTCCGAAGGAGCAGGGTTGATGGTCCGCTTCCTGGAAGATCACCGCGACCTGGATGTGGCGAAATTGTCGGAAATCCTGGGCGTCGATCGGACCCGGCTTTATCGCGGGGTCGCGCAGGGCTATGGCCCACCGCCTCCGTATGAAATGGTTTGGAGCAAGACCTTTAAAGGGTTTGAGGCGCTCCAGGCCGTCGCCGGGAAATATCGAGAGGCCGGACTTGAGCCATCTGCAGACGCAAAAGAGCGGGTCGATTACATCGGATTGGAGATGGAGTTCATCCGCGAGCTGGCTCTTCGCGAGGCTTTGGCCTGGAAAGCCGGAGACGAAGAAACCGCTCAAGCCCTTCTCACAGCCCAGCATGAATTTCTGAATCAGCACCTGGGCAGCTGGGCGCCGCTGTTCATCGCCAAAGCTTTTGAGGTTTCTGAAACCGACTTTTATCGCGGCCACATGAAAATGGTGGACGCATATCTCTCCGCTCAAAAGGGACAATTAGACCAGCTGGTCGGGCTGGTCTGAATCTGAGATCTCAGAAGCTCCTTCTGTTTGCTGGTCGGCGCTCCCGGAATAAATGGCAGCCTGACAGGGGAACCAAAAAAAATGCCGCATAATCCAAATGCCGTGGATTAAAGCCCACGGCGTTTTTGCGTATGATCTGCATCCCTGGATTAAGAACCAGGTTATTGCCGACCGCCGCTGCTGCGAGCCTCGCATTCAGCGTCTTCTCTGAGCAAAGTTGAGTATAATTCCCCCTGATGATCCGCTGTCTGACCTTCGTTCTGGCATGGAACGTGTTGGAAACACCTGACACTGCTTCCCACGCTCGAACGGCTTTAAATTTCAATCCAATTGCAGTAAATTAATCGTAGAGGAGCTGTCCTTATGGCTGAGTTCTTTGTGAACCTGAAGCGGTTCGAAGTCCCCCGAAGGTCTGGAGGTCTTTGCCCGGTCAAAGATCCACAGGAATGGATCAGCACAGTGATCCAAACGGGAATCGACCTCGGGTCTGGGGAAGCTGCCTAGTCCCGGCTGGTTTTTCTGCTGCCAGAAGGTTTGGTTTCTACCGCCCAGCAAGTCCTGGAAGCGCATCCCTCAAGAGAAACCCGCACGATCTCGATCGGCTGCCAGGGAGTCCATTGGCTGGATATCGAGCGCGGTAAAAACTTTGGCGCTTTTACCAGCAGCCTGCCGGCCAAGGCAGCCGCTGCCGCTCGGCTGCAGCTGGAGCATCATCGGGCATTCCGAGGAGCGCCGCGCAAGCTCAGGTGATCGAAGCCTACGAGCCCAGCGTCAAGCCGGACCTGGCTTCATGTCCCGGGCCCAGGATGCCGTCAACCACCTGGTTCGCGATGAAGTCCAATGCGCCTCAGAGCAGGGTTGAATGTGCTCCTTTGCGTCGGAGAGACCGCCGCAGAGCGCGGGGAAGGCAGCTTCAGCGAGCAGAAGCCGCGCATCCAGGCGGTGCTCCGAGAAACAGCTCCTCGCCAACCTGCAGATCGATCCAGAGATACTTGCCAAAGGCGATCGTGATCGGATACGAGCCGATCTGGGCGATCGGGCCGGGAAAGATGCCCCCAGGCACGGAATACATCGCCTTTGTCTCCGCTATGATCAAGCAAGTCGTGCTGTAGAAGTCTCGGGCTTCGACCCGGTCGGTGATCTACGGCGGCGGCCTGAAGGAAGAAAACGCCGCGATGATCGCCGGGATTTCGACCATCGGCGGCGGGCTGGTCGCTCTGACCCGCTTTACCGGCGAGATCGGCTTTGATGTCCATGACCTGAGCAGGATCATCGACCGAATTTCTGGCAGCAGAGGAGCTGATCATGAAAACGTTACCGCTCGAATACGGGCAGGGGACTGATGGATGTCGAACTGCCGAGATACGGCCGAGTTTTTATTCCCGGCGAGACGCGTCCCCGATCCCCCTTTTCTGCCGAAGACGTCGAAGCGGCCACCCGCCAATCGATCCTGAATCCCATGGGCATGCCTCCCATCCGCGAGCTGGTCGGTCCAGGAGCAAAAGTGACCATCAGCTTCCCGGACAAGGTCAAGGGCGGATTTCAGGATGGCTCCACCGCAAGACCTCCATCCCGATCCTGATCGAAGAATGCCTGAAGGCCGGCGTTGAAAAGAAGACATCACGCTGATCTGCTCCAACGGGCTGCACCGGAAGAATACGCCGGATGAGATCCGGCGGCATGCTGGGCGACGCAGGTTTACAACCAGTTTGCCCCGACCCACCAGATCATCAACCACGACTTCGAAGACTGGGAGAACCTGGTCGACCTGGGATATGACGAGCTGGGCGACCCGGTGATCATGAACCGCAAAGTCTTTGATTCGGACCTGCCGATCCTGATCGGGCATGTGCTTGGCAATCCGTACGGCGGGTACAGCGGCGGCTACAAGATGGCCGCCACCGGGATCACCCACTGGCGCTCCATCGCCGCACACCACATCCCGGCGGTGATGCACCGCCCAGATTTCACGCCCGTCTCGACCCACAGCCTGATGCACAAGAAGTTGGACGCCATCGGCCAGCACATGGAAAAGCAGATGGGCCAGCAGTTCTTCATGTGCGACGCCGTGCTCGACACGGCCATGCGGCAGATCGCGATTTTCTCCGGCTACGGCAAGGAAATCCAGCCGCTGTTCGTGGGAGGTCGCCAACCAGCGGACCTATCGTCCCCTGGGCGAAGCAAAATTTGACGTGATGGTCTTTGGGATGCCGCAGGAGTTTCATTATGGGAATGGCCACGGCACCAACCCGATCCTGATCCAGCAGGCGATCGCCGCAAATATCATCCGCCACCGTCGAATCCTGAGCGACCGCTTTGTGGTCATCTGCGCCTCTCATCTGCAACGGCTATTTCAACGACGAGGAATTTCCTTCCTATCGCGAGCTCTATGAGCTGTTCCAGACCCATTACCACAACACACTGCCGGACGCTGGAAAAGTATCGGGGAATATTTCTGCCATAACGAGGAATACATCCGCCGCTACCGCTTCCGCTACGGCTACCACCCTTACCATGCCTTCTCGATGATCTCCTGCGGTCATATCGCCGAGAAGCAAGCTGCGGCCGTCTATATCGTCGGAGCCCACGCAGCCGGGCTATGCCCGGGCGATGGGGATGAAGACCCGCGCGACTTTCGAGGAAGCGCTCCTCGACGCTGCGAAATATGTCGGCCCTGACCCGCACATCCTGGCTCTGCCGCGCACGTTCAAGACCGCAGCGGTGCATTTAATGATGGAAAACGACCCCACCCCAACGATATAAAACAATAGGACCTGGCGGAGAAGCTAGAACGCCAGGTCCTGGTTGGATCCTTTTGACCTCAGGATTTACACTGGCTAATCCTCAAGGATCGCGATCTCGCGCAGCCGCTGCGCAACAAGAATGCCCTCGCTGTGGGTGTCGAAATCGGCGGGAGGGTAGACCGCTTCCTTGTCCCAATCGTCCTCCAGGGCGATCATCTGCTCTTGAAGGAGCGCATCCAGTCCGGCTTGAATATTCTGGAATTCCGGCTCGCCGATCAGGTTCGTCATCTCATCAGGGTCATTCTTCAAGTCAAAAAGCGCCTTAGGACCCACCTCAGTGCGGACATAAAGCCATTCTTTAGTGCGAATCCCGCGTCCGACACAGGAAAGCGCTCTTCCCCTTCCAGCTCCTTCAGGATTTCATAATAGATGTGCCTACGGATGGGTTCGTCTTTCCCTTCCAGCAAGGGCAAGAACGATTTCCCCTGCACAGCCGACGGGATTGGAATCCCAAGCAGCTCTAGCAGGGTGGGCAGCGTGTCCACCGAAGGGTCCATCAGCTCCCTAACTTCCCTCCCCGGACGGAAACCGCCTCGGATAGCGGATGATCATCGGTACCTGCATGGAACTCCGGTAGTAGGTCTTCTTTCCATAAAGTCCGTGTTCGCCAGCCATCTCGCCGTGGTCGCTCAGGAAGATCACCAGTGTGTCTTCTGCCAGGCGATTTAGGTCGAGCCAGTCCAGCAGCCGGCCCAGGTTGTGGTCGATTGCAGCCACCAGTCCGTAATAGCGCCCCAGGAATTCCCGGGCGTCTGCCTGCCAGGCTTTGTCGTCAGGGGTGGAAGACCGGATGGGCACTTCTTTCCGGAGAGTACAAATTCAGGAAATGCGCTGGCGCAGTCAGAGGCGGATGCGGCGGCCCATAGCTGATCTCCGCGAAAAACGGACGGTCCGGGCGCTGGCGCCACGCTTGTTCCATGAATTCGATCAGGTGCTCGGTCTGGTAGTCCGGCTCGAACCTGCGGCTGGTGTAGGGCTGAGGGGTGTCGCGGTAATAAATCGAGCCGAAGTAATCGTGGCCGCGGTTGAAACCGACAAAAGTTTCAAATCCAAGCCGCCGCTCGCCCGGAGGCACGAATCCAAACTTCGCTCCGCCGTCCAGGTGCCATTTTCCAAAGTAGCCGGTTTGATAACCCGCCTCTCGCAGGATCTCCGCCAGGAAAGCCTGGCCCAACGGGATTCGGTAGTGGTTGGCATACATCCCGTTGGAGTGGGCGTACTTCCCGGTCAGCAGCGAAGCACGAAATGGGGCGCACAATGGAAAAGATGTGAAAGCTTCTCCAAACCGCACGCCTTCGTTTGCGATCCTGTCCATCTGCGGTGTCTTGATACACGGGTTGCCAGCGCAGCTCATCGCATCTGCCCGCAGCTGGTCGGAATAGACGATCAGGATATTCGGTCGAGTTTGAAGTGAATGGATGGACAAATATTGTCCTCTTCAATTCTTGAATAAATTTCCTTCAATTCGTGGGTACGACCTCAGTCAATATTTCCCTGAAAACGACAGAAGTCGAGCCTGCAAAGAAATTCGTGTAAGATGTTTTCGTTCGTCAATCAGGGTTCTGCAGCAGGCTCAGCGGCGGCACCTGTGCGGCGACCTCGGTGATCGATACTGTCACATTGGGATGCAGCTGGACCAGCGACCCTGGGAAAGAAGGCGTGATCGGTCCGAAAAGCCCGCGGCGCAGCACACCCGTGTGCCAGGAGCGCATGAAGGTCAGGTGCAGGCGGCGGGCGCCGAGCAGCTCTTTCATCCCCAGGGTGGCCGCCTTGGGAGGGATGATCTCCAGGTTACCGGCGGTCCCGCCCATCGCCATCTGAACCACGTCTCCTTCGCGCGGGCTGAACGATGCGCACGGTGGTGTTGCGAAACGTCTCCAGATCAGTTTCTTCCAACGGCGGGCTGTTAAAAGCAATGTGACCATTGATCCCAAACCCACCGTAGCATACGTCGATCGGCGAGAATCGTATCGCAAGTTTCTCTCGGACCACGTCCAGATTGGCAGGGTCGGGCAGGATCAGCTGGTCGGGCGGGAGCCTGTACTTTGGGTCCAGCGCATCCAGCAAATTATTCTGGTAAAAAGCCCGGAAGCTGAGCGGGTGGTTGATCGAAACCGCCTTCCCATCGGCGTTAGCATATTCATCCATCGAAAACACGACCAGGGACTTCGCAGCTCACCCGTTCCCGGTTGCACAGCTCCGCAAAGGCCCCGTAATCCAGCGGGCCAATCGGCAGGATCAGCTTCGTCATCTCGCCCCGGGCAGCATTGGCCTTGATCAGGTCAACCGCTTCTCGGGCAAAAAGGTTGCACAGATCCGCATGGGTCCCGAGCAGGTTGAACTTGTACGGGCTGTGCGTGGAAATCCTCAGCCCGGATGGCGTAATAATCGATCATGCTCATCTCCTTCTATAACTTCTGGTTAATCTGCCTCGCCAACCGGTCATAATATTTCTTGACAAACTTCCCTTCTTCCAATAGTATTTGCTTTATGAGCCAAACTTCCTCACTTGCAATACTTGGTGGAATACCTGTCCGAACCAGGCCTTTGCCCGGCTGGCCCATTTCTGACCAGACCGATGAAAAGGCCCTCCTGGATGTCTCTGCACAGTGGCAGATGGGGCCGGCACCAGGGCCATCTCACTGAGCGTTCGAGCAGCGATTTGCCCGACTACCAGGGGGCGCGCTTCGGAATTGGCGTGTTCGAATGGCTCGGTGGCCATTCGCCTGGCGCTGCATGCGGCCGGGATCCGTCCCGGTGACGAAGTCATCGTACCGCCCATCACCTTCTTTTCCAGCGCCAGCTCGGTGGTGGAAGTTAACGCCGTGCCCATCTTCGCCGATATCCATCCGGAAAGCGGCTGCCTGGACCCTGTCGCGATCGAAGCCGCCATCACCCCCGCACCAGGGCGATCATCCCCGTCCACTTCGCCGGGCAGGCCGCAGCGATGGATGAGATCATGGCGATTGCAAAACGCTACGGGCTGGTCCGTGATCGAAGATGCTGCACATGCTCACGGATCCGAATATAAAGGCAAACGGCTCGGGTCAATCGGAGAAATGTCTACTTTCTCGTTCCAATCCTCCAAAAACCTGACCAGCGGTGAAGGCGGCATCATCCTGACCTCCGACGAGCAGCCTCGAGCGCACCTGCCGGGCGCTGCACACCTGCGGGCGATTTCCCGAAAGCGCCTGGTACGAACACCAGCTGCTCGGCGGCAACTACCGGATGAATGAATTTCAGGCCGCCCTGCTGACTCGCACAGTTCAACCGGCTGGAGCAGCAGGTGCAACGGCGCGAAGCCAATGGATTGCTCCTGAACCGGAGCTGGCAGAAATCCCCGGCATTCGACCGCTGGGGCGCGGTCTTCGGCGAAACCCGCCATGGCTACCACCTGTACATCTTCCGCTACAATTCAGACCTCTTCAGCGGACTGCCGCGGGAGAAATTTCTCGCCGCGCTGAACGCCGAAGGAATTCCCTGCTCGGGCAGGCATGACCGCCCGCTTTACCGCCAGCCGGTCTTCCTTCAACCGTGCCTTTGGCCCTTACCTGACTGACACATCCCAATTACCTGACTATGCGCAAGTTACATGCCCGGTTTCCGAGCACTCCTGCCAGGAAGCCGTCTGGCTGTCGCAGCCGCTCCTGCTCGGCTGCGATAAGCGATATGCTGGATATCGTCGCGGCCGTGAATAAAATCTCCGAATATCACCAGGATTTGCTTTACATCAGGGATAAGCTCACTTTTGCCTGGCAGCGATCCCAGGCTGCGATCACGGCGTCATCCAGCGGCTCCAGATCGCTGTCCTTGATACGCTTATGCTCATCCAGCCAGGCGATCGTCTCGCCACTCCATCCGAAAATGGAATGGTATATCGGAAATCCAGGTCTCTGCCGGGCAGCCTGATTGTCGAAAATGTTGTTGAAGCGGTAGTTTTCGATCACATCTGCCAACCGGTCTGGGTGCCATCGGTGTACAGCAGTTTCACAGGGAATATGGACCAGCCTCGGCAGTGGCATCCCCAGCGCACCGGCGATCAGCTCGAAATATCGGTCCCAGGTCAGCCACTCCTCTCCCGTGACGTGATAGAGCTTTCCGAAAGCGATGGGGCTGCCCGGCGGCGGATACAAACGCCCGGGCCACATCCTCCGCATGGCAGTGCGCCCGCAGCGCCGAGCCGTCGCCGGGCGAAACCAGCGCTTTTCCCTTTCGAATCCGGTCCAGGAACCCGTTTCCCCACCCCAGCGTGTAGATCAGATCGCCTCCCGGTCCATAGGTATTCGCCGGTCGGAGGATCGTCAGGTTGAACGCTTTCCGCTCGTGGGCAGCCATCAGGTTCTGCTCGCAGCGGGCTTTGTTCCGCCCGTACTCGCTGGTTGGGATCAGAGGCTCGGATTCTGTAACCGGATACCGGCTGGCAGGACGCTGGTAGACGGCCGCGCTGGAGCAGAAGATCAGCTGCCCGATCCGACCTTCAAAGCCCGAACCAGGCTTTCGGCCTGCTCTGGAGTAAAACAGACCATATCGATGACGCAATCGAATTTCCCGGCCTCCGCCATCTGGCTGCTCGAAGCGTCGCAAAATCGTTCCGATCGCCAAGAATCACGTCGCACCCGGCCAGGGACGGCAGGCGGGTTTTGCCGCGGTGAAACAGCGTCAATTCCGCTCCTGCCTCGAGAAAAAACCTGGAGATATGGCGGCTGATCTGACCAGTACCGCCGATGATTAAGATTTTCATCATTCTCTCCCTGGATAGTCCATCAGAAAGTAAGTAGATCAAAGCCCCAGGATTCCAGGAATTTCCTGGGTTTGAAGGCTCGAGTTTTAGAGGACAGTGTCCTTCAGGAAATCCATCTTCCGATCGCGCTGGTCCATCGTCAAGACGATCGCTTCGTCCGGGGTCGCCTCGGAATGCACGATCGCATGACAGCATTCGCGACCGAGGCCGGGTCCTCCAGACCCGGGAAGCTGACGTTCCGCCCCACCATCGCGCCGCGGACGTTCGTCCCTGCCAGCAGCCCGGCGGCAAAATCGTGGTAGGTCTTGGTCGGGTTTTCGTTGACGATCCGCCCAGCATCAATATTGGCTGGGTCGTCGCCAGGGCTACCCGCTCGTAACCCTCGCAGTAGGGCAGCTTCATCCAGGTCGCCGGGAAGAATTGCCCATCGCCGCCGATCACACCCACCAGCTTGATCAGCTCCTCGGCAGTATTTTTACTCACCCATTTCCCGTCACGGAAGTCCATCCGCAGCGGCTCGACAAAAGGAACGAGCTCCATACCGGTTCAGATCGTTGATCGCTTTAGTGCAGTAATCGATCGTCCAGAGCGTGCGCTCGTCATCCGGCACAAACCGAAACATCATCTTGCCGCCGTCCAGTCGGAAGCGCTGGATGGATTTGGCGGTGTACGAGCCGAAGCGGTCATCGATCTCGCCCGCAACGCCGGCGATCCCGCCGTGCTGCATGCAGCCCACCAGCACCTTCTCATCCAGGAAGGATGGCCCCCCGCCGGTCCTGAACCAGATAATCCATGATCAACAAGTCTTCGATCATATCCGGCGTGCTCATGAAGCCATCAAAATCTGTGGCGATCAGCACGCGTAAGATCCCGCCCAGGCACTGTGGCGGTTGCCCATGCGGAATGGATCGGCTCCCAGGGCGGTTACCCCCCGCCCGGGGTGATCGGCGGCCAGGATCGTCAATTTCCCGTCCACGGTCAGCTTCTTGCGCTGTCTTGCGTGCTTTGGCCTGCTGTTCGATCACCTCCGGAGCATTCACACGAATTTCGGTGATTTTTTCGAAAATCGCTCATCGGGAAGAACTTTTCCAGGTCGAATTCATACTCCTTCACGGAATAGGCGGTCATGCTTAAATTCCTCCACTGTCTAATTTCCATCTCCAACATTTGTCCGTCGAACCCGCTGCGGGACGGGATGTTTCTGCAACCGCGCCGCCGCTGCCAGGCCTCTCCGACCAAGGGCAGAGCATACTCCGCGGAATTTTTCGTTCGGCAGGGTACCAGCTTCGTCAAGGAATTCTCGCGGGCATCAGCTTTTCGGCGTTCGCCACGCGTCTCAACGGAACCGCGCCTGTTCTCGCACAGGTTACGGAATGGTCGAGATCCGCTCCAGGGTGATCATCAATCCGGTCTGGTCGCTCGGCCAACTGGCGGACCGCCGCCTGCCCCACCAGATATGCCTCCCGCCGATCGACTTCCGAGACACAGGCGCTCATCGCCCGCCCGATCAAGACCGGCCGTAGAAACCGGGCCCTCAGGCGCAGTTTCTCACCCACCTGATCCGCCAGGTAGGCGGCCACCCCGGTCGTGAACGTGTTCAAGGAGTGCCCAAAATCATCCCTGGCGTCTTTTTCATCCGCGGCGATCCAACAAACTCACCAGCCGCATCGCGCACGCCTTCACACACCACGACAAAGACCCGCCCAAGCCGATCGTGCACCCGCGTACCGCCTCCAGGAAGTCATCCTCATCGAAGGCCAGCTCCGGGACATAGACCAGGTGCGGGCGCTTCGTCCGGACGATTTTCGCCAGGCACGAAGCGCCGCCAGCCAGCCGGCGTTGCGACCCATCGCTTCCAGGATGACCACGTCCTCAAAGGTTGCCATCGCTTCCAGGTCCAGCCCGGTATCCCGTACTGCCAGCGCGAGAAAGCGCGCCGCGCTGCCGTATCCCGGGCAGTGATCGGTGGCCGCCAGGTCATTGTCAATCGTTTTCGGCACCCCCATCACCTGCATTTCATATCCGGAGCTCGACGCCAGGTCGGAGATGCGCAGGCAGGTGTCCATCGAATCATTCCCACCGATATAGACAAAGTGGCGGATGTTATGAGCCTTACATACTTCGAAGATCCGCTCGTACTCGGCGTCCTTGATTTTATGACGGCAGGAGCCCAGAGCAGAGCCGGAGTGTGGACCAAATCCTGGATGGTTGGCTGCGATTCTCTGCCCAGGTCGATCAGCTCATCCTTGAGCGCCCCTTCGATCCCGTGCACCATCCCGATATATGCCTCGATCTCCGTCTGGCCCTGCGCTGCCAGGATCACGCCCGCCAGGCTGGCGTTGATCACCGGCGTAGGACCACCCGACTGTCCGACCAGAAGTTTTCCCTTTAACATGCAGCGGTTCCTCATGTTAATCAGGCGTTCGCCTGTGGGACGGCTGGAATTGCGGTGTTCTCATCCGTGAATAAGGCGAATTCCGCGTGGTCTGCAGCAGCGTCACCGGATATTCGACGCATTCCTCTTCCATCACCGCAATCCGCAGGACGGTGCGCTGCCACGACCCACCCTGGCAGTACAGCCGGATGCGCCGGGCGTTGAAAATATCCCTCATCCCCAGAGTGACCGCCATCGGCGGCATCGCGGCCGGGTTGCCCCCGGTGGAACGGATGCTGTTCATCACAATCGTCTCGGGTTCAAGCTGCACCAGGCGGGTAGCGAATTGCGGAACTCTCCGGGATAGCTTGAACCAGCGCGAAATCGGCGCTTCGTTGAAGGCGACATGCCCATGGTAGCCAACCCCTCCGTAGCAGGTGTCGATCCCACCCACAGCCTGGATCCGCTCGCTGATCCAATCCAGCCGCAGCGGGTCAGGGAAATGGATCTGCTCTCCAGGGATGCGGATTTCCGGGTCAAGGCAGTCGAATAAGTTCTGCTGGATAAAACCCTCGGAAGCTCAGCGGGTGGCTCGCGGGAACGGATCGCGCCCTGCCAGTCGCAGTATTCGTCCATATTGAATGTAAAAACATTCTTCCATGAGATGCGCTCGCGGTTGCAGATCTCTGCCAGGATCGGGTACTGCCCCAGCGGGTCCGACCGGTAAGATCAGGCGGGTCGGCAGGCCGCGGCGGTTGTTCTCCAGGATCTCATCGGCAATCGAGCGCGCAAAATGCTGGAAGAGGGCAGGCAAGTCTGGCAGGATCACCAGGCGGACCTTGCTCCTCCGGCTCAGCTCTGCGGCTGGGATGGTCAGATATTCCGGAAGGTATTCCATAAGTCATCCTTTCCTGACTGCTCAAACGCCGATCGGAGGGTAATAGACGAACAGATGCGAGATCCGGTCCGATTCGCCCAGGAAGATTTCGCCGTTTGGACCGGTGGTCATGGCGTCAAATCGCTGCCCGACCCACGGCCGCTGAACCGTGGCCTCCAGGATGCCCAGATCGCGCAGGCTTCCATCCCTGGGATCGTAGACAAACAACCGGGAGAAGACGTCTTTCCGGCCGGCAATCCCAAATATCCTGCCGTCCTTTCCTGCTGTCATGGCGCGGATCGTTCCGGACCAGGTGGGCTTTCCCAGGCTGCGAACGTTGACCTGGCGGCTTTCAGGGTCGATCGCCATTGAAAAAAGCGTCCCATCTACGCTCGTTCCGGCGTAGGCCTTTCCCGTCTCGCCCCCAGGTGCAGGCGGAAAATCGCGTTCAAATAGCCGAGGCCCTTCCCGCACGGCAGAGCTCCGGCAGGACTTCCAGGGTGGCGATCTCTGCTGTGTATTTGAAGAGATCCGCTTCACCCATCGAGCCGTACAGGTTCCCTTCAGGGTCGCACAGCAGCGCCTGGGACAATCCTGGACCGTCCAGCTTTTTCAGGACCTGGAACCAGCCGGACTGCGGCTTGTATGAAAACAGGGTCCCTCCTGAACCCAGCCCATAGATCAGGCCGCGCGGTTCGTCGCTCACCAGCGCCAGGATGCCTTCACCTTCCGCAGGCACGCCCAGGTCTTCCAGCTGGATGCCGGGGGATAGGTCGAAAGGTGGGCTGTAAAATGAGAATTCCGCGATCTGTCCAGGGATTTCACGCACGGGTTGGTGCCGGAAGAGGTGTCCCGGGCTTCCGTCTGCGTTCAGAGTCCCGGCATAGATGCAGCCGTCCGGTCCGGCGATGAGCGCCTGGCAGCCTGTCTGCGTCTGGCCGTCCGCCGTCAGCACGCCCAGGTCGATCGGGAAGTCGAACGGCCTGACGGAACGGACCGATGTCCACTGCACGAAGAGGTGGCTGGCCTCCCCGCTTGTCACCCCGTACAGATGAGCATCAGGCCCCATCGCAAGCGCAGTGATCGCCAACTCGTTTTCCGGGATGAGCGGGAGGTAGCCTTCCAGCCCAAGATCATGCATCATCACGTAGCCTTCATCCACGAATGGCGTCCCATGTGTGATCCAGTACTGGCGGTGATCATCAAACTTGCGGCGCAGCTGCTCGTCTTTCAGCCTGAGCGGCTCGGGTGCGAGCTGGTAGGGCTTGAGCTCAGCTTCCTGGTCGGGGACGACCTCAGGAGGAAGCCCTTCCGGGTTGAAGGCGGCGACGAATGTTGGCGGCGCCCCCATCGCCCCGGCGATGTAAATTGTTCCGTCCAGTCCGGTGCAGGCGTCCTGGACTGTGTGGAGCGGCAGCATCCCCGGGATCTCCATCCGGCCGAAATCTTCCGCTTCGCCGTTTCCCGGGTCCGACGCGCATCAGGTGCATCTGCGGAATTATCCCCGCCGATTTCCAGCCCGATATAAGCGCTTCCGTCATTTCCGAAGGCGATCGATTTCCCATGGGGGACGCGGTTGACTTCTTCGAACTTTTCCTCCCCCATCAGCAGTCCCACGTCCCGCATCGCTCCTCTCTTGCCGATCCGGCGGGTCGAAACTCAAACAACCGGCAGGACAGCCCGGTGATGCCGTAAATCTTGTAGCCGTCCGGGCCGGTTTTGACGCGCCGCACCCGGTTGCGGTGGCCCGAATGCCAGGCCGGCGAAGGGATGCGCAGCGGCAGGCGGTCTAATTTTTCTTTTTCCGGGTCGTAGCGGATCAAAAATCCGTCGTCATCGGTGGTGTAGGCGCACCCCTGAGCGCTCCAGCACGGCCCGATCGCGTTGTTCTGCGCGATCCGGCCCAGGTCCATGCTCTCCCCGGTCTTCAGGTTGAACACCGCAAAATGGGCGGTTGGATAGGAGACGGTGTAGATTTCGTCCCGCTCCGGGTTCAGAGCCATCGATCGCGTCCCGGCGAAAGGGTAAATCGCCCCAGGTTTTCGACCACATCGGTCTCCGGATCGTAGCTGAAGACGCAGCTGCCCAGGTATCCTCGTTCTGGGTCGCCGTAGATTTCATAGATGCGGTGAATCTTCTCGCCCTCGATCGGAGGCGTGGTGTGGCTCACCCAGATGATCCGGCCGTCCGGGTGGGCGGCCATCGCGGTATGGATCTTGGCATGCGGCGGGCGCAGCCTGTCTTTCGCCTTCCGGCAGCAGGTCCTCGAGGTGGACGATATCGCGGTAAAGGTCTGTTTTCGGGATTGTATGACGCCAAAATGGGCGTGGACGGCGCCGCCAAACTCGCTGCATATCCCCAGATAGACCTTCCCGTCGGCGCCAGCCGCAATGGAGTAGATCACATCATGCTCAGGCAGATCAGGGATGATTTTGATACCTGAGCCTGTCGGGTGAAATTACTGATGGATTGGGTTGAAGCGGAATTTTCATTTTTTTACAATCACCTCAGTACTAGGATCAATCGGTCATCGAAAATGGTGGATCTGCCTCAGCAATCTCTGCGATCAGGAGCTCCACCCCTAGCTCTGAAAATCCCCATAATATTTCAGCGGGCGTCCTGCTTGAAGTGATAATGGTTGAAATCTCCTGGGCAGGAACCACTCGGGCGAGGTTCGAGCGGATAAACTTTTGATGGTCGGCGAGCAGAACGGTCTGGTCGGCGTGTTGGAAAAATGCCCGGGCAGCTGCGGCTTCCGCTTCGCTGTGGTTGGTGAGGCCGTTCTCGACCGTGATCCCGTCAGTGCCGAGGAAGAATTTATGGATAAAGATCCCTTCCAGCGCTTTTTCCACCTGCGGTCCCACCAGCTCAAACGAACCTGGATCGAGCATCCCTCCGCATACCATCACCTTGATCCCCGGTAAGCCAGCCAGCTCGCAGGCGATGTTCACCGCGTTGGTCACGACGGTGATCCCTTCCCGAAAGCGCAGGTCCAAAGCCAGCTCGGTGCACATCCGCCCGCCGCTCAGCCCGATCACATCTCCGGGTTCGACCAGCTGCACCGCCCGATAGGCAATCGCCCGTGCCTCGGCGTCATCTGCCATTGGAAAAGCGACCGGGATCAAACCGTAATTAAGCACCTGGGCCAGGGCTGCGCCGCCGTGAGTTCCGGCGGATAAACGGGTGATTTTCAAGGGTGCTCAGGTCGCTGCCGGATGCTCGATTTCGGAGACCTGCAGGTGCTCACTGAGATGCTGAACAGATAGCTCTCCATGCCGGCAAAGCAGCTCAAAGATTTGTTGATCTCTACGGTTCATCGCTTTTCTCTGACAATGCAGGTTCGATCCTAAAGCCTGGTTGGCTCCGCCCCGACCATCCGCTCAAAATTCAGCCGATAAATCTTTTCGAGGACTGAATCCGGCAGCGCAATCCCGCGCAGTCGGTCGTCCGAAAATTCAGTTCTGGTGACCCCAATCCGGTCCGGGAATGGGATATCCAGGTCGGATTCCAGGAACGTCCGAACCAGCCAGGGTTGTCCGGCTTCAAGGTCAACAACAAAATCGGCGGCCGGGTCCAGCAGCGGCAGGGTACCGATATCGGTGCCGTAGATCAGCCGGTCTTGATGATCTAGAAAGAATTGTCGTGCTGCCGCAGATTCTTGCCCCAGCTGCACAAACCCGTGTACGCCCGGCGTCAAGTCGAAGGCGATGGATGGATGCGCATCCAGGATTCGGCGCGCTCTCCGCCAGCTCACCCCATAGGAACAAGAAATGCGCCAGGATCAGCTTGAGGCGCGGGTGGCGGTCAAGGATATTTTCCAGCTCGGCATACATCTGCTGCCTGGTCGGATACAGCTCACCCGCGTAGTTCCAGAGGTCCAGCCCTTTTCGGGCGGGGTCCCAGAAACGAGGGGCATCAGCCAGGTGCAGGATAATTGGAAAGCCTTCTGTCTCCATCCAGGCAAAAAACGGGTCGAAGAACTCCCCATCCAGCCGGTCTGGAAGAAGGATGTAGCCCACGGGCTTGCCTTCCCACATTTTTATCCCATCGAAACCGCTTGCTTTGATTTGCCGCGCCTGGTCCACCAGGTCAGCGGAGGACATTTTCCCGCCCTGTAAGTGCCTGGTGTAGTCGATTGACCCAAAGGCATAGGCCATCCCATTCGAAACGCGCTTGAAATCCAGTGCCTCAGCGTTATAAGTGCCCCCATGATCAAAGATGTTAAGCGAAAGCGCATTGCAGCGTTGAACGCCAACCGCTGAAAGTGTTTCCCAGATCAGTTCAGGTTTGTATCCACGCCAGACGTGCAAATGCCCATCGATGATGGGCATCCTGGAAAATGATTCGAAAGCTGTAGGAGCCGTGCTTGCCAGACATCGCATCATCCTTGACTTCTTCACCATTATATCAAATTATGCATAAGAAATGCATATTTAAGCGATAAATGCGCAATAATCAAATGTTTTCGTGCAATATTATGGGTAAACATCCA
Organism: uncultured Chloroflexia bacterium; assembly: GCA_963726375.1. Lineage (GTDB taxonomy): Bacteria > Chloroflexota > Anaerolineae > Anaerolineales > UBA4823 > UTCFX2. Next base: position 76,252 of record CAVSCE010000009.1, on the reverse strand, counting down.
ATTATATTTGATTGACAAAGCCGGTGTTTTCATGCTATGATTATCTTATAACTACAGCAGCTTGTGGTGAGCCTGCCTTTCTCAAATGAGGCGCATCCAAAATCCTTCTAAATGTTAGTATAATACATCCAGATGCAACATGGATGAGCGGAACAATCCAAACCCAGAAATCTGACAGGTTGTGCCATGAAAACTCATGGGATCGCCATTATCGGAACCGGGAACAACGCTCGAGCACATGTCTTAACTGTATTAAAAAATGGCAAAGCCCGGCTTGCCGCACTGGTCACGGACGACCCCGAACAGGGGCAAGCCTTGGCTGCTTCAAACGGCGTCGAATGCCCGATCTACACCGACCTCGACCAGATGTTATCGGACCCCGAGGTCGAGATCGTCATCGTCTGCACACCCAACAACCTCCACGCCCGGCAGGCTGCGCTCGCAGCCAGGGCTGGCAAACACCTGCTCATCGAAAAACCAGTCGCCTTGAACCTGGCAGAGCTGCGCCAGATGCACGAAGCGGTCAAAACAGCTGGCGTAAAGACCCAGGTCGCGTTTTGTCTTTACGCTGGAACCCCTTTCTGAAAATTGCGAAGAAATTGATCACCGATGGCGCCGTCGGCAGGGTTTTCATGGTCGAAACCTGCTACTGGCACAGCACGCCACGGGCGGCCTCAGGGCACTGGATGACCACCCGATCGGTCGCCGGGAGCGTGTTCCTGATGGGTGGATGCCACGCCCTCGATGCTGCCGCGCTGGCTGGCCGGCTCGGATATCCTGGAAGTCTCCGCCTTTGGGACCCAGGGGATCGGCAAAGAATGGTACGAATACCCTCACACGGTCGAAGCCCTGGTCAGGTTTGAAAACGGCTCCATCGGGCGGGTTTCCGCCAGCATGGGCTGCATCATGCCGTATGCCTTTGAGATTACCGTGATGGGGGACAAGGGCACGCTGCGCGACAACCGGCTCTGGTCGCATCAATATCCCGGGTCAGACCGATTACGTCACGATCCCAACCCAGATGCCGAACAGCGGCTCGGTCCTGGATCATCCCTATGGTCCTGGCCTGGAGCATCTGATCACCTGCATCGAAGAGGATCGAGAGACCGATATCAGCCTTTCCAGCACGATGAATGTCCATGAAGCGCTGCTGGCGATCGACCAATCTGTAGATGAAGGCAAGCCTGTGTGCTTGCCGCTCCCTTAAAGACTGCAGTGAAGAAAGATAACCTTAGAGAGGAGGGCTGAAAAACAAAATATCAAGCTGAAAGCCTGATTGCAGCCAAGAAACCAACAATCCCTATTCTTTTCACGGAGGAGAATTTAGATGTCTAAAACAAGAATTACGATGATCATCCAGCTGCTGCTCGTGCTCGTCCTGATGACAGCCGCTGGCTGTACTGCGCCCGCACCCCGGCGCCTGCTGAGCCTGCGAAGACCGAAGCGCCTGCCGCACCGGCTGCAACCGAAGCGCCTGCTGAACCCGCCGCGCCGGCTGCGACCGAAGCGCCTGCCGAACCAGTCGCCACCGAAGCCCCAGCCGAGCCCGCTCCCCGGCAGAAGTCAAGCCGCTGCGTGTGGCACTCTATGCCCAGTACGTCCAGTGGTTCCCGCTCGAGCAGGCGCTGAAAGACTACCAGGCGACTCACCCCGAATTCACATATGAATTCCTGACCCTGCCCGCCGAAGAGCAGGCCTATGCCGCCCTGACCCAGAAGCTCCAGCTGGCAGCCCAGAAGCAGACCGCCCCCTACGATGTCATCTTTGGGCCCACGCCGTTCATCGAGCCAAGCTTCCTGGCAAAGCTGGGTCTGCTTGAGCCGCTCGACGACCTCTTCCCGCAGGAAACCTGGGATGACGTCTATCCCAGCGTGCAGAAGGAGATCAAGTACACCGGCGATGGCAAGATCTACACCTACCCGTTCTGGACGGATGTCTTCGGCATGATTTATCGCCCCTCGATGCTGAAAGAAGCAACGGGCAGCGATGTCCCGCCTGCCACCTGGGATGAAATCCTGGCGTTTGCCGAAAAGTTCAAAGCATCCTCGCTGGGCGCGACAGTCAGCGCCTACGGCGCCGACTGGAAATTCCCGCACCGCATGTTCATGCCGATGCTGGGCACATTCACCGATCAAATGTTCACGCCTGAAGGACTTCTGAATCTGGAAGGCGAGCCGACCCTGAAGACCCTGACGCTGATGAAAGAGCTCTATGGTTACATGCCCGCCAATTCGGCAGACGCATTAGGCTCCTCAAAGACCTTCCAGGCAAATGGTGTGGCGCTGATGAACTACTGGCAGCCCCAGGTGATGCGCGCTTTCCAGGCGAACGTCCCGACGGATGATGTCAAGATGGTCAGCTTCCCCAAGGGCGACTTTGAAAATACCATCTTCTGGACCGCCGGCGCGATCATCCCGAAGTATTCTGATAATAAAGAAGCCGCTGTCACCTTCATCAAAGAAATCCTTCACACCCAACCGTTGATTGACCTTTCTTACCTCGATAACTATAAGATTGTTCCCTTCAAGTCGGTTGAAGAAGATTATATTGCGCAAGGGAAGCTCCCCGTATGGGCCCCAGGTCTGATCGGCTTGCTTGAGGTCGCCCAGCCAATTCCCTCCAACGAGTACTATCTCTCTTTCGAGCAGCCTATTTTGACGGAAGAAATCGAGAAGATGATGCTCCTGGATCAATCTCCGGCAGACACTCAGGCCAACATCATCAAGAGAATGACCGAGGCGCTGGAAGCTGCCAAGTAGACAAATCAGGGATTCGTAGATTACCCTGAGACTTTCGAAAAAAACTTTCAGAGGCATCCATCCAGTTGGGTGCCTCTGAAAGTATAATAGGTTCATGAAACACCCGATCTACTCTACCACGCGAGGGAGAACCTAGGATATGAGCGATCTGGCCTTGGAAAAAAAATCCCAAGGAGGGTTTCTTGGAAATTTCCTGCGAGATGTCTGGAAGGGCAAGCTCGCTTATCTGCTCCTGCTTCCATTATTAATCATCTATTTCCTCTTTGTTGTTTACCCCAGCCTGCGAACGTTCCAATTTGTTTTCATGCAGTATGAGTTTTTACGGCCCGACCGGGTCGCCTTCGTTGGCTTCGAAAACATCATCAAATGGTTGAACGATCCGCGCGTCCCGGAAACCACCTGGGTGACGGTCAAATTCTTCCTGATGTACGTCCCCGCCAGCACCCTGCTGGCTTTGCTGGTTGCCCTGGCGCTGGACAGAGTAAGCCGGGTCTTCATCGCTACGGCATACCGGACGATTTTTTACCTCCCGGTCGTGCTCCCTGCTGGGATCATTTTCATCGTCTGGACGTGGATTTTCGACCCCACCTGGGGCGTGATGAACACGCTCGTCTGGAACCTGCACATCCCCTGGCCCTATACAAAATGGCTTGCCGATCCAAAATCCGCCCTGGCCTCGCTCGCTTTTATGAGCGTCTGGCGTTTGATGGGCGTGACGATGCTCCTCTTTCTGGTCGGCCTGGGGACGATTTCCAACGAAATCCGCGAGGCAGCCCGGATCGACGGCGCCAGCGAGTGGCAGGTCATCCGCTTTATTGAGCTGCCCCTGTTAATCCCAACCTTCCTGATTGTCCTGGTCCTTCGGCTTCAAGTGTTAGGCCTGGTCGAGGAGCCCCTGGTGATGACCCAGGGCTCGCCAGTCCGCACGACCATGACCTACGGGCTGCAGGCTTATTACATCAGTTTTCGAGACGGCTACTGGGACTTGGGCTACGGGAGCACCTGGCTGATTATCCTGGGCATCTTTTCTGCCGCAACGGCGGTCTTAGCCTGGAAATTGATGCATAAAGAAGAAGCCTAAGAGGACAACATGGGAACTTCGAAGAAACTCAACTTTGCAGCGTTCTCCAGGCGCTTATCGACCCTCTTTAAGCATCTCTTCTTGATCAGCGTCGCAATGTTCAGCCTGGCGCCGCTGCTCTGGCTGCTGAGCATCGCTTTCCGCCCGGTGGAAGAAACCTATGTCATCCCGATGAAGCTGTTTCCATCCACGCTGACCCTGGAAAACGCTAAGCTTGTTATCACCATGCTCCCAAAGCTGGTCATGTTCTACCGCAACAGCTTTATAATTACCTTTTCGTCCGTTTTTCTGATCCTGTTAATCTCCTCGCTTTCCGGTTATGTGTTCGCCCGGATGAATTTCCCCGGCAGGGATATCATTTTTTGGCTGGTCGTCGTCTCCATGTTTCTTGCCGAAAAGCATGTCCATCCCAGGGCTTTACGAAGTGCTCCAGAAGCTCGACCTGCTGGATACGACCACCGGGCTGACCTTTGCGTACACGGGCTGGTTCCTTGCGCTCAGCATCTTTATCATGCGCAGCGCGTTCACCTCGATCCCGAAGGACCTGGAAGACGCCGCGGTTGTGGATGGCTGCACGCCTATCCGCATGTACTGGCAGATCATGATCCCGCTTGTGACGCCGTCGCTCGTCACGGTCGCGATCCTGACTTTCGTCCCGATCTGGGGTGAATACCTGTACGCCTTTACGTTTACCACGACCCTCAATGCGATGCCGATGTCGATCGGCGTGCAGCTGCTCAAGCCAACCCCTGCCTCGGGAGACTGGACCTTCTCGGTCGCTTCGATGGCCATCCTGATCACATTCATCCCGCCCCTGATCGTTTACTTGGCCCTGCAGAGGTGGTTCACGAAGGGATTGATGGAAGGGCGCGCTCAAGTTCTGATCCATATTTAGAGTGTGCGCCATTCATATCGTCACAGCTTTGTATTAAACGAAAACCCTGGGGGTCTCCTGGGTCCCTCAGGGTTTTTCATAACATACCTTCTCCAGCAGGATCTCTACATGCCTCCGCCAGCGATATTAAAAAGGCTCGGATTTCCCTTTGTCTCAGAATTCAAAATAGCATGTTATTTATCAAGACGACAAAATTATATAATCCTGTTTTAGTATAAGTATAAAAAACAGGTGCTTGTCGAGTAAGAATACGGGTCATTCCGGCAGTTAATATGCAATTTTCTTCAATTTATTGACAATACGACAACATAAAGATATAATATTCAAAATAATTAATAAAGATGATGTAATAATTACCGGTCTCCATCAAAGGGATCTCGTGCCAAACTATCACTTTCGGGGCAGCAACATCAATCTGGTCAAATTACACAACATGCAGGTCGTGCTTCTCAGCCTGCTTTATGAACCCGGGCTCTCCCGAATCCAGCTTGCTGAACAAACAAATTTATCCAATACAACCATAACAAATCTGATCAATGAGCTGATCGATCAGGGCGTTGTTTTAGAGAATGAAAATGGCTTTGAAGATGAAGGCCAGCGTTCTGTCGGACGCCCCCGCGTCAGGGTTTATCTCAATCCCGATTCCCGCTTCGTCGTCGGCGTTCACATTGGTATTGGGATCTACAGGGTTTGTGTTGCGAATTTGCAGGATCAGATCATCCATAATCGGGTGTATGAGTTTGACCGAAACCAGAAGCATGCTATCGTCCTTGAACAGATCAAATCCAGCATTGAAACGGTGATTAATCGAAAGCGGCGTCGATAGACGCCTGGTTCTTGGGGTCGGTATCGGCGCTTCGGGGCTTGTGGATTTTTCAACCGGAGAGAACTTATTGGCCGTCAATTTGAACTGGCTGAATGTCCCGATGCGCCAATATTTCGAAAATGAGTTGAACCTGCCGGTCGTGGTGGACAATAATGTCCGCGCCATGGCAATTGGGGAGGCATATTTCGGCGCGGGGCGCGGCGTGAACTCACTGGCTTTTGTGTATGGCCGAATTGGCGTAGGAGCTGGTCTGGTATTCAACGGCCGGGTATTTCGCGGCAACAACACCGGTGCGGGCGAGATTGGACACACCGTCATGCTGCCGCGTGGCGGAGAACCCTGCCATTGCGGGAAAAACGGATGCCTGGAGACCCTCATATCCGAGCCGGCCATCCTGCGCCAGGCAGAAACCCTCTCCCAGTTGAATCCCGGTGGGATCCTGGCTCAGATAATGAACACCCGAGCCGATCTTGTGCCGATTGAACGGGTTTTTCTTGCTGCCCGAAGCGGCGACCAGGATGTCCTGCGCATGCTCAACGAGCGTGTCTATTATCTCGGCCTGGCACTGGCAAACATCGTCAACCTATTCAACCCTGAATTGATCTTGTTAGGCGGCATATTTTCGCAAGGTCAAGACCTTTTCATAAAACCGACCCTGGACACAATTCGCCAGATGTCTTTTGGCGATCTGGGTAAAAAAGTTCGTCTGCAGGCCGCGACCTTCGGCTGGAAAGCGGGCGTGACCGGGGCGGCCGCGCTGGCATTAATGCAGTTCTTCTACCAGCCTGAACAGAAAGAACAAATGTGAGCAAACTTCGGATTGCATTCATTCCCCTGATTCGCTCAACCTTCGACGTCGCACTGGCGAACGAAATGATTAGCTCAGCACGTGAAGCGTTAGTTGCTGCCAATCTGGAGTTAATTGGGCCTGCGGAAGCTGTTATGGACCTGGCCGCAGCACAATCCGCTGCAGCAGAACTCGATTCCGCCTCGCCTGACCTGATCCTGATCTTCCAGGCTAGCTTTGCAGACAGCACAATGGTCGCAGCCCTGACAGAAAATCAGTCCACCCCGCTAATGTTGTGGGGCGTCCCCGAGCCATGGACGGGTGGACGCCTGCGCCTGAACTCGCTTTGCGGCATCAATCTGGCTGGACATGCGTTAACGCTGCTAAAGCGCCCATTACCAATACGCCTACGGCTTGCCAGGAGACCCGGCCGTCCTGCAGAAAATCCTTGCTCTGGCAGCCGCCGGGGCGGTCATGCGTCGTCTTGAAATCTGCGCGGCTGGGTGTGATTGGAGAACATCCGGTTGGATTGGATTCCTGTCATCTGGATGAAACCGCTCTGCGAGAAGCCTTTGGGGTCGAAATCAAGAAGATTGAGCTGGCCGATGTGTTTGCCCGCGCCCGCCAGGTCCCGGCCTCGACGCTCATGAATACCCGCAGCCTCCTGGACGCCAGATTGGACAATTTATCCGATCTCGAGCAGATCCCACTAAACGGTACCCTGAGTGTCTATCAGGCTTTGAAAGAAATCGCGATCGAGCAGGAGCTGGACGGGCTGGCGGTGCGCTGCTGGCCGGAATTCTTCACCGAGCTGGGCTGTGCCGCCTGCGGCGCGATGTCAATGCTCAGCGATGGGTTTTGTCATGCTGCACCGATCCCCTGCAGCTGTGAAGCGGATATCAACGGCACGCTGACGCAGCTGATCCTTCAATGGTTGTCTGACAGCCCCGCGTTTCGGCACGGATATGGTGGCAGTAGACCAGGAAAAAAACCGGATCGCACTCTGGCACTGCGGATTGGCACCCTTGTCTTTTGCCAACCCATCTCAGCAGCCGCACGGCGGGATCCATTCCAACCGCCGTCTACCGTTGGTGATGGATTTTGCCCTCAAACCCGGGATGGTTACCGTTGCCCGGATCAGCCAATCCACAGGGTCTTCGCGCCTGGTCGTTGGCAAAGGAGAAATGCTGCCGAGCCCAAACCCTTCAGCGGAACGGCTGGAATATTAAACTTGATTGTTCTGCACAGGATTTCCTCAACCTTTTGATGAACGAAGGCCTTGAACACCATATTTCATTGGCTTATGGAGATCATCACAGCTGCCTTACAGTCTTTCCCAAGGCTGGTCGGGCTTCCTGCCCTGACCATCGAAGAAGGGGAGGTGATAGCACAAGAATTTTGATTTTCATTTATCAAGTTGAACAACGGTTTTTGATCAAGTAAGCGAGGTTCTTGCTCGATGAGCAAGAGAAATCTAACTGAAGATCACAAGATATGATCTAAAGGAGAAGAAAGAACATGAAGAAGTTTTTAGGATTACTTTTGTTAGCAGCATTGCTGCTCTCGGCCTGCGCACCCGCAGCCACACCGCAGCCGCCGGCTCCAACCGAGCCGCCCGTAGCGGTCACCGAGGCGCCTGCCACCCACCGAAGCGCCAAAGCCAACGGATGTTCCCACTGCAGTGCCAACTGAAGTCCCCACCGCAGTCCCTGTAGAACCGGTTGAGCTGCGCTTCACGTACTATGCAGATGGGGTTGAAGCGGATGTCATCAAGCCGATCGTTGACGCTTTCATGGCAGCCAACCCGGAAATTAAAGTGGTCCTCGATGTGGTGCCTTACAAGACCATTGACGAGCAGCTCCCCGTACAGGTGGAGAGCGGCGAGGGCCCCGATCTGGCCCGGATCACAAACTTCGGCGCCTACAAAGGCATGCTGCTGGATTTGCGCCCGCTCCTTGCAGATGCAGCCTACTACGAAGCCAATTTCCCTGCTCCCATCCTGGAAGCATTGGGATTCGGCGGTTACCCGGATGCCCTGACAATCACCGGCCCCTATGTCAACAAGACCCTCTTCGACCAGGCAGGCGTGGAAGTACCCGGCGAAGGGACCACCTGGGAACAATGGACGGAATCTGACCAAGCAGGTTGCCGAAGCGACCGGATCGCAGTATGCCATCTCGATCGACCGCACCGGGCACCGCTTTGCCGGCCCGGCGATGAGTAAAGGCGCACAGCTGATCAATGAAGAAAACACCTTCACTGTCGATACGCCCGGTTTCCGTTCCTTTGCCGAGCTGGTAAAAAGCTGGCACGATGATGGAGTTACTCCTCAAGAAGTCTGGCTGGGCGCCGAACCCGTCAACAGCTGCATCGCGGCTTTTAAATCGGCCAGCTCGCACTGTGCATGTCCGGCTCCTGGCAGATCAATGGTCTGGCTAAGGACGTTGGCGACGCCTTCGACTGGGTTGTTGTCCCCAATCCTACGGGTGAGGGCGGCTCAACCGGCATCGCAGGTGGTTCTGCCGTAGTCGCTTTCGCCGGTACAAAATATCCCGCGGAAGCTGCCAAACTGGTCGAATTCCTGATCCAGGCTGAAAACTACAAAGCGTTCTCGGCTGGCACGCTCTCGCTGCCGGCGAATGCAGAAGTAGCTGCCAGCGGCGTGGAATTCAAGACCGACAATCCCCTGGTCCTGGCCGCCCTTTCAGCCTATACTGCAGAAGTCACCAAATTGACCGACCAGGCTGTGGCATTGAACGTTCACCCCTATGCCTTTGCATACTACCGCAACAGCGCGAACCGCATTGCCCAATATTTGAGTGGAGAGCTGAGCCTCGACGAGATGCTCGTCAACCTCCAGCAAGATATTGACAATGCGATCGCAGAAGCCCAATAAATTCTTATTCGATCAGCGGGGTGCAGGAGATGTTCCTCTTGCACTCCGCTAGTCAGGATCACAAGATGAGTGTCCAATCTGGGTCCAAACGGGCTTCGAAACCGATCAACAGGTTTTGGGGTAAGATCTTCGAGCTTCTTGTTTCCATACCTGACCTGTTTTTTAGCCCACTCCAACACCTCATCGGCTCGCGCAATATGGCATATGTTTTTGTATTGCCGAACCTGTTGATCTTTGGCATCTTCATCCTGTTTCCGATGCTGCTTAACTTTGTCTATGCCTTTACTGGCGGAACAGCCTTCACTCCTGCCGAACGCCCTTGGGTTGGAACGGCAAATTTTGACCGTTTATTGGATTGTGATAATTATCTTGAGCCGCGCACCTGCAGCGAGGACCTGTTCTGGCGTGCAGTATACAACACCTCGGTATACGTGATTGTTCAAGTCGCCTTGATGGTCTTATTTTCGTTGATCACTGCCTTGATCCTCAACCGAAGCATCAGAGGCCGCGGGTTCTTCCGGAGTGTCTATTTCTACCCTGTTCTGCTTTCACCAATCGTTGTCGCGCTGATCTGGAAATGGATCCTGCAGGAGAATGGCTTGGTCAACGGCATCCTTATCAGCCTGGGTCTTGATAAAATCCCCTTCCTTGTCAACGCCAGCTGGGCCCAATTCCTGGTCATCGTGATCAGCGTTTGGGCATTCATGGGTTTCTACACCCTCATCCTGCTGGCTGGGCTGCAGTCCATCCCGGCCGACCTGTATGAAGCCGCTTCGATCGATGGCGCCAATCCCTGGCATTCATTCTCAAAAATCACCTTGCCGCTGCTGATGCCAACCATGGTCGTCGTTCTGGTGCTGTCGTTGATCCGCGCTGTCCAGGTCTTTGATATCGTTTTCGCCTTCACTGGCGGCGGACCCGGCACCGCGACGCTCTATATCGTCAATATATCTATAATTATGGCTTCTCCAGCCCGAACAAGCAGTACGGACTGGCGGCTGCGGCTTCGCTGCTGATGGCTGGGGTGCTGGTGGTTCTGACGATCATCCAGCTGGTCTTCCGGCGTGAGGAGAGCTGAAATGAGCAATATTCTAAAAATGCTGCGCCTGACCAGGGGCCACAACAGGCTCGATGTCACCGACGTGATCTCTTACGTCTACCTGTTCATGGGCGTCATCATCATGTTCGGGCCGATTGTTTGGCTGGTGTTTTCCTCTTTCAAAACATCTGGAGAGATCGTCAAATTTCCGCCGCGCTTGCTGCCCTACCGTCAGGAAACGGTGATGGTGGAAGGCTATGAAGAACCGCTGCCTTTGTATACGATTACATTTGAGGATGGCAGCACTCGGATCCTTGCACAGGTGCGTCGCGTTGGGCTGGAAGCCCAGATGATTGACCCCGCCGAACCCGGGAGAGATCATCAAAGTCAATATCAATCAGCGCCAGCCGGTCGAAAGCGTCTATTTTGGCCTGGAAAACTACAAAGAAGGTGTGGAGAGTTTCGACTTTGGGCGTCTATTTGTGGAACAGCGTGATGGTGACGGTCACTGCGACCCTGCTCACCCTGCTGGTCAACAGCATGGCGGCTTTTGCACTGAGCAAATATCATTTCCGCGGCCCAGAAGCGATCTTTATGGTCATGATCAGCACCTTGATGGTGCCGCTTTCGGTCGTGCTCGTTCCGGTCTTTCTGGTGATCACAATGTCGGCTGGAATAACAATCTGCTGGGCATCATCGTCCCTGCGGCGGCCACGCCGACCGGAGTGTTCCTTCTGCGCCAGTACATGCTTACCATCCCGGATGAGCTGATCGACGCAGCCCGCATCGATGGAGCCAGCGAGTGGCGGATTTATGCGCAGGTGATCGTACCGCTGGCAAAACCGGCCCTGGCAGTGCTGACGATCTTCTCGGTGATGTGGCGCTGGAATGATTTCCTCTGGCCGCTGATCGTGCTTAGCCGCAGCGAATATTTCACCCTGCAAATCGGGTCTGATGTCTTTTCAAGGCGAGCTCAATGTTCAGTGGAATCTCATCCTGGCAATGACCGTTCTAACGCTTCTGCCGATTACACTCATCTTCGCCATTCTTGCAGCGCTACATTACAACCGGGATTGCCACGACGGGAATGAAGTAAAAAGCAGATTATTCGAGAAAATGCCATGCTCTTTGATCAAGAATACATCCGAATTCAAGAAGGTTTCCGCCGCCTGACATCCGCAGCCCTGCTGGCCTTCGCAGATCAGGCAGCGCCGGTTTCGAAACCAGACGAGGGCATCCTGCGAGCTCAGCGTCTACGCCCCGGGGATCCTGCGGCTCCGCCTCGAAAAAGCCGTGCTCCCGGACTACGGCCTGCTGGCCGCTGAGCCCGAGCCCGCCGCTGACCGAGTTCGAACAGCTTCCCGAATTCTACCGGTTCAGCGCCGGGAGCTCACGCTGGAGCTGAGCTCCGCACCCGCTGCGCATTCGCTTGATGTCTGCTGGGCGCACTGCTGCTCGAGTCCTCCACCGACCGCACCATCCAGGGCGAGCTGCGCTTTTCCCCGTTTGCATATAAAGAAGGCGAATGGCTCGTCAGCCTTGCGCTGCCAGAGCGGCGAGCCGGTCTACGGCCTGGGCGAAAAATTCGGCGCCCTCGACCGCCGCGGCCAGCTGGTCGTCAGCTGGAACCGGGACGCGACCGGCGTCAACGCCGAGCTCTCTTATAAGAATACCCCCTTTGCCTGGAGCCCCGCGGGCTGGGGGATCTTCGTGAACACGCCGACACGGGTCACCCACGCTGTCGGCTATCCGCCCTGGTCGCACCGCAGCTATATCCTCAAAATCGAGGAGCCGAACCTCGACCTCTTCCTCTTCGTCGGCGAAAATCCCGCCGAGATCATCGAGAAATACACCTGGCTGACCGGGCGCGCCTCCATCCCGCCGCGCTGGAGCTACGGGACCTGGATGTCGCGCGCCTACTACAAGACCGCCGACGAGCTGCTCGAAGTGGCGCACAAGCTCCGCGAACGGCGCATCCCCTGCGACGTGATCACGCTGGACGGCCGCGCCTGGCACAAGCCCGAGACGCGCTTCGATTTCTCCTGGGACGCAGACCGCTACCCCGATCCCGGCCCGCCTTCATCCGCAAGCTGGATGCTCTGAACCTGCGCCTGTGCCTGTGGGAATACCCCTATATATCCACCCTCAGCCCGATCTTCCCCGAGCTGGAGCAGAAGGGCTATTTCTTGAAGAACCCCGACGGGTCTACCTACATCCACCGCTGGTTCCCGGCCGCATGACAATTCCGTCGTCCCTCACTTAAGCCCTCCGGGATCATCGACTTCACCAACCCGGAAGCCTACCACTGGTACCGGGAAGCGCACAAGCCTCTGCATCGAGATCGGCGCCGCGGTGATGAAGACGGATTACGGCGAAGCGGTGCCCGAAGACGTCGTCGCCTTCAACGGCGACAGCGGCAAGCGGCTGCACAATGTCTATGCGCTGCTTTACAACCGCTGCGTCTTCGAGGCTTCGCAGAAATATTCCGATGGCGTCGTCTGGGCGCGGGCCGGCTGGACCGGCAGCCAGCGCTACCCCGTCCAGTGGGGCGGCGATCCGCAGGGCGATTGGGAAGGCCTGGCTGCCAGCATCCGCGGCGGGCTGTCCTGGGGATTGAGCGGCGCGCCGTTCTATTCGCACGATATCGGTGGCTTTTTCGGCAAAGAAACCTCCGGAACGTGATCGGCGGCGGCAGCCCTGAAGCCGAGCTGTACGTCCGCTGGGCGCAGGCCGGCATCCTGTGCTCGCACACCCGCTTCCACGGCACCAGCCCGCGCGAGCCCTGGGAGTTTGGCGATGAGGCTGAAGGGATCATCCGAAAATGGCTGGGCTGGCGCTACCAGCTGATCCCCTACCTGCAGGCCTGCGCCCTGGAAGCCAGCCAGCACCGGTCTGCCGGTGATGCGCCCGATGGTCCTGGCCTTCCCCGAAGACCGGCTGGCCCGCGCATTTCGACCTGCAGTACATGCTCGGCGGATCGCTGCTGGTGGTCCCGGTTCTGAAGCCCGGGGGCGTGGTATCATTTTACCTGCCGGCCGGACGCTGGTTCGACCTCTGGGATGAGCGCTGGCTTGAAGGTCCGAGGCTGTTGGATTGGGAGATGCCGCTCGACCGCATCCCGGTTTTCGGGCGTGAGGGGACCCTGCTCCCGCTCGGCCCTGCCGTCCAGCACACCGCCGAATTGAAACCGGGGCTGGACCTGGAAAAGGTCCTGGCGTTTGGAAAGCCGCGGCGTGGCATCCAGCTGCCCGGGTTGGAGCTGAAAATCTCGCCTGTTGGTCAGATCCTCAACCTGCCCGCCGGCGTCCGTGTTGAGCAAAATTAAACCCGATGGGTTTTCTGGAACCTTCGGTTTCATCGAAAAATAAGTGATAATTACAGGAGCAGACGATGAAATTTTTTCTGGATAGCGCGCACGTGCACGAAATCGAGCATGCATTGAAAATGTGGAACCTGGACGGGGTCACGACCAACCCCCGCCATGTCCAGGCTTCCGGCAAGCCGTTCCTGACTGTGATTCGGGAGATTGGGTCCCTGTTCGCCGGGACGGAGAAGACAGTCTCGGTGGAAGTCAACCCGCACCTGACGGATTACCAGGCGATGGTCGCCGAAGGCGAAAAGCTGGCTGCGATCAGCCCGAATTTTGTGATCAAGCTGCCGGCTGTCGAAGCCGGTTATAAGGCTGTCGCGGTATTGAAGGAAAGGGGCATCCGCTCGAACCTGACGCTCGTCTTTTCCTCGGTCCAGGCCCTGCACGCGATGCGGATGGGTGCGTTCTACGTCTCCCCGTTCATCGGCTGGAAGGAATCCAACGGCGAAGAGATCTGGAGCTTTATTGAAGAGATCGTCGCGATCCGCGACAACTATGCCTTCCCGACCGAGATCATCGTCGCCGCCGTTCGCAACGGCCGCCAGATCACCGAAGCCGCAGTGCGGGGCGCCGACATCGTTACCGCCGGGCTGGCCGTCTTCCAGGAAGCCTTCGACCACCCCTACACGGCCGTCGGTCTGGGGCGCTTCCAGGGCTTCTGGGATCAGACGCCTTACGAATAAACACGACGAAAAACGAATCCTGAATGGTCTAAGTGGCCGTTCAAGCTCGTTTCGAAATTGGGTAAATAAATCATATCAGGAGAGAACATATGAAGAAAGGGATTTTACTCCACGAAGCCGCCGACGATGTCGGCGTGGCAGCAATGGACCTGCAAGCCGGCGAAGCGGTGGAAGCCGTGACGCTGGATGGTGTCGTGGTTACTCAAGTCAAGCTGGCGCAGGACATACCCCTCGGGCATAAGCTTGCAATGCGTGACCTTCCGGCAGAAAAGCACGTGATCGAATACGGCCGCCCGATCGGCCGCGCGGTTGCCGCGATCAAGCTGGGCGAGCACGTCCACGTCCACAACATCAAGAGCCTGCGCTGGGCAGCCAGCGAATCGAAAGTGCTGGGAGGTCAGGTGAAGCCATGACATCCTACAAAGACATCCCACTGACCGGCTACCGCCGTGAAAACGGCCGGGTCGGCATCCGCAACCATGTCCTGATCCTATCGGTAGACGACATCTCCAATGCTGCCGTCAACGGCGTGGCCAGCCTGATCCGCGGCACGATGGCGCTGCCCCACCCTTACGGTCGGCTGCAGTTCGGCGAAGACCTGGAGCTGACCTTCGATACCCTCATCGGCACAGCCAAAAATCCTAACATCGCCGCTGCCGTGGTGATCGGGATCGAGCCAAACTGGACGGATTACATCGTCAGCGCCGTCGCAAAGACCGGCAAGCCGGTCGCCGGTTTCAGCATCGAGCGTTCCGGCGACCTGAAGACGATTGAAAAAGCCGCCTGGAAGGCCAAGGAATTCGTCCATTACGCCACCGAGCTGCCGCGCCTCCCGGTCAGCTGGGACGAGATCTTGGTTTCGACCAAATGCGGTGAATCGGACACGACCAGCGGTCTTGCAAGCAACCCCACGGTCGGGCGCGTGTTTGAGCGCCTCGAGAAGAATCGGCAACACCCTGATCTTCGGCGAGACCACCGAAGTAACCGGCGCGGAAGACAAGATCATCGAGCAGTGCGCCACGCCGGAGGTCGCCGCCCAGTTCAAGGCCGCCTTCGACAACTACCAGGAGCTGGTCGCTTCCCAGGGTGTCAGCCTGCTCGGCACCCAGCCGACTGAAGGCAACATCCGCGGCGGTCTCTCGACGATCGAAGAGAAGGCGCTCGGAAATGTCGAAAAGATGGGCCGCTGCACGGTCGTCTCCTTCCTGAAGCCGGCCGAAGCGCCCAAATCCCCCGGGCTGCATTTTATGGACTCGTCCAGCGCGGCTGCCGAGATGGTCACGCTTTGCTGCGCAGCCGGCGCGGTGCTGCACCTGTTCACCACCGGACAGGGCAATATCATCGGCAACCCGATCGAGCCCGTGATCAAGCTCTCCGCCAACCCGCTCACCGTCGCAACGATGACCGAGCATATCGACGTTGACATCTCCGGTATGCTGCGCTTCGACTACAACCTGGACGGGGCGGCCGACCGGGTGATGGAGATGATGGCGCATACGATCAACGGCCGGCTGACCAGCGCCGAAGCACTCCGCCACGACGAGTTCGTGATCACCAAGCTCTACCGCAGCTCCTAGCTATGGAAATCCGCCTGCCGTACGGGCGCTCGCACCTGACCGCCAGCATCCCGGATACTTATCGGGGTGGACATCATCGAGTCCCCCGAAGTCCCGCCCGCCCCCGACCCGCAGAGATTGGTCGAAGCGGCGCTGGACGATCTGGTAGGGGGTAAACCTGGCAGGAGCATGCAGGCGCCCAATCGGCGGCGGTTGCAGTCAACGACAAGACCCGCCCGGTCCCGCACGACCTGCTCCTGCCGCCGCTGCTCGAGCATCTGGCCCGCCTGGGCATCCCCGATACTGCGATCACCTTCTACATCGCGGTCGGCAGCCATCCGCCGATGGATCCGGACGAATACCCTTCGATCCTGCCAGCAGCAGTCCTGCGGCGCTTCAAGGTGGTCTCGCACGATTCGGAGAATGAACAGAAGCTGGTCTACCTCGGCAGGACCGGGCGCGGCACGCCGATCTGGTCAAACTG
Source organism: uncultured Chloroflexia bacterium (assembly GCA_963726375.1). Taxonomy (GTDB): domain Bacteria; phylum Chloroflexota; class Anaerolineae; order Anaerolineales; family UBA4823; genus UTCFX2. The sequence goes on along the minus strand of CAVSCE010000009.1, from coordinate 59,876 downwards.
GAGTTTCGTCCAGTCCGACCTGAAGATCGTGGTTGGGAACATCGAGCCGCACCAGTTCGTCGGTTTCTCCGGCGGGGTCAAGACGGCCGCGATCGGTCTGGCAGGGATCCAGACGATCAACGCCAACCATGCGCTGATGACCCACCCGGACTCCCGGTTGGGAGAGTACGAAACGAACCCCGCCCGCCAGGATATCGAGGAGATCGGGGTAAAAGTCGGCGTCCGGCTTGCGCTGAACGCCGTCCTTAACCAGGACCGGCAAATCGTCCACGTGCTCGCAGGCAACCCGCAGGCGGTAATGCAAGCCGGGCTGCCTCTCTCGCGCCGGGTCTGCCAGGCGGCTGTGTCTCAGAAATACGGGCTGGTGATCACCTCACCCGGCGGTCACCCTAAGGATCTCAACGTCTACCAGTCCCAAAAAGGATTGGGACACGCTGCGCTGATCGCGCGACCTGGCGGGACGGTCATCCTGGCAGCCGCCTGCCCGGAAGGCAGCGGCAGCCAGCATTACGAAAACTGGATGTCGGGTAAAGCCTCCTATTCCGAAGTCCTGGCGCGATTCAAAGCCGAGGGGTTCCGGATCGGACCGCATAAGGCCTTCCAGATCGCCCGTGATGCCTCGATCGTCCGGCTGATCAGCTGCACGGAGATGAATGAATCCTTTGCCCGATATTTGCTGCTTAACCCGGTCCCAAATCTGCAGGCTGCCGTCGACCTGGCGCTGAAGGACCTGGAACCTGGCGAGCGGATCGCAGTCCTGCCGCACGCCTCGTCCACGATCCCTTATCTTCAGCTACCGTAAATCCCATTATTACCGGGTTCTCCAGGAGGTTCATCATGTACGGAACAACTGCCAGGGTGCTGCGTGTGGATCTGACGACCGGCGCGATCGAAGTGCAGACGCTGAGCGAGGAGTTTTACCGGCTCTACCCGGGCGGCAAAGCCCTTGCCGGCTATATTCTGCTGAACGAGCTGCCGCCGCAGGTTGACCCATTCTCCCCTGATAACGTGCTCGTGTTCGCCAACGGGCTGCTGACGGGCGCGCCGCTCTCGACTGCCACCCGCTACGTCGTCTCGGCTCGTTCCCCGCTCACCGGCGGCTACGGCGAATCGGAAGCGGCCGGGTTCTGGGGCCCGGAGCTCAAGATGGCCGGTTGGGAAGCCATCGTTGTCAAGGGGCGCGCCGCAGCGCCGGTTTACCTCTGGATCAAGGACGACCAGGTCGAGATCCGCCCGGCGGCTCACCTGTGGGGCAGGCTTGCCGCTGAAGTCCAGCAGGAGATCCGCTCTGAGCTCGGCGACGAGAAGATCCGGGTGCTGCAGACCGGCATCGCCGGCGAAAACCTGGTGCGCTTTGCCGCGATCACCAACGACCTGCGCCACTTCAACGCCCGCAGCGGCATGGGCGCGGTGATGGGCTCGAAGAACCTGCGGGCAATCGCCGTCCGCGGCGGCCAGCGCTACCAGTCCCTGGCTCATGATCCCGAGGCGCTGATGGCGCTCGGGAAGAAGCTGGCGAAAGGCGTCAAAGAGAACCCGATCAGCTGGGACTTGCAGGTCCGCGGCACGCCCGGCTTGATCGAGCCGCTCAACCTCGGCGGGATCCTGCCGACCCGCAACTTCCGCCAGGGCGCTTTTGAGCTGGCGGATCAGATCAAATGGGAAGAATACGAAAAGCAGCTGCTCACCGCCCGGCGCTCCTGCTATGCCTGTGCGGTCCGCTGCAAGCGTGAAGTCAGGGTGGACGGGCGGACCTCCGAATACGGCGGTCCGGAGTACGAAACCCTCGGCGCCCTCGGACCGAATTGCGCGGTCGGCGACCTGCAGGCGCTTGCGAAAGCCAACGAGCTCTGCAACGCCTATCTGCTCGACAGCATCTCGACCGGAGCGACGATCGCCTTCGCGATGGAGTGCTTCGAGCACGGCCTGATCGGGTTGGAAGACACCGGCGGGATCGAGCTGCGCTTCGGGAACGCCGAGGCGATGCTCCAGATGATTGAGCTGATCGCCCGGCGCGAAGGCTTCGGAGACCTGCTGGCCGAAGGCAGCAAGCGCGCTGCCGAAACCATCGGCGGAGACGCACCATTTCTTCGCGATCCAGGTCAAGGGCGAAGAGCTGGCGATGCACGAGCCGCGCGGTAAATATAACGTCGGGATGGGCTACGCCGTCTCCGAGCTCGGTGGAGACCACCTGGTCGTCCAGCACGACCCCGCCCTGGCGAACCCCGAATCGTTCACCTTCAAGGCCGCTCGCCCGCTCGGGATCACAGTCGCCCAACCCCCGCGCTCCTTCAGCGAGGAGAAGATGCACCACTTCTACGTCCTGGAAAGATGGTGCAGTCTCGAAAAAGTGGTCGGCTACTGCTTCTTCGGACCGGCGCCGCGCTCCTTTATCCTGCCCGAGGAAGTCCTGAGCTCGGTCAACCTCGCGAGCGGTTGGGACCTGACGATCGAAGACCTGCTCCAGATCGGCGAGCGGGCGACGAACATGGCGCGGGTCTTCAACATGCGCGCTCGGCTTCACACGGGCGGACGACACCCTGCCCGAGCGCTTCTTTCAGCCGCTCGAGAACGGACCGCTGCATGGGCGAAGCGCTGCCGCGGGTTGAGTTCGAGCATGCCCTCAGCGTGCTCTACGCCCTCAAAGGCTGGGACCTCGAAACCGGCCGTCCCACCCGCGCAAGGCTCGAGTCGCTCTCGCTCGGCTGGGCGGCGGACCTGCTGGAAGCGGAATGATCCTGCACCTGGGTGGATTTTATTCGTTTTACATCCCCGGTCACCCGCCCTGGGTCGAAGTGGATTTGAAATCGCCCACGCCAGGCTGGTGGACGTCTTGGCCGGGCTGGGGATCCCCAACGCCGAGGTCGGCCTCATCGTCGTGAACGGGGAGATGGTCGACCTGCAGACTGCAGTCGTCTCTCCTGCTGATATTGTCAGGCTGATCCCGCCCGCCGACGGTGGGTAAGAAATGAAGACGCTCCAAAAAACCCGAAAGGTCTTGAAGTCCTTTCGGGTTTTTTCACGAATACCCTTGAGCTCGACTCGGATTTGGAGAAATCCTGAGAGCTGCTTTCTCATGGTATCATGGTCTCGCAGGCTGATTGTCCACGGCGCATCGCAAAAAAACTATGAGCATTTCAGGCGCTGGTCCAGCATGATTGGGGAAAAATGGATCCGCCGTGAAAAGCGAGGAAGAATGAAGATGGCTTTTTCTAGATGGGTTTCGCTGCTTTTAGTCCCCCTTTTCTTACTAAACCCAATTTCCTCATCCAAAATGCCGCTGGCGCAGCTTCAGCCGGCCAGCATCACCCTCCAGGTCGATGTCTTCGAGGACTTCAACGATCTCGCCCACCAGGCCTGCAACAGCTCTGTCGCAGGGGATTGCTCGCTGCGCGGGGCGATCACCCGCGCCAACCGCTATCCCGGAAATGTGTACGTGATCCAGCTCTCAGAAGGGACGTACAACCTCAGCCTGGTCGGCGATGACGATACGAATGAATGCTGGTGATCTGGATATCTCCGGAAATGTTGAGGTGTCAGGATTCGAAAGCGATCTGACTCTGATCGACGCCAACAAGATCGATCGGGTTGTGCATGTTCTCTCGAATGCGCTTGCAACATTCAGGGATCTGGGGATCTTGAATGGACAGGCGCTCCCTTCCCAGGATGGTGGAGGGATCTACAATGCCGGGACATTGGAGCTGCAAGAAGTTGAAATCTACGACAATCAGGCTGGCGACGGCCTTTCGCCAGCCGAAACGAGACTGGGTGATGATGGCGGCAGCGGAGGCGGGATATTTAACGCCGGCAGGCTTGGAATCCTGGATAGTTCTATCCATGGAAATTACGGCGGGACAGGCGGGGATTCTGGATTGTGTAAATACCTGCAATTGTATCACTGCAAAGCAGGAAAAGGCGGAAATGGCGGAGGTATCTTCAATCTGGGTGAGTTGGAAATCACTTGGAGCTTTATTTTCGAAAATCATGCCGGGAAAGGTGGAATCGGCTATGATATTGTACAGGTCCATATTATGATTGCCGATATTGAGTATGGTAGGTGATGGTGGCGATGGCGGAGATGGTGGAGGCATCTGCAAATTTCGGAATGATCCGATCTAAGTTTGAACCATATAAGCGAGAATTTTTCTGGTGCAGGAGGTGATGGTGGGGATGGTGGGATGGAGGAGGCAAGGTGGTGGCGGTGGAAGTATCGGGGGGGGAATTTATAACCAGGGGGTCTTGGTTGCCGACGGTGATCATATCGGCAATAACCAGACTGGAGCTGGCGGGGAGGGAGGCTATGGCTGCCAAAATGTGGAACATTTAGCGGTTCGCCAGGTCATGGTGGCGGTCTGTATAATGCGAATTATGCAAAGCTGACCAATTTCGAAGTCACGGGAAATAGCACTTCCGATGCGATTGGCAAATATTATTATGCTGACAGCTCCGGCTATTGGACGGGTCATGGTGGGGGCATTTACAACACGCCATATGCTTCTCTTCTGTTGAGAAACATGGAAATCTCCGAAAACCAGTCTTCCGGGTTCGGAGGCGGGATCTATAACAGTGGTCAAACAGAGTTAGTTGCAGGTCAGATAGGCATGAACAATGCTCGCCAGGGTGGAGGGGGATTATATAACAGTGGGTTATTGAACGCCAATCAGGTCTCTATCATCGAAAATACTTCTGGTCCGGGATATGATGGCTATAATTATGGTTTTGCAGTCATGCCAATGGATGGCGAGAGCACCCGAATGGTGGAGGATTATTCAACTACCGGTGTTGGCACATCTGGTAAATATTCAAGTTAACAATAATATCGCTGGAGATGGCGGCATGGGGATCGATGGAAATCTATGTTCGTGGAAATGGGGGTGATGGAGGCAGCGGCGGTGGGATTTACAACAAGGGCAAAATGGATATTTATATAGGTCAAATAGCCTCAAATCAAACAGGAATGGGAAATAAAGTGGTCAGACACGGGATATTGGAATCCTCCTGGTCATAACGGCGTCGGCGGCAGCGGCGGCGGGATCTACAATATCGGTGATCTATCCGCTTCATTTCTCACAATCCAGGGCAACCAGACGAACCAGGGATACTCGTTATTAGAACCAGGCGGGATGGGCGGCGGTCTGGCCAGCCTGGGGGACTTGGTCCTGACCGACAGCCTTATCCAGGACAACTGGACCTCGCCCGGCGGAAACGGCGGCGGGATCTACCTGGGCGCCTCTGAATCAGGCATCCCCGAGCCGCTGATCCAAAACACGAAAGTGATCAGCAACACTTCCAGCGCAAACGGCGGCGGGCTCTATGCCGCTGGCAGTAACATCCAGCTCGACAACCTGCTCGTCGCCGGCAACCGGGTGGACAGCTGGCAGCTTGGGAACGGATTGTTCCTGGCGGATCACGATGCCCAAATCAACCACCTCACCCTGGCTGGCAACGCCCCGGGTTACGGCAGCGGGATCTTCGTGCTTTCCGCGACCGCTGCGATCACGAATTCGATCGTCGCCGGTCAGCACACCGGGATCTTCGTTGACGAAGGGGCGAGTGTGACGATGGAATCGACGCTCTGGGGAGCAGACGCCTGGGCGAACACACAGGATTATGTCTCCAATGGCGCGCTGATCACCGGGACGCACAACCTGCATGCCGACCCGCTCTTCTTCGATCCCGCAGCCATGGATTTCCACCTGACTGACAGCTCTCCAGCCGTGGATGCGGGAGTAGAAACGGGCCTGGTTGTAGATATCGATAACCAGATCCGGCCGAACCCCTCCACCGGCCTGCCGGACATCGGCGCAGATGAGGTCTGGGCTGGAGTGATCCCGGTCGCGAGCGTGCAGATCGAAGCGACTGCTCCCATCACCGCCACGCTTCCTGCAACGCTGACCGCCAGCATCCAACCCCTGGATGCCACGCCTATGGTGAGCTACCTGTGGTTCCCCAGCCCGATCATCCGGTCAGGGGACTGCCGAAGCAATCTTCGCCTTCGATCAGAGCGGAGCACAGGATGTGACGGTCTGGGCGATCAACGCCGGGGGTCAGGTCAGCGCCACGCTGTCGATCGACGTCCAGCCGCTCATTCGATCCTATTATTTTCCATGGATCAGCATCCCATAAATGGAACCAAATTTCCTCTCCCACTCGTGACATCTCTCACTGTCCCTAAGTGCAGGTTCTCAGATTGCGCCGTTCGAGCGCCTCGTGTTAGAATCCAGCTGCAGTCCGCCTGACCCTCCCTCAGGCAGCGGACATTAACAACCAGGTTTCCCACGGTCCGGGTCGACAGGTGGTCTGAAGGGTTCATTCGATATCGATAAGGAGATAGAGTATGAAGCAACCTATTCGTGTCCTCCAGTGGGGACTTGGAGCCATGGGCGGCGGCATGGCCCGCCTGATGCTCGAAAAATCCGGCCTGCAGATCGTCGCCGCGGTCGATGGCCGCCCCGACTTCGTCGGCAAGGACCTCGGCGAGGTGCTCGGCCTCGGGAAAAACCTGGGCGTGACCGTCACCGATCAGCCCGAAACCGTCCTGGATAAAGACAAGGTCGACGTCGTCACGCTCGCGACCACCTCCTGGGTCCGGGACCAGATCGCCGATCTGAAGAAGATCATCACTGCCGGGATCAACTGCGTCACGATCGCCGAGGAGATGGCCGACCCCGAAGCCCAGAACCCGGAGCTCGCCCTCGAGCTCGACCTGCTCGCAAAACAGCACGGCGTGACCGTGCTCGGCACCGGCGTCAACCCCGGCTTTGTGCTCGACCTGCTGGTCGTCACCCTCACCGGCGGCAGCCACACCGTCGAGCGGATCGAGGCCTCGCGCGTCAACGACCTCAGCCCCTATGGCCCGACCGTGATGAAATCCCAGGGTGTGGGCACCACGCCCGAAGACTTCCGGGCGGGCGTCGCGGATGGCTCGATCGTCGGGCACGTCGGCTTCCCCGAGTCGATCCACATGATCAGCGAAGCGCTCGGCCTGGGCGTGGACCGCATCGAGCAGACCCGCGAGCCGATCATCAGCAACGTCTACCGCGAGACCCCCCACGTCAAAGTCCAGCCCGGGATGGTGGCCGGCTGCGCCCACATCGGCGTCGGCTACCGCGGCGAGCAGGAAGTCATCCGCCTGATCCACCCGCAGCAGATCCACCCCCACCTGGAAAACCAGGACACCGGCGACTACATCCACATCTACGGCAAGCCCGAAATCCACATGGCATCAAGCCCGAGATCGCCGGCGGCGTCGGCACGATCGGCATCGCCGTGAACACTGATCCCGCACGTCGTCGCAGCCTCGCCCGGGCTGAAGCGCATGATCGACCTGCCCGTCCCCGCCGCGCTGATGGGCCCGAGCGCCTACAGCCGCCGGGTATTGACACTCGTGAAATCTACATATAGGAGGCATGATCTATGGCAAAAATTGCACCAGGGACCTGGGTCGAGATCGAAGCAGGTCGTCCTGAAACCCGAAGAGCGCGCCCCCAGCGTGCCCGAAGACACCCGCCAGACCCCGTATTTGATGCGGCGTCTCCGGTTTCCTGGAGGCTGAAGCCGAAATCGGCGCCGAAGTCGAAATTCGCACCATCATCGGGCGCCAGCTGCGCGGCGTCCTGAAAACCGTCAACCCTCACTACACGCATAGCTTTGGGGACGTGGTTCCCGAGCTGCTGACGATTGGGACGGAGTGGGAAGAATGAGCGGCCGCGACATTTCCTACGCGGCTGTGATGGCCCGCAAAAATGAAATCATGAAGGCCTCGCTGGGCATGGATTTCGACGATTTCATCCACAGCCCGATCGCCTTCGATTACGAGCGCATGATGGCCGAGACCGGCTACAGCCACGCCGACATCATCCGCATCCAGCGCGAGACCAAGGTCGGCGACACGCCGCTGTTCGAGCTGCGCAAGCTCACCGAGATGGTCCGCGCGCATCTCCGAGCCGGGCAAAGGCGCCCGATCCTGGTCAAAGACGAAGCCGCCAACGCCTCCGGCAGCTTCAAAGCCCGCCGGGCTTCGATCAGCGCCTACGAAGCGGCCAAGAAAGGCTACAAAGGCATGATCGCGGCCACCAGCGGCAACTACGGCGCCGCGGTCGCCTCCCAGGCCGCCCAGCGCGGGCTTGAAATGCATCATCGTCCAGGAGGTCTTCGACAGCCGCGGCGATCGGCCAGCCGGAGATCGTCGAAAAAGGCCGCGCCTGCGAGGCCTACGGCGCCGAAGTGCTCAAGCTCTCCGTCGGACCGGAGCTGTTTTACATGCTCCTGCGCACCCTGGAAGAGACCGGCTTTTTCAACGCCAGCCTGTACACCCCCTTCGGCATCCGCGGCATCGAGACCCTCGGGGCCGAGATCGCCGACCAGGTCCGCTCGCGCTACGGCAAAGACCCGGACGCGGTCGTGATCACCCACGCCGGCGGCGGCAACCTGACCGGCACGGCGCGCGGGCTTGCTGGCAGCCGGCTGCAAGGACACCCGGATCGTGGCCTGCTCGGTCGATCTGGCCGGGCTGCACATGGCCTCCGACCGCGATTTCAACCGCAAATCCTTCACCACCGGGCATACCGGTTTTGGCGTGCCCTTCGCCACCTGGCCGGACCGGGTGGATGTGCCGCGCAACGCCGCCCGCTCGCTGCGCTACATGGATGAATACCAGCTCGTCACCCAGGGCGAAGTCTTCTACGTGACCGAGCTGCTCACCAAGCTCGAAGGCCTGGAGCGCGGCCCGGCCGGCAACACCAGCCTGACCGCCGCCGTCACCCTGGCCCGCCAGATGGACGAGGACCAGATCGTCGTCGTCCAGGAGACCGAGTACACCGGCGCCGGCAAGCACCACAACAGCCAGCTCTCCTTCGCCCGCCAGAAGGCATCGAAGTCCGCCGCGGCGACCCCAAGGACAACGTCCCCGGCAAGGCGATCGTCATCCCCGAGCGCCTGGACCAGGTCTGGGGCAAAGTCCAGGACATGGATCGCCTGCGCCAGAGCTACCTGAAGAACGCCGCCAAGGCCTATCCCCGCGGAAAGTGGGATCGAAAACGATCTTGCCTTTCTGGCCGCGGACCTGAAGATGACCCCGGATGGGTTGCAGCACAGATCGCCGGTCTTGCAGGCGCAAATTAATCGAGGTTATCATCGAATATCAACTGAGGGAGAATATGCCTATGACTGAAGACCGAATATCCCGCTTCGAAAGCGCCGGGAAGAGCTGGAAAAGCTGACCGATGAGCAGCTCAAAGCTCGCTTCTGGGAGCTGTGCGGCCAGCTGGTTGACCCGATCGTGGACCTGGCCCGGACCCACACCTCGCCATCGATCGAGCGCTCGGTGCTGCTGCGCATGGGCATCGACAGCCTCAGCTCGCACGGCGTGGTCGAGCGCATCTACGAGGCCGGGCTGCTCGGCAAAGGCGCCGGGCACGTCGCTGCTGAAGCTGGCCCAGAAAAACGGGCAGTGACGTGCGCACCGCCGCCGCAGGCGATCCTCGAAAACAAAGACGTCCTCCAGGAGCTGTTCCATGAGCATGAGCCGACCGATGACCATCAGACCCTGACCCACACAAGAAGCTCGATATCGAAGCGATCCTGCAGGACCTGGAGAGCTACCATCCGGCCCGCAAGGGCTGGGTCTGGCGGGACGTGCCGCCCGAAGGCGTGGAGATGGGCCCGTTCCACTTCCGGGATATGTCCCGCCCGCTCAAGCACAGCATCGGCCTGCCGGCCTCCAAGTATTTCGACCACATCGACCCGCAGCCCAGCTGCGTGGTCACCACCGAGATCGCCTCCGGGCGCTTCGAGGACGACCTCCGCCGCATGCGCATGGCCGCCTGGCACGGCGCCGACCACATGATGGTCATCCGCACCACCGGGCAGAGCCACATCGACGGGCTGATGGAAGGCACGCCCGAAGGCACCGGCGGCGTGCCGATCACCCGCAAGCAGATCCGCGCCAGCCGCAAAGCCTGCGACCTGATCGAAGAAGAAGTCGGCCGCCCGATCAACTTCCACAGCTATGTCTCCGGCGTGGCCGGACCGGAAGTGGCCGTGCTGTTCGCCGAAGAAGGCATCAACGGCGCCCACCAGGACCCGCAGTACAACGTGCTCTACCGCAACGTCAACATGTACCGCTCGTTTGTGGACGCGGCCGAAGCCAAGCGCGTGATGGCCGGCGCGGGGATCTTCCAGATCGACGGCGCCCACAACGCCAACGCCACCGCCAAGGCCGGCTGGCTGGTGATGCCCGAGCTGATGGTCCAGCACGGCATCAACTGCGCCTTCTCGGTCGCGGTCGGGATGGACAAAGACCTGATCGGCCTGTCCACCGTCCCGCCGGACGCGCCGCCCGCCCCCAAGCTGTGGTACGACCTGCCCTACGCGGTGGCGCTGCGCGATTTCTTCTCCGAATACAAGATGCGCGCCCAGCAGAACACCCGCTATATCGAAGCCGATGTCGAAGAAGCCGTCCGCACCCACACCATCGACACGCTGATCTCGATGCTGACCAGCGCCGACATCCAGAGCACGATCACGCCGGATGAAGGCCGCAACGTGCCCTGGCACTACAACAACATCCGCGGCATCCAGACCGTCAAGCAGACCTGGGCCGCCCTGGATGGGATCAAGGAGCTGCTCAGCCTGAACCTGGAAGGCCCGCTGGGCGAGATGGTCCGCGACATCAAGGACCGGGCCGTCGCCTTCCTGGAAGAAGTGATCGAGGTTGGCGGCTATTTTGCAGCCGTCGAGCAGGGCTTTTTCGTCGACTCGGCCAAGTACCCCGAGCGCAACGGCGACGGCATCGCCCGCGATGGCAAGGGCGGCGTCGGCGCGCACACGATCGTCGCCCGCGACCCCGATTACTTCGCCCCGGTCTGCGACCATTTCGGCGAAAACCACCTGCCGGCAGGCGTCGAAAACGCCTGCGACCCGATCGGCGGCTGCACGCTCTGCAACCCGGAAAAAATCGTCTATATCGATGAGCTCGACCCGGAAGACAGCGCCGACAAGCGCCTGGAGCGCACCTATCCCTACCGCAAAGGCGGGCTGATCCGCCCGGAAGCCGAATCGGCGGGCGACGGCGTCGTCCTGATGCAGTTCGTCGATCACCGAAGTCGAAGACGTGGCCCGCGAAGCCGGGCTCGAGATCGCCCGCAAGCTGGGCCTGCAAGATCCCGCAGGTCGTCAACCTGATGGCCCTCCACCCGTCCGAAGGCTGTTTCGTCGAAGTCAAGGGCAAGGTGGCTTTCGACATCAAGAAAGCGGACCTGAAGATCCCGCCGAAGGAGGAGCTGCTCCCTGAAGACGAGCTCCGCGCAGGCGGTCAAGCAGCTCGGGCTTCGAGTGGTCGCCGCCACGGTGGGCGAAGACGAGCACAGCGTCGGGCTGCGCGAGATCCTGGATATCAAGCATGGCGGGATCGAAAAATACGGCGTCAAATATCAGCTACCTGGGCACCTCCGTCCCGATCGGCAAGCTGGTCGACGCCGCCATCGAGACCGGCGCCCAGGCCATCCTGATCTCCACCATCATCAGCCACAACGACATCCACCGCCTCCAGATGCGCAAGCTGGCCGAAGTCTGCCAGGAAAAAGGCATCCGCGACCAGATGATCCTGATCGCCGGCGGCACCCAGGTGACCCGCGACATGGCCGCCGAGACCGGCCTGGACGCCACCTTCGGCCGCGGCACCAAGGGCATCCACGTGGTGGATGCGATGGTCAAGATCCTGAAAGCCAGGGGCGCTCGTCTAGGATGACAGCGGTATGAGCCAGGGCGAGATCGAAATCCTGACGATCGAGGTCGGCTCGACGATCACCAAAGCCAACGGCTTCCGGCTGCTGCCCGAGGGCGGCTTCGCGCACCTCGCCCAGGGCTTTGCCCCCACCAGCGTCACATGGGCGAGCGCCGCGGCGACGTGGCGCGTCGGCGTCGAGCAGGCCATCGCGGATATGGGGATTGCGATCCCGGCCGAGCCGGGGCAGGTCAGCTGGCCCGAGACGTTCGTCAATAGCTCGGCCGCCGGCGGGCTGCGCATGACCGTCCACGGGCTGACCTACAGCATGACCGCCCGGGCCGCCCGTGAAGCTGCCCTGGGCGCCGGCGCGATCGTCAAGCTGGTCACCGCCGGGAGCTCGAGCGACTTCGACCTGGAAGAGATCCGCTCGCATCCGCCCGAACATCATCCTGCTGGCCGGCGGGGTCGATTTCGGCGAGAAAGACACCGTGCTGCGCAACGCCGAGAAGCTGGCTTCCTTGGGTCTGCCAACTCCGGTGCTCTACGCCGGCAACGCCGCGATCCGCCAGCCAGATCCAGAAGATCTTCGAGCGACGCGGCGATCGAAATGATGACCGCCGCCAACGTCTTCCCGGACGTGGACGTGCTCAACATCGAGCCGCTCCGCCGCCTGATCCATGAAGTCTTCAACCGCCACATCATCCACGCCCCGGGGATGGCCCGCTTCCGAGAATTCACCCAGCTGGGGCATCCTGCCCACCCCGGGCGCGGTGCTGCGCGGCGCCGAGCTTTTCGCCGAAGCGCTGGGCGACTGCCTGGTATTCGACGTCGGCGGGGCGACGACCGACGTCCACAGCGTCACCGATGGCAGCCTGGAATGGGCCTCGAAGCTGACCGAGCCGGAGCCGCGCGCCAAGCGCACCGTCGAAGGCGACCTGGGCGTGTTCGTCAATGCCCGCAACATCGTCGAGCTGGCAGGGCGACCCGGCCTGGGAAGCCCGGCTGAGCGACCTGCAGCGCCCTGCCCGCCACCGAGCACGAAAAAGAGCTGACCCGCTGGCTGTGCGCCCGGGCGGTCGAGACCGGCGCCCGCCGCCACGCCGGCGTCGTCACCGACGTCTACTCCCCCACCGGCAAGCACAGATCGTCAAAGGCAAAGACCTGAGCGCCGTGCGCTGGGTGATCGGCACCGGCGGCGCGCTGACCCGCATCGCCGGCGGCGAAGCGATCCTGCAAGAGCATCTGCACCGGACCGGGCAAATACCTGCTGCCGATCCCCGAAGCGCGCATCCTGATCGACCGGGATTACCGCTTCTCCGCCCTCGGCACCCTGGCCCAGGCTTACCCCGAAGAGGTCAAGCTCACCTTTCAGCGCTGGGTCAATTCGAGACCTGAAAGCTCTGTAAAACCTCAGGTCTGCTGAAGAAAGGAACGAACATGTTTATCCGCACCCCCAGGCTCGAGATCTTTACCGAGCGGATCGAGGACAACGCCCGCGCGGTGATCGATCTGTGCCATTCCCACGGCGTGCAAGTCGCCTGCGTCACCAAGGTGATGAGGCCCACCCGGCCGTCGTGCACGCCCTGGAAGCGGCCGGCGCAGACATGATCGCCGATTCGCGCATCCTCAACCTGCAGTCCATCGCCAACACCGGCTCACCTGCCCGCTGATGCTGCTGCGCATCCCGGCCCCCAGCCGGGCCGCCGACATCGTCCGCTGCGCCGACTATCTCGCTCAATTCGTCGGTCGAATCGATGGAGCTGCTCTCGGAAGCAGCCGAGTTCCTCAAAAAACGCCACCAGGTGATCGTGATGGTGGATGTCGGCGACCTGCGCGAGGGCGTCTGGCCCGACCGGGCTCCGGCGGTCCTCAAAGCCGTCGCAAAGCTGCCCAATCTGGAGGTCGTCGGCCTGGGGAGCAACCTGGCCTGCTACGGCGGCGTGATCCCCACCGTCGAGAACATGGAGATGCTCGTCGAAGTCCGGGATGCGTGCCGCAAGGCCACCGGCCTCGACCTGCCGGTCCTCTCCGGCGGCAACAGCGCCAACCTGCCCCTGCTGGCCAGCGGCAAGATGCCCCGCGAGATCAACCATTTCCGGATCGGCGAGGCCATCATGCTGGGCCGCAACGTGCTCGACCGCAGCCCCTGGCCCGGCACCCGCCAGGATACCTTCCGGGTCGTCGCCGAGGTCGTCGAAGTCGAGCGCAAGCCGTCCATCCCGATCGGCAACCGCGGCCAGGATGCCTTTGGCGGTTTCGTCGAGTTTGTCGACCGCGGCGTTCGCCGGCGGGCGATCTGCAACATCGGCCGCCAGGATGTCACCGATCGACGGGATCACCCCCGAAGACCCCGGGGTCATCGTGCTCGGCGGCAGCAGCGACCACCTGGTGTCGACGTGGAAGAAGCCGCGCTGCCGGTCGAGGTCGGCTCCGAGATCGCCTTCTATCCGAACTACGCCGCGCTGCTGATGGCCAGCACCTCCCCGTATGTCCAGAAAGTCGTGATGAAAGACTGATCCTGCACTCGATCAAGTATCTGGAAAGATGTGGATTGGAGAATGGCTGCTTTTTAGAAACTGTTAATCGTTGGATCGGTAATGATTTTGGTCACTCTGTTGCCGGCATTTTACTTTTTGATCAAGCACCTTACAGTGATTGATCCGGTTGGTTTCGCGAATTTATCTATAAATACAGCCGCTAGTGTTTTCATGTTGTTGGTTACCTCAATCTTGACGGCTTCCATCATAATAAAAATTAAGAGCAGAATTTCGAAAACAAGTTCTCTAAAACGAATTATGCTTGATTGATTTACCGAAAAAAGAATTCCCTCTTGACAGATATAAGATATACGGTGTATATTTATAGTGTAAATATACACCGTATATCTTTAAGGAGAGCGCCGATGTCACCACGTCCGAAAAAGATCACCCCGCAGGGCGGCCTGCATGAAGCCATCAAGGCGACCGCCTGGAAGCAGATCGCCGAAGCCGGCGCCCCCGCCCTCAGCCTGCGCGCCATCGCCCGTGAGCTGGATATCACCGCCCCGGCGATCTACAACTACTACCCCACCCGCGACGACCTGGTCACAGCCTTGATCATCGACGCCTATCGTGATTTAGGCGATGCGCAGTCTGCTGCGGTTGCAGCTCAGCCCGAAACCGACTTGAAAGGCCAGCTTCTGGCCTCCGGCAGGGCTTACCGCTCCTGGGCTTTGCATTACCCGGAGCGCTACCAGCTGATTTTCGGCACGCCGATCCCTGGCTATACAGCACCGCTGGAGAAAACTCAGCCGTTTGCGGCGGGCACTTTTGCTGGTCTGGTCCGCATCCTGGATGCCTTGCGGCGCCAGGGCAGGCTGGTGGTCAGGGCAGGTCTGGTAGAAACCGCTGCGGAGCTGGCAGCCTTCGAACAGTGGAAGCTGGTCGGGCTGGAAGCCGATGTTCAATCGGCCCAGGTCGCAATGATCGTCTGGGCGCGCGTGCATGGGTTGGTCTCGATCGAGATCAGCGGCAACATGCCGCCTTTTGGGGCAGCTCCTGCAGCGCTTTACGAGTACGAGCTGGAATCGATCGCCCGCGAGTTTATCTTGAGCGGATAATCGGAAGAAATCTTGCGGGCGTTCGAAGCTATAGCCTCGCCTGCCTCTCCGTAAGATTTACCACAGGGTTTCCTCAGAAATATCAGGAATTTTTTCCTTCCAGGTCAGCCTGGCTGCGGTCTCTTCAACGCGCAGGTCGGACTCCTGGCTGGACACAGAGAACTTTCAAGTTGAAAACACCATATCGCAAAACACAAGGAGAATGGATCATGTCTGAACTTCACGTCATCTTTGGTACTGGCCCGCTCGGGCGCTCGACGGCAGAAGCTTTACTTCAGCAGGGCAGGACCGTCCGTATGGTCAGCCGCACGGGAAATATGGAAAACCCCCCTGCCGGGGTGGAAGTGATCGCCAGCGACGCATACGACGCCTCAAAGAACATTGCGCTCACCCGCGGCGCCGCGGCAGTCTACCAGTGCGCCCAGCCGCATTATTACGAGTGGGCCGAGAAATTCCCGCCCCTCCAGCGCGCGATCCTCGCAGCAGCAGCCCTCAATCAGGCAAAGCTCGTCGTCGGCGACAACCTCTACATGTACGGCAGCTTCACTGGCAGCCTTCGCGAGGATTCGCCCGTGCAGCCCAACACCAAAAAAGGCCGAATCCGGGCTGCAATGGCCCAGGAAGTGCTTGACGCCCACCAGTCCGGCCGGGTCCGGGCAGCGATCGGGCGGGCCTCCGATTTCTTCGGTCCCTACGACACCGGGCTGACCGCCTATGCGATCCAGCCAGCGATCCAGGGCAAGCCTGTCAACCTGATGGGCAGCTCGTCCAGCCTGCACACCTTCACTTACGTCAAAGACTTCGGCAGGCTGCTTGCCGCCCTTGGGACGCACGACCAGGCCCTCGGCCAGGTCTGGTTTGCGCCGAGCGCGCCTCCGATCACCCAGGCGGAGTTCGTCCGGCTCATCGAAGCCGAGCTCGGCAGGCAAATCAAGAGTCGGGTCGCCGGACCGCTGATGCTGCGCTTCCTTGGCCTTTTCGATAATGTGGTCGCCGAGACCGTCGAAATGATGTACGAGTGGACCGATCCCTTCGTCGTCGACACTACGAAGGCCCAAAAAGCCTTCGGCCTGGCGCCGACCCCGCTGGCGCTGGCGGTGAGCGAGACGTTGGATTGGTGCCAGGTTCAGGCCAGGCCCTCCATGCTGAAGCTCGAGCCTGAAGCCACACCTGGGGATTAAAATAAATTTTGCCGCCAACGATAAAGAAAACCAGCGGTTTTTACGCGAAAGGTGTTGACAAACTCCGGATTATTTGCTATTATTTCATTACATAAACTACGTTTTCATGTAGTGAAAATTCATCGGGATCTTCAAATAAAATATCAGGAGTTTTGCCATGGGCAAGGATGCTGTGCTTGACCAAATCCTGGAAACCGGAGTCATCGCAATCATGCGCGCCAGCTCCTCGGACCAGCTTCTCGATGCGGCAGAAGCGATCCTGGCGGGCGGTGTGAGCGCGGTCGAGGTGACCATGACCACGCCCAACGCGATGGAAGTGATCCACCAGGCGACGTTGAAGTTCGGCAGCAAGGTCTTGTTCGGGGTCGGTTCCGTGCTCGACAGCGAGACCGCCCGGGCCGCGATCCTGGCCGGTGCGCAGTTTGTCGTCTGCCCGACCCTGAACCTGGATACGATCCAGCTTTGCCGGCGCTACAGCGTCCCGGTGATGCCAGGCGCTTATACGCCAACCGAAATCCTGACCGCCTGGGAGGCTGGCGCAGACATCGTCAAAGTCTTTCCCGCCAGCGCAGGCGGACCCGGGTACATCAAAGCCGTGAAGGGCCCGCTGCCGCAGATCAAGCTCGCTGCGGTCGGCGGTGTCGAACTTGGAGACGACCGCGGATTTCTTCAAGGCGGGGGTTTCGCGCGGTCGGGGTCGGGGGTGAGCTGGTCAATCAAAAACTGCTGGACATGCGCGACTTCAGCACCATCACAGAGACGGCGCGCAAATTCAGAAGCCTTGCAGATGTAGGTCGTGGAAAATAGCACCCAGCTCCAGGAGGTCCAGATGATCGAACGGCACGTCACATTTGAAGTGTTGAGCGACCGGGTAGAAGCCTTCGAAGAATTATTCATAAATGAATACCGACCCGCCATGAGCCGCATGGCGGGTTTTGTTCGGGTCGAGCTGCTGCGCGAGCATGATTTCCCGCTGCTTTATCAAATGATCATCCGCTTTGAGACGCTCGATGCGGCAGCCGCCTGGCGGGCCTCATCCGAACATCAGGCGCTCTCTCCCAGGTTGAAAGCCTGCTATTCTTCAAGCCAGGTTCAGGTCTACCAGGTCATCGCATGAGCAGACCGGGGAATTCCACAGGCAAAGAAGATCCCCGCTACAACATCCGCGTCCTCGACCGGGCTTTTCGCATTCTTTCGCTGCTTACGGACGCCAAACCGCGCACCCTCGCTGAGATTTCAGCGAGCATCGCCCTGAACCCCAGCACGACCTTTCGAATGCTTTCCACGCTGTGCTTATTACCGCTATGTCCAGCGAAATGAAATGACGAGCCAGTACCAGCTCGGCCTGGCCTGTCTGGAGCTGGCCCAGGGTTACGCTTCCGGCGACAACCTGCGCCGGATAGCCCTGGCTGAGCTGGAGGCGCTGCGCGACGAGACCAAAGAGACCGTCCACCTGGTCGTGCTGGACCAGATGCAGGTCGTCTATATGGAAAAAATCCCGGGGCTGCATGCCATCGGGTTGATGTCTTCCGGCGTGGGCCGGCAGCGCGCCGGCTTACTGCACCGGGGTCGGCAAGGTGCTGCTGGCCTACCAGAAGGAAGACCTGATCCGCGACTTACTATCACCAAAACATGGGCTGCCCGGTTTACCAGCTACAACGGTCACGGATCTCGGATGACCTGATGCACCAGCTCGAGATCGATTCGCCCGCCAGGGATTTGCGCTTGATCAGGGCGAGCATGAGGACGAAGTGCGCTGTGTGGCCGCGCCGATTTTCGATATCAACGGCAAGGCTGTGGCTGCGGTCAGCATCTCAGGCCCGGCCCTGCGCATGGATCCAATTGAAGAGAACCCGGAATTGATCAAAAAAGCCAAAGAGACCGCCAGGCTGATCTCCACCCAGCTGGGGTATCGGCCGGCATACACGAAAATAGAAAGGAGAAACCAATGCGAAAAATCATCAACACAACGCCAATCAGAACCCCGATCCCGAAATTCTCGCAGGGCTTCAAGGAGCTGCTGAAGGTTTACAGCCCGTCCTGCGTGGTGGCCGACGCCCAGGAACGGGCGGGTGTGATGCGCTCGTATCATGCGGCCGCTGACCAAAGACACCCGCTTCGTCGGCCCGGCCCTCACCGTCCGCTTGGAGCCGGGCAACCAGGTCGACTGCCTGGATGCCCTCTCGGTCGCCCAACCTGGGGATGTGATCGTGGTCGACGCAGCCGGCGAGACCGAGACCTCCATCTGGGGCGGCTTGATGTCCGGGCTGTGCCAGATGAAAGGCGTGCGTGGGCGCAGTCGTCGACGGTGCGATCCGCGACACCGACGAGACCCGCGACCTGGGTTTCTTCAGATCTTCTCCAAGGCGATCGTGCCGCGCTCCACCCATTCACCCTACTCCGGCAGGATGGAGCCGATTGAGATCAATGTCCCGATCCAGTGCGCCGGCGTGCTCGTCCGGCCCGGCGATCTGGTGCTGGGGATGAGATCGGCGTGGTGGTGATCCCGCTCGAGGACGCGGCCCGGTGCTGCAGCTGGCACACAGCAGGCCGAAAAAGAAGAGCTGACCCGCGCCAAGATCCGCGAAGGCAAGACCGTCGAAAGCTTTTGGCGGAGTTTGGCCGGCTTGTAAACCGCTCAGACATTGAATGACAGGACAACAAGAATTACGCTTTCAGAAAGGAGAACTGGATGATGGCAAAAATTGACACGGTACGTCTTGCAGCGACTGCAGAATAAAATGGCGGGTGAGGACCTGGCAGCGCTGGTCTGCCGCCTGCCCGAGAATGTGGTTTATCTCACCGACTACTGGCCCCATCACGGATTTTCGGTTGCCGTGCTGCCTCGCGAGGGCAAACCGCATGCTCTTCCTGCCGGAAGTCGAGCTGGATTACTCCGACCCGGAATGGACCGACGCCATGCCGTTTGGCTGGGGCCTGCTTAAAGACGGCGACCTTTACGAAAACTACAGACGCCTGCTCGGCCTGGCAGTCCAAAAGCTGGGTCTGAAAGGCAAGCGCATCGGCGTGGAGCAGAGCTTTGAAGTCGTCGCGCCCACTTACCGCTCTGCCGAGCCGGTCGTGCCCGCAAAACCCTGGGCGGACCTGCTGAAGTACCGTATTTGCGGATTCGACGCTGGTGGATATCACCGGTTTCCTCCAGGGCGTCCGGGCAGTCAAGAGCGATTATGAGCTCGAGAAGCTGCGCATCGCGAACGAGATCTCCGAAAGCGCCATGAACAAAGCGATCGCGAGCACTCGAGCCGGGCATGACGCGAAGCCCACCTGGGGGCGATGGTTGAGTTCTATGTCCGGGCGGAAGGCCCGGGCTACAAAGGCGCACGCCTGACTCGCTGCCTGTGCGAGGTCGGCGCCGGTCCGGTGGACAGCACCAAGGGCACGCTGCTTGTCCCATCGACCGACCATGTGATCGAGGAAGGCGATCTTGTCGATGATCGAGACGGCCACCGTGGTGGACGGCTATTGGTCCGATCTGACCTATATGACCGTAGCCGGAAAGCCCAACGCCCGCCAGGTGGAGGTCTATAACCACCTGCTGACAGCCCAACAGGCGGCCGCGGCGCAGATGCGTGGCGGGCAGGTCGTTTAGCGACCCCGATAAAGCCGCTCGCAGCTACCTGAAAAGGTCGGCCTGGGCGAGTATTTTGTCCACATCACCGGGCATGGGGTCGGGCTGCGCTACCATGAGTTCATCCCGTTCCTGTATCCTGGCTCGGTTGGGACGCTGGAGAAAGGCATGGTCAGCAGCGTCGAGCCAGGGGTCTACATCCCTGATTTCGGCGGGCTGCGCATCGAGGATAATGTTGCCGTCGGCGAGGATGGCCCAATCTTCCTCTCCACCCCGCGCAAACCTTGGTGAGAGAAAGGCCATTGGAAGGGCATTTCTCTGCCGAGGCAGGGTGATCCCTCTGAAATAGGCAAATACCAGATCATACAGGAGGTTTCCAATTATGAAACTAAAAGATCGTGTAGCAATCGTGACCGGCGGCGCCAAAGGCATCGGCTGGGGGATCGTCAAGGTCCTGGTCCAGGAAGGCGCCAAAGTTGTCGTGGCCGACTGGGACAAAGAGAATGGCGAAAAGACCGCTGAAGAGATGCGCCAGGCGGGCGGGGATGCCATCTTTGTCTTCTGCGACGTCTCCAATGAAGAGCAGGTCAAGGCGATGGTCCAGAAGACCCTGGACAAGTACGGGAAGATCGACATCCTGGTCAACGACGCCGGGATCGGGGTCTACAAATCCGTGCTGGATACCTGCAGCGAGGACTGGGACCGCTGCCTGGCGGTCAACCTGAAAGGCCAGTTCCTGTGCGCCAAATACTGCATCCCGCATATGCAGGCGCATGGGCAAGGGCGCCATCGTCAACATCTCATCGGTGCATTCCTTCCAGACCGTCAACGGCGTTGCCCCATACTGTGCCTCCAAAGGCGGCATCACCGCCCTGACCCGCAACATGGCGATCGACTACGGGCCGACGATCCGGGTTAACTCGATTGCCCCGGGCTGGGTGCTCACCCCGCTCATCCAGAGCATCTTTGACAGCTACGACGACCCCGCCGGACAGCAACGCCAGACGGAGCGCAGCCAGGTGATGAAGCGCATTGGCGTCCCGGAAGACATCGGCTACGCAGTCGCCTTCCTGGTCAGCGACGAGGCTTCCTTCATCACCGGCACGCAGCTGTTTGTCGACGGCGGCCTGACTCACGGTCCTCGAAACCTGGTAGACAAGCAAGGAGCGAGATCATGGCAGACGATAGAGCTACGTTTTAACATCACAAAAGATGACCTGAGCGCCTTCGCTGGAAAAGGCCCGGCCTTCGTCACCTTTGGTGAGACCATGCTGCGCGACACACCCTGCGATCATGCAGCGCCTGGAGAGCACCCGCCAGGTGCATCTCTCACTGGCCGGGAGCGAGTTTACCCTGTGCATGGCGCTCGCTCGCTTCGGGATCCCGTCCGCCTACATCACCCGTGTGCCCGACAACCCTTATGGCTGGCTGATTCGCGATACCGCCCGCAGCCAGGGCATCAACACCGACCATTTCGTTTGGGCGCCGAAAGCCGAGCCGGTCGGGCGCCTGCTGTACGAGTTGGGGCGCACGCCGCGCAAAAGCGTGGCCTATTACCAGCGCATGTACTCGGCTGCCAGCCGCCTGGGGGCCGGCATGGTGGATTGGGCTCAGCGCTTTGCGGGACTGCCGTCTGTTCCATACTTCCGGGATCAGCTTCGGGCTGTCAACCCACAGCAAGTACGATCGCAACTACCTGCTGGAAGCCTTCCAGGAGGCGGTCGCTCACAAGCCGGCTGCGCTGCCTGGTCGGGATGGACTTCAACTACCGCGCCACCCTCTGGACTCCCGAGCAGTGCCGGGCGGCGATGACCCCGGTCCTGAAGGAGCATGTGGACATCCTGATCACCACGATCGAGGACATGGCTGCCCTGTTTGGGATCGGCTGCGGGCAGTATTCCGCCGAGCAGATCGACAAGGGCGACATCGGCGAGCTGGCTGACGGCGATATCCAGGCGTTTGCAGAGCAGGTGATGGAGCAGTTCGATACCCGGATCGTCGCGATCACCATCCGCTATCCCGATACCTTCGAGCAGCAGCGCTGGGAGACAGCCGTGATGGACTTCCAGCGGCGGCTTCTTCCGCTCGCCGTGCGGTCAAGTCGATCGTGCTGATGGACCGGCTGGGCGGCGGCGACACCTGGAACGGCGGTTTCTACTACGGCCTGCTGACCGAGGGCTTCAACCCGGCGGGCATGCAGAAAGGCTTGCTGGTCGGCGATGCGGCGACTCGCATCAAACAGACCCTGATGTTCGACCTGCCGGTCGTGACCAAGAGCGAAGTGCAGGACCTGATGAAGGCAGATGTTCTCGGCGGCGGCAAGCGCGTCGCCAGATGAAATCGCTTTATGCAGCGGGACCGTCTGGATGACATTCCCGCCAATACATTCAACCAGATGATGCAAAAGAGGAGAATTGACATGAAAATCAGAAGCACGTTCCTGTTTGGTCTGATCGTCGTCCTGGCGCTCGTCCTGGGCGCCTGCGCCCCGGCCGCCACCCCCACCCCCGAAGCCGCTGCACCGGCAGAACCAGCTGCGCCAGCCGAGCCGGCTGCTCCAGCCCGCTCCGACTGAGGAATATATCTATGTCTCGGCGATGGGCAACCTGGAGTTCTTCAACGCCCACAAGTACGGCTGGAAGTGGGGCGGCGATGCTCTGGGCGTGACCGCTACCTACGTCGGTCCGGCCGAATACGACATGAACGCCATGGTTGCTGCCTTCGACCAGGCGATCGCCAAGAAGCCGGCTGGCATCTGCACCTTCGCGGTCGAGCCGATCCTGCAGCCCGAGATCGATAAGGCTACGGATGCCGGCATCCCGGTCGTGACCATCCTGGGCGACCTGCCGGATTCCAAGCGCATCGCTTACGTCGGCTCCTACCAGCGCGACCTGGGCTACACCGGCGGCATGGCGATCTCCGAGGCGCTGGGCGGCAAGGGCAAAGTCGCAATCCTGAGCATCCCGGGCGTCCAGATGTTCGACGACCGTGAAGCCGGCTTCCGTGAGGCTTTCGCCAAATTCCCGGATATCGAGGTCGTACAGGTCGGCGACACCAAGGCCGACACCGTGACCGCGGTCAACGTCGCCAAAGACATCATGAACGCCAATCCGGACCTGGCAGCCTTTGTCGGCACCGACTCCACCGCCGGGATCGGCGCTGCCACCGCAGTAGAAGAAGCCGGCAAGAAGGGTCAGGTAAAGGTGGTCGCGATGGACCGCAACTCCGACATCCTGCAGAAGATCAAAGACGGCACCCTCACCGGCACCGTCGCACAGGATGACGCCGCGATGGCCTTCTGGTGCCTGCAGACTCTCTACAACTACAACCACTTCCAGGCGCCTCTCACCACCGACAACAAGGCGGCCGGCGTTACCACCGGCCCGACCAATCTCTTCACGTGGACCAACTACGTCGACTAGTCCAACGTCGATTACTTCCTGGCTGCCAACGAGATATACGCCAAGTAAATTCTCAGAGGAGATCGCCTGTGCAGGCGTGCCTGGGCGATCGCCTGCACATGGACTTCCGGCATAGGTGCAAATTATGGCAGAGGTGCTGCGGACCGAGAATATCTCAAAGAGCTTCCCCGGCGTGCTGGCGGTCGATGATGTCAGCCTGACACCTGGAGCGGGGCGAGATCCTGGCCCTGGTCGGCGAGAACGGCGCCGGCAAGAGCACGCTGACCCAGATCCTGGGCGGGGCGCAGCAGCCGGACAGCGGGCGGATCCTGCTTGAAGGACAGCCCGGTCTCGTTCAGCTCTTCCGCCGACGCGATCGCGGCCGGGATCAGCATGGTCTTTCAGGAGCTCTCGCTGGTCGGCAGCCTGTCCGTCGCGGAAAACATCTTCGCAAACCGCCAGCCGGTCGGCCGCCTGAACAATATCCACTGGGCTGCAGCTCTACCGGGAGGCCGCAGAATTCCTGAAGCGTTTTGAGCTGGACCTTGACCCGCGCACCTGCTCGTCAAGCGGCTGTCCATGGGCCAGCAGCAGATCCTGGAGATCCTCAAAGCGATCTCGACCAACCCCAAAGTGCTGATCCTGGATGAGCCGACTTCCTCGCTCACCGAGAGCGAGATCGCCTACCTGTTCCAGAACATCCGCAAGCTGCAGGAACAGGGCATGTCCTTCATATACATCACCCACAAGCTGTCGGAGATCTTCCAGATCGCCAGCCGGGTGATCGTGATGCGCGACGGGAAACACATCGGCAGCCGGCAGGTGGATGAGGTGACCGAGAACGACCTGGTCGCCATGATGGTCGGGCGCCAGATCACCAACCTGTATGGCGATCGCGAGCCGTCGCAGCTCGGGCGACGAATTCTTTCGGGTGGAAGACTTAAGCCGCAGAGGGCGTTTTGAAGAGATCAGCTTCGACCTGCGGCAGGGGCGAGATCCTTGGGTTTGCTGGCCTGGTCGGCGCCGGGCGGACGGAGATCGGGCGGGCGATCTTCGGGATCGACCGCAAAGACAGCGGCGAGGTCTACCTGAACGGAAACCCGCTCCAGATCGACCGCCCGCAGGATGCCATTCAGCAAGGCATCGCCTACCTGACCGAAGACCGCAAAGGTCTTGGGCCTTTTCCTGGGATGCCGCTGCGCGAGAATCGTGATCGCGCCCTCCCTGCGCCGTTTCACGCACCGGCTTCGATTTCCTGAACCGCCCGCAGATCGACCGCTTTGCCGAGCAGAAGTATCAGCACATATGACATCCAGACCCCGTCGATCGAGAAAAAAGTGCTCAACCTGTCGGGCGGCAACCAGCAGAAATGCCTGGTGGCAATGTGGATGGGCATCCACCCGCAGGTGATCATCTTTGATGAGCCGACCCGCGGAGTGGATGTGGGCGCCCGGGCCGAGATCTACCGGAAGCTGCGTGAGTTTGCCGCCACGGGTGTCGGCATCATCATGATCTCTTCCGACCTGCCCGAGCTGATCGGGATGTGCGACCGCGTCCTGGTCATGCATAACGGCCGGATTGCCGGTGAAGTTCCGCGCGCGGAATTTTCAGAAGAGACAATCCTTATCTTATGCGGCCGGCATCGATGAGATCTGCCAGCAAGGAGCATCCGATACAATGCCGAGAGAGAACGGACCACAATATGACAAAAAGCGAGAAACTCACCCGAACCTTACGCTCGATCACTGCCTATCGGGAATTTTCCCTGGTGATCGTGCTGCTGGTGATGACCCTCTTCATGACCCTGGTCTCGGATGTCTTTCTGACCCGGGCAAATATCGAGGCCATCTTGCTGGGGCTATCCGTCGAAGCCACGATTGCAGTCGGGATGGTGATCCTGCTGATCTCGGGCGGGCTGGACCTCTCGGTCGGGTCCACCCTGGCCTTCACGGGCGTGGTGACCGGGTCTGGCTGCTGACCGTCCTTGAAAGTCTTCCAACACCGCTGGCGATCCTGATCGGACTGCTGGCGGCGCTGCTGGTTGGATTGGTGAACGGGCTGCTGGTCTCCAAGATGGGGATCAACCCTTTCATCGCCACCCTGGGCATGCAGATCACCGTGCGCGGGCTGACCCTGGTGCTGGCGTCAGGCAAGGCCGTGCTGAACCTGCCGGATTCGTTCACCAGTGATCGGGCAGGGTCGCCTGTTCGGGATCCAGTATCCCGATTTATATCATGCTCGCCCTGGTGATGGTTTTCGACATCTCTGATGCGCAACTCGCGTTTCTTCCGCCAGATGTACTACATCGGCGGAAACGAGAAAGCTGCCCGCCTGTCGGGCATCAATGTTGATTGGGTCAAAATCTTTAACTACTGCCTGGTCGCAGTCCTGGCCGGCGTCGCCGGGATCATGATCACCGGCCGCTTCGGCTCGTCCTCCCTGACGGTGGGCTCGGGGGTTGAGCTGCGGGTGATCACCGCCACGATCATCGGCGGCGCCAGCCTGAGCGGTGGGGAAGGCTCTGTGTTCGGCGCCTTCCTCGGCGCCCTGTTCATGGGCGTCCTGGCAAATGCCCTCAATCTGCTGGGTGTCGATGTCTACTGGCAGAACTTTGTTACCGGGTTGATCTTGATTATTGCTGTGGTCGTCGATGTGCTCAACGAGCGCAGAAAAGCAGCCCAGCAAAGCTGCCGATAACGTGAAAGGAGGTGACGACGGACAATTGAAAACTAAGGCAAGTGTTCAGAAAATTGCCGGAAACTGTATAACCCGATTTTGCAGTCAATATTCAAAATTTTGGAGGAGTAAGTGAAATGAAAAAACTGTTTCTATTATTGCTGGTGTTGACCTTCATCCTGGCCGGCTGCGCACCCGCGGCCACCCAGGCCCCGCCGCCCGCCGCAACCGAAGCGCCTGCGCCGGTCGCGACCGAAGCGCCCGCTGAAGCCGGCCGCACCGAAGCGCCCGCTGCCCCGGCAGGAGAGTACGCCCTGCCGGAAGGCGCGACGGAGCTGGTCCCGCTGGCTGAAGGCTCGCAGTCGACTGCGCCGGTAGCCTACAAAGCCGGCGACCCGGTCAAGATCGCCTACATGCCGCCCGCCACCGAGTTCAACTACTACATGGCGATCGGCGCGGGCATCGAAGACCTGGCCAAGGAGCTGGGCGTCGAGACCTTCATGCTGGCCCCGCAGAGCGGCGCGGACATCGCCACCCAGATGAAGATGCTCCAGGACGTCACCACCCAGGGCGTCGACGCGATCATCCTCTCCACCCATGACGAGAACGCCGCCGCTCCGCTGGTCAGAAAGCGGTCGACGCCGGCATCGCTGTGGTGATCGTCAACTCCGACATCGCTTCCTTCCCGACCCCGGTCAATGCGCGTCGTCGGCTACCCGCAGCGCAAAGGCACGACTGCGCTGGGCGAGTATGCCGCCAAGATGGTGGACGGCAAAGCCAAGGTAGGCGTGCTCGAAGGCCTGCCGGGCTACCACTCCACCGAGCGCATCGGCGGATTCCTCGATGCCTTCGCGAACTACCCCGAGATGGAAGTCGTTGCCTCGCTGCCGACCGAATGGAACGTCGAGACCGGCAACAAGGCCATGATGGACATGATCCAGGCGCACCCCGAGATCACCCTGGTGGTGTGCGCCAACGACTACATCGCCATCGGGGCCGCAAAGCTGCCGAGTCGCTGGGCCGCACGGACATCCTGATCTTCGGCAACGACGGCGACACGACCGGCATGGAAGACATCTCAGCCGGGCGCTGGACCGGCACCCAGAACACCACCCCGTTCGTCATGGGCAAGATCGCCCTCCAGGTCGCCGCTGGATGTGCTGAACGGCAAGTTCCCGGGCGGCTGGGTCGCTACCCCCACCATCACCACCGACATCAACAACGTCAACAGCTTCCTGTGCAAGCCCGAAGAGCTGTTCCCGCAGCCTTCCAAGGAATATCCCTGCGAGGCGCCAGAAGCTGCTGAAGCGCCTGCTGCCCCCTGGAGAGTACGCCCTGCCGGAAGGCGCTGACGGAGCTGGTCCCGCTGGCTGAAGGCTCGCAGTCGACTGCGCCGGTAGCCTACAAAGCCGGCGACCCGGTCAAGATCGCCTACATGCCGCCCGCCACCGAGTTCAACTACTACATGGCGATCGGCGCGGGCATCGAAGACCTGGCCAAGGAGCTGGGCGTCGAGACCTTCATGCTCGCCCCCCAGAGCGGCGCGGACATCGCCACCCAGATGAAGATGCTCCAGGACGTCACCACCCAGGGCGTCGACGCGATCATCCTCTCCACCCATGACGAGAACGCCGCTGCTCCCCTGGTTCAGAAAGCAGTCGACGCCGGCATCGCTGTCGTGATCGTCAACTCCGACATCGCTTCCTTCCCAACCCCGGTCAACGCCGTCGTCGGCTACCCGCAGCGCAAAGGCACGACTGCGCTGGGCGAGTATGCCGCCAAGATGGTGGACGGGAAAGCCAAGGTAGGCGTGCTCGAAGGCCTGCCAGGCTACCACTCCACCGAGCGCATCGGCGGATTCCTCGATGCCTTCGCGAACTACCCCGAGATGGAAGTCGTTGCCTCGCTGCCCACCGAATGGAACGTCGAGACCGGCAACAAGGCCATGATGGACATGATCCAGGCGCACCCCGAGATCACCCTCGTCGTCTGCGCCAATGACTACATCGCCATCGGCGCCGACAAGGCTGCCGAACGCGCTCGGCCGCAAGGACATCCTGATCTTCGGCAACGACGGCGACACGACCGGCATGGAAGACATTGCAGCCGGTCGCTGGACCGGCACCCAGAACACCACCCCGTTCGTGATGGGCAAGATCGCCCTGCAGGTCGCCCTGGACGTGCTCAACGCCAAGTTCCCGGGCGGCTGGGTCGCGACCCCCACCATCACCACCGACATCAACAACGTCTACGGCTTCCTGTGCAAGCCTGAAGAGCTGTTCCCGCAGCCCTCCAAGGAATATCCTTGCGAAAAGCCTTAGCCACCTGACCCTGAGAGGGCTTCCCCTCTCTACGAAGACCCCAGGAAAAACCATCAGGTTTTTCCTGGGGCGCAACATGACGCTTTCAGGTAAAATCAAAACAGACCTGTTGTCAAAGCCGAGGCCTGGGAGAAATTCATGAATGTAATGACCGAAGAACAGGTGCAGAACCAGTACCCGCCCTCCAAAACTCCCACCTGGGAAGTGCGCGGCATCTACAAGGCTTTTCCGGGTGTCCAGGCATTGGATGATGTGTCCATGGCGGTTTACCCTGGGGAAGTGCACGCCTTGCTGGGCGAAAATGGCTCGGGAAAATCGACCCTCGCCAAGTGCATCGCAGGCGTTCATCAGCCGGAAAAAGGCGAAATTCTCTATCAAGGCCAGGTCCAGGTCTTCCGCCACCCAATGGATGCCCGAGCTGCAGGGGTCGCCACGATCTATCAGGAATTTTCGCTGGTCCCCTCGCTGACCGTCGCTGAAAACATCTACCTTGGGCGCTACCCGCGCACTCCTGCCGGGACGATCGATTGGAAAACGGTCCGCAAAGGCACGCTCCAGGTCCTGGAGCAGCTTTCTCTGGTCATCGATCCAGATGCTACCGTGGGAACGCTGTCCGTTGCCGAGCAGCAGCTGGTCGAGATCGCAAAAGCAATTTCGCTCGAATCCAGCCTGCTGATCATGGACGAGCCAACCGCCGCCCTGGGTCTGGTGGAAACGGAACATCTGATGAATTTGATCCGCCGCCTGACCGCCCAAAATAAAGCAATCATCTACATTTCTCATCGTTTGGACGAAGTGTTCCAGATCGCCGACCGGGTCACGATCGTAAAAGACGGCAGGTGGGTGCTCACATCCCCGATTTCGAAGCTCAAAATGGGGGATGTGGTCCGTGCGATGGTCGGGTTCGATATCGAGCAGCACTATCCCAAGCAGCACAACGCCCGCCCGGAGATCTGCCTGAAGGTGGAAAACATCAGCACCGAAGCCGGCGTCGATGACGTCAGCTTCTCGATCCATGTCGGCGAAGTGCTCGGCCTGGGCGGTATGCTCGGCTCCGGGCGGAGCGAGATCGCCCGCGCCATCTACGGATTGGACCGAATCACCACCGGCTCGATCGCTTTCGACGGGCATAAGAAGGCGTTTCGCTCTCCTAATGAAGCGGTCGCCGCCGGGATCGGCATGCTTCCAGAAAACCGCAAGACCGACGGCTGCTTTTTTAACTTTGAAGGTCCAAAGAACATCACCATCTCGCGCCTGCAGGAGCTGCTTCAGGGTCCCTTCCTGAGCCTGACCAAAGAGCATAAGATTGGGATGAAGTATATCGAGCGCATGAACATCCCGCACACCGCCCTCGACCGCTCCGTCCAGTATCTCTCCGGCGGCAACCAGCAGAAAGTGATCGTTGCGCGCTGGCTCTTCTCGCAAGCGCGGCTGTTGATCATGGACGAGCCGACCCAGGGGATCGACATCGGCGCCAAGCTCGAAGTCTACAACGTGATCAACGAGCTCACCGCTCAGCGGGATCATCGATCCTCTTTATCAGCTCGGATTTCCCGGAGCTGCTGGCGATGAGCGACCGCGTCGCTGTCGTGCGCGACGGGCGCATCCTAAAAATCACCTCGGCTGACCAGCTCAGTGAGTACAAGCTGATCGAAATGGCCTCCGGTGTGGGGGCGAGCGAAGACCTGGAACGAACCGCAGCGGAAGTTTGAGGAGAGTCATCATGGAAATCTATAACAAAGTTCTTTCGTTCCACGGTCGCCGGCCCGCTTGTTGCATTTTTGGTCGTTTCTGCCCTCGTCACCCTGGCAACCGACCGCTTTCTGATGCCCGCCAACCTTTCTAACGTCTCCCTGCAGGTGGCGACGGTCGCGGTGGTCGCGATCGGCGCCACGCTCGTCATCCTGACCGGTGGGATCGACCTCTCGCCGGGTTCGACGGTCGCCCTGGTAACCTGCGCCCTGGCCATCCTGGTGAAGAAGATGGGCCTCCCGCTCCCGATTGGGATCCTGCTGGTGCTGTTGCTCGGCGTTGCCTGCGGGGCGGTAAACGGCTTTTTATCGCACCTACGGCAGGATCCCATCCTTCATCGTCACGCTGGCGACGATGAGCATCTACCGCGGCCTGGCCTTCCTGATCACAGGCGGCACCCCGATTTTCTCGGTTTCGCCAATGTTGGAGCCGCTTTTTTACGGCAAATTCCTCGGGATCCCGCTGCCGTTCTACTATGTGATCATCTTATATGCGCTGGCATCGCTCTTCCTGCGCAACACGGTCCAGGGCCGTGCGATTTATGCGGTCGGAGGCAATGCCTCCGCTGCCCGGTTGACGGGCATCGCCGTGAACCGCAATAAAATGCTCGCGTTCCTGATCGCCGGTTTGACTGCCGGGATCGGCGGTGTGCTTCTGACCGCCTGGCTGAACTCCGGCTCGCCTAACTACGGTCAGGAGCTCGGCCTGCAGTCGATCGCCGCTGCAGTCATCGGCGGCGCCAGCCTGGTCGGCGGTTATGGCAGCATGATCGCCACCCTCTTCGGTGCTTTGACCGTCGCGGTGGTCCAGAACGGGCTGAACCTGCTGGCCGTGCCTGCCTCCTGGCAGGAAATCACCCTTGGGATCGTGATCGTTGGCGCAGTCGGGCTGGACATGTGGAAAAGCTCGATCGGCAAAGGGCTCAGCCGGCTCTTCCGCCGGACGTAGGCCGCTGCGTTTCTGCTATGCGCATTACCCGTTGCTCATTGCTCGTTTCTTTCGAGTTTGGCAATTTCTCAGATACTCGCTGGTTATAAACTAATCTTTAAGGAGGGCACAATGTATACATATGGAAGAAAGACGGGTTGCAGGGTCAGTCTGGATTACACCTATCGCGGCATGAAGGTGGCGTTCATGGAAAATGATCTCCTGCGGGTCGGAATCCTGCTCGATAAAGGGGCCGATATCTTCGAATTTACCTACAAGCCGCGCGACCTCGATTTCCTGTGGCAGTCGCCGCTCGAGCTGCGCAAGCCTTTCGTCGCGACCAGCGCCCTGCCGGAAGGCGCCTTCCACGATTATTACTACGGCGGTTGGCAGGAAGTCCTGCCCTCCGCTGGTTGGGCCTCCGACCCTTACCTGGGAACCTTCCAGGGGCTTCACGGCGAGGTCTCCCTGCTCCCCTTCGAGGCGACCGTTGCTGGATGACACACCCGAAGTCGTCTCGATCAAGACCTGGGTTCGCACCTACCGCTCCCCCTTGACCCTGGAGCGCACGATGACCTTGAAAAAGGGTATCGCCTGCCTGTTCATCCACGAAAAGCTGGTCAACGAGGCCGCAGTCGAATTCGCAGTAATGTGGGGCCACCACCCCGCCCTAGGCGCACCGTTCCTGGACGAGAGCTGCGTAGTCGACGCCCCGGTGAAAAAAGTAGAGGTGCTGAACTTCCACCCCAGCGGTCTTTGGGAGCCAGGCGGTGATTACGACTTCCCGATGGTGCCCAACCGCCGCACGGGCCAGCTGGAGGATATCCGCAAGATCAACTCTGTCTCGATCCGCTCCTCGGATGTGATCTTTTTCAAGGAGCTGAGCGAAGGGCGCTACACGATCCGCAATTCCAGGCTGGACGTCGGTTTCGGGATGACCTGGGACGTCTCGCTTTTCAAGTACCTGTGGATGTGGGCGGTGCTCGGTGGGCACAATGACTACCCCTGGTACGGGCGCACTTACAACGTCGCCCTGGAGCCTTTCAGCAGCTACCCGCCCGCCGGTGTGCCGAACGCGATCCAGAACGGCACAGCTTTGATCTTAAAGCCAAACCAGGTGATCGAAACCGACCTCACAGCGATCGCCTTCGAAGGCCTCATACCGTAGGCCGGCAATTGCAAACACAGACCTGGCAGGTTGAGGCGACCTGCCAGGTCGAATTGTTTATTAGCAATGGCTGGAAAAACCTCAACACCGAAACTATTCCAGGCTGCCCTCCAGCGGGTATCCAGCCGCACCCCAGGCCTTGATCCCGCCGTCCATCCCGACCGCGTTCGTGAAACCAGCCTTTATGAGGATTTTCATCGCTTCGTCGCTGCGGTTTCCCGACCGGCAGACGACCACCATCTCGCCGTCGCGCGGCAGCTCGTCCAGCCGGTTTTTCAGCTCGTCGAGTGGTACGAGAGTCGTGTTTGGGATCTTCACCTGGTCCCACTCCTCCGGTGTGCGCACGTCCACCAGGAATGCACCCTGCTCGTATTTCGCAAAAGCCTGATCGACCGAGATTTCAGCTGGAACCGTGGCCTTCGGTCGCAGCAGCAGGAAAGCCGCAGCCGCGATCGCGGCTGCCCCCAGCCCGATCCACAGCCAGGGTGGATTCTGCTTGCGAGCTGCCTCCCGCTTTTTTGGAGCGCTGCTGGAGGCTGAATTCTTCTTTGTTTGGTGTCTGTTTGACATAAGTACCTTCAAGTTTTCCTAAAAATTCCCCTGAGATTACAGGCGGTAGCGGGAATTATAAGGGATAATCTCAATAATCTGGAAGGGATGCTCGATTGAAAGCCGTTCAGATTTCGATATTTTCTTCTTGATTGAGCTTAAAATGTCAAATGGCACGTTTTTATTGTGTGTTTGTTGGTACTTTGGTATGATTCGGATATCCATCCCGGGTTGATGAGGTGATACTTGAATAAGAAAAAGCTCTCTGTCGGGGAAAGGCTTCGCGAGCTCCGCGCCGAACGCGACCTTTCACAGCGCCAGCTTGCCCAGATCGCTGGAATTTCCACGAACTCCGTCAGCCTGATCGAGCGCGATGAAATTTCCCCCAGCGTATCCACTATCCAGAACCTGGCTACAGCCCTGCACGTCCGGATGAGCTACTTCTTTGAAGACGAATCTGAGCAGACCATCCTGCACATCAAAGCCGCTCAGCGCTCTTCCGTCGACAGCCAGGGGGTCCGGATCGAAAGCATCGGCAGCCGGATCGCTGCTCAGGAGATCGAGCCTTTCCTCGTTCGACTCGCCCCGCGCACCAGCAGTGGAGAGCGGCAGGTAATCCATGCTGGCCATGAAGTTGTTTACTGCCTGAGCGGTATGCTCGAATACCTGATCGATGGGAAAATCTTTACGGTTGAAGAAGGCGATTTTCTGGTTTTTGAAGCCGGGCTGCCGCACTTATGGCGAAACCCCTTCGATGTCCCGGCCGAATTCCTTCTGATCCTGCAGACGCCGGATGCAAGGCTGGAACCGGTCAAGCGCCACTTTGTGGAATATCCCTCGATCACCCACATCGAGTGAGCGCTGCCGATTTCAATCCGTTTTTTTGAATGTCGGCAGGCGCACTCCTCCCCCCTTCTGAAAGTTCCTCCCTGCCCTACCGTCCGCAGCACTCCGGCTTCATCTTTTCTGTATCATTAAATCGATCTTTGTTTACCCTGTTTTACTCCCTTTAGATCAGTTCTCGCACAGCAGGATCACGCGGTAAGCCCCATTCATCAACGAAGGCTCGTCGCAGACGATCCTCAGGCCGCAACCTTCGCTCAGCTCGCCGAACCTGCGGGTGATGTCGGTGCCGAAGAGCGTGCTCCCCAGGTTCAGCAGCTTTCGTCTTCTGCTCAAACTGCATTGCTCCGGCGCGAACTTGTCGAAGACGACCACTCTGCCCCCAGGCTTCAGCAGCCGCAGGTTCTCGCGCAGGCAAAGCCCTCCGTCAGGGATCACGCTCAGGATCAGGCTGAAAGCAATCGCATCGAAGCTGGCTGTAGCAAAAGGAGGCTTCTGGGCGTCGCCGAGCACAAACAACGTATCCCGAAGTGCGTCGAGCTTGCGGCTCGCTTGGTGGAGCATCTCCGGGCTGATGTCTACCCCGACCGCCCTCACCCCCTCCGGGAGCAGCGGCAGGTCCGCGCCCGTGCCTGCCCCCACCAGCAGTACGAATTCTCCCGACTGCAGGCCGAGCAGCTCGATCGCCCGCTCCCTTCCTGGCAGGAAGAAATGCCCCACCGTGGCGTCGTAGACGGGCGCCCACAGCCGGTAGATCCATCGGTTTCTGCGGTTGGTCATTTTCAAGTGCCGGCTCCCGTTCCTTTCGCTTCCCTTGGACGCTTGCTCTCTACTCTGCGCTTCTGCTGCAGATCAGGCATCCATAAATCGAATAATATCCTTATAATTATCGGTACACGTTGCATGCGGGCTGCCGCAAGGAACCCAATAATCAGCAAAGGAGGCTTTTGCAGTGCCAAACTTCAATCCCGATCATAAACTCGTCCTGGACGATATGGTATTAGCTCACCCGCAGGTGCGCTTCGGAAAGATGTTCGGCTTCCCTGCCTATTATGCCGGGAAAAAGCTCTGCATCTGCCTGTACGAGCAGGGCGTCGGGATCAAAGTCCCAGAGCAGACTGCCGTCCGGCTGCTGCAGGAGGATCAAAACGCGACCCCATTTCAGCCTATGGGGAAGGCGAAGATGCGGGAGTGGGTGCAGATTAACCTCGCCCGCTCCGAGGACTACCGCAGCTATCTGCCCGTTTTCGAAGAATTGATCCGCTTCGTCCTTGCGCAGCAGAGCAGGATAAATCCTGAGCTTTATCATATCGACGGCTTTCCTGGTTCTGCGTTGGAAGATCGGTCTATTCCGTCTTCAACCCATTCTTGATCCGTTGGAGGGTCGTTTCGATCTCGATCAGCGCCTTGAAGCTCTCGATCATGCGCGTGTTCGAGCCGAAATTCATCGCCACGTGCGCTTCCGTAGTTGGATCGTAAAACAGGTGCGTCGATAAGATCCCGATGTGCCCGTAAACCTTCGGCAGCTTGCCCATCAAGATGAAAAACTCCTTGAACCGGATCTCCATCATCCCCAGCCCGTAGTAGATCCCCGGCATGAAGCGGTTCGTGCAGACGTCCATCGCCCTCAGAACGTCATCCGGGATCAGCCGCCCTTCGCGCAGCGCGGCGTTGAAACGGATCAGGTCCGCGGTCGTGGAGACGATCCCCCCACCCGACCAGTCGCAGCTCAGGCTCTCGAATCCGCTCACTTCCCGGTCGTTGAACCAGATCTTCTCGATCGGTTTCCTGGGCTGGTTGAGCGGCTCGCCGTAAAACATCAGGTATGAATCGCGCATCTCCAGCGGCGCGAAGAGCTCGTCCTTCAGATTTTGATCGAACGGCTTTCCGGTGACTTTCTCGACGATCAGCCCGAGCAGGATGTAGCCGGTGTCCGAATAGCGGTACTTTTGGCCCGGGGATCCAACTGCTTTCTGGTGGTCCCGGGTGAACTTGATCAGCTCATGAGGGGTAAAGCGGTGCTGCGGCCCGGATAGCACCTCATCCATGAACAGGTTCCCGCTCACCGTCTTCCCTTCGAAATAATCGGCGATCCCGGACGTGTGCCCGAGCAGCTGTTCGATCGTGACGTATTGCGAATAATTCTTGCCTTTGTACACAAAAAGCCGATCGAGCTCGTTGTGCGAAAAATATCTCTCGATCAGGTCCTCAGTGGATAGCACCCCTTTTTCTGCAAGCATCATCACAAGCACGGCCGTGAACAGCTTGCCGACGCTCGCGGTATGAAAGGGCTGCTCCCCTGCCTCGCTGGGGACGCTGTACGCAAATCCCAATCGGGGAGCTGCGACCTGCACCTGGAGCGGCCTGTTCGGGGCTTTTTTTTGAATTTTCTGAAAATACTGGTCCAGATGTTCCGAAGCCTGCTGGACCTCAAGCGGTTTTGAAGGGCTCATCCCGGATCTCCATTTTATGTGAATTATGCCAGATCAACCTGAAAGGTCTCCATCACATTTCAGGGTATTTTCAATGGCGTGGAACGACAGCGAAGAATGCTTGATTTGTCCGCTCAGGTGCTCTCGGTCAGGATTTCCTCCAGCTTCTTCAGGTCGCTTTCGAGCTGGAATTTGTAATAGGCTGAGGCGACGCTCCCCATCATCTTGAGGAAACCCTTGTTCTCGCCCACCACCACGACGGTGACCTTGGTGGCGTTCTCTTCCTCCGGGGAGAAGAAATAGTGCTGCTCAAACGGCATCGGCCCGGAAGGGCATTTATAGGCGAAGCGCTCGTCCACGGCGTAGTGGGTCACTTCGATATTCTTGAATTCAAGCCGCTTGTTCATGAACTCCCCTACCTGGTCGAAGGTAGAGCCGACTCCGAACGGCTCGGGCGAAGTGATCTTGTTCCGCACCGCCCCGGTGACCCAGCGGTTGAACTGGCCGACGTCGGTTACAAACTTGAAGACCTCAGAAACTGGCTGGTGAATGACCGCACTGTGCCTGACCTTGATCATAGCCGCATCCTTTCTGGGGCTGAGCCTTCTCTGGACCTGAGCGAATTATAATCGATGGTTCAATGAGAAATCCTGGAAAGAAGGCGGAAGAAAGCAGGTGATTCGGACCGATCGAGCTGGCGCTTCCGCCCGGCTCAGTTCCGATCTTCCTGGATATCGCTTCGATTTCAGTGAAAAAATGGCTGCGGTTGAAAATCAACCGCAGCCTCATCAGCTGGTGCTATTGCCGGATGTTTCGTCGCTTGGATCAGCGGAGCACAGCCGGAAGCCAGTACCTGTGTTCGAAGAACAGCTCAGCGAAAACAGGCCCAGTTTCCTGAGTCTTATCCCTGAAGACCAGCTCAATCCAGTAAAAATATACTCTCCCGGCCTCGACGGTCTGGTCCAGATATTGGTAGGCATTACCCACCATCTTGCCGGGATTTTTTGCTCGTATCAACGTTGGATTCAGCTGGATGCGGGGTCCGTCCGCCGTTTCGGCGCGATATAGGTTGAAGCCGATCAAATCCGTTTCGTCCAGGGTGCTGAAATCGATGCTAACCGAAAGATCTTGAGCCGTCGCACTGAAATCGGATATCGCAGCTGCCGTGGGATCGATCGTAACAAATTCAAAGGTGGAGCTGGTTGTTGTGCGGGCTCCGTCATTAATAGTTACATACCATTCGTAAGTTTTCCCCAATTCCAGTCCTTCATAAAGCTGGCTGGCGGTGCCGCCCGACGCAACAGATTGACAGCCTAACGAAGTATAAGCTGCAGAGCCGCCCATCGGATAGCTGATCTCAAACTGGCTGTTAGCGTCTGTTTCGAAAGAACCCAGGGTCGGAGAGTAGGTTTTTGCAAAGATTTTATTCTGAGCTGGCGAGAATTCGAGCAGGCGCATCCAGCCGTTTCCGCCGTTCGTCCTGCTCTGGTAATCGACCAGCATCAGTGAGACCGGGTCCATCCCTGTGCGGGACACGGAACAGTAGTTCTCTCCGCTCAAATGTCCGCCCAGCATCAGGAAAAGGTTGGGTTGGTCGCTCAGCGCGCCGTATATTGTGTTACCCGCACCGCTCAAAGGATCAGTGCAGCCGGATGTCGTGTCGAACAGGGTGTGGAAGACGACGATGCCTCGCCGTGTCGGATTGTTGGCGAGCAGGCTGTCCGCCCAGGCCAGCACGGGCGCTTCAGGGCTGTCGTCGTTTTCCAGGTGGATCGCGATGAAATCCAGCCCGCCCTGGCTGAAGAATTCGACGTTGTTGTCGTTGTCCGGCGGCGGCGGTGTGCCGTCAGGGTCGTAGGCGCCCTTGTAGTAGCTCCGCCCGTTGAACCGGCTGTAGCCGAAGTTCGTGTTATAGCTGGTCGTCTGGGTCGGGTCGTTGTAGACATCCATGTCGTGGTTCCCCATCGCGATCCCATAGGGGATCAGTTCAGGATTCGCCCCTCCAGGATATCGTAGGCGGCGTCCGCATTCGCCCACTCCGTCGCGTTGCTGCCGGTGTTGACCACGTCTCCGACGTGGGTGACAAATGCCATGTTTTCGCTCACCCGCTGATCGACGATATACTGCATCTGAGCGTTGAACATTGCAGGTGTCCCGTTATTTAAACTCGCCGAATAGTTCTGCGAATCCGGGATCACCGCCACGGTGAAGTCCGGCGCGATCGGGGCTGGGCGGCCGAAGAAGCACACTTCCATCGAAGCATTTTCCGGATCGTTCACCGTTACGCGAGCGTCGGCGGATTAGCGACGTCCCCTCCGTCCTCAGGTTCGACATTCGTCGGCTGGTCCGGCCAGATGTTGATGTCGAACGGGGCGTCCTGGGTCCAGTTCCATCCGGTTGGGCTGGGCTCGGATAGATGCTGCCGTTGACCGCCGTCCCGGCTGAGCCGCTCACAGTTGTCCCTGAGCCTCATCCAGCGCCCAGCGCGCCGCCAGCCCCGTTGTTGGGTCGCTGATCTGCACGTTCATCGTCCAGCGGATCTCCGCTTCGCTGCGAGCGTAGTTCCAGATCCGCACCTCGTCCAGCGTGCCGTCGAAAAAGCCAAGCGCCGTCCCATCGGTCTTCATGGACGTGCCCAGGCCAGCTGGCGAAGTGTTGTCCCAGCGCTGGGCAGGTGTCCGACCACCAGCTCGTTCTCCAGGCTGCCGTTCAGGTAGAGCTGCCACTTGCTGCCGTCGAAGGTTACCGCGGCGTGATACCAGGTGTTGATGACGATGGGTGTGACCCCGAGGATCGGGTGGTTGAGGCCTGGACGTGCCGGTTGCCCGCGGGCATTCGGCGGCTAGATCGGCAGGATCGCACTCCTCGAAATCGGCCGCGATCACGTCTGTTGCATCGTCGATGACCAGCAGGAAATTCTCGTCGCAGTGCGTCCTTCCGCCTCTGCCGCGCCTTTGGCAATCAGGGGTATAGCCTGGGGGATGCCGGAAGTGCCCGTCGTGTTGGAGACCCCTGCTCCTTCCCGTCGAAACCAGGTTTCGAGGGTGAACTGCTTGAGCTGGATCGCCGACTGGTCGGCTGGTGATGCTCACATAGGTGCTGATCCCGACCGAGCGAGAGTGCGCTGTAGCTGGCTGGGGTGGATGCGGTTGCGGTGTTCGACCAGTCCGAATTACCTCCACTGCCCGCGGCGCGCACCCGGTAGCAGTATTGCGTATTGACAGTTGTGTTCCAGTGGCGGAACGAATTTGTGTTGGCTCCGCTGCTCCCCAGCGATGCCCAGACGGTGCAAGCCGGTCCCGGGGCGGTTTCGATCTGAAAACCGGTTTCGTTATTGGAGTTGTCGGTCCAGGCCAGGTCGATCTGGCTGCCGGGTGCTACGGTGGCTGTGAGGCTGCTGGGCGCGGTCGGGGGGGTTAGCGTTATCCCTGCCAGGGTTGCTATCTCCCTGCAAGAGGTAAGCGCCCGGTTGTAGATGCGTGCGTCATCGAGCGAACCCTGGAATAAATTGATTACTGATGCTGCTGGTTCAGCGCCAATGCCAAGGTTCGTTGTGTTGGCCGCAATTGTAAAATTAGCCGCTGTTTGGTTTTCCTCGATACCGTTGATAAATAAATGGATGGTCGTTCCGTCATAAGTGGCTGCAACGTGCATCCAGGCAGTCCCATTGAGTGGGTACAAAGTATTGAAATCAACCCGGTATGCAACATTACCATTGAACCGAACGAAGACCTTCCCGGCAGAAGAAAGTGACAGTTCATAACCGTTGGCAGTAGTGGTTCCTATGGTCTTCTTCAGTAAGTTTTGTGTGGCAGCGGAAGTCTTTGTTGGCTTTACCCAGGCGGCAAGTGTGATTTTGTTTGTGCTGATGTCCAGGTTGTCGCTGTCCGGAACGACGGCATATTGGCCGGTACCGCTGAGATTGAGCAGGCGTAAGCCCAACCTGACCCGTCACCCACGTTGGACTGCCGGTGATATCGCCATCATTGCCGAAGTCCGCGTCGATGACGACCGGCCCGCCGTCCTCTTCCATCGGCCAGCAGGCCACAAGGCCCGAAACCGGCTCGCCGCACAGCCCCGACGCCGCCTGCGCCACCGTCCAGGTGAAGTCCACCGGGGTGCTGCCGCCCTCGATCATCGTTAACGGTTACTGTCACCGCGTAGGGGCTGGCTTCGCCGGCGTGGTATGTGATCGTACCGGCGATCTCGCCGGTGCTGGGGTTGATGCTGAGACCGTCCGGCAGCCCGGTGGCCGCGTAGGTCAGCGGATCGAAGTCCGGATCGCTGGCCTGAATCTGCAGGCTGATGGCCGCTCCTTCCGAGCTGTTTTGGGCGCCCGGTTGGTGACTTCTGGCGGGTTGTTCGCCTGGCCAACCGTAATGCTTACAGTAGCGGTATTCAAGCTGTGCTTTCCATCGCAAGCCCTGTAAGTGAAGCTGTCCGGACCACTGTAACCGGCATTGGGGGTGTAGCTGAATGAGCCATTGCTATTCAGTGTGAGGGCGCCGTCCGCGGGATCGCTGTTCTTGATTGCAGTCAAAGTATCAAGGGGATCCGCATCCGTGTCGTTGGATAAACTCCGGGCGTTGCGACATTCAGTGGTGTGTCAACGTTAGTGCTAAAGCTGTCATCGACCGCCGCCGGCCGGTGGTTGTTGTACAGCGCCAAGATATCCGAAGCGCTCAGGGCACGGTTGTAGATGCGTACATCATCGATATTGCCCTTGTACTTGCGGGTCCACGCGCTGTCCGCACCGATGACCAAAGCAGATCCGGTTGTATCGCCAATCGTGAATGATGCGAGAGATGAGCTTTCCAAAACTCCGTTTATATATAGAGAAATCGTTCCCCGTCGTATGTTGCAGCAGCATGGATCCAAGTACCATCAATAGGATATTGGGTATTGGAGTTCACTCGTAAAGCAGTCAAACCGTTGAAACGGATGAATACTCTCTGAGAAGGGCTGGCGGTAACATCTGAGAGACTGAACTCAAATCCTTTGTTAGGGGTTCCAGCAACGTATTTCTTCACAAGGTCAGATGTGGTGTTCCTTGCAGGGCTTATCCAAGCCATGACTGTAATGCGATTTGTATCAGTCATTCTAACATCTAATTCATCAGGCACTGTCACGTACTGCGTCAAGCCGTCCAGAGTAATGCACACGGCCATCATGACCCGCCACCCATGGGCTCGGGGAGTGCTGCCAAACAGTGTTCCGTCATTGACAGGTGTTCACCGACATCTGAGACGGTATCCCGGTCCCTTCGTCCATAGGCCAGCAACCTACCAGCGCAAAATCGCTTCGCACAATCCTGCAGGCAACGTACCTTCGGGGGCAGCCAAGCGCTGAAAAGGACATTAGAATCGAAAAAATCAGAACCACCGACAAGATGCGTTTCATTTTACCCTCCAGGTATTTTTTCTATTAGTAAAATCAGTTTTCATATCCTGCAGAAAATTATGGTGTTCTCGCTGAGCCAGAAGACCGAATGACTTTGATATTATTGAGCCAGAGAAAGTCTGCCATTCATTGTCTTGGACAAGAAGGATGACCCCTCATATTTTATCTGTCTGCTGTCAAAAGTATATCAGATTTTTTTCATAACTCGTTTCAAATAAAAAGCGTGTGGGCCGTACGAGCCCACACGCCAACTTTATCTGTCATCGGCTCGACTCAGCGTCTCACAACCGGCAGCCAGAGCATATTCTGCAGCAGGCTGCTGGTCACCGGTCCAACGAGCTCTGCGCTGCTTACGCCGACCCATTCTACCCAGTAGTAGTAGGTCTTCCCGGCTTCAACCTCTGTGTCCAGGTACTCGTAGGCGTTGCCCAGCATCTTTCCGGGGGTGATCGCCGGGATCTGCTGCGGGTTGATCTTTTCCCGCTCGCCGTGAAGCGACTTCCGCCCGGTAAAGGTTGAAGCCCGTCAGGCCAAGCTCCTGGACGGTCTGCCAGCCGATCAGGATCGAGTCCGGCTCTGGGGGTCGGCGCTCAAGTTGATCAGCGAGGCCGCAGTCGGCTGGAGGAAAAGCGCCTCGATTTCCGCGGCGCTCAAGGCCCGGTTGTAGACGCGCACGTCGTCCATTGTGCCCTGAAACCGACGCGTCGCTGTAGTTCCGTTATATCTGCGCCCCGATAGAGAGCGGTAAGTCATTGGTAGCGATAGCAGCCGGCCCTGTAACCGGTGCATCAGTCTTGGACGCCATTGATATAAATACGCATGGTCGATGCCATCAAATGTTGCCGGCGACGTGAATCCAGGTGCCATCAGTATGGATAATCGGAGGCCGAATTGACCCGGTACGATCGCCGCTGGTATCGTTGGTTGATGCGGAAGAATACTTTTGTGCGTGCCCGGTTGAGCTGGTTGCAAGTGAAAGTGCCAACTCATATCCATTCGGTGCCATCGTTGACCGCCTTCTTGATTAGATCTTGGGTTCCAATCTATTTCCGGGTTTGATCCAGGCTGCCAGGGTGATCTGGTTCTCGATGTCCAGGCTGGTATGGTCCGGGGCAGAGCCGTATTGGCTGTGCCGTCGAAGGACAACGCCTGCCCGACCTTGCCGGTCACCCATGCGGGGGAATTTACCGTGAGTCCATCATTGTAAACATTATTCAGGACCTCATCTAAATAGATATTTCCGCTGCCTTCGTCGAGCTGGTAGCAGGCCACCAGGCTGGCGTCGCTGCCGCAGTAGTCGACACCATTTCGCAGCATAGTGCTGTCGGTCGCGCTGTTGTTGGCTGTGTTTGGATCGCTGATCCCAACCGGGGGCGTCACCGTCGCGGTGTTGTCGACGGTCCCGTACGCGTTCGCGTCGATTCGTCGCGTTGATAGAATATGTGACTGTGCCGCCTGCCGCCAGGTTTACGCTGTCGTTGATATTCCCCGATCCGCTGCTGGTGCAGCTCGAGCCGGCGCCTGGTGCGCAGGTCCAGGTTACTCCGGTCAGCTTAGCAGAGAACGTGTCCGCAACCGTCGCGCCCGTGACTGCCGCAGTGCTGCCGTTGCTCACCACGATCGTATAGCTGGTGGCGTCGCCTGGCACGGCGACGGTTTGATTATCCGTCTTTGTAACAGAGAGGTCGACCCCGCCGGCTGGAATCGATGTGCAGGAGCTGCCGTTGATCGTCGTCCCGTTCGAATAGATCGCGACGAGCGCCGCGTTGATATTCTGTTTCGTGCTCGAAACGTCGTTGTTGGTCCCGCTCCGCATCGTCTGGACCGTCCCAAACGAGATCGGCTGGATCGCGGTCTGTTTGTAAAGGATATTCCCGCCCCCTTCGGTGGAGGTATAGAAAACCGAGACAGTAGACGCTGCCTCATCCAACAGCACGATCCCACGCGTGCCTGTCTCACTCACTCTGTAGATGTCTGTGTCCCAAATCCCCGCTCCGCTGGTGCCGCTCAGGCGCCGGACGATCATGGCGATTTTCGGATCACTACCGTTGTCGTAACCGGTCTTGATCGCCGCATACAAGGTGCCGTCGGATGCCACGGCGACGTTCATGTGGTCGTCTGCAAAACCAGAAACGCCTGTATCATAGCCGTACTGCGAGGTGGGCTGCTCTTCTGCGGACCAGGTTGTCGTTGGATCTGCGTCTTTATGGTACTTGAAGCCAAATCGATGGGTGTTCTGGTTCGACCACAGCACCCCGATCGTGTTGTTCGGCAGCGCGGTGACCAGCGAGATGTCGTCGCCGCTGACCGTGCCCGTCGCGATGGTGATCGCGCTGCTCCAGGTGGTGTAGGGGGAATCGCTGTAATAGATGAGAATGTCCCGGCTGCCGGTCACATCGTGCTGGCTGTTCAGCCACATCCGCCCGGTGCTGTCGATGTCGATCGTCGCGGTCTCGCTCCCGGGCAGCGACAGCGAGGTCAGTCCTGGCCGGCTGGTCCAGGCCTGGTAGACGCCGGCATTGTATTCGACAGATGCCAGCTCGGAGCTGCTGCTGCTGTTGCTGTAAAGCAGAATATGAACGACGCTGCCTGCCGGGCTGCCGGCGGGCTTGACGTCCGCCTTCGCGCTGGTTGTAGCCGAGAGCCTGAGCACCGGCGTCCAGGCGGTGCCGTCCAGCCGCCAGAGCCACGATCCGGTTTCGGGTACCCCTGTCGTGGCCGGGAACACGCTCCACCACTTGTCCTCGTAGAACCACACCTTGGACATCGGCTTGTGCTCGGTGTTTGCGCTGCCGGCTTTTGAATCCAGGTTGATGCAGCTGAACCCGCCGGGACGATGTCGTTGGCGAGCGCTTTTATTTCTGCTCGCGCTCAGCGCCCGCTTGTATAGGCGGACATCGTCCAGGAGCCCCTGGAAAAAGCGTGATGGCGTCGGTGTGGTTCCAGCAAGCTGGGCGCCGATACCCAAGAATAAGCGAATTTGTCGCAATTGTCAAAGCTCGTTGTTGGGACTCTGGAATTATCCAGGACACCATTACGATATATCCTTAGGATATTGTCGATGCTGTATAGGTCACGGCATAATGCGTCCAGTGGATCTGTTAGCGGTATAGTTGGAGCTTTGGTATCGATTCGATAGATCGTTGGAAGCCGTTAAATTGACGACCAAAAGCCAGGGATTGATAGCCACAGTCAGTATCATTGCACGTCGTATCCAATGGTCTTAAAGTGTCATATTCGTAACCGTTGCACTCGTCGCGGCTTTTTTCACCATGTCCTGGGTTTTGACTTCTCTCGGGTTTGACCCAGGCAGCCATGGTGATATCGCC
The DNA here is from genome assembly GCA_963726375.1 of uncultured Chloroflexia bacterium. Classification (GTDB taxonomy): domain Bacteria; phylum Chloroflexota; class Anaerolineae; order Anaerolineales; family UBA4823; genus UTCFX2. Next base: position 14,982 of record CAVSCE010000009.1, on the reverse strand, counting down.
AGTATATCGCAGGCTGGCGAATCGGATACTTTTACAGTACTGGCTCGTCCCGTTAAAATGGAGCGCCTTTCCCGTGTTTCCAAATCTGTCTGTTGTCCACATTGTGCTGTCGAATAATGTGCCAGTATTCCCATTGCCGGAGCCGTCCGCCGTCGTGGTGCCGCTGCCTTCCTCGATCTGCCAGCAGCCCACCTGAGCGAAGTGTCGCTTCCCGCACGCCAGGACCTGCCGCATCCGGCGCAAGCGGCTCAACCGGCGCAGCTGCAGCAAACGGGGTAATCGGCAGCCAGCTGACGAGCAAGCCGGTGATCAGGATCAAAGTAAAAACGCTCAGGGTTGATTTGCTCTTCATTTTTCCCTCCATAATCATTCCATCTTTAAGAGTCAAAAAGCATTTCTTCAATTATACCGAATTCAATCGCCAGCGTCATATTTTCTAATCCATTCATCTAGACAAATTCAGGTCACCTGGAACCTCAAGGGCGATATGACAGGCCGCCGGATCAGCCTGTTGTCTGGTATTGCAGCGCGGTTAAATGTTATAATCCATCCAGGCGGCAATTCACAATCTTCCATCATCGCACTCCAAGGCCGGAATTCACCGTACTCCCTGTTCCAATATTTATCACAATCTGTATAGGAAATCACGCGGACCAATCCAGGCTCACCCTCAGGGATCAATGGGTGCCGGGAGCATAGAAAAAGCGAGGAGTTTGCCATGAACCGAAACCGCGTTCTTTTTTCCAAATCCCTCCTGATCAACTGCATCTTCTGCCTGGCGGTGGTCCTCTCGCCGCTTTCCAGCCAGGTCAGTGCACAGGCACCCGCGGGACAGGTCCCTGTCCCACCCCAGGAGCCTGCCGCTCCTTCAGCCGCCGCGCCTTCTTCCCCCGCGGGAGCGGATTTCCTCGTATCGACGACAATAAACTCGGATAGTGATGGGACTGCCTGTGCAAATCCAGTCGAGGATCAGTACCTGATCGTGTGGGGGGGATTAAATACTAACCTACACGGTCAAATCCTGGACTCCCTCAGCAACCCGGTTGGATCCAGTTTCCTGATCAGCCTGACCGCCTGGCAGGCGGCTGTCGCATATTCCGCGGGCTCCAACGAATATATGGTGGTCTGGCGAGATGCACGAAATGGAATATATGGCCAGCGACTAAGCGCCGCAGGAGAGCTGCTGGACAATCCGAGCACTCCGCTGCATGAAACCAGCCCGGATGTGAATTTCTTGATCTATTCTCCCGATGGAATCCTGTTCGATCCGAGAATTGCCTATAACTCCCTGGCGGAGGAATACCTTGTCATCTGGGAGTATTTCGAAGAAGACGAGAATGGGAGTAATATTTTCGGAAAGCGAGTGGATTCCGACGGCTACCTGCTGAACAATCCCGGGACCGACGAGGACGAGCATGACCCCGCAGTAAGTTTTCCAATCACGATCCAGAGCGGCGACCAGCGATATCCTGAGCTTGTTATTAATTCTGACGATGAAGAATACCTGGTAGCCTGGGTGGACATGCGCGCCGGCGACTCGCAATCTTCTGATTTGTACGGCCAGAGGCTGGACTCGAACGGCGAACTGTTGGATAACCCCGCTACAGCCGAAGACGAGTCCATATCAGGGGTGAATTTCCTGATCAGTGACCGCGACGACAGCATTTATGAAATATCTCTGGCGTATAACAGCTTCGTACACGAATATCTCGCCGTCTGGTATGTCGGATTGGGGGCAGGTGAAGATGAAGATATTTATGGTCAGCGCCTCAGCCGGTTTGGGGCGCTTCTCGATAACCCTGCCACAGCTCCGGATGAAAGCGATCCGGAGGTCAATTACGCCCTGCTCGTCGGGACTGAAAGCCAGTTCATGCCGAACATCGTTTACAATCCCGACCGGCGCGAGTATATGCTGTCCTGGTTAAGCGGGGAAACTCAAGACGCGAACGAGTACACGCTTTATGGGATGCGCCTGGATGCGCTGCTCCAACCCAAAACGCCTGAAAAATTCGCCGTCTCCCCTTCTCATATCGGTCTGTATGTTCTATTCCTCTTATACAACGGCGCCTCGGGCCAGTACCTGTTCGGCTGGGAAGGCGAGCAGGAAGGCTGGTGGAACTATCTGCTGCGCGTCCAGCGCGTCTGGTGGCCGGGCTTGCTGCTTGGCAGCGAAACGATCATCTGGGCAGCCGAAGACGACCAGGAGAACCCGGCAGTCGCCTTTAACAGCCGCGACCAGGAGACCCTGGTTGTCTGGTCGGATAGGCGGGATGGGGAATCGTTCATCTACGGCCAGCGCTACAACCGCGAGGGGCTTCCGGTCGGAGGACCAATTTCATTAGATGACGGCACGCAGGAACTGACCAACCCGGCCGTCGCCTATTCCTCCAATGATAATTGCTACCTGGTGGCCTGGGAGACTGAAAATAATCGTACAATCGAAGCCCAGTTCCTCAGCGCCCAGGGCAGCACGATCCGCGGCCCATTCACGATTTCTTCCGGGGCGGCCAACACCCGCTTCAATCCGGCAGCCGCCTACATCTCTGACCCCCAGGACAATTCCTTCATGGTCGTCTTCGAGGTTGAGGACACCCCCGGAAGCACCGAGATCTTTGCCGTTCGGGTGTACCCGGACGGTTCCGCCTCGGCGCGTTTACCCGTTGTCACCTACGGCCTTCCTAGACATCCACAGATCGCCTATAGTGCAACCGACAACCGCTTGCTGTGGTATTTGTCTATCGAATAATTGGCGGTGATAAGACATCATGGGGCGCACCCTCGAGCCCGACGGGACCACGGGCGCCTACCTTTTAATCCAGGATGCTGACAGCCAGGCCCGACCCGCTCTGCCTGGAACTCGGAAGACAACCATTTCCTGGTCGTCTGGCACGACTACCGCAATTCGGGGACGCAGGGCGCAGATATCTATGGCCAGCGCTTCAATTCGTCCGGTGAGGAGGTAGGGGATGAGATCCCGATTTCCACTGCAAGCGGGGTCAATTTCCAGACCTACCCCCGCGTGGAATATGCCGCCGACCAGGATGCCTACCGTGTCGTCTGGCAGGACGACCGCGACGGCCTCACCGGCTGGGACATCCGCGGCAACTGGGTCTCGCGGGCCGGCGAAGTGCTGCACAGCTTTGACGACCCGCTCGTGCACGTCACAGGCTTCCAGCTTTACCCGGCCCTGGCTTACATCCCGAACTACAAGAAAGCCCTGGTCGCCTGGCAGGACGGCCGCAATGGCGAAGACTACGACATCTACGCCAGCTTCGGCGCCGCCGACGCCGTCCCGCCGATCGCCCGCTTTACTCGCGATCCGATCTGGGGCCAGGTTGGCGACACCTTCTCCTTCAATGCCTGGCCCAGCCAGGACGAGACCACGCCACGCGGCGGCTTGCTGGTGCGCTGGGATTTCAACAACGACGGCAATTGGGACACCGACCTGGGGATCGACAAATACATCACCCGCACGGTGATGACCGCCGGCACCTATCCGATCAGGCTGGGAGTCTGGGACCGCTCATTCAATTTCAGCACGATCATCCGGCCGATAGTGGTTGCAGAAGCAGCACCGTTGGCTGCCCAGGCCGAGCCGCCGAGCGCAGCCCTGACGATCGACCCGCTTATCGCACCCGCCGGTTCCACTTTCAGCTTTGACGGAAGCGCTTCAACCGGGACGGGTGCGCTGAAGGTGCGCTGGGATTGGGATAACGACGGCGAGTTCGAGCTAAACGAATTCAGCTCGGACCTGACCGCCACCCATGTATTTACGGAGACGGGACTCCACACCGTACGGATGGAAGTCCGCGCCGACGGCGGCCTCGGGCTCAGCCAGGCCGTGACTCACAACCTGATGGTGACCCCGGCTGCTTTAGCCTCCCTTGAAATCTTGCCCTCCGGCGCCCGCATGGTCCCTGGCGAGGCCCTGGCCTGGCGTGTTCGCGGCCTGGACCTCTACGACAACCTGCTCCAGCACCCGGCGGTGACCTGGAGCGTGCTGAACGCCCAGGCCGGTGAAATCTCGGCAGCGGGGATCTTCACCGCCAGCACGCACAGCGGCTCATACCCGGACGTCATCCAGGCCTCGCTCTCAGGCAAAACCGATACCGCCTCGCTGGGTATCTTCTACCCTTACAAAGCATTCCTGCCTGCGATCCGACGTTAACCAACACATCCCTCACCCTCTCCCCCCGGGAGAGGGGCTGGGGGTGAGGGCTTTCTGAGTTCAGCCGACAGGTCGGGTGTTCGCTAAAGCGTCTGGGTCGGCCCAGGAGGTGGATTTACCGAGCCGGGATAGCCGGGCGGGATGTAATTGCGGTTCGAGTAGCCGGCGCCGCCGATCGAGGCCAGGTCCAGGACCACCGATAAAACCAGCCACAGCCAATCCAGGCCCTGGATTCCGCCGCCACCCTGCAGCAGGAACACATACATAAGCGTTGTGAACGGCAGGAACAAAATGCCAAGGCACGGCAGGATAACCGAGCCGAAGGCGGCATTGAAGAGCACCGGTCTGGCGATCCACATCATGATAAGGAAGAAACGCGAGAACGCTGACACAAATCCCGTCAAACAACCTGCACTATTTTGTCTCATTTTCATAGTCCTTTTTGGTTTGATTCCTGGTGGGCCCCAGGATGGCTGGCGTCTTAGCGACAACGCCCTTTGATCCTTCCTCCTTCGGCGGTTCCTCATGCGATCCCAGTCAGCATGCAAACGGATTCCGTGTTCAGGAATTTTGATCCATATGGTTAACACTGATTGTTATCATTCGTTACCCTGATCCTGAAACAAAGTGTGTTTCAATATGATCTGTGTCCATCTGCGTTCATCTATGGTTTACAAAGGTTCCGCCTTCTTTTTCATCCTTTGCGGTTAAAATAAGGTGCGAACCTTTTCAAAGGAGGATCCCATGGACGATGACCTTAGCGAAAAACTCGAAGCGTTGCACAGCCAGATCCACCTCGAGCTCGATACCGTCGGCGAGCTCGATGACGAAAAGCGCCGGATGCTTGAGCACCTTCAGTCCGATATCGCAGGAGCACTCGGGCGCTCTGCAAGCGAACAGGAGCCTGACTTGCTCGAGCGCCTCAACGACTCCATCGCCGAGTTCGAAGTCTCCCACCCTTCCCTCACCACCGCGATCGGCCAGGTGATGGACTCGCTGAGTAGATCTGGGATATAATCATCGCTTATGCTTAAAGACCTTAACCGTAAATGGCTCTGGATTCTCGACGCGGTCCTTTTTATCGGTTTCCTGCTCTCGTTCTGGCTTGATTTCACCGGCCTGGAGCTCCACCAGTGGCTCGGTGTGATCCTCGCCCTGGCGATCTGCTACCATTTTCTGACCCACCTGGAATGGCTCGCCGCGGTGCTAAGGCGTTTCTTCAAGCGCACCTCCAACCGGGCGCGCCTGAACCTCTCGGTCGACCTGCTGATCCTGGCTGGCATGCTTCTGATCTTGTTGAGCGGCCTGGCGATAACAACCTGGTTTGACTTCATCTGGGAGCCGAGCGGGTTCCTGGTCACCCTTCATATCGCCGCCTCGATCGGCACGCTCGCGCTGCTGGTCCTCAAGATAGGCCTGCACTGGCGCTGGATCGTCCACACCCTTCGCTCGGCACTCCTCCCTCGTTGGAGCCTGCCGTTGCGGACCCCCGCTGTCCAGACCGCCGCGCAGAGCTCCAGCGCCGGTCGGCGCGAGTTCCTGTATCTGATGGGCGTCACCGGCGCCGCCGCATTGCTCTCGATCCTCAAACCTCTTCAAACCTTGAGCAAGGAGATCGCCCTTGCTTCCTCCGGCGCCAGGCCGAACTCACCTGCCGATGGCGCCCCTGCGCCTTCTTCTCCCGATTCGGCTTCAGCGAATATCAGCAGCCCCGCATCCGCCCAGGATTCATCCGACTGCTGGCAGCGCTGCGCCCAAACCTGCGAGTACCCGGGCAACTGCCGCGGCTACCAGGACATGAACGGCAACGGCTGGTGCGACTTCGGCGAGTGCGTTTAACTTCGCTCGAATGCGATAATCCGGGCAATCCTTCCTCACTCCAATACATCCGCGTAGAACCGCAGCTGCAGGTTCGTCTAGGTATTCTTCCATCAGGTCTCCAATCTCATGGCTGGACTTGTCGATTCTCAATTTCTTGGTTATAATAGAGTAACTAAATCTGGTTAGTCTGGTTTTTTCGGGCTATCCAGCTTTTAATAATTTCGGGAGGGTTTTTTGTGGGAAAATTCTGGCTTTTGGCTTCATTAATTCTATTCGTGTTCGCAGCTGGCTGCACCGCCTCAGCACCAGCCGCCTCTCAGGTCACTCAGCCCGCCGTCGACAGGGTGCCTGCAGTCGAGCAAAAACCGGTAGTCAACTCAACCTGTTGGGACGGCCGTCGAAAGTTGAGCCGACCGCAGCCCAGGGTATCCCAACAAAAGAGGCCGCTCCGGCCGATCCTCTTCCCCAGGATGGACAGACCCTGCTCGAAAACCGCTGCACAACCTGCCACGACATCACCGTCGTCCAGCTGAAAAGCAAATCTGCCGCCGAATGGGAGCAGATCGTCATGCAGATGATCCAGAACGGCGCCTTCCTGACTACCGACGAAAAACAGATCCTGATCGACTATCTGGCTGAAACCTACCCGGAAAAATAGCCCATTCCAGGTGCTGTTGGCTAAAAATTATCCGGGCATTCGTTAAATCATTGAGAATTGGAGAGCTGTTATTGATGAAAAAAGCCATGATCTTCGGGGTGCTGCTGCTTGCCTTGCTGCTGAATGCTTGCACCTCCGCCTCGCCGCAAACCCCTGCCGCTCCCGTGCTCCCCTCGCCGACGAGCGCGCTCCAGCCCACCCAACCCGTCTGCCGACTCAGTCCCGACTATCAGTTCCCGACCGAGCCGGCTGTTCCAACGACCGAACCGACCGCAGTTCCTACCAACCCACCCGCGCCCACGCTTGAGCCGACCGCCCCTGCGACGGAACCGCCTCCCGCACCTCCAGCCCTGGATGGCCAGGCCTTGCTGAATGAGCGCTGTACCGTCTGCCACAACCTCTCCCGCGTCGAGCGCGAAGACGGCTCGCTTGCAGAGTGGACTTCGATCGTCGCGGACATGGTCCGCAAAGGCGCCTCGCTCAGCACAGCCGAGCAGCAAGCCCTGGCCGAATACCTGGCCGCGACCTACCCGGACAATTAACCTGGAATGGGCTGCCGGGTCTCCAATGGTCTTGTTGGCGGAAGCTCGACCTGATTGAAGTTTTTTTGTATAATGAGTTAACCGGTGCTGTAGCTGTCTGGAAGATTTCATCAGGCAGACCATTCAAATGATGAAAAAGGAGAAATCTGATATGAGAATAACCTGGATCTTTGGACTGCTGATATTTACCCTGCTGCTCGCCGCTTGCTCCACCCCGGCGCCAGCGCCCACTCAACCCGCTGCCCCGCCTGCCTCTTCGAACCCCGCTGCCCTGGATGGGAAAGTCCTGCTTGCCGATCGCTGCACGAAATGCCACGACCTCGCCCGCGTCGAAGCCAAGAAGGGCGCCGTCGAAGATTGGACCGCGACCGTCGAGCGCATGGTGGGTAAAGGTGCCGCGCTGAATGATGCCGAGAAAGCATTCCTGATCGAATACCTGGCCGCGACCTATCCCAAATAAGACCTTTTTTCGCTGAAAGCCTATCCGCCGCCCAAATCATCGGGCGGCTTTTTCGTCTCCCACCTTGCGACTGACACTGAGCGGCGCTCTCCGTCCCGCCGGCCTTGCCAGCGAGATCGGCGCGCCGGAGCGCTATCCGTCTGCCCCGAAGGCCTATCTCCATTTTCCGGCCGTCTTGCGCTGAGCTCCGGCTGTGCCTTTCCCCATCCCGGGTTGATCCGTGGCTCAAGCATAGCCGGCCTCATCCCGCTCGCCCGTTCCCCGCCGCCGCGTGTCTTCCAGCTCTGTGAGCCGCCCTTGCCAGGAAACCCGTCATCAGCCTGGTTCCAAGAGTTGCTTCGATTTCGTCCGAAAAGAATTCGATATAATATCCTCCATGAACCAATCTCAACCTCTCGGTTTTCTCGCCGTCCCCTCCGCCGGAAATGGACTTGCGGTATTGGTCCTGCACGCCTGGTGGGGCTTGAACCCGACGATAAAAGCCTTCTGCACCCGGCTCGCCGAAGCCGGTTTCACGGCTTTCGCCCCGGACCTCTACCACGGCCAGGTTGCAGACACGATCCCCGCCGCCGAAGCCCTCGGCCGGACCCTCGACGCAAGCTACCTCCAGGCCAAAGCCGAGATCGCCCAGGCAACCGCCTTCCTCAGCGATCGGGTTGGCCCGTCCGGCCGCCTCCTGGCGGTGATCGGCTTCTCGCTCGGCGCCTATTACGCCCTGGACCTCGCCGCATCCGATCCGGACCGCATCCATTCCGTCGTGCTCTTTTATGGCACCGGCGGCGGCGATTTCAGCGCCTCAAAAGCAGCCTACCTCGGCCACTTCGCTGATAACGACCCGTACGAGCCGCCTTCGGGCGTCGACGAGCTCGAGGCGCAGCTCAAAAGCCTCGGCCGTGATGTGGTTTTCCACCGCTACCCCGGCGTTGGCCACTGGTTCTTTGAGCCCGACCGGCTCGACGCCTACAATCCCGAAGCCGCTCGCCTCGCCTGGGACCGCACCCTGGCTTTTCTGAACCGTCCCTCTGCTTGATCCAGGCCTGACCTCCGCTTTCACTGCTGCCATTTTCAATAGTGCTGCTCGAATCGGTCCAACAGGAGCGAGTAGATGACTTCAAAAACCGAAAAACAGAAAATGTTGGCCGGAGAAACCTACTCCGGATTGGATCCCGACCTGGACGCTGAGCGTCAAAAAGTCAAGAAATTGCTCCGGCTCTATAATCTGGCCGAAACCCTTACTGAACGACAGACCATCCTCCAGCAGCTCCTGGGAGCCATCGGTCAGAATTCGATCATCGAAGCGCCCTTCTACTGCAGCTACGGTCGCAACATTTACATCGGCGACTGCGTCTATCTGAATTTCTCGTGCACCATCTTCGATAACAATGAAGTCCGCATTGGCCGTCATGTCATGATCGGGCCCGGCGTCCAGATCTATACTGCCGCACATCCGGTTCAGGCGCAGGCTCGCATCCAGGGCTCGGAAGTGGCCAAACCAATTTTCATTTCGGATAACGTCTGGATCGGGGGCGCGGCCGTCCTGCTGCCGGGAGTGAGCATCGGTCGGAATGCCGTCGTCGGCGCCGGCGCGGTCGTCACCCGCTCTGTCCCTTCGAACACCGTCGTCGCGGGCAATCCCGCCCGCGTGATCCGAGAGATCGAGCAGGATTAGCTGGCGAGTAGGCCATAGGCCTGTCCCCGCAGCGAGGATCTATCCCGAACATAGTGAGGGACCTGTCCCGAGCGCAGCGAAGGATTCATCCCGAACAGAGTGAAGGACCTGTCCCGAGCGCAGACCATTACCTTCCATTGGCTGTCTCGTTCCAGCTGCTTGAGCCGTTAAAAAGCCTCCTTCCCTGGACCGCAAAGAAGCAGGCTTTAAGATTAATTTCGATCTCACAGGTTTTTCTGATCCACCGAAATTCCCATCCTGTTCGCCTGTGAAACATCACTTGTTGCGGTTAAAAGAATACGTCAAATGTAGAATGTGAAGATTATTGTTTTATGCTATTATCATTATGAATGGAAGTAGACTGAGAAAATCGTCATCGGGCTTATACATCTCATCCATTGGACAACATTGAAGGAGAAAGAAGTGATGCAAAACAAAAACCGGCAGTTGAAGGTACAATCCGACGAACTGCAACAAAATGGGAATAAAGGAACGCAGCCCAAAATCCCACAATTGAAGGTACACACTGGCATCCACATCGGGACATGCACTTGGGATTACAATTGCCAGAAATATTGGTGTTAATAATTTTTTAGTCGGAATCTGATATTTTCAGAAGATTTTGCTTGGGGCATCCTTATTTAGTTTTGCCAGGAAGAATAAAGGATGCTGATAAAAAACAGATAAACAGGATATTCTCTTGAACTAATATTGAGGTCTGACCTTATCCACCGGACTCCCCTTCCTGTGCGCCTGGGCAATATCCTCCGTCTTCTGTGCCAGGCCTCTTCGCTGTACATGCAGGCCAGCCCCATCCGCTTTTGCAGGTAGAAGACCTGTCGATATTCTCTGGTTATTTACTTGAGCAGGAGCGTTCGTCCCAGCCAGATCGTCCAGGCGGGATACAGGATATAGGTTCCTAAGTATCCAAAAAACGCCAGATACAGATACCACGGCATCGACTCCATGCTGTCGATTCTGGCGAAAATCCCGAGAATACCGATTAGTCCAACGGCCATGAACGCCCCTGCAGCAATCCCAAAGAGGATCAGGTTGTGTGGCAGCGCCTCGCCGCGCAGCATGGAACTGCAAAATGCCGCCAACCACAAGCCGATCAAAGCGTTCCCGACCCCTGTGTACCACCCGGCCAGGACAAAGTCTGTATAGCCGTTGATGATCAGGACCGATCCAATAACGGTAAAGATCGCGCCAACCACCGCAAGCGCCAGCGCGATTTAACTCATCAGCGGCGCCTTGGCGTGATGCTCGGCGTACATCATCCACGCCAGGACCGCGCTCGAGATCCCGATAATCGCGTTGAAAACATCGTTGACCTTGCCAAAAGAATTGTTCACCGTCGCCATCAGGATGAGAAATATCACCGCAAGGATAGCCGAGACACCTGTTGCGATTGCCACCCAGCCGATGATCGGGATTGAGAAGCTGCTTGCTGCCATAGATCCCTTCACAGAATTATCAATCATATCGCCAGTTTTTATCATTCGTCCCTCCCTCTTTGATCAGGATAAATAGATTATATCATATAATATACTATTTAGACCTTATTAGGATAATATAAATACATCATTTTCCTTCTGTTTTAGATTGTAGTCGTAGGGACCTGTCCTGAGCGCAGCGAAGGACCTGTCCTGAGCGCAGCGAAGGACCTGTCCTGAGCGCAGCGAAGAACCTGTTCTTAACGCAGCGAAGGAGAGCCTGCCATCCGTGGCTGGGTCGGTGACCCATCGATTTCACCGTTAAACCCACACCTGCAGCACTCGCTTCTCACACATCCCAAGGTTGATCATGAACGCAGGGAAAGACCGGGTGATTTACTCATTATACCGATGTACAATTGATCTTATGATCAGCTTATTGACGGACTGCTATAATTTGCCAAATTGACAATTTCTTATGAACTATGCCAAATAATTAATGCTTAGATGTCCACAAGGAATTGTTCAATGTCTTGAACCAATAATGCCTCGAATCGATAAGAAAGTGCCCAAGAGATATCGGTTGACTAGAGTTGAGCAGGATCGATACGATCTTGAAAGCGCTTTACCTCTAGCCCTGGAATTGGGGAAGATCACCGACTTAGGGCTCGGCTTACGGGTCGAAAGCAAAGGGTGGTTTACAGGAGCTTACCGGGTTTATCGAATCAGCACGGAGCCTTTGGGGAATCCGAAAGAGTTTGAACCAGAACTAATCCATATTCCGCAGGTAAATCCTGGATCTACAAACAATTTGAAGATTACAATTATAAGACATCTCATGACTTTTTAAAATCATCTGACAAGGTTTACCTGGATGAATATTGGGATTTCGGCCGTTACCCAGTAACTGTAGCCGAATTTGCTTTCTTCATTAAACACTATGGTCGCATCACATCAGGTGTAAAAAGAGACATCCAACAATACAGTCGACATCCCGTGACCATGATAACAAAAGCCGATGCCCAGGTGTACTGCCATTGGCTGAGCAAGGTCACGGGTAAGGCATATAGCCTGCCAAACCAAGGAACAGTGGGTGAAGGCTGCATACGGGATGGATCCGCGCAAGTATCCGTGGGGAAACAGCAGTACCAAAATCGTACACTCTGCAATATCGAGCATTGGTACGGTGGTACTACGCCGGTGGGGCAATTCAGCCCAGATGGGGATGGACCGGAGTTTGATAATACCCGTGGCTGTGCGGAAATGGTAGGCAATGTGTCGGAGTGGACGCTGAGTACGTACACAAGTAGCACTGCTATTCATATTGAATGCGATCCAGATTTCTGTTACTACAAAACTAATACTTATGATTTTGTAGGCGGTGCATCATGGCAAATAAGTCTGCAATCATGCCGAAACGTTAACGTCTACGACCATGTCAGAGACGATATCGGTTTCCGCGTAGTAGTCCACCCGCCTCCAGAGCAAAATCTCGCTTCTCGAACATCCCAATAACCTGTGTGCTCTGTTTACCGCTGCATTATCAATCGCTACGCCTGACCGCTGTCGCTTATGTTATCTGTCAGCTATTTGTTATCCTATGGTATCAAAATTAATCTCCAACAGGATTTGAACCCAAAACCGCTGGTTTATGGTAACCGCTCTAATTAAAAGCAGGTCAGCAAAAGATATCCAATTGACAAGCTATAGGGATTATTGCAGGTAACGCCAACCGTTGGGCGCTGACAAATTAGCAAGTATCAAAATAGAAGAGCATGGTTATAAAGATGAAAAAGAAAGATTTTCCATTCCGCCTAGTCTTTATTGTGATTATATCCATGATCGTTTTCTCATGCCTAATCTGGTTATACGATCAAAGCCAAAATGAAGTTTTGCACCAGCTATTAACTATAGGAATTTGTTTAGGTGTCGTATGGCTTGTTTTCCTTGCTGGGATAATTTATAGTGTTGTCTCTATGCTGTCGATGAGAGAAGAAATAGAATATATCAGGCACAGGAGCCGGAGCGTTTGAAGCAACATCAAGCCCGCTTCTATTGCCATATTTGTGGAAAACCCAGTCCACAACCAGATCAATATTGGGATGAATATGGAGAGAATGGACAGCTGTATAGTTCATTTCTTGTAACGGACTACAATAAGCCAACTGAACTAGTTCAATGTGCTCAATGTCAAAAATGGACCTGTCCTAATGCCGATCCTCCCCATTTGGAGAATGGCGTTTGTAAAAAATGCTTAGAGAATCCACCTGAGCAAGTGTAGTTAAACCAATCAATGCGCCCAACAAAGCGTGCACCTAACTGGCGGGATTCTCAACTTTTCGGGTTTTTCCTACGTCCAAGCAAGATCATGCTCCCAAGCATTGTTCACTCCCCCGCCGGTAACGCAAACCGTTAGAATATTGTTATATTATGCATTCAAAAATACCCTCACCTGGAATTGAACCCTTAACCGCTTCGCTCCAGGTTGGACCTTAGTCGAGGAACCATAATCCTTAGTAGGGTGCATCCATCGAACGCACTGCCCCATTTTCAACCCCCGGCAGCACTCTCCGCCCGCCCCGCCTCAAACTCTCCGAACTTGGTGAGGAACCGGGCGACATCCTCCGCATCCTGGCGCAAAGCGCCGGGACCACCCCACTCATTTTATGCTCCACGCAAATCAGCACAGCATTACTCAAAAATCCTTGCAATACCAAGAAAACATATGTGCTATTATATCAAACAGGTCTTTCCATCCAACCAGAAGAGGATTGAAATCGATTTGAATTTTTTTCATTCAATTCTCGTCCTCTTCCCTCCTCCGAACCTTAACGACTGCATAAAATCCCCCTCGCAAAAATAAATCCGCTGACTTCTCTCCTCCCTTTCCAGAAGTGTTCTTCTCTGTGCTCTCTGTAACTCCGTGGTCTGTAATTTCCCCTCTGTGCTCTCGGTAGCTCCGTTCTGTGTTTTTCCCTTCTGTGCTCTCTGTAACTCGTTTATAGTTATTTCCCTTCTGTGCTCTCTGTAACTCCGTGGTCTGTTTATTCTCTCTGTCTCTCTGTGGCTCCGTGGTTTGTAATTTCCTCCCCCTGTACGGCATCCTCACCCCTCCGATTATCGCCGCCGCCCCGATCAGCGTCACGATTAACCAGAAGACCGCCACCCCCCGGCTCATCCAGCGGATCGCCCGCTCCGACTTCATGTAGTCGCTCAGCACCTGCCTCAGCCCGTTCGCCCCGTGCGAGAACGCGAACGCCAGCAGGAAGATGTCGTACAGCCGCCAGCCCCACAGCGCCCAGCGCCCCTGCACGTAGCTCAGGCTCAGGTTGTGCCCCCCCACGATCAGGTCCTGCAGGATCACGTGGATGTACACCAGCGGGATCAGCAGGAAGGCGCTGTAGCGCATCCACTTCCAGGCGAAAGAGTGGCCCGACGTCTCGATCTTTGGGTTTGCCCTGGCTTCCATCCCGCCTCCTACCCGCCCCCGAACAGCCCGAACCCGTGGGCAAGCAGCGCCCGCCCCATCACCGCCAGCGCCGGCAGCCACAGCACCACCGCGAGCGCGAAAACCCAGCCCATCGCCTTCTTCGTCGGCACCTTCGCCCACAGCTCGGGCTTGAAGATGTCGAAATACGCGATCCGCAGCCCGTTCACGCCGTGGTAGATCACGAAAAAGACCAGCACGATCTCGCCCGCCATCACCACCGGGTTGCTGAAGGCCTTCAAGATCACGTCGTAGTACTGCGGCGCAAAAAGACCGTCGAAGTCGTCAGGACGTGCAGCGTCAGGAACGCGATCGTCGCCAGCCCCGAAATCCGGTGCATCAAAAAGGCGAAATGCCCCTTGCCGCCGCGGTAGCTCGCATATCCCGAAAGGGTTGGCGGGATTCGATCAGTCATGCTCACCTCCGCCCAATAACTCTCTCACAGCACCGGCCAGAAAGTCGGCACGAAGATCCGCAGGATCGTGTCGAGGATCAGCCCCAGGATGAACAGCCCGCCGAACATCCGGTTGTGGTTGAAGCAGAAAGCCGAGAACCAGACCGGCCAGAACGGGAACCCGGGCGGCGCCTCGGCCAGTTTCGGGTTGCGCAGCACCTTCAGCGCCGTGATCAGCCGCTTGACCACCAGGAAAACGATCAGCATCAGCGGCGTGAAGTAGTGCGGCACGAACACCAGGTACAGCACCATCAGGTAGATCAGCACCATCGCCGCCTGCGTCAGCT